>NZ_BAAAZJ010000009.1:209839-251068 GCF_039536845.1 Chryseobacterium ginsenosidimutans
AGTCACTTATCATCGAAATATCTGAAAATATAGATAGTCGTTTTTTAAGAGCTGCAAAGATACAATATTTTTTGTTTTTGCAAAATTTATTTTTAAAAATCAAAGGCTTCTTGCGGAAGCCTTTGAAACACCAAATCACAAAATATTAATATGAAAAAAATTTACTTTTCAGTAAACTTGTGACCCGGCTGGGATTCGAACCCAGGACCCATACATTAAAAGTGTATTGCTCTACCAGCTGAGCTACCGAGTCGGTCACAATCGTATGATAAATATAGTACTAAATCTAATAAATCATACCAATTATTTCAATTTTCTGCAGTGTGCCTGCGACTGGATTCGAACCAGCACATCCTTAGGAAACCACCCCCTCAAGATGGCGTGTCTACCAATTTCACCACGCAGGCAATAAAATTACAAAATGTGGTAATTTTTTTGCTTGTGACCCGGCTGGGATTCGAACCCAGGACCCATACATTAAAAGTGTATTGCTCTACCAGCTGAGCTACCGAGTCGGTCACTTTATTAACGATTAATACTGTAATAGTATCCCTCATTTTTAGTGGTGCAAAGATATGAGTTTTTTCTTTATCTCAAAACTTTTTCGCAAATTTGTTTAAAAAAAATTCATGATAATTTCATTGGTCGGATACATGGGAAGTGGCAAATCTCACATTTCCAAAATATTAAGCGAGAAAATAAATTTTAAATTAATTGACCTCGATAAAGAGATTTCTAAAAGAAAAAAGCTGACAATCCCTGAAATCTTCGAGAAAAAGGGAGAAATCTACTTTAGAAAGCTGGAAAGAGAAACTTTGGAAGAACTTCTGGCAACACAAGAAAACTTGGTTTTGAGTCTTGGTGGGGGAACTCCCGTTTACTATAATAATATGGAAATCATCAACCATAATTCAAAAAGTATTTTTTTGAGAGCATCAATTGCCACTTTGTCTGAAAGAATTTCAAAACAAAAAGAAAAAAGACCTTTGATTGCGAATATTTCCGAAGAGGACCTGCCTGAGTTTATTGCAAAACATCTATTCGAAAGAAATGAATTTTACAGTAAAGCACAATTTATTGTAAGTACCGATGCGAAAGAACCTGAAAAAATTGTTGAAGAAATAATAGAAAAGCTCTATCTCTAGAGCTTTTATTTAAAATTAATTTTCACTTCCCGAATCACCACCTGTTTCACCAAAGAAATCATCCCAATCTGTAAAATCTGCTGCCACATCATTTTCATTTTCTACATAATCATCCATTTCTCTTCGGTCTTTCTTGGTTGGTCTACCCTCACCTTTAATTCTGTAATAATCCTGTGATGCTTTCCTCATTTTGAGGATTTCATACTGTTCTTTATCTGTCACATCTTTTATGTGAAGCGAAACAAGTTTAGCCCCCATTCTGCTTTTAGGAATCTGAATCACTTTAATTTTATAATCAATCTGATTTTTACGGATCTTAATCACATCTCCTTCTTTTACCTCTTTAGAAGACTTCACAACCGACTCACCGATAGAAACTCTATTCTTTTTAATCTCCTCAGTAGCAATGGTTCTTGTCTTATAAAAACGAATACTCCATAAAAATTTATCTATTCTCATAATTTTTTATACTTTTGTCGTTATATTATTTGTAAAGTAATTAAAGTTTTTGAAATGAAAAAAATATTTTTATATATCCTTGCGGGATCTTTATGTTTTTCTGCTTGTAAAAAGGATGACGATGATGTGGCAACTTTTGTAGAGCCAGATGACATAGCAGTTAGAAATTCTTATGATGATCAGGCAATTCAAAAGTTTATGAATGAAAATTACCTGGATACTCAAGGAAATATAAAAGCATTCAGTTCAACAGATGCTACTGATGATAATTACAAAAAATTATCTGAACTTAATCCTGTAAAACTTCCTTCGGGGGTTGTTTATATTGTAAGAGACGGAGCACAACCTTCCCCCGGAGTTACAATTGACCCATTTGCGACTGATCTTAGTGCAAAAACCCAGATCAGAACAATGATAAGAGCAAACTATTATCTTGCAACCAATACAGATGGAAATATAGCTTTTTCACTTGCAGGAAGTCTTGTTAACACTATTAATGGCGGAGGCTCTCCTTTGACAGACCCTCTCTTTTATTATGTGAAAAAAAGCATTTTGGATGCAGACACTTCAAAACCAAGAAGTTACTATGAGATTGAAGGACTTCAAGAAGGATTGACATATTTCAAAGGATTTACAAATATGGCAGATGGAGATCCCTATAATTTACAAGGAGTGATTATTGTACCATCCAGAGCAGCCTTCGCAAGAGATGCACACTACAACTATAATAATTATTCATTGAAGAATATTTCTTTTATATTTAATTTTCAAATCTATAAAGCAAATGCAAGACCGCTTATTGATCAATAAATAAAAAAGCGCTTCAAAATTGAAGCGCTTTTTTATTTATTTAAATTAAGATCTTGCTTTCTGTTTTACATTACCCAAAATATCAGGAAAATAAAGGTCTGCCAAATGATCAAATTCATCACCCCTCATAAACATGGTAGCATCAACTTCTTCGTAAGAGCTTCTTCCGGCTGCTGCAATTAATTCGTTGCAAGTATGCAGGGTATTTTTATGAAAATGATATACTCTTTCTGCTTTATCTGTAACATCCAGTCCTTTAATTAACATTTTATCTTGTGTTGCAACTCCAGTAGGGCACTTATTATTGTTACATCTCAACGCCTGAATGCAACCCAAAGAAAACATAAATCCTCTAGCATTATTACACATATCTGCACCCATCGCAACTGCTCGCAGAATATCCAAACTTGTAAGAACTTTTCCGCTGGCAATGACTCTCAATTTTCCTCTTAAATTATAATTATTAAGCGTTCTGTTCACAAAAATCAGAGCCGGTTCCAAAGGCATTCCTACTCCATCTGAAAATTCCGGTGGTGCTGCTCCGGTTCCTCCTTCTGCTCCGTCGATTGTGATAAAATCAGGGTAAATTTTTAATACATTCATCTGAACACAGATATCTTCAAACTCTTTGGTATCACCAATACAAAGCTTAAACCCAACAGGTTTCCCTCCTGAAAGTTCTCTCAATTGCTGAACAAATCTCAACAATCCCGCTGCATTAGAAAAAGCTGAATGTGATGGAGGAGAAATGATCGTCATTCCCGGGGTGACGTGACGGATTTTTGCAATTTCAGGGGTATTTTTTACGCCCGGTAAAACTCCACCGTGACCGGGTTTTGCACCTTGAGATAATTTAATTTCAATCATCTTTACATTCGGAAGATTGGAGTATTTTGTAAACAATTCAGGATTAAATTTTCCTTCGTCATCCCTACATCCAAAATATCCTGTTCCGATCTGCCAGCAAAGATCTCCTCCTTCCAAATGATGGGGAGAAATCCCTCCTTCGCCCGTATTATGATAAAAATTTCCTTTTTTTGCGCCTCTGTTCAAAGAAATCTGAGCTCTGTCACTCAACGCCCCGAAACTCATCGCCGAAATATTAAATAATGAAGCATGATAAGGCTGGGAACACTGCTCACCTCCTACCCAAACTCTCGGCAGTTCTTCTGAGGGAGATTTAGCGTAAATAGAATGCTTAATTCCTTCATATTTTCTATGATTAACTTCTAATTGAGTTCCAAAAGGAACTGTATCACTCAGATTTTTGGCACGTCTGTACACTGCAGAACGCTGATTTCTAGGGAAAGGTTTCCCATCTGTTTCTCTTTCGATAAAATATTGCTGCATTTCGGGCGAAATACTTTCAAAAAAGTACCGGAAATACCCGACAACAGGAAAGTTCCTTAAAATAGCATGTTTTGACTGATAAGCGTTGTAAACCCCTAATGCATAGAAGGCTGACAAAAGAATCGGAATCCAGTAGTCTGCTTTGATCAGCAATGCCACAACCCAAGCGACAATTACCAACACAATTCCCCAAGATAAAAACTTATCTCTCATAGAATGTAATATTTAAAAGTTAAAATAAATTTAGTAGAAATTTTGCAAAGAGCCTATGCTTTTGCTAAAAAACTTTCGTAGGATGACTGCACAGAAACCGTGCCATCTGACAGGATTTTTTCTAAATTTAAGAATTCGATCTGGTTTACAGATGCTTGGTCAAAATCTTTTTGTACTCTCACATAATTTTCTGTGAAGCCATACATTTTGCCTTCTTTATTTTCGTGCTCCCAAAGAACAGGAAGTGTTTTCCCCAATTGAGTTTGATAAAATGCCATTTTCTTCTTTTCAGAAAGAATTCTAAGCATTTTGTTGCGTTTTTTTCTTTCAGGGATCGGAACAACGCCTTCCATTCCTACAGCTTCCGTATTTTCTCTTTCAGAATATGTGAAAACGTGTAAATAAGTAATAGGAAGATCATTCAGGAAATTATAGGTTTCCATGAATCTTTCTTCAGTTTCTCCCGGAAAACCAACGATTACGTCAACACCGATAGCCGCATCAGGCATTACTTCACGGATTTTATTGACTCTGTCATTGTATAATTTCGTTAAATAACGACGTTTCATTTTTTTCAATAAATCATCGCTTCCCGACTGCAACGGAATATGAAAATGTGGGACAAAACTTTTACTTTTAGAAACCAATTCAATGCTTTCGTCTTTCAAAAGATTAGGTTCAATCGAAGAAATACGGATTCTTTCGATTCCTTCAACCTGATCAAGCTCTGAAATTAAGTCTAAAAAAGTATGTTCGTGTCTTTTATTTCCGAATTCGCCCTTTCCGTAATCACCGATATTTACACCAGTTAAAACAATTTCTTTGATGTCTCTTCCGGCAATTTCTTTGGCGTTTTTGATAACATTTTCGATGGTATCGGAACGGGAAATCCCCCTTGCTAAAGGAATCGTACAGTACGTACATTTATAATCACACCCATCCTGAACTTTCAGAAAAGCTCTGGTTCTGTCACCAATTGAGTAACTTCCGATAAAGAAATCGGTCTCTTCAATTTCACAAGAATGAACAATACCTTCACTGTCAGATTTCTCCAAGTCATCAAGATAACTTAAAATATTGAACTTTTCTTTGGCTCCAAGAACCAAATCAACACCTTCAATCTGTGAAATTTCTTCAGGTTTCAGCTGTGCGTAACATCCGACAATCACCACCAAACCTTCCGGATTGGCTTTCATGGCTCTTTTTACGTGAAGTTTACATTCACGGTCGGCGTTTTCTGTTACTGAACATGTATTAATGACATAAATATTTGCCTTTTCGTCAAAACTCACCTTATCATAACCTGCATCTGTCAATTGACGGGCAATAGTAGATGTTTCCGCAAAATTTAATTTGCAGCCAAGGGTGTGAAATGCGGCTGTTCTCTGAAAAGTTGACATTATTTACTCCTAAATTTTAGGGTGCAAAGATAGTAATTTTAATATTATTTCTAAATTGATTGAATCTATTGATTATATTCATCTCTTACTTCCGGGCTATTTTGAAAACAAACAGGCGAAGAATTTGAATTAAAATCGTTTTCTGAAAGTTTGTTTTTCATTTCATTATTAAACTCCTGAGATTTATTTCTTGCAATAGAAAGTGTTTTCCAATCGCCATCTTTTATCATTTTTGCAATGTATACAATTTGTCCGATATGATAAGGATAATGAGCCATCTGACGGAAAACAGCATCTATAACCAATTGCGGCTCACTTCTTATATACAGCGTAGAATATAAATTATCGTCATTAATTTGGTTTAAAGCATTTAAAAAACATTTCCAGCCCTCTTCCCAAAAATCTAAAATCTCTTTTTTAGTTTTAAAATTATTTAGAAATTCTCCATCGCGGTTTCGCCAGCTTTTTTCGCCGTCTTCCGTTAAAAAATTTGTCCATCTCGAAAGCATATTTCCAGCAATATGTTTTACGATAATGGCTATGGAATTACTTTCTTCATTAAACTGCCAGAAAAGCTGCTCTTCGGAAAGCTGCTCAAATGTTTTATCACCAAGAGATTTGTAATATTCAAAACGTTTTATAAATAGCTCTTTCATGACATTTAAAATAAAAACCAAGTTAATAATTTTCGCGTATATGATATAAATGAAAATTATGATTTGTAAAGTCAGTCATTTTATGAAAGATTTAAATTCCTTGAATCCTGTACATCTGGAAAAATGGTTTACTGATGAAAGCATAATCTGGATTCCGCCTTCGAAAGAAATTTCGGGTAAAAACAGAATTCTGGCTTTGTTCAGGGCAATTTTCAGACGTTATGAAAATATAGAATGGCATGTTTCTGATATTTTTGCTTTAGGTAATGAGAAATATTTTTATCAAACCAATTCTTTGGGAAATATATCAGGAAAAGGAACATATGAAAACGAAATCTGTACAATTATCCAGTTTTCAGAAAGCGGAAAAATAGTATATCTTTCTGATTATTTTAAAGATACAAAAGTATTCAACTAAAAAACCATCTCTTTCAAGATGGTTTTATGTTTATCAAAATTATTTTTAGTCTCTGTTTTTCACCATTACCCATCCTGAATATTTGAATAAAGTATTCTTTTTATCATTCTCGTTCCATGTTACGGAATACCAGTAAGTACCTGTTGCGACTTTTTTTCCTGCAATGGTTCCGTCCCATTTGTAATTATTAGATTTATCTGCCTGGAAAATTTTTGTTCCATATCTGTCAAAAATATTGAATACTAAATTTTGTTTACTTCCCAATGCAGAATAATCTATAACATCATTAATTCCATCTCCGTTTGGCGTAATTACATTCACCAAATTAGGAACAACAATCGTAATATCAATTGGATCGCAATCGTAAGAATCTTTCACAAAAACATGACTGTCACCACGAGGAACATTGCTAAAGGCATTAGAATCCTGCCAGTTTATTCCGTCCATAGAATATTTATATGGTGCAGTTCCGCCTGTTACATTAACGGTAACTGTATTATTGGCAATATCAACACTTGAAATAACCGGCTGTTCAGAAGCATAAACTTTTACGGCTTGTTTTGTTACACATTCTCCTGTCTTGAGTTTAACCCAATAGGTACCAACTCCTACATTATTAATTGTCTGAGTTGTTGCTCCGGTACTCCATTCATAACTTGTAAATCCGGGACCGGCATCCAATGTTGTCTTATCTTCCATACAGATTATTTTATCTTCCAGAATATTCGAATATACCGGAGAAAGCACGATTAAAGTTACTTTCGCTATAGCAAAACAGCCGTTTCCGTTTATTACTTTTATGAAAACTACACCGTTTGGCGCGATATAAGCTGTTGGGGTAAGAATTTCATTTGTTCCATTCTCTGCATCTGCTAAAGACGGATAATATTTTTTAGTCCCCGTTTGGCTTGTAACCAGAGCAAGTGTAAGGTCGAATGACGCTGTTGAGGGTTTTGATTCAATAAAACATGATCTTAAAGTTGCATCATTTACAACAACTACAGGATAAAATTTAAGAGAAATTTCCGCAATGGCTACACATCCGTATTGGGAAGTAATTTTCACATAAACTATGCCTTCTGCAGATACAAAAGCGGCAGGATTGGTAATTTCATTAATGCCGGCATTAAGATCACCAATTGAATTATAATATTTTTTAACAGCAGTAGGATCAGCAAATACTGCTGCAGAGGTAAGATCGAATGTTCCAATTCCGGCATTGTTATTATTACAACTGTAAAGAATAACATTAGTTCCGGAAATATTTCCATATTTAAATTTAAAAGTTCCAACCTGTCTACAAGAATTTATAGGATTGGCAGGATTTGCAGGATCTTCGTAATGTATGCTATAATAGTAAGTAGAAGTTGTATTGACAGTCTGCGGTGCCAAAATAGGGTTTGCTCCGGAAAGGGCATCATTTTGAGAAGTATGATAACTTATCACGAAATTGACATTCCCGTTCAAAATACCTGCAGACAAAGTATTAAAATTAAAAATCATTGGATTTTCGCATACGACAATTTCCCTTGGATCTGCAGGATTTGCAGCAGGAACTCCCGGTGCTGTAAACGGCTGAGTCTGTATATTAGGATTCGTAAATGGTGAAGCCAAAGTAGCTGTTCCTCCCCACGTTAAAGAAAATGGAGCCATTGTAGGATTAAATACATCAACCCAATTATCTATATACAAATAATACGTCTGCCCCGGTAAAACATCCAAATATTTACAGTAAGGTGTAAGAGAACCACCTGGCGCGCTTATAATAGTGCTCGTCATATTTAATCCGGTCGCTGCACCAACACCAACAACAGTGGCTGCATTACATCGTATTGCCGCTCCTAAAGTTCCGCAGGTAACATTCGGGCCGTAAACTGCCCAATCATAATCTGCATCCGGATCACTCGGGGTGAGATCAAAAGTTAGTGTTCCGCCTGTAGCAATAGTAATTTTATACCAAATCGAATTATGTTCACCCGATATCAGACAGCCTCCTAAATTTTCATTAACGGCACCGATTCCCGAAGGAGAGTAGGTAATATTAGAATTTCCACAAACCGTCAATGCAGTAGAACAATCTGCCTGGGAGAAAACGGAGTGTGATACAAGTAATAAGAAAAGCAGTAAATATTTTTTCATATCCTTTCATTTTGGTTATTAATTCAGTGATGTAACTACGTGTATATCAAATGTAAACATTTTGCATGAAAAATAACTTATTTAAGAAAGAATAATTCAACAAAAAAGGAAAAATAATAAGGTTTTAATACAGATTATTTAATACTCGTAATATTTCCGCAAAGATTCTCTAAATGAAAAATTTTATGAAACGGGCTTTTCACTTCATTTAAATGCTCTTTATCCTGAATAAAAGTATATCTGGAAGCAATAGAATTCATGTCTGAAACAATCACCAGCCAACATTCATCAACGGTATTATCATAATAAGGAAATTTCTCGTTTTTCTTTTCGATTAATTCTAAAATTTTCTCCGAACAAAGCTCATCAAACAAGTTCATGTTATATTCGTGAGTAATGAAAACATTTCTGCGATGAGAAGATTTTCTGACACTTTTCACACATCCTGCAGGTTTTCCCCTTTTGATGCTTTTATAGATATTCAGAATAATTTCTTCATGACTTTCCAAAGTATCCAGTTTAATATTCGGGTAGAATTCTAAAAAATAAACACCACGATATTTCGTAGTGTCTTCTTGTTCCAATAATATTTCAGTCTGACGGAAAATTTTGTTTAAATTACTTTCAACCTTTTTCATTTCCAGATGGTTAATTACTTCGGTTAATTCGATTCCGATCTTTTTGTCGTTGAATTTTGCGATAAAGTCTGGACTTTCGCAGGTAAGATTTTCAAATTGAACTTCCGGAAAATGGTGCATAAAAGAATTGAGTAGTAAAATCTCGGCCTTCTTCTTATATTTTTCACGGTCGTGAAGAGGAGATTCATCTATTTTACGATGATATTTCTCTATCGGCTTTTTTTTCAAATGTCGATTCAGATAATATAAGCTTAGATTTTTAATTAAATCTTCATCAGAAAATACCTTTTTCATGTGACAATTTTTATTATCGTTATGGTACACATAAAACCTATGATTTTACATCATGAAAGTTTTGATTTTCAAAATTTTACATATTAAAGGTAAACAAAAAAATTGCTCGAAATTTATTTTTAATGTTAATTTATAAAATAATTAATCTAGAGTTTATTTTCATAATCGATACCTTTGACGCTTCATTATAAAAACTGTTGATGTATGGATTTTAAAAATTTTAAAATACCCTTTAGTGTAAATCCACAATATTCTAAAAAAGTAGCCTATTTCTCAATGGAATTTGCCATTGAACAGGTTTTAAAAATATATTCGGGAGGACTTGGATTTTTGGCAGGATCTCATATGAGAAGCGCTTATAATCTTAAACAGGATCTTATCGGAATCGGAATTCTCTGGAAATTCGGTTATTATGATCAGGCAAGAAATCACGACCAGACTTTACAGCCAACCTGGACAAGAAAAATGTACAGTTTTCTTGAAGATACGGGAGTAAAATTTCAGATTGAAATTCACAGTGCTCCGGTTTGGGTAAAAGTATATTATCTTGATCCCGAAATTTTCCATACAGCTCCGATGTTTTTCCTTTCAACGGATGTTCCTGAAAATGATCATGTTTCAAAAACGATTTCTCATAAACTCTATGATGCCAACGAATCTACAAAACTGGCACAGTATATTTTACTGGGAAAAGGCGGTGCAAAATTATTGGATGAATTAAATATCGAAAGAGATATTTATCACCTGAATGAAGCTCACGGACTGCCTGCCGCTTTTCATTTGCTGAAAAAATATAATGGAGATCTAAATCGAGTTAAAGAAAAACTGGTTTTCACAACCCATACTCCTGAAGAAGCCGGAAATGAAAAACATAATTTAAGACTTTGCTATGATATGTCTTATTTTTCAGGCTTTAGTATGGAAGATGTGAAAAGTATTGAAGGTACAGATGAAGACCGTTTCAACCACTCGCTTTGTGCTTTAAAAATGGCAAGAGTTGCGAATGGAGTTTCCCAACTTCACGGCGTCGTTTCACGAGCAATGTGGAGCAAATATCCGGGAATTTGCGAAATTACTTCTATTACCAACGCTCAGGAATTTAAATATTGGTCGGATAAACCACTTTACAACGCAAAGGATGAAAATGACGAAACCGTTTTCGATTACCGTAAAAAACATTTAAAGAAAAGACTTTTCAAAATCGTAGCAGATCAAACAGGAAATTTATTTAATCCTAATATCTTCACCATTGTCTGGGCAAGAAGATTTGCAGGTTACAAACGAGCAGACTTACTTTTACACGACAAAGACAGATTTTACAAATTATTAAATCATCCGAAATATCCTGTACAAATTATTTGGGCGGGAAAACCTTATCCGATGGATTATTCTGCGATCTCAACGTTCAATTCTTTGGTTGAAGAAAGCAAAAATCATAAAAATATGGCGGTTCTTACAGGTTATGAATTGTCATTAAGTAAATCTTTAAAACAAGGTTCAGATCTTTGGCTGAACAATCCAAGGGTTCCGAGAGAAGCTTCCGGAACTTCCGGAATGACGGCTGCAATGAACGGTTCTGTAAACCTTTCAACCGACGACGGATGGATTCCTGAATTTGCAAAACACGGCGAAAATTCTTTCGTTGTTCCAAAAGCAGATTATCACAATATGAGTGTTTATGAGCAGGATAATTATGATTTAAACAAATTATACGAAATCCTTGAAAATGAAATCCTTCCTGCTTATTATGACAACCCGAATAAATGGAGAAAAGTTCAGTATAACTCGATGAATGATGTGAAAGACCAGTTCAACAGTGATAGAATGGCTGATGAATATTATAAGGTGCTTTATAATTATAATGGATAATTTAATATTTATAAATACTTCGACAGGCTCAGCATGACACCGCTACAAATTCACTTAAAAAGTTAGTATTAGAGATGTCATGCTGAGCCTGTCGAAGCATCTTTTTAAAACAATAAAATCGGTTTGAAACATATTCATACCGATTTTATTTTTGTATTAATCCTTTTTTCTTTTAGGTACTTTTAGACCGGCTTCTTTAGCTTCGGAAATACCGATGGCAACTGCCTGTTTTCTGCTTTTCACTTTTTCTCCGGACGAAGATTTCAACTTCCCTTCCTTGAATTCGTGCATTACTTTTCCTACTTTGTCCTGAGCTTTTTCTGAATATTTTGTCTTGCTCATAATACTGATATTTTAAGATTTGGGTAAAGAAACTCCTATTTCATAAACACTTGCATGCTTCAGATATTTCGACCGTTCTCTTGATGTCACCGATTCGAAATGATCATTTTTAATCACAATAATCGGGTCTTCTATATTTTCAATTTCAAAATTGGCAAAATATCTTTCTTCGGGACTTTTTTGTTGTTGATTAGATTTAATTTTCTGCAGTTCATCTGCATACTTTCGAAATCCTGGATCTGATGAATGAATAAATTTGTACTCATCACCTGCATCCACAAAAAAATGAAGCTTTTTTTCAATTAAATCTGCATCCTGGCAAATTTCAGGATTGTCATTTCCGTCTTTGAAGCCTACTTCCACCAAATTTCCTTCTTTTTTCCGAGCACATTCTTCGGCATCTTTAAAACTTGAAAATCCTGTATATACGATTTGATCGTCTAAAACATAACGATTCAGCTTTTGGTTAAAGGCATTCGTTTCCATAATTATTATTGATTTGATTATACTTTAATATATTCAATTCTTTTGCCAAAGACCTTAATTAAAATTGCTTTTTTCTGCATTTGATAAAATTGTTATATTTGGATTCTCTTAAAATTAGAAATGAAAAAATTCTTACTAACTCTAACTATTGCTGCTGCATTTCAAAGTTTGTCGGCACAGGAAATCACTTTAGACAAAATATATTCAGGATATTACCGTGGAAAAGGCATTGCCGGAATCACTTCCATGAAAAACGGTGAAAATTATTTGGTTATCGAACAGGGCGGAATCGCAAAATATTCTTACAAAACTTCTCAAAAAGAGGGAAACCTTGTAGACGGACAATTCCAGAGCTATGAATTTTCTGATGATGAGTCTAAAATCCTTTTGTTAAAGGAAAGTCAGCCAATTTACAGACATTCTTTCTTAGGAAAATATGATGTTAAAGACTTGAAATCAGGAAAAACAGTAAGCCTTAACGAAGGAAAAGCCGTTCAGGAACCAAGATTTTCGCCTGATGCTACAAAAATTTCTTTCATTGCTGATAACAATCTATTCTATCAGGATTTAAATTCAGGAAAAATTACACAAATCACTGAGCAAGGCGTTAAAAATAAAATATTAAACGGTCTTGCAGACTGGGTGTATGAAGAAGAATTCGGACATGCAAGATTGTATGAATGGACAAAAAATTCTGACGCGATTCTTTTCGTAAAATTAGACGAAACAGAAGTTCCGGAAATCTACATTCCAATTTATGGTAAAACGCTTTATCCAAGCGAGATGCGATATAAATATCCGAAAGCGGGAGAAAAAAACTCTGTGGCTTCAGCGTATATTTATCAATTAAGTGATGGTAAAAAAACGAAGGTTAATTTAGATAATTTCAAAAATTATTACATTCCAAACGTTATTCAGACTGCAAAACCTGACGAAATTGTTTTAATTACTTCCGACAGAATTCAAAATGCTTCTGATGTTTTAAAAGTAAACACAAAAACGGGAGCCGTTCAGAAATTATTTACAGAAACGGATGAAAAATGGATCGATACAGACAGCCCGACATTAGAATTTTTAGAGGATAATTCTTTCCTTTGGGGATCTGAAAGAGATGGAAACCGTCATCTGTATTGGTACGACAAAGATGGAAAGCTGAAAAAGCAAATCACAAAAGGGAACTGGGAAGTAACTGATTATTATGGGTTTAATCCTAAGTCTAAAGAAATTTACGTTCAGACTACAGAAAAAGGAAGCATCAATAAAGTGGTTTCTAAAATAAATATCGAAAATGGAAAATCTCAGCTGATTTCAAACGGAGAAGGAAATAATTCTGCAAATTTCAGCAAAAACTATAATTATTTCATCGAAACCTCATCTACCGCTGCAAAACCTTACACCTATGTTTTAAAAGACGGAAATGGTAAAGTGGTAAAAGAACTTCAGAATAATGACGCTCAACTTCAGAAATTAAAAGCTGATAATTTTACGGAAAAAGAATTCATCACAATTCCAAACGAAGCCGGAGATCAGATGAATGCTTGGATTATTAAGCCTAAAAATTTTGATAAAAACAAGAAATATCCACTGTTCATGTTCCAGTATTCAGGACCGGGCTCTCAGCAGGTTTCAAATTCTTGGGACAATGGAAACGGAATCTGGTTCGAAATGTTGGCACAAAAAGGGTACATCGTGGCTTGTGTTGACGGGCGTGGAACTGGTTACAAAGGTGCTAAATTCAAAAAAGTAACGTACATGAATTTAGGAAAATATGAAATTGAAGATCAGATTACCGCCGCAAAATGGTTCGGAAACCAATCTTATATCGATAAATCAAGAATCGGCATGTTTGGGTGGAGTTTCGGAGGTTACATGACAAGTTTGGCGATGACGAAAGGAGCTGATATTTTCAAAATGGGTGTCGCGGTTGCGCCTGTTACGAACTGGAGATATTATGATTCGGTTTATACTGAAAGATTCATGAGAACACCTCAGGAAAATGCCGATGGATATGATAAAAACTCACCAACTGAATATGCAAACCTGTTAAAAGGCAAATTCTTACTAATTCACGGAACTGCCGATGACAATGTACATTTCCAAAATTCTATGGAATTCTCAGAGGCTTTGATTCAAAACAAGAAACAGTTTGATTTCATGGCTTATCCTGATAAAAATCACGGAATTTACGGTGGACAAACAAGACCTCAATTATATCAGAAAATGACTGATTTTATTTTGGAGAATTTGTAATCTCAAATAAAATTTAAACATAAAAAATCCGAATCTTTTTTTAAGATTCGGATTTTTTTATCTAGTAAACTAGTAAAAATGAAAACTTCGGTTATCAATAATGGTTACAAGAAAAATTTTATCATTAACTTCCTGATAAATTAGAGAATTGTTTTCGTCAATAATACATTTTCTTAAATTCAGTATCTTAGATTTTGGACAAATCGCAACATGATTTTTAAGATTATCAATTAATTTATTAAAATGATTTTCAAATCTTTCGATTTCTTTTATTGTCCAGTTTTCAAACAAATAATCAATTACCTTTAAATAATTCTTTAAAGTTTCTTGAGACCAAATAATTTCCATCATTATTTCTTTGAAGCAATGTAATCTTTGATTTTCTTTTGAGCAGTTTCATGACTTAAAGTTTTGTCATTTTCTATGTCATCAACTCCTTTTTTTATTGATTCTCTTTGAGACTCAGATATTATTCCCGACCAATCATTTTCATTTGATCTGTTATATTTTGTCTTCAAAAAATCAATAAAATCATTCACCTCTTCATAAAAATTTTCAGGAAGTGTTTTTATATTATTCTCTAAGTCTTTCAATGTAATTTCCATTTTCCTCATCTTTATTTTATTCAAAGTTAGTAAAATTCGATTATTATTTTTAAAATTCTATATTTGTGAAATTTGAAATTTGAAAATATGAAGACTAAACATCCTAAAGGGTTGCCTTTCCTCTTCTTTACTGAAATGTGGGAACGTTTCGGGTACTATTTAATTCTCGGAATTTTTGTTTTGTACGTTATCGAACCTACCGGAATGAAAGGAGGTCTCGGACTTCCCGACAAAACTGCAGACGACATTTTCGGAACTTATATCGCTTTGACTTATTTGACACCTTTCATCGGAGGATTTTTAGCAGACAGGGTTTTAGGTTATATCAAATCCATTTATTTGGGAGGAATCTTAATGGCAGCCGGATATATCGGGATGGGAGTTTTCAAAGATCTCACTTTATTTTATTCTTCATTAGCATTAATTATCATCGGAAACGGTTTCTTTAAGCCAACAATTTCTACTTTATTAGGAAATCTGTATTCCGAGGAACCTTATAAAGCCAATAAAGATTCCGGTTACAATATTTTTTACATGGGAATCAATATCGGAGCGTTTATCTGTAATATTATTGCGGCGTTCATGCGAAATAAATTCGGTTGGGGTGAAGCCTTCATCACTGCCGGAGGTGGAATGCTGATCGGAATGATAATTTTTACAATTGGTAGAAAACACTACATCCATGCAGCTCAGATGAAGCCAGTACAGGAAGGCGATACGAAGCTTTCTGAGATTTTATTAAAAGTTTTTGTTCCTGCAATTATTTTTGGGATTATAGGTTGGTGCTATATACCTTATGGAGAACTGATTAATTTAGATAACCTTCTTAATATATTTACAAGCACTTCAAATATTTTCGGCAGTAACAATACAGATGCATTTATTTTCGCCTGTGTTCCTGTTATTTATTTTTACGCTTCACTTTATTTTAAAGCAAAACCGGAAGAAAAACCTTCAATCGGAGCTTTACTTTCCGTGTTTTTGATCAGTATGTTTTTCTGGGCAGTTTTTAAACAAAATGGAACAGCTTTAACGAGATGGGCAAATTATTACACCGACAGAAGTGTTCCCGCATCTTTAGAAAAACCATTGGAAGGAATTTATATGGTTGACGGAAAAGGATATGAAAACAAGGAAGTTTCTGTTTATGATAATCAATATCAGTCTCAAAAAGATAAGGACGGAAAACCTCTCAAAGAAACAGGAAAAGATATTTATTTTAAAAATATTTCGTCTGAACAACGGGCAGATTTAGAAAAAAATCCAGAGAAAAAAGTATACTTATATAACACAGAATTATTTCAATCGATCAATCCGTTTTGGGTAATTGCTCTAACACCGGTTATTGTAGGATTTTGGGCATTATTAAGAAGAAAAGGAAAAGAACCTTTGACACCTACAAAAATCGTCTTGGGACTTTTCATTTCAGGATTATCCTGTTTAGTAATGGTTTTAGCCGTTTGGGCTGGAGATAACGGTGCTGTTAAAGTTTCGCCCTGGTGGCTGGTTGCAAGTTATGGAGTTATCACAGTCGGGGAATTATGCCTATCACCGATGGGACTTTCTTTCGTTTCAAAACTTTCTCCTGCGAGAATTACGGCCTTAATGATGGGAGGATTTTTCCTTGCCAACTCTGTTGGAAACAAACTTTCAGGAATTTTAGCGAGTACGTGGTACAGTTATGATAATAAAATGAATTATTTTCTCGTGAATTTTGCTTTATTGATATTTGCAACACTTTTAGGACTTTCAATGTTAAAAAGATTAAATAAAATAATGAAAGAAAAAGGACATTAAACCTTAATTTTAATAAAGAATATCAAGCTGTAGAATCGTTCTGCAGCTTTTTTATTTAAATATAAAATTAAAACCTTGCCGAAAACACAAAAAAAACTATATTTGTCAGTCTTAACAAAAATTAACAAGTAAATATGGATACTGTTCAAAAGAAAGGTCACCCTAAAGGTCTATGGGTACTATTTGGTACAGAAATGTGGGAGCGTTTCAACTTCTATGGAATGAGAGCTATTCTTACATTATTTATGGTAAATGCTCTTCGTCTAGGAGAATCTAATGCATCTATCATTTATGGTGGTTTTTTAGCACTATGCTATTTAACCCCACTTTTAGGAGGATTTATAGCTGATAAATTCCTAGGAAACAGATATTGTATCCTTTTGGGAGGAACTTTAATGGCTATAGGACAGTTTTTACTTTTTTACAGCGCAACTATATTTGATGGTAGTTTAGAAACCTCAAAAATAGCATTTTGGCTAGGTCTATTAGTTATTATTTTCGGTAATGGATTCTTTAAACCTAACATTTCATCGATGGTAGGAAGTTTATATCCTGCTCAAGAAAAGTCTAAACTAGATTCTGCATTTACAATTTTCTACATGGGGATTAATATTGGAGCTTTATTAAGTCAATATTTTGTTCCAATAATTGCAGATGTTGTTGTAGATGGGCAAAGAGACATTTTTGTTTTTAAGTGGGGATATTTAGCTGCAGGTATTGCAATGGTTCTTGGAACATTAATATTCCTATTTTTAAAAGATAAATATGTTGTAACACCTGAAGGAAAGCCAATCGGAGCAGTACCTTCTAAAGCAAACAATTCTGAAGAAAATGGAGAAAAAGCAAAGTTTTCATCTTTATCATTGGGAATTGCGGTTGCTTTATTTGTTGTTTTATTCTTCGTATTTAGATATCTTCATGTAAGTGAAGTATTTTTCAGCAAATTTGAAATAGGAAGTTTAGTAAAAGGTATAATTTATCCAATTATATACGCTTCAGGTATTTCTTTAGCTATTCTTATTCTTATGGATAAAGCTCTTACAAAAATAGAAATTCAGAGAATATTAGTAATATATATTGTATCATTCTTTATTATATTTTTTTGGGCAGCATTCGAACAAGCTGGTTCATCTTTAACATTCATTGCTGATAACCAAACTGATAGAACATTCTTATTTGGATGGAAAATGCCAGCATCAATGGTACAGATTTTCAATGGATTATTTGTTGTTATTTTAGCAGTTCCTTTCAGTCTTCTTTGGGATAAATTAAGAGAAAAAGGGAAAGAACCAGTATCCCCACTTAAGCAGGCCATTGGATTAGCATTAATCGCTCTATCTTATTTTATTATTGCCTATAATGTAAAAGACTTGGGAAATAGTGGCTTATTGGCAATAAAATGGTTAGTATTATTATATTTCATTCAGACTTGTGGAGAGCTTTGTCTTTCGCCAATTGGTCTTTCATTAGTTGGGAAATTATCTCCAAAAAGATTTGCATCATTATTATACGGAGTATTCTTTATTTCTAACGCTGCCGGTTATGCTTTAGCAGGAACATTAGGCTCAATTTTACCAGCTACAGGAGATAAGTTTATGATTGCAGAAAAACAAGGCATTGATTTACAAGCTGTCTTAGATAAAAAACATAATGCTTCTCCAAAAGAACTATTTATTTTAGCACAATATGACCTTGCTAAAATAGACAAAGAAAAATTAGACAAAACGGAAATCAAGCTTAACGAAGCTATTGAAAGTAACAATAAAACAATTAACGAAATAAAAAAAGCAGATAAAAAAGCAGAAATAAAACCTGAACAGCTTTCTTATCCATCAGATTCCGACTTAGCTAAACTAAAATCTGAAAATATTATTACCGTAGAGTATAATTCGTTTGTAGGTTTTACAATCCACAACTTATTTGAATTCTTCATGGTATTTGTTGTTCTTTGTGGTATTGCTGCTGTAATTTTAGCGTTAATTTCACCAATCTTAAAGAAAATGATGCACGGTGTAAACTAATTCACATCAAATAAAATACAATTAAAACCTCTGTTAAGTCGGAGGTTTTTTTTATTTTCGTGTGTTCTTCCAATATGGCGTATTTTGTCATACTATTGCAAGAACTATAAAATTAACTAAAAATTATCATATACAATTATGAGCTTAACTTTAGATGAAATACAAAATTTCAAAGGAAAATATCCTAGACAGATCTGGAGCCTGTTTTTCTCTGAAATGTGGGAACGTTTTTGTTTCTACGGAATGAGAGGAATGTTGGTTTTCTTTATGATCTCCCAACTTAATTTCCATGAAAAGGAAGCTAACCTTCAATATGGTGCCACACAGGCTTTCGTGTATGCCTTTACTTTTATTGGCGGTCTATTTGCCGATAAAATCTTAGGCTTCAGAAAATCTCTTTTCTGGGGTGGACTTCTAATGATTGTCGGGAGTTTGATTCTGGCAACAGATCCTCACAAATTCTTTTTCTTAGGAATCGCATTTACCGTTGTAGGTACAGGTTTCTTTAAACCAAATATTTCATCAATGGTTGGTCAGCTCTACAAACCGAATGATTCAAGAGCTGATGCCGGTTTTTCATTATTTTATGCCGGAATCAATCTTGGAGCTTTACTTGGTGGGTATTTTTGTATCGCTATTGGAAAAGGAGAAATTTTGTCTACTGTAATTCCTGAAGCATTAAGATGGAATATTGCTTTCGGATTAGCAGCTATTGTAATGGTCATAAGCTTAATTAATTTTGTTTTCACACAAAAAAGTTTAGGAACAATCGGGCTTCAGCCAGGGCATCCATTAAATGAAGTAAAATCTGCACCAATTCCAAAATGGCAGGAATACGGGGTGTATGTTTTATCATTAATTTTCGTCCCTATCATCATGGTAATGGTTGCAAAAACCGAATACACAGACTATTTTATGTGGACAATCGGACCATTGACATTGATTTACTTATTTTACGAAATGACAAAAGTGACGCCTGCTGAACGTAAAAAACTTTGGGCGGCTTTAGTTTTCATATTATTCTCAATTCTATTTTGGGGAATTTATGAGCAAAGTGGAGGTTCATTAAGTATTTTTGCTGCTAAGAATTTAAATAAAGATCTTCTTGGATTGGATCCAAACGGTGTTAATAATTCCGGAGGTGCATTTTTCATTATTTTCCTTGCTCCGTTACTCGGATTGCTTTGGATTTGGTTGAATAAAAGAAAAATCGAACCGAATACGATTATCAAATTTGGTTTAGGATTTATTTTCCTGGGACTTGGATATTATGTTTTATTTGCGACAAAACTTTTTGCAAACCTGCAAGGTATCACCTCTTTAAATTTCTTTACAATTGCCTTATTGGTTATTACTTTAGGAGAACTTTGTCTCTCTCCTATCGGTTTATCCATCATGACAAAGCTTTCAACGAAAAATCTCCAGGGTATGATGATGGGAATGTGGTTTTTGGCTTCAGCTTACGGACAATATGTTGCCGGGATCATTGGAGCTGGTCTAGCGACGGCAAAAGAAGGCTCTACCAACTATGATGCTTTGATCACTTACACCGATGGATATAAACAATTGGGATTATATGCTGTAATTGCCGGAGTTGTATTAATTTTAATCTCTCCGTTTGTAAAAAAATTAATGCAGGAGGTAAAATAAAATAAGAAATTGCTTATTTTTACTTAAACCATCAAATCATGAAGAAAATTATAAGCATTATCTGTCTCTTTTTGTTGACTCTCAACTTTGCACAGATAAAATGGATGACGATTGAAGAAGCATTGAAAGCTCAGAAAGAGAATCCTAAAAAAATATTAATCGATTTTTATGCAGACTGGTGCGGTCCGTGTAAGATTATGGATAAGAAAACTTACGGACATCAGGTGATTGCTGATATTTTAAATGAAAATTATTATCCTGTAAAATTCAACGCTGAGGAAAAAAAATCTTTGGAAATTTTTGGAAGAACTTTTTCAAATCCTGATCAGGAAAAAAAGAAAGGAAAAAATTCCCTGCATGAGTTTACTCAATATATGAATGTAGGAGCTGTTCCGAGCACCGTTTTTCTGGATGAAAAAGGAGATCCTATTACTATTTTGCAGGGAGAATTATCTGCAAAAGAATTGGAACCTTACTTAGAATTTATTTCTAAAGATCTTTTTAAGAAAATTCGTTCACGAGAACAATGGGAAGATTATCAGAAAAAATTTAAATCTAAAATAAAAGATTAATCTGGAATTCAGGAGGCATGATTCGAGTTTTTCAATTTAATCTTAAAAAATATCAGGGAGACTTTCAATTTTTTTGGAAGTCTTTTTTATTTTCCCGAAATTCGGACTTTTATTTTTTCACCTACAACATAGATCAAAAGTTCGAAGCCTGTATCCCGAAAACCGAATAATGACTTTAGAAACATCCATAGAATACGTCAAGGGAATCGGTCCCGAAAAAGCCAAACTCATCAAAAGTGTGTTGGGAATTTCTACAGTGGAAGATCTTCTGAACTTTTTTCCTCTCCGTTATCTGGATAAAAGTAAAGTACATAAGGTTTCTCAACTTCGAGATGTCACGACTGATGTTCAGTTGAAAGGAAAAATAACGAGTGTTCAGGAGCTGCAGACAGGAAAAACAAAACGACTTTCTGCCAAATTCAATGATGATACAGGAACAATGGATCTTGTCTGGTTTCAGTATTCAAAATGGCTGAAAGAACAGCTTCCGATCAATCAGGAAGTTTATATTTTCGGGAAGATCAATGTGTTTAATAATCAATTTTCTATGCCGCATCCGGAAATAGAAGTTGAGGAGAAAAAGGACACAGAAAATCGCTTAAAACCAATTTATCCGAGTTCTGAAAAATTAACCAAAAGAGGCTTAAACCAAAGATTTTTTCAAACTGTTTTAAGAAATATCTGCAAAGAAATCCCGAATCTTCTTCATGAAAATTTCCCGGATTATCTGATGAAAGCCTTTAAATTTTTATCAAGACAACATACTTATCTCAATGTACATTTTCCAAAAGATATGGAACATTTTGAGAGGGCAAATTATCGGTTAAAATTTGAAGAATCTTTCTTTTTCCAGTTAGGATATGCTTTAAAAAAGCTTCACCATAAAAGTCATACAGCTGGAAATCCGTTCCCCGTTGTTGGCGATTTTTTTAATGATTTCTATAATCATCATCTTCCGTTTGATTTAACGGGTGCTCAAAAAAGAGTTTTAAAAGAAATCCGTCTGGATATGAAGCGACCGATCCAGATGAACCGCCTGTTGCAGGGAGATGTTGGCTCAGGAAAGACAATGGTGGCTCTATTGACGATGCTTATCGCGAAAGATAACGGTTTCCAAAGCTGCTTGATGGCTCCCACAGAAATTCTTGCACAGCAGCATTATAACGGCATCAAAGATTTATTAAAAGATACCGAAGTCAACGTCCGGATTCTTACAGGTTCTACTAAAAAATCTGAACGCAAAATCATTCACGAAGAACTCGAAAATGGAGAACTTTCTATTTTGGTGGGAACTCATGCTATTTTGGAGGATAAAGTTAAGTTTAAAAACCTTGGTTTAGCCATTATCGATGAACAACACAGATTTGGGGTTGCGCAGAGAGCTAAACTTTGGGCAAAAAATAAAATTCCGCCGCATATTCTGGTAATGACTGCCACTCCTATTCCAAGGACTTTGGCAATGAGTTTTTATTCTGATCTTGATGTTTCTGTAATTGATGAAATGCCGGTCGGGAGAAAACCAATTATTACGGCTCACAGAAGAGAAAAAGACAGGGCTTATGTTTATAATTTTTGCAGAGAAGAAATCCAGAAAGGTCGACAGGTTTATTTTGTTTATCCTTTAATTGAAGAATCCGAAACATTAGATTATAAAAATTTAATGGAAGGACTTGAACATGTAATGGAAAATTTCACTCATTACAACGTTACTATGCTTCATGGAAAAATGAAACCTGATGAAAAAGATGCCGCAATGAACTATTTTGCTTCCGGAAAAGCAGAAATTATGGTGGCTACAACGGTAATTGAAGTCGGTGTAAATGTTCCGAATGCTTCTGTAATGGTAATTGAAAGTGCAGAAAGATTCGGATTGTCTCAACTTCATCAGCTTCGTGGTCGTGTAGGTCGTGGTGCAGAGCAGAGCTATTGTATTCTGATGACTTCCGATAAATTGTCCAGCGACAGCAGAACCCGCATCAAAACAATGGTTGAGACAAATGACGGATTTAAAATTTCAGAAGTCGATATGCAGCTTCGTGGTCCCGGAGACATTTTGGGGACACAGCAAAGCGGTGTGGTAGATTTTAAAAGACTTGACCTTGTAAATGACGCAGCAATCATTAAAACAACCAAAAATACAGTAGAAAAAATACTTGAAGCCGATCCTTTACTTTCCAGACCGGAAAATCTTATTATTAAAAATTACTATCTGAGAAATTATAACGGAAAAAATAAATGGAGTAAAATTTCATAAAAAAACCGCGAAAAGAATTTAATCTTCACGCGGTTCCCCCTTATAAAACTGTTATTTTGAAGAAAATTACTTTGCTTCGTTAAAATAATTTACTTTAATTTTTCGCTTAATATTTTGTGATTTGATGTGGTGTTTTGAAAATATCTATAAATATTATTTGAGTCTTAAGCTTTAAAATAAAGCAAAAACAAAATGAATTATGTTTCCAACTTGTTTATTATAAAAACTAACTGAGATTTCGCCAAAGGATTTTTTTTAATGAAACGAATATAATATCCTCAGGCTACTTTTTGAGTTTTCATGATTGTACCGTTTTGTTTAAAGATCTTCTGCGCTTTCTAATTGGAAATGGTATAATTCATTTTGTTAAACTAACATTGTGATTTTATATAATCTAATTTCTCATTTGAAACAATTATTTTCTTTTCATTTATTGTCTTTTTTATATAATAAATCTGTGTTCCTAATCTTGCATTTAAAAAAATATACCTAGTAAAAATTAGTTCTATTTTAAATGTTAATTATCACCCTTATGTGAGTATTACCTTACAAATATAAAACATTAATTTCAATCCCAAAATAGATAATTAACTTTTTTTCACACTTTCATGATAAAATTATTTTTATTCAGTCCTGATGTATGATATTGCCAATTAACTGTCATTATTTCGGTGAGCACTTTTTTCAGATCTTTATAGTTATCAGGCTGTTTCATGAAAATATTTGCTTCTTTTACAAAAACTTTCTCTTCTTCTTCAGCAGAAAGACGATCCGAATAAATCGCAGTAACCATATGATCAAACCTGAAATCGGATTTAATCTCTACCAAGCATTCCAGACTATTTTTTGTGGGAATATCATAGTTCATAAATAGAATTTCCGGGATAATTGCTTCTTTGTCGTTAAGATAATTCATTAGATCTTCACCATTAAAAAATGTCCGGACTTTGATCCCCATTTTCAATTCCTGAAAGATATTTTTAAAAAGTACATGGATGCCTTCATCGCAATCTGCCAAGATCACATTAAGATATTCTTTATTCATACAACCTTACGATATTGCTGATCCAAATGTCGGATTTTCCTCCTCATCATGATAATTTTTTGAAACTGGGAAGGTGTAATTCCTGTTGTATTTTTAAACTGAGTACTTAAATGTGCAACGCTTGAATAATTCAGCCGGTGGGCAATTTCAGTAAGATTTTGCTTTTTACTGATCATCAATTCTTTTGCATGCTCAATTTTTTGAATAATAATAAAATTTTCAATTGAAGTGTAAGTAACTTCCGAAAAAAGATTAGACAGATAACCATAGCTATGATTCAGTTTTTCGGCAATGTAAATCGAGGCTTTTACCGGGATAATTTCATTAGAAAAAACCAGTTCCACAATCGCATCCTTGATTTTTTGTACTAAAGCCGTTTTCTGGCTCTCGATAATTTCAATTCCGTAATCTTCAAGGTTTTTCTTAAAAGTTTTATGCTGTTCCTCCGTAAAAGATTCATAAAACTCTACTTCTCCAACGTTCAGCAGCCGATATTTTAAGCCCTGTTCTTTAAGCTTTTCATCCAATATCTTCTTACAAAGTGTATTGAAATCAAATTTTACATACATTTTCATCCTATTATTATAATGTCTTTAATGTTTATGTAAATATAATTTTTTTATTTCAATTATATGTGAAATAGTATAAATTCTCTATTCAAAACATATAAACAAAAAATCCCTGCATTGATGAATACAGGAATTTAAACACTAAGGATGAAAAAAAATATACTGATAAAAAGCTAAAATAGCTTAAGACCAAGCATATGAATGTTATTATATTGAAGTGATTTGGTTCTATTGCAAAGATGCAGAAAAAAAATACATCACCTTTTATAGAATTACGTTAAAATGTTATAGAATTTTAAGTCATTTATTTGTGAATTAAAAATTCCATTAAATAATCATCCATTACAAAATTATTTCCAATATCAAAAACTCCTTCATCATATACACTATAACCCTGTGATTCATAGAATTTTTTTGCAGAATTATATTTATTTACATTTAAAATAATTCTTCTGTCTCCACTTTCTTTTACCTTTTTATTTAAAAACTCCAATGCTCCTTTTCCAAAACCCTTTCCTTTACTTTCCGGAACCAGATAAATTCTGTGAAGTTTCGTGGTTGCTTCTTCATATTGGGTTTCATATCCTATAAATCCTTCAAAAGAATCATTCTTTTCATCTTTAATTAAATAATACTGATAATTTGGCTGATGTAAATGACTTCCAATTTCCTCAGCTGAATACATTGTTGATAACATATATTCCATTTGTTCGCTGGAAAGTATTTCTGAATAAGCATTCTCCCAGGATCTTCTCGCTAAATCCTGAATCAACGGAATATCGTTTTCTGTAGCTTTTATAAACTCCATATCTTAATTTTTATGGTTAAAAAAAAGTGAAAAACCATTGGTTTTCCACTTTATCTATTATTAATTGCTAATTATTAAATTTTTGCCATTTCAGCTTTAATTTTAGCATACAATCCTTCTGAAGCAGCAACAAGAGGAAGTCTTAAATAATTTTTAATAATTCCTTTTTCTGTTAGAATAACTTTAATTCCGCAAGGATTTCCTTCAGCAAAAATCAATCTTGTAATTTCGACTAATTTGTTGTGGATTTCGTAAGCTTCTTTCACTTTTCCATCAAAAGCCAACTGAACCATTGTAGAAAATTCTTTAGGATAACCTTGTCCGATTACAGAAATTACGCCATCGCCACCTGCTAAAGTTACAGGAAGTGTAAATTCATCATCACCTGAAACTAAAGAAAAGCCTTCCGGTTTTTTTCTTAAAATATCGAAATACTGAAGAATATTCGGTGAAGCTTCTTTAATTAAGAATAAATTAGGGAATTCATTTGCCAAACGTAAAGTCGTTTCCGCTTCAACGTTTTGTCCGGTTCTTGAAGGAACGTTATAAATAATGATATTTTTTCCTGTAGAAGCCAATGCTTTATAATGTTGGTAAAGACCTTCCTGATTAGGTTTATTGTAATATGGAGACACAGAAAGTACCGCTTCAAATTCAGATAAGTCTGCTTCTTCAATTTGTTTTTTAACTTCAAGCGTATTATTCCCACCAATTCCCAACACCAAGGGCAAGCGTTTATTATTCACCTTAATGATATGATTTACCACCTGTTTCTTCTCCTCGTCAGAAAGCGTTGCAGCCTCTGCCGTAGTTCCCAAAACAACTAAATAATTGGTTCCGTTCTCGATATTATAGTCAACAAGTTTTGTTAAACTATCGAAATCAACGGATAAATCTTCATTAAAGGGCGTCACCAAAGCAACACCTACTCCTTTTAAAATGCTCATCTGTTAAAATTATTTTTGCCAAATTTAATAATTTACGGTAAGAATTTCTAATAATTAATAATGTTTTATTATACATATAATTATATTTGCATATACTAAAAGATATTATGGCATCGACGTGACCAAAGTTGTGTATAAAAGCACAATAAGAATTGGCGATTACATATGACCTTTAAACAATTAATTTACAACATATGAAAAATAAATTCTTGTTACTGGGAATTGCTCTGGCTACACTTTCTGCTTGTAAGACGGCTTCGTCGCTGCAGGTGGCGAATGTGAAGACTCAGAAAAATATTTCTATTAATAATGAGCTAAAGAATGATGAGGAGTTTGTAAAAATTATTGAGCCATATAAGCAAAAATTGGATAAAGAGATGAATCAGAAGATCTCCCACACCAATGTTGATCTTACAAAACAGGGGGACAATAGCAATTTGGGCAATCTTTTAGCAGATTATACATTCGATGGAGCTAATGAATGGACGAAAGCAAATCTTCAAAAAAATATCGATGCTGCGTTGATCAATATCGGGGGAATCCGTACAACGATCGGAAAAGGTGATATTTGGCTGAAAAGTGTGTTTGAAGTAATGCCTTTTGAAAATGAAGTGATTATCGTAAAAATGAAAGGATCAGATTTACAGGGACTTTTTGATTATTATGCAAAACATCAGGTAAATAATCCTGTTTCTCATTTATACATTGAAACCAATAACGGACAAGTAACCAAGACCTTAATCAACGGAAAAGCGGTAAATCCAACACAGGATTATTACATCGCAACGTCTGATTACTTGGCTTTGGGTGGTGACAATATGAAATTCTTTGCAAAAGGAGAATCAATCTCAACAGGAATTAAATTAAGAGATCTTTTCATTGATTATTTTAAGAAGAATCCTGAAGTTGTGACAAATACAGATGTTCGTTTAAATTTTATCGGTAAGAAGTAATGGATAGAAAAAGTTTTTTAAAAGCAATAGGTGGCGGAACTTTAGCAATGGCTTTAGCTCCGAATATGATGATGGCGGAAGAATTAAAAATTCTTGACCTAAAATCCGCAAACAAACTGACGATTCTTCATACCAACGATCAACACAGCAGAATAGAGCCTTTTGACGAAAGTTATTCTAAAAATCCCAATCAGGGAGGTTTTGCAAGAAGGGCAAGTTTAATTCAACAAATCAGAAATCAGGAAAGTAATGTTTTACTTCTTGATTCAGGTGATATTTTTCAGGGAACTCCTTATTTTAACTTTTTCGGAGGTGAACTGGAATTTAAATTAATGTCCATGATGAAGTATGATGCTTCAACCATGGGAAATCATGATTTTGATAATAGTTTAGACGGATTTTTAAAGGTTTTGCCGAATGCGCAGTTTCCTTTTATCTGTTCAAATTATGATTTTAAAAATACAATTCTTGACGGAAAAACGTCTCAATACAAGATTTTCAACAAAAACGGAATCAAAGTCGGGATTTTCGGAGTAGGAATTCAGTTAGACGGATTGGTTGGTAAAAAGCAATATGGAGAAACGGTATATTCTGATCCGATCGATGTTGCTCAACATTATTCAAATTTCCTTAAAAACGATCAAAAATGTGATCTTGTAATATGCCTTTCACATATCGGCTACGATTACAAAGACGAACCAAATAAAGTAAGTGATAAAATTTTAGCTGCTAAAACAGAAAATATTGACATCATTTTAGGCGGACACACGCATACTTTCTTGCCGGAACCACAGACTTTTACCAACAGACAAGGTAAAAATGTTTTGGTAAACCAGGTTGGTTGGGCTGGTCTTCTTTTAGGCAGAATAGATTTCTTTTTCGACTCAAATAAAAACGTAAAACATATTTCCTGGAACAATCAGGTAATTGACAGCAGTATAATAGCATAAGCATGAAAAAACTCTCTTTAATTTCTCTTGGTATTTTGGCATCCCTGCAAGTAGCAAATGCACAAACTATTTCTTCAAAAAAATGGGCAGATCTGTTTTCTTACAACAACGTTCTTGCCATGAAAGAAGACAATGGAAAAATAGTTGCAGCCGCAGAAAACGGGATATTCTATTATACAATTTCTACAGGAGAAATTACCAAGCTGTCTAAGGCAAATGGCTTGCACGAAGTAAAAATTTCGGCTTTCGATTATAATCCTCAAAATAAAATCGGACTGGTAGGATACCAAAACGGTTCGTTGGACGTGATTTCTCCGGATGGAGTAAAATATGTGGTGGATATCCCGATTGCAACAGGCTATAACGGAAGTAAAAAAATTAATCATATCTCCATTACAGGAGATCTTGCCGTTATTTCTGTAGGATATGGAGTTTCTATTTTTGATCTTAAAAAGAAAGAGTTTAAAGATTCTGCATTTTTCTTATCAGGGGGAATTTATGAAGCAAGTAACGAAGCTACAATTTTTGGTAACAAGGTATATTCTGTAACCAATACAGGGTTAAAAAGCCATGACATGAATATCACTTTCCCAGTTTTCACAACATGGACTACTGAAATGGCTGGTTTATTTAAACATATTGATTCGGAAGGAGTTTTAAGTTTTTCATCGGCAACAACAGGTTATTTATATAACGGAGGAACTCCGATTGCACTTTCACAGTCATTCACCAATGTTCACGATGTAGTGGTGAACAATACCAATATTATTGTAACTGATCTCAACAGAGTTTATACATTCAACACCAATGGAAATTTCAATAATACTGTCAGTTTCGGAGAAGAATGTAATACGGCAACAACAGCTGGAAGCAGTGTTTATGGCGGAACAATTCTATCAGGGATAAAAAATGAAGCCAGCAATTCTTTTAAACCGGACGGACCTTATTTTAATTATGCTTACAAAATAAGTTTATATGGAGAAAATCAGGTATTAGTTTCCACTGGAGGAAGAGAAAACAGGTTTAATACTGCAGTTATAAATCCAAAAAATCCGGGCTTCTATTATTTTAATGGAATGGAATGGATTTATCCTTCTTATTTTATAGGAAATACTACACGATTCAACATACTGGATGTCGTATCAGATCCTGTAAATCCTGATGATATTTTCTTTACCAATTACACTCTTGCTTCAGGTCGCGGCATTTATAAAATGAAATATAATGCGGGCAGCAAAGATTTTACATTCACAAAAAATTACGACTTAGGAACTACTGATATTTTCACGAGGCGTGCCGTAGGTCTTACTTTTGATGATTCTAATAATATGTTTGCGGCAATAGCATTTTCCGGGGATGGTGCTGCACAGGGGCCTTTCACTGCGATAGGAGCCTTTGATAGAGCAACTGATGATTTTCTTATAAAAAATACAACCTCAAGTTTTGGAGCCGCGCAAAAAGCATTGTATTATGAGGGATTATTATGGATTCCCATTCCGAGGGTTAATGGTTTTATAGCATATGATCCTAATAAGACAGTGAATACATCTGATGATAAAGAATATATTCTTAGCCAATCTAATGGTTTTGCAAGCAATTCCGGGGGCTCTATTTCAGTAGCGATTGATAAATCCGGTGATGCATGGATTGGCGGAGATGTAGGATTGAGAATTTTACCTAATGCAGTTTCAGCTATTAAAACACCTGCAAACGCAACTGTTGAACCAATTATCATAGAACAAAACGGTCTTGGTGAAGAACTTTTCAGAGATTCTCAAATTCTGCAGATTGAAGTAGATGCAGGAGATCACAAGTGGGTCTCTATAGACGGCGGCGGTGTTTATTATCTGTCTGCAGATGGACAGCAAACCATCAGGCATTTTACAAAAGAAAATTCCCCGCTTCCTACAAACAGCATTACAGACATCAAAGTTGACAGAAAAACAGGAAAAGTTTATTTCGTTTCTTATGACGGAATTGTGACATATCAAGGTGATGTTTCAGATGTAACTTCGGATTTCGGAAACGTTTTAGTTTATCCAAATCCTGTAGTTTATTCTAATTTCAAAGGGAAAGTTACCATTAAAGGATTAGCAGAAGTTACCAATATCAGAATTGCAGATGCAACAGGAAATGTGGTTCATTCTGCTGTGGCAAGAGGGGGATATTATGAATGGGATCTTAATAATCAACGAGGAAAAAGAGTAGCTTCAGGGATTTACTTTGTATTAATGACGAACGAAGACGGCTCTGACAAAGCTACTGCAAAGATAGCTGTGGTTAATTAATGAATTCACAAAACGGATTTCTATTATCATACATAAAGTACGGAGAAAATGATGCAGTTTTGCATTGTTTCACAGAAGAAGATGGCTTTCAGTCTTACTTTTTAAAAGGTATTTATGCCAAAAGAAATAAGAAAAAAGCCCTGCTTCTCCCGTTGAGTAAGCTTAATTTTTCTTTAAATCCATTAAAAGGAAACGGAATACAAACCATTTCAAGATTTGAGATGGTAAAAAGCAATGATATTTACAGTGATATCAGATGTAATTCTGTTGTTTTCTTCGTTTCAGATTTTTTGAACCAAAACTTAAGGCATGAGAACAAAAATCACAATATTTTCTTTTGCCTTGAAGAGTTTATTGATGAACTGGAAAACCAAAATTACCAGTCGCATTTAATATTTTTAATTAAAATTTTAAAAATTCAGGGAGTTGCACCATTAATTAATGAAGGGAATTATCTTGATCCCGAAACCGGAACTTTTTCACCTCATCTCACTCATCAAATTTTCACGGAAGAAATTTCAACTCTCTGGAAAGCCATTCTTTCAATCGAAAATCCGTATCTGATAAAAGTTCATTCAACGTTCCGGAAAGATTTTTTAGACAGTCTTTTGGTGTATTATCATTATCATATTACAGATTTTAAAATTCCAGCCTCATTGGAAGTGATACAGCAGATATTTGAGTAGTTTTTAATGAAAATTATTTCGCTTCATCCGGCATTTCTGTTTCCGATTCTGCCATCTCTTTTTTCGTAAATCTTGGCTGAAGAATTTTTGCAATCAAACCCGTCCATCCTGTTTGATGAGATGCTCCTACTCCACGTCCGCTGTCACCATGAAAATATTCATAGAATGGAACATAATCTTTAAAATCAGGATCAGCCTGAAATCTCGGATACTGTCCGTTGACAGGGCGATTCCCATTTTCATCCTTTAAAAATATTTTGGATAATCTTTTACTTAAAGCATCAGCAATCTCATCTAAATTTGAATAATTCCCGCTTCCTGTAGGATATTCTACCATAAAATCCGGACTGTAATAAAAGAAAAACCGTTGCAGACTTTCAATAATTAAAAAATTAATCGGAAACCAGATCGGACCGCGCCAATTGCTGTTTCCTCCAAAAAGCCCGCTATCACTTTCCGCAGGAGTATATTTTACTAGGTAATCTGTTCCGTTTAAATTTAATTGATACGGATTTTTTTCGTATTCTTTCGACAAAGCACGGACTCCAAAATCACTCAAAAACTGCTCCGGATCAAGCATTCGGCTTAACAGTCTTTTTAAACGATGACCACGCAAAAGTGAAAGTAAATGTTTAGAATCTTCACCTTTTACTTCCCAGTGCGAAACCAAGGCAGCCAGTTCAGGTTTATTTTCCAGCACCCATTTCATTCTTTTTTTGAAATTAGGTAATTTTTCAATCATTTCATCATCGATCACCTCGACCGCAAACATCGGAATTAATCCAACAGCCGTTCTCAGTTTCAGATACATATGATTTCCGTCGCTTGAGGAAAGGGCATCATAGAAGAATTCGTCTTCCTCGTCCCAAAGACTGAAACATTCATCACCCATATTGTCGAGAGAGTTGGCGATTGCAAGGAAATGTTCAAAAAACTTCATTGCCATTTCTTCATACACTTTATTATAAAGAGCCAATTCTAAGGCAATTCTCATCATATTCAGAGAAAACATTGCCATCCAGCTCGTTCCGTCTGACTGTTCTAAATGTTCGCCATTCGGAAGAGGCAGATTTCTGTCGAAAACACCGATATTATCGAGTCCTAAAAATCCGCCTTCAAAAATATTATTTCCGTTGTTATCTTTTTTGTTGACCCACCATGTAAAATTCATCAGCAGTTTTTGAAAAGCACTTTCCAGAAACTCAATATCTGGTTTGTTGTTTAAATATTCATCGATTTTAAAAACCCTGAAAACCGCCCAGGCGTGAACCGGAGGGTTTACATCACTCAAATTCCATTCATAAGCCGGAAGCTGCCCGTTTGGATGCATATACCATTCGAAAAGGAACAATTTTAGCTGATGCTTTGCAAAATCGGGATCAATTAATGAAAAACTTATCGTGTGAAAAGCAAGATCCCAAGTCGCATACCAAGGATATTCCCATTTATCGGGCATTGAAATAATATGGTAATTGTTCAGGTGTTTCCATTCATAATTTCGTATTTTTTCGCGCGATTTTGAAGGCTTTATTTCTGCAGGATCACCTTTAAGCCATTTTTCGACATTGTAATGATAAAACATTTTGTTCCAGAGCATTCCGGCAAAAGCCTGTCTCTGAACTAATTTTTCATCATCGGTTTTTATTCCTTCCTGTATTTCTCCGTAAAATTCGTCAGCTTCTTTCTGTCTGGAATTAAAAATTTCATCAAAATCTTTAAAAGGCTGTTTTAAATCTTTATCAGAAAGTCTGAATTCGAATATTTTTGTTTCTTTTGGTTTAAAATTTTCGTCAATAAAAAAGGATGCCTTTGTCCCAAAATCTTTTGGATTGACAGATTGAGAATTTCCATTAATTACAAAATCATTGATTCCGTCTTTGCAGTATTTTGATTCTTTCGGAGATTGATAGAGCTTTTCGTTATTGGTTTCGTTATCACAAAACAGAACTTTTTCAGATTGTTTTGCGTATAAATTTTTTATCTCTAAATCTTTATGATTGATTTTAATAGAATTTGATTCTTCAGAATTCATCTGAGGTTTATAATCGTCATATCCCCAATTCCATGTATTTCTGAACCAAATTGTTGGTAGAATAATCAACGGAGCTTCCGTTTCAGATTTGTTGACGATGGTCAGTTTTACTAAAATATCATTCTGGCTTTCTTTGGCATATTCTATAAAGATATCGAAATATTCGTTTTTGTCGAAAATTCCGGTATCAATCAGTTCGTATTCAGGGTCTTGTTTGCTTTTTTCTGCATTTGTTTTTATCAGATCTTCATAAGGAAAAGCATTCTGAGGATATTTGTACAACATCTTCATGTAAGAATGTGTCGGCGTGGAATCTAAGTAATAAAAATATTCTTTTACATCTTCGCCGTGATTTCCCTGTCCGTTCGTTAAGCCAAAGAAACGCTCTTTCACCATTTTATCTTTTTTATTCCAAAAGCCGACGGAAAAAATTAACTTTTGGAGATCATCACAAATTCCGCAAATTCCTTCTTCGCCCCAACGATAAGCTTTTGCTTCGGCAATGTCGTGGGTTGTATAATTCCAGGCGTCACCGTTTTCGCTGTAATCTTCACGCACCAATCCCCATTCGCGGTTGCTGACGTAAGATCCCCATTTTTTCCAAGTAACGTCTGATAATCTTTCTTTTTCGGAATTCATTTTGAAATAAAATTTAATGAAACAATTGTTGTTGAAATAACGACTGACCGCGCCCCGGATTGAACGGCATGTCTGAGCTATTTTTGTAAGCCAAGGAAAATGCTAAGGCACAAAAAAGCGAGTAGTGAAAGCCGGAAATGTGCGCCCAAAAATTATCCGCCTGTGGAAAAACTTTCGAAGGTTGTCATTCCGCCATCGACAAAAATACTCGTTCCGGTAATGTAATCTGCCAAATCACTTGCTATAAAAGCTGCCAAATTCCCAATATCCTGTGGTTGCCCGATTCTGTTGTAAGGAATTAATTTCAACAATGAATCTAAAGCTTCCGGAGTGCTCCAAGCGTTTTTGTTGATTGGCGTTTGAATCGCTCCCGGACAAATAGAATTCACGCGAATTTTATCTGCTCCGTATTCCTGAGCCAAAGTCTGCATCAACATTCTGATCGCTCCTTTGCTTGAAGCATAATTGGCATGACCCGCCCAAGGAATGATCTCGTGAACCGAACTGATATGAATGATTTTTCCGCAGGCAACGGAACGTGAAGTATCAATTCCGCGACGGAGAAATTCTTTGATGGCTTCCCGTGCGCAGAGAAACTGACCTGTAAGATTGATTCCGATGACAGTATTCCATTGATCAAGTGTCATTTCTGTGAATTTTGAGTCTTTCTGAACCCCTGCGTTATTGATGAGAATATCAACCGTCCCGAATTGTGAGACGACGTCCTGAAACATTTTAACAACCTGATCTTCCTTGGAAACATCACATTGATAGGTAATTCCGTTTCCTCCTGCATCAGTAATTTCTTTTAAAACGGCTTCTGCTTCGTCTGTAGATCTTTCAGAAGAGTGATTAACAATGATTGTAGCTCCTGCTGAAGCTAATGATTTTGCGATTCCCGAACCTATTCCGCTGGAGGCTCCAGTAACTACTGCAACCTGATTACGAAGTGATATTTCCATGTTTTATTATTTGATGTTACTCAAATTTAACTGAAAGTATCACGCCAAACATTAAAATTTTAATTAAAAATTTCTTAAAGTTTGATGTTTTGTAAATTTTGGCTAAAGCCTTTTTAATTTCTATTTTGTAAACGGGCTAAAGCCCGTTTCTATTGAATTGTTAATGTATTTTAAGATAATCTGCTTTACAATTTTTTGTACATTAAATATTGCGGTCCGCTTCTGCCAACTCTTGTTTTCCCATCGTAGAAATATCCGACTTTTAAGTATAATTCATACGCGGAAATGTTATTTTGATTTACAGCAAGAACGATTTCATCACAAGTTTTGAAGTTTTGTCTAATAAAATCATCGATTTCAAGCATTGCAGCTTTTCCTATTCCTTTTCCCTGTAATTCCGGATTTATGGATAATGATCGAAGTAAAGTTGAGTTTGGATTGTCTGTCAGGTCAAATTTATCATCTCCAAAATCCAGCACAAAAAAACCAACAGGTTTTTCATTATCAAAAATCGTTATGGGAAATGCTTTCTGATCATCTCTTTCTTTAATTCTTTGCAAAGCCATCTCCGCTGTTGATGTATACTGAATCTGAATTTCATCTAAAGTATAATTGACTTCAGATAAATCTTCTTTTGTGAAAAATTGTAAGCTAATCATAAATCAATGATGATAAATATCCTCATACATTACTCCTGCACGAATTTCAACCGGTAATTTATTTTCCTCCGGAACAATCGGGCAATTATAATCGTACGCATTGTAAGCACAGTAAGGCTGATAAGATTTGTTGAAATCCAGAACGATCGTATTGCCTTTTGGAATTGTTAAATCCATATATTTTCCTCCGCCGTATGTTTCTTTCTCATTGGTTGCATCACGAAAAGGCAGAAATAAATAATCTTTATATTTCTTCTGTTTGATTAAAGCTAAACTTTGATACAACGTTAAAGTATAAGAGTTTCCGTCCAATTCAAAAGTCGCTTTACCGTATTCTTTGTAAGATTTCGTTTTTCCGGAAGATGTCGGTAATTCGAATGGTTCTGCGTTTTCTGTTTTTACAACCTTTGCTGTCACTCTATATTTTGAATTAATCGGAAAGAAAGGATGCGCTTTAAAATTCGTGAAATTATCCCCGCGTAAAGGCGTTTCTTTAGGATTTAAATATTCTTCGTTCAGTTCTTTCTGAAATTTTTTCCCTTCTGATTTTTCTTTAGAAATCTTTTGTGAAAAGATCATTAAAGGCAATAGTAAAAAGATGAATATATATTTTTTCATTGATTTTAAAAATAAGGTTAAAACGATGGATTTTTAACTTTTTGCAATTAAAAAATTATCCAATACGTTTGATTATATTTAGTAAGATTCGGAAATTTTCACGCGATAAACGTCTGATGAATTTCTTTTAATCGATTCTACGAAAAAGCCTCCTTCTTCTGGAATAACTTCCTTTAAATCAAAACTTTTACAATCTCTTGGAAGTCCGGAAAAGACCAATGTAAACCAAAAATCTCTCATAAAAGGAACAGGAGTCCAGTTAGGAGATATGCTAATATTTTCAGCATGAATTAATCGGCTTTTGTGATCCGACTGATTATCAAAAAGATATGTTGAATGCCAGATTCTGATCAGATTTCCCAAAAACGGAGATGCCGGGAAACAACAATGTACAATAACCTGTTTTTCCTCCTCAATTTTGGTTTGAAGAGACTCAAGAAGTTCTTTTACGATGACAGGTTTTGCTATTGTTTCCGACATATTAACTTAATAATGAAGAATAAAAATGGGTAATAAGTAATTCACAAAGATAATCTAATATTACTCATTACCCAATGTTCATAAATTATGTTTAATAATCAAGTTCTAGCTTTTCCTTTGAATAATTTCTTACTTTCTCTGTAAGCTCAGGATGATCTGCCAGTTTTTGACCATAAGAAGGAATCATTTCCAACAGTTTGTCTTTCCATTCTCCGTGAAGTTTTTCAGGAAAACATTTTTCAAGAACATTAAGCATTGCGTAAACCGCTGTTGAAGCTCCCGGCGAAGCTCCTAATAATGAAGCAATTGTTCCTTTTTTATTCACAACAACTTCTGTCCCGAATTCTAATTTTCCACCGTCTTTTTCATCTTTTTTGATGACCTGTACCCTCTGTCCGGCAACTTTTAATTCCCAATCCTCTTCTTTTGCATCTTTGATAAACTCCCTTAAATGTTGCATTCTTTGGGATTTTGTCATCGCAACCTGCTGAATCAGATATTTCGTTAAAGGAATATTGTGCCACCAAGCTCCGAAAAGAGATCTTAAATTTTTTGTATTCACACTTTCCGGTAAATCGAGATAGCTTCCTTCTTTTAAAAATTTTGTAGAAAATCCTGCAAAAGGACCGAAAAGAAGTGCTTTTTCACCATCAATAATTCTTAAATCCAAATGTGGAACTGACATTGGAGGAGCATCAACTGTAGCCTGCGTATACACTTTTGCCTGATGTTTTGCCACCAATTCCTGATTGTGAGTAACCAGCCATTGCCCGGAAACCGGAAAACCTCCATACCCTTCACTTTCTTTGATATCCGAACTGTCTAATAACGGCAATGCATAACCTCCCGCCCCGATGAATACAAAATCTGCCTCAACTTCCTGTTTATGATTGTGAATTCTATCTTTCACCTTCATTTCCCAGGTTCCGTCTTCTTTTGGATCGATATCTTTCACTTCATGGTACAGGAAAACTTCAACATTAGAATCTTCCAGCAAATGTCTTCCCATTTTTCTTGTCAGAGTTCCGAAATTCACATCTGTTCCCAAATCCATTTTGGTTGCAGCCATTATTTCAGACTGATTTCTTTTGCTCATCACTAAAGGAATCCATTCTTTTAGTTTTTCATGATCTGCAGAGAATTCCATTCCTTTAAATAAAACGGATTCAGACATTTTATTATGGCGTTTTTTTAAATATTCGGCATCTTTTTCACCGAAAACCAAACTCATGTGCGGACAGGAATTAATAAAATCTTTCGGCTCCTGAATATACCCTTTTGCTACTAAATAAGACCAGAATTGTTTTGAAATTTCAAACTGTTCGGCGATATTTTCTGCCTTTGAAATCTCAATGGTTCCATCCGGTTTTTCGGGAGTATAATTAAGCTCACAAAACGCTGAATGACCTGTTCCTGCATTATTCCAGGCTGCTGTACTTTCTTTTGCAAACCTGCCCAGTCTTTCGAAAATCGCGATCTCGAGGTTAGGATCAAATTCATGTAATAATGTAGCTAAAGTGGCACTCATAATTCCGCCACCTATTAGAACTACGTCGTATTTTGGTTTCGGCGTTCTGCTTATAAGTTGTGACATAAATCTAAATTTTATATCAAATTTCGGTAAAAGTTTTAAGAAAAAGAACCTGTTTAACGATTTTAACAGGTTAAATTTTAGTCAAATTTAAAGTTTTGATTAAGCTGAAAAATGTGATGGAAATTATCGATTTTGATTGATTGAGAGAGTGATTTAAAATTGAATTTAAACCATTAAGAGTTTAATCAAGATTTTAAGATTATTAAGAAAGATGCTTCGACAGGCTCAGCATGACATTTCTAATACTAACTGTTTTTTAGCAATGTCATGCTGAGCCTGTCGAAGCATTATTTTATTATGATGAGATTAATTCAATTTAGTCGTTAACTTTCTGAACTGCTTTTCTGCATTTTTTCCTTCGTATAATATTCCGTAAATCGTATCTACAATCGGAAGCTTTAAACCTTTTTCTTTTGAAGTTTTATAAATGGAATCTGCTGCGTAATATCCTTCCGCAATCATATTCATAGACTGGATTGCCGATTTCACCGTATACCCTTTTCCAATAAGGTTTCCTAAGTTTCTGTTTCTTGAAAATAATGAATACGCCGTAACCAATAAATCGCCTAGATATGCACTCTCATTAACATCTCTTGGTGCTTCATAAATGGCTTCCAAAAAAGTTTCCATTTCACGGATTGCATTTGACACAAATACGGCAGTGAAGTTATCTCCATACCCTAAACCGCTTGCAATTCCGGCTCCGATCGCAAAAATATTTTTAAGAATCGCACTGTATTCATTTCCTAAAATATCTTTGCTTGAGTGCATTTTAATAAAATCAGAATTGAAAATATCAACTAATTTCTGAGCTGTTTCTTCCTCAACTGCCGCGACTGTAAGATAAGAAAGTCTTTCCATGGCAACCTCTTCTGCGTGACAAGGTCCTGCAATTACCGCCTGATTTCTAAAACCTATTTTAAATTCGTCTCTTAAATAATGCGCCACCACATCATTCACTTTTGGGATGATCCCTTTGATCGCAGAAACAAAAACTTTGTCTTTATAATCACAAGTCATCTTCTCCAAAGTATCTGAAAGATAAATGGACGGAGTTGCCAAGACGATAATATCGCAGGCAGAAACCAATTCGTTGATATCTGTTGTGAGCTTTAGGCTTTTAAGGTTAAAATTAACGGCTGTAAGGTAAGTGGGATTGTGCCCGCGAAGCTCTATTGCTCCTTTTACAAATTCACTTCTGACACACCAATGTACTGTTTTGCAGTTTTCAACAAGCATTTTCACGATTGCAGTTGCGAAACTTCCGCTTCCAACAACGCCTACTGCAACATCATTTTTGCTTTTTTTCGGATTCGATTCTGTATTCGTTTTATTTTTAGCCATAATAGAAATGTGAACTGCAAATATATTAAAACAAAGATTTAACAAAGCCTTACAATACATGATAAAGCCCATTTTTAGATAAAATTAACACTTCAACACAATTAAATGTTTAATTAACCGTTAATTACAGAAATAACTAATTTTTTGTTAAAAATATCTCATAAAGTTTATTTTTAATTTAAATTTGCACCTTTAAAACCGTTTTGTAATTATACTAAGAGAAGAAAAATGAAGAATTTTCTAAGCAGCAAAAGGAATGTAAATCTCCTTCTGGGAGTACTTTTACTAGTCGTTTTTGCACAAGGCATTTTCATTGCAAAGTTGTACTCTTCAAAGGATGACAAAAATTATGAAGTGAACCTTGTAAAAATAAACACTGAAAAAGACAGTGTAGATTATCTAAAAATGAAAACAGATCTTACCTTGGTAGATCAAACTGTAGCACAGCTGAATTCTTTCCTTAAATCTAAGGATGTTCCAAGTGAAAAGCTGACAATTCTGAGCAAAGACAGCATTTCAAATTCTATTTATCTGGTAAAACAGGCAAACAGGTACAGCCAATATTTAAATGATCTTCAAAAAAAGCTGATGCAGGTTCCTTTAGGAATGCCGACGGAAGGGTATATTTCATCTAATTTCGGGATCAGAAAAAATCCAATTCCTTTTAAAACCGTTTTTGCTTCTGTAAAACCGGGTACAGGAAATGCAGCAAAACCAACAGCTGTTGCAGCCGCTCCTGAAGTAAAAGCTGAACCGGTAGAAAGAATTATCGAAGTTACAGACAGCTATGGCGAAAAAAGACAGGTAAAAGTAATGGTAACACCAAAAGTTGCAAGTTCAGCTGCTCCCGCTTCGGCTATAACATCTTCTACAACATCAAAATCTGTCGCAAACAATACCTCAAATAAGCCTACCGAAAAAAATAATGCACCCGCGGAAGCCGATCAAATGCAATTCCATAAAGGACTGGATATTGCAGTTCCTTTTGGTTCTGATGTGATTGCCACTGCTGCAGGAACCGTAATTTTCTCAGGTCAGAAAGGCGGATACGGAAACTGTGTGATCGTTTCTCACGGAAATGGTTTGGCAACACTTTACGGGCATTTATCTCAATTGGTTGCTAAAGTGAATGATAAGATAAAAGTGGGTCAGGTGATTGCAAAATCTGGCAATTCAGGACGTTCTACAGGACCTCATCTTCATTATGAAGTACACAAAAACAATACTCCGGTAAATCCGAAGTTGTTTATGAATCTGTAAATTTTATACAAAATATTAAATTTTCGG
>NZ_BAAAZJ010000009.1:251231-446289 GCF_039536845.1 Chryseobacterium ginsenosidimutans
ATCGACTAAAGCTACTGCAACATCTTCCACTGAAAGAACACTTCTTCCATTCTCATCAAAAACAGGGTTTTCTAAAGCCGTTCTGTATTTTCCAACTCTTACACCTGCGGTTCCCTGGTGCATTTCAATTGCCGGACTGAAAAATGTCCAATCCAATGTATTATTTTCTTTAATTTTATTTAAATAATCTCTCGCTGCAGTTGCTCCGGCTTTATAATCTGCAGGGAATTCCGGTGAATCAACCAATTGATTTCCTTCAATAAATAAACTTCCTGCTCCACCAACAGTAATGAATCTTTTTACTCCGGATTTTTCAACTGCTTTTTCGATGTTTATTGATCCGTTTAGGAAATCGTTATACAAATTCGGATTTGTCCATCCTGCATTGAAAGCACTGATTACCGCATCATTTCCCTGTAAAGCTTCTGCCAATTCCTCAACATTATTTACATCAACACTTTTTGCTGTTACTTTTTCATTTTCCTGAACTTTTGAAGCGTCTCTAACAATAGCTTCCACTTCGTATCCTCTGTTTGATAATTCATTTACCAATTGTGTTCCCACAAAACCCGTTGCACCGATTACTGCTACTTTTTTCATTATATTTTATTTTAAATTGTAATAAGTTTTGTTACATTTATTGTCAAAAAAAATTTATTTGAACTGATCACTAAATTCCTTTAATGATTTATCACCTAAAAAATTTAAAACCAATTGATCAGTCTCTGAAAATAATATATTTAAGTGATTATTAATCTCTCTTCCTACACTACAAGCCGGATTAGGATTATTATTTTTTTTACCTAAAACTTCAGTATTTTTTACTGCCAGATAAATATCTGAAATACTTATCAAATCAGCACTTTTTGCCAACTGACTTCCTCCTTCCTTTCCCTGTCTGCTTGTAATTAAACCGGCTTCCTTTAAAACACTCAGTTCTTTACGGACAACTACAGCATTAATATTGATACTTCCCGCCATCCATTCGGAAGTGAGCCAATCCTGCGGACTTTCCGCCAATAAAGTCATGATATGTATTGCCGTAGCAAATCTTGTATTGTTCATCGTAATTACACAGCAAAGATAAATAAACATTTTTAATGTAACAAATTTTATTACAGTTAAATTTTTCTTAAAGAATCAATCTATCTAAATCTAAAAGTAAATAATTGATATTCTGATTAATCGTTCTCGTCGCCGACTGCATCTGATTCAGCATGGCAGCTCGATTATGAAGATCATCAGCACGATAAAAACCTCCACTACTGAAAATGACTGATTTTTCTGCAGCTTCTAAGTCATTATCAAACTGAAAATGAAGCCATCTTTTCTTAATACTCTCAATAACTGGTTTCTCATCTTTATTAGAAAATTTCTTCTCTGTATACATATACCAAACGAAGGGTGGAAAGTTTGAAGATTCAAGCTTTTCTTTCCAGACATCTCTTAAAAGATTTCTTTGATGAATAAATTCCACTTTTTTTCCTTTCGGATTTAATGTTGCCAAACCAAAACCAGCTCCTAAAACTCCACCTCCGATGTCAACAGCATTGCTCCAGGCATTATCTTTAATAATTCCTCCAGCAATGGAAGCTGCTGCTCCTGTTACAATTGAATATAAAATCAATTTATTATTTCTTGAATCATTCAGATTATCAACATAATTTCCGATTTGTGCAACTCTTTCTCCTTCACAGTCAAATTCTGCAGCGACAGCATCTAATTCTGTTAAAGCAATCGTTATTTTACTGTTAATTTTACTTTTTAATTGCAAAACTTTTACCTGAGATTCAAGGGAAGTGTCTTTTTTAAGTTCCATGATCTGATGAACTTCATCCAGATTATCCAATGCATTTAAAATCAAAATACTCTGATCAGAAAATGTTCCTTTTAGCTCCTGATTCGCAGCGATAATGGAATCCGAATTATAAGATGGTAATTTATTTACATAATTATATTTAAAAGGTGCTTTGCAATAGCTGTCTTTTAATATCAATATATTCTGTTTAATTACCTGATTTTTCTTTGAAACACAGGAAATCAATAATCCTAAAAAAGCAAAAAAATAAAATAGTTTCTTCATTTTTTGTGAATTCATTTTTAATAAAAACAGGAAGAATTTAAACTATTAATTATAAAAACTTTGCTGAGATTCCTACGGAATGACAAACTTTACGCACAATTTTATGTTATAATTAACCTAATTACGAATATACACAAATAAAAAAATTTACCCGAAAATCAGGTAAATTTTTAAGCTACTTTTAACGGGAAAATTATTTAATACCCAACAATTCTACTTCAAAAACAAGTGTACTGTTTGGTCCGATTTCCTTACTGATTTCCTGTTCTCCATAAGCTAAATGCGGAGGAAGAATCAATCTCCACTTGCTTCCTACAGGCATTAGCTGAAGCGCTTCAGTCCATCCTGAAATTACTCTGTTTAATGGAAATGAAGCCGGAGTTCCTCTTTTTACAGAACTGTCGAAAACCTTTCCTGAAATTGTAGTTCCATGATAATGACATTTTACAGTAGATTTAGGACCAGGTTTTTCACCGTCTCCTTCTGTAATGATTTCGTATTGCAAACCGCTTGGTAACTGAACGACGCTTTCTCTCTTCCCATATTCCTCCATGTATTCTTTACCGTCTTTCAGGTTTTTCTCTGCCAATTCTTTTTTACGCTTAAATAACATATCTGCTACTCCCATAATTAATTTTTTTACAAAGATAATTTTTCTTGCCGGAAAATTGTAAAATCAAATATGGAAGTATTTCAGACCAAAAAATGAAAAAACAAAACCCTACTTATCATATATTCAAACATTTAATCATTTCCATGAAATTAATTCAAAGAACCTTAATGTTAGGTTAACACAATTCTCGCAACTTGGCGTTATAATTGGATTTTGAAAACTAAATGCCAAGTCCATTAAAATATAACAAGAAATACGACAAGCTAACCGACGAAGAAAAAGAACTTCTTGAAATCAACAAAAAAAGCATTGCTGATTTTGTTGAACAGTCAACTTCCATCAGCGATGTCAACTACGCCACCAGAAACGCTCACGCGAAAACATATGCCGTTGCAAAAGGTGAATTTTTAATCGATAAAAATGTTCCCGAAGAACTTCAACAGTTTTTTGATAAAGAAAAATACGATTTAATCATTCGTTTTTCAAATGCTCATTTAAAGATTAATAAAACCAAGAAAGATATTCCTGCATATGGGTTTTCGGTGAAAATAAAAGACGAAAACGGAGATTTGCTTGCCAATTATCCTTTGGTTAATTTCCCTTTGTTTCCGATCAATTCTGTGAGTACTTTTCTGAAATTATTTACATCCGTCAACCGTTTTTTTGTAAAAAAATGGAGTTCATTTTCTTTAATGATTCAAATTTTAAGAATTACACCTTCGATTTTTACAGGTTCTTTTTTAATGAATATTGTAAAATTAATCAGCAAAAGAAATGATTTCATCTTATCATTTGATTATCATTCTGTCGGAGTTTATCGATTGGGAGAAAATATGATGAAAATTAAGTTGAGTCCGAAATCCGTCGACAAACATTTCGGCAAAAAAATAAATATAAAAAATGCACTTGGAAATTATTTTAAAACGAATGATTTCACTGCAGATGTTATGGTTCAGTTTTGTTATGATTTGAAAGATCAGCCAATCAACAGACTCAATGTGGAATGGAAAAATTCACCTTACATTAAAATTGGTGAAGTGAAAATTGAAAAAGATTCTATTTTAAGTCCGACTACCTGTGATAATGAAATGCTGTCATTTAATCCTTTTGAAAGCAAAATATTTTTTCAGCCTGTAGGAAAAATCCAAAAGCTTCGTGATGAAGCGTATAAGGTTTCTTTACAAACGAGACTTAAGATCAACAAACTTTTGAAATACAAATAATTATATTTTAATCTAAAATAAAAAAGGCTCTACAATTTGTAAAGCCTTTCTATTTTTATTGTAATTGATATTATTCTTCAATTTTTTCTTTCTCTTCTTCCTCTTTTTTATCAGGGAAAATGATCGATAAAAGTACCGAAATAACCAAAACTCCACCCACGATTCCTAATGAAAGCGGCGATGAAATATGAATCCACGGTGCGATCAACATTTTTACTCCGATGAAAGACAGAATAACCGCCAATCCGTAAGGTAATTTGCTGAACATATGAATAAAGTTCGCCAATAGGAAATATAAAGATCTAAGACCTAAAATTGCGAAAATATTCGATGTGTAAAGGATAAATGGATCATCTGAAATTGCAAAAATCGCAGGAATAGAATCCACCGCAAAAAGTACATCCGTAAATTCAATTACAGCGACAACTACCAAAAGCGGAGTTGCCATTTTTATTCCGTTCTGAATGGTAAAGAATTTATCTCCAACATAATTATCAGAAACTTTCCAGAATCTTTTGATCAATTTTGCTCCGGCTGTATTGCTGTAGTCTTCATCATCACCGTCGTCACCATCTCCCCAGGATTTGATCCCTGCGTAAATGAGAAACAGACCGAAAAGAACCATGACAATATTAATCTGAACAGCTTTTCCGAAAACATTCATTTCAGGCAAATACGTTAGATTAATCAATCCAACACCTGCAAAAATGAAAATTGCCCTGAAGATCAACGCTCCTATAATTCCCCAGAAAAGAACTTTGTGGTGAAGATATTTCGGAACTTTAAAGAACCCGAAAACCAAGATGAATACAAACAAATTATCCACCGAAAGTGCCTTTTCAACCCAATATGCAGCCTGATATTGTGTGAATTTTTCTACTGCGACAGCATGACTTCCCGCCGTTCCGTCTGTATTGAAAACCCAATACACAACTCCGGAAAAAATCATAGACAGCGAGATCCAGACAATTGACCAGATTGTAGCTTCTTTGGAAGAAACCTCGTGACTTTTTTTATTGAAAACTCCTAAGTCAAGGAGCAACATGATAACCACCGTTATGGCAAATCCCCAAACCAAACCGGGATGAAGGTCTATAATACTTTGATGTTTGTCCACTTTTTTATCTGCTTATTTATACGATAAAAGCAATAGCTGTACAAAGTACAATTATTGCTAATCTATTATTGTTTTGATTTATAATCTCTTACAAATACTTTTGCTTTACAGTTTCGATGGTTTCCTGTAATTTTCTGTCAGCTGTAGGATCTCCGATCGCGTTGAATTTCCATTCTCCGTTTCTCTTGTAGAAAACTCCCATTATCATTGCCACATGACCTTTGAAAGATGCATCGTTAGCAATATCATATTTAGCAAAAACTTCTCTCACATTGGTTGGAGTTCCTTCATAAATTCTGATTGAAGCAAAAGGAATTGTACCGAAATCCTGACCTTTGTAGCTATTTAAAACCAAAGCAACGTGTTCTACGTTTGATTCCAAATTACTAAAGTCAATAGTAATCACCTCGTTGTCAAGACCATCATCTCCGTTTACGTCACCTGTTAAATCATCACCACTGTGTCTTACTGCACCATTTTTTGATTTTAAATTTCCGAAATAAATGATTTCAGTTGCGTTTTTATTTGAATCATATAAAATACAGCTTCCGTCCAAGTCTACCGCTTCTCTTGTAACTCCACCGAAAAATCCTTTTTTCTCAATTGCTCCCCAGTTGATTCCTACACAAGCCTGTGAAAGAGTCGTTCCGTTTTCCTTCGTAAGGTTAATTCTTTGACCTTTTTGTAAGTTAATAGCCATTTTATGTTTAGTTTATTGTTTATATTTTTGCAGAGAAGCTAATTTTCATTTTGCTTTTTTAGCTTTCCCGGCTTTTTAATTATTATTCAAATTTAAATTAAGCATTGCGCGAAGAATATTGGTTTCTTCATTGATATCAAACATTTTGCTCATAACATCAGTATTTTCAAGATTTTTAATATAATCTTTTAATACTAAAATTACCTGCTCCGGTAACATTTTTTTCCTTTCGTTCATCGTTTCTTCCAGCTGTTCATTCTTTTTTTTCAGCTGATTGACAATCGTTCCCTGATTCGATTCATTGGGCAGTGTATCTAATTTTTCCAATTTTTTCGGATCAATTAAATACATTTTTTTACCTTCCAGATCAAAGATAAAATAATCGTCGGACTGGAAAATTTTAAATAATTCATATTCATTTCCTGTAATTACGTAACCGCAAACAAAACGAACTTTAAAGTTCTGAATATTAAGCCTTCCCAATAATTTCCTTTCTATCTGATAATCCTGATATTGATAGGCCGGAAACGAACCGGATTTCAATAATTCTTCATCAACATTCGATCTGTAGAATTCTGTCGCATATTTTTTATAGAAATACAGAACATTGTCCCAGTTCAAACGGAATTTGTCTTCCGTAAGATCTTTATACAGACTTTTTAATTGATTGGAAAAAATACCGCTGTACATTTTCCGGTCTGTTTCAAAACCGTCTACACGCTTTTCTTCGAAACCGGAAATATATTTGTTATTGATATCAATTTCATTAATAACAGCCAACATATCATTTTCCTTTTGTCTTTTAATTTTAGTCAGAAGTTCGATGAGACTGTCGGTATACTGAAGGTGAAAAAGTTCGAGTTTACTGTAATCCAAACCATTATTTTCCTGAAAAAGATTATGAATAATATCCGTCTTAATGTAGATGGAAATTATATCAACATTTTCAAAAAAATTCGCAAGAAGTTTAAGTTTCGTTAATCTTCTTTTGCTTTGGGACATTATGTTTACAGCATCATCATTCACCTTTTATCCTGTTATTATCCTCTTACGTTTGCTTTTAATTCGTGTTCCAGAGTCATCAAATCCTGATCCAGTTTTCTTCTTCCTTCTGCACCCTGTTTCTGGATTTGCTTAACTTCATTTAATGTGCTGATCAACTTCGCAGTCGTTTCTCTCAATACATCAACAGAAACGATAGTCTGCTCGTTTGCTCTTGCTACATTCACAGAATTCTGCCCTAAACGCTCTGCATTTTTTCTCAAAATTTCTTCCGTTGTAGCCGAAACTTTCTGCTGAATTTCAATGCTTTGCTGTTGTCTGTACATCGCAACCGCTAATGAAAGCTGGTTTTTCCAAAGTGGCAACGTCGTTGTTAAAATCGTCTGCGCTTTTTCAGCGATCGAAACGTTGTTATTCTGAACCAATCTGATCTGCGGAAGAGACTGCATCATGATCAGACGAACCACTTTAAGATCCGCCAGTCTTCTGTCTAATCTATTGATAAAATCTCTTTTATCAGCAATCTGATAATCCTGAAATTCCTGAGTATTTGCTTCCATGTGAGCCAATTCTGCTCCTGCTTTTTCCATTCTCAGGTTCCCGACAATTACCAGTTCTTCGATTTGTTTGATTGCATTTACATTGCTTTCAAAAATCGTCTGTAGAACAGCATTATCTTTCGTAGAAGTGATAATTCCGGCGTTTACTTTATATGCGATCTGATCAATATTATTAACGATCTTATCATATTTAGCAAATAAATTCTCGATCTGCGTCATTACCCCTTTCATGAAAGGCAATTTGCTTAAAAAGCTTTTGAATTTATTTTGATTTAATTCCTCAACATCTACATAATTCAGCTCGACTAATAAATTATTAATCAGTTCACCTACTTCTCCTGAATTTGATCTTCTTACATTTCCCAAGAAACTGTCACTCTGATTTGATAACGTTCTCTGAAGATCAGCTCCAAAGTTAACGATCGATCCCGGGTTTGTTTCATCGATAGAATCTGCAAGAACTTCATATTTTTTACGCTCCTCTACCTGTAATTGTGTAAGATTTACATTTCCGTCTCTGTCCACAAGTGGTGCAGGAGGCGTACTTGGAGCCGCCATATTCGGTGGCGGAGCCATTGGAGTTGGTTCAAAAGTTTTTAAAGGTTCAATAGATCCAAGTGGATCAATTGGTTGATTTTCTTGATTATCCATGATAAATTATTGATAAATTGATACAAATTTTTCAAGACCGTCTCTCTGTCCTGCTCCAACTGCTTCGAATTTCCACTCTCCGTTTCTGTTGTAGATTCTTCCGAATTCTACTGCCGTTTCAATGGAGAAATCTTCGTCTAATTCGTACTTCAAAATTTCTTCATTCGTATCTGTATTGAAAATTCTGATGAAAGAATTTCTTACCTGCCCGAAATTTTGTCTTCTTGCATCTGCATCGTGAATCGTCACTACCACAGTGATTTCTTTTACAGCGTCATCAATTTTAGTCAGATCGATTTTGATCTGCTCATCATCTCCTGCTCCATCTCCTGTCAAATTATCACCAGAATGAATCACTGCTTTATCCGGAGATTCAAGATTATTATAAAAAATAAAATGATTATCTGAAATTAACTTTTTATTTTCTCCCAATAAAAATAAAGATGCATCTAAATCAAAGCCAGTTCCGGTAGATGTATTATTGGTATCCCATCCTAAACCTACCGTAAATTTAGGTGCGTTTATATTTTCTCTCTGTCCTTTCTGTAAGTTAATAGCCATAATATAATTCGGTTTGCGTTAAAGTGTTTATATTGTTTTCGTATTCTTTTATTAAATGATAATTGTTGCTGATAGCAAGTTCCAGCAAGTTATCTATATGTTTCTTTGTTACTTTAGACGTAAGATACTCAAAATTACTTGAATCTAAGCCTAAAATATATTTCACGATCCTCGTATTAAACTGAAAACTAGGCTTTACCATTACTTCCGCGATGTGTTCCACATTTTTCACAGCGTAATAATTAAAATAATTTTCGATAGTAGGATCGAGGTTAAAATTCATCAATTCAGCATAATACATGAATAAAAAATCTGCTTCTACATTATATTCATCTAAAATTTTATTTACTGTAAATTCATGACTTCCTGTGATCTTAATATCATCTATAAAAATACAAAGTTTTCCTCTAAGAAAATCTTTATCGAGATAATAAGTATCATTGGCAATCAAATTTTTACGATCCTCGAAACTCAAATTTCCGTAATCGGTTGTATACGTATGATTTCTGTTAATTTTCGATAAAATACTAGACTTTTTCCCTTTCTGAAACAAGTAAAAATCCAATTGTTTTTTAAAATAGAAACACAAAAAATTAGAAGCTGTCGGAATTGCCATGTAAGGACTTGGCAAAATTACAATTTCCTTATCTGTATTTAAAATATCTTCATGTCCGGAAATAAATCCTTCGAATAATTCTTTCGCAAATTTCTCAGCATACGACTTATCGCCATACTTGAAATAGCTATATTCTGCGGGTGAAAAAGTAAACTCATCCGCCGAATGAATGTGGTGTAAGCTGTACCTTTTGTTCATAATTATATTTGGTGTTTAAGTAAATGGGCATTAAAACCAAAATCTTTTGCGCCTTTATAATCAGCAATCGGATTGTCACCAATATGCAAAATCTGCTTTAAATCTAAATCTTGGTTTTTTATTAAATTTTTCACCTCCTGAAATATCTGAGGATTAGGTTTTGAGCAATTAATTTCATCAGAATAAATATGAAAATCGATATACTGATTTAGATTTTCATTAATCAGGAATTTTCTCATGGTTTTTCCTTTGATAAAACCTGTATTACTCAAAATATTTATGGTCTTTCCCTGATTTTTAATTTCATCAAAAAACTGATGCAAATTTTCGAAAATCACAATAGGTTTATATTCCAGAAACAAGTCTTCGCTTTTTTGATAAAATCTGTTTAATTTATCTTTATTTAGTTGTTTTAAATCTATTTCTAAAGAGTTTAAGATCAATAAATATATTTCAAAAGTGTCTATGTTTCCTCCAATTACCTCATTGATAGAATTACAAAGATCATCATAATATTTTACGACTCTCGCAACCTCGTCAAGCGGTTTTTTTACGTCAAAAAATGAAGAGAACAACTCAACTCTTTTTGCTTTAAATTCAGGGTGAGATTTTATTAAAGTAAGCCACAAATCAAAAGAAAAATGTGAGTGATTGTGGATGTCGATATCTGTTTTCAAAATGGTGTAGTTAAAAGTTTTATTTAGCTTATTTCCTGAAAAAGATGTTTAATTATTATTGAGTTATTCATCATCAAAATATGTTTTAAATTTTCAATTCTACCCAAAGATAAAATTTTTAAATTAATGAGTAAAAGTAGTTTGATGTTTTAAGATATTTTTATGATTTCCGTAATTTCAATTTTATTTATTATTTATTAAAAACGACTTCCTTTTTGTCGTTAATAAAATATTTTCAAAAAATTTTTGTCATTTAAATATTTTTTATAATTTCGCAACCGATTAACAATCAACAATGTCAACAAAAATGATAAATATAATCACTTTAAGCAATCCTATCAGAGCTGTGTACTTTGGTAGCACTGAATATTTATCTGAATAACGATCGACCTTTATAAAAAGAAAAATATAACGAAGGCCTATCTGTTCAGATAGGTCTTTTTTGCTACCCTCCTTTTCAGCTTTTACACTCGAAAAACTTCTGTTGTTCGGTGATAAAATATTGGAAATTTTCTTTTAAACGCAAAGTCTTAAATAGATAAATTGCATATTTTCAGAGAGCAAAGAATAGCGACAAAGTCGCTGATGAAGCCAGCTTCTTAAAATCAATAAAATTGATTCAATCTTTGCTCCTTTAAATTAGATTTAATTTTAAAAAATCTTTGCGTCAAAAAATCAAGAAACATCACTCAACATTATTTCAGAAGTTTAAAAATCAACAATTTAAATTTAACAAAATGAAATACAACACAAGAAATATAGGGATCATAGCACACGTCGATGCAGGAAAAACAACCCTCACGGAAAGATTGCTTTATTATACAGGAATGATCCACAAAATCGGAAACGTAGACGAAGGAAATACCACGATGGATAAAGATATTCAGGAGAAGAACAGAGGAATTACAATTTCATCCGCAGCCATTTCCACACAATGGAAAAAAGATGATAATGTTTTCAATATCAACATTATTGATACTCCCGGTCACATTGATTTTGCAGTGGAAGTTGAACGTTCTTTGAGAGTTTTGGACAGCGTTGTTGCAGTTTTCTGTGCTTCTTCAGGAGTTCAGCCACAAACGGAAAATGTTTGGTTTCAAGCGGAAAAACATGGAATTTCAAAAATCTGTTTCATCAATAAAATGGACAGAATCGGGGCTGATTTCTTTGCTGTTTTTAATGAAATCAAAACTAAATTAAATGCAGTTCCTTTGGCTTTGCAAATTCCGATTGGTTCTGAAGACAATTTTGAAGGAGTTATTGATTTAATTAAACAAAAAGCATTGTACTGGGTCGACGAAAATGGGGAAATGATTGTTGAAAAAGAAATTCCTGAAAATTATAAAGCCGAAGCCGACGAATTCAGGTTAAAATTAATGGAAACATTAGCAGAATTTGACGAAATTTTTTTTGAAAAATTCATGGATTCTGAGACGAAAATTTCTGAAGAAATGATTGTTGAAGCCATAAAAAGAACCTGTAAGTCAAGAGCTACCGTTCCTGTTTTATGTGGTTCTGCTTTTAAAAATAAAGGAGTTCAGCCATTGCTTGATGCGATTGTAGATTATCTTCCTGCCCCAAATCAATTAGCTTCTATCAAAGGAAAAGATGCGAAAACGGAAGAAACAATCGAGCTTGAAAGAAATGAAGAAGAAACTTTTTCGGGACTGGTTTTCAAAGTTGTGATTGATAAACACATGGGCAAGCTGGCAATGCTGAGAATTTATTCAGGAAACATACAATCCGGAGACACGGTTTTGAATGTGAGAACGGGCGAAAATTTCAGAATTTCTAGGATTTTACAAATGCAGTCGGACAAAACCATAACGGCTGAAGAAGGAAAAGCAGGAGATATCGTTGCTTTAACAGGAATAAAAGATGCGAAAACAGGAGATTCTTTATCATCCATTGAAAAACCTGTTTTGCTAGAATCCATCTCGATTCCGGCGCCGGTTATCCGAGTTTCTATTGAGCCGAAAACGAATGCTGATGAGAAATCTTTCGGATTGGTCTTAGCTAAAATTCAAGAAGAAGACCCTTCGTTGGTTGTTGAAAGAGACAGGCAAACAGGTGAAACTTTGTTGAGCGGTTTAGGTGAATTACATCTTGAAGTTACTTTAGAAAAAATCCGATTGAATCACGGAATTGAAATCAATCAGGGAAAACCTAAAGTTTCTTACCGAGAAATTTTAACGGAAACCCGAAAACACAGAGAAAAACTTTCAAAACAAAACGGAGGAAGCGGACAATTCGCGGATATCACTTTTGAAATTGGACCTCGTGAGAATAATGAAATCGGTTTGGAGTTCATTAATCAAATTAAAGGCGGTGTGATTCCGGGTGAGTTTATTCCTTCGATTGAAAAAGGTTTCAGAGAGGCAATGGAAAACGGCCCATTGAGCGGAAATCCTTTGGAAAGTATGAAAATTACTCTTCTTGACGGCTCGACTCACAGTAATGATTCTCATGCTTTAGATTTTGAAATCGCCGCAAGAGATGGTTTCAAAGAAATAGCAAAAGCTTGCAAGCCGAAACTTTTGGAACCGATCATGCAGATTGAGATTCAAAGTATTGAAGAATATACCGGAGTTGTAACCGCCGACATCAACAAACGAAGAGGAATGATCACTTCGATCGATGAAAAATCAGGAAGAAAAATTTTTGCAGCGGAAGTTCCTTTAGCTTCTACTTTCGGATATATTTCTGATCTGAGAACGTTGACGAGCGGAAGAGCTTCGATCAGCATGAAGTTGTCGCATTATGCTTTGGTGCCTGATTTCATTGCGAATACATTAATAACCTAAAAAACGAGGGCTGTAAATTTTATTTTGCAGTCCTTGTTTGGGTTATAAAGGTGAATGTGAATGAATTTCTTCTTTTCCATCGTGGATTTTGCTAATTACACCTCATTATATTTTTGACCGCATTTTATACGATCTTTTTCTAAATCGTCCCTTCGGGACTACAAAATTTCAGCCACCAAAACTCTAAAAACACTCCAACTCTCAAACCCTAAAACTCTCCTACTTCTCAGGCATCACTTTATACGTCGGATCTTCCTGGATATTGACTTCAATAACTGCTTCTGCATTTTTCAGTATTTTTATACAATCTTCACTTAAATGTTTTAAATGCAGTTTTTTATTCAACTCATTGTATTTTTTTGATAATTTATCTAACGTATCAATCGCGCTCATATCGACAATTCGGCTTTCCTTAAAATCAATCACAACCTGTTCGGGATCATTTGCCGGATCAAATTTTTCTGTAAAAGCTGTAACAGAACCGAAAAATAGCGGACCGAAAATTTCGTAATGTTTAATTCCGTTTTCATCAATATGTTTTCTTGCACGAATTCTTTTTGCATTATCCCAGGCAAAAACCAATGCTGCAATAATGACTCCCACCAAAACCGCTAAAGCCAAATTGTGCAAAACAATGGTAATTAAGGCTACTGTAATTCCTACAAAAATATCAGATTTCGGCATTTTGTTGACAATTCGGATTGAAACCCACTGAAACGTACTGATTGCCACCATCATCATAACTCCAACCAAAGCAGCCATCGGAATTCTTTCAATAAAAGGTGCGCCAACAAGAATAATTATTAAAATGGTAATGGATGCAATTATTCCTGAAAGTCTGGCTCTTGAACCTGCATTTAAATTAACCAGAGTCTGTGCAACCATCGCACAACCTCCCATTCCACCGAAAAAACCGTTGGTAATATTCGCCAAGCCCTGAGCAATAGATTCTTTATCTGTATTTCCTTTTGAATTGGTGATTTCGTCGACCATTGATAAAGTTAACAGCGATTCAATCAAACCAACTCCTGCCATAATCATAGCGTAAGGAAAAATAATCTGTAAAGTTTCCAGTGAAAAAGGAATATTTGGAATATGGAAATTGGGTAAACTTCCACTGATATGAGCGATGTCTGCAACTGTTTTAGTATTAATTCCAAATCCTAAAACAATTCCAAAAACGATTAAAATTGCGACTAAAGAAGCCGGAATGACTTTCGTAATTTTCGGAAAAAAGTAAACAATTGCAATCGTTAGAGCTGTTAAACCCAACATTATATATAAGGATGTACCTTGAAGCCAACCAACAGCTCCGTTTGCATCAATAATTTTGAACTGTTCGATCTGCGCCATGAAGATAATGACTGCCAAACCATTCAAAAAGCCATACATAACCGGTTGCGGAATTAAGCGTACAAATTTTCCCAGCTTGAAAGTACCGACCAATAATTGAAAAATCCCTGCGAGAACCACCGTTGCAAAGAGATACTCTACACCGTGAGTTTTTATTAAAGCTATCAAAACGACAATTGTTGCTCCTGCTCCACCGGAAACCATTCCGGGGCGACCGCCTAAAACTGCGGTGACCAATCCCATCATAAAAGCTGCATAAAGCCCTGTCAGCGGAGAAAGCCCGGCTAAAATTGCAAATGAAAGTGACTCCGGAATCATGGTCATTGCAACTGTAAAACCTGCAAGAAGTTCGTTTTTATAATTTATTTTTTTCGAGAAATCGAATAAGGCAATGGTATTTTTCATTTCGTGGCAAAGGTAGGTACTTGAATTTTTCCATACAATTTTTGTGGTACCTCCATTTAATATTTCACAACATGTTCTGCTATAAATTGTTTGTCTTACAAACAAAAGCGATTACAATATTTCACTATACACTCCACTTATTTCATTTAATTTTAAACAAAATTCATATTTAACAAAATTTTCACCTCATTTTTTTGATTTTCTTCCTATTTTTTCTATATTTGAAATTAAAGATATTAATTATTTTCTATTAAAATTTTAAGCTAATTAATGATGATTAATTAAAATTTCAAATAGAATCTAACATAATAATTAAAATTATAAAAAGAAAATTGCATGAAAGAATTTTAACAGGTAATATATTATTTATACTTCTTTAGAGAAAGATATGAAATAAAGATTTTACTGAATGAAATGAAAAAGAGAAAACAAAATGAAGACACGAAATTCTTTATGTAATAGGAATCAGAAAGGATTATTATTCTGATTTGTTACACATTATTTACACTTCATGGTCTTGATTTTTCAGTAAATCTTTTTTAGAATATTTTATTTTTAGAAAAATTAATATATTTTTTGTGCTGTTTTGCATGCAAATTGTTTACTAAACACTAAGGTAATTTTATCACATGTTATACAAAGAAATACATATAGGACAGTTTATCAAAAACAGAGTTGAGGAATTGGAAATCAGCATTGAAAGGGTATGTAGTTTTCTCAAAAAAGATGAGGAAGCTGTTGAAGAGATTTACAAAAGTAAATCTATAGATACTGATCTGCTTTTAAGATGTTCAAAGCTATTGGAGTACGATTTTTTCAGACTTTACAGTTCACACCTGATTTTGTATTCTCCTCCTTCAGCTATTGACAAAGGCAAAAATCACAGATCCAACAAAATCCCTTATTTCAGGAAAAACATTTATACTCAGGAAATTAAGGATTTTATCATCGAGAAAATACAGTCCGGTGAAATGACACACAGTGAAATAATCAGCGAATACTCTATTCCTAAAAGCACTCTGCACCGCTGGCTTCAAAAAATCTAAAATTAAGAATCTCATGCGCCCCAATTATACAAAAATTTACCAGGACATGTTGAAAGAAAAGGATCCTGAAAAATTAAAAGATCCTAAAATTCAACGTCTAATAAAGAATTTAAAAACAACGGAAGATATATTGAATTTTAACGAATTGGTTTTTAAGCAATCAAAAGAAAGTTCGCAAAACAATCAAAAGTTAAAAACTTATGATAAGAAAACAATGATAAAACTTCTTGAGTATCAGCAAAAACATAATCTTTCTACTAATTATATGTCAAAAAAATACAAAATTAGCAGAACGACGATTGCCAAATGGAAAAAGACATTTGAAGAAGAATTTGAAAAGATAACAGCCAAGAATTAATTTTTTTTGACTTGAAATATTCAAAAATAAAAAAATCCGATGAGCCAAAAGATTCATCGGATTTTTTAAAGGTAAAAAACGAGAAAAGGACGGGGCTAGTCATACCGGAATCGAACCGGATAGCCTTGCCGGAGTAACCGACTTCGCTATTCCTCCCCTATGTGGACGAAGAATCTTTTCTCTACGACACTTTATATTTTAAAACAAGGCAACAACCAAAAAGCGTAATGTCGTGCTCTAACCCACTGAGCTACTTTTCCTATTTAAATTTTGTGTTTTGATTGTGGAAAAGGCGGGATTCGAACCCGCGACCCCGTCGTAATGAGCGAAGTAACACTATTCTACGGCACTTGTTTATATTTTTAAATTAAAAAGAGGTAAAGAACGAGAAAACTACATATAAACCATTTTCAGGTTTATTTTGGAGTTGAACCAATATCATACGATTTACCGAAGTAAGTTTTCTCTACGACACTCTTATTTTATCAAGGTGAATTACGTACAGATACTTTACGCTTACGTCCTACCATTAGACTACTGTTTTCACAGACAGGATTTGAACCTGTATCTTAAGCCTGGAACGAAGTATTTCTATACTAACGACACTTGATGTTATTCATAATTTTATTGAAAAAGAGGCAAAAGGCGAAAAGACAGACATGCACCTGCTCCTTACTGTTATTCGGGATATTGCACTTTTCTTAGATTTTTGAGGTCTAAATTCTGACTCGAAGTAAGCCTTTTCTACGGCACTCTTTTTGTTTTTTAAATCAAGGTAAAATTATAGAATCCTTTTTTCAGTTCATTTGCTCTACCAACTGAGCTACTCTTCCTCGTGGAACAGGCAGGATTCGAACCTGCGACACAATGTTTGGATATCGAAGTATGATTCTAAGACGACACTTGATTTTTATTTTATCGTTTCAATGTTTATAGTTTTTAAAATCGAGCAAAAATTTGAAAGAGGCTTTTTTTCAATTTGGATTCGAAGGAACTCTTTCTTACGGCATCGATTGTTTTTAAGTAAGGTAAAAAATCAAACAGAGACTTTGTCCAGAATTTTCAGGAACAGGATTTGAACCTATATAACCGCTCCTTAACGAAGAAATTCTGTTTTACGACACTTACTTTTTTGAGTTTTTATGGTTATTGTTTTTTGTTGTTGTAAAATTATTGTGTTAGTACGCATTCTTTTCACGCAGTTGAAATTATTTTTAAATTTAAAAAACCAAGTAACAAGTTATAAGAGTTTTTATGTTGTTCAAGTTTTAAATTTGATCGATGGAACTCTTATGGCAACGACATTGGTTAATATAAACCGAGCAATATAGCGAAAAGACTCTATGTCAATTGGAAGTCGAAGGATTTCTTTTCTTACGGCATCGGTTTGCTTTATTAATCATAATCATCTTTTGCGAAGAAAGTAATCTGGGCCTTATCTAAATCAATTAATAAAAAACATATATAAAAGCCCATATCATAACCACTCCAATCTCCAATGTTGAATATTCTATAATTATCGTTTTGAAACAATTTCACTAGAAAATCATTGATCATTTTACTTGTCAATCTATCCGAAGATTTCCATTCTTCGTATATACTTCCCTCTTTTGCAATCTCAAATAAATATCTTTGTAGCTTCAATTTATTCATTTCTGCTATGGGTAATTTTCTAAAATTTTCCAATGAAGTATATTGTGTGGCTATTGTGAAAAAATCGCTATCTTCATAGAAGTAGAGACTTATCCTTCTTAAAGTTTCATTATTTATAAGATGATAAATAAAATCTTTTGCATCAGAAGTTGCAGACTGAAAAGGAATATTAATATCAAAATCTTCTAACGGTTTATGAATGGAATTAAGATAATTTCTAAATTCCTCCTGATTACTCTCAATTGTTTTGATAAAGAAAAAACCATTAAAGATTAATTTAGAATATTCCTTTATAAATTCGGTTTCCTCTAAACCAATATTTATTTCGCTAAACTCAAAATCTGCTACTTTTTTATATTTATTTTCCATTTCTGCAGTTTGTTTTTTCCTAGCCCCGATTGCAACGGCATCCTTTTTCTTTTTTCTCAAAAAAGAAAAAGATATAGTGGAAAGCGGGAAATAGCTCCTAAAAAAATTGGTTATTAGTTTTATTTTTAAAAGCAGTGCCTTTTACAGCACTACTTTTTTAATCATTTCTACTGCTGTTTTTCGGTCTTCCAAAGCATTCAGTACATCGAAAATTTTGTCGGACCAGCCTGCGATAAGATATACATCATTTTTTCTGACATCTAACGGCTGTTTTCCGTAGCCCGCCAAATCAAAAATATACAATTTTGCATTGGGGTTGAAACTTTTGTATTGATTCCATGAGTTTTCAAAGGAATTTCTACCTCTGTTGCTATCCCAAAGCTGAGTGTCGGTGAACAACATTACTTTATCCACTTTTTCACGTCTGTTCAGCAAATCTTCAATCACCAAATAACCGTTTGTGGAATAACCAACTTCACCTTCTCTTTTATAAAATGCATCAACGTTTCTCAAGATACCGTTTTTAGGCATCGGAACTCTCTTCCAACGGTCACCAAACATACCTGAAATCACATTTTTGCACTGTGACTGCAACATCATCGACATCAACAAACCGATATCATACAACAAAACTTTAGATTTCGGGGAAACCGGCTGTTGCATCGAACCGGAAACGTCTGCTGCGATCACCACCGAAGTATCGAAACCAAAACCTTTGATATTTTTTGCACTCACCATCACCGCATCTTCCAATGCTTCTAAAATTGATGACAAGTAAGGTGAATCGATCGTTTTCAATTCTCTATACGCCGCCAAAAATCTGAATGGCAATTGTTTTGAATTTCTCACCGCTTTTTCATCCGACAAATAGTTGCACACTTTGTACATCGCATCTGAAGAAACGTTGGCTTCCAGGATATTTCGCAAGTTTCGTAACGTTGCCATATAACCCAGTTTATTACTGAAAATCAATTCTTCCCATTTGTTTTTAAAAGCTGATTTTCTTTCTGCTTCATCAGCAAATTTTGTCTGACCCAACACTGAAAGTTCAACTTCCCAAGTATATGGAGTTTCCAACGCATCGTTTACGATTTTGTTGAAAATTGACTGTTGATTTTCGTCTTTTGCTTTTGGGTGAACCAAGAATAATGCGTCCTTCAAAGTTACTTCAGCTTTTCTGTTGTATTTTGCGAATTGGTATTCATCAAATTTGTTGAAAGATTTTACCAAACCTTTTTGAATTTGTTTTGAAAGTTTGTTCAGCTTTTTTGTTTCTGTTCTTTCGTTTGCCAATTGGTAATAAGCCAGCAATTCTGTGATTTCATCAGCTCTTTGGATAACTCCGTTAACTGTTTTGCTTACCAAGTCTGTACCTGAAGCTTTTTTCGCCAATTCAGTCGTCAAAACCAATGGAATTGAACGCAAATACATTTCTTTTCTTGCATAAACCGCCAATTTTGCAACAAATTCAGGATCGTTTTTTGTAATCAAAGATTGAATTCTTGCCAATCTGTCATTTCCTTTTTCATAGGTTGCATTTGATAATCCTGTTGTTACAACAGCACTATATAGTTCTTCTGCAGGTGTCATTGTATAAGCTTTTGCACCTTCGTAGTTGAGTACTACTTTATTCTCTTTTCTTAAAAAATTAAATTTCATGGTTACTGTTTTTTTGTTAAACATTTCGGAGGATTATCATTTCCTCTCTGATTTCTTATGCAAAGTAAGGATGGTTTTGCGCAGTGTTTTTGCGTAGTTAATTTTTTAAAAAAAAAATTTATTTTTTGATTAATTGATTGCTGAATAGTTTTAAACACCATAATAATCATAAAGTTTGTCATTCCGTAGGAATCTCGGCAATGTTTACAATAACGAGGCTTAGATTCTTACGGAATAACAAAAATAGTATTGATTTTTAAAGTCAATTAAAAATAAAATCTATCTATCATTCATTTTACATAATGGAATCGATAGTTTCAGTTTTTTGGAAATATGTTGTCTAGCTTTGTGTACATTAAAATTTAAGCTATGATAAAAGGATTATATGAAACTCACGTACAGGTAAGCAATTTAGAAAACTCAATAAAATTTTATACTGAAGTTTTAGGTTTGGAATTTGCTCATCATGATGGAAACCGTCCAATTGCATTTTTATGGATCGGAAAAAATAAAGAAGCCATGCTTGGTTTGTGGGAGCAAAAAGAAAATTTACAGACGAGACATTTTGCTTTTTCCGCTGATAAAGAAGATATTTTAAATTATTCCGTTGAGTTTTTGAAAAATAAAAATTTAAAACCTTATAACTTTTTAAAAGACGGAATTGATGAGCCAATGGTTTTTGCGTGGATGCCGGCTTTAGCAATTTATTTTAATGACCCGGATGGAAATCAACTGGAATTTATTTCTATTTTGGAAGGAGAAGGAAAACCGGAATTGGGAGTTATTTCTTATGAAGAATGGATTCAAAAAACTCAAAATTAAACACAAAAAAAAGACAAATCCATTTCTAGATTTGCCTACAATATAATGTCAGTTATTAGTTTTATTTTGCGAAGATCTCTTTCAGCTGAGAAAGGATATTACTGTTTCCGGAAACGGTGATATCTCCAATTTTGTCGGCGATTTTTTCCATATATTCCATTTCTTTCAGCTTCCATAGAACTTCGTTTTCTTCCATCAGTTTTGCAGTGTTCAGCAAACTTCTTGTGGAAGCAGTTTCTTCACGACGCATGATGCTGTTTGCCTGTGCTTTTTTCTCGGCGATCAAAACCTGGTTCATGATTTCTTTCATTTCTCCTGTCAAGATCACGTCACGGATTCCGGCATCAGAAGCTCTGAGACCTAGATCTTGTGCTTTGTTTCCAAGATTTTCAAGGATCTCTTTTCCTACAGAATCTTTTTTCACAAGCAATTCATCCAACGTCAAAGCTCCAACGAACTCACGCAAAGCCAACTGCATCAAAATATATAATTGCTTATCATATTCTTTATTTTCCATTAAAGCTTTTTCAATATTTTCCACCTGAAAACGCACATAGAAATTGATACGAAGCATCGCTTTATCTTTCGTCAAAAGTTCCTGACCTGCAATTTCCATTTGCTGCATACGCGTATCGATAACTTTTACTTCAACAGAAATTTCGTTGTTCCAGAAGTAGTAAGTTCCGGCTTCTAAGATTTTGGTTAATTTTCCGTCAATCAACAATAATCCTTTATATTGATTTGTCACCATAAACTTTCTTATGAAATTTTTCAACTTCATATTTTCCAGGATTGTCTTAGAGATTTTCTCTGTGATGTCAACTTTCGTTAAGTCAACTTTTTGAAATTCTCTGCTCAAAACACCTTTCCAGAAAGCGTATTGACCAACATTCAAAACTTCTTTGAAGATACCGTTTTCCTGTACCAAGACAATTTCACCATCTTTCACATCAACAACTTCCAACATGGAATTCAAACTTTCATTTTTCAATAAAAGATTCAAGTCTTCAATCGTTTTAAATTGATTTTTCATTTCATGAACTTCTACAGATTTATTCCCGAAAATCCAATGATTACCTTCTTTTAAAATTTCAATTAAGTTTCGGTTTTTGAAAACCAAACCCACCTGATAGGCTTTAATTTGTACATTTTTAAACATCATATTTTATTTTAAGTGTTATTAATTTTAATTAAAAAAGGGGAAATCCGAGATTCTCTCTTCCAAAAATGGCGGAAGGAAAGTTTTTCACAAAATTCCATTCATTTTTAGATTAATATTTTTTGAACTGATTTCAAACTTTAAGATCTTCATTAAACTTATTCTTCATTTCCACTTTTTGCAGTGAATTTTCTCTAATATGCATTTCTAAAATCTTCTTGTATAAAAATTTATTCAATTATCATTCATCCGTCAACCGAATTTCATTTCCAGAAAAAATCTTTTCTTACAAGCTTTTTCAAAATGTTGATTCAACAACTGAAAAAAACTCAAATTTTCCCATAACGAATGTTTTTTAATGAGAAACATTCCAAAACTCTCATAAAAAAATAGATTTTGAGTCTATTTTCAACTACAGTGATAGTGTAGTGCTCTAACCAACTGAGCTACTTCACCCGAAGTGAAGACAGGATTCGAACCTGTGCTAAAAATCTATTGTTCTACCAATTGAACTATATTCCCATTTTGGAAATAGAAGGAATCGAACCTTCAACCTATAGAGCCGTGTGAAGTTTTTTGGCAAACTCCTGAAACCTTCAAGTCAAGTTGAACAGAAAAAAATAATGTTTCTCAACAAAATCTCCTGCAATGGTGCTATACAGAAACACTCAACAAGACCCGCCTGATATTTTGACTAAAATCTGTTCTTCAAATTTTAGTGTTGTTTCATTTTGATGATGCAAAGTAAAGTTGTTATTGCGCAGTGTTTTTGCGTAGAAAATTTTAATACAAAAAATTATATTAAATAAAAAAGCAGGCTACCAAAAGTAACCTGCTTTAATTTCCCGTATAAAAAATTTAATAATTTTCCTGATTCGATTATCTACAAAGTGGACATATCAATAACAAAACGATATTTCACATCTCCTTTCGCCATACGATCAAAGGCAGCATGAATATTTTTCATCTCTATCATCTCAATATCAGCAACAATCTGATGCTCTGCGCAGAAATTTAACATTTCCTGAGTTTCCGGAATTCCTCCCGAAGCCGACCCTACAATACTTTTACGACCCAATTGAAGCATTCCAACATTTTTTAACACTATTCCTTCCGGCGGAATTCCAACAACAATATGAATTCCGTCGAGTTTTAATAAAGAAAGATAAAAATCAAAATCGTGTTCTGCACTTACTGTATCAACAATGAAATCAAATGATGACTTAACTTTTTCCACAGCTTGTGCATCGGTCGTAACCACAAAATGATGTGCTCCTAACTTTTCTGCATCAGTAGCTTTGTGAGGTGAAGTGCTCAAAATAGTTACTTCAGCACCTAAAGCCACCGCAAACTTCACCGCCATATGTCCTAAACCTCCCAATCCTAATACAGCAAGCTTATGTCCTTTTCCTACTTTCCAGTGTTTAAGCGGAGAATAGGTGGTAATTCCTGCACACAACAAAGGTGCTGTCGCTGCAAGATTCAGATTTTCAGGAATACTTACTGCAAATGATTCATCCGAAACGATCGTGTCAGAATATCCTCCATAAGTCGGCAATCCGTCTCTGTATTTATCTATTGCATTGTAAGTTGGTATAACACCATTCTCACAGTATACCTCAAGACCTTCTTCACAATATTGGCAATGTCTGCATGAATTCGCAAGAGTTCCAACCCCTGCAAGATCACCAACTTTAAATTTCTTTACATGATCCCCCACTTCAATAACCCTTCCTACAATTTCATGACCGGGAACCATCGGAAACACTCCGGGAAACCATTCATTATTAATCTGCGCCAGATCAGAATGACATACTCCACAGTATAAAATTTCGATCTGTACATCATGGTTACCAACATCTCTTCTTTCAAAATCCCACGGTGCAAGTTTATCGTTTGGATTTTGCGCTGCATATGCTTTAGCTTTTATCATATTAGTATAATTTAATAGCACAAAATTATCTCAACATTATACCATCCGATATGTATTTATCAAATCAAAAACTGTAAAAATCAAAGAATTAAGTAATTATTATTTCTTAATTTTATATATATGAATATTTGATTTTTACAACTTTATGTTTGAAAAAGGCAATATTTCAAAATCTAATTACTGTAATATTGTATATATTATTAATGTAAATATTTAATAGTCGGGAAATGAATTTACACGAAGATTTAAAAATGGATACAAGGGTTTTCATGCCCGGAACCGTAGAAAAAGACATTAATAATTTCAATGTCTTCCATGTAAAGCATAACAATGATGAAAGATTCAACTGTAAACCTTTTAATCGTAAAACACTGTATAAAATCAGTTTATTAAAAGGAAAGACCAAATTGTATTATGCTGATAAAATAATAGAATTTGACTGTGCATTACTTTTTTCAAATCCGAATATTCCATATTCCTGGGAACATCTGGAGTCTGATCAAACTGCCTATTTCTGCGTTTTTACTGAGGTTTTTTTTAATCCTTTTATAAACAATTTTAAAGAATATCCTGTTTTCAGGCCCGGAAGTGTTCCTTTGTATCATCTCGATCCGGAACAATTTGATAATTTCAAAGATATTTTTGATCAGATGCTTCATGAGATTACTCTGGAATTTAATTATAAATATGATACCTTACGAACTCTTGTTCTCCAACTTATATTTAAAGCATTAAAACTAGAGCCTGCAGCTTATCAACAATATAAAGACTCAAACGGATCTCAGAGAATTGCATCTATTTTTTTAGAACTATTGGAAAGACAATTTCCCATTGAATCCACCATGCAACGTATGGAATTCAAACATCCGACCGAATTTGCCCGACAATTATCTGTACATGTCAACCATCTCAACCATGTGATGAAATCTGTGACTGAAAAAACAACTTCACAGGTAATCAGCGAAAGAATTATGCAGGAAGCAAGAAGCCTTCTTCAGCACACGAACTGGAATATCTCAGAAATTGCCTGGAGTCTCGGCTTTGATGATCTATCTCATTTTATTAATTTTTTTAAAAGGAACCAACAGCTTACCCCAAAAATCTACCGGAAAAACACAATTTAAAAATAAAAAAACTCCCTTTCGAAGGGAGTCATTCTATAAAAATATAATTATTAATACTGTTGCAAGCACCAATGCAAAATTTTTGCAATATTTTTCGCATCATCCACACCTCTGTGATGAGTACCTTCAAGCTTGAAATTCAATTCGCCTAAAGCTCTTGCCATTCCGACACTTTTGCGAACCGTCGGATGCGTTTGTCCGAATAATGTTTTCACATTGATATGATCATCACTCAAAGGATAATCGACATTGAATTTTCTCGCCTGATTTTGAAGCATATTCAAATCATAATTTCCATAACTTGCCCAAGTCAGGTCTTCAGAATCGTATTCTGCTCTCAGAATATCTAATGCATCTTCTAGTAAAATACCTTCTTCATCAAGCATTTTCTGAGTAATGGAAGTCAGTTCCGTACAAAACGGACTCACTTTTGAGTATTGAGGTTTCACTAAGATTCCTTCATTTTGCGAAATCTTACCGGTTTTTGTATCCATAATACAAACTCCGATTTCTATGATTTCACTTTCCTGACCTCTCGGCGGTCGGTCATCCCAGCAAGTAGCTTCGAGGTCTATAATTAATATGTTATTTGTTGTTTTCACTTTTTTAAATGTTTATTGTTAAATAATTACCGTAAAATTTCTCTCAAAATTCTGGCGGCATTGTAAGCGTCGTCTGCTCCGCTGTGATGGTGTCCTTCAAAATTCATGTTCATGGCGTGAAGGGCTCTTTTCAAACCCATCATTTTATGAAGTCCGTTATATTTTTTGAATTGATGCATTACATTTAAATAATTTTCGGAAAAAGGATTTTCGATACCGAGATAATCACACTGTTCCATGATCTGCTCTTTATCAAAATTTCCAAAACCTGCCCAGGTAAGAGAATTTGAATCATATTCATCCCTTATTTTCTCACAGGCTTCTTCGAAATGAATTCCTTTTTCTTCTATCAGTTTGGGAGTAATCCCTGTCAGATCTGTACAAAATTTACTTATTTTAGACCTTTCCGGAATGACATAAATGCTTTGTTTCTTAGAAATTGCTTGTGTTGTTCTGTTTAATTCGCAAATTCCTATTTCTATAATATCGACTTTTTGTCCGGTGGGAATTCTGTCGTTTTCCCAACATGTGGCTTCCAAGTCGATGATTAATATTTCATTGGTTGTTTTCATTTTTATTATTTTATTCTACATTTTTTATTCATCTGCATGCGGTTTACTAATTGAAGGAGAAAGCGGGAAGAAATACCCTGAAGAAGAATTGCTGCTAAAGCTCTGCAAAGATAAAACCATCAGTACGCATCCTATTTACGCAGTAAAAAAAATAAATCAAAAAAGCTCCCCGAAAGGAGCATTTCTAATTTCTCGGCGCAAAAGGTGGTGTCCATTTTTTCTTCTTCATTAATTCCTTGACTTCCTCGTAAGAAACTGGGCAAAAATTATGACAATCTACTCCAACGTCAATGCTTAAAGCCATTTCGTCATCCGGCAATGTACCGTGAGAATGTCCGTAGAGTTGCCAAACACCACGATGTGAACCGTTCCAGGTTCTCATGGAGTAATGAAAAAGAATGATTTTTTGTTTTCCGTTGCTGTTTTCCGGTTCATCAATTTTCAATTCATGATAATCTCTTATGGAAGCAAATCTTTTAGGATAAGTTAAAGCTGCCCCTTCATGATTTCCTTTTATCAAGTGAATATTTCCATTTAATCTGTCTAAAATTTCTTTGGTAAAGTCAGGTTTTCCCAAACTCACATCTCCCAAATGGTAGACTGTATCATTAACTCCAATTTTCTCATTCCATCTTTTAATGAGCTCTTCATTCATCTGTTCCAAAGACTCAAAAGGTCGTTCGGAAAATTTTATAATATTTTCGTGACCAAAATGATGGTCTGCTGTAAAAAATATATTGGGTTTCATTTTTTTGATTTTGTTTTTAACCACAAAAGCTTAACATCATGTTTGTCATTCTGAAAGAATCTAAACTGTATTTTAAAATTATTATTCTACAATGTTGCTTAGATCACTACGTGATGACAAAGTGAGTTTTTATTATCTTTGTGGTTTTAGTTTAATAAATATTTTTAATTAATTTCCTTTAAACGCTTTATAAAAAGCAGTTTCAATTTCCAGTTTATCACTTTCTACATATCTTCTTGAAAAGTGAATCGGGATAGCTTCTTTCACTTCACATTCCTTCATGATCCTTCCGGATGCAGAAGCAAAACTGTGATAATTGAGCTTTGCAAATTCCTGATCTTCATCTTTATAAAATGTTTCAATGTAAACCATATCCGCTCCTTTGAAAACCGTTTTGATTTTTTCATAATTATCCTCGCAAACGGCATGATCCATAATTACACCTAATTTGTAACCTTCATTTCTCGTCAAAAAATGAAACAAATCAGAAGTTTTGAAAACTGTTTCATCGATCTGAATTTCTTTATCTGAATCGTTGTTTTCAAAAGCTAATTTCAATTCGCTGATCCATTTTCCTTTTTTGAATTCGGACGTGTTTTCATTAAAAGTGATCGAATCTTTTTCCTTGAACAGATAAGCGATTGAATCTGTTTTATGATCAAGAATTGCAAAATCAACATTCACATACTCATCTTCAAAAAGGAAATTCTGAGTTGTTACCAACTCAAGATTCCAGTATGGCGGACGAATTTTATATATATTAATTTCTTCCTTAGAAATTATCTCACGGATTTCATATTCAATGGCATTTTCATCAATTAAATTCCAAGTGTAAGATTTTAACCTGGATTCAACTTGTTGATGAATATTTTTCGGTCCGCAAATCACAATTTTTTCTCCGCTTCCAATCTGATGTCTGAAAATTCCGTCAAAATTTGAAAAGTGGTCAATGTGAGTATGACTGATAAATATTGCCGAAACTGACTGTATTTCTTTCACGGTCAACAAACTCGCTTCACCACAATCACACAGATAATGTTTCCCGGAATTGGGGATTTTTATTAATATACTGATGTCTTCTCTTAAAAGACTTTTTATTTCTGCCTGTAACATTTTTTTCTAGTTTTTATTAATCATAAAGTTTTTCACTTAGTTTGTCATTCCGTAGAAATCTAAGTGCATATCTTTTATTATTCTACAAACTTTGCTTAGATTCCTACGGAATGACAAACAGAGCGTTTAAATAATAATTTTTTTCACTTGTATGTTTTAAATTTAACAATAAAAAGTTTCGATAATAAATTACCGAAACTAAACTTTAAGAGTCATCAACTCTTCTTTTACAACGTCAATGACTAAAGAATTCAACTTTTTGTTGATCCTTTTCTGTTCTTGTTTTTCTATGGTTGTGAAAACTTTCGGGAAATCTTTTTCAAAATCTTCCAAAATATCCTGTGAAAAAAGACCAATCACTTTCCCAATCATCTTGGGTTCAAATTCACCAATCTTGCTGACAACGTTATTCAACCTGTTTGGAGTTGCATATTTTTGGATTTCTTCCCAAATATTCTGAGCTTTTTCGCTAAAGTTGATTGATTTTTGAACAGTATTATGCTGTTTTCTTACCACTTTAGATTTTTCGACCCATTTTTCATTTTTATTTTTTAAAATGACTCTTGAACCGTTTCCAAAATATTTGGTTTTCAAAGTTTTAACGATCGTTCCTTCGCACATATTGTCCTCAATTTCAGGTAATCCCAACCAAGCCGGAATTTTAGAATCGAAAACATTTGGGAACTTCAAAGCCTCATCCAAAGTCCCTTGAAATAAGATTTTTGCATAGAAAAATCCGGTTTCCTCGAAAATTTGGTTCACCAAATCTGTATCCAAATAAGTAGTGCTGTTCAATTTGATGTCGAATCCGTAAAATTCGTTATGAGGTGCATATTCAACACCTTTTTGAACTTTTATCGCATCTTTTACGGGCTCAACTTCTTTATGTTTGTAACCTCCACCGAATAATTCACCGTAGATCACTACAGTTTTCAAATCCGGATGAATAGTTTTCACTTTTTCGAACAAATCAATTACGTTTTTTCTGTAACGCTCCAACATTTGATGGGCGTTATAGAATTTTTCATCCTTCTCGACGAAAGCAGTTCTTTTCGCGATTTTAATCTCCTTTCCGTCGGTAAAGAAAGAGAAATTAGCACCGTGAACCTTTTCCTGTACAATGAAAACCTCATCCCCAAAACCCTGCAACCTGATCTGATCGATCACACGAGTTTGGTAAGCATTTTCTATAGAGTTATATGTTTTGAAAATCATTTTTTTAGTTTTTAATAGTTTTTGAAATTTTTTAAAAGGCTTTCAATATTTTCCTTTCCCACAGGATTCATGGAGTGGCAGTAGAATTTTGGTAAGTCTAAGTAATTATCTATACAATATTCTACCAACCATTTTGCACAATCGTAGCCTGTTTTTTCTACAAATTCCTGAGAATTTGGTTTTAAATAATGTTCATCTGCAAGGTCGTGATCAAAAGAAATCATTTCCGGAAGTCCTTTTTCCAAAATCCTGTTGACAAACTGCTCGTAATTTCGAACGATATGCCAGTCTTTTCTGAGGAAAATATCCTGTTTTGTATAATGATAAGCCTCAATGGGATATCTTATATCATCCAGAAATAATAATCTTTTTGTAAGTTCCATCGCTTTATTTTTTAGTTGGAAAAGTAAATATTCAATGCTTTGATAATACTTTTCACGTTGGTATTTGGATAAAATCCGGAACTATTGATGCAATTTATTTCAACAACTTTCCAGCCTTCATCCGTTAAACAAATATCCATAACAAAAGCTTCTTCAAGATTGAAAAGTTGGAGCATATCATTGGCGAAAATCAACCCGTCATCTGAAACTTTTTCTTCGAAAGGCGCATTATCATTAAATTTATAATATCCTGCATCGATAATCTGTCCGCCAACAATCCAAAGTCTTGCTTCTTTTATAGTTCGTTTTGCTTCAGAAATCTGAATCAAAGAATCTTCTGTAATTCTGTTTAATTTATTTTCCAGTGATTCAAAAACAAAATCTTTCCATTCTGTTTCTGTGAAAACTTTTCCTGTAAAAATTTTCGCTTCATTGTAAGGTTTGATGAATTTGAGTTCATCTTTTTCCCAAATTAATTGTTCCGAAATTTTATGAACGGAAACTTTGTGATTCAAAAGGTTTTCACCATAATATTTAGAATACACTTCATACAGGTGATTTCCTCCGTAAAAAGAACCTGGAAACCAGTCGGTATTTTGTTTTGCCAATCTTGCAATCGTTACCGAACCATACACGAAAACATCTTTTCTGTCTGTTTCGAAGTCTATTTTTTCTGCATTAGGTGGAATATTTATGACATCATAGTCAATATTTAATTCTTCCAACGCATCAAAAATTTTGTAATGATCGGGATCTAAATATACATTAGCCTGAACTAAAAAATACATGGTTATTAGTTTTTTAAGGTTCTTTTATTTACTTTTTACAATACCTGATAATTCCAGTTTTGCATCTTCTGGAAACCCTGAAAGACCGGGAATATCGTTGTATTCTAAAATTGCTTTTTCTCCATTTTCTGTTTCCAGAACATCAATGGCAACAATATCTGCTTTGATGTTTTCCTGTAGCAGTTTTACTTTTTCTATCCATTCTTTTTCCGGCTCGATGATTTGATATTCCTGGGTTAACGAATTGGCTTTCCAATATTTGCCTTTTCTTTTCATTGCCCAAACTTTATCATTTACAGCCAGATAACGAATGTCATATTTATAGTTAATAAATTTCTCTATCGTCACATAATCCTGATGAATAAACAGTAAATCTTTCAGTTCTTCCCATTGTTCTTCGGTCGAAACCAGACTTTTCCCATATCCTCCATGATGATTTCCAACTTTAACAACGAAAGGAAAATGCATTTCCAGATTTTTCAGTTGGGTTGTATTGGTTGCCACATTAAAATCAATAACAGGTAATCCAAGTCTTTTCAATCTATTTAACATTGATAATCTTTCGTATCCCGTTAATAAAGTTGAAGCTGAATTCACACAAGGAACTCCGGAATATTCAATTAATTCCAAAATATTTCTGTGTTTTGCTTCAGGATTTACTGCTCCCAATCTCCAAAAAATAACATCCGGTTTGCAGACTCCATCCTCATCAATAACATACAATTCAGCATCTTTTACAATAAATTCTGAGGTCTGAACTTTCTTCTGAACCACATTAAATCCTGCAAAATAATCTTTCCAGTATTTTTCTCCGTTAATGATTAAAATTGTTTTCATAATTTATTTTTTTTGGATGGAAGTTGGAAGCTGGATGAAGGAAGTTAAATTCATACTTTTAGAAAACTTCAAGCTTCCATCCTCCCGCTTCCAACTATCTACACCATCATATCAGCACAATTTGAACTTGCGAATGCGTAAGGTTTTGCTTTAAACACATATCCCATTCCCAGAATATATCCCATTGCGTCTTTCAAAGCAACGTTGGATTTAAAATCCGGATCAGTGTTAATGTCTGCATGCACCTCCATTTCTACATCATAGGTTTCCAGAATAGAGCAAATGGCGTAGGCGATTTCCACGGATTTGTTGACCTCGTTCAACATTCGTTCTTTAATACTGATACTCTGTATTTCTCTTTCTTTTCTGATAAAGGTAAACGCTCCTTTTCCCTCACGAATAAAGACAACTGCCGTAGCGTAATTAATGGCATCACCATAAACATGGGAGTCTGAACCCACACACACTTTCAGTCGGTGTCCATTTGCCTGTTCGCGGATGATGGCTTCTTCTACCAGCTGTGTGATAGAGTGTTGGAAAATTTTTCCAGTCATGTTTTGCCATGTTTGTTGTTGCGTTTCCATTTTTTCTACATGTTTTAAATTTGTTTTGTTTAAATTTTAATTTGTTGATTCATCAGGACTCGAACCTGAACAACAAGAGTCAAAGTCTTGTGTGCTGACCAATTACACTATGAATCAGTTTTTTGAGTTATTATTCATTGCGCATATTTCGTGGAACAGACAGGAATTGAACCTGTACCTTTAGTTTTTCAGACTAACGTGCAGACCTGCTACACCACTCTTCCAATTTTTTCTAAATAATTTTTGTACGGAAAGAGGGACTCGAACCCCCAAAACCTTGAGCCTAAATCAAGTGTGTCTACCATTTCCACCATTCCCGCAAGTTTTTATAAATGATAATTGATCAACTATCATTTATAAAATTAGGTCTGAGAAAAGCTTGTCTATATTTATAAACTATGCCTGTTATATTTGTAAAGATCTTCTGCGCTTGACAAACTTTTCTCCTTTCCATTTAAACCTAGTACTCTATAAGGGAATCGAACCCTTGTTTTCTGCTCGAAAGGCAGGCGTCCTGAACCGTTAGACGAATAGAGCAATAAACCATCTGACTAGGAATCGAACCTAAACAACAAGAGTACATTTCCTGCATGCTGCCATTACATTATCAGCGGTGTTGGTGGAAGTAGTAGGATTTGAACCTACTCAGCAATGAAGCAACAGATTTACAGTCTGCCCCGACTCTCCAACTTCGGCGTACTTCCGGTTTTTGAAATTGGTTGATAGTTGCTGGTTGATAGTTTTTAGATAACACACATCTCTAACTTTTAGTTTCTAACATCTAATTTCTCATTTGAAGAAAAACAAAGCCTGTCTTTAATTTTTTTAGTTTGATATAAGAACTTCTACGCTCGACAAACTTTTACTTTTTCTTCGGAACTAATCTCATTTTAGTTATTTGAGATGGTTATGGGAGTCAAACCCACTCAGTTTTCACAACGGTTTTGCAGACCGCCCCGACTCTTCTACTTCGGCGAACCATCAGATTTTATAAGTGATCAATAATGGGTAATGAGTAATTTCCACTTTACTGATTATTCTTTTTTTATTTAAATTTTCATTAAAAAAATAAAGTCTGTCTTAATTTTTGTTTGATATAAGAACTTCTGCGCTTTGACAAACTTTTTCTTTCTCTTTGAAACAATTAACATTTAGTTATTTGCGATTCCGGAAAGATTCGAACTTTCAACTTCCTGTTTAACAGACCGGTGCTCTACCATTGAGCTACGAAATCATTTGTACTCCATAAGGGAATCGAACCCTTATTTACTGCTCGAAAGGCAGCCGTCCTAAACCATTAGACGAATGGAGCAAATTGTCTGGAAAGCAAGATTCGAACTTGCGACCTCCCGCGTCCAAGGCGGGTAAACAACCACCGTTATCTTTCCAGTTTTGCAGATTCACTTCAAAATTCTTTTCCGAGAGACAGTCGGATCGGAAATTTTCCGTGAATCGTTGCGGTCTATGCGAGAATCGAACTCGCAGTGCCTGAGCGACAGTCAGGCAGGTTAACCATTACCTCAATAGACCTTTTTTGTGATTCCGACAGGGCTCGAACCTTCAACCTTCGGTGTCGTAAACCAACGCTCTATCCAGTTGAGCTACGGAACCTTGGTAATCCCAGAAAGATTTGAACTTTCAACCCCCGGTTTAAAAGACCGGTGCTCTAACCATTTGAGCTATGAGATTCTATTTGTAATCTTAGAAGGGCTCGAACCTTCAACCTCCGGTGTCGTAAACCAACGCTCTATCCAATTGAGCTACAAGATTATATTTTGTAATCCCAGAAGGATTGTTCATGAATTTTATTTTTCTTTTTTGAATTCACGAATACTTAGTATTTCAAACCTTCAACCTTCGGCGTATCAGACCGATGCTCCAACCCATTAAGCTATGAGATTTTCACTTTGGGTATCTCCGGGAATCGAACCCTGTTCTCCGGTTCCACAGACCGACGCTTTACCAAATAAGCTAAAGAAACCATAAAAAAAGCGCCTCTTTTCGGGAGGCGCTTTATATATTTTGACGTGTCGCTACATTAGCTGACCCATTTATATAAGCACCTTTTTTCCACAAATTCACTATCAAGAAGAACAATACAAGCATAATCCTGTCCCATCGGCTCTTGTCCGTGTCGTCTTGAATACTGATTAGATATGTTATGTAATTGTTTCATTATATTCTTGTTGTTTAAAATTGTTTTTTTGAAAGATTAAAAACGTGTTGCTTTTAATTTTCGGTTGCAAAGTAAGTATGATTTTTTTTAACTCACAAATTTATTTTTAAATTAACTATTTGAAAATCAATTAATTATGCTTAATTTTTAGAATAAAGGATTTCTGTCCGTAATATTTTACAGATATCTTAATTACCTAAATGACTGTCTCTCATCGGGTTATTGATCACGCTTTATTTACTTATTAATTGTTCATTGTTGATTAAATAATTTTCACTTTTATGGTTATTTTTTTTCATTCTAAATAATTTCTGCCCTAAAAACACAAAAAACGCCCCGATCATCGAGGCGTTTCTGCAGTATTTTGATTAAATTTTTACGAGTTTACAGTAAATAATTTTCAAAGCAAGCACATTTCGCCTCATCCAATATCATCCATTCATATCCAAACGATCCCTTTAGTACAGGGCGATCGCATAGATTCAAACTGATATGTGCTCTTTGTATTGTCATAATTTTATTGGTGCAAAGATAATTTTTTTTCTTAATTAATTGTTAATTTTGTCATTGCGAGAAGCAAAGCGACGAAGCAATCTCTATCAGAAAATGGGTTTATTTAATTTAGATTGCTTCACCTTCGGTTCGCAATGACAGAAGCATATTTTTTTACTTCTAATTCCTAAACATCCTATTTCTCCCCGTTTTATACCTAGAAATATCTTTCAAAATCACCTCATCACCGGGATTGAAATGTTTTAATTCATTGACGATCTCAGAACGGGTGGCAACTTTTTCCGCGATGATTTCGTAGGCAATATTTCTTGTTGTATTTTGAAGTTTTAGATCTTTTTTAAATTCATACTTCATAGCCTCTAGGTAAACAATCTTTTTATCGGAAGGTGTTTTGTCATACAATTCCTGAATTTGCTGATCAAGTTTTTTCACATCAAAAATATTGGCAAAATAATTATTCAGACAATTGAATGCATCACGATCTTCTTCCCAGCCTTTTAGCAAAATCTTCTGTGCTTCATCCGGCATTTCCATTTTTTTACGATAAATCAGAGAACCTTTTACCATCTGGTTGTTGTTTACATAATCATCTATAACCATTTGATAATAAGTATTTGAATTTTTAACATCATTAATTTGTCTGTACAAATCGCCTACTTTTTCCTTTTGTTCAAGTTCTTTATATAGATCGATCGCTTTTTTAAATTGCTTAGCTTTTTCATAACAATTCGCGGCTTCGGATTTATTTTTTAATTTTTTAAGATAAATAACAGCTGCTTCATTATACAAACCACCACCTTCCAATGTTTTCGCACCACGATAATTGTCACGAAGAAGATTCATATACACTTTTGCTGCCCGTTTATAATCTTTTTCGTCGATATATTTCTGAGCCAGATCTTCGTATTTATTTCTAATTTTATCAAACAATGAAGGTTCAAGATAGAAATTTCCACCTCCGGCTCCGCCTCTGCGACCGCCAGAACTTTTCTCTTTCTCCTTGTCTTCCAGCCTTAGAAGAACAATGAAAATGATGAAAGCAACAATCGCAAAAATTACCAAAGTTCCGATGACACTCCAAAAACTCTGATGAAACAGCTGTGCCAAAATCCCGATAACCTTAATGATCACCAGAATAAAAAATGCCGCCATGAATTTGTCTATAAACTTCTGCTTATTCATCTTTATCTGTTTTTAAAATGGTTTTGTCTTCGCTGAAAAGACGGTAAAGAAGTACTACAACACCGATAATGAGAATCCAAACAAACCAGTTGTAGCCGAACATTTCGATCAAAGGATAGAAAATATACGCTAACATAGCAACTAATAGAATAATAAGAAAAATTTTAATTCCGCTCGGAACATTGTCTCCACCAATATTTAAAGATTTTCTTTTTACAATAAAAGAATAGAGCCCGACAACGCCTGTCATGAAAATTATTAACCAAATAATCTCCGAGAAAGAGATATCATTTTTCGAATAAGGCTTTTCATTTTCCAGTGTTTCCACTTTTTTTGCTTTATTCGGATCAATCGGGGGTTCAATATATTCTTTTGTTCCGTATAGACGTCCTAATGAATCTTCAATTAAGACCTGTTTCTTTTTCAAGATTGTTTTTACAATTCCCTGATCAGCAGGTTTTCCGGAACTTATTTTATTTAAGGAATCTGTAATTTTCTTCGTGTATTTTTCTTCGCTTTGAGCTAAATATTTTACGATTTTTTTACTGTAAACCGTTTTTAAAGAATCTTTTGACTTGTCAATTTTGTTATTTATTTTAGAAAGCTCTTTGTAGAGCTCATTCGGATCACGCTTTCCCTGTTTTTTGTATTCATCAATCCTATTTTTATCCTGAGAAATATAAACAGAGGTAGCAGTAGCATATTCATTAATAATTTTATTTCTTTCCTTTCCGTAAAGAGAGTCAATCTTCATATCAATATCCGTAACTCCTGACTGATAGGCTACAACAGGGTTCATTATATTTTTATCCACTTCGGAAAACTTCCCCGACGAAACCGGTGGAGCTTCTTCTACAGGTTTTTCTTTATTCAAAAACATGAATAATCTCACCAATCCAATGGCTATTAAAAACACCCAAAATATCCAACGATATTTCTGAGAATAGGTTGAATTTGTACCATCTTCAGAATCTCTACCGAATAATTTTCCGAGCCAGGTATTTTCAAAGTTAAATTTTGCAAAACCGTCGCCTCTGGAAGTCCCCATTACATCAAGCGGAACACCTAATTCTACCGCTCTGTCGGGATATTTTTCGATATAGCTTAAATATTTTTCGATCTCTTTTTTGTTTCCGGCCATCACTTTTTTCATATCGAAAGGAAGATCTTTCATCCATTCTTCTTCGGTTTGTGGTGTTTGAAGCGCTTCCAAAACTTTTTCATCATCCATTTCAACCGTGTAACTCTCAATTTTCTGAGGAATTTTTACACCGTTAGATGGTTTTCGGATTTTATCTTCAGATTGTTTCGGATTTTGAATTAATGAGATCCAGTCGATTTCTTCATTTAATTTTACCAATCCGAATTCGGGATGCATGATCAGAAACTCAGCATCAATATTTTGCCAGTCTTCAGGATTGAGTTTTGGATAAAAAATGGTGTTTTCAGGAATGAAAAACTTATTATTAACACATTGAAAATAAGAATTTTTTCCGATTTCACTCGGAGCATTATTTTGAAAAATCAAAAAGCAACCAAACAAAACATTTGGCTCATTGGAAGGAATCGGAAAAGATCGGACCTGATCTAAATCTATCCCTAAAATTTCCATCTCGTGAAGCCACGTCAAAGATGAAGAACCTTTTATTAAAAGTCCTTTTTTATGATAATTATTTTTCGGAAAAGGTTTTATTCTAAGTTCCATATTCCCAAATTTGATCGATAAATTCTTCAAAATATTCGGTATACATTTCCTCTGAAGTTCTTACTTTCAGTAAGGTAGTCTCTGGTAAATAATATTCTGAGCCGCTAAATTCCGTATGAGTAGCCACAGCAAGAAAACCACCAATCGATGTTGGTACATAAAAAACAGGAATATTTTTGTTACTGCTTTTAAAAGTGAGCATCCCGCGAGAATCTGTAATAATTTCGCTGCCATCGGAAAATGTAAATTTATTCTTATTTTTTTCTGCTATAATATTGGCAACTGTTCTGTTTTTATAAATTTGCAATGCACCTTGATAGCTTTTGTGCAATTCATAATTTGATATGACAATGTTTTTATTTTCATTGATCCCGATATTCATAAAATTACTCAATATCTTATTTTCATAATCATTAAGTCTTTCAATCTCACCTGTAACTTTTGAAACGCTTTTCTGAATTTCATGATCATTCTTTACATTTTCAAGCGCAATATTTCCTTCGACGTTTATTTCTTCAATCCAGATCGCATCTTCATGCCACAGATAAAAGTTCCTTTTAAAATAAATAAGTTCTAAACTGAAATGTATTTTTCTTCCTGTCAAATTCAATTCAGAATATTCTTTTGTATTCAGATTCAATTTTGAAATCAGCTTTTTATCCGGTTGATACTGGCAGAGAATAAATTCCTGTTTTTTATTTTTTGCCAATGCAAACTGACCTTTGGGTTTTATAGAAATATTTTCGATTACAACTTCACATCCCCGATAAATTTTCGATGAATGATAATTTTTTCTGTCGTAATAATTATCTGACAAGTATGTTTTCAGAAGTTGTTTTTTATTGCTTAAAATAAAAAATTCACCTTCATATAAAAATGTTGCTATCTTATTGACAGGAGCTGGGAACAAAATCGGATAATTCAAAGGCAAATCAGTTTTTTTGCCATTAATATTCTCACCAATCTTTTTTCGTCGTGGCGGATTTGCCCATAATTCCTGCAACGGAAGAACTATTTTCTGAATGTGTTTTCTTGTTCCTTTATGATGTTTATAGAAATTCAATTCGCCATCGGAAGAAGTTGTTACTAAAAATTTCAGTCGATCCCTGTTTTCATGAATGACTTTTTGAAGATTTTGGCTGACTACATTTTCCTGATGCGTGATGAAAAAAACTTCCAGATCTTTTTCTGTATATTCTTCATTAAAAAACTTTTCTAGCGCATAAGAAACTTCCAAAACCGGACTCACCTGATTCAGGTTTTCTATAACTTCATCTACCTTATCCAGCGAAATCGGGATATTGGTTTGTCCCAACGCAAAAACCTTACATTCGGAATGCGCTTTCGGATGTTTGATCACCGCAATTGCCGATGCAAATGCCAAAACTTTTGGAGTTCCCCAGTTTTTCAGGGAAGTATCTATGAGAATAATTCTTTCAAAAATATTTTCTTCAGGCGGAATTTCACGCTGAATGTACAACGCTTCATTATTCGCGACACGGTTCATGAAAACCTCATCTTCATTGGCAAATTCCGATAAAAGCATTCTGTTGAAATCACCTTTGTTGGTCATATCAGAAATTCCTCCGATCGGCTGTTCTCCGGGAGAAAGATGACGCATTGGGATTTTCAGACCGCTCCAGATTCTTTTTATCAAGCTTCCGATCTGAAAAGTTTTGGGCTCTTCAATTAATTCCTGAATAAAGTCTTTCTCGGTTTCGACAGTGGTTTCTTCCTGTACAACTTCATCTTCGAGTTCGGGAACATCGATAAAGCCTTTCATTACGTTAATAATGGATTCTGTTGTTGGGAATTTATGTTGAAGTAAAGCTAAAGTTTTGATATCCCTGTTAATAGCAACCGGAGTTAAATCTTTTTTATTTGCAGCTTCAGCAATTATATGAGGCTTTGTATCAAATATTTTTAAAATTAACCCAGAATTTATCGGGGAAACCTTATTATGACAATCTCCAAAAATAGTCTGCAGAAGGATAATTTTATTCTGTCCTTTTTTAAATGAACTTCCCAACTGGCTTAAATTTTCTAAAAATTTAATCGTATGCTCAATATCTAAAGCTATTTCCGGTGATACATTTTTTTGTCTATTCAAATAAAAAAAAACTCCATCAAGGTTTAAATATCCATCCTGAATTGCATATAAAACAAGAAGTAATGAACCAAAAGGCGGAAATCCCTGATCTTTCAATTCTTTTAAAATTTCCATCACATAAGGTCTGTAAGCAATCGCCCCTACATTGGGAATTGAAATAAGGTTATTTTCATTATATCTGGAAACATCAGGAATATCTTCATCAGTTGTCCACTCCCAGAAATAATTTATATATGATTGGAAATAAGCAATTACATCCATTCTTGTGATTTTTCAGTGAGACGAAATGAGCTTACGGAAAGTTTCCGGAAATCATCTTTATTAAGATGTAAAACACTTCCGTTTTCATTCCACAAAAGCCATTGATCCTGACTTGCATTATATTTTCTCTGCAATAAAGAACTCAAATTTTTAAACTCAAAATCAAAACCTGTCGGCAAAAGATGACCATCTTTCGTCCAATATGTTTTTCCCGGAAAACCCAATAACGGATTTCCTATAAATAATGCTTTATCATTAATGACAATCCAATTCAGTTTTTCCAGTTTGAATTTTGGTAAAGCAATAATTATTTCCTTAATTTCAGCAAATGAACTTAATAAAGCTATTCCCGGCTGTTCTTCTTCGCTTGACGTTAATTTAATTTCAACTTTTCCATCAATTCCAAAAAAATTCTGGTTCGATGGAGGAAAAGTTAATCGCAGTGCTTTATCAATCGGTGTCCAAAGCAAAGCCGTCCTTACTTTTTTACTTGGAACCAAAGCATCTTTTCGAAATAAAAGACCTTCTCTTAATTCATACAGCAAAAAATTCGGCAATTGTTGAATTTCCGACGAAACAGCCTGTTCATCGGTAAAACCTTTCAGCCAGATTACATCTTCCTCCAAAGCAATCTGAACATTTTTCCAGTCACGAATCGAGCCTAGAAAATCTTCATCAGCTCGGGGAATTTCTGCCCAAAATTCTTTTATACTGTTTGAAGAATCTTTTGCCATAGACTTTCGATTTCTTGTTGAATGTATTGTTTCTGCTCAGGATTTCTGATCCAGTCGCAACGGGTTTGAAGGTATCTTAATTTATCTTTGATAACATTTTGCTCTTCAAAACTCAAGGCTTCATTATTCCATTTTTCAACCAGAATTTTTACATCTTTCATTACTTCTTCCGGATTCGGAGTTTTGTTTTGTAAAGCTTGAGGATGAGATTTCGGGTTGTCGTCTTTTTCAATCGTTCTGTTGATAATTCCTTCCAGAATTTCGATCTGTTCTTCCGTATCCCAAATATGTTTCAATACCCATAAATCCGAAAGAATAGCTTCATTTCTGCCACAAATCAAAGCACTTGCAGCAATCAGATTCTGAAGTTTCACGGCTCTACGGTCTGAAATGGCGATTCCTGTATTTCGAAGATTGATAATTGTATTTAAATATACTTCGTAAATCGGTTTTAAGTCAATTGTTTTACACAAATTCTGAAGTGCTCTGATTTCGTTTGAAAGGATTTCAGGAGTTTCCGTTTCGATGTTATTTTCCAGTTTTCTTCCGGCTAAAAGTACCTGCTGAAGAAGATCGGGATGTACATAATCTACATTAATTCTGATCAGAAAACGGTCGAACAAAGCATTCAAAGCTTCGTCTTCAGGAAGAACGTTACTCGCTCCCACAAACATCAATGCAGGAAGATTTTTCGTTTCTTTTCCCCTTTTGAAAATCTTCTCATTCAAAGCCATCAAAAGGGAATTCAAAATTGCTGAATTGGCATTGAAAATCTCATCCAGAAAAACCATTGACGCTTCCGGCATCATTCCTTCGGTATTGGTCAGTAATTCTCCTTCTTTTAATTTTCTGATATCAAAAGGTCCGAAAATTTCATTTGGTTCGGTAAAACGTGTCAACAAATATTCGAAGTTTTTGCCGTCTTTTACAGTTTTTGCCAACGTTCTTACAATAGCTGATTTTGCAGTTCCCGGAGGACCGTACAAAAACGCATTTTCTCTTGCCAATAAACAGATTCCTAACAGATCTACCACATCATTTTTTCCGACAAAAGTGTCTTTAACGTAGGTAAGAACTGTGTTTAATTTTTCTATATTTTGAGTCATTAATTTTTTGTTTTATTTTTTTAACGCAAAGAGCGCAAAGATTTAATCATTTATATTTTTTAATTCTCTCCAAAAAACATCTTTATACATTCCAAATTCAGCGATCAACAGGCGATTGATATATGGAATTTCCGCCAATGAATAGGCTTTTTTTTCTACAATCCTTTCGAGATACAATTTTCTGTACGTTTTATCTTTTAATTCTTCTTCCCAATCGATACTTCCCAAATCCAGATCAAAACCAATTCCTGAATAATGAAATTGTTTTAAAATATTTTCCAACATCTTAATCAACGGATCTTCCGGATCGGCATTTTGTAAGGCCTTCATAATTTCCGGCAAAAACCTTAATGATAAATCTGCCGACAATAGAGAAGCAGCATTTCTGTTCCCACTGAACTGAGGGATTAATTTCTCCAGGTTTTTCGCGGTATCTTTTCGTATCAAATATAATTGGGCGCTGTGATAGAAAACTTTTGCAGCCCAAACTGCTGTTTCACAGTCACAATTGATCTGATCAGACAAAAATTCTAATCTTTCTTTTTCAAATTCGGACTCAAAATAATCTGCAGCATTCTGTTCTTCTTTTTTGGAGATTTCATGAAGATCTGTGAAAATGGTAATGCATTCATCCTTCCGAAGCAAAAATAAAGTATCTAAAAATGGGGATTTGGTTTCCATCATCTAACAAAAATAAAATTATTTCTCTGAGTATAAAATTTTTACATGAATGATTGATAATTAAATAATATCTTTTTAAAAATCTGAAAATATAATTACTCTGTGCTAGTCTCATTTTGTAAAATTTGAAATGAAAAATTGTTGTTGAGATTCCTAATGGACAAATGTTGTGATTATTTTGACTGTTTGAAAGGAACAACGAATATTCTAGCCCCGATTGAAGTGAAAATCCTTTTTTGAAAAAAAAGATTGCAGCGGAAAGCGGGAAACAGCTCCAAAAATATCTTCCGGAAAGTTATTTTTTTATTCAAATAAACATTTTGATTTAAATTAATCAATATACATGAAGACATTAGCAAGCACCCCGAATCGGCGATCCGCTATTTACATATTTATTATCTTTGCCATTCAAAATAAAATTATGAGTATCCACATTAGTGCAAAAAAAGGAGAAATTGCTAAAGTTGTATTGCAACCCGGAGATCCGTTACGTGCCAAATATATTGCTGAGAATTTTCTTGAAAATGCAAAATTAGTAAGCCAGACAAGAGGTATTTTTTACTACACAGGTCTTTATAAAGGTAAAGAAATCACTGTGGGAGCAAGCGGAATGGGTTTCCCAAGTATAGGAATTTATTCTTTTGAACTGTTTACGGAATATGAAGTTGATACGATCATCAGAATCGGAACTTGTGGAGCTTATACAACAGATTTGAAAGTTTTTGACATTCTGAATGTTGAAAATGCAGCAAGTGAAAGTACTTACGCAAAATATGCATGGGAAATTGAAGAAGACATTATTTCTCATCAGGGAAATATTTTTGAAACAATTAATGCAACTGCAACCGAACTATCGCTAAAAACGAAGGCTGTAAATATTCACAGTAGCGATATTTTCTACAGAAAAAACCCTGATATTCCTGCAATCGCAACAAAATACAACTGTCCGGCTGTAGAAATGGAAGCATTTGGATTATTTGCCAATGCCAAATATTTAGGTAAAAATGCAGCGACAATTCTTACAGTTTCTGATATTATTCCAACTCACGAAAATATTTCTGCCGATCAAAGAGAAACAGCTTTGAAACCTATGATCGAATTGGCTTTAGAAGCAGCTTGGAAAAGTATTTAAGTTAAAAAAATCAATTTTCATAAAAAAGAGCTTTACATTAGTTTGTAGAGCTCTTTTTTATATTCTGAAAAAATTCCGGGCAACTTCCGTGGTTTCATCTGCGACTTCAGAAATGCTGATCTTCTTTAAATTAGCAACCGTTTGTGCAACGTAAGGAAGAAAAGACGGCTCGTTTCTGCGGTTTTGCATTCGGGGCATATTTTTCGGAAGCATAAAAGGAGCATCGGTTTCAATCATCATTCGGTCAAGCGGAACATATTTTATAACTTCTTCTAAATGTCTGAATCTGTTTTGATCACTAATTGCTCCTGTAAATCCTAAGTAAAACCCTTTATCCAAATAAATTTTCGCTTCAATTAACGTTCCGGTAAAACAGTGAACAACAGCTTTTGGGAGTTTTGATAAATATTCGTCTGTAATTTCATTGAATCTTTTAAAAGCTGATCTTTCGTGAAGAAAAAGTGGTTTATTCATTTCGATTGCTAATTCGAGTTGAGTCCGGTAACATTTTTCCTGAATTGGTCTTGGCGAAAAATCCCTGTCGAAATCCAGTCCGCATTCTCCGACGGAAATTACTTGATCTTGTTTTAATAACTTCCTAAGTTCATTACTACTTTCATTGTTAAAAGATTTTGCATCATGCGGATGAATTCCTGCTGTTGAAAATAAAATTTCAGGATAATTTTCTGCAATTTCTGCAGATTCTTTGCTTCCACGAACGCTTGTTCCTGTGAGGATCATTTGCTCTACTCCATTGTCGAGAGCCCGGTTGATGATTTCTTCGTACTCGTTGTAAAATTGTTTATTGGTCAGATTAATGCCAATATCGATAAATGTGTTCATTTTTTAATTATTTTATTAAATTTTCTTTTGTCTTGAAACAAAAGAAACAAAAATTCAAGACCTGGAATCTGAATGCTAAAAATTAAAATTTAATCCTAAAATCCCCAAAACTTGCGCGAATTCAATATTTGTTCTTCGGTTCATCATTTACGTCGCGCTTCGAACAGTGGGAATTTTTTAACGGATCAAATTTGAATTTTCTTAACGCTTCAGCTTCCTATGTCGTTTTATTTGATGGTTTATTTATAATTTTCTCAATCATATTTTTCAATTGTGGAAGCGCCGTAGAACTGCTTTCCCGAATAGAATGCAATGTTTTACTTCCTTTTAAAATATAATCAAAATATGTATCATTTTCAGGATTGATGAGCACCATCCATTTTGCACGGATTTTTACGGTTTCTACAATATTTACAGGTAAGGTAGTCGATCCTGAAGTTCCGACAACAAACAGAATATCTGTATTATCGGCAATATTATAAGCTGTGTCAAAATGATAATATTTTTCGTTATAGCTTTCATCAAACCATAAAGTATGAGGACGAAGCCAGTTTCCGCATTTTCTGCATTTCAGATTGTCAATATCTTCCTGTGTCAAATCTTCTGTATATTCTTTAAACTTAATATTTTCGGGGAAATCAATTGGTTCACTGCATTCTTTTGAACAACGGACTTTTTGCTTGCTCCCATGAATCTCATAGACTTTTTGTATTCCGCTTCTTTGGTGAAGACCATCAACATTTTGAGTAATTAATTTAAATCTTTCTCCCAAAAGAGATTCAATTTCTGTAATAGCAAAATGTCCCGGGTTGGGTTTTGCTTCTGAAATCATTTTCTTCCAAAAAAGGTTGTATTGCCAGACTTCTTCATGATTCTGACTGAAATATTTATACGTCCCGAATTCTTCCGGACGGTGATATTTTGTTCCTTTAATCCAGATTCCGTCGATAGATCGGTATGTCGGAAGTCCGCTTTCTGCAGAGATTCCTGCTCCGGTAAGGAAAGTGATGTATCCTTGTTTTTCTTTAATTATAGTATTTAAAACTGATTGTAATTCTTCCATGATTTTTAATTTTAAAAGGGGAAACAGGCAAGATTTGAACTCGCAATTTCTCTGGGTTTGAGACATTTTTCCATTTAAATTACTGTTTCCGTTTTGGGAGTACAGCAGGACTCGAACCTGCAACCTCTGATCAGTGAAGTCAATATTCTTCCATATTAGAACTATGTACTCCTTGTGAAACGTACGGGACTCGAACCCGCAACCTCTAACTTGGAGGGTTAGCGCTCTTCCATTGAGCTAACGTTTCTATATTGGGAGATAAGCAGGAATCGAACCTGCAACTCATCTTAGCAAAATGTATTTTTCCATTTATTACTATTATCTCCGTTTGGAAAGCGTGTGGGACTCGAACCCACGACCTCCTGCGTGTAAGGCAGGTGCTCTTCCAGCTGAGCTAACGCTTTCTATATTTTACCAGTTATTAATTTTATAATTTTTTAATAAAACTCCACTGAAATAATTTCCGTTGATTCCTTCCGCAATCGGATGCAGAATTCTCGCAGCTCCATCCACAGAATCCAATGGCGGAATATATCCCTGTTCAAATTGCTTCTTTCTTAAACTTTCGTTTGCACCCGTAGAAATCCAACCTACATCAACGGCACTCATATAAATCTGATCTTTTTCAAATTCTTTCGCAGAAGTAAGCGTCATCATATTCAAAGCGGCTTTTGTCATATTGGTGTGCGGATGAAACATTGTTTTGTTATCATAACTGAAAATACCTTCTGAAGACGTCACGTTAATGATAAATTTTTCTTTAAAAGAGGAATTTTTCATTAAAGGTTTTAATTCTTTGATCAGAAAATAAGGTGCAATATGATTAATTAAATTCACCTCAACCAATTCGTACATTGAAATTTCTTCCAGTGTAGAATTCCAGCTCGTTTTATCACGGTTATCAACAGGTTGTCCGAAACGCGTTAATTCAACTTTAGTTTCTTCATTTTGTGCATATTCCAATTTTCCCATCTCGGTGGAAATTGCTGTCTGATTTGGAATTAATTTTTGATTGTTTTTAAACTCAACCAACATTTCGTTTTCACGTTTGATGATTGGCAAGTAATATTCATCGGGATATTTAATGGTTTGAGCTGCATTATTGATCAAAATATCAAGCGTATCAAAATTCGATTTATAAAAATCTGTAAAATCCTGAATTGCCTTTAAATTTCTAAGATCCAAACCATAAACCCAAAGTTGTTCTTTCCAATCTTCATAATCTGCTTCCTGCTGCAAATTTTCCAATGCCAGAGCCGGAAAACGGGTCGTCAAAACCAAATTGGCTCCGTTTCTCAACAATTTTAATGCGGTTGCAAATCCTACCTTTACCCGCCCTCCAGTCAAGATTATATTTCGTTCTTTCAAATCTGTTGACAAAAAACGTTTTTCATAGTTTTCTTCGGCACATTTCGGGCATAATCTTGTATAAAAAGAATGAGCATATTGATAGCTCTGATTACAGCAGTAGCAGTTTTTTGGTATCTGTAATTTTGTAAATTGTGTTTCGTCTTTTTGGTCGTCATAAAAAGCAGAAACTCCTGCCAAAGCCTTTTTCATCAATACCGATCCGGCATTAATTTCTAAGTCATGCGACTTCATCCGGAAATAACTTTCCTGACGGTTTTGTTTTTTGGCGTTCTTATGAATTTTCGTAATTAATCCTGAAAAAATTTTATTGTCAGGATTGAGAAATGGTTCCTCTTTCAAGGCATGAAGAACCTTGAGACATGATTCCCATTCGTTTTGCGAAAAATTTTGATTAGAAAATTCCATTGCTTTTTATTTTACACTGACAAAATTATCAATGTGGTACGCAATGTTTTTACGCAGAGAAGATATTTTTTAAGAAGTTAGAAATTAGAGATTAGAATTTTAGTTTTAAAATGATTTGTTCTTTAATTATTCATTAATAAAAACTTCCAGGAATCCTATTAAGTTTTTTCCACTGTGACTCCAGCGAATTCCATGACCGCCTTTTTCCCTTATTTCGTAGACAAGTTCGTGTTTGTAATGAAAGAAAACGTTCCACCATGTTTTATTGTCGAGAATGTAATTGATTTTTTCCATTACGATTTGCTGTTTCTGTTGGTTATTTCCCTTTACTTCACCCCAGAATTGATCTCCCATTCTTCCGACGTGCTTTTCCCAAGCTCTTTGTGCGGTAGTAATTTCATCATTAAAAGGTTTCTGACAAGCTTCAATCAATCTATTTTGAGAAGGAGGAATGGCATTTTCATTACGAAGACTTGCCGAAGTCAATCTTTGTCCCAGGATATTTAACCAATGTTCAAAAGGAATTTCTTCCAGTTTTTTGGTTTTAAATTCATCTGTACCTTGGGAATCGAAAATATTGATGAATGTATTAAAACTTTCATCACGATCGATTTTGAGTTCTTCATTAAAAAAAGGCAAATCCCAATCTAAATTTTGATCTTTAAATTTCCGAATATTTTCACTTAAACTTTGTAAATGTTCTTCAATCAGAATTTCCTGATATTTTTCTTTCCATTCGCCTGAAAATAATGGAATGTGTCTCTCAAATAAATTCATGATTAAAACATTTTCACAAGATTAATGGAAAGTTTTTCTTCTCTAATTAAATATCCGACAAGATTGAACCAATTTTTACAATGATCCAAAATCCAGGCATCAGAAGAGACTATTATTTCAGTGTTTTCAACTAAATATTTATCCGGATTAAACTCTAATTCAACTTCCCAATTAAGGTTATTTTCAATAGCAAAATCTAAGATAATCTGTTTAATTCTTCCACTGTTGGAAACAGGTTTGTCAAAAATCCATATTAATTTTTCAGCATTAGACTTCTGAAAAAATGCAGCAACCAATTCAATTGACCTCTGCGTCTGATTCACTCTTTTATAAGTTCCATGAACACCTGAAAGATCCCGAAAACACCCATCAACTCCTTCAAAAATATATGCGTCGGAAAGTAAGCTTTCCAGTAAAATCAGAACATTAAAACCATCAAGATAAATCGTTTTATTTTTTACATCTGAAATTTCGAGTTGCTTAAATTTTCTCTTCCGGATTTGATTTTCTGAAGCCGAAGCACCACGAATCACCTGAATTTGTCGGGTTTTCAAACGGTAATGATTTCCAACTAAATCCGAAGAAGCTTTCTCGGCATAATTCCGATTCAACAAATATTGCATATCCTGAACTGCCAATTTCAGTTTCTCAATCTGCTTTTCAGAGCTAAATAATGAATCATCGCCTGTATTTTTCCCTCGGTTTCTGTTGTTCATGCTCAAATGTAGAAATTATTTTTCAGTGTAATTATAATAATTCCCATTTGAATTCTCAATATATTATGATCAATTTTATCTCTACTTATGATACTGATTTTGTGCATATTATTTCCATTTTTAATTTCAAATTGGTAAAATATTTCCAAAATTAACGAACTATCTCTATCACATCATGAAATAAACGAAAATAAATGTAAACTAACGGGCTTATATTCAAATTATTTTCTTACATTTAATTTGATTATTTTTTATTACCTGGCTTTCCATCATGGAAGGTCTTTTTTGTTTTTAAACCATTTCTTCAAATTTTGTTTTCCGGAAGTACTTTTTGGTAAGGCAAATTTTCAAAACAATGAATTTTCATTGAATTTTATCGTAAAAATAAGCTTAAAAAATTTCATTCAAGTCAATGAAAAACAAACAAATGAACCTTACCTTATCATATAAAATAAGATATTAATAAAAATTCATATAATATTCACTAAAATTATTACATTTAAAAGCTAAGTTTTTATAAAAAATAGAGTATAGAATTTTAATTTCTGATTATTCAATATTTTTTATTTAAAAGCGCAATCGATTGCATTAATCAACAAAAAATAAATAAAAAATGGCTGTTACAATTGGCAATAAAGAGTATTTCAAAGGCATTGAAAAAATTCAGTTTGAAGGCAGAGAATCTGATAATCCTCTCGCTTTCAAATTTTATGATGAAAACAAAGTAGTCCGCGGAAAAACAATGAAAGAATATTTCAAATTCGCGACGGCTTATTGGCATACATTCTGTGCAACAGGCGGAGATCCGTTCGGAGCAGCAACACAACAATTTGATTGGTTATCAGCTTCTGATGCTAAACAGAGAGCGACAGAAAAAATGGATGCCGCTTTCGAATTTTTCACAAAATTAGGTGTTCCTTATTACTGTTTTCATGATTATGACCTAATTGACGAAGCAGATAATTTCGTAGAATCTACAAAAAGATTAGAATTTATTACAGATTATGCCAAAGAAAAACAGGCGGCTTCAGGGGTAAAATTACTTTGGGGAACTTCAAACTGCTTCTCAAATCCAAGATTCATGAACGGTGCGGCTACCAATCCTTCTTTTGATGTTTTGGCTTATGCAGGTGGACAGGTGAAAAATGCTTTGGATGCAACCATCAAATTGGGCGGTGAAAATTACGTTTTCTGGGGTGGTCGTGAAGGTTATATGTCTTTACTGAATACAGATATGAAACGTGAGCAGGAACACATGGCAAAATTTTTACATTTAGCTAAAGATTATGCCCGTTCACAAGGTTTCAAAGGGACTTTCTTTATCGAACCAAAACCGATGGAACCTACAAAACATCAGTATGACTTCGATGCGGCAACATGTCTGAATTTTCTTCGTCAATATGATCTACTAAACGATTTTAAATTAAATCTTGAAGTTAACCACGCCACTTTAGCTCAACACACTTTTGAACACGAACTTCAGGTTGCTGCTGATAATAACGTTTTGGGAAGCATCGATGCCAATCGCGGAGACTATCAAAATGGTTGGGATACAGACCAGTTTCCGGTAGATTTATATGAAATGACACAAGCGATGCTGGTCATCATTCAGGCTGGAGGATTCCAGGGTGGTGGAGTGAATTTTGATGCTAAAATCAGAAGAAATTCAACGGATCTGGAAGATATTTTTATTGCTCATATCAGTGGAATGGACAATTTTGCCAGATCTTTCTTAGCAGCAGATGCTATTTTAGAAAAATCAAAATATACAGAGATCAGAACCAACAGATATTCTTCTTTTGACAACGGAAAAGGAAAAGATTTCGAAGAAGGAAAATTATCCCTTTCAGACTTGGCTTCTCATGCAGAAGGACTTGGGGAAGTGGGTAGAGAAAGTGGTAAACAGGAGTATTTGGAAAGCCTGATTAATCAATATTTATAATTTTTTGTTACTGGAAAAATGCAAAGACGCAAACTTTAACAAAAATATACTTTTAAGGTGCAAGAACACTTCGACAGGCTCAGTGTGACATAACTTTAACACTAACTATTAGTTTGAATACTGTCATCATGATCTTATAGAAGCATCAATATGACAAGATTTTCAGTGAGTGTTGCATTGTTAAATTTTATCTTCGATAAAATCCCTGCGTCTTAAGCCTATTAATTTTAAAATAAATTGTGCCTTCGCGTTTTTTCAACAAAACAAAATTTTAACCATAATTAAAACTACGTGAAAATATGCAAATAATAGATTCCGGACCGAAATATTCCTCAGGAGTAAAGGCCGAAATAAATATGACCTACGTCACCGTATTGACATTGGTGGCGACTTTAGGCGGACTTTTGTTCGGTTATGATACAGCGGTAATTTCCGGAGCAGAAAAATCTCTTCAGGAATATCTGATTATTCCGTTGGGATTAAGTTCGTTGGTTCATGGAGCAACCATTTCGAGTGCATTAATCGGATGCATCATCGGTGGCGCTGTTTCAGGATATTTTTCAAGCAGATTAGGAAGAAAAAAATCGTTGATGCTTTCTGCGTTTTTATTTTTCATCAGTGCATTAGGAGCGGCTTATCCGGAATTTTTGTTCTTTAAACAGGGTGAACATTCAATGGGAGTTTTACTGGCGTTTAATTTTTACAGAATTATCGGTGGCATCGGAGTAGGCCTTGCATCAGCGGTTTGCCCTATGTATATCGGAGAAATTGCACCTGCTGAAGTTCGTGGAAGATTGGTTTCCCTGAACCAGTTTGCCATTATTTTCGGCATGCTTGTCGTTTATTTTGTAAACTGGGGAATTGCCGACGGAAAACCTGTTGAATGGATCAACGAAATCGGATGGCGTTATATGTTTTTATCATTGACTGTTCCTGCTGCATTATTCGGGATTTTATTATTCTTTGTACCGGAAACTCCAAGATATTTGACTTTAATTAAAAAAGATGATGAAGCACTTAAAATTTTAACCAAAATTAATGGACAACTTCGCGGACATCAGATTTTTAATGAAATCAAAGGAACTGTCGCCGAACATAAAAGTGAAATTTTCGCTTTTGGAAAAACAGTAATCGTCATTGGAATTTTACTCTCTGTTTTTCAGCAGTTTGTAGGAATTAATGTCGCTTTATATTATGCACCTAGAATTTTCGAAAGTATGGGAGTTCATAAAGACGCTTCTATGCTGCAGACCGTTGTGATGGGATTGGTGAATGTAGTTTTTACGGTTGTAGCCATCTTTACCGTTGACAAATGGGGAAGAAAACCACTTCTGATTGTAGGTTCTGTAGGAATGGCAATTGGAATGTTTGCGATTGCAATTTTCTCATATTTACACATCATCGGGGTTGCAACATTAGTTTTCATTATTGTATATACAGCATCTTTTATGATGTCTTGGGGACCGATTTGCTGGGTTTTAATCTCAGAACTTTTCCCGAATAAAATCAGAGGATCGGCGATTGCGATTGCTGTTGCAGCACAATGGGCAGCAAATTATTTAATCTCTTCCACTTATCCTTTTATGATGGAATTCAGTGGGGCTTTTACCTATGGTTTTTATGGAGTAATGAGTATTTTATCATTATTCTTTGTCTGGAAAATGGTTCCTGAAACCAAAGGAAAATCTTTGGAAGAAATTGAAAAACTCTGGAAAAAATAAATATTTTTTACTTCAATAGTCAGTTACAAAAGGGGCATCGATTTTCGGTGTCCTTTTTGGTGAAATAAAATGGTTTGTTTTGATGATAATCAAGCTTAATTTTCACTATGAATCAGTTTGATTTTCAGCTCATCTTAACTTTTAATCTTAAGCAAATTTTAGCCTTAAATCCAATGAAATCAACCATTTAAACAGCTTTAATATTTAATTTAATTTTAATCATCTATAATATTGTATAAAATACATCATATTTCCTTTTTGATAGACATAATTTGATTAAATTTACGTCAATAATGTATATCATTTGGGTATACAGAAACAGCTTCAAAAAAACCTGTATGAATAAAAAAAATGCCACGATATACGATATTTCGAAAAAACTCGGTGTGAGTGTGGCAACTGTTTCCAGAGCATTAAACGATCATCCGAGAATAAGCCAAGCAACGAAAGAATTGGTAAAGAAAACTGCTAAAGAAATGAACTATAAGCAGAATAATCTTGCCAAAGCTTTAAAAAGCGGTGAAACAAAAAACGTGGGAATCATCGTTCCTTTCATAAACACCAATTTCTTTTCATCCGTCATCCGCGGAATTGAAGAAGAACTTTCTCCATTCGGCTATCATGTGATCATCTGCCAAAGCCACGAAGATGTAAATATTGAAAAAAAACATCTCAATACTTTACTGAATGCTCAGGTTGACGGAATTTTCATGTCGGTTTCCAAAACGACTCTTGATACAGATCATATCCAAAATATTTTAGACACAACTAATACTCCAATTATCTTTTTTGACCGTAAAAAAGATATTAAGGGAATCAGCACTGTGACAATTGATGATTATCGTGGAGGTTATATTGCAACGGAACATTTAATTAAAGAAGGTTATAAAAATATCTGTCATTTTTCGGGTGACCTAAATCTGGAAATTTACCAGAATCGTTTAAATGGATATAAACAGGCTTTAATTGATCATAATTTAACTGTAAAAGAAGATAACATCATTACAACAGGGAGTTCGATTGATGCCGGAATAGAAGCGATTAAAACACTTTGGGATCAAAAATCTGTTCCTGATGCTATTTTTTCTTCGAGTGATTTTGCTGCCTTGGGAGCTTGTCAGGAATTGAAAAAACGTAAGATTAAAATCCCGCAGGAAGTCGCTGTCATCGGCTTTTCAAACGAACCTTTTACTCAATTTATGGAGCTTCCGATAAGTTCTGTTGATCAAACTCCTGTTACGATGGGAAAAATGGCCGGGCAGGTTTTCTTAGAAAGTGTAAAAGAGAATGGTTCCGGAGTTTCCACAGAGAAAAAAGTGGTTCTGGCACCGCAGATTTATATCAGGAAATCATCGAAAAGAAGACAACTTTAGCAGAACTTTTTATATACTCAAACAATACCTAAATATTGTATTAATCCTAATATTAAAAATCCCTTTCAAATATGCTTTGAGAGGGATTTTATATTCTATTTTTTTCAAAAGAAACTAACCAACCAGACTATTGATAAAATTGTTATTTCTTTACTCCTCTTTTCTTATAATTCGTAAGATAAATACCTTTCTCAGAGTTTTTTGAAAAATTGCTTCCGAATTCCCAAAAAAGACGCGCATTGGATCTGGCATTTTCATTGGTGAAATTTTCGTATTCAATTCTGTAAATAGAACTAAAAAGACGTGAGCGCCCTACACCATGATGACAATGGATGAGGACAGGATAATTTTTGGGATTATCCATAATCTTTAAAAACTTTTGTACAGTACTGTCTTCCGGAATCTGATCAGTCGGCAGATTAAAATAGTGAACCCCTGCAATCTTGTCTACTGCATTTTCTTCCGCATTTACCTGTTTTTTTGTCTCAGGATTTAATTCTGTCTGTACCAAGCCATCACGCAGATCAACAATGGTTTTTATTTTGTAATCACTGATAAAACCCGGCAATTTATCGGGAGGCACAACCCCGGAATTATAGACTTTATTTTCCGAAATCGTCACCAAATTATACCTTACTTTTTTCTGATAAAATACAAATGCCAGAATCACGGCTGTAACAACAACCAATGAAATTAATATTCTTTTCGTTATATTATTTTTGAAACTTAGCTTCATAGGGTTTCGGTAATTAAATTTTAAATACTACGAAGCTACAATCTTTTTTAGAATATTGATAACGACTTTGTATTCATTAATGAAAATATTTGTGCAATTCCTATTTAAATAATAAAACTCAATTTTCATTTTATTACACAAGATTTCTATTTCAGTACAGATGATTTTTGCTCTACTTCTCACCAATTTTCTTCCAGTTTAGTTTCTCTTTATCTTAGTGTACAAGATATTTAGAGTAGTATACTTGAGTTCTATCCAAGTTCTCTCGACCTTTGTCTTAGTACACTATGTTTTTATCTTACTGCACTGCAATTTTATTCTAGTACACTAGATATTTGCCTTAGTACACTGGATTTGAGGATGGAAAATTGGGTAATCTCTGTTTGCTGAAACATGATCTTGTATTTTTCTTAAAAATTTGGAAGTATGGTATTAATCGGTACGAGCATCCCCGCTCGTACCAGATTGTACAACGTATCGGAACTTTTATAGAACGTGTCTGGATAGGTTTTGGATATGTCAGTTGGGGTTCGGAACGTCAAATTTGGGGCTGGGACGTGGAGAGATGGGTTTTTGTTTTGGTGGTATGAGTATAGGAATTGTGTGTGTTGTTTGTGCACTCTTTCTAACCACCCGTCTTTTTTCTTCGAAAAATCCACTTCTCCAAAGGGAGAGGAATTATTGTGCGTTTAAGAAGGCTTAGTCTTCATTTCAAATTTAGAAATTGTAAGACAAATATTCAACAGAAAATCTACATGTGAAAAAATTTCCCTCCCTCAGAGAGGTGGCGAAAATTCGAAAGAATTTTTGACGGGGTGGTTTGTCTCGCAGGAATGATTTTTTGCTTTCGCTAGCGCGAGCGTCTCGCTCGTGCATATTTTTGTGGGCATGAGCGAGACGTTCGCACCAGCATGGGGGTTTTTGGATGATAATTAGTCACGGATTACAAATTCGCGACATCAAGAGATTTTTTATTGAAATATGGAAAAATCAAAAACAATAATTCAAATGATTTTCCCACATTCCAACAAAATTTTAACACCCACATCAATAAGTTATTAACAAAAAACTCTACTTTTGAGAGTATCTAAAGAGGGTGAGATTACATTAACCCTTTATATTTACATTAGCTAAAATTAAAATAAATGATGAAATTAAAATTTTTAATCTCAGTTATCTTTTTCATAGCAGTACCTTCTTCTTGTAAAAAAGAACAGAATAATAAAAAGCTGATAGAAAAAACAATAAAAATCCCTGTCACAGTTGATTCTTTTAGAGATTCACATGTTCTGAATAAATTTGATGCTGGATGTATCATTTCTTACTCTAAAAAAGGAGCTAATGAGAATGAGAATATTTTAATGCAAGGAGCTGGAGTTCCAGCTGAAATGGGTAGATCCCTTTTTATTATGAAAATTGACGGAACATTGCAGCTGTTTCATTCCAATGACGAAAGAGATATAAGGACTGTAAATAAAAACCTAATTAAGGCAAAATTAAGTAACAAGGATTATGAAGTGGAGGTAATCACACATATTGGACAATATTTTGAAGCATCCGATTCAACTGAACATTTTGGAACAATAAAAATCACTAGGAAAAAGGATAATTCTAAAATCTCTATTAATTTTGTAGGGGGGATAGCTTGCTGAAAGTGTTTTAAGATTCAAGATGAATAAATTACCATCCCCCGATGTCGCGGATTTGCAATCCATGACTTTCTGCAAACATAATATTTTAAGCACGGATTGCAAATCTGCGCTATCCATATTCATGTTATTTATATTTAGATAACAAAAAAAGAAAATGCCTCCTACAAACGTAGAAAGCATTTTCAACCCTAATATTTAATATAATTAACCCATTACAGAGAGACGCCTCGTCTCCATGGAATGAAATCATTCTGATTAAGAACGTCCGCTTTGGTTTTTACTTCGCCGCTGGCTACGTTAATGATGAGTTCCAGAAGTTCGTCTGCAGCTTCAGGAATTGTTTTTTCTCCGCTGATCACAGTACCTGCATTGAAATCAATAATGTCTGACATTTTTTCAGCCAAAATTGTGTTGGAAGAAATCTTCACAACAGGCGTAATAGGATTTCCCATCGGAGTTCCAAGACCTGTGGTGAAAAGCACCACTGTTGCTCCTGAACCGACTAAAGCGGTTGTACATTCGGCATCATTTCCGGGAGTACAAAGAAGATTAAGACCTGGTTTTGTGGCGTATTCTGTAAAATCGAGAACTTCCACGATTGGTGCAGCTCCGCCTTTTTTGGACGCTCCTGCAGATTTCATGGCATCAGTAATTAAACCGTCTTTGATGTTTCCGGGAGACGGATTCATATCAAAACCTGATCCTGCTGCAACCACAGATGCTTCAAAATCTTTCATCAGTTTCAGGAATTTTATACCGTCTTCATCGTTGATGCAACGGTTGACCAACTCCTGCTCTACTCCACACAATTCAGGGAATTCGGCAAGCATGGTTGTACCGCCAACTGCCGCCATAATATCGGAAACTTCACCCAAAACAGGATTGGCAGAAATTCCTGAGAAACCGTCTGAACCACCACATTCCAAACCAATGTTCAGTTTGGTGATGGAGGCTGGTTTTCTTTCTATTTCGTTGGCTTTTTTAATGCCTTCGTATGAATCTTTGATAACGCCCGTCAACATTTCATCAATGGTACCAGATTTTTGCTGTTCGTAAACAACAATCGGTTTCTTGTTACCCGGAGCCAATGCATGCAATGAATCCATGAAAATCTGTACCTGAAGATTCTGACACCCTAAGCTGAGAACCGTAGCTCCCGCCACATTCGGATTGTTGACATATCCTGCAAACAATCTTCCCAACGCTTCTGCATCCTGACGAATTCCGCCACAACCGCCTTGGTGCGTAATGAATCTTACATCGATATTTTTAAATACTCTCGTATCCGGTTCTTCCTCTTCTACTGCAACATCAGAAGTTTCACCGCCGTTCAATAACGAACGAAGTAACAATTGATGTTTGCTGGCTTTGTCGTGAAGTAATTCTTTTTCAAAAATATCTTTCAGTGTTTCGATATTCTTGTTTTCGCAGAATACCAACGGGAAAAATAGCCACACGTTTTCTGTTCCAACCTGTCCGTCTTCACGGTGATAACCCATAAAAGTACGGTCTTTCCACTTGTCTACATTGGGTGGAGTCCAGCCTAAAGTTTCGGTTTTCCCAACCACTTTTGCACTTTGGTGCTTTACGTTTTCAGTGGTAATAACTTCCCCCTGCTTAATGGATTGGTTGGCTTTTCCAACGATTACACCATACATGATGATATGGTCGCCATCCTCAAAATCTACGGCAGCGAATTTATGTTTTGCTTTAATATCTTTAAGAATCGTATAATCTGTACCGTCTAGATGCACCGATTCTCCGGCAGGTAAATCCAACAGCGCTACAATAACGTTGTCTTTGGGATTTACTTTCAGTACTTTCTTTTGCATGATTTCTAAGAATAAAATTGAATAAAATTTTTGTAAGCAGCTTCCATTTCATTGTGGTCGATTTCGTACAATGCTTTTACTACTGCGGCTTTCAGGCCTTCAACCTGTGTAAGGTCAGTATCCCAAAACAGCTTTTCGCTCAATGCCTGTTCTGAAACTACTTTGTAATCTTCGTTTTTCCAGATTTCTCTGAATCTGTTCACGATCGCTTCTTCATCATTCAGAGGAAGAGATTTTTCACCAAAACTTCCCTGATAGAATCTGATTAAACATGCCAGAGAGAACGTTAGGTTCAACGGAAGTTTATTATTTCTTTCAACATAAGTCAGCAAACTCGGAACAACTCTCACTTTAAATTTAGAAACAAAATATAAAGCAATGCTTGCCAAATGATGCTTGATGAAAGGATTTCTGAATCTGTCGAAAACCTCTTCTGCAAATTCCTTCAGTTCAGTTTCATCTAAACCTAAAGTCTGATTCACTTCATTAAATATCGATTCGCTTAAAAAAGTTCCGATAAACTGGTCATCAATCGCTTCTTTCACGATTTCTTTTCCTGCTAAAATTGCCGGAGCCAACATCAAGGTGTGACCGCCATTCAGAATTCTTACTTTTCTTAAACGATACGGCTGAATATCATCCACCACCAAAATCTGTTCATTGATCTGATCGAAAGGAATTCTCTTTTTTAAATCCTCACCTCCCTGAATTACCCACAACAGGAATGTTTCAGAAACCACCATCATCGGATCTTCATAATCTAATTGATCTTCGTAAGTTGAAAGATCGTCTTTAGGACAACCAGGAACAATTCTGTCGACCAACGTATTGTGGAAGTGATTGCTTTGTTCAATCCATTGCGCAAAACCTTCTTCTAAATTCCAAAGTTTTGCATATTTTAAAATAATTCCTTTTAGAACAATCGCATTATCTTCAATCAGCTCGCAAGGAATAATTCTCAATCCTTTGTCTGCTGCACCATTGAAATGCCTGTATCTTTCATGAAGTAAAACCGTTACTTTCGCAGGGAAATTTTTGTGTGGATCTTCATAGGTATTTTCAGTTTCGTCGTAAGCAATTCCGGTTTCGGTTGTATTTGAAAAGACAAATTCAAGCTCTTCTTCTTTTGCTAATTCTAAAAAACTGTTGTAATCTGCATAAGGATTGATCGACTTCTGAATCGCTGAAATCACACATTTTTCATCGATGATTTCACCTTTTTTAATTCCTCTTGAGAATAAAGTGTATAAATTTCCTTGTTCTTCAAGCTTGTGAACTGAACCGTTTGGTGTAGGCTGTATATTTACAATTCCTGCATTGAAGTCTGCTTCTTTATTTAATTTATCAATCACGTAATCAGTAAATCCGCGCATGAAGTTTCCTCCACCGAACTGTACTATTTTGATTGGTAATTTTGTATCTATACCGCTGTTTTGGCGATTTAATTTTTGTTTTGTCTGATTTTCCATATTCTTAACTCTGAATATTTTTGTAACGCAAAGTCCGCAAATATTTTTTGGACAAAATGCTATATATTTTTAGTTCGCAAAGGCGTTTCACTAAACAAAGAGCGCTATAATTTTTTTATGTTCTCCAAACCTATAAGGTTTTCGAAACCTTATAGGTTTAATTGCTTTATTTACTTATTACTTTATATTTAGGAACTAAGGTTTTCATTACTGTCCAAGCTATTAAATATGCGACTGCACAGATGGAGAAAATGATCATGTATCCTTTGTCGATACCGTCTGAAACTACGGCTCCTGACTTTTCCAACTGTTCAAAGAATCCATCCGGCAAACGGTCGTTTACGTACTGAGGATATTTTTCCAGTAAAGGAACTCCATCAACTGTTGACCAGGCTTTATGCGCGTGATCGAATAAAACTCCTGAAGATTTATTAATAATAAACGAACCAATTCCTCCTGCCATTCCTCCAATTCCTGTAATTGTTGCGATGGCTTTTTTAGGAAACATATCGCCTACGGTAGAGAAGATATTTGCTGACCAAGCCTGGTGTGCCGCTCCTGCAACTCCGATAATTAAAACCGGAAGCCAATAAGTAATTGTTCCCAAAGGTTGTGCTAAAAGGGCCAACAAAGGGAAAAATGCAAAAATCAACATTGCTTTCATTCTTCCTGTGTAAGCGTTCATTCCTAATTTTTCAACAAAGTATTTTGGAAGCCAACCTCCGATAATTGAAAGCAAAGTAATCATGTATAATACAAATAAAGGCAATGCACTTTGGGTGGAATCCATTCCGTAAACTGAACTTAAATAGGCCGGAGTCCAGAATAAAAAGAACCACCAAACACCGTCTGTCATGAATTTTCCAAAAGCAAAAGCCCAGGTCTGTCTATAACTAAAACATTCTCTGAATGTAAAAACTTTCTCTGGAACTGAAGTATCTTCATTCGGAAGATCGTCCTGATCCTGATTAATATAATTTAATTCATGTTCGTTAACTCTCTTGTGCAGATGAGGCTTTTTGTACACAAAAACCCAAAGTCCCATCCAGATAAATCCTAAAGCACCGATAATGATAAATGCCCATTCCCAACCCATTGATTTTGCAATAAAAGGAATCGTAATCGGCGCTGCTAAAGCACCAACCGTTGCCCCCGCATTCCAGATACTTGTAGAAAATGCTCTGTCTTTTTTAGGAAAATATTCTGCCGTCGTTTTAATCGCCGCCGGGAAATTTCCTGCTTCACCAATTGCCAGTACAAAACGTGCAAAAATGAATAAAGTTACACTTGTACTGATGATTGCAGAAGTATTGGAAACTGTGGAAATCAATTCTTTAGATCCATGAAAACCCGCTAACCAGTTTCCGGTAAGGATTCCTGAAGTAGCAACTCCACAGAAGGCATGTAAAACTGCACCGATCGACCAAACCCCGATTGCCCAAAGGAAACCTTTTTTGGTATCCATGAAATCCACGAATTTTCCCGCGAAAAGCATTCCCACTGCATAAAATATAGAAAATAATGCGGTGATGTTTCCGTAATCATTATTATTCCAATGAAATTCGGGTGCGATAAAATCTTTCCACGTCAATGATAAAACCTGACGATCCAGATAATTGATCGTGGTAGCGAGAAATAACAGTAAACATATGGTCCATCTGTATTTAGTCGGCTTAAGAGATTTAACTGAACTCATAGTCAATTTAATTATTTTAAAGTCTGAATGATATCCAGCACTTTTCTTGTTTCACTTTCTATCGTTGCATAGTCTTTCGCAAGCATCAATTCTTTGCTTACCAATTTGCTTCCCATTCCCACTGCAGAAACTCCTGCTTTGAACCAGCTTTCGATACTTTCCTTTGTAGTATCCACACCTCCTGTCGGCATAAATTTAAGGTTTGGGAAAACATCCTTGATGGCACTCATAAATCCGGCTCCTAAAGCGTTACCAGGAAACAATTTAATGAAAGTTACACCTGCAGCTTCAGCAGCGATAATTTCTGTCGGAGTCATACAACCCGGACTGTACAACACATCTTTCGGAATTAAAAATACTGCAACTTCCGCCACAAAACCAGGACTGATAAAGAAATCCGCTCCTGCTTTGTAATATTCTTCAGCTTGCTGTACATTTTTAATGGTACCGATTCCGAGAAGCATTTCAGGCATTTCTGCATTACGTACTTCTACCATTTTCGTGAAATTGCTCAACGCAGCTTCTCCACGGCTGGTATATTCTACCGCGCGGATTCCTGCTTTGTAAAGCGATCTCAATATTTCTAAAGTTACTATTTCATCAGCATTATAATACAGAGGCAAAGCTCCCTGATTGATGATGGTGTTTGTAACCAATTGAATTTTTGTCATTTTGTTTAATTATTTTGTTTGAAAATAATCTTTATTAAGATGAAATCCATCCTTTAGTATGCTGTCCCTTTAAGACTTTTCGGAGAATTTATCTCTTGATACGTCCTCCGGAATTCCCGTTCATTACTTCTTCAATATCTTCTGCACTACAATAATTGATATCACCTAAAATAGTGTGCTTTATCGCACAGGCTGCATTGGCAAATTTCAAAGCTTTTTCGTCATCAAAATTTAATAACCCATAGATCAAACCTGCGGCAAAAGCATCTCCCGTTCCGATTCTGTCGACAACATTGTCTATTTCTAAAAATTTAGTTTCAAAATAATTTCCGTTAATCAAAGCTCTTCCCTGCGTTTGCTGAGAACTCGCCGTAACCCCGATTCTTATTTTGTCGAAAATTTTATGAATGGAAGGACATTGCTTTTTTAATTCTTCACAAGCTTCCATGAAACCTTGCTGATCTGATGAAAACTGAGTACCTAAAATTTCATTAATTTCATTCACACCACCGATGAAAATCGTTGAGTAAGAAACCAGTTCCTTTAAAACTTCGTTTCCGTTTTTACCATACTTCCAAAGGTTGGAACGGTAAGCCGGATCAGTTGTAACCTCGATTCCCATTTCACGGGCAGTTAGCAAACCTTCTTTCAAAGTTTCGTAAGCACCTTCAGAAATTCCCGGACTGATGCCTGTCCAGTGGAAATATTCGCAACCTTCCAAAGCTTTTTTCCAGTCTACCTGTTCGGGTTTAATGTTGGCAAAAGAACCATTTAGTCTGTTGTAAGCAATTCTGCTCGCACGAACTGATGAACCCACTTCAAGGAAATATAAACCTAAAGGATGCTCATTTTTATTAATGAAAGTTGTATCAATCCCAAAACTTTTGATGAAAGAAAGTGCCGATTCTCCCACAAAATCGTCAGAAACATTGCTGATGTGCGTCACATCGCAGCCCATTGTTGCCAATGAAGAGGCTACGTTGAGCTCAGTTCCGCCGAAAAAGAATTCCATTTCGTGGCTCTGTCTCATCGTTTTATTTCCGGGAGGTGAAAGCCTCATGATTACTTCACCGAATGTGACTATTTTATTGTTCATTTTCTTAATTTAAATAGATTTTATTCTATTTTTAATTTTGATATTTCTTTTTGGAAATCACAAAAGCACAAGGCTTTTAATTTTAAATATTTTTTAAGACATGAAACACTTCGACAAGCTCAGTGTGACATTCCCAATACTAACTATTAGTTTCAACGCTGTCATGCTGAGCTTGTCGAAGCATTTCGCGATTTTCAATTTCAATTATTTAAAAATCGAAATAATTTTTTGCATTATGATAACAAATATCGGAAATTGTTTTACCAATCAGTTCCATATCATCTGGCAATTCGCCGTTTTTCATTTCTTCTCCGAAAAGATTACACAAAACTCTTCTGAAATATTCGTGTCTCGGGTAAGATAAGAAACTTCTTGAATCTGTCAACATTCCTACAAAACAGCTGATTAATCCCATGTTTGAAAGGGCATTCATCTGCTTGATCATTCCGTCTTTCTGATCCAAAAACCACCATCCGGAACCGAACTGTACCTTTCCTTTGATACTGCCGTCATTAAAATTCCCGATCATTGTCGCGAAAATTTCGTTGTCGGCAGGATTTAAGTTATATAGAATTGTTTTGGTCAGTTTGTCTTTTCCGTCTAAAGCGTTTAATAATTTAGATAAAGTTTCAGCCTGAACGAAGTCACCGATAGAATCCCATCCTGTATCAGGACCTAAAATTCTGTGCATTCTTTCGTTGTTGTTTCTCAACGCTCCCAAATGGAACTGCTGAACCCATCCGAATTTGTGATATGTTTCGCCCAAGAACAGTAAAATTGCAGTTTTGAACTGATTTACCTGCTTTTCCGCGATTACTTTTCCTGAAATTTTATCATTGAAGATGGCGCTTACTTCTGCTTCTGAAGCTTCTTCGAAAGAAATATTATTCAATCCGTGGTCACAGAGTCTGCATCCGTTTTCGTGGAAATATTCTACTCTTTTTAATAATGCATCGCACAAGGTCTGGTAAGAATTGATTTCAATTCCTGCTGACTCGCCCAATTTAGAAATATAATCTGCGAAGTTGTGGTTTTCAATTAAAATTGCTTTATCCGGACGGAACGCTGTACTTACTTTAATGCTGAAATCGCTTTTCGCCAAATCCTGATGGTAATTTAAAACATCAATCGGATCTTCTGTTGTACACAAAGATTCTACGTTCATCATTTTCAGCAAACCTCTTGTCGACTTTTCAGGAGCCTGAAGCTGTGCCGTGATGTTATCGTAAATATCTGATGCGTTTTTTTCGTTTAACAATTCATCAATTCCGAAATAACGCTTTAATTCCAAATGCGTCCAGTGGTACAAAGGATTCCTCAACGTATAAGGAACCGTTTTTGCCCAAGCCTCGAATTTTTCTTTATCTGAAGCGTCGCCTGTAATAAACTTTTCGTTCACTCCCATTGTACGCATTGCGCGCCATTTGTAATGATCACCCGCAATCCAAACTTTAGAAATATTTTCGAAAACCGTATCTTCAGCGATATCCTTTGGAATCAAATGATTGTGATAATCGATGATCGGCTGTTTTTCTGCGAAATTGAAGTATAATTCTTCCGCGTATTTATTCTGTAATAAAAATTGATCTGTAATAAAAGATTTCATTTCTGTAAAATTCTTGTGTTATTCATTAGCAGGTTTCCCGATGGTCGCCAAAATACCTCCATCTACATAAATAATGTGTCCGTTGATAAATTTACTTGCGTCTGAAGCTAAGAAAATAGCCGTTCCTGCAAGATCTTCAGGGTTTCCCCATCTTCCTTCCGGAGTTCTGCTGATGATAAATTCGTTAAACGGATGACCGTCTACTCTGATTGGTTCTGTCTGGGTCGTCGCAAAATATCCCGGACCGATACCGTTCACCTGAATATTGTGTTTTGCCCATTCTGTTGCTAAATTTTTGGTAAGCATTTTCAGTCCGCCTTTTGCAGAAGCATACGCTACTACATTGTCGCGACCAAGCTCACTCATCATAGAGCAAATATTAATGATTTTACCGGATTGTCTTTTGATCATGTGTTTTCCAATTAATTTGGACATGATGAAAGGTCCTGTAAGATCTACATCGATTACTTTTCTAAAGTCTTCTACGTCCATATCAATCGCCGGAATACGTTTGATGATTCCTGCATTGTTGACCAGGATGTCAATTTTCCCGTGAGTTGCTTCCATTAAAGCAACCTTCTGAGCAGCTTCAAGCTCGTCTGTCACATCAAAAAGATAACCTGTCGCAGTATATCCTTTGCTGTGATAATACTCTAAAGCTTCATCTAATTTTGAGGGAGTTGTACTTGTGATTGCCAATTCAGCACCTGCAGAGGCAAGACCTTCAGCCATTGCCATTCCTAATCCGTGAGTACCGCCTGTTACAACAGCTACTTTTCCGGATAAATCGAATAAATTCATGTAGAAAAAATTACTTTAGTTCGTTAGTTTTAACAGCGTCCATGTCGCCATAATCCATATTTTCTCCTGCCATTCCCCAGATAAATGTGTAGTTGGAAGTACCAACCCCTGAGTGGATAGACCATTCCGGAGACAAAACCGCCTGATTATTTTGCATGAAAATATGACGGGTTTCCTGAGGCTGTCCCAAGAAATGACTTACAGTCTGCCCTTCTTCCAAATCAAAATAAAAGTATGCTTCCATCCTTCTGGTGTGAGTATGAGAAGGCATTGTATTCCAAACGCTTCCTTCATGAAGTTCGGTCATTCCCATTTGCAGCTGACAGGTTTCCAATACGCTGTTGACAATTAATTTATTGATCGTACGTCTGTTTGCATATTTTGCTTCACCTAATTCTACAATTTCGGCTTCATTTTTAGTGATTTTCTTTGTAGGGAAAGTGTGATGCGCTGGTGCAGAATTGAAATAAAATAAAGTCTGACCTTCATTTCCGTTTTCAAAAACAACATCTTTTGTCCCTTTTCCGATGTATAAAGCTTCTTTATTTCCAAGCTCGAAAACCTCTCCGTCAACGGTTACCTTTCCGGCAGCGCCAACATTAATAATTCCCAATTCTCTTCTGTCCAGGAAGTTTTGTGCCTTCAGATCATCAGTAGGTTCAAGTTTCAATGCGCTGTTTACAGGCATTGCACCTCCTACGATCATTCTGTCGTACATAGAATATACTAAATTGATTTGATCTTCATTAAATAAATCATTGATTAGAAACTCCCTTCTCAGGTCTTCAGTTGTATATTTTTTTACATCTTCCGGATGATGGGCGTATCGAAATTCTGATTTTGTCATACTTTAGATTTTAAACTTAAATTACGGTTTCTTTAAACATGTTAAACATTGCGTAATCGATTGCATTAAATTACACTAAATTTTAATAGAAATACTTACGTGATAAATATATAATTATTCTTCAATTAGTTAATAAAAAATTAATTTTTATTTACAGTAATCTGATTTACAACAAAATAAAATTAAAAAACCTCGAAAATAACAAGAAAAATTAATAAAATTTCATGTTTTATATTAACCAAAATTAATACTTAACTTTAGTTTAAATATAAAATCGTGCCAAAATAAAACCGTGAAAAATCAATATTGATTTAATAAAAATAGTTAAAATTCATTTTATATATTATCGATAATAAGATCAAACCTTATCAAGTATAAAATACTGCTAAAATATCAACTTAAAAAGATGATAAAAATCAGGAAAAGAATAAATTTTTTATTCTTGAGCCTTAATTTGGGGAATTTATTTGCTTCAAAAATGAGAGAATTTTAAGAAAATTTTAAGTTTAAAAATGTCAAACAATAAAAAACAGTCAAATTTTATCATAAAATAATTTGATCATGCAAAACAAAACAATCAACTATATATCAGCATTTTAAATAAAAAAAGTTTTATATATTTTATGAAAATTAATAAACTAAACATTCAAATTAATGAAAAAATAATATTTTTTTCTTTGCATATTGGAAAATAATATTAGTTTAGAAGCCAAGATATTTATAATAAAAAATTACGCAATCGATTGCACTCAAAAAAGCGTAAAGATTTATTAAAAATATCCGTCACTAAAAAACATTAGAAATACTTAAAATCCACCAAAAAGAACAAAGACTGAGAAAAAACTTTCAACCAAAAATTAAAACTATAAGGATACAAAATGGATAAAAAAGTACATTCAATAAAGTGGTTATATCTAACCGTTTTTTTACTTCCGGTCCTTGCAATGGCTCAAGAAAAAGAAACCAAAAAGGAAAAGGAAACCAAAATCGACGAGGTTGTTTTGGTAGGTTATACTAAGGTTTCTAAAAAAGACGTTACCAACTCCGTTGCTTCCGTAAAGGCAGATGCTATCAAAGATATGCCATCGACCAATGCTGCAGAAGCTATCCAGGGAAGAATGGCAGGGGTACAGGTTTCGCTGAGTGAAGGCTCACCCGGAGCAGATGTAGACATTGTAATCAGAGGAGGTAATTCTATTACAGGAAGTAATGCCCCACTCTACATCGTAGACGGCGTTCAAATGGATAACGCCCTATCAATTTTATCACCAAAAGAAATCGAATCTATTGAGGTTTTAAAAGATGCATCTTCTACCAATATTTATGGAGCAAGAGGAGCGAACGGAGTAGTTTTGATCACTACAAAAGGAGGCAGAAAAAGAGCTAAAACATCTATTAATTACAACGGATTCTTAGGAGTAAGAAAGATTCAGAATACTATTGATGTATTAGATCCGTATCAATACGTGCTTTATCAGTACGAACTGTACAACAAAGGCGGCGTACAGACTGATATAGATGCTTTTGTAGCAAGATATGGCACCTACCAAGAGCTGGGTAAATACAAAGATATCAAGAAAAGAGACTGGCAGGATGAAGTTTTTGGCAGAGAAGCTTTCAACTTTACCCATAACCTTTCTGTAACAGGAGGATCTGATAATTCTTCTTTCTCACTATCATTGAATAATGTACAGGAGGACGGGATTATGATCGGTTCCGGGTTTAAAAGAAATATGGCCAACTTCAAATACGATTATGATCTTTCAAAGAAAGTAAGCATGACTTTGAATGCCAGATACAGCCGACAAACCATCTTCGGAGCCGGAACATCTTCTACAGGTTCACAAGGAACAAACAGACTGAGAAATGCAGTAAGATATCAACCATTTGAAGGAGGTTCTACAGTAAACGTTGATGAATTTGATCCTTTGTTTGCTAACGAAACCAACCTTGTAAATCCTGTTCTTTTAGCTAATAATGAAATCAAGGAAAACGGAAGAAATGACTTATTATTAAATGGAACTTTAGAATACAGAATCAACAAAGATTTTACTTTCAGAAGTGTAATCGGATATGTACAGAGAGATGAATATGTCAATCAATTTTCCGGTACTGTAACGACGTTGGCAAGACAAAATAATGACCAGCCCGTTGTATTTTTAAGTAAAGCCCAATCCAGAAGAATTACCAATACCAATACATTAAATTTCAGAAAAACATTCGGAAATCATAAGCTAGACTTATTGGCAGGACAAGAAATTGTGAAAACAGATGGAGAATCATTAATGATGACCATTAAATGGTTTCCGAAATCTATAAGTGCTCAGGAAGCATTTGCCAACATTCAGTCGGCTTCACCGCCAAGCGGACTGGTACAGGATGCTCCAAAAGCTGGAAGAGTACCAGATCGATTAGCATCATTTTTTGGTAGGGCCAACTATATTTTTAAAAATAAATACATCATTACAGCTTCCATGAGAGCCGATGGTTCCAGTGTTTTCGGACCCGGAAACAGATGGGGATATTTCCCTGCAGCTTCTGCCGCATGGAAAATTACTGAAGAAAATTTCTTAAAAGAAAGCAAAACAATCAGCGAATTAAAACTTCGTTTAGGATATGGTTTATCCGGAAACAACAGGATCGGATCTTTCTTGTATGACACCTTCTTTACGACATCTTCTGACTACGGATATGCATTCGGAACAAACGTAACACCAGGTGCTACCACAGGAAATATCTTAGCAAATAAAAACGTAAAGTGGGAAACAGCAACTTCTAAAAATATCGGTTTAGATTTCGGATTGTTTAAAGGAAGAGTTTACGGTAGCTTAGATCTATATCAAACAGATACTAAAGACTTATTACTCTTAGCGCAAATTCCTAAAGACAGAGGGTACGAATATCAATATCAAAACTCAGGAAGCACGACCAATAAAGGAATTGAATTTTCTATCGGAAGCACAATTATCAATAAAGATAATTTTACATGGAAAATTGATGCCAATATATCTTCAAACAAGAATACGATCAAAAGCCTAGGAAACAGCGCATCACCAAGTGCTTATTCTTACTTATATCCTTCAGGATGGCAAAACAGCTTAAACGACTTCTTGGTACAGGTTGGTAAACCGGTAGGTACATTTTGGGGATATGTGACAGCAGGAAGATACGAAATAAGTGATTTTGATTATAATCCGACTACACAGGTTTATACTCTGAAAGCAGGTATCCCAAGTTCTGCTGCTGCTGCAAATGGAGCTAAAGCTATACAGCCAGGAGATCTTAAGCTTCAGGATCTGAATGGTGACGGTATTATCGACAATAAGGATATGACCGATTTAGGAAATGCCCAACCTAAATTCTACGGTGGTTTCAACCAGACTTTCCGTTATAAAAACTGGGATATGAGCCTAATGTTCAACTTCTCAGTTGGAAACAAAGTGTATAACGCCAACAAAATTGAATATTCAACACAATATTTATACAAAGACAATAACATGTTGGCGGAAGTAGCCGACAGATGGAGATGGTTTGATGATGCAGGTGTAAAAGTAAATGACCCAACTGCATTGGCTGCGTTAAATGCCAATACTACAGGATGGACTCCGCCCGCAGGTGCATACTTTTTACATTCATACGCTATTGAAGACGGATCTTTCTTAAGATTAAACAATGTAACATTAGGATATTCTCTTGGAAAAGATTTTACTAAGCAATTAGGTCTTTCAAATTTCAGATTGTACTTCACTATGAACAATGTATTTACAATCACGGGATATTCCGGATATGATCCGGAAGCTAATACAAGAAGAAATCCTTTAACACCTGGTGTAGATTATGCCGCTTACCCGCGTAGCAGATTTATCTTATCAGGAGTTGACATCACTTTTTAACCCTAATATTATGAAGAAAAATAAATTTTTAGCTATTCTATTTTCCATTGTTGGACTAATATCTTTAAATTCATGTGAACAATATCTGGATGTAGAAAGCTTATCTAATACTGCTGAAGCACAGCAATTCGACTCAGCTTCTGATACTTTCTCCGCATTGGTGGGAGTTTACAACGCAACTATGGGTGATAATACCTATGGTCAGAGAATGAACCTGATTCTTACCCAATCAGGAGATGATTTAAGAACTTCAGGAGATTATAATGCCAATGACAGAAGAGGAATCAGTTGCTTTGGTGCAATTCCTACAAATACAGAGCTTTTAAGACCATTCCTAGATACTTACGCCGGTATTGAGAGAGCAAACCTTGTTATTAAAAACATTCCGCTTTCTCCTGTTTATCAGACAGGTTCTGCAGCAGACAAAAAATTAATGGACAGATATTTGGGTGAAGCTTTAACGCTGAGAGCTCAGTTTTATTCTGATCTTATTAAAAACTGGGGAGATGTTCCGTTTCAGGATGTTCCTTCGGCAGATCTTCCGGATTTATATCTTGCAAAAACAGACAGAGACATTATCTATGATAAAATTCTCGATGATTTATTAAAAGCTGAAGGTCTTGTTCCTTGGAGATCTGAAGGAGGAACTACCGCTCAAAGAATTTCAAAAGGCGCCGTAAAAGGTTTAAGAGCAAGAATCGCTTTGGCAAGAGCCGGATATTCTTTAAGAAGAAGTCCACAGCAGATGTTACAAGGTTCTAATCCTCAAAAATATTATCAGATTGCTTATGATGAGTGTAAAGATATCATGAACTCCGGACAGCATCAGCTGAATCCAAGTTATGAAGGATTATTCAGATCTTTACATACCAATACTCAGGACGCAACGAATGAAGTAATCTATGCAATAGGGGCATTCGGAGGAAACTCCAGAACAGACAGTAAAATTGGGTACTACAACGGTTTGAGACATGATGATACAGATTGGAAATCTTCAGGAGGAATCAACGCAATTCCTGTGTATTTCTATGAATTCACTAAATATGACTTAAGAAGAGACGTTAATATCGCCATCTTCAGAGTAAATACTACAAAACAGGAAGAACTTCAGACATCTATCAACTGGAATGACGGTAAATTCAGAAAATCCTGGACATCGATTACAGGAACTTCTCAGAATCTTGGGATCGACTGGCCTTTATTAAGATATTCTGATATTTTATTAATGTTTGCTGAAGCCGATAACGAACTTCACAGCGGACCTTCCACAGAGGCTATTAATGCAGTGATGTCTGTAAGACAAAGAGCTTATGCAGGCAATTTGGGACAGGTAGGAACTATTCCTACAGACAAAACAGGATTCTTTAATTATATTGTAAAAGAAAGACAATTGGAATTTGGTGGAGAAGGACTTAGAAAATATGACCTTATCCGTTGGAATTTATTAGAAACTAAAATTAACGAAACAAAAGCTAAGCTTACCCAATTTATGAATGGCACAGGAGCTTATGCCAACGTTCCGGAATATATTTTCTATAAAAAAGTAACTTATACTCCTACAAAAACAGCTCAGCAAAATGTTTCTGACATTGATTTTTATACAGCTACCGGAGTTGCAAAAGCAGACATTTTCTATAGCCCGAATCAAAGTGTGGCAACACCTTCAGGATATACAAAAGTAAACTGGAGACTTGCCATGACTCAGCCATACATCAGTGGTGATCCAATTAAGAGTTATGCATATTATTTCCAGCCAAACAAAAAAGAATTACTTCCATTGGCGTTAGATGTTGTAAATTCTAACTACAATCTTACACAGGATTACGGTTACTAGATAAAAAATTTCACATTCATATCAAAGAAATACAGGCTTTCTCCGTAAAAAGAGAAGTCTGTATTTTAACTAAAAATCTTTCAATGAAAACCTCCAATTTTATTAAAAGTTTTAAAATCTTTTCAATCTTTTCGATCGTCTTACTAAGTCTTCTTTCTTTCAAAACTACGGATCAGCTAATCACAGTTTCGAAAGACGGAAAAGGCAACTTCACTACAATACAACAAGCCATCGATGCCGTTGAAAATGGTTCTTCTACAAGAACAAAAATTTTAATTAAATCCGGAATTTACAAAGAAAAAATTACCATTCCCGAAACAAAAGGGGCGATTTTAATGGAAGGCGAAAATCCTGAAAACACCATCATCACTTACGATGATTTTGCTTCAAAAAAGAATTCGGAGGGAAAAGATATCGGAACAACAAATTCCTCGACGATTTTTATTCACTCAAATGATTTTACGGCAAAAAATATTTCATTCGAAAACAGTTCAGGAAGAGTCGGACAGGCCGTTGCTGTGTTAACTTCAGGTGACAGAATCTCTTTCGAAAACTGCAGATTCTTAGGAAATCAGGATACTTTATATTTAAAAGGAGTTCAGGATTTAGAAAATAAAACAAAGCCTTCAAGAAATTATTTTAAAAACTGTTACATCGAAGGTACAACCGATTATATTTTCGGAGCCGGAACAGCCGTTTTTGAAAACTGTACAATTTTTTCCAAAGAAAGCGCATCTTATGTGACAGCCGCTTCTACTCCACAGGAAAACGAATTCGGGTTTGTTTTTATCAACTCAAAAATTATCGGAAACGCCAAAGAAAAATCAGTCTATTTAGGAAGACCGTGGAGACCTTTTGCCAAAACAGTTTATATCGATTGTGAAATTAATGAAACGATAAAAACCGAAGGATGGCACAACTGGGGCAAACCCGATGCTGAAAAAACAACTTTATACGCAGAATACAATTCAAAAGGAGCCGGAGCGAATATTACAAAAAGAATTTCATGGTCACATCAATTAACAAAGGAAGAAAGTAAAAAATATACATCACAAAATATTCTCAAAGGAAACGACAACTGGAATCCGAAAAAAAGTTTAAAATAATTTTTAAGATTAAAAATCAACACCAAAAGAATTTTCAATCATGAAAAAAAACTTCACAAAATTATTGACGATAGGGATTATATGCGGAATTTCAATTTTTGCTGAAGCTCAGAATATTGTAAGTTTTCCAGGTGCAGAAGGCTTCGGAAAATACACAACCGGCGGACGCGGCGGAAAGGTGTACGTGATTGATAAACTCACAGACGACGGTTCGAAAGGTACCTTGAGATACGCTTTAGATCAAAAAGGTCCGAGATATATCATTTTTAAAACTGGCGGAACCATTTATCTGGAATCTCCGCTCAGAATAAAAGAAGGTGATGTCACCATTGCCGGACAAACCGCTCCCGGAGACGGAATTACCGTTGCCAATTATGAAACTTTTGTAACTGCTAATAATGTCATTGTGCGTTACATGAGATTCAGGATGGGTGATCAGAAAAAATATGAAGGCGATGCTTTTGGCGCAAGATTTATTAAAAATTTAATCGTGGATCATTGCTCGATGAGCTGGTCTACAGACGAGACGGTTTCCATTTATGTCAACGAAAATACGACGCTTCAATGGTGCGTCATTGCAGAAAGCCTGAGAAATTCTTTTCATCAGAAAGGTCCACACGGATACGGCGGAATTGCAGGCGGAAAATTTGCTTCTTTTCATCATAATATTTATGCCCATCATGACAGCAGAAATCCTAGATTGGGAGAATATGCAGGAAGTAAATTTGCACTGACAGATCTTACCGATTTCAGGAATAATGTAATTTACAATTGGGGCCACAATAATATCTACGGCGGCGAAGGAATGAACGTAAATATCGTCAATAATTACTACAAACCGGGCCCCGCAACAATGACCAGACAAAGAGTTGTTGCCATCGATAAAAACGAAAAACCCGAAACCGAAGTTTACAACATCTGGGGCAAATATTACATCAGCGGAAACGTTGTAGAAGGAAGTCCGGAAGTCACAAAAGATAACTGGACGGAAGGTGTTTTCAATCAAATGAAACCTTCTTATAATCTGACGGATAAAGATAAAAGTTCCATAAAAATTAATCAGCCGCACGATATTCAGAATAATGTCAAAACCTATTCTGCGAAAGAAGCTTATGAAAAAGTTTTACAGTTCGGAGGGGCAAGTTTGATGAGAGATGCGATTGATCTTCATGTTTTAAAAGATGTGAAAAATGGAAGTTTCACTTATAAAGGTTCAAAAGGAAGTACCAACGGAATCATCGATTCGCAAAACGATGTCGGCGGATTTCCAAAATTGAATGAAGGAAAATCTTTAACAGACACAGACAACGACGGAATGCCCGATGAATGGGAAATTAAGAACAAACTAAATCCAAAAGTTGCCAACGCAAACGGACATGATTTAGATAAAAATTATGATAATATCGAAGTTTACTTTAATGATATTGTGAAAAAAATAACAGAAGGACAAGGTTAATCAGATAAAAAATCAACTTTAAAGCTAAAAAAATGAATTTCATTAATCAAAAAATAAAAATACTGGCATTTGCCGCTCTAAGTTCAGGACTATTTTTGACTTGCGCTCAATCAAAAGTTGCAATTCAAACAAAAACCCAGGTTTCAAAATCTCAATCCGGGAAAGTAGTTCCTACCAATCTGAAATGGTCTGAAAGAATGTTACTTTCCGAAATGCACCGCTTCCCGGAATCCTGGATGATAGATTTCAGCAAAAGCCCGAAATGGACTTACCCTACAGCAATTGTTTTGGATGCCGCTGAAAAAATTTATGAAAAAACCGGCAAAAAAGAATATTACAATTATATCACCAGCTTCGGAGACAAGCTGATACAAGAAGATGGTACCATCCTTACCTATGAACTCGACAAATATAACATCGACTTTCTGAACAGCGGAAATGTGCTTCTTTATTTGTATGAAAAAGAGAAAAAAGAAAAATATCTAAAGGCTTTGAAAACGCTTCGTTCCCAGATCGACGGGCAGCCAAGAACATCAGAAGGCGGCTTCTGGCATAAAAAAATCTATCCAAATCAAATGTGGCTGGACGGATTGTACATGGGCGAACCCTTCTACACGCACTACACCAAAGATTTTGTAACGGGAGCCGACGCAGACAAGGCTTACAATGATATTATCAACCAATTTGACTTAATTCAAAAACATCTTTTAGATAAAAAAACAGGGCTTCTTTATCACGCTTGGGATGAAAGCAAAGAACAGGCTTGGGCAAATAAAGAAACAGGGCAATCTCCAAATTTCTGGTCGAGAGCGATGGGTTGGTACGGAATGGCGATGGTAGATGTCTTGGATTATTTACCTAAAGATCATCCGGGAAGAGCAAAATTAATTTCTTACATAAAATCTTATACTGATGCTTTAATCAAAGTTCAGGATAAAGAAACCGGACTTTGGTATCAGGTGTTGGATAAAGGCGGTGAAAAAGGAAATTATCTGGAAGCAACCGGTTCATCGATGTTTGTTTATACGATCATGAAATCTGTTAACAACGGATATTTACCAAAATCATATAAAGCTGCTGCCAAAAAAGGTTACGACGGAATCATCAAAAATTTAATTACAGTTGATGAAAATGGAGTTGTTAATTTAAATAAATGTTGTGCAGTAGCAGGTTTAGGCGGAAAACCTTACAGAGACGGTTCTTATGAATATTATGTGAATGAGGAAATTCGTTCCAACGATGCAAAAGGAACAGGACCTTTCATCTTGGCAAGTTTAGAATTTGAAAAATAGATCTGCAACCTAATCCCTATCACCTAAATAATGAATCTGATTTTATGAGAACAAAAATTTTAAATATAGCAGCAATTACATTATTTTCAGTTGCTTCAACGTATCTCAACGCACAGGAAAAAAACTATGTTTCCGAAGTTTGGACTGCAGATCAGGGAAAAAATTACAGAAACCCAATTTTGTACGCAGATTATTCCGATCCGGACGCGATTCGTGTCGGTGACGATTATTATATGACAGCTTCAAGTTTCAATGAAACGCCGGGATTGCCCATTCTTCATTCAAAAGATATGGTCAACTGGAAATTGGTGAATTATGCGATTCAGGATATTTTACCCGCCGAACATTTTTCCACCCCAAAAAGAGGTGACGGAGTTTGGGCGCCAAGCATCAGATTTCACAAAGGAGAATTTTACATTTATTGGGGTGATCCCGATTTCGGAATTTATATGGTGAAAACTAAAGACCCACTCGGAGTTTGGGAAAAACCAGTTTTAGTGATGGAAGGAAAAGGTCTCATCGATTCTTGTCCGCTTTGGGATGACAACGGAAATGCCTATTTAGTTCATGGTTGGGCGGGAAGCCGTGCCGGTGTGAAAAGTTTATTAACCGTTAATAAAATGAATCCAGAAGGAACAAAAGTTTTAGATAAAGGAGTTCATGTTTTTGACGGTCACGATGCGCATCCGACGGTTGAAGGTCCAAAATTTTATAAAAGAAACGGCTATTACTACATTTTCACTCCTGCGGGCGGTGTCGCAACGGGATGGCAATTGGTATTAAGGTCAAAAAATATTTATGGTCCTTACGAAGAGAAAATCGTGTTGGAACAAGGTTCCACAAAAATCAACGGACCTCATCAGGGAGCTTGGGTAGACACGCCTTCTGGTGAAGATTGGTTCTATCATTTTCAGGATGTTGATACCTACGGAAGAATTGTTCATCTTCAACCAATGAAATGGGAAAAAGACTGGCCTATCATGGGGGTCGACAATAATAAAAACGGAATTGGAGAGCCTGTTTTAACCTATAAAAAGCCAAACGTCGGTCAATCCTACCCTATCGTTACACCAGATGAAACAGATGAATTTGATGGTGAAAAATTAGGAATTCAGTGGCAATGGAGCGCGAATGAAAATATCGTCTGGTCATCAAAGCTTCCGGGACAAAAATTTTTAAGATTATTCTCAATGAAAGTTCCTGAAGGAGAAAAAAACCTTTGGAATGTCCCCAATTTATTAACTCAAAAATTCCCGGCTCCAAATTTTGCGGCTTCTACGAAAGTGAAATTAATACCCGAAGATGCCAAAGAAGGAAAAACAACAGGATTATTAGTGATGGGACTAGATCATGAATCAATCGTGATTACAAACAAACCCGACGGATATTATTTACAATTAAAAAGAGCCGAAAAAGCAGACAAAGGCGGTGAAGAAAAAGTTTTATTTGAAACAAAATTAAAAGGAAACGAAGCTTATTTAAAAGTGAATATCAATGAACCGAATGGTTTATGCCAATTCAGCTACAGTGAAAACGGAAAAACTTTCACAAAAGTCGGCGACGTTTTCCAGGCAAAACCCGGAAAGTGGATCGGAGCCAAAGTCGGTTTGTACAGCGTAAGCACAGCAAAAGCATCTCGCGGTGGATATGCAGATTTTGATTGGTTTAGAATTACTAAAAATTAATTTGAAGTTCTAATCTAAACCTTATAGGTTTTAAAAACCTATAAGGTTTGTGGAAAAATTAAAATCAATGACAAAAAAAACATACAATATAGTTTCATTTTTATTCATCGTTTTGCTGTTGTCTGCGTGTCAATCACAAACTCAGGCACAAAAGTCAACGGAAAAGCGCAATAAAAAAGTTACCCATATTTATCTCATCGGAGACTCCACAATGGCGGATTATGCAGGAGATTACGAGCCTGGAAAAGATTATATGAAAGTCCGTTATCCGATTACGGGTTGGGGACAGGTTTTTCAACCGTTTTTTGTGAAAGACAGTTTAGTTTCATTAAAAGCAGCCATTACAACAGATTCTGTTGAAATTATTGACAGAGCTTATGGTGGAAGAAGCACCCGAACTTTTTTTCAGGAAGGAAGATGGAGATATGTGTACGAACATTTAGAACCAAATGATTATGTGATCATACAGTTTGGGCATAATGACGGTTCAGAAAAAAATCCGGAACGTTATGTAAATATTCAGGGATACAAAGAATTTTTAAGATTATTTGTTTCCCAGACAAGACAAAAAGGTGGAAACCCAATCATTTTAACACCTGTTGCGAGAAATTATCCATGGAAAAACGAAAAATTGGAAAATGTGCACGGAGAATATGCTCAGGCTCCGATTGATATTGCCAAAGAAATGAACGTTCCTTACATTGATTTAAATAAATTATCAATGGAATATTTTACCAAAAAAGGACAGGATTTTACGACCACTCATTACTTTATGAATCTTCCGGAAGGACTGTATGAAGCTTATCCTAAAGGTCAAAAAGACAACACTCACTTCCAGCCGGAAGGCGCAAAAGTAGTGGCGTCGCTCGTTTTCAGAGAATTTAAAAATATAATTAAATCGAATAAAAAATAAATAATGAAGAAGTCTTTCAGAGTTGTTGGTTTCGTTGTAGCTATGATGTTTTCAGGACAAATACAGGCTCAGAACATGGACATTTATAAGAATGTAGAGTTTAAAATGCCTCAGGTTACAGAAGCTTCTTTTCCTGCGAATACAGTTTCTATCACACAATTCAGTGGTGTATCAGGCGGAAAAGTAAAAAATACGGAAGCTTTCAAAAAAGCAATCGAAGACCTTAGCAAAAAAGGTGGCGGTAAATTAGTCGTGCCACGCGGAATGTGGTTAACCGGACCTATTGAGTTAAAAAGCAACATCAATCTTCACTTAGAAGAAGGCGCGTTCATTATTTTTAGCAAATATAAAAACGATTATCCTTTGGTTGACGTGAGCTTTGAAGGATTAAATACCATCCGTTGTCAGTCTCCGATTTCAGCAAGAAATGCAATCAATATTGCCATCACAGGAAAAGGTGTAATCGACGGTAGCGGTGATGCGTGGAGAGCCATCAAGAAAAGTAAAATGGCAGAATCTGAATGGAAAGAAATCGTAAAATCCGGCGGAATTTTATCTTCTGATGGTAAAACGTGGTATCCTTCAGAAAGCTATAAAAAAGGATTTGAAAGCAGCTCAAGTTTCAATGTTCCTGATAAAATTTCTAGAGAAGAGCTGCAATCGGTTAAAGATTTTCTTCGTCCTGTAATGGTAAGTTTAGTGGGTTGCGACAAAGTTTTGTTAGACGGACCAACTTTCCAGAATTCTCCTGCATGGAACCTGCATCCGTTGATGTGTTCAAATGTAATTTTGAGAAATCTTACCGTTAGAAATCCTTGGTTTTCACAAAACGGCGACGGTGTAGACTTGGAATCATGTAAAAATGTTTTGATTTACGACAATACTTTCGACGTCGGTGACGATGCAATTTGTATTAAATCAGGAAAAGATAAAGATGGGAGAAAAAGAGGAATGCCAACGGAAAATGTGATCATTAAAAACAATATCGTGTATCACGGTCACGGTGGTTTCGTTATAGGAAGCGAAATGTCAGGTGGAGCTAGAAATATTCACGTTTCCGACTGTACTTTCATCGGAACCGATATCGGTCTCCGTTTCAAAACAACCCGCGGAAGAGGTGGAATTGTTGAAAATATTTACATTAACAATATTGATATGATTAATATTCCGACACAGGCGATTGGCTTCAACATGTTCTACGAAGGAAGTTCTCCGGTTTTAGAAGACGGACAAAAACAGGAAGGCAACAAAGCACCTGAAAAAGTATATCCTGTAACGGAAGAAACTCCGATTTTCAGAAATATCTTCTTTAAAAACATTAATGCCGTTAATTCTTATGAAGCCATTACTTTATTCGGGTTAGCGGAAATGAATCTTAAAAATATTGTAATCGAAGATTCTCAGTTTGACACAAAAAAAGCAATGACCATTGTAGATGCAGACGGAATTACATTAAAAAATGTTAATCTTAAATATTCTGAAGGAACAGGAATAACGGTTTACAACAGTAAAAATATTAATTTATCTACGGTAAAATTTGAATCACAGAATAAACCGTACATCAAGATTTTAGGAAATAAATCGGGACTTGTATTGTTACCAAGGGAAATAGCGAATGATAAAAACGCAATTTCTATCGGAACTGATGTAGCTAAAAATTCAGTTAAATAGTTGGAGAATCGCAAAGACGTAAATATTGCAACCCTACTTTGCGCCTTTGCGATTTTCCAACACATTAAAAATAAACAAACAGCATTAAAAAAATTCCATAAGCGAATGATTTTTAACAGAAAACATACTTATATTTCTATTTTTTTTGTGGGGACAATGGCATTCGGGCAAATAAATCGACCGAATGCCACTCCTTACACCAACGAAGGAACCTACGAAAAATTCAAGAAGAAATATCCTTTCACATCTCCTATTGACCGACCGGTTCCACAAAATATCACAATTGATAAGAATGTAGAATATGCCAACGTCAATGGAATTTCTTTAAAAGCCGATGTCTACTATCCTCTCGACAATACAAAAAAACACCCCGGAATCGCAATGGTTCACGGCGGCGGTTGGATTTCGGGAAGCAAAGAAAACGAAAAATTCATGGCAATGGAATTGGCTTCAAGAGGTTACACCGTAATCGCAGTCGGTTATCGATTGGCAGATGTCGCAAAATATCCGGCAGGAGTTGAAGATGTTGAAACAGCCATCAAATGGTTAAAGAAAAATCACTCAACATATTCTTTAAATAAAAAGAAAATGGTAGTTTTGGGTGAATCGGCAGGAGCTCAGATTGCCACTTTGGTCGGCGTAAAATCAAAAAATAAAATTAAAGCAATTGTCAATGTTGACGGAATTGTTTCGTTTATTCATCCGGAAGCTGAGGAAAGTACTTATGCTTCATATTGGTTGGACGGTGACAGAAATGTCAATTTAAAAAACTGGACGGAAGCTTCACCTCTGGAATATGTGGATAAAAACACACCTCCTACTCTTTTCATCAACAGTTCGCAGCCTCGTTTTCATGCAGGGCGAGATGATATGATGAAAAAATTGAAAAGCTATAATATTCCGACAGAATTTCATGAAATTAAAGATTCGCCGCATTCATTTTGGTCTGCAGAACCTTGGTTTACAGAAACATTGAATTTAACGGTTGACTTTTTAAATAAAGTTTTGAAATAATTTTAAACGCAAAGATTTAATTTAATATAAATGAATATTTTAGTGAGCAAAGATGAATCAACAAGTTGATTTAATGAAGTTATCATCATAGCTTCGCGAAGCAAATTTTATTTGCCTTTGCTTTCTAAAAATTATGCGGTTTTACAAAAAAATCTTTGCGTCAAAAAAAATAATAAAATCAGTTTATGAAAAAATTATTTATAATTCTCTTCATTTCGATGACAAATTTTCTCTTCGCAGGAAATGATCCGTACATCAAAATTACCGTTTCAAAAGACGGAAGCGGGGATTTTACATCGATTCAGAAAGCGATCAATTCAATTCGAGATTTAGGACCTTCCGAAGCTTTGATTGTCATTAAATCCGGAACTTACAATGAAAAAGTTGTTATTCCTTCTTCAAAACATAAAATCACGTTAGAAGGCGAAAATAAAGACAATACCATCATTACGAACAATGATTTTTCAGGAAAATTGGATGCTTTTAATGAAAAAATGACGACATTTAATTCCTATACTTTGTTGGTGATGGGTGATGAGATTAAAATCAGCAATCTGACAATTCAAAACGGCTCTTGTAATGAAGGACAGGCGGTTTCTCTTCATGTGGAAGGTGACCGTTTTATCATTAAAAATTCGAAAATTCTGGGTTGTCAGGACACAATTTATTCCGCGACCAATCACAGCAGACAATATTTTGAACACTGTTATATCGAAGGAACAACAGACTTTATTTTCGGACAGGCAACAGTTGTTTTTAAAGGCTGCACAATTAAAAGTTTAGCCGATTCTTACATCACCGCAGCCGCAACAGAAGCCGACAGAAAGTACGGTTTTGTTTTTTTTGATTGTCAATTAATTGCTAAAGAAGGCATTACAAAAGTATATTTAGGAAGACCTTGGAGATCTTATGCAAAAACAGTTTTTATCAACACAGAAATGGGAAAACACATCCTTCCCGAAGGCTGGAATCCCTGGAAAGGCGATAAAATGTTTCCTGATAAAGAGAAAACGGCTTTCTATGCAGAATTTGGAAGTAAAGGCGACGGCGGAAACACAACAAATCGCGTAAGCTGGTCGCATCAACTGACGAAAAAAGATTTGAAAAATTATACTTTAGAAAAAATATTCGATGGTTGGAATCCAAATAATAAATAAATAAGATGTTTCGACAAACTCAGCATGACACTGGTAAAACATTGCGCTAATTAAGTGCATATTAAAACAGTTAGTATTAACGATGTCATGTTAAGGTTCTCGAAGCATCTTTATAAGTTTAATAAAAAATCAATTTAAAAATGAAAAAATTTCTTTTACTATTATCCGTTTTCATTTCAATAATAGCATTCGCACAAAAACAAACCTTATTCCTCATCGGCGACTCGACAATGGCGAATAAAGAAAATCCCGATAAAAACCCTGAACACGGTTGGGGACAGGTTCTTCCTAATTTTTTAACAGGAATTGAAATTCAGAATCATGCAATGAACGGCAGAAGTTCAAAAAGTTTCAGAACGGAAGGAAGATGGGATAAAGTTGAGAAACAGCTTAAAAAAGGTGATTTTGTGATCATCCAATTCGGTCATAATGATCAGAAGGTGAATGATTCCACAAAATTTACCAATCCTTATACTCAATACAGAGCCAATCTCGAAAGATATGTGAATGAAACCAGAGCAAAAGGCGCAACTCCGATTCTGATGACATCAATTGTAAGAAGAAATTTCAATGAAAAAGGCGTTTTGGTAGATACTCATAAAGAATATCCATTGGTCGTAAGAATGGTTGCCAATGATATGAAAGTTCCATTTGTAGATATGCAATTATTGACAGAACAGTTAGAAATTTCTTATGGTCCTGAAAATTCAAAAAAACTACATTTACATTATAAAGAAGGCGAAGATCCTTATTATCCAAAAGGAAAAGATGACGACACGCATTTGTCAACGCTTGGAGCAGAATCTGTTGCAAAATTGGCGTTGAAAGATTTGAAAAATTTGAAAATTGGTTTGGAGAAATATATTAAATAGTTTCTCACTCCTGAAAATTTAAAAGTCAGTTTGTCATTCAGAATGAAACGAAAGCGTAGTGAAGAATCCATTAAACAGATAGATTTCTCCTTCGTCTAAATGACAAATTGAGCGCAAAAAATTTAGTTAATAATTAAAAAACATATAATGAAATTCAAAAAAGAACCCTTCTTTGACGGTAATTCCGAATGGGAAGATTTAGGAGGTGGAGTATCCAGACAATTCGTTGGATACAATTCACAGGTAATGATGGTGATTGTAAGATTTGAAAAAGATGCAATTGGGGCTTTACATCAGCATTTTCATTCGCAGATCACGTATGTTACTTCAGGGAAATTTGAAGTTACAGTTGACGGTGAAGTTAAAATTTTACAACAAGGTGACGGATTTTTTGCGCAGCCTAATATTTTTCATGGCGTAAAATGTCTGGAAGCAGGGCAATTGATTGATGCTTTTACTCCGTTTAGAGAGGATTTTCTTAAAGATTAGTTTCTAAAAATTCAAACCTTCAAGGTTTTTGAAACCTTGAAGGTTTAGCAAACATACTTTTACTATAATCACAAATTAACAAGCAATGAAAAAAGCTGTTTTAATAGTATTAATTTCACTTTTCACTCAATTCTCAGCTCAGGAGAAAATCAACGTTTGGCCAAAAGGACAGATGCCGAATTCTAAAGGCTTACCATTGAAGACCGAAGAAAAAGAAGGACGAATTACACAAATTAAGGAAACCGAACTTTTCGCATTTTTACCTCCCAAAGAAGATAGAAAACATATGTCTGTTATCATTATTCCCGGTGGCGGATATTACAAACTTACCTACGATTTGAATGGTTTTCAAATTGCAAAATGGTTCAATACATTGGGAATTTCTGCGTTTGTTTTGAATTACAGATTACCGATTTCGCCCGATGTCAAGCAAAGAGAACTCGCTCCGTTACAGGATATTCAGGCAGCTATAAAATATCTTAGAAAAAATGCTGAGCAATATGGCATTTCACCCGATCAGGTCGGAGTTATAGGAACTTCTGCAGGTGGACATCTGGCTGCAATGGCTAGTAATATTTCTACAGATTATACAGAATTAAAAGGCGATTGGGAAAATATTCCTACCATTCCGAATTTTGCAATTTTGGTCTCTCCGGTTATTGATTTGGGCGAATTTGCACACGTCGGAAGTCGCAACAGTTTGCTTGGCGAAAATGCTTCACAGGAAAAGATAAGCGAATATTCTATGCAAAATCGAGTAACAGAAAAGACACCGCCCACGATTTTGATTCATGCACAAAATGATAAAACGGTTCCTGTAATGAACAGTATTTTGTATTATCAGGCAATGATAAAAAATAAAGTAAAAGGCTCCCTATTTATTTTTCCAGAAGGTGAACATAAAATCGGAATTATGAATAAAACCGAGCTCACGGACAACTGGAAAAAATTATGCTCAGACTGGTTGAAAACGATAAATAATAAGTAATTGGTGATAAGTAATTTTAAATATTAAATCATGCTGAAAACCATTCAACATAAAATCTTTTTATTGGCTTTTGGAGCGGTGATTTCAATCTCTGTTCAAGCACAACAGAATTTAAAACTGACTTACAACAAGCCCGCAGAAAACTGGAACGAAGCTCTACCCATCGGAAACGGAAGATTGGGAGCAATGGTTTTTGGCGGAGCTTCACAGGAACATCTTCAGCTTAACGAAGAAACAATCTGGGCTGGAGAACCGGGAAATAATGTTCCGAAAAATACATTCGACAGTATTCAGAAAATAAGAAGATTATTGAATGAAAGTAAATTCGAGGAAGCTCAAAATCTTTCCAACAAAACATATCCGAGAGCTGCACCGAAAGATCTGAATTACGGAATGCCTTATCAAACGATGGGCGATTTGTTTCTGGATTTTAAAGGTCATGAAAATTTTAAAAATTATACCCGAACTTTAGACATTGAAAAAGCTTTAAACACTGTTTCTTACGAAGTAAACGGAGTAACTTTCAAGCGTGAGATTTTCTCTTCTTTTGTAGATAATGTCATCGTAATTAAGTTATCTTCAAGTAAAAAAGGCAGTTTAAACTTTTCCATTAACGCTTCTACTCCACATTTGAAAAAATCAATTTTTACGGAGAAAAATCAATTGGTGATCACCGGAACGAGTGGCTCAGTTGATAACAAAATTGGGAAAATCAATTTCAAAACGGTTGCTGTTCCTGTTTTAAAAGGTGGAAAATTAACCTCAACTCAAGATCAACTTAATATTTCAGGAGCAGATGAAGTAGTTATCTATGTTTCAATTGCAACCAATTTCAAAAAATATAATGATATTTCAGGAAATCCGGATGCGAAAGTTTCGGAATACTTACAATCAGTTTTAAACAAAAAATACGATATTGAATTAAAAGCTCATATTGAAAAATATCAGAAATATTTCAAGCGTGTCAGTCTGGATTTAGGAACAACAGAACAGGCAAAGAAAACAACCGACGTCAGAATAAAAGAATTTGCCACTTCAAAAGATCCTGATCTGGTTGCTCTGTATTTCCAATTTGGTCGTTATCTTTTGATTTCCTCTTCACAACAGGGAACTCAGCCCGCCAATTTACAGGGAATCTGGAATTATCAGTTAAATCCGGCTTGGGACAGCAAATACACGGTCAATATCAATACAGAAATGAATTACTGGCCCGCCGAAAATACGAATCTGAGTGAAATGCACGAGCCTTTATTTGATATGATTCAGGATCTGTCGGTGACCGGACAGGAATCTGCCAAAGAAATGTATCACGCAAGAGGCTGGAATATGCACCACAACACAGATTTGTGGAGAATCACAGGCATTGTGGACGGTGGCTTCTACGGAATGTGGCCGATGGGCGGAGCGTGGCTTACACAGCATCTTTGGAATCATTATTTATACACCGGAGACAAAGAATTTTTGAAAAAATATTATCCAGCTTTAAAAGGTTCTGCTTTATTTTATTTAGACGTCCTTCAACAAGATCCTTCGAAAAAATATCTTGTAGTTTCCCCATCCATGTCCCCGGAAAATACTTATATGAACAGTGTAGGAATTACTGCCGGAACAACGATGGATAATCAATTGGTTTTTGATGTTTTTAATAATTTTATTAGTGCTTCGAAAGTTCTTAATGAGGATAAAAATCTTTCGGATGAAGTGAAAACCGTCTTAAATAAACTTCCGCCTATGCAAATCGGGCAACACGCTCAATTGCAGGAATGGCTGAAAGATATGGACAGAACCGATGATAAACACAGGCATATTTCGCATTTGTACGGGCTTTTTCCTTCGGGACAAATTTCGCCTTTCAGAAATCCTGACTTGTCGGAAGCTGCAAAAAATTCCATGACTTACAGAGGTGACAAATCTACCGGCTGGTCGATGGGATGGAAAGTTAATTGGTGGGCAAGATTATTGGATGGAAACCGGGCTTTTAAACTAATTTCAGACCAATTAACTCCTGCTCCTATGGAAACAAAAGGGCAATCTGGGGGAACGTATCCTAATCTTCTGGATGCGCATCCGCCTTTTCAGATTGATGGAAATTTTGGCTGTACATCAGGAATTGCAGAGATGCTGCTTCAAAGTTATGACGGTTATCTTTACATTTTACCTGCACTTCCCAACGCTTTACCGAATGGAAATATCAAAGGTTTAAAAGCAAGAGGTGGCTTTGAAATCGATATCGAATGGAAAAATTCTCAATTGACAAAATTGACCATCAAATCTACTTTAGGCGGAAACTGCAGAATCAGAATTGCGAAAAATATCAATCTAAAATCTAAGGCTCAATTAAAAAATTCAACTGGAGAAAATCCTAATGAATATTATCAGGTAAATGCAATTAAAATACCTTTAGTTTCTGAAAAAGCAGAATTAAAAGGTTTTCCAGTTCCTGAAACTCGGATGTTTGATTTTAATACGGAGAAAAATAAAACGTATGTTTTTGAAATAAAATAATTTTTCAATAAAAAAGTCAAACAACAAAAACAATTAATGATATATTAAAGTGTAATCGGTTGAATTAATATAATATTTAACATTATAATTATATAAATATTGATATATTAAAATATAAAACAATTAAGTATCAATTTTGTAATTTTATAATTCAATACATTACAAAATATATATACTATGAAATCAAAAATTAAAGCTGCCCTGTTTACGGCAGTTCTCAGTTCGTCTTTTGCATTAATTGGCTGCGGTCAGGAAGACATTAAAACGGACTTAACAGAAACCCCAAACGAATTTAATCTTAAAAGCGAACTCGTTGCCAATGCAGTGGTTCCTTTAGAAAACTGTACAGCTCCGGGATGGGCTTCCCAAAACGGTGGAACAACCGGCGGAGGAACCGCTGCCGAAACTACAGTAACGACGTATGTACAGTTAAAAGCTGCTATCGAAAACACGGCGGTAAAAGTCATTAAAGTGACAGGAACGATCACTATTACCACTCGTCTGTCACTTCAGGACCAAACAGGAAAAACACTTTACGGTACAAGCGGTGCAAAGTTGGTTTCTACGGATCAGACTGCAAGCGGATCAGGAATTATCAATATTAAAAGATGCAACAATATTGTTATCAGAAACCTGATTTTTGAAGGTCCGGGAGCTTATGATACAGATGGTTGGGACAATGCTATTTTAGATGACTGCAGAAATGTATGGATCGACCATTGTGAGTTCAGAGACGGTGTCGACGGGAATTTTGATATTAAAAACAAATCAGACTTCGTTACAGTTTCTTACACAAAGTTCCATTATCTAAAAGCTCCGAAACCCGGTGGTTCAGGAGGAACGGATGATCACAGATTCTCTAATCTGATCGGATCAAGCGACGGCGCAACTGCTGATGCAGGAAAACTGAATGTAACATTCGTTCGTTGCTGGTGGGCTCCGGGATGCAGAGAGCGTATGCCGAGAGTGAGATTTGGAAAAATCCATATTCTTAACAGCTATTTCAACAGTTCTGTAAGCAACAAATGCATTGCAGCAGGAGTTCAGGCGAATATCCGTGTCGATGGAAACGTATTTGAGAATGTAAAAGAGCCTATTAACCTGATGAGCGGTTACACAGCGGTTACGGTTACTTCCAACAATACATTTACCAATGTTACAGGAAACACAGCAGGAAGTGGTACAGCGTTCACTCCTCCTTATACGATCCCGACGCTTTCTTTATCTTCTGTAAAGTCTGATGTAACGGCAAATGCGGGAGCAACACTAACAGGAAATATCTGTAATTCATTATAATTTTATGAAACAAATTAAAACAAGAAAGACTGAGAAATTCTCAGTCTTTTTTCTTGCAGATACGTAGTTTCCTAATTTTTTTACTAAATATTTTCCTAACTTTTCCTACGAACCTGAAATTAACTATTGATCAGAAATTTTATTTTTTTCAAGCCATTTCGGGTATTCTTTATTAATCAGCTTATCGGCAAAATCACCAAACCAGCTATACCCATTTCTTCGCTCTTCGGAAACTTCGTTGTAATTGTACTTCACACTTCCATCACGGTCACCGAAAAGAGGTTTGTTATTATTAATATCATAAAATCTTGCCCATATCACAGAATTTTTATCTTCCGCCAATGTTCTGACAGCCTTTCCGTTTACTTTTGAAACATTATAACTGTAGCCTTCGATATCATTCTCTTTAAACCATTTTACAGCAGATTTTACAGATTTTTCAATTTCAGGAGTGGCAGGCTGTAACATTAAAAATCTTACGATTCCTACAGATTCTGCGGTTGCCAAAGAAATGGGTTCAAAAGCCCTTGCTTTATCAGGTTGAAGAGTAACTTCATTGTACTGATCTCCCCAAATTGAAGGAATTCCTTTTTGGAGAACCTGAGTTTTTAAAATGCATTCAATTCCTTTTTGGACAGCAATTTTTGATTTTTCTTTTAATTTTGAATCAACCACATTAAAATCATTTTTCCCTTCTGCCACATTATATAAAACCGTCAACGCATTAATCATAGCATTGTCGTTGTACGTAACCTGTTTTCTGTACAATCCTGTATTCGGATAATATTGCGGAAAACCACCATTTTTGTACTGCATCAAAAGAAGATAGCTGATTCCTTTTTCTGCAGACTTCAGATATTCCGGATTTTTTGTGGTTGAATATGCTTTTATTAAAGAATTAATTTCCTTTGAAGTCGCATTGTTATCGATCGTTGCGTGATCATCGCCGGTTTCTTTAATCTTTTTTAGCAGATTTTTATCTAAAGACAAATTGTAATTCACCACAGATTTATCATTCAACTGTTTTCCCCAACCTCCGTTCGGAAGCTGATAGATCAACATTTTTTCAGCCAAAGTATCTTTTACCTGAGCGGAAAGGTTAATGACAATTAACCCAAGAGCGATTGTATATATTTTTAATTTCATCCTTAAAAAATTATTTAACCCTTACTGTTAAAGGATTTGCAATGATCTGAGATTGTTTTTGTAAGATATTTTCCCAGTCTTTTTGCGTATTGATCTGTCCACTTTTTTGCCATGCAAATCCGGCATAATAAACCAATTTTTGCTGTGGTTTTGTAACAACTAATAAATTACTCTGATCGGGAATTTCAGACTTAAAAGCACTAGATTTTTCTACAATTTTTGGATCTACAACGACTCCTTCTCCTACAAAAGCGTCATCAATTTTTTCCCAATGAAGATAATATCCGTTTTTGTCGTTGAGTTTTGCTTCACCTTCATTTTTATGCAAAGTAATTCCTATTGTATAATTTGGAGCAGGTCTTTCTGATTCAAAACCGGATTCAAATTTTGAAAAGTTAGAACCCAGATCCAAAGAAATTCTTTTTGTTTCTTTTACTCCAAATTCACTCCACGGATTGTAGGTCAATTCGAAAACAGTTCTCAAAGGCCCTTCTGCAATGGTTTTAGAACTTACAAAATTCTGAGAAACCTGAAGTTTTTCATCCTTCCAAATTCCGATTCCTCCTGTTCCGCGGCTGTCTCCGACCTGATAAGGATCGTAACCTTCGCCTCTCGTATCTTTGTGATAATACATAGGATCCGTAAGATAACCTTTGTACCATTTATTGATTATCGATTGATCCGTTCTTTTCAGCCAGATATCAACTCCGCTTGAAAGTGTACTTCCTTTAACGCCTTCCAAAGCTTCCTTCTGCCCTTTCGGACCATAAACCCTGAATGCAATTTTATCATTTTCCCATGTATAATCATCCGCTCTTTCCGGAACTAATCTTGAATAGGTTGTTAATTTACTTTCAGGAACCGGAGTTTTTCCGTCTGCTACGATTGTAAAACTTTCAGAAGATTTCCCCGGAATGTTTACCTGAAAAAGTAATTCATCATTTTTTCCGTCTCCATTGAAATCGATCCATTGAATTGTAAGAAATTTTCCTTCGTTGTCTTTTATTCTAAGGTCTGTTTCTTTGTTATTATTCAAAAACGATTTTAATTGTGAAACAGGAACTGCAACCACTTCATTTCTAGAAAAATCCAAAGTATTTTTCACCTGTACCAATGATTGTGCAGATAAAAAACCTGCATTTACGCAACCGATTGCGCAAATTAATCCGATAAAGGAATTTTTAACTATGAACATAATTCTATTCAATAAGATAATTTTATCAAAAGTAGAAATAATTTTTTATTAATCACAAAAAATCCTCATCAATAATAAGGATTTAACAATACTTTTAGAGAAAAAAAAATTGAGTGTTAAAAAACTAATAAAGCCCTGCAAGTTTTGCAAGGCTTTATTAGTTATTACTCTATCTTTAATTCTATTGGGTTAAAGTTTTTTTCTGCTTCAGTAGCATTTCGTCTCATCCTTTCAATATCATCTTTGCTTTCAATAAATTGTTCATTCAATCTCATTTTACCGGCAAGTCTATTCTTAAAAATTTCAACTACTTTTTCCTTTGTTAATTTTTTAACATTGGTTGCATTATTAGCAGATTTGCAAGTATATTTTCTCTTTCTAAAAGTATAAAGTGTATAATGATAATCATCTTTAGTATCATACACTTCGGCAATTAGACCCGGTAAGCCATTAAATTTATAAGGTCCAAACTGGAAGGGAATATCAGGAGTAAACCAGGCAACCCATGTTCTGCCATATTTTGTAGTTTCTGCTTTCTGGCATTTATAACCTGCTACTGTTTTAAATTCATTTTTGATTTTCCAATTGGTATTATTCAATTCTTCATATTCATAAGCTACATAATTAATTTCAGCAGTAACATACATTTTAGCAGATGTTGTTCCAATATAATCCCGAAAATCTGTATTATACTTCATAGCTTCTTCAAGTGAATTTAGCTTCTTTTCTACTTCAAGTGAATCTGAAATATATTTATGTAAATCTTTAAAAAATGAAGATTTTTCATTGACAAGTAGCGCAAAAGTCGTTTCTTTTTTATAATTATTTGCATTAGACAGTTTATAATTTAGTTTATAATCTGCTTCATAGACTACATCAAATTTTTTCTGAGAAAAAACAATGGTTATAATAAATAAATGTAATATAAATAGTTTTTTTTCATTTTTAATTTTTCTTCAAATGTGAAAAATAGACCGCCAATTTTTATGGCGGCCATACAATTTTTAAACGATTAATGATAGTAGATATGAATAACTACAGCACCTGCGTTAGGACAATTTTCACTATTCACGTCACCAAGATAATCTGCCAATTGATTCAATGTCATGTGATCAGCAATAGTTTGACTAACTTGTACTACTTGTCCGCAAGAAGTCCTGAATTGAAATGCACTCGCTACACCCGCCACTAATAAAGCTCCTAATAAAAATGTTTTTTTCATAATCGAAATAATTTATTGGTTTAACATCACAAACCTATAAATTAAAAACCATAAAATTTGCTGTGAAAACCCAACAAATAATGTAGTACTTTCCCAACATTTAACCAAAACAACACACTCACATTCAAAAAATTAACCTACTTTATTATTTTTCAAAATAAATATAATTTAAAATCCATTTTTGGTTAAAAACTTTTTTAATTTATTATAAAAAAGCAAAAGTCTGCTCCAAAGAACAGACTCTTGTTTTATTTATAAGAATATAGACACAAATTTATTTTTCTAGTACATCAAATGCTTCTTAGCATTATTTCTCCAACCCGCCGAACTTGAATATTTCACAAAGAATATTTTCAGGTCTGCAGAACTTTCAGTTTCTACAAAATATATTTTTTTCTTTGCCTGACTGCTATATTTCGTAAAAAACCATTTTCCTTCATTTCCACCTGCCTGGCTGTCGTATTCTGCTTTATAAACTTTCAGATCTGCCTGACTTTCATATTGACAAACAAAAACTTTCACTTCGGCCTGACTCGAATACTGAGTTGAAAAAACTGTCTGAGCATTCATTTTTACCCCGAAAAACAATAATAATAGAATACATATTTGCCTCATAAGGTTCTGTATTAAAATAATTTTAATAAAAAGATACAAAAAATTATCCTTAAAAATAAAAAGCGTCCGCATTTCTGCAGACGCTCCAAACTCAATCTCCTTCATTATACATCGACCACTTCTAACTCACATTCACATTCAATTTTATTTATGTTTTTACCTCTTCTGTTAAAAAATCCCGCAGGTTTGCAGATGATGCAGATTTTTAATTAAATTGATTAAAAGTCTCAGATCATACGGTTTATAAGCTTAATTAAATACTCTACACTTGCTTTGCCTGCGAGAATAAAACCTGAACAAATTCCACAACCACAATCATCGGAATTGTAAAAGTTTTCTACCTAAAACTCAAACTCACCAATCAGAATTCCGTCGTCACTACCTCTTTCATTCTCTTTCTGATTTTGAAAAACCACTATTTTTCTTTCCTGTCTTCCTGTTGCATAATTGATATAAACTTCTGCCATAATCGCTGTCGGTCCTGCAATTCCGACCTGTCTTTCACCAAAGAAATTGGTCTGAATTTTATATTTTCCTTTGATGGCTTTTTTCAGTAAAAACTGCTCCGGACCGAAACCTCTTGTGAAATCATTACTCAATCTTCCTCCTATTTCAGTTGCCGGATGAGAATAATAACAACGTTCATTATTCGGATCTGTTACCCAAAGATCGATGTCTGTATCATCTTTGTTCCAGTTGATTACCACTCTGATGTTTACCGGAAGATCTGCAATGATCTTAGTATTGATCTTTTTCAGGTCTAATTTATTTCTGTAATTAGCAATCAATTGATTGATTTCCATAATGATTGTTTCTTCAATTCCGTCATCACGATCTGCCAATTCCTGAGTATAAGACTGCGTCAAAACTTTATACAAATTATCCAAAGCTCCCTGATATTGTTTATTATCTTCCAAAGCCAAAGCATAATCTCTATAACTTTGAGGATCAAAAGGTCGCCATTCCAATACTTTTTGAGTTACAAAAAGTTCTTTATCAAAAACCTCAGCCTGCTTTAATTTGTAAGCTAATAATTTATATAATTCCTCATTTTCAATATCAAGATCTGCAATAGAACTCAATACCTTTAACCCTAACTTTTTATCATTATATTTAAACAGCAACTGAGCAATATCAAAATAATACTGAGGTAAGCCTTCATAATCTTTTCTGTTTTTAAGATAGGTCTGATAAATCGTTTCTGCATTTTTAGCCTCATTGAAAAGCTTCATGTATTCTGCTTTAGAATTCATATCAATCACACTCATTCTTCCAGAATTTACGACCTCCGAAATATCCTGCGTTCTCACTGAATCTGTTTGTGTACTCCATCCAGAATTGACGGTTATTCCTGAAACTTTACCTTGCAAGGCCTGAACTGCATTATTTGAAGCAACAGAAGACATTCCTCTTACACTGATCTGTGGCTGTTCTCTTACAGGTTCAGAAGTGACACTCACAGATGCCGAAGTTTGTGCTTCTTTTCGAGAAACCTTGTTATAACCTACCATTACTACTTCTTCTATGTCATTAGAGCGACGATCAGCAATAGGTGATCCGGGTTTAGAAATTTCAACAGCTTCGTCAGACTGTGGACTTGAAATTGGCGCCACATCTGCAACCGCATTTGATGCAGGAGGTGTATAAACCGGCGAACTTACACTTTGGCGGGGAGCTGTTACTACAACTTCTTCAATCCTCATACTTCTTCCGGTTGTAGAGTCTATGTCGTAATAGTCTTGATTAGGTTCAGGATAACGTTTTGACTTTTCCTTTTGCTTATATTCTTTTTTCCACCATTCTTTTAAATTCTGCGTCATTTCTTCGGCGTCGCTCATCAGATCATTTACTCTTTCATCTTTTGCTGCCCTGTTATTTTTCACAATTTCATTAAACTGAGTTCTTAGTTCTGCAGGCGGAGTAATGTCGTAACGTACATAATCTTCAACATTTTCCAAGACCATTAAGCTCATATTATTGCTTACCAAACCGAATTGTTTGCTTACACTTTTGATATCATCCTTGTTTTGTTTTTCAAAAATTTCCAGTTCGTTCAGTTTCTTCTGAGCCCAGAATTTTGAGATTTCCCAATCTTTTATGGCTTGTTCATTAACATTTAAAGTAATAGTTTTTGTTTCTGTCACATCATTTCCGTACCCGAATTTTGCTTTGATTGTCGTTTGATTTCCTTTTAAAATACCCGTTAACACAAAATCCTGTGAAATTGTTTGGGTTAAAGAAGGATAAACCTCTGAAAGCGAAGCATTATTTTCAATTCCTAAAAATTTTAAAGGTTGGGATAATAACTTTTTCACTTCTTTTTTAGGATCATTTTCATTTAGGTTCAAAAATTCTCCGCCAGTTTTATTGCTGATGAATTTCAATTGATTAAAATTGACATTATTGGATGATGAAATGGTGTAAGTCGGTTTGCTCCACCCTAATTTCAATTCTCCGAAAGAAGATAGTCCGTCTGTAAAAAATAGAATTTCATCTTCTCTTATTGATTTCAATTGTCCGAAATCTGTTCCGCCATCATATGTTGTCTGAGATAAATATGATTTTAATTCGTCCCAGTTTCCTTCATTTATTTTAAAAGTTTTTCCTTCATCGAAAGTATTATTAATGAAATATGTTTTGACGGTCAGGTTTTTATTGGTCTTAAAATATTCTTCCAACAAGCTCCATTCTTTAGCCTGGTCTCGTTTTTTTCCGCTTAAAGAATTATCCCAGACAATCGCCAGTTTATTCGGAAGCTTTTTTGCTCTTTCATTAGGATTAATATTTAGATTTGCCAGAAAATAGGATGAATCACCGGAAGCTTTTTGAATTAAAACACTTTGGTTTTCATTATTTTGAGGAAAATTTATTTTTAAATTATTTCCGGGTTTATATTTTGTCTTGTGAGTTTCTGCAACCCAGATATTTCCGTTTTTAATAAAATCAAAACTTCCATCCGGTTTTTCTTCCAACTGCGGAGAATCTGTATTCTGGAAAACAGTTGTTTTGATATTGAATTCCGGAATTTCAGACGTATAATTTAACGGTAAAAAATATTGATAATTGGTTCCCGATTTTTTCAATTCATAATTATAAGTAATCTGGACCGTTCTTTCGCCGCCATTTGCATTGATCGGGTAGATCGTTGTACGAAAGTTGTTCCCTTCCACTTTTTCCAAAACTCCGGGATCAATGTTTCTTTTTTTGATCGTTTCGTAAACTTCTTTGGCTTTTTCTTTTTCTACCGGAACGGCATTTCGAAGTTTTCCGTTAATATCTAAAGCATAACCACTCGCATTTACTCCTTCGGGAAGCGGAAAAGTAAGTCGTCCTTCTCTTAAATGATTCGAATTATTCTTAAAAACCATGGTAACTACATTGGTGGAAATCCTTCCAGTGATCTTCGTCTCAATACTTAGTTTCTGAAGAACAACCTGATTGTTTTTTTCATATCCTCCTTTCCCATCTCCCGTTTCAATGGTCGGAATCTGCGCCAGACACAGAACAGGAAAAAATAAGAGTAATTTTATATATAAACTTTTCATAGATAATGTCATTTTAGTTTGTAACAGCTGTTTCTATTTATATAGATGCAGAAAGTTGGAAAAGGGTTGGAAAAATTTTATTTTTTTTTAATTAAAATGAAGAAAAGCTGATATAAGTGAAAAAATAAACCTTCCTATAAGGTATAGAAAGGTTTGAAAATTTTATATCAAATATAAATCTTAGTTTAATATCCCATTCATTTCTGTTAAAATAATTGGTTTTCCATCGGTTACGATAATTGTGTGTTCGTGTTGTGCCATATAACCACCTTTATTGCCAACCATTGTCCAGCCGTCTTTAAGCTCGATTGCAATATTTGATTCTGTAGAAATAAATGTTTCAATAGCAACAACAGAATTTTTCTTAAAACGTCTGTTATCGAAACGGTTTTTATAATTTAATAATTCATCAGGTTCCTCGTGCAAGCTTCTCCCAATACCATGACCACCGAGATTTTTAATTACTTTAAAACCTCTTTTTTTAGCTTCAGTTTCCATCAAAAAACCTATATTGGCTATTTTTACTCCTCCTTTTATATTATTGATCGCCTTTTCCAGAATATCTTTAGAAGCATCAACTAATTTCTGATGCTTATTAATATCTTTTCCAATGATAAAAGAACCTCCATTATCAGCCCAAAAACCATTGAGCTCTGCTGAAACATCGATATTAATTAAATCTCCTTCTTTCAAAACTCGTTGATCCGTCGGAATACCGTGACAAAATTCATTATCTACGCTGATGCACGTCCAACCTGGAAATCCATAAGTGAGGTAAGGAGCAGATTTTGCGCCGAAGTCAGAAAGAATTTTAGCTCCGTACTCATCAAGATCTTTAGTTGTCATACCAGGCTGAGCATAATTAATCATTTCTTTTAAGGTGTATGCAACGGCTTCACTTGCCTTCTGCATTCCGATTAATTCATGTTCATTTGTTATTGACATAATTCTTTTTTTTGATAACACAAAGTTAAGGAATTAACTTTTTTAATACGACAAAAGAAAAAGACACCTACAGAAATGTAAGTGTCTTTTGTAGTGGTCCCACCTGGGCTCGAACAAGTTTATATTTCATATTGATATTTAACATTTTACATATTAGTCTTTAATAAGTTATTCCTAAAAGGATGCCTTTTATATAAAACTACTAACATAATAGGAAATAACTATATGTAGCTAATATATCAGGATTTCCATAGATTATACTTACAGTACCTGATGAATAGTTAGACCATATTTCATGGTTTTTAACTTTGAAAACTTGAATTACTTTTTCATATTTATCAATCTCTGTTGAAACTCCATATGTTACTTCTAGGACATTTAAAATTTTATTGTAGTAACCTACATCTCTATCAAGAAAAGTCATTATCACAATACTTAGAATATCCCATTGAAATAAAAGTTCTATTCTATGAGGTGGAAAACCTAATAATGTCTTTGTCTGATTTCCTACATAAAGATAGCTTGTAAACAATTCATTTTCTTTTATCTTACTTGGTAAGAGTATTAAATCTAACTCCCATTTCTCATATTGTTTTCCAATTTTAAAAGGCAAATCTGTTTTGTTCATTAGAATTTACTTATTAAAAAACCACCTATTTAAGGTGGTTTACTTTACAATTAGGTTCATTATTTATATTTAATAATACTGACTACTTTAGAATAATAGGATTTGATTATTTCTACTACACCAATAATCTTTCCTCCTCTAAAGTAAATCTGATAACCTCTGTAACCATAAGTTTTAAATACTGTACTATCATAGTTTTCTGGACTTATATCAGGTTCTAGATTTACTATAAATGGTTCTTCAGTATCTTTAACATTACTTAGTTTTAGAGGATAGTTGCGAATATCCAATCCATTATCATGATGCACCATAGGAGGTTTACCAGAATCAAAGTAAATTTGAGTAGGTGTATTATAGATTTTTCCATCTACTTCATAATTATCTGAGTTAAAAGTAAACTGTGCTTTTACAATAAATGGAGTTATTAAGACTAAGATAAAAGTAATAAGTTTCATATTGTATTGGTTTAAGGTAATTCTTGTATAGGGATGGTGTAAGAGTTTAGGAACTCTATAATAACATCAGCATTTTGATCTGTTAATCCAACTACATCATTTATGTGGAAGAAGTGTTTCTCTTGAATATCAAGAATATCATCTTCATCATCTATGATTACATAGTTTTCTAAACCCCCTTTTAAAGTTCTGTGATAATCTCTAATCCATTTGAGAATTTCTAAACCTCTTGGAGCTATCTTATAAGTGTCTTTGTAATGTAGAGACTCTGTAAATCCTATTATTTCAGCTTTAATGCCAACCTCATTAAATAACATAGTTATTTCTTCTAAAGTCTTCAACATTCTCCAAGCTGAACTAATAACTATTTTAGCTCTTGTGCTTTCTACAATCTTGTTAAGAGCATTGGTATTATTACTGTCAAAATGAGAACTTTCTTTATGATGGGAATGCAGACTTTTATTTTTGTAATACTCAGCATTGTTTAATACCCCATCAACATCTAAAAAAATGACTTTCATTTCTTTTTCTTTTTAAGTTTAAATATCAAGAATAAGAATCCTATTACTACTAGGCTGATTAATCCCCATTTTAAATACTTCTTTCTTTCATATTCTTTCTGCATCTTTTGGAGATCTATATCATCAGGCATTGCATAAGGATTTAATCTATTTGCTTCTGCCATTTCTTCATACTCTTTTGGAAAGGTCTTTATGTTTTGCCCTCCACTTCCATATAGTCCTGTTGGATCTCTATACTGTTCAGTAGCATCTGTAGACTTATAATTATTAGCCTTTTCTTGTAGCTCATTCCATAGTTCCTCTTTAGATTTAGGTTTTTTAGATGATTTAGCTACTATAGAATTATCTCCAATTCTCAATATTCCATTGTAGTTTCTAAAGCTTTTTATTTTACCATTCTTAAAAGTAATAGTAGCAATACCAGTTTCTCCATATCTCCAAATTTCCTCTTCAACTGTATCATAAGACCCTACACTTGTTGGTTCTCCTTGTATATTCTTAACTTCTGATTTAGTTGAACCTATATTGATGTGTTGTGCATACAGAGTGCTTAAACTTGATAAAGCAAGTACAATTAATGGTAAAATCTTTCTCATTGTTTAGTTTATTTTAATTGGTAATTTATCTTTTAATATTATTGATACCTTACGGAAATCCATAAGTAGAAAAATTAATATTGTCATATATGGCATTTAACCGCAAACATAATAATCTTTTCTTGATTTGCCAAATATGTCAAGTATGGAAAAGTCAGAATTGTTAAAAAGTGTGGGTAAAAGAATACAGGAGATTAGAAATAGTAAAAGTCTAACCCAAGTTGAATTAGTAGGGAGAATTGAAGGAGAAATTGATACTACTAACATTTCAAGAATAGAAGCAGGAAGAACCAATCCAACAATATTTACCCTATACAGAATTGCAGAAGCATTGGAAATTAAACTTTCTGACTTAGTGGATATTGAGCTAGAGTAATAGATAATACACTATTACAAGTATGATTTAGCTATTATATATATATCTGGATTAATAGAGATTTAGAAAAATGGAAAGAATATAATAGCCATTTTATTTCATCTGCTCTTTCACCACTATGAAATACACATCATTGAGCTAGATTTATAATAATCCTTCATCAGCAAAGCTAAAGTAAGATTCCCTATTGATAATTAAATGGTCTAGTAGCTTAATTTCCAAAAAGTCACATCCCGTTTTTAATTTCTGTGTAATATCCATATCTGCCCTACTGGGTTTCAAGTTGGTACTGGGATGATTATGCACTAGGATGATGTGGGTTGCTACAGATTTTAAAGCAATGGACAAAACCAATCTTATATCTACTACAGTAGAAGAAATACCACCTTTTGAAAGGTTATAAAATCCTATTACTTTAAGAGCATTATTAAGAAATATAATCTTAACCTCTTCAAATATTTCAATTGTGTGTAAATTCCAACAGCTTAAAGATATGTCATAAGAAGATTTACTATGAGAGATTATAGTATCTATTATGTTAGGAGAATAAGAGATTTGTATTTCTGATACATGTTGTTTCATAAATAAAAAAGATTAGGTGTGGATTAATAAAAACTTTCACTTCTTTTATTCTATCTATAATAAGATGAAAAACTAAAGTGGAAGTATTTTAGTTGAGCTAGACTAGCGTAATAAAGATATTCCGTCCACTTTTTGTAACTACTATATATAAGCTTACCAAAACTGGACGGATTTAATTCTAATCTGCTAATACAGCTTCATGCTTCTCATTCTTAGAGAATGCTTGTATATCTGCTTCAAAGCTATCAGAACTAGTATTAACACTAGCATGTATTGTACTAGATGAAGCTATAGTTTCTTCTGGTGAATACACAAACCTATGGTTAAGTATAATTACTTCTCCGGTATCTTTAACAGTGTACTCATAGGGCTCACATTCTTGTTTAATGATACTACCCTGCATCTGAGTACCTATTAGAGCCTTACAAGTTTCATCATCAAATGTAGATGAAATAAAAGTTTTCTTTGCTGTGACATAATATTGATTGGTCTTTTGACTTAATACCATCTCAATACCTCCATGAACCTCTAAAAGGTTAAAGTTTGTACCATTTTCTCTTTGTCTTGTTTTGTAACCTACAATTCTTACCATTGTTTTAAGTTTTTGAGTTAAAGATTTACTCTTTCCTAAGAAATCTGTTCAGGTTAAACTATAGTTTAGAAAGAATTTATAGCTGCCTGAAATTTTATTTTCTATTAGGAAAGGTACAGGGGGTGCTCCCTCAAACATATGTGGGGGGCATTAGTTTTGAGGAGGAATGAGCTCTTGCGAAATGCAAAAAAAAATTAAGTTATTACGGATTCCCATAAAATAAAATTATTTATAGTTCCTAAATTAGATTTTCATTAAGAATTTCATCATTAAAAATGAATTATGTAAATTAGTAGCTAACTAAAAACTTATAACCAATTACAATGGCATTGAACAGATACTATTGGCCAACTAAATATGATTCAAGGGCTGATTTCCTGAGACAAGGAGTTAAATGTGTTTTCATTTCACATCAACAAAAGGATAAACAAGAAGCAAAAAAAATAGCAGATTACTTAATTAATGCGGGTATTAATGTTTATTATGATGAATATGATTCAGATTTAAAAGACAATCATCAATCTAATAATGCTAAAGGTGTTACTGATTCTATAAAAAGAGGTATTAATAATAGCTCACATATGTTAGTTTTAGTATCTCCTAATACTTTATATTCAACATGGGTACCTTTTGAAGTAGGATATGGATATGATAAAACAGACCTATGTGTACTATGTTTAAAAGGAATATCTAAGAGTTTACCAGAATATCTAAAAGCTGCAAAAATTGTCCGAGACATTTATGATTTAAATGGCTTAATTTCAAATGTTACTGCTATAAGTAAAGAAACTCTTATTAGAACTAAAAATATTTATGATTATAATGATTACCAAAACCCATTGAGTAATATAATGGATAGAATAATAACCTAAAATAAAAAATTAATATGTGGGGAGATTACTGTGTATCAAAGCTCTCAATGAATGGAGGTTTAATAGACACAATAGAATATTATGAAAACTTGGGAGAGAATATAAGTTCAACAAGTTATCAAGCAGATAGGTCTTGGATGGTAAAACAGATTAGGAATGGTAAATCTTTCTGCTCAATAAAAAAAAATATAGATGAAACATGGACAACTTTAGGATTATTCACATACAATGCTGAAAGGTTTGAATGGTACATTGTACCAGAACACAGTAAAAAAAGAAAAGTTTTCATAAGCTATTACCATTGGGATGACCAACCTTATAAAGAGGCTTTTAAAATCCTATTTGGTGATTTGATTACGCATAAGTCTGTAGAAGATGGTGATATTGATTCTCAAAATTCTGATGGATATATTAAACAACTTATACATAAAGGCTATCTAAATGATACTACAGTTTTAATTGTTCTGGTTGGTCCAAACACGAAACATAGAAAACATGTAGACTGGGAAATTTCTGGTGCTTTAGATTATAGAGTAGGAGACAAATATGCTGGTATTCTAGCTTTAAAACTTCCTGAACATTCAGACTTTGGAACAGGAAAACATACTTCATCCTTATTGCCAGCTAGATTGGCTGATAATATAAAATCAAGCTATGCAATTATCCGGGATTGGACAACTGATAGAATAAAACTACAAAAGTATATTGAGCTAGCTTTTTCAAATCGAGATTTTGATGATAGGATTGATAACTCAAGAATACAAATGCAAGAAAATACAAACTAAAAAACTAATTAATAACAATGAAATATCCATTAAATATAAATGTTGTTTGGCATCCTGATTCTGAAATAGGACAAGAGATAGCAGAATATATCTATAGTACATTTTGTAGAGATTATAAAAGACCTCTTTCAAGAGGTATAGGTATACCTGTTTACTTTAGATATTTTAAAGATAAAGATGGTAAACCTCTTGAGATTGATTGTTCAAAATCTGAAAAAACAGCAATTATTCTTTTAATAGATGAGGAATACTTTATGGATGATAATCTTAGGCGTTATACTTCAGATCTTTTAAAACTTGTTAATAATGATGTAAGAATTTTCCCTATATCTTTATTTGATAAAGCTTATAGTATTAATCCAGAATTAGGGAAACTTCAATTTATAAATGCTCAAAGGTTTCTTAATCAAAAATTAGATTTTACTAATGATTTTGATTTTACTAAAGCGCTAACAAAGATTAAATCTGAATTGCTTCATGATTGTGCTAGACTTTTAATGGATTTTCATCCAGCGTACAAAGACAAAGAGAAACACAGGATTAATTCACCGGTTAAGCTATTCTTAAGTCATGCAAAGAATGATGGAGAAAAAATAACAATCTCTTTCAAACAGTTTATAGAGAACAGTCTTAAATTAGATGTATTCTTTGATACTGTTGATGTTGCAGATGGATACGGATTTGCTGAACAATTTGAAACAGAAATAAAACACTCTGCACTAGTTGTATTTCATACAGACGAATATTCTGACAGAGAATGGTGCCGTAGAGAGGTTATAATAGCAAAAAGACATAAATCACCTATTGTAGTAGCACATAAAATAAAAGATGGAGAAAAAAGAGCCTTTCCATACTTAGGTAATATGCCAACTTCTGTAATTCATAATAATAGTAAGGAAGAAGAAGAGCTAAGTTTTATAAGAATTGTAATTCTTACATTAACACAAGTTTTAAATAATCTTTACCAGCTAAGACTACTAAATAACTATATAGAACTTTACAATGATAACAACATAGAAGTTAAAGCAATAAGTTCTCCTCCTGAATTATTTAACTTTTTAGATATTAGAAAGCATACAGAGAAGCCTAATGCAAAACCCCTTATTATTCTCTACCCAGATCCACCATTAGGAATAGAAGAAGTCAATATTTTAAATGAATTAGACCCTGAAGTAAAATTCTTAACCCCTGTAAATCTTAGCTAATATGTCAAATGAAATAAATATTTCTGGTATTGATTCAACATTAGTTGATGAATCACAAAACCTCGCACAAACAAATACCTCTTCTCCTCAGTTACTTAAAAATAAAAAGATTGCAATTTCAGTTTCAGTAAATGAAGATTTATGTAAATTAGGCTTCTCTGAGCAGCATTTAAATGACATCTCTTTAGAAATTGCGCGATATGTTCTAATTAATGATGGAATTGCCATGTATTGTGGAGATTTAAGAGAAGGAGGATTTACAAAATACTTCACCGACTTATCAAATCAATACAAAAAGCCAGATGATGAAGTTTATAGATTTAAAAACTACTTTGCTTACCCATACAAAAAGAATCTAACAAGAAATGTATTAATTGATTTTAAATCAAAAAAGATAGATGTAGTTATTATGCCTCCCCCTAGCAATATTACTTATGATGATGAAAAAAAATATGATGTTAATAATATAGTTGAGGATAGATATACATATTGTGAATGCTTTAGAGAAATGAGAGAGAAAGTATCTAAAGAAAGTGATGCTAGAATAGTAATTGGAGGAAAAGTAGAAAACTACTTAGGATATGTCCCTGGAATTCTAGAAGAAGCACTATACTCTCTTATAGAAAACAAACCTGTTTATATCATTGGAGGTTTTGGTGGTGCTGCTAAAGAAATAGTTAACATATTAGAAGGTAAAGAAGCAAAAGAATTCAGGAATGATAAACAGTACTCTAATGACTTTTTAATACAATTTAAAAACTACATATCAGATAAGTATCCTTTTTACGACTATGATACATTACTTGACAGATTAAAAAGTTTTACTATTCATGAAATATCAGCCAATAACAAATTATCTATTGAAGAAAACGTAAAGCTATTTCACAGTACAAACATTCATGAGATTACTTACTATTTAATTAAAGGGTTAAAAAAGCTATAATCTAAAAATCAACAAACTATATCTACAATATGTGATACAACTATTCTAAATCTAAGTTTAGAGAAGATGTATTAAATAATTTTTATTATTAAACTATTTATCCACCCTAAAGAATATAGGGTGGATAAATACAACTAACTCAAAAACCAATGGTACTTACTATCACCATTGAGTGCCTTTTGGATGCCCTGAGTAAAATCAAAAGCATCTAAATTCCTGTCAAGAAAGGTGTCTATATAACTACTCTTGTTAGCTTTGGTAAAGAGATTGTAAATATTCCAGAGATTATCCTTAGAAAATACAGAAATAATACAATCATTCTGTAAGTGATGTAAAGTAACTTCTGATGTATTGGCTAGTATAAAATGACTAGGCTAATATCTTCACATTTAGCTAAAACAGCAGAAGTTTGAAATGTAGCCTGTACTTTAGAACTAGGCATTAAAGAAGCCTGAACTACATTTAAAATTTCAGACTTGTGCTTGATTTAATTCTGGTTGTTCAGGAATATTAAGATCATTCATTTTACATGGAAAGAACACCTCAGCATCATCAAGAAACACATCTCTTATAGATTTCCTATATACATTTCTTAACTCTGCACTATCTTTCCCTAATATGTTAGTAGAATTGGAAATATCAAATGCTTCTTCCAAAGTAGCAGGCTTAATTTTATTTCTGATGTCCATTTCTACTGAATTGATTATTTGGGTTAATAATATGAATTAATATTGTTTTTCTAGCTTCAAAATCAGGCTTTAGGGAGATATGATATTGAGGAAATTGCTTATACAAGGCTAAAAGTTCAGCTATAGAATTACTATCCTGAATAGCATTATAGACTTCTTCTTCTGTAGCTTCAAACTGTTGGGATTGTTGAGGTATCTCTATAGGAGTATCTCTAATTGCAGAGCTATTGTCAGACTTTATACCTGAATTACACCATTCTAAGATTAATCTTCCAGTTTCAGGTGTAATCTTAAACTCAGGCTTATTCATAAACAATCCTGTTCTATCCTTTGAAGCTTTAACCAGATGATTCTCATTCATAAGTTCAAAGTTGATAGTTAGTTCATACTCAAATCCATCTCTTGTTATTTCCTTAGTTCCATGCTTTACTACCTGAGTTCTGCCATTAAGTCCTATGTCAAGAGAATAGTCTATCTTTCTTCTAGTTGTAGTAATTATATGACAATTTGACTGTAATATTTTATTAATAAAAGCCTGATGTCTTGGACTCACATTTGCCCAATCTTGGAACCTACCTCCTAATTGCTCGTGAATTTGCAAGCACCCACCAGTACCACTCCACTCATGGCTTGCTGAATCAATGATTACAACTGAAATATTGGATTTTTCACATAATTCAATAGCCTGAATATATCTTTCAGGGCTATAAGGAGCTTGTAAGTCCAATACATTGTAATTTCCTAAGTCTGAATACAGCGAAGAAGAGGAATTCTCTGTATCTATAACAGCTATTTTACTCCAATCCTGTGTCATGCCATAGGCTAATAACAAAGCAGAATAGGTTTTTCCAAATCCACTTGCGCCAGAAAGCCCTAGCCTAAGCTTCACTTGTTGTTTTTGTGATTGTTTTAATTGCATAATCATGTTTTTTAAGTTTTGGAATGAATATTGAGATACCAAAACAATTAATATTATTAAATTTTATGATATATTAAAATGCCACTTGCTTTATAAAAAGCACCCTATAGATTAGAATCTAAGGGAAAGCACCTGCTTCTCTGAAACAGAAGTAAGGGTAATGGCAAAAATTGCTACTACAGTGAGTTCTATATCCAAGACTCACTCTAATCAAATAAGCAGTACAAGTCAGGATATAGGACTTGCCCAAAGAGGAAACTGCAATAAAAGAAGCTCTTTAACATTATTTATACCAAAGAATATTGATATTGACAGAGTTCTAAAGGATAATCCTCCAGCTTTTAGTTATCAAAGAGATTGTTTTGTATACATTTTACATATTATAACTTCAATTCCTTCTGGAAATTGGGATTTAATAGATGACGAAGGTTATACAAATGTGAATAAACAGATCTTACAGAGGAGAATTCATGAATACAAATCTTACTTGAAATATCTAGTGTCAGTAGGTGTAATTGAAGAAGGTAGCTTTTATATTCCTACTGTAAAGTCTAGAGGTATTAGAATTTGTTCATATTATCAATCAGAACTTGTACCCATTGAGATTACTAAACCTACTTTGATTAAAAGTATTACTAAGTCTCATAGCAAAGTACATGTTAAAAAGACAGAGGATGCTCAATTTCTTAGAAAGTGGTTTAATCCTAAAATTGAGGTTGATTTAGAAGGTGCACAAGCTTTTTTGATGAATTTAAAGAGCCAAGAAGAAGCAGAAGGAAATATTCATGCTCAACAAGCATATAATTCAAGGATATTGCCTCTTTTGCAACTAGCTAAAGGAGAATACTCATTTGCTGTAGATAATACAGGTTTTAGACTTCATACAAATCTAACAAGAACAATGAAGGACTTAAGAAAATTCATCAAATATGATGGACAAAATCTTCATTCAATTGACATAGTAAATTCACAGCCTTTTCTAGCAAGACCACTTCTTAATGAAGGTTACTTTCAGAGAAACAAAATTTCAGATAAGATAGTCAATCCAAGACTAACATCTCAACATGACTTCCCTATTATGTTAGTAGAAAACATTACAAAGGTTAAAAACCAAAGTGATGTTAAAAATTACATAAATGTCGTGACACAAGGAAGGTTTTATGAGCAGTTTGCTGAAATCTTAATAGAGAATAGTTTATTTGAAGGTGATATTGAGGACAGCTTAATTAGAAAGAAAGTAAAAGAAATAACATTTGCTTCTTTATATAGTCCTAATACTGCAATAGGTTATAGTGCTGAAGTCAAGATTTTTGCAGATGTATTTCCTGGAGTTTATAGTATGATTAAAATAATTAAGACAGGACATGGAGAACATTCAGCTTATTCAATATTATTACAAAGACTAGAAGCAGAGTTAATTCTTGACAAGGTCTGTAAAAGAATTAATAAAGTATATCCTAAAATTCCAATTTTTACTATTCATGATTCTATTGTAACTACAGAAGAATACATTCCTGTTGTTACCAACTTCATGAGAAAGATAATGAAAATTAATATTGGAGCTTCTCCTGTCTTAAAAATTGAAGAATGGGTATGACTTTAATAAAGAATTTCTTTTAGGGCTACTATCAAGTAGCCCTTATTTTAATTTTTCATTTAACCTACCCATCTGCTCACTCACTTTTTTATTCACCACCTTAGCATAAGATTCCTGAGTAATAGTAATTTTAGAATGCCCTAAAAGTTCACTTACAATCTCCATAGGCACATCATTAAATAACAATACAGTAGTAGCAAAGGTTCTTCTTGCCAAATGATGAGTAAGCCTTTTATCTATTCCAGCTATATCAGCTATTTCCTTTAGATAAGTATTAAACTTTTGATTACTTAAACTGGGTAAAACTTTTGTTTCATCAACATTCTTATATTTTTCAATCATCATTTTACTTTTATTAAGCAGTGGAATTGATAAGGTTTGCTTAGTTTTGGCTCTTTTCATATTAATCCATTCATTCCCATCAAAACCATTTATAATATGAGATTTCTCCAGATTAGCCATCTCATTATAAGCTAGTCCAGTATAGCAACAGAATATAAACATATCTGCTACTATTTGCAATCTCTCTGCTTTAAATTGATACTCTTCAATTTTAGCTAGCTCTTCCCTAGTCAAATAAGTTATTTCTTTTTTGATATGCTTTACTTTGTAGCCAATAAATGGTTCTTTATATATAATATCTTGAGATATAGCAAGTTTGACTATCTTTCTGAACCTTTGTATCATCTTATTAGTAGTTGCAAGAGCTAAAGACTTTTCTGCCTTTAGGAAGAATTCATAATCTTGAATAAATTTTAAGTCTAAATCTTTGAAATGATAGTCTCCCTTATTAAAAGAGTACTTAATAAAGTCTTTTAACAGATCTCTTGCCTGTTTAAACTTCCATAAAGTTGCTATAGAATACTCCTTACCTATCAGCTTTTCAATCCTATCATTATGTTCTTGAAAGAGCTGTAAGATAGTTTTGCTCTTTTTAGGAGAATTTCCTTTATACTGCAAGAAAACATCTTCCACATCAAACTCTTCTTCATTAACCTGTAAAAACAAAAAAGCCTGATTAATCTTGTTCTTAATCAGGCTCAATTGCGTATTGATAGTTTTGTTCTCAGAATTTGGTGGTTTAGCTTTCTGCTGTTTATTATCCCAGTTTTGAGGATTAATAAATATCCCTGTAGCAAAAGGTTTCCTTTCTCCCATGTAAGTAATCCTACACTTTAAGGGAGCCAGACCTTTACTATTAGATTTTGATTTATCTAATACAAATAATATTTTAATTGTCATTTTCTAGTATTAATGAGGGTTATAATGGGGTTCCAATTTCTCAGAATGGGGTTCCTTTTGGGGATCTTTTTTAGTGTAGATTTAAAAGATAATGAGAGTGTTCTAGAAAAAAGAAAAATATAAAACCTTGATTTTAAGGCATAAAAAAAGCCTAAGCAAATCATTTAGATTACTTAGGCTTTAAAGTGGTCCCACCTGGGCTCGAACCAGGGACCACCTGATTATGAGTCAGGTGCTCTAACCAACTGAGCTATAGGACCTCAAAATTTGGTTAAATTTTGTGATTGCAAAAATAGCAAAATTTATTTCACTACAAAACTTTTTATTGCTTTTCTTGACAAAGTTCTACCAGTACCCCATTGGTAGATTTAGGATGCAGGAAGACAACTAATTTATTATCAGCACCTTCTTTCGGCTCTTCAGAAATAAACTGAAATCCTTCTTTTTTTAATCTTTCAATCTCTTCAAGGATATTTTCAACGCCAAAAGCCAAATGATGGATACCTTCTCCTTTCTTATCTATAAATTTTGAGATCGGACTATCCTCTTTGCTTGCTTCGAGAAGTTCAATTTTACTTTCACCAGTGGCATAAAATGAGGTTATCACTCCTTCCCTTTCCACAGATTCTTTTTTGTAAGATTCTTTTCCTAAAAGTTTTGCAAAAAGTTCATCAGAGACTCCTAAAGATTTTACGGCAATACCGATATGTTCTAGTTTCATAAAATAATTAAATAAATTAAGTCGTAAATTTGATACAGCAACCAAATTTCAAAGTATCAATTCAAACAAAAGTACTAAATTTGCAGAAATTATGGAAAGTAACAGACAAAGAAAAGTAGCTCAGATTATACAGGAAGACTTCGCGGAGCTTTTCCGCAAGCAGGCTTCAGAAAGCAAGCAAAGTATTTTAGTATCAGTTTCAGATGTAAAAGTATCTGCAGATCTTGGTATTGCCAAAATTTATTTGAGCATATTTCCGCAGGAGTTTCGTTCTGCAGTGATGAAAGAAATTGAAGAAAATAAAGCTCAATACAGAAATTTCATCGGTCAGAAAATGGCAAAACAGGTACGTGTAATTCCTAATCTTAATTTTTATTTGGATACAGCTCTTGATGATGTTGAAAAATTAGAACGTGAATTAAGAGGAGAAGGTGACAATCCTATTTTATAGAACTTGAAAAACATTGCATTTTACATAGCTTCAAGATACCTTTTGTCAAAAAAAGGGAGTACTGCCGTTACGTTTATTACGTGGTTGGCTGTTGGAGCGATGACGGTTGCCGTTACTGCAATGTTTGTCATTATTTCTGTTTTTTCGGGGCTTGAAGATCTTAATAAAGATTTAATTTCTAATCTTCATGCAGATCTTACAATTAAAAGTACTTCCGGAAAAACATTGAAAGATTTCAATAAAATCAATGCTGTTCTTAAAAACAATAAAGAAATCAGTCATTTTTCAAGGGTAATTGAAGAAAAAATTTACATCAGTTATAATGGAAAAGGTGATATTGCTTATTTAAGAGGTGTTGATTCCGCCTATACAAGGGTAAATCCTATTAATAAAGATGTTTTCTACGGGTCTTATCCGAGCTTTAAATATTCTAACGAAGCATTGATGGAAAATTCTTTAGATAATAGATTATCCATTCCTGTATCGTCAAACAGTGATTACGCAACCATCTTCATGCCTAAACCGGGAACAGGAATCATTAATAAGGAAGAAGATATTTATAATAAAAAAGACATTTTAGTCACAGGAGTTTTTCCAGGGAAAGATCAATTAGACAATTATATCATTGCTCCGATTGAATTAACGGAAGAACTTTTAAATTTACCCAAACATTCCGCCTATCAAATTGTTGTTAAATTAAAAAACTCGGATAATACAGATTCTGTAAAACAGCAACTTCTATCTTCCCTCGGGAAAAATATTGATATTAAAACGAAAGAAGAAGAAAATGCAGCATTCTGGAAGATGATTAATACCGAAAAATTATTTATTTATTTAATTTTCGCTTTGGTTATTTTCATTACGACTTTCAATTTGGCGGGTGCGATTATTATTTTACAATTAGATAAAAAAGAACAGGCAAAATCTCTTATTTCATTAGGCTTTCCTTTAAGCCATTTAAGACAGATTTATTTTTATACAGGAATTCTTATTGTTGTTTTAGGTGTTATTTCAGGGCTGATTCTTGGGACAACACTTTGTTATTTCCAACAATATTCAGAATTTTTCAAAGCCAATGAAACCTTACCTTTTCCTGTAAAAATTGTTGGTAAAAATTATTTGACTGTAGCGATCACGGCATCTGTTTTCGGAATTGGTATTTCGTGGATATTTTCAAAAATAAGTAAGGAGTATATTACTAAAAGTTAATAGAATAAGCGTTCATTTTTTTGTACCTTTGCGTCCCAATTTTTAAAAATGAAACGTACTTTACTCTCTTTTTTAATGAGTTTTGCCTTTATCAGTGCATTTGCTCAGATTCCTGCGGGATATTACGACGGAACTGCAGGTCTTACCGGAGCTGCTTTAAAAACTCAACTTAAACAAATTATTACCAACGGTCACGTTGATCATGGTTATAATGGTTTATGGACTGGTTACCAAACGACTGACCGCGATAATATCGCAATGTCCGGATATGAAAATGACAATACAATCTTAGACATTTATTCTGAAAATCCAAATGGCACAGATCCATATACATTCACTTATGGAAGTGGTCAATGCGGAACTTATAACAGCGAGGGAGATTGCTACAACAGAGAACACGTAGTTCCTCAAAGTTTATTCAGCAGTAATTCTCCTATGGTTGCTGATATTCATTTTATCAGACCTACAGACGGAAAAGTAAACGGGATGAGATCAAATTATCCATACGGAAAAGTAGGTTTAACATCTTATACTTCTCAAAACGGATCGAAATTAGGAACTTCTGTTTCTCCTGGTTATTCAGGAACAGTTTTCGAACCGATTGATGCCTTCAAAGGAGATATTGCAAGAATGATTTTATATTTCGTAACAAGATATGAATCTCAGCTTTCCGGTTTTTCAACAGGAAATATGTTGGGAGGTTCAGCTTTCCCGGGATTACAAACATGGGAACTTAATCAATTGCTTGCCTGGAACACAATGGATCCGGTTTCTGCAACTGAAATTGCAAGAAATAATGCATCTTATGTTTACCAAGGAAACAGAAATCCATATATTGATCATCCTGAATATGTTGCTCAGATCTGGGGAACTCCGGTAGTTGATACTCAAGCTCCTACAGCTCCTACCAATTTATCAACAAGTAACCCTTCTTCCAATACAATTTCTTTAAGCTGGACCGCTTCCACAGATAACATAGGTGTAGTTGCTTATGATATCTACAAAGATGGTGTATTTTATGGTACAGTTAACGGAACAACTGCTACAGTTAACGGATTAAATCCATCTACGACTTACAATTTTTATGTAATTGCAAAAGATGCAGCCGGAAATTCTTCTACTGCAAGTAATACAGCTCCGGGAACTACTCTTGCAGGCGGACAGCCTGGTGGAAGCTGTGGAACGGAAGATTTTTCAAATATTCCGGCAAGTGCATCTAGCTACGCAACCCAAACATGGACAAACAATTCTATTACTTGGATTGCTACTGATTCCAGAACGGATCAAAATATAAACGGAACCGGAGATAAAGCAATCACTATAAGAAACGGAAGCTTAACCAGTTCTACAATTTCTGGCGGAATTCAAAGTTTAACCGTAAAAGCGCAATTGAAATTTTCAGGTACCGCAAGCAACTTAAATCTTCAGATCAATGGTGTGACTGTAGGTACAATTCCTTACACTTCTACTTCAACTGCTCCAGTTACTATTAATAATATTAATGTAAGCGGAAATGTTGTAATTAGTATCGTTAATCCTGTAACAGACAATAGAATCGCCATTGATGACTTAAGCTGGACTTGCTACTCGGCTCCACTGGCAACCTCTGAAACTTCAAAAGACAAATCACAGCTTACAATCTATCCAAATCCTGTAAGAAACAACGAATTATTTGTAAAAGGTGAAAACTTAAGCAAAATTTCAAAAGCTCAGATTTATGATTTCTCAGGAAAATTGATCGAGACCATTGAAAATCCTTTCAAAAACTCAAATAAAATCAATCTTAAAGGCCTGGTAAAAGGAAATTACATCCTTAAAACAGATTCTTTCGCTACAAAATTTATCGTAAACTAAGACTTAAAAAATATTTCATATTAAAGACCGGTTTTTTCCGGTCTTTTTTTTATTTTTATAGTATGAATTCTAATAAAAAACTGGGTTTGATCGGAAGAAACATTTCCTACTCTTTTTCGAAAAAATTCTTTGAAGACAAATTTCAAAAGCTAATGTTAAAAGGCTATTCTTACAACATTTTTGATCTTAACGAAATTAATGAAGTTGAAAATCTGCTTTCCACTCCTGATCTCTTAGGTTTCAATGTAACGATTCCTTACAAAGAAAAAATCATTGATTACTTAGACGAATTGAGTGATGAAGCCGAAAAAATAGGTGCAGTGAATTGTGTTCTTATCAAAAATGGTAAAAAAACAGGCTACAATACCGATGCATTCGGTTTTGAAAAAACGTTGCTTCTTCATAAAAAGCCACATCAAAACTCTGCTTTAATTTTAGGAAGCGGGGGTGCTGCAAAAGCCGTAAAATATGTTCTGGATAAACATGGAATCTCTTCGGTTACAGTTTCAAGAAATTCGGAAACCAACTTCGAAAATTTGGATCAGGAAACAGTAAAAAAACATCAACTTATTATTCAGTGTACTCCGGTCGGAACTTTCCCGAATATTGAAGATTGTCTGAATTTTCCGTTTGAAGGAATCTCTAAAGATCATTTAATTATAGATTTAATTTACAATCCAAATTACACCCAATTCATTATTAAAGCCTCAGAAAAAGGAGCCAAAACAGTGAACGGATATTACATGCTGGAACAGCAGGCAGAAAAAGCCTGGGAAATTTGGAATTTTCAAAAAAAATAACATAAATTAGTACTTTATTTGGCTTTTTAGCTATATTTAGAGGATATTAATGCCACTCACATAAACGATTTGCTATGACTACAGAAAACAATCTTTCTGAAAACGAAGAAATAAAAAATTCTAACGAAGTATCTCCAGAAGAAACATCAGAAAATGTCGTACCCAGCGATGAAAAAGCACATGAAGGGGAAGCCGACCACGAAGAAGAACATGTTGATACAGATATCACTTTAGCCGATGCTTTGAAGGAAATGGAGAGAATCATCAATGCAGCAAACGCAGGTGAAGACTTCAAAAAATTCAATCAGTTAAAAGAAAAAGCAAGTCATTTTATTCATGATGAAGTGGAAGATAAAAAACATGAATATGCAGAAGCCGGAAACGCTCCTGAAAATTTCAGTTACGAGCACCCTTCTCAAGCGAAATTTTCTGCTTTGGTAAATATTTTCAGAGAAAAGCACGACACTTACCAAAAAAGTCAGGAGGAAGAGCAAAAGAAAAACCTGGATCACCGTCAGAATATTATTGAAAGACTTAAAAATCTTTATACTAATTCAGAACCGGGAACTAATCTTTTTAAATCCATCCGTGATATTAAGGAAGAATGGTCAAATGCAGGACAGGTTGCAAAATCTGAATTCAAAATTCTTAACAATAATTATTTCCACCATTTGAATCAGTTTTATCAGATGTTGGATCTTAACAAAGAATTTTTGGAGCAGGAATACAGCCACAATCTTGAAAAAAGACAACACATTATCGAGCGTGCAAAACAGCTTGAGCATGAGCCTGTTATTCAAAAAGCATTAAATGAGCTGCAATATCTTCACAAATTATGGAAAGAAGAAGCAGAGCCTGTTTCAGAAGAATTCCGTGAAAAAACATGGGAAGAGTTTAAAGAAATTTCAAACAAAATTCACGAAAGAAAATCTGAACTTTCTGCAGCCATCGAAACTGAACAGAATGCTAATCTTGAAAAGAAAAATCAGATCATCGCTGAAATTAAAAAACTGGCTGAACCTTCTGAAAATCCTAACCATAATTATTGGCAAAACTCGATCAGAAGAGTTGAAGATCTTCGTTCAGAATTCTTAAAAACAGGAAGTGTTCCAAGAAAACTTTCCAACCAAAACTGGAATGAGTTTAAAACAATTTTAAGAAGTTTCAATACTACAAAAAATACATACTACAAATCTTTAAAAGGTTCTCAGCAAGCTAATCTGGACGAAAAATTAAAATTAATCCAGACTGCTCAGGATAATGCGAACAATGAAGAATGGGATATCGCTGTTCCTTTATTCAAAAAGCTTCAGGAAGACTGGAAAAAAATCGGGCATGTTCCAAAAAGCATGACGAATAAGATTTGGGACGAATTCCGTGATGCCTGTAATGCTTTCTTTAACAATTACAGAGAAAAAAGCAACGCTTCTACCGATAACTGGAAAGAAAATTACAAGAATAAAAAAGTAATTCTTGATGATTTGAAAACCGTTACTGACGAAGAAGGAAGTATCGAAAGAATTGAAGCTATTAAAACAGCATGGAACAATATTGGAAAGGTTCCGAGAGATAAAATTTCAATTAATACCGAATTCAACAAAACGTTGAGAGAAAAATTGAAATTAAACAAAATCAACGAGTTAGAGCTTAAAGAAGAAGGTTTATCTGAAAATCAGTTAACTGATAAGGCAAGAAAAATCAAGAGCCAGATCTCTGATCTTGAAGGTGAAATCGTTAAATTGGAAAATAATTTAGCATTCTTCAAAAACCCTTCAAGAGAAAATCTTCTATTGAAAGACACTTTCAATACGATTGATGAGAAAAAAGCTCATTTGGAAACTTTAAAACAAAATCTTCACACCATTATTGCTGGAGATAATTGATTGTCTAAAATTAAAGTATAATTATTATAAAATTATTTAAAGCTTGTTTAATTTGTAAATTAAACAAGCTTTTGTAAAAACGCTTATAATTTATAACAATTCAATAGTAAATAAAAATGTATATGTAGAGAAATAAAACTAAACCATTTATGAAGCTAAAATATTTTTTCTTTGGATTAATATTGTTTTGCATAAGTTGTTCAGGACAAGACCAAACAAAACAACAGGTACAAACTGAACCACCTAAAACAACCACTACTACTATAATTAATACTGATTATAATGATGGTTCTTATTTATCATTCTCTATTTTAAATGACAATATTGTTCAGGTAAGTTTTTTAAGTGAAAAACACTTATTTAAAACTAGTTCTGAAATAGAAACTTTTATTATTAATAATAAAAAGCTAATTGATCCTGGTAAAATTTTAGTTATAGAACCGTCGAAAGAACGTTATGATAAATTGAAAACAATTTTGAAGATTCTCAGTAAATATAAATATAATAAATTTCTATTATTGCCAAAATAAAGAGCATTAAAATACTGCAAAAATTACCACTAATAGATCTAGTAAATTTTCACATACTTAAATTTTATAATAATTATAAACAATAAATAGCGATCAAAGTAATTTGTCTTCGCTTTTTTCATTAATATGCAAGACGAATTTTACATAAAAAGATGTATCGAACTGGCCCAAAAAGCTATTGGAAAAACGTATCCGAATCCTTTGGTAGGAAGCGTGATCGTTCATAACGGAGAAATTATTGGAGAAGGCTATCATCACAAAGCCGGAGAAAATCATGCAGAAATCAACGCGATTAATTCCGTTAAAGACAAAAGCCTGATTCCTGAATCTACAATCTACGTTTCTTTGGAACCTTGCGCCCATTACGGAAAAACTCCGCCGTGTGCTTTAAAAATTAAAGAATTAGGATTCAAAAAAGTGGTGATCGGTGCGATGGATTCTCACGATAAAGTAAATGGAAGAGGTAAAAAAATCATTCAGGATGCAGGAATTGAAGCTGTTTCAGGAGTTCTGGAAAATGAATGTATTGAATTAAACAAAAGATTCTTTACCTACCACGAAAAGAAAAGACCTTATATCATTTTGAAATGGGCAGAGTCCGAAGATGGTTTTTTGGATAAAAATTTTAAACCCTACTCCATTTCAAATTCTTTGGTTAATCAATTTGTTCATCAATTAAGAGCCGATGAACATGCCATTTTAGTAGGAACACAAACTGCTTTGAATGACAACCCAAGTTTAAATGTCAGAAACGTCGAAGGAGTAAACCCAATAAGAATTTTAATTGATTTTGATCTGAAAGTTCCGAAAGATTTCAAGATTTATAATCAGGAAGCGAAAACAATTGTTTTTAATTCAGTTAAAGAAGAAAGTCAGGATAATATTCACTTTATTAAAATAGAAAAAGAAAATTTCTTACCAAATTTAATGGACGCTTTATATAAGGAACAAATTCAATCCGTAATTATTGAAGGCGGAAGATTTACTTTGCAGGAATTCATTAATGCTAATCTTTGGGATGAAGCAATAATTATTAAAAATGAAAATCTGAAACTTGAAAATGGCACCAAAGCTCCTGAATTTAATTTTGATCCTGAAAAGTCTTTAAACTTCAGAGATAACGTAATTGAGAAATATATTAAATAGCTTATTAAAAAATTAATTTCACAATAATTTAATTTTATCACGCTTTACATGTAAATAATTTGTTATACAAATCAAAAAAATATTATGAAAAATTTAAAAAATGTAAAAGGCGCAAAAATGCTTACAAGAAATGATCAAAAATCAATTATTGGAGGATTTAATCAATGTGGAGCAGCTTGGTTACCCAATCAAGGATGCGGACCAAATCAGTGCTGCATAGGAAGTGCTTGTCATCCTATTTCAGATGCCGGTCAACAATGGGGACTATGCAATCCCCCTGTAGAACCACCATGTTGTCAAGACTAACTATATTTGACAAATTTAATTATACCTGAGCATACGAATCAGATATAAAACTTAATTTCAATAATCCTTCTTTTCAGATGTTTATTAAATAAATGTAGAAAAGAAGGATTTTTTATATTTATTATAAAGCGTAATTTTGCAATTATAACCGGAATATTGAATGACGTTCGAGTACAAAACCATAGAAAAGCCCATAGAAAATACTTTATTAAAAGAAAAAGGAAGCAAGTTTATCGGATTTGCTTTTCCTGTCAATAATGAAGAAGAACTCAAAAATGCTTTGGAAAAAGTGAGAACAGAACATCCGAAAGCAACGCATCATTGCTATGCTTTCAGGATTGGCTTAAATGGCGAAAATTATCGTGCTAATGACGATGGAGAACCTTCCGGAAGTGCCGGTTTACCTATTTACAATCAACTTTTGGCTCACGAAATCACTAATGTTCTGGTTATTTCCGTTCGTTATTACGGCGGAACAAAATTGGGAGTTTCAGGTTTGGTAAAAGCCTATAAAGAATGTGCAAAAATAACCTTGGAAGAAGCCAATATTATTACAAAAGAACTGCAAACCGTTATTGAAATTCAGTTTAATTTTAATCAGCAAAACACTATTTTTACTTTGCTTTCAAAATATGATGCAAAAGTGTTGAATTTTGATGCCAATGAAAACTGTATTTTAACCGCTTCTTTGAAACTGATTCAAAAAGAAAACATCTCAGAAAAACTTTCCGAGATGCAGCATATTTCTTTTGAATTTAAAAATTAATTTCTTCTTCCTCCCATCAACAAAGATGCCCAGTAAAGCAGTTGCGCGAGAGATCCGATTGCAGCGACCACATAAGTTCTGGCTGCCCATTTTAAACTATCCTGAACTCCTACAAATTCTTCAGAAGTTACAGTTCCCGTATCTTTTAACCATTTCATCGCTCTGTTACTGGCATCATATTCAACGGGAAGCGTGATAAATGCGAAAAGAGTTGTAAATGCAAACATTAATACTCCGATTGCTAAGACAATTGTATTTCCATTAGGATCATTTATCGTTCTGGTTGCTGCCATAATCACGATACCTGCAATAAGCACAAATTGCATTAAATTGGAACTGATGTTAACAACAGGAACCAATTTCGAACGAAGCTGAAGCATAGAATATCCTACTGCATGTTGTACAGCATGACCGCATTCATGAGCTGCAACAGCTGCAGCCGCTGCATTTCTCTGCATGTAAACCGCCTCCGAAAGATTTACCGTTTTATTGGAAGGATTATAATGATCACTTAATTGCCCGGGAACAGAAATTACCTGAACATCATTAATCCCGTTATCTCTCAACATTTTTTCTGCTATTTCTTTTCCTGAAAGTCCATTTTTAAGGTGCACTTTGGAATAATATTCAAATTTAGACTTCAATTTCCATGAGACATACCAGCTCACGATCATTGAAATTATAATAATTATATAATAACCACCCATTTTTTCTATTTAAATTTACTCTTCAAGGTGTAAAAACTGTGCCAAAGTATTGCATTTTATTATTTATATTTGCTTTTAAATTACCCTCTAAACCTATGTCTAAAGTTTCAGTTATTGAAGTAAAAAATCAAAGCGAATTAAAACAATTTGTAAGATTTCCGATGGATCTCTATAAAAACAATCCTTATTACGTTCCTTCTTTTATTAAAGATGAATATAAAATTTGGGATTCTAAGGAAAATCCTGCCCTAAATTATTCTGAATCAAAACAATTTCTTGCCCTAAAAGACAATAAAGTAGTAGGAAGAATCGCTGTGATTATCAATCATAAAGAGGAAAAAGAACTGGGCATTAAAAAAGTACGTTTTGGCTGGATCGATTTTATTGATGATAAAGAGGTGTCTAAAGCTTTAATTCAGAAAGCAATTGACTATGCCAAAGAACATAATATAAACAAAATTGAAGGTCCGATGGGGTTCACCAACCTCGATAAAGCCGGAATGTTAACAATGGGATTCGAAAAACTGGCAACAATGATCGGAATTTACAATCATGCCTATTATCCTCAACATCTTGAAGAACTTGGTTTAACAAAGGAAAAAGAATGGGTAGAATTTGAAATGAACTTCCCGAAGGTTTTGCCTGAAAAGGTGGAAAAATTCAGTGGTTTGATTGCTCAGAAATACAAGCTTAAAGTTTTGCACTTTAATTCTAAAGAAGAGATCTTACCTTTTGTAGAACCTATGTTCAAATTATTGGATGAAACCTATAAGCATCTTTCTACATACACGCCGATTTCTGACGAGCAAATACAAACATACAGAGAAAAATATTTCCCTTTCATCGACAAAAATTATGTAATATGCGTCGTTGATGAAAACAATGAGCTGATTTCTTTTGCTATCACAATGCCTTCATATTCAAAAGCTTTACAAAAATCAAAAGGAAAATTATTCCCATTCGGATGGTGGCATTTTTTACAGGCAAGCAAGAAAAATGACCGCGCCAATTTTTACCTGATCGGGATTCATCCTGAATATCAGAGACGCGGCGTAACGGCAATTATTTTTAAAGAAATCTTTGTACGATTTACAAGCATGGGAATTGAATTTGCCGAAACAAACCCTGAACTGGAAGAAAATAAAAGTGTTCAGGTTCTTTGGCAGGATTATAATCCTACAAACCACAAAAGAAGAAGAACTTACTCTTTGGAAATTAAATAATTTTGATAATTAAAAATTAGACTTATCTGTAAGTTTATAATATGAAACCACATCTCGTTGTTTTTGCGATTTTAATCGCCGGATTTATTGTTTACAATTTATTTTTCAAAATTGGAGACGACAGAGCAAATACAATTATTAATATTTTGTATGCAAGCATTCTTTTTGCCTATATTTCTTTCATGGCATTCTCTCTCTTAAAAAAAATGAAGAAATAATCGTTATTTTTATTGATTCTAAATTGTCGTTTTTTCCTATTTTGATCCCACTTTTAGGCTGATTAATTTCATGCTTTCTTGTTTATTCTGTAAATTTGCAAATTGAGATAATAATGCAAAAATGAATTTACCTGAAAGTTATATTCCAATCCTATTACAAGCAGGTGTTGCGATCGGTTTCGTAGCTATTTCTTTGCTTGGAGCGCATTTTTTAGGTCCGAAACAGAAAAAAGGAAATTCTGTGAAAAACCAAAGCTGGGAATGTGGAGTCCCGGTAGAAGGAAATGCAAGAACGCCGTTTTCCATTAAATACTTTTTGACTGCGGTATTATTTGTACTATTCGATATTGAAATCGTATTTTTTTATCCTTATGCTGTTAATTTCAGAGAATTCGGAATGGAAGGATTCCTGGCAGTATTGATGTTCGTGGCGATTTTCTTCATGGCATTTTTCTATGTCTGGAAGCGTGGCGCATTAGATTGGGATAAATAAAAATTTTAAATTAAAAATTATAAATTTTAGATGATGATTTTGAATTAAAGTTAACATTAACAACAATTTAGAATCTAATTTAAAATCTAAAATCTACTAAAATGTCAGATAACAAACCAGTAATAAGAACAGATGCACCTGCTCCGGAAGGATTTGAAGGAGAAGGGTTTTTCGCAACGAAACTGAGCAGTGTAATCGGTATGGCTAGAAAGTTTTCACTTTGGCCGTTACCTTTTGCAACCTCTTGTTGTGGTATCGAGTTTATGGCTACCCTGAACCCGACTTATGATGCTTCGAGATTTGGTATGGAAAGAAACTCTTTCTCACCAAGACAGGCAGATATGTTGATGGTTTGCGGAACTATATCTAAGAAATTAGGACCTGTCCTAAAAGAAGTTTACACTCAGATGGCTGAGCCGAAATGGGTGGTAGCAGTGGGAGCTTGTGCTTCCAGTGGTGGTATTTTTGATACTTATTCAGTATTACAGGGAATCGATAAGATTATCCCGGTTGACGTATACGTTCCAGGATGTCCTCCAAGACCGGAGCAGATTATTGAAGGTGTAATGCAGGTTCAGGCTTTGGCAGAAAGCGAAAGCATCAGAAGAAGAGATATGCCTGAATACCAAAAATTGTTAGATTCTTACAACATTAGCAACTAAAACGGAAATGACAAACGAATTTGTATTAGAAGCAATCACAAGAGAATTTCCGGAATCTGTAATCTCTAGTTCAGAGCCTTATGGAATGTTGACGATCGAAGTGAAGAAAGATGATATCAAAAAGATCATTCATTATTTGAAAGATTCATCGTTGGAATTTAATTTCCTTACAGACATTTGTGGAATCCATTACCCTGAATTTCCAGAAAAAGAAATTGGTGTTGTTTATCATTTGCATAATATGATGGCTAATTTCAGATTGCGTCTGAAAATCTTTATGTCCAGAGAAAATATCGAAGTTGATTCTCTTGTTGATCTTTATGCAGGAGCCAACTGGATGGAAAGAGAAACTTTTGATTTCTACGGAATTAAATTTAAGGGACATCCTGATCTTAGAGCTATTTTAAATATGGAAGATCTCGGATACCACCCAATGTTGAAGGAATATCGTTTGGAAGACGGAACAAGAACCGACAAGAACGATAGTATGTTCGGAAGATAAAAAATAATGCAATAAGCAGTAAGCAGCAAGCAATAAGCTTAAAGCCTAAAGCCTATAGCCTAAAGCATTTAAATTATGAAAGATAACTCATTATCTAATATACTTAACCAATACGAAAGTAAGGAACAGATTGACGGTCAACTTTATACCCTCAATTTAGGACCAACCCACCCTGCTACTCACGGGATTTTCCAGAACATTTTAACGATGGACGGAGAAAGAATCCTTCATGCTGAGCAAACGGTAGGCTACATCCACAGAGCATTTGAAAAGATTTCTGAAAGAAGAAACTATTCTCAGATCACTACCCTTACCGACCGTATGAATTACTGTTCTGCACCGATCAACAACTTAGGTTGGCATATGACAGTTGAGAAGCTAATTGGAGTTGAAGTTCCTAAGCGTGTAGATTATATGCGTGTAATTTTGATGGAATTAGCTAGAATCGGTGACCACCTTATCTGTAATGGTGTAACCGGAATGGACTCCGGAGCGATTACAGGTCTTACCTATATGTTCATCGAAAGAGAACGTATTTATGATATGTATGAGCAGATTTGTGGGGCAAGAATGACTACCAATATGGGAAGAATCGGAGGATTTGAAAGAGATTTCACTCCAAAATTCCATGAGTTATTAAAGGATTTCCTTAAAACTTTCCCACCAAGATTTAAAGAATTCTGTACTTTATTAGAAAGAAACAGAATTTTCATGGACAGAACCATCGGAGCAGGAGCAATTTCTGCTGAAAGAGCGTTAAGCTATGGTTTCACAGGTCCGAATTTACGTGCAGCAGGGGTAGATTATGATGTAAGAGTTGCACAGCCTTATTCATCTTACGAAGATTTCGACTTTATCATTCCTGTGGGAACTGCAGGTGATACGTACGACCGTTTCATGGTTCGTCAGCAGGAAATCTGGGAATCTATTAAAATCATCAAACAAGCATACGAGAATCTTCCTGAAGGTCCATTCCACGCGGATGTTCCTGATTTCTATCTTCCTGAAAAGGCTGATGTTTATCAAAAAATGGAAGCATTAATCTACCATTTCAAAATTGTAATGGGAGAAACAGATGTACCGAAAGGTGAAGTTTACCATGCTGTAGAAGGTGGAAACGGAGAATTAGGTTTCTATTTAGTGAGTGATGGTGGAAGAAGTCCTTATAGACTGCACTTCAGAAGACCATGTTTTATCTACTACCAGGCTTATCCTGAGATGATTACAGGTTCTGTAATCTCTGATGCGATTGTAACGATGTGTAGTATGAATATTATTGCGGGAGAATTAGACGCATAAAAAAAGACGTCAGGCATCAGATTTCAGATGTTAGACTCTTTGCTTTACATATAAATTTAAAATCTGATGTCTGAAATCTGGCATCTGAAATCTTAGATAAAAAATGAGCGAAACAATAGCTTTTAAACCGGAAAGTTTAGCACAGGTACACAAAATTATCGCAAGATATCCTGAAGGAAGACAAAAATCTGCTCTTCTTCCTGTTCTGCATTTGGCACAGAAAGAATTCGGAGGATGGTTAGACGTTCCTGTGATGGATTATGTTGCGGAATTATTAAGTATCAAACCAATTGAAGTATATGAAGTAGCTACTTTTTATACAATGTTCAATATGAAGCCGGTTGGTAAATATGTTTTGGAAGTTTGCAGGACGGGACCTTGTATGGTTTGCGGAAGCGAAAAAATCCTGGATCATATCAGAACTAAACTGAACATTAAGGACGGACAAACTACGGAAGATGGAATGTTCACATTAAAACCTGCTGAATGTCTTGGTGCTTGTGGATACGCTCCAATGATGCAGTTAGGGAAATTCTTTCATGAAAATTTAACGATAGAAAAAGTTGACGAAATCCTGGATCTTTGCAGAGAAGGACAAGTTGCCTTGGATTAATAAAATATACAATGAGTAAAAAACTTTTACTTAAAGATGCACATATAGAAGGTATTCGCTACTTTGAAACATACCGTAAACAGGGAGGTTACACAGCAGCTGAAAAAGCCTTGAAAATGACACCCGACGAAATTTTGGAAGAAGTAAAAGCTTCCGGACTTCGTGGTCGTGGTGGAGCAGGATTCCCGACCGGGATGAAATGGAGCTTTCTGGCAAAACCGGAAGGCGTCCCGAGACACTTGGTAGTAAATGCCGATGAATCGGAACCGGGAACTTTCAAAGACAGATATTTAATGGAATTTCTTCCTCATTTACTGATCGAAGGAATGCTGATTTCGTCTTATTGTTTGGGATCAAATGTTTCTTATATCTACATTCGTGGAGAATATTCTTGGATTCCTGATATTTTGGAAGAAGCTATTGAAGAAGCAAAAGCGGCAGGATTTTTAGGTAAAAATATCATGGGAACCGGTTTCGATTGTGAAATCTACGTTCAAAGAGGTGGTGGAGCTTATATTTGTGGTGAAGAAACTGCATTGCTTGAATCTCTTGAAGGTAAAAGAGGAAATCCAAGATTAAAACCGCCATTCCCGGCTGTAAAAGGACTTTGGGAAAGACCAACGGTTGTAAATAACGTTGAATCTATCGCAGCAATCGTTCCAATTATTGATATTACAGGAGCTGAATATGCTAAAATCGGAGTTGGAAGATCTACAGGTACAAAATTAATTTCTGCTTGTGGAAACATCAACAAACCAGGAGTTTATGAAATCGACATGACCATTACAGTTGAAGAATTTATTTACTCTGATGAATATTGTGGAGGAATCAAAGACGGAAAAAGGCTAAAAGCTTGTATTCCCGGAGGTAGCTCTGTTCCGATTGTTCCGGCAAATTTATTATTAAAAACCGTAAACGGAGAACCTAGATACATGAACTACGAATCATTGGCAGACGGTGGATTTGCTACCGGAACAATGATGGGATCAGGAGGTTTCATTGTTTTAGATGAAGATCAGTGTATCGTAGAACATACCATGACTTTAGCGAGATTCTATAATCACGAAAGTTGCGGGCAATGTACTCCTTGTCGTGAAGGAACGGGATGGATGTACAAAATTTTGAAAAAAATTGAGAAAGGAGAAGGAAAAATGGAAGATATCGATCTGCTTTGGGATATCCAGAGAAAGATTGAAGGAAACACGATTTGCCCGTTAGGTGATGCGGCAGCTTGGCCTGTTGCAGCGGCAATTCGTCATTTTAGGGATGAATTTGAATGGCATATTAAAAATCCGGAATTGTGCTTGACACAAAACTATGGTTTGGCAAACTATGCAGATCCTATTCCGGCGCCTACAGTTTAATTCCTAATTAATAAGAAAAATTTAAGTTGAAAAATAAATTTTTAATACTGTTTTTATTAACAGTAGCCATGAGCGTTAATGCTCAGAGAGAGGCGTTCAAAAAAGGATCAGTAATGGTGTTCTGGGGCTGGAACAGAGGTTGGTTTGGAAATTCTGATATTCATTTTTACGGTCAGAATTACAACTTTACCTTAAACAATGTATCTGCACACGACAGACCGACTCCAATAAGTGAATTCAATCATTATATTGATCCTACAAAAATTTCAATTCCACAGGTTAATTATAATATTACTTACTTTATTAAGGATAATATAGGAATTACGTTTGGAGTAGATCACATGAAGTATGTGATGGATCAGAATCAAACTGTTGATTTCAATGGTTATATCAATGATCCGGCATATTCAGGAATGGTAAATAACGGAAAAATCGATCTTTCTAATGGTGAGTTTTTAAAGTATGAGCATACGAATGGTTTAAATTATTTAAATCTTGGAGTTCAGAAATACAAACAAATCCTTAATAAGAATAAATTTGATATATTCTGGAATTATGGTTTAGGAGCGGGTGTTTTAGTTCCTAAAACTGATGCTACATTAATGGGAAAAGGAGAAAGTGACCACTTTCATTTAGCAGGATTTGGTCTGGATGCAAGAACAGGAGTAAACGTAGTATTCTGGAATCATTTTGTGGCAAAAGCTGAAGTGAAATATGGTTATATTAATTTACCCAGCGTAAGAACAACAGAGGAAAATGTAAAAATTGACAAAGCAACTCAAGATTTTACATTCTGTGAACTGGTATTCGGGATCGGATACACATTTAATACAAAAAAGCAAAAATAAAAAATATAGCTTAACTGCTTTAAAGCATAGAATATGAGCGAAGAGGTTAAAAAATTCACAATAACTATAGACGGACAGACTACCGAAGTTTTGCCAGGTACTTCTATTTTGGAAGCTGCAAGACAGATCGGCGGAAAATCTGTTCCTCCTGCAATGTGCTACTACAGCAAATTGGAAACCAGTGGAGGGAGATGTAGAACTTGCTTAGTAGAAGTTTCTAAAGGATCTGAAGCAGATCCTCGCCCTATGCCAAAATTAGTTGCCAGCTGCAGAACTAATGTGATGGATGGAATGGAAGTAAAAAATCTTACTTCTGATAAAGCTCAGGAAGGTAGAAAAGCTGTCACTGAGTTTTTGTTGGTTAATCACCCGTTAGACTGCCCTGTTTGTGATCAGGCAGGAGAATGTCATCTTCAGGATCTTGGTTATGAGCATGGAAATCTTCAGACAAGAACTGAATTTGAAAGAAATACTTACGAAGCAGACGATCTTGGTCCGAACATTAAATTGAACATGAACCGTTGTATTTTGTGTGCTAGATGCGTTTTAACAGCAAATCAGCTTACAGATACAAGAGAACACGGAATTCTTTTCAGAGGAGATCATGCTGAAATTTCTACTTACTTAAATAAAGCTTTAGATAATGATTTTATCGGAAATATTATCGATGTTTGTCCGGTAGGAGCATTAACAGACAGGACTTCACGTTTTGCAAGCAGAGTCTGGTTCACAAAACCAATGAATGCCACTTGTAAGTGTGATAAATGTTCAGGAAAAGCTACCGTTTGGATGAAAGGTGACGAAGTTTCAAGAGTTACAGCCAGAAAAGATCAGTGGGGAGAAGTTGAAGAGTTTATCTGTGATACTTGCCGTTTCGAAAGAAAATCATTGTCAGACTGGAACATCGAAGGTCCTAGACATATCGACAGACATTCAGTTATTTCATTGAACCACTATGAAAAACCTAAAGATGAACTAAGAGTTTTAGACAATCCGATGGCTAAGGAAATCAGTGAAAAAGACGAAAAATAAATAATCTTTAAGACATGAGATTTCAGACATCAGACAACAGATTTTAAATCTGAAATCTAGCATCTGATATCTATTATCTAAATAAATAAAAAATGGATTTACTTACATTTAAACTTATACTTGTACTAGCGCTTTTCTTGCTTTCATTGACGATTGCAGCCTACTCTACCTGGGCGGAAAGAAAAGTTGCCTCTATCATGCAGGATAGAATTGGTCCCAACAGAGCTGGGCCTTTCGGATTGCTGCAGCCTCTTGCTGACGGTGGAAAGTTTTTCTTTAAAGAAGATTTTACACCTGCCAATGCAGAAAAATTTCTTTTCGTATTGGGACCGGCTTTGGTAATGTTTATTTCATTAATCACCGGAGCAGTTATTCCTTGGGGTAAAAGTTTAAATTTTGGTGGAGTTTCTTACGATCTGCAGGTTGCTAACATTGATGTCGGAGTACTTTTCATCATCGGAATGGCTTCCATCGGTGTATACGGGATCATGATCGGAGGTTGGGCTTCGAACAACAAATATTCATTATTAGGTGCAATCCGTGCTTCTTCTCAGATGATTTCTTACGAATTGGCAATGGGATTAGCTTTGCTTTCTATCATTATGATGACGGGAAGTTTAGACTTAAAAGAAATTACGGAAAGTCAGACAACAGGAAAACTTTGGGGAGTTATTCCTTGGGGTTCCGGTATGAACTGGAATATTTTCTACCAGCCGATTGCCTTCCTTGTATTTTTCGTAGCAGCTTTAGCAGAAACCAACAGACACCCTTTCGATTTACCTGAATGTGAATCTGAATTGGTGACAGGATATTCTACGGAATATTCATCAATGAAGTTGGGATTATACATGTTTGGTGAATACGTGAACATGTTTATTTCAAATGCTTTCATGGTAGTACTTTTCTTCGGTGGTTATAACTATCCTGGAATCGAATGGGTAACTCAGCACTGGGGTGAAAACACTGCCGGGATCTTGAGTATCGTGGCATTCTTAACTAAAACGGTAATCGGAATTTTGATCTTTATGTGGATCAGATGGACGCTTCCAAGATTCAGATATGATCAATTAATGCACTTGGGTTGGAAAACTTTAATTCCGATGGCATTAGTAAACTTATTAATTACAGGTGCTGTAATTTTAGCGTTTGCAAATTAGAAATTGAAATTTGAAGATAAGCTGATTTAATAATTGATGATGAAATCAAAGCTTTATCTTTGACATCTCATATTCAGATATAAATATTAATTAAGATAACAGACAGGATTAGTCTAAAATCTAACGTCTAACATCTAACATCTATAATTAAATGAAACTTACGAACAGATCAAAAGTTGTTTCTAACAAAGAAATGACCCTTGCTGAAAAAATCTACTTACCTGCAATTTTTACAGGAATGGGGATTACATTTAAGCATGCTGTAAGAACGGTATTGAAAGGTGCTCCCGCAGTATATTCGTATCCGGAAGTACAGAAACCAAGAGCAGAAATCTGGAGAGGTCAGCACGTTTTGAAAAGAGACGAAGAAGGCAGAGAAAGATGTACAGCTTGCGGACTTTGTGCGGTTGCATGTCCTGCAGAAGCAATTACGATGACTGCTGCCGAAAGAACTAAGGAAGAAAGAGATCTTTACAGAGAAGAAAAATACGCTTCAGTATATGAAATCAATATGCTAAGATGTATTTTCTGTGGTATGTGTGAAGAAGCTTGTCCGAAATCTGCGATCTATCTTACAGACAGACTGGTAGACGTGGAAACCAACAGAGGTTCTTTTATCTACGGAAAAGATAAATTGGTTGAAAAAATAAATCAAAGGATTGATATCACTGAAAGACAGTCCGAGAAACAAAAAAATGCGGTAAAATAATGGATCAGTTTTTATTTTTCTTGGTGGCGTTTTTAGCAGTGGCAAGTGCAGTATATTTCGTATTTGCAAGAAATCCTCTCTATGCTATTTTGTCATTAATTGTTACAATGTTTTCAATTGCGGGCATGTACATTCTTCTGAATGCACAATTCCTTGCGATTATTCAGATTATAGTTTACGCCGGTGCCATTATGGTATTATTCCTTTACATCCTGATGATGCTTAACCTTAATAAGCAAGACGAAAGTAAGAAGAACAATACTTTAAAAATTACTGGAGTTCTTACAGCTTGTCTTTTATTAGTTGGTGTTTTAGGCGTATTCAGAGGGGTTCAGCAAAACCAGATCGTTGTTGAAAATGTAGACAAGGGAGTTGGTCTTACTAAAAATCTGGGTAGACTTTTGTTTAATGAATATGTTTTACCGTTTGAGCTTGCATCCATCCTTATTTTGGCAGGTATTGTAGGTGCGGTATTAATCGGTAAAAAAGATTTATAAAATTATGGGAGAAGTAAATACATTTATACAAAGCGTCCCTCTAAACTATTTCATCATTCTTTCTTCAGTATTGTTCTGTTTAGGAGTATTGGGAGTATTATTGAGAAAAAACGCTATTGTTATTTTGGGTTGTGTAGAGCTTATGCTGAATTCTGTAAACCTTTTATTGGCTGCTTTTTCAGCGTACAAAGGGAATGGAGATGGACAACTTTTAGTTTTCTTCATTATGGTGGTTGCTGCTGCGGAAGTAGCGGTAGGCTTGGCAATTATTGCTATGCTATATAGAAATACCCGTTCTGTTGATGTAAGTATATTTAATAAATTAAGAGGATAAGAATGGAGAATTTAATATATGCAATAATACTTTTACCACTTTTAGGTTTCCTTATCAACGGTTTATTCGGGAAAAATCTTCCAAAAATAGTTGTTGGTAGTTTGGCTACAGCAATGGTTTTTGCGTCTTTTTGTATTGCAGTAAGCATTTTCATGAATTTCGATTCTGAAAGTCCTGCTGTTGTTGTAAAAGCTTTTGAATGGTTTAGAATAAACGGGGTTCAGATTAATTTCGGATTCCAGATCGATCAGTTGTCATTAATGATGATTATGATTATCACGGGGATTGGTTCTTTAATTCACCTGTACTCTATCGGATATATGAGTCATGATAAAGGTTTCTATAAGTTTTTTACTTATTTAAATCTATTCATCTTCTCTATGTTATTATTGGTAATGGGAAGTAACTACCTTATCTTATTCATCGGATGGGAAGGTGTAGGTCTTTGTTCTTATTTATTGATCGGATTCTGGTATACCAATGAAGAATACGGTAAAGCAGCAAGAAAAGCTTTCATCATGAACAGAATCGGTGACCTTGCGTTATTGATCGGTATCTTCATGATCGCTTCTCAGACCAATGCTTTAGATTATATGACGGTAAAAGAAAATGCCGGAAAATTTGAATTAGACGGAAGCGTAATTATCTTTATTACAGCGAGTTTATTTATCGGTGCAACTGGTAAATCTGCTCAGGTTCCTTTATATACTTGGTTACCGGACGCGATGGCGGGTCCTACTCCTGTTTCTGCGTTAATTCACGCGGCGACGATGGTTACCGCAGGTATTTATTTAGTTGTAAGATCAAACTTCTTATTTACTTTAGCACCGACAGTTCAGGACGGAATTTTATTAATCGGATTCTTAACTGCTGCTTTAGCAGGATTCTATGCACTTCGTCAAAATGACATCAAAAAAGTATTGGCATATTCTACAGTTTCACAACTTGGATTCATGTTCATTGCTTTAGGTCTTGGAGCGTATACAACGGCTATGTTCCACGTTATGACGCATGCTTTCTTTAAAGCTTTATTATTCTTGGGAGCAGGTTCTGTAATCCACGCAATGAGCAACGAACAGGATATGCGTTTCATGGGAGGTCTAAAAAAATACATTCCAGTCACTCACGCTACTTTCCTTATCGGAACATTGGCAATCTCAGGATTCCCTTTATTATCAGGGATGATTTCTAAAGACGAAATTTTAGTGGCAGCTTTTGCTAAGAATCCAATTTATTGGGTATTCTTATTCATTTTGGCAGCTGTTACTGCAACTTATATGTTCAGATTGTATTATTTGACTTTCCACGGAGAGTTCAGAGGTACTGAAGATCAGAAACACCACTTACACGAAAGCCCGACGAATATGACATTACCATTGATCGTATTGGCTATTCTTTCTGTATTAGGTGGTTTAATAAACCTTCCTCACTTCATCGGTCACGGTCATTATGCAAAATTAATGGAGTGGCTGAAACCGGTTCTTACTGAGGAAAGCTTTAAACAAATGGAAGCTACTCTTTCGGGAGTTCCGTTTGGTACTGAAATGATACTTTTAGGAGCAACTGTTCTGATGTTCTTCTGCGTTTGGTTTATTGTTAAAAACACGTATGTGAATAAGAAAAAACAAGCAGTACCGGAAGAGCAGTATACAGGATGGGAAAAACTGTCTGCTAAAAAATTATATGTTGACGAACTTTACAATGCATTAATTGTAAAAACTGTTGAAGGATTAGGACGTGGAGGAAAGATGTTTGATAAAGGTGTTCTTGATCGTGTTGTAGACTTCGTAGGTGAAGGCGCTGAAGACAGCGGGAAAGCTATGAAGCGTATTCAAAACGGAAATGTTGAGAACTATATTCTTATCATGTCTTTAGCTGTGGGAATTATACTGATTGTTAACTTTATATTACAATAATGTCTGGTTTATTATTAACATTATTACTATTACCTCTAGTAGGTTCGGGATTAGTTTTTGCGTGGAAGAGTAATTCCAGCAAATATTTGGCACTGGGAATCGCATTGATTCAAATGCTTGTAACCTTCTATATCGCAGCGGATTTCGATTTTACTCCGACAGTGGATAGCGTGTTGCAGCATGAGATCAATTATCCTTGGTCACAATTTATGAAGAGCTCTCTTCACTTCGGTATCGATGGGATGAGCTTGCTTCTTTTATTGCTGACTAATATTTTAGCGCCAATTATTATTTTATCTTCCTTTAATGAAAATGTAAGCTACAGAAATACATTCTACGGTTTGATTTTGCTGATGCAGTTCGGACTTGTGGGAGTTTTCACTTCGCTGGACGGATTATTATTCTACATTTTCTGGGAAGTTACTTTGATTCCGATCTGGTTTATTGCCGGACTTTGGGGTCAGGAAAATAAAAGATTTGAATTCACTACGAAATTCTTTGTCTATACATTCGTTGGGTCATTATTCATGTTAGCCGGATTGATTTATGTTTACAATCACTCCGCATCATTTGCACTGACAGATTTATACAATGCTCAGCTTAACGAAACACAACAAACTGTGGTATTCTGGTTTATTTTCTTTGCTTTTGCAGTGAAATTACCGGTATTCCCCTTCCATACTTGGCAACCGGACACCTATACATATTCGCCGACTCAGGGCTCGATGCTTTTATCAGGGATCATGCTGAAAATGGCAATTTATGGAGTTATGCGTTACTTATTACCAATTACTCCGCTTCCGATTGCAGGAATTTCAGGACAGATTGTAATTATCCTTGCCATTGTAGGAATTGTTCATGGTGCATTAATCGCGATCATCCAGACAGATATGAAGAGAATCATTGCGTATTCTTCTTTCTCTCACGTTGGATTGATGGTTGCAGGTATCTTCGCTTCTGCAGTGATTACTTTAAGAGGAACTTTCAACATCGAAGGTGCTGAAGGTGCATTGGTACAGACTTTCGCTCACGGTGTCAACGTGGTGGGTCTGTTCTACTGTTGTGATATTTTATACAAGAGATTTAAGTCAAGAGACATCAGACAAATGGGAGGTCTTGCAAAAGTAGCTCCTAAGTTTGCCGTGTTGTTCTTGATCATTATATTAGGGTCAATGGGAGTTCCATTGACCAATGGATTCATCGGAGAATTTATCCTGTTGAAATCTGTATATGATTTTAACGGATTGGCGGCAGTAATTGCTGGTCTTACAGTAATTCTTGCGGCTGTATATTTATTGAGATTCTACGGAAAAGCAATGTTTGGTCAGGGTGATGATGTTGTTTTAAGTACAGCAAAAGATTTATCTGCAGTAGAGTTCTCTGTATTGGCAAGTATAGCGGTTTTTGTGATTGTATTTGGTATTTTCCCACAACCGGTAATCGAAATGGTGAATAGTTCGTTGAAGTTTATCTACCAATCAATGGTAAGCTAATTTGATATTTTAAAAAATGAGTGTTTTAATTATTGTTTTCCTAACGGCAGTTGTTGCGTTATTTTCAGGAGTTTTTGAACAAGGGAAATTCGCAAGGTACATTGGGATTTTGGGATTAATCATCGCATTATATGTAAGTTTCATGCCAGAATGTGCTTTCTTTGAAAAGTACAGACACATGTATGATTATACTGCAAATACTGCTTTATTTACTAAAATATCAATCGTAACGACATTATTACTATTCTTTTTGGGAGGTTTTGCATTTAGCAACCACAGAAGCCACCAGTCAGAATTATACGCATTGATGCTTTTTGCTCTTTGCGGAGGGATTATCCTTTTCGGGTACCAAAATTTGGTTACGTTATTTTTAGGAGTTGAAATTCTTTCTATTCCTTTATATGTAATGGCGGGAGCTAATAAAACTGATTTAAGATCAAATGAAGCTTCAATCAAATATTTCTTAATGGGTGCATTTGCGACAGGTTTCTTGCTTTTCGGTATTGCATTTATTTACGGGAGTGTTGGAAGTTTCGATTTATATAAGATTCAGGATTTCGGAGTTACAAATCCTAAAGACGTAATGTTTATTTTAGGAGTTCTGTTGATTCTTTGTGCATTGGCATTCAAAGTAGCATTAGCACCTTTCCACATGTGGAGTCCTGATGTTTATTACGGATCACCTTCATTAATTACCGCTTTCATGGCAAGTGTTGTAAAAATCTCAGGATTTTTCGCATTATTCAGATTAATGACGATCGGATTTGGAGGAGTTACAGAAGAATGGATCAATGTTTTCGGGGTATTCTTAATCATTACATTACTTTTGGCAAATGTTATGGGACTTGCTCAGACAAATGCAAAAAGAATGTTGGCATACTCTTCAGTTTCTCACGCGGGATACATCGGGTTGGTTTTCTTCGGAATGACAAGCCTTTCTACTTATAATTTAGCGTTTTATTTATTTGCATACGCTTTATCTACAGTAGGAGTTTTCATGTGTCTTATCTATGTTGAGAAACTTAAAAGAGAAACTTCTTTCGGAGCTTTTAAAGGATTGGCAAAGTCTGAACCTTTATTAGCAACAGTTGCGGCAATCTCTATGCTTTCAATGGCGGGAGTTCCGTTAACGGCTGGTTTTATGGGGAAATTTGCTTTATTCTCTCAGGCAATGAATTCTAATCACGGTGTTTTCCTGGTATTAGTTGCTGTTTTAGGTTCTGCAGTTTCAATTGCATATTACTTAAGATTAATTATTTCAATGTTCTTCTTTAAAGAAAGTACATTCAAATCTTCAGAGAAAGTAACGCTTACTTACAATATTGTAGCAGTATTTGTGATTGCTTTAATTATTGTTTTAGGAGTTTTCCCTGATTTATTTGCGAGACTATTCGGACTGTAAAAAGTCACATCAAAAAATATAAAACCACAACATCGATGTTGTGGTTTTTTTATAACTTTACTCTAAATTTCAGCTTTTGTCAAATCTTTACAAAAAAGACGCTCCATTTCAGGTATTTATTTCGTTCAAAAAGTATTTGGATGTATTAGAACATATCCGATATAATGACCGTTTGGAATATCGCGTCAATTATGCTGAATCATTGATCGAAAAGACAAAAAATTTTCAGGAACTCAGAGACGGTTTTCAGGATATTGATTTATTAGAAAAAAATGAAGACCTTATCAGACTTTTATTAGCTGACCTCTTCCCTACCGGGCTGACAAACAATGAAATAAAAGCGGCAAGCATTCCTCTTTCCAATGTTACTTTTAATTATACCGAAAGATTTAAAAACATTCTTAAAGATGCTGGAAAAGACTTCGAGATAGAACTCAGAAATATCGATGACAACGAGTTTTATGTATTTTGCTGCTGTCTTATTTTACAAAGCTACTTCAATCGGGATATAAGAAGCACAATTCCCTTTTATTATGACATTCCCAATAAACAGGGAATTATGAAGCACTATAAAATTTCTGTAAATGCAGATTTTACAGAAGTTTTCCCTAAAGAAGGAACAAGAATTCCATCTGAAGAAGTGATCGATAATTTGCTTGAAAATTTGGACGATTTTAAGCTTTGGAAAAAATATTTTCCTTCAAAATCCTGGATTTTAAAAGGTTTTTCAATTGTTTCACTTGTCGACTGTACTTCTGAGGTTGCATTATCCGATCTGAAATCAAGCATGATCAGCATCGATCCCGAAAATCTTTCCCCAGATGAAAACCTGGTGGAAATTTTTAAATCTTACTTTGATGTTGCCCAGCTTAATTTTGGATTAATGCTTTTCAATAAAAAAGATCAGAGACTGGAGAAACTTCCGATTTACGAAAATCTTTTTACCAATCATATTCTGGATTTTTGGATCAATACTTTTGATGAAGAAACCAGAAAAAATACTTTTGAAAATTTAAACCATAATTCCAAACCTATCGTTATTTCCAACGTTGAGAATTTGGATTATCAGATAAAATCGCTTCCTTCTTTTAGAATTTTAAAGGAAAATAATATCAATAGTTTCATGGTTATTCCGATCATGAGAGACAATGATTTGCTTGCGATAATGGAATTCACTTCGTCCATTGCCAATAGTTTCAACGGATTGAAACTGAAAAAAATGGAGTTTTTCACAGACATGATTTTATTTTCTTTAAATCGTTTCAGTTTTGAAAAAAATTATCAGATTGAAGCCATTATTCAAAGAGAATATACAACCATTCACGATAGTGTTGTCTGGAAATTCAGGAACGAGGCGGAGAAATATTTTAACGCTTCTCTTGGGAAAAAAATATATACTCTAAAGCAGATTACGTTCAAAAATCTTACTCCACTTTTTGGTTTTTCGGATATTCGCGCGTCTTCAGAAAAACGCTATAACTTAATGCTTGAAGATCTCAATCAACAGATTGATTGTCTTCATGACATTTTTTCTTTAATTAATTCGGATTCGGAAAAATATTTATTAGCCTTAGATATTTTTGAAAATGAATTGAATAACGAAATCAAAGCCGACAGCGAACAGCGTTTCCAAAGATTATTGAGAGACGAAATTCATCCTTTTTTACAGGCGAAATTAGAAATAAAATCTTCCAGTGAAGTGAAAGCAAAGATCAAAGATTATTTTGCACAGGTTTTCACTCAGAATGATCTTTTTTATGGCAATAGAAAAAGTTTAGACGATTCTATCACTTTATTAAACAGAAAGTTAGCCGATTTGCTGGATGAAGGTCAGGCAAAAGCTCAGCTTATTTTTCCGCATTATTATGAAAGATTTAAGTCTGACGGCGTTGAGCATAATTTGTATACCGGTCAAAACATTGCACCGGAACTTCCCTATCATTCAAAAGTTGTTCATAAGCTGAGATATTGGCAGTTGAAAACGGTTTGTAATATGGAACAGGAATTCCAGAACTTTAAACAAGACCTTCCTATTTGTTTGGAGATTGCTTCATTGATCTTTGTTTATAATGAAAAAATAGACATCCGTTTCAGAATGGATGAAAAACGTTTTGATGTAGACGGAGCTTACAATTCTTATTACGAAATCATCAAAAAGCGCTTGGATAAAGCTCATGTGAAGGACTCTACCGACAGAATTACCTGTCCCGGTAAAATTACCGTCGTTTATTTCGGAATGGAAAATCAAAAGGAATACCTGGAATATATCAATAAATTACAGAAAAAAGGGATTCTTGAAAACGATATTGAATTTTTAAAAGTTGAAGATCTACAGGGAATTACCGGACTTCTTGCCTTGAGAATTTCAATAAGTAAAATCAGTCTGTAAAATCCAGAACAACGATCAAATAGAAATATTAGAAAACTGATTCAACTGATAATCTAAATAAAGCTAGAATGATTCTATCGGTAACTTTATAACCGAAGATCTTCCTTTAAAAAGTATATTGACAAAGAAAAAAACGTAATGGTAACGAGCTGAACAACAATATTCTTCAATACAGATCCTTTCCATATGAAAAGCATTTTCAGCTAATTTGCAGACTGTCTTACAATCATTTTTTAGTCTCCGTTTAAAATTTAAAGTGAAAGGAAAGCATATCCGAAAGACAGTACCGAAATGATAATTCCGGCCATAAAAATCTGATAAGTTATTGATAAAAGTCTGTATTTTCTATCCAGAACTTTCCCTAAATAATATAAATCCTTCACCATAGAATCGTAAATATAATCCCGGTCTTTGATCAGAATATTCATCGCATCCTGATAATCATTGAAAATCATTCTGTTAAAATTTCCAAAGAATAAAAGATTTACTTTTCTTTCAGCAACATCCTGTAAGGTAAATCTTGCTTTTGTAACATTCGGTTTTGTAGATAAAATAGCAAATATGATCGTTAAAACAGCAGATAATAACAAGATAAAACTCGGAATAATCAAATGTGAATTCTTAGGAGTATCCAGTTTGGGAACCAAAACAGAAAGACAAACCGAAATGATAATGGCGTTTACAGAAAGTAGAATATTCGCTTTACTGTCTGCAATATCGCTTAATCGTGTGTGATTGCTCAATGTCACTCTGAATAAAGTATCAACACTTCTGTCAGATTTAGGTTCTTTTTCTTTCTCTTTTTTATTTTCCGAATTGTCTTTTTTACCGTCTTTTTTATCTTCGTCTTTTTCTAGTTTTTTCTCTATTTTCTTAATATTTTTCTCTTTCAGAGATTGCCAGTTCGCTTTTGCATAATCTGTGTAAAATTTATGCTTATTTTTCAGCATCTCAAGATTTCCCGCATTCCATTCGTCATTAGAAAAGCATCTTACGTTGGTAAGCTCCCATTCTTTTCTCAGAGCATCGGAAATATCATTGTAATCATGACCTGCAAAGTGGCTGCAATCTGCATCTTTTACAATCTCTTCTAAAAGGTTTTGCGGTTCATAAGTAATCTTTGTTGCTAAAATTAATTTAGAAACATCATCGATATAATTTTCAGGATAATCTTCTTTCTGAAGAAAATCCTTCATGATCTTCACCCCTTCTTCTTCATGATTTTGTGCGCACTCTATATATCCCGTATCATGAAACCAAAGGGCCAACAGCACCTTTTCTTCATCCTCTTTAGAAACAGCAGAATTTTTTATTATTTCTTCTGCTTTGTTTACCGTATACGTAGTATGTATAAAATTATGATAAAAATATACCGAAGATAACTTATCTTTGAATAAGATTTCGACATAATCTTTGGCTTTTTGTAAAATATTCATTACCGAAATTTTGTTAAATGTAAATTTATGAATTTATCCTTGAAAACTCATCTAAAAAATACTTCTGTTGTTCTTAGAGTAGCATTATCCGCCGGGGTTCTCTACTCCTGCGCAACATATAACGTTAAAAAGGGTAAAAACTTATCTGAAATTAAAAATTCTGATATATTATCTGAAAATGATTTTAAAATTTTCTTAGTAGGTGATGCGGGAAATGCAAATGAGGCACAATCTCAGCATACTTTGGATCTTTTAAAAAATCAGCTGGAATCTGCAGGCAGCAATTCTATGCTGATATTTTTGGGTGACAATATTTATCCTAACGGACTGCCTAAAGAATCTGATAAAGAGTATGCTTCTGCCAAACAAAAACTGGAAAATCAGTTGGCTATTTCAAAGAATTTTAAGGGTAAAACCTTGGTTATTCCGGGAAATCATGATTGGTATAGCGGTTTAGGCGGATTGAAATCCCAAGAAGAATATGTGAAAAATTATTTAAATGATAAAAAGGCTTTTCTTCCTAAAAATTCATGCCCGATTGATGATATCAGCTTAACAAAAGATATTAAATTAATCGTCATTGATACAGAATGGGCATTGACAAACTGGGATAAAAATCCGGGAATCAATAAAAACTGCGATATCAAAACCCGCGAAGATTTTTTCGATGAATTTAAAGATTTAATTAATAAAAATCAGGACAAAAGAATCATCGTTGCACTTCATCATCCTATTATCAGCAGTGGAATTCATGCTGGTTTTACCTCGGCAAAAGCTCACCTTTATCCTTTCAAAAGTAAAGTTCCCGTTCCTGGCATTGCCAGTTTACTGAATGTAGTGAGAAGCTCTTCCGGAGCAAATCCTGAAGACATTAATAATCAACATTATGCTGATCTTTCAAACAGATTGAAAAGTATTGTTCAGGAAAAAGAAAACATCATTTTTATATCCGGACACGATCATAATCTGCAATATCATGAAGACAGGAATATCAGACAGATCATCAGTGGAGCAGGTTCGAAAGTTGATCCTTCAGCCATTGGCGAAAAAACAGATTTTTCTTACGGCGGAAGCGGTTTTGCCGTTTTAAATATCAGAAAAGACCAAAGTTCCGATGTTGAATATTTTTCTACAAGAGGCAACAACCTGGAAAAACTTTCACAGATTCAGGTGATTGATAAGCCTAAAGAATTTATAAATAATTACCCAAATTCTTTTCCATCAACAGTTTCCTCAACAATTTATCCTAAAAGATTAACAGAAAAAGGAGGAATTTACAGATGGCTTTGGGGAGAACATTACAGAAAATATTACGGGATGCCGATCGAAGCTCCGACAGCTGATATTTCTACACTCGATGGCGGTTACATTCCCTTCAGAGAAGGTGGAGGAAACCAGTCAAACAGTTTACGATTAAAGTCTAATGACGGTCAGGAATTTGTAATGAGAGCCGTGAAAAAAAGCGCCGTTCGTTTTCTAAACAATATGGCTTTCAAGAAAAGCACATTCGGAAATGAATTAAACAATACTTTTCCTGAGAGATTCTTGCTCGATTTTTATACTACGAATCATCCGTTTACTCCATTTTCTATCGGAAATATGGCTGATAAACTAGATATTTTCCACAGCAATCCAAGATTATTTTATATCCCTAAACAACAGGCTTTAGGTGAATACAATATCAATTATGGAGATGAAATGTATATGATCGAGGAGCGTTTTTCTGCCGACCCAAAAACTCTGGCAACGTTCGACAATGCAAAAGACATTGTTTCTACAGATGACGTTCTGAAAAATTTTAATAAAAGTTATAAATATTCAGTAGACAAAGAATCTTACATCAGAGCAAGAATTTTTGACATGTTAATTGGCGATTGGGACAGACATTCCGATCAATGGAAATGGGCAGAATATCGCGATGGAGACAAGGTAATTTACAAACCTATCCCGAGAGACAGAGATCAGGCTTTCAGTAAATATGACGGTGCTGCATTTAAAATTATTATGAATATTCCTGCGATCCGTCACATGAAGACCTTTAAAGAAGACATACAAAGTGTGAAATGGCTTGCCATGGAACCTTATCCCGTAGATTTGATTTTTCTTAAAGACTCAACCCAAGAAGACTGGATCACGCAGGCAAAATATATCCAGGAACACCTGACTGATAAAGATATAGATGAAGCTTTCACGAATTTACCAAAAGAAGTAAAAGATGAAACCATTGCCGATATTCAAAGAAAATTAAAAATAAGAAAGACCAAATTACAGTCTTACGCTTCGCAATATTACGATGTTTTACAGGAAAAAGTTCCGTTAGCAGGAACGGTAAATCCTGATAAATTCGTCATTACAAAAACAGGAAATTCTGTCAACGTAAAACAATATAAATTAGATAAAAACAAAGAAAATCCTGAATTGATTTTTGAAAAGACTTATGAAGATTCAAAAACTAAGGAGCTTTGGGTTTACGGATTGGAAGATGATGACATTTATGAAGTTTCCGGAGACGGAAAGCCTAAAATGAATATCAGATTAATTGGCGGTTATAATAACGATACCTACAACGTTACCAATGGCAGTAAGGTGAGAATTTATGATTTTAAATCACAAAAAAACACTTACAACACTCACGGTACAATAAAAAATATCTCAGATGATTATGACATCAACACCTATAATTACAGGCATCCAAAATATAACTTTTTTGCAGGGTACCCAAACGCAGATTATAATCCTGATGACGGTGTGATTCTTGGCGTTCTGGCAAATTATACCGTAAATAATTTTATCAGGTCTCCTTACACTCAAAAACATAGTTTAAAAGTAAATTTCTATACTGCAACAGGCGGTTTTAACGCTATTTATAAAGGAATTTTCAAGAAAGTGATTTCAAATTGGGATTTCAATATTGATGCCGGATTTACCACCCCTCATTTTGCGGAAAATTTCTTCGGACTATCCAATGAAAGCGATTTTGACAGAGATGCAGTGGAAATGAAATACAACAGAGCCAGAATTTCAAAATTCAATTTTGCTCCTTCTGTTTCTAAAAAAAGCTGGACAAATATATTTCAACAATTTCAGCTAACTTTTGAAAATAATAAAGTTCAGCGAAATAGTGACCGTTTTGTGGATATTTCGCCTGATGTAAGACCGGAAGTTTTCGACAATCAACAATTTGGGGGAGCAAATTATACGTTCAGTTATAAAAATTTAGACAATAATGCCTTTCCTACTTTAGGAATGGAATTTAAATTAAATGCCGACTGGAAAACCAATCTTAATGATTTTAACAGAAATTTCCTGATCTTAAGCGGAACTTTATCCCTAGATCACAGGCTTGACAACAGAGGTAATTTTGTATTTGCCAATTCAAGCAATGGAAGATGGATCAACAATAATAATTTTGAATTCTACCAGGCTGCAGCAATTGGTGGCAATAACGGAATGAGAGCCTTCCGAAACGACAGATTTTCAGGAAAATCTTACTTTACCAATAACTCGGAAATTCGTTGGGATTTCGGAAGAGTAAGAAACAATATTATCCCTGCAAACATGGGAATTTTATTAGGTTACGACGTAGGAAGAGTCTGGAATGACCATGAAGATTCCAGAAAATGGCATCAGTCTGTTGGTGGAGGATTTTGGCTAAGTATTGTCGAAATGTTCTCAGCCAGACTGAATTATTTCTACGGAACAGATGGCGGAAGGATTTCCGGAGGTGTAGGAATGACGTTTTAATTCTTAAAGTAAATCACTTCATATAACTATAAAAAATCCGCAGAGAGTTCTGCGGATTTTATTTTTTATTTTAAATTGAACCGATAAACATTTCCTCCTGCTTTTTTATCCTTTTCATCGGCAATCAGCAGTGTTTTATCATCTAGAAAAACAATCGCCTCTTTTTGTGTATTATGGTTTAATGATATTTTCTGAATTTTTGTTTTACTAAAATCATTTGGTGAAAACCCGGAAAGAATCTGAATGTTTTTATGATTAAGCAAAACAATTTTATCTTTTGTGCTGTTAATTGTTGCGGAAGTAATCGCGGCATCGCTGTAACCTCCCTGAAGCTTTAATTTACCTATCAATTTCGCTTCAAAATCTCCTTCCTTATTTGGAACCTGGAAAACCAGGAAAGTTCCGTCAAAACCTTTGCTTCTGTTTTTTGTAAACAGATAAAAATTTCCATCCATTTCTACGAAAGCTTCACAATCATATAACCAGTTTGATTTTTTCGGAGGAAATTCTGCCTGTCCTTCATAATGAAATTTTGTAGTCTGAACCACTTTCGTCGAGCTCTGAGAAGCATCTTTTAAATCCACCTTTAAAATGGCCAAATCTCTTCTGTCATTCTCATTATTTCCAAAATCTCCTATGTAAATATTTCCTTCCGGATCTGTCGTCATATCTTCCCAGTCTCTGTTTTCAGTATTTTCTACCAAAACATCATGAGTAAGATTTCCTTTTTGATCCAATCCGTAAATAACATTTTTATTTCCCTGATCTTCAATTGCCCAAATCGTATTTTTATCTTTAGACAAGGTAATGCCCGAAACTTCTTTCAGCTTTTTAGGTAAAGAAAATTCTACTTTTAAAGTATCGTCTGTTGGTTGTTCACTTGAGGTTTTCGGATTACATCCGATCAGCAAAAGTGATGCTACTGCGCAAAAAATATTCATTTTCATTAGTTGTTGTTTATTAATTTAGCTTTTTCCCAAAGAACGTCCATTTCTTCCAAAGACATATCGGAAAGGCTTACATTATCATTCAAAGCCAGATCCTCCATCTTCTGAAACCTTGAAATAAACTTTAAATTCGTTCTTTCCAACGCCGAATCGGGATTGATTCCTGAAATTCTGGCATAATTGATCAGTGAGAAAAATACATCGCCCAATTCCTGTTCTTTTTTATCAATATCGGTTTCTGCATGAAATTCCTGAATTTCTTCATCTACTTTTTTCCACGCATCTTCTGCATCGTGAAATTCAAAACCGATTCCTTTTACTTTATCCTGAATTCTGTAAGCCTTCACCAAACTCGGCAGACTTTTCGGAACCCCACCCAAAATAGACTTATTTCCTTCTTTTAATTTTAATTTTTCCCAATTCTGCTTCACTTCTTCTTCATCTTTCACTTCTGTGTCGCCGTAAATATGAGGATGACGGAAAATCAGTTTTTCATTCAGAGAATTAATAACATCTGCAATATCGAAGCTTCCTTTTTCTGCTCCGATTTTAGCATAAAAAACCAGATGAAGCAAAACATCACCAAGCTCTTTTTTTATTTCCTGTAAATCGTTCTGCAAAATAGCATCTGAAAGTTCATAAGTTTCTTCCAAAGTCAAATGGCGAAGCGATTCTAAGGTCTGTTTCTGATCCCACGGACATTTTTCACGCAAATCATCCATAATATCCAATAATCTTCCGAAAGCTTCTAATTTTTCCTGTCTGGTATTCATAATTAAGAATTCAAGTGATACAAATTTAAGGATTAATGTCGTTTTGTCTTGAAACAAAAAAATTTAATCTAAATTAATACTTTATTAAGTTGGTTATTCACAAAGGTGCAAAGCTTTTTTAATGTTAAACTTTTTTAAGACGCACGAAAATCAAAGATTTTCAGTAAGTATGTTTATCAGTAAGTATGTTTATCAGAATGTTTTATTGGGAAATCTTAAATTTTATCGAAGATAAAATCCTTTCACCTTAAAACCTTCAGTTGGAATAATTTTGCGCCTTTGTGTTAATTCAACTTAAAAACAAAAAACCTTGTCAAGAAAGTTCTCGACAAGGTTTATATTTTAAATTCAAATAAATGAATTATCCCATTTTTCTGTGTGTACTTTTTGTAGCTGCTTTTGCACCAGAAGAAGCTTTCGCTTTAGGGGCAACAGGTTTTTCAGCTTTAGGAGCTACTTTCTTTGGAGCTTCCTTGTCTGTTAAAGTTACTTCTTCTCCTTCCTGAGCCGGATCTAAAGTTTCAGATTCTGCTTTTACAAAACTTTCAGGAGTGATGTATCCTGCTTTGTGAAGAATGTTGTACCACTGAGCCAATTTTTTGATATCAGAAGCATACACTCTTTCTGTATCGTAGTTTGGAAGAGAAGCCGTCATGAATTCTTTCAATTCAGCATCGCTAGATTTGTGAGCAATAGCTTCTTTGTAATCGTAGTTTTTAGCAATATTTTCAAAAACTTCGAACAAAGGAACTTCTTTATCAAATGTAAACATCGCAATGTTGTCTAACAAACTTACTTGACTAGAATTTCCGATGCTAATTTTTTTCTTAGACGTAACATCTTCAATAATAAATCCGTTTCTTAATTGAGAAACTAATTTGAAAAGTCCTGGTTTACCAGAAATTGAAATTATTTTTTCTAACAGCATAATTTTATTTTTTGTAAATTCTGCAATCGGCTGTGGACCTTTTGCGCTTTATTGTTTTTTTATTTTAATTAATTCAAACTATTTTGGAAATCTCATTTTGTAACTGATGCTTACCTCACCCTGAGTGATTTTTGCCAATTTTCCCTTTACAAGCTTCTTTTTTAAAGCACTTAAATGGTCTGTAAACAAAATTCCTTCAATATGATCATATTCATGCTGAATTACACGGGCTCTAATATCGGAAAAAGTTTCTGTATGTTTCACAAAATTTTCGTCATAATATTCAATTACGATCGTTCCCTTTCTCTTCACATCTTCTCTCACGTCCGGAATAGAAAGACATCCTTCATTGAATTTCCATTCTTCACCGGATTCTTCAAGAATTTTAGCATTAATGAAAACTTTTTTAAAATCCACCAACTCATCTTTAATATCCTCATAATCTTCATCTTCAGCCAAAGGAGAAACGTCGATTACAAACAGACGAATATCCAGTCCGATCTGAGGTGCTGCCAATCCTATTCCATTTGCACTGTACATCGTGTCGAACATGTTTTCAATCAACTCTTGTAGCTCAGGATAATCTTTATCAATATCCTTGCTTACTTTTCTTAAAACTGGGTCACCAAAAGCTCTTATCGGTAAAATCATCTTGTTCTTTGTTCTAAAAAATTCTGCAATATGATGGTTGCACTTACTTTATCTATTAATCCCTTCTCCTGTCTCTGTTTTTTGCTTTTCCCGCTTTGGGAAATAAAAAACGAAGCCATTTTGGATGTAAATCTTTCGTCGAGGCGGTTAACTTTAACATTTGGAAATTCTTTTTGAAAAATTTCTATAAATTTTAAAATATCCGTTTCTACCTCTGAAAGATTCCCTTTCAAATCTACAGGAAGTCCGACTACTACTTCATCCACTCTGTTTTCACTGAAATATTTTTTTAAAAATTCAATCAAAACAGGAGTCTGAATTGTATCCAGCCCGCTTGCAATAATTTGCATATCATCCGTTGCAGCAATACCACAACGCGCCTTTCCATAGTCTATTGCAAGGATTTGTCCCATAAGTTTGCAAATTTAGTAAATTTTAATGATTTTATCCCATACACAGTTTTTTTTATAAATCATGTTTTATTCCATTATTTTTTTTATAATTTTAATCTTCCAAAAAGCGAAAACATGAAGAAACTCATCCTCGTAAGACATGCAAAAAGCGACTGGCCGGAAGAAACAGAGGACTTCGACAGACCATTGGCAGACAAAGGTTTAGAAGACGCAATGCGCATGTCAAGATTTATGAAAGATAATAGTATTCTGATAGATTATTTTGTATCGAGCCCTGCGGTTCGTGCGCTGAATACGTGTAAAATTTTCAATCAGACGTATAATTTAAATTTCGTGACCAACGAAAAACTTTATAACCCCTCGGAAAGCAATTTTGAATCTGTAATCTATGATCTGGATGACAGTCACGACGCAGTTGCTTTCTTTTCCCATAATAATGGAATTTCCAATTTTGCAAACTCCATTTCTGAAGATATTTTCCATTTTCCTACTTGTGGAGTGGCAGGTTTTGAGATAGACTGTGATTCCTGGTCCGAATTTGATGGTGCCAATAAAAAACTGATGTTCTTTTACGAACCCGGGAAGATTTAGAAAAAATTCTTTACGTCTTTTGTATAAAAAAAGCTCCAACAAAAGTTGAAGCTTTTCATTTTATTTTCTTTTTAAATCTAAATCATCAAAATCAAAACTGAAATCCGTAACATCGGAAATCGGTTTTAATTTTGCTGACTGAGCTTTTCCTGTTTCATCGTAATCAAAAATAATGTACGCATCGGCATCGTAGCTTCTGTCGTCCCATTTAATGATAAAAGAATTATTCGAAAACGGAAGTAATTCACCTTTCAATCTTGGAGAATTTTTACATAAAATTCTATATATGCTTCCTTGTTGAGCTATTTCTACGTCTCCAAACCATTTGTCATTATAAATTCCAACAAATTGTTCTGGTTTAGGCTGAAGGTTTTTATCTTTTTTGAAAGCATCAGATTTTGCAAAAGCTTCTTTTTTCTGCTTTTCATAAAATTCATCATTTTTCTTTATTCTATCGCCGTACGTTTTAAGCCAGTTTCTGTCTGCAACGCCTAGATAAGAATCTTTAACAGTATTTGTAATTGTATTGAAAGCCGCACCCGATTGTTGATTCGTAAGGACCACAATTCCTAATTTCATATCAGGAATTAACGTAAACTGAGTTACCGTTCCGATCAATCCACCAGTGTGCTGAATTTGTTTATGACCTTTCACATCACTTAAAAACCAACCCATTCCATATCCATAGAAACTGGTATCATAAGGATTTTTAGCTGCAACTCCACTTGGAATCTGTAAACTCCAGAGCTGTTGTACATTTTTATCTGAAACTAATTTTTTGCCGTCTTTTGTTGTAAAATTATTCAGTAAGAACTCAGCCCAAGTTGTCATATCTTTGATGTTACTCATAATTCCTCCTGCTGCATTTGCTGTTTCGTTCCAATCGTGAGGAACTGCAACTGCCTTTCCATCTATTGGAGCATGTGCATCAATTTTATTGGCAACAGTTTTTGCTCTGTTGTAGCTTCCGAAACTTGAAGTCATTCCGACTGGTTTCATAATTCTCTGCTCAATAAATTCTGCCCAAGTTAATCCGGAAACTCTGTGGATAACTTCTCCGGCAACGATAAACATGATATTATTGTAATCCAACGTCGTTCTGAAAGGGTTTTCCGGCCTTAAATATCTTACATTACGAACAATATCATTCACCGTTAAATTTCCACCTTCAGGAAAAAACATCAAATCTCCCTGCCCCAAACCTAAACCAGCTCTATGCGTCACTAAATCTTTAATTGTAACATTTTGAGAAACATACGGATCATACATCTGGAATTCAGGAATATATTTTGAAACGTTATCATCCCAATTCAATTTTCCTTCATCAGCCAAAATCGCTAATGCTGTACAGGTAAAACCTTTTGAATTGGATGCAATTCCGACCAAAGTATTATCATCCATCGGTTGTTTCGAAGTTAAGGAACGGACTCCAAAACCTTTTGAATAAATAACTTTTCCGTCCTTGATAATTCCGACAGACATTCCCGGAACATCAAAGGTTTTTAATGTATTTTGGATCAATTCATCCAGTTTTTTTTCTTCAACCTGCGCATTAAAAAGACCTACAGCCAAAAGAAGAAGGAAAAAAGAAAGTTTTTGCTTCATTTTTTTAATTTTTTCAAAGTTAATCAATTCAGTATTTATAAGTAAATTTGAAGTTTTAAAACATAATTTCATTTAAACAATGACCAAAATCCTCCTCCTCTCCGATTCTCATTCTTATATTGATGACCGTATTTTAGAATATGCAGGTCAAGCAGATGAAGTTTGGCATTGTGGGGATTTCGGAAGTATGGAAGTTATTGAACAGCTTGAAAAAATCAAACCATTAAAAGGAGTTTACGGAAATATTGACAATGCAAAAATCCGTTCCGAATTTCCTGAAGTGAATCGTTTTTCCTGTGAAAATGTAGAAGTTTTGATGATTCATATTGGTGGTTATCCCGGAAAATACACTCCGCTGGCAAAAAATGAAATCTCAGAAAAAGCTCCAAAGTTGTTTATTTCAGGACATTCGCATATTTTAAAAGCGATGTTTGATGCTAAAAATAATTTGCTTCACCTGAATCCGGGAGCTTGTGGAAAACAAGGTTGGCATAAAATGAGAACAATGATGCGTTTTGTGATCGATGGTGACGAGATTAAAGATTTGGAAATTATTGAATTGGGATCGAAAGTTTAAGAATTATAGTAATGAAGATAGGTGATAAAGTTTCTGTTGTAGATGAGGATTTGAGCGGAGTTGTGACCTCGGTTAACGGAAATACTGTGGTTTTTAAAGATGAATACGGATTTACTTATCAATATCCGAAGGAAAAACTGGTTCCAAAAATCTCGGAGTTTTATGAAAATATTAAAATTGTAAAAAAAGCCGAACCAAAGAAAATTATTTCTAAAAAACATCATAAAAACTTACTGGTTCTAGATCTGCATTTTGAAAACTTAGTCAAAAATCCTCATGATTATGATAGTTTTGAAAGATTATTCATTCAAAAGGAGAAATTATTGGAAGTCATTTCTTTTTGCAGAAAAAACAATTTAAAAAGACTGGAAATCGTGCACGGAATTGGCGACGGCGTTTTACAGAGAATGGTTTTAGACGTTTTGGAAAGCCAGACGAATCTGGATTTTTATAATAAGGAAATACTTCACCATCAATCGGGTGCGGTAATGGTAGAATTTCACTAAATTTGCAGGAATTGAAATATGAACATACTTAATTTACTTTTTACCAAAGACGGATTAATTTACCAGATTGCGAGAAATAAAAGCATTTTGGAGGAAAAATCTTATTTCGTGGACGAAGAATCTCCGGAAAATCTGATTGCGGATAAGCTGGATGAAGTGTTGATCAAGCAAAGATTTGATGAAATTCATGTGGTTTCCGCACTGAATCATTTTACACTGATGCCTGAAGGATTTTCGGAGCATGAAACAGGATTCGACTTAATTGCCTACAATGCGCCTGTCGATAAGGAAAAAGAAGAATTAATGCTTTCGATCAACGAAAAATTTAAGATTCAGTTTTATTATACTTTTCCGAAAAATTTTTACAAAAAGATTAAAGAATTGGCATTGCCTGTTCAGTTTAATTTTTCTGGTGAGAAGTTTTTAAGCTCCATCAATTATAAAAACAATAAGGAAATTCACATTAATCTTTATCATAATCAGTGTGAGTTTTTCGCTATAGACAACAAAAAAATTATTTTATACAATAATCTTGATGTTAATTCTGAGGTTGATTTTCTTTATTTCGTAATGTTTACATTAAGCAAGATTGGCTTTGGAATCAACGAAACCAACTTTTTTGCTTATGGTGAAACTACTGAAAATGAGACTTTTATTTCAGAATTACAGAAATTCGTAAAGAATTTGAAAATTGTATTTGATAATATTCCTACTAAAAATTTTATTTTAAATTAGGTTGCAGGAATCGGGTGACAATTTTCGTTCATCTGTTGCTTAAACCTACAATCTAACAATTATACAACATGTACAGAATCATCGCAGGCAAATGGAAAGCCAAGAAAATAGCCGCTCCGAAAAATTTTGACGTAAGACCGACAACGGATTTTGCGAAAGAAGCACTCTTCAGTATTTTAGAAAATACTTATGATATGCAGTCGATTTCTGTGCTTGATTTATTTGCAGGAATTGGCTCGATTACTTTTGAATTTGCGTCAAGAGGATGTAAAGATATAACTTCGGTTGAAATGAATCCGAAACATACCAGTTTTCTGAATTCTACCGCTTCTGAACTTGGATTTAGCTTGCAGGTAAGTGTTCAGCGAGGTGATACTTTCGATTGGTTGAAAAAATTCAGGAATAAGAAAAGCTATGAGATTGTATTTTCTGATGCGCCTTTCGAAATGGAAGAGAAAAAATATCACGAATTAATTTCTTTGGTTTTAAACAATAAGTACCTGAAAGAAAACGGAGTTTTGGTGGTAGAACACCAAAGCCGAATGAAATTTGATCATCCGAATTTAATCGACACCAGAAAATACGGAAATGTGAGTTTTAGTTTTTTTGAACCGAATAAACAAGAAAATACAGACATAACAGATAATCAGGAATAAATTTCCTGATTTTTTTTGACTTAAATTTTAGACAACTTCTACTTTTTCTGAACTCACCACCGCACTTTCACCCCACTTTGCAATTTCTTTTAAAACAGGAAGCAGTGTTTTACCAAAATCCGTTAAAGTATATTCTACCATTAAAGGCGGTTTTTCCGTGTATACCTTTCTGTCGATAATCTTATCTTCTTCCAATTGTTTTAATTGAAGGCTTAAAGTTCTTTCTGTAATTGTCGGCATTAATTTTCTTAGTTCATTGTATCGTTTTGCCCCGTCTACAAGGTAATACAGGATTACCGCTTTCCATTTTCCGCCGATAAATCTCATCGTTACCGTTGTACAGCAAGGATATTTTTTGTTGTCGATTGAATACATTTTTTATACTATCATTTTAGACCGTTATTGCAAATGTATTAAACTTAAATTAGTTTTGCAACTATAAAAAATATAGTATAAAAAATTATGAACTTTTTAGAAAAAATGAAATCGAGATATACTGTGAAAAAGTATAATTCTCAAGGAAAAATTGGTGAAGAACAAGTACAGACACTTAAAGAAATTTTACATTTAAGTCCGTCTTCCATCAACAGTCAGCCATGGAATTTTGTTTTTGTGAATAATCCTGAAATTAAAGAACGACTCGCTGAAATCTCTTATTTCAACAAAGAAAAAGTATTGGATAGTAGTTATCTGATCGTTTTTCAGGTGATTAAAAATCCTGAAGATTTTGAAAAACAAATTGAAGAAAATTTGCCGGAAGGATCTGTGAATTATTACAAAACATTCGTAAAACCAAAAGGTGAAACAGAGATTAAATCCTGGCTAAAACATCAGGTTTATCTTTCACTCGGTATTTTGCTTTCCGCTTGTGCAGCTATGGAGATCGATTCTACTCCAATGGAAGGAATTGAAAATGATAAGTATGACGCGATTTTGAATAATGAAAAATATGAAACTCTGTTTGCCGTTGCGATTGGAGAAAAATCTGAAAATGACAGCAACCAACCAAAACACACTCCAAAAAGAAGATTGGAAAGAAAGAATGTGATTTTGGAAATGTAGATTAAGACAAAGAAAAAAGCTGTTTCAAATCGAGACAGCTTTTTATTTTTATAGTACTTTGAATTCTAAGTCGATACTTTTTCCAAAGAATTTTTTTGATATTTTTTCAAAGTTTTTTGTCAAATCCGAAAGATAGAAATGATAACTCGGTTTTGGATTTTGCTCATTTAAAAGATTGTATTTATCTAAAATGATTTTTAAATGATTGGCAACAATATTTGGTGAATCAATTACACGAACGCGATTTCCGTAATATTGTTTAATTTCATCAATTAATAAAGGATAATGCGTACATCCTAAAATCAAAGTTTCAATATTCTTTAATTTACTATTACTCAAATAGTTATAAATAATCGCATGAGTGATCGGATGATTTTTAAAACCTTCTTCAATCGCAGGAACTAACAAGGGGGTTGCCAATTCGTCAACCTTGATCCATTTATTATGCTTACGAATACTTTTCTTATACAATCCTGAATTCACGGTGGCTTTCGTTGCAATCACTCCAACATTATTGTGTATTTCATACGAAACTTTTTCTGCAACAGGATTAATTACGTCAATTACAGGAACTTTTCCCGCAACAGACTGCATTACTTCATTCAAAGCATTGGCTGTTGCCGTATTACAGGCAATTACAATTGCTTTACAATTTTGTTCCAACAAAAAATTGGTAATTTTTGTAGAATATTCAATGATGGCTTCTTTCGATTTTTCACCGTACGGAAGGTGTTTCGTATCCCCAAAATAGATAAGATCTTCGTTGGGAAGAAGTCTTTTGATTTCTTTGGCTACCGTTAATCCTCCAACTCCGCTATCAAAAATCCCGATAGGCTGTTGTGGTGAAAGATGCGAATAATCTTGCTTTTTAGTTTTCAAAATTGAGTTGAAATTTTATACAAAAATAGTAAATTTTGCGTCACATTGCACCATAAAACTGGATGCTTGAAGGAGCTCAGCATGACACTTCCAATACTATCTGTTTTTATCCGGCATATTTTAGTGATGTCATGCTCAGTTTGTCGAAGCATCTCTATATTTAAGAAAGATAAGTTTAAACAATAAACAAATCCGAAGCAATTCCATCTGCCATAAACCAGTGTTTTTCCGGAATTTTAAGATGATTATTTTCAATTATTAGAATTTCTTCTTCCAGTTTTGATTTAATTTCACTTTGAAAATGATCAAGAACTTCGTTATTAAACTTTTCCTTTACACTTTCAAGGTCAACACCCCAGATTGTCCTCAGCCCAATCATAATCATTTCATTAAACTGATCATTTTGAGAGAGGATTTCTTCTTCTTTTGCCAAGAGATTTGAGGTTAATTTTTTAATATACTGTGGATTATTGGCAACATTCCAGCTTCTGACATCAAAACCGTTGTAAGAATGTGCAGACGGACCGATTCCTAAGTACTCTTTATACTTCCAATATGAGGAATTATGCCTGGAATAAAAGCCAGGTTTCGCAAAATTGGAGACTTCATAATGTTCAAACCCATTATCTTTCAAGAAATCTGACAGGTAATAGAACTCTTTATTCTGTTCTTCTTCCTTCGGACTTAAAACTTTCCCTTTAGAAATCCAGTTTTCCAACGCTGTTTTTGGCTCAACTGTCAAGGCATAAGAAGAAATATGTGGAACTTCAAGAGCAATTGTTTTATTTAAATTCTCCTTCCAGATTTCAAGATTGGATGTTGGCGAACCGTAAATTAAATCAATACTCAAGTTTTCAAAACCAAAATCCTGCGCTCTTTTGATAGAACCTTCGGCTTCGGAAGCTGTATGTGCACGATTCATTAGTTTTAAATCTTCCTCAAAGAAACTCTGTGTACCAATTGAAAGACGGTTTACAGGAGAATTTGACAAGCCCTTCAGAAAGTTTTTATCCAAATCATCGGGGTTGGCTTCTAAAGTGATCTCAATATCTTTATCAAAACTGAAATATTGTAAAACTTCATCGATTAAAGAGTGAATTTCGTCTGGGGAAAGGATAGAAGGTGTTCCTCCACCAAAGTAAAGTGATTGTAAATTTTTGTTTTGAAGCTCATCTTTTCGTAAAAGGATTTCTTTTTTCATGGCAGCGATCATTTCATCTTTAAAATTTAAAGACGTTGAAAAGTGGAAATTGCAGTAGCTGCACTTTTGCTTGCAAAACGGAATGTGGATATAAATCATAAAAAAAGCTCTGAAAAAATTCAGAGCTCAAATTTATTTAAATTAAATTGATTAATATCTATAACCTCTATGATTAATGAAGTTATCGAAGTTATATCCTAATCCGATCATGAAGCTGTTTCCTCCATATTCCTGGATATCAGATAGACCTAGGTTATAAGTAGCTCCGATCATGAATTTGTTGAATCTTACTTTTACAACCGGTGCAATCTGTAGTTGCTGACTGTCGAATCTGTTTTGAACAGATCTGTAGCTAACTCCGAAAGAGAACGCATTAATATCATTAAAGAACGTAGCCATTAAGTTGTAATCTACTGTTCTTGTAGAGTTCGTGTTAAGGTTGATTAACGCTGAAGGTGTGAAATAAATATTATCTCCAATATGCCAGTCATATCCTAAGTTTAAGAAGAACTTGATCGGAGAAGGCTCACGTCCGTTTACAATTGCCTCATCGTTTGTAAGAGCGATATCGTTAACAGAGACTCCAGCGAAGATATTTCTATAGGTAGCCTGTGCTCCAAAGTTTGCATAAGCCATGAAGATATTACTCTCGCTACCCTGCAATAATGGATCTGAAGCGTCCTGCGTATTAATTTTTGAATAATCAAAATTCATATTATAGAAGCTTACGCTTGTACCAAAAGAGAATTGATCTTTTCTATCTCCTTCACTACTAAGAGGAATAAAATATGAAGCACCAGCTGTAATACCACCCGCAGAAATAGGACCATTACTGTCTCTAAATACAGATAAACCTGCCCCTACTCTATCAAAGATGTTCGCGTTGATCCCCACAGATTGTACATTTGGAGATTCGCTGAACTTTGAAAATTGCTGCTGATAGTTAAGATTAAGCTGCACGTAGTCTGTTTTTCCGTATTGTGCTGGGTTGAACAAAAACTCACCATCTAAAAGATATTGTTGGTAGTACGGTAAAGTTTCTTGTGCTTTGTATGCATTGGACAAAAGAGCTAAACATACTATAGCATATAGTTTTCTCATAACAAATCTTGATTTCAATTCAACAAATATAAAAAAATTCTCAATATATTTTTAGTTTTCTAAATAATTTCTCCATTTTTTTACAGCATCCGCCATATCTTTCGGCATTGGGCTCTCAAAATATAATTCTTTCTTGGTGGTGGGGTGTATAAATCCTAAAGTATGTGCATGAAGCGCATGTCTAGGCAAAATTTCAAAGACATTTTTTATAAACTGCTTATACTTAGGAAGATTCACTCCTCGGAGAGGTGTATGACCTTCATATCTTTCATCATTAAATAAAGTATGACCGATGTGTTTGAAGTGTGCCCGAATCTGGTGAGTTCTTCCCGTCTCCAATTTACACTCCACCCAAGTCATATATTTAAATCTTTCTAAAACTTTGTAATGTGTTACCGCATGCTTTCCCTGGCTTCCGTCTTCATAAGTATGCATCTGCATCCTGTTTTTAGGATGACGCCCTATGTGACCTCTTATCGTGCCTTCATCGTCCTGTACGTTACCCCAAACAAAAGCCCAGTACAATCTTTTCGTCTTTCTGTCGAAAAACTGTTTTGCCAAAAAACTTAAAGCATATTCAGTTTTTGCAATCACTAAAAGTCCTGATGTATCTTTATCAATTCTGTGAACCAATCCCACTCTGTCAAGATCAGACTTTTCATTGTTCTGCTCAAAATGGTAGGCTAAAGCATTCACCAATGTCCCGTCCCAGTTTCCAAATCCCGGATGTACAACCATTCCCGGCTCTTTGTCTACAACCACCAAATCATCATCTTCATATATAATATTAATAGGAATATTCTGAGGAATAATAACATTCTCTCTTGGTGGATGTGCCAATAACACAGAAATCTGATCTCCGGGTTTTACACGATAATTTTGCTTAACAGAATTTCCGTTAACAACAACATTTCCCGCTCTGCAGGTTTGTGAAATTTTATTTCTTGAAGAATTATTACGGTGAATTAATAAGAACTTATCTATTCTTAAGGGTTCCTGATTCTTATCAACAATGATATTAAGATGTTCGTACAGCCCTTTATTCTCTTCATCAATATCAATATTATCGATACTGTTCTGATCTAATAATTCTTCATCTAAAAAATCTTCGTTATCTTCTGTCATTGTTTTTATCTTTTATACAAAAAGCTTCAACATAATGAAAGTTGAAGCCTTTATTTTTTATAATATTAAATAATTATTCTACGACTACTTTTTTAGCTTTTGGCTTTTCGGCAGGTTTTTGTGCCGTTGTAGTCGAAGGTTTATTATTATTTGAACCTGTATTATTACCAGAATTACTTCCTGAAGAAGAAGTAGGTTTTGGTTTATTTTCACTTATTGAAGTCGTAGGTTTCGCAGTTGTTGTTTTTTGAACATCCGATTTTGTTACATCTGTTGATGGTTTCGGATTATCTTTTCTCGGAGCCGGCGTTACTGGTGGAGGTACATCATAAACAGGTTCCTGATGTGCAGGAACTTCCTCATAACGTACCGGAGGTAAACCTGTATCTACTTTCATTCTGTAGATAGAATTCAGTTGTTCGATCTTAGCACTCAGCTCGGCAGGTGTCTTTTTACTTGCCCAAAGGTCTATCTGCATTCCCTGATCCCGGACATCTCCCGCTGCAGGATCCTGATAATAAATAATGTCAGATTCATCTTTACTTCCATCTTCATGTTCCACAAGACCAACCTCAAACATACTTCTTGCAATTATCCCTCTCGCTTCTTTCACCGTTAATCCTACAACATTAGGAATCGATATATTTCGCATCGGCCCTGAACCAATTACAACATCTACAATCGAAAATCTCGCCAGTTTTGTTTTAGCTTTTACCTCAGTTCCTTTATATAATATTCTTATAACCGCATCTTTTTGAATGCTTGGTTCATAAATCGTATCACCAACTTTTAATCCTACCTGCTCCAATCTCTGGAAAGCAAGACCTGAATATTTATTAATTACATCAGGAACTTCTACTCTTGCCCAAGTTCTCGGATTAACCTTTAATATGATCGATCTTCCGTCTTTCACACGAGAACCCGGTGTAGGATATACCTGCAATACCTGAAAAGGTCTGTATTTAGGGTTATACTGAGGGCTATCCACTTCATATTCCAAACCGGAATCATCCAATATCTTGATTGCTTCCTGTACAGATTTATTGACAATATTTGGAACGGGAATTTCCTGACCATGATTAGTATGATATTCTAACCAACGAAATGTAAGCCAAACCAACCCCACAAAAACACCGATGGCTACGACTAAGTTCAGTAAAACTTTCCAATTGAAAAGTGATTTAAGCATACTTAAAATGACTATAATTAGACAGCAAATATAATTAATAATTTTATAATGTCCTTTTTATTTAACACATTTCATTTTTGAGCTTAAAATTTCCAAATTTGCAGTTATCCATTATATAAAATGTTTAAATTTGCCTTAATTGATACTATATGGTTATGAGCAAAAAACAAGTTGCCGTAGTAATGGGAGGCTATTCGGACGAATACGTTGTATCATTAAAAAGCGGACAATTAATTTATGATTCCTTAGACAGAGAACTTTACGATGTGTATAAAGTAGTTATCCTTAAAGATGAATGGTATTTTTTAGGTGAAAATGATAAAAAATATGACATCAACAAGGGTAATTTTTCAGTTACATTAGACAACAATGAAACACTGAAGTTCGATGTCTGTTTCAATATTATCCACGGAACGCCGGGTGAAAACGGAATTCTTCAGGCATATTGGGATGCAATCGGACAAAAATACACTGGTTGTGATTTTTATCAAAGTGCTTTAACATTCAATAAAAAAGATACATTAGCCGTACTTTCAAAATACGGAATCCCTTCTGCGAAAAGTGTTTATTTAAGAAAAGGAGAAGAAATTAACGTTGATGAAATCATTGAAAATCTTGGTCTCCCTGTTTTCGTGAAACCTAATCAGTCAGGTTCTTCGCTGGGAATTTCTAAGGTTAAAGAAAAATCAGAATTAATTACTGCGACTGAAATTGCTTTTAAAGAAGACAATGAAATTTTAATTGAAAGCTTCCTCGACGGAATGGAAGTTTCTGTCGGAGTTATCGATTATAAGGGAGAAACCATCGTTTTGGGAATTACAGAAATTGTTCCTCAAAATGAATTTTTCGATTATGAAGCCAAATATGAAGGTGCTTCGGAAGAAATTACTCCTGCAAGAATCGACGACGAAACAAGAATCAGGGTTGAAGAAATATCAAAAAGAGCCTATAATTCTCTTGGAATGAGTGGTTTTTCAAGAAGTGAATTTATTTTAATGAACGGAATTCCTTACATGCTGGAAATGAATACCAATCCAGGATTCTCTCCTGCAAGTATTCTTCCTCAACAGGCAAAAATTTACGGAATTTCTATCACAGACCTTTGTGGAAACGAAGTTGAAAAAGCTCTAGCTAAAAAATCAAAATAGTATGAAAATCGCTGTTTTTCCGGGGTCATTTGACCCTATTACTTTAGGACATTATGATATTATAGAAAGAGCGGCACCGCTTTTTGATAAATTAATCATTGCGATCGGACAAAATTCTCAGAAGAAATATATGTTTCCGTTGGAGAAAAGAATGGAATTCATCCAAAATTCTGTTGCCGAATTTCCCAATGTGGAAGTGGATTATTTTGAAGGCTTAACAGTTGATTATTGCTTCGAAAAAAATGCCCAATATATTCTCAGAGGCTTAAGAAATCCTGCCGATTTCGAATTTGAAAAAGCAATTGCCCACACCAACAGAACATTAGCTCATAAAAAACTGGAAACCGTATTTCTATTAACCTCATCAGGAAAATCTTTTATCAGCAGCAGTATTGTGAGGGAAATTATTAACCATAGCGGAGAATATGAGTTACTGGTTCCGGAAGCAGTAAGAGTTGAGAAAAAAGTAAAATAATTGTTGAATGATAATTAAAATTTGCTTGTGAAGAAAACATTATTCACCAATTATCATTTATCATAGATAAAATATGCACGAACAGTTCAATTTTGCCATAGAAGTGCTGGGAACGATATCATTTTCGATGTCGGGAAGTTTTGCGGCGATGCAAAAACGTCTTGACCCTTTTGGAGTGCTCATTATCGCATTTGTAACTTCTGTTGGTGGCGGAACTGTAAGAGATTTATTATTAGATATTCCGGTTTTCTGGATGCATGACCTGTTGACTTGTGGCGTGATTATCATTACAAGTATTTTTTCAATGATATTTAAATCTTTGGAGAAAAATTTTAAGGTTACCTTATTTATTTTCGATAGTTTCGGATTAGGATTATTTACAATTATTGGTGTTCAAAAAGGGTTGAATGCAGATATTCATCCATTAATATGTATTGGTTTGGGAACGATTACGGGCTGTTTCGGAGGTATTATCCGGGATATTTTACTGAATAGAATTCCTTTGATTTTCAGAAAAGAAATTTATGCTACAGCCTGTATTGTCGGAGGTGCTACATTTTTGTTGCTTACCAATTTCACTACGCTTTCTTATACAATCATTCAGGTTTTTACCATTTTATTAATTGTAGGGATAAGAACACTTGCCGTAAAATATCATTGGCGAATTCCAAAGTTTTATGGGTATGATCATTCTTCTGAAATGTAATTTGACATAAAAAAATGCACCCGGATTTTCAGGTGCATTTATATTTTGATAAACTTTTCTTTCTAGAATTTCCCTCTATTTCTCATATTGGGATTATGCATATGCTTTTGCATCGTAGGCATTTTCATTTGATCCTTCATCATTTTGATCTGATCGGTCATCATTCCTGCACTGTCTAATCTTTTTGCTTCCTCCAATAATCTCTGACCTTCCTGTTTTCTCCCTTTAGAAATAGCCGCAGCAGCCAGGTTCAATGTCGCCATTGCTCTGTCATGCTTCATATTTAAGCCATATTCCAACGCTTTTTTCATGAAAGGTTCAACTTTTGTCGGATGATCCTGAGCTTGTGTCAATCCCATCAAATAATGGAAATATCCATATTGAGATTGATGAAGCTGTGCTTGATAATTTGTGATATTCTGTAACCAAACTGCTGCTTTTTCCATATTTTGTTTTCTCAATTGCCAGAAAGCCAAAAGAATATATTCGTTTTTAAAGAAAAGTAAAATAGGCGCTGCCGCTAAAAGGAAAATCACAATTCCCCAACCTAAACTTCTCGTAAAGATCATCATGTAAAGTCCTAAAAGGATAAGAACTGCTGCAACGGCAATTTTTATATATTTATTCATTATTAAATTTTAGAAGTGCAAAGATAAGAAATTCGGTTGTTAGTTAATCATTGTTTGTTGATGGTTTCTACTTAAAAATTTTACGCATTTCAAAACAATCAACCGGCAACTATTTACCTTCAACTCTCTCAAATGTTTGAAAACAGAAATCATATTGGTTTTTATCATCTTTTTCATGACAAACTTCCTGAGTTTTCTTCCAAACCTTTCCGTCAATTTTAGGAAAATAGGTATCAGCCTGAAGATCTGCTTTCACTAAAGTAACTTCAAGTTTATCAACAAGATCTATTGTCTGCCCGTAAATATTTCCGCCGCCAATAATGAAAACTTCTTCATCAATTTTCTTAGCAAATTTCATAGCCTCCTTTACGCTTCCGACAATCAGAATTCCTTCTTCAAACCAATCTTTCTTTCTCGACACAACAATATTGGTACGGTTGGGAAGAGGCTTCCCGATGCTTTCATACGTTTTTCTTCCCATAATAATCGGATGTCCCGAAGTCATATCCTTAAAGTGTTTCAAATCTTTTGGAAGATGCCAAAGTAACTGATTTTCAAAACCAATTTCATTTTTCTCTCCCATTGCCACCACAATTGTTGTCATTAAAATAAATTTTTACAAAATTAGCACATAATTTGTATATTTGGTAAGCACAAAAAATTTTAAAAAAAATTAAACTATGAAAAATAAAGGATGTCTGAGCGCAGGAACTATCGGTATCGCTCTCCTTATTATTGTTGCTGTGATTTTCTTCTGGGGCAAAAGTGGTTACAACAATTTCGTCACCAAAGAGCAAACTGCTAATACAAAGTGGTCTAATATAGAAACTGTGTATCAGAAAAGAGCCAATCTGATCCCGAATTTGGAAAGAACCGTAAAATCTTATTCTAAATTTGAACAGGAAACTTTGACTAAAGTGGTTGAAGCTCGTTCCAAAGCAACATCAATTAATATTGATCCTACGAATATGACTGAGCAGGATATGGCAAAATTCCAGGCTGCACAAGGTGAATTATCAGGAGCTTTAAGCAGATTGATGGCTGTTGTGGAGTCTTATCCAAACTTAAAGGCAGATCAACAATATATCAATTTCCAGAGAGAATATACTGCAATCGAAAACAGCATCAGAACAGAAACTGTTTATTACAACGAAGCAGCCCAGGATTACAATACATCGATAAAAACTTTCCCGAATAATATTTTGGCGAATTTTACAAACTTCAAAGAAAAACCTTATTTCAAAGCGGAAGCAGGAGCTCAAAAAGCACCTGATGTATTCTCAGAATAATGGATAATAATTTCTTAACAAAACAGCAGATAGCTTCCCTCGTGGAAGCTATTCAATCGGCAGAGGAACATTCTACCGGCGAGATAAGAGTGCATATCGACTCGAATACTGAAGATGACAATGCAAAAATTGCATTCAAAGTTTTCGAAGAGTTATGTTTAAATAAAACAGCCGAAAAAAATGCCGTGCTTTTTCATGTTAATTTCGAACAAAAATATCTTACAATTATTGGAGATACGGGAATTCATGAAAAAGTAAATCAGTCGTATTGGGATCATCTTCATGATTACATCACCTCTGAATTTGCCAAAGGAAATTATTACAAAGCCCTGAAAAGCGGGATTCTGGAAACCGGTCTTGAACTAAAAAAATATTTTCCTGTAACAGGAGAAAATCCCAATGAATTACCTAATGAGATTACGTTCTCTTAAAATAGTATTTTCATTTTTATTGATCTGCTTTTACACTTTTGTATCAGCACAATACACTGTTCCTGAAAAACCGGCAGTTTTATATCCTGTTTTTGATGAAGCTAATTTACTAAGCCAACAGGAAAAAAATGAACTGAATAATAAGCTCATAAAATTTGCAGATTCTACCTCAACGGAAATTGAAGTAGTTATTATTCCGTCTACAAAAGGGGAAGATGTGAATTTTCTGGCGACCATGTTTGGACAGAAATGGGGAATCGGAAAAAAAGGAGTTGACAACGGAATTGTTTTTCTAATTGCAACCGAGGATCACACCATGTCGATCCAGCAAGGAAGAGCGGTTGAACAATACTTAACAGCTTCCGTTGCGGGACAGATTTTAGATTATATCGTTACTCCACATTTCAAGCAGGGAGAATGGTACGAAGGCATCAACCGTGGAACTTCTGCTTTGATGGAAGCGGTTCAGGGAAAATTCAAACCTTTGAACAATCAGGAAACTGGTGGTGGTGACGGAAGTATTTTTAAAATTCTTCTGATCGCTTTTGTAATTATCATTATTCTGGCCATTCTTTTTGGAAATAAAGGTGGCGGAAAAGGCGGTGGAAATTATGATGATGATGACGTTATTCTATCAAGAAGAGGCCGCAGAAATTATCCCGGAGGATTTTTCCCTTTCCCGGGCAGCTTCGGAGGAGGCGGTTTTGGCGGCGGAAGTTCCGGTGGCGGTGGCGGCGGATTTGGAGGCTTCGGCGGTGGCGGAAGTTTTGGAGGAGGTGGTGCTTCCGGTGGATGGTAAAAATTAAATCAGTTAAAAAATATAAATCGGTCATTATTGATCGATTTTTTATTTTCATCAAGCTTAAATGTATTGCCTTGTCATTTTTAGGAAAAAAAAGTTTTAATATTAATTCTTTAATTTATTTAAATATAAAATTCAAATTTTAATATTAAAAAATTACTAAACCTGTTCAAAACCCATTTTTTATTCAATAAAATTTCATTATATTTACTGAAAACAGGCTTTATGAAGAAGACGTTGGTAGTTTTTGCGCATCCTTATTTAGAGCACTCAAACTCGAATGCAGAGCTCATCAATTTCTATGTTCGTCACCAGCATTTTACACTTCGGGATCTTTACGAAGAATATCCGGATTTTCATATTGCCGCTTTTAGGGAAAGAAAAAGGATAAAAAATTATGACCGTTTCATTTTCCAGCTTCCTTTAATCTGGTTCGGAATGCCTCCTCTTTTAAAACTTTGGATCGATGAAGTTTTCGACCGCGACTGGCTGAAAGAAGATCACTATAATCCATTAGAAGGCAAAGAAGTTCATATATTGGTAACAACAGGCGGAAAAGAAAGATCCTTCACCAAAGAAGGTACCTATAAATATACCGTGGAAGAACTGATCAGCGGTCTCATCGTTTCTTTGAATGTTTTTAAAGCAAACGTTAAAAATGTCAAGGTTGTTTATGAGGCTAATAAGCTTTCAAAAAAAGAAATTATTTTGCATAAACAGAAATTCGTAGAACTTCTCAATAAATAGAATATGGAGTCCAGCTTAGCAATGAACACACTTATTTTCTTAGGCGTTGCCATTATTATGGTTCCGCTGGCGAGAAAATTCGGGCTAAGTTCTGTGATCGGATATATTGCAGGAGGAATTATCATTGGTCCGTATGTTTTAAGATTAACAGGAAAAGATGTTGACGGAATCATGCACGCCAGTGAATTTGGTGTGATTATGCTTTTATTTTTAGTCGGATTAGAACTAGAGCCAAGAAAATTCTGGGAAATGCGGAAAAAAATTGTCGGACTCGGCTTAACTCAAATGCTTCTGACAATTTCTTTACTTTTCTTAGTTTTCATTTGGGCTGGTTGGCGAATTGACAAAGCGATTGCCATTGCGATGTGTTTTGCATTGTCCTCTACAGCAATCGTTCTGCAGACTTTACAGGAAAAAAATAATTTAAAAACATTAGCTGGAGAAGCCTCATTTTCTACTCTTTTGTTTCAGGATATTGCAGTGATTCCTATTCTGGCAATTCTGCCACTTATTGCCAATTATAAAGCTAAACATCATGACAATGAGATTCAGGTTCTTATACAGACTCTTCCGGAGTGGATGCAGTTTGCAACTGTAATTTTGGGAGTTGTCGTTCTAATTTTATTAGGCAGATATGTTTTTGTTCCGTTTTTAAGATATGTTTCAAAATCAGGAATGACCGAACTTTTGACCGCCTCTTCTCTATTCTTGGTTATCGGAGTTTCGGAATTAATGGTTGCCATCGGATTGTCGCCCGCTTTAGGAGCCTTCCTTGCAGGTGTGATGTTGGCAAACAGTGAATTCCGTCACGAACTGGAGGCACAAATAGATCCTTTTAAAGGACTTTTGCTTGCCGTATTTTTCGTGAGTGTTGGTTCTACAATGAATTTTAATATCATTCGGGAAGATCCTATTTTTATTTTCAGTACTGTTTTTACTGTTTTAGCAATAAAATTTATCGTTTTATTCGCCGTCGGAAAGTTTTTCAAAATTGACTCTCCACAAAGTTTATTTTATGCTTTTGCACTTTCGCAGGTTGGAGAATTTGCATTTGTTTTGATTAATTATGCTTCAAGTCTTTATCTCTTAAATCCTGAACTGAATGCCCAAATGATGGCTGTTACCGCCATTACGATGTGTATAACTCCTTTCCTTTTAATTATTAATGATAAACTTATTACTCCGAAATTTATCAAAAAAGTTCCGGCAGAACAAAGTGATTTTAATATTCTCGACAAAGATGTTTCACAAAAAAAAATTATCATTGTCGGTTTCGGACATTTCGGAAGTACGGTTGGGCGGCTTTTGAAAGCTAATAAAGTTTCCGCTACGGTTTTAGACAGAGATTCTGATCGTGTGAAATTATTGAGAAGTCATGGTTTTAAAGTTTATTATGGTGACGCCACGAAAATCCCAACTCTAAGAGCTGCAGGAATCGATGATGCCGAAATTCTGGTTCTTTGTCTCGATGATCCTGATGACAATAAATTCATTGCCGATCTTGTACGTGAACATTATCCGAACGTGAAAATTTTTGTAAGAGCCAAAAACAGACTCGATGCCTATGATTATTTAAATAACGGAATTAATAATATTTATCGTGAAACACTGGGAACAGCTGTTGATATGGCGATCGATGTGCTTCATGAAACCGGCATGAGAAAATACGCAGCAAGACGTCTCGGACAAAGATTTATGGCAATTGATAAAGCTTCTGTAAGAAAATTAGCCAAAATGAAGGAGGAAGATGAACTTGTTCTATTTAACACAAAAGAAATCCTCCAACGAGAGGAGGAATTATTAGCTTATGATAATCTTAATTTTGATAATCAACAATGGCAGGATTCCTCAACTGATGATGAAGATGAGGAATCTGAAAAATAATTTCTTATTGAATATTCACGCTTCCGCCGCTGCTTTCTTCTTTTGTAACTGAAGTTACGTTTCCTTTTTTATAAACACTCACGCTTCCGCCTGAAGATGCTTCTGCTTTAATTGATGCACTTGCACTGATGTCCACGCTCGAACCGCTCGATGCTTCTGCACTTACATTATCCGCTACAAGATCTTTCGCAGAAAGGCTACTTCCCGAAGAAGCACTCACATCAGCAGTTTTTGCTTTTCCGGAAATATCAATGCTTGCCGCTGAAGAAGCATCAACATTCAGATCAACAGCCCAGATTTTCCCGCTGAAGCTACTGCTGCTGTCCGCTGAAATATCAAAATCGTTAGCTTCAAGATTTCCGGAAACTGATGCTGCACTTGAAATTTCGATGTGCGTTTTTTCCTGAACAAATTTATCTTTAACACTAATACTTGCCGCAGAATTAGCAATTAATTTTGAGAAATCTTTGGCGTAAATTTTAGCAATAACTTTATTATTATTCATCACTCGGATTCCTTTTTTATAATGAATATGAAGATTTCCGCCATCATTATCCACTAAAATCTCATCAATAATATTTTCCGGAGCAGAGATTACCACCTTTTCAATATCCGATTTTATAATTTGAGCCTCGATTGCCTGAGAAACCTCAATTTCATCAAAATCGCCCGTTACTTCTTTCTGTCTCGCAGGTCCTCCATCGTCATTGGTGACAACCTTTTCTACCCAGTTGCTTTTTCCGTTTTCACCATTTCTTCGATCGTGCTTTTCGCACGAAGCTAATAATACAAAAGCTGAGAAAATAAAAAGAGTTTGTGATTTCATGTTTATCATTTTTATGAATTAAGTTTTAATTATCTTTATACTTTTAATAACAACTAATTTATGAAAAATATTACATCGGTATTATTAATTTCTGCATTAGCATTTAATCAATCATGTACTACAATGAAAAGCACCGATACCAATCAGGAAGTTCCGGCTCCGGATGCTTCCCTTTCATCAAACCCTTTTATGAAGAAAAGCAAGCTTCAATATGAAGCGCCTGAGTTTGATAAAATTAAAAATGAGCATTTTAAACCTGCATTCGATTTCGGATTAAAACAGCACGACTCCGAAATTCTGAAAATCGCCAACAATCCTGAAGCTCCAACTTTGGAAAACACCATTGTAGCTTTGGAAAAAAGTGGTGAAGTTTTAAAAAGAGCCATGATTGTATTTTCAAACTTAACAAGTGCGAATACAAACCCAACTTTACAGGCTTTAGACGAAGAATATGCTCCGATTTTTGCAGCTCATTCTGATAAAATGTACCTTAATGAAAATCTTTATAAAAGAATTAAAGCTATTTCCGAAAATGGTTTAGATTCTGAAAGCAAAAGATTAGTCCAATATTATAAACAAAATTTCGAAATTGCAGGGGCAAATCTTTCTGCTGCTGACAAAGAAAAATTAAAGCAAATAAATCAGGAACTGGCTTCACTTTCTACGCAATATTCCAATAAATTACTGGAAGCCAGAAAACAGGGCGGAGTCTACTTCACCGATGTAAAAGAATTAGACGGCCTTTCTGCTGATGAAATTGAAGCGGCCGCATCTGACGCTAAAAACGCAGGAAAACCCGGTCAGTATTTGTTGGCTTTACAAAATACGACGCAACAACCTCTTTTACAAAACCTTAAAAACAGAGCAACAAGAGAAAAATTATTCAAAGCATCTTGGTTGAGAGCTGAAAAAGGTGATGGAAACGATACAAGAGAGACAATTGAAAAATTAGCTAAACTTAGACTTAAAAAAGCACAAATTTTAGGTAAAAAAAGTTACGCAGACTGGAAATTGCAGGATCAGATGGCAAAAACTCCGGAAGCTGCCACAAAATTAATGAATCAGATTGCGACTCCGGCTGTAGAAACCGCAAGACGTGAAGCAAAAGACATTCAGGATTTGATCGATCAGCAAAACGGAGGTTTCAAAGTTGAACCCTGGGATTGGAATTTTTATGCTGAACAGGTGAGAAAAGCGAAATTTGATCTTGATGAAAGTGAAATAAAACCTTATTTTGAAATCACAACCGTTTTAGAAAAAGGGGTTTTCTTCGCTGCTGAAAAATTCTACGGCTTGACTTTCAAAAAAAGAACAGACCTTCCTGTTTATCATCCTGATGTTGTTACTTATGAAGTTTTCGATCATGATGGAAAATCTATTGCAATTTATTACTTAGATTTCTACACAAGAGATTCTAAAAATGGTGGTGCATGGATGAGTAATTTCGTTGAACAGTCTTATTTATTAGGCACAAAACCTGTGATCGTCAACTGTTATAATTATCAGAAACCTGCTCCGGGAAAACCTTCATTAATCAGTTATGATGATGTTTCTACTATTTTCCATGAATTTGGTCACTCGATCCACGGGATGTTTGCCAGTCAGAAATACCCATCACTTTCAGGGACAAATGTACCAAGGGATTTTGTGGAGTTTCCTTCACAAATCAACGAACACTGGGCTTTAGATCCTGTGGTTTTAAAAAACTATGCTCTTCATTATGAAACAAAACAGCCGATTCCACAAGCTTTGGTTGATAAAATAAAAAAAGCGGCAACCTTCAATCAAGGTTATATGACAACGGAATTGGTTTCTGCTGCCGAACTTGATATGGATTGGCATACGGTGACAAATGAAAGTCAGTTGATTCCTGTTTTAGATTTTGAAAAAGAATCTTTAGCGAAACACGGATTTACTTTAGCAACAGTTCCTCCAAGATATCACACTCCTTATTTTGCACACATCTGGGGAGGTGGTTATTCTGCAGGATATTACGCTTATTTATGGTCTGAAACTTTGGATAATGATGCTTGGGAATGGATTTCAAAGAACGGTGGCTTGACAAGAGAAAACGGTGACCGTTTCAGAAAATATATTCTTTCCGTAGGAAATTCTGTTGATTTGAATCAGGCATTCAGAGATTTTACGGGACATGATCCTGATATTAAGCCTTTATTGAGAAGCAGAGGTTTTATTAAATAAATTTAAAAGCATTCATTTTTGGATGCTTTTTTATTTAAACACGTTTATGTAATTTGTGAAAAATATTCCTGTAAATTCGTATTTCAAAAAATTAGAACGAAATGAACTGTCCCTGCTGCTCAGGAAAATCCTACGAAGAATGTTGTAAACCTTATCATACAGGAGAAAAACACGCTCCAACTGCTGAAGCTTTGATGCGTTCCAGATTTTCTGCCTTTGCGATTCCAAATGGTGAATATTTAATGGAAACAACTCTTCCCGGAAAAAGAAAACTTCACAACAAAAAAGATCTGCAGGAATGGGGAGAAATTAATCAATGGACAAAACTGGAAATTGTGCAGACTCCCGCCTTAAATCATGTAGAGTTTAAAGCTTATTACACCGATCAGGACGGAACTCCGCAACTTCATCATGAATTTTCAATCTTTCAGAAAATGTACGACAGATGGTATTATGTTTCCGGAGAATTTTTAGATTAAAATAAACATCAACGATATTGCAAAAAAAATGTCCGACAAAAAATCGGACATTTATCTTATTTTAAAATTATTTAGTGGGCCTCGTTTCCGTCAACTCCATGAGCGTGACCATGAGACAATTCTTCTTCTGTCGCAGGACGTGTGTTCAAGATTTCTACCTGGAAATCTAAAACTTTCCCAGCCATTGGATGGTTAAGATCAGCTACCACAACTTCCGGAGTAACTTCTACTACAAATGCCTGAAAATTATTTCCCTGATTATCAGACAACGGTAAAATAGCTCCAACAGGAGGAATCCCTGATTCGTTGAACATATCAATCGGCAATTGCGCAATAGCATCCGGTTGTTTTTCACCGTAAGCTTCTTCCGGCTGAATCACAAAAGCAGCTTTATCACCAGCTTGTAAACCAAGGATATTTTGCTCAAACTTTGGAATCATCATTCCCATTCCGTATAAAAACGTAAGTGGATTTTCTTCTGTTGTTTCTTCTACAAGAATTTTACTTCCATCCTCTTCGATTGTATGAAGTATATACTTTACAGCTACAACATGGTTGTTTTCAATTGTCATATTTTTCTTTTTTTTCGTGAGTTTTTTCACGATTAACGGCACAAATATACTATTTTTGAAATAATTACTAGAAGGAGGTATTAAAAAACGAATCTTAAAGCAATACTCTGTTTTTTACTTTCTGCTGTTTGTTTCGTTTCGTTTTTTCTGTCTTAAAACATACAGATATAAACTTTCCACTTTCGTTCTTGCCCAATCGGTTTTCCTCAAAAATTTCAAAGAAGAATTAATACTGGGATTATCCGTGAAACATTTGATATTGATCTGTTCACCAAGTTTTTCGAATCCCTGATAATATTCTACAAGTTCTTCAAGAATGGCATCGAGTCTTTTTCCGTGAAGAGGATCTTTTGATTTTTCTTCCATAACGCAGTAAAATTAAAATATTTTATCAAACTTAACTACTAAAATTGTTTAAACTCTTAATCTTTAGTATTTTTGATGAAGGTATTTTTCAGCCATAAAATCACTCGTTACGAAAAAAATATGAGCAAAAATAACGAAGCAAACAGGAAAAAAAACAAAGATAAAATCAATCAAAAAAAACGTAAAATACAAAATGCAGAAGCAGAAAGAAAAGCACGTTTAAAACAGATTCGAGAAGATTTTAAAGCAAGAGAAGCCAATAATAAACAATGAAAATCCTTCACACCGCCGATTGGCATTTGGGAAAAAGATTAGATCGTTTTTCGCGTCTGGAAGAACAGGTTTTAGTTTTAAACGAGATCGTTGAAATAGCCGATGAACAAAATGTGGATCTTGTTATTATTGCGGGAGATCTTTTTGATAATTTTAATCCAAGTGTTGAAGCCGTAGAATTATTTTATAAAATATTAAAAAGGCTTTCTTTAAACGGAAAACGTCCGGTAATTGCCATTGCAGGAAATCACGATTCCCCGAATCTTATCAACGCTCCCGATCCTCTAGCCCGTGAGTGTGGAATTATTCTTATCGGTCATCCCAAAACGAAAATCAGTCCTTTTGAAACTGAATATTTCGGTATCTTAAATGCTGAAGAAGGATTTATTGAACTGAAATTTAAAAATTCTGATATTCCGATTCGTATTTTACATACGCCTTATGCGAATGAAATTCGTTTAAAAGAATATTTTGGAGAAAATAAAGAAGAACAAATCAATAAAATTTTAGCCGAAAACTGGAAGCATCTTGCAGATCAATTTTGCGATGAAAACGGCATCAATATCTTGACTGCACATTTATATATGAATAAAAAAGGAGCAGAAATTCTGGAAGAACCGGAAGGAGAAAAGCCCATTAAAATTGGTAATGCAGACCTTATTTTTTCAGATATTATTCCGCAGCAGATTCAATATACAGCTTTAGGACATCTGCATGGATTTCAAAATATAGGAAGTGCAGAAAAACCTGTTGTTTATTCATCTTCCCCTATTTCGTATAGTTTCAGCGAAGCAGGACACAAAAAATATATTTCCATCATTGATGCAGAACCCGGAAAAAATGTTTCTTTTGAGAAGATCCAATTGAAAGGTGGAAAAAATTTAGCCAGAAAAATATTCGATTCTGTAGAAAAAGCAATTGAATGGTTGCTGGAAAATCCAAACACATTTGTGGAACTGACTTTAGAAAGCGATACATTCCTGACTGCCGATGAAAGGAAGCGTCTTTATCAATCTCATAATGGTATTGTGTATTTAATTCCGAAAATTAAAAATCAGGATTTTAATGAAAATTCTGTTCATGAGATCAATTTAAATCAAAATATAGAATCATTATTTCAGGATTATTTTAAATCTAAAAATGGCGGACAGGAAGCTAATGAAGACCTGATGAATTTGTTTAACGAAATTTTAAATGCCTAAATTATGATCCCGATTCAGCTGACCATTGCAGGACTTTATTCTTATCAGGAACGCCAGACCATCGATTTTAAAAATCTTACGGAAGCAGGTTTATTTGGAATTTTTGGTTCTGTAGGTTCGGGAAAATCATCTATTCTTGAAGCAATCTCTTTCGCGCTTTATGGCGAAACAGAACGTCTCAACATGCGTGATAAAAGAGCGTACAATATGATGAATTTAAAATCGAACAGTTCGTATATCGAATTTGATTTTTTAAATTTTGAAAACAAGCTTTTCCGTGCTACAAGGGATTTTAAGCGTAATTCTAAGAAATTTGATGATGTAAAACCGAGTTCTGTTACCTTTTATCAGAATATTGACAATAAATGGATTCCTTTGGATCATTCAAACGCAGAACAGATTGTTAATCTCAGTTATGCGAATTTTAAACGTACGATTATCATTCCTCAAGGTCAGTTCAAAGAATTTCTGGAGCTGGGAGCTACGGAAAGAACCAATATGATGAAGGAAATTTTCGGACTTCAGCGTTATGATCTTCAAAATAATGTTTCTTTCTTAAATATAAAAAACAGATCTGAACTCGATAAACTGGACGGGCAGCTGAAAGGTTTTGAAGAGATTAACGAGGAACAGATTTCCATTCAAAAGGAAAATTTAAAAACAGAACAAAGTAAATTTCAGGAAGCAAAAGAAAATTTCCGGAAAATCTCCGATGCATTTCAGCAACTTAAAAATCTTAAACTTGATTTTGAAAGTTTACAACAGAAAAAAGACAGTTTTGATACACTATTGACACAGAAAACTGAAATAGATATTTTAGAAACGCAAACTGATTTATATGATAGGATTTCCAGAATTTTTATTCCTTTAATTTCAGAAAAAGATAAGCTTTCTAAAGAGATTTCAGGAAAACAAACAGAAGCAGAAAAGCAGATTACAGTTGTCCGGAAAACTGAGTTACAATTTACTACTATAAAAGAACAGCTTTCTCTTCTTCAGCCTCAATTTGAAGTCTTGGAACAGTCGAAAATTCAGGAGAATGATTTAAGCCTGATTTTGCAAATACTGATCTATTCAAATGAAATTAAAAATCTTCAGGAAAGAACTCAAAAAGGTTTTAAAGAAGTGACCGAGGTTGAAGAAAAAAGGAAAAATATTCAGCAGAATATCGATCAGCTTTCTAAAGACATCGAAACATTAAAGACACAAAAGCTTGATTCTACTCTACTTTTGAATGTCGGAAATTGGTTTATTCAACAAAAAAACTTCAAAAAATCACAGGACGAGCAAACTGAAAAAATAAGAAAACAACAACTTCAGATTGAGCAAATTTTAGAGGAATTAAAAGCTTTTCCAAAGAATTTGAAAGAGAATTTTGAAAGTAAAAAAGCAAATCTCGAAGCTCAGAAGAAAGCATTTTCGCAAAAACTTGATTATTTAAAAATTCAGCAGGAGCTTGCAAAATTTTCCAGTGAACTTCATAACGGTGAAGCCTGTCCGCTTTGCGGTTCATCCGAACATCCGAATATTGTGGAATTTCACGATGTAAACACAGAATTAAACGAAATACAGGAGAAAATTCAAACTACCGATCATGAAATTTCTCTCCTTCAAAAACAGGAAACTGAAATCGATAAAATCCTTGAGAGAAAAAATATTTTTGAAAATCAATTAAAAACTGAACAGGAAATCTTTTCTCAAATTCAGAAAAATATTCAAAATCATCTGCAAAATTTCACGTGGAATGCTTTTAATCCCGAAAATGAAGCAGAATTTGATCAAAAACGTTCCCAATCACTAGAAACGGAAAAGCAAATTGAAATTATTAGCCAAAATATTTCTAAAGAACGCGAAAATTTAGGAAAAGAACTGGAAAATTTAGAAAAATACCAAAAGGCTCTTGAAACTTTTAAAATTCAGGAAGCAAAAAAAGAAGAACAAATCAACACCAATCGTTCGAATTTAAAAATATTAGATTGGGAAAATTATTATCTGAAAACGACGGAAGAAGTTGAAAACAGTTATCAAAAACTGGCAAAATCAAATATTGAGACAGAGAAAAATTATCAGGAATTAGTCCAAAAGGAAAAAGAACTTTCTCCGAAACTGGCAGAACAGAAAACAATTTTCAGCCAGTTAGAAAAACAGATTTCAGAGCTTCAAAAAGAAATATCTTCTAATCTGGAAACCATCAATACATCTTTATCCCAAAATAATTTCAGCGATTTTAATGATGTTGAAATTATTCTGGAAAAGAAAATCAATGTTGAAGAATCCAGAAATAATATTCAAAAATTCAGAATCGATTTTGAAACGTTGAAAAACGGAATTTTCGAACTGGAAGCGAAGCTGAAAGATTTTTCTTTTGATAAAGATCAATTCACGTTGAAAGAAACCGAATTTAATGATGCTGAAAATGAACTAAAGCAGATCAACGATTCTGTAGTAAAACTTACCGCTGAAATCGAAAGATTAGAAAAAGAATTCCGTAAAAAAGAAGATTTACTGAAAGAACATGCAAAACTTCAGAAACGTTCTGAAAATCTGAAAACGATGCTCAATCTGTTTAAAGGAGCAGGTTTTGTACAATATGTTTCGTCGATTTATCTGCGTCAGTTGTGCGATCATGCCAATATCAGATTCCACAGAATGACAAGAAATCAGCTCAGTCTGCAGCTGAATGAAAATAATGATTTTGAGATCATCGATTATCTCAACGAAGGGCGAAGCCGAAGCGTAAAAACACTTTCCGGCGGGCAGGCTTTTCAGGTTTCTTTGAGCCTTGCTCTTGCTTTGGCAGAAAGTGTTCAGGCAAATGCTCAGTCGGAGAAAAATTTCTTTTTTATCGACGAAGGCTTTGGAACTCAAGATCTTGAATCAGTAAACATTGTGTTTGAAACCCTTAATGCACTTCAGAAAGAAAACAGAATTGTGGGTATTATTTCACACGTGGAAGAGCTTAAAGAAAAAATTCCTGTAGCTTTAGAAATTATAAAAGACGAAGAACGAGGGAGTCTTATCCGAATTATTTGAGGATATTTGATAATTGGAAAAAAAACTCTCCGTTGAAAATTTTCAGCGGAGAGTTTTTTTTATAGATTTTTAATAATCGGTTTTACTTCTTTTCCGAACAATTCGATAGATTTCATCATAACTTCATGAGAAGGATCTCCGACATCCATGTGACCGATGAACCTTGTAATTCCAAAAATCTCTTTCAGGTAAGCAATTTTATCGGCAACTTCTTTTGGATTTCCGATAAATAAAGCTCCGTCTTTGCCTCTTCCGCCTTCATACTGCATTTTTGTGTAAGGAGCCCAACCTCTCGACGCACCGATTCTGTCCATCTGAGATTTGTAATTGTGGAAATATCCGTCAATAACTTCAGGATCATCACTTACAAAAGTATGAGAATGAACGGCAATCTGCATTTTTGAAATATCATGACCTGCTTTTTGGTATTCCTGTTTATAAAATTCAATTAAATTTTTAAACTGAATCGGCATTCCTCCAATGATTGCCACTACCAGAGGCATTCCCAACTGAGCAGCATTCAAAACCGATTGTGGAGTTCCTCCAACCGCTCTCCAGATAGATAGTTTTCCATCATTTTTTGCTCTCGGATAAACGGTTTGGTCTTTCATCGGTGCACGAAGTTTTCCTGACCATGAAACATTTTCTTCAGAATTTATTTTTAATAATAACTCTAATTTTTCGTCGAAAAGCTCTTCATAATCATTCAAAGAATACCCGTACAATGGAAAAGATTCGATGAAACTTCCGCGTCCTACGAAAATCTCAGCACGACCATCAGAAATTAAATCTAATGTTGAAAAGTCTTCATACACTTTTACAGGTTCTGATGAACTTAAAACCGTCACCCCACTCGCCAATTTTATATTTTTTGTAATACTTGCAGCGGCTGCCAAAACAATTTCAGGGGAAGAAACTGCATAATCTGCACGGTGATGTTCTCCCATAGCGAAAACATCAATTCCTACCTCATCCATGAATTTTATCTGCTCAAGAATTTCGCGGATCTTCACTCCTGCATCTCTATATCTTCCGGTTGTCTTGTCGACTGATAAATCGCCAAACATTCCTATTCCTAATTCCATATTGTTGATTTTATTTAAGCAAAATTAGTCTAACTAAAAATCAGAAACATTGATGTTTGGTAAGAAAGGAAAGGCAGAATTAAGCCTGAATTTTATTTTTAAGCTTTAAAAACTGTTTTTCAAAAAGATGGTAAGATAATGCAGAAAATATTACGGTAGAAACAAATGATAATAAAGTGATCTCAATCCATCCCAATTCAAGTTTATCCCCAATTTTAATGAATAAACTGATAACCATAGTATGAAATAAGTATAATCCGTATGTATATTTACCAAGTTTAGCCAAGATACTTTTATCTGAAATTTTAAAAACATTCCTCTCGCCAAGCGTAAACAAAATCAACCCTGAAAATAAAATACTGAACAGCAGCGAACTCAATTTTAAATCAGGAATTATGTTTGTATTTGCAACAATTACAATGACTGCTAAGACTGTTACAGCATATAAATACTTGTAAACAGCCGGAATTTGTTCCAAATTTTTAATAATATCTTTTCTGAAAACAAAAATATAAGCAGGAATTGCCCCAAAAGCAAAATAATGAATATTTGTAAACAGATCTAAAGTATTCAGATCATATTTTTCATAAACGGTTTGCATAAAAAAAGAGAAAATAATACATCCAACAAACAGTTTTGGAATATTTCTTAAAGAAATAAAATAAAAAGCCAATCCCCAGAAAATATAAAAATGTTCTTCTACACAAAGTGACCAAATTACCGTTAACGGTGCGACATTTGGAAGTTCTCTAGTGAACATCGCCATATAATTTTCGAGAAATGTCAACGTAAAAAACCAATTCGGCTGATATCCCTCATTGGAGTAGGAAATGTTGAAAAATTTAAGAATAAAAGGTGTACACATTGCAAATAAAACCATTGCATAATACAACGGCCAGATTCTTAATATTCTTCTTTTAAAAAACTTTTTTAATGGAACTTTCCCCTGATTATTAATTTTTTCAAGGATCAAAATATAAGTGATGAGAAAACCACTCAAAACAAAGAAAAAAGAAACACCAATCCCCCCTTCATGAGAAAAATAGTATAAAATACTGTCTTCAGGAACGGGGGAATGGCGTAAGAAAACTAATAAAAAAGACAGAAACCTCAACGAATCGAACGTATGAAAGTGTATTCTCTCTGTTTTTATAAAGTTCATCCTGTATTTTTAAGTATTATTTTTTCAGATTCTGGTCAAAATAATCTGTTACTTTCTGCATCAAATGTACTCTGTCTTTTCCAATAACATTGTGAGGATGTCCCGGATAAACGAAATAATCTAATTGTACTCCATTATCAACAGCAGATTTTATGAATTTGATCGAATGCTGCCAAACAACAACATCATCCTGCGCTCCGTGGATCATTAATAATTTCCCTTTCAGATTCTGAACCTTATCCAAAAGATTTGCCGTTGCATATCCTTGCGGATTTTCCTGTGGCGTATCCATATATCTTTCACCATACATGATTTCGTACATGCTCCAGTCGATTACAGGACCTCCTGCAACTCCCACTTTGAAAACATCGGGATTACGAAGCATGAAACTTGTTGTCATAAATCCACCAAAACTCCATCCGTGAATTCCCATTCTTTCTGAATCAACGTAAGGAAGAGATTTTAAATAATCAACTCCTTTCATCTGATCTTTCATTTCAGCTGTTCCCAGGTTTCTGAAAACTGCCTGTTCAAATTTTAATCCTCGGTTTGAAGAACCTCTTCCGTCCATCGTGAAAATGATGTATCCGTTTTGAGCCATATATTCATACCAAAGATTTCCTGAAGCCGGGAAAGTATTTGTAATCAATTGCAAATGTGGTCCGTTGTATAAATAAACAATAACAGGATATTTTTTATTCGGATCAAAATTAGTTGGAAGAATAATTTTTCCATACAACGGTGTTCCATCGTCTGCCTTTAATTCTATATTTTTAATTTCCGGACGCTGATAGTTTTTTAATGTATTTTCAGCCGTAAGAAGATTGTTTGATTTTAAAGTATTGGTGTTAATGATATTTGCAACTCGTGGTGTATTTGCATTGCTGTACATATCATACAGATAATTTCCGTCACTGCTTAAAACTCCTGTATGGACTCCATCTGCATTATCCATTCTCTGCATTTTGAAGTTGGTCCAGTTTATTCTGTATAAATGTTTTTCCAAAGGAGTTTCTTTCGTAGATGTGAAATAAATTTCCTTTTTCTTTTCATTAAAACCTAATATTTCAGTTACCAGCCAATCGCCTTTCGTGATTTGCGCAACCAGTCCTTTTTCTAAACTATAATGGAACAGATGGTTATAACCCGTTCTCTGACTTTGCCAGATGAAATCTGTATTTGAATTCGGGAAGAATGTCAACGGATGTTGTGGCTCGACGTATTTGTCGCTCGTTTCTTCGAATAAAGTTTTCACTAAATTTCCTGTTGCAGCGTCATACTGATTCATTTTCAGATGATTCTGACCTCTGTTTAACACGCCTACAAAAATATATTTAGAATCCGGGCTCCAGGTTACTGCCGTTAAATATTGATCTTTTTCACCATCAATTTTCAGGAAAGTCGTTGCTTGGGTTTTAATATTGAAAACTCCCAAAGTCACCTGATGAGACGTTTGTCCCGCCATCGGATATTTGATGTTGTGATTCACAGCAGGAGTTACAGACCAGTCGATCACAGGATAATCTGCAACCATGGTCTGATCCATTCTGTAAAATGCTACACTTTCAGAGTTTGGAGCCGGGAAAATTCCTGTATCGATCCCGAATTCGTTTCTGTGAACATTAGCTGCACCGTTCAGAATATTTTCATCTGAATCGTTTGTTACAGCGATTGTTTTTCCGTTTTTACTGATAAATAAATTATTCTTTACTGTAAATGCAAAAGTCTGGTTATCTCCAAAGATCTTTATATTTGAAGCGTTTTCATCGACAGCAACAGAATTTTTGGTTTTCCAGTCGCTTCCTGATTTCTCAACCCAAACCATTTTACCATTCGAATTGAAATAACCGTTAGAATTATTAATGAATTTAATCTGGGGAACAGCTTTGAATTTATTCTCAGCTAAATTTTTATTTAACTGGGTTAAAGACACCAAAGTATCCTGCTTGTTCGTTTTTAAATCAGTAATTAAATATCCTCCTTTTACAGCCTGAATGTATGATTTCCCATCATTAGACCATGAAAACTGAGAGATATTTTTCACTGCAAGATTGCTTCTCAAGCCATTAACAGCCTCCGCCATCGTAAATTTTTGAGTCTGAGCAAATGCCGAACTGCCCAAAACCAGCATCAATAAAGAAAACTTATGTAATTTCATCGTAAAAAATTGAATCCACCAAAAATAAGAAATAAAAACCAACCGTTAAGAAATGTTAAATTAAAAGATTCGTAAAATGGGAATAACGGATTGATAGAAATTAATTCTTAACTTAATGATGGATTTTGATTGATGGTTTTTAGTTGATTATTCTTGGTTTGCGTTCTGTCATTCTGAATGGAACGAAGTGGAGTGAAGAATCTATATTGATAAAGCTTTACACTCTGTTTGTCATTCCGTAGGAATCTAGGTACGAATCTTTCCATATTATTCTCTAAAAATTTTGTTGAGATCTATTCAGGATGACAAAGTGCATGGTAATAATGGATGTGTTATTTTTTTGAGATTGCTTCGTCGCTTCGCTCCTCGCAATGACGAGAGGTAATAATGACGACAAATATCTTAGCCCCGATTGAAGTGAAAATCCTTTTTTGAAAAAAAAGATTGCAACGGAAAGCGGGAAATAGCTCCAAAAAATAAGTAATGAATAATTGGTAATGAGTAATAGATTTCTTCTTTATCGAAATGACAATGATTATAAAAAATTATTACAAAAATCATTTCTTATCCTACGTCAATGATTTGTACCTGTCACTTGATATAAATTTGCACTATAAATAACAAACAAAATTACAATACAATGGCAACAAAATGGAACCTAGACCCAGCTCACAGTGAACTTACTTTCAAAGTAAAACACATGATGATTTCTAATATTAAAGGAAACTTCACCAACTTCACTGCAGAAATCGAAGCTGAGGATGATACTTTTGCAAACGCTAAAACGACAGCTACCATTCAGACAGATTCTATCTCTACACACAATACAGACAGAGATAACCACCTGAAGTCTGCAGAATTCTTCAATGCTGAAGCAAATCCTACGATTACTTTCGAATCTTCTGCTTTGAATAACGAAGTCACTGGAAATCTTACCATCAACGGAATTACAAAACCTGTAACACTGGATGTAGATTTCAACGGAATCAACGTTGACCCATGGGGAAATACAAAAGCTGGTTTCTCTTTTGAAGGAAAAATCAACAGAAAAGATTTCGGATTAAACTGGAATGCAGCTCTTGAAGCAGGAGGTGTAATGGTAAGCGAAGAAGTGAAATTAGCAGGAGAATTACAGTTCGTAAAACAAGCATAATTTTTAACAAATATTTTAAAAGGTTCAGGGATTTTTCTAAAACCTTGAACCTTTTATTTTTATATAATCTTCAATAAAATGAACCTCAACGACCTACAAAACATAAGCGAAAATTTTGGGAATACTCAAAGAATGCCTGTCTTATTTCTAGGACACGGCTCGCCTATGAATGCTATTGAAGAAAATCAGTTTGTACAGGGATTCCGAAAAGCGGCGACCGAAATTCCGAAACCGAATGCTATTTTGTGTATTTCTGCACATTGGTTTACGAACGGAACGATGGTAACGGCAATGGACATGCCACGAACGATTCATGATTTTGGAGGTTTTCCGCAGGCTTTGTTTGATGTAGAATATCCTGCTCCGGGAAATCCTGAACTGGCAAGAGAAACCGCTGACCTTTTAGCTCCTGTTTTGGTTAAGGAAGATCATAATTGGGGTTTGGATCATGGAGCATGGTCGGTGATAAAACATATGTATCCGGAAGCAGATATTCCTGTGATCCAGATGAGTATTGATTATACGAAAGCTCCGCAATATCATTTTGATTTAGCCAAAAGATTAAATAAACTTCGCGAAAAAGGAATTTTAATAATCGGAAGCGGAAATATTGTTCATAATTTACGATTAATCGACTGGAAAAATGTCAACACCGTCGGAGCTGGCTGGGATTGGGCAGTTGAAGCCCGTGAAAAGACCAACAACTGGCTTTTAGATGGAAATTTCCGAAATATTATTGATTATCAAAAACAGGGAACTTCTCTGCAATATGCAATTCCTACTCCTGATCATTATCTTCCGTTGATTTATAGTTTAGGTTTGAAAGACAAGTCTGAAAATCTGGCTTTATTTAATGATGAATTGATTGGCGGCTCGCTGAGTATGACGAGCGTAAGAATCGGATAGATTAATTTAATATAGTTTTATAAAAGGAAAAAGTAATGTCGTTATTGAACAACATTACTTTTTTTATTTTCAAATAATTTAATTAAAATTTTACTGAACAGCCTGTAAAACATTAATATTACCGTATCCATAATCTGAGTTCGGACTTGGGTAATACGTTGCCGACTGTCTCATTTTATTCAAAACCTGATCTCTTGTCCATGATGGATTTTTAGACCATACTAAAGCTGCAATTCCTGCTGTAGAGGCCGTTGCCACCGAAGAACCACCGACATAATCTGTTTGTGCATTATAATAACTCAGCACCGGAATATTATTTCCTGAAGCTCTTTCCATTTGATAGGTAAAATCAATTTCAGATCCGGAATGACAAACGTCGCATTTCTGGTTTGAAGTATTTTCTTTCACCCCTGTTATTGCTTGTGTTTCAGGCATCCAAGCCGGGAAAATCACCCCTACGAAATTGGTAAAACTTGTGGAAGTTCCTCCTGCGCAGAAAATCAGTTTCCCTTTAGAATAGGCATATTTTACACCATCTTCAATTTTTCCGACAGAGAAAATGTGTCCCATTGACATGGAAATGATTTTAACATTGTTGTTATTTCCTAATTCTGTAAAAGCTATTTTAACTCCATTTTGTTCGTGATAGCCTTCTAAAACTACGTTCGAAGCTGCTCTATAAGTCACTAAATTCGCATTATAAGCCACACCGACAGGTTGCCCTTGATTATTTCTCGGAGCTGCCATCGCAGAAGCCATACTTGTTCCGTGACCGCATTTATCGGCAGAACCGTCATAACCCGTACTCCACGGCCAGACTGAATCTACATATACTCCATTTTTACTGATTGTTCTTCCAGAAGAAAGTCCGTTATTGAAGCTGCTTCCCAATAAACTTTGTTCGGGAGAAACACCGCTGTCAATCACACCGATTGTAATTCCGGCACCTGTACTATAACTCCAGGCGTTGATAATATTATGTTTTGTGAAAGACCAGGGCGCTTTTGCATTAGGAGTTACAGTTGTATAATCTGCTGCATTTAAAGCTGTCGATTCAAATCCGCATCCTGAAGAACTTCCGCTGGATTTTGCCGTTCCGTTGAATTTATTTTCATTTTCAAAATAATGGTAATCTGCAGGTTCCAAGTAACGGATATTTTTCATTTTTCTAAGAGCAATAACCGTTTCCTGCTTTTCTATCGCAACATCAATCTGATTTAAATATTGATCCGAAGACAATAAAATTCTGTCAGTTTTTCCCTCATATTTTTTAATCACATCTAAAATTTCGTTTTCAATAGCTTGGTTATTAGCATCTAAACTTCTGTCGAAAGAAGATCCGAATCCGATAGAAGCAATTTTATTCCCTTGAAAAATGGCGCTCCAGACAAAATGATCAGAAGATTCGTTCCAGGAAAATCGTCCTTTGGTTTTGATGTTTTCGTTAATTTTTTCATTGATCTGTTTTGCCGTCAAAGGATCTTTTTGAGTAATTTCAATGTTGTTTGGACTGTTTTGAAGGTCGTCTCTGTTACATGCCGTGAAAACAAAAAACAGCATGAGCAGGTAAAATACATGTTTTTTCATATAAAATAATATTTGATTGGTAAAACCAAGATATCACTTTACATTGAATCACAGGCGCTTAAAATTTAATTTATCTTTAATTTCATTATGTTAAAAATAACATTCAGCACTAATAATTATAATGCTTTTTCATAACAGACACTTTTATCAATTCCGATATACTGTCCGTAATTGGGAATTCTTTGATACCCGCTTTTTTCATAAACAGAAAGTGCTTCATTCTGCTCTAATGAACTTTCCAGAACAGCTTTTTTGTAACCCAGTTCTTTTGCCCAATTTTCAAGTTCTTTTACAATAGTTGTAGCCAAACCTCTTTTTCTAAAATCCGGATTGGTATACATTCTTTTAATTTCAACACTATTTTCTTCAAATTTTTTGAATGCTCCACAAGCTGCAGGAATTTCATCAATATAAATGACAATGCAGTTTTTAATCATATCTATTTTATTAAATTGATCGTAAAAATCATGGTCATCACCATTACGAATTGCCAGATCGGCGTCTAAAAGTTTTACTAAATTCTGAAAATCTTTATTTGAAGAGTCTGTTCTTTTGATTGTCATTCAATTATTTTTACTTTACTAAATTAATAATTTTTATGCTCTCTCCAATTTAGCAGGGTTATACAGACACTTACTTGTTCAATAAAAAAAGCTCCCATTTCTGGAAGCTTTGTATTTATTTAGTTTGAGAATTAATTAACTACAAATTTTCTTTCATTAATCAATTCTGCAATCGCCAACATATCTTTTCCAATCAATCTGTCTTCTTCAAGTTTTGCGACTTTCGAACGAAGAATTGTATAATTTTCTTCAATAATTTTTGAACATTTTGCAGGTCTTCTGAATTCCAAACCTTGCGCTGCAAACATTAATTCTACTGATAAAATATTCACCAGATTTCCAAGAACCTGATTGAATTTTCTACCCGAAATACTTCCCATCGAAACATGATCTTCCTGTCCTAAACTCGTCGGAATAGAATCCGCAGAAGCCGGGAAGCACAACGTTTTATTTTCCGTTACCAATGCTGCAGAAGTATATTGAGGAATCATGAATCCTGAATTTAATCCTGAGCTTTCCGTTAATAATCTTGGTAAGCCGTATTTTCCTTCCAACAGTAAATAACTTCTTCTGTCTGAAATATTTCCTAATTCAGCCGCTGCCAAAGTTGCATAATCCAAAGGTAAGGCCATCAACTGTCCGTGGAAATTTCCTCCGGAAATAGATTCTTCTGCACTTAGAACGATTGGGTTATCCGTTACAGAATTTAATTCTGTTTCAGCCATTAATTTAAGATGTTCAAACGCATTTCTGCTCGCTCCGTGAACCTGCGGAACACATCTCATGGAATAAGGATCCTGCACTCTGTCACAATATTCGTGAGCCTTCATATTTTCAGAACCTTTCAAGAACTTCAGCATTCTTGCTGCCACTTTTTTACTTCCTTCGAATGGTCTGATATCGTGAAGTTCTTTTTTGAAAGGACTTTGAGAACCTCTGTATGCTTCAAGACTCATTGCAGCCGTCATATCTGCCAAATCCAACAAATATTCGAATTTTTCCAATCCTTTTATAGCGTGAGAAAGAATAAACTGAGTTCCGTTAATTAGTCCCAATCCTTCTTTCGGTCCTAAAACCAATGGTTCAAGGTTATTTTTTTCTAAAATTTCTGCAGTTTCAAAAATTTCATTTCCAACCCAAACCTGACCCAAACCTAAAAGCGGCAAAACCAAATGTGCCAAAGGAGCTAAATCTCCCGAAGCACCAACAGAACCTTGTTCCGGAACTACAGGAATAATGTCTTTTTCCAACATTAAAATCAATCTCTCGATCACCTCTAAAGAAACTCCCGAAAACCCCTTTGACAACGCATGAACTTTCGCGATCATCATGATTTTTGAAAATTCCTTATCAATTGGTTTTCCTACACCAACTGCGTGAGAAATAATTAAATTATATTGTAAAAGCGCCGTTTCGTCAGCAGAAATCTTCGTATCACAAAGAGGTCCAAAACCTGTATTAATACCATAAACACATCTGTCCGAAGCTACAATTTCCTGAACGTTTCTCTGAGATTTTAAAATCTGTTCTTTTGCAGCTTTATTAAGTTTAGCCTTATTTGGAGCTTTACATATCTCCAAAACATCATGGAAACTGAAAACATCTACACCGTATATCATTCTCTAAATTTTGTCTTAAAATTACACATTTAACAATAATTGGAAAAACTAATTTTTCTAAGCCTGCATTTTTCTGAAAACAAGTGAATTAATTTACTATTTTTACGCCGAAATTAAAAATTGATACCCTTATGAAACTTAAAACTTTGTTGCTTGCACTGTTTCTTGTAAGCACAGCTTCTTTCGCACAGAAAGTAAAATATTCTAAAGAAGACATCAAAAAAATGGAGCAATACCTTTTCAACGAAGGCTTTAACGCTCCATCCGTCAAAAAAACTTCCACTGTAATTTTAAAGGACGGAACTACCCATAAAGGTTTCTGCAGTAAAACAGATACCAAAAAAGGACAGATTTTCGAAGTCACCATTAAAGACAGTATTACAAAAAAACCTACTGTTTTTGTTGCTGACAATATCAGTGAAATGTATTTATATCCAAATGAAGCTGAAAAATTCATGAAAGTTGCAAAATATATGGGCAATATCAGAAATTATCAGACAAAAAAACTTAAGAATACTACAACAAAGGATCGTATTCACTTTGTTAATCAAACGGTTTCTTTGAAAAATAAAAAAGATGATAAAGAATTCTTAATGCAGGTAATTAATCCTGAATTTGATGATATCATTTCTGTTTATCATGATCCCAGAGCAAAAGAAACAACAGGTTTCTCTGTAATGGGCTCCCCAAGCTTGGGCGGTGGTGTTACCAAATCTTATTATGTAAAAAAAGGTAACAAAGTAATGTGGCTTCATAAGGATGATTTTGAAGATAACTATGATTTCCTTTTCGGAGACAATGCAGAATTCATGAAAAAGTATCCTAAAAACTCTGTGGAATGGGATTATTTTAGTTTTCTGGTTCAGGAATATACCGCAATGACAAACGGATAAATTAATTTTAACATAAAATTGTAAAGCCGTAGATTTTCTATGGCTTTTTTCGTGCCTTTAAATTCCGTAATTTTGTGTTATGAATCCTTCTTTAGAATTACAACTCAAAACTTTACCCTCAGAACCTGGCGTTTATCGTTATTATGATAAAAATGAACATTTATTGTATGTAGGGAAAGCAAAGAATCTAAAGAAAAGAGTTCTTTCATATTTTAATAAAAATCTTCCTGGATACAGAACCAGAATCATGGTCGGAAAAATCCAGCGACTGGAAACGACTATTGTAAACAGCGAATACGACGCACTTTTATTGGAAAACAATCTTATAAAAGAACATCAGCCGTTTTATAATGTCATGCTGAAAGATGACAAAACCTATCCATGGATTTGTATTAAAAATGAAGATTTTCCGAGAATTTTTCTGACAAGAACGAAGATTAAAGATGGTTCAGAATATTACGGACCTTATGCAAAAGTGCGTCCTGCAAAGATTTTACTGGATACTATTAAACATATTTATAAGCTCAGAACCTGTAATCTGAATTTAGCTCCCAATAAAATCGAAGACGGAAAATATAAAGTCTGTTTAGAATATCATATTAAAAACTGCGAAGGACCTTGTGAAGGGTTGGAAAGCAAGGAAGATTATGATGAAAAAATCGATGCCATTCGTGGAATTATCAAAGGAGATTTCCGAAAAGCAAAGGAATATCTGGTGAATCAGATGATGAAATATGCAGAAAGTCTACAATTTGAACAGGCACAATTCATCAAAGAAAGATTGGATGCTCTTGAAGATTATCAGGCTAAAAATACGGTTGTAAACCCAAGTATTGACGATGTAGATGTATTTGGAATGACAAGTGATGAAACGGCAGCTTATGTCAATTTCTTTAAAATCAGAAACGGAAATATTATTCAAAGTTTCACGACGGAAATTAAGAAAATTCTTGAGGAATCCGATGAAGATATTTTGGAAGAAGCCTTGATTGAAATCCGTCAGAAATTTGATTCCAATTCAAAAGAAGTGCTTTTACCTTTCCATTTATCTGTAGAAATTCCGAATGTGAAACTGATTGTTCCAAAAGTTGGCGATAAAAAACGCATTGTTGAGCTTTCGGAGAAAAATGCGAAAGAATATCGTTTAGAAAAATTAAAACAAGTCCAAATTATCGATCCGGAAAGACATTCCAACAGAATCATGGCGGAAATGAAGAAGCTTTTGAGAATGCCTGTCGAACCTCGACATATTGAAGGTTTTGATAACTCAAATATTCAGGGAACAAATCCTGTTTCGGCGTGTGTTGTTTTTAAAGACGGAAAGCCCAGCAAAGCAGACTACAGAATTTTTCATCCGAAAACAGTAGAAGGTCCGAATGACTTTGCGACAATGGAAGAAGTCATTTATCGCCGTTATAAAAGAATATTGGACGAAGGAGAAGCGTTGCCTCAATTAATTTTGATTGATGGTGGAAAAGGTCAGTTATCTTCTGCTGTAAAAAGTTTAAAATTACTCGGACTTTATGGAAAAATAACGATTGTCGGAATCGCAAAACGTTTAGAAGAAATTTTCTTCCCCGAAGATCCTATTCCGCTATATCTTGATAAAAAATCTGAAACGCTGAAGATTTTACAACGGGTACGAGACGAAGCGCACCGGTTCGGAGTAAAACATCACAGAACGAGAAGAACAAACTCAACTATAAAATCCGAGCTGGAGGAAATTCCGGGTGTTGGAGAAAAAACCATTGAATTGCTTTTATCTAAATTAAAATCTGTAAAACGGATTAAAGAATCTAATTTGGAAACTTTGGAAGAAATTTTAGGCAAAAGCAAGGCAAAAGTGATTTATGATTTTTTTAATAATAACTAATTACAATATCTAAAAATGAAAAAGTCCTCGAATTGAGGACTTTTCTTATTTTGTAAAACGATTTCGTTATTTTTTCGAAAAAACTTCTTTAAAATACTCTCCATTACCTTGCGGAATTTCTATTACAATATTACCATTTTCAAAATAGCCTAATGTAGAATCTCCGTTTTGTAACTTTACTCTAAAAACATCGTTCTTAGTTGTCGCCTTAAAAGTAGCGAATGGAGATGTACTGTTTGAGCTTACTAAAATAAACTGACCGTTATCAATCTGAATTCTCTGCAGATCCATTTTTCCGTTACTGAATTTTTGAGCTCCGCTGTCAGTTGAAGTTGAAACCGTATTTGTTACTACTTGAGTAGTTGTAGTAGTTGTTTCCTGTATTTTATTATTTTGAACCTGATTCACTGGATTAGCAGGAGAAATCGAAACATAGGTCTGTTTCAAAGCATCCTGATATCCTTCTTTATATTCCTTAATATTTGAAGCACCTTTTACTGACGATATTACTTTATCATTACAATCTTTAAACTGCACTAATACTTTGTTTCGTAAAAATCCACTGTCATTAATAATATCTGCGATCAAAACATTGCAAGGATTACTTTGTGCATCAGACGGCCATTGCAGTTTATCTGTAGGAACAATAGTATAATTTTTGGCTCTTAAAGTTTTTATTAACAGTTCACCTAAACCGAAATCCTCCTTAAAAGTTTCGAATTTAACTGGTACAGAAATATATTTATAATCAGAAACCTTTTGCCCAAAAGCAAGCATTGAACAAACAGTAAGTATAAGTATTGTTAATTTTTTCATTTTTTTTCATTTTTTAGTCATTTCTAAACTGTCCCATATCTAATTTCAGGGAGAAGAAATTTGAATAGAAATTAGATCCTCCAATTCCTGAGTTTGTGATCGCGTAATCCAATGTAAGACCTCTGTATCTGATCCCGATACCTGCACTCGGCTGGAAAGAAACTTTTCTTCTAAGATCTTCAATATCTGTAATCGACTGGAATCTGTTTACCCCTAATCTTACAAAAATCATTTTCTGATAGCCTAATTCAGCTCCGGCATAAGGAGTCAAACTTGCAAAATCCGTCGAAACCAATGCAGCTGTTTTAGCAAAATCCACATTAATTCCGGCTTCCGGTAAAACATAAACACTGCTGTTAATTTCAAAAATTTTACTTACTCCGGCATTCAATTTCGGCATTGTCAATTCCATTTTATCTTTTGGAGCCGGGTTGAATTCTTCCCCGTTTACAATAGTCGAAAGTTCTTTTTGATTTACGCTCCAGAAGTTTACAGTAGTTGTTGCATCTCTCAGCATACCACCTATTTTCCATCCGTTATCCATTTTATAGATAGCACCGATATCAAAACCGAATCCGTATCCGTTTGCAAATTTCCCTACATTTCTGTAAACGATTTTAGCATTAATACCAACATCTAATTTTGTATTTCCTCCTGGGTTAAAAGCATAAGAAAGAATTGCAGCATAATCCGACTGCGAGAATTTCGTGATTTTATCATAATCAATATTTCCTTCCGTGTCGATCAACTGGGTTGTATTCAAAATATTATCAACCCCGAGTCTTACTACAGAAACTCCGAAAACTCCTGTTTCCAAAACTTTTGCATACGCCAGATAGTCATATTTTGCGATAGACTCAAAATATTCTGCGTGCATCGCTGCTCCTTGCCAATCTTTTTCGATTGCCATTAAACCTGCAGGATTCCACATAGGAGAATAAACGTCGTCCTGGTTGGTAACTACCGCTCCTCCCATTGCCAAACCTCTGGCTCCCGCTCCGATATTCAGGAATTCATTGGAATATTTTCTGATAATCTGAGATTGCGATATCCCAAAAACCAGGGAAAATACAAGTAAAAAATATTTTTTCATCATATATTTTGATGCTTAATTTAACGTTTTTTGTTTCTTAGCTTTTATTAATCCGTTAGCAATGATTGCCAGTATCATAACTCCTGAAGCGATATAAAAAATCGGACTCATGTGTTCTGATTCCCCAAAGATAAAAAAAGCTAGTATAATTCCGTAGACCGGTTCTAAATTAACTGTTAAAATTAGTGTAAAAGGTGAAATATATTTCATCAGATTCACCGATTCCAACATCGGAAAAGCGGTAAAAACACTCGCCAACAAGCATATTAACGCAATATCGCGGTAACTTATTTCATTCATGTGAAAAATTTGCCCCGAAAACAAATAAATTATCATTAATATAAACCACCCGGAGAAAATTTCATAAAAAATAATATTTCCTGAGCTTGTTTTCCCAAACATCTTTCCGTTGAAAACTGAAAATATTGTCCCGAAGACAGCACAAAGAACTCCATAAAAAATTCCTTCTTTAAATCTGAATTCTGTTTTAAATATCAATAAAATACAGGCTACGATTATAACTCCCATAATCACTTCGGAAATATCGATCTTTCTTTTAAAAATAACAGGTTCTAAAATCGAAGCAAATAATGTAGATAAGGAAAGACAGCTTAATGCAATAGAAACATTCGAGACTTTAATAGAATAAAAAAAACACCACCAGTGAAGTGCCATAGAAAACCCGATTGCCGCAAGCTGGAAAAAAAGTTTCTTTGAAATTTTAATGCTTTCTTTCTTGAAAACCCTGATGTAAACAAAAAGACAAATTGCCGCAAATAACATTCTGTAAAAAACCAGAATTTGGGCATTTGCATGAATCAGTTTTCCCAAAATTGCAGTAAATCCCCATAAAAATACAATTAAGTGCAATCTGAAAAGAGCTAATTTATGCATATCCTACCTACTTTTAAATTTTGTGCAAATTTACAAATAGCTTTTACAAATCCTGTAAAAATTTTGTGTTAAACTTACCAAGTTTTTGAAGAATTTTTCATTTTCAAATTAACTTTAAAAATAAAATGAATTGTTTTATGATTTTGAGATAAATTAAAACAAAAAACCCTGAAAATTTGTTCAACTTTCAGGGCCTTCAAATAATAAACTATTAAAAAAATAAACTAGGAACTTAGAGTATTTATATAGAAACTTTCATCCCTATTACTCTATTGTAAAGTTAGCAAAATACGCACCAAAAAAAATATATCAATTGTTAAATATTTCATAAATTTCTGAAAACCAATTTATTAAACAATTGTTTTACTTCAATTCGAATTCCTATTAAAAATAGTATCTTTAAGCGGAAAAAATTGAAATTTTTATGGACATTGAATTCAACAAACGAGAAGATCAAAACAGATTAAAATTATCCGAAATAAATCGCTTACTCGCTGACATCAAAAAAGGAGGAGGAGAAAAAAGGCTTCAAAAGCTACGTGACGAAGGAAAAATGACGGCAAGAGAAAGAGTAGAATATCTTCTCGACAAGGATTCAGATTCCATAGAAATTGGTGCATTTGCAGGTTACGAAATGTATGAGGAACACGGCGGCTGTCCAAGTGGTGGTGTTGTAGTGGTAATGGGATACGTTTCCGGCAGACAATGTTTAATTGTTGCTAATGACGCTTCAGTAAAAGCCGGAGCATGGTTCCCTATCACAGGAAAGAAAAACCTGAGAGCTCAGGAAATTGCCATGGAAAACAGGCTTCCGATTATTTATCTGGTAGATTCTGCCGGTGTTTATCTTCCCATGCAGGACGAAATTTTCCCTGACAAAGAAATGTTTGGAAGAATTTTCAGAAATAATGCCAAAATGAGTGCTGCAGGTATCATCCAGATTTCAGCCGTAATGGGCAGCTGTGTTGCTGGTGGAGCCTATCTGCCGATCATGAGCGATGAAGCGATGATCGTTGAAGGAACCGGTTCTATTTTCCTTGCAGGAAGTTATTTGGTGAAAGCTGCGATCGGAGAAACTATCGATAACGAAACGCTGGGAGGAGCAACAACTCACTGTTCGATTTCCGGAGTTACAGATTATAAGGCTAAAGATGACAAAGATGCATTAAACAGAATCAAAAATATCATGAAATCTTTAGGTTCTACTGAAAAAGCAGGTTTCGACAGGATTGAAAGTGCTCAGCCAAAAGAAAAACCTGAGAATATTTTCGGAATTATGCCTGCATCCAGATCAGAACAATATGACACTTTTGACATCCTAAAATGCTTAGTTGATAATTCGGAATACGAAGAATATAAGCCAGATTACGGTAAAAGTATCATCTGTGCAACTGCTAGAATCGACGGTTGGTCAGTAGGAATTGTAGCCAATCAAAGAAAATTGGTAAAAAGCGGAAAAGGTGAAATGCAGTTTGGAGGGGTAATCTATTCTGATTCTGCTGATAAGGCGACAAGATTTATTGCCAACTGTAATCAAAGAAAAATTCCTTTGGTATTTTTACAGGACGTAACTGGTTTCATGGTGGGTTCAAAATCTGAACATGGAGGAATCATTAAAGACGGAGCAAAAATGGTAAATGCTGTTTCAAATTCTGTAGTTCCTAAATTCACGATCATTACAGGAAACTCTTACGGTGCAGGAAATTACGCGATGTGCGGAAAAGCTTATGACCCCCGATTGATCGTCGCTTGGCCATGGACAGATCTAGCCGTAATGGGTGGAGCTCAGGCGGCAAAAGTTTTAGCACAGATTCAGGAATCTACTTTGAAAAAACAAGGAAAAGAAATTACTGAAAAAGAACATAACGAAATTTTAGATTCTATTTCTAAAAAATATAAAAAACAAACAGAAGCAACTTATGCTGCGGCAAGATTGTGGACAGATGCGATCATTAATCCTGTAGACACCAGAAAATGGATTTCTATGGGAATTGAAGCCGCAAATCATTCTCCGATTACTGAGAAATTTAATTTGGGAGTTATTCAGGTTTGATAATTGTTAAAACAATTTAGTTATAAAAAAAGATGTGGAACTAGTTTTCCACATCTTTTTTGTAATAGTATTAAAGCTTATTAAGAAAAGAATACTCCCGTTTTGAAACGTTCTTTATTCAGTTTTTTATTAACAGCCAATCCCCAAAGAATAAATTCCTTTAAGAATAAAATATCTTCAGGACTTGTATCTGGCTGATATTTTTCTATAATCTGATCAAGCGGATTGATTCTGTTAAGATTTTTAGCATACATTTCATCCGAAGATTCATCTGTAATTTCTAAAAAGCCATCGTCTTCCAAAAACCAATCTGTAATTTGGCTAAATGGTCCTTCTACATTCTTTTTTTCCAACTTTTCAACTTTCGGAAAATAAGAGGTGAATAAAGTTCTTATGGCATTATCGATCAACATTTGGGCAACTGCTTCTGCACCTTCCTGCTCTCCTTCATATACCAACTCCACTTTTCCTGTAATTGCCGGGATTACTCCTACAAAATCGCTTAATCTTACAGTCGTCTTTTCTTCACCTGCTAGCAAAGATCTACGTTCAGCCGTACTTAATAAATTTTCAAAAGCGGTGATACTCATACGAGCACTCACTCCACTTTTTGAATCTACATATTCACTTTCACGGGCTTCAAAACCGATCTGTTCCAAAAGATCTTTAGCCAAAGAAGGAACGTAAACAGAATCTTCCTGACGTTTGTCTAAACTTGATTCATATTTGGTAATTTCTTTGGCTATATGAATGTTTTCAGGATAATGGGTCAAAATCTGTGATCCGATACGGTCTTTCAGCGGGGTTACAATACTTCCTCTATTGGTATAATCTTCTGGATTGGCAGTGAACACAAACTGTATATCTAAAGGCATTCTCACCTTAAAGCCACGAATCTGCACATCACCTTCCTGAAGAATATTAAACAAAGAAACCTGAATTCGCGCCTGAAGATCCGGTAATTCATTAATAACGAAAATACAGCGGTTCGCGCGGGGAATCATTCCGAAATGAATCACACGATCGTCCGCATAAGATAATTTAAGATTGGCAGCTTTGATAGGATCGACATCACCGATAAGATCAGCAACCGTCACGTCCGGAGTCGCTAATTTTTCAAAAAATCTTTCATCGCGATGCAACCATTCTATCGGTGCATTATCGCCTTCTTCTTTAATAAGCTCTTTAGCATAACGTGAGATCGGATTTAGCGGATCATCATTGATTTCGCTGCCTCCTACAAAGGGAATCCACTCATCTAATAAAGTAGTCATCATCCTTGCCAATCGGGTTTTTGCCTGACCTCGCAGACCTAATAAATTGATATTATGACGACTGAGAATAGCATGTTCCAATTGAGGAAGAACTGTATTTTCATACCCGAAAATCCCCTCAAAAACAGACTCTTTATTAGTAATTTTGTGTCTTAAATTATCTCTTAACTCATCTTTGATACTTTTAATTTTATATCCTGATGCTTTTAACGAACCTAATGTTTTTATATCTGGCTTTGCAGTCATTTTATTTAAAATCTGATTTATAATTCTTGAAAATAGTATTTGCTTACTCATTAATGACTAAACATTGATATTTAAATTTTAACGTAATCTTTTCTTGCGATTGGCTTCATAATCTTCAAAAACCATATGTCCTAAGCCGTTAAGACCTGTATAAAAGGCTTTTCCTTGATTGGCTTCCGTAAATTCATTTACAAAATGTTGGAGGTAAGGATCCTGTGCAATCATAAAAGTAGTAATTGGGATATGTAATCTTCGAGCCTGGGCAGCCATATTATAACATTTTTGGACTACATATTCATCTAAGCCAAAAGAATTCTTATAATAAGTACCGTCTGACTCACGCACACAGCTTGGTTTTCCATCAGTGATCATGAAGATTTGTTTATTGGTATTTCGCTTTCTTCGCAAAATATCCATTGCCAACTGAAGTCCTGCAACCGTATTTGTATGATATGGACCAACCTGTAAATAAGGAAGTTCCTGAATCTTAACAGGCCAAGCGTCATCTCCAAAAACAATAATATCTAAAGTATCTTTCGGATATCGAGTTGTAATAAGCTCTGCAAGTGCCATTGCCACTTTTTTAGCAGGAGTGATACGATCTTCTCCGTACAAAATCATACTGTGACTAATATCGATCATCAAAACCGTACTCATCTGGGACTGATGAATACTGTCTTCAACAATCAAATCATCTTCTGTAAGATGAAAATCACCTATCCCATTATTAATCTGTGCATTTTTAAGACTTTCTGTAATAGAAATTTTTTCAACAGGATCTCCAAAGTGATAATTTCGAAATTCTCCTGTTGTGTCTTCACCAGAACCACTTTTGTTTGTTTTATGATTTCCGTTTCCACTTTTTTCCAGATTTCCGAATATTTGTTTAAGAGCCTGTTTTCGGATATTTTGTTCCATTTTTGCACTTAAAGTCACTCCTCTGCCAGTCCCGTTGGCATCTATTTCCTCACGGATATATCCTTTTTTCTTAAGATCCTCTATAAAATCATCTATGGTATATTCTGCTGTAGTAAGTTTATATTCATCATCAAGCATTCGAAGCCAATCTATGGCTTCATCAAAATCTCCCGAAGTATGAGTTAACAAATCGGTAAAAATTTCCAGCAGTCTCTCAAATACAGACAATTCTGGTGCTTTGTAAGTCTCAAATCTGAACCCTCTCACAATATGCTCTTTCATAAGATAAAGTTACAACATAAATTCAGAGGTCATTAAGAGATTTAGTCTATTTTAATATTTATTAATTAAAATAATCTTCTGTGTCTAGTCTCAGCAAAGCAATAGTTTTTAAGGAGCTTACTCCTGCTATCCACTCATACTCCTCGTTCCTACACTTTCTTTCAGAGCCGAAGCTTACTGCGGGGTAACC
>NZ_BAAAZJ010000010.1:0-594241 GCF_039536845.1 Chryseobacterium ginsenosidimutans
TGTAGGAGTAGGAACCTACTGGGTTAAGCTTAAAACAGGAGAATGTGTTGTTACCCAAAATGTAAAAGTGTTCGCTTCGGAACAACCCGTGATTTCAAGTGTTGATATTTCAAGCAATACGATCACTGTGCATGTTGTGGGAGGAACTCCTTCTTACCAGTATTCGATGGACGGGATTCAATGGCAGGATTCCAATGAATTCAAAGACGTGCCGAGAGGTGACTCAAAAATCTATGTAAAAGACGCTTACGACTGTGAGCCCATCGTTGTTACCATCGTCGTTCCGAATCTTATCAATGTAATTACTCCAAACGGTGACGGAGTCAACGATGTGATCGATTATTCGGCTTTGGCAGGAAAACAGAACCTTGTATTCAATATATTCGACAGATACGGAGCAAAAATTCATCAGGCTGACCAATCCAACAAATACAAATGGGACGGAACCATAGCCGGAAGAAAAATCCCTACCGGAAGCTACTGGTTCTCAGTCTCATGGAACGAAAATGATAAGAAAAATACTCCCGTAAAATACGCAGGATGGATTCTTGTCAAAAATAGAGAGTAAATATTAATTATAAAACCTAATAAATATGAAAGTAAAAATATTTTTTGGAGCAATAGCACTCTTGTCAGCTTCTTTAATAGCTGCACAAAACTACCAGCAAATGCCTTTTTCATCCGGTCTTACCGCAGATGTAATTGCCAACGGAATCGGATCTTCTGCAATTTCTACAAGTACAGATGTAGATGGTGTATCATTCGCTTTTGTCTCAAGAGATTTTCAGTTAAATTCTTCAAGTACGCTGCTTACTTATGGCCTGCCAACTGACGGGCTTGTAAACAGCGTTGTAGCAACAACTCCCGGTTTAACTTATAAACTGGCAAGCTATAGTGCAAATAATTCTCTGAGACTTGCCAATCAAAATGATTCGGGAACATTAACCTTCTCGTCACCAATACCTGCTTTCAAATTATACATGCTTGCAACAAGCGGAAGTGGTGCTTCAACTGTAACGGTAACCGTAAACTTTACAGATGCAACTTCGCAGATAATAACAGGGGTAGTAGTTTCAGACTGGTACAACGCTACAGGATTTGCTATTCAAGGATTTGGAAGAATTAACAGAACAAATGATGTTTTGGAATCAGGCAGCGGAACAAACCCTAGATTATATCAGACTCTATTAAATATTGATGCTGCGAATCAGGCAAAACCTATTCAAAGTGTTACAATTACTAAAACTTCCACAGCCCAAGGTTATACAAATGTTTTTGCATTTTCTGCGGATGCCTATTCAGATTGTGTACCTCCGACATTGAATGCAGTCGGAACACTTACCGCAAATTCTGCAGCAGTTTCATGGACATCTCCAAGTGGAACTGTTCCCGCAAGTTATGATATATATTACAGTACAACCAACACCGCTCCAACAAATAGTACAACTCCCAACCTTCCGGGAGTTACAGGAACTTCTACAACAATTCCTGGTTTGAACCCGAATACTAATTATTATTACTGGGTAAGAGCAAACTGTAGTACAGGAACAAGCCAGAGTGCATGGTCATTCTCAGGTACATTTAAGACTTTATGTGGACCTATGACCTCTATGGCTGAGGATTTTGAATCTTATGCAACAGGAAATATTGTCCCTGATTGCTGGGCAAGAATTATTGATACAAATGGAAGTCAGACTATTACCACTACTACTCCTGTAGCTTCAGGTACCAAACATATTTATCAGTATAGTTCAACTACACAAAACCCGAGCACTGTTGTTCTTCCGCAATTCAGTAATATAAATGCAGGAACAAATTGGTTAAGATTTAAAGCAAGAGTTACTGCTGCAACAGGAACATTAAATGTAGGATATGTAACTGACCCTGCAAATAGCTCAACTTTTGTTCTGTTACAAGCTTTAAGTATTACCAATACAGTATATGCAACAGCAGGCAGCGAATATTCGGTTATTGTTCCTTCTTCTGTACCTGCAAATGCAAGATTGGCAATCAGAAATACTGCAGATGCAAAATCTTATTATTGGGATGATGTATATTGGGAAGCTACTCCCAGCTGTTTTGCCCCATCAGCACTAACTTCATCTAATGTATTGGCTAATTCTGCAAATATTTCCTGGACAGCTCCTGCTGCTACACCAGCAAATGGATATGAATATTATTATTCTACAAGCAGCACTGCTCCGACTGCAGCCACTGCAGCATCAGGAACAAGCGCATCAACATCCACTACTATAAACGGACTTGCTGCAGCTACAACTTACTATGTTTGGATAAGATCAGCATGTAGTTCTTCAAACAAGAGTTCATGGTGGGGATCTGTGACATTCACAACAGCTTGTGCAACTTTACCGGTTCCATTCGCTCAAACATTTGATAATGGAGTAGCTCCAAACTGTTGGACAAATATAAATCCGGGAAGTACAAGCGCTAACTTACTATGGAAATTTGCAGGAAATGCAGATTATGGAGCAAATCTGGCAAATAATGGAAGACCTGCCGGGACCTATGCTTGGGTAGATGCGAGTTCTCCATATAGCGGTTCTGGTTCTAATACTGTACAATTAGTAACCCCATCTATCAATTTAACAGGTTTAACTTCACCGTACATTTCATTTGAATGGTTTAAAAACCACTCTATGTCTACATCAACGACTGTAACTCCTTCAACATATGACAATAACAAACTTACAGTAGAGGTAAATGACGGAAACGGCTGGGTTTCTGTTTGGAGTGATACTTCAAACTCTAATCAGTGGAGACCTGTAGGAATTCCGTTAGCGGCTTCTTATATTGGAGCTACCATTCAGGTAAGATTTACAGTAGATAAAAATGTGAATGGTAACGGTTATTTTTATGATGATTTATTATTAGATAACGTAGAAGTGAAACAAAATCCTGTTTTAGCAACAAGCGAAGTTTCAACACTTAAAAATAATATCAAGGTTTATCCTAATCCTTTCAAAGATGTATTAAACATTTCAGAAATCGAAAAAGTAAAATCAGTAATCATCAGTGATGTTTCTGGAAGAGTTGTGAAAACAATAGACAATCCTTCAAAAGAAATCAATTTAAGTTTCTTGAATTCCGGATTATATTTAGTGACACTTCGTCTTAAAGATGGAACTCAATTTACTGTAAAAGCAATCAAAAACTAATTTATTAGATTTATATTTTTGCTGATGGCAGCTGCATTTTTATGTAGCTGCCATTTTTTTATATTAAAAATTGAAATCTAAACTTAGACTATTTAATAAGTTTTAAAATTACAAACGTTCAAAAATATTTGAAGGTTCTATTTTGGTAACTCAGGAAGAGAAATTCTTTCTGGTTTAGTTGATAAAGTTCGCAAAAATGCTTCTAATTGGGAAATTTCTTCATCCGATAATTCGAGCATTCTCACCATTCCGGATTTTTGAGAATGTAAGGTAATTCCTTCGTAAACGGTTGATCTTTTTTGCGAATATTCCGGGTTTCCTTTGCTGTAAAACTCAATTACTTCCGTTAAAGTCATCATTGATCCGTTGTGTTGCCAGGGTCCTGTTCGTGACACTTCGCGCAAACTCGGCACACGGAATTTTCCGGCATCTTCAGGAGTTTTTGTCACTAAATACCTTCCCAGATCCTCCCCTTTTTCACCTAATAATGATGTCCCAACATTTTCAAATTTATTATTAGAAAAATAGCCGGAATTATGACAGTTTATACACTGAGCTTTCGTCCTGAAAAGATGCAAACCCATCAATTCATCATTCGTATAAGCATCTGATTTCCCGTCAATAAACTTATCGAATTTGCTTGGAGAACTCTTTACCATTCTTTCAAAAGTGGCAATAGCCTTAGAAATTCTGTCTTTCGTAACCGATTTATCACCAAAGGCTTTTTCAAATAAAACTTCGTAGCCTTTTATTTTTCCGATTTTTCCTGCTGCGATATCGATGTGTTCGCTCATTTCCCTTTCATCCTGAATCGGCATCTGCGACTGCTCTTCTAAAGATTTTGCACGACCGTCCCAGAATAAAGATTTTGCATAGGCAACATTCAGAATACTCATGGCGTTTCGGGTTCCAAGCTGCCTGTCGTGCCCGAAAGAAAACGTCCTGTTATCGCACCAACCCAATTCAGGATCGTGACAGGAAGCACATGCAATCTGGTTTGATTTTGAAAGTCTCGGATCAAAAAAAAGTGTTTTTCCTAACAATTCTTTTTCTGCAGAATATTGATTGTCATCAGGAAACTGAACAACCGGCAAATGACCGATTTCTGAAAAAGAAGGTATTGATTCGGGGTCTAAAATTGGTTTTGGCCACTTCGAAGAATCACCCGAAGAATATAATTTTCTCAGGTTATCCATAAAAGCAACTTTTTGATTAGCTTCCTTTTGCACCGAATTACTTAAACAATTATTTAAAACAGAAGCTAAAAGAAATAAAACCAAAATCCAACTTAAAACATTCTTCATGATCATTCGGAGTTTTCAGCAAAAGTATAACATTTTTTAATTTTTATTAATTTGGAAATAGTCTGTATTAAAAATATTTAATCAAATAAAAATCTTCCTACCCCGTTACTACATTGAACTAATTACTATGAATAGCTATAATTTGCAGTTTTAGACAACAAAATTTCACGTTCTGTTCACATAATTGGGATTTAATAAATTATATTTAAACTTTTATATTCAAATAATAAACAAACTTAAATGCAGACATTATCCTTGAAAATTGCCACTTCCGCAGCAGCAATTTGTTTCAGCACAATCGTTTTTGCGCAACAAAAATACTCGGTAAGCGGCACTGTAAAAGATAAGAAGAATGGAGAATTATTAATCGGAGTCATCGTAAAAGTAGCTGAAGATCCTACAATTTCGGTAATCGCCAATGAATACGGTTTTTATTCTCTTTCACTTCCAAAAGGCACTTACAATCTGATCGTTTCAAATCCCGGCTTTAAAGATTTTCAGCAAAATATCAATGTTGAAGATAATATTAAGCAGGATTTACAGCTTGATTCGGGAGAAGCAGAAGAAAGAACGGGAAAAATAGATGAAGTTGTTATTTCCGGAATCAAAAAAGATAAAAATCTTACTTCCGCTCAGATGGGAACTGAAACTTTGAGCATTAAAAACATCGAAAAACTTCCTGTTTTATTCGGTGAAAAAGATGTTATGAAAACGATACAGCTTCTACCCGGAATCAAAAGTAACGGTGAAGGAAGCAGCGGATTCAGCGTGAGAGGTGGCGCAACCGACCAGAATCTTATCCTGCTTGATGAAGCGGCGGTTTACAATGCGTCACACTTGCTTGGTTTTTTCAGTACCTTCAACAGTGATGCCCTGAAAGACGCAAGTATCATCAAAGGAAACAGTCCGGCTCAGTATGGCGGTCGACTTTCTTCCGTTTTAGATGTTAAAATGAAGGATGGGAATAATAAAGATTACAACATCAACGGAGGAATTGGTTTGATAAGCAGCAGACTGAGTGTTGAAGGCCCTATTCAAAAAGAAAAATCCTCATTCATTGTTTCTGGAAGAAGAACATATGCCGATTTATTTTTAAAAGGAACTGACGATTTTAAAGACAGTAAATTATATTTTTATGATTTAAACTTAAAAGCCAATTATCAGATCAATGAAAACAACCGCCTTTATTTATCAGGATATTTCGGAAGAGATGTTTTAGGATTAGGCGATACTTTTTCTACAGATTGGGGAAATACAACGGCTACTTTACGCTGGAACAGTATTATCAGCAGCAAATTGTTCTCCAATACTTCATTGATTTACAGCAATTACAACTATAATGTAAGTCTCAGCAGCAACAATAATACGTTCGGACTTGATTCTAAAATTGAAGACTGGAATCTTAAGCAGGATTTTACATGGTTCGCTGGAAATAAACATTCTGTACGTTTCGGTTTACAGTCTATCTATCATACCATTACGCCAAGCAGTGCTTCGGGAACGAGTGTAAGCAGCTTTCCGAGAAATTCCAGAGATTCGTGGGAAAATGCAGTTTATATGAATGATGATTTTAAGGCAACTGAAAAATTAACAATCAATTACGGAGCAAGACTTTCGATGTTCAGTGTTTTAGGCGGCGACACTTTTAATACTTATCAAAACGGAAATCTTATAGGTTCTGAATTTTTAGAAAAAGGAAAATTCGGGAAAACATATGTCAATCTTGAGCCGAGAATTACAGCCAATTACAGAATTAATGAAGTGAGCAGTGTAAAAGGAGGTTATTCCAGAAATACACAGAATTTACATTTATTGAGTAACAGCGGAAGCGGAAATCCTACGGATCAATGGATTGGAAGCAGTTATACTGTAAAACCTGAAATTGCGGACCAAGTAAGTATCGGTTACAGCAGAAATTTCAACAATAATAATTATGAACTGAATGCTGAAGTTTATTACAAATCCATGCAAAATCAGATTGATTATAAAAATGGAGCGCAAATCTCTTTCGACACTGCAGCAGATGTAGAAAGTGAACTGTTATTCGGAAAAGGAAGAGCTTACGGTTTAGAATTAATCGCCAAAAAGAAAAGCGGAAAACTAACAGGCTGGATTTCCTATACTTTATCTAAAACAGAAAGAAAAATCAATGGAATTAATGATAATGAATGGTATGATGCAAGACAAGATAAAACCCATGATCTTTCAATTGTAGCAACTTATCAATTGAATCCGAAATGGTCTTTTTCAGGATTATTCCTTTACAGCACAGGAAATGCAGTGACTTTCCCAACAGGAAAATATGAACTGAACGGACAAACCGTTTTCCAGTACAGCAGCAGAAATGCAGACAGAATGCCCGCTTATCACAGAATGGATTTGAGTGCAACGTATGAACCGGTTACCAACAAACGTTTTAAAGGCTCTTGGTCATTCGGAATTTACAATGTTTACGGACGTGAAAATGCCTATACCATCACTTTTGAAGACAATCCTGACAAACCTGGAACAACTCGCGCAATGCAGACTTCATTGTTCCGTTGGGTACCAAACATCACTTATAATTTCAAATTTTAATTCATGAAAAACATATTTTTAATCATATTATCGCTGTTTTTAATTACTTCTTGTGAAAAGGAAATCGATTTAGATTTAGAAGATCAAAGCGGAAAAATCGTTATCGAAGGAAATGTGACCGACCAAGCCGGACCTTATTTTGTGAAAATAACAAAATCTGTAGCCGTTACAGAAGCCAATCAATATCCTGCCATAGAAAATGCACAGGTTGTTTTGAGTGATAATACAGGGCAAACTGAAACTCTGCAATATGTAGGAAACGGAACGTATAAAACATCAGCTTTTGTCGGACAATCCGGAAGAACTTATACATTAAAGATCAATGCTGAAGGACAGCAATATACCGCACAAAGCACAATGCCGCAAGCTGTTTCTTTTAACGGGTTGGATCAGGATTCTTTCATGGTTGGTGGTGAAACGAGTTATACACTTTTGCCTGTTTTTACAGATCCGTCACCTTTAGGGAACCGTTATCTTTTCGTTTATACGGTGAATAACAATCCTAAGAAATTCTTTTCGGATTTTTCTGATAATGTCAACAACGGAATGCCCAATCAAAGACCTTTGTTACTTCCTAATGACGATAGTGATGCAGACGACATCAAAGTAATTGCAGGCGATACAATTCACGTTGAAATGCAATGCATAGATGACAAAGTATATACCTACTACTCTGCTCTTCTCCAGCTTTCAGGAGGCGGTCCCGGTGGAGGAATTACGCCGACAAATCCTCCGAGTAACATCAGTAACGGAGCTTTGGGATATTTTTCAGCGCATACGGTCAGAACAAGAACTACAGTTATTCAATAAAAAATTTAAAATACAAAAAAGCTATTTGGAATATTCCAAATAGCTTTTTTTATCATCATAAATATCTCATTCTTCCAGTGTTGAAAATTTATTTGTAGAATTAATTCTATTTGATGTAACAAATATTCCCTAATAAGTGTCTTATAGATGAAACATAGTTTTTTACATGAAAAATATTTTGATACCAATTGCTTTATTGGCGGGCATTTTTACTTTTGCACAAACAGAAAAAGACACCATAAAATCGAAAGAGAAAGAAATTGAGGGAGTTACTGTAACCGTAAGAAAACCAACGGTAGAATCTAAAGCCGACAGAACGGTCTTCAATGTTTCCAACAGCTCAATTCTTGCAGGAAATACAACCTGGGATGTTCTAAGAATGACCCCTTTGGTAAGTATTGACAACAACGACGCCATAAAAGCTGAAGGAGAAACCGTTACCGTTTACATTAACGACAGAAAAACTGTTTTTACGGGAAAAGAATTAAAGGAATATTTAAAAACAATTCCTGCCGATAATCTGATGAAAATTGAAGTAATTACCAGCCCGTCTTCACGTTATGAAGCTACAGGATCAGTAATTAATATCGTTTTAAAAAAACGTGATGATGAAGGATTGAAAGGAAGTGTGACTTTTAATAACAGACAAAACACCAAAAACTCACAATACACGAATTTAAACCTTAATTATCACAAGAAAAACTTCACGCAGACATTCATCGGAGGTTACAGTGATAATACTTACGTTCAGAGAAGCTCAAGCTTGTATAATTGGTACGCCGATAATTCTACCAATCAGATTGACAGTTATGTGACGGGAAGAAGCAAGAGCCCTTCTTTTTCATCAACTTCAGAATTTGAAATCAATAATAAAAATACATTCGGGGTTATATTGGAATATTACCAGAGTAATTCTACCTCAAATTCCGAAGCGAGCAGAATAAATCATATCAATAGTATTTTTGACAGTTCTTCTGAGCAAAACCAAAACGCAACAGGGCTTAACCGTAACTTGGGAACCAATCTTTTTTATAAATGGTATGACAAGGAAAAGAATAAAATCTTAGATGTAAACGTAGGAACAAATTATTACGGTCAGTCTGAAGACAGTTATTTTATTAATAATATCATTTCAGTTACTGATGGTCCTTCAACAAAAGATATAGGCGTTCTTTCCGACACCGAAAACCGAAATTATTACTTAAAAGTAGACTACACTCAGCCTTTGGGAAAATCGGGAGCCACTTTCGAAGTCGGTGGAAAAACGAATTTTAATAATAACGTTGTTCCGAACAATTTATATGGAAATATGCTGAGCGGACTGAGCCCGAATGATATCTTCCATTACGAGGATAATATCAGTTCATTATATGCTAATTACAGTAAGACTTTCTTTAAAAAATTAGAAACGAGAATCGGTATCCGTTATGAATATATCGATTATAAAATGCGACAGGATGTTGCCGGGACATCAAGAAGAGATTCTTACGGAACTTTCCTGCCCAATTTATTATTAAAATATAATTTTTCAGACAAATATGATTTAAGTTTAACCTACAACCGAAATCTCTGGAGACCTTGGTACGCAGAGTTCAACCCTTTTATGACTCCCAATACAGACGGTATTTACAGCCGTGGAAACATGGATCTGGAGCCCAATCCAAGCGACAGAGTTTACATGAAACTGGGAATTTTAAAGAAATATTTTCTTTCGGCAAGGTATTCATTCACCGATCAGGATTATTGGACAGATTATGTACAGGGAGAAATTCCTGATGGTACAACGACTAAAAAAATTACCATTACGCAACCCTCCAATTTTAGCGGAAAAGTGCATAAATATTATCTTTATGCAAATACCAACCAAACATTTTTCAAAAATAAATTTACCGTAAATATGGGTCTCGGATGGTATTATATTGACAATAGTGATTTTAATCAAAAAAATAAACTTGAAGGCAATAGTTATATCAGTTATCTGAGTGCTTCAACCAATCTTTCATACACTAATCTTTTTAATAAAAATATCAATTTAAGTGCATGGGTTGAAGTTTCTAATCAGAATAACGGAAATTCCACCACCAATAAAGCGAATGTTTTTCATAATATTTCTGTTACCAAAATATTCCCGAAAACACAGATGGAAGTCAGTCTTCAGCTGATGAATATTTTCCAGAGACCAAATTATGATGCGACAACTTACAATACGGGAGGATATGTGAGAAGTGCCTCAAAATGGGACTGGTATGGAGCTTCCATTTCTTTTGTAAAACGTTTCGGAAACCAAAAAGTAAAAGAAAATACCAAAACCGATGTCGAGAAAAACGGCGGCGGCGGAAAATAATATCCTTAATGTTAATTATCAAAGCGGATGATGGATTGATTTTCATTGTCCGTTTTTTTTGTTTAAATAAAATTAAAAATCCCGTTTTAAGCTTAAATAAAAAATCATCCGTAATTTACATACAACCTTCATCGTTTTGCATACATCAACTCCATTATTTCTGATGAAATTTGTATAATAAAATCAAGAATATGAATTTGAAACACATTAAATTAGGAAGTCAGGGTTTGGAAATTCCAAAAATCGGTTTAGGATGCATGGGAATGACAGGTTTTGAAGAAGCAGACATGTACGGAGAAGCCGATGAAAGTGAAGCGATTGCAACCATCCATCGCTCATTCGAATTAGGTGGAAACTTTCTCGACACTGCCGATTTATACGGACCTTTAAAAAACGAACAACTCATCGCAAAAGCCATCGGAAACGATCGTGACAAATATATAATTGCCACAAAATTCGGCTGGGAAATCGATGATAATAACAAAGTAACCTGGGCAATCAACGGAACCAAAGAATATGTAAAAAAAGCCGTTGAAAGATCTCTGAAAAGCTTAAAAACAGATTACATCGATCTTTACTATATGCATCGATTAGATAAAAACACTCCGATCGAAGAAACTGTAGGAGCAATGAGTGATCTGGTAAAAGAGGGAAAAATAAAGTATATCGGATTGTCGGAAGTATCTTCTGAAACCGTAAAAAAAGCTCATGAAGTTCACCCGATTACAGCTGTACAAAGTGAATATTCTCTGTTTGAAAGAACCGTTGAAGAAAAAGGAGTTCTAAAAACTTTAAACGAATTAGGAATTGGTTTTGTAGCCTATTCACCTTTAGGACGTGGATTTTTATCCGGACAAATCCGTTCAATCGATGATCTTCCGGAAAATGATTTTCGTAGAGCAATTCCTCGTTTTCAGGGAGATTATTTTCAGAAAAATATCGAATTGGTAGAAGCGATTGAAAATATGGCAAAAGAAAAAGAAGTCACTTCTTCCCAACTGGCTTTAGCCTGGATCATGAGCAAAGGAATTGTTCCGATTCCGGGGACGAAACGCAGAAAATATGTTGAACAGAATATTGCATCAGCCAACATTCAATTAAGTGAAAATGATCTTCAGAAACTGGAAAGTATCGTACCTTTAGGAACCGATACAGGAGCGCCGTATGATGAATTCAGTATGGGCCTTTTAGATTATTAACCTTTACATTTGCAGTATGAATACGATCCAGTCCGTTTCCGCTTTTCACCGTTTGCTGTCGTTACCGGAGCCGAAGCATCCTTTGGTAAGCGTCATCAATTTATCCGAAAGTGTGTTTCTCGATGATGAAGTCTGGAAAGGTTTTGTCAATAGATTTTATTGTGTCGCTTTAAAAAAAGAAGCCACAGGAAAAGTGAGATACGGACAGCAACATTATGATTACGATAAAGGAGTTTTAAGCTTTACAGCTCCGAATCAGGTGCATTCGCTCGATTTACAGACGATAGATTGTGATGGTAAAGGTTATTTATTGATCTTTCATGAAGATTTTTTATTAAAACATCCTTTGGCACAAACTATTTTGAGCTTTGGGTTTTTCTCTTATTCTGTAAATGAAGCTTTGCATTTATCCGAAGATGAAGAAAATGATTTAATTGAAATATTACACAAAATCGATAAAGAATGTCAACATATCGACCGACATACGCAGGAAATTATCTTATCACAAATCGATTTGCTGTTAAACTATTCCAAACGGTTCTATGAAAGGCAATTCATCACCAGAAAAAACGGAAATCATCAGTTATTGGCTAAGTTTGAGCAATTTTTAAATGATTATTTTAATCAGGAACAGGCTGCAAAAAACGGACTTTTAACCGTTCAGCAAATTGCCGAAGCCATGAATCTTTCACCTAATTATTTAAGTGATCTTCTGAGAATTCATACCGGACAAAATACACAACAGCATATTCATGAAAAGCTCATCAGTAAAGCCAAAGAGAAACTCTCATCAACTCAGTTATCAATCAGCGAGATTGCTTATACATTAGGATTTGAACATGCACAGTCTTTCAGCACTTTATTTAAAAAGAAAACGAATATGGCTCCGCTGGAATTTAGGGCAAAATTTAAATTTAATTAGATTTTTAAATCCATATTTTAACTTTAAATCAATAAAAACCACCTTAAATTTAGGTGGTTTTACTTTTTTATATAAATTTCTTCAATTATTGCTTACGGATACGATATAATCTTCCGCCATCCGTTACTGCATAAAGATTATTATCCAAGCCTTGTGTAATATCTCTGAAACGCTGGTTTTCAGTGGCAAGAAGTCTTTCCTCTCCTACTACTTTATTATTTTCAAGAACCAGTCTTGCGATATGCATTCCGCTTAATGAAGCCACGAAAAGATTGTTTTGCCATTCCGGAATAGCATTTCCTTTGTAAAAAGTGATTCCGCTTGGAGAGATTACCGGATCCCAATAATAAACAGGCTGTTCCAACCCTGATTGTTGCTGAATTCCGGCTCCGATTGTAGCTCCGCTGTATTCAATTCCGTAAGTAATTGTTGGCCATCCGTAATTTTTACCCGCCAAAACCCTGTTGATTTCATCACCACCTCTCGGTCCGTGCTCACTTTGCCACAATTCTCCGGTTACAGGATGAATCGCAATTCCCTGCGGGTTTCTGTGCCCCATACTATACAATTCCGGTAAAGCTCCTGATTGTGTGAAAGTAGGATTTCCCGGAGCTGGCTGACCGCTTGTTGTAATTCTTAAAATTTTACCGACAGCCGCCGTTGCCGACTGAGCTAAAGGTCTTGTTGAAAGATCCGAACGCTCACCTGTACTTACAAATAAATTTCCTGTACTGTCAAATAAAATTCGTCCTCCGTAATGCAGATTTCCAACATTGGCTGAAGGATTTGCTCTGTAAATAACAACAGGATTTTCCACCGTCGTTTCAGCATTTGAAAGCCTGCCTTTTGCAACTGAAGTTACGTTTCCTCCTGCAACATTTTCAGAAAAAACCCAATATATCATTCTGTTGGATGTAAATTGCGGATCTACGCAGATTCCCAATAATCCACCTTGTCCTCCGGAATTTACAGCCGGAATTCCTGTAATGGCATTGCTTAATGTTCCGGTATTGCTTACAATCCGCATTGTTCCTCCTTTTTCTGTGATCAACAATCTTCCGTCCGGTAAACTTGTAATTCCCCAAGGCGCAGATAATGCTGAAGTTACAACTTCAGAAACATAGGCTGTGTTAGTTTTAACTCCATTTGCTCTGGTTTGTCCGGGAAATGCGGGTGGATAATTTGTGTTGGCTGCATTGGTTTCAACAGGAGGAAGCGTAGGTCCGTTATTGCCTCCGTTTTCATCAATAGTATCTGAACAGCCCGCAAAAAGCATCGATGATACAATCATTAAATGATTAGTTCTTATTTTCATATTTCAAAATTTTGGTGATTTGATAACTAAAGTCAGTGTTTTAATAACAAATAATTTGCCATAATTCACTTTTAGGTGTTTTTATTTAACATTATTCAACCGATTGCACAACGAAATAAGTTTATTCTATTTAATATTTATTCAATAACAATTGGGATATCAAGAAACGTAACTAAAAATAGTTCTCTGTAAGCTAGGCTTTGGCATAAATATTAATGTATGTAAGGAAATACTGCAGATGGAAAATATTTTAAAAAATAAAGACTTAATAAACAAATATTTAAGCTTAAGTATTAAAAAACAATTTAACTTAAATATTGATCTGAAAGGAGAATATGCTTTTGTGGAAAATCTTGTTTCAAAAAAAACAATTATTGCTGCTACTTTTTCGGATAAGATACTGTCAAAACCAATAATTAAAATGTTTTTATTATCAATTATTACACAAATTAACATCGGAAACTGCGATACCGATTTTATAAGAAACCAACTGAAAAACCTTTAGAAAGACCAAAGGAACGATATAAATAAATCCCCACAAAACTTATTGCAGGGATTTTTTAATGTATTTTAAAGAGTATTTTAGCTTCAGACCTGCTCTTGCAGATATTTTGCAACCTTGTCTTCAAGATCCTCGAGATTAAATGGTTTTGCAACATAATCATCCGCCTGAGCTTCTTCTGCCAAAGCCACGATATCATTATTCGCCGTCACATAAATCACAGGAATATTTTTAAATTCTTCGTGATTTTTCAGAAGCTTTGTTGCCTCCACACCACCGATTTTTGGAATCCAGTTATCCATCAGGATAACATCCGGTCTGTACTGCTCTACTTTTTCCAAAATATCATGCGAGGTTTCTGAAATTTCGACCTGATAACCATTCTCTTCAAAAATGATGGTGATCACTTCTAAAATCGCCGTATCATCATCAAAAATCAAAATTTTCTTTTTACTCATAATAGTTATATTTAACTTAGTTAGGGATTACTTACCTTATAATTGATTAATATAATTCGCTAAATTATCAGGTTTAATGATTAAATCATAATCAATTTCTTCGACAGCATGTTTCGGCATATAATTTACCTCCGCTGTTTCGGGATCCTGAATCCAGACTTGTCCTTTATTTTTTTTGATATATGCCAAACCTTCCACTCCATCGGCATTGGCACCGGATAACAATACTCCGATCATATTTTCACCATAAATTTCTGCCGCAGATCTGAAGGTAACATCAATCGACGGACGGGAATAATTCATCTTTTCCGAGCTGTCCAGAGACATTATTTTTTTATCTTCAAATAATAAATGATAATCTGCCGGAGCAATATATATTTTATTATTCTGAATTTCTGCCTTATCTTCAATTTCAATAACTTCCATCGATGAAAACTGCTGAAGCAAAGTCTGCAAAATATTGTTAGAATTTGCTTTACGGTGTACTACCAGCAAAATAGCAAAATTGAGTTCATCATCTAATTTTTTTATCATCTCCAAAATCACCTGCAAGCTTCCGGCAGAACCTCCTATCACAATTAATTCTGTATTTGTGTTTTTTGTTTTCATGGTAAAATTAGTTTAATGATGGTCTAGCTTTTTCCAGATTTTCTGTTCGTCAACCTGGTGATAATTTTTATCTAATTTAGAAAATCTTAAGGTTTCTTTTGCACCTAAAGCCAAAAATCCCAAATTTTCCAAACTGTTATCAAAAAGACGGAAAACCCTTTCCTGCAGACCTCGATCAAAATAAATCAAAACATTTCGACAGATAATCAACTGGAAACTGTTGAAAGAACTGTCGGAAACCAGATTATGCGTTGATAAAATAAGCTTTTCCTGAAGACTTTTATCAAATCTCACACTGTCATAATTCGCTGTATAATAATCTGAAAAATCTTTCTTACCACCTGATAACATGTAGTTTTCAGAATATAATTTCATTTGATTTAAGGGAAAAACTCCCGCTCTTGCCGTTTCCAAAACAGAAGGATTCAAATCTGTTCCGTAGATCAATGATTTATGATAAAGGTTGGCTTCTTTCAGTAAAATTGCTATCGAATAAGCTTCTTCTCCCGTTGAGCAGCCTGCAACCCAAATCCGGATTAAGGGATAAGTACCCAACTGCGGTAAAATCTTTTCTCTCAGAGTCTTAAAAAACTGTGGATCACGAAACATTTCCGTTACGTTAACAGTAATTTCTTCGATAAATCGTTTCAGATATTCAGGATCATTAAGAACGGTATATCGAAGTTCTGCAAAACTCGTAAACCTGTCAATCAGACAGATACGATTCACCCTGCGTTTGAAAGACGCTCTGCTGTATTCGGAAAAATCGTAGCCATACATTTCATGAACATCCTTGATCAAGTATTCTACCTCTTCATCTTTTACAATACTCGGTTCCAGCATGCACTACAGTTTTTCAATGGCGTTAATTAATTGATCCACGTCTATCGGTTTAGATATATAATCCTGAGCTCCCGCATCCAGACATTTCTGTCGGTCTTCCGGCATTGCCTGTGCGGTAACTGCAATTACAGGAACCGTACTGATAGAAGGAGTATTTCTTATAATTCTGATCGCTTCATAACCATCCATTTCAGGCATCATCATGTCCATCAAAACAGCTGTAAACTGATTGTCTTTCTTTAAAATATCAATCGCCTCCTGCGCCATTGTGCTGCTTTCAATCTGATAACCACGGGTTTTTAAGGTCAGTTTTAGAGCAAATATATTACGTGGATCATCGTCCACAATTAAAATTTTCTTATTCATCAGAATTCTAGCTGTTTAACTTTCATATAACCAAACTCGAAGTAAGGACAATAATTGATCGATATCCACAGGTTTTGAAATGTAATCCGAAGCTCCTGCCGTGATACACTTTTCACGCTCCCCAATCATAGATTTTGCTGTAATGGCAATAATCGGCAACCTTGTAAACATCGGCATTTTTCTAATCTGCTTTATTGTTTCGTAGCCATCCATCTCCGGCATCATCATATCCATTAAAATAACATCGACATCAGGATTTTCTTTAATCTGTTGCAACGCATGTTTTCCATCCATTGCGACTACAACTTCTACTTTATATTTTTCTAAAGCTTTGGTTAAAGAGAAAATATTACGGACATCATCATCGGTAATTAAGATTTTTTTACCACTCAGAACTTCCGTTAAAGAACCTAAAGTTTTACTTCTTACATTTTCAATTGAGTTATTTTTTTCTTCAACCAAATGTAAAAAAAGACCAACTTCATCCAAAATTCTCTGATAAGAGTGCGCCGTTTTCACAACAATAGAATCGGCGTACTGCTTGATTTTCAGTTCTTCGGATTTAGACAAATTATGTTCTGTGAAAATAATGATCGGCAGATTTTCCAGTCCGTCATTACTTTTTATAGATTCAATCACTTGATATTCATTACCTTTTGAAGATCCAATGTCCAGAATTACACAATCTACATGATCTGTCGTAAATGCTTTTACACTGTCTTCCACATTATTTTCAACCGATAACGAAATATTAAAATTGCTTAGGAAGTAAGACAAGGCACTTGCATGCTTGGCATTTTCTTCAACAATCAGTACTTTCTGAGAGCCTTTTTGTAAAGCTTCTTCAATCTTTCTGAAAATATCTGTCATCTGATCCAAAGCAACAGGTTTGTTGATAAAATCAATTGCTCCTTTCATCAGACTTTCTTTTTTCACATGTAATACAGACATCATGTGAACCGGAATATGTTTCGTTTCAGGATTGGATTTTAATTCGTCCATTACCTGCCATCCGTCTTTTACAGGCAGCTGAACATCCAGCAAAATGGCTTGCGGACGATATTGCAACGCTGCAGATAAACCATAATCTCCTCTCACTTCCACAACTGCTTTATAGTTTTGTAAATGAGCATATTTCAGAAGAGCTTTTGCAAAATTCGTATCATCTTCAATAATCAGAATTACTTTATCGCCTTCGTTAATATAATTTCTGTCATCGGCTACATTTTCCGGAATTTCTAATAAATTGGTTGATCGGGCAATTTCAACTTCTCCATCCTCCAAAATATTCTGAATTTCTTCAACATCTTCACGGATAATTTCCACCAAATCCTGATCTGTTTCAATATGATCAATCTCGGGAATTGCTTTTACAGGAATTGTTAAACTGAATTCACTTCCTTCATTCACCTTACTTTGAAGAATCAATTCTCCGCCCAATAATCTTGCAATTTCACGGCTTATTGATAAGCCCAAACCTGTTCCTCCGAATTTTCTTCTCGTAGAACCATCTGCCTGCTGGAAAGCCTCGAAAATAATTCTCTGCTTATCTTCTGCAATTCCGATTCCTGTATCTTTTACTGAAAATACGATGAAATCAGCTCTTTTCGGATCTTTTTTAATATTTAAATTAATACTTCCTTCTTCCGTAAACTTAATAGCATTTGATAATAGGTTTCTCAATACCTGATCTACACGAAGCCTGTCGGTTTCAATAGATTTTTTAACATCATTGTCGATCTGAATATTGAACTGAAGCCTTTTTTCCTGAACAACAGGATTAAATAAGCTTTTTAAATCCTTTACAATCTCGTCAATTGTAATATCCTGATATTCAAGTGTCATTTTTCCGGATTCGATTTTGGCAAGATCCAGAATTTCATCAATTAAAGTTAATAAGCTGCTTCCTGAACTTTGGATCACTTTTGCGGATTCTATCTGATCTTCATTTAAATTTTCGTCAGGATTCTCTGCCATCAAGCGTGATAAAAGAAGGATCGAATTTAAAGGAGTACGCAGTTCATGAGACATATTTGCAAGGAATTCAGACTTATATTTTGTACTTAAAGCCAATTCCTCCACCTTTTTCTGAATTTCGTTGTTTCGTTCGGCGATCAGGTGGTTTTTATCTTCCAATAATCTTGAACGTTCCTCCAGTTCAGCATTTGCCTGCATCAATTCTTCCTGCTGAACTTTTAATTCTTCTTCAGAAGCCTGCAATTTTTGCGTCTGAGCTTCCAGTTCTGTATTTAAGTTTTCTAATTCAGAATGCTGAACCTGCAATTCTTCCGATTGCGCCTGAGTTTCTTCCAGCAATTGCTGTTCTTTTTCACGACCTTTTGCCGCACTTAGAGCAATTCCTATATTTCGGCTGCACTCGGTGAAATAATTAATTCTGTCTTCCTCAAAATTGGAGGTAGATCCCAATTCTAAAACGCCGATATTTGTATGTCCGTCCGAGAAAATCGGAATTAATAATATTCCGTAGATTTTTATGGTGCTGCTTGCAAAAGTTACTACAAAATCATCCTCATGAAGATTGTTGTAAACCTGTATTTTTTCATTAATAAAAGTCTGACCAACCATTCCTTCTCCCGGCTCGAAAGTTTTTTTCATATTACCTTCCAAGCCAAAAGCGGTATTTAACTTTAAAACTCCTTCGTCATAGAGATATAATGCACCATTAATACAGTTCCCATATTCAACCAGCTGATTTAAAGACTCTTCAGAAACTTCTTTTACAGTTTTGTTTCCAACCAGAGATTCATTCAAAATGGCTAGACCTTTCTGACGCCAGTCACTTTTATTAATGGTATCAAAAGAGTTTTTAAGCGATTCGGTCATATGATTCAATGATCCGACTAAATCCCCAAGATCATCTTCCGAATTATCTACCACTTTCTGGCTGTAATCTCCACTGGCGACTCTATTTGCAATCTGCTGAATTGCACTCACGCGTCTGTTGATTTCCAAATCTTTTGCTTTAAGCATTTTCTCCAGCTTATCTCTTCGGATCAGATCTGCTCTTAATTTGATATAGAAAAATGTCGTGACAATAATCGCCGCAATTGCTGAAAAAATGATGAATAAAACTGTCGTATCCGAGGAACGATTAAGATCTTTATTCTTTATTGCAAGCTGATTTTCTTCGTATTGCACAAAATCACGAACGATCTGTCGGCATTTATCCATGTAAGTTTTGCTGAGCAGAACCTGCTGTTGTGTCATGACGATTCCATTTCGTCTGTTTTCTACAAAATACTTCAGATTGCTGATATTACTGTCAACATTTTTCTTCAGATCATTCAGGCGATCGACCTGATTTTTATCCTTAATATTTAATTCTTCTGCTCTTTCAAATATTTTTGGATATTCAATTAAACTGCGGTTGTAAGGCTCCAGAAAATTTTGTTTTCCTGTCAATTGATATCCTCTGCTTCCTGTTTCGGCATCCAGAAGAGCAATCAATATGTCTTTTACGGCAGTGATGGAACGTCGGCTTTGAGATAAGCTTTCGCGGTGCTCCATTTGGTTCTGAATGCTTATATAAGATGCAACTGAACTCGCAATTAAGATCAGTAGCGAAAGTCCTACTCCAAACTGAAGATTTCTTATGATTTTTTTCGGCATAGAAATTAATTTAAAGGTAACGTGAAATAAAATGTAGAACCTTCGTCTACTTTACTGGAAACTCCGATGCTTCCGTGATGCTGTTTGATGATTTCGGAGCAGATGAAAAGACCGATTCCCATTCCCTGAAACTGAAGTGAAGATTCTTCAACACGATAAAATTTATTAAACACAGCTTCCTGTTTGAAGTCAGGAATTCCGATTCCGAAGTCGGTAACATTTACTTTTACTTCCTGTTCTTCTTCGTCCACAAAGGTTGTTACGATAACCTGATTATTTTGAGGAGAATATTTGATAGCGTTTGTTAAGAAATTAATCAAAACCTGTTCAATCCGGATTTCATCAAGCGGAATTAAAATATCAGATATAATCCCGTCATGTTTTATTTTTACATTATTCTCATGAGTCTGCAATATGGTTTCGATTGCATTAGTGATAACATTTCCAAGATTAGTCGGCTTTTTATTGATTTTCAGCTTGCCATTTTCAATTTTAGAAACATCCAGCAAATCTGTAATCAAAGTATTCAATTTGTCAATCTGATCCTGAACTTTTGTTACAAATCCTGCTTCAGCACTTTCTTTATTGAGCTTTAATTTTCGTTCTAATAGCTGAACATAAGCTTTAATACTCGTTAAAGGAGTTTTCAATTCATGACTGGCAATACTTAAAAACTCATCCTTTTCTTTTTCAACTTTCTTCTGATCATCAATATCTGTAAAAGTTCCGACCCAGTTTTTAATACTATTTTCTTCACGAACAGGAGTTACCCGAAGCAAGTGATAGCGATAATTTCCGGTCTCAATATTTTTGATTCTGACTTCCAGCTCAAGTGCTTTTCCTTTCTTTTTGCAGCGTTCAAATTCTTCTTTGATATTAAGATCATCGGGATGAGTTTCCGGAAAATCCTGCTCAGAATCTGAATATTGAAACCATTTTACATTGACAAAGTCGACAATTCCTTCTTCATTTAACGTAAAAGCAATTTGTGGTAAAGATTCCAGCATTAAGTGGAAATGATCGATCTGAGATTTCATTGTAACCTGAGACTCTCTTCTACCTTTTACTTCTAATTCCAGACTTTGCTGAGTTTTTTTCATTGCAATATTCTGTTCCTGAAGATTGTAAAAAGTTTTCACTTTAAGCATCAGAATTTCAGGATCTACAGGCTTTGTCACATAATCCTTTCCTCCGGAAGCATACCCACGTGTTATGAATTTTTTCTCGGTATTTACGGCAGACAAAAATATAATAGGAACTTCCTTTGTTTTGCTGTAACCAGCTAACGTTTCGGCAACTTCGAAACCATCCATATCGGGCATCTGCACATCCAAAATAATTAAGGCATAGTCATTTTTCAATGCTTTTCCTAAAGCCTCTTCTCCAGAATCAGCTGTATCCACCTGAAAATCTTTAGACTCTAATAATTTTTTTAAGGAGTAAAGATTACTTTGGTTATCATCAACAATTAAGATCATAGAAACGTAAAATCAATAATTAATTATATTTTCTTTAGTTTCAAAAATACTTACAATATTTCGAAAAACAGTCATTTTTTAACTATTATAGATGCAGATACCACATTTTCGAGCTGTTTAATTACTTTTTTAGAAAAAGTTTCAATCAAAGATTTTAAAAATTTCTTACTCCAATTCAGCACTTTAATAGTAAAAAATTAACCTAATCTAACTTTTAGGTTAAAATTATATTTTCACAAAAATACTCACGGCACAATGTTTGAATATTAAAAGGCATCACTTTTTCACTTAAATATATTTTCAAATTTAACCCCTGTTTTTTGCAGGGGTTTCGTTTATAGTTTATATATTTGCACCGAATTTCTCATGTTTAATTTGAGTTTTCATGGTTATTAGTTTTTAATCCCCGTCGCAAGTCGGGGATTTTTTTGTAAAAAAAACACAATTAATGTAATATAAATTTGGCCTATCAAAAGCTTTTAAAAGCCATTGTGATCCTACTTTTCAGCTTACCAATAAGCTTAAAGTATTTAATATGTTATTCATTTGTGACTTTTGCGATCAAAATAAAGTCTCAAATTAATTTTAAGGTATTTAAGAGAAATTCGAAGTTCTTTCCAACACAATCTCGACTCAACTCAACGATCTATTTTGCCTATTCACCGAAAATTCAATCAATTTTATAGATTTCCGACTGATCTTTACATCAGAAAAAGAGCAATAAAGCTTTAAAACTAAAAATCATATCATTATGAAAGCAAAAATCGGAATTACAGAAACAAACGCAGACGCAGTTGCTGCAGAATTAGCAAAATTATTAGCTGACGAATTTGTATTGTACACCAAAACCAGAAATGCACACTGGAACGTCACTGGCGACAATTTCCACGCCAACCATATTTTCTTCGAAGAACAATACAAACAATTAGACGAATTGATCGACAGTGTTGCAGAACGTATGCGAAAAATCGGACATTATGCACCTGCAACAATGAAAATTTATCTGGAATTAACGCATCTTACAGAATACAGCGAAAGAACGAATGACGGTCTTGGCTTTATGAAAGACTTACTTGCCGATCATGAAAGCATCATCGAATTTCTCCGAGGAAATATCACTCCTTTTGCGGAAAAATACAAAGATTATGGCACCAGCGATTTCATTACAGGCCTGATGGAAACCCACGAAGAAATGGCTTGGATGATCCGTTCATATTTCAGATAATAGACTTCAAAAATATGAAAAACAAAAAGGAATAATTATATTTGTGTCAACCATAAATAACTATCCCTATGAAAGCTTTAATCGTTGATGATAATGATATTGCAAGAACAACTTTGGTACATCTGGCAAAACAAGTTCCGAATCTTACGATTATCAACGAATATTCTAATGCAATAGAGGCTTATAATCATCTGCAGACCAATCAGGTAGACTTGATATTTTTGGATATCGAAATGCCGGAAATGACAGGAATTGAACTCACAAAAAACCTTTCGGGGAAAGATACCATCATCATTTTCACCTCTTCCAACAAAGAATATGCACTCGAAGCTTTCGAACTGAATATTGCAGATTACATCCTGAAACCGGTGATGCCTGCGAGATTTTTACAGGCAGTAAGCAAGGCTCAGGCAATTATCGACAGCAGAAAAGAAAATGTAGAGGTTACCAAAGATGAGTTCCTTTTTGTCCGGGATTCCAATATTACAAGGCGTTTGAAGCTGGATGATATTTTTTATGCTGAAGCAATGGGCGATTATGTGAAATTCTACACTCGGGAAAAAATGTTTGCTATCCACGGCAAGATGAAAACAGCGGAAGAACGTCTTCCAAAAGATAATTTCATCAGAGTTCATCGCTCCTACATCGTTTCTGTCGGCAAAATTGACACGGTGCAGGACGGCGGAATTATGATAAACGGAAAATTCATTCCCGTTGCAGATGCGTATCGAAAGGCGCTCAACAGCAGAATGAATGTTTTTTAAATCTCATCAAGCTTATTTATTATTCGGGCAGCTTAATCCGTCTTCCGTTCCCAATCTTTTTTGCCAAAGCTTTTCCCATTTTAAAAAAGGATTTCCACTCAAGCCGGGCTGCGCCACGCAAGTTTAGACATTAGAATTTAACACAATATTTGTCATTCCGTGGGAATCCAGACTTATTTTTTAGAAATTCAGTTTTAAGTCATTGCTTAGATTCCTACAGAATGACAAACTCTATAATAAAAAAGAACATATTCATTTATGATAAATACATCTTCTGTAATGGGCAACAAACGATTTAGTTATTTTATTATAATCGCCTTCATTGCGGGTTCTCTCCTATTGATAGCTATACAAATCAATTCAGCCAAAAACACCAAAGAACTTATTCAAAACAACAACAGACTTTTAAACGAGTTACGTTCAAGTAATCATTTAAGAGAAATCGACCGTGATATATTGGGTGTTGAAAGCAGAATCAGAGCATCAATCGCAACCAATGACACAACACATCTGGAAGGTATCGACCAAAAGATAAATCAGATAGAAAACTTTCTCGATTCGCTTTCAAAAGACAATGCTGATACCGAAGAAGAGCGATTGATACACCGTCTCAGTATTCTTGCTATGGAAAAGAAAACAACGAAAGAAAAATTACTGCATCGTTACCTTTCTTTAGGAAATATGGACGATCAGACTTCGATTGCCAATCCACGAGCGAGAAAAATTTCGAATGAAATCACAAGTATTACCGCTAAAATATATGAAAGCAGAAGATTACATATGGTTGGGCTCAGTAAACGAAGCGAGGAAATGGGACAGAAAGCAAGATTGTATGATATTTCTCTATTGATTTTATTAATCTTAAGCGGTGCAATTGTCGGTTATCACATCCTTCGCCAGTTCAGCAGACAACGATTATTGATAGAGGAATTGGATGTCGCAGAGAAAAAAGCTTCAGTTGCAGCACAAACCAAAGAAAATTTTCTTGCCAATATGAGCCACGAAATCAGAACACCTTTGAGTGGAATTCTGGGCTTTACCAATTTATTACAAAAAAGACCTTTGGATGCAACTTCCACAGAGTTTGTCTCTTCAATTCAGCGGTCGGGAGAAAATTTAATGGCGATTATTAATGATATTCTTGATTTATCTAAAATCGAAGCCGGAATGATGCGCATCACACCCGGAATATTCAGTATCAATGGTTTAGTGAATTCTGTAGAAACATTTTTTATAGAACGAGCTAAAGAAAAAGGATTGACGATTTCCAGCAAAGTTGAGACCTCAATTCCGGATACATTAACAGGTGATGCAACCAGACTGACACAAATTTTGGTCAACCTCATAGGAAATGCCATCAAATTTACACACCAAGGAAGCATTAATATCGAAATTTACAATAAACAGCAATCTGACAACGAAGTCATTATCGGCTTCAAAGTTTCAGATACAGGAATCGGAATTGATAAAGAAAAACTGAATGAAGTTTTTGAAAGATTTAATCAAGGTGAAGATTCTACGACACGAAATTATGGAGGGACAGGTTTAGGCTTATCGATTGTGAAAAGCTTGATTCTGCTGCAAAAAGGTGATATTGAAGTAACGAGCGAACAGGGAAAAGGAACGACTTTTCATTTTTACATTCCTTATGGGATTGCAAAAGAGCAGCTTAATGTGATTCCTGTTGTTGATACCCATTATTTCAAAGATAAATCGAATACACCTTTGCGCGTTTTGGTAGTAGATGACAATACGATCAATCAAAGTTTGATGAAGCATTTGCTGTTACAATGGAATATCGATTTTGAAACTGCATCTAATGGTTTGGAAGCTGTAGAATATCTTCGAAAAAATGATTGCGACCTTGTTTTAATGGATATTCAAATGCCACAAATGGACGGTTATGCCGCTACTCAACAAATTCGGGAAGAACTGAAATTAAATATTCCGATCATTGCCATGACAGCGCATGCTTTAGCTGGTGAAAGAGAAAAATGTCTGAGCCGCGGAATGAACGAATATATCTCAAAACCGATAAAAGAAGAAGAGCTTTTCAAACTGATTTCAAATTTCGGATTGAAGGAAGGAAACAATAATGGATTAAAAATTGAAGAAAAATTACCTGTTTATCAATATATCGACCTCACTTATATGCAGTCGGTAAGCGGTGGTGATAAGAGTTTTGAAAAAATTGTCAGTCAGCAGTTTATCGATAACGTTCCTCATCACCTGCAACAACTGATTACAGCTTATCGAAATAAAGATTTTACAACCGTAAAATTACGTGCACACGATCTCAAATCCAGTGTTGCAATAATGGGATTGCTTCCATTGCTACAGGAAAAACTGGATACGCTTGAAATGACAACGGAAGAAAATCCAACAGCAGAAACAATTTTAGAAGATGTAAAAAACATTATTTCACAAGCTGTTTCCGAAACAGAGGAATTTTCAAAATCACTTTAAAAATTTAGAAAAATGAACTTATTTTCTCCTATACAACTTCGCAGCCTTACATTAAAAAACAGGATAACAGTATCTCCAATGCAGCAGTACAGCGCAAAAAACGGAGTTCCCGGAAATTGGCATCTTGTACATTTAGGCAGCCGTGCCGTTGGTGGTGCAGGTTTAATCCTTACCGAATGTACAGCCGTTTCTCCCGAAGGATTGGCTACATTAAATGATGTCGGAATCTGGAACGAAGAACAAAAAAATGCGTGGAAAAACATTGTGGATTTCGTTCACGAACAGGACGCCAAAATAGGAATCCAGCTATGGCATTCCGGAGGAAAAGGAAGCCTGAAACATCCTAATGAACGGATGAAACCGCTCAGCGAGGAAGAAGGCGGATGGACGATAAAATCTTCTTCCGCAAGAGATTTTAACGGTGTTTTCGCAGAAGAATTAACCATTCCTGAAATTCACGAGTTGAAAGTTAAATTCGTTCAGGCGGCGTTCCGTGCTGTGGATGCAGGTTTTGATACAATTGAATTACACGCAGGACACGGATATTTATTTCACCAGTTTTATTCCGCAGTTATCAATAAAAGGCAGGACGAATATGGTGGAAGCTTTGAAAACAGAATCCGTTTTTTAGTAGAAACCGTTCAGGAGATCAGAAAAGCAATTCCGGAATCGATGCCTTTACTGGTAAGGATTTCAGCTGTTGATTACATCGAATCTGAAGAAGCCTGGACCTTGGAAGACAGCATTTCCCTTTCAAAAATACTAAAAGAAAATGGTGTAGATTTTATCACTGCTTCCGGTGGCGGATTTACCAATGTGAGCAAAGACAGGGTTTTCCCAGGTTATCAGGTTCCGTTTGCAAAAGCTATTAAAGAGCAGACAGGAATTCTGACAGGAGCTGTCGGAATGATTACAGAAGCCCAACAGGCGAATGATATTATTTTAAATGAAGAAGCAGATTTAATTATTATTGCAAGAGAGCATTTACGCGATCCCTATTTCGCCATTCATTCTGCTAAAGAATTAGATATTGAAATAGAAATTCCGTGGCAGTATAAAAGAGCTTTTTAAGTCTAAACAAAAAACATCAGTTATGGAAAATCAAGGCGCATCTGTCGTTATTACCCACCATATTTTGGACGGAAAACGACAGGAATACGAAAAATGGTTAGACGAAATCGTTCCCATCACGAAACATTCTGAAGGTTTTATCGATTTGCAGATTGTACGTCCGATTCCTGATTTAACCTTTGTTTATACCGTTATTATCCGATTTGACACCATCAGTCATCTTAAAAACTGGATGGAATCTGATGACAGAAAAAAATTAATTGAAAAAGCGAATCCTCTATTCCGAAAAAATGACAATTATCAGATAAAGTCCGGTTTGGATTTCCTTTTTACTACCGAAAATGAAGGGAATAAAGTTCCTGTACGCTGGAAACAGTTTCTCGTAACCTGGTCTGCTATTTACCCGTTATCATTGTTGATTCCTTTACTCGTACTGCCTTTTTTAAGATTTTTGAAAATTCCTGAAAACCATTATTCCGATGGCTTAATTAATTCAGGTTTCATTGTATTTCTGATGGTATTTGCAGTAATGCCGAATTATACAAAACTGATCAAAAAATGGCTGTATAAATAATTTGGATTTATATAAACCGACAAACCATAAATCACTGGAAAAATTTAGTGATTTTTTTCATTTATAATAACTTTATTTTTAAGATTTGTCATTCCGTAGGACTCTCAACTAAGTATTTGAAGATAACTTAGATTCCTACGGAATGACAAACTTTATGTACAAGATTTATTTTAGATATCATAAATTCATTATTACTTTCTTTAGTTTCATCAATAAGTTTTTCACCCACATTCAACGACATTTTCTGCCTGTTCATCGAACGGCAATTGATTTTAAAATGAGCTGGTTGTAGATTTACATCATCAAATAATACAAACAATTTAAACCAAACAATTATGGAAATTCTACAAACCCCAGAAAACGCATTATCTCACTCAACAGTAACTGCAATCATTAATGCACCCATCGAAAAAGTTAACATTGCAGATTGGTTATTAAACCTTCCGGATGCCGAATATCAACGTTGTTCAACTCAGCATATCGGAGCTGCTATTTCTTCAACCTATGATGGCGAACCGGTATCATTAAATGTTGAAACAATTGGAGATGCACTGATGGTACAACATTATGTTGCTGTTGTTCACCGTCCTGATTACTGTCGTATGTTATCAATCTCTGATTCTATTACTAAAGGCGGACGTACAAAAGTTCAGGTTTTATGGGAACTGAAAGCTACAAAAATCGATGACAACACAACACTTTACACCAACGAAATCCACGCAACTGCAACACCTGAAATGTTTGAATATCTGAAAGAACACGGAGTTAACCTTGCAGATGCTGCGGCTTCAAGACAATCTGCTTCCGATGCACATAATCATGAAGAAACACCAAACTTTGCTAAAAGTATCGAAAACAAAGCGTTGACAGGAAAATACAATCAACCTTTTTAAATCTAACAATATATAACCTACATTAAGTCATTGGAGTTTTCCAGTGATTTTTTTATGATAATAAAAGCTTTTTTTTGCTCGAAACAATCTGTTAAAACTAATCAACTTTGTATTTTGTTTCCCGCAACTTGTTTAAAACAAAGCAACTCTCGTTTAAACAAGTTTTTTAAGATCAATTATATGTTTAGCTTAAATAAAAGTAAAAAAACTCCACTATCTTAGATAACAAATCAACTCATCAACTATTTCTTTTTAATCCTCAACGATCCTTTTTGCCCATTCGCCGAATGATACTTCAAAAAAACCTGATTCCGAAGTAGTTTTACAATAGAAATAAAGACAAAATCTAATATCAAACCTAAAAAATAATACTATGAACACCGAATTAAACTTTAGATACGAATTAGAAAAAAAAGAACCCCGCACCAACGACGGTGGAACGACAAGAGGAGCTTCTGTAAAAGACTTTCCTGCTTCTGTTGGTATTGCAGGGGTTTCTATGAGATTGCAGCCGGGAAGCATGAGAGAATTACATTGGCATGCCAACGCAGCAGAATGGGCTTACGTTATTTCCGGAACAGTTCGTACGACGATTATTCATCCTGATGGTAAAAGTTATACAGATAATTTTGAGCCGGGTGATGTTTGGTATTTTCCAAAAGGCTATGGTCATTCTATTCAGGCTACAGGAACAGAAGAATCTCATTTTATTTTGATTTTTGATAATGGAAATTTTTCTGAAGATCATACATTCAGTGTTACAGATTTTATATCAAGCATGCCTCCTGAAATTGTTGCTCAGAATTTAGGTTTAACCCTTGAAGAAGTTGCAGCGTTGCCACAAAAAGAAGCCTATTTCGCTGCGGGTATCGTTCCCGATGAATTATCATTTTCAGCAGCAGCCCGTCCTGAAGAATCTGATATAGAACTGACCAGTTTTCACCGTTATCCTTTGCATTCTCAACAACCGAGAATTATTCCGGGAGGAGGTTTGCAGAGATTGGTTACGAGTAAAGAATTTCCTATCAGCAAAACAATGGCAGGTTCTGTTCTGGAGTTACAACCCGGCGCTTTGAGAGAAATGCACTGGCATCCGAATGCAGACGAATGGCAATATTTTATTTCCGGTCAGGCAGAAATGTCGGTTTTCTTAGCGGAAGGAACGGTGGTTACAGAACAATTCAATGCGGGAGATGTCGGTTATGTTCCAATGGGAGCAGGACATTACATTAAAAATACAGGAGATACGGTTTGTAAAGTTTTAATTGGATTTAATAATGGCGTTTACGAATCTATTGATTTGAGCGAATGGTTGGCTGGAAATCCGAAAGATGTTATTGTAACCAATTTCGGATTAAAAAAAGGCGAAATAGAAAAATTTCCTGCAAAGAAAATATTTATTCAACCTGAATATAGACTTTGATATCGGTTATCTTTTGACAAATACTTTCTCATTCAAATTATAAAATAATACTTAAAACAAAATAACTATGTCATTAAAACCAACAGTCAGTAATACTGACCATACACAAGGCAATTCAAATGCAGATTTAGTCATTGTAGAATATGGAGATTATCAATGTCCATATTGTAGAGCGGCTTATCCGGTTCTAAAAGAATTGATGAGCCAATTCGGAAGTCAGGTAAAATTCGTTTTCAGAAATTTCCCGTTATCCGAAATGCATCAATATGCAAGACCTGCGGCTCTCGCAGCAGAAGCGGCAAATCTTCAAGGAAAATTCTGGGAAATGCACGATGCAATCTATGAAAATCAGCAAGAACTAAATGAAAATTTCTTGATGAAACTGGCAGAAAAATTAAACTTAAATATTCCTCAATTCAAAACAGATATTGAAAATACCGAATTAGCTGATAAAATAGATGCCGATTTTAAAAGCGGAATCATCAGCGGCGTGAACGGAACACCTTCTTTTTTCGTGAATGGGAAAAAATTCAACGGAGGTGCAGAAGATCTTCTCCAACTTTTGAATGAAAATACAGTTTCTTAATGCATAAACGAGAAAAAAACGAAGGCTTTTATCGAAGTTTACGAACAAAGTTCTAAGCTGTCCAAATAAAATTATACAATATTTTTTTATCAAAGCGAACGATATTAAACTAGATTAACATCAATTCGATTTCAATGCAATACATTTGCTAAAGAATTAAGACAACAAAATAACATTAAATAAATTAATCACAAACATTAAAAAAATCAAGCTATGAGTACATTAAAATTAAAAGACGGAACAGAGATTTTCTACAAAGATCAGGGACAAGGACCAGTGTTGATGTTTCACCACGGGTGGCCTTTATCATCAGACGATTGGGATGCACAGGTCATTTTCTTCTTACAGAGAGGTTACAGGGTAATTGCCCACGACAGAAGAGGTCACGGTCGTTCCAGCCAGGACATTTACAATCACACCATTGAACAATATGCTTCTGATGCAGCTGAACTGGTAGAATTCCTTGACCTGAAAGACGTGGTTCATATCGGACATTCAACGGGTGGTGGTGAAGTAATCCGTTATGTTAACAAATATGCCAACGGAAGAGCTAAAAAAGCAGTTTTAATCAGTGCAGTTCCTCCAATTATGGTAAAAAGCGACAGCAATCCTGATGGAGTTCCAATGGAAGTTTTTGATGGCATCAGAGATCAGACATTAAACAACAGACAACAGTTTTACATCGACCTGACTTTCCCTTTCTACGGATACAACAGAGAAGGTGCAGATGTGAAAGAGGGAATCCAGAGAAACTGGTGGAGACAGGGAATGATGGGAGGTATTGTTGCTCACTATGACGGTATCAAAGCATTTTCTGAAACTGATTTCAGAGAAGATTTAAAAGCCGTTGCTATTCCTGTTTTGGTTCTTCACGGAGAAGATGACCAGATTGTTCCTTACCAAAACGCAGGATTAAAATCAATTAAATTATTGAAAAACGGAAAAATAATCACTTATCCGGGTTTCCCTCACGGAATGCCGACAACTCACGCAGATATTATTAATAAAGATCTTTTGGAGTTTATTGAATCTTAAGATACTAATAGGTAAGACTATTAAATTAAACGGCATTGGTAGAAATCTACGGATGCCGTTTTAGTTTAAAGAAAAGACAGGTTAAAAGCCCAACCTTTGAATTTTATTGATGTCGGTTACCTTTTTGATGATAACTGGTATTTTTATTATTGCTTAGATTATTTTTAGAGAAATTACCTGTACTTCCATTGTAATAATTACCTGAGGAATGATTTTCCGGCTCTGTTTCCGGAGTATTAAAATGGATATGCTTCCCGTTTTTATAAAGTTGATTATCAAACGTACGATAAATTTGATTTTCTTTATATTTATTTCCGTCCGGCGCAGTAAAAATTTTTAGTTTTTCACGCTTTTTTCTTCTTAAACCCGCAAGAATCAAAGTCCCGCCTGCGATTAAAGCTAATGCTACTTTTACTTTATTATTCATACTGTTTATTTATTTTAACATAAACAAATTACTTGCCACTAAAAAATAAATATAGGTTGTAAGTACCTTACCAGTACCACATTTTAACAATACAAAATTTTACTGATATTTCATTTTATTAATCACCGGATTGGCATACATTGCTAAAAAACTCTGTTTTAAAACAGAATCTGAGATATCGATGCGCATTTCCATTCTTCGTTCAAACAGCATTTTTTCGTCCTCTGTATAATGTTCAGAATATTGAGTGGTTCCATGCAATATATCATAAGCAATGAACTTGGTCGGCCAAAGCTTATAGTTTTGAATAATAGAGTCATCGATGATTTGTGAGATTGCCTGTAATTGTTTGTTTTTGTTTTCGGTTTTTGATGCAATCTCATCAAACTCGACATCCAAAACCTCACCTGCATGCAAATGAATACGTTTTTTTTGCCCCAATACTCCACTCAGCATTGTTTTAAAATCTTCATCCTGATCTTTAATATAGACTTCATTTTTGGATTTTGCCATTGCTTGCGGCATTTTAAGAGCGTCCGTTGGATCATATTCATATGAAATGGATAACGGAACTATTTTGAGCGTTTTAAAAAAATCCGTTAACGGCTGATCTCCTGCTGCCATTGCCAACATCTTCAAAACACCTTGCTGTGTTGCATCATTTCCATCTTTGGTACGGCCTTCACGTTGCGCAATCCATACAGAACGGTTTTCTTTCTGTAATAAATTATAGATATATTCAGACATGATCTTTGAACTACTCAGTTGATCACGAAGAGGTAATCCTCTTTGAACTAAAAAATTACGGTTCAATTTCGCCAATACATGCAGAAATGTTTTTTGAACAAGATTATCTCCGATTGCAGAAGAAGTCATGATAAATCCCCGATCAAGCAACACTAAATTAAGCAGTGAGGTATCCAAAACAATATCTCTGTGATTGGATATGAATAGATACGCCGTATTTTTATCCAACTTATCGAATCCTGATGTACTTAAGCCTTCTGAGCTCTGTTTCAAAATTTGACGAACGGTCTGCGAAATACAACGATGCTGAAAATCACTTATTGAATTGATATTCTTAAATTGATTAAGCCAAAATTCCTCATTGCGATCGGGAAAAGTAAACTGCATTAATGCCTTCATCATCGGATGTTTAGTTATACTTTGTAAAGCATCACTAACTTCATGATCGTAAAAAGGTCTGATCTCATCAAACTTCGACATATTCTTATTTAATATTAAACGATTTGCAAAAGAACAAAAAATTATTGACTACATCCGATAATGGATCTTATAATTGCACTTTTGTAATTTAATGATTAAAATTCAGCATATTTTTTTTCTTAAAATGTATATAATTCCGGATGATTTATTTAGCTTTTTAATAAGAAGGATTAAATTGATAAATGATTAAATGTTTTTTCTTCTTTCTGGTATTCAGTTTCTATACCTTTTAATAGAAAAACACTTTTAAGAACAGATTCTTTTTCTTCAATTGCCTGTAAGCAAGCGTAAGTAATGACAGAAACAATTTGGGCTCCGGTTAGATCATAATTTGTGGCAATTGTATGTAAAATATCAGGATTTTCTAAGGTAATATTTGCCGGAATCATTTTTTGCCATAATAGAAATCTGTCGTCTGCATCAGGTTTATTATAACTCACTAAACAATTGAATCGTCTCAGAAAAGCATCATCAATATTATTTTTAAAATTTGTGGTAAGAATAATCAATCCATTAAAATTTTCTACTCTTTGAAGCAAATAACTCACCTCCTGATTTGCATACCGGTCATTTGAAGATTTGGTCTGAGTACGTTTTCCAAACAAGGCATCTGCTTCATCAAAAATCAATATCCAGTTTTTGTTTTCTGCCTGGGTAAAGATTTTTTCAAGATTTTTTTCCGTTTCTCCAATGTATTTAGAAACTACCTGTGATAAATCAATACGATATACTTCACGCTGAAATTCTTTACCTAATAAAGTTGCCGTAAGAGTTTTCCCCGTTCCCGAAGGACCATAGAACAAGGCTCTGTATCCCGGAAGAAGATGTTTTCCCATTCCCCAGCTTTCCCGTAAAGTCTTATGATGCTTTACCCAAAGTCTCATTTGATAAATTTGATTCTGAATAGTTGTATTTACCACCAAATCATGCCATTCTAATTGGGTTGAAACCTCTTTAGCCGGAAAATCAGGACTGAATTTCGGCTTTAACTTTTCTCCGTATAATAATAAATGTACAGTTTCAGATTTTAAAATAAGTCTTCCGCTCATTAAAGGTTCTCCTTCTTTTACAGAATCTATAGTAATAACCTGTTCTTTGAAAAACCAGTGAGATGTTTCGAAAAACTGCTGAATTTTTAAACGCTTTTCGATATTTTCCTTTGCTAAGAGATATTGTGCAGTTTCTCCGGTTGGTAACATTCCTCTGTGATTTTCTAACCGAATACCTCCCAATTCCGGAAATTCTCCTCCTTCGGGATGAAGCTCTTTAATAATATCATCAAAAAAGTTTGGCAATACATGAGGAACTAATGCTAATAATAAAATTACAGCTTCTTCGTGCGTTGTTTCTTTTTTTAGAATTTCCGAAAAAGTATTTTTAAAATCATAGCTTTCTTCTTCTTCCACAAAAGGAGTAAATTTCTGAAGTATATATGATTTTAGATTCTGGAAAGGCATATTATTAAAATATTTATGATTTACTAAGTTTTTCCTGTTTATGATCAAAATAATATAGATTTATCATATCTGATACTTAAGGAGGGCTCAAAATATCTCTTAAAGATTATTTTTTTCTTAAAACACTTTTTAATCGTTCAATTTCAGCATCTCTTCTTTCAAAATTTTCAAAAAAATTAACCTGAATTTTCAAAATTTTACCTATATAATAAGCTGCTGTGTCTTTCACTCTGTATTTCAAACTATTACCAAGGGTTGCATCCTGACTTCCTTCATATAAAATAATATCTTCATTATCCAGAAGTTTTTCTAAATACGGAAGGACCTTATTACCTAAAATTATCAGACGTTCACCCAAGATTCCATAATCAGAAATATTGTTTTGATCCGAATAATACATAAAACCCCATAAATTTCCTGATAGTCTGGTGTTTCCTTCATCTGTTGCAAATATCATTGCTTTAGCGTAAACACTTGCTAAAGAGTCAAAAACCTTCGTTCTAAAGTATTCTTTTTCTTTATTAAATAATATTTCAGAAACCAATAGACGTGTATGATTATCATACTTTTCACTTTCCGCTATTTCCGTCAATACATTTTTATTTTCCCCATTTTTCCATAAGGAATCTATCAGATTATAATTTCCTGAAAAGAAAAGTCGGTCATAGTTTGTTTCAGTAATTTGATTAGCTATTTTGTCGATTGTATCTTGCATATATATATTTTTATATGATTGGCATTCTGTAATTATCAGCATAAATAAAAAAATAATGTACTTATTTCTATCTTTCATCTCTTATATTTGCCATATCTGATGGTAATATTTCTATGGTAATTCCTGTATGAGGACCGTCTACAACTTCTATTTTGGGGTTGATATAAGGAATATTGGGTACATATCTTACTCTTGTACCTGCCGGTAAAGTAATTGGCGGACCAAAAACACTTGCAGATAATTGCTGAGTGATAGATACTGTAGTAACTTGTACATCTATGATGGGTAGATCAACATTACCTGCTCCTGTGGAAGAACTTCCGGGATTCCAGTTTTCAGCAGCTTTAAAAAAAGTAGAAGAAGGTGCACCCTGTGAGACAACTGCTAAAGGTATTTTGGAAAATGCACCTGCACTGTCTGTTCTCCATCCCCAACGTACAGATCCGTAATAAAAACCTGATTGTGCACCCCGTGTAGCCAATGCCGTAGTCTCAAAAATATGTCTTGCATTCGCTTGTGCATTTGATCGGCGTGGTGAATCATTTAGCTTACCATCCTGTGTTTGTAAAGTCCCGGAAGCATCAGTATATCTCCATCCGTGTTGTCCCCAACCGGCCGAAACAGTTGCATCGTCGAGTGATGCACTTGCTGCATTACTCACGGGATAAATCGGGTTATTATATCCTGATGCTCTGTCGATAGCAGTTCCTTCATCTGTTTCACCTGTTCCTGTATTGATGCTGATCGCATCTGTAGCAGAAATAGCACGGGTTGCCGCAGCAGGAGTAAGCGCAGTAGCTCCTCCAATAATGCCTTGTACAGTTTGAGTAAGCCCAATCATTTCTGCATTTACATTTGCATTGGGTGTAAATTTAAGTTTAATATCCACACCTCTGCTTCCTGCTGCTGTAGCTGGAGTCACTAAATCGTACTGGTCTGTATCCCATGTTCCACCCCAAGTATTTACAGTACGCTGAATACGTTTTGCAGATATTTGAGATAATTTATTTTGCTGTATGGTATGCGTCAACTCATGCGCCAGTAAATGTTTCCCTGAATCAGAATTGGGACTATACTTTCCTTCATTAAAATAAATATCATTTCCCACCGCAAAAGCCTGTGCATTAAGTTCTCGGCTCATTTGTACAGCTTCACTTCCTGTATGTATTTTCACACTTGAAAAATCTGTTCCGAAACGGTTTTCCATGAAGTTTTTAGTTCCGCTATCCATGCTGCTTCCGTTTCCTTTATGGGAACTTATCTGACTTTCAATATGATTTGGAGCATGAGATTCTCCTAAACTTTCTTTTGATGAACGCTGAATCAATGGAGTAATAGTTTCCGCCAAAGGTTTCATCTGAAGATTTTCTTCCTGCTCACAATGGGCACATTTTCTTTGGACTAATGCTCCGGTATGAGTAATGTGTGGAGAAGGCTCAGACATTTTCATCACTTTGTCTGCAACCTGATCTGCTTCCACTTCGTAAGAGTCATTAGCCGAACCTACACTCAGTTTTTTTTGAATGGCAGGCTTGAAGAATGTTGAATTCTTTTTTTTCGATGACGTTTTCTGTTCTTTTTGAAGATTTGCTGTTTCCATGATCTTTTTGTTTTTTAGTTCCAATAGCAATGTAAAAATTTGTCCATCCACGGAGTCTGAATCATGCCAATTCCCCAAGGTAAGCTGGCTAATAAAACATCTACTCCTTTTTCTTCCACCCACAGTTCCCAGGAATGGGCTTCTGACAGGGATAATTTTCCTGCTCTCTGTAAAAAAGTTTCTCTGAGTGCTTCTACTGATGAATTTTTCATCAGCGACCAATATTCTAAAACCACCTGTAACAGATCATTGCAAATTTCTTTTTCTTCATTGCTGATTTCTTGCTTGGTATTAATCACACCTTCAATCGGAAAACCGCAAATAAGCTTATTTAAAATCAATTCATTTTCAAAGAAAATTTCCTGTCCGGTAATTAAATACTGAGTTAGTAAAACAGCTTTATGCTGACTTTCTTTATCAGTCCAAACCTCATTATTGCACAAATTCAGTTTTTGAAAAAGATTTAATAAAAACGGATGCAGAATAACAAGACCTGCATTGTCGATATAAAGAGACGAAATCTGTAATTCTGAAATATTTGCCTCTACATTTTTATGAATATCTGGTTGATCTTTTTTCATATTCTGATCATTAGTTTCATTAAAGTTAAGACTATTTTCTGTGTCATTTTCAGGGATTTTCCCCTTATTCAGAGAAAGTTTTTCATTGCTAATTTCATTTGAATTATTTTCTTGATTTACCACATCTTTATCAGATTTAAATGGCTTATTTTTTTGATAATTTTCATTAAAATCATCTTGCCCGTTATCTTTAGTTTGTGATTCTTTGTGTTTCAAATTTTTGTTTTGTAAATTTCTATTTTCAGAGAAAAGTTGCTGATTTTCTAACCAATTTTCCAGTTCTTCAATGGAAGAAAATTTAATTTCAGAATTAAAAAAGGCTTTTAATATCTGAGAAATCGGTTGTCTTGATATCGAAAGTTTTAAAATTTCAGCGCTTACTTTCTCTTTAAAAGATTCTTTACAATTAAAATAAAACCTAATTAATGCAGTTTTATTTTCATTAAAAACATTGATAATTTTCTCAATAAAAAGTTCTGAGATTTCTATTGCTTCAACGATTTCGTCTATATTTTTCGAGTATGAATTTTCGGCAATGATTCCTGTTTTTAAATAGTCAAAAAATAAATTTTCGGCTAATTTTTCTTGTGATTCAAACCCGAAATTTTCTAATTTTTCTTTGGTTTTATTAAATTCCAACACCGGAAAATGATCTTTCAGATATTCTTCAATCTTAAATAATGTCTGATTTACAAGTTCTTTTTTCCAGTTTTTTTGAGAAATTTTCGGCAGATCAAGAGAGATGTTTTCTATTTCCCATTCATAATTTTCGATTGAATATTTGTCTAAAATAACTTCCAGTTTCGGATAAAAATCTTTCTCTAAAACATCGGACAATGTATTCTGTATCTCTTTCCCCAAAAGCTGAGAAGAGCACTGAACATCGACAATATGTTGCTGGAGAAGATGCATAATTTATTTAAATTTTTTACCGGAAAAAGGATAATGAAATGAAACAGATGAAGTGGCTTTTCCTGTCGCAATTCCCAATTCTGAATTATTTTTAATCATCAGATTATTATTGAAATCAAAAACAATATTATTTTCCTGAAAATAAATGCTTGTACTTAGAGGATAATCTATCAATTGCTCATTCAGCATCGTTGTGTAAGGTATCAGAAACCGAACTGACGGTTCATTGAGGAGAACAATATTTTTAAGATATTCTATCACTTTAAGGTCTTTATCCTGCAGCGGAAAAGCGTAGACATTACTGGAAGCATTGGAAGTCGCTGATGTTGATGTTTTATTAATTTCTATATTAAAAGTAAGGTTAATCCATTGATCTTTTATGCCTTTTATGGAATACCATAAAACGTTTTGCAGCTTATCCAAAACAGGCTTATCGTCTGTCCAGAAATGGAAAAATTCGATCTCCTGAACCGACGGAAACGGTACATTTTCTGTGTAATCCAGCAAATTACTGAGCACATCGCGTACTTCAGCTGCGGTATTATTTCCGCCATCATTTATTCCTGCTATTTTTGCTTCTACCTGAGTTCTTGTTGCCATGATATTTGTTTTTTAGTTGGGGTTATTATTTTTGAGTATCAAAATCTTTATCATTAAAATCAGGATTGTTGAAATCACCGGTTTTTACGATAATTTGCTGTGTATTTGGGCAGATTTCTCCTAATTGTTTAATATTTACAGTAAATGATTTCACTTTTTCGTTGAACGGGAAGGCATGTCTCACTGATTTTTTATCGGTGGTTATTTTCTCCGATTTATCACCAAAATCGATCTCATATTCATGCTTATCTTCCTGATCCGCATTGATGAATTCAAAAACCGTTATATCTCTGGAATTTCGTACAGCGTTCCAATTAGCAATTTCTTTTGGTTCGGAAATCTCAATTTCTAACGTATTGCTCAATTCGCCTTCACTTTCATATTGTAAAGTATATTTTCCGGCTTTTTTAATGGATGCATGATTAGGTTTTAAGAAATATTTATCACTTTTCTGAACGATTGCATCTTTTGCAGTTCCCGAAAAAGTTCCGCCGGATTTTCCTTTTATCACAACTTCATATTCTTTATCATCGGTATTACAATATTGTAAAGTTTTCAGTGCAATAGACAAAGGTTCGGCTTTTTCTATTTTAATCTCAATAGTATTTCCTTCGCTACAACATAAATACGGAAGGAAAAAATCTGCAATCACCATTTGCTGATTAGGAATATCGGTCGCATTACTCACCTGAAACTGCATCGCATAAGAAAGATTTCCCAATAAATAAGATTTCATTTCTTTGGTGTACGTCGGAGACATATTAAAATCTGCCAGTTTCAGGATATTTGCTTTGATGTTTTCGGTTTCCTGTTTGCATTTATCAAGTTCTTCGATGGGCGGAGTGATAATTTGTGTTGTATAATCTTTAAAATTGATACTTGCTTCAATATCCTGTTTTACACTTGTCGGAACCTGAGTAAAATTATTCTGATAATTCGTGAGTAAAGTCAGGATCTGAGTGTAAGGTAAAAGTGGTTTTACGGCTTTAAAAATCGTAGAATCTACATACACTAAAATAAAAGTTCCGCCTTTCGTAACGCCCGCTTTATGCTCTATTCCGGGATGTTTCTGAATAAAAGTCGAAAAGAAAATATCTTTGTAAATCTTCTGCCAACGAATCTGCGTTTCCTCATAAATGACCGCAAACGGATCCTCTAAAAAGAGTTCATTAATATCATCAAATCTGTCAATCAAATCTTCTGCTGTCGTTGATAACTGAGGTTTTGTGAACTGAATACACCATCTGTGAATCAGGAAAGTCTGGTTCAACTGTTTGAAAACCTGATTGAAACTAACGAAATTCGGAAGAAAATCTTTCAGATCATTCGGTAATAAGTTTTTAATCTGACTTAAAATATTTTTTAAATTATCAATACTTTCCGCTCCCAGTAAATTTTGCTGAACGATCGTCGCTTTATTACTTGTAATCCAGTTCACTACAAATTCTGTGATGTTGTACAATCTTTTTCTTGCCAAATCATAATCGGTTTCCAGATCGTCCCATCTTCCCTCAAATTTTGAAATATCCAGTACTTTTCCGACAAAATCTGTTGCATTCAAAGCAGTGATTTTAAACGGAAGATTGTAACTGTTTTTCATAATATTCAGCTCTTCAACCACGTCTGTGTATTTTTTACCTAAATGTCCTTCAATGTTAAAGAAATTGAACTTTTCAATATCATACAGCAAAGGTTTTTTCACCACATCTAAATTGGTGTAATTCGCTGTTTCTGAATGATAAGAAAGGATCTCGTTATTTTTATTTTTTCCTGTTTTCTTAGGACTCCATTTTCTGTTTAGTTCTAAAATCTGATCATAATAATAAGGAATCGATTTTTTAGAAAGCGGAACATCTCCGTAAACAGAAGGTGTTACTTTAATACCATTATTCTGCACTTTCCAGAATTTAATCAAATGAATCAGTCTTTCAAACAGCAAAGACAGTTCTTTTCTTTTCTGATTGTTTTTTAACGAACTATTTTGAGTTGAGAAAAATGGAGTTCGGTAATTAATATCATTATCATCCACTTTTCCTAAAACAACATGAAAAGGAAACATCGTTTCATCCACACAGCATAAAGAAGGATTTCTTTCATTAAACTCTATAATTTCGTTGTAAGCGGAAGAAATATCCGACATCCAATCCCATAAATATTGTACATTAATACTGTTTTTATGAGCATTAATCACTGTTTCCAGAGCGGTTTTAGGATTATTCAATACATTAAAATCAACGGTATTGCTGATGATTGATTGATAACTTTTGTAAGCCAGACTTATTTTATCTGAAACATTGCTGATGACAGAATCCGACAAATTCTTTTTAAATTCATTCAAAACATCAGAACCTGTTATCAATTGATGATGAGGAACATTATATCTCGGTAACGAAATTTTTTCAAAATTCACCACTTTCGGATATTCCGGGAACAGATAAGCGTTTAACTGATTAATAGAAATTAATAATGGTCTTATTTTGAACTCTATTCTTTTGCCTTTATCGTCACAATTGGTTGTTACACAGTTTTTTTCGTCAATCAACGAGGTTTCCAATAAGAGAATGACAATTTTATCCTTGAAAAAATTATTCGGGATCGCTATTCGATCGACTTCCAATGTATTGGTCGGTAAAAGTTCAATGGAATTTTTTAACGGCTCATATTTTTTAGCGTGAGGTAACGTAAGGTCAAGATACTCTCCATCGATAAATTTCGGAGCGAGAAAATCAGCAGATAATTCGATCGGATGATAATAACTGAACGTTTTTTCTTCCCAATTGATCTGATAACCCAATGAAGTAATAGCTGTACCGCAACTTATGGTAATCTGGCTCGATTGCGGATGCGAAATTTCCAGACCACAGACAATACCAATGCCGATGCCTCCGACACGGGTAATCCGATCTTGCTCTTCAAGATAACTTATGGCACGGTTCAGGTGTTTCTGACTTAAAACCTGATCGGCTTCAAAAACAGGATATTTGGATGGATTTTGAGTTTTCATGGTTGTAAATTTTAAAGAGTTCCTAATGAGGTGTTACTTAGTACAATCGGATTGGTGGTTTCGCTGAGCTGACAATCGTATAAATTTCCTTCAGGATAAATAGTGTTGAGTTCTTTAAGCCTTTTTATCAGCTCTTTATGATACTGACTAAAAATTGTAAAATCTTTTTTAATTAAAGTTTTGCTACAATATTTAAGTTTGAAATATCTATAGTTTTCCAGCCAGTTTTTATACGCTTTCTGGAAATTCAGCATGTCTTCATATCCTACCCAGCAAATTTTGAGTAAAACATGAGCAGGAGCTTCCTGACGGAAAATCTGCTCTGCATATCTTCTGAAAGTAATATTTTTAAACCTTGATAAATATCCCGGTAAAACGATGGTTGCTTTAAAGGAATAAGGATCATTATTAGCTTCGTCTTTGCAGTCATCTTTTAAACAAACCGTCAACAAATCTTCTGTATCATTGTTAAAAGGAGGAAAAGGTCTTATCAAAATATGTTCTAAACAGTAGAAATTTTCATACGCTTCATTTAATAACTGAATCAGTTGATACAAAAATTCGGATGCTTCTTCATAGCTTTTAAAAGTTTTGTCTATCGTCGCTATTTTCTTAGGATTTTCGCCTAAATAAATGAAAAACTTACTGCCTTGTTTATGAATGAAATAAACACCTGGATTGAGTAAATTTTGTTGAGTCCATTTCCATTTTATACCTAAATCAATTAAAGGCTGCATAATTTTGCAGATAACAGATTGATTATTAATCTTTACAGGCAATGTCCATTGCGCCTGAACCTCATCTTCTGTTACGATGTCTCTCAAACCGATGTTATTGATTCCCAACAATTTTGCGGTTCTTTTTTCGTAACCTCCTCTGTGAGCTGTTTCCCAGAAATTCTGAAAATCAAACTTATTATTGTTGATTTTTGTGTTGAGATAATCTATTCCCAAACCTCTTTCAGAACTGATTTCGGCATAATTTTTTAAAAATGCTTCTTTATCGTGAATCAGATCGTGAGCTTGAAAAGTCATTTCTCCCAAACCTCCGGAATCCTGACTTACTTTGTACATCATAAAGACATAATCGCTGAAACTTTCGCTGAAACGAGCCATCAGATGATCTAAAGCCCGGTTTCGTCTGTCATTGAAAACAGTTTGCGATTCTTCAAGAGAAACATCAAATTCAGATTCGCCGTTTAATAGTGCATTTTTAAAATCATCTCTGTAAATTTCTTTTGAGTAAAAATCTTTTCCTGTTTTCGGGTTTTTATCCAGATAATTAGGGAAATAAGTATATTGTACAGGTTCAATATCCAGAATATTTTTAGCGTGATACAACTGACTGAAAAAATCTGCCAGTAACTGATCGTAAAAATGCAGATACGCTTTCAGTTGTTTCACCTGGGCTTTTCTTTTTTCGGGAGCTTTATCCGAGATTTCGTTGGCACCTAAACCGTAATTCACCGGAAATTCTTCCTGGACACTGTAATATTCATCCAATTGATAAAATTCTCCTTTTGGAACAGGCAAATCACCCTGAACCGAATATAATTTGTAATTTTTTATCTGAGCTTTAAGCTGCTGAACCTTCTGATCCACCAACATTTGACTGTTTTCTGACAAAAGAAAAGGAATATTTTTCTGAAACAGTAATATTTTTGATTTCTCAGCAGAAAACAAAGGTTTTTCTTCGCCTGATAAATGCAGACACCATTTTTGGTTCATACTTCCTGTAATCGGTTGTCCCAAAGAATTATAAGCCGTCATCAAAAGATTTTCAACAGAAACGATTCCTTTAATTTCCATAATGGCGGCAATAATATCTGAAGCGTGAATGCTGTTCGGAAGCTGGGCTTTTTGAAGCTCAACGTCATTAAGAAAACCGTGTTTCAATTTTGGTCCTAAAAATATTTCGGTGGAATGTAAACCCTGCTCCATCAATTGAGACAAAGTATAAAAACGAACCGGAGGATTCAGGATTTTTTCAATCGCCATCTGAATCTGAGCCATTGCTTCCACTGAATCGGTTTCAGGTGCTAATTCTACATCGACACAGAAACTTATTTCTACACTTTTGATGGTTTCTACACAAAGAAAATCTTCGGTAAGGTTTCTGTTTTGATGCAGTTTTTGCTGAACGGTTCTGAAAATTCCGTCCACTTTTTCTTTTTTATCTTTCAGTAAAGTAATGATCTCACAGATCGGTTTTTCTGTGCTGAAATGATCTTTCACCTGTTGAAGTTCATTTTTATCAAAAGGTTCGACGATAAATTTTAAGGTATCATTTACTTGAGTTGTTCTTTCAACAACAATAACCACGGTATCATCTTTTATCTCTACTTTTTTATTTTTTATTTTGAAGGTTTTATCCATTTTGCTCAGCAAAAGCGCTTTAGGATCATTCCATGAAGAAAATTCGGGAGTTATATTGACCTGTACCCAACGTGAAGATTGTAAAAATGCAAATTCAAGCCCAGTTGTATTGAGATCTCCGAGAGCTACATCTTCATCCAGTTCGATGATAATTTTATTTAAACCTCTTACAGAAAGCTGTTCTAATGATTTGTTGTTTTTATCTTTTGAAGCAAAGCTTAATTTATCTTCTAAAACATTGATGTATAATTTTTGTTCTGCAGGATTTGGCAAATGATACTCAAATGGATCGGTTTCTTTTCTTGTCGCTAAATACCAAGCGTTTGTAATGCCTTCAATATCAATCAGCAATTTTCTGTAATCCAGTTCTGTCAATGCTCCATTGGTCATGATTTCTCTGGCTGTGAAAAATGACCCGTTCAGGATTTGTCTGTTTTCGTTGGTCAAAAGATCTTTAGTCTCAAAATCTGTTCTGTATCCCAGTTCTGTTATCACATAAGAAAGTGCTTCCAGGGTTGTAATTCCCGGATCATGAGCATTGTAATCTGTCCAGAAAGTGTTGCCCAGTTTCTCGATATATTTTAAACCTTCTTTTCGCAAAAAATTATAATCCTGCGAAGGCTTCAATATTCTTTCTGATGGTATGTAATATTCGGGATTCATGGTTAACAGTTGTTTTTGAGTTCTTTAATTTCATGGATATCATTAGGAATAAACAAAGTGTAATCTGTCTGCGGAACAATTTCCTTTACATCTGCCATTTTTTTAATGACCGTATTTTCTTCATTATCCAGAATGAGCTGATTCACCTTAAAATCAATTATATAATCTACAAAAGACCGATTGTCTATCAACTGAATTAGTGAGGACAATTCTATTTTCTTTGCAAAATCAATATCAAGATCACTGTAAGCCCACGGACTGATATATCGGTTGATCGTTTCTTTTAAAAGATCTGCATACAAACGTGTATCTGCACCCGGAATTTCTCTGTATTTTACTTTACAGGTGATCTGTATTTTCTCTAAAACAGGCGGTTTTATGCACAAACGAACATGCGGAGAACACAATCCCATGATTCTGTTTTTGATACGCTGTAAAGTACTTAAACTTAATAACGGTTTCCATTCCCAAACGGTGGATGAACTGAGTGATTTCGCAACAGGAATCAGCGTTACATAACCCGCAGAAACATTGGAAACACTTCCTGAATCGTATCGGTAATGGTTTAAGCATTTCACTCTGTACACTTCAGGAAATTCCTGTAAAATAAGCCTTTCATAATCCCACGAAGTGATCGCTCTTTGTTTGTGTCTCAGTCTTTCGCTGCTTCGTTGATACAACTGCGTATCTTCTTCCTGCTTTTTCCCTCCGAAAGAAGGATATGGCTGTTTTACTTTTTTAACAAAAGCATGAGGTTGATATAATTTTGAAACCGTTTCTTTTGGCGTAACCTCCAGAAAATCGCTTCCGTTATTTTCAAAATCAAATAAAACGGCTTTTAAAGCCTGTTCGTGGATCCCTACAAAATGACAGATTCTGTCTGATTCATCCACTGAAATTCTTAACCAGAAAAGATTTTTCGGTAAAACGACAGTTTGTGTATTATCAAATTCAGGAACAGTTAAATTGATGATTCCGGATTGCAATAAACCTAGCGTTTCATCTCCTATATCGTGTGAATCTATCGATGTCCATTGATTTTCGGATAAATATTCCCAGGATATTTTTGCCGGTTCTTTTCTCGGATTGGCTGTTCCTTCCGCCATTTGAAAAAGGACACTTAATCCGTTTCCGGGTTGCGCATTTTCAAATCCGATATAAATCTCTCCTTTTTGTGGTAAATCCGGAATTAATGATAAAGAAGATTTCGGACTTAATTTTTCATATCCGAAAGGTAAAAGATGATAATACTCCAATACATTAAGACTATTATCTGAAGCATTGAAATTATATTTTTGAGTGACCGAATAATTCATCACCAAAGACTGAATAACAGGAACTTTCGGCAAAACGGGAGACTCTAATTTCGCTGCTTTTATATAGTCTTGCAAAAATTTTTCACCTTCATATTTGGGATCTTCCAGCTGAATTCTGATGTATCCGGAAATGCTTTCTTTATCGGGAATAACGTCTTCAGCATATTCTTTAACCCATTGACTGTTAGTGTAAACAGAATTGAAAGTTGCAGTTCCGCTTTCAACAAATTTGCCATCCTTCATTTCCAACAATAAAGAACTATCAACCAAACGTTTATAAGTATAAATTGAGCCGATAAATATCTGAGAAGCAAGATTATCAAATGTTGCCGAAAAATTTGTATTCAGACTTAAATTTTGAACATCTGATATTTTGCTTTGTGCCCAAATATTACTTTGCGCTAAAGTATTGGCACTGCTTTGCGCTAAATTACTGACATTATTTGTGACAGCAGAATTTAATGTTCCGGCAAAAGGATAAGACGAAATCGCATCACTTTCAATTGAAAAGTTGGCAATTGCGCCTTTTTTCAGGAAAAATTCGTTGCAGCCGATGATAAATCCGTTTCCGTTTTTAGGAAAATCTCCGAAAGGTTTAAAAGGCTTATTGATGTCTACAACTCCTGTGTCTGTCGCAACAATCAGATTTTTCAATCCGTTTACAGTGATTTCGATTTCGAGCGTTTTACAATCAATCTTTTCGGTATTATTTTTAGGAATTATTTTAAGAATCGGGTGTGATGTTGCAATAATTTCTCCCGTATGAATTTCTTTATTAAACGGAACAATCGCTTTTTCGGAAGCAGGAATGGTAAGTTTAATACGTTTATTCTGAGTTAATTCTTTATTTTCCTGAGTAATTTCCACCCATTTTTTTTCTCCGGTAATCCAGAAATCAAATGAATTCGGATCTAAAATCTGAGGATCAAATTTCAAAGTAATGGTTCTTGTTCCACCTTTCATGTAAAATAACGGACTTGCCAGTAGCAAACCGGTTTCCGTATTTTCTGAGGAAGATGGAAATGCAGAAAAAGGGATATTTGTTGCATTTAAAGGAAATAAATCTGTTTTTTTCCAGACATTCTGATCAATGTGATGGCTTAGAAAAGATTTAATTTTCACAGAATTAATCGCCTGATCTGAAGTGGAAGCATAAAATTTATTTTTCCCCAACGAATTTTTTCCTGCTGAGAAAATGGTATTTTTCGGTAACAGAAATGAGTTTTTATTGGCAGCAGGTTCGATTAATAAATGAACAAAATCCGGTTGTGCTTTCTGTGGAAGCAACTGTAAAACATCTTTGTAATAAAAATCAAGATGTCTTTTGGTGAAGTCATTCAGATGATTTTTTGCGATGCCTAAAAGCTTTAAAAAAGCCAGAAACAAAGCATAATGCGGAGCGTGAGAAGGATAACTTTCTAACTGTTGTGTGAATGCTTTTTCAGTGCTGTTTTTCCAATATAAAAGCAATCCGAAAAGATTCTGAATATTTTTATTAAACTGATAACTTTGTAATAAAGTGATGATTGAATTTTCATTGGTGATTTTTAACAAAATCGCATTCAATTGAGCTTCAATCGCTGTTTTAGAACTTACTAAAAATTCTTTTATTGAAATACTGTCATCTAAAGTGGTTACTTTATCTGTAAGTTTGGTAAAATCATATTGAATTTTTTCAAAGACTTTTTTTATGATTTTTTTCTGCTCTCCATTATCACTGATTAACGCAATAGATTTTTTATTATTTTTATATTTTTTCTCATAATCTTCGATATTCCACTTGAAAATCTGAGCTAAAATCGCGGTAGATTCCCATCCAAAAAATGGTGACCAATCGCTTTGCGCATTATGAGAATCAGATTCATTAAAATAGTTTACATATTGAGACATTTTCTGAGCCAACACAACATAATCTATCTCCTCTCTTTCATCCAGGAGAAAATAAGAGGGTTGTAAGGCAGACAAAAACCTTGCATTTTGGGTTGTTCCCATTCCCTGATGGATTGATATTTTTGAAGAACAATTTTCCATGATGTCAGATTTTAATAAAAGTTCCTTCTTCTAGATAATACGGAAATACATAATTAAGCCTTGAGTTGGTAGCACGAATCGTGTATTCAATCTCAATTCTAATAATTCCTTGTGTATCATTGGTTTCTGAGCCAAAATATATATCATTTACATCTATTCTCGGTTCATACGTTAAAATAGCATGTTCAATGATGCCTTTAATTTTTGTGAGGAGCGTTACTGTTACGTTTTCAAACAGAAGCGGTGTGAGATCACAGCCGAAGTCTGAACGCATGATCCTCTCCGTAAGCTGTGTACTCAGTAAAATCTGCAGACTTTCCTGAATATCTTTCTCACCGGAAACTGTTTCAACCGTTCTGGTAACCGTATTGAAAGTCGGAGGAAATCCCCATCCTTTTCCTAAAAAATCATTTGTTTTCATAGTTTTTAGTTTTTAACCTCCAATGATCACTGTCGGACAACCTAAAACGATCGTTCCTCCATGTGCTGTAGAATCTCCCATTCTAGCGGCAGGAGCTCCGCCGATAAGCACTGTTGCCGAGCCTTTTACAATTGTATCGGGTGGTCCCGTACAAACGCAACTGTCTCCTACTACCGAAGCCGGCATTCCGCCGATTAATACCGTAGAATTTCCTCCCGGTAAAATAGGGCCACCTACATGGGGTACTGTTCCTGTAACCATCGGACAAACGTGCATGTCACTGGTTCTTGCTGCTGCGGGCATATTAATTGAGTTTTATGATTGATCCTTTTACATCCATTGTTGCAGACGCCGAAAGCGCCGCTTTTGCTGAATCCATTTTGAAATCCATTTTGGCTTTAAGAATAAGATCTTTGCTGCTGTCTAATGTGATTCCGTCTGCATTCATCAATATTTTATTTCCATTTTCATCTTCGAGTACAAAGCCTTTTTCATCATCGCTGATCAAAAGTTTATTGCCTTTTTTTGTACTGAGTTCGATAGATTTTTTCTCGTCGTCCAACTGTATTTTTGTCCCTTCTTTGGTTACAAAAGCTTTGGTGTAATTTTCTTTTTCAATAGGAAACGGCATTGCATTTTGTGAACTGTAAAGACTTCCTAAAATAATTGGTGTATCCGGATTATTTCCCAGACATCCTACAATCACCTCATCATTCACGTTGGGAATAAAAAAGCTTCCCATTTCGTTTCCTGAAAACACATTGGCTAATCTTGCCCAGACTCCTTCACCGCTTTCAGAAAGTGTGGGTATTCTTACTTTTATTCTGAATTGATTATCAGGATCTTCTTCGATCTGAGTCACAACACCGATCTGTAATCCGCTTACCGAATTGGTTTGTCCGGTTTGCGCCTGTTGAGCAGGAACGGAAGGCGAATTGGCTTCAGTAAAAGACTGTTCTGTTTCTATACCCAAAGTATACTCGGTTTTCCAACAGGCATTTTCAAAGGTGTGATATTCTTTAGATATTAATAATTTCTTTTTATCAATTTCTTTATTCACTTTATTACAACTTAAAAAATCTCCTGCTTTCGCTTCCAGATTTCCGAAAGTTGAAAGTTCTCCCTGAATGACAGCGTGGTTACTTCTTTTAAGGAAAGTATTTGCCATTCTTGTCATTGTAGAAACCAAAAAACGGCTTTCGTTAAGCGTCAATGTTTTTATATTTTTTTCAGCTTCCTGTTCTGCTTCTATTTTTTCCATTGACTGAGAAGATGGATCCCAATATTCGATTGAAGCTTTGCTTAGTTTTTTTGATTCGTCTTCTCTGCCTGAAAATGTGAATACATTGATTCCGTTTTCTGCTGCATATTTTTCTTCGGGAATGGTTTCTAAAATATCTAAAGCATTGAATTCTCCGTTTCTTACATTCACCATCATCCCGATTGAATCTAAAAACCCGACCAGATAATCCCACGGAATCGTATGAAGATTGCGGGTTATGTGTTCATCTTCCCAACTCTGCCCGTTTGATTCAATTTTATTGATAACATTAGCCTGAGTCAAAAAACTATCTAATTTTGCTTTGAATGTTTCGGTACTGTCATCAGATTCCTCAGATGGTGTCGTCAATTGATAAGCCTGATCTTTGCATTCAATTTTTACCGTCGTACAGCTATCGCTGATACTTTTTTCAATAGACTTGATAAATCCTTTGAACAAAGTCTGAGGGGTTTTATTTACCGTTACTTTTATTTCTATTTTCTGTCCTTTTTTAAGCAAATCCGTCGGTAAATCTGCTTTCGTATCTATATCCGGATTTGAAGCGATAAAAGTAAATTTGGCAAAAGGTATTTTATTCAGCTCAAAAGTAACCTGTGCTTCTTTAAGTAAAGCATCGAGACCATTATCTTTTCCGTCTGTTAAAAATTCCAGCTTTAGAAGGTCATCAGTCGATATATAAGGTTGAACAGGCATATCATTTTATTTAATGGGCGGAAACGAAATGTTTTGCCCGGTTTCTATTTTTCTGAAGCTTAATAATTGATTGGTTTGAGCTACATCTATGTAATATGAAGGATTTTCATAAATATTTTCTGCCATTAAAGCCAGCTTGTCATTCATATTAACCGTTCTGAGATGCGTTAAATCGGGAGACATTTTATTTTGTCTGGCAACCATTACTTCATATGTCGCGGTACCTTTGAAAATACATTTTGCCTTTGCCCTGATCGGTCGTCCGTCTTTCCTGAAAAGGGTGTACTCAATATCCATACTTTTTAAGCGGCACTGTAACTTATAGCCGCCCCAAAGGATCTGTAAATAGGCTGTCTGATGGGTTTTCCCGTTATAACCCATTACAAGATTCTTAAATTCTTCTACATCCTTTTCCACTGTTTTAATTTCGGCAAAAGGATTTACAATGGCAGGTGATAAAGCATCAAGAACATCTCCGGCTTTATCCAGCAAAGACATTTCTCCTTTTCCGTCTTTTATTTTTCCCGGCGGTACAACCCCTGAACTGTCAAACACGAAATCAAAAGTGACTTCTTCCCCTTCTATTCTGTTAAAACTTAAATTATTAGAAGAAGCTCCCATTGGCTGTCCATCACAAAACATTACGTTATGTTTAAGACTGTATTTTTCGGGATTAAGCTGAACAAAAATGGTTTTTTTAGGGGTCTTTTTATAGTCGTTACTTTCGTATACTTCGATCCGCATTTTGTCTATAATCCCTAATGCTGCCTGTATCATCTTTCTTTTCTTTCTTTAAGTTTTTCCAATACTTCACGGGTACACTCTTTAATGAGCTGCGATTTTAGTTCCTGTATTTTTAAAGGATCTATTTGCTGAGAACGGGCAGAATTTACCGACTCTTCTTCAATCTTTACTTTGATGTGTAATTCTTTAATCTGAATAGCCATTTCAATAATCATTAAAAATTAGGAACCGGAAGCTCTTTAAAAAAGTTATATTTCAGCGTTATGGTTTCGATAACAATTTTATTTTGTTCTGCATCAAAATCACTGAATTCATAACTCAACGGAATAGCATGTGATACATACCAGACTTTCAGAGGGTTTCCTTTTTCGTTTAATAAAGAAACAATCAGATTGGCAGGATAAAAAACAAAATCTTCCAATGCCTGACTGCACCACATCGACAAACCAGACATATCCGAAGTTAATCCTCTTTTCAGAACCAAATCCTGGTATCCGGAACGCAACGGCAAATTATGCTTGAATTTATTTTGTCCGCCTTCGGTGTAAGGTTCGGTTTCCATCGTAACTTTCAGTCCGTTAACACTTTGGAATTTTGTATCGACACTAAATTGTGGCAATAATTCAAAGATTACAGAAAAGTAAAAACCGGGGATGGGATTGCTATCAGGCATGATGTTTAGATTTATACGTGTTCCATTGTAAATCCATGATTGGCTATTTCTACTGTATCTATGGCTGCTTCATTCGCATCAGATTTCATATCGGTGCATTTTAAAGAAACTATAAAACAGTCTTTTACTTTCCATACCACTTTTGGTTCGTGGTTTTCGTCTAATAAAGAGATCGTGATATTGCGGCGTTCCACGGTATTTAAAGCCACCGTATTGTACCAGTCATAAAACTCATTGTCTCCTGCAAACACTCCTCTTTTGAGTGTAATATTGCTGAGTTTCAGCATTCCGGGCATTTTCTTTTTAAAGAATTCCGGGCTTGAGCCTACACGATGTTCAATAACATCCATTTCTTTATTTAAACCGGAAACTTCCGTAAAAGCTATTTTGCTACCGCCCCATTCTACACTGAAGTGAAATTTTGGTAGCGGAAAATCTGTATTTGGCATGATGTATAGTTTTAGAGTTAATAATTAAGATTTTTGCTGCATTTGCTTGAATTCTAAAATGATAAATTCTGCAGGTCTTGAAGGAGCATATCCTATTTTTACGATCATTCTGCCTTCCAGAATATCCTGTGCAGACATGGTTTGGTTTAATCCAACTGCTACAAAAAATGCATGTTCAGGTTTTGCTCCTGCCAAAGCACCATCGTTCCAAAGGGTTGTTAAATAATTTTCGATCATTCCTTTCACATTGACCCATGTTTGGGCAACATTAGGCTCAAATACAAACTGCATACAGGCTTTTTTTACAGATTCTTCGATCATATTGGCTAATCTTCTTACGTTGACATATCGCCAGTCGTTGCTGTTTCCTGCTAAAGTTCTCGCACCCCAGACAAGATTTCCTCTTCCCGTAAATTTTCGGATCGCATTGATGGATTTTCCGGTTTCGTGGATGTTCATATTTTCCTGATCTTTATCGTTGATATCGTCCGTTAAACCTATTATTGAGTTTACACTTACATTCGCCGGAGCTTTCCAAACACCTCTTGTCGCATCAGTTTGTGCATAAATTCCCGCAATAGCTCCTGAAGGGGGAACTGTATTCATTGATTGAGAAAGTTTTGAAACAATTATTGAAAAAAGCGGAATGTTAGAAATCAGATTATTTTCTTCTTCCATTACATAATTTTCCAATGCGCTCATTGCGGAGCTCATTGCAGCAATAATCTGTGAATTCAGTTTATCCAAAGCTGCCTGAATTTTTGCTTTATCAGCTAAACCGGCAGTAATTAATGCTCCTGCATATGGATTTGTAACTGAAGCCGCAAATGCACCATTTCTCCAGATTGTATCATCAAAATCTGCATCAGGATTTGCATCAAGGTCGGCTAAATTAACAGGAGGATCTACATCCGGATCAGCTCCGGCAATTTGCAACGTATCGTAAATATCTTTAAAATCAACCAATTTCTGAGCATATTGTTTCAGAGAAACCGGAATCAAGCCTTGTACATAAGTTTTAAACGGATTGGCTAAAGTTGTAGTCTGACCAAGAACTTCCAGATAATCCCATAATTTATTTACATAATCTTTAGAATTACTAAAATCGTCTAAAATCGTTACTTTATCTTTATTTTGTTCGTTCCATTCTACGCTGAATCCTTTTGGAGCCGTATTTTGATATACTTTTTTATAGGTAACATCAAAATTATCCAGTAAAGGCTTTATAGCTAAATCTGTGGCATAGACAGAGGCAAAATTTACTTTTCCTGCGGTAGTTCCGTTAATATCATTAAACCTGAACTGATAAGGAAAATTAGCCTGTAAATAAGGATAATAAGCTGCTCCGTATTTCAGGTTCTGGTTTCCTATTTCATCTCTGAAGTCTTCGCTGTCATCGATTAAGTTCGCCGATTGTTTTACATCCATAATGGTGAATCTGTCCATCAGTTTCTGACACTGCATTAACGAATGCACCTGTACCGCTCCTAAATTAGCGGCTGATAAATTAACAGCATCCGGGAATAATATTAATGTAGGTTCATCGTACTTTTCCAGTTTGTCGATTCCGTCGGTAAATTTTCCTTTTGTAGTAGCATCAAAAGATGGACTATCAGTATAAAGTCCGATAGAAACAATATAGCATTCTCCTCCTCCATTGGCATAAAACAAACGCATACTGTTGTAAAGCTTGAATTTACTTTCTGTAACAGAGGAAGTATCCAAAGGAACCAGATTACTGTCTAAATCTACTGAGATTCCTGCAGGAGCAGGAGCTCCGCCAAAAAACTGCTCGTATTCCATTAAAGAAGAAATTCGAGTAGGAACATTCAGAGAAGTTGCTTTTTGGGTATATCCTACAAACGCAGGAATAGCGGTAGCAACTTGAGCGATAGATGGAGGAAATGCATCAATTTCATTGATATACACTCCGGGAGTTTTAATGGCACTAATATTCATGATTACTAATTTTTAAGTAGTTGTTATAATTTCGTTATTGGCATCTTTAGTGAAAGTACCGGATTCAAGATGTCCGGTAGCATCATTAGGATTATTTTCCCAAAGCTGGATTTTAGCTTTTTTAATGATTTCATCTGACGAAGTTTCTCCTGTCTGAATGGAAATCATCTGTACCTGATACAATACCGAAGGCATGTATTTCGCTCCGAGATAAGACCACATTTGATTAAGCTGATCGGTTTTCAGGCTTACCATTTCAAATATAAGCTTGTCATAAGAACCGCTACCCGGTATATTTTCTGATAAATTTGGCGGCTGCCAGTAAAAAACACGTTTGTTTTGAAAGTACCGAATAACGACTTCCAGTTTATCTATTCCTTCCGCGTATTTCGACTGGTCTATATTATAAGAAGCAAATAAGAGTGATAAAATTAAATTCTGAGTGGGATTTTTGTATTTTTCTATACTTTCACTTGAGGGAATATAATTTTTATATAAAGTCTGATTTTTAAGTATTTTATCTTCTTCGATATTTACAATTGATAAAATAATGGAAGATTTGGAAGACAGAAATTCATCTCCATCGTTCAAAGTAGCAATATTGGCTAATTCAACAATTGGAGTTCCTGTTATTTCTGCATTTACTGCAGTAACAAGTTTCGAAAGAAACTCTGTGATTTTCATGGCATCAGTTTATACCAACAAAGCTGCCTAAAATAAAATGATAAAATCGCAGTAGAAAACCCATATATACACTGGGGAAAACCCTGAATTTTATATAGATATCCATTTACAATTCAAATACATACATGAAAATTACTATTAATATTTCTATATTTAAAAGACCATCCTCACTCTACTTATTCGTATCAATGACTAAAATTCGTTTTGTAAAAATATTTTCAAACCTACCGGGCAAAATATTTATCATTGTCAAGTAAACCCAATATTAAGTATTTTTACTAAAAGCATTAATAAGTATTTATACTATACCACATTTTCATTATTTTTTGTTACTTTGAAAACCATATTAATATTATGGTATTAATTTTACAATAATATACTTGATTGTACCGGCAGACGAGTATTTAAGGTTAATTTTTAAATTATTCAATTGTATTGAATAAGTAAAGATGGCACATTTAATTTTTGTGCCTTTTCTATTGCATATTTCTGACAACCATAAAACTAAAAACGTATAACACATGACTCAAGAAAACTACGACGTAATCGTCATTGGTGGAGGAGCAATCGGCTTGGCTACTGCGTATCATCTCGGAAAACGCAAGGCAAAGACCTTAGTTCTGGAACAATTCACTTTTGTGAATCAATTGGGAAGCTCTGCAGGAGTATCCCGACAGTTCCGAATCCCGTATCCTCAAGAATACATGGTACAAATGGCCTTGGATGCAGAGCCTTACTGGGACGAGCTGCAAAAACAAACCGATACCCAATTGCTTGACAAAGTCGGAACTCTTTGGTTTGGAGATCCCAACGTACATTCTACTGAAGGAAATATTGCTGAGGCTGAACAGGCTTTAAAAGCACTAAATGTTCCCTACACTACCCTTACCTCAAAAGAAATCGAAGAAAAATACTACTTCAGAAACCTGCCGGACACATATACAGGATTGTTTCAGCCGGACGGAGCAAGTATTAATTTTAAAGCGACCATTGAAACGCTTTTAGATCTTTGTAAAAAATCAGAAACGGTACATTTAGAGGAAAACTCTCCTGTTCTTAAAATCGAGCAATTAGGTGATCTTTTTGAAGTCATTACACCGAATGGAAGCTATATTACTAAAAAATTAGCGATCATTCCCGGTCCGTACATCAACAGTGTAATCAATTTACTGGATTTTAAAATTGAAGCAACTTATTGGAATATGTCTTCGGCTTATTTTAAGAAAACAGATCCCAGCATTCAATATCCGACATGGTTTGTGTTCCAAAATGCAATAGGCGAAAACGGAAATCAGTTTTACGGTTTCCCATCCGTTGACTGGGATCATCCGGAATATATTCGTGTCGCGCCTGATTTTGTAATCACTCCTTTGGAAGAACCGAATGACAGAACATTAATTCCTAATCAACAGGAACTTGGATATACTTCCGAATGGGTAAAAGAACACATGACTGGCTTAGGCACAGAACCGGAATATACTTCAACCTGTCTTATAGCATTAAGTAAAATAGCCAACAAAGAACTGTTGATCGATTTTGCTCCAAGTTATGTTCCTAACCATAAAAACATCGTGTTGTACGCCACAGGCTGGGCGGCGAAATTCACTCCGTTTTTAGGAAAAATCATGACAGATCTTGTATTGGACGGACATACTGATTTTGATATTACTCCTTTCCAATTAGGAAGAAAATACTTTAAAGCAATTTAAAAAACTAAATTAAAACTAAAATACCATGAACAAAAACACTCCATTAAATCCGGGAAAACATCCTGATTTAAAAATTGAAGTCGCTATTATCGGTGCCGGAACTTCCGGATTGTACACGGCTTATCGTTTAGTAACTGATAAAAAATTTACAACCAGTGATGTACAAATCTTTGATATGAACAATAAGCTGGGCGGAAGACTGGAATCTGTTGTCATGCCGGGAATGAATTTCTGGGGAGAATTGGGAGGTATGCGTTATCTGACTTCTCAGCAAATTGTAACCACATTGATTGAAGGCTATACCCTGCCAGAAGATCCGACCAAACATATTCCTGTTTTGACAGATCAAATGACGCCTGTGCCTTTCCCAATGGGTGATTCTTCAAAATTATTAATGTATCTTAGAAAAGAACGCTTCAAACAAGATGCATGGAACGTTGCACAGGCAGTAGGTGAAAAACTTCCGACAAGATATTATTTAAATGATGATGATTACGGATTTAGCTCAGATCAGTTATTTAATAAAATTATTTATGATGTTTTGATGGCAGATCCTTGGGTTGCTGAAAAATATAGTGATAAAATAAAAAGAGGAAAGACAATTTACGATTACTCTTTTGAATTAGACAGCAGAGACTGGGATGATATTAAGCCTAAATTAGTCTATAACTTTCCTAATTCTCCTTATGACAATCGTAAAGTCAATGACTTAGGTTTCTGGAATTTAATCAAAGATCAGGTTTCGCAGGAAGGCTATGAATTTTTGGCAAATGCAGGTGGATATTATTCAAACACCATCAACTGGAATTCAGCGGAAGCTTTCCCTTATATGGTGGGAGATTTCTCTGCGGGAACAATCTATAAAACCATTGAAGAAGGCTATGACAGCATCGCTTATGCCCTGGCAAATTCTTATATGGAGCATGATGGAGCTACCATTTGGTCTGAAAATAAGCTACTTACTTTCACAAAAGCGCATCCTCTGACAGATACGCATAAATACGAACTGACTTTTCTGAATCTGAAAACCAACACCCAATGGAAGGTGTATGCCAATTCGATAGTGCTTGCAATGCCAAGAAAATCTCTGGAGCTTTTGGATCAGAATAATTTCTTCTTTAATATTAATGAAAATTCAACCCTGAATTACAATATCCGTTCTGTAATTATGGAGCCTGCCTTTAAAATATTAATGGGCTTCCCATATCCTTGGTGGAAAGAATTGGGAATCGATTCCGGACACTCGATCACCGATTTACCGATGAGACAGTGTTATTATTTCGGAACAGATCAACACACCGACAACTCAATGCTACTGGGAAGTTACGGAGATATGGAAACCGAGACTTTCTGGAAAGCACTTTCTGATGACAAGGTACTTTTTGAGGTAAAGGCTGCAAAATCTGCTTCCTTAAAAGAATTACATGAATTAGATGATGTTCAGGCTACCAAATTAATGGTTGACGAATTGATGAATCAGCTTAGAGAACTTCACGGAGATCAGGTAACGATTCCGGAACCTTATGTAACTTATTTTAAAGACTGGACAGACGATCCATTCGGTGCAGGATATCACGCATGGAAAGCAGGCTACTCCGTTGAAAACGTGATGCCGTACATGAGAAAACCGGTAGCCGATGAGCAGATTCATATTTGTGGAGAAGCTTATTCTGATCAGCAAGGCTGGGTGGAAGGCGCTTTCTGTGAAGCCGAAAAAATGCTTCAGGAATATTTTGGAATGCATCGTCCGATCTGGCTGAGCCCGGATTATTATTTAGGATGGTAGATAAAGCGAAATAATAATAATAATAATAATAATAATAATAATAATAATAATAATAATAATAATAATAATATAAAATTTACACCTATTTAGCAAAGAACCTTAAATAAATTGATAGTTTAATACAAGTTAAATATCTGTAACAGTAAAAACCTCTCAGTTTCTGAGAGGTTTTTACTGTATTTAATACATGATTTTTAAAAGCCGAGAGTGCAGGATACTCTATTAAAGCGTTCATATTAAATTAGCTGTAAATCAAATCAATGTGCTATCCAAACATTTCACACGAAGATTTTGCGATTTGCCAGTCCTAAAAAAATAAAATGAACCTAAATGTATATAAAGCATTTTTAATGGCAAAGAGAACTTCGCTTCTATTTACTGCATTGTGTCTTATTTTTTCGATCAAAGGCATGGCACAGACTATTGACCGGTTTGATCTGGTGAACAGGCACAATGTAATCTTAAAAGAGATCGATCCGTTGGCTTCACTATCGGTAGGCAACGGAGATTTCGCCTATACAGCAGATGTTACAGGGATGCAGTCATTGGAACAGCATTATTATAAAAACGGGATTCCACTCGAAACACTTTCTACCTGGGCTTGGCATTCCTTTCCGAATACGAAGAATCTAAAACTGGAAGATGCCATGAAACCGAACGATTTTCATGGGCGTAAAATCATGTACGCGAGTCAGGAAAAAAGTGCTGCAGGTGAATATTTCAGGATGAATCCACATCCGGCTCCGCTTGGACAGATCAGTCTCGTAAAAGAAAACGGAAAGTCTATTGAATTATCTGATTTGAGCCAGATCAATCAAAAACTTGATCTTTGGAAAGGTTTACTCTCAAGTTCTTATCAATTAAACGGAAAACAAGTTTCAGTAGAAACCGTTAGCAGCCCTGAAAATAGCACAGTAGCTTTTAGTATTAAATCATCATTATTAAAAGAAGGAAAATTAAAACCGGCGTTCCGTTTTCCATATTCTTACGATTTATCGATTAAAAATAAACCTCCTTTTAGCTGGACCCAACCTAATATGCACCAAACTACAATAGTCAGCAAAGGGTTGAATAATGTGGTTTTGAAAAGAGTAATTAATACTACTGAATATTATGTAACCATTCACTGGCAGGGAAAGGCGAAATTTGAACTGGATGGACCTCATCGTTTTTACCTAAATGCAATAGGGTCAGATAGCTTACAAATCGTCTGCCAGTTTTCTCCTGTACTTATTAAACAAACGCCACGACAATTTGCTGCAATCCGCAATGCAAGTGCTCTTTCCTGGAAAGATTTCTGGACTAAAGGCGGTGCTGTTGATTTTTCAGGCAGCAAGGATCCACGCGCAAATGAACTGGAAAGAAGGATTATCCTTTCACAATACCTGATGAAGGTAAATTACGCAGGCTCTTTTCCCCCGCAGGAAACAGGTTTAACGCATATCAGCTGGTATGGCAAGCATAATTCTGAGGTGTATTGGTGGCATGCAGCGCAATTTTATCAATGGAACCATACAGATTTACTCGAAAAAAGCTTTAACTGGTATAAACGAATATTACCTATTGCATTAAAAGAAGCTAAACGCGAGGGATTTGAAGGTGCAAGATGGCCAAAAATGGCTGGTATTGACGGCAAAACAAGTCCCGGAGGAATTAATCCTTTTATCATCTGGAACCAACCCAATCCTATTTATCTTGCCGAACTGATTTATCGAGCCCATCCAAATACTGAAACTCTTAAAAAATACAGTGACGTTGTATTTGAGTCAGCTCAATTTCTGACTTCTTATGCTTTTTATGATGTTAAAACTGACCGCTATATATTAGGACCACCACTCAAGAGCGTGAATGAAAGCACTGCTGAAAACACTACTCAAAATCCAACTTTTGAGTTAACGCAATGGTATTACGGATTAAAAGTTGCCCAAGACTGGCGCGTACGCATGGGTATGACAAGAGATGCGCACTGGGATGAGGTGTTGAAAAAATTAGCTCACCCAACTATAAAGGATGATAAATACCTGGAAATGGAAACAGATCCCGATATGTATAACCGAAAAGGAGGCTTTTCGTCTGCAATGCTCATGAGCTTGGGACAGCTTCCACAAACACCTTTAATTGATCCGAAAATCATGTCCAATACTTTTAATACCATATATGAACGTAATGGTTTAAGGAGTTTTGTCAGCTGGAGCCTGGGTAAAGGAGCCATGACAGCGGCACGCTTAGGTGAACAGGATAAAGCAGTGGATATATTGTGTAATACCCTGCCTGGAGCTGTATTTTTAAAAAATGGGCATGTGCAACGCGCTAAAGAACCTTTAGCCTGCCCTGCTTATTTACCTACAAACAGTGCATTTCTTGCAGCTGTTGCATTGATGGCTGCAGGATGGGACAACGGACCGGAAACCAATGCCCCGGGATTTCCACAGAATGGAAACTGGCATATAAGAGTGGAAAACGTGAATAAATTACCATAAATAATACAATCAAAAATAATCATTATGTTTCGGAAACTATATCTATCCTTATTTTTATTAGGTTCATGCTGTACCTTAACTTACGCACAGCAAATCGCTTTTCCCGGAGCTGAAGGCTTTGGACGTTTTGCAGCTGGTGGACGTGGTGGTACTGTTTATCATGTGACCAACCTCAACGATACTGGTGCTGGATCATTCAGGGATGCTGTAAGCCAGACTGGCAGAACGGTTGTTTTTGATGTTGCCGGTGTGATTAAAATCAAAGAAAAGATTGCTGCTGCTCCCGGAATTACTATCGCGGGTCAGACTGCACCGGGAACAGGCATCATCGTTTATGGCAACGGCATATCTTTTGGCGGTAATAGCATTATAAGGTATATCAGATTCAGAGGAAGCATTAATATGCCTAAAGGAGCATGCACCGTAGTAGCAGATGAACTAAAGGATATAATCTTTGACCACGTTTCTATCGAATGGGGAAGATGGGATAATCTGCATGTAAAAAACAGCACCAATGTTACCCTTCAATATTGCCTTATCGGTGAAGGGATAGACCCACAGCGTTTTGGAGCCTTATTGGAAAACCCTGTTGATATGACAGTCCATCATAGTTTGTGGACAGGAAATCAAAGCCGTAATCCCAAAGCGAAAGCGAAAATTGAATATCTTAATAATGTAGTCTATAACTGGGGCAAGAGTGCTTTCATTGGAGGACATTCGGCCACAGACCATTATCAGGATCTTGTAGGAAATTACTTTATTGCCGGACCAAGTTCGACCAATGATTTCTTAAGTATGTTCACTCCTACTGATCATGTTTATCACAAAGATAATTATGTAGATCTCAATAAAGATGGCAAAGTAAACGGACGTTTGGTTACTGATGAAGATTTTATCAAACAAACAGCTACTTTAGTAAAAGAACCCTCATCAATATCAAGAAGTAATGTTACAATCAGTGCTGCAGATGATGCCTGGAAAGCAGTTATGAAGGAAGCTGGTTCTTCCTTAAAACGAGATGCAGTAGATAACCGGATTATCGGCTATTTTAAAAGTCTTGGTAAGAAAGGTCAGATTTTTAAAACTGAAGCTGATGCCGGCGGACAACCGGAAGTAAAGCAGGAGACCTCAAAATTAAAAGATACAGATGCAGACGGCATACCTGACAGCTGGGAAACTAAAAATAATCTGAACGCTAAGGATGCGGCAGATGGAGCAGCTATAACCCAAACCGGCTATACTAATCTGGAAAATTATATTAACAGCCTTGTGAAATAAACGGTCAAATACTGTGTCGCAGAAACCAAACCCTCTCTGCATAAGTAAAGAGGGTCATTATTTTAAAATATTAAAATATCAATTTCCAAAATTCACAAAATGCGGAATATCTGTTGTAAAACCGTTCATTGGTAAAAGGTTATTCCGGTTACTGTTAAAATCAAAAATCGAATTATTATCAAAAGGAACGCGAGGATAATAGGTAAAAGAAATTTGTATCCTGTTGAAAACCAAATAAGGGTTATTAATCAAAACACCAATTCCTATTTTGGTATTAGTATTTGTTTTCAACAGTTTATCCCCCGGCATTCCTAACCAGCCTACTGCTGTAGTTAAATACGGACTGAAATGGAAATTTTTCCATGTTTTATTAATGAAAAGCTGAAGCTGATATCTTAAAACCAATTTCTGAGTTCCGATATAATCTGCACTGTAAACAGGAAATTCGTCTGCCGAAGAAAGATTGATCCTGTCTTTATAAGAATAATTATGCTGTGGATTTCCTAGTGCTAAAGTCGGAGAAAAGAAATGTCTTGCCTTTGCAAATTTCCAATCCATGAGATTGGTAAAATAAGTTCCATCCAGGCGGAAAGACTCACGGTTTTGACTGTCCTCGTTAAAAAATCTTCCAAACTGAGCTTTTACATTGAAATAACCAACCTTTGTAAAACTACCATAAGATGCAGAAATTCCCGCATAAGGAATCATCTTATTACTTCTTGATAAAAATCCGCCAGTCAGATTCACAGAATTACCGTAAGCAATATCTTCCGGCAAATCATATTGAAAAATATTTTTCTCAACCGAAAACTTCCTCTGAATAAATCCGGCAGACATTAGAAAACTGCTGTAAGAACTAAAATACTGATATTGATCGATTCCCGGGCTGTCTTTGTACTGATAATTCTGAAATCTCCCTATCAATGCGATATTACTGGATATCTTTTCACCTGGATTGGATGAAACGGGAATTTGATAACCTCCCCACAAATCCTGACTGTACACTTTGATTTGCACTCCCGGAAAAGAAGTATCATTTTCTATCGGAAGCGAAACATTTCGCATAAAGTATTCGAAAGTAAAACCTCCTGCCCATTTCGTTAATGGTGAGAAAAAATCTCTTCTGACATTGAAATTGATTCTTTCATTTTTAAAAAAATCCCGTTCTCCTAAAACCTGAGCATTGATATAAGAACCAAAAAGATTGTATGCTGTATAACTTCCTAAAAGATAATCCTGTTTTTCTTTAGAATCGTTTCTGTAAAGAAGATTCAGCTCGTGTCCCAGTCCTAACAGGTTTTCTTCGGTAACTCCCAAACCAATTTTACTTCCGGAATAACTGAGTCTGGGTTTTAAACTCCACGAATCTAGAACTTTTACAACAACATCGATAGAATCTTTGGTAGAAGTACTATCGGAAATACTGATATTAACCCTGTTTATAAAAGGCATTGTTCTCAACAAACGTTCGGATTCGTAGATTTTCTGTGCATTATATTCTTCCCCTTTCTGAAAAAGCAGATAATTATTGACGGTAGAAACTCTTGTGTTGGAATGAAGATGATTCGTAAACCAATCGTACCATTTGGATTTTTCTTTTTTATCTTTGGAACCATATCCAAACGGGTCAATGGTTTCTATCCTGATATTTCTGATATATTTTCCGCTATAAGTCTCCTGCGACAATCTTTCGGTTCTTGTTTTAACAGAAACCGAATCTGCCTCCCTCCGAAATATGAAACGATGAATGAATTTGGTAACCTTTCTTTTATCTGAAAACTTTTCAATTTTATAATAAAGCGAATCTTTTTTCTCCTGCGCATTCAAAAAGAAAAAACAATTTAAAAAGAAAATTAAAGTTATAATCGATTTGTTCATCAATAATTAAAATTCAATAAAATCTGTAATATCAATTTACAAGCCAATATAGACTAAAACACGGGTAACATACCGAAACTTTTCTATGTAAAGTCAAAAAGACGATTATAAATATTTTCCGAGGTTTAATTCTACATCACCGTAAGTTTGCAGTCCTTGATCCAATAAATTTTTGATCCTTATTCTGGCTTCCGGCTCAGTAAGTGATGTAAAAAATCGTGTTTGAGTTTCCATAATATGTTCGTTTTTTGGAATTATTACCCTTTCGTTCATAATGGATTTGATGGTTGTTATGATTTTTTTATCAAATGAATCAATTCTCTTTGCTAAATTTTCTACAAAAGTGTCTAACTCGCCGTCAGGAAAAGCACGGTTTATCCAGCCATAAGCAGCAGCGGTTTCAGCATCATAATCATCACCGCTTAAAATAATCTCTAATGCCCTTGCTTTACCTGTAAGCAGATGCAGACGTTCCAGTCCGCCACCACCAGGAAAAGAACCAATACCAATCTCGGGTTGAGCAAAAACAGCTTTCTCCTTACTTGCAAAACGCATATCAAATGCCTGAATAAACTCGCTGCCTAAACCTCTGGCTCTTCCTCTTATGGATGCTATACTTACAAACGGTGCCTGTTCCAAACGTTTCGCAATATCCGGCCAGGAAATAGAAAGTCCGGTTTCCCCTACTCCTTTAGGAAAATCAAAGATATTTACAAGCTCTGCGTGTGCGACATAGAAATCAGGATTAGCACTTTCAAATACGACCACTTTCAGGTTTTCATTAGCTTCCAGCTCGTCCATTGCTGTTCTCAGCTGAACAGAAAATTCTGGATCAAATACGTTTACCGGAGGGTTATCAATGAGTACTTTCCAGTAGCTTTCGCTTATTTTTTGTGTTGTGAAAATCATATTATTAAATTTAATGAAGTTTAAAATGTAGCTTTAATTATTAAGGAATAAATTAATGTATCCGGCAATTAATTCGGGATACTGATGCTGTACTCCGTGACCAGCGTCATTTATTATGATATGATGCATCGACGGGGCATTTCTAAGAAGAGGAAACCAATTTTCTACGGCGAAACTGATGTCGTGATCCGCCGAAATTACCAATACAGGATTGGTCAAAGTTTTATACTGATCTCTGAAATGATTTTCATCTTTTTTCATCATTGCCGAACCATCAAAATACTTTTGAAATTTGTCCTGTGTAGAAGGTATTTTCTTACGATCGAGACGTTTTGCAATTCGATCAAATGATGCTTTAGCTGCGGCTCTGCTTTTTTCGGAAGAAGGTTCAAAGAATGCAACCGTTTCATCATCAAGGTCGTTGACAGGCTTTAAAGCTCTTTCAAAGAAAGTTTTATCAAAAGGCACTTCGTTATTGCCTGGCGGATTGGTTCCCATAAGAATGGTCTTCAGAATCCTGTCCTGATTTAAAAATAATGCTGTCTGAGCCACAAGACCTCCATAAGACCAGCCAACCACGTGGAATTTATCGTATCTTAAGGCTTTTATCAACTGTGTTCCCACTGATGCTACTTCCAGAATATCCGATGAGAGCTCACCTTCTGAATCTCCAATTCCGGGATAATCAAATAAAACGATTGTATGTTCATAAGCTAACGAATCTAAAAATAAGGGATCCCAAGTATCCAGAGTTCCACGGAAACGATTGTAAAACAGAATAGGAAATCCCTCTCCGAAATGCCTGTAAGCAATCTGAACATCATTGATCCTGATAAACTGTGTCTCAGAATTTGAAAAAGATGAATTCATAATAAAAGACTTTTTTATCTATCCAAAATTACCTGAACAGAAGGTCGCCTTTTAACACGAATCAAGGATTATGTTATCCTTTTCTCGGATTTCGGACTTCACTCGGAGAAATCCCTTTAATTTTTTTGAAAAACCTTGAAAAATAAGGAACATTGGTGAATCCAAGCTGATAGGCAACATCACTAATATTCAAATCTGTCTGAAGCAAGAGGATCTCAGCCTGCTCAATGACAAATTCGTGGATAAGATTGATAGTGCTTTTCCCAGTTTCTGCTCTTACCAAGTCCGTAAGATAATTTGATGACAAATGCAATTCTTCAGCAACTGAAGAAACTGTCGGGATATTCTTAACCGGTTTTGAAAGATCACTGTAATGTTGCTGCAACAGAGATTTTATTTTTGAAATGACAGAAACAGCGTTCGTTGATTTTTCTTTAAATTGTCTTTCATAGAAAAGGTCGGCATATGTAAGAACTACATTTAATAATGAAAGAATGATGTTGATATTGGCATTCACTTTATTTTCAGCCAATTCATAATGAATTTTTGTAAAAAGCCAAGTGATTGTTTCCTCTTCCTCCGCAGTCATAAATAATGCATCATTGATCTCATAACTGAAATATTTGTACTGATTGACCTTACTGGCAATTGGATTTTTTTTGATGAGATCGGGATGAAAAACAAAAGCATAACCATCCCAAAACGTAAGACTATCCCAGGAAACTACCTGTCCCGGCTCGCTAAATAACATCAATCCGTTTTCTGTATAGTACTTATTATTTCCGTAATTGATATCGCCAGTGAAATTTTTCTTTAATGAAATTTTGAAAAGATTGACCTGAATCTCACTACTCGACTGGGGAAAGTTCGGAATCGCCTGTTTGCAGACTCTGCTGTCCATTAACGGATGCAAGGGTGTTGCTAAATTCAGATATTTGTTATAGTCTGCTAAATCACTAAATACTTTCATAATAACAAAATTGCAAATTTGTTTTAATCTTCTACTATAACTTAGTATCAATTTTGCAAAAGAGCTTTGTAAATTGCTTTTATGCACCAATTAAATATATTAATGGCTGTAAATTTCATATCAAATGAAATGTCTGTTTGCAGGTTCATATTCCGTTTGTTATCTGAAATTCGTAAATGAGATTGCCCGTAATTGTCAGCAATAGCAATGACTATTATATATTTATTATCTTTAACCAATCTATTTTTTGGCTAGTTTCTTTTTGGCTAGCTATTTGAAGTAATAAAAAATCCCTGCTTCCAGAAGAAACGGGGATTTAAAAAAAGCTTATAATTTTGAAACAATTGTTTTTAGATGATTATTAAAAACACTACTGAAAATTTTGTCCTAAGGATCATCTTTTTTTGAATTTATGATTTAAAAACCATAATTCTACCCGAAACAAAAATTTGCTCTCCCGTAATCCAGGCTGCATCTTCGGAAGCAAAAAATTCCTTTGGATCCATCTGTAACAATCGCTACTTTGTTTTTAACTTGTTAATTATTGGTTTTTATTGACGGTTTAATTTAGTTATTGATCGATTCAATTAAATTGAAGTTGTCCTCTTTAGCAGGATTATATCTAAATTGTGGTCAAGATTCATTAATCAAACTTGATCAGGTCCTTAAAAATTAACTGTCCCCAGCTATTTCCGTGCGCCTGCACAAGCAGTCCGCCTTCAGAAAGTCCACCAAGTTGAATCGGTGAAAAACCCAGCTTTTTTGCGAGTGTACCAATCTCCGTTGCTGCGCCGTCATCGTCACTCGACAGAAATACGACTCTCCTGCCACCATGCACCGCCGGGTCCTGATCAAGAATGGCAGCGCCCAAATGGTTGAAACCTTTAACCAGTTTTCCACCAATGAAGGCTTTAGCGACGAATTTGGCAGAAGGCTGTCCTCCCATCTTTTCAGGCGGAACTCCGTACGCATTGGTCACATCAACTATGATTTTATCCTGCCAACTGGAAAGTACTTTTGCAACATCCGGGTGCGACTCGAAACGAACCGCCAAAAAGATGATATCTGCCTGAACTGCTTCTGCAAGTGTCGTAGGAATGATCTCTGTTCCGATAGCAGCTGCATCGGATGCAAAGCTTTCCGGTTCACGTGTAGTTGCAACGGATACTTCGATACCCTTGCGGACAAATGCTCTGGCCAGAGCCTTGCCGATATTGCCGAAGCCGATAATTGCGTAGCTCTCTACGTTGTTTTCTGATTTATTCATTTTGAAAATTATTTAATTGTTTAATGATACGAATTCAAACTCTTGGCACCTCGGCGTCAATTACTTAGCCAAATAGGTCATACCGCCATCAACAAGAAGCTCAGCACCAAGCATAAACGAAGAATCATCAGAAGCCAGAAAAACCGCTGCCTTACCAATGTCAGACGGTTGCCCTATTCTGCCTGTCGGCATCACTCCTGCATAGTGTGTTTTTACAGCTTCAATTTGTTCTGCAGGAACAAACTTGTCAAATGCCGGTGTATCCGTCGTACCTGGTGTTATTACATTTGCTCTTATCTTCCTATCTAAAAGATCGCTTGAAAATGCTTTCGCAAAAAAGATCACAGCTGCTTTTGCAGCACCATACAGTGTAAATGATGCATATGCCCGATGTGCTGCATTTGAACCAATAAGAATAACAGAACCGCCATCATTCATATGAGGCAACGCTTTATGAACAGTGAAGTAAACACTTTTCAGGTTTAAATCCATTGTCTTATCATATTCCGATTCACCAATACTTTCCACAGTTCCTACAGTTCCGCCACCCGCATTGGCTACTACCACGTCTATTTTACCAAATTTTTCAGAGGTTTCCTTAAATACTCTTTCCAGATCGGCAGGGTTGGTTACATCGGCATTTATGGCGATAAAATCTTCTCCAAGCTGTGCCACAGCACTGGCTAATGTTTCTTGATTTCTGCCGACAATAACTCCTTTAGCACCTTCATTTTTAAATTCCTGGGCAATACCAAATCCGATACCGCTGTTGCCGCCTGTAATCACGGCAACCTTATTTTTTAATTTACTCATTATTCTATTTTTTAAGATTGAGAGACAAAGGTAGACTACTTAGGTTATTTTTAGTAACTTTGTACCGAAAAATAACAGTAACACAGAGATAACTAAGTAACAATGGGATGTAAAATAGAAGAGTTCCAACAGGAACAAAAGAAAAGAATGAGAGCTGTTCAGGATTCAATGGACGTTTTGAGCGGAAAATGGAAGATCGCTATTATCTCTTCTATTTGCTGTTATGGCAAAAGACGATTTTCAGATATCTTGAATGACATAGAAGGAATTTCCAACAGAATGCTGAGCAAAGAATTAAAGGAACTGGAAATAAACCAGCTAATCAAACGAACGGTTTTAAGTACACAACCTATAACAGTTCAATATGAACTTACGGAGCATGGTGATACACTGCAAACCATCATCACCAATCTTACAGACTGGGGAATTGTACACAGAAGAAAAATTGTTGGTAATAGTCTTGAGGATGTAAACTCGTCAGGTTGCGAGCGCACAGTAAATGTTGAGATATAAAGACTTATAAAAAAACGAAAATCATTGTAATGAGTTCTTTTAGACTTAAAAGACTTTCAAAATTTATTAATTGTGTCGGGACTAGATTACTGCAATCGGTGATCCCATAGATTACCAATTCTGCTTTGAGCTTTGGATTATTGTAATTTCTCCGGGATTCATCAGAAAATGTGCAGCAATAATTCCTCCGAAGAAAATTCCTAATACAAAAATAAATTCCAGATTACTTCAACATTTTATTTTGACAAACGAAATTACTTTTGGGAAACCTCGGTTTGTACGATTGCATTGAACCCACCTTCAACTTCAGAAAATTCCTGTAACCTCTTGCCTGAAGAATGCTCGCCGCCATCATACTTCAGTAACCGCCTGCGCAGTGAAGATAAAAATGTTCGTTAGGTTCAAATTACTTTCCTGCGGATACGGCTCAGGCTTTCGGGCTTCATTCCCAAAAAGGAAGCAATATAGCTAATCGGAACGTTATGTAAGATTCCCGGATAAGTTTTAATAAGTTTTATATAGCGCTGCTCTGCGGAAAGTGTTGCCAGTTCTGTAGAACGTTTTTCGTTATAGGATATGGATTGCTGAAAAATCCGGATACTGAAATCTTTCATCGCTTCACTTTTTGAAGTCAGGACATCAAGATCTTTTTTTGTAATCCGCAAAAGCTCACATTCCGTGATGCACTCAACATTATCCGTGGCTTTTTCTGTATTTATAAAAGAAAAATAAGAGGTGAAAAATCCGGGCGGACAATTGATATGGGTTGTAATTTCATCTCCATTCTCATTAAAATGGAATAAACGCAGATAGCCTGATATAATATAGTAAAGGTATTCCGGTACTTTCCCCTCTTCTTCGATAATGCGGTTTTTAGGAAAAAGTACCGGCTCAAAATATTGAATAATCAAACCCTCATCCTCTTGTGAAAGAGAATGCCCGGAACGGATAAAATCAATTAATTTCTGCTGCATCATACCTTTTAAGAATATCTGTTTCAAATTTACAATAACTATTTTAATAGCTCTTTATGCTCCATTAAATAAACAAGTGCTTCCTTTACAGCTTTTTCAGGGCTTTTCGGATTGAATCCAAGTTCGGTTCTTGATTTTGTAATATCAAAATTCTGTTGCAGACCTGAAAACATAGCAATATCCTTACGGGTCAATACCGGTGGTATACCCTTCATTTTAGCTGAAAACTCCATTATCCCGGCAATAAAAGACAGAATGAATTTTGGCACCGAACCCGGTATTTTGATCTTTAGTTCAGGAAATAATGTATTGGCCAAAATGGTAGTATCAGTAATAGTCATACACTTTTCGTTAGCAAGAATGTAGCGCTGTCCGGCACGGCCATGCAAAGCAGCCAGGTAACAGCCTTCTGCTACATCTTTTACATCAATCCAATTCAGGGTGATTTTGGTGTCTACTGGGATCTCTTTATTGAGGATCAGCTTCAAAATTCCATAGGAAACATTCAATGGCAGAAAAGCCTCACTCCCGATCATTGCTGAAGGCATAACGGAAATTACTTCTATCCCCAGTTCACTTGCCAGCTTAAAAGCAAGTTTTTCACCATCATTCTTGGAATTGTAATACATATCCCTGCGGTCAGGATTATAGCCGTAACTTTCTTTGGTAGGCAGGATGCTATAATCCAGTGCTGCTATGGAACTTACATATACAATACGTTTCACTCCCGCCTCTGCTGCCGCTTCGATAGTATTTCTAGTCCCTAGAATATTAACATCATAAATTTCTTTTTTTGGATCCTGTGCCCAGAGTTTGAAAGAGGCACCAACTGCATAAAAAGTTTCCACTCCCTGTAAAGCCTTTACAAAAGATGATTTATCGGTAATATCTGCCTGTACAACCTCGCAGTCCAGACCTCTGAAAGATTCTTTATTATTAATGTTCCGTACAGTGGCTCTTACAGGAATTCCCTTTGCTATCAATAGTCTAACCAGATTATTTCCTAAATGTCCGTTGGCACCGGATACTAAAGCCAGATTTTTCTGTGTCATAATGTTTTGTTTTAATGACACAAAATTCCAATAACTATTGACCAATACACTTGACTTTTGTTAGATAATGAGTTCGAATTTATGTGAACCAAGTAAATATTTTGCAGTGATACTTTAAACCGGTAGCCGGAATCTTTAGTCACTAAGTGTGGATTCTGTCCGTTAACTGCTGTTCTTTAATACTTTTTATAAATGCTGATGGGGTAACGGACATTTCCTTTTTAAAAGCCTCTATAAATTTGCTCTGTGTTGAAAAACCCACAAATTCTGCCAGACTCACTATCTTGTACTTCAGATATTGTGGTTCTTTTCTAATTTTGTTGACCAGATATTTAATCCTTAACTCATTAATGTAGTTATTGAAATCTTTTTGTTTATGGGAATTTATAACTATGGACAGATACTTCACGTTTGTACAGCAATAAATTGACAAGGAAGATAGGGAAATGTTCTTTTGCGTGAACATTATCGAGTTTTCAAAGGTCTCCAGCTTTTTCAGGATCTTTAATTCGACCTGAGGGCTTAAAGTTTTGCTGTTTTCACTAATCTTAGTATTAGCCAAAATCTTATTACTTAAAATTACCTCCCGTGGAAGGTTTCCTGATTTTTCCGAATGGTTCCTTTTGTAGTAAAAGAAAAGCATGGCACTAAGTATGAGCAGAATACACACAGAAGCTAATATTAAAATAATATTATTGTTTTGAAGTTTTTCATTTTCATTTATTAAGCTCGTCTGCTCATTATTTATAAAGAAATTTTTTTTCTCTGCAATAACTTCCGTAAGTGCATCTTCTTTAATTTTTAACTGACTGAATTTTTCGAAATTTTTTTCCAAAGCATAATACTCTTGGGAGGTTTTATAAATTTGTTTCTTCAAGTCCAGATATTGTGTCTTATCCGCTATCTTTTGGGCAAAACCTATGTATGTCTTTGCTTTTTTTATTTCCTTTTTTTTGATGTAAACAGCAGAAATACCACTGTATATAAAACCTTTTAGAAAATTATCCTGAAATTTTTCCAAGAGTCCTGAAGCAAGTGTGTAATGTGACAGTGCTTTATCATATTCTGCCAGATAATAGAAACAGTCACCCAAAAGTCTTTCATTGCTGGCTAAGAAAAGTGCTTGGTTAGTATTCTTTTCCCTGAAGTAAACCTGAGATTTTTCAATCAGCAGAATTGCTTTTTTATAATGTTTTTGATCAATTTCATAATTGGCATTCTCCTGTGCAATTAATCCAAAAATTCTACTTCTGACTTTTGTATCTTCAATTTGTCCCGCCTTTTCAGATGTTTTTTGGATATATGAAGTTGATTGGCTATAAAGTTTTAGCCTTCGGAATTGGGTTGCTAAAAAACCATAGATTTCGGCACTTTGTACCCTGTCATTTGAATTCTTGCATATTTCCCCTGCCTTTACTGCATATTCGACTGCTTGTTTCACTTCCCCAGCTTCCTGCAGGAGAGCAGCGGAGAGCATTAGACTCTTAGCCTTGAAATAGGGTTCCTCTGATGCTGAATACAAAGAATCAGCTATATTCATTGCCTTTCTGAAGTCTTCGTGCGATGTCGTTATATAAGTTTTCGTGTAAATCCTATTGAAATCACTTTTGTTTTGCGAAGACAATTGCAAAGATAAAAAGGAGAGAAGAATAAAAATGATAAACTTCATATAGGTTTACAACTAAGGTTAAAAAAACGGATTAAACGGCAGATGGTAAATATAGTAAATTAAATTTCTGCTTAGGTGCAAGAAAACAATATCTGAAATTCTCAGGCAATTTTCCACCAAAAAATCATAAAATTCTTAGTTTTTCTATAGATACTGAAAAATCTATTTTAGGACTGAATATTATTTCTATTCTATACAGTGGTGAGTAATTATTGTCTTAACATCTTGTAAATCATGCATAATGATCTTGTTTTATCATTACCTTTTTCAGGAAAAGGGGATGTTTACTGCTTGTGTCTAACTTAATATCCTATTAGGTTTGGGAAACATTTAAAATTGATTCAGGTAATAAAATTTACATGAAAGTCAATAGTTATACAAATGGTATGAGATGATGAAGAAAAGTCCAGATTTAAAAAAATTAGATAAAAATATTATGAAAAAATTACTACTTCCTTGTTTTATTTTTTTAGGAATTATAGCAAACGCACAGGTGTACGATACAAATCAAAATTTTGACAGTACTCTTGCAGGAGTATATTATTTTGGAGGCGGTGGCGTTACTACCAATTCGAATTCTTGCAGTGGTGGGCTGTCTTATGCAAAAACATATAGCTCAACTGCTCCAGAAGGTGGTGTGTACCTATCTCCTTCAGATTTGGGACAGATTAATAACGGGAAAGCCGTTAGTATTACATTTCGCATAAAAAAAACAGGCACGATGGTCGGTAAACTCCTGTTGTTTACAAGAATAAAAACAGGAAGCACCTGGGGAAATGCCGTCTATTATGCAGTGGACGGATCAGATATAAATCCCATGAATCCAAATGTAACCTCTAGTACTTTGGATTGTGTAACTTTCACAGGGACAATTCCCGAAGGCGCACTTACAATAGGTACTGAATATGGTATTGGTGTTGATTTTTACAAAACAAGTTCCGGAAATGGAGGGCTTAATATTGATGATTTAAATATCGTTCAGGCTTCCTCTACCTTGTCTGTTTCGGAAGCAGGAAAAGAGCATGCTGTCATATACCCTACACCATTCCATGATGTGGTAAATATTTCCAGTTTAAAAAATGTAAAATCAGTTTCTATTAATGATGCTAGCGGAAGACAGGTAAAATCCATTTTACCAAACAAGGAGATAAATCTAAGTGATCTTAAAAATGGAGTTTATTTTATAAATCTTCATATGGAGGACGGAAGTACCAAAAATTATAAAACTTTCAAAAAATAAAACTGCTTTCTGTTGAATGTTCTCAAGATAATTCATCTGCCAACGAAGTCCGAACCCTAACTTTAGTTAGGAACTGCGAATGATGAAATTTATTCCGAAAGCCTGCCAATGAAATTACAATATACTTTCCACTTTATAGGATTAACAGTCAAAATATTAAATACAAGTACAATTTATATAATTTCCGAATTAATTCAACAATTTTATTTTTTCATTAACAAATACTACTTTTTTTTGTGGTATGTAGCATTTTGCAGTATATTTATAAATAAGAAATATACTTATCCAGAAGTACTTTTCCCTGATTTAGTTGCCATTAAAACAGAAAAATTATCAAAGATTTATTAAAATTGCAATGAGTATTTTATTAACACTTACATCCTATATAAAACACATAAACCCATATGACTAAAAGTCTCTACTTTTTATTATTGCTAATTATCGGAGTTTCTTGTTCTGATTCTAATAAAAGAGAAAAATCAATTCAAACAAAGATTGATCAACTACAAAGATCACAGGATTCTATTAATCCCTTAAAAGTTATTAAAATAGCAAAAGAAATTAAAAAAGATGCTGAATTCCAGAATTATAGCGAAGGTATTTCAGAATGCAATATTATACTAATGAATACTTTAGCTAATACAGGAAAGAATAAAGACGCAATACAGCTTGGCAAAGAAAATGAAAAATATATAAAAAAAATAAAAAATAATTACCGTGCCTGTATTAATTATAGAATTTTAGGAGCTGCTTATTTAAATATTGGTTTATCAGATGAAGGGCAAAACTGCCTAAATAAAGCTTTAAAATATAATGAGGGTATATCAAAACACAACCAAAAATATTATGAATTAGCACTAGTATACAGTGGTTTGGCAACCGCCGAAAAAATAAGAACAAACTCTCCGGAACTTATCCAAACAAAATACCTGAAAGAACTTTGGGCAATTCAGCAAATAGATGATGGTAAAACATATGAAATCCAAAAAAATAATTTATTATCATTTCTATATATGAATATGGGAGTACTTAATGTTCAGCAGCAAAAAACAAAAGAAGCTGAACAATATTTCCGTAAAGCTTTGGATATCTGCACAAAATACAATCTAAAAAGAAATACTCCACTCATGCTACATAATGAAACAGCATGGCTGTTATTTGATCAGAAAAAATATGACAGCTGTATTTCACACGCCCAAAAAGGAATTGTTTTTGAAAAGAATAACAGTAAACCCATCATCAGAAGAGATCTGTATGAAGTATTATATAAATCTTATACAGAAAAAGATGATGCTCAGAACTCCTCAAAATATGGTAAACTCTATATGAAGCTTAATGACAGTATGATTGATGCAGAGCAACGCGCTATCAATGCACCTGTTAAAAATATTATTGCAGAAAAAAATGAAGAGCATAAAAGTAATCTTACTTACATTTTAATAATTATAGGAAGCGTACTTCTTATAGTATCTCTTTTCATCTTCCTATTATGGCGAAGAAACCAGAAAATTTTTCATTCACGATACAAAAACATTATCAGTCAATTAAAAAATGAAGAAATTAATAGTTTACAGTCATCTGCATCAGACACCATCGACAGTTCGAGAGTTTCATCCACTGCCGATAAGAATATTAACATTCAAGACAGTACTATTAATACGATTCTTCAAAAACTGGATAAGTTTGAAAAATCGAAAAAATTCCTAAAAAAAGATATTAATATGACTTCTTTAGCGAGTTCTCTGGACACCAATCCACGTTACCTTTCAGAGATTATCAAACAATATAAAGAGAAAAATTTCAATAATTACCTTAATGGATTAAGGATCCAATACATTATGCAGCTTTTATACAAAGAACCTATTTATAGAGAATATAAGATCACTTATCTGGCAGAATATTGCGGCTTTGCATCCAGAGAAGTATTTGCAATAGCCTTTAAAAAAGAAACCGGAGTAACTCCTTCATATTTTATTGAGCAACTAAGAGCTAATTAATGAAGCCGTTTTGGTTATAATTCCCTTCATCCCAATTAAAATAAAAATATTTTTTTCCACTTAGCAACTGTATTACGGCTTAATTTAAAGTGCTTTGCCACTTGTATATTATTCAGTTTATTTTTTTTCTGATATCGTAAAATTTCCAGAATTGTATCCTGGTTGTAAGAACGGTGTTTCTGATTGAGGGATGTAGTATCTTTATTATTGTCTTTGAATAAGATATTGTTCAGAGTTATAACATCCAATTCTGATAATCTTTCCTTGCTTAAAATTATTTTACATTCTTTTCTATCGGGAAATTTTTCGGCAATCAGATCACTATAAATTCTTTTATAATCGGGAGTTGTCATTTTCATAATATGTGTTATTGTATTTTTTAACTTTTATATTTACTTATCCATTTATACAAAGTGGTTTTGGGGATTTTATATTCTCTGATGACCTGTTCCTTCGTCTTATCTCCGTTATTGATCTTTTCTAAAATAAAATATATAATTTCTCTAGTATAAATATTTTTCCGGAAATGCGGTAATGCAGATTTATCTTTTACCGGAATACTGAAATTAAAACCGGAGGGAGGAGAATAAAAAATTAAATGCTGTGAGTATATTCTGAAAAAATCATATCCCAGAAGCTTAGACCATTTAAGAAGATCTCCTGCTCCCAAATCATCCTTTTGGTACATCTCCAGAATTTCCTTTTCTGTACAGCTAAAAAATTTACAGATGCGATCTGTTTCGATCTGGCATTCCTCGACCCGGAGCTTAATTAAATTTCCGATGTTTATTTCTTTAAAACTTATCATTTTTTATAGTCGTAATAATTCAAAATTAATTTTAAGCGTATCAAAATTCTATCGATACTCTTCGAAACTAATATATATAAATTACTATCAATCTTATTATAGTACATAACATGAATGCAGAATTTTTTCCTAATATTTCAACAAATAAATACCGAATAAAACTTTAGCCAAAAACTTATTTTACAAAAAACATTACTTGATAATCAAATAATTAACGAATAAACAATCCAAATAATATCAGAATAAATATCAACAACAATTCAGTAAAAGACCCCTAGAGTTTATACTTTTACCAAACTTTCTACAGTCAATATAAACATGCCTACTAATTAAATATTATGAAAAAAATTCTACTGCTTTATTCCATCTTAGTTTTTCAATTTTACTTTTCCCAATCTCAAAATGCGATCAAAGAAAGTTTGTTGGGTAGTAATTCAATATTTATCTGTTCCGGTATACTTTTAAGTTTAGTAGTTATATTATTTTGGCAGATATGGAGACGAAACAAAAAAACATTTGACAACAATATTTCTACTGCCGATACTATTTTACTGGAAAGACCTGAAGAAAATAATGATCCAAATAACTTAATCGAAGAAACCGAAAAAAACTACTGTATCTCAAGCGAAACCGCAAACACTATAGCTAAAAAACTGGCAAGATTCGAAAAAGACCAAAAATTTCTAAAAAAAGATATTACTTTAACATGGGTTGCCAATTATATGAATACGAACACCAAGTACCTTTCTGAAACCATTAAAATATACAGAGGAAAAAATTTCAATAGTTATATTAATGGACTCAGGATAAGCTACATTACCCATATGTTATACAAAAAGCCTGAATATAGAGAGTATAAAATAGTTGCTCTTGCGAAAGAATGCGGATATTCTTCTTCTCAGGTATTTGTTATTGCCTTTAAAAAAGAAAATGGAATTCCTCCATCATATTTTATCGATAATCTTAAAGCTCAGAAACCAACATCCCTTCAGTAAAAATAAACACGTAATATTGTATGTATTGCATTTACCCTATTCTTTCACCATTAACTGCTCAAGTATTAAGCTCTCTTTCCAGTATTACTTTTTATACACCGCCATTTCAATTCTAATTTCCGGTTATATAACTCTCTGTCAGAAATAAATAGTGAAGTTATTGACGTATTGCAAAATTGCCGGAACCTTGCCTATCTTATCGCTATATTTGTTATAGATAACATTGAAAGGATAATTTATATTAAGGTTTCATGTATTATGAGTATTAAAAATATAATTCCGTTTTGCGGTCAAATAATTTATCTCCGGAAAAATATAAACTCTTCATTCAGCAAAAGCACACTTTGAAAAAACTTGAAATATCATCAAACAAATTAAAAAATTATGACTAAAAGCTTCTATTTTTTATTATTACTTATTCTCGGAATTTCGTGCTCCAATCCGACAGAAAAACAAAAAACAGCTGAAGAAAAATTTCAGAAAAAAGAGATTACCAAGCTCGACCAGCTGGAGTTTTCCGGCAGTCCTCAAATGATAATCAAAACGGCAGAAGAATACAAACAATATGCAAAAAAAATAAACTATAATTATGGCATATTTAAATGTAATATGTCTTTAATATTTGCTTATAATGCTACCGGTAAATATAAAGAAGCAACTTTAATAGGAAAAGAAAATGATACTTTAATAAATAAAATAAAAGCAGACTATTTTGTTTGTCTTAATTATGCAAATGTAGCTTCAGCCTATTCCTATTTAGGATTACTCGATGAAGCCGAGAACTGTCTGAATAAAGCATTGGTATATAACGAAAAATTAAAAAATGGGAATGATAAATACTATTCGTTAGGTGTAATATATAGTGGTTTTGCTTTTGTAGAAGGTATGAAAGGAGAATCTTCACCCAATTTGGATAAAGTGCAAAAAAGTTATCTAAAGCAATTATCGGCGCTTCTGCAGGTAGATGAGAATGATAAAAAAATGACGCAGAAAAAAAATGCGCAATTATCGATGCTTTATCTAAATTTGGGTATTACAAGCAGTGAACTGAAAAATCCACAGGAAGCAGAAAGTTATTTTCATAAGGCTCTGGACATTTGTAGAAAATATAAGTTTACCAATAATAATACTCCTCTTTTCGCAAACACTGAAATAGCACGGTTATTTCTGGATCAGAAAAAATATGACAGTTGCATAGTACATGCTCAAAAGGCAATTATACTTGAGAAAAAAAGCTCTTCACCAGAAATAAGAAGCGATCTTTTTCAAATACTTTACGAATCCAGTTTAGCGAAAGGTGATCGGGAAACCTCCGGGAAGTACACCAATCTTTATATAAAACTGAATGACAGTATGATGAATGCTGAAAAAAGAGGGATTAATGCTCCTGTAAAAGTAATCATAGAAAATAAAGAAAAAGAAAAAAACAGCACTGTGAAAAATGTAATTTTCATATCTGCAGTGATATCCGTTATACTTTTATTATGTGGCTGGTTATTCTGGAAGAGAAGAAACAAAAAACTGAAGGAAGATTATGAAAAACTTATTGAGAAATCAAAATACGTCAATCAAAACGCTGGAATTTCAATAAAAAATACTTCAAACAATGATCCTGCAAATATTTTATTAAATAAATTAAATAATTTTGAAAAACTGAAACAGTTCCTTAACACTGACATTACTCTAAACTCCCTTGCCAGCCAGCTTGAAATAGCCCCGGATCAGCTTTCTGAAATTCTCAGACAATATAAATTCAAAACATTCAATAATTACATCAATGATTTAAGAATCAATCATATTGTTTTCCTTTTATATTCTGACAGTAGACTCAGAATACACAAAGAAAACTATTTTGTTGATATTTCAGGTTTTAATTCAAAATCTGAATTTATGTACGCATTTAGGAAAGCTACGGGAATCCCGTTTTCTTATTTTTTAAAAAAAATACAGAAAAATTAAATTTATTGATATTAACCTGTTTTGAAAATCTTAAAATTCCGTTCATAGGAATACTCAAAACTTTTATTTAATTAATAAAATTATCTTTCCAACAAAAAAGCAAATGCTATTCAGCATTTGCTTTTGTTAACTCATCAACTAAAAATTAAACTTTTCTCGTCAAAGACAGGAAAATTTTCTTCTGTCCCGATACTTCCATACACCACCACTTTAATTCGTACCATCTGTAAGTAGTAGCATTTACCTGTACCTGAAGATTGGTAGTTTCCACTTCTGCATTAGCCGTATTCCAGAATACAATATTATTTTGATCAACACCACGCCATCCGGCAGCATTATTACCATCATTCCAGTTACCTGTGAATGTAGTGGCGGCAAAAGGACATGGTGATAAAGTCTGATTCAGGTTTGTTCTGTTTTCGTTTACCTGGGTGGCAAAAGATTGATAACTTATCAACAGAGAAGATGAAGATACATTCTCAATGATTGGATTGTAATAGGTTGAATCATTACCTAGTAAATCCATCTGAATTCCATCGATCGTGGGAAGAGGAGTAAGCCCATTGGCAGTTACATAAGCTCCTAACCTAAAATTACCGCTGCCTACAGTAGCCGTTGCATTCGGTACAGAATAAGTTGCTGTAATACTTGATCCTACGGAGAGTGCTCCTCCTCCCCCTGATGTAGAAGGCAGACCGGTAACATATCCCAATACACCATTGGCATCGGCAACTACCGTTCTTGTAGCTGTAAAGGTTTGATCCTGCGAAGCGGATGCATTTCCTGAAGAATTTGTATTGATTGCATTAGCTGCACCATTCAAAGGCAATGTTCTCAGCCTTGTAATACCTCCATTATCCAATTTTTCGGTTGGCGTAGCAGTATTTATGCCTATATTCCCAGTTCCTGTAATCAACATTCTTTGCACTCCTAAAGCACCTCCACCCGGACTGGTTGAAAATACTATGGGAGAAGCGGCATCTGTTGCATTTGTATTGATTGCTAATGAAGTCGCCTCACCTGTTGCCTGTATTTGAGTTGAACTGTCAGGAAAAGCCTGAAAATATAAACGCGTAGTGTGTCCGTTTCCATTTTGATCTGCACCAGTTGCACCTATTGATGCATCTCCGTAGATTGAAGAAGTTAGCCCCTTCTGCATTAAATAGCCATATGTAGTCCATTGTGTTTCTTGATCAGAACCAAGAAATCTCAGCGATTTTCCTCCTTGTGTTAAAGTTCTATTTCCGGTGAGCGTACCATCTCCCGTATAGATATTGGTATCCTGCATTTTCTGCCACAAAGTACCATCAAAAGTATAATAACCCGTAGTCGTTATATTAACTCTCTGTCCCGCAGCCGTTCCTCCGGAAACATCTGTAATATAGATCTGTGCACCTTGCTGGTTGGTTCCGTACGTTGCCGTATTAGCTGTAAGCTCTGCTCTGGTAAGACGCGGTGCCTGTAACCCGATGAGCTGTGTGTTATCTACAATATTACCGCTTGTATCTCTTTTGGCACTTACATCCATTGTTGTTTTTGGAGCTGTTGTGTTTACTCCGATCTGAGCTGAAACTGTTGCGCTTAAGAATAAAAACGCTGCTGGTAATAATCCAAAATTTTTCATTTTAGTGTTTGTTTAAAAAATTGTTAAAAAAAATGTTTTTCTGTTTATTTAATTTATTGATTAAGTTGTGTTACAGTAACAGAACCCAGAATAACAATATTATTGGCGGTGCTATTACACTGATAAACTATTCTTATTTTATCGCCAGCATTTAAAGCGCTTGTCCAATACAATTTGTTTCCGTTATCTAAATCTGCACCTAGATTGTTTGATGAGGTATCATTCAATACAGTTGTCCAAGTGGTACCCCCATCGGTACTTTTTTGGATACGTGCAATAGTAAACCACGAACCGGCTTCTGTTGTATGTAAGTGTGAAGATTGCATAGCGATAATATATATACCTCCTTGACCGGCAGGTATTGTAAAGACATTGGAAGTCCAAGCATTATATACATCCAGATATTCAACAGAAAAATTTCCCACCAAATTATTACTATTGCCTATATTCTGAGTTCCCGGAACCCCTGCACTTACGACTAATTTTGGTACTCCCGGAGATGAAGGTGTCCCTGCAACATAACCCAATACTCCGTTAGCATCAGCAACGACGGTTCTGGTTGCAGTAAATGTTTGATCCCGCGATGCCGATGCCGAACCTCCTGACGTTGTAAAAATGGCATTGGTTGCCCCATCCAAAGGAAGAGCTCTCAATCTCGTATTACCATTTACATCCAACAATTCAGTAGAAAGGTTTTGGGTAGCGATTCCCACGTTTCCTACAGATGAGATCCTCATCCTTTCGGTGCCGGCAACACCTGAAGTTGGTGTCGTAGAAAAACTTACAAAACCTGGTGCATTGGTAAATGAATTTCCAAGTGCTAATCCTGTACTGCTACCGGTAGTCACTATTTGTGCTATTGAATTTTTATCAACAAACAGATCCAGTGTGCTGCCACTGGCATCAAACCTCATTGAAGCTCTTGTTCCGGTTCCCGCAGTCTGTTGATATATTCCGTTACTCGGATAAAACACAGTAGATTGGCTAGTTCCGTTAAATTGGAGAGAATAGCCATTTTGTGTCAAAACACGGTTTCCGGTAAGTGAACCGTTTCCTGTATAGATATTGGTATCCTGCATTTTCTGCCACAAAGTACCATCAAAAGTATAATAACCCGTAGTCGTTATATTAACTCTCTGTCCCGCAGCCGTTCCTCCGGATACATCTGTAATGTAAATCTGTGCTCCTTTTTGGTTCGCACCATACGTTGCTGTATTAGCCGTAAGCTCTGCTCTGGTAAGACGCGGTGCCTGTAACCCGATGAGCTGTGTGTTATCTACAATATTACCGCTTGTATCTCTTTTGGCACTTATATCCATTGTGGAATTGGGAGCTGTTGTATTTACTCCGACCTGTGCCGATAAATTTGCTGCTGTCACTAGAAATGCTGCGCTCGCAAATAATTTAATGTGTTTCATTTTAGTGTTTGTTAAAAAATGTTTTTCTGTTTATTTAATTATATTTTACTGTATTTAGTACAGTTATAATGTCAAACTGGCTATTAATTTCCAATGATTTTATTGATCATTGTACCTGAAATGTAAGTCCTGTACAACTTTCCCCTCCTATGGTTACATTGATAGAGGTCATGCCGGAGGCTACTGGTGTACCGTTTATATTGTATACTATATTTCCTGCTCCTGTATTGAAACTTCCTGCCGGAAGCGTGAAGGTAAGCCCGTTCTGTGTAAAGCCTTGCGCCGCATAGTTTCCTCCGTTGCCTCCTGTATAGGGTACTGTAAGTGTACCTGTATAAGCCTGTCCCTGAGTAGCCGTCGTAGGATTGAATACTACAGAGCCACACGTAAGTGATGCTACTGTACCGTTTCCATCTGTGCTTCCTACAAGACATCCTGACCATCCTGTCGGATTCCCTCCATACGTTTTCACACAATACTCTGATATATCATAGATCATCATCCCTGGTTGAGGATTGGCAATTACGCTGACATTAGCTACTCTATTAAGATAGAGTGCTTTATTAGAAGCAGCGAGATCAAGGTCGGCACTCGTATGAGGTGTATTAGTATCTATGCCCACCTGGCTGTAGGAAATCACTCCTAATATAAGCGCCAAGCCTGTTGTTAATTTTTTTAATATTTTATATCTCATTTTTGTTTTTTTTTAGATTACACCAAACCTTACTATTGATAACTTTATGGCTTTCCACTTTATAGAAAACCACCCGAAATAAAGCATGTAAGGTTTGGTATCTTATATAATTCTCTTACCTCTGTATGAAATAATATTTATCACTCCTGAATGCAGCGTACAGATTTACCCCTATCTATTTCAGCATTACCTGTATTACCCGGGTTCACAGTACTATTCATTAAAGTATTTGTGCCATTGTTTGCGGCAATATAACCATCCGCTACCGAATAGACAGGAACAGATGAATTAAATGTATCTCCGGTTCTATCACTTTCTCCTGCATTAGTTAACCTTAATTTTTTAGTTGTTGAATATATTCCACCACTGCCAGATGCAGTAATCACAGCCTGCCATTCCGTTGCTATCGGTACTTTAAAACCTTGAGGGCACGGATTGTTGGGGGAAGAAGCCAACCACCTGTCAGCTTTGGGTGGTACGGTGATGGATGTCCACTCAGCAGGACTGTAAGTAGGTGTTGAAAATATAGTATAAGGATGAGTGGGATTCCAGGTCGCCACTTGTCCATATACATATCCATATTTAAAAGTCCCTGTACTTGTACCACTAATATATCTTTCCATAAGTTCATGCCCATCAGCTTTTCTACCCCATTGCAATAGAGAGCCCATAGCATTTATATCTGTTGTACTTGTTGCCTGCTGTGTCAGGTTAAATGCCGGGTGATCCAGATTAGCATAATTTGCCCCAAGGTTGTTGTTCAGCCATATTTTGCCATCTTCAGCTTGTACCGGAAGATAAAGGAAGTTGTGTTCATATTTGCCGGCGTTGTCTATCTGCCCAAACATTCTGTCAGGGATGCCCGGTATATCGCGCAACTGATAAGCAGTGAGTGCTCCTGCCTGGTTATATGGATATTGGAAAGTTCCTAATAACAATCCCAGGTAATCGTTTCCTATCCCTGCATTGATGTCTAATTTCTTGGCATTCAAAGTTCCTCCAATAGCTTTTATAGTAGCAACAAGAGCTGTATTGGAAGTTGTAAGGGTCTGTGAAGCCCAGGATAATTGTACCTGTCTGGATATGCCATCCTGTGTAAGGTTTGCAGGGACTGTGATCGTATTGCTCCATGCAGCTACACTCCCACCACTTCCCGTTACGGTAGCCGGTATATATACCGTAATCCCCGTAGTTGTGATGCTACCCTGTACATCCACCAAAAGATCTGCAGTTCCATCTGCATTTATTACAGAAGTATTTGCAGGAGCTATAGGTGCTGTATAAGGTAAATAATCATTATCGTTTACAGAGGCTATCCAATACCGGCTGCTTTGTGCCAGTATAACAGTTCCCGGCAATACATTGACCGGATTACCTGCTGCAGGGTTTACTGTTAACGAAATAGCGTTGGCTCCGGAGCAGTTTTGCCCGCCAAAAGCAATACTTACAGCAGTCGTTCCTGCGGTAACAGGTGTTCCTGTGATATTGTAGACTGCATTACCATTCCCATTAGCAAAAACACCTACAGGAAGTGTGAAAGTGAGACCGTTCTGTGTAAAGCTTTGTGCTGCGTAAATTCCGCCATTACCTCCAGTATATGGAACAGTCAATGTTCCTGTGTAAGGCTGACCTACTGTTGCAAAAGCCGGCGTAAAATAAGCGGCAGCGCAGTTGATAGCTGTCACCATACCCGTAGATCCATACCCAGTAAGGCAGGAAGACCATGAAGCCGGATTACTTTGATAAGCTTTTATACATTTATCTGTAAGGTCATAGATCATCATTCCCGGCTGGGGATTTGCTATTGTAGCTGTATTAGCTACCCTATTAAGATAGAGTGCTTTGTTGTTTGATCCCAGCTCAAGACTGGCACTGGCATGAGGTGTAGTAGTATTGATACCCACCTGGCTGTAAACAGCCATACTTACGGTGAGTACAATTGTCGTTATAATTTTTTTCATTTGTTGTTTTTAGTAAAAAATTTATTTAAAAAGTTATTTTTCTTTTTTTTAAATAGTAGCTGCTTTCTTTTATAATCAAATTCTATAAAGTAAGAAGGTTCTTCACTGTACGAACCACTTTTTAGAAAGTTTACAAACCAATATTCCCACTTGAGGGCATGAAATGATCTTATGCTCAAACAGCTCTATAAGTTCCTGTTTTGTTTTCCCTAATATTATCGTTGATTGGAAATTGAGAGCTTTCTGTTTTTCCAGAATGTATTTTTATTCATTTGTATAGTGTGTTTTAAATATTTTATATTTTTTTCCAAAGGTTTAAGTATTCCGTTTTTTATAAAAAGGAAGCCTCCATATTGATTTCCTCTGACAATAGGAGGCTTCATAACAAAAACTCAGTGAAAAAAATTATACTTATTGTTGTTTATCAGATGACACTAAAGGATGACTTTACTGGCATAGGATATTATTGTAGATCATTCACTTTTGACGTTCCGGAATCCATTTTTGTGGTCACCAATGTCAACTTTGACATTCCTTACGCCAAATTTGACATACCATAACGTCATTTTTGACGCTAACAACCTCATTTTTGGCGTGGCTGACGTCAAAAATGACGCTAACTGCCACATTTTTGACGTTACCTGACCTCATCATTGGAGTTCCTGACGTCAAAAGGTATTTTTTATTCCTTTGGAGCTTCTGTAGTATCTGTATTTTGAGAAGCCGTTCTGTTAAAGAACTGTTTCAATTCTTCAGATTTTGTATGAAATCCCGGACTTCCAGAGTCGTTTCGGTATTTGGTATATTGATAATCTATCAGAGAAGCCTGATAGTTGTCCCAGTCATGCATCAGCTTAGCATTATCAAGCCCTCTTGAAAGTTCGTTGAGCGATGCTGTTAAAGATTGCAAAAGATTTCGGCTTTCAAAATCTTTAGTAAACTCATCCCAGTCTATTTCCGGACTGGATAATGCGGGATCAGAATCCCTGAAATCTTTTACTTTGTTGATGATAAGCTTATTCTGCTCATTCACACTGCCATACTGCTGGCGTTCCTCGGAAGTAAGCACTGCTGTTTTTCCTGATAATGATTCTTGTAACGCTGCTAAAGCATTCAATACTTCTGATTTTTCCGTATCGGAAAAATGTCTGTTTTCGAAATTTAAAAAAGGCATTTGCTATATAATTTTTTTATGTTTTTGTGTTGTTTTTTTGTGTTTTATAAGGATAATATCTGTGAGAGAAATTCTCCGGCAGCTTCGCGTTCAGGGTAAAAATTTGGATGAACATTCTGTTTTATGCTCAGCTCAGACTGCCGAAGATATTTTCTAATTAATTAGCCATATTTATTATGGTTTCCAAAAAGACCAGACCGTACCGTTGTATACAGCCAGCTGTCTTTTTGTAGTATCATATACCATCATTCCCGGACTGGGATTAATGATATTAAGATGCGGACTTGCTACCTGCGGTAATATCATTGCTTTGTTGGTATCACCAAGCACCAGTATTCCTGCTGTATTATCCGGATTTCCGGTTGTGTAGATAGCAACCTTTGCTCCCGGCTGTTCTGTCTTATCCGTTCCCTGTATGCTTAGATCCGCCGTACCTGAGGCATCAACACTAAAATCAAACCATGCGTTATCTTTTAAATATTTTACCTTATGGTCTGTGGTATCATAGAGCATCGTCCCGTTTTCTGTAATCCCGGATTTGTCGATGACATAAGGAAGAACAAGCCCTCTGTTTTCCGTATTGGCAAACTCTAAGGACACAGATCCGTTCGTAACATTTGCTTTACTGATCGCCACCTGAGCCTGAATCTGCGAAGCTGACAAAGAAACTATTAATACTACTATTATTTTTTTCATTGTTATTGACTTTAAATTGTTAAAAAGAGGCTGAGAATTGATACTCTCAACCCCTTATTTACTATTATTAATCCGGACAAGTCTGTGTCGTTAAACAATACCATCCAAAAGTAACTCCGTTATCCTGTGAAGTGTATATTTTCATACATTTATTGGTAGTATCATATACCAACATTCCTTCTACAAAGTTGGCAGGTGCGATTCCTACAGGATTAGCTCCTGAGAACGCTACTCTGTTCGGTACGAAACCTTTTGTTTTAGATTCCAGTACCAGCCAGCCTCCTGTACGGATTCCAGGCCAGTTGTCTCCGGCTGTACCCGCTCTATTAAGAGAAGTAATACCTACTTTGCTATTAAGAGCCGGATTACCTGCACTTGCTACAGCTCCGGGCTTATAACATAATCCCTGAGCAATTCCTAACGTAAACACCTGTCCGTTTGCAAGAACCACACTGTTGAAAGAAACTGCAGAACCTGCTGTGTAAGATGAAGCAGGAATCACCTGAACCGTTCCGGTAGTGAAATCCCCGTCTCCGTCTGTATCTACTAAAAGCATTACGTTAGCAGCCGTAGCTCCCGTTAAAGTAATACCTGTTAAGTTGAATTTTAAAGATACATTTGAAATATCTGTTCCGTCTGTATTGGTTTGAGCTACCTTCCATTCACGATCCAGTCTTCTTCCTACATTTGCAGGTAATTCTGTTATCTGTTCAACAACTGCACTTCCGCTTCCCTTGTTATTGGCAAACAACATGAATTCCTGATCTCCGTCAATGGCTGTACGCGTTGCATCAAGGTTTAATGATGTAAAATCAGTATTCGTAGACACTGTTAATATATCTCCTGCGTCGTTAGATTTAGAGATACGCTGGTTAAGTCCATAATAATCATCTCTGCCCAAACCGAACACGTCATATTTGTAAGTAGCATCCGAAGCACGAACAACTGCTCCTGAACTGTTGACATAAGGATAGCTTACATTTCCTGCAGTAGCACCAAACTGATCTGTACCTCCTGTTAATGTAATACCATATTTCACAGCCAGATAAGATTCTACCATTGCTCTTTCAGCTTCTGTAAGTACTCTGTCGTAAACAATTAATTCGGCATAAGCACCATTTAATCTTCCCGTAGGATCGTTAAGGGTTGTAGGCGCAGAGAAATGTTTACCGATTCTTACCAATCCACTCAATAATCTTCCTTCTCCTGTCAATGTATTAGAAGGGTCAGCATTCTGATTAAGAATATCATTTGACCCGCTTCCGTATGAGCTGTAATAGATCTCTTCATCTCCCACTCTGTTTCTTTTCAGAACACCGATTGCCGGTTGTGTCTGAAGTCCCAGGTTTCCTATATAATTATAATCACCTGCCGAACCTCCTCCAAAAGAAAGAAAGCTTCCCGCTGATACACCAAAAGACATATCTGCTCTCGCAGGTGCAGCGTCTCCGGCACTAGGATTGGAAACATCACCGCCATATAAAAGCATACTTGTAGCCTGAGAATTTCCAAATCCAGCTGCTTTGAATACACTGATTACCGTCTGACTTCCGAATGTAGGAGTCGTAAACTGTACAGCATTACCTCTGTTAAGATTTGAGAAGTTAATAACAGGGTTGAAATTGAAATTATCCGTAGCATTATACTTATAGAAAGGCAATGTAGGAAGAGTTCCTGCTGTTTCTGCCGGTTCTCCCGGATCTACAGTAGGTGTAGTACCATCCTGGCTTCCGTTGGCAGTTTCCTGATCGTACCATGTTGTGATCTGCGTATTATCAGCCGGAACGCCTGATGCAGTATTCACCCCTTTATCAGCTCTTACCCAAAGTACCTGAGGTTGTAACTCTGAACCGAAAGTAATATATCTCGCCGTTGCATCACTGTCGAAACTCTTGCTGAATATCCACTTACCTCCGCTGTAGCTACCTGCAACAGACTGTACATTTACTGTGAACGCGGCATCGTCTGCCACGAACATACGAACATTATTTCCTGACGCAAGACCGGTTCCGTAAGCTGAAAGATCTGCTGCAAAATAAATATTACCTAAAGTATTTGTTCTCTGTGACAGCCAGATTCTCTGGATACGCTGTGCGGGGTTACCCGAAACCGTAAAGCCTACAAGCGGCGTTGCGGTAACCGTATTATCTCCCGCTAAGAAATACTTCTGATCCCCTGACAATGAAGTTCTGGACGCTGCAATATTCTGAGATACAAAATCATTGCCCGTTGCCATTGTAAGGATAGTTCCTGTATTCACACTCTTAGAAACTTTTTGGTGTAAAGATGAAATATCATCTTTTGCCAATCCGAATACGTTGTTATTATAAGTATTGTTAAGCGCACCATTCCAAATTGCAGCATCTGCAGAAGAAACGTAATTGTCAGTAGCTACACGTCCTAAAGTAATACCATACTTGATCGCCAGATAAGTATCTACTTTTCTTCTTTCTGCTGCTGTAAGATTACCATCACCATAGATAATTGTCTCACCCATATCTCCAACAATACCTCCGTTATCACTTGAATTACCTGTCCATCGTGTATCACCAAATACATGACCGCCTAAAGCGAGTCCCATTGCAGAAGTTGTTACTGTAGAACCGTTTGCAGCCCCATTCAGACCTCTTGCCAAACTTGTATTAGTGAAGGTATTATACATAATACTCGGTATTGTAGTAGAATAAGTTACTCCTGAGCTCGGAAGCTGTGTTCCGCCTCCTACAACCCTTCTTTCTATGGTAGCATTCGGGAAAAATCCTAAATAATCCCAGCTCGACGCATCAGTTGTAGCATTATCTGCTGTAATACTAAAGAAGTGAGGGTTCGGACTTCCCGGGAATGTCATTCCTTCTTTAGTAAGTGTAAATACATCATTACTTGTATTAGTTATCGTCTGTGTAGTAATATTACCTAACGTCTGAGTAATTGCAGTGAAGCTAACTCCCGGGTTATAATTGAAGTACGTTGCATCTCCGATTTTATATTTCGGTAATGCCTTACCTGCGATCTGAGCAGAGACCGTTCCTGAGAAATAATCTTTCCAAGAAGTTACATCAGTTGCATTTCCTGTGTTAGTTGCATCAATATCAGCTCTGTACCACTGGCTCAATCCATTGATAATCCCTCCCGGAGCATGTGCAAATGCTGCGAAAGTAAAGAACTGACCATTTGCTAATGTTACATCGGCATAGTTATAGGTAACACCATTTACTGTCTGAGTATTTACAGACATATCTGTTACCGTATCCGTATTATCAAATACAGCATCCGGACTCTGAATTAATCTAAGTGCAGCTAAACCAGCCGGCCATGCAATACGTACCGTTCCAACGTTACCCGTATTCTGTGCTTTCCAGATCGATGCAAAACGGTAATTAATGCCTGTAATTCCATTGATAGGAACAGAAAGGCCCTGTTTCAAACCATTATCTCCTACCAGCAAGAACTGACCGTCTGTTAAAGTATTTGTATTTAAAGCATTCGTATTTGCTAATGCACCCCCTGCACCAATAATTAACTTTTGTGAGTTATTTATACTTTTTGACTGCTTTTGATTCAGATCAGAAACAAAATCATTGGCAATACCAAAAATATTATTGTTATAGCCTGTATTTGTAGAGCTATTCCACACATTAGCTGAGGTACTGCTCAAATAATTAGGCGTATTGGTAATATCTAATGTAATACCTCCTTTAATTGCAAGATAAGAATCTACTCTGTTAACATCATTTGCTGATAAAGCTCCGTCAAAAACAATAGTTTCAGACATAGTCATTCCGGTACCGTTATCATCGCCGCCATCATTTGCATTTCTTCCCAATATAATTCCTCCGTCCGGCCAAGTGGTAAGAGCTGTCATTGCCATATTAGAAAGGATTGCCGCACCGTTCAGAGCCCTTTGGAACTGATTGTTGGTAAAGCTATTTCTTACAATGGTTGTATTGTTTAGCTGTGTGTACTGAGCCGCAACAGGTGTTACAGCTGCATTAATATGGGAACCTGCTGCATTATCCCTCATGTTAATATTAACAGCAGCAATCCCCGGACTGTCATATTTATTACCTCCTGTAAGTGCCGAATAATTTAACCCAACAACCCTGTCATAACCCGATCCTGTAACCGATGTTATACTGGTATATATCGAATAGTTGGTACTGGAAACAGCATTTAGCACAGAAGAATTTCCTAAAGCATTAGCTGCCAAAAAGGTAACAGCAGGATTAAAGTTAAAGTTAAGCCCAGTTCCATTCACTGAAGTTGGAGCTGAAGTACTGCTTGATAATGCAGGTGTAACAGGTATTTGCCCTGCAGAGTAATCTGTCCAGGTTGTTACCGCACCAGTTGCCGGTACTAATCCTTTATCGGCTCTGTACCAAAGTGAAGAAAGGACTCCTCCAGGTGCATGGACATAAGCTGCCAATGTGAAATATTGCCCGTCTGCTAATGTTACATCCGCATAGTTATAAATAACACCATTTACTGTCTGAGTATTTACAGACATATCCGTTACCGTATCTGTATTATCAAATACAGCATCATTACTCTGAATAAGTCTTAAGTTAGTCAATCCGGTTGGCCAGGTAACTCTTACTGTTCCTACATTTCCGGTATTCTGAGCTTTCCAGATTGAGGCGAAACGATAATTAATTCCAGAAATTCCAGAAATTGCAACAGCTGGCGTTTTTTGTAAGCCGTTATCTCCCCAGATAAGATATTGTCCTGCAGTAAGGGAAGTTGAATTCGCTGCATTCGTATTAGCCAAACCTGTTGTTCCGATCAATATTTGCTTACCCGAATTAACGCTCCATGATTGTTTTTGATTTAATCCCGTTGCATCTCTTGCAATACCAGCAATATTATTGTTATATGCACTATTAGCGGAAGAGCTCCAGACTACGGTACTAGAAGAATTTTTATAATCTTTGGTTCCCTGAGCATAGGTAGTTCCATACTTTACTGACAAGTAAGACTCAACTCGATCCATTTCATCGGCAGTAAGTCTGTTTTCAAAAATAAGCATTTCGTTTACCTGCCCATTCAGAGAGCCCCAGTTGGTATCCCCTCCTACACGAATATCTCTTGCATTAACATCCTGAACCGCATTTTGAAGCTGACTTCCTGAATAATCCGTTCTGTTTCCGTTCAGAGATACAGTAGCTGCAGCATATGAAGCATTTGTTCCCGCTCCATTTTGCCAGCTGCTTCCTGCCGTGAAGTAGAAATTATTCTGAAAACTATTGCTGGTTAATCCCTGATACCCAGGGCCTCCGGTAAAAAACAATAAATTGTTTAAGCCATTATTAGAAGTGTGTAATCCCGGATAATCCATTGTAGAATCAAATCCGAAAATTCCACATCCTGTTAATGTATTTATATATCCAGCTGTAAATAATGTTCCATTTACACGATCTATGATATTAATACCCGTTCCCGGCTGAAACTCCATCCATTTACTTTGAAACGTAACAGTAGGATTGAAGTTTGCCAATGTTGTAGTATTTGAAAATGTAGGACGTAATCCGGCAGTTGCCTGTAAGAGATTGAATCCGTTACCCTGGGCATCATTCCATTGATATACTGTCGAATTATTAGCTGAGTTGGTAACTCCTGCATCTGAAAACAATGTACTCGAAGCATCAGCTTTGTACCAGGCTGCCGGAACGACTCCACCCGGCGATTGTCCAAATAGTATTAATGGCGATGATACCGCTATTAAGAAAGTTAATATTTTTCTCATTATTTAATTATTTAGTTATTATTTTTTTATTTCCTTACTTCTTACTTTGGGAAAAAGAAATAAGGAAATGATATAACAGGTAATTAATAGATAGTCAAATGCTATTAATCCCGTCGTTTCTAAAATAATTGCGCAGAAAAATATGGTGGGGGTCGTTGAAAATTTTTGCCCGAAAATTGTATAAAAAAAATATTTTCTTTAAAAAAAGGAATTAAGTATAGACTCCATAAGAATACTAAACTTAGAATTAGAAATTTATTTATTGAAAATAATTTGATTTGTTGAGTAGTTGTTACCACTGCTCTATCTGATCCGACAACAAAATAATTAAATTTTTTATCCTGAGGATTTGTATAATAAAATTTAGATGTGGAAGTTTGGCTTTGAGTATTTTTTTTTGCGTTTTTTTCCGCAACAACTTTATTTTTTAATTTTTCTTTTTTTAAAACTTGTTTATGTTCGCTATTTTTAACAATAATGACAGGTGAAGTAATTACATTTTCTATATCTGAGATCTGAGCATCTCCTGTAACGTAAATTTTCGCTATATTGTCATCAAAAGACTTGAGAGAATCACTTTCAGCAATTTTTTCATTTCCAGGATGATCAGGAACCATCGCATGTAAAGGCTGAAAAAATAAAACCACTGAAATCACAAAAAGAAAGAATCTTCCCCTTTTAGCTAGAGAAGATCTTTCTTTACCCTTTTCATTCATTTGTGTTTTCATTTTTTTTCAGTGTGTCTTAGAATCGTGAGGCCCAATAGGTTGAACAATATTATGTTAATAAAGCACACATCACAATTTAATAACAAGATGAATTCCGAAAAAATGATAAATTTTTAAAGAAAAAAGATCATTTTTTATGCAATGAATAAAACAAATTAAAACATTAATATTCAGTATCTTATCAATTGAATAAGACAGAATAATTTTGGAAAATATTTGAAAATAATTTTGTAGTTAATCTCAAGTATCCGCTTTTACAATTTTAAGTACAGTAAACATTAATAATCTAATCTTGATTCTGCAGATACTCACAACTTATACACAAGATTTTATTTAAATCAACAGTAAGAATATTGGATGAATTTTGAATTGGATTTAAATATCTAATCTATTGAGATTCATAATAAAATTGATCTCTCATGAATATTCAAAAATTTGTAATACATATGATTCATCATGAGCGTTACGAAAAATAGCCTATCGTAGGAAAACAATAAGTATATTTGTAATACGACTCATCGTATTTAAAAATGTTGACAGATAAATTTGGAAGGAACATCAATTATCTCCGGCTTGCTATCGTAGACCGATGTAATCTCCGTTGTACTTATTGTATGCCGGAAAACGGTCTTACCTGGATTAAGCAAAAGGAATTAATGACCGATGAAGAAATGCTCAGAATCTGTACAATATTTACGGAAATGGGAGTAAATAAAATCAGGATAACAGGAGGAGAACCTTTTGTCCGAAAAAACAGTATCGAACTCATCCAAAATATATCACAATTAGATGGACTCACTGACCTCAGTATAACAACCAACGGGCTTCTTACCGAACAATATATTCCACAACTTAAAAAGTTTGGAATAAAATCCGTCAATTTGAGTTTGGATACTTTAGACGAAGAACGGTTTTTCAAAATTACCCGTAGAAAAAGCTTTGATAAAGTGATGAAAACTTTAAACAGTTTATTGCAACACAACATCAAAGTAAAAATAAATACTGTGGTAATGGAAGACCAAAATATTGATGATATGATTCCTCTGGTAATGCTTACAAAAGATCTTCCGGTAGATGTCCGCTTTATCGAAGAAATGCCTTTTAATGGTGGAACACACTCTCTTTCTTTAAAATGGAATTCTGTTCAGATTCTAAATCACATCAAATCTCATTTTCCTGAAATTCAAAAGACAGAAGATCCCAAAAATTCCACATCATACAATTACAACATTCCGGGTTTTAACGGAAATATTGGAATTATTGCAGCTTATACACGCTCATTCTGCGGAACTTGCAACCGTCTTCGCTTAACGCCCACCGGAATTTTAAAAACCTGCCTGTATGAAGGAACCGGCGTAAACCTGAAAGATGAAATCCGTATGGGAAAAACGGACGAAGAGCTGAAAAACATCATCATCAACAGCGTACAGAACAAACCAAAAGACGGATGGGAAGCTCAAAAATCGAGCTTGACTACATCACAAATTCATCAGTCAATGGCAACAATAGGAGGATAATTATGGAAATGATTAGCGTACAACAGGCAGAAGAAATCCTATTTTCTCAAATCAAAAACTTCGGAACAGAAGAGATTTTCTACGAAAATGCATTAGGAAGAATTTTAGCTGAAAATATTGTGACAGATTGTGATTTACCTCCTTTTGACAGGTCTACGGTAGATGGAATTGCCATTAATTTTAATGCTTATGAAAACAGTTTTCGTACATTTAAAATCAAAGCAACACAACCCGCAGGCGAACCACCCATTTCTATTGATTCAGAAAACGAATGCATAGAAATCATGACCGGAGCAGCTTTGGATAATTCAGTAAATACGGTTATTCGTTACGAAGATCTGATAATCGAAAACGGAACTGCAACCATCAATATCATTATTAAAAAAGGACAAAACATTCACTGGAAAGGAAAAGATAAAAAAGCCGGGGAAATATTGGTAAAAGCCAATCAGCTCATTACTCCATCTATTCTCGGAATTGCTGCGTCGGTCGGAAAAACAATTTTAACCGTAAAAAAACTTCCCAAAGTTATTATTATTTCCACCGGAGATGAGATGATATCCGCCGAAGACGTTCCTACCCCATTCCAGCTAAGACGTTCCAATGGGATTACCATAAAATCCGTTTTGGAAAAATATAAAATCAATGCAGATTGGCTGCATTGGAATGATGATTTTCAATTAATAAAAAATGAACTTTCCCGATGTATTGATGAATACGATATTTTACTAATGAGCGGCGGGGTTTCTATGGGGAAATTCGATTATCTGCCAAAAGCCTGCGAAGAGCTGGGAGTAGAAAAGCTTTTTCACAAAATAAAACAAAGACCGGGAAAACCATTTTGGTTTGGAAAAAGCCAAAACGAAAAATTGGTTTTTGCATTTCCGGGAAATCCTGTTTCCGTATTTATGTGTCTGCACCGGTATTTTATTCCCTGGCTGGAAAAATCTTTGGAAATCCCGGAAAATCCTCAATATGCGGTTTTACAAAATGATATAGACTTTCCTTTTTTGTTACAATATTTTGCGCAGGTAAAACTCAGTGTGAACCCATCGGGACAATTAATCGCCGAATCAGTAAATACCAATGGTTCCGGAGATTTTTCTCATCTTGCAGAAACCGATGCATTCATAGAACTTCCTCTGGAAAAAACTGAGTTTAAGAAAGGCGAAGTGTATAAAATATGGAGATATAATTTTTAATTTTACTCATGACAAACTTTTCACATCTAAATAAAAAGGAGCAACCGGGTATGGTACATGTTGGCAGTAAAAAAATCACGCACCGAAAAGCCGTTGCCAAAGCTATTGTGATACTTCCCGAAAATATTCTGGAAGCACTTCAAAAAGATGACTTCAAAACTAAAAAAGGCTCTGTTTTCCAGACCGCAATTATTGCAGGAATAATGGCAGCAAAAAAAACAGGTGACCTGATTCCTCTCTGCCATCCTATCGGTATGGATAACTGCGAGATAGATATTGAAATCAATTCTCAAAACGAAATTGAGATCTATTGTACTGCCGAGATTGAAGCTAAAACAGGAATCGAAATGGAAGCACTGACAGGAGCATCTGTTGCCGCACTTACCATTTATGATATGTGCAAAGCATTGAGTCATGATATTGTGATTAAAGAAATAAAACTAATGGAAAAATCAGGAGGTAAAAATGATTTTAAAAGAGACTAATTTCCCCAAATTAAACGGACTGATACTCGCCGGAGGAAAAAGCCTGCGAATGGGAAATCCTAAAGACAAAATCAATTGGCATGGAAAAGAACAAAAATATTATGCGGCTGATCTTTTAGCTCCGTTTTGTGATGAAGTTTTTATTTCCTGCAGACAAGACCAGCTGGAAAATTTTGACACGGATTATAATGCCCTTACCGATACTTTTTTAAATATGGGACCTTTCGGCGGGATACTTTCCGCATTACGTTCTCAAAGAGATAAAGCCTGGTTGGTTGTTGCCTGCGACTTACCTTTATTGGATGAAAGATCTTTAGAATTTTTAATTGAAAACAGAAATACCGAAAAAGTAGCAACCACTTATGAAAGCCCGTTTGATGGACTTCCAGAACCATTAATTACAATTTGGGAGCCTAAAAGCTATCCTCTGCTTCTGAATTTTTTAGGATCAGGAAATACCTGCCCCAGAAAAGTTCTCATCAACAGTGATACATTAATCCTGAAACCGGGTAACCCGGATGCTTTGATGAATGTGAACACACCTGAAGACATGGCAAAGGCAAAGGAAATTTTAAGAAAATAGATTTAACCGAAGATAAAAAGCATATGAGTGACCCGCTTGAACGTTATCATTGCCAGATGGCTTTACCCGGATTTGGTATTTCTTCCCAGGAATTACTTAAAGATGCTAAAATTTTGATAGTAGGTATGGGCGGACTGGGCTGTCCTTCGGCACAATATCTTGCTTCTTCAGGTATAGGGACGATTGGTCTTGCGGATGATGATACGGTCTCCGAAAGCAATCTGCACCGCCAGATTTTATATGCTCCGGAAGATATTGGAAAATCAAAAGTTGATATTGCCACTAAAAAATTACTGCAACAAAATCCATCGGTAAAAATCATTCCGTTCAATTTTCGGGTAACTTCCGACAATGTAATGGATTTGATTTCGGACTTTGATTTAATCATTGAAGGAACTGATAATTTTGAAACAAAATGTTTGCTGAATGATGCATGCGTTTTATCTGGAAAACCTTTGGTTTACGGAGCAATTTATCAATATGAAGGGCAAGTCAGCATTTGGAATGTAAGGCAAAAAGAAGGCAATTTTTCTCCCAATTACCGCGACGTTTTTCCCGATGCGGAAAATGCGCAGGTTCCGAATTGTGCAGAAGGTGGTGTTATTCCTACTTTGGCAGGAATTGTCGGATGCATGCAGGCTAATGAAGCTATAAAATATTTTACAAATCCCGAAGATTCACTGGCTGGAAAACTCTGGATGATGAATGTTCTGAACGGCAAAACCCAGATTATTAAATTAAGAAAAACTTCTGTGCAGATTACAGGTTTGGCTCAGACGGTTAAGACCATTACGTTTGAGCAGCTTATGCAGGAGAAAGATCATTTTGAAATCATAGATGTACGCACATCACAAGAACATGAACAGTTTAATATAGGAGGAATCAATCTTCCCGTAGAAGAATTACAGGATCATTCAGATTATATTTCCAGTTGTTCCAGACCTGTTTTAGTCTATTGCCAATCTGGTAAACGCAGTGCAGAAGCTGTAAGAAAAATAAAAAAGATTTTTCCTGAAAAAGAAGTATTTTCTTTAAAAGACGGCATTCGCAAAATACCGCTATAAGATTACAAACTAAATCTTTGTAAGTATAGTCTATTATTGAATTTTAGTATTAAATGAAGTATTCCAAATGAATAGATGGAATCTCCAACCGCATTATTACCTGTTTCTCTAAAACCACCACTTATTTATCTTTTGAGTAATCAATCAATAATATTCTGAGTTATTTTTTGAGAAACAGTAATCTGTTCTCCGACCATCTCATGAATGGTTTCATCGATCATAATACACATGCTGTTGAGAGCCAAATCATTTGCATCTGTTCCAAACGGTTCTTCAATTTCATCAGCTATCGCTTCAAACGCAACAAATGTATAAGCAACGAATACAACAATAAGTGGCGTAAACCATCCCAGCGAATCTACAAGCCCAAAAGGTAACAGGAAACAATAAATATACACCGTTCGGTGCAGCAGAACACGGTAACTGTAAGGAATCGGGGTAGAAACTATTCTTTCACATCCTCCCAAAATATCAGAGAGTTTATCAAAATTCTCATCAAAACGTGCCTGTTGGATAGAATCTAAACAATTTTCATCTTTTGCTTTCTGAATCCATTCTCCAAGCAGCCGCATAATAACTGCGGGTTTATATTTTGATGCCGTTATTATTTTCAGCTGGTCTTCATTAAGCCTGGATTTTAAATCTTCGTGGGCATCTGTCCCTCTTAACTGATGCTTCAGTGCAAATACAAAAGCACTAAGCAGCTGAACAAAATCGTGAACTGAAACATTATTGTTCTTTATATTTTTCAAAGTCATTGCCTGACGCGTTAGTGAGCGTGCTGTATTTAATAAAGCTCCCCACAGTTTGCGCCCTTCCCAGAACCGATCATAGCTGACATTGTTCCTGAATCCCAGGAATAATGCCAATACAAAACCGAATAGGGTAAGTGGTGCAGGATTTAAAGGAATCTTAAACGAAAAAATTATTCCATGAAAATAAGTCACTAATAAAGAAAGAATTAAAAGCAATCCCAAGCGGGGAAGTAATGCCGGCAAAACAGAACCGTGCCATACAAAAAGCATTCTGAACCAATGTTCCTTTTTTCTTATTATCATTATTAAATTTTAAAATATAGTTTTGGCACTTATTTTTTAATTGATCCGATGATAAGCTCCGTAACCTGATAAGAACTTCTTGCCGGTTTCTTCTCACCTTCAGCAATAATTCTAAGCGGTCCTTTTTCTTTTGGCAAGGGTTTTCCGTCTACAGAATCGGCAATAATGACATTTTTATCCTGAATTGAAGGATCCAGTTCTGCCAGTGAAAATAAAACCTGATAGCCATCGGAACATTTTATCAATACATATTTTGAAAAATTTTCTGCCCCGTGAAGTGCTTTTCCGGATGGAACTCCCGTTTTTCCTAAAATTTCTATGAGCGGGACTCCAGTGAAAGTATGTAAATTCCCTTCCTTATCTTTCATTATGGCTTCTCTCCGGGGCATTTTTGAAAGGTCAGACAAGCTCAATTCCAAAGGCCGGGAAACTTCGCCGGAAACTTTTAATCTGAAATTAGATTGAGCCGCTGCTATCTCACAAAAGGAAAGCAGAATAAGAAAAAATAGTTTCCTCATGATATAAATATTATCTAAAAGAATATTATTGTTTTACTAATCAGGATTAGTACCTGTTGCAGCCATTATATGATCATCAATCTTTTTAAAGATCTCAGGGTTGTGCTTGCGAATTTTGATACGGACATATTTGGAAGCAGGCATATTGGCTCCATTAACCACATTATTGATGGATACCAATACATTCGTTTCCGGGAAATAGGTCATTGTACTTTTCTGAGGAATTGGATATTTTACAACAATAAAAAGAGGAGCAATCCTTTCGATTCCATCATCATAATTGAAAAGGTCTACATGATCGCCTTCTTTTAGACCGGCTTTCTCAATATCTTTTTCATTCATCATGACAACCCTTCTTTCATTGAAAATCCCACGGTAACGGTCATTCAGACCATAAACAACTGTATTGAACTGATCATGTGTCCTGGTCGTTCCCATCAGGTATTCGTCATCTGCAAGCAAATTGTCCGGTACAGCTGTAACATTGAAAGCGGCTTTTCCCGGGTAAAATTCACTGTTGAAAATACCATCCCTTGGTCCGTTCGGAAGATAAAAACCTCCTTTCTGCACTACTCTTTCGTTATAATTTTCAAATCCGGGAATACATTGTTCGATGTCATTACGAACAGCATCATAACTGTTGATAAATTTGTCCCAATCCACTAAGGAACGTTCACCCAAAACCGCCTTTGCCATTCTGCATGCAACATGTGTTTCATTGATCAGATGTTTTGAAATAGGATCGAGAACTCCTCTTGACCATTCTACAACCCCCATTGAATTTTCCGTACTCACATGCTGAAGTTCGCCGTTTATCATATCTTTTTCACTTCTGGAAATGACCGGTAAAATAAGGGCCTCTTTCCCATGGATAAGATGATTCCTATTCAATTTTATAGAAACAATTACGGACATTTCTAATTTTCGCATTGCTTCTGCCGTAAAGGTTGTATCCGGTGCTGCCGAAAGGAAATTACCTCCCATGCAGAACATAAATTTCACCTTTTCTTTATGCATCGCTTTCAGGGCATTTACAACATCATAGCCGCCTTCTCGCGGAACCTTAAAGCCATAGTATTCCTCCAGTCTGTCCAGTTGTTCGGTCGTAGGATGGTGGTTAATAAGCAATGTTCTGTTACCCTGAACATTACTGTGACCTCGAACAGGACAAACTCCTCCCCCCTGGATTCCTATGCTTCCTTTCATCAACAGGAGGTTCACAATATTATAAATCATTTCCACACCGTTGTGCTGCTGCGTGATTCCCATTCCCCAACAAATGATAATACGTTTTTTTGAGGCAATCATTTGCGCGGCATCCCTTAGATTTTCAATCGAAATTCCACATTCTTCCGATAAATAATCGAGGTCATACAATTTTAATTCTGCAGCCAACTCGTTGAAGCCTGCGGTTTTATTAGCGATAAAATCATGGTCAAGAACTTTTCCGGGATTTTTGGCTTCTTCTTCCAATACCAGGATCTGAAGTGCCTTTAAAAGTGCCATGTCTCCATTAATTCTTACAGGAAGATACAAATCTGACAATTCATAAGGCTTATTAAGCAAAGCACGGACTTCCTGAGGATTTCTGAAACCTTTTAATCCCGCTTCAGGAAGAGGGTTGACTGCCATGATCTTTGCTCCGTTTTTCTTTCCTTTGGTCAAAGCAGAAAGCATTCTTGGCGAATTGGTTCCCGGGTTCTGACCGATGATAATAATAAGGTCCGTATCGTAAAAATCTTCCAGTTTTACCGTTCCTTTTCCGATACCTATGCTTCTTGAAAGCGCATAACCGGAAGTTTCATGGCACATATTGGAGCAATCCGGAAAATTATTAGTTCCAAATTCACGGGCAAACAACTGATACACCCATGTTGCTTCGTTGCTTGTTCTGCCTGAAGTATAAAATATGGCTTCGTTGGGAGAATCGAGAGTGTTTAGTTTTTGAGAAATTTTTGAAAAAGCATCATCCCAACTTATCGGCTGATAATGCGTTCCTCCTTGCGACAGATACATAGGTTCTGCAATTCTTCCCAACTGACTGATTTCAAAATCCGTTAGTTTTGCTAAATCATACACTGAATTTTCTCTGAAAAACGCTGCATCTATCTTTTTTGAGGTAGCTTCTTCTGCTAAGGCCTTTGCTCCGTTTTCACAGTATTCACCCAACCTGGAACGTTCATCATCCGGGTCGGGCCATGCACAGCTTGGGCAATCGAAGCCATCAAACTGATTCATACTGAAAAGAGCCCTTCCTCCACGAATAACAGAGGCATTGAGAACCAACTGGTCCAATGAATGGATAACAGCAGGAACGCCGGCTGCCCAGGCTTTTGGCGGTTTCAGTTTCAAATCCAGCAATTTATATGGAGGTTCTGCAGAAGGTAATCTACTGCCCTCTTTTATTTTATCGAATGAATCTTTGTTTTCCATGATTTTTAAATTTTAAAAAATGAAAAAATTTAGCATTTTATATTAGGGTTGGGATAATTGTCACTTTGATCCTCCAGTGTGTTATCAATGCATACAAAATCCTTTTCTATTAAAATTTTCACCAATCCGGCTTGTCCGTCAAAGCCAACTCTGTCTGTGGAAACCCACTCATTTATCATAGCTTTAGGCATTTTCAGTACAATTCTGTTTTCGATGAAAACCGCTGAAAGCTCTTCGTTATCCGTTGTTTCGATAGAATAAATAAACGGACGGTCTACAAATTCTGTAAAGCTTGAGATGCTTCCGTTTTGTCCTAATTCTGCAACTTCGGATTGGGTTAGACGGAATCTTATTGAGTTGTCTTTAATTCTTATTTTCATAACAAATTTTCAATTTTAAAATGGCTGCCGGAATGGTAAATATTAAACCTGTTATCCCGGAGAAAGCCTAATAAAGTGATATCAAATTCTTTTGCAAGATCTATTGCCAGACTGGATGGAGCTCCTATTGCCGCGACAATCGTAATTCCTGCCATGGCAGCTTTCTGAATAAGCTCGAAGCTGGCTCTTCCGCTCAGAACCAAAATTTTATTGTCGAGAGGAAGCAAATCTGCAGATAATGCATATCCTATAAGTTTATCCAATGCGTTATGCCTTCCTACATCCTCACGTAAAGCAAGAAGATTGCCTTCCGAATCAAAGATGCCGGAAGCGTGTATACCGCCTGTAGCACTGAAATTGTTCTGGAATGACTGCAGTTTTTCTGATAGTTGATACAGGGTTTCCAGGGAAACTGCTGTGTTATATTTTCTATGATTATGAAAAGTACTTACTGTTCTTATGGATTCTATGGAACCTTTTCCACAGACACCGCAACTCGAAGTGGTATAAAAGTTGCGGTCGGCTTTCATAAGTTCAGGAATAAAACCTTCTGTAAGTTCTACAATAACAATATTTTCGCTGTTTCTGGAACATTCTGCTTCCGGAAAACATGTGCTTTTAACCTGTTGACGGCTGGAAATAATTCCTTCTGTAAATAAAAAACCGATTGCCAGTTCTGCATCATTTCCCGGAGTCCGCATCGTTACGGATATATTTTTAGACTCTTTTTTATCTCCTGCATAATAAGAAACTCTGATTTCCAAAGGTTCTTCTACAGAAACATCATCCGTATAAGGAAAACTGCTGTTCTCCTTAACTTTGACAATTTCTATCTGTTTTACCGACTTATTTAATAACAAATGAGTTTTCATAATTTAATAACTGGTATAGTAAAGGTACAAAAATTTTGTTCCTTAAATTACGGGTGTGCGGAAACCCATTCTTCTCCATTCTCAAAAATTTCTTTTTTCCAGATGGGAACAGTTTTTTTAATATTTTCGATCATATAGCTGCACGCATCAAAAACAGAATTTCTGTGACCATCGCTCACCACGATGATCACAGCAACATCGCCTGGAAATAAAATTCCGGTACGGTGATGAACTACAATATTTTTTACCGAAAATAACGAAATGGCTTTATCCGTTATTTTCTGTATTTCCTTAATTGCCATAGATTCATAGCATTCATATTCCAAGCGGGTAACAGATTTACCTTTGGTGTGATTTCGTACTGTTCCTACAAATGATGCCATTCCTCCGCATGCAGGATCGGATGCAAGGCTAAAGCAATCCGTAAGATCCAGTATATTCTCTGTTATTTTTATATCAACCATATCTTTTATCCGCCGCTTACCGGAGGAATTATTGCTATTTCGTTAGAGACTGTTACTATCTGATCGTCTTCCGCATATTCATCGTCAACGGCAATAAAATAGGATTTCAATCTCTTCAGTTCCGGAAAATCTTTTTCCAGAAGCTCTTTTAGCGCATTAACATTTGCACCTTCATTTATTTCTATTTCTTTTTCTGATGCTCCGAAAATATCTTTCGTTATTCCGAATGCTAATATTTTAAGTATCATTTTTAATTTTAGCTGATTACCAATATTTTATTAAAACATTTATTCCGGCTACCAAAACCAGGACAGCGGTCATTCTTTTGATGACCAAAGGTTTCCATTTCAGGGACATCCTGGAACCGATCTGCCCGCCGATGAATACAGCAAAACACAAACTCAGAATTCTGAAATAATCCATACCTGCAGCCAGTTTGGATAATTGACCGAAAATTCCTGATAATGAATTTACCAATATGAAAACACTTGATGTTGCCGCAATTTTTCTAGGAGTATCCCATTTTATCAGATTTAGTAAAGGGGAAAGAAAAATCCCACCGCCAATTCCCACCAATCCGGACAAGAAGCCTATTCCACCACCTAAGAATCCGTTTTTGAACGGGGAAGCTTCTGCATTTGCTGAAGTATTTTCTACATTTTTTGTTTCTGTTTTTAGCCACAGCAGCAATGCTGCAATTATTAAAGTGATTCCCAAAATCAGAAAAAAAGTTTCCTGGCTTATTTTTAAAACAGCACCCAGATATGCCATGGGAACACTTATCATTGTAAGAGGTAGTATTTTTTTCCAATCGATCTGATTATTTTTGATGTAAATAAATACACCTCCTATTACCACAATAACATTACAGATAAGTGCTGTTAACCGTATTTCCTGATAAGGGAGACTATACATTGCCAGAACAGCAAGGTAACTAGACCCTCCACCAAATCCCACAGAAGAATAAATGAAAGCGATTATTAAAAAAAACAATATGATTTCCCAATGTTCCACAAACAGATTATTTTAGTACAATAATACTTAATTTTATCTCTATTTTAAATACGAACACAAAAAATACAGTCGATTTTTGTTATGAAACCATCAGCAGCAACATATGTTTCTGAACGACCGTCTCCTGTAAGAAATTTTTTACTGAACATTGCACTTGTAAAAACCTCATTAATTTGACAGTTCAAAATTAGAGCTCATTCCTGAATATGATGGAGACAGATTACTACTATAAAAGAAACATTTTACCGTTAGGCTTTTCTTAATCAGACTTCAGTGTTCCAAACTTACAAAATCAACGACCCGTTATAGACCAACGACATTCAGCTAAGACTCATTTAAATTAATTTTGATGTGTTTTGGCGTATTGCAAACGATATTGTTTGGGCGTTAGACCTTCTTGTCTTTTAAAAAATTTTGAAAAATAATTTGAATATAATAAATCGTGAATATTTTCCAAAGCCGATTTTTGAGTAAAGTGTTTAATGATGTCTCCCAAATAATTAGTCGTTAATCCCAATCGATCAGCAAAATACTGGACGGTTGGAAGCTGCTTCACAGGCTCATTATAATAGTCAATCGGCTTTGTTGGAAATCTGTTACAACACGGTTATACAGTTTCGGATCAGTAGAAAACTGCCTTTTATAAATATTATCAGCCAAAGTACCGTGCTCGTGCCAAGCAAAATGAATGCTTTGCTGGTAGATGTATGAATCATCTCATAATTGCTTTGATGAAGAAGAGCTTTCTAACTGTTATTTTTTTGATATTGTATTTTAGCGGTTGTTTATTTATACTCAGATGGTAGTATATTTCGTAATGTTTTTTTTCACTATTTTTATATAAAATTAATTCTTATGAAAAAGAAGGTTGTCCTTATCCAAGACAATGAACATATTTTGGATATCATGGATCAGGTATTAGAGGAGGAAGGTTTTGACGTTACTCCATCATTAACCACTAAGACCGTAGAAAAAATTGAAGAAATTGACCCCGACGTAGTGATTATAGATGATCATATACAGGGTGGGAAAAAAGGATCAAAAGTGATTGAAGAATTAAAATCTGATCCTAATACCGATGAAATCGGCGCTGTACTTACTTCCACTTCAAACAACCTACCGCAAATAGCAAAAGAATGCAAAGCGGACGATTATCTCCAAAAACCTTTTGATATCGATCATATGATAGATGTCGTCAAAAAAAACTCTTAAGCTTTTTGATATTAAAATTTCATTGGAATATTTTTTCACCTTTCCAGTACAAGGAGTATTAAAAATACCAGGGTGTAAAAAGTTATATTTCAATTTCTGATGATCATTGAAAAGTATTTCTACAAGCTATAATTACATATAATAGTCAATATTTAATTTAACAGTCGGATAAAAAAAGCAACTGGCAATATATTGTCCAGTTGCTTTTGTTACTGCCCCTAGCTACCCGAACATATAGCGGTTAACTGATGAAGGAAGTACTAACTTATCTGTATACAGAAACTATTGCTGCCCTTTTTGCAAGCTCATCTACCGCTCTACTTAAGAATTACGTTTTATATAAAAATAAAACACAAGTTGATGCAATGATCAATCTTTTAGTTTAATTACAATGAAAACATCTATTTCGACGTCTATCAGCTCCACATCTGAACCGTCAGGTAAATGAAAGTTCTTTGTAGAGCCATTATTTTCGTATCAAGCTATCCGAATTAAGTTAAAACTCTACATCTGAACCGTTACCACTTGCGTATAGTTACCATTTATTTTTATAATGTACATCAGAAAGATTCTTCAATATCTCCGCACTTTGTTCAGGTGTAATATCACGTTGCGGTTCTGCCAGCATTTCGTAGCCGACCATAAATTTTTTCACTTCAGCATTACGCAGCAATGGCGGATAAAAATGCATATGGAAATGCCATTCAGGATGGGGTTTTCCATCCGTTGGAGACTGATGAATTCCTGCTGAATATGGAAAAGAAATCTCAAAAAGATTGTCATATTTTGTGGTTAAATTTTTAATAATCTCAGCCAATGAAAGCTTTTCTGAATCAGAAAACTGCAGAATATTTTCCGCTTTTATTTTGCTGATAATCATTGTTTCGTAAGGCCAGACTGCCCAAAACGGAACTAATGCGACAAAATCCTCATTTTCAAGAATGATTCTTTCTCCGGCTTCTAATTCTTTTTTGACATAATCTTCCAGAAGCGAACTTCCGTTTTTCTCGAAATATTTTTTAAGATTTTTCTGCGTTCTCAAAACTGTCGACGGAATCGAAGACTGCGCCCAGATCTGTCCGTGCGGATGCGGATTGCTGCATCCCATCACGCTTCCTTTATTTTCAAAAATCTGAACGTGATTGATGTAATCTTCAGAACCTAAATCTTTATATTGCTCTTGCCAAACGTCTACCACTTTTTTTATATCATCGACTTCCATTTCCGGTAAAGTGAGACTATGATTTTCCGAAAAACAAATGACTCTGTTGATACCACGTTCCGGCTTTAATGAAAAAAAATCAGATTGTTCTTCAGAAAATTCAACATCATCTTTCATCAAAGAACCAAAGTCATTGTCAAAAACAAAAACACCTTTATAGTCAGGATTTTTATCACCATTCACACGTATATTTCCTGAACACAAGTAGCAATTCGGGTCGTGAGCAGGAAGTTTTTCTTCAGCTACTTTTTCGGTCTGTCCCTGCCAAGGTCGGTTGGCTCGTTGCGGAGACACCAGAATCCACTCATTCAAAAGTGGATTGTATCTTCTGTGAGGGTGCTGCTTTTGATTAAATGACGAATTCATTTCTTTTGTATTCATTAATCCCATCTGATATTTTTACACGGTACACTTTCATTTCGATGGCAAAATCTGCTTTGTATTTTGCGCTGATATTTTTAATCACTTCATCAACATTTTCATCTTTTATAAGATTGATGCTGCATCCGCCGAAACCACCACCCATTATTCTTGCACCCAAAACACCGTTTTCTTTTAAAGTTTCTTCCACCATAAAATCAAGTTCGTCACAGCTCACTTCAAATTCTTTTGAAAGTCCGGAATGCGTTTCGATTAGAAGCTGTCCTAAATATTTCACATCTCCTTCTGATAAAGCTTTTGCAGCTTTTTTTACTCTTTTTATTTCTTTCAAAAGATACAGACATCTTTTGTAAGACGTCTCTCCTATTTCTGCCCTCACTTCATCCAGCATTGAAAAGCTGAAATCTCTGAATTTCTCTATTTCAGGAAACTTTTCCCACAAAACTTTTTTCCCGTTATCAACATCTTTTCTTCGGTCGTTGTAGCCGGAAGTAAGATGCGTATGTTTTACACAACTGTCGAAAAGCACCAGACTGTAACCTTCGATATTAGCTTCAAAATACTGATGTTCCAGAGAATTGCAGTCGAGCATAATTACTTGGTGTTCTTTACCGAAAACGGATGCAAATTGGTCCATAATTCCACACTTTACACCAACAAAGGTATGTTCGGATTTCTGACCAATCAGCGCCAAATCTTTTTTAGATAAATTTAAATCGAAAACCTGATTGAGAATATAGGCAAACCCACATTCCAAAGCTGCCGAAGACGACAAGCCGGAACCCATCGGAATCGTACTGCTGAAGGCAATCTGCAAACCGCCAATCTCTTTACCGCTTTCCTGAATCGCACTGAAAACACCCAGCAAATAATTAGCCCAGGTTTGCTCAACCGGAGTCTGCTTTTGATGAATATTAAAACTGAAGGATTCATTAAAATCTTTTGCAAAAAAAGTACAGATTTCTGAGTCTTCCACCTTTTTGACAGCAAAACAAATATGTTTGTCGATGGCGGCAGGAAGTACGAAGCCATCGCTGTAATCAACGTGTTCACCGATAATATTAATTCTTCCCGGAGCCAGAAAAAAACTTTCTGGCTCAGATTGAAAGGCCGATTGAAACGCCTCTTTGGTATGATTGATTAATTTCTCCTGCATAGATGACTGCAATTTATGATTTTAAATCTTTTTTTGCCACGAATGCACGAATAAAAATTTATATTTTTTTAAAGAAAACATTTGCGCATTCGGGACCTATTTATTTTAAATCAATAACTTTTTAATAATCCTTCCGAAACAAAAATTCAAATAAAAATATATTTTCTAAAAAACATTCGCGCATTCGTGGCATATTTTAAATCATGCAATTACTTTCTTTTCATTACTTTTTTTGCGGCTTCAACAATGTCATTGGCGGTCAATCCATATTTTTCCATCAGTTGGTCTGGAGTTCCGCTTTCTCCGAAGCTGTCGTTTACAGCTACATATTCCTGAGGTGCAAGATATTCTGTAATCAAAAGTTGAGCAACGCTGTCGCCTAAACCGCCTAATCTGTTGTGTTCTTCGGCAGTTACAACGCAACCTGTTTTCTTTACTGATTTTAAAATTGCTTCAGTATCCAAAGGTTTGATGGTGTGAATATTAATAATTTCGGCATCAATTCCCTGCTCTTCCAGGATTTCCCCGGCTTTTATCGCTTCCCAAACCAAATGTCCGGTTGCAATGATCGTTACATCTTTTCCTTCGTTCACCATCCATGCTTTCCCTATTTCGAATGTTTGATTTTCGTCTGTAAAAACAGGAATCACAGGTCTTCCGAAACGCAGATAAACCGGACCTTCATAATCAGCAATGGCAATCGTTGCCGCTTTGGTCTGGTTGTAATCGCAGGTGTTGATGACTGTCATTCCGGGAAGCATTTTCATTAATCCAATGTCTTCCAGAATCTGGTGTGTTGCACCATCTTCGCCTAAAGTCAATCCGGCGTGAGAAGCACAAATTTTTACATTTTTATCGGAATACGCCACCGACTGACGAATCTGATCATAAACTCTTCCGGTAGAAAAGTTGGCAAATGTTCCCGTGAACGGAATTTTGCCTTCTATCGCTAAGCCAGCTGCGATCCCAATCATATTGGCTTCGGCAATTCCAATCTGGAAAAAACGTTCCGGTGCTTTTTCGATGAATTTTTCCATTTTCAAAGAACCGATAAGATCGGCGCAAAGTGCCACGACATCAGGATTTTTGTCTGCCAGTTCTGCAAGACCGGCTCCGAAACCACTTCGGGTATCTTTTTTTTCTGTGTAGGTATATTTTTTCATTGTATTATTTTTGGTTGATGGTTGTCTGTTGATGGTTGTCAGAAAGTAAAGTAGATTTTTTTCTATCAACTAAAAACTATCAACAAACAACTAAATTTTAATAATCTCCTAAAGTTTCCTCTAACTGGTCTAATGCTTTTGCCAGTTGCTCATCGTTAGGCGCTTTTCCGTGCCACGCGTGGCTTCCCATCATATAATCGACACCGTGACCCATTCCGGTTTTCAGGAGAATACAAATCGGCTGCCCTTGTCCGGTCAATGATTTTGCTTCGTCCAGAACGTTAAGAATTTCTTCCATATCGTTTCCGTTTTCCACTTCGAGAACTTTCCAGTCGAAGGCTTCGAATTTGGTTTTAAGATTACCCAAAGAAAGGACTTTTGAAGTCGGGCCATCAATCTGCTGACCATTATAATCGATGGTTGCAATCAAATTATCAACCTTATTGTGAGAGGCATACATTATGGCTTCCCAGTTCTGCCCTTCCTGCAATTCGCCGTCGCCGTGAAGGGTGAACACAAGATTTTTATCTTTATTCAGTTTTTTACCGACTGCGTGACCGATTGCCACCGACATTCCTTGCCCCAGAGAACCGGAAGCAATGCGAACACCCGGAAGATGCTCGTGCGTGGTGGGATGTCCCTGTAATCTTGAATTCAGTTTTCTGAAAGTTGCCAGTTCCGATTTATCAAAATAACCTGCGTGCGCCAAAACACTGTAAAAAACAGGCGAAATATGACCGTTGGACAGGTAAAAAACGTCCTCATCTTTACCTTTCATATCAAATCCTTCCTTTCTTTTCATCGCATCAAAATAAAGAGCGACCAGAAAGTCTGTGCAACCCAACGAACCGCCGGGATGACCGGATTGACAGGCATGAACCATTCTTACAATATCCCTTCTGACCTGCGAAGCGATGTGATTAAGTTTTGAAATATCGTGTTCCATATATTATTGCATTTTTTGTGAATCTTTGACGAACTGCTCCAGTCCTGAATCTGTTAAAGGATGTTTTAACAAGGAAAGAATCGGCTGAATCGGACAAGTCACGACATCAGCACCGATTTTTGCACAATTGATGATGTGCATACTGTGTCTTACGGAAGCCGCTAAAATCTCTGTTTCGTAGCCATAATTATCGAAAATAAGACGGATTTCTTCAATAAGATTCAAACTGTCTGTCGAAATATCATCCAATCTTCCCAAAAACGGAGAAACGTAACTCGCATCTGCTTTTGCGGCTAAAAGAGCTTGCCCGGCAGAGAAAATCAAGGTGCAATTGGTTTTGATTCCTTTGTTGGAAAAATATTTGAGAGCTTTTACACCATCTTTTATCATTGGAATTTTTACAACGATATTTGGATGAACTGCTGCCAGAATTTCACCTTCTGCAATCATTTCTTCATATGTTGTAGATAGGACTTCCGCAGAAATATCGCCATCTACAATTTCGCAAATGTCTTTGTAATGTTGTAAAATAGCTTCTGTTCCGCTGATTCCTTCTTTTGCCATCAAGGATGGATTGGTAGTTACGCCATCCAGAATTCCCAAATCGTTAGCTTCTTTTATCTGATCCAGATTGGCAGTGTCGATAAAAAATTTCATATGTAGATTTTTATTTGTTATTAGTTCAGTTATTAGGTTTGATTATTTCATTCCATTCAGCACCCTTTTGTCATTCTGTAGGAATCTCAACACAGCAAGAATAAAGCAGTTTAGATTCCTACGGAATGACAAAGGTGTTGTTGAAATTTGATTATAATTTATCAAAGTGAATGTTTATATTTTAAATTGTATTTTAAGTGTTAAATTTACACTTAATAAATAAAACAAACAATTTTCTGTCTTAAAAAGATTCAGAAAGTTGTTGCTTAAATTTTTATTTAATTGTGATGACCCATTGGGAGTTTGATTTTCTTCAAATCTTCCAGTTCGTGAACCGGTCTTTCTATGTCGTAAGGAATCGGCATTTTTGAAAACGTCTGGAAATACAACAGACAAGCATCCTTCCACCAAACGGCATCTTTTGACTGAATCTTTAATTTTGATTGAACTTCGGTAAATCTTTCTTCATCAACATAAGGCTGCATTTTGTCCCAGATTTTCTGATAATCTCTGACATTTTTTACACCTGTATCATATTTGTATGATAGTTCTTCCCACAAGGTTTTACCGTCTTTCATCTGATAATCCCACGGAACGTGATGAAACCAGAGAATAAGGTTTTCGGGAGTCGTTTTGATATTTCCGTAGATGTCGTTGAGTGGAGGAAAATATTGTGAAACAGCATTGCTTCCCGTTTTGGTTCTGTCAAAACCTAAACCCTGCGTATTTGCTTGATGATAATAAACTGGTGACCAGTCTGCTCTCGTACCTTTATAGTCACCCCACGGTTCCGGTCCGTAATGGTGCATTCCTGCAAAAATGTGGTGCAAACCAAGCGGCATCATATAATCTACCGCCGTTTCCCTTGAAGTGAGCATCATTTGTTTTACAGGATTGAGGAATTTTTCGTTGTCAGTGAAGGTCATTTTAATCCATTCGTCGGCAATCTGTTCAGAAGTCAAATCGTGGTTCCAAGCTAAACGTCCGAAAGCATACCAATTGGCTTGTGCAAAGTGATGTCCCGTCCAGTTTTTATCTTCACCAATATTGGCAACTGCCGAAATAGCCGAAATTTTTGCAGGTCTTAAAGTTCCGTCTGTAATTTTCGCAATTGTAGAACCTTTTCCGTCAGAATACGTATCACTGTCTAAAGTTTCCTTGAATAAAGGAGCAAGGTAAACCAGATGATTGGCTTGCCCTAAATATTCCTGAGTAATTTGAAATTCAACCATTTCGGAAGTTTTTTTCAAAGCTCCGAAAAGCGGATTAAACGCTTCACGAGGCTGAAAATCAACTGGTCCGTTTTTAATCTGAACAATCACATTATCTCTGAATTTCCCGTCTAGCGGAACAAATTCCAGATAAGCCTGTTTTGCGCGGTCTTCTTTGCTCGGACTGTACACAAACGCTCTCCACATTACGATTCCGCCATAAGGTTTCAAAACGTCAGCCATCATATTGGCGCCGTCTGCGTGCGTTCTTCCGTAATCCTGCGGTCCCGGTTGTCCTTCGGAATTGGCTTTCACTAAAAAACCACCAAAATCAGGAATTAATTTATAAATTTCTGATGCTTTGTCTTTCCACCATTTTTGAACATCTTTATTCAACGGGTCAGAATTTTCCAATCCGTCCAAAACTTTAGGCGACGAAAAATTGACTGATAAATAAACTTTGATTCCGTAAGGTCTGAAAATATCTGCGAGAATTTTTACTTTTTCAAGATAGTCTTTACGGAGCATATTTGGTGAAGCATTCACGTTGTTAAGAACGGTTGCATTGATTCCAATGGATGCATTTGCTCTTGCATACTCTTCGTATCTGGGGGAAATTTTACTGGGTAAATCTTCCCATTTCCAAAGCGAATGCCCTGCATAACCGCGTTCAATGGTTCCATCCAGATTATCCCAATGGTTGAGAATCCTGACATCATATGATGGTTTTTCGGTAATATTCAAATTTGTTAATATAGATTTTGTCTGCTGCAAACGTAGAATATGATAGACACCATACAACAATCCGATTTCTTTTTCGGCAGAAATGACCAGTTTATTTTGAAGTGATTTTATGGTATAACCGCCTTTCAGATTTTTTAATGATTTGTCGGTTCGAAGTTCAATTTCCTGACCTTGCCAATGATTCATTAATTCTTTTTTGGCGATATTCAGAGTCGGATTGTTTCCTTTGGAAATGATTTTATCTGCTGAAACTCCATTCTTTGCAGGGAAGCGAAGCCAAAGCTGACTTCCGTCTTCTGCGAAAATCGTTAATGGAATCATTAGAAATAATAGGATGTACAGTCGGAAATAGCGCATTAGATTTTCTTTTAATTTTTATTTAAATAAATTTTGGCTAAAGCCAAATTGTATCTCTTCATCTTTAAACGGGCTAAAGCCCGTTCCTATTGATAATAGGATTTCATCCTATCCTTCGTTAAATCGTCCCTTCGGGACTTTTTATAGATTATTCTTCTAAACCTTCAATGGTTTTAATTTTACCATCGTTGTCATATTCCAATTCGATTACCTTCATACTTCTGAGCCAGGTTTTTCCTTCACTCGGAACAGAGTCGTGGAAAAACAGATACCATTTTCCTTTGAATTCAGCAATGCTGTGATGAGTTGTCCATCCAATGACAGGCGTCAGAATTTCTCCCTGAAAAGTAAAGGGACCATAAGGACTGTCGCCTGTGGCATAACAAATCAAATGCGTATCGCCGGTAGAATATGAGAAATAATATTTGCTGTTGTATTTATGCATCCAGGACGCTTCGAAAAAGCGGTGTTTGTCGCCGTGAAGCAATGGATTTCCATTTTCGTCAAGAATTAAAACATCTTTCGGCTCTTCTTCAAACTCCAGCATATCATCGCTCAATAAAACAACTTTTGAAGGAATTGCCGGTTCGTTATCATTTGGAATTACTGCAGCTTCTAAGGCTTTGTTGTTTCTGTAACGCTGCAATTGTCCACCCCAGATTCCACCAAAATACATATATTGTCTTCCGTTTTCTTCAAAAATACAAGGGTCGATGCTATAACTTCCCAACATCGGATGTTTCTCCGGAATAAATGGTCCGTAAGGTTTGTCACTTACCGCAACACCGATTCTGAAGATGTCATTTTTATCTTTTAACGGAAAATACATATAATATTTTCCATTTTTGAATGCCACATCACAATCCCACAATTGCCTTCCCGACCAAGGAATATCTTTTACCGAAAGGACAACACCGTGGTCTGTGATTTCGCCGTTTTCTACATCATCCAACGAGAAAACGTGATAATCGTTCATATCGAAATGGTCTCCGTTGTCATTTTCTTCGATGCCGCTTTCACGGTCGTGTGATGGATAAATGTAAATTTTGCCTTCAAAAACGTGTACGGAAGGGTCTGCCATATAATCTTTCGGGAATAGATATTTTGCTTTTTTCATTTTAATTTAGATGTTAAGATAATAGATTGATAAATTTTATTTTCTCGCAGATTTTCAGATTATTTAAATAAAAATCTACTTAATTCGCTAAGTCTGCGAGAGAAACATTTTTGTGATTTGCAGATTATTTTTTTACCTTATAGGTTTTGAAAACCTATAAGGTTTGAAGCTGCATTATTTTTCTTTTGTTAACTGAATGATTTTTTCTACTATAGGTTTTGCCTGATTATTCCGGTCAAAAAGTAAAGGATAATCGGTTCTGCCTTTTACCGGAAAATCATTTTTCCAGGATTGTGCATCAGTAGTTCCCCACAAGGTTACTCTTCTGATTTTATCCTGATGTTTCAGGAATAATCTGAAAAAATCCAGATAACGGTTTTCCCATTCTGTTTTTACATTTTCGGGAAGTCCGGCTGTGTAAGGATTCATTTTTGCTTCATATTCTACCTTATCGGAAACGTTGGCAGAAGTTCCCCACGGTGAGGGAAGTGCGCTGATTTCCATTTCAGTAACATTTACTTTTACACCGTTTGCTGTGTAGTCAAGAATTGCTTTTTCGTATTCGTCAAGGGTTGGTGTATCAAGACCAACGTGGGTCTGCATTCCTACTCCATCGATTCGGATTCCTCTGGATTTTAAAGTCTGAACCATTTTGCTTACAGTTTTTACTTTTCCGGGATGCCATTCGTTGTAATCGTTGTAATAGAGTTCTGCATTCGGGTCTGCTTCCTGAGCGTACTGGAAAGCCAACGGAATAAATTCTTCGCCAAGAATCTCATAAAATTTACTTTTACGGTAAGTTCCATCTTCCATAATAGCTTCATTAACCACATCCCAACCTTTTACGCGACCTTTGTATCTGGTGACAACGGTGGTAATGTGATTTTTCATTCTTTGTTTTAAGACTTCAGCAGAAACATCTTTTCCGTCTTTGTCTACGAAAAACCATTTGGGTAACTGCGAATGCCAAATCAAAGTATGACCGATGATGAACATTTTGTTTTTCTCTCCGAAAGCCACAAATTTATCGGCATCATCAAAAAAGAACTTTCCTTCCTCTGGCTGCAAAAACATCGATTTCATACAGTTTTCGGCAACAATGGAACTGAACTGGTTTTTAATAATTTCTACAGATTTTACATCTTTCTCATAAATCTGCGGAAGACTCATCGCTGTTCCGATATAGAATTTGTTTTTGAATGCATTTTTCAGGGAATCGTTGGAAGTTGCCGTGTTGGCTGTCTTGCACGAAACAGTTAAGGTTAAAATTCCTAATAATGCTATAATTCGTTTCATAATTTTATTTTTCTAATTATTTTTAATACACCGAATCACTCGCAGCCCGGCTTGAACGGAAATCCTTTTTTTGCAGCTGGAAAAGCTTTGGCAAAAAAGATTGGGAGTGGAAGACGGAAATAGCTGCCCAAATTTTTATTATATCATTAATCTTTCGCTTTTCTTCTTTCTTTAAGGTCGTGCTCGATTTCGATTTCTTTTTTCTTATTGATTTCGTAGAACATCAGCAATCCGCACGCTAAAAAGAACGGGATTGACGGGAATACGCTGACCAGCATTTTGGCACCTGTGGAAACGGTTTCCGGCTGTATCACGTTGACTGTACCTTCTGAGGAAATGTAACCATATTTTCCGATAATTAATGCAACTAATGAACTTCCAATGCTTAAACCAACTTTCAAACCGACCATCATTGCCGAGAAAATAATTGCTGTCGCACGTCTGTTGTTCTTCCATTCTGAATAATCGGCAACGTCGGCAATCATCGCCCAAAGTAATGGCGTTCCGATTCCGTAGAAGAAACCGTGTAAAACCTGGGATAAAAACATTAATCCGACGGATTTTGGCGGATAAAATATAAATGCTAAAACGAATAGTGTTGAAATAAAAAGTGAAGCGATGAATGCATCTCTTTTGCCATATTTATCTGCAAACTTTTTCGAGAAAGTGATTCCAACAATCATCATAATGATTCCACCTGCATTGAATAACCCGAAACCTGCTGAACGAGGGTCTTCTCCGAAGAAATTCATCCCAATGGAATTGAAGAAATTGGTAATCGGTGATATAAATTGCTGAAGCGAAGTTTCATCTACATAATTGTTAAAATAATACACATACGAACCGCCTTTCATTGCCAATGTAATGAAAATCAATGCGGTAACCGTTAACATAATAATCCACGGCTTATTTTTCTTTAAATCTTTTAAATCAGCTCCTAAAGTAGATTCCTGCTCCGGTTTTGGAATCACTCTTTCTTTGGTTGTGAGAAAAGTGATGAGCAACATTACTGTTCCGATAATTGCAAGCCAGGTCATTACAACCTCGATTCCGGCTGCTTTGTCACCGTGTCCCGCAGACAAAATAATCGGCAACATAAATACCTGAACGAAAAACTGCGCAAACATAACGGCAACAAAACGGTAAGATGAAATACTGTTTCTTTCGCTCATATCGCCTGTAATTACGCCACTTAGAGCTGCGTAAGGTAAATTATTGGCTGCATAAAGCAATAATAAAACTGAGTAAGTAACTGCTGCATAAATCATTTTTCCTTTATAAGAAAAATCGGGTGTGCTGAACGCAAAAAGTGCCGCAGCACCCAACGGAATTGCCGTTAACAAAATCCAAGGACGGAATTTCCCCCATTTTGTGCGGGTTCTATCTGCCAAAGCTCCAATCATCGGATTAAAAACAAAACCAGCCAATAAACCGACCGTAAGTGTAATGATGGATGCATCTTCCGGCTTTAAACCGTAAATATCGGTGTAAAAATAAGCTAAATACGTCACCAAAGTCTGGAAAACCAGATTGGCGGCTAAATCTCCTAAACTGTAGCCGATTTTCTCAACGACAGATATTTTTTGAGATGAGTTGTTCATTTTAATAATTTATAATTGATAAATGATAATTGATTATTCTGTAGTAAATGGTGATGCAGGAAGTCCGGTTTTGTTTTTCAGGTTTCCGTCGGGATTGTCTGCCCAGTCGTATCTTACTGAAATTGGATTTGAAATCGTCTCGTTCCAGACAATGATTTTATTGCCATCGATTTTTGCTTTTGTCCATTCATACTTTCCGTCTTTTCCTTTGATGGCAAAACCTTTCAGTTCAGAAACGGGTGCAAAATCATCGGTTCCATTTTTAAAGGAAAGAATGATTTTATTTCCTTCTACTTTCATTGACTGATAAACCGGTCCGTCTGCGATGATATTCTTTTTGTCGGCAACTTTCAGTGCCTGCAAAGCCAATCTGTCTCCGACTGTTTTCTTGTTTAAAGGATGAATATCGTTCCACTCTCCTATGTCGATAATTACAGCAAGTCCGGTGTTCGGAACTTTCAGAGAAACCTGACGCTGTTGGTCTCTTAATTCTGCCCAATTGCTTTCAATAGGCTGCGCTTTTGGTTCCATAAAATTGGCTAATTGTACTGTGAAAAAAGGCATCTCTTTCTGATTCCATTTATTTCGCCAATCCAGAATCATTGTGGTCAGCAAATCGCCGTATTCTTTTGGTTTTCCAGTGTTGCTTTCGCCTTGATACCAAATGGCGCCTTTGATGTTATAATTGATAAGCGGATTAATCATTGCATTGTACAATCCGGTCGGTTTCCAGCGGATGAAAGTAGTTCCCGGAGCCATTTTTTCCATTTTGGCACCGATTTTATATTTCCATTCGGTTTTTAAATCGATTTTATTTCCGTCAATTTCGAGGTAATAAGGTTTGTCAGCAATGAACTGTCCTTTTCCGCTACCGTTAGTAATCCTTACAGCAATAATGTTTTTACCTTCTTTCAAAACACCTGCTGGAATATCATACCAACGAGGCGGATATTCATAAGTTACATTTCCGACTTTTGTTCCGTTGATGTAGGTAACATCAGCATCTTTTATTCTTCCTAAATTTAAAAAAGCGGCTTTTCCTGCCTGATTTTTGGTTAAATTAATTTCTTTTCGGAACCAGACAGAACCTTCGAAAGAACCTTCTTTATCTTCCCAAGAACCGGGAATATTCATTGTTTTCCAGTCAGAATCGTCTAGGTCGAAATTTTCCCAATGTTGGTTTAATCCAACATCGCTTTGGTCGAGCTCTGTGTACCAAGCTTTGCTCAATGCCTGTTCGCCGGATTCGGTAGATTTTATTAAATCATCATTTTGCCATTTTTTAGCTTCGTCCAGATATTCAGGGTATTTTTTCAGAGAATTTTCATCCATCCACGCCTGAATCGGAGAACCACCTAAACTTGCGTGGATAATTCCAACGGCCACTTTATTTTTCTGACTTAATTCTTTTGCGAAAAAGTAAGCAACTCCGGAAAAATTAAGAATCGTTTGTGGATTTGTAGCTTCCCATTTTCCGCCATCAAGCTCGGTTTGAGGTGATTTAAAATTATATTTTTGAGGAACCGTAAAAAACCTGATGTTCTGATTATTTGCATTTTTAATTTCGTCAGCATAAAGCGGAGTCAGTCTGCGCATCGGCAGTTCCATATTCGATTGTCCGGAAGCGAGCCAAACATCACCTATTAGAATATCTTTCAATGTAATTTCATTGATAGTCATCGTGTAAGGACCTCCGGCTTTCTGCTCGGGAAGTGTGATTTTCCAGTTTCCGGTTTGGTCGGCAATGGTTTTGTAATTTTTATTGAGGAATTTCACTTCCACTTTTTCTCCTGCATCAGCTTTTCCCCAAACATTCAGTTTTTGGTTACGCTGCAAAACCATTCCATCTGAAACCAGTGCCGGAAGTTTGATTTTGGCTTCAATGAAAATGCAGAATATACAAAGAAGTAAAACCAGAACTTTGGTAAAATTTTTCTTGTTCATATTTATTTTAAATATTTAAATCAGTTTTATATTTTTTTAAACGCACAGTTCGCAAATATTTTTTCATACAACTAACTGTTTTTAAGATTCGCAAAGGCACTTCTATAGTTCGTCAAGCTCACTACAGGCTAAGCTCAGTATAAACTACAAACTCAGCAACGTTTATTTTTTTTCAATTGCGTCGGGCTTTAGCCCGATGTCTGATTATTTTTTTCTAGGCTTTAGCCAAAATCTATTATAAATTTTGGCTAAAGCCTATTATTTTTTATTTCTTCAAGACGGGCTAAAGCCCGCCCCTATTGATATTTATCTTATTACTCTATTTTGGTAATTCTGCCAGCAATCTTACCTCGATGATTTTCGGTGTAAGCGATTTTTCATTTGTATTAAATTTTACATTAAGAATCTCTTTCCTACTTTCAGATTCAGGAATCGGGATTAATAATGATTGTGGAGAGTTGCCCAGCTTTCCGTCGAAATTTTTAGAAATTGCTTTTGTTCCATTGATTTCTGCATTCAAAGTACGGTTATTGTTGGCATCAAAATAAATAAGATAAAGGTATTTTGCATTCTTATCTTTGTTTCTCATCTGGTAGCTGAACCAACCTTTTGCCTCACGGAAATGGCGGTCTTCCATATATCCGGTGTTGGAATCTTTGCTGTCGATGAAATGATCTGATTCCGGTTGCTGTTCCCCTAACTGAATTTTATCAGTTGTAATGTTGTCCAGTTTTCTGATTTCCTCTTCTTCTTTGGCTTTTTGTTTCTGAATCATTTCGATTTTATCCTGATTCGCCTGCGGAAAATAAATAATATAACGTTCTTCCTGAATTTTATAAAACGGAACTAATTCTAATCCTCTGTTGAATTTATTTTCGGGGTATAAACCTGTCAGTTTGAATGTTAAATCGTTATCACTAACTTGTTTCAAATGGCTTAAAACCGAATCTGAACTTCCCAAAATTGTAGGGATTTCATTCAAAGGAATTTGTGATCCGTGCGCGATATGTCCGCCTCTGCTGTCATCAGCGAAAAGTCCGTCCTGATTTTCTTTTCCGTATCTCGCAGCCAAAACAATCGGGCCATATTTAAACGCAAAATAGTCCGAATGGTCAGGAAGCTGCTCTGCGGAAAGATGCATCGGCATTTTCATTTCGATAACATCTCCTTTTTTCCATTTTTTATTAATGGTAAAATAGCCTTCGGCATCAACCGGAACATTGATATTTTTACCATTGATTGAAATTGTAATTTCAGAAGCATTTGCCCATTCAGGAGATCTTAATTTTAAATTTATATTTGATTTCGGAGCGACGTCAAAGATTAGTTTTGTTGATGGATTTTCAGGGAAATTATTTTCCTGTCTCAAAACCAATTTCTTTTCAGACCATTTTAAAATGGAAGGAATAAATAGATTCACGTATAAATCTTCATCAGAATAAGCATAAATCATTTCACCATATTTGGCGTGATTCTCCATTCCCGAACCTACGCAGCACCAAAAGCTGGTTTCCGGCTGAGAATAAACCCTGTAATGGCCGGGACGCATCGGCGTGAAATAGACAAAACCGCCTTTGTCGGAATTTTGGGTGGAAAGAATATGATTGTACAAAGCTTTTTCGTAATAATCTACGTAAGAGGATTTTGGATTGGTTGCATACAATTCTTTAGAAAGTTTCAGCATATTATACGTATTGCAGGTTTCCGGACCTTCGATACTTTTAATCATACCGCTGAAATCATTGATGGGATTGAAATGCTCGCTTACACTGTTTCCTCCGATTATCGCTGATCTTTTTTGCGTGACATTCGTCCAGAAAAAATCGGCAGCATTGCTCCATTCTTTGTTATTTTCTAAATCTGCAATTCTTTTAAAACCAATCACTTTCGGAATCTGTGTATTGGCGTGGATTCCTGTGAGTTTATCTTCACCATTCAGCAATGGGTTTAAAATGGCAAGATGTGAAAAACGATGAGCGAGTTTTAGATATTTCGGATTTTTTGTAATATCGTACACGTCGGCAAAAACTTCATTCAGGCCGCCGTGTTCGCTGCGCAACATATCCTGAATCTGTTCATCGGAAAGTCCGGAAACTTCATCAGCCATCCAGTCTGTAAGCTTTATCAGTATTTTTTTTGCTTTCTCACTGTCTGCATACCAATAGGCATCGCGTAAACCAGAATAAATTTTGTGAATATTATATAAAGGAACCCAACGGTCGTTCAAACCGAAAGTTGCAGCACGAATGTTTCCATCGGCAATTTCTTTCCAGATTTTTTTACCGTTCGGAACACCTGAAAGATAACCGTTTTCTGAAAGATTCTGGCAACGTTCCAATTCATTAATCATATAATCCAAACGCTGCTTGACTTTTGGATCGCCTGTGGAAGCATACATTAACGCCAAAGCCGAAATGTAATGACCGCCGATATGACCGTCAAGCCCGGTATTTTCCCAATTGGGATAGTTTTCTTTTTTAGGTTTCAGTCCCGCTTCTTTCAAATAAGGTGCAAGAAGTCGGTCTGCATCCATCGAAAGGATATATTTTTCATCGGTCTGCATTGCCTTGCTGAAAACACTTTCGGACAGATGAACCTTGTTGAGCGGAAAGTAGCTAACATTTTTCTTTACCTGCCCAAAAGCAAGCGAAGTAAAGCTTAAAAATAATATCAGTGATTTTTTGTTCATTAATAAATGTTATTTCTACATTTCTAAAATAAAAGAAAGTATCTATATGGCAAACAATTTTCATCATTTGGAAATAAATCTTATTGAAAAAGCATTTTGTGGCAATGAAAAAAAGCCTAAAAAAGCTTTACCTTATCATAAAAAACAAGAATAGACAAACCATAGAATATCAATTAAATAAATGTAATTTCGTCATTATCAAAATAGATAGAGTGGGTTTATAAAAAACAATAAAAATTTATATTTACACTTATCGTATTTTAAATAATATGTCGAATAAATTTTTAACTTAAATTCAAAATAAAATTTTAACACAATTTTAACATTGCATTCATATAGGATTCATAGTAATTTTGGCAAATAAATTGCTCAAAAGATGAAAACAATTCCCCAAAACACTTCCTTAAACCCGCAAATTATTAAAAAAATGGTGATGGTGGAAAAATAAAGTGTTCGACATACATTTATTTATTTTTCATATTAAAATCTACTTTAAAACCTTTAACTTTGCATAAAATCATTTTGATGGAAGAGAATTATTCTAAACATTTTGTCGCAGTAGACTGTATTATCTTCGGTTTTGATGGAGAAAATCTTAAAATTCTCTTGATTAAAAGAAATTTTGAACCCAACAAAGGAGATTGGTCATTGATGGGAGGATTTATCAATGAACAAGAAAGTTCCGATCAAGCGGCCAATCGTATTCTAAATGCGTTGACAGGTTTGGAAAATATCTATCTTGAACAATTGAATACTTACACCGCGGTTGACCGCGATCCCAGTGCCAGAATTATGTCGATATCGCATTATGCATTGATTAACATTCAGGATTCTATTCAAATCAATGAGAAATACAGCGCTAAATGGTTTGATTTAAAAGGTCACCCGGATTTGATTTTTGATCACAATGCAATGGTAAAAGATGCTGTCCTGAGACTGAGAAGAAGAGCAACCACTAGACCGATCGGCTTTGAACTGCTTCCTGAAAAATTCACAATGAAAGATCTGCAGAATCTTTACGAAGCTATTTTTGACGAAAAATACGACAAGCGAAATTTTACCAGCAAAATCAATGCTTTAGATGTATTGGTAAAAACCAGCGAAAAAGATATGAGTTCGTCTAAAAAAGGGTCTTTTCTCTACACTTTTGACGAGGAAAAATACAATAAAAAAATTGCGGAAGGTTTTATGTTTAAAATTTAAGATTAGAAACTTCCGGTAAATTTCACCTTAATTCCCAACTGAAAATTGGCAATCGTCTTGAAGATTTCGATTAAGGTTACCCTTTCTATTTTGGTGAGTTTACTAATTTCGACATAATTATTGGGATGTTTTTTATCGATATTAATTTGATTTGCCTGATTTTTTAAGCGGAGCGCCATCAAGTAATAATACGATTGATGCATTTCATTATACTGCTGCTGCGTGAAAATACCAATTTCCGTCAGTTTTTTCATTCTTTCTCCTGTATTTTCCATTTCCAGATGGTTTTTCAATGCATAAACACGAACCAAATCCACAATTGGAGACATTGCCGTTTTGATATCGAAAACTTCTGATTTTCCGATGGTCTGGGTTTTTATTCTTTTAAAAAAAGTCAAAGGTGGTTCGTATTGCAATGCATTTTTTGCAATATGTGCAAAGAAAATTTGATTGGGCGAAACGAGTTTTTCTTTGATAAAAGTTTTCAGTTCGCGTACAATATTTTCGTCACCGTAAATGAAACGAAAATCAAAAAAAGTGGAAAATTTCATTGCATTTTCCGGTACAGATTCTTCAATCCATTGGCTGTAATTTCTTTTCCAATGAGAAAGAGAATGTGTCCATTTGGGATTGCTTGCCATAAAGCCGCCTTTGCAGTATTCGAAACCAATCGTATTGAGGTCGTCTGAAACTTTTTTGGCAAAATCCAGAAAATATTCCCGAACCATTTCCCTGTGTTCATTGGCCTTGTCTTCGTAGATGATTCCGTTATCCTGGTCGGTACTCAGCGTCTGCTCTTTCCTTCCTTCACTTCCGGTGACAATGAAGGCAAATTTCGCAGGTGGTTTTCCTATTTCCTTTATAACTTTTTCTATCACTTTTCCGGTGATGGTGTCGGCAATCGTAGTAATGACCTGACTGGCAATTTCGCCGTGCACTCCCCTTCCCAAAAGCTGATTGATAATATCCGGAACCTGATTCCATTTTTTGCGGAGTTCCTCTGTATTTTCTGCCTGCTTTACGGATTGAATAAACACGAGCGGACTCTGCGCCTGCTCGCTCAGCAAACGGTTTCTGCTCAGAAAACCGACATATTCTTCCTCATTTTTTACCAAAAGATACCTTGATTTGGTTTTGAACATCATCAGAATCGCTTCATAAAGATAGGCATCGCTGGAAATACTAACAATCGGATTATCCATCACTTCCGAAATGGCTATTCTTGAATCCAGACAACGAGCGATGACATTATCCCTTAAAGTAATATCTGTCGCATAACCAATAATCTCGTCACTCTCCGATTTTTTGATAAAAATACAGCTTACCTTATTGACTGCCATCATTTTAGCAGCTTCAAAGACAGGCGTATTTTCATCACACGAAACGATGCTTTTGTAAGCAATGCCTTCAATTTTTCTGGAATACAACTGGTCGGCTGCGAAATAACTTTCCTCGAAAGTGGCGGGTGTTTTTACAAAATGAGAAAACTCCTCATCCAACATTTTTTTACCAAAATCTGAAGTGAAATAGTGAAAAAAATCTTCGTAAGCATTACACAATTCGTAAAATTCCTTTCTGGGTAAGGTGTAAACCACGGTTCCTTTTTTGGCTATGGCAGATTTCAATGCACGAACCCTGTTCAGAATAATGGAAATTCCGCCAAAACAATAAGGTTTATGATGTTTGGTTACCGCTCTTTTGTTTTCTGAGGCATCGAAAAAAAAAGTTTCATACTCGCCGGATGCAATAATGCTTACGCCTGTCATCTCCGTCACATCTTGACGATAAATAAGGGTATCTTTAGCAAACTCGGTTTTTGTAAGGTACTCAGAAATTTCTACAAGAACCGTTTCTGGCAAAAGATGGAAAGGTTCTGTTATTTTTAATAACGAAACAACTTTTTCCTGCATAGTTATTATTTCATTTTATTTGTTAAAAATTTCAATTTAGATTCGATTTCGTGATGTATTTTCTGAAATTCGTCTTCCGGTATTTCTCCACGGGAACGGATTTCAAAAAAACATTTTGCCGTCATTTCCGCATCAATCATCGCATCGTGAGAGCGTTCCATTTTTTCCTTGAAAAGAAATTCAAAAAGCTGGTTCAAGCGAAGATAATTGACGTTTGGATTCAAATTATAGTCATTACTTTTAAGCATTGTACAGTAAAAATGACTTTGCTGAAAAGGATTTTCCAGATTAGCTCTATAAAAGTCACAGCTCAACGTATCAATATCAAATTCTGTGAAATGTCCAATGATTAACGGTTGATATTTTTGAATATCTGCTGAAAGTTTTTCTAAAACAAAACTTCTTGCTTGTCCGTTTTTGCTTAAAAATTCTTTAGTAATTCCGTGTATTTTGAATGATTTGGTACTAATTTTCAAATCATCAACATCAATATAACAATTTTCTCTTTTAATTTCGTTACCGTTTTCATCATAAATAATCCACGAAACCTGAACTGCTGAAGGCCAGTTATCTGTGTCCGAATAAGGTAAATCCCAACGTTTTGGAATTCCCGTGGTTTCGGTGTCGATAAAAAGGAGATGTTTTTTCAAAGTTTTTGTTTAATAATTTTTAAAATTATTCAAGAATGAATTAATCTTTTTTCCCAATCCAGCCCAAATGAGTGTGTTTAAAATCATCATTGAATTTCAGTCCGTAACCAAAAATCCTATCCATTGATGAATGAGCAAATAAAATGATTCCCACCAATGAGAATAGATGATTATTTAGCCAGAAACCCAACACAAAAATGAAAACTGCAACCAACTTATGATGGAAAAAATTATAGAGTCCTGCCCCAATCTTCGGGTTGACCAGATAACCAATCATTGATAAATCAGGCAGAAGAAGACAGGCAGGAAAAATCCACCACGCATATTCTAACCGACTGAAAAGAAATATTGAGAGAAGAAATTGTCCAAGTTCCTCAAGAGTTAAAATATTTTTCATTGACTTTGTCATATTCGTTGATTTTTATTACCATACAAAAGTCTAAAACTTAAAATCAATATCTCTTGATAAAAATCAAGAACTTTCGGTTTGCCGTTTTCTTATTCTGCTGAATGTTTCAGGCGTCATTCCTAAAACCGAAGCAATGTATTGCAAAGGAACCTGATTAAACAATGCTTTGTTCTGTCCAAAATACAAGGCATATCTTTCCTCCGCCGTCATTGATAAATGAGAAAAAATTCTGTCCTCAATCATTGCAAAACATTTAACAATAAACTTTTTCTCAATTTCATTCCATTTGGGAAATTCTTTACACAGTTGATGATAGTCTTTTTTGGTAATCGTTAATAATTCTACATCCGTAAAAGCCTGTATGGTCCAGCGATTAGGCTGATTAAAAAAGAAACCCCTGATTTCTGTCATCAAAAAATTTTCGGTAGAAAGCCATTGGGTAATTTCTTTTCCTCCCTCAGACAAAGCATACACCCGTAAGATTCCTGATTTTACAATGCTTAATCTATCGCAAATCTCGTCAGATTTTGTAAAGAAATCATTTTTATTGAGTTTTTCTTCGTGAAAATATGAATAAATTAAAGCCAATTCCTGATGAGTAAGCTGTCCAAAATTTTCTTGCATCAATTTATCGAAATCTTCCATCGTATCATTTATTATCTCCCACAACTAATTTAGAGAAATTTGTCTGATTATAAGACTTAGCTATTTGTTTTAAACAAAAATAGGACGCCAATAATGACATCCTATTTTTTATTGATTTTAAAATTACCAGAATCTCACATAAAGTGCGGTCAGTAAAAGAACCGTTACGACAATCATAACCAAAGTTCTGTTATCTACTTTGAACATCGTTGCATCAATCGCAAAAGCTTTCGGATTCACTTTCGGGCCGGATAAACTTATCATCACCATCACAACAACTGTGATAAAGAATGACCAACCCATATTAATCAAGAACGGAATTTCTGTAATCGTGTGAACCACGCCGTTTTCTAATTTTTCATACGTGAAAGCTGTGTACAACCAAGTCTCTTTCCCGAAAATATCGACAGCAAAACTGTTGAAGAAAATCGCCAGTAAAAAGCCAAGAAGAACGCCGACCAAAGCTGCTGTTCCTGTTGTTCTCTTCCAAAACATTCCCAAAAGGAACATCGCAAAAACACCCGGACTGATAAATCCTGTATATTTCTGGATGAATGTGAAACCACCTTCTCCTCCGATTCCCAAAACATCCGTCCACGTAAATGCCAAAGCAACAGCCATTGCGATAATAATTGCCCAACGTCCTGTTCTTACCATCTGGATTTCGGTTGCATCTGCTTTCAGATATTTTTTATAGATATCTAAAGTGAAAATCGTCGAAATACTGTTTACTTTTCCAGCCAAAGACGCTACGATTGCTGCCGTCAATGCTGCAACTGCAAGACCTTTAAGCCCCGTTGGCAAAAATCCTAAAATAGCCGAATAAGCACCATCTTTTACCCCATTGAAACTAGGCAAATGCCCTTTTGTATATAAAACATACGCTGCAATTCCGGGAAGCATTACGATAATCGGCATAAATAATTTTAAAAATCCTGCGAATAAAATTCCGGTTCTTGCGGTTTTCAAATCAGCACCTAAAGCACGTTGTGTGATGTATTGGTTACATCCCCAATAATTCAGGTTAACAATCCATTGCCCTGCAAAATACATCGCCAAGCCCGGTAGAACCACATATTTCTGAACATTCAGATTTTCCGGCATTGCCAAAGTTGTAGTAGTTGTCGTTGGCTTATCAAGCATTAATTTGAAGTGTTGCGGTGCTTCGTTCATCAAAGTCTGAAAACCTGCAAAAGCATTTCCTACAGCCACGCCGTTGATTCTCTGGTCAACAATCTGAAGAGCCATATAAACCGTTGCAAAACCTCCGATAATCAAAACTGCTACCTGAATCACATCGGTGTATCCGATTACTTTCATTCCTCCTAAACCAATCAGTAAAGCCATAAGAAGTAATCCGACCATTATAATATGAAGATTATCTCCACCCAACAATGTATCAATTGCCAAAGCTCCAAGATAAAGAATTGAAGTAAGGTTTACAATTACATACAGAAACAGCCAGAAAACAGCCATAATCAGCGAAACCGATTTGTTGTAACGGGTTTCCAGAAATTGGGGCATTGTATAAATCTTATTTTTAAGGTAAATCGGAATGAACCAAACCGCAATGATAATCAATGCAATCGCTGCAATCCATTCGTAAGCTGCCACAGCAATTCCTACGAAAAATCCTTCCCCACTCATCCCGATAAACTGCTCCGCCGAAATGTTGGAAGCAATCAAACTGGCACCAATCGCCCACCAGGTAAGTGAACCTTCGGCAAGGAAGTAATCTTTACTGCCAGTAGCTGCAGATTTTTTTCTGTTGTAAATCCAGATTCCGTAACCGGCTACCACCACAAAATAAACAAGAAATATGATGATATCAATCGTTGCTAAGTTTCCCATAATTTATTTTTTAACTGAGAATTTATAAATCGTTTTAGTCTGATATTTTTGTCCCGGCTTCAATTCTGTTGAAGGGAAAGAAGCTTGGTTCGGAGAATCCGGAAAATGCTGGGTTTCTAAGCAAAAACCTGTTCTGAATTCATTTTTTCCGCCGGTTTTGGTATCGAATTTTCCATCTAAGAAATTTCCGGAATAGAACTGAACGCCTGGTTCATCTGTCAAAACTTCCATCACTCTACCTGATTCAGGATGATACACTTTTGCTATACTTCTCAGTCCGCTTCCGTTCAGAATCCAGTTGTGATCGTAGCCTTTTCCTTTTTTCAATTGGTCTTCATCGGCGTTGATATCTTTTCCAATCGGTTTTGAAGTGGTAAAATCAAAAGGACTTCCTTTTACCGCTTTTTCCTCTCCAGTCGGGATCAATGTTTCATTTACAGGTAAGAATTTATCTGCATTGATTTGCAATTCGTGATCGGTAATCGTTTTTGAGAAATTCCCTGAAAGGTTGAAGTACGAATGCTGGGTAAGATTCACAACCGTTGCTTTATCCGTTGTAGCTTCGTAAGAAATCTCCAAAGCATTGTCGTCTGTCAAAGTATATAAAACAGTTGTTGCTAATTTTCCAGGATAACCTTCTTCGCCATCTGCACTTGTATAAGTCAATTTCAAAGTTGGAAATTTCGCATCTTTTACAGGCTCAATATTCCAGAATTTGGTATGGAAACCTTCTTTTCCACCGTGAAGACTGTTGGGTCCGTCATTTTTATCAATATCGTAAGTTTTACCTTCCAAAGTGAATTTTGCATTGGCAATTCTGTTTCCGTAACGACCAATCAAAGCGCCGAAATAGTAAGGATTTCCGTTGAAATAATCTTCCGGTTTTGTGAAACCTAAAACGACATCTTCATATTTTCCGTTTTTATCGGGAGCTGTGAGTGAGGTGATAATGCCTCCAAAATTGATGACTTCCACCTTCATCCCGTTTTTATTCGTTAAAGTATATTTTTTGATGGAATCGCCTTTCGCTGTTACTCCGTAATCTGAAACCTGTATGTTTTCCATATTCTCTTTTTGAGGCTGATTATTATTTTCTTTTTTATTGCACCCGAAAATACATAAAAGCGCAATAATAATCAGGTTATAAGTTATTTTTTTCATAGTCTGAATGATTTTGCAAGATTAACGATAATAAATTTCATTCCAGCGAAGGGTATTCTTAAAATCACGGATTTTTGTGTCTTCATCGATAACAAGAGATTCAATTCCTGCAATTTCTGCAAAATCTTCCAGCTGCTCTGCACTGATGTTTTCACTGTAACACGTGTGATGCGCTCCACCAGCCAAAATCCAGGCTTCTGCAGCCGTGTACAAATCAGGAAGCGGCTTCCAAAGAACTCTTGCCACAGGAAGTTTTGGTAATTCTTCAGTGATTTCCAACGCTTTTGTTTTGTTAATTAACAGCCTGAAATGATTTCCGAAATCCATAAGAGCAGCATTGAGAGAATCAAGATTTCCTCTTGAATTGAAAACCAAACGAACCGGGTCTGCTTTTCCACCAATTCCCAACGGATGAATTTCACAAGACGGTTTGTCAACCGCCAAAACAGGGTCAACTTCCAGCATATGAGAGCCTAAAACCGAAGGATTTGAAGGATTGAGATGATAGGTGTAATCTTCCATAAAGGCATTTCCTCCTTCAAGACCTTGTCCCATCGTTTTCATCGCACGAACCAAAGCGGCAGTTTTCCAGTCACCTTCTCCTGCAAAACCATAACCTTTTTCCATTAACCTCTGAACGGCAATTCCCGGAAGTTGTTCCAAACCGTGAAGGTCTTCAAAAGTATCTGAGAAACCTTTGAAATTTCCATCTTTCAGGAATTTTTCTAATCCTAATTCTATTCTTGCAGCGGCTTCAAGAGATTTTCTGTTGCTTCCGCCTGAAAGGAGAGATTTAGCCATTTTGTATGAGGCCTCATATTCTTCAATTAAAGTTTTGATTTCGCTATCGCCAATGGAATTGACAACGCTTACCAAATCCCCGATTCCCCAAGTGTTTACCGAAAATCCGAATTTGGTTTCCGCTTCTACTTTATCACCATCGGTTACGGCAACATATCTCATATTGTCGCCAAAACGAGCGAATTTTGCACCTTGCCAATCGTCCCAACCTGCCGCAACACGGCTCCAGTCCCCGATTTGTTTTTGAACTCTTTCATCAGCCCAATGTCCTACAACTACTTTTCTGTTTTTGCGGAGACGGCTTACCATAAACCCGAATTCACGATCGCCGTGCGCTGCCTGATTCAGGTTCATAAAATCCATATCCATCGTAGACCACGGAATATCCTGATTGAACTGTGTATGTAGGTGCAGCATTGGTTTTTGCAAAGCGGTCAAGCCACGAATCCACATTTTGGCAGGTGAAAACGTGTGCATCCAGGTTACAATTCCGATACAGTCTTTTGAGAAATTAGCAGCTGTAAGGGTTTCAAAAATTTCTTCCGTAGTTTTTACCGTTGGTTTCAGAACAACTTTTACCGGAATTGATGAAGAAATATTAAGCGCTTCAACAATTTTCTGTGAATGTTCTGCAACCTGCGCTAATGTTTCAGGTCCGTATAAATGCTGGCTTCCGGTGATAAACCAGATTTCTTTTGTATTGAGAGGTGTTAACATATTTTATAAATGATAAATGATAAATGATAATAATGGTTTTTGTTTTATAATTAAACCTTCAAGGTTTTAAAAACCTTGAAGGTTTGTTTACCGCAAAAAGTTTTCACTGTCCGTAATAGGCATTTTTGCCGTGTTTTCGTTCGTAATGTTTTTTAATGAGCGAATCTTTCAGTCTTGGTGCATTGGGATTTATTTGTCTGGTGCGATACGCCATTTCTGCAATGGTTTCGAGAACTTTGCTGTTGTAAACGGCTTTGTCCGCATTTTTACCCCAGGTGAACGGTCCGTGATTTCCGATGAGAACCATTTCTACTTCTTCGTAAGACAGTTTTTTTTCTTTGAAGCAGTCCAGAATCTGGATTCCAGTGTTGTACTCGTAGTTTCCTTCGATTAAATCATCACGCATTGGCGGTGCACAGGGAATATCTGTTGTCAGATGATCTGCGTGAGTCGTTCCAAAAATAGGAATGTCCATTTGAGCCTGCGCCCAAGCGACCGAATAAATAGCGTGAGTATGTGAGATTCCGCCGATGTTTTCCCAATTTTTGTAAAGATAAGCGTGGGTTTTGGTGTCGGAAGATGGTCTTAAATTTCCTTCGACCACATTGGCATCGTAATCTAAAATCACGATGTCTTCCGGCTTCAACAATTCGTAAGGAACACCGCTTGGTTTGATGGCAAAGATTCCTTTTTCACGGTCGACCGCACTTACGTTTCCAAATGTGTAAACGACAAGCTTCAAGGCATCCAACTGCATATTGGCTTCGTAACATTCTCTCTGAAGTTCTTTATAGATGCTCATTTTATTATATTTTTTAACGCAAAAAGAGCGCAAAGTTTTTTTATTTATTTTTTAAAGTTGCCTTTGTTATTCCGTAGGAATCTCTACAAAATTTACTTAGATTCCTACGGAATGACAAAATTGTGTTTTTATGTTAATCGTTGTTTTTATGTTGAATCTGCAGCCCGACCTGAGTGGAGCTCTTTTTGTGTAGCAAAGCGGAACAAAAAAGCGGGAACGGAGGGCGGATAAAGCTGCCATAAAATCTTTGGTTATTAGTTGTTATTTTAAAATTGAATGTGATTTCTATCAACTATAAACTGTCAACAATCAACTTCTTCTTTGATTTGATATTGTTTTCCGTGAAGTCTGCAAGAATCTGATATTGACTCATTAATTCCGTATATTTTTCCACGTGTTCTGTCTGCGGGAAATATTCTGCTTCGAAACCGGAACCCATTTTCTGGCTTGCGTCTTGGACATTCGGATAAATTCCTGCTGCAACGGCTGCGTAAATTGCGGCTCCCAATGCCGGAGCCTGGTCGGATGCAGCTACGACAATAGGCATATTGAGGACGTTTGCCAAAGTCTGCATAATGAACGGAGATTTTCTGGCAACACCGCCGATTCCGATGACTTTTTCGATTTTCACGCCTTCTTCTTCGAAACGGTCAACGATTTTTTTGGAACCGAAACAAATGGCATTCACCAATGCTTTGAAAATATGCGGTGCTTTTGTTCCGAGTGAAAGATTGCTGATAGCAGCTTTCAATTCCTGATTGGCATCGGGAGTTCTACGTCCGTTCACCCAATCCAATGCGATAGGAACGGCTTCGGAAAGAGGAATTTTTTCGGCTTCTAAAGTGAGATTTCGGATGAGATTGTTTTCTATTTCTTCTTTTAAAAGTTGTTTTTGATTGTCATCAATGATATTTGAATTCATCAGAATATTATGGACTGGCCAAGTAAGAATATCTTTGTACCAAGCCAACAAATCTCCGAACGCCGACTGACCAGCCTCAAGACCCATCAACCCCGGAATAACCGAACCATCTACTTGTCCGCAGATTCCTTTGACCGTTTTGTCTCCGATAATTTCGTTAGGTGCAACCATAATATCGCAGGTGGAAGTTCCCATAATCCTAATCAAAGTATTCTCCTCCACTTTTGCGCCGACTGCTCCGGAATGGGCGTCGAAAGTTCCTACGGCAATCACTGTGTTGGTTGTCAAGCCTAGTTTTGCTGCCCATTCCTGGTTTAAATTTCCTGCAACCTCATCAGAAGTGTAAGTTTTATCGTACAACCTGTCACGAAGTTCAGCCAATGACGGGTCTAACTGACCGAGGAAATCCTTTGACGGAAGTCCGTCCCACAACTCGTGCCACATCGCTTTGTGACCGGCCGCACAACGGCTTCTTTTGAAAGTTGCCAAATCCTGATGGTCGGAAAGTAGAAATGTGATATAATCGCAATGTTCCATCCAGCTGTAAGCCCCATTTTTCACATTTTCATCAACTCTGTTGATGTGGAGAATTTTCGCCCAAAACCATTCGGAGGAATAGATTCCGCCTTCAAATTTGGTATAATCTTCGCCGCCCCAATTTCTCGCCAAATGGTTGATTTCCTCGGCTTCTGAAATTGAAGTATGGTCTTTCCACAATACCATCATTGCATTTGGATTTTGTTCGAATCCGGGAGTCAAAGCCAATGCAATTCCTTCTTTGTTTACCGGAAGCGGTGATGAACCAGTGGTATCAATACAAATGCTGACAATACTTTCGGGTGCTACTCCACTTTCTTTGACAATATCGGAAATGGTTTTTTCCAAGCCTTCAATATGATCTAAAGGATGTTGACGGAATTGATTTTGTTCCGGCTGGCAGAATTTTCCTTCTTTCCATCTTTGGTAGTAGCTTACGGATGTTGCGAGCTCGGCTCCGTTTTCTGTATCAATCAGGACTGCACGAACGGAATCTGTTCCATAGTCTAACCCGATAACATATTTCTTCATTGTTGCGATGAATTAATTTTTATTAATTTTTATTTTGGTAGACCCTTTACTTCTGCAGGCTCAGCACAAGCTTGGCTCAGGGTGGCATCTCTAATACTAAATGTCTAGGTTGAACGAAATCGTTGCATTTCTATTAAGAGATTTAAACAAATATAAATTTTTATTTTAAATAAATGTAAATATTACACTTATTTTTTATTTTTCTTTTATTGATGGTATTTAACAGCTATTTTATCTTTAAAACAACGAAAGAATTGGCTGGGATTTGAACAGAAAATTTCCCTTTTTTAATCACAGAATTCTCTTCAAGAGGTTTTATGTTTTCTGTTTGGAAATTATTTTCGGCAGAAAGTTGAGAAGCTGTCAAGGTTGTTTTAGTCAGTTTGCTTCCTAATTTGATATCTTTTGGATTGATTTCAATTGATTTTTCGTGAGAATCTGTATTGACAATTTTAATGATTACTTCATTATTTTTCCTGTCATTCACCGCCGATGCAAAGAGTTGATTTTGACCTTTTACAGCATTCCCGTTTTCAGAAATTTTAATTAAATCAGTTCCTTTATTGTTTGAAAAAAGTTTTTGAACATAATAATTCGGTGTTGCGTAAGACTGCAAATTATTAAACCAAATCAAATCCGGTGTCCATTGCCAACCGTCTGCGTGGGCAAAAAGCGGTGCATAGGAAGTCATCTTTACCACATCTGCATTTCTTTCGAGCCCTGTCATAAAAGCGGCTTCTGATAATGCCGTTTGCCAGTTATTTTTATTGTCAGGTTTTACTACACCAACCGATTGTGCAGCATATTCTCCTGCAAAAACTTTTGGTCCGGAACGGTCATAAACATCATAGCGTCCGGCATTTTTTGTAAACCACTCCGGTGAATTGTAATAATGCTCATCGACAATTTGTGCATTGAGTTTTTTGAGTTCTTTCCAACCGTATTCAAAAAATTCTCCGTCGGGCGACGGTCCGCTTCCTGAAATGATTTTAATATCAGGATATTTGGAATGAATGGCTTTTTCAAAAATCTTGTAACGCTCGATATAATCTTCTCCCCATTGCTCATTCCCAACACCGATATATTTCATATTGAATAGTTTCGGATGTCCCATTTCAGCACGAATTTTACCCCATTTTGTATTTATATCACCGTTGGCAAATTCAATTAAATCCAAAGCATCCTGAACGAAAGGATTTAATTCCTCCAAATGAACCAATTCGGCTGTGTTGAACTGGCACGCCATTCCACAACTTAGAATCGGTAAAGGTTCTGCTCCCAAATCTTCGGAAAGCTGGAAATATTCATAAAAACCTAATCCGAACGACTGATAATAATCGGGAGTCAGGCGATGGGCAAATCCGGAACTCCATTTGTTGATGAGATATTCCCTGTCGGCGAAATTTCCTAAAGTTTTTTTCCATTGATATCTTTCTGCAAGTGTTCTTCCTTCGACAATACAGCCACCGGGAAAACGTAAAAACCCAGGTTGCAAATCATATAATTTCTGAACCAAATCTTTTCGCAAACCACTTTTTCGTCCCTTCCAAGTGTCTTGCGGGAAGAGCGAAATCATATCCATATTTACCACGCCGTTTCCGGTAAAAGTGATTTGAAGTTTTGCTTTTTCAACTGTTCTTGATGGAGAAAAAACAGCCGTATATTTTTGCCATCCTTTTCCTTTAATGAGAATGGGAACTGTCGAGATTATCTTTCCGTTTTCATCAATCAGACTTGCGTTGACGGCAGAAATGTTTCCGGATACATTTTCCAAGTCGAAACTAAAATCATACTTCGAGCTCTGATGAAGTCCGATTCCCCTGAAACCTTCATTTCCCAAAATATAATTTTTATCATTGTAAACTGTTATTCTCGCGTAGTTTTTATTGGTTTTGGAATTATCCGAATAAATCGTCAAAAAACCGGAATCCAGATTGGGAGAAAGTGTTTTTGTGTTTTGCTGTTTCCAGCCCGTCAACGGTTCATTAAATTCAAAACTTCGATTTTTGATGAGCTCGGCATAAATACCGCCATCTGCTGCAAAATTGATGTCCTCAAAGAAAATTCCGTACATCGTTGGCTGGATTTTGATGTTGGTAGATGTTCCGTCCAAATCTAAAGTAAACTTTGAGGTTTGTGCCGATGAAAATGCAACGCAACCTGAAAGAAGAAGGGTGAAGATTTTATTTTTAGTTTTCATTGATACTATTTTTTGATTGTTCAAACAGACACCTCGACTATGCTCAGTGTGACATCTCTAATAATGAACTTTTAAATTGAATGGTATTTCTGTTTATTGATAAACCTTATAGGTTTTAAAAACCTATAAGGTTTCCTAAATTGAGAATAGTTTATTTGACTTTTAACTGCATACTTTTCAATCCTGCATTATCAGACGTTCCACCGTAAAAAATGGTGTAATCTCCGGGTTTTGAAACCAAATCATCGGCTTTTTCATCGTAAAATTTGAATGATTCCTGAGAAATTGTGAGTTGGATGTTTTTTGTTTCTTTAGATTTAATCAAAACTCTTTCAAAAGCTCTTAAAGTCTTTACAGGCGCCAAAGCATCGTTATTTCTTTTCACATAAACCTGAACAACTTCTTCGCCGTCTCTTTCTGAAATGTTGGCAACCGGAATGGTGATAGTCAAATTTTCTTTAGAATTAATAGAATTTTTACTCAATTTAGCATCTCCATAAGTAAATTTTGAATAGCTCAAACCGTGACCGAACGGATACAAGGGTTTTTCTGTCATATAGCGGTAAGTTCTTCCCTGCATATCATAGTTTTCAAAACCCTGATGCTTACTGGTTTTAGAAAGTGCATTATCCAATTGCTCGAGATTTTTGTAAAACGTAATCGGCAACTTTCCAGACGGATTGTAATCGCCTGCCAAAACATCTGCAACTGCAGTGCCGCTGGATTGCCCGCCGTACCATGCATTCAGCAACACATCATAATTTTTTTCGTCCTGCTCCAAACCAAGCGAACTTCCTGTACACAAAACGAAAACAACAGGTTTTCCCGTTTTTCTTAATTCCGCTAATAATTCACGCTGAACTTTTGGAAGTTCTATCGAGGTCTTATCACCTCCTTTGAAACCTTCGGCACTTACCAACATTTCTTCGCCTTCAAGATTTGGGGAAAGTCCGCCTACGAAGACAATGACATCTGCATCCTTTACTTTTTCTTTTACTGAAGCGAAATTTACCGGGTCTTTTCTGTACACTTCAAAGGCAATGCTTACATATTTTCCTTTCTGGCTGTGACGTAGTTCTATCTGATATTCTTTCCCTTTCTCCATTTTCACAGGAAATTCCGAAGGATGTCTTGCGTCAGGACCTTTTCTGGTAGCGATTTCTTTGCCGTCAACAAAAAGCGTGTAAATATCTGATGTCGCAGCAGAAAATATCACTTCACCAGAATAACTGCTTTTAAAAATTCCGGAAATTCTTGCTGAAGTATTTTCTCTGGCAACTCCTGCAGCGAGTTGTGTTCCTCCAAAACTATTATACGTGATTGAAGTATTATTGACTGATGTATTGACCGGTTGACCTTTGAATTCATTATTGTTAAAAAATTCTACCTTCATCCCTTTTTGTCCGTTTTTCTGACTGACAAAATTTTGATAGAGCGAAGTTCTTGCCGTAGGATCTGCGACTTCACTTCCTTTTTCATAAATGATTTCAGCGTTTGGAAATTTTGCCTTGATTCCATCTAAAATTGTAACCGTTGAAGAAGGTGTTCCGTTGTAATTTCCCAATTGCATAATTCCGTCATCAGCATTGGGACCCACAACCGCAATTTTTTTAATGCTTTTATTTAAAGGCAAAACATTTTTGTCGTTTTTCATCAGAACGATTGACTTTTGAGCCATTTTCAAAGCCTGTTTCTTGTGTTCATCCGAATCCACCACCGAATATGGAATCTGGTTCCAATGCACGGACGATTTTGGGTCCAGCATTCCGAGTTCAAACCAGCCTTTCAAAATTCTGCGCATTGATATATCGAGGTCTTTTTCGGTGATTAATCCGCTGGCAAGAGATTTATTAAGATTGTTATATGTATCTCCGCATTCCAAATCAGTCGAATGTTTTAATGCGTCTGATGCTGCTGTCTTTTCATCGGGATGTGTTCCGTGATATTTTTCCTGATAAAAATCTGCCAAAGCCCAACAATCGGAAACTACCATCCCATCGTACTTCCATTTTCCACGGAGAATTTCTGTGAGTAAGGTGTTGTTTGCACAACACGGCTGTCCGTCGAAAGCGTTATAAGCACACATCACTTCCCTTACATTTCCTTCTAAAACCAAAGATTTGAAAGCAGGAAGATAGGTTTCGTACAAATCCCTTTTGGAAACTTCCGCATTGTAAGAATGGCGATTCCATTCCGGACCGCTGTGAACGGCAAAATGTTTAGCGCAGGCGTGGGTTTTGAAATATTTTGGGTCATTTCCCTGCAAACCTTTTACTGCAGCAACACCCAAAACAGAAGTCAGATAAGGGTCTTCTCCATAAGTTTCCTGACCTCTTCCCCATCTAGGGTCACGGAAAATATTGATATTCGGAGTCCAGAATGTCAGACCTTCGTAACGTCCGGTTTTACTGGCTTCATCGAAAGATTTATTATATTTTGCTCTGGCTTCATCAGAAATCATTTCAAAAGTTTTGAGATGTTCCGGAACATCCCAGGTTGCTGCCAAACCAATAGCTTGCGGAAAAACAGTCGCTGTTCCGGCTCTTGCAACACCGTGAAGCGCTTCGTTCCACCATCCGTAAGCGGGAATTTCGAGTCTTGGAACTGCTTTGGAATTATCCATCATCATCCCTATTTTTTCATCAACTGTTAATAATCCGAGAAGATTCTCGATTCTTTGTTCGACGGGAAGATTAGGGTTTTGGAAGGGATACTTGTAATTTTGTGCAGATGAGAATGCACAAATAAAGATAGATATATTTAATATAATTTTTTTCATAAGATTGATATAAAAAACAGATTATGGTTAAAGAAAGTTTATATATTATTACACTGTTATGATAAAAGACAAATATAAGATTCTATTTTAAATAAATGTAAATACAACACTTATTATTTAAAAATAAAGAAATCAATATTAATTATGCTTTAAAAAACAAAGCCATCATTATCAGTATGATATGATGACTTTGTGGAAAATTAATTAATTGTAGCTTTATTTATTGTTTAATAAATTTCTGTGAGGTAATCTTATTATTTTGAGATGAAACCTCAATAAAATATACTCCCGCAGAAAGATCACTTATTTCAATACGGTTTTTTCCTGAAGTCAATCTCAATCCGGATTTAATCAGTCCGCCTCTTGAATCAAAAACTGAAGCCGTTGCATCTGAAGTTTTAAGCTCTATAAAAATTTCCGTTTTTGCAGGACTCGGATATATTTTCACGTCATTTTTATTTACAATGCTGCTTTCCGTACCCAATACTGTAAAGTTTAGAGGAAGAACGCTTGCTGAAAATATATTTTCTTCTGAAAGATAAGCTCTGAAAGGATTAATCATAGGTTCGATTCCTGCTGCAACTTTATAAAATGCAGTTATTCCACTTTCGTTTTTTAAAACATAACTGTTGGCAGGAACTTTAATGGAATGGTAAACTCCGTTCATCTGATTAACAGTAATTGCTTTCGGCGTTGAAACATTTCCTGTACCATTGAAAGTAATACTTCCCGTTGCATTCACAAGAACCGGTGTATTGGCCGGAATTATGCCGTTGGAAACTGCGGTGCAGGATACACCCGTTGAGCTTGGTGACATAAGATAGACATTCACTCCTGAAGGGATATTTGCTTCAAAAGGCAGTAAAAGTATATCGTAACCGTTAAAAACTCTAGTATAAGAAGCTGTACTCCCATTAAAAGGAAAAGGAACCTGAAAATCTTTACCCTGATCAGAAAGAACAAGATTCGAGCACGTAGTTCCGGAAATTACATTATTGGCAGACGAAGTTACACTGGAATTTATATAAAATATACTGTTTGTATTGACACTTGCCGGCTGCCAATTATTTGCCGACGTAATTGCCGATGTATTTCTGAAGTCCAAAGAAGTATAATATCCGTTTTCAAGAGCATCCATCAGATTACTGTCGCTGTCTGAATATGTTCCTCCGAACTTAGAGGCATTTTCGTTTCCTACATTAAAATAAACATCCCCTAAATTCAGAGTGAGAACAGAACCGTAATTGGAGTTCCTAAGTCCAAGAATTCCTTTACATCCGTCTGTAAGGATCTGTCTTGAAATATCCAGTACGATATCGAAATTTCCACCTGTCGGAAAATTTATCCTTCCATAATTATAAGATTTTGCAATCCCCTGACTATTGATATAATATAATGTTGTATTATCCGAATAACTCTGCCCGGCTGTTGTATAGCTGTTAACATGCAATATTAATTTATTAAACCTGTCATTAAGCTGAAGATATCCGTTGGCAGAAGTCATATTATTACTAATAAGAGGACTCGGATTTGAAAAAGTTACAGTCGTATTACTCATATTGAATGCCGTACCAAAAGCAGCGTTGGTTGTCGATTGCGTTTCAATTTTATTATAATGAATGTTACTGCCTGTCATAAGAGAAACCGGTCTGTCGCCACTTTTATTGAAAACAAAGGTCATCACACTTGAAGGACTGATCTCAATCCCGGGACGAAATGTAGGTGTAGCCATTGACATTGGAGATGTAACCATATTGGATGTAGTATTTGTAAGTACTTTTGTACCGGAAGTCGTATAAAAAGGTAAATCCACTTTAAGATTATAAGTGTTGGAAGATGAATTAATAACCATAAGAACCACCTGATTACCATCCGTAGAAATATAAGAAGAACCTTGTAACACTCCTGTTTTATCATCCCATTTGGCATCTATTCTTGTTTTCCCTGTAGTATATTTGGCATAATGCGAAAGTATATAACCCCTTTTAGTCATAATTCCTGCAGGAGTTCCGTAAGTTCCGTCTCCCATTAATCCGTAATATCGCTTTGAAGCATAATGAATCCATGCATTTACATTTCCCAATAAAGCATTATTTACGCTGGAAGCAAAAGAAAAAGCATCAATATTCCAGCTAAAATCACGCGGAGTCTGGCTGCTTGATGAATTCCAGTTGATAAGATATTCTGTCTGCCAGATTTCTTTATTATAATTTTGAAACTGTTTGTAAGCGGACTGCATCAGACCATACTGATGACCACCATACACTTCGAAATTGGCCATTGTCGCAGGATTCAGCAATGCGTTGGCAAAATTATCTGTTAATCCTACACTTTCCGGTGCAATTACCTTACAATTAATAAGATTCCCATAATCTTTGATAAATGTAGCAATCTGTGTCGGAGTCCATATACAACCTTGATACTGAGCCATTTCGTCCGGTTCATTCTGAATTGAAATATAATCAAGATCCACTCCGTTGGTCTGCAAATACGTTACAAAACTATTAAGATAAAGCGCATAATCCTGATAATTTTCAGGCTTCAGATACCCTATCTGCTGTACTCCGTTTGTATCAGTGTAAACGGCGTTGACATGATTATTGGTTTTCCATGCTGCAGGCATTGTCCACGGGCTGGCAAAAATAGTAAGTCCCAAAGATTTTGCAAGCTGAGCAGTAGGTAATACAGAGCTCCAATTGCTGCTGTTTTCAGGAATATATAATCGCATAATATTGTATCCAGCCTCACTTCCAGAACCCCAAAGTGTCTGAATTTCTGATGTAGACATGTGATTGTAAGCAAATTGGGGACTACAAACAAATCCTCCAAATCCGGTTATTTTCTGATAAGTAATGTTCTTATCAATTTTAACCGTTGTAAGCTGTCCATATAAAGAACCGCCAAAAAATAGCCATATAAAATGTATTACAATAAGATTTACAAGTTTTTTCATAATGTTTTAGTTTTTTGCGAATATTCCGCGATTTATTTTCAGCAGAAATAGCTGATTTATAGATAATAAATTCCCTTTCAAGGCAGTTAACACGTTTGCTAACCATCAAGAACTTACCCTGAATTTATTTCAGGTAACTATCACATAAATAAAGTCCTTACAAAATCAACAGTCTTATCCTTTGCATTTTTGTTTTAAACAGTATTTAAAAAAATTTAATGTAATTAGGATTGATGCTTCATATATTTAATGTATTTGATTGTAAATTAGTTTTAATGTAATTGTCAGTGAAGAAGCTCACTTTCAGGCGCACCCAAATAACTTGGTTTAAGACCTCCTGTATTAATTAGAATCTTTTCCAGTACAATTCCCGGTTCCAACACTCTGAAACGGAGTGTATGCTTTCCGGATTGTAAAATCTGATGTTTTGTGATTGATTTAATGATATGTTCAGACTGCCATTGTCCTAATTCGCCTTTGTAATGTCCATTGAAATTAATAGTTTGAGGAATTCCGCCATCAAAGGAAATCTCGTAGCGCAATCCTTTATTGTGATTATAATTTAAAGTCGGAGCTAAAAGAAGCTGAACTTCAAATTCTCCTTTGGATTCGAAATTAATATCGTATTCCAGATAGATATTTTCATCAGCTTTCGGATAGGCATTCTGTGGAAAAGTCGTAATACCGGATTTTGTTTTTCCAAAATCAGGAATAACTTCCCAATGGATTCGGTCAGAATTATTCATTCTTGCAAAATTTTCCGCTTCAATAGAAACGTAACCGTTTTTCTCCTGAAATACTTTCTCCTTCGAAACATTTGCTTCAGAAACATAAGTAACTTCAGGCATTATATTTTCTTTTCCATCGAACCAGGCTTTGTAACCTATCTTCATCTGGTCCATCATATGCGCCCATTTTCCGCCTGCAATCTCATTGTTGTATTTATTATCGAGGTAAGCATTTCTTTCAAAACATTCCTTTACTTTATCTGCATAATAATTGGCTTTAAGGTCATTTTTGACTGCCAATTCTTTATTTTTTGCCACTGCATAGTACATTTCGTACAAATTGCTGCACGCATCAATAGGATAAAGAACCAACTGATAATACGCATCCTGATATTCTGCCGGAATCTGATCTTTCAAACGTAAAGCATCTACTGCCAAAGCTCTGTAATCATTCAAAACTGTTTCAAATTCATTATAATTTTCAAGACTAAATGTTTTGCTGTCAAGAGTTTCCGGAGTTACTCTGCGGTTGTATTTGGCATAGAGATTAATCATTCTGGCAATTTCCTTTGAATGTTTTTCTCCAAATTGCTGTGCAGACCATTTTTCAGTGTATTCCAAAAGATTTTTAGAATTAAACTGTTTCGGGTTCCAAGCCATTTCGAGGAAGAAACTGATTGGAAATTCCATCGGTTTTAAATCACCCACATTCACAACCCAAACTTTATCAACTTTATGCTCGTACGAAAGATTCATCTGCTCCCAAACCCGTTGTATCGGACTAATATTAATCCATTTGGAATTTCTCGGACCACCCACATAATCGAAGTGATAGTACATTCCGTAACCGCCCTTGTGTAAAGGCTTTGAAGGGTCCGGAAGTTTTCTTACATTACCCCAGTTGTCATCACAAAATAATAGAATCACATCATCCGGAACTCTCATTCCTTTGTCATAATAATCCTGAACTTCTTTATACAACGCCCAAACCTGCGGCGTTTTATCCGGATTTTTACCTGTAACATTCTGTATGATTTTACGCTGGTCTTTTACAATATTTTCAAGCAAAGAAATATTAGTTCCTTCTCCCATCGCCTCATCACCATCGCCACGCATTCCGACTGTGACAAGTTTTTCCCAGTTTTTACTTCTCACAATTCCGGCTTTCCAAAATTCCTGCAACACCTTAGCATTTTTAGAATAATCCCAGACATTTGGCAAGTTATTTCTTTTGATGTATCGGTGCCAATCGGTCTGTGCCTGTGCCATCGGCTCGTGGTGCGAAGTTCCCATTATGATTCCCATTTCGTTGGCTAAAGGTCCGCTCAACGCATCATCATCGTAAAAAGCTTTTCCCCACATCGCAGGCCATAGATAATTGGCTTTGGAGCGAAGAAGCAGTTCAAAAACCTTTTCGTAAAATTTTGAATTGATTCCTCCGAAAGTTGCTCTTGCCCAACCGCCAAGCGAAGGTTCTTCATCATTCAGGAAAATTCCTCGGTATTCTACAGCAGGTTCTCCATCGGTATAAATTCCTTTTTTGAAGTACAAATTTTCTTTCTTTTCTACCGGAACATCCGCCCAATAATGCCAGGGCGAAACACCAATCTGCTGAGAAACTTCATAAATCCCGTAAATCGTTCCACGTTTGTCGCTTCCTGCAATCACAATCGCTTCGGAAACGCCGGGAAACGGATTGCTGATATTTTGGATGATGTATTTTTCTCGTTTTCCGGTTAAAGATTTTCCATCAATCTTTTTTTGTTTAATTAAATCGTCAACCACAGAATTTGTTCCTACGGTTCCAATGATGATTAAAGGAGCATTCATTCCTGAAATCTGATTCAAAATCGTTGGTTGCTCACCTGTGACTTTCTGGAAATCTGTTTGGAGATTTTTGACAGCTCTTAATATTCCTGCATCAATATTATTGTTTGTAAATAATGAAATTTTGACCGATTTATCTTTCAGAAGAATGGCATCGTTTGTTTTTTCTGTTGTGATAAATGGTTCTGTTGCCTGTACATTTAAACAAGCACCCAACAATAAAACAATGAGAAATAGTATTGGTAATCTGTTCATAATCTATATTTTATTTTGATTGGATAGAAACCTTATAGGTTTTAAAAACCTATAAGGTTTAGTCTAATACTTATCGGTTGCGAATCATACGCAGCCCGACTTGAGCGGAAATCCTTTTTGTTTTTCTCAAAAACAAAAAGATTGGGAGTGGAAGGCGGATTAGCTGCCCAAATTATTCCTGCATTAATTCTTCAATACAAATCCGCCATTCGGCTGAATTTCAATTTCAAACTCTCCTTTTTTATTGATGGAAATTGATTTTGTAAAGGTTTTTCCGGTTTTATCATCATTGATGAGTTCAATATTTTTGTCTACCAACATTGGAAGATTAAGTTTAAGTTTTTTTGAAGTTTTTTCAGAATTCACGCCTACTACATACCATTTGTCCTGATGTCTTCTTGCAATGACCGAATATTTTCCGGGATAGCCATCGATGAAAACCGTCTCATCCCAGAGTGTAGGTACTTCTTTCATAAAATCAAGCTGAAATTTTGGAGCATCGGTCAGGTTATTGGGCATTATTCCAAACATCTGAACAGGATTCTGAAAAAGAACAGCTGTTGCCAATTGGAAACCATCTGTTGTATGTCTTTTATTTTTTTCTTTATTGGATTTGGTTAAAAATTTATTGAGAAAAGTACCACCAAATTCCATACTTCCGACCGTATTTCGGATGAAAGGATGTAAGGTTGCGAAGAACGCTTCCTGCTTACGGACATCCTCTGAAAAATAAAGCATTTCCGAGGCTAAAACAGCTTCACTTCCTGCATAATTCGGGTACATTACTTCCCAGCCTCTCGGCAAAGTGGCTCCGTGGAAAATGATTGTCAACCCAAAATCATTGGCATCCGACAAAATATCTTCATACAGACGCAATGTTTCCTGTTTGTCTCCGCCAAAAAAATCAACTTTCAGACCTTTTACACCGATTTCTTTCAGCCAGTTCATTTCTTTTTTGCGTTCTACAGAAGTGCTCATCTTGTTTCTCGGTCTCATTGGTGCATCATTGGCAGCTCCATTGGAGTTGTACCAAAGCATCACCTCCACATTTTTGGATTTTGCGTATTGAACGAGTTCTTTCATTCTTTCTCTGCCAATATTTTTATCCCAAAGCGCATCCATCAAAATGTATTTATAACCAAGTTTTGATGCCAAATCAATAAACAGACTTTGGTCATCATAATTCATACTGTTATCCTGCCATAGAATCCAGCTCCAGGTAGATTTTCCGAACTGATATTTCTGCGAAGGTTCGTAAAGTGGCTCTACCACATCAAAAGGAATGGTAGTTTCCACAATTGGTTTCAAGGAATCACCAATCGTAATAGTTCTCCACGGTGTTTTTCCCGGCAGGGAAAGTGCTGCTCCCGAACTTCCGAAACCATTGTTTTCAGCCATATTCGGATAAGCAACCCGGTAAATATTTTTATCTGAAGTGGTGTCAAGATGAGAAGCGCAGTACAAACTGCTCACTCCTGTTTCTGAAAGTAAAATCCAGCCGTCATTTCCGATATGAAAAAGTCCTGGGAAAACATAACCATAATTGGCTTTTGTTCCTAATTCTGCATCGGCTTTATACCCACTTTCGTAGCTTGGCGCTGTGCGTGCAAAACCGGTCATCGGCTTCATCATTGGTGAGAGAAATGTCGTGGTCTGTGAAGGAAATCGATATCCTGTCACTTCCGATTGGACGACAACGCTGAGACGGTCTTTCATTGGCGGAATGTCATATCGAAAAGCAATATTATTGTTACTTACCTGAAATTCAATCCCAATATTGAATTGGTCTGCATTGATAAAATTGACAGTCAGCGTATTGGCTTTATACTCAACTTCGGATTTTTTGATTTTTTCGTTGCTGTATTTTTTGGAAACGAAATCCTTTTTACTGTTGATTAATGTTAAACCCCTAGAAAAATCCGATTCATTGGTGATTAAACCCAACGGAGATTTTTCAAGCATCGTTTTCCCCTGAAAAGTCACGGAATATAATGCTTTTCCCTCTTCTGAGAATACATTCAGTTTCAATTTTCCGTCCGGACTGAAAACTTCGGCAACTTGTGCTTTGACTTCCGATAAAAAACAGAAACTTATTAATAATATAAATAAAAGTGTAAATTTTTTCATTCTGATTTATTTTGAAAACATCCAATAATCGAAAAACATAATGTCTTTTTCCGCTTTGCCATTGAACACGAAATACAGATTATGAACGCCTTTAATCGAATTAGATAAATTGATTTTAACCGTTTCAAAGCGGTCATCTCCTCCAGTCATCGGGACTTTTACAGTTCCCGCAATCGGTCCGTCCAAACTGTCCAAATGAACATCCATTGTAACTCCGCCGTTATGCGTGGTTCCTACTCTTGCAGAAAAATTTGTTGCGCCATCTTTTCCAAAATCTACATTTTTTACGCTTGTGTAGGCTCCGTTTTTCTTTGCTTTAATGAAAACTCCCGCAACTTTATTTTGATAAGATTTTACATTTTCTGACCACGAAATCATCTCCGCCTGATTGAATGCGTAAGGATTAACGGTTGCAATAGCTTTCGTAATACCATTGGTCATTTTGAAAGGTGAAATAGAGCCATCTTTATTAAATTCTAATTCCTGCACGCTTACTGAACGTGTGAATCCACTTCCGCCCGGCAATGCACCATTGTGATAAAAAAAATAAGTTTTCCCTCTGAAATCAACCACGCCGGGATGATTGGTAAAAGATTTTCCTTCTGCAGGCATTATAATTCCACCATATTTCCACGGACCTTGCGGACTTTTGCTGGTGGAATAGCCGATAAATTCAGGTAATGCACCGCCCGGCCAGAAAAGATAATAGAGATTTTTCCGTTTGTACAACCACGGACCTTCTTCGTATTTTGTTGGTCTTTCCGGATTGCCTTCCCGTTTTCCGAAAGATTCTTCGGTCATCGGCACTTCAACAATATCGCCGGAATAGGAAATCATATCTTCATTCAATTTTACATATTTAAGCTTCGGATTCCCCCAATAGAGATGTGCCTGACCATCATCATCAATGAAAACCGTCGGGTCAATATCTCCCCATTCACTCTGAACAAGTGGTTTTCCAAGCGGATCGTGAAATGGACCGAACGGACTGTCGGCAACTGCGACTCCAATTGCACCTTTGTTATTGGTTTTGGAAATCATCGGAACGTACATAAAGAATTTTCCGTTTCTTTCGATGCATTGTGCTGCCCAAGCATCACGCTTTGCCCAATCGAAATCGTTGTAGGAAAGTATTACGCCGTGATCTGTCCAGTTGACCATATCGTTCGTTGAAAACAGTTTCCAATTGTTCATCGTAAACCACGTAGAATCGTCTTCGTCGTGACTGGTATAAACATACAAACGGTCATTGAACACCATCGGAGCAGGATCGGCGGTGTAAGCCGTTTGAATGATGGGATTTTGTGCAGACAAAATTCCGCCACAACAAATCAGCACACCATTCAGTATTGTTTTTAGGGTATTTTTTTTTATTTTCATAATAATTCAATCTTTTTTAAATCTTGATTTTAATTTGAACTGAATTTCCACCAATCAAAATAGAAAAGATCTTTGTTTCCTTTGAATACAAAATATACATCGTGCACGCCTTTAATATTTTTTATGGAAGTTTTAATCGTTTTAAAAATATCTCCTTCCGCCTTTCCGGTTACCAGAACAGTTCCTAATATCGATCCGTCCACCGCATCGGTATGAATTTCTATACTTCCGCCGTTTATTGAGGCAACTGATACTTCCAGAAATTTTGTTCCTTTAGAAAAATCAACGCCCTGAACTTTGAGATAATCGCCATTGTTGATAGATGAAATCACCATTCGGTCAGTAATTTTTTTGCCGGTGTCGTAAGGATTATTTCTTTCCCACTCGGTCATTTTTTCTGTTTTTAAACCTTCACTGTACGCAATCGTTTCAGCTTCTACCTTCTCATAAGGGTTTAATGTTGCAATTCTTTTTACGCCTTCAGGATTCCAAAAAGGTAACTTTTGAATGGTTCCATCGGCATTATAAATCAGTTCACTCACACAAATGGAGCGGCGCTCATAATGTTTACTTATTGTTTGTTTTCCCAAATTGTAATTGAAACCGAAAACGTAAGATTTTCCTTTATAATCAATGATTCCGGGATGATTTCCGTTGGAGCGTTTGTCACTGTCCATAATCATTCCTTTGTATTCCCACGGACCGGTTGCCGACTTGCCCATTGCATAACCGATTCCTTCCGGACAGCACGTTGAGGCATACGCCATATAATAATTTCCGTTACGTTTCCACGCCCAAGGACCTTCCTGATAATGAAATGGGTCGGGAGAACCTTTGACTTTGGCAATCGACGGGTCTTTCACAATTGGCCCATCCACAGAAATCATATCTTTATTAAGCTTTACATACCAAAGATTGGGATTTCCCCAATATAAATAAGCCTGTCCGTCATCATCAATGAGAACAGTCGGATCGATATCATCACTTGAATTTTTAACCAACGGTTTTCCAATTGGGTCTTTGAAAGGACCATACGGACTGTCGGCTACCAAAACACCGATTCCTCTCTGTCCGGGCATCGGGCAATACATATAAAACTTACCGTTTCTTTCTATGACCTGAGGTGCCCAAGCTCCGTTTTCCGGGTCTGTCCACTTGAAATCCTTTAGAGAAGCCACAACGCCGTGATCCGTCCAGTTGACCATATCGGTCGAAGTGTATAACAGCCAGTCCTTCATTTTAAATCCGAATGCATCATCTTCGTCGTGACTGGTATAAAGAAAAACAGTGTCTTTATAAACCATCGGTGCAGGGTCGGCTGTGAATTTGGTCTGAATGATGGGATTTTGGGCAGACAGCGATAATCCTGTGAGCATCAACCCGATATTTAAAGTATATTTTAAAACTGTTTTGTTAATCATAATTTTTTTTTTTGAATGTAATTCTTCCGTCCTAGTATTTCAAGAATTTGACTATCCTATTTAAAAATCACTTTAACGTTTTTACCCGAATAAGCCACCGTTTTCTGTTGACCATCTGGAAGAATTATGGTAAAATTTCGGTTCTCAATCATTCCCTTATATTTTCCTTTTCGAGTGTCAATAGTTAGTGTACGGGATTTGTCATTCCAATGCATCGGTATTTCGGTATAGTCGCCTTTTTCGTAGTTGTAATTGTCGAATTCATCTTCATATAAAACAAAATCTGCATCTGAACCTAGGTAAACTTTTATAGTAAGATTATCCCATTTTTTTTCTGTTGCATACTGAACATCGGGACCGAAAGGAATAATGCTTCCACCTTTTACATACAATGGAATGCTTTGAATATTGACTGTTTTCTCGATTTCCTGTCCGCCTTTATATTTTGTATTGGTCCAGTAGTCGTACCATTCAGAACCAGACGGAAGATAGACTTTGAACGATTTATTTTGCGTAAAATCTATATTGGAAACTGAACCCTCTTTTTTACTTTCATCCTTTTTGTCCCAACCTTCATTTTCATCAGTTTTCACTATTTTTTCAGGTGTATATTGGGCATTCAGTACAGGGGCGACCAGAAATGATTTCCCGAACATATATTCGTTATTGATGTCCCAGACTTTTTTATCAGAAGAAAAATCCATTGTAAGCGATCGCATAAAGCTTGACTGATTTTTGGAAACATCCCACGAAACGGAATAGATGTAAGGCAGCATACTGTATCTTAATCTAATAAATTTCTCCACAGCATCGTAAACCACATATCCCTTCTTGCCGAATTGATAAATTTCTCTCGGAACATCGGTTCCGTGGGAGCGCATCATTGGTGTAAAAGTTCCGTACTGCAGCCAGCGAACATACAATTCCTGAAACATAGGATTTTTTGAACCCGAACTTTCATTCCACCCTTTTTTATAAGTTCCGGCAAAGAATCCTCCGATATCTGAATTGAAATTGGGATTTCCGGTCAGGGTAAAATTAAGACCGGCAGGAACCTGATTGCGTAAAGATTCCCAGGAAGAATTAACATCTCCAGACCAGGTATTTGCACCATAACGTTGCTGACCTGCGAAGGCAGACCTTGTGAGAATAAAAACTCTTTTATCACTCGTCGTTGCCCGCTGATGGTCATAAACGCCACCGACAGCCATTAATGGATAAGCATTCCTAACCTTTCTGAAAGAACCCAAATAGGTTTTGGTATCTAAATCTTCCGGTTTCTGGCTGAGATGGTCGGGTTCCGTAGAATCCATCCACCAGGTATCTACGCCAAGACTGAAAACGCCTTTGTTCAGATATTTCCAGTAAATGTCTCTTGCTTCGGGATTGTAAGCATCATAAACACGCACTCCGGAAGGATAATTCATATCGGGAGGCCAGACTTCCCTGCCCGATTCCGGCCACGTCCCAAAATTGAAAAGCATTCCTTTTTTGTCCATTTCACGATATTGCTTGGTCATCGGTCCGAATGACGACCAGATGGAAACAGACAAATGCGCATTCATTCCGTGGATGTCATTAATCATTTTTTTGGCATCAGGAAAATCCGGACTGATAAAATCCATCGCATTCCATTGGTAATTATTTCCCCAATATTGCCAATCCTGAATGATTCCGTCCAAAGGGACTTTCAGATCGCGGTATTTTTTGACCACATCTACAATTTCATTCTGACTTTTATAGCGTTCTTTGCTTTGCCAGAAACCGTAAGTCCATAATGGAAACATCGGAACATTTCCGGTAAGGTCGCGCATCTCAGTAACTACGCCGTCAGCATTTCCGCCGTACATAAAATAGTAATCAACGCCTTCTCCAACTTCGGAAGCAAAAGATGTTTTCTGAGTATTATCGGTAAACTGAGTCGGAGAATAATTGTCCCAAAAAATGCCGTAACCTTTTACAGACTGGAAGAAAGGCACAAAATCCCAAGTATTGTTCTGAACCATTCTAATGTCCTGATTCCGTTGGGATAATTTTCCGTTTTGAAGAATTCCCAAGCCGTAAATTGGCTCTTCTTTTTCCAATTGAAAAGATTGGGTTACTGAATAAGTTGGATTTCCGGCATCATTAAAAGGTTTGAAATCACTTCCACTTTCCTTCAGAAGTTCTTTTCCTGATAATGTATTATAGGCTATTTCTCCGCTTTTTGTATTGATGAAAAGTTGTAAATTATTAGTTTTTAATAATAAAATATCTTTATTTTCTGTAACAGAGAATTTTGTTTTTTGTTCCTGTTTGACAACGGATAGGCTGTTTTTTACAAATGATTTTCCCAAAGGATATTTGATAATTCTTACCGTATTTGGTCCGTAAAACTTTACTTCCATATTCATTTTATCTGCAGAAAAACTCAAACCTGAATCTGTTTTTTTATAAGATTGCGCGCTCACATTCTGCTCTATTCCCGATATAATGATAATCGTGATAATGAAAGCTTTTATATTTATTTTTGTGAAATTCATATTGTGTGATTGTGGATTTGAATTAAATTTTACAGACCAGTTTCTCAAAAAACTGAAGATTCAGCCTAATTTTAATTTTTAAAAAGCAACTGGGCAAACTGATACAAATTATTTCTCCAAACCGGCCAGGTGTGACCACCGGGATATTCGGAATAGGAATATTTAATCCCGATCTCATCCAATTTTTTATTCATCATCTGACCATTTTTGTAAGCGATATCATCCTTTCCGCCCATTGCAATCCAGAAATTTTTAATATTGGAATTAAATTTCGTTTTGTTTTCGGCAAGGAATTTATACTCATCATCTGCGACATTCTGCAACATAGGAAGCATCCACCCAGAACTGAATACGCCCAAAGAAGAAAACATTTCCGAGTTCTGAATTCCTATGTACAATGTGTAGATTCCGCCCATTGACAATCCTGCCAAAGCTCTGTGTGCAGCATCTTTTTTAACTCTGAAACCCGATTCCGTAAATGGAATCACAGATTCTTTCAGTTCTTTTTCAAACATCTGGAGGTTTCTGATACCAAAATTTCCAAATCCGGCAGGTCCGATATTCGCATCCGGCATTACCACAATCATCGGTTTTGCTTTTCCCTCTGCAATCAGATTATCCAGAATCAGGTTTGTTTTTCCCTGCATTGTCCAACCACTTTCATCTTCGCCGCCACCGTGAAGAATATAGAGAACCGGATAACTTTCATTCAAATTTTTATCATATCCCGGAGGTGTGTAAACGAAAATTCTTCGCCACGAATTCGTTATTTTTGAATACAAATTCTGAATACGAATATCTCCGTGAGGAACATCTTTCAGGGCATAATAATCGTCTCCTGCAAAAGGAACCTCAATTCCGCTGGCGTGTCTTCCCATTCCGTAAAATGTTTTGCTTGACGGATCTGCAACCGCTACATTATCAATTAGTAAAGAATAATAATGAAAGCCTTCGCTCAAAGAATCCGTGGTAACTGTCCAAACGCCGTCCATTTCTTTTTTGAGGTCATATTTTTTTCCTAAATCGATTTGAACTTTCTGTGCATCCGGCGCTTTTACTCTGAAAATCGCTTTTCCATTGGGTAAAATCTGTGGAAACTGTGCATTTCTAATGTTTGATTCGGCTGGACTTCCAAAAACGGTAAATTCTAAAAATTTGCTTTTATCAACAGGTTTGAATAGCAACTGCGAAAAAATATACAAATCGTTTTTCCAGACTTTGAAATCGTGACCGCCCGGTTCTATGTAAAAGATGTGCGGAATTTTATTTTGAGTGAGATAATCGCTCGTTCTTTTGCTGAAAGGCATCAATCCGTCCTGATCGCCACAGGAAATCCAAAGCAGTTTTAATTCTTTAGCTTTGGCAGGATTCGGAAGTAACTGTTGAGGTTCTTTAGTATTGGGAGCGGAAGAAAAACCACCAACCCAAGCGAATTTGTCGATGTTTCCCAATCCGAAATTTAGGGTTTGTCCGCCTCCCATTGACAGTCCGGCAATCGCACGGTTTTCTCGGTCTTTTTTTACTGGATATTTTTTTTCAATAAAAGGAATAAGATCGTTCAGCAAATCTTTTTCAAAGGTTGCGAATGCTTCCACTTTATCTTTTGCCATAATATTTCCTGTCGCTCTATCGTCTTTCATCGCTCTACCATTGGGCAAAACAACAATCATCGGTGTCAGTTTTCCCTGTGCATAGAGATTGTCCAGAATAATCTGTGGCGTTCCGTTTTTGAACCACTCTTTTTCGTCTCCGCCAATGCCGTGAAGCAGGTACAAAACCGGATATTTATTTCCTTTTTTGAAGCCCGGCGGTGTATAAATCAAAGCTTTTCTCTGCGTTCCTACCGTTTTTGAATCATATTTTATGGTATCAATCTTTCCGTGTGGAACTTCTTTATTTTCGACATCAAAACCTTGTGGAGCCTGTTTTTCAAATGTTTGTGCAGAAACAGACATTCCTGACAAGATAAAACCTAAAACAAATATAATTGACTTCCTCATAATTTTTATTTGTATTTTTTACACTTATTAATTTAGATAAAAAAATAATATCCAGCAGAACTATTTTTTCCTTTTTTAATTTTATTTTATGGTTGAAGAATCTGTAATTCGGAAAAAATCAACATCCACAAAACCTCCAATACTTTTCGTTGCATAATTGAAAATCGCAAATTTAGATCCCATAAATAACCTTCTGTAATCGAAAATCATTTTATAGTCTTTTGCCATTTCTGTCCAGTTTTTTTGGTCGGTGCTGTAAGAAAAATCTGCCAGGTCTTTTCCAAGGTTAAAATCAGCTTCAATACGGAGGAAAATCTTATCTGATTTAATTTCAACACGTTTTTTTTCTTCTTTTTTCACTCCGGTAATCGCTTTCGTTTTATTATCAAGACTGACTTCATTCGTTGAAAAAGTGAGAAACTTCTGATTACCTTCTTTTGAAATCGATAAAATCCCTGAATCTCCGTTGAAAGCGTTGAACCCCGCAACATCACCGTCTTTCATTCCCTTCAAGTCCAAGGCGACTATCGCACTGGATTTTGGACCTTCCATTCTTTGTGTTAAAGTATTCGGAGCGGCATAAATATTATCTACAATACGGCTCGTTTTCAATCTCATAAAACCTTTTCTGTCGGACAAAGACCAGGCTTCATTCACAGGATTATGATTCCATTGCCACTGGATTTTCAGTTTTTTATCTGAAAATTCATCGCTTTCCACGATATTATTTTTCGGTTTAAATGTCGGAAGTGGAACTTCGCCATTTAATGGAACTTTCCCATTGTCGCCCAAAACAGGCCAATCGTTTTCCCATTTCACGGGAATCAAAATCGGGACGCGTCCTACTCCGCCTCTGTCCTGAAAAATCAGAGAATACCAATTGCCGTTCTTATCATCGATCAAAGCACCTTGCCCGGCATAAGAAAATCCTAAAAAGTTGTCTTCCAGAATGACTTTTTTCTCGTAAGGTCCGGTCACTTTATCCGCTCTGTAAACTTCCTGACGACGTTTTCCACCTTTTGGCCAGGAAATCATCATCATATAATATTTTCCGCCTTTTTTAATAATCTGATTGCCTTCCAGAAGTCCGGTTTCCGAAGAATCCTTTTCAAAAACCATCGTTCCTTCAGGATTCCCGATCACTTCTTTAAAATCAGAACTTAATTCAAAAACTTTGTTGGAGGTGAAAACATAAACCCTGTCGTCATCATCAAAAAGCAGCGAAGCATCGTGAAAATGTCTGGTTCTGGTAATGAGTTTCCAGTTTCTTTTTTCGGGGTTATCTGTCACATAGAAATAGGATTTGAAAGGCTCGTCATTCGGGGAAAACAAAACGTAATATTTCCCTTTGTGATAGCGGATGGAAGAAGCCCATTGTCCGCGACCGTAAACTGTTCCATTAAGCAAATCATATTTAGAATTATCATTCAATGTATTGAAAACATAACTTGACATTTCCCAATGTACCAGATCTTTGGAATGCATTACGGGCGCTCCCGGCATCAGGTGCATCGTGGTACTGATGAGATAAAAATCATCACCGTTTCTGGTGACCGACAAATCCGGAGCATCTGCCCAAATAATTGGATTGGTGAAGGCCGTCGTCTGTTGTTTCTGGGCAGGATTTACCTGGGCCGAAAGGAGATTCAACCCGATAAATCCGTATAAAGAAACTATATAAAATGATTTATTAATTTTCAAATTTTTATTATTTGATTGGTTGATTTAAATTTTTAATCCAATTTTAAAATAGAACACTTCGACAAGCTCAGTGTGACAATGCTGATAATAACGTTGGTTTTGAACTTTTTAAGCTTACAGTCAAAACCTGCATTTGTATATTAGGTTTTGGCTAAAGCCTATTTCATTTTCCTTTTATCAAACGGGCTAAAGCCCGTTCCTATTGATAATTTCTTTAATTTGGCACAATATCATTAGACGATGTGCTGTACAAACCAATCAGACTTCCTGTGAATCCGCCTGCAACATCTGTGGATAGAATGTCTCCGGAAACCGGACCGCCAAGATTTTTGAAGTTTTTACCATCCAAAGAGTAATTGAAATTAAGATCATCTTTTTCACCAACCACCTGCAATTTGATGGTTTTTGAAAGTGAAATCTTTTCGCTGGCAATCAGTTTGGATTCGCCTTTTTCGGTTCTTTCTAAAACAATGTAAAAGTCTTTATCTTTTTTCGTAATTCCGAATACGTAGTTGAATCGTTCACTTTGGTAACAAGTGATTCCGGCTAATTCTTTTTCAGATTTCGGTTTGAAATCCAGTGTTACGGAAGTTTCAAAATCTTCGTGCTGTAATCTGTGGAATAATGCCGAAACCGGAGCCAAAGCTTTGATATTGGTTTCAAAAGGAGTTACTTTCACCCCATTTTTAGCTGTTGCAATAAAGTTTTCTCGTGGTCCACGCATTGCAATCCATCGTAAATCAAGGTTTTTATCGGTCAGTTTATCGTTGTAAGTAAAGTTTCCGTTCGGGAAAAATCCGTTTTGTCCGGTCTGATTTTTTATGCCTTCCGGTAATTTCAATTTTGGTTTCATCGGAACTAGACCGTTTTCAAAAACAGGATATGTTCCGCTCCAGTCTACGGGAAGAATGAAAGTTTCTCTTCCGTGATTCACACGTCCTTTTTCGTTGGGACGAATCGCTAAAAATACCCCGTAATATTTTCCATCCGGAGTTTCCACCAAATCGGCGTGACCTGCCCAATCTACTTTCTCTTTTCTGTCTTTCGGAAAATATCTCTGAGTTAAAATAGGATTATTTTTTGCAGGAACAAAAGGACCTTTCGGAGAATCAGCCATAAAAATAACTTCGCTGTGATTGCCACCCGTTCCGCCTTCTGCGCACATCAGAAAATATTTTCCGTTTTTTTTGTACAAATGCGGGCCTTCTATCCAGATTGGTTTTTGGGAAAGATCAACACCACCGTTTACAATAATTTTATCTGAACCCGCAACAACCTGATCTTTTTCCAAGTCGTAATCCCACATTTTGATCACACGATGACCGTTGTACTGCTCAGTTCCTTTTGGCGGTGCATCATTGTGAACGATATAGGCTTTTCCATCATCATCAAAGAAAATCGAAGGGTCGATACCGTCAAAATTCAGTTTCTGAACTTCGCTCCAGCCTTTTGCAGGGTCTTTGGTTTTCACGACCATATTTCCTACTCCGCCAGCAATCTGTGTGGTGATCATATAAAAAGTGTCGTTGTGCTTATTATATTTGATATCCGGAGCGTAGATTCCCTGAGAAACGCCACCTTTTTCCACTTTAAGCTGAGAAGGCCTGTCCAAAACGTGACCAACCTGCTTCCAGTTTACCAAATCTTTAGAAGTAAAAATCGGAACACCCGGAAACATTGAAAATGAAGAGTTTACCAAATAATAATCGTCTCCTTTTCTGGTAATACTCGGGTCCGGATAACAGCCCTGAAGAATTGGAGAATAAAATTCGTCATCTTTCAAAGGATTATTTGTGTATATTTTATCATTTCCATGATAGGAAAAGTCTGAAAAAGTCTGTGCTGAAATGCTACCAAAAGCTAATAGGGCAACAGCGGCTGTCAACGTTTTTTTCTTTTTTAAAAATATCGGATTCATTATTCTCTGTCTCATAGTATATTTTTTAGATTATTATTTAGTTTTTAATGTTTTAAGTTTTCAAATGAAAAGCGGAAAAATAATTCCTGTTGCCGAACCCAGCATTCCGCCAAAGCCAATCACAGAAATTTCCCATTCTTTTCCACAGGTTGCACCTGCGGCTATTAATATTGAACCCTTCGGGTTCTGTTGAATTGTCTTTTAGTTTCATCTGTTTTTTCATTATGGTCGAAAAACTGATTTGATTTTATAAAACCTTTAAAAACAAGACCTTAATTGAAATTTATAACATCATCTAAGACCTTGCAACTATATGAAGAAATAATATTCATCTAAACACCACTGAATGCACTGAAACCACCATCAATAGGAAGTAATGCACCCGTAATGAAGCTTGCGGCGTCTGAACATAGAAACTGAACAGCTCCGTTGAGTTCATCTGCATTTCCGAAACGTCCCATTGGGGTTTTTGCAATGACTTTTTTGCTTCGATCAGTTAAAGAACCATCCGGGTTTAATAAAATTGCGCGATTCTGATCTCCGATAAAAAATCCCGGAGCTATGGCATTTACACGGATTTTATCACCGTATTTCAAAGCTAAATCAGAAGCCAGCCATTGTGTAAAATTGGTAATTGCTGATTTTGCTGCTGAATAGCCAGCAACTCTTGTGATTGCAGAATAAGCCGCCATTGAGGAAATATTCACAATACTTCCATTTCCCTGCTCTGCCATCACTTTTCCGAAGACATAACTTGGATAAACCGTTCCGTTGATATTTAAGTCGGTTACTTCGTTCCAGGCTTCCATTTTCAAATCAAAAAAGGACTGATCCGGAGATAATGTTGCAGCAGGAATATTTCCACCGGCAATATTAAGCAGAATATCGATCTTGCCGTATTTTTCAAGGATTTTTTTTGAAGCGGCTTCAAGGCTTTCGACGTTCATTACATTAGCTTCCACAGCGAATGCATCACCACCCAATTCTGTAAGCTCTTTTACACGAGCATCCAAAGTTTCCTGATTTCTTCCAAGAGCTACTATTTTTGCACCGGCTCCAATGAAACTTTTGGCTAAACTGCCGCCTAAAACACCCGAAGCTCCAGTAATGATTGCTACTTTATCTTTTATGTTGAATATGTTGTTCATTATTTTTATAATTGATCAATGATGATTTATAAATGATAATTCCACAGGTTGCACCTGCGGCATTGTTGTTGAGCCCTTCGGGTTCCGGATGTTATTGTTTTGACATTCCGTTTTGTACGGCAGCCATTACGCCTTCGATTTGTCCTAGAGCAAGCATTCTTCCGAGGAATGAATATCCCGGGTTGTAGTCTTTATCAATATCATCTGTCAATAATCTTCCGTGGTCGATTCGCATTGGCAGATCCGGATTTTCTTTTTCAAATACGCGGATAACGTCAATCAGTCTCCCTCTTCCTCCCAAATGATGCGCTTCGATAAAATCTCCGTTTTCAAAAACATTGGTACTTCTTAAATGTACAAATTTTGTACGGTGCGCAAATTTCTGAGCCAGCTTCGGAACGTCATTCTGAAGATTGGCACTCAAAGATCCTGCACAAAATGTCAATCCATTGTGTGGATTATCAACTTCATTCAGGAACCAGTCGATGTCTTCTTCGTTGGTCACGATTCTTGGTAAGCCTAATAATGAAAATGGCGGATCATCGGGATGTACACACATCTGAATATTCCATTCTTCGCAGACGGGCATTATTTTTTCAAGGAAATATTTCATATTCTGACGGAGCTGATTTTTATCAATCCCATCATACAATGCCAATAAACTTTTGAAAATAGCTACCGGATTAAGGTCTCCTTCCTTGATATTTCCGTTAACAAAGCCTTGTGTTTTTACAATAACAGAATCGATCAAATTATTGTTGTCTTCTTCTGTCAGTGTATTTTTTAATTCTTTTACTTTTTGAAGAATATCTGAATTATAGTCGTTTTCTGCACCTTCTCTTTGCAGAATATGAATTTCAAAATAAGCAAATTTGGCTTTATCAAAGTATAGTGATGACGAACCGTCTTCCCATTGATAAAACAAATCTGTACGAGCCCAATCCAGAACCGGCATAAAATTGTAACAAACCGTTGTTACGCCAGCTTTCCCCAGATTTTCAAGACTCTGAATATAATTTTCTATTAATTGATCTCTGTTTTTCCCTCCATATTTTATGGCTTCACTTACTGCCAGACTTTCTACAACAGACCACCGAAGACCGAAACTTTCTATATAATTTTTATAATCGTTGATAGCCTCCAACGACCAAACTTCCCCGTTGGGAATATCGTGAAGCGCAGAAACAATACCTTCCACCCCAATTTGACGGAGCATATTTAATTGTATTTTATCTTTTTTACCAAACCAACGCCAGGTTTTTTCCATAGTTTTTAAAATTTTAATTAAAAAACAAGGCAGACATTTTTAGGATCTGCCCTGTCAACTATATATGAATGTGAAATTAACTAATTTTAATAACCAGGATTCTGATATTTTGCTTTTTCTTCAGCAGTAGCTCCACTCATTGCATCTATCTGTCCTTGAGGGATTGGTCTCAGATAATGGAATGGCTGAATATTACGTGTTACTGTTTGTGGTGTATGGTTTCCATAAGCAGTTCCTCCGATTTTATAAGTAGCAGCATATTCTCCCCATTTCTGTGTACGAACTAAATCATACCATCTGTAAAACTCACCATAGTATTCACGCGATCTTTCTCCAAGGATATAATCAATGGTAATCGCTGAAGGAGTTACCGCAATCATAGCCGCACTATTATCAGCAATATATGTCGTATTTTGAGCATTATTAAACTTCCATTTTCCTGCTCTTGCACGGATAACATTGATCAAGTCTCTTGCACTCATTGTTCCTGACGCTCCTTTTACTGCAGCCTCTGCCGCGATAAAATAGAACTCAGAGAATTTCGCCACATTGAAAGGTCTTGTTAAACCTGCATTCGGATATCCTAGTCCATTAGGATCATCTGTACGGTAAGTTCCGATTTTCCATAGTCCAGGATAAACAATTCTGCTGATTCCGTTTGGTGCAATTACCCAATCAGCTCTTCCCGGCAATGTTCCTGCTCCTACACCGTTTTGTCCTGCATCTGAAGGATAAGTTGGTGCTTGAGTATCATCATTAAGAAAACTTAAAATAGCTCCTCCCGGTTGTACAGCTAAACTATTGGCATTGTATAGAACAGGATTAGTAACCCCTGCTTTATCCCAGTTACCTCTATAGGTAGTTACGAAAGTTCCATCATATCTTGAGTCAGTTGTTTTATCAGCAAATGTATTCTGAATGACACCTATTGGAGGACACATACGTACCCATGGACGTCCCAGCGATTGTGTTGCAGCACGTTGTACAGAACTTACGGCAGCCCAGCTTGTTGCAGAACTGCTACTTTTCAGGTTTGCATAGTTCCATGTTTGCATCCATGCAGCAAAGTTGTCAGGAGCCCATCCGGAACCAAAACCAACAGGATCTGATTCATTATAAAATACACTGGACTGGGTATGATCTGCATACAACATACACTCATTGTTTCTATCGTTTGACCCTACATTTACATCATAAAATGTAGGTTGTAAAGAATATGGACCAGGAGTACTTATTCCCTGCATAGCTGTGTCATAAGCCTGTTGAAAATACCATTGCGCATTATGACCATCCGGGTCAGTTCTCGGAGTTTCAGGATAAGTCGGGATATTGTTTGGATTCTGTAGCCACCATCCATAAGTAAGATAAGCTTTAGCCAAAAATAATCTTGCAACATTTTTAGTTACTCCTCCGGTAACTCTCGGAGATGCTGGTAAATTATCTATGGCCTTTTTCAGATCAGGAAAAATTCCTCGTGTATAAACTTCCGGAACAGTATTTCTTTTAGAAGTTGTTACAGCATTGACATTGAGTGCAAGCTCTCCTGCTCCCAAATCCAATGGAACTCCTCCGTAGGTCTGAACAAGCATAAAGTAATCGAATGCTCTGAAGAATCTTGCTTCTGAAATTAATGATTCCGGTACCCCAAATTTTGGACCTCTCTCTACAATTCCATTTGCTGTATTAATATAAGGAAAAACAGACCCCCAAATCATACTGGGTGGAAAGGAAGCTGGTGTAACGTTACCATTTCCTGAAAAATCCAGTTCCTTGAAGTTTCCATCCGCACTTTGCGCCCAGGTAGATTCATCGGTACCATTCTGGCAATTGCTCATAAAGTAACCATTACCATACAATAAGCGTAAACTTCTATATAAAGATGTAACACCTGCTGTAACTCCATCCGGAGTGTTGAAATAATCAACCGTATAATTTGATCTTGGCTGTTCATCCAGAATCTCATTACAGCTGGATAAGCAAAGTGATAAGAAGAATGCTCCTATAACTATTTTTTTATTAAACTTGATCATGATTTTGTAATTTTTTAAAAAGATAAATTTATTCCCAATAGATAATTACGTGTTGACGGATTATTCGCTCCTATAATCAGCTGACGGCTGTTATAAGGAAGGCTACCATTCACCGCCTGATTTTGATTACCGTAAGAGTTCGGTTCCGGATCCATACCAGATTCTTTATGATAAGGTGAGAATAGCACAATAGGGTTAGTCACCGTTACATAAATTCTAAAACTATTCAACTTCAGATCATCCAGAAATTCTTTCTTTACATTATATCCCAAAGTTATTGTTCTCAGTTTAAGATATGATCCGTCAAAATAAGCAAGTGTAGAACCGTATTTTGGATTGTCCCCACTCATCATACCACCTGGCTTAGGATATCTTACATTTGGATTATCTGCTGTCCAATAATCCACATCTACGTTATTACCTCTTCCTGTTAATCTATTAAGATATCCAGAAGAGCCATAAATAGAGCTAATTAAAACTCCACCATGTTGAAATGCACCTACTGTACTCAGTTCAAAGTTTTTATATGAAAATCTCATATTAAAGCCACCCTGCCAATCCGGAGCTGTATCAATAATTTGTCTATCGGATGCATTAATTGCTCTTACAGGAGTACCATCTGCATTGTAACCTCCTGTGTAAAGCACTTTGATCATACCTACGTTACCACCCGGCTCCAATATATTGAGATATGGATCACCTTGCTGCCACAAACCAATATTTTGATAATCGTATATAGCGTTAATATTGTGTCCTACAAACCAATTGTTAATTTCATCACGTGTAGTCCCTGAAGATAAGGCTAAAATCTGATTTCTGTTAGCATACCAGTTTATTCCTGCATCCCAGCTAAAACCATCCGGATTATTGATGATACTTCCGTTAAGTGAAACTTCCCAACCTTTATTTTCTATTTCTCCAATATTGTTAGTTATACTTCCAATACCACCTGACGGAGGTAAAATTGTTCCCGCCAACACTTTTTCAGTATTGGTTTTGTAATATTCCACTGTTCCAGTGATTCTGTTGTTGAATATTCCAAAATCAACTCCGAAGTTATTGGTTTTAGAATATTCCCATCCTAAACCTGCATTTGGTGCAGATGATATATAAACTCCTGTTGTATTTGAAGATCCAAAGTTATAAGGAGTCACCTGTAAAGATCCTAATGTTGTATAAGGACTGACCGCCTGATTGGAAGTTTGTCCCCATCCATACCTTAGTTTAAACTGGTTAATAAATTTAATGCTCTGCATAAAAGATTCATTAGCCAGATTCCAACCTAAAGATATTGCGGGATATGTATGCCACTTGTTACCCGGTGCCAAAACAGAAGCACCGTCTGCACGGAGCGTGGCTGTAATCATATACTTATTATCATAAGTGTACATGGCGCGTCCCATATAAGACAAAAGTCCTCTTTTTTGATAAACTTGATCTTCAGGTTTTACGGATATATCAGCCTGTGGTGACTGTCCCAAATTATAATACTGGAAAAAGTCTGCAGGTACATTCTTAGCACTCATATATGAGCTGATATACCTGTTTCCTTCTGCCGAATATAAAGCTACTGCATTAATTTTATGCTTCCCAAAGGTTCTGTCATAAGTTAATAAATTCTCTAAAGTCCAATGATAGGTCTGATTGTTTCCTTTTCCTGCACTGGAAGGTGCTGCTGCATTTACATTAAATACACCCACCCCTGTATAGTTTCCGCTGTTAGACGTTAGATAATCCAATCCGACATTCAATCTGTATTTTAAACCAGTAATAGGCAGGTTTACTTCTCCGTATATATTATTGTATGAAGAAAAACCTTTGCTTTCGTCAACATATTTATCACCCAGATTTTCAAGTGTCTTTCTTATATAGATCCAAGATTGATCAATATTTGATGCAGTACTCATTGTTCTCTTAAGAGTACCATCCGGATTGTAAGGATTGGCTAAAGGAGAGTAACCTAATGTTGGTGCTCCAGATACGCCATTTCCTTCAGATACGGTATAGTTTGTATTGGTTGTAAATCCGAATTTAAAACTTTTACCAACCTGCTGATCTAAACCAATTCTTAATGAAAATCTTTCATAACTTTGAATTGGGATTAGAGCATCTTGCTTAAAATAAGATAAACCTACATTATAATTACCCCCATCTGTTCCGCCGGAAACCCCCACATCATGGCTCGTAATCATAGCCGGTTTGTAGTATAACTTTTGCCAATCTGTATTGGTGTCCAACGTTTCATCTGTTCCTAGTCCATAAACATTTCCTGCGTCAACTCTAAGTTTAGCCAATTTAGGACCATCCATCATCGGATATTTTGAAAATAGTGTTTGGACTCCTGTGAATGAATTGTAGCTGAATCTAGGTTTTTGTCCTTTTGAACCTCTGTTTGTTGTTACCAAGATAACACCATTCGCTCCCCTTGATCCGTAGATAGCCGTTGCAGAAGCATCTTTTAAGATATCAATACTTTTAATGTCATTAGAACTAATGTCACCTAAAGATCCCACAAATGGAATACCATCCAAAACAATTAAAGGATCATTAGTTCCTGTTAAAGATCTCGCTCCTCGGATTCGGATCTGCATGGTAGCTCCCGGTTTTGATGAAGTCTGGGAAATATCAACACCCGCTGTTCTTCCCTGCAATGCCTGCGTAATGTTAGCAGTAGGCACCTCACGGAGAACATCTCCTTTCACGGTAGCAACAGATCCTGTAACTGCTTCTTTTCTCTGTGTACCATATCCAATAACAACAACTTCATCGATCTTCTTCTCTTTTGTTACCGTATCTTTTTTAACCTGGGAATAAACCATGCCTGAAGGTAACAAAGCCATTGCAAAAAACAATGCAGCTTTATTACTACCAAAATAAAATCGGTTCATAATTATTATTTTTAAATATTAGGGTTGAAATAAAAGGCTATTAATAATTATAATTTGTGAAAATCCTTAGTGTTTAGCAGCCTTTTTATTTTTTTTAGATATACATGTTTACGATGGCTTCAAACAATTCCTGTTTTCCGCTTTTTGGTTGAGGTTCGCCTATTTCGTGAGCAATTCTCTGAAGGTCTTCCAAAGTAAGAGATCCTTCTTCGTAAGCTTTTCCGTTTCCGTTGTCGAAAGAAGCGTAACGGTTTGTTCTTAATTTTTTATAATCCGAATTTTCAAGAATATCGGCTGCTGCCAATAATCCTTTTGCAAAAACATCCATTCCTGAAATGTGAGAGATGAATAAATCTTCAGCATCAATAGAATTTCTTCTGATTTTAGCATCAAAATTAACTCCACCGTTTCCTAAACCTCCCGCCGGAAGAAGAACCAGCCAAGCCTGAACCATGTCGTAATAATCCACCGGAAACTGATCGGTGTCCCAACCGTTTTGGTAATCTCCTCTGTTGGCATCGATACTTCCTAAAAGCCCTGCATCAACAGCAACCTGAAGTTCGTGTTCAAAAGTATGACCAGCTAAAGTAGCGTGGTTTACTTCGATATTTAATTTAAAATCTTTATCTAATCCGTAATGTCTTAGGAATCCGATTACGGTTTCAGAATCGTAGTCGTACTGGTGTTTTGTAGGCTCCATTGGTTTTGGCTCAATCAGGAAAGTCCCTTTAAAACCTTGCTGACGGGCATAATCTCTAGACATTGAAAGAAAACGCGCCAAATGATCTTTTTCACGCTTCATATCTGTGTTTAAAAGGCTCATGTATCCTTCTCTTCCACCCCAGAAAACGTAATTTTCACCGCCAAGAGCAATGGTTGCATCGATAGAATTTTTAACCTGAGTTCCTGCACAAGCTACCACATCAAAATTCGGGTTGGTAGAAGCTCCGTTCATGTATCTTTCATGCGTGAAAACATTGGCTGTTCCCCATAAAAGCTTGATTCCTGTTTCAGCTTGTTTTTGTTTTGCGTATTCTACAACTGTCTGAAGATTTTTTTCGTAATCTTTCCAGTTATCTGCAGGATCTACCAAATCGATATCGTGGAAACAGTAATAATTAAAGCCCATTTTAGACATAAATTCAAAACCTGCATCCATTTTGTGCATGGCTCTTGTCACGACATCATTTCCTATATCCCAAGGATGATGAATAGTTGGTCCGCCGAATGGATCGCTTCCGTTTGCACACAAAGTATGCCACCAAGCCATTGCAAATTTCGTCCAGTCTTTCATTGGTTTTCCCATGATGATTTTTTCAGCATCATAATATCTGAAAGCCAGAGGATTTCTGCTTTCTTTTCCCTCAAACTGAATTTTGTCGACACCTGTAAAAAACTCTTTTGTACCTGTTAAAGTGTTCATATTTATCTGTTTTAATTTTTAGTTTGTTTTAAAATTTAGCGTAAAAATTCCCTGCTCATTGATTCAGAAGAGTCAATAAGTGCAATGGAAAATTTCCGTTGTAGTTGGCTTAGATTATTTCTTTAAGATGATTTTTCCATCTCGAATAAGCTTCTATATATTGTTCCTGTTTCTCATGTTCGGGCTCTATCACTGCTATTTTTTCGAGTGATGAAAATGCTTCTTTAGAATCTGCATAAAACCCTATTCCCATTCCCGCAGCTCTCGCAGCTCCTACCGCTCCGTCGGTATCGTAAAGCTCAATAACCGCATTGCTTACACTGGCAAGTGATTGGCGGAAAATCGAACTTAAAAACATATTGGCATTTCCTGCACGAATCACCTGAATATCCATCCCGATATTTCTCATGATATTCATTCCGTATTCGTAAGAAAAGACAATTCCTTCCTGCGCCGCTCGCAGAATATCTCCTTTTGAATGGATGTTAAAATTAATTCCGTGGATCGAACAGCTTGTATCTTTATTTTCCAATACTCTTTCTGCTCCATTTCCGAAAGGAATGATGCTTAAACCTTTAGAACCGATCGGTGAAAGTGAAGCCATATCATTCATATCTCCATAAGAAGACAGTGAAGTGGCGAAATTGTGTTTTAACCAAGAATTTAAAATTCCTGTTCCGTTAATACAAAGCAAAACTCCCAATCTCACCTGTTCCGGTGTATAATTAACATGAGCAAAAGTATTTACCCTTGATAATTTATCATATTCAAGCTTATCTGAAACTCCGTATACAACACCTGAAGTTCCTGCTGTAGAAGCAATTTCTCCCGGATTGAAAACGTTAAGAGAAAGAGCATTATTAGGCTGATCTCCTGCTCTGTAAGAAATCGGGGTTCCTTCTTTCAATCCTAATTCCTGAGCTGCTGCGGCAGAAACCGTCGATTGAATTCCGAAAGTAGGTACAATTTCCGGGAAAAAGCTCTTAGGAATTCCATAATAATTAATAACATCTTCTGAAATACAATTATTTTTAAAATCCCAGAAAATACCTTCCGATAAACCTTCAATCGTCATTCCGATCTGTCCCGAAAGTTTCATGGCGATATAATCTCCCGGAAGCATTATTTTATCAATTTTTTCAAAAATTTCCGGTTCGTTTTCTTTTACCCACGCTAATTTTGAAGCAGTAAAATTTCCAGGCGAATTCAATAAATGTGATAAACATTTTTCTTCTCCAATTTCTTTGAAAGCCCTTTCACCATACGGAACAGCACGGCTATCACACCAGATAATTGAAGGTCTCAATAAATTCTGGTCTTTATCTACCAAAATCAACCCATGCATCTGCCACGTAATCCCAATCCCTTTAATGTCTTCTGCATGTACTCCGGATTCATGCATGACAGCTTCGTGAGCCAGCTTCAGGTTGATCCACCAATCACCCGGATTCTGCTCTGCCCAACCCGGATTTATCGCAGTGATCTTCATTTCTTTTTTAGGAGAAAATTCTGATGCGATCACTTTTCCGCTGGATGCCTCGATGAGACAAACTTTCACAGAAGAACTGCCAATATCATAGCCTAGTAAGTACATAATTTCAAAAAGTGGGTGTTATTTGATTAGTTTAGTATTGTTTTTCTTGTAGATTTTAGCATCGAATTTGTAATATCTTGCTGCACGATGCGATACATTTTTTTCAATCTCATCCAACGGAACAATATAGTTGAATGATGATATTTTTTTATGAAAATTTTTAATATCAATATATTTTTCACTTAATGCACCGTACAATTGATACAGCTGTCTGATCGTAAACCTTTTCGGAAGCAGTTCAAAAATAATCGAGAAATCCGATTCGATCCATTTTCTGATCTCAACCAAAGATTCATTAATAATTTTATTATGGTCAAAAGGCAGTAATGGAATCAAATCAATCGGGCACCAATCTACCGTATCGTATTTCGTACTGTTGATTTTGTGGTCGATCTTACAAAGAGAAAGGTAAGCCACCGTAATAATCCTGTCAATATGGTGCTTATACTCCATTCCCATCCATTTGATGTCGTCCTGACTGCTTGCTCTCATAGGATCTGCAAAACACTTGAATTGCTTCAGAACCATTTTCTTAATTCCTGTCAGTTCATGAAGCACTCTTTCTGCAGCATCATCCACATCTTCATCACTCAAAATCAAACTTCCCGGAAGCTTTATCTGTCTTTCCGCATCAAGATGACGTTCTACCAGTAAAATATTTAATCTGTTTTCATGGTCGAAGCCAAAAACGACACAATCGACAGAAACATATGTATGTATAAAATTCGGACTCATTACAATGTTAACATTTACGTAACATCACAAATATAAAAATTCATTTGAATAAAAAAAATAAATTTTATGCTATTGTCTAAATATCAACAATTTACATATCGATTTTTAATGATATTAATTACATAAAAAACATGATAAGGTTATCATTAAAATTACACTTAACAGGATTGTAAAACATGAATTAACAAATGATTATGTGCACATAGAAATAAAAAGAAAAAAAGAAATTTCAGGTAAAATAATATGATAACAAAAATTAAAATAAATATTTTTTTTCACATTAAAAAGTGTATTTTTTACACTTTTTAATGTGAAAATACCTTGTAAGATTGTTTTTTTCATTACCATTTTTGCATCCTAGATAACAAAAATATGTTAAAAAAATAATTTTATTATTAAATAGGTAGTTTAATAGTGGAGTCTCTACATGGGTTGCTATTGTATTCGAAATATTCTGAGAAACAGAATTATATTCACGGTCTTTTTTTTCATCTACGTGTAAAAATTTCACTTTTCCTTCTGAAGTATAAACGGTTATTCCACTTTAAAGAATTTTGAAACACCTTTTATCTGAGAAAAAGAAAACTGCAGAAAACCCACAGCAGTATTCTCTGCTGTAGAAATGGTTTGATGCGTTGTATGCAAATACCTACCAATAAACTCTTGCAAATCTTCAGAATAAAAGATATTCATTGTAAAAAATGAAGTTGGTTATTCTTTGAAGCTATGAAGAATCTTCTTTTTTCTTTGGAAGCTTTCCAAACTTTTCATAGAGCTTGTGCAATTCATCTAATTCATCTTCTGTAAGATCTTCGATATCAACAATGCGGTTGTTGGCATGCTTATGTGCAGCGATAAGTTCATTCAATTTTATCTGAATTGCTTTTGAATCTTTATTCTGTGCCTTCTGGATTAGAAAAACCATTAAAAAAGTAATAATTGTAGTTCCAGTATTAATCACCATCTGCCAGACTTCTGAAAATTTAAATACAGGTCCTGTTGCTGCCCAGATAACAACCAAAATACTAGCTCCGATAAAAGCTTCTGCGCTTCCTGCAAAACATGCAGCTCAATCTGCAAACCTGTCAAAAAAGTTCTTTTTCATAATAATAATTTACTTCAACTATTAAACTTTATTCTTGCTAAACATGATACTAACTATCATTAAACCGAATTTCGTAAATAAAATTTTAAAAAAACATGACTATAATCAACTGATATAAAAATTATGTTTGCACCAACTTAGTCAAGGAATCAATTGTTAGAATAATTAATGGATTGCTAAATTGAAGATCTTTAAAATAAGCAGTAAAGGACATTAATGCCAGAAAACAACTGTTTTTAAATCACTAATTTTCAATTGATTAAAAATCCACTAAAAATTTACCGGATTAAGATTTAGAACAAATGACTAATTTTGGTACATTCAATATATAGCTATCTTAAATAAAAAAACTCCATTGTTTATGGAGTTTTTTCTTTTATTATCGGAATATTAAAGATTAAATCAAAAAGCATTCTGTCTCAGAAATACATCGATTTCAGAACTTTCTATCTTAGGATTTGCACCGGAATAACTCGCTACCAAAGCACCTACGGCGCTTGCAAAATTTAGAGCATCAACAGGATTTTGATCTGAAAGCAATTTCGCAATCAGGCTGGCCAAAAAAGAATCTCCTGCCCCTACTGTATCTGCTACTTTCACAGGATAACCTTCGTGTCTATACAATTGATTATTCCATAGCAGGATAGAACCGTGTTTTCCTAAAGTTACACAGATTGCCTTAGTGTCTGTTTTTTCTGATATAAAGTTGATATTTGATTCCAGATCCTCAGATTCAAATCCCATCCCTGCAGAAATTTCCAAGATTTCCTCATCATTAAATTTGATAAAATCTGCCCTGTTCATAAGCTTTTCCAGAAGCTGAATATTATAAAATGGCTTTCTTAAATTCACATCAAAAACTTTAAACATTGTATCATTGGAATCTAATAGCAAGAAAAGTGTCTTTTGGGAAACCTCATTTCTACAGGCAAGGCTTCCATAGAAAAAAACATCGGCCTCTTTTACGATATCCATTATTTTTTCATCAACACTGATAAAATCCCACGCAGAAGGAAACCTGATCTCGTAAGTTGCGGAGCCACGTTCATTTAAGGAGACCTGAACAATTCCTGTCTCGTATTCCGGAGAAACAATGATTCCGGCAGTTTCAAGAGCATTTTCTTTGGTATAATCCAGGATTACCTTTCCATCTTCATCATTTCCTACGGCACTGATCATTGCAACGGGAAAGCCATACGAAGCCGTTCTGAGAGCCAGATTGAGAGGTGCTCCGCCAATTTTTTTCTCTTCTCCAAAAACATCGAAAAGTACTTCTCCAAAACTTATTACATTAATTTTCTTATTGATAAACATTAATTGGGATTTTTGATATTGATATTACTGAATGAACTCTCTGAAGAACTAAAAATACTCCATTTTTTATTAACAATATTATAAATTCTGTTGGTGAAAGCTATTTTATCATTGATATAGATCACACAAACATCGTTGCTTATAGAAGCTGTTACAGTATATGATGTTCCTGAAACCGAACTTAATGAATAAGAATTCATAAGATCCTCCGAACCGGAATTCATTACATAAGCCGCAATTCTGTTATTTGCAGGTTCAAATGCAATCTTAACTCCGCTTCCTGCATCGGTATCTTGCGCCAGAATAACTCCTGCTTTTCCGGCAGATACATTCAATGTAAAGTTAATCTGATTAGCCTTCTGAAGTTTTGAAAAAGTGACCTGAGAATTGGCGGATAAATTAAAGCTACTTCCATTCTGAGAGGCATTACCAGTGATTTTATCAACTGATAACACAGCATTCTGACCAAATACAGATTGTGATCCTGAAACAGGTTTCACAGCCAGTGTTCCGTCCGAATTTTGAGCCAGTCTGTGAGCAACAATATTTCCTGCCCAGTCTTTTCCACCAGTATTATTTTCAGGAGTTTTTCTTGCGGTCCATCCTACCAGATAGCGGTTTGTATTATCCGAAACCGTTTTGGCAGCATAGAGATAAGAGCCGTCAAGACGGTCATTCTGAGGCGTAGTCCACGGTCCGTTTGGTGAAGTCGAAATACGGTAATGTGTTCCTGTATTGCTGCTCCAGTTTTCAGAAAAAACAAGATACCAATAATTGCCCATTTTGAAAAGGTCCGGACATTCCAGCATAATATAATTTTCGGAAGAGCTGGTTGTATAAATTGGATTTTCTGCGGTCCAGTTTCCTGTTGACGGATTGGTGGTAAATTTCAGTACGACCGCTTTTTTGTCAGAGGTCTGAGCAGAAACCAGCATCCAATATTTTCCGTCTTCGGAATTAAAGAAAACGTGCGGATCACGGAATTCATAATCATAATATCCTACCGGAGCAGTGATTTTAAAATTCTTGACTTTCGTCCAGTTTTTCATATCCGTACTTGTTGCTAACAGAACGCTCTCCCGTGGATTGCCCGAAAGGAACGAAGCAATGGCGTTATGACCAGTATAATAGTAATAATAGATATTTCCTACCTTTACAAGACTTCCCGTTCCCACTCCAAAATCGGCTTCTGATGACGTTCCGTAAGGAATCTGTCTTCCCTGATAAGTAAAATCTGTGAAATTGCTGGTCTCAAAGCTATGAATATCGTGAAATCCTTCTCCTGCGGGCTTTGTTTTTGCATCGTGAAGAAAGAAAAGATGGAACTTCCCGTTTTCATAATAAGGCATTACATCCCCTGCATAACCTTCTGTATAATAAGGATTGCTCTCTCCCATCCATTGATTGGGCGGCTGAGGAAAGATATTGGTTTTGCTGTAAATATCTTCCGGATTCACTTCCGTATCCGAATCGTGATTCTGACAGGAAAATGTTGCCAGTGAAAGTATGGCTGCTACATATATTTTTTTAATTGACATGAGTTCTGATATTAATGGGTTACAAGATAATTGAGACTGTTCTCCGTCATCTTTTTGATGTTATCCTGAAACGAGTTGGGCTGGCTCGGGTTTCCGTTCACGGTTTCATTGTACCAATCATAAGCACCCATACAGATAACCATACATTTTTTGTTGGCAGTTCCGCCGGGAAATTCAGCGACAGCAACACGTCCGTCCAAAGTATTGTCCCAGGCTTCACTGGCAAGATTATTACCACCTGTCTGATTTCTCCAGCCGGCACCATTTACATATCCACCCCAATCAGGGAGAAACCACCAAGCCGTATGATTCAGACGGAATGTACCTTTCTGAAGCAGATTCGCTTTCCCGGATTCGTACGTCTGAAGACCATCGAAAACAGGATGATTCTCATATCCTTTGAAAGAGATTCCCCAATCACTTCCTGTATCTATAAATCCGTTCGGAAGAAAATCTCCGAAAACATTATTCGGTCCTTTTCCTGCAGGAACTATCCCCAATGCGTCAACATATTGTGCAGCAAAGCTTGTAAGTAAAATATTTCCTCCGCCATTCAGATAGGTTTTGATTTTGGAAGTTACATTCGTATTCAGCGCATCGCCCGGCAGAGCAGCAGCCGAGTCAAAATGCCACCAGATCGCATTAATTCCCGTAAGATTGGCTGCACCACTTGCAACATCTGCCATCGAAACGTAGACAGCTCCTGAATATTTTCCGAAAAGCCAGTCAGAAGCAGCAATCTCATCCGGATTTGTCAATCCTGTTCTTGTAGCAGCCGTTCCAAGGAATGCAACGGACGGTCCGGAAACAGGCGTTATTACTTTAGCCGTATACACTTCCGTAATACTCCCATTAGAAACAGTAAACGAAACCGGATTGGAAAAGTTAATAGTTGCTCCTGATACAGGATTGATGCTTACACCGTTTCCTGTTTCTATGATTGGCTGCAATGCGGTAAGATTTGTTCCTTCCGGCATTGTGAGTAAAATCATCTTACTGGAATGGTTGATGGTTGCCGATAATCCGTTGATTTTAAAACTGATAATCGGAACCTGAGCCTGAACCGTCACCTGGTAATCTTTATAAATATTACCGTTCTTCACTCTGAATTTGACAGGCTGGGAAAAATCAATTACAGTTCCCGAAGCCGGGGAAATTACAGAACCTTGTGGAATTTCTATGATTGGCGATAAAGCTTTCACACTTGTTCCATAAGGAAGCGTTACAGTCACTTTATCATTTTTATGGTCAATTTCCCCTGAAACACCATTCACTCTGAAAGAAGAAATATTAACTGAAACATCCGTAACAAGCCCATCTTCCATCTGACTGTCACAAGACCAGATAAAGGCAGCAGAGATCAGCAGAATGATGATAATATGAGTTTTTTTGAATATCGTTTTCATTCGTATCTTGTTTTAGTATCCGTTATTTTGTTTGTACAGTCCCTGGCTGAAATTGATCTGTGCCAATGGAATCGGACAGTATTCTTCAATTCCGTGGTCAAACCCTGCCTGAGAATAGAAAGATCTTTTAGTTTTCTCGACAGAATAATAACTGTTCATCGTTCCTGCCGTAGTTCCCCATCTTACAAGGTCGAAGAAACGGCTTCCTTCCATGGCAAACTCCATTCTTCTCTCCCATCGCAACGCTTTTCTTGCAAAATCTTGATTCCAAGTACAGTTTACGCCCGGTTCATATTTGCTGATCAAATTGTTGGAGGTGTAACTTCCTGTAAGAACCGTACTATTGGCAGCTCTCTGTCTCACCTGATTGATTAATGGCAACGCTTCGTTGATTTGTCCGAGTTCAATTAAGGCTTCGGCTTTCATCAGCAAAACATCGGAATATCTTATGATGATTCTGTTTTTGGAATTTCCGTAGAAAGGGTCTACATTCACAGTACAGCCGCATCCTACAGGTACATTTTCCTTCAATGAAGAATAATATCCATAAGTTCCCGGGCTTCTGCTCCAGCTTTCCTGAAAGATTTTGTTTTCTTCGTATTTCCACGGCAGTCCAGGAAGGGCAACGGTGTGATATAATCTAGGATCTACTTTATAACTGTTCAGCTGGTTGTAATTCAGATCCACATCATTAAAAGTATCGAACATCGGTAATCCCTGCGGTGTCGTTTTGAATGCGTTCACCAGATTCTGGCTCGGCTTATGAAAATCGCAACATCCCAAACCTTGCGGCAGAGAAAGCACATCACCGTAATTGAGCCTTCCGAAAAGCGTTCCGTCATTGTCAGAATATTGAATGGAAAAAACTGCCTCCGGTCCATTCTCATGTGTTCCCGGAAGGAAATTATACCCGAAGTCAGGTTCCAACGTGTAATTTCCGATCACTTGATTGGCAGCATCAATAGATTTCTGAAGGGTGACAGGATTTATCTGCGTTACCGTATAGTTATCATCCTGCTCATACGCCTGATACAGCCTTACTTTAGCAAGATAGGCATAAGCAGCGCTTTTCTTTGGTCTTCCCACTTCCGATTGTGTAGCAGGAAGATTAGCAGCTGCGAATTCAAAATTAGAAGCAATAGCCTCCCATAACTGCTGGTCTGTCTTTGCTCTGTTTGAGATTTTCGGATAATCATCAATCGGTGTGTTTTCATCTACATAAGGCACATATTTAAATAACGTTTTCAGTAAAAAGTAGTAATGTCCTCTTACGAAATTCATCTCGGCAATTCTTCTTTGCTTGTTCGGATATTCGGAATCTGAAAGCTGCTTAAGCGCGGCAATCGCTTTGTTACATCTGGAAATCCCTACATAATTGAGATACCATAATCTGTCTAATTCACCAAAATCTGAACGGATATTGTTTGAAATTTCAAAAAAGTGAAAGGTCTGGATATCATTGGTTCCGCTTCCTCCTTTGTACGCATCGTCCGAACGCACGTTTCCATAAGGCCAAAGACTGAAAGGAGTATCATAATGGTCGTTTCCGAGAGATGCATACGCTGCAACCACAAAACCATCCACATTCTGAGGCGTTACCACATCGGTTTCCGACAGGACACCTCTCGGCTCATTGTCCAGAAAATCATTGCAGGAAGTGGTTCCCAGCAAAAAGGCAAAAGCTATTGTTAAAAGTATATTCTTTTTCATTTTTTTATTATTTAAAAATTATAGGGAAAAATTAACTCCAAAATTGAACGTCAACGGTAACGGGTAACCGAATGCCGGTGTTTCAGGATCTATTCCTGTAAAGCTTTTCGATTTTATCGTCCAAAGATTCTGAACACTTGCATACATCCTGAAATTAACAATGTGATATTGCTCCATTAAAGATTTCGGGAACGTGTAGCCCAACTGTAAAACCCTCAGCTTCAGATAACTTCCGCTTTCTACATAATACGATGAGAATCTGGATTCTGCATTGCTGTCCACTGTCGTAAGTGCAGGAATATCCGAATTGGGATTCTGAGGCGACCAAGCATTCAGAAGCCTTGTCCCTTTATTGGAACCTACATCATCCACGCTCCAGAAATCAGTCTGATATTTTTTTGAATTAATAACATCTACATCGCCGATGCCTTGCCAGAATGTTGAAAGATCAAAGTTTTTATATGAAAAGTTGAGGTTGACACCATACATAAATCCCGGATTCGGATTGCCAATCCACGTTCTGTCTTTGTCGTCAATCATTCCATCACCATTTAGATCCGCATAGCGAATTCTTCCCAAACCTTTGCCTGACTGAGTTGCGGAATTATCCACCTCTGCCTGAGTCCTGAAAAGTCCATCAGCAACATAACCGTACATTGAATTGATCGGTCTTCCGAGAATATTATCCGTGGTTCCGTTTCCACCATAATTGTTGATAACGGATTGTGGAAGTGCAGTAATTTTGTTGCGATTCATCGAGATGTTCCCTGAAACTTCGTAGCGGAAACCACCTGCTGTTTCATTCTGATAAGACAATGCAACTTCAATCCCTTTATTCTCCATAGATGCACCATTAATCCATCGATCTCCTCCTTCTCCGATCACACCAAGATAGGGCGGCAATACCAGAATGTCTTTTGTTGCTTTTTTATAAACATCGACACTCCCCGTCAGTTTTTGGTTAAAAAATCCGAAATCCAGACCAAGATTGGTCTGTGTAGTGGTTTCCCATCTCAGGTCGTCATTTTTTGTCTGCGTTGCAATAAATCCTGATGGCAGTAATCCGCTTCCGACACCGGAAATATCGTAAGCCGTACCGTAAGATGTTGCCCACGTTGGATTTCCTCCTGCATAGTTCGCCATATATAGTGAATACACCGCTGAATTACTGATTTCCTGGTTTCCGGTCTGTCCCCAACCTGCTCTTAATCGCAAATCTGAAAAAAACGGAATCAGATTTTCTGCAAAATGTTCTTTATTGATTCTCCATCCTGCCGAGAATGCAGGGAAAGTTCCGAAACGGTTATTTTTACCGAACCTTGAAGAGCCGTCATAACGCATTGTTGCAGAGAAAAGATAACGGTTGTCATAATCATAAGAGAATTTTCCGAAGTAGGACAACAGGCTGTAATAAGTAGAACTTCCACCATTGAAAGCGTCCCCAGTTCCAGCGTCGGGATACATATAATCAGGTGTTTCTATCAGGAATCCTTCTTTTCTCAGCCAGGTATTTTTAAATGTATCCTTGTACATTTCCATTCCGCCCAAAACATCAAAATGGTGTTTTCCTGCTTTTGCAGTGTATTGTGCAGTATTAGACCATGTCCATTTCTCTGTGTCTGACTGGTCAATGTTCACTGCATTGGTTTTATTTTGCAGGTAACCCGAAACATAGCTTCTTTGCAACATTCTTTTGTAATAATTGGAAAGATCGATTCCGAAGCTTGATTTTAAGGTCAGATTTTTCACAGGCTGCAATTCGGCGTAAACATTTCCGAAGAATCTTTGGTATTGGTAGCCGTTGTCTTTATTGTATTCCAAAAGTCGGACAGGATTTTGTCTGTCATTCATTCCGCCAACTGGTCCTCCCCAGCCGATTCCGTCAACAGTATGAACCGGAATGATGGGCAAAGCACGTAAAGCAGGGTCAAGAACGCCTGGATCCATCAGCTCATTGGTCTTATTGAAGGTAAAGTTTTCCCCTATCTTCAGTTTTCCGTCAAAAAAGTTATAGGAGGTATTGACACGGGCAGACAATCTTTTGAAATTGGTCAATTTCACGATTCCATCATTGTCATAATATCCTAAAGAGAAAAAATAAGAACCTTTGTCAGAAGCACTCGAAGCAGAAACATCCAGCGAATTGGCAACACCGGTCTGCGAAACCTCATCGTACCAGTTGGTATTGGCCGACTTAATGGTTTTTCCAGCATCCAGATATTCAGGCACGAAACTATTGTACAATGTAGGAATGCCATTCTGAACACCCCAGTCAAAACTGTAGCTCAAATTGTTGCTATTCGGGTTCAGTCCGTCATTAATATTCGCCTGCCAAAGCACCTGTCCGAATTGTTTTGCGTTCAGAACCTCTGTTTTCTTTGCATATTGTGAATATGCCGTATAATAATTGAGGTCGATTCTCATCTTCCCCTTTTTCCCTTTTTTAGTGGTGATAATGATAACACCATTGGCAGCCCTGGAACCATAAATACTTGCCGAAGATGCATCTTTCAGCACCTGCATCGTTTCGATATCACTTGGGTTAAGCTCGTGCATTCCGGCTTTTGTGGGAACACCGTCTATTACGTACAACGGATCTGTATTATTCAGGGTTCCCACCCCACGAATCAGCACTTTTGTATTACTGCCGGAAGGAGAGCCGTCGGCTGTGATGTTAACACCGGCTACTCTTCCCTGCAAAGATTTGATCGGATTGGGTTCGGCCTGCTTGTTCAGGTCTTTCATATCTACCACGGAAACCGCACCCGTAATGTCTGCTTTTTTCTGCTTGGTATATCCGGTTACAATGATCTCATCTATGCTTTTTATTTTCTCTGCAGCTAAAACGATGTTAAGAACCGTCTTCTCATCCACAACCACTTCACGGGTGGAATAATCCGGATAAGTGAAAATTAAAGTATTTCCTTTTTGCAGGTCATTGATCTGAAATGCACCGCTGCTGTCTGTTGTGGTATTGGCGCCTGTTTCCGAAACGGTTACGATAACCCCGCTCAACGGTTTCTGATTTGAGGAAACTACCTTACCTTTAACGACTTCCTGCGCAAATACATACGAAAAAGGCAGAAGGCAAAAGGCGATGGCTATTTTGTATTTCTTCATAGTATAGTTTTTTATTTGATATTAATCTGATGAGCATTAATGTTCAGAGTACTTCCTTTTGTATCTGTGGACAAGCTCAGTTCCGAGAAGTTTTCATTAGGGAAGAATATTTCGGTCATTACCTTTTCGCCGTTATTGAAGAAAATTTCAATGGAAGTTTTATCCAATACAATTTTGAACGTTGCATTTTGGTAATTTTTTGCTAATGGTGCTTTTGAAATCCTGTCTGCAAAATTGTTCTTAAAATCGGTTTTCCCGGATTTGGTACGGTCAATAAAAAGTTCCTGCTTATTATTATCAATTCCGAAAATCACTTGTTCTCCTAATGAATTTTTTAAAGCAAAAGCGTAAATCCCTTTGGTCATTTTTTTGAAATCAACATCAATAACAGCTTTGGAAAGATCTATTTCTCCTTTGCTGATGAGCTTTTTATCGGAGACAAGACTAATTTCTTTTTTAACTGCCTTTCCTTCGTAATTTTTGAGTTGGGAAACAGGAATATTTTTCAAAATGTAGCCTTCTTTTGTCTTTTTAAGCGAAACTTCCCTTGCCGTAGTCATACTGCTTCGCCAAGCTTGCGTAGGAACTTCCTGAGCATATTCCCAGTTGCTCATCCAGCCGATAATGATTCGCTTTTCCTGCGGAACATTATTGAAGGAAACGCTTGCATAATTGTCTTTACCCCAATCCAGCCAGGCTGCCTTCTCCTTTTGCAGCTGTTTGGTAAAATGATCATCTACAGTAAAAGATCTGCCATCAAAATTCCCGACAAAATATTGACCTGCAGAGCCGCTATTGGGTCCACCCGGATTGATATTGACGATAAGCACCCATTTTTCTTCATCGCTTCCTTCCACTTTCATCGGAAAAAGATCCGGACATTCCCAAACGCCGCCGTGTCCGCCTAAATCTTTCCCAAATTCGGATTGAAATGTCCACTCTTTCAGATCCTTCGAGGTGTAGAAATGTGCTCTGTCCTGTGCCGCCAAAGTCATCACCCATTGCTGTCTTTTAGTATCCCAAAATACTTTCGGGTCACGGAAATCACGGATTCCCGGATTTTTCAATACAGGATTATTCTTGTATTTGATCCAGGTTTTACTATTATCAAGTGAGTAAGCGATGCCTTGGGATTCCACATCTATTTTTCTATCTTTTTCACGCTTGGGATCATGGTAGGTATAAATAGCAACTACAGGATTATTATCGCCGCCGCCAAAGCCTGAAGTATTTTTTTTATCAACAACTGTGCTTCCCGAAAAAATATAGCCTAACTCATCAGGATAAAGTGCAACGGGTTGCTCCTCCCATTTTACCAGATCTTTGCTTGTTGCGTGTCCCCAATGCATTGGTCCCCACTTATTGCCATCTGGAAAATATTGAAAAAACAAATGGTAAATACCATCCTTGTAATAGAGTCCATTTGGATCATTCATCCATCCTTTTTTCGGACTGAAATGGAAATTAGGCCGGTAATGCTGTTCTTCGGACTGTGATTGCATTTGGGCGCAAAGTCCTGAATTAACGGCTAGGACTACGATCAGCGTAGTAATATATTTTTTCATTTAAATTATTTTTGATGTTCTTTTAAATCCGTCATTTTTATGAAACTGATTGGAACAAAATGTTATTAAAGGATATTATTTAGACAATGTCTTACTTAATTTTTCAAGAGACACTCCTTTGGTTTCCGGCATCATAAACATCACGAATAATAATTGGAATGCCATCGCAATAGTAAATACCAAAAAGACGGTTCCTGCTCCGATAGTAGAAAATAATGTAGGAATTAAGGATGGAATGATTGCTGCCAAAAGCCAGTGTGTGGAACTTCCGAAAGCCTGTCCCGATGCTCGAAGATGATTTGGGAAAATCTCCGAAATAAATACCCAAATTACCGTTCCCTGACCAATGGCGTGTGAAGCAATAAATAGGAACAGGAAAATTGGAATCGCCAATCCCGACCAATGGAAATAAAATGCCATAGAAACCAATCCTAAAGAAATGATATAACCTACGGAACCCAAATACATGAGTGTTCTTCTCCCGACTTTATCAATGAGGTTGACCCCAACCAAAGTAAAAACCATATTCACAACACCAATTCCGATACTGCTGAGAAGTGCTGTTTTCTCACCCAAACCTGCTTCACCAAAAATTCTTGGTGCATAATAAAGGAATGCGTTAATCCCCGACATCTGATTAAAAAAGGCTACTAGAAAAGCCAACATCAGCGGAAAACGGTATTTTTTCATAAAGATATTTTCCTTTGGCGATTCTGCGTGGTCATCTTCCATCTGTGTAATTAAGATGTCAGAATCCTGATCCGGACTTAGGATTTTCATCACTTTTTTCGCTTCTTCTATTCTGGAATGGGAAACCAGCCATCTTGGACTTTCCGGAATGGTGAATACACATAATGTATAAATAGCTGCAGGAATTGCCTGCACGCCAAGCATCCATCTCCAGTCGTTATCGCCGATACCGCTTAATAAATAATTTGATAAAAATGCAATCAGAATCCCCAGGACAATATTAAACTGATATAGTGAAACCATTCTGCCACGGTCTTTTGCAGGTGCAATCTCTGAAATATAAGCCGGTGCAGCAATAGTAGATGCACCAACACCCAAACCACCCATAAACCTGAAAAATGCAAACAGATAAGGATCATTGGAAAGTGCCGTTCCTATAGCAGAAAACGCATATAAGACACCAATGATCAAGAGCGTTTTTTTTCTTCCCAATTTATTAGTCGGTATTCCGCCGAAAATGGCACCTATCACTGTACCCCACAATGCCATTCCCATTACGACTGCTCCGTGAAATGCATCTGAGCTGTTCCAGAGTGTCTGCAATTTTTTGTCTGCGCCGGAAATCACTACCACATCAAACCCGAAAAGAAATCCTGCCAAAGCTGCCGTAATAGACCACATAAGAATTTTATTCATCCTTTAAAATATTTATTTGTTTGTGGCTAATATATCCCGGGGCGGCAATCCGAAGGTTTAATTATGTAACTAAATATTTCAGCAAGGTTAATTATTTGTTAATTAATTACAATCAACTGAATATCAATAATTTATTTAAAAATAATTTCATTAAAGTTTCATCAGGTTTCAAAAATGTAACATTGTTTTATAAAAATGTTACGTGTGTTTTGGTGTTTTTAAAGTTTAAGAACAATTAATGTTATGAAAATTTTAACCGAAAAACGAGTCAAGGTGTATGGTTTTTAAGTCAGGAACTTTTAGGAATTATAAATCATTCAGAAAGCTGTTTGTTCGTACGGATGAAGATGCGTTGTTGAGAAAGTGTAATAAAAAAAGCAGCAGTTTGATTTACTGCTGCTGAATATTGTAAAAATATTAGATGCGAAAATTGATCTTAAATATAAATTAAAGCTTCAGAATCTGTCACAATGCTATTGTATTTAAATATATAATCAGTTGATTTTGTATTTTTATCACTCCTTCCCTGCAGACTTTCTAAAAGCATTCGGGGATACCCCAAATTTATTTTTAAAAACGGTGGAGAAATAATTAGGGGAAGAAAAACCGGTCTTGTATGCAATCTCAGAAATCGTCAGTTCGTGATTTTGCAACATTGATTTGGCCTGTTCCAAACGGAAATTGTTGATATAATCACTCACGTTTAAATCAAACATTGCTTTTATCTTTCTGTAAAGCTGAATTCTGGAAATATTGAGCAGGTCTGCAAGATTTTCGACTGAAAAATCGGGGTTGTCGATATTGGTTTTGATGAGTTGGTTGAGATTGTTCACAAAGGTCTGTTCTATGCTTCCAAACGACTTACTGTCCACAATCCTGCCGATATTGTTTGTATAGTAATAACGTAGTTTTTCACGGTTGTAAAGCAGTGCACGCAGCGACTGTATCAGAATCGGGTAACTGAAAGGTTTTGTGAGATAAAGATCAACACCGGATTTCAGTCCCTGCAAGTACGATTCTTTATTGTCCAAAGCAGTCAGAAGAATAACCGGAATATGTGATGTCCTAAGGTCATTTTTTAGGATTTCACAGATTTCAAAACCGTTTTTGTCCGGAAGATTGACGTCGCAGACGATAATATCCGGAATTTCACTCAAAGCCTTATCAATCGCATCCGTACCGTCAGAAACCATCACCTCAAATTCATTTTTAAGCTTTTTGCTCAAAAAGAAGGACAAATCTGAATTATCTTCGACCAAAAGCAGCGAATAACGTTCCCTATCAGATTCATGCATTTGGGTAATAGTTTCATCTTCAAATCCAGTAAAAACGGCATCGTTTACAAAGCTTTCTTTATCTGTGAGACTCAATTCTTTTACCATCTGGTCTTCGTTGAAATGCTTGTTTCCCTTGTAAAGACTGATGATAAATTCCGTTCCCTGAAAAGAGCTCACTTCTATCTTCCCAAGATGAAGCTGAATGAACTGCTTACTAAGATGAAGCCCAATTCCTGAACTGTTTTTTCTGTTGTTGGAACCTTTGAAATATGCTTCGAAGACATTGATAATCTCTTTTTCGGGGATTCCGATTCCATTATCTTTGAAGCTGATAACCGCCTGATTTCCTTTTTCCTGAATCGTGATTTCAATCTTTCCATTGTCCGGTGTAAATTTGAAAGCATTAGACAAAAGGTTGAAATAAACTTTATCCATCAGGTTTCTGTCGATATAAAGCTCAAGATTTTTATTCTGCGAATGAATTTCGAATTTGATATTTCTTTTCTTAGCTTCATTTTCAAAATCACGAAAAATTGCATAAGTAAAATCGTAAATATTCGTCTTGGAAACTCTTAGATTAAAAGTTTGATTTTCTATTTTTCTGAAATCCAGCAAGTTATCCACCAACCGCAATAATCTGTTGGAATTTTTATTAATTAGCTCCAACTCGTAGGATGGTTTTACACCTTTAGTTTTGTCGGAATCCAAAGACTCCAATGAACTGAGAATAAGCGTAATGGGTGTTTTAAATTCGTGAGACAATCCCGTGAAAAAATTAACCCTCGCTTCATTACTGTCTTTCAACTCATTGGCAATGGTTTCAATCTGGTTTCTTTGAATGGTAATTCTCTCATTGGTAAGCGTAAGCTGCTTATTTTTTATCTTGATCGCATAAATAAGGTATATAGAATAGGCAACCAGGCAAAACATCAATATCAACAATATTACAGACCATCGGAACAATTCTTTTTGCGAAGAATAAAGCTCGATCTGCTTTTTAACCGCCTGTACCTGATTTTCTATAACACCCTGCTGTTCGATGATTTTATCAAACTGATTGCGCATAATTTCTGCATTCATCCGGTCAATAATCGTTGTACTGAGTTTAATGCGTTTGGGAACGGCAACACCGTTATAAATCTTAATCGCAGTCTCGATGGCTTCTGCTCCGCCAGTCGGATACAATAAAGTGGCGTTTAGCTTTCCATCCAGAACCATCTGGATTCCGCCGTCTTTTGTATTCAGTCCGTCAACGCCGATAAATTTGATTTGATTTTCCAAACCGGCATTCCGTGCAACCTGCCACGCATTGGTCGCAAGCTCATCATTAAAGGCAAAAACATACAGACTTTGATTTCCCAAGGAATCAAGTGTTTTCCGGAAAGCATCTACAGGAAGACCTTTAAAGGTTTTTATCAGATCTGTGCTGGGATTGTTTTTGATAATTTCCTGAAAGCCGAGACTTCTTTCTATGGTTGGTGAGGAATTGTCATCACCTCTTATTTCGATTACTTTTTTATCAATTTTGGAATCTGAAAGAATGTAACTGGCCGCTTCTTTACCAATCTCCAAGTTATCTGCGCCGATATAGGTCGTATATTTTTCTGAATTGATCTTCCTGTCGAGCAAAATAACCGGAATATTTTTGGCTGCCGCTTTTTCCACCACAGGAACCAAGGATTCGGGATCAATGGGTGAGATGATAATCACATCAACCTTACGATCAATCATTTTTTGTATATCCTGAACCTGCTTATTAACAGAACTTTCTGCTTTCTGTATATTAAGCTCTACTTCGGAATGAAGCGATGCCTGTATCTCCATAGAATGGTTCATTGCCAGTCTCCACGGATGATTTCCCAAGCCTTGTGAAAATCCGATAGTAATTTTGTCTGACGTTTTCTGCGATTTTTCACAAGAAAAAAAAACAAGGAAAAACAGAAGAAATAACATTCTATAAGCCTTAAGAAAACCGAAAACTTTCAAAAATTTTATTGTTGACATATGAACACAATATTAATAAAGATGTTGCAGACGGGCAATTTTTAGTGATAGTATTTTGCATTAAATCTGCTCTATTGATTATGTGCATATATTTTTAATAATTTCCAGTTTATACTTGCCGTAACAATGAAACTTTTATATGAAGTAATACAACTAATTTTAAATAAAAGGGCTACTCAATTTAATGAGCTTTCACCGCTATTATCTGGTAAATTTATTTCCACTAAACATTCCTGTATCACTGTATTCCGCATCTTTTTTAATTTGAAATAAAATCAAATCACTTTCCGTTTTGGCTTCAAGCATTATATTTTCTTCAAAAATCACAGAATCTCCTTTGGTAATCGTCTCGTTTCCTATCTTAATATTTCCATTAAAGCAATAAAGGAAATTAATAATCTCCGCATTATTTTCTGGAACTTTGGCGGGGGTGCTTTTACTCAATCTTATATCGAAAATATTACTATCAACTCGTAGTTTCAAAGGGGCATTTTCTGCATTTCCCGCAACTAAGCGCCAAATATTTTCACTATAAATATTTTCAAACTGATAAAACTGAACTTTTGGAGGCAAATCATTTTCCGAAGGGCGCATAAAAATCTGAAGCATTTCAACATCTTCTTCTGCACTTTCTTCATGAGAAATACCACTTCCGGCATTCATCATCATCATGTAAGAACCATTCAAGTGCTCTTCATGCCCTGTGCTGTCTTTGTGAATCATTTTTCCGGAACGTATGTAAGATAAAATCTCATCGTCTTGATGCGGATGCATAGGAACTAATCCCGGAGGTTTAAATAAGGCATGATCGATTCTCCCGATTGTTAAAAAACCGGTATCTGTTTTACCTAGATTAGCACCTGGATACAGAATTTCTACATGAAAAATAGAATTTCCATGGGTATGTTTTTCTGAAGCTTTTATGATTTTCATAACTTTAATTTTAATAAAAAAAGAAACACAGGTGATTATAAAACCCATGTTTCTTTTCATGAATTAGCTGTTAATGATAGTTTAAAATTCCTACTAACTTCTGTCCGTTAGGGCTTGTCCAGTCAATAGCCAGTTCAGAAATAATCTGGTCAACAGTCGTAATGATTGCTCCTGCCTGTCTCATTCTTTCCAAAGCTAAATTATCTCCGTATTGAGTGTAAGAAGCAGATGCGTCTGCAGAAACCTGTACTTCATATCCTTCATCAAGCATTTGAAGCACTGGAAAAGTAACGCAAATCTCTGTGGTAACCCCTGCTACGAAAAGTTTTTTACGTCCTAAAGCTTTTACCGCTTTATTAAAACCGTCGTGGTGCATAGCATTTACAATTCCGGGGCGTTTGATACGTGCTTCGAATGCCTCCGGTAAAATTTCTTCCAGCTCAGGAATCAGCGGTCCCTGTACATATTCTTCCATGCTGGAAGTAAGGATTACAGGCATATTAAGCGCTTTTGCAATTTTTGCCAGTTTAATAGCGTTTTGTTTTACTAAGTTAATGTCATGTGAATGAGTCCATGCCATTGTTCCTACTTGATGATCAATAAGCAGCATTGCTGCGTTTTCCGGGTTGAATGCTTTTGTGTGCATAATGTAATTATTTAAATGTTAATAAAAATTTGTTTTTTAATACAACAGATTATCTGATTGTTGTACAGGACAAAATTATGCTCATTGCAAGCCTTAAAACGGTGATATTTGATACAAAAAGTTTGTGACAAATGTCAATGAATTTCAAATTTTTAAAAATAAAATATTGATTTACAATACCTTAAATCATAAAAACAATATTAGAATTGATATTACCTCATTTATGTAAAAAAATTAATTGACAATAATTACTGAAAAAACAGCTCTGAGAAAAATTGCCAACTCTTCGGGAAATGATGCCTAACTGTTGCCTTGTTCAAATTCACAATTTTGTACCGTCAATAACGACAAGCATATTTAATAATTTAAAAACAATAATATTATGGCACGCATTAAAGCATTAAATCCGGAAGAAGCTACCGGAAAAACAAAAGAACTTTTCGATACTGTAAAATCTAAAATGGGAATGGTTCCCAACATGATGAGAACTTTAGGAAACTCTCCCGCGGTACTTAATGGATATCTAGGATTCAATGCCGGATTAAGTTATTCTTCGCTTGGAGGAAAATTAGGAGAACTGATTGCGCTTACCGTAGCCAACGAAAACGGATGTAACTATTGCAACGCTGCACACAGTTTTGTTGGTGGAAAAATGGGAATCAGCGAACAGGATATTGATGATTCAAGAAAAGGTGTTTCTTCTGACTCTAAAATAAATGCAGCGTTAATTTTTGCAAAAGAAATTCTGAATAAAAAAGGAGCAGTTTCAGATGAATCTTTAGAAAAAGTAAGAACAGCAGATTTTGATGATGCTCAGATTCTTGAAATCTTAGCTCAGGTGTCACTTAGCATTTTTACCAATTATGCGAATATTTTAGCGGATACAGATATTGATTTTCCAAAGCTGGCTCCAATCTCTAAAAACTAATCAACAATTATAACTTAATGTAAATCTTAAACTTAAATACTTACAACAATGAAAACAATGTTCAATACAATCGATATCAATGGAGTAGAAATTTTTTACAGAGAAGCAGGTGACAGAAAAAATCCAACGCTGGTTTTGTTACACGGTTATCCAACTTCTTCACACATGTACAGAAATCTTATTAAAGACCTTTCAGATAAATATCATTTGATTGCGCCTGATTATCCAGGATACGGAAGAAGCGAACAACCTCCAATGAATGAGTTTAAATATACTTTCGACAATTTTGCGAAAATAGTGACAGAGTTATTGGCTAAACTGGATATTCAGAAATACAGTCTTTATTTAATGGATTACGGAGCTCCGGTAGGATTTAGAATTGCCTCTGCATCTCCTGAAAAAATAGATTCATTAATTGTACAAAACGGCTGTGCATATGAAGAAGGATTAGAAGATTTTTGGAATCCTATCAAAGCATACTGGAAGGATATTAAAGACAAAGAAGCAGAAAATACCCTTCGCGGTTTCCATGATCATAATGGTCTGAAATGGCAATATACCCACAGTGTACCGGATCCAAGTGTAATCTCTCCGGATAATTGGGAAATCGATTTGCGACATTTGGAAAGACCTGAAAATGGAGCGATACAGCTGGCTTTGTTCTATGATTATCAGAATAATGTGTCATTATATCCAAGTTGGCAGCAATATTTTAGGGATCATCAACCGGAGATGTTAATAGTATACGGTAAAAACGATTACATCTTCCCAAGTTCAGGAGCAGAAGCATTTAAAAAAGATGTTAAAAATCTTGAGTTCCATTTATTTGAAACTGGACATTTTGCATTGGAAAGTCATGGAGATGAAATTTCGGCAATCATCAATGATTTCCTTAACAGAAAAGTTAATAAGTAGTTTATTTTTTTGAATCGCTCCGTGAAATTTTGCAGAGCGATTTTTAATAAATTTCAACATTTGATTAAAAAAAATACATTAATAATAATAAAAGACGGAATTTTTTTAAATTTGGTAATTCGCTATTCTATAGTTGCCAATCTTACAAATAATTATAAAAAAATGTACGAACCGCTTTTTGATTATATTGAACGTTACAGTAATTCAGGTCTTTCACCTGAAGAAAAAACAATAATTCAATCGTTGCTCGTACCCAAAAAATTGCGAAAAAAACAATATTTTCTTGAGGAAGGCAATGCTTGTCTATATACCGGTTTTATTCTCAATGGGTCAATCCGTATGTTCAGTGTAGACAGCCATGGAATTGAATATATTATTCAATTAGCCGTTGAAAACTGGTGGGTTGTGGATCGCCAGAGTTTTATTAATCAAACTCCTTCAAAATACTATATTGAAGCATGGGAAAACACTGAATTGCTGCTTTTACCGAGACCTAATCTTGATCCGTTTCTGGAAATTCCTGCCATAAAGGCGATGTTCTGGAAAATGAGCGAAAACAATCATATTGCATCGCAGAAGCGCGTTGATGATGCGATAAGCCTTAGTGCTTTGGAACGCTATGAAAGTTTTGTGAAGCTTCATCCTGAGATGATACAAAGATTTCCTCTCCATCAGATTGCTTCTTATTTGGGGATTTCAAGAGAAACCTTAAGCAGAATTAGGAAACAAAGTTTTCGTTAGATTTCCAACTGCCTCGAAGAAATCGTAAAATTTTTAACAGGAAAGTGGCAGAAAGAACTGGATTATAAATTAATAAAAGAACTCTGGGCTTTTACAGATAACCGTATTGCCGTACGCTACGAATATGAATACTGTAATGCTGATGGGCAATGGTTCAGGGCTTATGGTAATGAAAACTGGGAATTTGACGAGAATGTTTTGATGCAAAGACGTTTTGCAAGTGTAAATGATTTGCTTATACAAGAATCTGAAAGAAGGCTTTAATATCTATTTGAAAAATACAGTCCATTAAATTTAGACTTTTCTTTCCTACCTACACTTGTTTTCATTGGATTCTTTATAAAGATATTTAATCGAGATAGTATAAAATTAAAAGACTTATTATCTACTGTAAGAAAGGATAATAAGTCTTTATTTTTGTACTCAGTAATTTAACCTTTTTTATTCCCACTATACATACCTCCTTTAAAAATAGAGCTATTTTCATCCGTAAAAAACAAAACTAATTCTGCTCCTGATGAAGTACTGATTGTAAATTTTTCGTCTTTGAAAACAAGCGCATCATTTTTTTCTAAACTAATCTCCTGATTTATCATTACAGAGCCTTGATAAACATACAGCAGGCCGGTAAGACCATCTTTAGGTAATTCAGGAAGGACAATGCTTGTATCTGCTGATAATCTTGTATCAAATATCCATGTCTGGCTGCTGAAACGGAATTTCGTTTCTACCCATGGCGATGCCAACAAGCGCCATTTGTTATCGCTGTAGAGCTCATCAAGATCCTGGAAGATTACTTCCGGTTTCAGATCTTTTTTTCCCGGTCTGATAAAAATCTGTAATCCTTCGTGTGGCTCAGCTTGTCCGTCAATATCTTCTTCATGATAAAACCTTTTACCGGCTTTCATCAGCATTATTTTCTTGCCGTCAAGGTTTTCACTGAAACCTTCAGAATCTGAATGTTTTACCTTTCCTGTGCGGAAATAAGAAAGAATTTCATCGTTGACGTGAGGATGCATAGGGATTTTATGTTTTCCCCGAAATGTCGCGTGATCTATTCTTCCGATACTTCCGATGCCTGAGTCTGCAGTACTATCTAAACCCGGATAAAGTATCTTGATCGGACCATGATCATTAAATGTAGTGCCTGATATTTTCTGTAACATAGCTTCTTTTTTTAATTAATATTTGTTTTGCTTTTACAAAGTTACCTTTGTCATACTCTGCCGGACGTTGATATTTGTCACAATCAATCATTACTCAGTCTTGTAATTACAGAATTTTTCTTTTCATTATTTATCACTCCTGTATTGTGACAAATGTCAACGTTTTGACATTATATGGTCTGTAAATTTGTCAATAGAAAAACTTTAAACTGAAAATTATGGAGTCAGGTATAAGAATCATTGATAAAGAAAAAGGAAAAAGATTGGGTGTTGCAGGAGGCAATTACAGGATAATAGTGTCAGGTGATGATACCAATCAAAGCTATGCGGTAATTGAAATGACGGTTCCGCCGGGAGGAGGTCCACCACCCCATTCTCATCCGGATACACATGAAACATTTTATGTGTTGGAAGGTGAAGTTGAATTTAAGACAGAGCAGGGAAGAACGACCGTTTCCGAAGGAGGATTTGTAATGATTCCTTTTGGTGGTGATATTCATTGTTTTAAAAATACATCATATTCTTTTGCCAAAATTATTTGTACGGTAATGCCTGCAGGTTTGGAAAAAATATTTGAAGCAATCGGACAGCCAGTAAAAGAAAATGAATTTTTACCCGTTCCCGAAATGACGGAAGAAAGAAAAAGCTTTTTAAAATATTTAGATGAGCTTCACGGACAGAAAACTTATCCTATCGATTATTTAGATTAAAAAATTATGATTTTTACAAATAATTTAAATGAAACATTGCAGGTCTGTAATCTGGATCAGGCAAATGCCGATATCGTTTCAAACGTACAAGAAACTGACATGACTTTTATTTGGAATACAGGAGAATCCATGAAAATAGAAGTAGATAAGAATGCTTATATTCTTGAAAGGAATCAGATTATATTTTTAACGGAATTCCATAAAATTGATTCTCTGGAGATTGAGTCTGCCAGATTGGTAAGGTTTAATCAACCGTTTTACTGTATTGTAAACCATGATAATGAAGTGGGAAGTAAAGGAATGCTGTTTTTCGGAGCTTCGGATATTCCTATCGTGACTGTTGATGAGGCTTTGAAAAGAGATTTTGAGTTATCGTGGGAGATTTTGTGCTTGGAAATGAACAAAACCGATATTCTTCAGCAGGAAATGTTACAGTCTTTGCTTAAAAGGATGCTAATCCTGTCTGTGAGAATTTTAGGGCAATCCAACAAATTCAATAAGCTTGAAAAAAATCAGAGTGATGTAATCAGGGAATTTAATTATTTGGTCGAAAGACATTTTGCAGAGCACCACGATGTTGCTTTTTATGCTTCAAGACTCAATAAATCTCCAAAAACATTGTCGAATTTATTTTCTCTTGTTTCTCAACGGGCACCGCTTCACATTATTCATGACAGAATAATGATTCATGCAAAAAGACAGATTAATTATACCGGTTTATCCATAAAAGAGATTGCTTACGAACTGGGATATGATAATATTCAGACTTTCAGTCGGTTTTTTAAAAGTAAAGAAGGGGTTTCGCCTGTTCATTACCGTAAAAAAGTTACGGAGTCGGTGTATTAAGTATCAATTTAAAAATAAAAATTATGAAAGATAAAATTACGATGCGTGCTGCCTATTTTGAACAACAGGGAACAGCAGCCGATGTTTTGCAGGTAAATCAATTACCGATCCCTGTTCCCGGACAAGGGGAAGTTCGCGTCCGTATTATTGTATCAGGGGTAAATCCTTCTGATATAAAATCGAGAACAGGTTTTTGGGGTCCTATGCTTTTTAACAGAATTATACCACATCAGGATGGTGCAGGTATCATAGATGCTGTAGGAGAAGGAATAGATCATGTAAGGATAGGCGAAAGAGTTTGGATATATGAAGCACAATATGGCAGAGCAAATGGAACAGCATCCGAGTATATTGTGATTCCTGCCAATCAGGCTATACGACTACCTGAAAATGTTTCTTTTGAGACTGGTGCAAGTTTAGGAATACCAGCGATGACTGCCCATTATTGTTTATTTGCAGACGGGGATATCGCAGGGCGAAGGGTATTAATTCAAGGAGGAGCAGGAGTCGTTGGTGAAGCTGCAATACAGCTTGCCAAATGGTCGGGTGCATGGGTTGCAGCTACAATACGAAATCCCGAAGATGAAATACGTGTCCGTGGAAAAGGAGCAGATCTGGTCATCGACATGAGCAACCAAGACGTAGCTGCAGAAATTAAAAAAGCAACAAATGGTCAGGGCGTAGACAGAATTATCGAAGTTGACCTGAGCTCCAATTTAAATATTAATCTTGCAAGCATAGCAACTGGTGGAGTAATAAGTACATATTCTGCAAAAAATCCTGGTGAAAGTTTAGCCCTGCCAATATTAAATTCTATGAAAGATAATATTGCGTTCCGGTTTGTATATGTTTATACAATGCCTGAAGAATCTAAAAAGAAAGCGATTGAAAATATCACTCGTTGTATTAATGAAGGAAAATATAATCCTACTATTGGACTCACTGTTCTTTTTGATAAGATCAAGGAAGCACATGATGCGTTGGAGTTTCATAAGGTTAAAGGGAAAGTCCTTGTGCGGATTTCAAATGATGAAAATTAAAAAATATTTTACACGCTCCAAGTACCCGTTGATTGGTCTGAAGCTCCACAAATTTAATCGTTAAAATAACCAAATAAAAAGCTGTATGTAAGACTTACATACAGCTTTTTATTTGGTTACTTTTAGATATATCTTAAAGATATTTAGCAAGATTGAGTTCAACATCGCCATAAGTCTGTACACCTTTCGCCATTAAATTCTTTATCCTGTCTTCAGCTTCCGGTTTTCCCAATGCTTCGAAAAATAGGGTTTGAGTTTTCATAATATCTTCATTTTTAGGAATTACTACTCTTTCGTTTATAACAGATGTAATGGTTGTAATGATATTTTTATCAAATGAAGCAATTCTATTTGCTAAATTTTCAGCAAAAGTATCCAGTTCGTAGTCCGGAAATGCACGATTTATCCAACCATAATTTGCTGCTGTTTCAGCACTAAAATCATCACCGCTAAGCAAATGCCTGGGTGATAAAGTATCTCGCTCTTCTTTTATCATTTAAGTCATACAACCACCGGTAAAAAAGTGATAGTAAATCTGAAATTTGTGTTAGACCGACCGAGTGTATCTAATCTATCTTTGCTTAAACAATTTGAAGTCCAATAATTAAAATATTTCAAAATGGAAAAGCAGACTAAAGTATTAATTACCGGTGCCACAGGCAAGAGCGGCGGTGCTGCCATAGACGAACTTTTGAAAATGGGTTATCCTGTCAGGGCAATGGTTCACAGCATTGATGAACGTTCACAAGAACTTGTGCGGAAAGGCGTAGAAGTCGTAGTTGGCGACTTGTTAAACCTCAATGATATCTCCGCTGCTATGAAAAGCATCGATACCGCCTATTTGTGTTTTCCCATCTTAGTACCGGGAGTATTACAGGCTACTGCTTATTTCGCACAGGCTGCTGTGGAAAATGGGTTGAAAGGTATCGTCAACATGTCGCAGATATCAGCAAGACGTGAAGCGAAAAGTAATGCTGCCCAGGATCATTGGGTAGGCGAACAAATCCTGAATAATACAGGCATACCGGTAACCCATTTAAGACCGACTTTCTTCGATGACTGGTTTCTTTATATCCGGGATGGCATTCACACCAATAGTTCCATTGTATTGCCATTTGAAAATGGCCGCTGGGCCCCTGTTGATTCTGCAGACCTGGGCCGCGTAGTCGCAAGGGTTGCAACCAATATTGATGACTATAAAGAACAGGTACTTAAACTCTATGGCCCGGAAGAATATAATGTCTTTGAAATGAGCGAAATCATTTCAAATGTACTGGGCAGGACAGTAAAGTATGAACCTGTAACCATTGGCCAATTTTTTGAGATCAATTCAAAAAGAGCTGCAAGCGAACATTTTGTCCAGCATGTTACCCATGTGTCCGAAGATTGTGTCAATGGCATCTTTTCAGGGACAAATGATCTGATCGAAACCATTACCGGTAATAAGCCAACAACGCTTGCTGATTTCTTTACCCGCAACAAAGCCTTGTTCGTATAACCATCGGTTCATTTACTGTAAGCCTAAATGGGCTTGGGTTTGGTGTTTGTAGCGCAAGTTTGGTGAGAGCAAACATGATAAATACAGGCAGGTAAATAAGTGTTAGTAATTCTGAAATTCGGGTTAGCACCTCCCTCCACATCCGTTGTACCTTTGATTTATCAAATATCCAATAACATTTAGCAACAGGGTATTACAAAAAAATAATTTAAAACAATCATTAAAATTTAAGATCATGAAACAGAAAGTTTGGTTTGTAACAGGCGCCAGCAAAGGATTTGGCCTTGAAATCGTAAAAGCTGTACTTGCCTCCGGCGATAACGTAATCGCTACTGTGCGTAATAATGCGACTGCCCTGCAGGATGATTTGGGCAATCCGGAAAATTTACTGGTCGTTACGATGGATGTGGTCAATGAAGCAGCAGTAAAGCAGGCTGTGGCAGACGGCATAAGCCGGTTTGGAACACTTGATGTTGTAGTTAACAACGCGGGATTTGGTATTGTAGCTGCCATAGAGGAAGCCTCTGATGACGAAGTAAGGAGACAATACGATACCAATGTCTTTGGCTTGCTGAATGTCGTACGTGCGACCTTACCTCATCTGCGCGAAAAGAAAGCCGGCCATATCATTAATATTTCCTCGCTTTTTGGTTATGGAGCCTTACCTGCCTGGGCTTTATATGGCTCTACCAAGTATGCTGTTGAAGGCATTTCTGAAGGCCTTGCCCTGGAGCTTTCTCCATTCAACATTAAAGTTACGGCGCTTGCCCCGGGATTGTTCCGCACACAGTTTTTAAATGCACAGTCTTATTCCCTGGCAGCTACCGCTATCTCAGATTATAACACCACCACGGTTGGGCAAATGAGAAATGCTCCTGATGCCTTACACGGTAACCAACCCGGCGATCCGTCCAAACTTGCGAAAGTCGTAGTGGAACTTGCGGCTGTAGAAAACCCGCCCGTCCATCTGCCTGTTGGCCTGGATTCACTGCAGACCTACCGGACTAACCGCGATAAAATGAGTGAAGAAATTGAGGCCTTGGCCGGAAAGTTTACACCAACCGAAATCGATGATTAAAACATACAGCCATGAAACGCGCTATCCTAAACAAGGAATTGTGGTATTCCTTCATTGCGATCATCAAATATATTCCCAGGGCCATCATCACACCACAGGTAGATGGGATGCTGTTTTACACCCCACAAAAACAGGCTGAGTTCAGGGCAAGGGTACAAAGTCTCACCTCTAACTCCAAACGGGTTTGGGGAACGATGAGTGTTGCTCAGATGCTGCACCATCTCTCTTTGTCCCTTGGCGGGGCACTGGGCTATTTCAAGCTCTTTGATGAAAGCTACGGGTTGAGCCGGACGCTGTTTAAATGGATACTGGTAGATTTCTTTCCTGAACAACCAAAGGGATTGCGTATGCCACTGAATTTCATTATTCCGCATGACCAACAATTCGATTTTGACCAAGAGAAAAAACTTTTGCAGGAAATATTGGAAAAGGCATGGCAGACACCTACAGAAGACTGGGGACCGCATCCGCTGTTTGGAAAACTTACCCGCAAGCAATGGGGTAAACTGGCGCAGATCCATGTGGATTATCATCTAAGACAATTCAATGCCTGATTATCTTATAAAACTATTTTAAAACTTATTGCAATGAACAAGTATCAAACCATATTCGATAAGCAAAAAGCTTATTTTAATACCGATGCCACCAAGTCTTATGAATGGCGCATCGATCAACTGAATCGCATGCAACGCATGTTGCTCGAAAATGTACAAGCCCTACGAGATGCCGTGGGCAAGGATTTCAAAAGCTCCTTTGCTGAACAGGTCTTTGAAACGGATGCCGTTGTAGGCATTGCCGAATACACCAAATCACAATTGCAGGAGTGGATGCAGCCTGCTGAAGCTCCTGTACCAAAATTCCTTGCTGATACCGGCCACAAGGGCATGGTTTACCGTGAACCTTATGGCGTTACCCTGATACTGGGACCGTTCAATGGCCCATTGTTATTATTGCTGCATCCGGCCATCACAGCTATTGCAGCGGGTAATCCTGTAATCTTAACAACATCCAATGCATTGCCTGAAAGCGGCGGGTTGTTGCAATCACTGATACCTTCCTATTTTGAAGAGGAATCCGTTGCTGTTGTTGCCGGCGGCCGCGAAGCGATAACCGAGCTGTTAAAGCTTCCGTTTGATTTTATCTTCTTTACCGGCAGTACCGGGGTTGGTAAAATAGTGGCACGCGCAGCAGCTGAAAATTTAACGCCTGTACTATTGGAACTCGGCGGACAAAACCCGCTCATCGTGGATCAGACAGCTGATATTGCGGACGCAGCCCGTAAGGCAGTTTGGGGGGCAACGGCCTGGGGCGGCCAATGGTGTACATCACCGGGGTATGCTTATGTACACGAATCCATAGCGGAGGCATTTACACAGGAAGCAAAAAAAGCTTTAAGGGAAATGTATGGCGACAACCCCAAAAACAGCCCTGATTATTCCAGAATCATCAACGCAAAAGAAGTACGGCGAATGGTTGATTTGATTGACCCGGCAAAAGTAATAGCCGGTGGAGATTATGACGAAGACGCCCACTACTTTGCACCGACTATCGTATATCCTGTAAGCTGGAACGATAAGATTATGGAGGATGAAGTATTTGGGCCTGTTTTACCCATATTAACCTATAAAGAAACGAGTGAAGTCGTAGCCAACATCAAAAAACGACCAAAGCCATTGGCAGCATTCATTTTTAGCAGTAATCAGGCTAATATTGATTTTCTGCTACATACACTCTCTTTCGGTGGCGGCGCGGTTAACCAGGTAAACATTCATCTCTATATTTTGTCTATGCCCTTTGGAGGCGTTGGAAGTTCCGGGATTGGTAATTATTATGGCAAGTCAGGCTTTGAATCATTAACACATGCCAAGTCGATATTACATGGCCCTTCAGGAAAATCCATAGAACATTTGATCCCGCCATATACGCAGGAAAAGATTGCAGGATTGAACCAATGGTTTCTTTATTAAAAATGATTACTTTTAATAGCAAAAACGATGAAACATTTTAAATCATTAAGCGAAATGCATCGGGAAAATGGTTTAGCTGCTCCCGAACATCCGATGCTGAGCCTGCTTCGGATCACCCCCGGTCTGGTTTTAAACTTCGCTGAATTTACCTGTGATTTTTATCTGATCGGATTAAAAAATATTAAGGCGGGCCACTGGCTATACGGGCGCACACAGTTTGACCATGAAAAAGGATCTATGGTATTCTGGAAGCCCCGTCAGGTAATCGAAATCACCAATCTGGAATTGGAGGAAGGAGGTTACATACTTCTGTTTCATGAAGATTTTTTACTGGGTGACGTGCTGCAAAAGGAAATCCAAAAATATTCCTTCTTTGATTATGAAGCAGATGAGGCTTTACACCTTTCGCCAAAGGAAGAAAAAACCGTTGCTCGTTTATTTGATTCCATAGATTCAGAATATGGCAATAACCAGGATGAATTCAGTAAGGATATTATTCTGGTTAATATCACCTCTTTATTGAGATATGCTGAACGTTTTTATAAACGGCAGTTTATCAACCGCAAGGATTTGTCAGGAAAAACAGTGACTGCCTTTAATAAATTGCTTGGTAATTATTTAAAGGATGAAAAAGCTTTTGAACAAGGGCTTCCATCCGTTAGCTATATGGCATCTGAACTACATATGTCTCCCCGTTATCTAAGTAATGCCCTTAAGATCGAGACCGGGAAAACAGCGCAGGAACTGATTCATATTGCGCTCATAACAGTAGCAAAAAATAGGTTAAGGGAATCATCCGAAAATGTATCTGAAATTGCTTATTCACTGGGATTTGAAAATATGTCGTACTTCTCCAAATTATTTAAAAAAGAAGTCGGGCAAACACCAAAGGATTTTAAAAAGAGACTCTTAAATTAATAGGCAAATGGCCAGACAGCTATATCAGGTATATATCTGGTTGAGCCATTTTCATGTTCGTACTGACTTGGAGTTGTTACCTTATTTAGGACACGATTCTTATATTCTATCTTTAAGAAAAGATCAGAAAAAATTACAGTTTAGAGTTTAAGATCCAAGCAGCATCTTTAAGTGAGCAGCGAAGTAATGTATCCTCGGTAGCCGAAGAATTGGGGATCTGTAAAAAAAGTATAATCAATTGGAGAAAATTTCACAAAGAAGGTAAGTTTACAAAAGCTAGAATATCATTATATTCTTTATCTAGCTTAAAATATGATAATCCTTTAGAATTATTATCAAACCACTGTAATCCAGTACATGTCGATGCATCAAACGCCTGAAATCACCTGTAATACATAATGTTTGAGGTTGCCAGATATTATCACTTTTTGCCGATGGATCAACTAGACTTCTAACTGAATTTATTCCGGTACCAATTATATCCCTAAATCCTTGAGCAGTTATAGCATCGTTCATAACATTTTTTGCCGATGTTGTTATGCCAGATATAATACCGGACATTATATTACTTTTGATAGGTCTTGTTACTGTTATTACAACCCCCTCAATTAATGTACCCCTTTAGCCCCGTATATTTTATGAATATTAGGTCCTCCAGGATCACCAATCCTTTCCCCAATCATTCCTGTAGGATCTGAATAATTAACCGGATCATTCCAAGTGTAAGCATAGGGAGACATGGTAATTTCTACTAAAGGATCAACAGACAGCCAAAAACTTCTTTGAGGATCATAATATCTTGCCCCATAATAATACAACCCGGTTTGGGAATCGAATTCTTTACCATTGAATTTGTATGGATTGTCATATGCTCTAGTAAACAATTCCATTAAACGCTCTCCAAAAGGCATATTCATACAAATTAGTAACTTTAGATAAACTAATTACCTAAATGATCGAATGTATCCAGTAGGTTACAGAATCTATTATTTCAGTGAGGAGTATTTAAATAAAAATATGATTATTTTATTAGAAAAAGGATCATATTTCAAATCTAAGTATGAATAAAGAATCATTATATGTTTTAATTTTTATATATTGATGATAATACTTTCTCCTTTACCACAACGCTATACCCACATAAAAACATATTGAATCAGACAGTTAAATTTCATTTATCGATAAATACAAACTCATCATAAAATTCACTAATTCAGTAGATAGAAATAAATTAAATGTTATTCATTATTTTTCAATTATCACTTCGCTACATCATATAGTATAACCCCCCTCGCCAATTGACGAGGGATCTTGTTGTTATCCATATGATATAATCGTGCGAGAGGAGAATCCTTTTACTATCTTTCAACTGGTTATATTATCTAACTTTTCTTTATATTGAGATTCATCAAAAAACTTTTCATCAGGGTTGGTATCAAAACCGACATTTTCATCAGATATTTCTGAAATACCAATAAAATTTTCAAATTGAATGACATAGAATTTTTCTTTATACCAAATATCTAACATTATTGCTCCAGAAGCAAATTGCCGAAATTCGTATTTTATAGATTCCCGATTTAATAAATCTCGTGTATATTCAAAAAGTATTTTAATATTTTTCATATTATTTTTTAAAAAATAAATTTCCTGTTCTTCTATCAAAAATTTTAAACATTCCGTTAGCTTTAATTTCAATTCGATGACTTTTGGTCAGGGCTGTCACATTACCACTACTATGATATGTAACATATTTATTATCCAGTATTCCGAACATTCTATCATTTGCACCTGCATGATTCAATTCAATACCATCTAATGTTTTGTTAATCAACTTTAAAGCACCCTGTGGGGTAGTTGGATTTGGAGCTCGAGACAACTTACTTTTGAACATTGATAAACGTTGACCTCTTGGAAGTTCTGTTCTAATCCCTGCTCCCATTGCTCCCATCATTACTGCTCCACAATTGCACCCTAATTCGGATAATGCCTGACCATTTATATCTCCATAATCAAAATCTCTTGGTCTTTCAGAAGTATCATAGGTTTTACTTCCTATTGTAACTGATTTATCAAATGTAGCATGATGGGCTACATTATTATTTATGTCATCTAAGTTATTAATAGCTTTAATATATGCCCAAGCGGTTGCCCGATCTTTAAAATAAAAATCATCAAAACCTATTTGTACTCTAGCTCCAGTAACAGGATAGTTGAATGTGAAATTTTTACTTAAATCAACTAAACCAAATAATGATATATTAAATCTGGTAGAATTTGTATACACGCTTGAAGCGTTCCAACCTCCACTATTACCTCTATAAGATAAATTTAGCATTCCTGGTTTATTTCTTATACCTCTGATAATTACTTCTTCTATAGTACCCCCATCATATATTTTATTAATATTTGGACCTCCAGGATCACCAATCCGTTCTCCTATCATTCCTGTAGGATCTGTATAATTAACAGGATCATTCCAGGTATAAGCGTAGGGTGACATCGTAATTTCCACAAGTGGATCGATAGACAACCAAAAACTTCTCTGAGGATCGTAATATCTTGCCCCATAGTAATACAATCCTGTTTGGGAATCCAATTCTTTACCATTGAATTTGTATGGATTGTCATATGCTCTAGTAGACAGTTCCATTAAAGGTTCTCCAAAAGGCATATATTCATACCAATTCGTAATTTTAGATGCACTATTGCTAAGAACAGAAGAACTTCCTAAATGATCGGGATGTATCCAATAGGTTTCCGAATCCATTATTTCAGGAAGGATCTGACCATCCATACAATTATCCGGATTATTTTGAGTAATATCATCAAGTACTGTTATCCGTGACCCCACCTTTAAATACAACACCAATTATCATATTAAGATAATTATTTTCGTAAAAATAGCTTACTCTTAAAATGTATACATCAATTACTTAAGTGATATTATAAAAGTAAAAATCTAATACTGAAAAATTATTTAAATCATCCATACAATTAAAATATTTATCATATAATTCTTTATCCATAGATAGATATTCATGCTCAAAAGAATCAACGTTTATGTATTGTATATAATCATACTTATGTAAAATTGTTTTTATTTGAAACAAAAATTTATCCTCTATGAAAAATATTGGATAATTAGCATATATATACCCAACAATTTTATTTTCAATTTCAACCACAGCAATTTTTTCTACTTCAGACTCATAGTTAATATTAAAGAATTTAGTAAGCTCTCCAATAATATCATAAAAGTCACAATACTTCCAATTTACTTCTAAGTTTACTGCTTTTTTAATAAAGGTTGTTATATTCATAAATCAATATTATTTTATCGGAGTTCCTGGTGCTCCGTGTATTACGTTCTTTGCATTTTTATAAACATTTATAAAATTTGTTGGTTGTCCATTACCTAATGTTCCAATATTAGTATTTAATATAGGAACTTTAGCTTTAGTACCTCCATTATATATCCAGAGATTATTTTTTTCAGCATACTGTGCTGCTTTTAGTACAGCTTCATCTGCATTTATTGTTGAATAGAAAATACTCTTTCCACCTATTCCTAAATCAACTTTATGCTTTAACATAGCTTCTTTAGAAACTGTAAAAACTCCATCTGTTAAATTTCCTTGACCAATCACCATAATTATGCTTATACATGCTTACATCATTGCTTCCATAACGCATAGTATTGGCATAACGCTCAGCATTTCTATGCGCTTTTGACCATGTAAGTTTATGCCAGATGCTATCAGGATTAGTTCCACCTGGATCACCAATCCTTCCTGTGGGATCTGTATAATTAACAGGGTCGTTCCAAGTATAAGCATAAGGTGACATGGTGATTTCTACTAAAGGATCAACAGATAACCAGAAACTTCTCTGAGGATCATAATATCTTGCCCCATAATAATACAAGCCTGTTTGAGAATCCAGTTCTTTACCATTGAATTTGTATGGATTGTCATCTCCAAAAGGCATATGCTCGTACTAATTTGTAATTTTAGATGTACTATTGCTAAGAACAGAAGAACTTCCTAGATGATCGGGTGTATCCAGTATGTTTCAGAATCTATTATTTCAGGGAAGAGCATTTAAATAAAAATATGATTATTTTATTAGAAAAAGGATCATATTTCAAATCTAAGTATAAAAAAGAATCATTATCTCTTTTAATTTTTATATATTGATGATAATACTTTATTCTTGACTATATTTTTAACTTTCATCTAGAACCTATATAATAAAAACCCACCTCAATTGCGGTGGTTTTTTGTGGTTATCCACACGATGTAATCGTGCGGGGGAGACCCCCAAGTTACCTACTACCCCATTTAAAAGGAAGATATATAAAAGTATTTTCAAATACTTTTAACCTTAAATTTTCATAATTAGGAAAAATTTCTTTTGTATTTAAATGTAAAAATATTTTTATTAGATCGCCATTGTGATGATAGCCATTAAGAATTATGGTTTCAACATTTTCTATATCAAGAAGTTTAATATATTCTGTAAGTCTTAATTCATATTTTTGAATATCTATAAAATTTAACTCTATTGAAGATAATGACAGTTCGTTATTTACAATAAGCTGAGTCAGATTTTCATTTCTTAATATCATAGTATTGTCCGTGATTTCAGATTCCATGATATCTAAATATATCTTTCTGTTTTCAAGTATTACATCTATTTCATGTACAACAGATTTTGAAGGAACTAAAATACTATTTCTCTTTAATGCTCTTTTCCATTCATCTATTTTTTTTAAGATTCCTTCATCCGAATATGCCCATAAAAAAGAATAGATTTTGTTATCTTCATTAAACTTTTTTTCTAAGTCTATCATCTCTCTTTTGTTATAAAAACACCAAGTACTGGTATATTTTAAAAGTAAATCATCTTCAAATATTTTAGCCAAAAACATGTTATCTATATCCTTGTAGATTCTCATACCTATTAAATTATTTATATTTATTTGTAGAACGAACTTTACCTCTTTTATAAGAAAAATGTTCACCATTTTTTCCATGATAATGAGGTGGTTGATATTGATTAGGAGGGCGATCTGTAAAACTTTTACAAATTACGATCATTCTTGATCTACAAGCAACTGACAATTTACTCCAATTTTTTCAGCTTCTCTCAAAAATTCATTTGCCAAATCTAAATTATTGATTTCAATAATCACTTTTTTATCTTCTAAAAGAGAATCTACATTAATTTTAGCTTCTTTTAAAGATTTTCCAAGTATATCAATTTGAAGTTTTGTTAGAGATACTTTTTCAAGTCCTTCTCTCCAACTATTTAATACTATTTTTATCATATATTTAATCGACTTTAATTATTCTCGGTGATGGAACTTGCCCTTTATATTTCCCTGTGGTTCTTTTTCCTCCTTGAATAACTACTTCTTCTACATTGAATTGCTTTCCTAAATCCTTAGCAATATTCCATAGAGCTTGTCTACCAACCATTCCAGCTGAAGACCCTTGTAAATGTAATTGATTTAAGTGTAGTTTACCATCTTTAACAGAAAAATTTGTTACTCCTTCAACAGTTTCTGTTCCAATTTTTGATGAAAATATCATTACATCATCTTCAATTGTACCTATCTCTACAAGATTAGCGCCACTAACACTAGCCATTTGCCTCCTAGAAAGAGCTTTAAATCCATTCCCCGTTCGTACTGCTCCAGCTTCTCCGGCTTCTCCTTCAGGAAAAAACAACATTCCCAACATTACAATCCCTGTCCCAATATTCTCACCGGCATGATGATAATCGCCATTTCGAAGGCTATTAAAAGTATCAAATGCCATATCCATTCCAGGACCAGCTTCTTCTATTGGATCAAATTTAGAACAATCTCCTGTAATGCATAACGTTTGAGGCTGCCAAACATCACTATTTTTTACTGATGGATCAACAAGACTTCTAACTGAGTTTATTCCTGTACCAATCATATCTCTAATTCCTTTAAAAGTTACGGCATCCTTTAAAGTTGTTTGCATACCAGACATAATACCAGACAGCATATTACGTCTATCAGGAATAGGCTTAATTACAGTTATTACAACCCCTTCAATTAATGTACCGCCTTTAGGTCCGTATATTTTATGAATATTAGGACCTCCCGGATCTCCAATCCTTTCTCCAAGCATACCGGAAGGATCGGCATAATTAACAGGATCATTCCATGTATAAGCATACGGAGACATGGTGATTTCTACCAATGGATCTACTGACAGCCAAAAACTTCTCTGAGGATCATAATATCTGGCGCCATAATAATACAACCCGGTTTGAGAATCCAGTTCTTTACCATTGAATTTGTATGGATTGTCATATTCTCTGTTAGACAGCTCCATTAAAGGTTCCCCAAAAGGCATATACTCATACCAGTTTGTAATTTTAGATCTACTGTTTGTAAGAACAGAAGAACTTCCTAGATGATCGGGTGTATCCAGTATGTTTCAGAATCTATTATTTCAGGGAAGAGCATTTAAATAAAAATATGATCCTTTTTCTAATAAAATAATCATATTTCAAATCTAAGTATAAATAAGAATCATTATCTCTTTTAATTTTTACATATTGATGATAATACTTTCTCCTTTATTCTTGCCTACTCACTTTATTTTAACTTTCATTTCGAACCCATATAACAAAAGCTCTCGCCAATTGGCGAGAGCTTTTGTTATTATCCACACGATGCAATCGTGCGAGAGCGGCGGTTTCTTTTCTATAGATTATTCATACATTTTTGCTGCAATTAAAATATTAGCAAATACCTTCCAATTTATATCTTCAGGTACTGGAATGTTATTATTTATGTAATATCCTTCCATATCTTCCGTCCAGCTCGCTATACCCTCTAGATATTCATTCAGAGTATTATTAGACCATTCTTGCGAATTATTTTTTAAATCTTTAATTAATAATTCGACGAAAATAATAAAATCATCTTTAGTCTTAAGTTCTTCAATAACTTTTTTAAAATCCTGCATATCATTAATTTACCAATTTTCATGTTTAACTGTCAGTCCAGTCTTTTTTTCATAAACTCTTTGAATTGTACTCTATTTTGATCCGTCCAATTATGACCATAATGACCAGAGTGTTCAGTTGTTAATATGTTATTTCCATCCCTCTGAAACATTCCCCCAACATATCTACTCTTTCCGATCTCTCCTGGTGCAATTAAATTAACCAAGCTTTCGTGTGGAGACATAAATCTTGGAGGTTTCACTTTTCCAACTAAAAAAATATTATTTTCAGTATCAAATATAAATTCAATTCCTTCTTGCTTAGGAAAATAATTTTTAAATTGACCGACAGACTTTACTCTATCACTAACTTCTAGTACCCTGCTGGTCCAGATCCTACTCCTAATAATTCTATAACATACCAATTAACAGAGATAAAATAATTATTCTTATCATTCGTTATAAAGTACTCCATTGCATAACATTCTTGAATTAATTTAGAAAGAAGCTTTCCTTCTTTTAAAACAAATATTTGATTTTTATTGTAATAATCTTGTTCAAAAAAAATATACACAGCACCTGAAAGATATTTTTCAGAAAATGTAAACTCATATTCATCAGTTGATAATTTTTCCGAAATATCGCTACCTATTGATAAATGACCTACTACTTTAAAAGGATTAAATTTATTAAATGTATTTTGAATAAATTCATTAGCCATTTTTCCTTCAATGATTGAATATTCTAAAAACAATTTCTTTGCTGCTGCTTCTAATTCTTTAATTCTATATAAAAAATCTGTATTCTCCATTTTCTTATCTTGTTGCTGGTATATTATCTATAAAAATATGCCCTCTTATTCTATTAGCTCCTCTGCCACTTGTTTGGTATCCTATATGGGATTGATGAGGCCCTTCTCCTAATTTCCCACCAGACTTTACATTATTAAATGTAGGTATATCCATATTTACACTAGCTCCTCCTGGTCCCTGATATTCTACAGGTATTGATTTTCCATTCGCATCTTTTGCCCATTTTGTAATTTTAAATAATTCTTTTGGAACGCCTGTTCTTTTAAAAGCTTCTTCTAAAGCCATCAAATGTGTTGCCCCACCTCGCATATCAATATCTTTTATAGGATTAAATTCCCAGTTTTTCCCAGTTAGCCCTTCTCCAGGTCCGCCTCTACTTACTTTATGAATAAGCGCTAATGCTGCTAATCCTTCAATTTCCACTGCATTTATTTTCCCTCTGGACATATGTCTCACAGTAGACTCCATATCACTATCTCCCTCATACATCATGGCTGCACCTTCTTTCCCTGCCATTCCATCGTTCCACATAGATGCGAGACCATTATAAGCTGAGCCAAGAGAGTTCTTTAAAAAAGTATCTCCATTTTCCAGAATATTATTTCCATATTCTTCTCTTTCTAAGTATGGAAGTTTAATATTATGTGCTCCTAACGTCAAAACAGGTTTTCCTCCATATTCACTTTTATTAAGATACCATGGTAACTCTGTTGAATTACTTTGATCAGGTTCACGGCTAGATGTTATTGTTCCAATTACAAGACTGTTTTTAGGTTTATGTCCAAATATCCAATCATATACTTTTTTAAAGATATTAGGTCCACCAGGATCACCAATCCTTTCCCCAATCATTCCAGTTGGATCTGTATAATTAACAGGATCATTCCAAGTATAAGCATAGGGCGACATTGTAATTTCTACCAAAGGATCAACAGACAACCAAAAACTTCTCTGAGGATCATAATATCTTGCACCATAGTAATACAATCCTGTTTGGGAATCCAGTTCTTTACCATTGAATTTGTATGGATTGTCATATGCTCTAGTAGACAGTTCCATTAAAGGTTCTCCAAAAGGCATATATTCATACCAATTGGTAATTTTAGATGCACTATTGCTAAGAACAGAAGAACTTCCTAAATGATCGGGATGTATCCAATAGGTTTCCGAGTCCATTATTTCAGGAAGGATCTGACCATCCATACAATTATCCGGATTATTTTGAGTAATATCATCAAGTACCCCACAAAAACTTCCTCCACCTGAAAGTAAGTCTCCATATATACCTAATAACATTTCATAACAACTTTCTTTACTTGGATCCTGAGAAAGATTCATTAGCAACTGTTCCATTGCGTACTGACAATCGGGCTCGTTGACCAATGTATTCGTAGGCGGTGTGTAAGTACCTTGCGAATCTTCGTTAGGAACCCATACCACAGGAGGATATTGTGCCTGATTTGCGATGTCCATTATCTCGGATTCCAATGCGGGACGCAAATTATAATATGGATAGACTTCCTCTATTTTAAATCTGTGTGTTGGAATCCCACTCACTTTTGTTGCAATTCGCTGATCTCCAATATAGTAATGTTTACTCATTGTTTTTTCACCAAGTACCAGATAACCACTAGGATAATAGGTATAAGCTCCCATCTGTGTTGTATTTTTAGGATCATTCCCATTCACATACATTTTTTTGGAAACTCCATCACTTTTCAAGACACGCTCTCCACCTGCATCATACACATAATGGCTTAATACACCACGCTCTCCAAGAGCTTTCAAATTATTTGTTTCAGACCAAAATAATTGTCTGTACAGATCTAATTTATTTCCATTAACCAAATAAATCAATTGCAGGTTCCCATTTGGATCATAGCCAAACTGTTCGGCATTGTCCGTAGGAAAGTTAGACCCCGTACCACAGTCCATAGGAGCATTGAACTGGTAATTTCTTTTATACTCTATCTTAGAAACAGCATTTGGGTGTACCGGATCTGCATAATAATATTTAGCGTCGTTTCCTTGATTACCCGGATTTTGGCATGTCACACTATTTTGGTAGGATTTTAATCTGTAATTTTTACTGTCAATATTTCCTGCACTATTATAGGTCATATCCAATTCATAACGCTGGGAATACTCTTTCCCTATCGTATTAATTCTTGAATTTTCAAGTCTATTAAAGCTGTCGTACTTATAAGTTTTCTGACTGTATGCGGTAACAGGATCAAGCGGTAAGCTATGCGCCATTGGAGTTGTGCCAACTGTGTTCACCACATTGCCATTTCCATCAAATGTATATTCGTTTTCACGGATTAACGAGCTGGTACTTGTATTGATTAGAGACAAATCTGCAAGTTTTCCCCAGGGACTGTAGTTATAATTGCTTTGGGTCTGGTTTCCTGCCGTAAAAGAAACCATTTGATCTCTATTGTCATACGCAATATCACTTACAATCGGAACTAAAGGCTGATTTGCAGGAGCTTTACTATAGATATTTTTCAATAATCCAGCTTCATTATAGTTGTAAAATACCTCTTCTAAATCCGGATACGTTATCTTATTAATCCTATTATATACATCATAAACAAAAGAAGTTTTAAATTGTTTAGGAGCATTATTAGGAGCTACTATAATTCTTGTATTTTCTTTTACCTGGCCTAACGCTGTATACCTGAATGTTTGCAAGCCTGTTTTATCCAACTGACTCGTAAGTCTACCTGCAGAATAATCTGAAGCTCCACTATCTCCATACGTGTATTTCACAAAATCATTAGGCGCAAAATTAACCATCATAAGCCTATTATAGTCATACGTATACGTAATGGACTGCCCCGCTGCAATAAGCTTTGCATTATTTGAACTAATTATTTTTCCTGTAGCATCGTACTGATAATTCGTTTCCCCTGCATCCGGCTGAATCATTTTAATATTTCTTCCCCAATCATCATACTGATAAGTTGTAATATTATTATTTTGATCCTTAACTTGAGTTACTTGACTAAAAATATCATATTTATTACTTATCCATAAATCCTGAGATCCATCAGTTTGCTTTGCAGATGTTGTTCGACCTCTTTCATCCGTATAAGAAACAGAAGTATTACCTAATGGACTTATAGTTGTGGTCATGAACTGCGTTACTCCATCTCTGTCAGTCCCAAATCCATACTTATTTTCAGTAATGAGATTTTCCACGCCGTTATTTGTCTGAACATTGTATTGTGTAGATAATCTCGGACGATCAAGCTCATCATAAGTGGTCGTTAAAAATATTTGAGCTGTTGCGTCTTCTGTACTGGTATAATTATCATATGTTTTTAAAGCAGAAATTATGTTTGCTGCTCCCGTAATAGTTGTCACATTATCCCTAAGAACCGTTTTAACAGGACGTCCCAAATAATCCTTAATCTGAAAGATATTGTTAGCAAAAGAATATTTATTAAGCAAAGCTTTAAATAATTTTTTGCCAGCCAGCTCTTGTCCCCACAAATTGGTAAATAAACTACTAAAATAATTAAGAGACGGTGTAACACCGTTAACAGTAGGAGCTTTTCTTTCAGTAATAGCTACCGGAACTGCTTCATTTGGATAATAGTAGAATTTAATTGTCCAATCGGTATCCAGAGGAGATCTATATTGTGTTACCCTTCCAAATGAATCATAGGTATAATAAGAGCTTATACCATTTGTATCTGTCATAACAGTTGGTACTCCTAATAAATAATTCGAATCATATTGTGTAGAGCTTATGAGGCCATAAGAATCTACTACTCCTGTCAAATAAGTATTATATATAGTTTCGTAAGTATAGCTTTTTATAAATCTCTGCCCATTATTAGATGCCGGTTCTATTACTTTTTTAAGGTTTCCATACATATCATACTCCATATCGGTCTCTGACGGCTGCCCGTTTATTGTTCTTGATATCTTTGTAATATTACGGTTAGCATTTACTGTTGAAGTTGTCGTTCTTGTAATACCTCCTGCAAGGACATGATGTTCGCTCGGAATACCGACTATATTTTTAGCTCCCGGATCATGATATCCTATTGTTACTACAATATCATCATTAGTATTGGTAAGATTAGTACCTCTATCCGTATATTGGGTCACGTTTCCATATTTATCATACTGATCTACCGTAGATATCAACGTTTTGCTATGGCTAGTGCTTCCAACAAATTCAGTAGTTGTATTTTCTGTTTTATATAATAATGGAATAATTCTCCCTATATCCTTATACTGTGGCTGAACCTGAGCTTCTGATAATTGGTATCCCATATTGGATAGTTGGTCAAAATATCTATAGGTATATTTAGTTTCAGAGCGCTTTCTTCCGTTGCCATCAACAAGATAAGTTGACTTTACCAAACCTTTTTTATAAAAATATTGTCTTACTCTTGTATCATTATAGTTTACATAAAAATCACTGTCATCAAAATTGGTTTCATATTCAGTGACATGAGTTTGATGTTGAGTAAATGGCTGTCCTTCCTGACCTTCATATGTTATCGTTTTAACCACACCAAATCCTAAAAATGCTCTCTCTCTTCTGTCCTGAATACCATTTTCATATTCGAATGTCACCTTAGCCTTATTAATCGACATAGGCGTTCCCGAACCATTTGCAGTAATACTTTGCAGATCTGAAACCGTAACTTTTGTTAATGCCAGTTTCGAAAAAGGCATTTGGTAAGTGCCCCCAATAAGATTTCCGGAATTACCACTGTTATGAATATCATATTCAAGCGAGATATTCCCTTGAAGCGGGTTAGTAATGGTTGCAAGTAAATTTGCTTTTCCTAAATTATTATGATAAACTTTCAAACTGGATTCATCATCAGACATCAACAAATCTGGTAAACCATCTCCATCAAAATCTCTTAAATCTACCGTTTGTTTGCTAACAGATTTATCTTTATTATATCCAAAACTAACACACAGCTTAATTCCAAAACAAGCACATACTGTAAAATTGAAGTTAAAGCCGGATGAGTTTTGTTTATTTTCCAGCTCAAAATCTTCATTCATCACACTATTTTCAAATGAAGTTCCGGTATTGATCAACATATCATAAGTGTTTGCTGATCTTATAATTTTATCTTCCAATCCGTCTCCATTGATATCTAAAAATGCAGTGTTGGTATTCGATATAGATTTAGACAAGCCCACTCCTAAAGCAAAACTTCCATTAGGCCAGCTGATTCCTCCGCCACCGGATAAAGATGACGAGTTATTATTTGCCAGATCAGAAATATTCCAGTCATGAGATTCACTGACAAAAGTATGTCCATTATTAATATATAATGTTCCATCTGATACAAAATCCAGTAAACCATCTCCATTAATATCAAACCAAATCGCTTTACTTTTTGATTTAGCTACACCTAATTGGACATTTAATCCAATACCTACGGCATTGGCAGATGTTGTGGTTTGAGTATTTTTCTCTCCACCCGTTTGGAATCCCCCGTTGGCTGTATTACTAAATTTAGTAGGAACCGGTAATCCCAGACTCAATCCGTAATTCGTAGTTGTATTATACATTTCTCTTTCAAATGTATTGGAAGGACTACCCAACTGCCCTAAAAGATTGGTTTGTTGTATTGAATAACTCGAAACTACATCCGGATAACGGTCCCCATTAAAATCTACGAAATGATCTTTTGTATAATCCCTTGAATTACCGGCATTACCTCCAACAATAAATGCACTGCCATATAAATTAAATCCATTTCCTTTGTAATACTTAATTATCCCTCTTGGGCTTGGTACTGAATATCCGGGATATTGAGATTCACTGTCCGGCTCTGTATAAGTTCCTAAAAGGGCAGGCTGCATATGATACTGATCCAGTTCTGCAGACTCCAAAGGCGATGTATATGTTTCTGCATCTGCTTTTAAATCTATGGGAGTGAAATATCTTGAATTCATCATCTGACTGATATAGTCGAACAGACAATCCTGATAAGCCTGCGTAGTTGGATCTCCGGAACAAGGAAGAGTAGGATTTGATAGGTTCAGATTAAAACCAGCCAAACTCGAGTTAAACTCACTTTCCCTGATAGTCTCACCTTTATATTTGGATCCGTTATAAGAGAAGCCACCCCAGCCTTGGTAGACTAAACCTGTATTGATGTTATAATGGACATTATTTGATCTTGCTGCAAAATAATCCGCTTTATGTCCCGTATCTCCTGCACTTGGCGGGTTAGGTGGCGTTTCAAAATTATAATTGTAAATATTAGGATTTAACTCCGCTAATTTTTTTACAACTTCATAATCTGATGACGTGATCTCGAAATAAAACAAATGTTGCCACAATTGAGAATAAGGGACCCCGGGGATTCCGTTTATACCAAATATATCACAAAAATTAAATTTTGGAATTTCCATAACATTATCTACCACATTGACCGTATTTTTGAGTAAGTATGGGATATTTCCACTGCCATCTTTCATTTTTAAAGAGAAAGTGACCGTAGTGTTATGTAACGTTGGAAGATTGATCGTGAGTGGCTGATAAGGACTACTTGTGAATTTTGGATATAGTAAAAATCTACATTCAGAATATTGGTTATATTGACTGAAATCTTTAGGAAGATTATTGGAAAGTCTTTCGCCATACGGATGGTATTCTACCAGAGCGTTCATCTGCTGAACCTCAGTATCAGTTGTGACCTCCATTTTAGGTTGCCACTTTATCTTTTCCCATGAAACATTGGTATCTGAGGAAACATCAAAAATAAATATAGTAATTGTGGCATCAGAAACTACCTGATTTACCAAAATATTTGAAAGATCCACTCCCGAAATTAAATTGCTTGTTGGAGTTACAGTGTTCAAAGCATCTCCTTTTAATAATTTATGATGATAAATTAAATTTGAAATACTTGGTTGCATACTTCCTGTTGTATCCGATTTAGGAACAACCATTTTATAAATCTTAAAGTCAATATCATCTGTAAAGTCCTGACTGCCTACATTCCCCCAAGAAATATCTACTTTCGCTTTTTCTCCAACAGGATTCCCCTTTCTACTAGACGCTAAATAGGAATCGGGTGAATAAAAGCGATAATAGTAATTTTCATTAGCATCTTTTGCCATGTCAGTTGGACTATTAAGAACATAAGCAATCCCGAGCTCAGATTTAATTTTATCCTTGATTGGATTTTCTTTAGCACTGGCAATCACAAAAATTCTTTGTCCTTTTTGAACTTCAACAGTCTGATGAATTGTAGCTTGCTGCCCCGGAGTTGTTAATGTAACAGGAGAACCTAATACTGTTGAATTTGCCGGTACATAAGATGAATTATCTTCGTTAGCTTTAGTCATAGATCCTAACTCCACCCAAAAGTCCACACCATCTACAGATTGCTGCTCTAATGTTGCATTAGCATCAAATACAATTGTACCTGATACAGGAGCTTCCCACATTCTCACAATGTTGCCTAAAAGTTGTGGTCCTGTTTGTCCCGGCTCAATGACTTGTACTGCAGGAACACCATTTAAAATAACATTCGGAGTTGTTTCCGTAACGTTAGGTTCGTTATCTTTTTGAGCCTGAAACTCAGGCACTCCATTTCTTATTCTGCTATAATATACGTCTCCATAGCTAATTAAGTCGGCAAGACCATCACCATTTACATCTGAAAAATATACCGGTGTGTTGTTATTTGACCAATTAATATTTGCTCCAGCGGCATAGTTTTTATAAACAAATTCTACTCCGGCAGATCCCACATAAGAACTCGTTTTTGAAAGTGGTGTTCCTGTTGGCCAGTCCACCGAACTGGAAACACCTCCAAAACCTGATCCGTAATGTTTTCTAAACCATAAGTTTCCGTTCCCTCCATAAAAAACCTTATCCGGCAATCCGTTTCCGTCAATATCCATCAACTGGCTTTTCCCATAGGTCTTATTCTCGCTGTAAGACATATTGATCCCAACCGTATTTTTTTTATTAAAACCTATAAAAAAGCATCCGGAACCACTTCCTATATTGAGAGAACCTCTAATTTTATTAATATTATCGCTAAAATCTCCACTAATTGCAGAAGCGTTTGCCCCGTTAAAAGGTCCAACATTACCAACATCAATTCCCGCATTGTATGTTTGAGGCTGGTCTTCAAAAATCCTTACTTTATTATAAGAAAATCTATGGGTATTAAACTCATTACCATTTCCATCTTTTTGTGTAATTGCTGTTAAAAGTCTTTTATTGAATTGTCCGAGTGTTGTATTGAAAAGCTGATATTCTCTAATTTTTATATTTGCTCTGTAAACAGCAATTTTATTTAAAATTTTAGCATCCGTAAGTTTAACTCCTAATTTATAACTAAAAGTTCGGTCCGCTCTAACCCCCGGTTCATTTTCAAAAGTAATGACTGTATTATTACCATAAGTAATACTTGACAGGTATTTACCTTTTCCTCCTCCTTCGAAAGAATCTGCATATTGATAAACAATAGTATTATTATAACGGTCTGTTACCTGTGTTAAATACCATCTGATCCTGTTACCTGTAGAATTAGAAGCTGAATTATCGGTCAATACTTCCTTGTATTCTTTCTTTACTCCATCCTTATCTAATATTTCCCAAGTATATGATGACGGTGTATTACCTTTTCTTGTTATATATAAACCTTCTGTAACACCCATTCTAAAATAAAATCTTGTATCTGCAGAACTCCTATTTTCCTGAAATTGAACCTTATTTGGTAAATAATCATCTTTAAATACCAATTGCTCTCCCCCGATAGAATAAATTTCACTTTCTTTCAATGGATCAAAAGCAGGAACTCCCCATCGGGTATCGATTTCTATGGTCTCAACAGGAATGTCCCAACCTGTTCCTGCCCAGCCAGATTTATTATCACTATTATAAGTAACAGCTATACTAGGTTGAAGACCGCTGGTTCCTTTAGGAATTTCAATGGGATACTGAACTACCGCTGATCCTTGCTGATTAGCACTAGGCGGTGAAATCATATTGATTTTAGACGCAGGATTAGCAATAGGAACGTCATTTACGGTTGTAGGCGTGAAGGCGCTGGTTTCGGGACTCTCCGGTTGTTTTATAACCCCGTTTATATAATTAGTTTCATTTCCAAATAATGCTTTGAAAACTACATATTTTTTTTTGGTATTAACACTGTCTATATCAACTGAAATCCAAGCTTTCTTTGTATAATCAAATTTAAAAGTAGAAATATCATTTTCAGTATATCCATTAGGTAGTTCAGTTTCATCGTATGGAAGATGTACTACAGTTTCTTCCATAGCTTTTCCTTTAAACCTAAAACCGTAATAATCTTTACTAACATTAGTGATTGAGCGTTCAACAGGAGGCAAGTCTATATTTCTAAGACCTAATACAACCCCTGTCTCATTTCTATAAACAATATTGTTATTTAGTTCTCTGTAAGAATTGGTTTCTGATGCCTTATCCGTATTATCTTTAGAAAGTACTTCTTGATAAGCACTGTTATCATTTTTTATAAACTTGACACTTACTTCAGGCTCTTTATTTTCTTCTAACGACAAATATTCAAATTCATTTCCATGCACTTCAGCTTTCTGTCCTCCTACTTCGACTGACCCAATTGATGAATTAGCATTAAAAAAACCTCGAATATACAAGACTTTGTCTTTATAAATTTCTGATACTATTTGATATGGTTTTTTATTATCAACTTTATTTTCAGTAATTCGGACATTTTTAATGGTATAATAATCACCTTTATTTAATGCATTAAAAAGAACAAAGTTATCACCTTCTTTTAAAAGTGCAGGATCAATTTTTTCGCTAACTTCTGTCCATCCCGACTTTTTCTCTTTGATGTAGCCGCCAATTGCATAGCTTCCATTAACACTTCTTGTAACTGAATTGATATCAGAATAACCATCAACATCATAAGATAATGTATAAGAACTGTTCTTGTTAATATTCGATAGCTGAACATTAAAAATATTATCTGATGGGTCAGAGTCCCAATATTTGGCATCTCTATTCCCAATCTCACCTATAAACCCAGCATTCACCAAAGCTTTATCATTATAGAATAAAATTGTCGGCTGAGCAGGTAGCATTATATTTTTGATTTTATCATTTGCTATCACTGTAGATGCAGATGCAGAATCTGTTGGTAAAATAAATGTCCCGAATATCGAAGTTCCTCTTTTTTGTGTAGCAGAGTTAGAAATTGGTTTTAAAAAGTCGCAATTGATTTTAAAAGGATTTACATACTGACTTGTAGAAGATACTTTCTTTGCGTCTTTATGGGTAACCTTATAAATAGTCCAGCTACACAAAGAAAGAATAACAGGTATGAAAACCGGCACTAAATCAATATGTTTAATATTGAAGAAAAATCTTTTTCTCATGATAAATTATAGGTAGTTAGCTTTTTAATAAATAATGAAATTGACACCTTTTCCTTCTTCAGGAATAAATATTTTTATGTTGTAATATCCTACAACAGGTGGAATAGACATCGGAATTGTAAATTCTGACGCAGAACTATATTCACCTTGTTTAACGAGTATCCCAAGCCCATTAAATATTTTAACAGTTAGAGGTTTTGCAGATTTTAATTCTACTCTAATACTGATATTTCCATCTCGAGATGGGTTAGGTGACACTGTGATTTTTTTAAATAAAGAATTATTCTGAAGAGATGCATAATCCGTCGGGCTAAGTACAGACAAACTCTTAATGACCTCACACCCTAATTTATTTTTAATTTTCAATTGATAATTACCCGTTCCATTAAGCATATAGGGCGCAACATTTGTAGTCTGTCCATTTGGAGCTATCAAAGTATATTGGAAAGAGTTGGTATTCAAATCCAGTTCGATTGGCACTCCTTGCCAAAGGTAATTAGAATCAATATTTTGATTAATAATCCCCTGCAGGTCAAATGTTCTTATAATACTTGTATATCCTTGCTTATAGATATTTAATTTATAGTTATCAGGAGTAAGGTTATTAAAAACAATAGGGCTAGAAGTAGATTGTGCATTACTTACAACCATTTGATTCGTTGTTAAACTTTGTAGAGAATACTCGAAAGGTGGAAGATTTCCCGGAACAGAAATTTTCACCAAATTATTTCCCAATTCTTCACAGCTACTAACCAATTGAACATTAATATCACTTTGACTATCATCTAAACTAAAAGTAAAATAATCAATTTCGTCATTATCAATATTCCATAAAATATTTTTAAATACATACAAAGTATCGTTGATTTTCTTACCAACAATATCTGTAGATATATCATTCTGATAGTTATTTTCATTTTGAAACAACCTTAGCTTAACTGATATTCCGGAAGGCTGAGCCGGTAAAACGGCATATAGATTGGTAGTCAAATATTGATTATTTGTTCTTTTATTCTGAACTTTCCACATCCTATACATATCTCTTCTAGGGTGTTGTGAAAGCAAATCAACTTCTTTAAACTCTAGTGCCTGACTATTGTCTCCCCACAATAAAAAATTCTGATTTTCAATAACTCCGGTATTAAAATTATTGGTAAGCTTTAAGCTATCTAAGGCTATAGCAACATTTCCTTTGTTAGAATTTTTTGACTGTTTTTGATAAAGCTCAAAAGCATCATCTCTTCCTATCCCAGTAATGCGATTATTATAATTTTTATTTTTCTTAGAATCCCATAATATTTGTCCCACTGAAGACATATAGTTTTTCTCTGATATATCGTTGATCATAATTCCGTACTTTATGGATAAGAATGTCTCAACTTTCTGCATTTCCGTATCAGAAAGGTTTTTATCAAACACAAGAACTTCGGGAATAAGTATTTTTTTGTCTGATCTCTTGCTAAAAAAAACAATAGGATTAATCTTTTTATTGACATCTTTTTTAGAGAAGGTCAAGATTTTGGCATTAATCTCCTGATTGGTTATTTTTAACGAATCACTAAAATCCACAATTCCAAGAGTACTAATCACCGAGCTTCCTATCTTGGCGTATACTTTATTTTCATTTCCTCCAAATTTATTTCCAACAATAAAAAAAGTAGGTTGATTTAAGCCTGTATTAAGCTTTTTAAAAATATTCTCATAATTATCTTTTATTAAGTGATAATTCATCAGACGATCTTGTAATGTATCTGTAGTCAAGACCTGTTGTTGTGCACTATTTTTCCTGAAAGCAAGCCCTGAGACGCCACCAAGCATTGAGGTTTGGGAAAATAAAAATAATTGTAAAAAAACAAAAAATAGTGTTAATGCTTTTCTCATAAATTTCATGTAATAGTTTTATTAATAGAATATCTAATGCTACACTTTGTAAAATGTAGTAATTAAATATTAAGAAATTGAAAAGATGGTGTTAAAGATTGTCGCAGAAATTAATGCGATATAAAAAAGTAGTTAGTAATTTTTATAACCTTCATGGTATCAATTTTTTTGCAAAACTAACCATTTAGCACAAAACCACAATGCATTTTTTATAAAATTTTAATAAAATTTAAGATTTATTAACAAGTCAAATCTGATAAAATAATCTAAAAATAACACATTTACTCTTAAATAAACGAACATTTATCAATAACAATAGGTATTAGCAATTTTTTTCAAGAAACTTGATTATTGTAAAATTCAGTTAATAAACAATTCTTTAAATATGTGAAATTGACTGCAAATCGAAAACCTACTTCTCGACACTGTTTTTCTAATTTTTTTATAAAATAAGACTTACTATTTCACTACTGATTTTTATTAATTTTTAAAATTAAATTGCAATAGACACAAACTAAAAGAAATTATTGGATAAGAATGGGGTTTCTAATTCCTGCTTGATTTGGCTCAATCGAACCAGATAATCGATAAAAGTGTTTGAAGATATGCTCCTCTTGGTCCCAAGGCTAGATTACATTCAATACCTCCATCACTATTTTAATCTCAATTAAACTCACATTTGAGTTTACACACTGCAGATGGTTCTCATATCTTAAAACCAGCTCTTTAGCTACAGGTAATAGCGGAACTCTGGTTGAGGTATCGGTTTTCTGACGACGTGTGAATATCCATTGTTCGCCATCAATCCCGATATTGATGTGAGACTTTGTCAATTCCTTCACATTAACATAAGCTAAACCGGTATAACAGCAGAAAAGAAAAACATCCCGTACTTGTGTCAATCTATCGGAAACAAATTCTTTTTTCATACATTATCTGGATTTCTTCTTTAGATAGAAATGGACATTCTACAGCTTTGAGCTTTGCTTTATAACCAAGAAAAGGGTCTTTGTTTAGCCAGCCATGTGCCATACATAGTCTGATAATTTTTTTGAAGTTCTTAATGTATTTCACGGCAGTATTGTTTCCACATTTACGTACACTGCGAAGCCAGAAATCATAATCCATAATGAAAGCATGATCAATTGCCTTGATATCGATATCAGAAATTTTATACTTCCAGTTAATGAATTCCTGTGTATGTTTTAATGATGTTTTGTAACGCTCCAATGTTCCGGGAGCAAAATCGTGACCGACCAGGGCTTCTACTTTATCATTATGCTCTTGAAAGATAGGAATGAGCATTCTTTGCTCAATATCAGTTCCAAGCAGTTTAGATTTTAAACTAACTGCCGTCACATTGTTATCCTCTTTTAACATCACGTAGTGTGAATCGTAAACCTGTTGCTCTAAAGTCTTAAGATAGACATTAAGCGTTCTAGCCTCCTGGGAGTTACCCAGTGCCTTATGCGCTTTACCATCCCATTTCTGCGGTTCGATATACCTTTTAGCGGCAATGTCCGCCGCCTTGCCATCTATCGTGATTCTTAAGTAGGTGGGAGCGGTGCCGTTTGTTCGGATTTTATTCTTTTTTATAAAGAATAACAGGTTGAATGTTTTGTTCATGATGTGGTAACTTTAATTGTTTAATAATTTAGTTTTTGTTACCACTTTTTGCAAGATGTACAATCGTTAGACTGCCTATTGGTCGGGTTTCCCTGAATTTTTCGTGACCCATTTTCAAATTTTTCAGATGGGTCACGGAATAGGTCATATAAATCGTGACCTATTTTGATTTTTTTTGATACTATCACTAAAACAAAAAACGCTGTAAACATTGATGTTTACAGCGTTTTAGCTTATTTTAGTTTCTCAACCAGCGGAGAGAGAGGTAAAACCACCTATTCTTTAAATCCCTTTATTTATCGATATTTTCTGAAATTGAAACCTGGCTACTCACCGAATTACTCACTTTTGAAATGTAGGTTTTTAATTCGTTTTATTATATCAAATATAAGAAAAAATATTAAATCATTTTCGTTGTTTTCCATGTATTCAATTTAAACAATACTGCTGAATCTCCTGAATTGTTCCAAACAAAACTCTCTAAACCCCAAAAGAATATATGACAGGTATTCTGTCCATCATTAATGTTTACAGATTTATAAAATCCTTTTTTTGTATAAAGAACAATTTCGTCACCTCGTTTACATCTTTGGAAGGAAACCAATATATATGTCTCAATTTGTTTGAGATCTTATCTGTAGTCATAAATGTTGTATCACTGACAAGATGGAGTTGCTATCTTTTTTGAGACAAATATCATTTACCGTTTTTCCTTGATTTTGCTCAGACAAAATTTTTAGAATCTGAACTTCTGAAAATTTACTGTTTTTCATAGTATTCCAAATTTAGAAACTATATTTTTATACGTGCCTGTTTTTGGGGAAGATTACAATTTCAGTAATTTGTAAAATATTTTCTATACCTTTATCTTTAAACAACTTCAATACTTCACATCCATTACTATCAGTCTCTTAGCTAATTTAAATATTTACAAAACTCCCTCGTTCCATCGCAAATCAATAGAGTGAGCCGTGAAAAACTAATAGAATGGCCAGCTTAATAAGCTGGCCATTCTATTAGTTTTTAAGAATTTTCTTAATTTTTATTATATTTGCATTCGTTGTTATTTTTAATATATATTCTCCTTTAATTAAATTATTTGCCTGAATAGTCTTTTCTTTAAGACTTCCCTGTTTAACTAACTTTCCGGAGGTATCATATAGTTCATAAGACTTCAGGTTTTCTCCTTTAACCATAAAGAAACTATTAAATGGGTTTGGATAAACATCTATCTTAGTATCCGTTTCAGCATCCGCAGATTGTCTCACACTGCTTTTCGCAGATGGAGTACTTCCTGTTATTTTTCCAATATTAGACGCTGTTCCCAGTAACTGTCCAAATTTCGACTCTTCTTTCACACATCTTACGTTCATAGCATTCATTGGATGATTAATAAACGCATCATTCATTGATGTCAGCTTAGACGAAGTAAGACTATTGGTCCAAAAAGTCAGGTTATGTGCTGTTCCATAGGAATTAGCCGATCTCAATGCTGCAGTCCAAACTCCGGAAACTCCTAATTTCATAGAAGCTGAAATGGGACCATCGGTACTAAAACCTCTGTACCCCGTCACAGGATAATTTCCGATTTTATATTTTGAACTAGGATTATTATTGTCATTTGAAATACCAAACTGATATCCGTATACTGTGCTTGCATTTTTAATTGTATTTCCTAAATAATAAGGAACACCACCATTATAAATATCCGTTGGATTTTTGATATCAAAATCTACCTCCTGAGCAATACCCATACTGTGAATTCTAAACGGATCTACAGATGCATTTTTCTTATAAAAGCCGTTATACCATGGTGAACTTCCTTTATTGTCATCCAAATGATCCTGATCATTTGGATCATTATCTACTACTCCATTAGAAATATCCGGGACTCTCCATCCTCCGGGGCATGGATCAAATACCGATTTTGATGTGGCATGTCCCCATCTGTCCATCATTTGATTAGGTGTAGAATACAACCAGTCCTGTCCGTAAAAAGAGTTCAAAGTTGATCTGTTTGTGTATTTTGTACCCGGAATCATAAAAGCGAGTGGATTTTCCACAGAATATTTCAGATTATTCATTATGTTTTCAGCCTTCGTAATTCCAACAGTTCCGTAATCAGTACCTCTTTGCTTAACATAAGTATTTTCATAGGTATTGCCTGTAAGTTCAGTAAATGATGAAGGGTATATATTTCCGTTTGCATCCGGTCCAGATGACGTCCATATACTGTACTCTCCTGTTTTTGCAGCTCCATTGGAAATGTTTACTCCAGTTGTAATAAAACTAGGAATAGGGTCTTTTCTACCCCATTGGTACTGCATTCCTGCAGAACCGTTGATCAAAGGAAGCTCATTTGTATTATCAACCGATTCAGGATTAACAACATCCGGGAATACATCTGTAGCACCAAGGTTTCTATCCATAAATGTATTTTTCATTGGTTGAGCACCAGAGTTTGTGAAATTTACATAATTTGCTGTGGGTGGTAATAATACATCTTCTGTCTGATAAGCCACTTCATCTACAATGGTATTGGTTACCCAAATATGCCAGCTCCAGTAAGCAGGAGTAGAAATATTTCCGTTATGTAGTGAAACAACTGCATTTCCAGATTGATCTGATGCCACCTTTACAGAGATATAAGCATCTTTGATATTATCTCTACTAGTTGGTGTATTGATCACTTTTATGTTAGAGATCAGAGATCTGTTATCTGACCAGTATACGTTTACTTTTAGATTGCTAAAATCAAGCATTCCATGATCTGACAGATATTGATTATAAACAGAAAATGCTTTACTAATTGGGATTTTTATTTCCTTTTCAGTAGTTGTTCTGGTAACTAAATAACTATTGGGTTCTTTAATTCCTTCTGTATAATTTACAATAGCCTCATTAGTAAAGAAACTGGTTGGGAAGTCATATTCATTTGCATACTTATCTTCTATACAACGGCAAGCCATGGCTCCTGATAAACCGGCAGATTCATAAGTAAAGGTATAGTATTTTCCAATCATATTTGGATATAATGAGACATCAGGCTTTGAGTTAAATTGACCCGCATCTCCATATGCATAAAAAAAGTATGAATAAGGAGTAGATGAAGCGGTAACAGTTGCAGACTGAACAACAATCTCATGAGGATCCTGATGATAAAATTCGCCTGTAGAAGTTCCCACTACATATTTTCCATTACCAGGATATACTCCCATATTTCTTGAGGTGGTTCCTATATAGGTATTCGTAAAATCCATTCCTAAATTGGCATAAATTTTTATTCCTTTTAATGCTGCATTTTCCGTTGTAGGTTTTGTATTCACAAAAGATGCTAAGTCATTAGCCGGACTTCCTCCATCTCTTCCCCAAGGGGAAAAAGTATTGCTAACTGTTGTTGCAAAGGTATTGTTGAGAAAAGACGGTACTCTCCATTTGTTTGGACAAGGATCATAGGACGTTTTTCGCTGGTATATATTGACAGTGCTTCCTGCTGTATTGGTAGCAAGCTGAGAGTTATCTCCCCAAAGATCTGATTTTTTTCTTGTAGTATTATCCGTTCCTATGTTTTGAACAAACCATGCATGTCCAGCTACTACATTTGTAAAGATAAGATTTAAAGGATTATTTATAGAATACTTAATATTACTATTAATATCACTATAAGGTCTTTGCATACTCGTTATTTTATCCGTAGTACCATTTCCGGTATAATCATACAAGTGTTTTTTTGTACCTATAGTTCCACTGATCTCATATTTCGAGCTATCTTTATATTCAAAAGCAGGAAAAGGGTCTTTTCTTCCCCATTGGTACATTAATCCACCGGATTTATCCCAGTTATATCCTACAAAATCTTTGTTTGTAGCACCAAGATTTCTGTCCATCCATTTTGGAGTGAACTTTTTTACAACCCCATTATCCAGATAACTTGCTGTTTCTGCACCTGCTCTAATATTTCCATAGGTTACCCCGCTAGACGGATCATCCGTAACCCAAACATGCCAGCTCCAAATAATTTTATTGCTGATCTTTAATGCAACAACCGCATTTCCTTCGCCTTTTGCCTTATCTATTTCTACTTTGATCCTTGCATTCTCTCCTGAACCATCTACTACAAGATTATAATTTGTAGAACGAATCAAACCTGCGACATCCTCCCAGTATACTTCTGCTGTTGGTGTACCATCAAGTGCTGTAGCATCGTTTAATAATCCATTTTGATCCTTCCACATTGCATAGGCTTTTTTTACAGGAATATAGAACCCATCATTATTTTGATTAGGATCAAAAACATAACTGTTAGGTGCTTTGGTCCAGTCTCTGCAGTCTACAGCATTAATAGTTGCACTTGTCACAGAGGTACACCCATTGCTATTTTTAACCGTAATCTGATAAGTTCCTGCCTGTAAACCACTCTTTGTATTTGAGGTTTGGTAAGTTACACCTCCGTCAAAGCTATACTCCACTCCTAAAGCCGGAGAAGTTACCGTAACACCTCCTGTACTAACAGTACATGTAGGTTGGGTAATTGTAATCACCGGTATCATAGGAACGGCAGGAGCAGAATTTATAGTAACATTTGTAGCTTGTGAAACAGCACCCTGCTGATTTTTCACTTTTACCTGATAATTTCCTGAAGATAATCCTGAAATAGTATTTGATATCTGGAAAGTATTTCCATTATCAAAACTGTAAGTAACTCCCGAAAGTGGAGAGGTTACAGTAATAGATCCTGATGAAACATTACAATTAGGTTGTATAACAGAAACTACTGGTGCATCAATCTGGCTGGTCTGAACATAATTATCAATTTTCAATGATGAGATCAAACTATTGCCATAATCTGCACTTAATTCCGCATAATGATTCCCCACTGTAGAAAATGCTACAACAGGATTGTTTTGAGTTGAAGTAAATACATTAGCTCCATCCTCGAAATTCCATAAAGTTGATATCGGCGTATCTTGTGAAAGATTAGTAAACTGCACATTACTTCCTGTAAAAGTGGAAGTAGATGTTGCAGAAAACTCAGCAATTGGCGAAAACGTAAATCCATATCCGAAATTTACATTGGCATTAACATCTATAGCCTGTCTCTGACCTGTATTATTAGTATAGGACTTTACTTTTATATAATATTTTCCAGGAGCCAAAGGATAATTAACAACTTCCGGGCTTCTGGAATTCAGCCACCCCTTAGCTCCGTCACTCATCCAAGTCGTAGCTGTAATTTGAGTATCAGTGTCTGTTCCGTCTGCATTTTTTTTCACCAGATATGTCCAGTTTCTAACAAAAGATAATGATCTTAAGTTCAAAACGGCAGTTGACACTCCTGCAGGTATCTCAAACTCTTTACTTACATAATAGTGATCTCCGGTTATCACATTATTTCCCGTGATCCATCTTGTAATTCCTGCAACACCTCCTGTTGATGCCGAAGACCAGCCTGCTGCAGTTGCTGCATAACGTGTAACAGGTGTACTCACAACTCCATTCGGATCTGTATAAGTCCAGTCAGGGTCAGGAATACTTGCATCAGACATTAAAGTTCCATCATCATTTCTTCCGGAACCTAAATCCAGAATATTTGCTGCTGAAACTTTTACCGTTCTTACAGAAACCGAACTTCCCGAAGCATTGGTAACAGTAAGTTTAGCGGTATATATTCCTGCTGCAGAATATGACACACTGGGATTTAAAATGGTTGAGGAAGATGGGGTACCTCCTGTAAATTCCCATAAAAATGAGGTAGGATTCCCATCACTCGTACTTGAAAAATTCACCGCATTGGCTCCTGAAGCCACGGCATTAAATCTGGATAATGGACTTTGTGCATAGATATGCCCTATCAACATTAATCCAAAAAGAAGAATAATTTTTTTCATATGCTTTTTTTGATTTTTAATATTTCTAAGAAAGAAGTATTTTTATTTAGACTTAAAAGTATTTAGGTCTTTGCTGTATTTTTTAAGGTAATTTACAGCAGAGATTTCCACCTTACGTTTTTAAGTCTCTTTCCACTTTGTTTTTTATTCTGTATAAATCCATATTGATTACAACAAGACATGTCGTAAAATTGCGTACATTTACCTCACAAGATCAGAACAACCAAAGTGAAAGTTATAACTGCTTATGAATGTACAGCATTTCCATGGTTGTCATAAAGACGTGTTCTCCACCCAGTGAGAAGCCTTAGATTAACAAGCATTCAGGTTGCCTAAAAACAAACAGACTGAAAGTAAATAAACTTTTTATCATTATCAATTCAAAATTGTGTAATTTATTTCATTGATAAAAATTTTATATGTGAGAAATTCAGAAACTCTTTTTCAAAATTGAATAAATTGGTAAGGTAATAGTAATAAAATATGATTTTAAGTAACAGCTAGATAAACAAAAGAGTTAGTTTTTAAACTGGTATAACTCTTATACATAGTCTTGGATCTCCATGCAGCGTACATTGCCAAGATGTTGTTCCTGTGTCGGGATCAACACATCTTACTTGCTTTTTACCCGGTTCACACATCCAGTCACCAAGAGTTTGAGTATTTATTCCCCCAGTAATAAATTTTAAACTTTCTTTTGACATTTTTTTAAAATTTTTCATAATATTTGATTTTAATTTTTCCTACTCAAAACTTTTCGGATTCCGTTTTGAATTTGATGCTAAATTATATACTCTGTTGACAGTAAAAAATACCATGAATATGGTAAATATTTAATGGTAAGCGAGTGTAATTTATTTCCTATACTCTGATTATCCATCGTGTATTGATGATGTTCTTTTTACAAATAAAAGAGACTGTCTCAAAAGATAGATAGCCTCTTCCTTGAACTCGCAACTTTTTTGAGACAAAGTTTATATAGCCGCTGTTTTTTAGATTGGTTACATTAAAAGATTTTAGCGGTTTTTCTTGCTTCCTGTATAGTAAAAGCAACTTCTGCTTACTCGTAACAACTCATCCATCTTCAGAAAATTAGCTTTAGTTTATAAATCCATATACCGCTCGCCTCTCCCATCGGGATCATTGGTTATTATCAGACCCTATTCATCAAAGTTGTTGTAGAAATTTTTAAAACCTTGCTGTACTCCGAATATCTAACCCTCTCTGGTTATTGTAATAATTTGTTGATTAATGTTCCTCTGATAAAGCATTATAAACTATTTTTTTCGCTCTTTCTACCTTACAAATTTTTTAGTAAGGTCATCTGTCATCCATAGATGCCACGAGCAATAAATAGTAGCGTTTACTTTATAGTGCTATCAAGGCATTATCCTCTCTTTTGGATTTATCTACCATCACACATATTACGGCATCTTCAGGGGTTACACCCGAAATTATTGTTACTGATTTTAGGTGATGATATATTTATATCTTACCCGTCTCTCTTGGAGAAGATGCCTACCACCTTTTTTAAGATGTCACGTTCTAGCTTTGTTTCTTCAAGTTCCTTTCGAAGCCTCAGCAGTTCTTCTCTTATGGGATCAGAGGAAATTTGTTTTTCCTTTGTAAGCTTACCTTCTTTGTGAAGCTTTCTCTAATTGACCAAACTTTCTTTACAAACACCCAATTCTTGGGCTACTAAAGATACATTCTCTCGATGCTCGCTTAAAGATACTGCTTGAATTTTAAACTCTAGACTGTAATTTTTTCTGATCTTTTTCATACTCTTAAAATTAAAGAGTATAAGAATTGTGTCCTAACAAAGTTAGCAACTCCAAATTTAATAACATCTACTTTGTACATTAAAGTATATTATCCCCCTTTCCGTTTCTAATTTGTTCTCTGTAATATTCTATTCTAGAATCTTCAAGTTCACTTTCTGTCTTAGTAGCAATTATACAAGTTTCACGACCATCATAGAAATTTGTTGCTGAGAAATCTACAATGTCCGCAGGTATATAATTACCTCTTTCACTAACTAGTTTGTCGAAAATTACCCTGAAATCTTGAGCCAATTCATCCTCTGTAAAATTGGAATTATCAAATTTAGGGAAAATGATGTTGTAGTAATTTAATCCATATTCATTATGCCCTTCAGTAGATTTGTGAAAATCTACATTATAGGTACCAACTTCAAACAGTCCAAGTAACTCTATGATATCTTCTTTAATTTTTTCTAAATTATCGATTGACAGATTTAACAGCTTGTCATTTAATTCTTTTTCTTTCAGAAGAGCAATTCCTTTTTTAGACCTAAATAGTTATAATATTTACCAATAGACCCTCTATTGTCATACCAATAGATTGACTCACAATTAAAAGAATAACAAAAAATGCCAAAGTCACAGACTTCAATTCTAAAAAGTGTTTTTTTTGATCCAGCGTAAATTTGTGTCAATATGTTTTGTGAGTATCTCTCATATTATATCAGCTAACGGTTTAGGGCTTTGTGTTGTGGTGGGGAATCAGGGAACGTCAGCCCAACCTATAACTAAAAGCCAAATTGAAAAACTAAAGATAAACCTTTGTTCGTCAGCCCATCATAACACAAATCCCCTGTTAGCGGCAGTTTTGTCTTGCGTTAGGTCTTTCAAGTTAATTTTCCTCGTAAAAATTTTTCTGGGTTTCTTCAATCGTTTTGTCTGTCCGAATTAATATCATTGAACCTGTGTCACAATAAAATAAAATGCTCCCACAATATTTTGACAAATGCCATAAAAATTCAATAATAGCTTTGTCGTCTCCACGTTGAAAACTAATATCTTTTACCTTGTCATTGTCAAAAATAACATGGTTAATATAAATGGGTGTTTTTACTTCCCCATTTTCGTAAAGTCTACAAGCCCATTTTTTATTTCCAAATTCTTCAATAATCTGTCCATTGTCAAACTGAAATGATGTTTCCGAAATTGCAGCTTTAACTTGTCCCAACGACGGGTAATCAAATTTTGATTCCACTGAAAGGTCAATGTCAATCTCCTCTAAAAAGTAACTTGTTTTGTCATCGTCTTTATTGTCAAAAAAAAGACGTTCTGGAAAACCATATTTTGAAACTCCCATTTAGTACCTCTTTGTCATTGAATGTATGTCTGTAAAATGACGCAAAACCCTTATCGACTTGAAAATATTAAAGAAAATATCACTGACAAAGAAAATATCATTCCAAGTGGACCAGAAGAAATCCTTGAAAAATATTATCCGGCAAGAGGATTTGACATTGAGCAAGGAATTTATGAATTTGACTTAATCGGTTTGGAACGAAAAGTAAAATTAGAAAGACAAAGTAAAAATTATGCTTATGCCTTTATTTTTAGAAAAAACGAAAAGGCAAAAAATGACAATTATGAAAAGGCGAACAATGACAAGTATAAATTTGACATGATATCGTACGGAAAATAAAAATTACTACTAACATCGGTTTGGCTTTTAATAGTTGGACTTTTTCGTGTACTTTATTGTTTGCTTGACAATAGTAGCTTTAACAGACTGCTATAACATAGCGTTTTGAGAAAGTGTGATAATGTCATTGCTTTGGCTAAAGTCTTTTCTTCTTGGAAGATTTATCAAAAGTAATAGATGATATTCGAAATTTAGGGCCTACCAAATATTACCCTATAATCTAAGTGACCTAAATCATTTTTTCAATTCCAATAATTATGGTAAATAAAAAAATACTAAAAAGTATATTTTTAAAAATACTTTTTAGTATATTTGCAACGTTATAGAGAAAGATCATGTTGACGAAAGCAGAAAAAACAAAGCAATTTATACTTCATACAGCGGCGCCGATATACAATCAGAAAGGTATTTCCGGAGTCAGCATTGATGATGTCCTTGCAGCTACAAAGCTCACAAAAGGCTGTCTTTATAGTCATTTTGAAAACAAGGAGGATCTTACAAACCAGGTGGTCGATCTGTTGCTAAAAAAGATATCAGACCAGATGAGACTGGAAGTTGCTAAGGGAAAAACAGTAAAAGGAAAACTGTTCAATTTTTTAGATTTTTACAAAGATCCCATCCAGACATTTGTCCCGGGAGGCTGTCCCATCATTAATACTGCAGCTGAAGCGGACGATAATTTCCCACTGATCAAAGAGAAGGTAGCATCCGTATTCCGTGCAGGGCAGGAAGATCTTACGAACCTGTTGAAACAAGGCATACAAGATGGAGAGTTTTCAAAAGAACTTGAACCTTCTGTCATTGCATTTAAGATTGTGGCTGCTGTGGAAGGAGGCATTGTCATGTGTAGGGTAATGAATTCTACAAAACCTATGGTTTCTCTGATAAAAAACCTGAAAGCCGAACTCGAACAATATAGCAACTAATTTTTTTGAACTAAAATAGACTAAAAAGTATATTATTGTTTTAAAATAGACTAAAAAGTATAATACATAATACATAACACATACATTCATTATGGGTAAAACAGCGTTAACATCAGAAACCAAATTTGTAAGCATCGAAAACAGGAATATAGCCTATCGTCAGATCGGAAACGGATCTCCGATCATACTTGCCAATCGCTTCAGGGGAACTCTGGATACCTGGGACCCATTATTTCTGGATCTATTAGCGGAAAAGAACACCGTGATCACTTTTGATTACCCTGGTATCGGTTATTCAGAAGGAGAACTGCCAACCGATATTAAGGAAGTTGCCAGTGAGATCATTAAGTTGGCCGACAGCCTGGGTATTGATAAATTCCATGTCTTGGGATGGTCTTACGGTACGTTTGTAACCCAATATGCTACGTGGTTGGCACAGGACCGCATATTGAGCAATACCGTAATCGGAGGAAATCCAATAGGGAAAAACGAAGTTCCGCTTGAGCCTCTTTTTCTAGAGCTGGCCCCTAAGCCTGCCTACGATTTTGAAGATTGGGTCACTCTATTCTTCGAACCTACATCGGAAAAAAGCAGATCAGCAGCCAAAGCTTCAACAGACAGAATCCATGAACGTCTGGACTGGAGTAAAGTACCTTCTACTGAAGAATTGATCGGTCGGTACATTGCCGGCATTGCGAGTGCAACCGAGGATGCCCTCAATGTTAGGGAAGGTTATAAAACCTTACAGGTACCTGTTTTTGCTATTTCGGGAGATCACGACATATCTCTTGCAGTAGAGAATTGGTTCCCATTGTTAAAAAATGCACCTACCCTACAGCATTTTATCCTTAATGACGCAGGCCACGCTCCCCATTACCAAAGCCCTGAACTTATTGTGGGTTATATTCATAATTTCCTTTTAAAATAAAAATCATTTACCAAAAATAAAAAAAATGAGTACAGAAAACATTTTCAAACCCTACACTCTAGGGAGTGTAGAATTGTCAAATAAGATCGTTATGGCTCCAATGACCAGAAGCCGATCGGATAATGCAGATAATGCCCCAACATTATTAAATGCTGAATATTACGGACAAAGAGCGTCTGCTGGTTTTATTATTACAGAAGGCACTGTTATTAGTAGAGATGGCGTGGGTGTTCCGAATGTGCCAGGCATTTATTCTGAAAAGCAAATAGAAGGATGGAAACTAACTACAAATGCTGTGCATGAAAAAGGTGGGAAAATTTTTGTCCAGCTTTGGCATACAGGAGCATATTCGCATCCTGACCATCACAATGGAAACGCACCGCTGGCTCCATCAAGCTATAATCCAGATCTGGATATATTCACGCCTACCGGTTTCAAGAAAAGTGAAACTTCCAGAGCAATGAGCCTGGAGGATATCAAGCAAACCATAGCAGATTTCAGACAGGCAGCTGTCAATGCATTCAAAGCAGGTTTTGATGGTATAGAGTTGCATGGAGCAAACGGTTATCTTTTACAGCAGTTTTTCAGTAAGAACAGCAACCAAAGAAATGATCAATATGGTGGTTCTATAGAAAACCGTGCACGTATTCTCTTTGAAATCCTCGATGAACTTAAAAAAGCTGTGGACATTTCACGTGTCGGTGTACGTTTTAATCCTTCATTAAATAATCTTATGGGTATTTCTGTTGACGATGAGACGATCGCCATCTATGATTATATTGTTGATAGGCTTAACGGCTATGGATTGGCTTACATTCATCTAACCGAACCATTTACAGATGTTACAGGAAACCCATTCGCTATCCAGGAGGTGGCCAAACACTTCCGCAGCATTTATAATGGCACTATCATCATCAACCGTGGTTTCACGAAAGAAACGGCCAATGCCGTACTGGAAGCCGGTGATGCTGATCTGGTATCATTCGGAACTCCATTTATCGCTAATCCGGACCTGGTTGAGAGATTCCGTACCGATGCGGAGCTTGCCATTCCAGATCAAAATACATTCTATACACCGGGAGCAGAAGGATATACAGACTATCCGGCACTCCAAAAGAACTAATAATAATGCAGAGGAAAATAACAATTATCCGTAAAATCGGGATTGCTTCCCTATTGGTCTGTATGACAGTCAATACAGCATTTTCCCAATCAAAAAAAAATAAAACGATGGACAGTAAAAACGAAAAAGTTACCGTGTATACACAGGAAACTGCACCTACCCAATATATTGAGGTAAAGGGTACTAAATATGCTTACCGTTCTTTCGGTCAGAAAGAAGGTATTCCCCTGGTATTTTTTATCCATTTTGTAGCAACTATGGATGATTGGGATCCTGCGGTTATTAACCCCCTTGCTGAAAAACACCCTATCATACTTCTGGATAACAAAGGTGTGGGAGGTTCAGCAGGCACTACCCCGGAGACAATTGAAGGCATGGCTGCGGATGCCGCAGATATAATCAGAGCGCTGGGGCATAAAAAGGTTAACCTGCTAGGGTTTTCCATAGGTGGGTTTGTGGCACAGGTCGTATCAGCAGAGAATCCCGATCTTGTTAACAAAGTTATCCTGGCCGGTACAGGTCATAAAGGAGGTAAGTATACAGCCAACATACTTAAGCATGTGGAAGCTGCCCGAAAAGCGGAGCCGGAAAATCCCCGTCTATATCTTTTTTTCTCACCCTCAGCGACAAGCCAGAAAGCAGGACTTGACTATACGGAAAGGTTGCAGAAAAGAATAAAAGAAGACCGTGTTCCAGCCTTTACCCAAACAGCTATTCAGAATCAGGCAGCAGCAATTATCCGTTGGGGAAGTGAACAGGATGAAGAGTTTACCTTGCTAAAAAAAATCAGACAGCCTGCACTTATTGTTAATGGTAATAATGATATCATGGTTGCCACGCAGGACTCTTATAATATGGTCCAGAATATCCCCAATGCCAAATTGGTCATCTGGAGCGATTCAGGGCATGGAGCTTTGTACCAGTACCATAATGATTTTACATCTGAGGTAAACAGCTTTTTGAAAGACTAACCATCACGACAGTCACATCATTTAATTTTAGAATTTATAAAGTGAAAACAACAGGAAATACAGTATTCATAAGCGGCGGAAGTGCCGGTATCGGCCTCGCTATCGCAAAAAATCTAAGTGCAGCCGGAAATAAGGTGATTATTAACGGACGTAATGAAGAACGTCTTACCAATGCACTGCAGCAACTTGACAACGCTACTGCTATCCAGGGTGATCTCTCGATAGAAGCTGATCGATTACGAATCGCTGAAGAATTGAAAACAAAGCATTCAGATGTGAACATTATCATTAATAACGCAGGAGCAGCTTTCGGATATTTATTGAGTGAAACAACCAATACCCACGAAAAGGCACAGATCGAAATGAATACCAATTATTTTTCGGTAATCCATTTTACAGAACTGTTATTGCCCCTCCTATTAGAGAAAGAGTCGGCAGCGGTAGTGAACATATCATCAATCGCTGTTTATGGAAGCCACAAATTCCTTCCGACTTACGGAGCGACAAAAGCAGCATTGCACAGCTATACAGTTGCGTTGAGACAAACCTACGAGGAATCTAAAAGCCTTCAAGTATACGAGGTTTATCCACCACTGGTAAACACAGAATTCTCTGCTGAAATTGGAGGAGCGAACGGAATACCGCCTTCGGAAGTGGCAGATGAACTTTTCATCGCCCTTGAAAAAGATCAGTTTGAAGTACCCGTTGGTGAAACAAAGGCCTATGCAGCCGCTACCCGGGAAGCGTTCGCCAGCCTTTCACGCAACAGAGGATAAACAGCCGTAATTAAAGCGGTTCATGGGATGTGCTCTTAGATGGGCACATCCCTGTTAAAAAGAAATTATATGGAATTAAAAGGAAAAACAATTTTGATAACAGGTGGAGGTTCGGGTATAGGACTGGAAGCCGCAAAACAGTTTCTTGAAATTGGAGCAAAGGTTATCATAACAGGCAGAAACCAGCAGAAACTAGATGAAGCAAGGAACAGGTATCCTTCACTTATTGCAATACAGAGCGATGCAGGAAACCAGCAAGATGCCAGAGCACTCTACCTTCAGGTATCTGCTTTGGGAGGTATAGATATCCTCTATAATAACGCCGGGGTTGGCGTCCCGCCATTAAATCTTGGCATTGCTGATGATAGGCATCTTAATGGAGCAGCCTACGAAATGGAGGTTAATTATCTTGGTGTTATCCGTCTGAACAACCTGTTTATGGATATGCTCAAATCAAGAAAAGAAGCCGCCATAATCAATACGACATCCATACTCAGTATCGTACCCTCTGTCATGGAAGCAACCTATTCTGCATCCAAAGCCGCTTTGGCATTTTACACCAGGTCATTAAGAGAGCATCTGCATATTATTGGCAGTAATGTAAAAGTCTTTGAATTGCTGCCTCCGCTGGTTGATACCGAGATGACAGCAGACAGAAAAGACAAAAAACTATCTCCGGAGCAGTTCGTAAAAGGGCTTATCAGTGGATTGCATAAAAACCAGTTAACGATACGTGTGGGGGATACAAAACTTGTGTACCTATTAAACCGTCTTGTACCAAAATTTACCTATGGACTGGTTAACCCGGCTAAAGATAAAAAATCATTGAAATAGAAAATTTACTAAAAATAAGACCTTATGAGCAGCAAATTTGAAGCACGAATCCAACGTGAAAGTGAAAGCGGCTATTTTATCAATAGTGACAGGATGGTACCAACTCCTAACTCATACAGTCTCACAAAGCGTTTACCAGATGCTACCATACATATTTACTACGAACCGCGGCACGGAGGCGTGTTTCAGCAGCACTGGGATTTTGTAAAAAGAGCACTGGCATTTTGTGCATCATAATTTTCAACAATTATATAATTTAGCAATGAAAAAATTAGCAGCAATATTTTTATTGGCATTATCTGTACCTACGCACAGCTATGCCCAGAACATAGAGGCAAAAGCTGAAAATGTGCACACCTCCATAAAATCGGAAAATCACACTTCATCTTCCATTTTGTTATGGATGCGCACCGATAAACCTCGCCAGGCCGGAATGGAACGTTGGAAATATCCACACTCGCAGATCATTTCGGCAAATAAGGGACTTGAAGAATACCGTCAGATACACTTTACCGAAGAAAACAATGGGCTTTGGCCTTTAATCAATGGTGTAGAAACATCTATCCCATCTGACCGTAAGATTGACGGTGTAGCAGATGTTACGCTCAGAAATATCTTCTCAGTCTTTAGAGGAAAAAAGCAGAACAAACTGGCGTACGAGGACGAAGTAAACCTTTTCAAACGTACTTTACTTTACGCGGCATTGGGAAATGCTTCCAAGTGGTATAGCTTGAATGATTCTGATGAAAAAATTCAAGCAAGAAGTATGGTTTTCTTTAGGATTAAAGAAGGTGTAGATAAAAAGGAATTTAAAAAATTTATCAATAATGAACTTACTCCCGCCTTGGCAAATTTGCGTGTTTTGAAAGAGTTGAGGAACAAGGTATACATGCCCTGGAACCAAAAGCAATGGAATACACCAAACGTACAACACGACAATGCGGAAGAAGTACAATTCCAAGCTTCGCTAATTCTTGGCTTCAGGGACAAAAATGCCCAAGACACCTTTTTCAGAAGCGATGAAGTAAAAAAGTTATCCGACAGAATTGCACTTTTTTGTTCCGCAGCACATGCCTATGAAATACAGGAAACATTCACCTTTGTAAAAGGTGGTAAGAAGCTCGCTGAATATCAAAAATAGCTATTGCCGTTTTGCAATTAATGAAATAAACCTGATTAAATAAAGATCACTTCCGTATAAAGCCTGTTTCCTAACAAGTGAAATGATACTTGGGAAAAAGCTGCGGAAAAAGAAAGTAATTTCTAACAACTTTACTTAGCTAGTCTAAAATCATATTAATAAATTAGTGAATAAGTGTATAGATTATATGTTTAAACAGTTATCTAAATTTTAAGATTTAGAGCAATTCAATGATTGGAAAAACAAGCAAATATTTATTGCTTTAGGAATTGCTCTGTTTGAAATTATAAATTCTTGTAAGGCGGATCTCTTATAACTTATTACAGAATATTTCCTATCATTAATCAGTTTAGCAATCGGAGTAAGTACATCCCGATCACTGTTATCATAAATCCAGGTAACAACATTCTCGACAGGCTCTTTTTCAATAATTACATTTCCTTCATCATCGACAAGGGTTTTTGCTTCCCCATCCAAATCATAACTTCAGTTTATCCAATGGAAGAACGCTGATTAGATGGAAATAACGATTTTACCAACCATATCTCCTTTTTCAATCCTTTTATATGCTTCTTTGACCTCTTCAATTTTATAAACGGTATCGATAACGGGGTGAATATTGTTGATCTCAATAGCACGGTTCATTTTTGAGAAACTTTCGGCGCTTCCCGTCGCCAATCCCTGTACACGTATAAATGACATATTGATGGAATGTTTATGGATGTCAATAGGTAGTGCCGACCCTGATATAAATACAGCAGTTGCCAAAAAGCCGTTTTCTTTGAGCGAAAGCAATGACTGTTCTATGGTTTTAGTACCTGCAATATCCAACGTAATATCTACACCCTGTCTATCATTGAGCCGCAGTACTTCCTTGTGCCATTCGGGATATTGAGTGTAATTGATAACCTTGATCCTGAAAAACTATCTATCAAGTATCTATCCTGTAAATTCCAGTGATATTGACCACCTGGTTTCAATTTAAATTGACCAGGTAATTTCGGATTAAATTGACCACCCATAATTTTAATAAAAACTACTGTTTTTCATGTGTCAATTAGTATTCAAATATAATAAATAATTACTCCTTGTTAACTCCTCTTTTCTTTCTCATAAATTCCCCTTGGAGTTCTAGTCGGTGAGATTGATGAATAAGCCTGTCCAGAATGGCATCAGCTATGGTTTTTTCTCCAATAATATCGTACCAGCCCTGAACCGGGATTTGGGATGTTACAATGATGGATCCGTTATTGTGCCGGTCTTCAATGATCTCCAACAGCGTTATTCTGTTGGCACTGTCTAATGCCTGGAGTCCAAAATCATCAAGTATGATCACATCCTGTCTCTGTATCTTAGCAAGTTCCCGCAGGTATGATCCGTCTGCTTTTGCCATTTTTAATTTGGCAAACAGCTTGGAAGTATTAAAGTAATTGACTTTGAAGCCTTCGATACAAGCTTGATAACCCAATGCGGTTCCCAGGTAACTTTTACCCACGCCTGTACTTCCTGTGATCAGGATATTTTCATTTTTCTCTACGAACTCGCATCCTGCAAGGCGCAACACCAGATTGCGGTCGAGATTACGTGGGTCATCAAAGTTGATACTTTCGATGCTTGATTTGTAATGGAACTTTGCATTTTTAATACTGCGCTCTATGCGTCTATTGTGCCTTTCATCCCATTCGGCATCGATGAGCATCGATATAAACTGGTCGAGGGTATAATGGTCTGTTTTTCCGCTTTCAATAGCGGTCTTAAAAGCATTATGCATACCGTAAAGCTTCATTTGCTTCATTTTGTTAACGGTGGGTTCATTCATAGTTTTGATATTTAATTGTAATATTGTTTTCCTCGGATATTGCCGTGATCAGGTAATTGTTGATCCTGCTGCTCTTCTTTTTCAAAATCAATCTGATCCAGGTTGTTTTCTAAAATCTTTTGTACGGTTTTAAAACTGTAGATCTTAAAATCCAATGCCCGCTTACAGGCATTGATCAATCTTTCCCTGCCTACTTTTTTTTCGAAGTTCAGGATTCCCAGGCAGCTTTTATAGGCTTGTTCAGGATGATTCCTGCTTTCAATGATCCGCATGATATACTCACTTACCGCATCATCGATACTGCCTGCCCATTCAATGAATCGGGCAGCACTCCATCCGGCCACAAACTGATGGGTACTGGCTAGATGTTCTGTAATGGTGGTATAAACATAAGGTTTGTAATTGAGCCTGTGCATCGCAATCCTGTTGTATTTGTAGTAAATCTCTACGGTGGAGGATGTGTATAAGACCTTGATCTTCTTCTTGATATACTGATACGGAACACTGTAGTAGTTCTTATCCTGACTCAACTGTACGTGCCCGTTTTGCATCACTGTTGCAGAGGATTGGTATTTGATCTCAAAACGCCCTTGTGGGAGTGGACGCAGTTTTTTCCTTTTCGTCTTCTAAAAATAATTCCTGGCGGGAATAAGGACGTCCTGTGAGTTTGCGTGCATTATGAGAGTCCAGTAAATCCCAGATCTCACGGTTTAACTCATCCAGGCTGTAAGAGCTGGTATCTTTCAGATTAGCGTAGATCCTTCTGTATAATATCTTAACAGCTCCCTCTACCAAAGATTTGTCTCTCGGTTTATACGCTCTTGCAGGTAGGATAGTTGTTTCATAATGTTCAGCAAAATCGGCTAAGGTCTCATTGATAGTGGGTTCAAAACGACTGCTTTTTATCACCGCAGATTTTAAATTATCAGGGACAATTGCAGCCGGAGTACCTTCAAAGAAGCGTATCGCATTTTCTACGGAACGAACAAAATCTTCCTTTTGCTGGCTCATAGAGGCTTCAGCATAGGTATACTGGCTGGCTCCCAAGATAGCTACAAAGAATTGAACCTCTTTAAGCTCTCCACTTTCTTTATCAACGATGGAGAGCGTTTTACCGGCATAATCGACATACATCTTATCGCCGGATTTGTGATTCATATGCATCACAGGGTTCACCCGTTTACCCCATACCTTGTAATGATACCGGAACTGGGAACTCTGAAAACCATCCGGATGAAGAGCAATATACTGCTCCCACATATGATGGATCGTGATACCTACTTTTTTCAGCTCACGCTCCATTCTAGGAAAAAAAGCCTGCAAAGCCTGTAGTTTGGGGCTGATAGATTCAACTGTATTATGGGAAAATAGAAGCTCCAGCTCGGCATCAGTCTTCTCATTAATGATCTCAAGATTTAAACCCAGAACCTCAAATAAAGAAATATATTTCTTTACCGTGTTTCTGGAAAGGGATAAATAGCTGCTTATAAATAACTTACTCTTTCCACTGCTATAGAATTTAATGACTTTTCTAATTTTACTTATGTCTGTTATTTTGTTTGCCATAATCCGCTTTTTTTAACGAATGTATGACGCTAACATCATGAAAAAATCAGTAGTTTTTATATCAAATTTAAACCAAATAAGAGGTGGTCAATTTGAACTGGAATCTGGTGGTCAGTTTGCTCCGAAATCAGTGGTCAATTTACTCCGTAATTGAGTGGTCAATTTGACCGGCTTTTGCTGTAGTCATAGCCATTAAATCATCAGGTGAAAAAACAGATAACAAATCGTCATAATGAGTATGTGCAATACCATCTATTGTATCATTAACCTTTCTGTCAAATAAGTCAATAACTATAGTGAGATATAACCAGCCCTGACCTGTACGGATATAGGTAATATCAGAAACCCATACTTCTCTGCTGTTTTTAACCCGAAAATTCTGATTTAAATAATGGCTCCAATGATAGATACTGAAGATCTCCGCAGATAAAACAGCTCTTCTTTCTGATCTCATAGTAGGTTTTCTTTCAATGATAGAAACTGCTCCTGCTTACCTTTAATACCTCACACATTTTCCCGACAGGAAACACATTAGCGTGTTCTTTGATAAATTTATACCTTACCCGTCTCTCCCCAAGAAGATGCCTACCGCCTTTTTTAAGATGTCATGCTCAAGCTTTGTTTCCTCAAGTTCCTTTCAAAGCCTCAGCAGTTCTTCTCTTATGGGACCAGAGGAAATCTGTTTTTCCTTTGTAAGTTTACCTTCTTTGTGAAGCTTTCTCCAATTGACTAAACTTTCTTTGCAAATACCCAATTCTTGAGCTACTAAGGATACATTGCCTCGCTGCTCACTTAAAGATACTGCCTGAATTTTAAATTGACTTCGTCGAATCTTCGATTTCTAAACTGTAATTTTTTCTGATGTTTTTCATACTCTTAAAGTTAAAGAATATAAGAATTGTGTCCTAACAAAGTTAGCAACTCCAGTAAGTTGTTCCTTTATTAAAATAAACAATTCATTATCAATTAATTTTACAATTTGAATCCGGAAGAGTTATACGCTCTCCGGATTCTTATTGATCAAATTATTTAAAAACAAATAACTATCTTAAAATCTACTTTTTCTCTGCTTTAAACTTAAGATTCTTTAGCCAGATTTGTAGTGAATTTTCTAAGCCTTTCTGAAATGTTTTGTTCATTAGGGATACTAGCCATCCTTCCATACTTTCTTCAACTTTTACCGTTGTTTTTCCATCGTGCTCTGTAAATGACCAATTATGAATGGCAAATGCTCCGAAAGCTTTACCTGACCAACCGATTTTATGCCCTGGCTGTACGGTATGCAAAGTAGAATGAATGGTTAATCCACCACTTTTCCAATCAAAAGAGCTTCCTTTTTTGAATGGCCCATTTAATTTAGGATCTTCAACATCACTGTACCAATCCGTCCAATGATCTATATCACTCATAATCTGATAAACTTTTTGTGCAGGAGCATTTATTGTAATTTCCTGATAGGTTTTTACAGGAGCTTCTTTATTGATAGATTCTGACACCGAGTATGAAGTGAATACTTCAAGACAAATAATGGTTATTGCAAGTAGCCCCACTATTAAAAGCAAACCATAAACTAACTTTTTCATTGTATATTATTTTTAAGATTATTAAATTATTTGAAAAACTTTAAATGATCATAAACAAACTGTTCGAAGTCGATTGCCGGTTTTCCCGTTACATCATGGACAGTATTAAAAATTTCAGAGGCCTCATCTCTTGCATAATGAGCATAATCTTCAATAAGACCACCTATTTGCCATTCCGGAAATCCAGCCACAGTTAATGCTCCCTCCATTTGTTCGGAATTTAAATCTACATAGGTAATTTCAGTGTCTAAAACGCGAGAAAGCGTTTCTGCCATTTGAAAATGTGTGATAGATTCCTTTCCCGTTATATTGTAGATTTTGTTTTCATGCCCATTCTCTGTTAATATTCTCGCCGCAACTCCTGCTATATCCCTAATGTCAACAGCACTAACAGTAGCATTTCCCAACGAACCATAAAATTTCCCTTCATATTTAATGGAATGTCCAAAGGCTATAAGACCTTGCATAAACAAATTGGGGCGTAAAAATGTGTAATTCATTCCCAACTCTTTGATTCTATCTTCAACAATAGCATGGTATCTGAGAAAACGAACTGGAGAAGCTTGGTCTGCAGCCAGCTGAGATAATTTTACAATATGTTTTACACCTGCTTTATGTGCTGCATTAACAAAGTTCAGTTGAAGCTCTTCAGAGTACTCTGATGAATTGGTAAGCAAAAATGCTTTCTCGATTCCATGCAATGCCTGAACAAGGCTATCACTGTCCGACAGATCACCAACGACTATTTCTGCCTGTGGCAAATTAGCCATTAGATCTCCCTGATCATTGTTTCGAACAAGTGCTCTAAAAGAGACATTCATGTTAACCAATTTCTTAACGAGTTGCGTACCTACACTTCCCGTTGCTCCTGTAATTAGAAGATTTGTCTGTTTCATAAAAACTGTTTTTTAATACCTCAAAATTCGGTCTATTACAGTTTCTAAAATTGTAAGAAAACGAAGTCTTATTTTACATACTTGTATGATTAAAAAACATAGATAAACTCAACCAATCATAACATCAATTGGTATATAATACATATAAAAAAACAAAAATTCAATTAATTCTTAGGATCACATATTGATTCCTGAAATTTCAGGTATTTTGAAGGGCTGAGATGAATATAATATTTAAAGTCTTTAATAAGTTGACTTTGATCGTAATAGCCACATTGATTGATGATATCAAACCAATCTATTTTACTACTTTGGCAAGAAATGGTCTGGATAATTTGAATAGCTTTTAAAAAACGTTGATATCGATAAATCTCCTTTGAGGTATAGCCAAAATGTTTTTTGTGATTGGTCTGTAGTGATCTTTCCGATAATTTGTTCTTTTTAGAGATTTCCTTTATTGGGCTAAAGATAGTCCGGTCAAAGGCAGCAATCTGTTCTGCGATTCTGTTACGATCCCGTAAATAGGGTTGACAGAAATCTAACACAGCCTGAACTCGATTTTCATTAGAATCAATCTTTTTTAATTCAGACCAAAGTGTTGTAAAACAATTTTGATGAAGTAATTCATCCGGGTGGGTAGCCAGACCTTCAGTCAAATCTGTATTTCCAAAAAACCTGAAAAAAGCATCATCTTTAAAATTGCAAACCAAAATCTCCGCTCCTTCAGGCAAAATATAGTTAAAAGCATGTTTTATAGGTCCCAACACAATACATTTTTCAACCTTAATTTCTTCTTTGTTTTTAGAAATAAACGATGCAGGAGTACCAAAACTAAAAATCATGATCGTCTGATACGATGGTAAAAGTGTTTTTTCTACAGTTTCCTTAGATCTATTCTCAGCATAATAAAAATGTGAAAAAATATCTTTAAATTCTGTAGGTGCAGATATTCGGTAACTATTATAATCTTTCATATTTCTAACTTTTAGAATTAAAACCGTTAGCACTTTAAAGTAAAACTAATTCATTTTGCTTTGCTTCTATAGATTCTTAGCCTAAACAAATGTATTTAAAATTTCACAATGCTGATAAACAATAAAAAGCCGCTGATGAATTATTGTCATCAACGGCAGACAGTTACGCAATGAGAAATTAATCCCAAGCCATAAAGCCTTCGTAGGCAAAATAAATTAAAGCTATGTAAAAGCTATACTTAATTAGTTTTTTAGTTGCCTTATAGCTTTTAAACAATACCAGATTGTAAACTGAGTGGTCGAATGTTGTTTTTGTTGTTTGTTCCATTTCTTTCCTTTTTTATGGTTGTTATAAAATTATTCTCTAATTGATAATTGACAAAACAATATTCCTTTTCTATCGATTCCTTAGAAGCAATAGCATTGGTCATCAATATATAAGTTTTACTTTTTATCGTGTTTTTTAAAAGGGCATGTGTCTTAACGATTGGTTCCCCATAAAGTTTTTTAAAAGTTCCAATAGTATACTCTGAGAAAGTCCCGTAATGGGCTACTAATTTTAATGATAAACCTAAGTCATACCCAATGATAGATTCAATTTCCTTAAGTTTTATCGTAAAGCTTTTTAGCATTGATTCATACAGTTTTAAGATTTTCTGTACTGGGGGCTTCCTACCAAATTTGTAAAATAATATCGCATCACCTTCGATTTCTGATACGTTCATCCCAATGTTATTGGCTTGCAAAATTGTAGAAAGTAGTTCTCTGGTAATATAACGGCCAGCTTCAATGCATATACTATTGACAAAATCTGTATAACCACTAATATCAGGAATGATGATAATCCCTTCTTCAACTCGAATATTCTTATTTTCTGACAAATATTGTTTGTATAAATATTCCATGATAGCGCATTTTTTAGTTTTTCCTATGACAAATTTAGATACATCCATGAAGCAGAAATTGTAAGAAAGCGAAAGTTGATAAACGTAAAAAGTTACTGTTTTGTGTAGAATCTATAAAAAATTGTTACTTCCTGAGATATTACAATTCTTATGTGTTTATTATCTTAGTTTGAAAATAGTAACTACTTATGAAACCACAACTCAATTTTGGCACTTTAGACGACATAGAATTTCCAGAAATACTTTATAAATATCGTGATTGGGAAAACCCATACAACCGTAGATTTATTGAAAATAAAGAAGTATACTTAGAGGAAAATATTTTTGGAGCGATAATATTAAAAGCTTTATTCATGAAATAAAAGAGTATAAACATTTAGGTCTTGCATTAAGCATCCGCTCTTCGTATAAAAATCTGATCTTTCCTAAGGATGAAATAAAAGCACTACATGTTATAGAACATAGATTATATGGATTTCGAAGTAATGAATATGAAGCAAGCAAATTATTCTTTACAAATTATAACATACAGCTACCAAATGTTCCTCTTTTACACCCCGAATTTCAAAATCCATTATTTCTAAAGCTCTTTTGTGAGGGAATATATAAGTCAGGGCAAAATAAAATCCCCGATGGAATTCAAGGTATAACTTCAATAATTGATTTTTTTGTAAAAAACGTAAATGAAGTACTAGCAACACCAAAAAGGTTTGAGTATTCAAATGGACTAAATTTAGTTGACAAATCAATTTCTGCAATTATTCAATATAAAATTGATAATGATGTAAAATATGTAGCTTACGAGAAGGCAATTGAATTAATTGAGGACACCGTATCGAAATATATATCAAAAAAAGGAACCTTCCTTGATGAACTCATTTCCGAAGGCATATTTTCTAAAAATTTATTTTGGAAACAAAAAGGTGAATATGAGGAGGGTATTTACTTAGCTTACGAAAGATTTGAAGACCATTTATTTTGTAAGTATTTACTTACAAAATATCCTGATTTAGAATTAGAATTTAAAGACGGAGGAAACCTTTTTAAATATGTCAAAGAAGAAAATGATTTGTATTATAACCAGGGTTTGATAGACGCTTTCTCAATACAAATACCCGAAAAAACAGGAAAGGAATTTTATGAATATGTTCCTCATTTAAAAGATAATTATTCTATCATTGAATCTTTTGTAGAGAGTCTATTATGGAGAAAAGTGAATACTATTGACGAACAATCTAGAGATTACGTTAATAATTTTGTTTTTAATTATGAAGGTACTTCTAACTTATTTTGGGAAACAATTTTATCTGTATCTTCTATACCCGAACACTATTTCAATGCTTACTCACTGCACGAACATTTAATGAGCTTTTCAATGGCAGATAGAGATGCACAGTGGACTGAGATTTTAAAATATAAATATGATGATGATTCGGCAGTAAAAAGGTTAATTGATTGGGCTTGGAACGAAACTGACAGAGATTATATTTCTAATGAATCTATTAAATTAGCTGGCATAACATTAGCTTGGTTTCACACATCAACTAATAGACAATAATGATACGGTAAAGCTGGTGAAGGAAAAAAGAGGAATTGATATCGATATCCGGGATACCTCTCTCTCAAAAGATGAAGCCCAATGTAATAAATTCTTAAGTTCCGGAAAGACAATCGGCTGTTTTTATATTGAGTCACCAGCTATGCGGGGTTTACTCAGAAGACTGAAATGCGACAATTACAAAGTACTGGTTGCCGCCTCTTCCATTATCCGCCCCGGAGTTGCCCAAAGCGGAATGATGCGGGAATATATCTTCAGGCACAATAATCCTAGAAAATTCGAGTACTTCCATGAGGTTTTTGAAAAGGAATTAGGAGAAACCTATGGCATTATGGTATACCAGGAAGATGTTATTAAAATTGCATTGCATTTCGGTGGGCTATCTGCTCTTGATGGTGATGTACTCAGAAGAGCTATGAGCGGTAAAGGACGGTCCTTATCTGCTTTACAAAAGGTAAAAGACAACTTCTTTGAATCCTGTAAAAGGCTGGGACATCCAGAACAATTATCGATGGAAGTATACCGTCAGATCGAATCTTTTGCAGGATACTCATTCTGTAAAGCTCATTCCGCTTCTTATGCTGTGGAAAGCTACCAGAGTTTGTATCTTAAAGTCTACTACCCTATTGAATTCATGGTCTCTGCTATTAATAATGGCGGTGGGTTCTACAGAAGTGAAGTTTATATTCATGAAGCCAGAATGTCAGGGGCTAATATTCATAATCCCTGTGTTAATTTAAGCGAATACCAAACAACGGTTTATAGCTCTGATATTTATCTAGGATTTATGCATATTGAAAAGCTGGAAACGAGATTAGCACAGCTGATTCCTGAAGAAAGAACTCAAAATGGAGATTATACCTCCCTGGAAAACTTTATTAAGAGAATTGCATCCGGTCCAGATGACGTCCATATACTGTACTCTCCTGTTTTTGCAGCTCCATTGGAAATGTTTACTCCAGTTGTAATAAAACTAGGAATAGGGTCTTGAACTTGCAACTATTTTTGAGACAAAGTTTATATAGCCGCTGTTTTTTTAGATTGGTTACATTAAAAGATTTTAGCGGTTTTTCTTGCTTCCTGAATCGCCTTGAATATATCATTAAGAAATTAAAAACCTCCCCTGAATACCTGAATTACAAAATAGCCTACCTTGCAGAAGAATGTGGTTTTTCTTCCCACACTGTTTTCATTAGAATTTTCACTCAAAAAATTGCCACTGCCGTCATTACTCACACTACAATGATCGGAGGAGGACACAAACTACTTAAATTGAATTTAAAGCACCACCTGTGTGTATATTTCATCAAAACTGGTTCTTGAGATAAATTCAAACTTTATAAATATTGAAGCAAAAGAATTTTTAGAATCGTTTCGTTTCTTTCCATGAAGAGATTTTCTTTTCTTACACCAGGCAAGATGTTGTTGGTCTCTACAAAATTCAGACAGATATGAGAGTAGCTGGATAATGCAAGAAGGTCCATCAGAAAACGTATGGGATCGGAATGACAGATCTTCTTTTCAGTGATTGCTCTAGTAATTTGATTCAGCAAAAGTTCAAGAGACGGTTTTACTGAATCGAAATAATTCCGAATATATTCGTTTTCCGCAAATTCTGTCATAACATAAATATCTACGTAAGGATAATTTGTGAGACTACTTTCAGACGCTGTCAAAAAATTTTCTATTTTTATTTTTAAATGTTCATTATCAAACAGTTTATGATATCGAGGAATCACCAGTTTTTCAACAATCTCCTGATTCACCAGTGCAAACAACCTTTCCTTGGATCTAAAATAATAATGAATTACCGTGCGACTGATCTTGGACTTTTCAGCAATTTCCTGCATGGAAACACCAAACCTACCTTCCTTCAGTAAGAGCTCTATGGTTGCATCCTTTATTTTTTTCTCTGTATCTGTCATATTGCCCTGGGTTAAAAAAGAGAGAGAAAAATAGATCGTTTTCACCAAAACAACATAAAAACTCCTTTAAAATGTAGTAAATCATATCTAAATTCTCTCTCTTACTGATTAAAAAATATTGGTGAAAAATTTCCCATTCTTCAAAACCAACGATATAATGAAAAAATTAGCTTATTATTTTTTGTTTGAGATCTTCTATCCTTTTTGTATGATAAAAAATCTGTTCTTCCACATCCTTTTTCTTGTACTGACCGGTTTTTTCTTCTGTTCCGTCAACCCAAATCTGAAACTTGATTTTTTGTTTATCAATTTCGGCTCTGGTTTTAACAAGAAGATCCTTTCTTTTTTCTTTGAGTTCCTGTAATCGTGTCAACCAGTTTTCTCTATAATCTGCAGAAATAGAAAAAATATTCTGCTCCAACTCTTCAATCTTTCGATCAATTTCACAAATCCTTATATTGGCATAGTCTACCGACTGATTAAATTTTTCTTTTAATTCACTTGGCAGAAAAGCCAGATCCGTAATAATCTCAAAAAAAATATGATCATGTAAATTTTCAAGTGCTGCAGTATTCATTTTTTATGTTTTTTTTATCTGGAATTAATTGTTTTTATCTCTTCATCAGTACTATTTGCTTAGGGTCTAACCTTTTTGATACCCGGAATATCTGCTAAAAAATCTTTTCCGGCTTCGAATAATCGGATAAACTCTGTGTAATGTCCAAAATCTTTCCGCGTATCGGCATAGCAAAATTCCCACAGGTTTTCAAAATTTCCTTTTAATGGTATTTCATATTCCAAAGACCATCCTAATTGCTTTAAGGTTTTTTGAGAATCTTTCATTAGGTATCCAAGATGATGCAATCGGATCACTCTCGGGTTTTCTACGACATATTCGTTGAAAATACTGTTTTGAGCTAAATCTGGTTCGATAATTTTAATCAGTGTGTTGCCAATGCAGCTAAATGCAATACGCTGAACCGGAGAAATATTACTTAAATTTACTTTTGGAGCAATCATCTTGAATTTGGCACCAAACCTTTTTGTGTAGATATCACACGCCGCATCAATATCTTTGGTAATGTAACCAAAGTGAAAAAAACTATTGAAGAGATCTCGTTTCATTATATTTTTATTTCCAGCCTCCGCCTAAAGCTCTATAAAGATTAACCACAGAATTTAATTTTTGAACTTTGATGTTTGCTAAACTTAATTCTGCCTGAAGTTTATTATTCTGAGCGACAATAACATCTAAATAGGTAGCCATATCCTGCTGAAACAGCTTAGTTGATGTAGTCACTGCTCTGTCAGATCTTACAACCAAACCTGAAGTGATCACTTCCTGTTTGTCCGCAGATTCTATCGTTGCCAGAACATTGGATACCTCACCCACCGCAACAAGTACAGTCTGCTTAAAGTTCAGTTCAGACTGTTCCATTGAAATTTTAGACTGCTCATACTGTGTTTTAAGCTGTTTTCCATTAAGTAACGGCTGGGTCAAAGATCCCAATGCTGTTCCGAATAATGATCCCGGAATTTCAAACCAGTTTTTAAAATTAAAGGCATTTAAACCTCCCTGAGCAGTAATGTTTAATACCGGATACATACTGGCTTTAGCCGTTTTTACATTTGCAAATGCACGTCTGACTGTAAGCTCACTCATTTTCACATCAGGTCGGTAGCTTAACAGTTCTGCAGGAACTCCTACAGATTCGTAAGCAGGTGTCTTCATATCAGTCAGTTTCAAACTTCGGGTAATTTCTCCCGGCATTTTTCCTGTCAGGATACTTAATGAGTTTTCCTGAATGGTAATGGACTGCTCTATAACAGGGACACTGGCAAGAATCTGGTCCCTTGCATTCTCCTGCTGTTGTACAGAGAGACTTGTTGTAATTCCCAATTCCTGTTGTTTGGTAATCATTTTTAGAGTCTTATTGACCAATTCAAGGTTTTGAGTAGTAATTTCAAGCTGTGTATCCAGCATCAATAAATTGTAATATCCCTGAGCAATTTGTGCTACAATTTGTGTCTGGACTGCCTTTGCAGCTTCCTGAGTTTGCAGATAACTGGCAAGTGCGCTTTCTTTTTTGCTTTTTATTTTCCCCCAGATATCAGCTTCCCAGGAAATGGATACATTAGAATTATAGTCTTCAACATACCTTTGTCCTAACATTGAGCCGAACATCATCCCGTTCATACTGTTATCAGACGGACGGTTAATGGAAGCTGTTCCAATATTTAAATTGACCATCGGAACATTTGCCCATTTTGACTGATTGTAGCTCAAACCTGCAATCTCAATCTGCTTGATCGCTACCTTCAGGTCATTGTTGTTTTTTACACCGCTATCGATCAAAGCCAGCAATGTCGGATCCGTGAAAAATTCACGATATGGTATCTTTGCGATGCTTGTTACCGTGCTGTCCTGAACCACTTCAATCTGTGTTGTATTTCTGAAACTGTCTTCCAGTTTCATTTCGGGCTGCTTATACTTACTGACCGAACAAGAACTAAGGCCAGCCATTATAACTGCAGATGTCAGAGCTTTATATGTTATTATCTTTGATTTCATATCAAGTTTTTTATCATAGATGCCGGAGTAAACAATTTTGATCTCTTAATAATTTGTTTACCCCGCTTGGCATCTTTTGATTTTTGTTTAAATTGTTAATGCGTATGTTTTGCTAATTTGGAAGGTTCGTAATCCCAAACACTTTCATCGAGAGACTTTCCACTTATTTTCTCCTGAAGATATTTGAACACTACAAATAATACGGGTGTAATGAAGACACCTAAAACGGTTCCGAATAGCATTCCGAATACAGCTGCATATCCGATCGAGTGATTTCCCAAAGCAGAAGGACCTGTTGCAAAAAGCAGAGGCAGAAGTCCTGCAATAAAAGCCAGTGAAGTCATCAATATAGGTCTTAAACGGGCTTTTGCTCCTTCTACTGCAGCAGCTGTAAGACTTTTACCTGCCTTACGCCTCTGCATGGCAAACTCAACGATCAAGATCGCATTTTTGGCCAACAATCCGATGAGCATGACAAGTGCAACCTGAACATAGATGTTGTTTGAGATCTCGGCCATAGAAATTCCAACAAACACACCTAACAGTCCTGTAGGAATACCCAACAAAACAGACAATGGCACTAAATAACTCTCATACTGTGCGGAAAGGATAAAATAAACAAATATGAAACACAAACCGAAGATAATGGCAGATTGCGAGCCGGATGACTGCTCTTCACGTGCCATTCCTTTCAGATCGTAGGTCACTCCATTTGGCAAATTTTGCGCACTTACTTCCTGTACTGCTTTCATGACTTGCCCGGTACTATATCCAGGGGCAGGCATTGCTGTTATGCTGATGGCGTTAAAAAGGTTATGGTGGTCAACAACATCAGGACCGGCAGTCTGTTTTAGCGATACTACAGATTTTACAGGTACCATTTGCCCCATACTATTTTTTATATTGATTCCATCAATAGATGCTGGATCTGCACGGAACTCTGGAGAAGATTGCACAACCACTCGATAATACTTGCCAAATCTATTGAAATCCGAAGCCTGCAAGCTTCCGTAATAACCCTGCATTACGCCCATGACGTCAGATACATTCAGTCCTAATTGTTTTGCTTTCACTTCATCGACAACGATCTCATACTGTGGAAAAGAAGCATTAAATGTCGTAAATGCCATAGCCACCTCAGGTCTTTGCATTAAAGCACCAATGAAACTATTCGCTGTTTCATTAAATTTACCTAATGATCCCGCATTACGATCCTGAAGAACAAGCTCCATCCCACTTGTGTTACCAAATCCAGGAACTGTCGGCATCCCAAGTACAAAGAATGAACCTTCTTTGATCTGACTACTCAAAGCTCCTTGCAACTGACCGATAATTTGATTAAGATCTTTTACTTCTCCACGATCTGCAGGGTTCTTTAACTTTAACAAAAAGACCGCACTTGATGATGAGATACTGAAGTTCAGCATATTTAGTCCGTTCACCGAAACAACTTTATCTATCGCCGGGTTTTGGGAAAGGATCTTCTCTCCTCTTGTCACAACGTCTGTTGTTCTGCTTTGGGTTGATCCCGGAGGCATTGTTACGGTAGCAATTAAGAATGATTGATCCTCATCAGGAATAAAACCTGTTGGTGTTACACTGAACATCCAAACAAATAGTGCAATGACAACAGCGAGTCCGGAAAAAGCAACCCATTTTTTCTTGAGAAGGAACAAAACTGATTTTCCATATCTGAATGTCAATTTATCAAAAGAAGCATTGAACCCTGCAAAGAATCTTTGCTTGAAAGACAATTTTTCATGCCCTTCCCCATGCTCTCCATCATGCTGTTTGAGTAGAATTGCACATAACGCAGGACTTAGGGTCAATGCGTTAATCGCCGAGATCACAATGGCCATTGCCAATGTCAAAGCAAACTGTTGATAGAAAACACCCGTAGGTCCTTCCATAAATGCAACAGGAACGAAAACTGCTGCCATCACCAGTGTAATAGAAAAAATAGCACCTGTGATTTCACTCATCGCAGACATTGTCGCAGCTCTGGCGTTAAGCTTTCTATGTTCCATCTTAGCGTGAACCGCTTCCACCACAACGATCGCATCATCCACCACAATACCGATGGCTAAGACCAGAGCAAATAAGGTGAGTAAGTTGATGGAAAAATCAAATAAACTCATAAAGAAGAATGTCCCTACAATAGAAACCGGAACAGCAATAGCCGGAATCAGCGTTGAACGGAAATCCTGAAGGAAAATAAATACAACGATAAATACAAGAATAAATGCTTCTATCAAAGTGTGAACCACCTGCTCGATCGACATATCCAAAGATTCTTTTGAACTGTAAACGATTTTATACTTTAATCCCGGCGGAAAAGATGCAGAAAGTTCTTTAATTCTTTTTTGAGCTGCAATTTCAATTTCGTTGGCATTGGAGCCGGCTGTCTGGAACAAGGCGATCATTGTACCTTCCTTCTTATCATACAAAGTGCTTACACCGTAATCATAAGAACCAAACTCTACTTTTGCGACATCCTTCAATCTTAGAACACTTCCTTCCGGCGTAGCTTTGATAAGAATATTTTCATACTGGGAAGGCTCTGTATTCTTCCCTTTATAGCGAATAACATAATCCAAAGCCTCTTTACTTCTCTCTCCAAATCTCCCTGGTGCAGCTTCAATATTTGATGCCTGAATAGACTGCGATACCTCTTGCGGAGTTAGATTATAAGCTGCAAGTTTTTGCGGGTCCAACCATACTCTCATTGAATAATCCCTATTACCAAAAACCTGCGCATCTCCAACACCCTTAATACGCTTCAGCTCAGGTACAATGTTGATCTTTCCATAGTTTTCAACAAATAGCTGATCCATTTTAGGATCTTCACTATATAAAGTGAGCATCGAAAGAATACTATTTTGACGTTTTTGTGTCGTTACCCCGATCTGGTTAACCTCTGCCGGTAACTGACTCGTAGCCTGCGAAACTCTATTTTGCACATTTACCGCGGCCTGATCAGGGTTTGTCCCCAACTTAAACACCACGGTCAGCATTAAATTACCTGTACTGGAAGTAGAACTAATATAATCCATATTTTCCACACCATTGATCGCGTTTTCCAATGGTGGAGCCACTGAGCGGGCAATTACTTCTGAACTCGCACCGGGATAAACTGCTGTAACCGTAACACTTGGAGGCGCAATCTCCGGATATGATGTAATTGGCAGGGTTTTCATCCCGACAAGACCTAAGATCACCAGTAAAATTGAAATTACTGTGGCCAGGACAGGTCTTTTGATAATTGTTTTTAACATTTCTTAAAATATTTATTTAAACGACCTGATTCTAATTAGGATTGGTTTGAGGATTGTGTGCTACTTTTTGATCTTTTTTCTTCCCATCAACCTTAGGAACAACCGGCATTCCCGGTTGCAATCTTTCAAAACCTGACACTACGTAGGTCTCACCTGGTTTGATGCCATTGGTCACCATATAGTTCAATCCGGTTTTCCCGTTAACTTCAATAGATTTTTGAACGGCTTTGTTTTGTGAATCCAAAGTGAAAACATAGACCTTATCCTGAATCGTTGTCGTAGATGCAATAGGTATAAGGATCACATTATCATAATTTTGATCAATAATTATTTTTCCTGTATTCCCTGCTTTCAACAGATTTTTAGAATTATCAAATTTTGCCCTAAAAGTTACAGAACCTGTATTTGCATTAAACTGACCATCTACGGCGTCCAGTTTACCCTTCTGTTCATATATTTTTCCATTGGCAATCTGCAGTCCTACCATCGGTGAATTTTTTATTTTTTCACCAAGCGTACTTCCCACATGTGTATCCTGAAAACTTAAGAAATCTCCTTCACTCATACTGAAATAGGCATTGACCTGATGAGAATCTGATAGCAGGGTGATTGGTTCTATACTTGTAGGACCGATAAGACTCCCTAATCTATAATTTATTCTGCTTAAATAACCACTGACCGGCGCTTTGATCGTTGAAAACTCAAGATTGATCCTGGCTGATTGTGCAGTTGCTTCTGCTTGTTCCAATGTTGCTTTTGCCGCTTCATAAGCTGCCTGCGATTGTTGAAACTGTACATTAGCAACAATTTTTTCCTTAACCAATTCTTTTCTTCTGTCTAAGTCGATTTTCGCGTTCGCCAGATTCGCTCTTGCAACAGAAATTGCAGCTTTTGCTGTGTTATACTGCTCCGCATATATACGATCTTCGATTTTGAACAAAGGCTGTCCCGCTCTCACATATGCACCTTCGTCAACATAAATTTGTTTTAAATAACCCGAAACCTGAGGACGGATTTCAACATCTGCCACTCCTTCAAGACTTGCAGGATATTCTCTCGAAACCAGGCCGTTTCCTTGTTCTACTTTAGATACCGGCAACTCCATTGGAGGAAACTGCACAGCCTGCTGGTCATTGTTTTTGCATGACAATAGTAGAAAAACACCACAAACTTTTATTGCGTTCGAAATGAAATTCCTGTTTAGATTATTCATAAAATTAAGATATTGTTACTAAATATTTCGCTTACAAATGTACTGGCAGAAATGTTAGACAACAATGTCATAAAGATTCCAAATTTTGTCAAAAAGGAACATTATGATAAACGAAATTAAAGTAATATATATAAAGCAACAAAATTTTCGATTTATTTTTTAGCGTTTTCTGTATTGATGGGGAGTAATTCCGGTATTTTTTTTGAAAAATTTTGTGAAAGCAGCCTGATCATTGTAATTAAGGTCATCCATGATCTGGGTAATACTTAACTCATTTTTTAAAAGAAGTATTTTCGTTTCGGAAATGATCTTATCTTCTATGATCTCTTTAGGTTTTTTTTGAAAAACATCTTTGATTGTTCTTGTCAGATGTGTGCGTGTTATAAATAATAGATCCGCATAGTATTGGACATCTTTACGCTTTCTAAAATTATGAGCTACGAGGTTTACAAACTTTATTGCAATATCTTCTTTTCTAAAACTCTTGAAATTATTATTTTTTAACTCATACTCCATAAAATTTGCAAGATCATATACGATCAAAGAGAAATACATTTTCAGCATTTCTATACTGAAATGATTAGTAATATCAGGATTATTTAGTCTTTGAATACATCGTATGTTGTAAGAGATAGCTTTACAGATCGATGGACTTAAGGAAACCAACTTTGAAAAATTATTGGATAAAATATCAAATGCATATTGGGAATTAAGTCCAATATTAAGTTCGGTGAAGTAATCTATTGAGATAACGACGGCTTTTATGTGACAGTCTTCGGAAAGTTTTTTAAATTCTAATATATTATTCGGAAACAAGTTAAGAATATCATTTTTACAAAGATGAAGTTCCTGAAAATCGATATTAATTACGGCTTCTCCGCTTGTAATCAAAAATAATCCAAAACAGATAACCTTACTTGGATAATTTAAGTTTTCCTCCGTAAGAATCTGTGGCGACAGGTCAAAAGCCCAAATATTATTATTAACCAGATTGACCTTTTGCCAATCGATCACCTCCCGCAAAGTATAAATTGGTATTAGATACTGTTCCAATTTTGAAATTTTTTATAAATTATGATACAAAGTTAGGACTTTTACTAATTGTATTTGTTAAAAAAGAACTTTAATCACATTCTCTTATTTCAACAATTACTTTAATTTTGCTGCCAATTAGAAATGATGATTATGAAAATTATAAAGATGAATTTGTGGCATTTAAAGAAATTAGATCAACTTCTCATTACCAATCTTAGTTTGAGGAAAAGATTTTTTAAATCTCACCCTGAAGAAGTTTTTCATTTTTTAAATGGTGGGCAGTCGATGAACTACAATAAAAAACCTTGAAAGCCACACGGAAGGATTACAACTATTTATAAACTTTGCCTTTAATTCCAAAAAAATTATTTTCTAATTCAATATTTGCCTTTAATAGAAAGACATTGCAGCAGACGATATTGTGAATGCCATTTGCCTCGCATTCACATTGATATAATGATATCAATTACTCTACAGTGAGAAAGGTGTCGATTCTGAAGATCTGGTTATGAACATTCATTATTTTAAGAACAAGAATATTGAACGGCACAATAAATTTACACGACTTAAAAGAAATCTTCTGTAATGTTGACATCTAAGATGATTATTTACGATTATTTGTTATTTGTATTGAATAAATACTCTGATAATGTTTAGAGTATTTATTTATATCAATAAATCTATCAAAGATCTCCTATTTAAGAATTAGCACTAAATAAAAAGTATTAATTTTGCATTGTAAAGCAGACTTTTGGCTAGTCGATTGTGTAACTATTTAAATTAGGCTTATGGAACATTTATCAGATAAAACTATTTTATTTGAGAGCATTACCAATCACCCATCAGAATTAACGCTAAATTTAGTCGATAATTTTGACATTCTCGATTTGAGTAAAGTAGATAAAGATAATGATTTTTTTTCTTTCAGATACTCCCGGAAGACATTCTACACTGCCACCTTATTGCAAGGCAACTATAGTCTTGAATTTGAAGATAGAAACATTAATCTTGCAGGTAATTCATTGATATTTACCAGTTCCAAAATTCCCTTTGGCATTAAGGCACAAGATGGAACTTATACTGGTGTGAGCTGTATTTTCAAAGAAGAGTTTATCACAAAAAATAACAGTGGTTATCGATTGCTGGAATTACCAATATACAAACCGGGTAGACAGAATATTTATTCTCTTACCGAAGAGCAGGCAGAAAAGTTTATAGAAATTTATAATAAAATTTTTGATGAAAAAACTACGGGTAATGAATTCAAAAAAAATTTGCAGCGAACTTATTTATTAGAACTTATTTTTAATGCCCAAAAATTAAATCCTACAGATTCTTATATTAAGATAAACAGTACGACTGAAGAGATAGCTTGTTCTTTTATAAGGTTGTTGGAATCTCAATTTCCTGTCGACACCCGGGAGGATATTATAAAATTAAAAACTGCAGGGGATTTTGCAGAACATTTGTCGCTTCATCCAAATTATCTAAACCGTCAGGTAAAGTTATCAAAAGGCAGAACTGTCAGCGAAATCATAGCAGCAAGGATTGGTCAGGAAGCTAAAATACTTCTTAAGCTTACCAATTGGAACATCGCTGAAATTGCATATTCATTAGGTTTTGAAGAACCTTCTCATTTTAATTCATTCTTTAAGAAACAGAATAAAGTCTCTCCTACCGACTATCGAAAGTTAAAGACTGATTAAAGTTTATTTTAAGAGGGTTTGATTTTCATAAGTATTCGTGTTATTGCTATAAGCCATTTTTGCTTCCTTCGTTCTACTTTTGTCAGGTATAAAACAATAAAAAATGACAAAAATAGCATTAGTAACAGGCGCTAATAAAGGTATTGGTTTTGAGACTGTAAAACAATTGGCAGAGCAAAATATCAAAGTTCTTTTGGGAGCAAGAAATGAAGCAGAAGGAAAAAAAGCAGAAGAAATTCTTCGCGCACAATCTCTCGACGTAACGTTTATAAAACTTGACATCAGCAATTCGCAAGATATTGAAGATGCCAAAGCCTTCATCATAGCCGAATATGGAAAACTCGATATTCTGATTAATAACGCAGCCGTATTTTTAGATAGCGCATGGTTTGGAAACAATACTGAAACAGTTCCAATGAAGACATTGCGTGATACTTTTGATATTAATTATTTTGGAACCGTGGAACTGACCCAAGCTTTACTGCCCGCAATCAAAAAAAGCGAGGCAGGGCGCATTGTTAATATCAGCAGCGTTTCGGGTTCCTTCGGGGTTCATTTGGATGAGACTCATTGGCTGTACGCTTTAAAACCTTATGCTTACAGTGCATCAAAAACAGCCTTGAACCAGTTCACTGTTTTTCTGGCAAATGCACTTAGTGAAACCAAAATTAAAGTCAATGCAGTTAATCCAGGTTGGGTGCAGACGTCCATCGGTTCAGATCAGGCGCCGTTAACACCAGAAGAAGGTGCTAAATCAGGTGTAGCGATGGCGTTAATCGATGACAATGGTCCAACAGGGGCTTTTTCTCAATCAGGCTCAATTCTACCATGGTAAAATTGAGCCATATTTTATACACAAAATACGAAGTTATATCTATTTGAGTTAGGCCGTTTTATTTACCCGGACATTTCACAGCCGTTACCAGTATCTGGTTATCTGATCCAGACGGATGATGGTAGAAATATCCTGGGAGATACAGGATTCCCAGAAAAATTTATATACCATCCGCCTCTTCCCGAGCCAGCGGATACGGAGATGCACTCCGGAGAGTATATCGTCGACCTTTTAGCGAGTATATTTGACCAAGTGATATCAATATATTGACCTTGATGTTGACCATGCGGGAAAATTTGTTGCCATTTTTAAATGCAGAAGTCATTTGGAATTGCTAACTTTGTTAGGACACAATTCTTATACTCTTTAACTTTAAGAGTATGAAAAAGATCAGAAAAAATTACAGTTTAGAAATCGAAGATTCGACGAAGTCAATTTAAAATTCAGGCAGTATCTTTAAGTGGTTGTGTCAGGATATCCTGCACATTTTCTGAGCGCAGCTCAATACTGTATAATCATTTTTTTCTAGTTTCCAAGTTCCAATTGATTTTTGACGAGCCTATAATATTCTCCTTTAAGAGCTACAAGTTGTGAATGGTTTCCTTCTTCAACTACCTTGCCTTTGTCCAAAACAATAATTTTATCCGCATGTTTCACTGTTGAAAGACGGTGAGCGATTACGACAGAAGTCTTCCCTTTGAAGAATCGTTCCAGGTTTTCCATAATCACTTTTTCATTATTGGCGTCCAAGGCAGAAGTCGCCTCATCGAAAAAAATATATTCCGGAGACTTATAAACCGCTCTTGCAATGAAAAGCCTTTGTTTTTGTCCGCCAGATATTCCAACACCTTCGTTCCCTATTATAGCTTAATGGCAGGCTTTCAACGAATTCTTTGACATTGGCAATCTCAACGGCTGTTCTTAATTTGGATTTGTCAATGTAGTCTTCTTAATTGCTAAAATTATCGTAATCTTGACTCTAATTCAGTGCGCTACTCAAAAAAAAAATTAAAGCATATCAACTTCTAAAAAAGATTCTAAAATTTTATTGAATACTGATGGTTTTTCCATCATTGGCGCATGTCCACATTCATCAATATAGAATAATGAAGAATTGGACAAAAGCAATTTAAATTCTTCAGCTACATTTATTGGGGTAATTTTATCTTCTTTGCCCCAGATTAGCAGAGTCGGAATTTTTATATTTCTCAGTTCCTCTACTGTATAGTTTCGTTGTGCGGTTCTAGCTGTCTTAATAATCTGGAAACATTTTTTGTTATCACTCACGATACTGAACACTTCCTGAATTAATTGCGGAGTTGCTGTTGACGGATCATAGAATGTATATTCTACCCTTTGCCTGATATAATCATAATCGTGTCTCCTAGGGAAAGTTCCAAGCATATTATTTTCGTAAAGTCCAGAGCTTCCTGTCAAAACTAATTTCTTAACATTTGCATATTTGTAAGTGTACAAAATACCCACATGCCCCCCGAGAGAGTTTCCTACAATAATGAGATTCACAAGATTGTGTTTCTTTACATAAGTATGTACTGAGTCAACTAGATAATCAAGATCATTTTTTTTATCTTCATCTAAAATAGGCAATTCTGGAGTATGAATATCAAAATCATTTCCGAAGTATTCAATTACATATTTCCAATTACTCAAATTACCAAATAGACCATGTAATAAGACAAGCGCTGGCTTCATATTTTTTTTTCATAAAAGTATTGGAAGAAATTAGCCATTTAAGTGATTATAATCACAATCGTTGAGACTTTAATAAAAATAACCTTGCTCTACTTATTGCTTCCCTGCTCACATATAAGTACTTTGCAATATTTTTAATTGAAATTCTTCGGATGATCTCCGGCCTTTTCTCAAGTAGAAATTTATATCTTTTGACAGGACTTTTTAATGAAAGAATATATTGGTGTTCGAAAGCTTGCTCCGATATTTTTTGGAATATTTTTATATTTATATCAGAAATACACATATGTAGATTGTAGAGAGGCTGTAATTTTTTGATGTTCATAATTCTAATCACTGAATCCTCTAATGCTGTTATTTGTACTGCTGATGGAGCTTTTTGATAATAGCTTTCACAATTGGCAAGAAAATCATCAGCAAAAGCAAATCTGACGATATTCTCATCACCATCTTCGTTTAAGATAGTGAAAGCAAATTCTCCCGAGATAGTGAAGGCTGCATATCTTGCAATTTTACCATATTCTAAAAAATGGTCACCTTTTTTTATCTGTTTTGTGACTGTTAGTTTATTTAGTAATTGCCATTCTTCATCAGTCACCATTGGGTATTTATCTTTTAAGGATTGGTTCCAAATCATTTCCTTTTCATTGTTAAAAAAATTAATCGTACGATTTATTTGCAAAATTATAAAATAACTGGTGAGGTATATAATCTTTCAGAAAAATTTGTTCAACTTTTCCTCGGTCGATCTCATTCCAGGTACTTGTCCTTTTTCTTTTTCTTGCTGGTCATCTCTCCAGAAGACAAATCTAAAGAGCTATACGCTCCTTTCTAGCCTTTATGGAATTAGAAAAAGTAATTCGAGATTGGTTTTTTGACCTATATTTTGACGCTTTAACTGCTATTTATTTTGCCTCAATGAATGATTTTAACAGCTTCTTTGCAAGTGAAAATTACAAACAAAAAGTCCACCCTGATGAAAGTAAGTTGCTTCATTGAATTTCAGAAGACTAGCTATTTCGGACACCTGTAAATCCGTATGGGTCAAAAGGCTTTTTGCTTCCAGCAATAATTTCTCATTGATATGGTATAACGCAGTGTGCCCTGTATATTTTTTAACAAGGAAGTTCAAATGACTGGGTGTGAGATGCAGTTCATCTGCAATATTTTTTACGGTTGGCTTATGTTCTTTTATTTTATTTGGGGTATCGATAGAATAAGCATTCAACACCTTCCTGAACCTGACCATAAGAGCTGCCTGCTTTAGCTGAAAATCTGTTTTTGCCTCTTTATCTTTATAGTACAGGCGACGGATGTTAATAAGTAATACCTTTAACAAAGGCTGTATCATTTTAAAATTATCGGTATGGGATGATTTCATTTCGCTGAGCAGTGTTTCGGCCGTTTGTCCTATGGTATCCATATCTTCCTGTGACAATCTCAAAATTGAATTGGCACTGTTCATGAAGAAAGGAAGATCCTTTTCAAACATTGGTTTCAATTGGTCTATTCCCGCAAATTCATGCGTAAAACAAATGAGATAACCGTATATGGTTTCCACACGTTGCCAACTTTCTATTTTACCCGGATAGGCAAAATAAATACAGTTTGAGGATGTATTGACAGTTTCGTCGGGCAACAGGAACCGAAGTCCTGATGTTTTGCAAATGACAAGTCGGAAAAAATTTCCACGAAAGAGGGGCATGAACAACAATTTGCCATCTGCTTGGTCTTCCATTCGCATAATGGTAAAAGAATTGTTTTCTGCTTTTCCAATTCTGAAGGTATCGAAGAAATCACTGATTTTACCGAGCCAAGGAATATAAACCTGTGTGTTTTTCTTTGACATGCATTATCAAAATAATATACTACAAATTTAGACAAAAAAATCCTTGGTTGATTTGATCCGTTTCACACTATCAAATACAGGTATTTTATCTGAGTTAGTTGCTTCAAATACCTTGAATTATAATCAGTTTGTATATTTAGAACTGACATAAGTATCATAGATATAATTACCTATGCTGCATCAAATGTTGTAAATTGGGGTCACTCTTAATTCGCGCCATCTCACTTTCAACAATATTCAAAACATCCAATTTTATCTGACGATAATTGTTTTCAATTTGTTGTTTCATTCCATCTTCTCCATTTTCATCAACAAAAGATAGAATCTGTGGTATCTTTTGGTAGGCTTTGATTTCGGCTGAAACCATTTCGTTATCTATTACGATTTCAGCGTAAAATATTTTCTGTTCGATACGTTCATCGAAATTGTCCGATATAGCACCGACAAACATTCCTTGGGTAAGCGTTGAAATTTTAGAAGCCGGAATTAGACTGTCTAACTGTGTAGAAATAGAAGTAGATTTATCATTACGGTTAATGGTCATACTCTGGCGTTACCCAATTATTCGGGTTAATTTCTAACTTTGTTCCGAAAGTTTTAGGGATTCCATCAATGGTAATACGTGCCATAATTGGTGCATTGCCATTCTTTTTCAGTTCGTTCTTTTTAAGGTAGAACAGCACCTTAAATGTTAATTTTTTTGTCGTTTCCATACTCACAATTCTTAATGATAAAATTAAAACTTATGTGAGCTACGGAACAATCTGAAAAGCTACGCAGAAAGCTGAAATATGGTATTTTAAAACAAAATTCTTTCGATATTAAAAGTGACGTTTTAGTAACCTTACTTTTGCCAATCATTGCTTTACTGTTTTTTTACCTCATTACCAAAAAATCATAAAACAGTTGTAAAGCCTTTATCTACAACCGTTTTACTTATTTTTAATCTTTGATGTATTTTTACTGAAAATTTATTTAAAAAAAGTTTTTAAATATTCCTGAGCTGTTGTCCAGCTTAAATTCTTATAACTCTCATTGGCTAACTTAACATGCTGAGTGGAAAACATCGAATACATATATTGCCCCTGTTGCCATTTTGCATACAATTCATTTTCTCCGGCAGGGTATTCCACCCTTTGTTTTTTTATGGAGGCACTAAAACCCTCCATACTTGATATTTTATGAATTCTAAAATCTTTACCGGAAATTTCTTTTACCATATTTACTAACATATTTGGGCTAACCTGGAAGCTGGCGATTTCTGAATTTCTTGGTGCATTTTCGTCTAATGCGACTTCCGCCGTAAATGCCGCGGTATCATCCATTGTAGTAAAATCTAATTTCCAGTCAATCTTTTCTCCCCAATATCCAATGCTATTATTTTTTAAATTTAAGATTGGGGTATTATACTTTAGAATGTCCGCAAAGCAACCGTTGTAGATTGAAGATGCCCTTATCGAGGTACTTTCCAGATATTTTTTAAAGTTTCTCCTTAGGTCAAAATTCCTATTTTCACCGGGTATCAGATCATTATTATAATTGGAGCAGAAATCCGAGGGAATAAATCTCGGTACACCTGCCCTTATAGCTCCATCTAGCACTCTGCTTTGCAGATCGATAATTACGTCCCCTAGTCCTGCTAGAGATGACACTACACAGCTCACACCGTTACAGGCGTCAGCAATCTGAACGACGTCATTCATATCAATTTCAAAAATAGTGACTCCCATTTTCTTGAGATCCTTTACCTTTTCAGGATCTGTTGAGGTCCGTACAATAGCCCTGACTTCCGCACTTCTACTAATAAGTTCTCTGCAGATCCTTTTCCCTAGATCACCGGTAGCCCCAGACACTAAAATTATTTTACGCATTGGATATATTTATTTAGATAAAAAGTCAGACACTATTTTCAGAACTTCTTCCGGCTTTTCTTCATTCATATAATGTCCACTATTAGGAATTTGTACAATCTGACAATTTTTAGCAAAATTGGGCAGCGTCATTTTAATACTGTTATAAACGATATAACTTCCAATGCCAAGCACCGGCATAGTTAGGGTCTGATAGGTCTTCGAATCGTCAATATCCTGGGGAAATGCCTGATACCAAGCATTACCTGCACGTATATTCTCGGGCTTATTGTATGCCGATGCGTAAACTGCCCTGTCCTCTTCTGACATTTTTGTGCTGTCGATCATCGCATAATTAAACAGCCAGTCAAGAAGAAGGTTAAATCTGCCTTCCAATAACTGTTCCGGCAGTTCTTTGACCTGGTTAAAGGCAAACCACCATCCATATGGATTGTTTCCGTCCATTTTTTCCTTAAAGGCGCCTTTTTCCGGAAACATACTCATCTTCATCATGCCTTCACTTGGATGTGCACCATCCATCACAATTAATTTTTCGGTTATTTCTGGGTAGTTTAAAGCAAAGCTCATAGCTACCATTCCGCCAATATCGTGACCCAAAATGGAAACTTTTTTCAGTTCAAGTTTTTTAACTAATTCATAAATATCTTTGGCCATTGTTTTTTTATCATAACCGGAAGCAGGCTTATCCGAGCTACCCATTCCCCTTAAATCAACGATAATTACCCGGTGTTTTTTAGAAAGTTCCGGGGCTACAGTGTGGAAAGAGTACCAGGTTTGTGGCCAGCCGGCAAGGCAAATCAAGGCGTCACCGCTTCCTCCTTCCACATAATGTAATTGTATACTATTTACTTTTTCAAAATGATTTGTAAATCCCGACAAATTTTTGATTAATTCTTCATCCGAATATTCGTTGATGGTTTTTGAATTGTTCTGTTTCATTTTTTGAGCATTTAAATTTGAGGTTAATAGAAAAAAAACGATGATGGACAAGATGACTCTTAAAAGTGATTTTTTCATTTTTAATTATTAGGAGCTGTTTTTAATGTTTTGTATTCAAGATAGTAGGCTAGCAGGATAAGTGGCAGTAAGACGGTAATATCCATTGTCAACTGGTTAAATTCGATACCAAATATTTTTGGGAATTCAACATGATATATGCCTGGATCTTGTAATTGCGTGCCTGGAAATAAAATGGCGGGTAGCTGTGCAAGCCAATATAATGATACCAATGTGGTAGCCTCATTAAGTTTTTGCTTGGCAGATATCGAGTTTCTGAACCAAACACAGTACAAGGTTAAAATCCCTAAAAAAGTTCCTAACACCATTGTTTGGGCGTTATGAAATTTGGCATGTGGTGGCCAGGCAGGATTATAGATATGGGTTATATTCCAATCAGCCAGATATGGGGATATTGAAGTAAATATCCCTAGACAGGAAAGAATGATTTTACCCGTAGAAATTTTCATTGCAGTCATTTTTTATTTTTTAACAAAGTAATGATGCAAAATTAAGGCAGATTAAGAGGGCTAAAACTACCAAATGATAGAAAAAAATGCTACTTGATATTTTTTCTGATCCTGCTCAAGGCATTAGGAGTTATTCCTAAAAATGTAGCAAGATGTTTGACGGGCACTTTTTGAATTAATTCCGGATTGTTCATAAATTCTAAATACCTTTCTTCAGCTGATAATGTCTGGAAACTCAAAATTTGATCAATCATTCTAACAGACATAGACTCCCATATCTTTCTTCCAAATTCTTGCCAAACAGGAATATACCCATATAAAAGATCCATATCCTTTTTATCAATTACGATCATTTTTGTATCTTCTATAGCTTCAATATTAAATCTACTGGGTTTTTGGGGATTCAGACTGGAAATTTCTGTAAAAAATTCATTTTTAAAAACAACCCATGTTGTATTTTCCTGGGTATAGGTATCATAAAAAAAACGGACACCACCTGAAAGAATAAAATAATATTGGCTGGCAATATGTCCTTTTTTTAAAATCATTTTCCCCTTCGGTATCTGTCTTTCTTTGCATCTGGATAGTACAAGCTCCAGGTCCAAGTCGTCAATTACAATAAATGTTTTTATGAATTTTTTAAATGCGTCTATTTCCATTTAGTAAAAATAGTTTTTATTTTTTTTAAGTATATAATTATTAATGCTAGGAATTTGTTCTGTTTTACAAAGAATAATTTTCATATCCTCGCTCAATTTCATATTTAACTTCTGTATGTTGAGTTTAGCCGTAAATTTCATATCTCTCCATTAATGTATATTCCAGATAAAATGACCACCTAATCCTGATTAAATTGACCACTAAGAATGAAGTCAAAAATGGTGTCTAATCCATCTAAAAATATAGCATAAAGAGTATATAAATTTTGTCTCAAAAATAGTTGCAAGTTCATAAAGGATTGAATATTATTAATTGCTCATTCCCGGACTCATTTTTCCCATTATATTGACTGCCATTTTCCTGCTGATGAATTTAAAGCCGAAAAGCATAAACCTATTTTTCCAGCCTTGAACTGCCCTAGGCTTCTTTCTGGATTCCAATGCTGCAACCAACTCTTTGGCAACATCTTGAGTAGATGATAAGATAAACTCAGGGTAGACATTGGTCTGTTTTCCTGCCCGTGAGTGAAACTCGGATTTTGCGGCACCAGGATTGAATCCCAAGACAAAAATACCCTTAGACTTGAATTCATACCAGAGAGACTCAGAAAAATTGGCCACAAAACTCTTCGTTGAAGCGTAGACTGAAGCACCCGGAAAGGAAGAGTGACCCAAGAGCGAAGCAATATTGACAAGGGCATCTCCTCTTTTTGCATTTTTTAAAAAAGCATAAGACAACATCACGACAGCATCCATGTTAAGATGCATTCCACTGATCTGCTCATCCAGTGGCAGATCAACAAATTTGCCATAAAGACCGGATCCTGCGTTATTGATTAGAATATCATACTTTTTATCCTGAATATGGGTTGCGAGTTTATTGACATCATTGGCTATGGAAAGATCAGCTACAAACACGGAATGATTGTTACCCGGTAAGCTGTCTTTAATCTTTTCCAACTTATCTCCGCTTCTGGCAACCAGGGTTAGAGTATAGCCCTTTTCAGCAAGGAGTTTCGCGGTTTCCAATCCTATACCGCCACTGGCACCTGTGATCAGTAAATTTTTCATATCTTTCATTTTAATTGTATAATCACTTCTTAATAGATTCCCCACTGCCCCAAAGCCTGTATCTTTTCTACAGTGTACGGAGGGATAAGGTGATCAATTAGTTGTCCGGAGGGAGAATAAAGAATCGATTTGGCATGAGTCAGAGACTGGAAGCCATTTTTACCATAATAGTTTCCGATTCCTGATGCACCGACTCCGCCAAACGGCATTGACTCTATATACAAGTGGACGTTAACCTGATTGACGGCACCTCCGCCAAATGAAAGCGAATGGATCAGATAATCGATATTCTTCTGATTGCTGCTAAAGATATATCCTGCAAGTGCCTTAGGCAAACTTTTGATCTTTGCTACAAGCTCATCCGTGTTTGAATAAGTCAGAATAGGAAGTATCGGACCAAAAATTTCATCTTCCATAATTTTGGACTCCCATGTTGCCGGGTAAATAATAGTCGGGGCAAAGTAACGTTCCTCCTCATCGAATTGCCCGCCCGCTATTATATTTTCTCCTTTCACAAGTCCGGCAAGTCTCTGTACAGACCTAACGTCAATGATTCTGGAATAATCCGGGCTAAGCTGCGGATTTTCACCGTACATATCTGTCAATGCTTTTTGGGCTTCCCGTACAAATTCTTCAGCTCTGGACTCATGAACGTAGGCATAACCAGGAGAAGTGCACCATTGCCCTCCCCAGGCAGTTGCTCCCCAGACCGCCTTCTTCGCTGCATCGGCAACATCGGCAGTTTCATCCACGATCACAGGGTTCTGCCCACCGAGTTCAAGCAGTACAGGAGTCAGGTTTTCTGCAGCTGCTCTCATCACCACTTTTCCTACCTGCGTGCTTCCAGTAAAAAAGATAAAGTCCATTGGCAGCTTCAGCAGCTCCGAGATGCTTTCACGGTCTCCTTTTACCACTGTAAAACATTCCGGTTCAAAATAAATGGCTACAAGATTTTGTAATAGATCACCTGTATGCTTCAACGCATTCGAAGCTTTTAGGATGACAGTATTCCCAGCTGCAAGAGCGGTAACTGCAGGATCTACAGCCAACAGTAAGGGACCGTTAAATGGTGCTATGACAAGTGTTACCCCATAAGGTTCACGGTATACGATTCCCTTGTGACCACTCTCTGATAAAAATGTAGGTAAATGTGCTTCTTCAGGCTGCATCCATCCTTCCAACTGTTTTTTCGTTGCATCAATGACAGCTAAAGGTCCTAACACTTCAAATACCTGCTCAGCAAAAGAAGTTTTGAAATCCTTTCCGACAGCTTCTCTTAATACCACCTCATTATCTGAGAGCATTCTTTCCATACGGCTGAGTTGATCTAGACGCCATTCCAGTGATTTGGTATGATCCGCATTGAAATAGGTTTTCTGTTTTTCGAAAATTTCCTGAAATAAATTCATATTGTAATGTGTTATGGGTTAATTCATTCTATTCAAAAAAATCAATTCAATTAAGTCTGAAGATTTTAATGTCCTGTAATCTTATTTATTTACAAGTATCGAACACTTGCAGTATGAAAATTCCAGTAACTATCTTCAATAATTCATTGATCTCATTAACAATACAAATTTAGATCTAATAAATGTTTGGAAACTAACACTAATGGAGCCTATTCTGACACAAAAAAACACTTAGATTACCATCTGTCCCGCTACTAAACCTGATCGACCTCATGGCTTCCGAAAAATCAATGGATACAGATTCTTAAAGGCAATTGTAGCATTAATGTTTAAGCCCTGACTAATTGCCCGGCAATTTAGTTTATATGTTTATTTTTATAGGATGAAGGTGAGTGCCCGGTTTCTCTCTTGAAAAGTTTTGAGAAATAAGACATATTTTCAAAACCCAATGCATAGGCAATTTCTGAAACTGTTTTGGAATAAGTAAGGAGCCGGTTTTTGGCCTCATTGATCAGTGCCAGATGAACAAGCTCCTGCGCTGTTTTACCTGTTTCAACCTTTAAAAGAGAAGTCAGGTACCTGCGTGAAATATTCAGTTGGCCCGCCAGATAGGTAACATTTGGGATACCTTGCTCAAAATGTCCGTCAGCAATGTACTTATTCAAAATTTTATTGAACTCGGTAACTGTTTTACCAGACATCTCCTTGCGGTTGATAAATTGTCGTTTGTAAAATCTTTCCGCATACCGCAACATGGCATTGATGCCAGCTATTATAATGTCACGACTGAATTCATCTTCATTGTTATGATATTCTATTTCAAGTCCATGAAATATATTCCAAATAATCTTCTCTTCCCTCGGCGCTAAATGCAACGCTTCATTGGTCTCGTAATCAAAAAAGTGATACCTGCTGATCTCCTGAAATAAAGTGCTTCCATTCAAAAAATCCTCATGAAAAAAAAGTATATACCCATCTTCTTCAAATTTAAGATTTTTCATCTCTATGATCTGGCGAGGCTTTGTGAAAATCATAGATCCTTTCTGATGATCGAGCTTTGTTCTTCCGTAAAGCATATAGCCTTCCTTTACCTTTTTAAGGCCTATCATATAGCAATCGCTGGTAAATTCCGGATGATTAACTACCATATCCTCCTTTATACGGATTAACGCAACTAAAGGATGTTCCGGCGGCTCCATTCCATTGGCAAGAGCGAGTTCACTGAGAGATTTAAAATGGTGCATAACATCTATTGTTTTTAGGATTACTATTTTAATTATGCTGAAACAAAATTAATCTTTATTTATTTTAATTTATGAATCAAAAGGATGAAATTCTAATACATAAGTACACTAATGAAAGTTTGATATCCTACCTGGCAATAATAAATTAAATATTGGAATCAAGATGAGACCCGCAACGCCGGCACAAATGATGCATATCAAAGTTGGCCGTGCTACGGACAAACTGGGGGTATTTGGAGGTAGTGGGTAACGTGCCAATCATTGGCGACACCATCCGTTGCCACATACTGGCACATGGGCGGAGCACCAATTCTGTTACGCAGTTCTATATTTTTAATTTAAAAGGGGTAAATAATTCAGTTGGAGATTATCTGTCATCTTCACTTCATTTAAATAACGCACATCTAACTAATGGGTTAGATATGCGTTATTGATATGGTTATTAATTATGTACCAGCCTTAATGATCGTTTCATTGTTTGCCATTGCAATATAGTTTGCAGTATCAAAAAAATTGGGTTCATCGGGATGAACCTTTGTCAAATAATTTTCTGAATTGAAAAAGGTATTGAAATCCTCAAACGAGTCAAACGAGATTTCTACAACAGCATCGTATAAAGGCTTAGGAAATCCTTCAGCTACTATGGGGTGGTTAACTACATATTTTCTAACGTAAAGTTCTGTCTCAGGGATGGAACAGAATAAAGGAGCATGTTGATTTTTGTGATAATCTATAAATTCTTCAAGGCTCAAGCTTGGCAGCTTCTGTACTAAGAACGTAAATTTGATCATTGTCTATTTATAATTTTAATTTGTTCAAAAGTAGAGCGCTCCCTTTTATTAGACAATTACGCACAAATTTATGCGTATCCTATCAGTTGCCGACCTGTTTAAAAACGTGTAATTTTACAACAGAAAATCATTAGTTATGTATCAAAAGAAAACACCGGTCCAACTTGATTGCGGATTACAGTTTTTCAAAGAACTTCTAACTGGCAAATGGAAACTGATGCTCGTTTATTATATTTCCAAAAACCTCAAACGTCCGAGTGAACTGCAACGAATGATTCCCAATGCTGACAGAAGGGTTATGGATAAACAACTACAAGAATTGGTATTGCACGGATTTATCAATAAAAACACTTTCAACACCAAAGTTCCCAAAGTTGAATATGAAAATGTAGTATGATTGTATATTTCGGTGAAAGTAGTTCTTCCCCACTTCTGGTGGTAGGCTACCTGCGAGAATACATCAACCGATTTGTTAAGCTGTGAAGGGATATTGGCCTTAAATTTCTTCAAGGAAATCAACTTCAGGTTTGCCCGTTAATTTCCCTTCCAGAAAACGGAAAAAGGCTTTTAAATAATCCTGTTCCAGATGCCAGTCATATGCTTCTTTTGATTTGTATATCGCAAAAAGCAAAAGCGTGTTTGGTGCTTTAGTTTTGGTTGTCAGTGTAAAACGCTCGCAACCTTCCTCAGTCTGGATGATTTGCCTGGTTTGGCGGGCCTGAACAAGGACGTCCTCCACGAACTCTGGTTGGACAGTCATTTTTACCAGGGTAATGATTTTGTTATTTTTCATCTTCTTTTATTTATAATAAGGTTTGGTCCGGACGTGTTTTTTGTACGCCCCAGCCCCAAAAGGTTTTTTAACCCTGGTTCATCATGGCAAATGCCTCTGCAGGTGCGGTGAGATAAAACGTCCTGAAGTCAGCGGTCTGGCCGATCTTGATCTCAAACTTGTCGTTCATAATGCCATCGACCAACCCTTGTGCAACCTCAACAGGTGATATGCCGTGTTCGCCCCCTATTTCTTTAGAGAACTCAGTGTTAACCAAAGGTGGCATTAACTCAAATACTTTAATGGATGTACTTTTGGCTAAGCTATGCCTCAGCGATAGCGTGTAAGAACGAACCGCAGCTTTACTGTCAGAGTAAGATGGCAATTGCGCTGATGGTGCGAAAGCGACAATGGATGTTACGTTAATGATAGCAGCTTCCACTTGTCCTTTTAAAAGCGGAAGGAAACTTTCCGTTAACCTGATCAGTGAGAAATAATTTGTTGCAAACTCTTCGGTCGACTTTTCAAATGCACCTGCATTTTCATTGTGCGTATAAGCAAATGCGCGCCCTGCATTGTTGATTAGAACGCTTAAACGCTTAATTCCGGGAACTCTTCAGACACCCGTGCAACAAGGTCTTTTACGTCCTGTTCGCTGGTAATATCGCAGCGTATAGCTGTCGTATTGGGTAAGACTGCTGCTGCGGCATTTAACTTGCTTTCGGTTCTGCCGATAATGATGATCTTGTTTCCTTTAGCACTTAATAGTTTAGCGGTTTCAAAACCGATTCCTGAGCCACCACCTGTGATGAGCACTGTTTTATTCGTAATATTCATTTTCTGTTTATTTATGTTGAATGTATTGTTATGTCGTGCATCGTAATTAACAACTGCGTAAATTCTAATAGCTTCCAACTGTTGGTAATAGAAATTTTCGCTATCCCCGCATGACTTTACTAAAAATGTTTGCGGTTAAATCGCTTTTCTAACATCTTTTAGTACGGCTCCTTCGAACATCTTGTGGGCATAGCTTTGCAAAAACAGGATCATCCCGGTCATTTTGCCCACTGGGTTGCTGAACTTCGGCTCTTTGGCATCAATCAATTTAGTGATGGTACTTATAACGGCATCAGGTGCTTCTGCACTATCGATTCCTTTCTTGGTGAAAGCATTTACCTGGCGCCTGTAGCTGTCATAATCCGATATTCCTACTGTTGACGATACCGCGTTATGGGCCAGATTGGTTTTAAACCAAACTGGTTCAACCACGCTCACTTTAATGTTAAACTGGTTCAATTCAAAGCGCAGCGATTTAAAATACCCCTCAACGGCATGTTTGGATGCTGAATAATACGATAGATTCGGCGGACCGATCAAACCTACAATCGAAGCTACCGTGATGATCTGACCTGATCTTTGCTTCCTGAACAGCGGTAGTAACGCATTGGTAACCTTAACCGTACCCCAGAAGTTGGTTTCAAATTGTTGTCTTCCAATCTCTATCGGGGTTTCTTCTGCAATACCTGTCACCATGTAACCGGCATTATTCACCAGCACATCGAGTTGTTTGGTTTCTGCCGAAAGTGCCCTGGTAAATGCTGCAATAGAGTCATCGTCAGAAATGTCCAAGCGCAGCAATTTAAACGCAACTTTTCCCTTGTACTTTTCCGGTTCACGGCTGGTGCCGATCACATTAAAACCTTTTTGTTGCAGGTTGTTGGCCAGCATTAAACCAAAACCTGATGAAGTGCCGGTAATTAAAATTGTCTTTTTCATGTTTGTAAAAAATTAATTGTGTTATAATTCTATATTATTTTCGTTTCTAGCAAAATACAAATTGTATCAATTGATACAAAATTGATTAAAAAAAAGGCTTACTCAAAAACCCCTAAGCTGAAATCAATCAAAGCTCTTAGCTTGGCCGCATCCTTTTCAATATATCTGGTAGTATTTAGTCCGGTCCATAAATTGAGAAGATAAGCACTCCATAATTCCTGCGGGATCTTCGGATGAATGATGCCTGCATTTTGTGCCCGTAATAACGCTGCCGAAAAAACCTCAACAATACGGGTAATGTGGCCTGTAGCACCGTTCTTTAATTCGGGGTCAGCAATCTGGATGATCGCATTACTGAAGTAACAACCAAACTGCCCAAACATGCCCTCCGGTTCTGCCAACACATAATAATACTGTTTTAAAACCTCGATGGGATTTTCAATAGTTTTCAGCATTGATAACGCATATGTCGGATAAACGGAAAAAAAACGATCCATCGACTTGAGAAACAATTCTTCTTTACCTCCTTTATAAGCCAAATAAAAACTGCCCATTCCGATGCCCATTGCTTTTTGCAGATCCCGCGAAGACGCGTTCTCATAGCCTTTTTCCCAAAAAACTTTAATCGCCTTATCAAGGGCCTCCTCTTCGTTATATATCTTATTCCTGCCTGCCATGATTAATATTCTGTTGCAAATATACATATTTTGTATCGAATGATACAAAATAAATTTCATTTTTTTTCTTCCAACAGTTTGAGTTGTCAAAAAATACAGAAAAGAAGGTGTCCAAAAAAGGAAAAACTAACGTCTGAGAATTGGCTGTAGGAAAAATTTCTCCCAGCTACCCGAATAAAAAGGGGCTACTCGACCTTTTCGGAAAGCCCCTTTTCTGTATGCCTCAAAAGCATATTAGGGCCGTTGTTCAGTTTTATTACAATACACAGATTAGGTACTAGCTGCAAAAAATATGGACATATCTCTATGTCCATATTGCAAATAAAAATTAACAAGATTACGGAAGATTAGTTACAAAAATAAGTTGAAAGCCTAGGATTAGTGCCAACCTAGTCTAACCTTGTTCTAAATTTCCCAGTAATTCATTCTATACTTAAAAACACTAAAAAGAATCAAAAATGTTTTTACTTTGAACAGCTATTCTTTTTCCCTCCTGAAAATCATACTTGTTGAAAATGTTCTCTCATTTTTTGACGTTGTACCAAATTTTTAATACATTGGCACGACCTAAGACCAGTTCAATAGTTTTATTGTCTTTTTTAATAATTTCAATATTATAATATTTACTTTTTGGTTCATCTACCAAATTACCACTTATAGTATCACTTTTTTGGTCTAAACCTGCTATTACTGAATGCTTATTATCTTTATAACTGGATGTGGAGTTTTTAAGGTTGTCGAAGATCAGCTGGCTACCATGCTTGTATGAAATGTAACCCAAAAGAGCATCAGCATGTATATCAAGCTCATCTTGAATGGAAATATTGTAGTCACCATAGGCGTCCTGATAACTCCTGGATGTACAGAATTGGCATTTGATTATAAAAAAAATATTTAACGTCGATCGTAATGTGCCCCCTCAGGATTCAACTTCGCCTTCTTTAAATAATAACGTAACGGATCATTCAATTATACGACTGTTTAAATTGTAGTGGTGTCAGCAAAGTTTTCTTTTTGAATAGTTTGCTGAAAGACTGCGGAAATTCGAAACCCAATTGGTAGGCTATTTCATTTACCGATAAGTTGGTCGTAGCAAGCAGCTCTTTTGCCTGCTCGATAAGGTAATTATGCAGGTGTTGCTGTGTGGTCTGCCCCGTAAGGTTTTTGAGCATATCATTCAGATAATTTGGAGATACGAATAAATGGTCAGCAAAATATTGAACCGTTGGCAGACCTGCTGTTTCAGCTTTGTCTTCCTTAAAATATGCTTTTAAAAGAGTTTCAAATTTTACAAGCAGATCACTGGAAACTTTTTTCCGGGTAATAAACTGGCGGCCATAAAATCGGTTACAGTAGCTAAGTAAAAGGTCTACATGTCCGATCAAAACATCTTGGGTGTGGCTATCTATCCTTTCTACAATTTCCTGTTGCAGGTTTTGCATTAGACCTGAAATAATTTCATCTTCAGCTTCTGAAAGATGCAAGGCCTCATGGGTGGCGTAATCAAAAAAACCGTACTCTTTTACTTTTTTTGCAAGTGGATACCCATGAAGGAAATCGGGATGAATAGCCAGCATCCAGCCCTCTACTTTGCCGGGTTGATCACCCTCTAAGCTTATTAATTGCTTGGGTGCATAAAAGGACATCGTACCATTGTCAAAGTCGTAATATTGCTGACCATACTTAACCTTTCCATCAAAATTTCTTTTCAAAAAAATGGTGTGGAAATTAAACATGATTGTTTCTAAATCCCGGCTGGCATCCCGGCTGACGTCTTCAAGCCTCACTACGCTTATCAAAGGATGGGTAGGCTTTTTCACATTCATCAAAGAATGAAAGTCTGAAACAGAATTAAGTATATGCTGACCTTTATTATTCATCATCTAAAATTTTAAAATAAGCGCCAACCTGTAAAACTACTGGCAGTTTAAATACTATAAATTTACTCCTTTCATGCTTGCTGCATCATACCTGTCCCCTGTATCGATTCCCAAAGGAAGGATACGTTCCAATCTGTCCAAGTCTTCCTGCGTTAGCGAAATGCCTGCTGCTACGATATTCTCTTCCACATACTTCACACGTTTTGTACCTGGAATAGGCACGTGCCCTTTAGCAATGACCCAGGCAATGGCCAATTGTACAGAAGTGATGTTTTTTTCGACAGCTACTTTTTTAATTTCATTGACCAGCTCCAAGTTCTTGTAAAATTGCTCACCCTGATATTTGGGTATAGATCTTCTGAAATCATTATCGGCAAAATCTTCAGGCTTTTGTATTTCGCCATTTAAAAATCCCCTTCCTACAGGTGAGTAGGCAACCAGGCTGATACCTAATTCTTGCAGCGTAGCCAAAATGCCCAACTTTTCAATTTCCCTTTCAAACAAAGAATACTCGGACTGTACTGCCGTAAGCGGGTGAACCTGGTGTGCTCGTCTGATGGTTTCAGAACCTACTTCCGAAAGTCCGATGTATTTTACTTTTCCCTCTTTTACCAATTCGCTCATTGCCCCCACGGTTTCTTCAATTGGTGTATTGGTATCCAACCGGTGAAGGTAATACAGGTCAATGTAATCGGTGCCAAGATTTTTTAATGAACGCTCTACAGCTTTTTTTACATAATTTTTACTGCCTTTGAATGCACCAGTTGCCTGTCCGTTATCGTTAATTTCAAATCCGAATTTTGTGGCGATAGTGTATTTATCCCTGTTTCCGTGGATGGCTTTTGCGATCAGCCGTTCGTTAAGGAAAGGGCCATATATATCTGCCGTGTCCAAAAAACTACCGCCCAGTTCTAATGAACGGTGAATGGTAGCGATTGCTTCTTTCTCATCGGCTTTTCCATAGATATCTCCCCCAAACCCTGTTGTCATACCCATACAGCCCAGACCAATTGTTGGTATAATAAGTCCCTGACTGCCTAATTTTACTTCTTTGATGTTGCTCATAGATTCACTATTTTAATTTAAAACAAAGCTATGTCATGCAGCCTGATTAAAAGTATTCAAATCACGGAATGTTGTATCCAAAAAGTTTTTTCTTGCGATAGGTAAATTGTTTTCTCCATTAGCACACGCGTTATGTTCTCTACGGAAACAGGAGTAAGTTTATCCTACGGATAATTTTTATGAAAAACTGGAACAAAATAAAGCAGCTGCCAACCTGCTAATATTAGATATTGATAAGTTTTTCAAAAATATCCGTAGAATCGCCTTTCAGATTTAACTGATCAAAGTAGGTAAACCAGTCCGAATTTGCCATAAGGTCTTGAACAGCATTTGCAAGCTCATCTGTTGGAATAGTCCAGATGACAAAGAAATTAAATTCGGCACGATGAAGGGTGTCCTGGTCATTTTCGCTCATACTGATTATTACTACACCCTGATCCATCAGGTGTTTTGAGCCTTCATTAATGTTAGTAATGTAAGCGGCTCTCTCTTCTTTGTTTAGATCAAGCCAGGCTTGTGTTGGTGTAAAAAGTTCGATAAAATACTTCATAATGCTATTTGTTTAATAATTTTTAATGTTAAGCTCTAATTAACCCTTAACCGGGACTTTCCAAATATTTAATTAGATGCAGACAAAGATATTGCTCACCAAAATTGTATCAAATAAACAAATGATGCCAATAATGTCACTAATCATGCTAATGTACCGGACGATTCTGACTTTTCGGACTGGTTGAATAATTGTTTCACCATTTGAACCGGCCGTAACCATAACTGAATTGATAAATTTGTCATATCTTAATACTCATGAAATCGATAGTGCAATATAATTTTATCAATGAAAAATATGGGAAAACTCTACTCATAGATATTGTCCCCATTTCTGAAATAAATAAGTACATAGAAAAAGAGCCCACCCACAGGCTTACCTATTACGATATGACTTTTATAACCACGGGGAATGAAAAAATATTTATAAATCAAGCGGAATTGCATGTAAGTGCAGGTGATGTGATCTGTTCTATTCCCAGTGAGATCTGGAGCTGGCCAAAACAGACTACAGTGCAAGGATACGTATTGCTGTTTGAAGAAGAATTCCTGATTTCATTCTTCAACGATAAACAGTTTTTGAACAAATTCAAGTATTTGAAACATGGCCGTATTTCTCCGTTGATACGGCTTAACAAAAAGCTTTTTAAAAACATTGTAGCATATCTGGAGCAAATAAACAATGAAATCCAATTGGGCGTTAGCAGCAGTGAACATGTTCTCCGGGCATTATTGTATCTGATCCTGGCACTTCTTGAACGGGCAGAGGCCGTACCAGTTAAGTCTACATATACATTGACTAAAGAAGAACAGGCTAACAGGCATATTCAGGCCTTCGTAAAGCTGGTGGATGAGCATTATTTAGAATCACATAATGTTAAGTTCTATGCTGACCAACTTTTCATAACAGTCAATTATTTAAACAGGATGACCAAAGAGTATTTAGGGGCAACGTCCAAATCTTATATACTTAACAGGGTTATTCAGGAAGCAAAGAATTTACTTAAGTTTACCAGCTTATCAGTTATAGAGATCAGTGATAAGCTAAAATTTGAAACGCCCAGCTACTTCATCCGCCTTTTCAGAAAATATGTGGGAATGACACCAAAGCAATACCGTGATAAATGATCTCAATATCCAGAATTTTAGATTTTCGGGGTAGGCTTAGCAGGCTAAGTTAACGCTGATGAGTGTACGCAAAAAGAAGGCAGTACTGCTGATCATAGATGGGTATTTCAGGGAAAATGGCTCTTCCCCATTTTTGGTGGTGAAATTGATTCAAATGTGATTCTTAAAAAAACTAAGTACATAAATGAATTTAGGATCTTCAATTTTGGGTAAACCACTTTGTCTACCAAAAGTAAGGAAAAAGCATTATTAATGAAATATGCACTATATGCCTCGTAACGATTCGTACAGTAATGAATTACGTAGCTGTTCAATACATTATATTTTCCATTTCCTTGTATATACATATACCTTATCAACATTTCTACCATAGTTCAGCAGATTTTGCAGTCTATACTGAACAGGTCTAGTGATGACTGTTCCTCCAATTTTACAGATAGGTTTTGAAGTTTATATCATATTTTTTATTGTAAATTATTCTTTCAAATATTTCTTCATATATTTTTTTCGACGCATTGACGCGATTACTTGAATCTTCCTCTGTAAATTCCGGAGACACATTGATATGCCCTGTAGCCGACTGAAAAATTTATTGAGAGTTGATTCCAATACAGTATAGGTGTTGATTGGAAGTCTTCTTTATTTATGATAAAAAAAATATAATCTTATACTTTAAAGGTTTTTGACAAAGTAAAGTAATTTAAAAATATCCTTTTGATTAAAAACTGAAAAAATAACGTGTAAAACAACACCATCTTAAAAATAATGTTTCAAACTCTTATTTTACTAAATCTTATATCACATCAAATAAAGTTTTATTTTAATTCATAAGATAAAAAATTTTACAATTTGATGAATACTTTTAAAGATACCATACCTTCTTATAAGATTTCGTCAGTACCTCATAGTTTGGAATTCGGAAATAGCCTCGCTACTTCATTTGGAAATCTAGGAGTGACTTTGGGAACAACCATTGGCGGTTGGATAATCATTACCAAAGGCGTTTCTTCTAATCCTTGGGTTGGAATTGTCTTTGGAGTTTTGGCTTTTTTAATGATTGGATTGAGAAGTTTTTTAGAACAATCTGAAAGGAAAAGTTTTAGTGACTAGAATAATCCTAAAAAAAATATGTTACCTTTTGATATCACTTTACTTTGGAAATAATAAATCAAATCTCGATTTCTGTCGGGATTTTGATGTTTTAAGGAAATCCGAAAAATCGTTACATTTTGATTTCTAATTAAAAGACTGCCTGAACTCTAAAGGCGAAACATTTGTTCTGGTCTTGAAAAGTTTACTGAACGATTGCGAATGTTCAAAGCCTAGTTCATAAGCTATTTCCGAAACAGAAAGACTCGTCGTTGATAGTTTTTCTTTAGCTTTTTCTATGATGGCGTTCTGGATGTATTGTTGTGTGTTCAGCCCTGTCAATGAACTCAACATATCACTCAGATAACGTTGTGACAGCTTTAATTCCGTGCTGATGTATTTCACGGATGGCAATCCATCTCTTAGACTATTTCCCTCTTCAAAATAGTTGTTTAGGAGTTTGTCCAAAGAAGTAATGATATCGTGATTGACGGCTTTCCTTGTCAAAAATTGCCTGTTGTAAAAACGATTGCTGTAATTCAATAACAGTTCTATCTGCGACACCAGAACATCCTGGCTGAAACTGTCAATATTGTTTTCTAATTCACTGGCTATTGTAGCAAATAAATTGGCTATAATTTCTTTTTCTTTTGCCGATAAAAATAAGGCTTCTGAAACATCATAAGAGAAAAAGCCATATTGAGTTATTGTTTTCCCTAATGGATAGTTTCGTATAAAATCCGGATGAAAATACAAAGCGATTCCTTCATAACTTTCTATGTTATCCGGTGGGAAAACAATTTGTTTCGGCTTTAGAAATGCCAATCCGCCTTCTTCAAAATCATAATATCCCTGTCCATATTTTATGTGTCCTGTGAAGGTAGGCTTAAAGGAAATCTTGTAGAAATCAAGACTTATTTTTTGCTCTTTTGGAAACATTTCAATCGAAACATTGTTGTAATCAACCAACGTGATCAATGGATGCAGTGGTGCAGGAAATCCCAAGACACGCACAAGCTGTGAGATACTTTTAATTTGATTGATGTTGGATTGTTGTTGCATTTTTTTCAATTACTAATATAGTTAATTTTGTTTTGACGGACGAATAACAATGTCGCCAACTTCAACATCTTCAGGCTGGCTTATGGCATAAATGACAGCATTAGCAATAGCTATGGGATCTATGGCCATTTGTTCCATTCCTTTTTGAATAGCTGTTTTCATTTCTTCGTTTTTTATGTTGTTCGCAAAATCTGTTTTCACAAATCCCGGCGAAATCCCTGTAATACGTATACTTCCGTCTGACTCCTGACGAAACGCTTCTGCAATCGTGCGAATGGCATTTTTAGTTCCTGCATAAACGCCTTGCATGGGCACAATCTTTATTCCTGATGTTGAAATGATATTGACAATATGTCCCGATTGTTGTTGTTGTTGTTGTTGTTGTTGTTGTTGTTTGAAAACAGGAATTGCAGCCGCCATTCCGTACAAAACACCTTTGAGGTTAATGTCGATCATTTCTTCCCAACCGTCAATATCCAACTCGTCAATTCGGCTTAATTGGCTGATCCCTGCATTGTTTACAATGACATCCAATTTTCCGTATTGCTCAACGGCTGTATTGACCAACCGAACCAGATCGGCTTTATTCTTCACATCAATTTGAGTAAAAGTGGCTTCACCACCTTTACTTTTAATTTCTTCAACAATTTGTTGTAATTGTTTTGCTCGTCTTGCGCCCAAGACAACCTTTGCGCCGTTTTTGGTTAATTCTAGGGCAATGGCTTTGCCCATTCCGCTGCTTGCACCTGTAATGGCTACTACTTTTCCCTTAATATTTTGCATTGCTGTTGGTTTTTATCTGTCTATTTGTTTTTCTAAAAATTCGGGATAGCGGTCACCTACAAGTGTAATTCCATTGACTGTCGCTTCAATTTTTGCAAGTTCATTAGCTGTTAATACAATATTCGTACTGCTAATGTTTTCTTCTAAACGATGCAATTTTGTAGTCCCGGGGATTGGTGCTATCCAAGGCTTTTGGGCTAGCAGCCAGGCTAATGCTAATTGGCCGGTTGAAATATTTTTTTGTTGAGCAATCTCAGAAAGCGCATCCACTAAAACCATATTCGCCTTAATATTTTCTTCGGTGAAACGGGGAATTACATTTCTGCGGTCAACAGCTTCTAATTTTTTGTTAATGATACCCGTGAGAAAACCTTTTCCCAGCGGACTGAATGGCACAAAACCAATTCCTAACTCTTCCAAAGTTGGTATGATCTCATTTTCGGGCTCACGCCAAAACAAAGAGTATTCGCTCTGTAAAGCTGCAACAGGCTGTATGGTATGCGCTTTCCGAATGGTTTTAGTACTTGCCTCCGATAAACCGAAATATTTCACTTTACCCTCTTGTATCAGATCTTTTACTGTTCCTGCAACATCTTCTATCGGAACATTGGGGTCAACTCTGTGCTGGTACAACAAATCAATATAATCTGTCTTTAATCTTTTTAAAGATGCTTCGGTTACTGCCCTGATCGTTTCGGGTCTGCTGTCTAAACCAATTGCCGGACTGGCGTCTTTACAACCAAATTTTGTAGCAATCACGACGTCTTTTCTGTAAGGCTTTAGTCCTTCGCCTACGAGTTCTTCGTTGGTGTAAGGTCCGTAAGCTTCTGCGGTATCAAAAAATGTGACCCCTTTTTCAACTGCGTTATGTAGTAAAGTGATGGCTTCTTTCTTATCAAGACCTTTTCCGTCCAGAAAGTTTAGACCCATACAGCCAAAACCCAAGGCGGAAACCTCTAATCCGCTATTTCCTAATTTTCTTTTTTGCATAATTCTTTTTTTTATTGTTTCTAAAACTGACTTTAATCTCAGGTACAAAATTCTGGATTGTCGTTCTGTAAAAAGTAGCTCAATTGGTAATTGTTGTAGTCCAATTTTCAAACGTATTTTTTAACACTATAAAAAAGACCTTATTTAAAAGCCCACTGCCCTCTCTTGTCATTGAAGATGGATGCATTGTAACGCCGATTTGTTCAGGTTTCAGAACGGATAATAAATAAACAAAATCAATGTTGCATAAATCTAATTTCTGTTAGACTTAGCAATCACAACAAGCCCAGACAAATGTCTGGGCTTGTTGTTCTCAGTGATTTTAAGCATTAATGTCAAGTACCTTTTCCTGTTTTACAATGTTAAACAAATGCTTATCAATAAAGCGATAAAGGGAGGTTACAAAATTCCTCTCTTACTTTTTATGTTCCTTACGAAATTGTCCCGGGGTTTGACTTGTCCAATTTTTAAAAAATTTTGAAAAGTTGGAGGGGTCGTAGGTTAATTTTTTAGCAATTACAGCAATTGATAAATTGGTATTCATCAACATTTTTTTGCTATTTCTATTATTTTCGAATCGTAAAAGTGGCAGGGATGATGCCCCATTTCTTTCTGGACAGTATCGGTAAGATGTGTATGAGAAATAGCCAATCTAGAAGCTATTTCATTTATTTCTAAAAACTCTGCAACGTTTCCATTTACCACATCCTCTATATGCTGGTCCAGAAAATTAAAATACTGTTGGGTTATTTCCAGACTTCTTGAAGTTGAAAATTTTAGGTTAGAATCGTTTAGCATTGAGCAGGATTATTTGTATTTTTTAATTTGAAAAATTTCTAGAAATGTATAAAAAGTATTTTAAACCCTCACTCATTATTGTGAAAAAATTGCCACAAATGCACAAATTAATTTAATAAAAAAATCATCCGTGCATTTGTGGCAAAAAAATGCAAATAGCCGATAGCAATTAGCTTTTTGCTATTGGCTTTTTAAATCATTGATTTTAAGCGTAATTTGTAAATAGTACTTATTTTTTATTTACGGCAGTTTTCAGGTGAATTCACAGGATTGCATCTTGCAGTTTCACCACCAGGGATCGTTACATAATAATTGGTTCCATATGTATTCCCTTTTTTGAAAAAATCTGTGGAAACCACTTGCGCGCCACTGCTGAAAGCTGCTTTTTCTCTGGTTCTGTCATTCACTTTAGCCTCATAAGTTTCTATATCTGTGCGGGTTCTTACCAGATAACCTTCTTTTACCAATTTTTGGATCTCATTTTGTCTTACGATTGCATTATCATAAAGTATGAATGCAGAGTTTTCTTTCCCGGGATCAGATTCTATAAACATCATTCTACCTTTAAGGCTTGGATGTCCTGTTAGATAAGGTGATTCATTATTACTGATTCCCGCACTAGATGGTAATAGAATAAATATAAATTTCCCCTTTGAATCATTTACTTTTGGCCAATTGTTATGAAGTATAGCTTCATTCAGGGTTTTATATTTTCCCCTTACATCATCAGGCGTGATGATATTATCTCTTCCTAATACAGAAAGTACTTCCTGATCCAGATCATCAAATGCTTTCTGATCAAACTTCAGTACTTCTGCTGCATTAGGAAAGAGAGGAAGCCCTGAATCTTTTGCTTCAATTTGAATGAAAATCGGGATGTGATCTGGGTTTTTATCAGACCAGTCTTTTAAAGCCTGAAGTGCTTTTTTAAGAGTCGTGTAATGCGTTCTGAAATCCAGATCGGCAATGTGCATTACTTTGAAACCCGGCTTATCCAGATCCTCCGTAGAAAAAGGTGCAAGATCTGTAACGCCTTGTTTTTTCAGAAGTTCATAAGAAGCGGGTTTGGTGAATCTGTTTCCTGTAGGATCGTAGTAAACGTCTATTTCGAGGTTTCTAAGTCCCGCATTCAGCTGTTCGTTAAAATCGGGATGGTTGTAATTCAGTCCCTCGGCAAAATCTATTCCGTTCGGGTGGTATTCCTGAAATTTTGCTTTTTCTGCCGCCGACATTTTATCAAAATAAGAGTCTTTGAATTTGTCCATAATCCCTGTTGCTAATTTGAGAACTTTTGGATCTACTGGTTTTGCGTAGCTGTTATGCGTTCCCAAAACCTGAATCTGGTTGATCTTCAGATCTTTTGGATAACCGCTGAATTCTTTTTTATTTTGTGCTACTGCCATCACAGATAGCAATCCGAATGTGGATAGTATTATTTTTTTCATTATTGGAATATTGATGTTAAAAGTTTAAAGAAACGCCCATTTGTCCACGGAAGCCCGTATAAGAGACACTTTCCGTTCTGTCCTGTTCTCCGTGATAGAATCTGTTGGGCTCGTTGAAAAGATTGTTAAGTTCAGCAAACACTCTTATTCTTTTTGAAAATGCATAAGAAGCAGAGGCATCCAGCGTAATGTTTTTATCAAACCATTGGTAATGCTCCGGACCTGCCAAAGAACGGATGGCGTTCAGGTATTTCCCTTTATAGTTGCCTGCAAATCTTATCATAAACTTATCGGTTTCATAGAAAATACTCGCATTGAAAATATGTTTTGCCTGTTTGGGCAGGGTCGTTTCAATCTTTTCCAAGGCTATTCCGTTTTGATACACGGGTATTTTCGTTTTTGAATCTACATAGGTATAATTACCTTCAAATCCAAAATATTGAAGAAAACCTGGCAATTCTGTAAGACGTTTGCTGAAATTGGCTTCAAGACCAAATAACCAGCCATCTTCCAGATTACCCGGCGAGGTTTTAAGATAATTAAGCCCATTTCTCTGTTCTGTAGTTTGATCCTGATATATGATGTTGCTCAGTTTTTTGTAAAAACTACCCACAGAAATAATTCCCAGATTGGGAAAATACTTTTCAAACATCAAATCAAAACTGTTTGCAAAAGTAGGTTTCAGCTCTGCATTACCTTGTGTGATTGTTTGAAGGGCGTCATTGATTTGCAAACCGGGATTTAAGTCACTGAAATCTGCTCTTGCAAATGATCTGGTGTATGCAGCTCGGAAAATAGTGTTCTCATCCAGATTATATTTCATATTTACCATTGGTAAAAATGCATTGTATTTATTTTCTTTTTCCACAGGTTCTGCAACAGTATTAGTTCCTTTTATTACAACACTGTTTCCTTTAAAATTGGTCACATTATATTCATTTCTGAATCCTCCAATCACTGTGAATTTCTCAGTTATTCTAAAATTACCCATCAAATAAGCAGAATATACATTTTCTTTTCCCGAATACGATCCTGCAAGATTACTCGCGGCAGTGTCTCCCTGTACATTGGTCATCGAGTTAGCCGCCATAAATTCCGGGCTGTACATCTGATCTATTTGACCATTGGTAATCTGATTGATCAAAACATTGTTGTAAGGCTGGTCTAAAGGATTCAGAAATCCACCATTGTACGGGAAACCTTCCGTCTGCAACTGGTTGAGATACACAAGAGGTGCGGCTCCGGGAATTCCCAATAGTTTTGAAGGCATCCATACGAAAACACTTGAAGTAAAGTTTTTGTCTTTATCAATTAATTTCCCTCCGGCCTTCAGATTGATCTTGTCATTCAGCTTATAATTGAAATTGAACTGTGCTCTGTAATCTCTCTCACTGTTTTTGTTTCTGCTGATAATGGTTTGGTAAAGATTTAATTTAGAAGCATCTAATGCATCCAAATTGTGTGGCAAAACAATATCTGAAGCATCGCCTGTACCATCCGGAGAATCCATTGTCAAATATTTCAACCCATCATCTGATAGATTTCCGTAGGTCATATTCTGTCTGAAAGTTACAATAGGATACCCTCTTTCATCTTTGCCCAGATTTTTAGGAGAATTGAATTCAAAACTTGACCTGGATTTTACCAATGACCAGTCGAGTTTCAATTTGTCGGATAATTTGTGCTCACCCCCAAGATCAAAAGAATATAAGTCTGTAACGTAATCAGCGTGCCTTGCCTGCAGCTGAACATTTTTTGTATTAAAGTTAAAATAAGTCTCTCGAACGGTCTGTTGATCGAGATATTGGCTGTACAATCCTTTGAAATAAAGCTTATTCTCTTTATTGATCTGATAATCCAAAGCACCATTAAAGCCCAAAGTTCTTCTTTCCGCAACATAATCCCTCAATTGTAATTGGTTGATGGCGAAAGATTTAGGCTTATTAGCATTGTTGAAATCATAAACCATCTGGAAGTTATCAATTCCTGTTTCTCTGTTCCAGATAACGGCAGAAGTGATAAACCTTAATTTATCTGTAATTTTATTTCCATAAACTACGGAAGAATTGTAGCTGGGAGATTTGGTTTGATTGACAAAGCCTCCCGCAAGATTTACAGAAAGTGTTTCTTTGTTTACGGCAGTTTTTGTGATGAAATCTATCGTCCCTCCAATCGCATCTCCATCCATATCGGGCGTAAGTGTTTTTGATAATTTCACAAACTGAATCAATTCTGAAGGAAAAATATCCATCTGCAAACCTCTGTTGGCATAGTCTCCACTCGCACTTGGCATCCTGTTTCCATTGAGTGTGGACGAGCTCCATTGGATAGGCGTTCCTCTTACGGCAGCAAATCTACCCTCGCCCATATCTCTTTCAATTGTTACAGCGGGTAATCTTTGGATAGCTTCTGCAGCATTTCTGTCGGGTAATTTTCCGATAGCATCGGAGGCCAGAACATCAGAAATAGTTTCGGAGTTCTTTTTGATATTAAGCGCTCTGGCTTGGGATGGTTTGTAAGCAGAAATGATGACAACGCCTTCAATACTTTTTGTTTTTTCTTTATTTCCTAAGACGATAACTCCCAGATCTGCCATTTTTTGATTGGCAGAGGTATCTATATCAATCGTCTTGTCAGAATATCCTTCATAAGTAATGATAATAGAAGTAGAACCTTCGGGAATGGTAATATTGAAATTCCCCTGATTATCCGTGAGAACAAAGGTTTTGTTGTCAGTGGTCAAAACTTTTGCCTGCGGAAGTCTTCCCTGCGAATCTTCCACTTTTCCGCTTACCTGAATCTGGGCATAAGATTGTATGGAAGAAAAGAAAAGAGCAACAGCTAAAGTCGATGTTAATTTTTTCATTTTAATAGATTTATTTCATGGCCGTAAATCTATCTTGATTTTAAATTTGAAAGGTTCAATTCTATTGAGATGAACTTATTTTCAATATTTGAACTTTTAAACACATGATTATCAATTATTTAAACTTAATTAATTATTTATTAACAAATAAAAACTAAAGATTAATTAAGCTGCTGGATCTCTTTTTCTTTGAGTATCCTTTTTCGGTAATCGTTTGGATTGATGCCTGTCTCCTGCTTGAAGTATTTGTAAAACGTAGCCTTGGACCTGAATCCGCATTGGAAGTAAAGTTCACTGATATGCAACTCCGGATTTTGGTTTATTTGCTCAATAAATGCCTCAATTCGGTATTTATTAATCAAATCGTAAAAAGTGGTATGAAGACCTTCGGAAATACATTGGGACAAATGATTTTTTGAAATATGAATCATAATGGATACATCATCCAAACTTAAATCTTCTTTTGTGTAAATTTTTTTATCCTTTAAGAGTTCTATTAACCTATTATTGGTATTTGTAATATAATCGGGGCTGAGTAAAGATGTTTTGTATTTCATATTTTTCTTCTCATCTACAACGATTTCTTCAGATTCTGTTATTATTATATTTTCAATATTATTAATGGGAGAAGATTGTTTGTTGTCTATTTGATTGAGTCTGATTAAAAATGCAAACTGCACGAAGAATGAAAAAGTGTATATCAATCTCAGAAGATTTCCGTCTATTAATCCGCCATATCCGCATACCATATATGCAATTATCAGAACAAGTACAAAACATAAAAATTGGATAAAAACTTTCTGGAATTTATTGTCCCGATTTCTATTTCTTATCTGTTGGGTAAGTGTAACGAGCAAATAACCAATCCAGTAAAAAGGATAAATTTTGAAAATCCATAAATAAAACTGGTGAAAACTTTGAGATTCCGAGCCTATAAAAAGAACAATAATATTACAGATAAATACGACAAAAAAAAGGATGAAATGCAGAAACTGCTTCCATGTATTTTTGTATTGTAATAAATATCTGCCTGCTAAAAACAAAAGTGGCCCTTTCAACAATCGAAAACTTGAAGGATATTGGTCTATTAGAAAGGTATTATTGTTTCCAACATTAAAAATAAAATATTCACAAATAAAATCTAAAGTGACGGTTGCTATATAGAGAATCAAGAAAATATTCTTGTCAGAATTTTCTTTCCTAATCAAAAATAAGGAGAGAATGGCTTCTAAAATTACAGCTAAAAAGGCTCCAGAAATTTCCATAATGCATCAATAAAATTTTCAGAAAAGTAATATATTTTTATAAGACCAATTAAAATAAAGAGTTAATATATTATTAATTCTCATCTAAATAAAGAGTTCCTGACATTCATAAAAAACGGCTTACCAACATTGCTGATAAACCGTTTTATTTGTAATCATATTTTTTCTAATTACTCATAATATTCTGTCATAAGGCTTTTTCTCTCGTCAGATTCAAGATTGATGTATTCGAACTTTTTATATTAGCAGAAAGAGCCCATATCTTTATCTCCATTGATAAAAATTGCACCAATCAAAACTACATATTTACAAGGATAATTAGTCTCTTTTACCAGAACTTCTATCCTGTCATCTATGGCCTCATACATCACTTCTGTCGCTTCAAATATTTAATTTTCGGTATTCAAAATTCTCTCTTTTTGATGCAGGAAAATCTGCTCAATGGTATTCATCTGAAAATCTAATGAGGTAATATTCTCCTCAATTATTTGCTCTGTGGAAAGTTTCCCCAAAGCTCCTTTTGCAGCACCGCAACAAGAGGAATTACTACTCTGCCCTATCCTGTTTATTTCCCCAATACTTTCCTCCTTTGAAATCCCAATATGTGGCGCATAAAATACAATTACTGCACCATCTTCAGGAACGTGGTGTGCAAAGGCATTCATACCTGTGATACTCGCAAAAGGAAAACCATCAAGCCCACCTAAATGAAACGGACACAGCATTTCGTAAGCTCTTGGCGGATATTGGATGGCATTTACATCATCGCAACACATACTGTCTGCGTGCATTAGCTGATTTGGTTTCAAGCCCAATTCGCTTTCCATTACGTCTAATAATCTGTTTACAGTATCTTCTGTTGTTTTAGCGTTAGGATACCATTTTTGTAATGTTTGTAGATTTTCATTGTCCATCATTGTTTTTTTTGGTTTCTTAAATTAATTTAGGTAATTATACGCAAGTTTACACCAGCATGTTAAAAATAAAAGAGGATTAAATTAATCCTCTTTTTTTAATGTTCGTTTTATCATTTTATCGAAGTCCGATAATTCATGAATATATTTTTCGTGAATTATATCTATTCCGTTTTTACGAATTATTTGTGATAAATCAACTATAAGATAGTCTTCATTTTTCTTGACATCTTCTACCAAGAAATATGTTTCACCATCTATAATAGTGTGCTTCATTCCTTGTTCTTTTAGTTGTTTAATTGTCTTTATTGACATAATTCTGTATATCTAGTTCTTACGTTACTATTTCGTAGTAAATGTAAGAATTTTTCTTGGTCTGTGACCTTTCTCAGGTTAAATCTATATACAAATTCATCAACATATTTTTGTAGATGTTTTTTAGAAACATGATTGTACATTCCTGAAACACTTCTTTTCAAGATGTTCCAACTGCCTTCAATGTTGTTTGTGTGTATATTATTATCCTGCAAACTTACATACTCTTTTTTAGAATGGTCGATTACATTATGAGTATAATATTTATCTAAGCCTTTATATGCCCACCATTCATCACTAATTAATACTGATGTCTCTGAATTTACATATTTGCAAATCAGTGGTTGAATGCTATCTTTCTTTGTATCATTTACAACAAAAGCATTCATCTTTCCTCCACGTTGAAGCATTCCCATAATAGGAACTTTATCTTTAAAACTTCTACCTTGTGAGTGTGGAACCTTTTTGTCTTTATGTCTGTTTTTGTTTTTACCGCCGTAAAATGTTTCATCTGCTTCAACAATTCCCTCTAGTTCGTTACTGTTTTCAATACCGAAACACGCTCTAATTCTTTGGAGCATGAACCACGCAGTAGCCTGTCTTACTCCAATATCTTTCCCTAACTGTATAGAGCTAATACCTTTTTTATGAGAAGTAACCAACCAAATTGCTAAAAACCATTTACGAAGACTAACTTTAGAATTCTCAAACATTGTTCCCGTTTTAACATTAAAGTATCTACCAGTATTTTTACATTTATACTGATTGTTTTTACACTTATATACTTTTGATGTAGGATCAAAAGGGCTTATAGGAACTTTGCTCCATTTCAATATCTCCAAATAATCTATACAAGATTGTTCGGTAGAAAAGATTTGAGTAAGTTCAAAAACTGATTTTATGTTGGTGCTAATCATACTATTACAAAGATAATGATACTATACGGCTAATCAAAAAGCGTTAATTTTAGAATTAATCCTTTTACAAAATATATCCGCTATAAATATATTCCCAAGTCTTATATCTGAGATTAATTAAAGTTCCGTCATTACTTAATACTAAAGTTATTGTGCATCTTTTACCATTTAAATCAATACAATAGTAATCTTGTACCATTGCATTATCAATTTTTTGTGTTGGTTTGAAATCTATAATTTTGAATTCTTGCTGTGGACTTGAATGCATCGTGATTTTTAATAAATCTGCATTAACAGTTATAATCAAAGGATTTTTTTGCCAAGAACTCCACTCGGTAAAATAAGAGCCTTTATTTTGACGATACCTTACTTCTTGAGCTTTAATTTCAAATTTTTGCCCAAAACAAACTGTACATAAAAATAGAAAACTGATAAATAATAGTTTTTTCATTGATGAATTTTTCAATCCACCCAAACCCAACGTAGAAATTTTATGATTATAAATAAGAAAGGCGTGGGTTTGTAGCTCTTGCTTATTAATCTGTGGCTCTGGATTGCCAATACAATATAAACAAGACAAGCCCACACCATATGGTGCAAGTGTCCACGTTTATTCTGCATTGTATTAGAGAAATTTTCCAGATTTCAGATTAACAGAATAAAGCTAACGCTTCCTTTTGATCGATAAATTTTTCTACAAAAGTACAAAAATTATACCTTTTTTACTATATTTGGATGACTAAAATCATAAAAATTATGTCAAAAAAAGCTAGCTCAGAGCAACTAAGAAAACTTCAAGAATTAAGAACTCAATTAATTGCACCATCTATAGATATTAGAATTGGTACACTTGTATATATAGACCAAATTTTAAAGGATATTGACTATTTAAGTAGTTTTCATTCCAACGTATCTTTTGAATTAACTCTCTATAAATTACAAAGAGAGAAATATCCTTTTGATACTATATTGCAAATAATAAACAATGCGATTAGCTACTATGAAGTACAGATATAACCTCTTTAAAGTTATATTTTAAAGATTCAAAATCAGAACTAAATTTTGATACAGTTTCTAAGATCCTAACTTTTTGTTCAGTTGTTTTTAGAATATAAGTTCGATTTTGTTTTTCAATTTTTAATTTTAATTTTTCCATTTTGTAAATTATTAACTATGAATAAAAAAGATTTAGAATTATTACTAAGTATTATTAAAAGTCAATCAGAGATTAATCGTCGTACTGAAACATTAATTTCTGATTTAACTATGGGATCAGGTGCTAATCCAAAAATTAGAGATTTGAGAGATTTAATGAAAGTAAATCAATCTTTAATAACTGAATTGGAAAATAAAATAAAGGAATCTGAAGAATAATTCTCCCATATATTTCCAATATCATTATTTATTGTAGAATTTTCTGTAATGGCTTTTTCTAAAAATTGAATAAGCCATTTAAATTTCCACGTAGGTTCTTCCTGAAATTCTTTTAGTAGATCATTAACTAATGTCTCTACTCTTTGTTGTTTCGTATTTTCCATTTTTATAAATGTTTATTTAATAACAAAGACCAACTACGACACTTGGTCTTTATTGTTTTTTAGTGTAAACTTGCGTATAGTTACCTTAATTTATTTGATGTAATTATAATTTTTGCTAATTATTTATAAAAAATACAGTCATTTTACCAAGGCTTAACTTTAATTACATCCAACTTGTTATTATTACAAAGTTCAATAGAAGAACCAACGTTGAACTTTGCAGTTTCGCCCTATTATTGCAAAAGCCTTTTACCTGCAAGTTTTTTTAAGAATATTTAAACCATATTGTTTTTGTTCCTTTAGATTTCGCATAATCAACAAAATTATTAAAGTTGTTTAAATCCTTATAGAAATTATCTCTATCAAGATTATTTTTTTTGAAGTAAGACGAATTATTTAGAGAGTCAAATGAAGTTGGTTTAAGTAGTTTTGACAAATCTTCTTTATCATTTAGTTTAGAAATTAATTCCGATAAAATTAAGGAAACGTCATCTATATTATTTTCAATTTTTTTTATTTGTATTTCGTATTCTTCTTTTTGACTTTCGGCATATTCTGTATCGAATTCCATAATTTCTTCTAATTCATCCAAACTTGGTATCTCATCTAAAATATTAATTTTTGATAGGTCAATATTTATCAATTTAGAAATTTGAGTTAATTCAGTTTCTTCATTTTCATTAATTACATTTTTTCTACTCATAAAACTTGCAAGTGTTCTACTTAGGTCGTGTTTTTTATGCAATTCTTCGTTAGTTATATAATCAAAATCAAAAAGTTTTTCGTCATTGTCAACGGTATAAGAAATATCAAGTCCCATATCTATTTTTTTAGGTGTTTCACTCGGATAAACTTGCAGGTAAAGTTTTGCAGATTTGCGATGGGCGGGATTTTTTACCACTAATGTTTATGCGGAGCACAAAACTTTCGGCTACCACTAAACTGTCTGTGGAGAACAAAACCCCGCCTATTGCAAATGTACTGTTATGCGTAGTTTATTTGAATATGTTTTTTAGTCTGTCCAAAAATTTATTTTTAGTCTGCGTGTTTGTCGGCTTTGGTTTAACAGGTTCTTGATGATTTTCATTTCTGTTACTTTGCTTTTGAAGTTCTGCAAGAAATTGTGGTGTGTCGGTAAGTAACATTTTTCTTGAATATTTCATTTGGTCGTCCATGTAGTAAATCAAGGCATTACTATGATCAATCAAAGCAAGTGAAATAAGTCCGATACAAGCACCTGCTGCAAAGTCCGCACCCCAAACAAAAGATATTGCAGTGTCTTGGTTTATGTCTGGTTTAATCCAATCTGCTTCGTGGTCGGCTATTACGTTGTCTGCAAGGTCGACATAGGTTTCAAAATATGTTTGATGTCCGTTAATACTACATTCAAGTCCGTCTTGGTCTATTTGTTTTTCAAGTCCACTCAATATTTTGAAGTCATACCCAAGTTTTTGGATAGTGTTTTGAATTTGTCCATTTGTCGGTATGTCTGCTTTTTTTAAGAAAGCTGTTTGTGTCATTGACATAGTTCGTCTGTTTTTAAATTACGCTTAACTCGCTTGGTTGAAGCAAGTTTTCGTTGTTTACAATCTTATTTTTTCTATTCAGGAGTTTTTTCTATTAATTCGCCTGATGATATCGCTCTTGTCCTCCTTCGTCGCAATGACAAAAAACGTCTTAACTTTATTAATTACATCAAACAAATTAAACAGCAGTTGTATGTTTTGCATTTGCTAATTAGTGTTTTAAAGTACAATATTATTTTGAGGTTGAATCGCCAGAGGTAAATCTTTTTCCCCAAGCATTTCTCTTAAATCTATTTCGATATTCCTACTGATTTGTGTGATGGGAATATCATTGGCGTTACCTTCAAATGGATTTTCAGTATTCTCCCCTATTTGTTCTAAAACCAAAAAGACCCAACCCAACAATACACTGAAAGGAATGGTAAGCCAGATAATATTTTCTCCAAATTTCTCTGTCATTTTTGAAAATTCCACTAAAAAACCAAGCGGCAATAAAATACAAAATAAGTTTGTAAAATAGATATTGATGCTCGAAAACTGGCGTGGATAGGGGAAGTTTTTGATACGCTCGCACTTTCCTTGCTGGTCGTACAAATCTTTCAGCTGACCTTCCAACAAACCATAATTAAACCCAGATAGCTTCTCTTCTTCATTTAATTTTCTTAGTTGCGATGATTGTAAGGCAATGATTTGGGTTGCTCTGTTTTTGGTTGACAAAATGTATGGGCGTTCATTTTCGCTTAAAAACGGTTTAAATTCTTCGTCTAAACTATTCTCCCATTCAGGTACTTTATAATATTTCAAATATTCAATATTGTAACTTTTTGTTTTTACGTTTTCCCAGCTTTTGGTTTCGCGAAGTTGAAAACGCAGCGCTGTAAGCCAGGCAAAATGACGGTAAATAATTTCCTTTTGCAATGCAGCTTCCTCAGTTTTATCATTTACTCGTACAAAATCTTTTACCATTATTGCTAAAGCTCTGCTGCTGTTTATGATGGCTCCATAAATCTGCCGTGCTTCCCAGGTACGGTTGTAAGTTTGGGTATTTTTAAAACCAGAAATGAAAGCTGTTGCCGTCCCTAAAAGTGCTACTGGAACCCACGGAATTGCCAACCATTTAAGCCTTAGAAAGTAGAATAAAACTGTTGGAACAATACTTAAAATAAGCATTTTGTAAATCTTTACCCTTGTCCAGGGAATGAAGTGGAGGAGCTTGTAATGAGAACTTATATTCATATAAATTAATTTTTTGATGAAAATTTGCTGATCAATATTCCTACTAAAACAACAGAATAGAATTGACCTGCAATTCCGATAAAAGAAGTAATCAATTTGGTAATGTGATTATTAGGCGTAATATCGCCAAAACCAATGCTGGTAAAAGTTATAGAACAGAAATAAACCAAGTCTGTATAGATGGCGGCAGGCGAAGATGTATCAATTCCTTTAAAAGATTGCGGGTTTTGATACATAAAATACTGTAGCAAAAAAACAGACATTTCTATCAGTAGAAAATAACCGCAGACAGAGGCTGAAATAATATCTGTGTTAATGTATCCGGGTTTTAGCAAGAACCTCAGTAATTCCATAAAGAGAAAGGCGAAAAATATAACGTAATTGATATTGAGAAAAGTAAAATACCAAGGAATATCTTTAAAAAACGGAATTCCAATAGGTAGTAATAACACCACAATAAAATGAATATTACGGAACCAATGCCTCCAACTGTGTTTGCCAGTAAACATAAAAACACTTCCCAAACCCAACAACAGCATATTGACAGGCCAGATTACCCTTGTATAAAAACCCAAGTCGGCGAGGAAAATGCCAATAAACAGATGCTGGGCTAATGCAAACAGCAAAAACTCGTATTTGTATTTTTGTAAAGCAGCGATGGTTTTATTCACGTTTTTAGAGGTTAATTGTTTTATTATTTGCCACGAATGATTTCCTTGAAATAAAAACTAAAAATGCCACAGATGCACAAATATTTTTCACAAAATAAACCTTGTATCTGTGCATCTGTGGAAAAAAACTTATTGGTAAAATTCCCTTTAATTCGCTTTTCCAATATCTAATTTCTCAAACTTGCCATCGGCATTTTGGTGGAATTTGAAAAACACAGGGAAAGTACCCCAATTTCCAGCTTTGAAGTTTCCTTTTATATCCTTGCCCTCATTTCCTACAGTATCGATGGTTAGAAACACTTCTTTTCCGCAGGCCTCTTTTACAAAATCTTGAAAATTACGTGGATTTCCATCATCGGTCATCGTAGTATCGGCAATGAAAAAAGAAAGAAAGGTTTTGCTGTCGCCACTTTGCCAGGCATCAAATGCTTTTTTTACAATTTCGTTTGTGAGTTTACTTGTATCCATTTTGTTATTTTTTTGAATTGTTTTACTTTCTGTTCTTTGAGTTGTCGATTGTCCGCAAGCGGTAAAACTGATGGCGAAGAATGTAATGAGTAAGAGATTAATTATTTTCATATTATTAGCTTTTTGATAAAGGGTGTTGCAGATAAATAATTACTAGGTTTAGTAATAAAAAAGGCAATTCGATTACCACTCCTTTCAAATCTTTATCTAATAAATGAAGGCTGATGATGAGTAAAATACCCGCTGGCGGTTACTTTCTCCAGGTTACTAAAATGTACATTAAAACGATTTTCATCTTTAAATGATATACGGAACGAAAGATCCTCCATATCAAATTTTTCAACGAAATGATAATAAACCAAACGGGCTACTGATCTTCCATATGTTTTGCCTTCGACACAGAGATTACACCTCACATTATAAAAATGAGCCTTTAGATGTTTGTTAAAATATCTGAAGGCTTGTGGTTTCATAATCCTATCCAATATTTTCTGCTCTCCTCCTTTTGGATTGGTAACCCAACGTTCCAAGCTTTTTATCCGGCCGTAATTAGAAATAGCATAATTTTCAAAACCTTCTATCAGCTTCCATTCTTCACAGGGAAGGTCTTTTAAGGAAAGCTTGGAAAGAACTCTATTTACATATTCATCTTCTAATTCTAAAGGTAACTTCATGATTCGAATAATTCTTTTGTGTATATAATTGTTATTTGTGTATAAAAACAAAAGTAAGAATCCTAAAATAATCAAAAAAGTGATTTCAAAACCCTCATTAACTATCGGTACAGGGGTAGGAATTACAACAAGATATAGACCGGGAAGATTATAAACCAAATCTAATTACTTTACTTCATGGAGAAGTTCAGATAGTGAAATTTCCAGAGCAAGAGCAATAACAGCAAGGGTGAAAATACTGGAACTTACCTTGCCTGTTTCTATTTTATATAAATACTGCCTGTCCTTCCCTATCCTTTCTGCCAATTCAGTTTGAGAAAGTTTCTTTTTCTCACGAAACCTTCTCACCTGTCTGCCTACTTCCACAGGAATACTTGTTTTTAGTCGGGCAATAGTATTTTCATCTATTTCTTTCACTATTGCAAATTGAAATATAAAATACTGCAATTATGTAATCTTATATTACTGCAATTTTGTATTTTTGTAGACACTGAAAAAATAGTATAAAAATTTTTTCCAACCCAAAACCAAATTTTTGCATCCTTATTATAAATAAGAAAAATAAAATATAACACGACATAGTTTGTCGCTTTAGGGGATTAAATTTGTATTATAAATTAAAAGCCAATCTATTATGAAAGAAAATATAAAAAAATCATTTTGCAGTGAATTTAAAATATTTTAAATTTGTGGTATCAAATTAAAACACAAAGAACTTGATGAATAAAAACTCTTAACCGGCTCTATGAATGCATTTTCCATTATGCGAAACAAACGAATAACCAAAGCTTTAAAATCATCTTAGCATGGTTTTAAACGTACTTTCCATGAAATTTTACAATTTAATATAAAATCCAAACACTAGGTATGAAAAGATTTTACTTTAGTGCATTACTACTATGCACAGTTTCAGCACTGTACTCACAGGAATTGGTCTGGCAACGGGACATTAAATCCTCAACGCAGGATTTCCTTTCTCAGGTCACCACCACCATCGATCAGCAATATCTGATTACGGGAAGCTCCATTCGGGCTAACAACAGTCAACAATCACCTAACAACCAAAAACAAAACAATGGCTACGACCTTCATTTGGTTAAGCTGAATCAACAGGGGGAAGAAGTCTGGGAAAAATATTTCTCAGGGAAAAACCATGATTTCCTTTCAGGGGCGGTGAATACTCAGGAAGGAGGTTTCGTTTTAGCGGGCACTTCTTACAGTGGAAAAGGCTTGGATAAAAAAGAAGAATCCAAAGGAGGATCTGATATCTGGCTCATCAGAATCAATGAATTCGGAGACGAAATGTGGCAAAAAACAATCGGCGGAACATCTGATGAAGAAGCAAGATCAGTTATTCAAACTACAGATTTAGGATTTTTCGTTGCAGGAAACGTTCAGAACTCTGCAAAAGGTTACGGATCAAAAGATGTTCTGGTTGTAAGACTCGATAAAAACGGAAAAGAATTATCCCAACTCGTTTTAGGCGGAAAAGGACTCGATGAAGTGGAAAAAATGATTCCGACGAAAGATGGCGGAGCCTTACTCGGAGTTTATTCCAGAAGCAATGTCGGAGGATCCAAGAAAACCGAAAATTTTGGTGAAGGAGATTATTGGATCATCAAATTGAACAAAGACGGCAAAGTAGAATGGGAAAAGAGCTTCGGAGGAAAAGGCGATGATCATTTAAGAACCTTGGCTTTGACTTCAACAGGCTATTTAATCGGTGGAGAATCAAGATCGGAAAGATCAGGAAATAAATCTGTCGGAATAGAAGAAGGAACAGACTTGTGGTTGATTTCACTCAATGAAAGAGGCGAAGAAATCTGGCAGAAGTCTTATAATTTCAAAAACCGAGATGTATTGATGGGAATGAGTGTCATCCATAACCCATCAACCAACAACAATCAACCATCAACCACAGGCATTTTACTCGGAGGTTACACGCAGTCGGAAGGAAGAGTTGAAACAGATGATGAAAAATTCTGGATGCTGTATCTGGATCAAAACGGCAATGAGCAGTGGAGAAAACATGTGAAAGGCGAATCCAGTAAACGTGAAGAAAGGCTTTCAGACATTAAGTTAAACAGAGACGGATCTATTGTGTTGGCGGGTACGAGTGCGGAAGAGCTCGGAAAAGAAAATTGGAAGATTGTAAAACTGGGAGATAAGCAGATTGATCAGTTAATCGAAAAACAGGATATTAAAATCTATCCGAACCCTGTGTCAGATTATGCGTATGTGGAGCTTGGATTTGAGGGCCTGAGAGAGGGAGCGTTTGAAGCGGAGATCTCGGTGTATGATATGGGAGGAAGAAAGCTGCAGAGTCTGAAAACGAAAAACAAAGTAACCAAGATCAATACACAACCATTAATTCAGGGGGCTTATCTAGTCGTTATTAAAACGGATACGAATAAAACTGCTAACGCAAAACTCATTAAGAAATAAACCATGATGAAAAAATATATTTACATGACGGGACTGCTTGCCTATAATTTTTACATGAGCCAGTCAGCAGCTGATATCTATCAGAAAATTGTACCGCAGGTTCCGGAGGTCAATTCTTTATTAAAAAATTTTGAAAATCCTGTTTCCCTAAACTCAGGAAATCCGGATATTTCAGTTCCTATTTATACCATAAAAAGCACTGATATTATATATGATGTAAGATTATCTTATAACTACAGCGGTATTGCCGTTAATGAAAAATCCCCGTGGGTAGGATTAGGTTGGTCACTATCCACCCCGTCACTGGTGAGAACGGTACGACAACTTCCAGATGATTCTCCGGGAGGTTTTTTCTACGAAACACAATATACCGTTCCGATTGCTACCGAACTCATGCGTAAGGTAGAACAGGGAACACTTCCCTCAAGTGCAGCGTATGATCTTGACAACAGGTACAGAAATGGGGCGCTGGATTTAGAATCTGATGACTATAAAGTAGTCTTACCCGACGGACAAAGCCTTTCATTTATGATCAATCAGGAAAGAAGTGCTGAAAACCCCGTGGGACAATTTGTACAGTTTCCTGATTCGGATTATAAAATTAATTATAATACTACCTCAGGAAAATGGACCATTACAAGTCCGACAGGATTTCAATATATTTATAAAATCGGTAATACCTTAAGCTTTTCTCATACCTATACGCACGGAGGAACATCAATCGGAACTGAGCCAACAGGACAGCAGGGAACTTATGCCCAAACATGGATACTGGAAAAAATGATTAGCCCTCAAAATAATGAATTGAATTTTGAGTATGAGGATGGGACATTTTATGATACCTGTGAACTAGCAGGACAGTCAAAAACAGTTGATTCTTTTGATCCCAATGATACCAGAGGTACAGTATACACCAGTTTTTCAAGAACAAAAGGCTATACGTATCAGATCAAAAGGATTTATGGAACTTTTGGAGAAGTTAAGTTCAACAAATCCGACCGTCTTGACGATATTACCAACAAAAAGCTGGAATCTATTGACATAAATGACAGTTATGGAAGAAACGTAGACAAAATCAGTTTTCAATATGATTATATGGTCTCTCTTCCACCATCTATACCTATTTATTCGTGTAACCATATGGAGGATAATAGCAATATTACTAAGAGACTGATTCTTAAAAAAGTATGGTTTGGTGATGTTAATTTACATAATTCTTATCAGTTTAATTATAACAGCCAATTACTTCCGCACCGATTTTCTTATGCCAGAGACTGGTGGGGATATTACAATGGGAAGACAGCCAATTTAGGATTAACGCCAAGTATAGATCTTGTTTTTGAAGAAGAAAATGACAGAAATGTAAATCCGGATTTTGCAAAAGCAGGTCAGCTGGAAGAAATTATTTTACCAACCGGAGGAAAAACTAAATTTTATTCTGAAAGCAACAAAGGGATATTTTTTGAGCAGGATATTAAAAGGACATATAAAATACACGACATTATTCCTTACGCATTAGCTGATAAATATTTTTCTACTTCAGAAAATCCGACACAACAGACTAATAAAACCTACAATATTCCTTTGAATATTGATTTTAATAAACTGACTAATCAGAATAGTATCAAGTTTGAGCTTAATACAAATACGACAAAATGTATTTATCCGGATCTTACGTTACCTACCAACGGAAGCTGTTCTATTTATTATAAAATATTTAATTCAAATAACGTAGAGCTTCTATCACAAAAACTACTGACTAACACAACAAGAGTTATTGAAATACCCTATAACCAATTAACGGCTTCAAATACCATTCAGGTGCAGGTGTATGCGGGAAATCCAAATACACCGAACAGTCAGCTTTTTGATTATAATGCCGATGAAGCCACTGTAGATGTCAGTTGGAAAGAAATTGACCCTAATCTGGCAAGAAATACAGCTTACGGCGTAGAAGTTCCTTTTGGAGGTTTACGGGTGAAACGAATTGAAAACTACAATGAAAATAATGCTTTGGTTCTTGCAAGAGACTACGATTATAAAAATGAAAACGGTGTAGAATCAGGAATCAGTAATTTTGAACTTGATTTTCTTCAGCAGATTCCTGGAAAAAACTTTGTCAATTCTCAAAGCAGATTTCCTTTACAGACCGGAAGCGGCAGAATGATTTCCTATACGGCTGCTAAAGAAGATAAGGTAAATATATCTTTTAATCAAAAGATCACAATTAATTCAGTATTTGAAAATAAGACAATATTAGGAGATTATTTAGGATCATGTTTTTATAATAATATGGAAGGAAATTTTTTAAGAGCTTCTTCTACACTTCCTTGTTTCGATTATCCTAAAAACGGAAAAATCCTGTTTAATAATTTAGGAAACAGACAGGAAGAATCTTATCAGTATTATGTTACAGATGAAAATACCATTAAACCTAAAATGGTGTATGGTATTGACTATGATATGGTTTTCAAACCTAAAAATATGACAGATTTTATAGCGATAGGAACGGGGTATCCGTTTGACAGCTATTATTACAAATTCCAGAATTTTGATGAGAATGGAGACTTCATCAAAACAACCACAGAGCATTTAGGAAATCAGGATATTGTATCAACTACAAAAACTTTCACTTCTTCAACCAATCATCATCAATTGATGAAACAAACTACGGCGAGTGATGGCGTTGTAAATGAAACTTCTTACAGTTACGCCCACGAAAAGAACAACCAATTAATGATCTCCAAAAACATGATCGGCATTCCTTTGGAAACAATTACAACTAAAACTGTTAATGGTGTTACCAAACCATTGGGCAAATCAGAAACTGTTTACCCCACTTCCCTTCCAACGCCGCAGGCAGGAAATCTGATATTACCAATTTCCGTAAAATCTTATGATCTTCAAAATAATACTCCTACAACAGACATCACTTACGATAAATATGATCTAAAGGGTAATTTACAGCAATACACGACAAAGGATGGGATTTCCACAACAATTATCTGGGGCTATAATCAAACCCAACCGATTGCAAAAATTACAGGAGCAAAACTTTCAGATATCCAACAGTCATTAATTGATGCTATTGTCACGGCTTCCGACACGGATGCGTCTGCAACTGCTTCAAATGATGAATCTGCATTCCTTGCTTTATTGGATACATTCAGAAAAGATCCTTCTATGGCAGGGTATCAGGTAACGACTTATACCTACGATCCACTGATCGGGGTAAGAAGCATTACCCCTCCGTCAGGAATCAGGGAGGTGTATATCTACGATTCTGCCAACAGGCTGAAAGAGATCAGGGAGAATAATCAGGCAGGAAATATCCTGAAAGAATTCAAATACAATTACAAAAACTAATACACGATGAAAAAAATATTAATCCCCATAGGAACTTTGCTGTTATCAGGTTTAGTTCATGCGCAGCTGAGTTCCACAGAAAACTATATCCAAAGCAGAACTTATTTAGAGCCTGTTACCACAAGCAGCTCTACGGCAAAACAAATAGAAACCGTTCAGTACTTCGATGGTTTGGGCAGACCCAAACAGGCAGTGAACGTAAAGGCTTCCCCGACGGGAAAAGATGTTGTAACCCACATAGAATACGACGGTTTCGGAAGACAGGTAAAAGATTATCTTCCCGTTCCACAACAAGGAACGCAAAACGGAGCTATCTATACTACTCCTTTGAGCAATGCAACACAACCTACCCTTTACGGAGCAGAAAAAATATTTTCAGAAAAGATATTGGAAAACTCTCCTTTGGACAGGATTTTACAGCAAAAGCAGGTTGGTAATGACTGGAATAATAAACCTGTCCAGTTTGGATATGATGCCAATACCACAGCAGATGCCGTTAAAAAATATACTACGGTTACTACTTGGGTAAATGGTGCTACAAGTTCTGTTCTCAGCCAGTCTACTAATTATGGGACTGCGCAATTATATAAAAATACGGTAACCGATGAAGACGGCAATGCAACCATAGAATTCAAAAATGGAGAAGGACAGGTATTATTGGTAAGAAAAGTAATCAGTGCTACAGAAAATGCAGACACTTATTATGTGTATAATGAATACAATCAACTTGCCTTTGTTATTTCACCAAAGGCGGCTGTTGCTTCAGATCCCAATTCCGCACTAAATGATCTTTGTTATCAATACAAGTATGATGGCAGAAATCGATTAGTAGAAAAGAAGCTTCCCGGAAAAGGCTGGGAATATATGGTGTATGACAAGGCAGATCGTTTAGTCGCCACTCAGGATGCTAATCTGAGAGCTAACAATCAATGGCTGTATACCAAATATGACCAGTTTGGAAGAATCGTTATGACGGGATTAAGCATTGGTTACGGAAACACACGGCTCTCTGAACAGAATAATGCAGATACCACAGGAAACAGTAGTGTGAGAAGAAGTCCCTATGTTTCCTTTATCGTACAAGGTATAGAAGGATATTATGAGAATTATGACCAGACCTATCCCAATTCATCACGCTGGGTAAAATTACTCTCAGTGAATTATTATGATACATATCCTGCTTACGGTTTTAATCCGACTTTCCCAGCAAATATTTTGGGACAGGCAACTTTGACAGATGCTTCATCTACTGAATCAACGAGTACTAAAAGTCTTCCTGTGATGAGTCTTGTAAAAAATATAGAAGACGATAACTGGACGAAGAATTATACCTGGTATGACACAAAAGGAAGAGCAATCGGAACCCACTCCATCAATCATCTGGGAGGCTATACCAAAACAGAAACTTTGCTGGACTTTGCCGGAGTTGTAGGAAGAAACAATACCTCTCATTTAAGAAAACAGGGAGAAACTGGAGTATTTATAACCGAAGGTTTTATTTATGATAACCAGAACAGATTATTACAACATTATCACAAGGTAGATGATAAGCCTGAAGTTGTTTTAGCAGACAATACTTATAACGAATTATCTCAACTTAGCAATAAAAAAGTCGGAAATAATCTGCAGAGTATTGATTACAATTATAATATCCGCGGTTGGCTGACAGATATCAATAAAGATCAGATGCCGGTTACTGATCTTGGTGGAAAATTATTTTCTTATAAAATTAAGTACACCCAAAAAGACGGAATCGATAATCCTGACCCGGCTCAGTTTCCCGGTAAAAACGTATCGATAAAATACAATGGGAACATTGCCGAGGTCGACTGGAGAAGTGTAGAAAATATTGGGAACAATCCATCTCTTACCCCCAAAAGATATGGTTATGCCTACGATAAACTGAACAGATTAACAGCAGGATATTATCAGAATCCTCAAAATCCTAATAGTAAAGAAAATACGGAATTGTTAGATTATGACCTAAACGGAAATATTACCAACCTGTACAGGACTTCTGTAACAGAATATGGAAATACAACTCCAACTTTAATTGATAATCTGGGATATGTTTATGCATCAGGAGGTAACAGTAATAAGCTTACCAATATCAACGACTCTGCTTACAATGCTACAGGCTATGAAGGAGGAGGACAAACTATTGATTATGACCTGAATGGCAATATGATTAATATGTATGATAAAGGTATTGGTACAATACAATATAACTATCTTAATTTGCCTAAACATCTTGAGTACAGTAAAAGCAGCAATGAATTGGTTGTCATTGATACTAAATACAGTGCAGACGGAGTAAAGCTCAGCAAAACAAACTCAACTACTATTGAAGGGTTGACAGGACCTCTAACCGATATAAAAATTACAGATTACCTTGATGGGTTCCAGTATATGTCCAGACCACCTGCCAGTCCTCCGGGAGGCGGCGGAGGTTCTGAATCTTTAATGGCAAATTCGGAGACAAGCCGTGCATTGGAAACACAGGCTTATACTCTGAATGATACAACATTGTTATTTGATCCACCTCCACCGCCTACAAGTTTGAAAAATCCTGATTTACAGTTTTTCCCAACGGCGGAAGGATTTTATGATTATGTAAAAAATCAGTACATTTACCAGTATAAAGATCATTTAGGAAATGTGAGGGTGAGCTTTGGAAGAAATACTTCAAATGCTCTTGAAATTGTAGATGCTAATGATTATTATCCTTTTGGTATGAATCATTTAAAGAGCGGAACTTCATTCTTTGGGACGAGTTCTTATAAGAATTATAAGTACAATGGTAAGGAACTGCAGGAAAGCGGTATGTATGATTATGGAGCGAGATTTTATATGCCTGATCTTGGACGATGGGGAGTTGTGGATCCACTGGCGGAACAATATCGAAGACATTCTGTTTATAATTATGCTATAAACAATCCTATCCGTTTCATTGATCCTGATGGACGTGGAGTTAATGATTTTGTAGAAAGAAAAGACGGCTCGATTTATTGGGATAAAAATGCAAATTCTCAAGCCTCTACTAAAGCAGGGGAAACTTATTTAGGGAAAAGTTTATCATTCACATTTAATAGCTACATTGGCAGTAATTATGATGGACCTTTAGGAAGCCTTCCGGAAGGAGATAAATTAACAACTACAATTAATATTTCTGCTCAAGAAAATTCACAAGGTGAATTAACAGGATTATCAGCTACAAAAAATGCTGATCCTGTAGGGAAAACTTTTGGTTTATTTTCGGGAAGAGATTTTTATCCAGGAGAAGGGGGAAGTAATAATTATTTTACACAATCTGGAACATCTGTAAACTATGAACAACATGCAAGTGTTCCTAGCTTTGAAGAATCAGGATTAAATTCTATGGGCTTTAAAATAGTTGATGTTGCTCAGAAATTAAATATAAGTTTCAATAAAGATAATGGTAACTTATCTGTAGATGCTTATACTAACGTATTTCCTTCAGCAACTTTAAAGCTTAATAATACAGGAACAACTTTAATGAATTATAAACAACCTTCTTTTGTTGGTACTCACACTGCGCCTCTTAAAGGTATCTCAAATATGAATCCATTTAAAGATGGTTACGGGACATTAAGACCTAAACCAGTATATGATTTTTCATATTATCCATCAAAATTTTATAAAAGAAATTAATATGTTAAAACCTACATTCTTAAACATTTGCATTAGTATAATTTTAAAATATTTAATATTTTACATTTTACTAATGGTTATAAATAATGAATTTAAATTATTACAAATTAATAATATAAGAAATGGACAAGATTTATTCTATTATTTATGGATTGTTTTGTTTTTTCCAATTGTTGATATAATTTTATTTGCTACTCCTCTATATTTTGGTTTTAAGGCAAAGAAATCTTTAATTTTTGTAGCTAGTATTATTATAATTCTATTGATTGAGTATATTATTTATGCATATTTTACTTCACAAAAAATGATCAATCAAGATGCTTTATTTAAAATACTAATAAGCTCAATAACATTATTGATCTTTTTTCACAAGACAATACGGTCAAAATTTACAGAAGCATAAAATATTCCCCTTAACAAAGTTTGTGACTTTGAACAGATAAAAATAACCCACCGCAATTGCGGTGGGTTTTGTGTTTATAGAGTATTGCAATATTTTTACGAATACGCTTTTCTAGTTTTACAATCCCGGATGTAGGTATCTATCAGATCATAAAGTGTTTGCTTTTTACTCTCCTCCAATTGTTCCAAATCTTTAATTCTTTCCACAGTTCTTTTATCAAAAGAAACCTGATTGGTCTCACCAACCAAATAATCTAAACTTACGCCAAGAGCATCTGCAATTTTTTTTGCAGCATCAACAGAAGGAATCGCTTCCACTCAGTTTTTGATTACAATGGGGACATATTAAGAATCCTCTTAGAAAAAATGTAGCTTTTAGAGTATCTGCTTTAGCGATAACTTGTCTTTTCGTTGTAATAATACTCTGGACGTCATAAAACTGTCTTTCAGAAATTAATGCCTCACGCATTTCTTTAACCATTTGTTGTTCTGCAGGGTTAATATTTATTAATATAAGACCACAATAAACCGGATTACGTATCAACCTGAAAAATGCGATCGTGAGCATATCAAACCTTTATCAGTCGCCATTTTTCTAATCTCTTCTATTTTGTGAATATTTTTTGAAAGTTGATGGAATACCCATTTTATAATCTCTGCTTCCGGTTGTTTAGGAGTAATTATTTTTTTACCATCTAACAATGTTAGATTAATAAATCCTAAAGGAACTTTATTAGTATATCTACCCATTAGTTTCGCCCGACGAATCTCATTTGCTGTATTCTGGGCTCTCCTACTGTTTTCGGCTTCTGGTACAGAAAGGTATACAGCAAGCATAACTGTACTTTCTGGAACTGAAAAATCTACAGGCTGATCAATAGCCATTGCTGTTGTTCTATATTTTCTAAGCATACCTATCATTTTATACGCATATTCAGCATTGCGACTAAATCGATCCCATTTAATAAACAGGATATTTTTATCTTCTCCTGAAGATTTCTTTTTAATTTCGGAGAATAACACCTTCCACTCAGGTCTGTTGAAATTTTTTGCAGAGAAATCTTCCCGATAGATACCTTTAACTTCGATATTGTTATTTTCACAATACTTCAATAATTTATCTTCCTGCTCTGGTAAAGAATAACCTTTTCTTTTTTGCTCGTCTGTACTTACACGGACACATAAATAGGCTGTTTTCATAGAATAATATATTTGTTTGATTTACAAATTAATACTTTTAAAAACATGACGTAAGAAACCATATATCCTATTAGCTATATTGACTTTAACTGAAGATGATCATACTTAATTTTTAAGTTTACTGTTTAAATCTTAGATCGAATACTGTTAAATTATGATATTCAATGACTAATCAATCAAAAAACAAGTGAAACAAGAGATGAATTTTTATTTTAATTTTTTGTTACAAACTAAGTATTCAAATATATGATTACCAATCATTTAAATCTTTTTAGTCTATTCGCAAATATTGAATTTACGAAATCAATTTCTTTATAATCGCTTATTTCCTGGTTATTATTGCAACAAAAATTAGAGACACAAAACTTCATATTTCAATCAGGGGATTACTTTAATCTATAGAAAGTGGTTTCCTGATTATTTATATTAATAATTAAAATTATTTCAAAATAACAACAATAAAAAAATAGAAATAAACAGAGACAGTCACTATTCGTAAGCTAATAAATAAGCACATTTTCAGTATAAACAATAATTTTTAAACCTAAGCAAATGAAAAAACAAATTATTTTCTTGATATTATTTCTAAGTAATATCTTTTATTCACAGGTCGGAATAGGCACTGCACAACCAGCAAGTTCGGCCATTTTAGATCTAACAAGTAATGATAAAGCATTATTAGTTACTCGTGTACCAAGCGCAGCTTCAATAGTAACCCCAATAAATGGAATGATTATTTATGATCTTTCTGTAAATTGTTTTAGGGGTTATCAGGCTAATGCATGGACAAACTGTAGCTTTACAGCCTGTACGGGTCCTGGACCAACAATCACGACACAACCAATAGGTGGTTCTGCCTGCTCTCCTGCAACTCATAATTTATCAGTTACAGCTTCTGGTAGCGGCCCTTATCTTTATCAATGGCGAAAAGATGGAGCAGATATTGTAGGAGCCACTGGTTCAACGTATTCAGCAGCTGTGTCGGGGAGTTATGCTGTAATTGTAAGTAACCCGTGTGCTTCTACTCCTTCGAGTGCTGCTGTGGTTACGATAAATACAGGACTTGCAATTACTTCACAGCCGTCAGATCTAACAATTAATGTCGAAAATCAGACCGCCACTTTTTCAGCTGTGGCTACGGGTTCCGGAACTTTAACTTATGCATGGGAAATTTCTCGTGATGGAGGTTCTACTTTTAGCCCGATAACAGTTTCCGGATATGGTTTGGGAGGAAATGATCAAACAGATCACGATATGGTCGTAACAAATGGTACTACCCCGACTTTAAATCTAAAATGGGTAAGCCCGGCAGAAGAAGGAAGGAAATTCAGATTAAAAGTTACCAGCTCAGGAAGTGGATGTGCTGCAAATACTATTTATTCTAATGTTGTTACCTTACATACAACTAATTCTCCAGCTTATATTTTTGATAATAATTTGTGCGGAAGTTTGTCAGGATGGAGCGCTACCGGACCTGTGGGACCACACACTTCAAACCCGTGTGGAATGTATCTGAACCCAGGAAATACTTCTTCAGGAGGAGTTATCTTTAGAGATGTGGCAACAACTGTCGGACAAAGCTATACACTGTCTGTAAGGATGCTTGGTTCAGGATTTAATTCTACCCAGCTTATTCAGGCTCTTAATGGAAGTACTGTGATTAATTCTGTTTCTAATTCGGGAGATAATTTTATTCAGTTGACTTTCACGGCAACCAGTTCTACAACCAGACTTAGAATTGCAGATAACGGAATTACGAATGCTTCAGATGGTGTGGTTTATTTAACCAGATTATTTGCCAACTAAAATACTAGTTTTATAGATCATATTGATTATAATTCGGCCTGGGCATCGCTCACTTTGTGTTCAAAATTTTGGCTGAATTTATTTTCATATAATGGTTGATTACAACAAGAACAAAATAGTGTAAGGATCACGGTCCCTAATTTTTAATTTAGTTGGTAAGTAGAGGTTTCATTTTGGAGCCTCTACTTTTTATTTATTGAAAAAGTTGTTTAAATAGTTAAGTTATATACAATATTCATTTTATATAAACAAAAAAAGCCATCTGTTAGATAGCTTTTTTGTTTTATAGGTCTTTTTTATAGTGAATAAATAAGTCTTAAAAATCCGCTTCCATTCAATTCGTTAGAAGTTTTTACAGGAATACCGGCAACAATACCTATTTTAAAGTTCTCAGTTAATTGTAACTGGATTTGTGGTCTTAGAATCATTTGTGGCTGATCTTCTGCACTGAAAGTCTGATTGCATTCCAATCCTATAAAGCTTTCTTTTTCTTCTTTTCCAAAGCGATAACTTAAAATTGTATTGAATCTGTACTGTGTTTTTGTTTCGTTTGATTTAAATTTCTGCTTTATCGCCGGACCTGTATAAACCATCGTGTGGAACCGTTCACCCCAGATTTTTGCGATAGCTATAAAAGGGTTATAAACATTAGCAACAAATAAAGGCTTTCTAAATTCCTGAAAAGAAGATGTCTCTAACTCGTTGAAATAACCTGCTGAAATTGTGGTTTTAGCTTCCGGAAGCGTAAGGAATGAATAATTAAAACCAATTCTCAAAGCCATTGCATCTTCTGCAGCACCTCCTTCTTCCGGTACTGTTATGTGTTCATTTTCTGTGGCAGATTCATCGAGAAGCTTATTATGAACAAAAATAAAAGGAACCTCAATTTCAAATCCAAGTTTATCAATGGGCGCAAAATCATATTCTATTAAAGTACGCACTCCTTCAAAGTTTTTAAAATCTGCGTATCCGCCGGCGATATTTATTTCCTGATAACCCTTTTTTACGTTCATTTCTGCAGGAAAATCAAGATAGAGCGGCATGTAGTGTTTTAGTTCTGTTTCTTTGTTATTGTCAAGATTATTTTCTTGTGCCAATAGAGGATTGGTAACAGCTAATAAAAAAGCTGAAACGAGTATTGTTTTTTTCATCATTAGATGTATAAAAGATTTATTTTTCGACAGAACGTTCCCTGTCCATACTGACGATGGCCCAGAAAATCCACATCAAAAAGGTGATCATAAGAGCGATCACAGAATATTGAAGCGCAAGTATTGCTGATGCTTCATAAACGATAAAACCCAATATCTGTCCTTTTATCATGTTTTTAAGCCAGGGAACACTTGTTTCGGGAGAAATTAATAGAGATTCGTTATTAATAATTACAATGTTTAATAACAGCATACTCAATGTGATACATCCTGTGAAACCTGCATAAAATGAGACCGCCGTTTCCTGTGCGTTTGTTCCTATAAATGAGCCTACTAATTTCGTCGGGAAAGGGAAAAGCACAACCAGCAACAGCATAAGCCCATTCAAAAGAACTACCCAATGATTGCTTTTTTTTAGTTGTTCAAAAATTTTATTGTGCCCCATCCACATCAGTAAAACTGTTGCAAATGAGTTAAAATAAGTAAAATATTCGGGCCATTTTTCTATGATCTTGTCCCAAAGGTTGAGGTTATTGGCTCCCTCATATTCCTTTATTCCGATTTCGATGGCAAGCAGGGTAATGGCAACACCAAATATACCGTCGCTAAATGCTTCTAAACGAGCCGTGTTTTTCTCCATATTTTTTTCATTTTTAAATTTTTACATTGTGTTTTAATTTTTTAACTTTAATCAAATGTCTTTTTCCATTTTGATATGGTATTTCTGCTTAATTTGAAATGAATAGCAGTCTGAGAATTATTAAGCTTGTTTTTTCTTTGATATTCTAATATTTTCCGGATGCTTTCCTGATCATAAGATTTATGCTTTTGATTAAAGACTACCGTTTCTTTTTTTTGCATTCCGGAAACAAGATCACTTATTTTTAAAACATCAAAAAAAGACAAGTTTTGTTTTTCTAAAACCGAAACAAAAAGATCCTGCTTTTCAGGAAATTTTTTCGAGATCATATCCTGATAAATTCTTTTATAATCCGGTCTTTTCAGTTCTTGATGTTGTATTTTTTTATCCATTTGTAGAGAGTCGTTTTAGGGATTTTATAGTCGTTAATAATTTGAAGTTTTGTTTTCTCTCCCGAAGCTAATTGTTCCATTAAAAAATCAATAATATCTTTTGTATAGAGATTTTTTCTAAAGGAAGGAAGGGAGCTGGTTTTACTTTCTCTTTTTCTGTAGTCTGTAGAAGTGGACGGAGAGTATAAGATGAGATATTGAGAATACATTCTAAAAAAATCATATTGCAATAGTTTGGACCAATTAAGAAGTGTCTCAGTTTTTAATTCTTTTTCCTGAAACATGGCAAATATTTCTTCTTCTGTACATTTGAAAAAATTAACTGTTCTTTGTATTGAAATATTTAATTCCAGCCATCTTGTCTCTATAAGTTTGCCAATATGAATATTTTTCGAATCAATCATGGATGAAGTTTTTTATCCCAAATATTTCTATAGGTGATGCTTGACCGTATTACTGTATCTTTTTCAAAAAATACACACAAGTATTTTTTTTGCCAGAAATAGCTTTTCCCGAGATAAAAGTAGAGCTCTTCATCACAATGATCATTGAGGCAGGATATTTCTATGTTTTCGAGAATATCTTTCCTTGTTTTGCCGATTAAGCTATTGTAAATCATATACTTGTTCTTAGTGTTTGTTTAAGCTAAAAGACCAGCACGATCTTTCCCTTAGCTGTCCTGTTTTCTATCATATCATGCGCTTTTTGTACTTCACTGAAAGGCAACGTGATAGGATTTTGTACTTTTAAGATACCTTTATCTATTTCTCTTGCTGCGCGGGTTAAACTGCATAGATCGGGCAGCGTGAATATAGATTGAGCCCTGATTCCGAGTTCTTCTATTTTTTTCGGAGATAATAATAATTGTAACGTAGTAATTATTAACCCCTTGCTTTTAAGCAATGAAAATGATTTTAACTGAGTCTCTCCGCCAACCAGATCTAAAACAACATCAACCTTTTTAATGACCTCTGAAAAATCTGTTGTGGCATAATCTATAACTTCATCTGCTCCTAAAGACTTGACAAGATCAATCCCATCTCCTGTTGCAGTGCCAATCACATGGAATCCTCTTCTTTTAGCAATCTGGACAGCAAAAGTACCCACACCACCTGCGGCACCGTGAATAAGTATTCTTTGCCCGATATTGACTTCATCAGTTAAATTTAAAGCAGTGTAAGCAGTAGTTGCTGCCATCGGAACAGCCGCCGCCTGAATAAATGACAGTGACAATGGTTTTAAGACTACTTCGTTTGCGTTTACTGCAACATATTCTGCCTGAGCGCCACCCTGTGCCATGTTGATCATGGTGTACACTTCATCGCCGATCTGTAGCTCTTTTACATTCTCACCGATAGCTTCTATTTTGCCTGCTGCTTCCCAACCGAGCCTGATTGGAAATAGTCTTGGCAGTGCGCCGGCCAAATATCCTGCTCTGATTTTTGTATCTATAGGGTTTACAGCCGAAGCTTCTACTTTTATTAAGACCTGATGATGACTGAATTTTGGTTTTTCCGCCTCAGCGATCTGAAGATTGGAAATTGAACCGTATTCGTTGATTTGTACTGTATTCATGTTGCTTATTCTTTTAACATCAGGACTTTTATATCCCGATGTCTTTATGATTGTTGAGAAATTGATTAGTGCTTAATTAATTTTAGTAATTTTTCCATTATTAATAATAAAGCTCATACCTTCACCTATGCTGACATATGACCAAAAATAATGACTTTCGTTAACATTCATATATTTTGTTACTGTAAAATGCTGTGTGCCATAAGCCATTTCACCCATACCACTTAAACGCAATGAAGTAGTTGTTCCAGCCGGATCAGGATTAGTTATATTCATGACAACATCTCCTTCAACCGTATAAGTACCTGCACAATGAATTGTAAAACCACCTGTAGAATCCCAACCGACAGCATCTGTATTTATACCGTTATGTGTCGTTACAGTGTAGCTACTATTACCGTTTGGATTATAGACATAAGGAGCACTTGCTGTATAAGTGGAAACTGTACCCGTTGTACATGGGTTTGTAAGTACTGCATTTGTAGAAGTTACAGATCCACACGTGCCCATAACAACCACACTATAAGTAGCAGGAATATTTGTAGAATAACTATTGCCGGTAGCGCCAGAAATATTTACTCCATCTCGTTGCCATTGATAGGTAAGACCTGTTCCTGTAGCTGCCACAGAAAAAGTATAGTTACTCACTCCATTTGTAGTACCGCTGACAGGATTTGATGTAATAGCTGGAGCGGTGCAGCAAATCCCCGGATTATTTAGAGTAATAGGAGCTGATTTGAAGCAGCTTGTATCACTTGTGCTTCTGACTACTATATTGTAATTTCCTGGACTTATATTAGAAAATGTATTGCCAGATTGATAACTTACTCCTCCATTAATAGAATATTGAGCACCAGCTTGTGGCGTAATAGTAATTGAACCTACACTACCACTAGCACAAGTGGGCTGTGATATTGTAGCTACAGGAGTTGTTAATGTACAGCAGGATTGGTCGCTACCAGTATCATTTACAAAGTCAATTGAATTAGACGACGATGCAAATGTAATTCCTCCGGTTCCATTTAATACAACATTATTGGTACTCCATGCGGTATTTTGTGTTACAGTAACCCCGTTGTTAATGATTTTAGTATCTGTAGTATTATTAAAGATTGTAGATGGATTGCCCCAAGTAGCACAGTTGTTCCAATTACCTGTTGTTGTAGCTGTATTTTGTGCATTGGTATTTATAAAAAGTAAAACCATTATAAAAAGTATTGCACAGCTGATTATTTTTTTTATCATCATTTGTTTTTTTTATTATTAATTTTTATTATTAATTTTTGGTATTGATTTGTTTATTGTCTTTTTTATATTAAAAAACATCAGGACTTTTTATATCCCGATGTTTTATCTAATTAATTAAATTATTACTGCATTAATTTTAAATTACTATCACACGAAAGGATTAGGGAGCAACATTAAAATTAATTAGAACAGAAGGCTGTGGACAAACATTAGTTGCATCCTTAAATATGACGAAATATAGAGAGGCTGGAATAGTTCCAGAAGAAGAAGGAAAAGATGATCGTGAAAGTGTCACCGAATAGGTATTTCCACTTTTTATTAAATCACCAGTAAAAGCTTGATTGGATGGAGGATATGTTCTATTTATGGCGTAATATATACCTCTAACTCCACCGGTAGCTGTAATACTAAAGGTCTTGCTTTCACCAGATGAAAAGTCACCTTGCCCTGTCAAATCCGAAGTAATGAAAGGTGGATTACACGAAATAGGATCGACGGCTGTTTCAATAGCTGTAGCTGTAGCTGTAGTAGTTGTACAAGAACCTGTGCTACTTGCTGTAAAGATTATATTATATGTTCCTGCCACGGTAAATCTAATATTGCCTGTACTGGTACCAGACCCGCTTGTAACTGGAAATACGCCTGTGGTTGGTGTAACCACCCAGGTTGCACTGCTGATATTATTTCCTGATAGATTGAAAACTACATTACCAAGCTGGGGAACAATGCCTGGGTTACTAATCGGGGCACCTGTGTTAGTAATACCACTCACTATTAAGTTTGAAGGAGTAGGACAATTTGGAAGTACACAACTTTGATCATTTCCAGTATCATTTACAAGATCAATTGAATTACCAGAAGAGGCAAATGTAATTCCTCCTGTACCATTTAATACAACATTATTAGTGCTCCATGCCGTATTTTGTGTTACAGCTACCCCGTTGTTAATGGTTTTAGTATCTGTTGTATTGTTGAAAATCGTAGTTGGGTTTCCCCAGGTCGCACAATTATTCCAATTGCCAGAAACCGAAGCTGTATTTTGAGCTACTACAGGCAAGGAAACCAAGAGTAGCAGAAAAGCTGAAAATTTAAGTATTTTTTTCATTTTTATTGTTTTAGAATCTATAAAGAGGTTGAAAAACTGAATAATAATTAACTTTCACCTAAATGTTTTTAGAACCATGATAAAAAATATGACCACCTTACGTTGAAATTATATTGGAATGAGAGGGGAACTATCAACCAACAATGAAAACTAATTTTTTGAAAACTATCATTAAAAAAATCATAAAATAATTTCTTCCAATTGAATTTAAGAATGTAAAGCGGTCATTAACTTTATTATAAAAAACAGAATATTATTTTTTAATTTTGGCTATTTCTTTTTTCAGTTCATCAACCTCCGTTTTTAGAGTTTTCACAGCTTCGATCAGTGCAGGAACCAGTTCGGTATAGCTTACAGCTTTGTATCCATCAGCATTGGTGGTTACCGCTTCCGGGAATTGCTTTTCAACTTCCTGTGCAATCACACCCATATCATGTCCTTTTCCTAAACTCTGATTAGGAAATTCAGAAGCGTCTTTCCAGTCATAAGTATATCCTCCTAATTTCACTACTTTGTCTAAAGCATTTTCGATAGGTTTAATATTCTTTTTGAATCGGAAGTCAGACGGGCCTTGAATTTTTGTAGCTGTGATAACTCCGTTTACATGTAGTAATGAAGAAGGTGTCGTTGTACCAATACCCACATTACCGTTGGTCATGATGAATAAATTCGGTGAGTCGTTTGATGCTGTATTACCATCACCCCAAAGTCCCAGTGCCCCACCACCAGTGCCAATACGGCTCCAACTCGTTGTACTTCCAATTATCATTATCGGATCAGTTTTAGCAAGCGCTCCTGTGGGGTAAAATTTAAATTTGCTTCCTACATCAAGTGTAGCTACTGGTGTCGTTGTACCAATGCCCACATTACCTGCATTAGGTTGTAAAATAAGATTCATCCAATTTACACCTGAATGTACTGCCTGTATATAACCATTATCAGTACTTGTGTTATATCCTAGCAATAATTTTTGCGTAGTATCTATTCCGGAAACCACAAGCTGTGCCAGTTCATTAGTAAAATTTGTTTGGTTAGCAGCAACATTTAGCTTTGTAATCGGAGCAGATGTCCCAATACCAACATTTCCATTTCCTTTAATTCTTGCTAATTCGGTTGAAGTTGTTGGCGAAGAAGCCGAATAAAAAACATGATCAGAACCTGCACCATCTGTTTGATAACGTAGAGTAGCACCATTTATACCAAATCCGTAAAACTGATGATCATTATTGACTGTTTCAAATAAGATAATTTTTCTATTCATGACTAAGTTACCTAAGGTCAGCTGTCCATGAGGTGACTGGCTGTTAATACCTACATAACCCTGCCCTCCGTTATTGGGATTAAGCAATAAGTCTGACCAAGTATTTCCTGCCCAGCTTGGCTGAATATACCCTTGATTTGTAGTGGTGTTGTAACCTATTTCAATTATTTTATCTTCAATTGTTTTGCCTCCAACTACAAGCTGTCCTGAATATGTGCTTGCATCGATGGCAGCATGTAAAAGTGATCTGGGATTGTTGGTTCCAATTCCTATTCTTCCAGCAGGTGCAGTTACCGATCCGGATAATCCTGTTCCGAAAATATTATTCGCGATATTTAATTGATTACTTGCAGAGGGTGTCGCTATTGCGGTAGCCGCCCCAATTGTAATATTATTAGTTCCTGTCGTTATATTATTACCAGCCTGGACTCCTACAGCCGTATTATTACTTCCTGTTGTATTGCTCTGAAGAGCTACATACCCTAAAGCAACGTTATTATTTCCTATTGTATTTGCAAGAAGTGATTGCAATCCTAGCCCTACATTTGCAGTGCCCGAAGTATTAGCTTTTAAAGCACTTTCTCCTACAGCATAATTATAATTCCCTAAGCTATTGGCTGTTAAAGCCAAAGCACCGATACCCACATTACTTCCGCCTGATGTCACGGCATTAAGTACACCTGTACCTATGGCAATATTATTAAAACCTGTCCCCAGGTTCGTACCATTAGAACCCACGCCTGCATCTTGTGTAACGTGGTTATTATTTGTTAAAAGCCGTAAGTCCTGTGCAGAAATAGCACCACTATTAACCCAAACAGCACCATTAAAATACCAGAAAGAATTAGTTGTTGTATCATATACTTGTAGTCCCGTTGCAGGGCTTGCAATAGAAGTTCTCTGCCCTGTTGACATTCTAGGCATGAGTAATCCCTTTGTTGTGCTTGTAATATCAAGCATAGAAGAAGAATTAGGTGTTGGAGTACCAATTCCGACTTGTGCTTTTGCAGCAAAACCCATCATTAGGAGAACTGCCAACGTGTAAATTTGTTTTTTCATCTTATTATTTTAATTTAGTTAAAACTCAAAGTAATTTTGTGATTACCAAAGCAATATTATAGTGTAAGATTAGGCAGAAATAGAGTGCTATAAAAACAAAAGACTCCACAAATTCCGAATTTATGGAGTCAAATAAATAACACAAATAACTGATTTACAATATTTTATTTTTATTTATGTGATTTGTAAATCTATTTTTTCAGTTTTTAAAAAATTGATAAATTTTGAAGGAGTGAGACCTGTTTTTTGAGTGAAAATTCTAATGAAAACAGTGTGGGAAGAAAAACCACACTCTTCTGCAAGGTAGGCTATTTTGTAATTCAGGTATTCAGGGGAGGTTTTTAATTTCTTAATGATATATTCAAGACGATTATCATTGATATAGCCATTAAAATTTGTATTCTTATGTTTTTTTATGACTGCAGAAAGATAGGCCGAGTTTGTATTAAAATCACTTGCCATATTACTTAAAGAAATGTTGGGGGAAAGAAAACGTTCTTTTGTCTCAAATTTGCTAAGTTGCTTCATTATCTTTTCATCGACTTCAAAGCTTAATGTAATGGTTTTACGATCAATATTCGGAATCTGGATTGTTAGAGAATCATCTAAATCTTTATTTGCTTCGTGCAAGATATTCTCCAGTTCATTATTTTCAAATGCTACAATGATAGCTTTAAACTTTTTACGATCTTTTTTTAATTTTAAATAATGTATAATTAAATAACAAAAAAGTACTAAAAGAATAATGAAAATAAAATAAAGATAACCACTTCTGATCTTCTCTGACTTAAGTTCTCCTTTTGCTTCTATAACATCTTGCTCATAGAGGTTTGCCAAAAATTTAGATTTCCCCATATAATCCAGTTGTTGAGAAGCTTCGTTGTATTTTCTTGAATAATAAGATTCTTTATTTGTTTCTCCGAGTTTAGAGGCATTAGATGCTGCTAATCTGTAAAGTTCCAATTCATAATTTATAAAAGATGGAATTCTGATGTGAATATCTAACGCTTTTTCGCATAATTTGAGTGATTTAGCATAATCTTTTTTTTGTTCCCAACACATTGCCAGATAATAATCAGCTCGGCATTTTTTATCTTTACTATCTATAAACCCTTTTTTTTCTGATTCTGCAATATATGCAATGGCGTGATCATATTTTTTAGACAATACGAGATAGAATGCCTCTTCTATCCAGTCAAAATTATTATGCCAGAGATAACCCTGTTTTTCAATTTCACGTATTTTTTTAATACAATAGGCAGAGGAATCTAATTTCTTTTGAAAATTATAACATCCTGCCAACTTTATATAATTTAATTTCCTATCATAAATAAGACCTGTTTTGATTTCCTTTGATAAGGCCGGATGTTCAGACACATATGTTTCAATATTTTTATTGGCATGTGATAATATCGAAATAGCCCGTTCAAAATCACCTATTTGCCAATAAATTCTAGATTCATTAAATTTTAGATAGGCTATGTCATCTAATGATTCATGATTATGAAGCTTTTTTATTTCTTTTATACATTGAAATGCTCTGATATTATCATTTTTTATAGCGTAAAATGATCCTAATCCATCGAAACAATACAACAACAATTCATTGTTATGCGATCTTTTTGCATAATAAATTGCTTGTTTCATTAGTTTAGTTGAAAATTCTATATTATAGTCTGTATAACGGTAAGTATCTATTGCCAGATTATAATATGTGTCGGTTCTTAAGGAGTCTGTAGGGTTTTTCCGAATCATGGCGTCCAAATAGATCTTCCATAATAATGGTTTATCCTTAAGTCTGGTAGCCATTGAAGATTTATAGCCAAGCTCTTTTGGAGTGTATTTTGCAAGGCTGTCTTGGGCTGTCAGTTCTAAGGTAATAAAGAAAAATAAGACGTAATAGAGTTTACTCATTCCAAGATATTATACTGGTTATTAGTTTGTCTGTGTTATGATTCAGGCTTTTCTGCCTTCAAAAAATTAATAAATTTTGAAGGGGTAAGACCCGTTTTTTCTGTGAAAATTCTGATGAAAACAGTGTGAGAAGAGAATCCGCATTCTTCTGCAAGATATGCTATTTTATAATTTAAATATTCTGGTGTAGTTTTTAATTTTCTAATAATATATTCGATACGAAGATCATTGATGTAACCATTAAAATTTGTATCACGGTGTTTTTTTATGACGGCAGAAAGATAAGCCGCATTGGTAGTAAAATCACTCGCCATACTGCTTAAGGAAATATTAGGAGAAAGAAAACGTTCTTTTTTTTCAAAACTATTAAGTTGTTTTACAATTTTTTCATCAACTTCTGAGCTAATTTTGACTGATTTGCGATCAATATTTTGTAAAGGAGTTATGTGAGTATTCTTAGGGTTTTTATTTATTTCCTGAAGTTTTTTCTCCAGTTCATTATTTTCAAAAGATGCAATGATCTCTTTAAACTTTTTGCGATCTCTTTTTAATTTGATGTAATGCCAGCACAAATAGCCACATATAAGAGAAAGTAAAATCAAGCCAAAGTAAAAATATTTTTTTCCAGCTTTTTCTGATTGTAGTTGTTTTTTTGCGATCACGACATCCTGATCATATAGTTTCGCAATAAATCGAGACTTTTCAGCATAATTAAGTTTTTGCGAAGCTTCATTATATTTTTTTGAATAATAAGTCTGTTTTGTTATATCATGAAGTTTCTCTGCATTTAAAATAGCTAAGTTATACACCTCAAGCTCGAAATTCATAAATGAAGGAATTTTCACATCAATTGCCAATGCCTGTTCACAAAAAGAAAGAGATTTCGTATAGTTTTTTTTATAATAGGAAGATATTGCTAAGTAATAGAGAGCCCGATAGCGTTTGTTTTTTGTGTCAATATACCCGTTCTTATCGGCTTGTTTAACTATTACAATTGCCTGATCATATTTTTTAGACAATATCAGGTAAAAGGCTTCTTGTACCCAAATATTATTATTGTACAATTTATAACCCTGCTTTTCAAGCTGTTTTGCTTTTTGAAGATAAAAAAAAGCAGAATCTAGCTTTTTTTGAAAATTGTATGATTGTGCAAGATGTATATCGTTTCCTTTCTTTTCATAAATCAGCCCCGCTACACTGTCTTTAGGTAATTCCGGATGATTTAAAATATACTTATCAATATCACTATTTGATTTTTTTACAATAGAAATGGATCGTTCGAAATCACCAATTATAGAATATACCCGAGCTGTACTTGCTTGAAAAGTTACAAATAATGGGCTGTTTTCAGAGACTGTACTACCAATGTCCTTTATTTCCTGAAGGCATTTTAATGCCTTGTTGTTATCATTTTTTAAGGCATAAAAGGTACTCAGGCTCTCCAAGCAATAAAGTGTAACAGGTTTTGAATTTGCTTTTTTTGCAGATGCGAGCGCATGATTTAACATTTTAATTGAAAGATCTATTCCAAAATCCTGTTGTCTGTATAAATCCCAGGCTAAATTGTAATAGGTTTCTGCTTTTAATGAATCTGTAGGGGTTTTCCGCTCCATCTCATCCAGATAGACTTTCCAGAGTAATGGTTTATCCTTAAGTCTGGTAGCCATTGAGGATTTATTGGCCAATTGTTCAGGAGTATATCTTATCAAACTGTCCCCTTGAGCAGTGGCTTGAAAAATAATAAAAAAAAATAAAATTTGATAAAATTTCCTCATATAAACAGATTAATAAGACTTTGAAGTGTATTTACCTCAAAGAATAAATAAGTTCTTATCTATTATATTTTGACTATGGCTCTTCTACTTACGCAGTAATTCATTTGTTTTGAATAATTTCTATTCCTTTTTGTTTCTTTTAGAAATTGTAAACAATACAGATTGATTAGTATAGTCTTGAAAAAGTTAATGTGATTGGTGTTTTTATGACTAGAAATTGGAGATTTCTCCTATGTAAATACAGTCTAACTACTCGTTATATTTTGATTATTAATTTGACTTAAAGGTAGACAATTAAACCTTTCCTACGGGATAAATTTAATTGAATTTAAAAGAAATAGGATTTTTTTCTCCATATGTATTTTTATATGATACAATTTCTTGCATTTAGCCGTTCAACAGTTTACTGAAGGAACTAAAATACGATTTCGCATCAAAAAAAGACAAGCCGCCATTTTCGAGTGAAACTAATTGATTAATGTAAGCCAAAAAAGATGATTACTTTGAATGAACTCTCACTCTATTTAATGCCAAAGAATGGACCAATCAGACATTACGCAAAAGCTTAGATTCACCTTATTACAATCAATCCATTAAAAAGACTAATTTCATTACATCCTCAATAAAAAAGTTCGAAGATATGCCCATTAGGGTCCTTTCCTAATAAAATTTAATAACTCATTGAGCTGTGGTTTTTCCGATTTTATACCACTTACTTTGTCAACAAAAATTTTTTCAATTCCTAAATTTTTTAAAGCATCTGTTTGTAAATCGAGATTTTATTCAAACCTGCTTACTCTTACATATCCTATTAACATAGTACACATTACTCATTTGTAACAAATTTAGTGTAATTTGATTTTGTGTACAACGAAAATGTACTGAAAAAGAAATAAAAAAGTGTTTAAAGTAATTTTAAAAGAAAGTACGGGAAACCGACCATTTTATAGCATTTAACATATTGTATATTATGCATTTACCATAAAAATTTATTAATAAATCAATATGTTATCACGAATTTTAAAATTAAATAACTTAGATTTCATTAATATTTCTGGTTATCATCTTTCCAAATAAATTAGAATTGGTAATATTTTGTATCCGTTTTTAAATCTGGGTATGAAGAACATAAAACTTTTAATGATCATTGGCAATTAATGAATAGATTTTTGCGAAAATTCCGTTTTGTTGTTTTTTCAGTTCAAAGACTACTTTTAACTTTTCCTCGAAGTTTTCCAGCTCCTTATTGCTGATAAATTTTTGAGCATTGGTTATTCTTGCCACTTGATTAATATTATTTTCAATCTTTGCAAAAATATTGTCCTGTTTTTCAATAAATACAAGTATTTTTCTTCTTTCATCATCAAAAATTCTATTCTCCACTGAGTCAATAATTAAACTACTCAAAGAAATTCGTTTTTTAGAACAGAGTTTCTTCCAGTTTTCCTTTTTGTATTTTTGAACCCTTATGAAGATACGTGCTTCTTTTTCCATAGTTTTTCTTTTGCGAAAATAATTTGATTAAAAATTCTGAGGCAAATTAAGCACTAAAAAAACAACAAGTCAATAGTAATGAGTACGTTTAACTCAAATAAGAGTATTCTGGAATCATATAGAATTTCCAAAGATTAAAAAAGAATATACTGGGCTAATTTGAATCCTTTTAAAGATTTCAAAAAATAAAAACTGAGTTCCGAAGTTTTTTCTCCTTTTTGCAAAAAAGGCAAGATGTCTTTGGAGGAAAACTTGAAAAGTTTGTACGAACAAAGACACATCTTGCAAACAAAATGGTATTTATTTTCTTGAGTTTTGAAAACCGATCTATAGTTTTAGAAATCGCAGGTTTTATTATTACTTGCTGCGTCTATAAGAAAAGTTGGGATGCGGGATTTAAAATATAGCAAGAAACTATTTTTTTTTCTCCTAGGATATACAATCACTTAACTTCCTACAAACCAAATCTTAATAAATTTTCATCTCTGTTAATTTTACTCAGATGGTTGTCTATAATTTTAGGTAGGTTTGTCTCGCGGTTTTATCTATTAACCTTGTAATATTTTACACCGCTTTAAATATGACATTACATAATTTTCTGTAGCTAGTTGTATTAATTTTACATAGGTTTGCCTCGCTCTTGTATCTATTTACTCAGATTTAACCTAGTGCTATTTTACATTCGTTCAAATAAAACCTGGCAGTATTTTTCACAGCTAATAGCTACTATCGGTAACCCCAAAACATATTTCCTGAGTAGGATCATCCGTAAGTTTTGCTCTTGATTGGACAATCCGCAATTAGATTATAATACATAATCCTGAAACAGCTCCGAAGCATTTCGTTTAAAGTATTCGCTGAAATAGGTCTTCGAATTGGTATTTGTTGTAGTATAAAAATTAATTAATGCCCCTCCTGAAAAAAGTGCCACGCACAAAAAAAGGATACGACCCCAATTATGCTCCGGTTAAAGCAGCGGTCATTAATTTGGCACGTCAAACGGCAACAGAAGGACTACAGCACAACATACACGCCAATACACTGATGCCTTGGGCTTATAGTAAAATGACCGAAGACCAAGCGGGAGGTACTGAAATTGGCGAGTGGTTTAAAGCAAATTTAAAACCCGAAGATGTATCAAATGCCATCATCTATTTCATACACGAAGAATGTAAGGTAAATGGAGAAGCATTCAGTGCACAAGCGGGAAGGATTGCCAGGATATTTTTTGCTTCTGCCAAAGGATATTTTAATCGGGAATACAGCCAGAAGACGTTAGAGATAACATAGACGACATCATTGGCATTAATGAAGATGAAAGTCTTTTTACAGATGTATTCGAGGCAAGCCAGCCCCGCGAAGAGCGATTCGTTGCAGAACTCATAAACAGTCAAAAGCTACCTGACATAGAGTGGATAAATAAACAATCTCTTCATACGCCAAATATGGAGATGGAATAGCTCAATATCTTATGAGCTTAGGTCTGAGACATCTTGCTTACGGAGGTTAGAGGGTAAAATCTTTATTTACTTCTAATCAGCATTTTTACATTCCATAAACTTAACTGGATAAAGCCTAAATTTAACCATTTAGGCTTTTTTATTTATGAACCAAACATTGAGATTAAAAAAACTAGATTGGAAATTTTTACAATGAAACGCTATGACTAAAGATCCAAAACTAAAGAAAAGTAACTTGAATTAAGCAAACAATTCCTCAAAAAACTTTGATTCATGATCTGCTATTCTTGGTACTACGGGGAAAATCGTTCTTAAAATTAGTCCATCTCCTTTTAATTTGAGCAATCATTATATCAACGTTGCTGACTGATTCCATTAATTTAATTTCTAGGCTTGTATATTGCAATTTTATTCTCTATTGCTTAAAAGCGTGGATTAAAAAAAAAAAAATCATTTATCACCAATATCTTTTAAAATATCACGTACAATGTCATCCCAAGTTTTGTTTTGCCACACAATCTAATTCATCTTTTACCATATCTTGGTCATTGAATATGAAAAGGTCTGAGAAATCTGTCATAGTTAAATAGTTTTGATCAAATATACAAAATGCAAAAAAAAGCAGACATTGCTGTTGTATTAAAGCAAAAATCTTGTCTCTTTTCATTCATAATTCTGTTGATCGACTCTACATCATTATTATCCTTCAAAATTTATTACAGCTATTGTGTGAAGATTTGCTTTTTAAACGTGTAATTATCTTGTGCAACCATCTGCTTTTTCGTAAAACTCAATCTCAACAATGCCAAGCGAACGGTTTGTTTTTTTACTATCCTGCAGTTCTTTTTTTCCGGTAATTTCTACAACGCCACCAAATGCATCTTTTTCTGCCACATCACCCATCAATTCTACTTTTACTATTTTCCCTTTGGTCGGAACTGAAAGTGGAATTGAGAAATATCCCAAAGTCTTTGGCGTCATCCCTTGATACACAACTTTACCATCTACAGAAATTTTAATAGGATAGCTTTTGTTTCGCCAGGAAACCAGTTTCATTTCAACTTCACTTACAACTGCTTCCTTCTTCAAAGTATAGGTAATAAAGGCTTTAGAAATATCGCCTTCACTTTCCCATTCGCTCAATTCGTTATCGTCGAAACTAAATTTTGCTTTTTCTGGATTGCTTCCTGCTTCAGCCTTTTCAATCCCAACTGACTTTCTTGAAATTTTATAAGATGGTGTTGATGGCGTTTTGCCTCTCGAAAGGTTCACTGGTTGGAAATCGCCGCTCTTATAAGCCGACAAACCATCCTTTTCATCGATTTGAATGGAATTAAATTTAATCTCATCCGAAATTAATCCTTCTGCCTTTGCCTTGAGAGAAATTTCTCCTTTCTCAAGTGTTGAACGAACCAGAACACGATTGATTCCGCTTTCTACAGGAAGATTTTTTGATAGAATGTAATTTTCTTTACCTTTTGCAATTCCGCCACGCCATTCTGCAGGACCGGTTAATTCAAATGAAATTAAATTATTAGCCAGCGGACAACGATTGCCTTGCTCATCAAGAACTTCCACCTCTACCAGAACCAAATCGGCCGCGTCGGCTTTGAAACCATCTGCAGCATTCCATTTTTTCAGTTTGATAGAATGTGGTTTGCCTGCGGTTTGAATTTTATCACGGCTCAATTCCTTATTTTGATTGTCGTAGCTGACAGCTTCAATCTTTCCGGGTTGGAACTTAATATTTTTAAAAGTAAACCAAAATTCGTCTGATTTTTCGCCAAAGCCATAAGATTTTCCATTAATGAAAAGTTCTACCTTTTCGCCACTTGAAACCACGAAAATATCTTTTTGAGTATTCTCCGGATAATTCCAGTGTCCAACAATATGTGTTCTGTAATTTTCGATATCTACCCAACCATCCCACATCACCTGATGTGCAAAAAAACCATCCTTCGGAATTCTCATCGCATCCACTTCACCGCTTCTTCTGTAATTTTCAACGCCACGGTAATGTGTATTGGTATCAGAAAAAATAATGTTAACACCACCCGAACTCACTCTGTTTCCGGTTCCGGGACGAACTCTGTAATAATCATACCATCGGGTTACGGTTTCTTTGGTAAAAGTGTCCTGATTTCGGTTATAGACCTGAGCATCCTCTCTTTTTTCCACTTTATTGGTTACGGTAGACTTGTAATAGGAAGTTCCGTCGCCGTCTTTGTGGTAAGGGTACGAGTAATCATCCCAATATTTTCTGAGCGCTTCATCTCTGCAATATTCTGTTGCCCACATAGGAATGTCAGCAGATTTGTTGATGTAAAGCATTTCGCCGCCATACTCTGCAGTTTCGCTGTCCAGCATTTCACGCGAACCGATGGCTCTCCCACCAAATGGGTCGTATTGATTGCGAATGGCTTTCATTTCAGCCATATGTTCTTCGGAAATAGATTCGTTTCCGGATTCGTAGAAAACAATGCTCGGATTGTTTCTGTTGTAAATAATTGCATCACGCATCAGCAAAGTTCTCTGTTGCCAGCGTCTGTCTGAAACATCTTTTTCGGCATCACCTGCGGGCATTGCCTGCATCAATCCCACTCTGTCGCAGCTTTCCACATCCTGTTTCCAAGGCGTCACGTGCATCCAGCGAACGAGATTGGCATTACTTTCCACCATCATTTTATTAGAAAAATCACTCAGCCACGCAGGAACAGACATTCCAACCGCCGGCCATTCATTGCTGGTTCGCTGCGCATAACCTTTCAATTGGATGACGCGGTCATTGAGGTAAACCATTCCATTTTCAAATTTCGTTTTTCGAAATCCCGATTTGGTTTGCACTCTATCAATCAGTTTATTATTGATGTATAAATCTGTGTAAACGGTATAGAGATAGCCATAACCCCAACTCCAGAATTCCATATCATTGACCTGAGCTTCCGCTTTTAAAATCGTTTTTTGTCCGGGTAAAATTTTGGTTTCACTACCTTTTATTGTCTTAATGACTTTACCTTTTTGGTCTTTGATGACTGTTTCGAATCTGACATCTTTTGGTTCAGAAAACTCATTTATGACTTCAGATTCTGCGTGAATATACCTATTGAAATTTTAGGTATGGTTAGTACATTAGATATTGATCCTCCTAGCATCCTAGATGGTGATTATTCAACAGAAATAATTAAAATACCGAATAATACCGTTATACCTTCTGAGTTCTATCATTTGTCAAGACCTGATTTTGACTTATTAAACTATACTAAAAATATCATAGCAAGAGCAGTAACAAATGTTATTAATTATCTTTCGACCTTTCCTGAATATGACCTGAGCAATAATTACATCATTGCAGAAAGTATTATTGGCGGCATCACGAAAAATGGAAATGAAATAACACTTGTGGCAAGACCATCTGACAAAGATTATATACTTTTATATTATAGTTCTGAATTTGACGTTTTAGAATATGTTGATGCAGAATTATGGTACGAAGACGGTAATAATGCACCAAGACAAATAACCTTGGGGCAACTACTTAAAAAAACTGGTATTAATAGAATACCAGTTGGAAATACAAATATTTCCAGTTCTAATATTGACAAATTATTAACTACAGCAAGAAGTAACGAATTAGAATTAAGTGCTGTTCCTTTCGTGCCCCAAAAAATTGCTCGGATTATTTCATCATTTGCAAATACTAACGGTGGGTCAATAATTTTTGGAGTTAAAGAAATAAGCCCTAATAACAATGAAATAGTTGGTATCAGCAATGATTTTAGAATTGATGAAATAACAAAAAAAGCAATATCCTTACTTCATCCGATTCCCTCTGTACATTATGACTGGGTACAAATTGGAGATAGGTCCATCTATATGATTCAAACTAATAAATCTGATAATGATATTTTGTTTGAAAATAAAAAGTATGTAAGAGAGGATTCAGAGTCTCTTGTAGAAGGTACCAAAGAAACATTGCAAACAATATTAAATATTCCAAAATTTAGAAAAACAGTCGCAATTATTATTGGTATTGAAAACTACTATCCAAAAAACAACATATTTCCAGTTAAATATGCAAATTCAGATTCTTTAAAGTTCAAAAAGATGTTACTGGACGATTTCGGTGTTGAGGAAGAGGAGATTTTTATGTTCCTGAATGAGGAAGCCCTTAAAAGTTCAATTGAATACAACCTAAAGTCCTTATTTCATTCATTTGAAAAAGATGATAGACTGATTTTTATTATGTAGGTCATGGTTTCCATAGCGGTATAACTAATTATTTATCGACTTACGATATGCATATAAGTAATATCCCAGAGACATCTGTTTCACTAAGATCACTATTAATAGATCCTTTACAAAAATCAAAGTGTAAAAATGCATTAATATTTATAGACGCTTGCGCACAAAGTTTTATAGATGAAAACGAGAGAAGTCACATTTCAAATATTGATGAAGAAGAACTAGTACTACTTTCTATTGATCACCCAACTTACATTACATTTCTTTCTTGCCAATCAGGTCAAAGTTCATATTCTAGTGATACTTTAAAAAATGGAATATGGACATATCATCTCGTAAATGCTTTAGGAGGCAACGTTCCAGATGTGATCAAAGGAGATAACTATATAACTGACAGGCTGCTTAGAGATTACCTCTCTACTAGCGTAGCGAAATTTGCAAAAGACGAACTAAGAAAAGATCAAAATCCAAAAGCCATCCTCGATTCTAGTTATGAAAATGTAATTTTAAAATTATAGAATAAATCATTTAAGTAGGATGGTAAATAGAACATTTTCTGAGAGAATTAAGATACTACTGGATTAAAGAATCTAAAAATGGTTGTATAGTCAAACTGGATTTGAATAACCCCTTCCTTAAGGATTTAATTTAATCGTTATTTTATTTCTTATTTGTTTGTAAAGATAAAATTGATGGAACAAAGAAATACTCTCAACTGGAAGACTTATGAATCCATTACCAAATATATTTATGAAACTTTGAGAAAAGAATTCAACGTAAGTATAGAAGGATATGGCTATGCGTGTAAAGTCAAAGGAAAATCCAATATTTACCATCAAATAGATGTTTTAACATCTGAATCCGATGGTACTCGCTCTTACAGAACTGCTATCGAATGCAAATACTGGAATAAAAGGATCAATAAAGATACTGTTATGAAGTTGTGGGCAATCATATTTGATTCTGATATAGAAGAAGGTATCATAGTTTCTAAAAAAGGTTTCACCAAGGATACGCAACAATTTGCAGACCATTACAATATAAAACTTGTTCAATTAAGGGAAACTGGAGGTGAGGATAAGGATATACAAAAAGAGTTAGAAATTGGAATTCTGGATTTAAAAATAAATAGTATTTTAAGACGCCCACAGATTCTTAAGATTGTTGCAAATACCATTGACGGGCGTTTGATAGCATTATCCGAGAGAGAACAATTTCAAATCTTCATTGAGGATGGCAGAGGAGGAAAAAATAGCCTCTTTAAGTCAATAATGATTTTTAAGAAAGATCTGCATAATGGAAAACCTTACTTTGTTATTGGAAAAGCCTATAATTTTATCGGGTCTACATTATATTACCATAATAATAAAGAGTATATCAGCAGCATAGATTTTAACGGTATTCTAACGGTTAAAAATGAAAACAATGATAGGAAATACACCATTGTTGACCAGATATGGCTCATTATGAAATCTATTTTTGAGAAACGGACTTTTACAATTTCTAAGTTTGGATATATTTCTGAGCATAAGGGCTTGGATAAAGGTCTTTAATGTTTATAACTTATTGAACCCTCGGAAGTAAGATGGCATAGGTTATAAATATTCAGTAAAAACACTGAATATTTGCTGGTTCAATTTAATTAATTTTACAATTTACGGAAATCCGTAAGTTAGTGAAAAACAATTTTGTAGAACTGAGACTTGTTTTGCACGTTAACAACGTATTTTTATGTGATATAATTAAAAAGCAAGTAGATCATCTATAAAACGTAATTGAAATATTAATAATTCTTTATTGTCGATTACTTTCTTATTTTCTAAAATTTTAAAAATTAAATAATTCTAATAAAAATGAATTCAGATCCTTAAAAATAAAAACTATAAACCTAAAAACTAACTACTATGAAAACTCAAATTCTTTTTACAAGCATTATGTTATCAGTAACTACAGCTGGTTGGAGCCAGACCAAAATAGACTCCATAAAAGGTTATGTGTATAAAACTGATACTACTTTTAAAAACAGCCTAGCAACAGAAAGAGCATTTAATCTACTACTACAAAAAAAGACATCATATTACTTAAGTGGTGTTTCTGAAATAAACCTTTCAAGATATACTGCAACATACACATCCGACAATGACAAATTCAATTTTGGAGTTAATTTTAGAAATGATGACGAGGATGAAAAATTAAGATGGTTATTCACTCCCCTTTTTGAAAGTAACATTAAAAAAAACTTCACCACATTGTATAAAAATGATGAATGGCAATCGGATATAAGATTTGGTGCTAAATTTACTTGGTTCTGGGGAGGAAAGTTGAAATATAAGGGAATGGATTACAAAACTGATCTGGAGACCAATTTAATTATTGTCAGAAACCTTCAGTTAGCAAAAATTATAAAAAAAAATCATTCTGATGAAGCGGCAAGATCAGAACAAATTACAAGCTCTAAGAGCCTTATACAGAATACCATTGATACGCTTCAAAAAATTGCCAATAGTAAGCCAAATGATCCTGTATATATAAAAACAAAAGCGTATTTGAATTCTATTACCGATAAAGATAACGACAAGCTTAATGAATTAATTAGTGCTGAATATGAAAAATCACCGTCATTGGATGACTATAAAAACCAAATAGCTTTAGCTGAAGTTGAAAGACTTTATAAACGTGATTCTTATACCTGGTTCAGAAATTATTGGATTTCTGCATGGGGCTTCTATCCATTTAAAGAACGAAAAACATTTATTGCTACGGATAATACAATTAGTTTTGAGCCTAAAAAGTTAAATCTATGGGAAGCTAATCTTCAGGGTAATACGATCTGGGAATATAATAACACCATTTCTCTTTATGGTTCCGTTACTTGGAAAATATTTCAAAACAATTCTGCAATAGCTGATTTGATGACTTCAGTTGACTATTATCAATATTCACAATTTCCTCAAACCGAGCAAAGTAATCTGGCAGTTCTCGAAAACAATAAAGGATATATTGGAGATTATAATGAATTTATAACCAACAATTTCAGTTTGCAATTTGTAGTATCGCTTTCTAATACAAATAAGGATGGTAAAGAAAAATTAGTTACGCCTGGTATTAGTGTATTATTTGAAAAAAATATGGGTATTTACAACGCAACCAATTTCAGATTTGGTATTCCTTTGCGATTTAGAGGAAAATCAACGCCAATCAATATTGAACCACAAATAAGATTAAATGACATAAGCAATTATAGTAACAAGGCAGATTTCAAAGTAAAACCAGTCATTGGGATTAACATAGGACTACCTATTATTGCTCTCTTCAAATAATATCTATATAATAAATAATGAAGAATCAATACGTCGGGAAATAGATGATTTTTAAAAACTGCAACTTTGGCAAGTTTACAAGCCAATCCTCCTTCCAGAAGAATATCTCTAACTTTCCAAAAGAGTATTAATTAGGTTTATAATGGTGATGACCTGATGACTGTATCTAATTGGCTGACCTTTTTCGATACCAATTATGAAGCAATCAATAGTATTCGTTGCGCTGTCTAAAAATATTATAAAACCTCCGCAACCTTTTTTCAAAAACATATAAAAGCCCTACCGGGCAATGTTTTAGAAATGGGGTTGCTCCAATTTCCGCAAAAATGCGTTTCCGACCACAGGGAGGAATTGCATTTTTGCCGCCCGATTTTCATCAGCCATCTACTTTTTAAAACGCAAACAAAGCAACCTGCAAAGTCTTTCGACCTTGCAGGTTGCTAAAAATTATCTTCTAAATTGATTACTCCTTTCTTCCAGAGTCCAAAAACATCTTCACGACTCTCCTATTTCTTCTTCGGATTCTTAAAAGAAAACACAATTCTTCCTATAGACTTATCAAACTCATATATCCCTGATACTCCTTCCCTTTTCTGCTCTCCAACCCATTGATATAAGCAATATCCCCTGCCTTTAACTTCTCAATCTGCCATCTGCGAAGCTTTATCCCTCTGAAATGTGAAGGAACTTCCATTTCAGAATGAATCACTTCGCTAAAACCAACACCTCTAAACTTATTCTCAAACATAAACTTCACCCATTGCCTGTCCGCATTAAACTGCACAGTTGCAGAAAAAAACTTTCCCTTCTTCGACAACATATTTTCAATAAACAAAGCTTTCCCATCACGAAGCACCTGCTTTTGTTCCAAATCCAATCTCACCCCGCAAAGAAAATCGGGAATCCTTGCAAATTCCATTCTCAAAGAGATCAGCTCATTGGTCAGCCTATCCAAACTTATCAATGAAGGAATTATCTCGCCCGTAACCGCATCGATAAGATCCACCACTCTGCCCATATTCCCCGAATTTAAAAGATTGACCCTATCCTCTTTTGTAAACTTGTGACCTTTAAACTTCTTTCTGAAATCCACTTTCTTAAGAACCCGATGCACCTTAACAATCAACTCTCCATCATCATCGATCCGCAACTGTAAGCGTGCATCAATCTGACTTACCGCTTCCCCATTATTAAAAAATATCGGGATCAACATCGGTGTCTTATATCCCTTTAACAAAGAATCCAACACTCCTATCTCTTCCAACTTTTCCCTGTCAATACCCAATTCAGCCATCTTGTCCCACGGAACATCTTCAATCTGATAACGGTATTGAGAACTACTATTACTAATAACCGACCCGTTACTAAAACCCTTTTTCAAAACAGAAGATTCCTTTTCATTGATTTTCTTATTTCTGATCGCATTGACCGCTTCAATAGAAACCTCAACCGCTTTCAGATCTTGTCTCTCAACCTCCGATAAACAATCAATGTATTCTTGTAAATCTAAAGCTGTATCGTGCGCCTCGAATTCCCTCACTTTAAAAAATGAATATTCAGAGGGATCTTTCAGCTGATGGTAAAAATCCGAATAGAAGTCCGTAAAAGAATCCTCAGACGAATCGATTCTCATGACCGAATCAATGTTGATGCGGTTCGGCGGAATATCTATCAGATTTCCGTTGTGTTCAATACCCTGTACAATTCCGACAGAATTGTTACTGTGGCGAAATACCAATAAAGTACTGACTTCTGAAATTGCCGTGTGATATCCTATTATGTTCATGATCTTGATTTTAGATGTTATTTGATCCTATTATTTTTCGATTACATATTATTTTACTACTCAAATCATTCCTTCATCCGCAAATGAAAAATGAGAATCTGAAGTAAGGATCACATGATCCAGTAAAGTCATGCTCAAAATCTTTGCAGCCTTATTTTAAACATAAACGGAGAAAACAAATCATTCAACATTCTTTGCACGCATTAAATACGATAAATACTGAGCTGAATTTCGATAATATGAAAACAAATTAAAAAATATTTTATGAATTTATTCTCACCTTTAACACTTCGTGATCTTACCCTAAAAAACAGAATCGTTGTTTCATCTATGCAGCAATACAGTGCTTTCAAAGGTATTCCCGGAAACTGGCATCTTGTTCACCTTGGCAGTCGTGCAGTAGGTGGCGCAGGTCTGATCATGACCGAATGTACTGCAGTTTCACCCGAAGGGCTTGCCACATTAAGTGATGTTGGAATCTGGAATGATGAACAAAAAAATGCCTGGAAAAACATCGTTGGATTTGTGCATGAGCAGAATGCAAAAATCGGAATCCAACTTTGGCACTCTGGAGGAAAAGGAAGTCTGAAACATCCAAACGAAAAGATGAAACCACTCTCTAAAGAAGAAGGTGGCTGGATTGTAAAATCATCTTCTCCTACAGAAATAAATGGTGTAATCCCTCAGGAATTGACGATTGACGAGATTCAGGAACTGAAAGTCAAATTTACTGAAGCTGCTCTTAGAGCGGTTGGTGCGGGATTTGACGTAATAGAATTACACGCAGGTCATGGATATCTTTTTCACCAGTTCTACTCGGCAGTAATTAACAAAAGACAGGATGAGTATGGTGGAAGTCTCGAAAACAGAATACGTTTTTTAGTAGAAACGGTTGGTGAAGTCAGACGAGCAATTCCTGATGGAATGCCTTTATTGGTCAGAATTTCTGCAGTTGATTATTTGGAAACCCCAGATGCATGGACACTGGATGACAGCATCGTTTTGGCAAAAATCCTGAGAGAAAATGGTGTAGACCTCATCACAGCTTCAGGGGGTGGATTTGCCAACATGAGCAAAGACCGCGTTTTCCCAAATTATCAGGTTCCGTTTGCAGCGATTATTAAACAACAGACTGCTATTGCGGCTGGCGCAGTGGGATTGATTACAGAAGCGGTTCAGGCGAATGATATTATTGTAAATGATGAAGCAGATCTGGTTTTCATCGCACGAGAACATTTGCGTGATCCCTACTTTGCGTTGGAAGCTGCCAAAGAACTGGAAGTCCAAGCAGAAATTCCGTGGCAGTATAGAAGAGCTTTTTAATATGATAACTAAATAGACTTTAAGTAAGATGAAACTCTACTCCATTGCTGAAATTTATTTGGAATGATGTACTCTAGTCATGTTCATTAACCATGACTGCCGTTGATTATCATCAGAAAATGCAGTCTATCACAAAAAAACTTTTTAATAGAATAGAAATGCTCTGTTGTAGAAAATACTTTTATATTTACGACCTTTGATAGTAGAGGTATATATATCCTATACCATATATTATATGACAGCAACGTATATTCTTGTATTTAATGTCCATAACTAACTACTCTTGAGATTTTCCAGCCATCAGGGGTTTGTTTCCAAATGTGTACAAACTTAAATGTTCCGCAGTTCGTAAGGGTATTGTTTTCGAGACGGCAGAATTGATGCAGTCCTGTTTGTATGGCACCGTAATCTTTGACCGGATATACTTCCACACTCCCAGGTACAAGAACCCTTCTGGTATATCCGTAGTTTTTGGCCACTCTCGTGAAATTTTCAATGGTCTCTTCATAGCCTGCCAACCCGCCAACATCGTGAAAGAATTCAAGATCTTTGGTGAAAAAAGTTTTAAGTGTATTAATATCTCTTGAATTTGCGGCACTGAAAAGCAGACTATCTTCCTTCATAATAGTATCATACAATTCTTTAGAAACGGGTTTGTAAGATTTGGATTGTGAAAAGCAACCAGACCACGACAAACAGCATATTGCAGTCAAGCAAAATTGAAACAATATTATTTTTTTCATACTATTTTATTTGTCATATTTAATAATTGAATGAACTAGCGTATATATATTATTTCTTAAGATTTTATTCCAAAGATAAAATATCCTTTCTAACATAACATGCTACCCTACTGATATATTACATTCGATCAAAGGCAACTGACTACAATGCCATTTATAAAATCAAAACAAAGAATCTCAATTATGCAAAGTCTTTCCCAAGAAATATCTTCAAAAAGGGGGTTTATTTTTCACCTACTGTTGAAGCACTTAAGAGATCTGGAAGCTAATGGCATTGTCACAAGACCTATTTATGATACTATTCTCGTGAGTATAGAAAATGAATTGCCAAAATGACTGGTCTTAAAAAAATTGTAACGTGATGTTGAAATGATTTTGACAACGATATACTTAGACATACTTATCTATATAGAGTCTTTAGAATAGGTTCGTTATATGATAATTCAAATGAAATTGATGATATATCTTATTTTATAGCGAAATTAAATTTTGGGTGAAGCATATCGTTGTCCTTTTTTCGAATTAATAGCCTACTATACGAACGATGTTACTGATAAAAAAATACTGTTAACTCATCTGTAATTCCAAAAATCTTTTGATCAATTTCTATAATATCCAATACTGGCAAACTTGGTTTACTTAAAAAGCTTTATACAATTTCATTTTCCGGATATTTACTAGTGAGAAATCGTATGCATTTGTTTGTAATCAAGTCCTATATTTTGTACTTCTTGATCCATTTGTATAAAATTGTTTTAGGAATTCTATATTCATTTATCATTTGAGCTTTAATTTTTTTTTCATCATTAATTAGCTCTAAAATAAAATCCATCAGTTCATTGGTATATATATTTAAATTTGTTTTGTATATTATTGCCACTCTCTCTACTCTCTGGCAGAGCATATACTTCAATAACTTACAATAACGCAATAAAACCTTCATTTCCAAACTTTCCCACTTCATACATAGTTTGAATCTCATTTTTACCAATTGAGAAAGTTACAGATACTCTCTATCTTTGATTCGATTAAAGACCAATATAGATACTTTTAAACTCAATTTGTAGCATACTCTTTTGCTTTTTGAAGTGATTGTTTCAGTTCAGAAATCTGTACGTTGTTCAATCCTACTATCTTACAGTAAATTTTTCTGGTTTTATATTTTTTAGATTTTATAACCATAATCAGTAATGTAGTAAAAAATTCTTTACGAATGTCAAAATCAAGCAGTATATCGTTCGGAAACTCTATAGGCTTCATAGGTGAATTCAATTTCCATAAATAAGACTGCTTTATGGAAATAAACAACATTGAGCTTTCATACTCAAATACTTTTAGTTTAAAAAGCGTACAAAAAACAAGGATAAATACCATTGAACATCCTACTCCCACAAACAACAAGTGAGATGGTAAAGGTTTTAGCAACCATAGTATGATCCCAACGAAAAAAAATAATAAAAGCAGGATTAATAATATTTTGCTATAAAAAAAAACACTTTTTTTGTTATTTATTTTTTTCATTAATTACATTTATAAATACACCTTCTTATGAAAGACTCCCCTCTCTCAATTTTTGTATTGATTCTATAAACAAAAATCCTACAAGCTAAAGCCTGCAGAATCTTGTTTTAATTTCACTTTCATCTCCTGTGTTTTTAGAATGCCAATAAATTTTGTACTTTGAAATTTAATGTGGGACTTCATTCAAAAACACTTCATTTTTTAATTTAAAAAACTATAATATCTGTATACGTGTAATATTAGACATATTATTACTTAGAGAAAAGAAGTATATGTGTCAATTTCCGAATATATCTCAAATATTTCTTTTGAATTTTAATTCAATAAAAATAAAAAAAAAAATTTAAAGCATTGAAAACAAATCAATAGCAGAATAAACGCAATAAAATTATATTTTGAAAAAGTATTACACAAGCCCAGAATGTTTTTTGATATTCCACGCCCCAAAACGCCAAAACTTCTGCCCAAAATGTTGACAAAGCTGTTCCTAACAAAAGGCTGTTTTGCATTGCAAAATGCAAGTTCAATATCCACTCTAAGTAATTTGCATCTAAGCCTTTTTTTTCATGTGCTGGATGTAAAAATGATACTCCGATTTTATTATTTTACAACCCATTTTCAAATCCTGATATAAATTAATCTGTAGAGCGAAGAGGAGTAAAAAAACTTGCGTAGATTAATCTTTATCCAGAAATTCTGCATAAAATGGATCAGATAACTTTATTTTTAAAATTGTAGAAAATGGGAATAGAAAATAAAGAAATTCCGGAAATATCTTTTCACAGATTTAAATGACCTTTTTTCTTTTGGTTAATATATTTTTTAATACAGACATATCCTTGCCAATTTTTTTATCCTGTATTTTTGCATAATGTTGTGTCATTTTAATATTGGTATGCCCAAGCATCTTGCTGACAGTTTCCAATGGTACCCCATTATTAAGAGTAACAGTTGTAGCAAAGGTATGCCTTGCGGTGTGAAAAGTAATATCAAAATCTATTTCACATAAATCTCCAATCTCTTTTAAATATTCATTCATTTTTTGATTACTAAGAACGGGTAAGGCTGCATTTTCATTAATACATTTTGGATGGTCCTTATATCTCTTTAAAATTTCTTGTGCATCAGCCAATATGGGAATACTGGCTTCAATCTTTGTTTTAGCCCTTTTGGTCTTTATCCATAACCCTCCATCAATCTCTCTGGTAATTTTAAGTTTTGTCAAATTCTTAACATCGATATAGGCTAAACCTGTAAAACAACAGAATACGAAAATATCTCTTACAATACTTAACCTTTCAGAAATGAATTTCTTTGACTGGATTTTCCTTAACTGCAAATCAGTTAAAAATCTTACATCTACCGTTTCTATTTTGGATTTATAGCCTACAAAGGGATTTTTGTTCATCCATTCATTGCTAAGACAGATATTTATAATCTTTTGAAAATTCTTAATGTACTTTACAGCAGAATTATTGGAACAGTCTCTTACAGTTCTCAAATAAAACTCATAATCGGCAACGAATCCGGAATTAATATGACGGACATCAATATCAGTAATATTAAATTTCCACTTCATAAATGCCTGTGTATGCCATAATGAAGTTTCATATCTCTCCCATGTTCCCTTAGAAAATTCTTTTCCTATCAGCTCTTTCATTTTCGTATTATGATCTTTGAAAACCTCAATGAGTGTAAACTTTCTTTCCTCAATTCCCAGATATTTATTCCGCAGGTTTTCGCAGGTTATTTCTTTACCTTCACTGAACAAATTATTATAACATTCAAATAATTTTGCTCTTATTCCTTCTATAAAAGAATTTAATTGTTTTGCATTGGGAGTATTGCCTGTTATTTTTCCTGACTTTATACCCCATTGTGATGTTTTAATAATCTGCCCTGTCGAAATTTCTGTTCTTTTACCCGAAATAGTAATCCGTAAATAAATGGTAGAAATTCCAGGATTGTTTTTGACTTTTTTTGCATAGAAAAGTAAGCTGTAGATTTCCATAACTTTAGATTTTTAAGATTAGTAATGTATTTGCGAATCTTAAAACCTACAAGATGTTCAATCGATGAATGGGCTGTTTACCTGTTATTCGGTGAGTAGAAAATGATACTTCCGGCTACTCACCGAATTACTCACTTTCAATTTGTTTTTCTTTGATATATTTTGATAATCTCAAACAACGAAAAAGCCTTTAAACACTAAGATTTAAAGACTTTTGATTTTATTTGTTTCTCCAAATTGCGGAGAGAGAGGGATTCGAACCCCCGGACCTGTTACAGTCAATAGTTTTCAAGACTATCGCAATCGACCACTCTGCCATCTCTCCAAAAACTCCAATTACATTGTTGTTTTTTAGTGGTGCAAATATAGAGAGTTTTTGGATTCTGACAAAATGTTTTCGAAAAAAATATTCATTAAAATATTTAGTTTGCTATATTTCAATAATATAAAATTGTATCAGCCAATTTAAAGAATAAGCTTTAATGCCATATTTTATTAAGGTTCTCAACAAAAATTAATTTTTATATCTATGGAAAATCCTAAAAACTTTAATCAAGCTTATATAATTTTTAACACAGATAAAATTATTTACCAAAACAATGAATTCGAACTAAAACTTGTTAAATTTGAGGAATATTAATTTTAGATAATCTCAATTTGTATTCCTGTAGTTGATTATTTATATCCAAATCTGTTTTAAAGAAAAAAGTATTTTCAAGAATATTTTCATAGTAATTAACTCCTTCTAAAAGATTTTCTTTAAATGTTTTCCATTTTTTTATTTGAGAATGAGTAAAGTTTTCTATAGAACCATTAATTTCTTTTTCCAGGTGATTAACATACATTTTCAGTTCATTTATGAACATATTCGGGCGATTTTTATGTGAAATAATATTCTCTTTTCCATAAATATGCTTTACCATTTTCGAAAGAGAAACTTCCTTATCAAAAAATGCCAAATTAGGTCCCGGGCAAATCACAACTCCCTGCTTTTCACCTTTTATTTCCAATTTTTGCTCCATGTAAGCCGAATTTACCAAACCGACACAAAGACATGCTTTTTCGGTGATATTTTCTCTCTTTTTTTGAAATGTTTTGAAAGATATATTTTCCTTTTCAGATTCCAGTTCTGCAAATTTAATCTCCTGATATTTCTTTGAAGCTGTACAAATTCCCTCCGAAGAATATTCTTTACTTAAAGCCAATAATTTTTTCGGACACGAACTTCCAAAACGGTTTCTCTTTTCTTTTTCATGTCTGATAATTTCGTTTGAAGTCCCTTTTACCGTATTAAAAGGAACCCCCAAAGGTGAAAGATTACTTAGATAAAAATCTTCTTCTTTTGATTTTAAAAGTAATTTTCTTGTTTCATCATCAACCGAAGTTGCTTCCGGAACCAGCAAAAATGGTGAACCCCAACCAATGCTGTCAACATCATATGTTTTTAAAAGAAAATCATGTTCTTCTGCCGTTCCCACTCCACCTTGAACTGTAATTTTCATGTCCAAGGGTTTGGAAACAGTATTTTTTCCTTTTTGTTCCAAAGCTTTACCCATTAAAGTATATGCAGATTGAATTAATTCATCTTTTCTTTGTTTAAATTCTTCCAAAACAGGTCCGAGAAGCAAACCCTCTGTTGCAAAAGCATGCCCACCACAATTCAATCCCGATTCTATCCTGTATTCGGAAACCCAAAGTCCTTTTTTAGCCAAAAAATTTCCCTGTATCATCGCAGAACGGAAATCACTGACTTTCAAAATAATTTTCTTTTTCAGAAATCCACTTTCGTCTGGAAAAAAATCATCAAATTCTTCGATATAGCTGTACAAACGAGGATTCATTCCTGCAGAAAGAACCATTGAAGAAGATAGTTTGCTGTTCGCAAAACCGCGTAAAGACGCATGAGCATCATTATAGATTACAGGTAATTGCTCATTATTCTTAAAATTATCTTTATCAACTTTAGTCATAATATTGACATCGATATTTCCAGGAGAAAGATGATTTTCAATAAAATTTTTAATTGTTGAAGTGACATTTTCCCTTTGGTTCAGGAAATTCTGCAGACTTATTCTCAACTCTGAAGTATTCGGAAGCATCTCCATAAAATTTTTCAGAGCTGTTTTGTTTTTTGAAATTTCTTCTTTAAATGCTTCAAATTTTTCGTTCACGATATCATCTACCAAGTCGAGATAAGCAGTAATTCTTTTGGCTCGGTAGTCGTCAATCTTGCTTGAAATACTTGAGTAATCCAGATTAAACTTCTTATTGTAAAAATTTTTCATCTTTTCTATAATCTCATCATCAATTATAGAAATTACGGAAGAAATTCCGTACTGTGCCACACGAATAGGGCTGTCTATCGTGTAGGCTAATCCCATTACGGGAATATGGAAATTGTGTAAAGGTTTTTTGATCATTTTTATATTGATTAAAATAATTTCTTACCTCTAAATTCCCATCAACTAATTCACTGACACAAAAGTATCAGTTTAAAATTAATTATGCACCAAATAATAAATTAATTTCTTTGAATATGTTTAAAATCATTACTTAAAATAGTTTCGGGCAAATCTTCGATTTGCCCGAAACTTATAAATACCAGTCTTTATATCGTTTTAAAGCTTCCAGAAAATAATAATCCGCATAAATCAATGGGACATCAATTTCAGAATTCAAAGGCAGTCCGCCTGTACTTTGCATCAATAAAAGACCTCCGTTTTCTCCTAATTTCGCCTGATATTTTTCACTGGATAAGCTCATCAACATCTGTTTTGCTGTATCTATATAATTTTTCTTTTCCTTACCATTTGAATATTGACCTAATTCTAACAAAGCCGAGGCAATAATTCCTGCCGCAGAAGTATCTCTCGGAACATTTGGAATTTTTGGGTCATTAAAATCCCAGTATGGAATTTTATCTTCCGGCAATGTAGGATTATTGAGAATAAATTTTGCAATATTTTGAGCCTGAGTCAAATATTTTTCATCTTTTGTAAATCGGTACATCATTGTATAACCGTATAAAGCCCAACCTTGCCCTCTCGCCCAAGCCGAAGAATCGGAATATCCCTGAAAAGTTTTTTTATTTAAAACCTCACCTGTATTCACATCATAATCAATCACATGATACGAACTGTAATCCGGACGAAAATGATTTTTCATCGTTGTATTGGCGTGAGCAACAGCGATTTCTCCCAACCTTTTATTGTTTCCGTTTTGTGAAGCCCAATTCAGCATTTCAAGATTCATCATATTATCAATGATGACGGGACCTTTGAAATCCGCCATCTTATCCCAAGATAAAATAGCCTGCATCCCCGGACGAAATCTTGTAGAAAGGGATTCCGCAGAAGTCAAAATAATATCTTTATATTTTGGATCTTTAGTGATTCTGTATGCATTTCCGAAACTGCAAAACATCATAAAACCAAGATCATGATCTCTTGTAAAAGTTTTATTGGGTTCAATGATTTTTAAAGTTCGTTCAGCTTCTTTTTTAATCTCAGAATCTTTGGTCTGTTCATAAATCATCCATAACGAACCGGGATAAAACCCTGAACACCACCAGGAAATATCTTTCGTAACAAGTTTTCCATCTTTATAAGATTGTGGCATTTTGTCCTGAGGAACAGTTTTAAGTAAAAATTTATATTGTTTTTCTGCAAATTGAAATTCCTTCTGAATCAGATGTGCCATTTCTTTTTTACTTTGCGCATGAAAAGCAATACCTAAAACAGAAAGGGCGACTATAGAGATTTTGTGTAAAGTCATTTATTCAAAAAATTCTTTAGCACAATTTACTTAATTTTTAAATTAATATAAAAGATTTATGTTTCAATTAATTTTAAATTCGGGCTTTATTATTTGAAGATTTAAATTTAATAAACATATAAGCCAAACCTAATCCAAGTCCTGCAACCATCGCAATTTTTGTCTTTCTGGAAGGAATCGGAAATATGGTTTCACCATAAATTCTGTGAGGTTCTGAAGAAGGCTCTAATACATTTCCGGAATCAGAAGGAGCATTTTTTACTTTCATTAGCAGTCTCATCGCTGCGGAAGCGGTATTAATAATCGGCTTTGGAAATAATCCGTACAGATTTTTCATCATCATCGAGGTAAAATCCGGGAACAAATCTTTTCTTGGATTTTTTGCCAGTTCAACCATTTTCGCTGCAGTATCTCTCGGATCAGCTGCAAACGGCGGAATTTTAAAATCAAGTCCTGAATATTTTGCAGAATGCATATTTCCCGTAGAACGCTGAATCTGAGGATAAAGATTACAAATATGAATTTCCGGAAAATCTGAAATTTCGCCATGAAGACATTCCATCATTCCGCGAATTCCGAATTTTGTTGAAGAATAAACTGCGCTATAAGGAGCAGGCATAAAACCTCCAATCGAAACATTATTAATTAAAATTCCTTCATTTTGTTTTTTGAAAATCGGCAGAACACTGTAAGCTCCATGCATATAGCCAAAAAGATTGGTTTTAATGACCTGCTCGTTCAGATCCATCGGAATTTCTTCGAATTTTCCGCTTGCCATTACTCCTGCATTATTCACCCAAATATCGATTCTTCCGTTGAATTGCAATGCTTTATTTGCAAGATTCTGAACATCACTTGCAATCGATACATCTGTAGGAACAGCCATTGCGGAAACCTCTAAATCTCTACATAAAGCAACCGTTTCGTCCAACCCTTCTTTTCCTCTTGCTGCAACTACGATATTACAGCCTTCCAACGCGAATGCTTCAGCTGTTGCTCTCCCTACTCCACTGCTTCCTCCGGTGATGACGACTGTTTTTCCTTTCAGGCTTTGTACTATATTATTTGATTTCATTTTGTGAGTGGTTTTGGTTAATTACTTACCATCAACCTATTATTATGCCATAAAGAATATTTTAAACTTTAATTTCAAAAACATAGAAATATTTTCATCAACTAACAATTTTGTAAGTTGTTTCTTTTCATTACAACGAATTTTACCTTTGAATAAAAGAATTACAATGGAATTAACAGAAAATATTACAGCGTTTCATCATGTCTCCATCAAAGCGCAGGATTTTGATAATACCGTTTTATTTTATCGCCAACTAGGATTTGAGGTTGTTCATGATTGGTCTTTACCTGACTTTAATTTAGAAAAATGTGCGATGCTTCATAACAAAAAAATTAATTATTACCTTGAAATATGCGATAAAAACTCAGACATTCCAACCCAGGGAAGAAAACGCGAAGAAGAAGATGAATATGTTGAAAATGCCTTGCTCCATATCTGTTTTACAGTAAAGAATGCAGAAGAAGCAATGGAAAAAGCTCTTGAATATGGAGCAAAAGATCTAAGTGAGGGAGTTTTTCATCTGGATTTAATTAATAAATATAAAAGTGTATATGTGAAAAACAGTCTCGTTTACAGTCCGAACGGTGAGGTTATTGAATTTCTGGAAAATGTAGATTTCGGTTAATTTTTTTAACATGGAAAATCTGAAAGCAAAGTTAAAATCTTATGAAGCTTTCGACCTTTTTCTGTCAATGAATAAACGGAAGAAATTTTATTTTTTTCTTTTGAAATCAAATTATCATTCTGAAGTTCCTGTAATTGCTTAGAAAGTGTTCTGTCACTCACTTCAGGCAAAAGGATTTTAAAATCCGAATAATGTGTATCATTTTCCAACAATTTAAACAAAACAGAAAGTTTCCAGCGTCCGCTGATCATTGTCAAAGTCTTTGAAGCATTACAAAAATCCTTCAGAGCTTTTTCGTTGATAGAATTGGTAGAGTTTTCCTTTCGCATGAGAATCTCAAATTTAATAATAAAAAAATTATGTATGAATATAACGACAGCAACCTGATAAAAAAATCCCCACTCTATAAATAAAGCGGGAAAATTTTATTCGTCAAAAATTACCCGTCCATTGAACGGTTCGCTCCAGGAAACAAAGATACTTTCGCCGTGTCGGTGGATTTCAGCCTGCAATGTTTCGTATTCACCATCTTCTTTTTGTCTTTCTACAATGAGATCGGAACCTTCACCGATATTTCCTTTTTGAAATTCCACTTTATATTCTCCTGATTCATCCTGTACAAAATCTTCTTTTCTAAAATTTTTGTGTGCCATGATCTTATATTTTTAAGTTGTATAGATAGAGAAGAAACTGTGCCAAGACAGAATATTATTATTTTTTCTTAAAAATTCTTAAATAACCTTAATTTTTTTTTGTTGAAAGATTAATGGCACAATATTTTAATATAGAAAAATAACTCATGTTTAATTTGAGTTTTCATGGTTATTAGTTTTTATCCTCAGAATCTTTCTGGGGATTTTTTGTTTTAGATATTGCAGTTAAAATAAATAATTTATCTTTTGGAAATACTTAAAATAAAAAAAGAACAACCTGATAAAAGTTGTTCTTTTTATTTATAGCGATAAATTTTGATTCGTTCGAAAAAAATATTTACTGGATTGCGTATGCGCCTTTATTTTGAAACACATTAATTATTTCTGTCTTATTATTTAAGGTATTATAAATCATCTCAACTGTAAAGTATGAAACTTCATAAAGAACATATTTTACTGTATTGACGGTTCTTTCACTCATTATACGTCCTTCATTGATAACGAAACTGCATTGCGCCTGATCCGGCATATTTTTAAAATCGTAATAAGAAATCATAGCTGTTGTTTTTAATAGTTTCAATTACTTATACACAATTTCTTTGCCAATTTATCATTAATAAAATTAAATTTTCAACATTCTTTTAATAATGAAAAAATTAACTCATTTATTGAAAATTGAGAATACTATAATTCACGGATAAGCCGAAATGTGAGGTTTATTCTCGGTTTCATTTGCTTTGTTGATTTTGCGATACGATGTTCCCAATTGACCTGCAAATCACCTTTCATAATCAGTAACGAGCCATTCTTTAACGCCAAACTGTATTTTTTCTGATGATTGTCAACATTCCGGAAATCGAAATTTCTTGTCTGTCCCAAGCTTAAAGAAGCAATTACAGGGCGATTTCCCAATTCGCTTTCTTTGTCTCGATGCCAAGCAACAGAATCATTTCCGTCACGATATAAATTGAGTAAAACAGAATTAAACTTGTAGCCGGAAAATTTTTCAATCTTGAGTTTTAAGTTTAGCAATTCCGGCGACCATTGATTGACAATGAATTCGTTTCCACCTAAATGATAAGCTTTACTATTGTTACCGTACCAAGCCGTCAAACGTGGAGTGAGAACCGTTTTGTCGTACATTTTCTGAGTATTTTGCTTCCATGGTGTTTCATTCAATAATCTTTCTTCTAGCTTTGAAGCTTCTTTTTCAGACAAAAAATGCGGTGTATATTCCAACAATTCTTCCGGAAACTGGTAATATTCATCTGAATTAAATAAACTTAACTGACTCACTTTTTACCTGAATTTTATTTTTCTTTAAGATCTTTACTAATTTGTTTTTCTGCCATTTCTGCTTTCTGTTCCTGAGCTTGTTTCTCTTTACGCTGTTGTCTTCTTGTTTTCTTCTCAGCTCTTCTTTCTTCCCGGATTACTTTATTTGTCTTCTTATTATACAATGCGTCAATAATTCCCTGTCCGGTTTTACTGAAAATTTTAATTTTCGGTTTTTCGTGAGTTCCTGTTACAACCACCGGAAAACCAATCAATCCACCGGGAAGAATTCCTACCCTGATTCGTAAATCGAGCAATCCGTTAAAACTTGTCGTTCCACTGATTGTTGGTCTTAAAATAGAAACTTTAAAGGTAAATTTATCAACGTGAATCAGATTATTCTTAATATGAGTTTCGATATTTACGCCTTTCATATCAGGATTATCGAAAGCTTTTGCTCCAATGTTATCACCAACTGCGGAAAGCATTTTCAAATTTTTAACTTCAACATCGCGAAGATTGACAACTCCTCCACCTTCTAAAGAAGGATAAATAGGTTTCATGTTTTTATCAAAATCACCTTTTAATTTATAATCCAAAGATACGATTCCTTTTACATTTTTTGCAGCTGTTACCATTTCACGAACCATATCAATTTCGTTGTAAGCTCTCTGAACATCAAAATCAAGAACTTTCAAAGCAACATCATAATTGGCTGTTAACGGAGATTCATCCTGATAACGTGCATCAATATTCATACGGCTTCCGATAATGTCAAAAGAGGTATTTTTAAGATAAACCTGCCCGGAATTGACCGAAGCAAGTCCTTTTAAATGATTTAAACCTAAACCTTTAAACTCAACTTTTTTGGCATTGGCTTCCAAAGAAACATCAAGGTTTTTCGGAATAATTACTACTCCACTGCTTTTCGGATTTTCAACTTTTGCGTACTCAACTTCTATTGATTTGTCGGAATTGTCGCCATTTTTCAGAGCCATAAATTCATCAATCAAAATATAATTGGAATTCAGAACAAATTTCCCGTGAAGTGTTCCTTTTCTTTCTATGAAATAATTAATGGTATTTAAAAGATAACCATTTAAAGCAAAATCTGATTTTCCATACGTCGCAAAAAACTTCCTGAACCACATTTTTTCATTTTCAAACTGGAAATTCCCTTCTTTTATGAAAAAAGATTTTGGTAAATATTCTGTTGTGGCTTTTATATTTTTTAAAATTAAATTCCCTTTGTTATCCAATTTGCTGTACTGACCTGTCGTTGCGTAGCTTTGCCGACCATTCAACGATAAATCTGCCATAATTAACCCGCTTACATCGAATCCTTTTTTAGCAAAAACTTTATAAATTCTTCCGACATTCAAAACTCCTTTTGCACGAACTTTATACAAAACATCTTCAAAATTCTGCAGATCTGCATTGATGAAAACAGGATTTCCTTCAAAATCAAATGTGAATGGATCTAATTTCACTCCTAAACTCTTGAAAGTACCGTCAGTGTTGATAATATTGGCAATAATATTGATATTCTGAATCGGATTTGGATAATATTTCGTCTTTAACCATCCATTTTTCAGATTGAGATAACCATTTGTTTTCGGGAATAATTTTTTATCTAAACTAAAGATTCCGTTTGCTTTAATATTCGTATCCATTAAACCTCTTGCGTCAATATCTTCCAATCCCAAAGCCTGATCAAGGGTCTGTAAATTCACAGCGCCTTTTACGTCGGCGTTGATCTGCATTTCATTTAAACCTTTCGTTTTTACAACAGCTTTGAAATTATTGTTCCGACCAAGATTAAAGCTTAAATTCTTCAGATCAAGACCTAGCTGCTCTGTATCTAACGACGGTAAATCCACATTAAGATCCATATTAAGATTATTCATCGGAACCGGAGCTTTTCCGTTGGATACAAAACCATTTTTTACAAGTAATTGGGCTTTCAGTCTTGGTTTAAGATTTTTAGGTTCACTGAATCTTCCTTTCAAACTGAAAAATAAATCGCTGTTTCCTTCAATTTTGGTATTTTTTGCCCAATCCAGATATTGTGGAGGCAGCACAGAAATCATTTCACGAATGGTTGTTTTTTCAGAAGCTGCATTGATATCAAGATTATATCCGTCTTTTAAAATACTTATAAAACCTGTGAATTTCAAAGGCAAATCATTGATTCTTAATTCATTTTTCCTCAATACAAAAGTCAATGCATTTGTATTGATTCTTGTAATTAAATCTGCATGTAAGGTTTTTTGTTTGGCGTAATAGATTCTGTTTAAGCTAAAATCGAGCTTGTTAATATCAAGATCTGTTGTAAGATCAAAAATATCTTCACTCAAACCACCTTTTCCTGTATAATTTAGCCCTTTAGCATCAACTAAAACCCTGGCGGAATGATCATTATATTTGATATTCCAGTTTTTTAATTTAATAAGATCCAGTTTAATAGAAGTTCCGGATTCCGTTGTATCTATCTGTTTTCCAGAAGGTTTATAAATATAAACATTGTAATTAGCTTCACCTTCGCTGTTCACAAAAACATTGGCATAAGCATCTGTTACATATATTTCGTCGATTTTCACTTGCCGGTCAAAAATCAGATTTTTCAAATTAATTCCTACTGCAACTTCTTTCGCTGCCAATAAAGTATCTTCCTGAAAAGGTTTCGATCCTTTCAACAAAAAATCGTCTACGGAAACCGTAAGCGAAGGAAAATGTCTGAAAAAAGTAAGATGTGTTTTTCTGTAATCAAGTTTTCCGGCAAGATGTTTATTGGCAAATATTTTAACTTGTTCAGAAATCGTTCCCGGAAACAAAATCGGGATAATAAACATCAAAAAAAGAATGGATGCTATCGAAATTCCTGTCCATTTAAGAATTTTCAAAACTATTTTTTTTAACCTTTCCATGATCCGATAATTTTGACATTAATAAATTAACAGGTATCTAAAATCAAGCCATTACGGTTAAACTTTTCACAGGGAATGACCATCAATATTGATTATTAAATCAGTAATATACTTTATGGCATAGTTTATTCATTAACATAAACTACTATTAAAAAAATTATGAATTTTAAAGAAGCCAAAAAACACAAAAAAGAAGCTGTGAAAAATGCAGATGAATCTGTATTAAAACTATTTCATATCATAATTACTCCGTCCAATACAGATGAAAGCGCAAAATTTATCGAAGACTTTTTAAAAGCTCCCGAATCTTTTACTGATGAAAGTTGTAAAGATTATTGTTCTGATGATAATTATGAAGTTGTGAGTTTTAAAAAAGAATCAGAAGATAAATAATGTAAATTATGTTGATTTCAACAATTCCTCAAGTTCAACAATAAATGCGGCCTGTGCAGGATTTATTTTACTTTTAGCTTCTTCTGAAACAAACCATTCCCATTGATCAACTTCAGGAATTTCAATCGTCTTTCCTGATTTCGGCGGCCATTCAAAAGAAATAATATTGCTCTGAAAACCCGACATTTCCAAATCACCTTCCAAAGCCCATGCAAAAACAGTTTTACCTCCTTTTTGTTTTATTGGTTTTAATTCAATAAAATCTCCATCAACTTTTTTACCAGTTTCTTCATTAAATTCAATTAAAGCTCTGTCTATCAAATCTTCTCCTTCCAAAGCTTCACCTTTTGGAATTGACCATGCACCAATATTTTTATTCTTCCAGAAAGGCCCACCCGGATGAACCAGAAAATAAAAAAATTTTTCTTGTTCTTTTTTAAACAGTAAAATTCCCGCGCTTATTTTCATTTTACCAGCTGCTTAAGCCATTCTCCAAAGCTTTCAGATAGTTCTCTTCATCAAAAGAATATAAATCAGGAGCTTTATGCGCCCCACCCATTCTTCGTTCGTCTAATTTTTTCAGAATCCCCAAATTCTTAATCTTCCTGTAAAAATTTCCTCTGTTAAGCTCTTTTCCAAGAATGACTTCATATAGTTTCTGTAATTCCGAAAGTGTAAATTTTTCCGGTAAAAGATTGTATCCTATTGGTTTATGAGATATTTTTTCTCTTAAAGTTAATAGAGCTTTTTCAACAATTTCACGGTGATCCATTGCCATTTCAATTTCCGATAATTTACTCAGATAAACCCACTCGCAAGTCTCACTGAATTCATCGGTAGTAAGATTGAACCTATCCGGATTATATAATGCGTAATAACCTATCGTTATGAATCTTTGTTTGTGAAAGAGCGTTTCATCAAAATCTTCAAAATAAAATTCACTTCTGTTTTTCTTGCCAAACACTCCGAATTCTTCAAGGTAAACATCCGTAATTCCGGCTCTGTCTTTTACAATTCTTACAACGGCATCATCAAGGTCTTCGTCTTTACGAACGTATCCGCCGGGTAAAAACCATTGTTTCCTGTAATTCATTTTCAATAGAAGAACTTTCAGCTCGTTCTGATCAAAACCGAAAATCACAGGATCTGCAGACAAATGAGGAATAAATATTTCTTTTGCCTCATCTGATCGTTGTAAAATTAATTCTTTGGAATCCATTTGTTGGTAGAAAATGTATTAATTACAAATTTAATGATAAAATTTTTGAGTGAGTACAAATATGGTTCCTTGAATTGGTTTTTGGGGATTTTTTTGAATGATTTTTATCATTGTTTCATGTAGAATCAATGATTTTTTAATAAAATAATTAAATTTAATATACTGAAATTCAATTATTTAAAACCAATATTAAGTTTTATTAATATTTTTTTTGGTAAATCAAAAGAGATAATGTAGTATTGTAATGCTTCATATAGAAACAATGAAAACAAATGCTTTTTTGATCTGATTTTATTTGAAAACACCTTTTTTAAAAAGTGAAATTTAATTGGTACTGACAAAAAATCATTTCGATTTTAAGGCTCAATGATATTGCCTGAAACAAAATGTATTAAAAGTTTCTGTAATACAAATTGCCACAAAACTACAAATGCTGAGGAAAGCCGGCTAACCATAATCAACCCGGTATAAATATTTAAATAAGATTCATCCAATCAATATTTTGGATGCAGGGTATTTCTATGTCTTTATATAACTATAAAAAAAAGATTAAAACACTGATAAACAATATATTAAAACTATAAAGAAGAAATTATACTGATTGTACGATGAGAAAATCAACTTTAAAAATTTCAGCATTAGGATTGATACTTTCCTTTGCTACAGCCTTTGGTCAGGAGAAAACAACAGACAGTCTTGCTGTAAAAGACGCTGTAAAATCAGCTACAAAAACTGAAGAAGGCGTAAAAACCGTGACCACATCTTCAAAAGAAGATAACAACAGAAACGTAATGTTGAACGCAGCCAATAACACAAGTCCAAGAGACGTGAATATCGGTTTGCCATCAACAGTTGGCGGAATTACCATTCTTGAAAACGACTTGCCTGCCGTTTACTTCTTCTGGCCGGAACTTCCCAACAAAACCTGGAGGCAAAGTGTAGGCCTGGAAAAAACCGGATTATTGAAAATGGACCAGCTGGCCAACACAATGGGCGACCTTGGTTTTGCAGTAAACTCTTATTCTCAAACCGGAACTAAAGATTTTAAGTTAAAAGGAAAGTTCACAACAAGTACTTTCGGTTGGCTGCAAGGTGATGTAAACGCTTCAGGTCCTATTTCTAAAAATGGCTGGACATACACAGTTGGTGCATTTGCAAACTTCGATCCAAGTACCTACAAACTTGGCTTTACAAGAAATGTTGATGAAACAAAGATTTTCAGAGCGGGTGTTACCAAATATTTCAATGATGATAAAGGAAAGATTTCGATTCAATACAAATATGCAGATTCTTACAGCATCACCAATTATGCCGTTTTCCAATACGGGCCAGAAGGTAAAGTAACCGAGCTCGACAATTTCAGAATCGGTAGAGATTCTTATGTGGTTAGAGACGGAAAAATTAAAATGAAAGACATCCTTTCCGGTGAAACTTATTGGGCAAATATGGATGGAAACGACAGTAGAAATACGTCTCATAACATCGACATCTTCGGTAATTATTTGCTAAACAACGGCTGGAATTTCAAATTTTCAACCAGAGCACACTTTGCAACGGCGAAGTCTTCTAATATTATTCCTTTAAGTATTTTCAATGCTGATGCGGCTTCGGGTTACACGATTGCTTCAACAGGTCAAGCTTATACGGGAGCAGTCGGAACTCAGCTGGCAATGCACACGCCAAAAACACCGATTACCAATATTGCGGGACGTTTTTCATTGAACAAACAATTGGGGAATCACAATGTAACATTTGGTATTTTAGAACAATATTATAACATCGATAAATTCACTTCAAACAGGTCTTTCTTCTTCCAGACTGTTGAACCACAACCTCAAAGATTGATTGGTCCGACAACAGATGCAGATGGTTTTTATAACTACAATGCAGGAGGAGAATTCCACAGCGGAACAGAAAATAAACTTTCAGTTTACGGAACAGATGAGTGGAAAGTTTCAGATAACTTCAACTTAAGCTATGGGTTACATTTAAGAAATCACATCATTGACGGAGAGTATTCTTTAACGCCAAGAACAGTTGGTTTCAACTTCACAGACCCGAGTCAATTTAACAGTATCAATCAAAGCTTTTTCCAGATTGCAGGAAGTTTAAATGCAACTTATAACATCAGTAAAAACTTCGGTGTTATCGCAAATTTCCTTTATACTGAAGAAAACAGAAGACTGGAAAGTTATTCACAGGCTTTTGAACCGAACACCAATAAAATAAAAAGTCCATTAGGAGCTTTGGGAGTTTTCTGGAACACAGATTACATCCAGTTGATTTCTCAGGCGACTTATCTAAAAAAGAACAACAACCTGAACAGATATAACTTAGTAAATCCAGCAAATACAACTCAGGCTCAAAACGTTACGGTCTACTACGATATTCAGACTATTGGATGGACAACCGATTTTGTGGTAAAACCTTTCAAAGGATTTAATCTGCATTATTTATTGACTTTACAGAATCCTGTGTATAAGAAATTCAATTTCAATGCTTTCGGAACGGCTTACGATTACAACGACAACAATGTGTTAGGAGTTGCTAAAGTGTTGATGGAAATCGACCCGAGTTATACGATTGACAAGTGGAGATTCTGGGCAAGTTTCAGATATTTCTCAAAACAATACGCGAATCTTACCAACGCTTTATATTTCGCACCAAGATGGGAAACTTTTGGTGGGGTAAGTTATACGGTTAATAAAAACATCAACCTTGGCGCAACAGTTATCAACTTCCTGAACCAAAGAGGAGCAAGCGGAACCATCAATGGTGCTGAACTGATTACCGATGCGAGTCCATACTACGGAAAATTATTGACGGGAACTTACATTATGCCATTAACAGGTCAGTTTTCTGTAAGCTTTAATTTCTAAAATTTAAAACAATGAAAAGAACAGTTTTAAATATTGCAGCCTTATTTTTAGGAATAACAGCATTTTCGCAAAACATTCAGATTGTAACCAATTCCAAAGGTCCGGTTTTAGGGTATTCTGCAGATTCAGGCGTGAAAATTCTGACAGTTGGCGGAAATAAATTTAAAGATTTAAACAAAAACGGAAAGCTTGACAAGTACGAAGACTGGAGACTTCCGGTTGACGAAAGAGCAAAAGATTTAGCTTCAAAAATGTCCGTTGAGCAGATTGCAGGATTAATGTTGTACAGTGGTCACCAATCGGTTCCGGCTCCTGCAGACGGTTTCAGAGCAGGAAAATACAACGGAATGTTTTACAAAGAAAGCGGTGCAAAAGCTTTTGATTTAACAGACCAGCAAAAGAAATTCCTGAAAGAAGACAATCTTCGTCACGTTTTGGTAACGACAGTAGAATCTCCGGAAATTGCTGCAAAATGGAGCAATAATATTCAGGCTTATATCGAAGGTTTAGGATTAGGAATTCCTGCCAACAACAGTACAGACCCGAGACATTCTGCAACCGTAACGGCAGAATTTAATGAAGGAGCAGGCGGACAAATCTCTCTTTGGCCGGACGGTTTGGCAATGGGTGCAACTTTCGACCCTGAATTGGTGAAGAAATTCGGAAATATCGCCGCTCAGGAATACAGAGCATTAGGAATTTCAACCGCTTTATCTCCACAAATCGATTTAGGAACAGAACCTCGCTGGTATAGAATCGCTTACGTTTTCAGTGAAAGCCCGGAACTGACGGCAGATATGGCGAGAGGTTACATCGACGGTTTCCAGACAACCATCGGAAGTAAAAACGGTTGGGGAAACAAAAGTGTAAATGCAATGGTGAAACACTGGCCGGGAGGCGGACCTGAGGAAGGTGGTCGTGACGGTCACTGGGCAATGGGAAAATTTGCGGTTTATCCGGGAAATAATTTTCAGAACCACGTAAAACCTTTTACGGAAGGTGCTTTCAAATTAAATGGCGGAACCAAAGAAGCTTCTGCGGTAATGCCTTATTATACGATTAGTTTTAATCAAGATACAAAAAACGGAGAAAACGTTGGAAACGGTTACAGTAAATACTTAATCACCGATTTACTCCGTGGAAAATACAAATACGACGGCGTAGTCTGCACCGATTGGTTAATCACCGCAGACGAACCAAAATCTCCGGGAGGATTTGCCGGAAAACCTTGGGGCGCAGAGAAATTATCCATCGCGGAACGTCATTACAAAGTGTTGGAAGCCGGCGTTGACCAGTTCGGAGGAAACAACGATAAAGCTCCTGTTTTGGAAGCCTATCAAATGGGCGTGAAAGAACACGGCGAAAAAGCGTATCGTGCAAAATTTGAGCAGTCGGCTGTTCGTTTATTGAGAAATTTCTTCAGAACCGGATTGTTTGAAAACCCTTACGTTAACGTTGAAGAAACCAAGAAAATCGTTGGTAATCCTGAATTTATGAAAGCGGGTTACGAAGCTCAGGTAAAATCTATCGTGATGTTGAAAAACAAAGCCAATATTCTTCCGATTAAAGAAAGAAAAACGGTTTACATTCCGAAAAGATATTCTCCTGCAACCTTCAACTGGTGGGGAGTTTACACCGGACCATCTTTGGAATATCCTGTCGATATCGAAAAAGTGAAGAAACATTTTAACGTCACAGACGACCCTGCAAAAGCTGATTTCGCTTTGATTTTTGTGAAAAGTCCGCACAGTGAAGAAGGTGGTTACAGCGACATCGACGCGAAAGAAGGTGGAAACGGTTATGTCCCGATTTCTCTTCAGTATCAGACGTACACGGCAACCGAAGCTCGTGAAAAAAGTATTGCAGCGGGAGACCCAGTTGTTGCACCAAATGTACACGACAGAACGTTCAAAAACAAAACTTCCACAGCGACCAATTTCACAGATTTATTGGCCATAGAAAATGCTTACAAAGCAATGAATGGAAAACCAGTTATCGTTTCTATCACAGCTTCCAAGCCGATGATTTTTAATGAATTTGAAATACACACCGATGCAATTCTGATGAATTTCAATGTATCCAATCAGGCAGTTGTGGATATTGTGACCGGAAAATACGAACCTTCTGGATTGCTTCCACTTCAGATGCCTGCGAATATGGCGACGGTTGAAAAGCAGAAAGAAGACGTTCCTTATGATATGGAAACACACAAAGATTCCGAAGGTCACAACTACGATTTCGGATATGGAATGAACTGGTCTGGTGTGATTAAAGACGTCAGAACTCAAAAATATCATAAGTAATAGTTCATCAAAAAATTAGTTAATTGATGTCTTGAGACCGGGCATTAGGTTCGGTCTCATTTCTTTCAAATATTTGTTGGGGCAGCTATTTCCGCCTGTAGTTTATCCTGAGCGGAGTCGAAGGGTTCCCGCTTTTTTGTCATTGCGAAGAAACTGAATCAATAAGTTGAACTTTTCAGCAATCGCAATCACAAAAAGAGCTCCACTCAAGTCGGGCTGCGTGAGATTCGATGTTAAAGTCAACAGCATTTTTGTCATTCCGTAGGAATCTCAACAATGATATTTGAAATACTGAGCTTAGATTCCTACGGAATGACAAACAGACTGTTATCTAATTGTTTGTCTTTGCTAAGTAGAACGCCTTTGCGAACTTAAAAACAGTTTAATAATCAAAAAAAACTTAGCGCTCTTTGCGTTAAAATTTAAAATCAATTCAAAATGAAAAAATTAATCATAGCAAGTTTATTTCTTGCAGGATTAACGAGCATCAACGCTCAAAAATCAATTCCATTATACAAAGGAAAAGCGCCGGGAACAGAAAACTGGACACAAAAAGAAGCGCAGCAATTTAATGAATTGTTCAAAACAGAAGTTGTTTTCAATGTCTCACAACCATCAATGTTAGTTTTTGAAGCTGATAAAGCAAAAGCCAACGGAACAGTTATCGTTGTCGCTCCGGGTGGTGGCTTTCAAAGTTTATCCATCAACAGAGAAGGAATTGATGTTGCCAAAAAACTAGCAGAAAACGGAATCACGGCAATCGTTTTAAAATACCGATTACTGGAAACAAAATCAAACGATCCTGCAAAAGAAATGATGGAAGGCATCAAAGACCGAAAAGCATTCGAGGCAAAAACAGCTCCAATCAAAGTAATGGCTGGAAACGACATCAAAACGGCCATTTCCTACATCAGAACCCACGCAAAAGAATTAAATATCAATCCTGAAAAATTGGGTGTTATCGGTTTTTCAGCGGGCGCAAGTGTGATTTTGGAAAGCCTTCTTCACAGCAAAGATGCTTCAACGTTACCCAACTTCGCAGCTTCGATTTACGGCGGGCCAAGTCAGGAGATTTTAGATACTCAGATTCCTTCAACGACTTTACCATTGTTCATTTGTGCTGCAAGTGATGATCAATTAAAACTGGCTCCAAAATCAGTTTTATTATATAACAAATGGATGGAAGCAGGACAGCCAACCGAACTTCACATCTACGAAAAAGGTGGTCACGGTTTCGGAATGGGGAAACAGAATCTTCCTGTTGATAAATGGTCGGATGTGTATTTGGATTGGCTGAAATTCCACAAATTTTTATAAACCTTAAAATTTAACCACAAAAGTCACAAAAGATTAAAGTTAAAAATAATGCTTTTTAAAGTTCACAAAAATGAAAATCTAAGATTTTCGACTGATGTGTTCTTTTGTTTTCAAAGTTTTTAAACTTAAATATGATGTGAATAATGTGTCAAAAAACTTTTGTGCCTTTTGTGGTTAATTCAAGACCAAAACAATGAAATCAATTTTTAATATAGTTTCTTTTTTTGCGGCAATGGCTGTGTCCGCACAGTCTTCTGCCGTGATTTCGGAAATGGATAAATACGTAAAACCCCGCTATCGCGTTATCGTCGATAACGATTTTGGTGGCGACCCAGACGGATTGTTTCAACTCGTTCATCAGATTCTTTCGCCTTCCGCAGAAATCAAAGGAATTATCGGTTCACATCTGAAACCAGGCGACCCGTTTGACAAATCAAATATTACTGCAGAAAATGCTGTAAAAAGAGTCAACGAAACGTTGGAAGTAATGAATTTGAAAAACAAATTTTCAGTTTTCCAGGGTTCAAATGACCAATTGATAGATTTGAAAACTCCTAATGTTTCCGAAGGTGCGAAAGCCATCGTTGCAGAAGCAATGAAAGCGGATGAAAAAAATCCTTTGTTCGTGGTTTGTGGCGCAGGTTTAACGGAAGTTGCAAGTGCCTATTTAATGGAACCAAAAATCGCAGACAAAATTATTGTCGTTTGGATTGGCGGTCCGGAATATCCCGATTTGGCAACGCCTCCTCCAGGTTACACGCCTTTAGAATACAATCTTGGAATCGACATCAAAGCAGCACAGGTTGTTTTCAATGAATCCAACTTAAATATCTGGCAAATTCCAAGAAACGCTTACCGACAGACTTTGATGTCTTATGCCGAACTCGTAACCAAAGTAAAACCTGAAGGAAAAACCGGAGCTTATCTCACTAAAAAGATTGAAGACCTGATGGAAATGGTTCAGAAATTCAATCTGAAAATCGGCGAAACCTACATTATGGGTGACAGTCCTTTAGTTTTGCTGACAGCTTTACAGTCTTCATTTGAAGCAGACCCATCTTCGAGTTCTTACGTCATCAAAAATGCACCGAAAATCAATGATAATGGACTTTACGAATACAATTCGAAAGGAAGGAACATTAGAGTCTATACGCAGCTCGACACTCGATTGATGTTCGAAGATTTCTATTCAAAATTAAAATTATTCAATAACAAAAAGTAAAAAATATAGAATTATGAAAAAGAATATATCAACGCTGATAGGACTTTCTCAGAAAGCAAAATATTCAGGATTATTCCTGGCTTTATTGGCTGCATCGCCGTTTGCGAATGCTCAGACTAAAAATGCAACAGTAACGGTTGACGGAAAAACGTTTAAAGATTCCAACAAAAACGGAAAATTAGATGTTTGGGAAGACACACGTCTTTCGGTGAACAAAAGAATCGATGCCATCATCAAGCAAATGACTAACGAAGAAAAAGTAAATCTTCTGATTGGAACCGGAATGCCCGGTATTGAAGTGCTGACAGGTCCTGTCGGAGATTCAAAACAAGGTTTGGTTCCAGGAGCTGCCGGTGGAACGGATTCTTTCGACCGTTTCGGGATTCCTGCAACGATTGTTGCGGATGGACCTGCAGGTTTGAGAATTCAGCCGACAAGAGATAATGATTCAAAAACATATTATGCAACGGCTTTTCCTGTTGGGACAGCTTTGGCTTCAACCTGGAATAAAACATTGTTGGAGCAGGTTGGAAAAGCAATGGGAAATGAAGTGAAAGAATACGGTGTTGACGTACTTTTAGCGCCGGCTCTGAACATCCAGAGAAATCCATTGAACGGAAGAAACTTCGAATATTATTCTGAAGACCCATTAATTTCAGGGAAAACTGCGGCAGCCATCGTTAATGGAATCCAGTCTCAAGGTGTGGGAACTTCCATCAAACATTTCGCTGCGAATAACGAAGAAACCAACCGTTTAACCATCAATGCTCACGTTTCTGAAAGAGCGATGAGAGAATTATATCTGAGAAATTTTGAAATTACCGTTAAAGAATCTCAGCCCTGGACAGTAATGTCGTCTTACAACAAAGTGAATGGCGTTTATACTTCAGATTCAAAAGATCTGTTAACTCAGATTTTGAGAAATGAATGGGGTTTCAAAGGAATTGTAATGACCGACTGGTTTGGAGGTTTTCCGGGATTTGAATCGATTAGAAGCGGTGGAATTTCTGACGTTGTAAAACAGATGAATGCAGGAAACGACTTGTTGATGCCCGGAATTCCTGCTCAGAAAAAAGTCTTGCTGGAAGCTTTAAACTCAGGGAAATTATCTCCGGAAGTTGCGAATCTGAATGTAAAAAGAATCTTGGAATATGTTTTCAAAACACCGACTTTCGCACAGTACAAATACAGTGACAAGCCAAATCTAGCTGAACACGCAGAAGTGACGAGAAATGCTGCAACAGAAGGAATGGTCTTGCTTAAAAATGAAAAAAATGCTTTGCCTTTTGCCAACAAACAGAAAGAAGTTTCTTTATTCGGAGTGACATCTTACGCTTGGATTACAGGCGGAACAGGAAGTGGAAGCGTGAACAACAAACACACGGTTTCTTTATTGGAAGGTTTAAATGCAGCTGGCTACAAATTAGACAAAGAACTGGTTGATTTATATAAACCTCACGCTGAAAAAGAAGTTGCAGCCGAAAAAGAAAGAAGAAAAGCAAGAGGAATTTTAGCATTGCCAGAAAGACTTCCTGAAATGAAAATGGATGATACATTCATCGCTAAAAAAGCAGAAACTTCAGAAATTGCTTTCGTGACTTTAGGAAGAAATTCCGGGGAAGGTGGAGACAGAGTTGTGGATAATGATTTCAATCTGGCAACAGAAGAAATCGAAATGCTGGATAAAATCTGTAAAGCTTTCCACTCAAAAGGGAAAAAAGTGGTTGTAATCCTGAATATCGGAGGTGTAATTGAAACGGCTTCCTGGAAAGATAAAGTGGATGCCATTTTATTAGCTTGGCAACCTGGTCAGGAAGGCGGACATTCTGTTGCAGATGTAATCTCAGGAAAAGTAAATCCTTCAGGAAAACTAACGATGACTTTCCCTGTGAATTATACAGACCACGCTTCTGCAAGGAATTTCCCTGGAATTCCTGCGGATAATCCGAAAGATGTGACGTATCAGGAAGGTGTGTATGTTGGATACCGTTATTTCAATACATTTAATGTAAAACCTTCTTACGAATTCGGTTATGGTAAGTCTTATACAGATTTCGCTTATTCGAATATTAAAACCAATTCTAAGACTTTTAATAACAAATTAGAAGTTACAGTTGATGTAAAAAATACCGGAAAAGTTGCCGGAAAAGAAATTGTAGAATTATACCTTTCTGCTCCGAATCAATCTATTGACAAACCAAAATCTGAGTTGAAAGCGTACGCAAAAACCAAAGATTTGAAACCGGGAGAATCTCAAACGATTACTTTGACTCTTAATCCGAAAGATTTGGCTTCATTTGAAACCGCAAAATCGGCTTGGATTGCAGAAGCCGGAAATTATAAAATTTCTGTTGGAGCATCTTCTTTAGACATCAAACAAACGGCAGAATTCTCAGTTCCAAAAGAATTGGTGGTTGAAAAAGTTCAGCATATACTTCCCGCAGATCAAAAGTTTGAGGATTTGAAACCGTAAGATGAAACACCTCGACGGGCTCAGTGTGACATCTCTAATACTAAATGTTTTTTTAGAAATGTCACATTGAGGCTATCGAATCATTTTAAATGAGTTAAAAACTTATGTATTTAAATAATAAATAATATGATAAGTAATGATAAATTTAATATCTCAATTTGAGTTTTTATCAGGAAAACAGACTATCTTTAGGCACTTTTTAAATGAATGATTATGACGAATGAAGTACAATCGAAGAGGAATTACACAGTTCCGTTGATTACCATTACACTTTTATTTTTTATGTGGGGATTCATCACTTGTATGAATGATATCCTTATTCCTTATCTCAAACAGCTATTCAGCCTGACATTTTTTCAGTCGATGTTGGTGCAGTTCTGTTTCTTTGGAGCTTATTTCATAGGTTCTTTAATTTACTTTTTAATTTCTACAACCAATGGAGACCCGATCGATAAAGTGGGCTACAAAAAAGGAATCCTTTTCGGAATTTTCCTTGCTGCATTAGGTTGCGTCTTATTTTACCCTGCGGCTTCGATGTCATCGTATCCTTTATTTTTAGGGGCTTTGTTCATTTTGGGTCTTGGATTTACAGTTCTTCAGATCACAGCCAATGCTTACGTTTCGTTATTGGGTCCGGAAGATTCTGCATCCAGCCGACTGAATATGACACAGGCTTTCAACGCATTCGGGACAACGATTGCGCCGGTTTTGGGCGGACATTTGATTTTCGAATTGTTTTCTGCGCCGGATGGTTCTTTTTCTGCGGCAGCTACTAAAATTCCTTACTTAATCTTTGCCGGAATCTTATTATTGGTTGCATTATTAATTTCAAGAGTGAAGCTTCCTGATTTTCAGGTAAAAGGGGAAGAAATCGTAAAAGGTTTCGGAGCGTTGCAACACAATCATCTGAAATTCGGAGTTTTGGCGATGTTCTGTTATGTAGGTGGAGAAGTGGCAGTAGGAAGCTTTATCATCAGCTTTTTGGAGCAGCCACAAGTAATGAATCTTTCTGAAGTAGTAAGCAAAAACTATCTTTCTCTGTATTGGGGAGGTGCGATGATCGGACGTTTCCTTGGAGCTATTTCATTGAACCATTCAATTAGTCAAGGAAAAAAAGCTTTATATATGTTGGGAGCAGCAACTGCTGTTTTTCTTGTGATTTTCAGTATTGTTGATTTGACTTTTGCACAGATCAGTTTCTTTTTAGTATTTATTGCTCTGAATTTCATTGCATTTTTTATCGGAAAATCTGCTCCGGCAAGAACGTTATCCATCTTTGCAGGAATCAATGTTTTGTTACTGATTTCAGCAATGTTGAATCACGGTGAAATTGCGATGTACAGCATTTTAGGAATCGGAATTTTTAATTCTATCATGTTCTCTAATATTTACACATTGGCGATTTCAGGGTTAGGAAAATATACAAGTCAGGGTTCATCATTGGTGGTGATGGCGATTTTAGGAGGTGCAATTATTCCTATTTTTCAGGGATATTTGGCAGATCAATTCGGTGTTCAGCATTCCTTTGTGATTCCTGTGTTTTGCTATCTTGTGATTTTGATTTTTGGTGCGTATTGTACTAAATATCTTGGTCATGTGAAACAAGGTGAAGGAGCGAAATCGGGACATTAAAATTTGATTTTAAAATATAAAAACCTGCTTTTGGGCGGGTTTTTTGTTTTTATATTAAAAAAATATCTCTTGATTCATAGTCTTGTATGCTCTTACTAAAATTCAAAATAAAAACTTCCAGATGCTCAGAAAATCTTTTAGAATCTGATTTATGAAAATTCCACTATCAAACCAACACAAAAGATCTTAGATATTAGTTTAAAGAACTGTTAATATATAAAAAGGCGGTTAAAAAATTTTAACCGCTTTTCTTTAATATGTATTATTCAAACCGCCATCTAAAGGAATGCTTGTTCCTGTAATGTAAGAAGCGTATCCGGATGCCAGAAAAGAAACAAGATGGCCGTATTCTTCAGGTTTTCCAAGCCTTTTCATTGGGATTTTGTCTTCCCTGCCCTTTTTAATTTCTTCCTCTGATCTGTTGCTTTGCTGAGCTTCGTGACTGATAAGATTTTTAATTCTTTCGGTATCAAAATATCCCGTGAGAATATTATTGATCGTGACATTATGTTTTGCAACTTCAATGGAAAGCGTTTTCGACCAGGCAATTACCGCCGAACGAATAGAATTTGAAAGTGCAAGATTAGCGATCGGCTCTTTCACAGACAATGACGAAACATTGATGATACGTCCATTATTTTGTCTGATCATATAAGGTAAAGCCAAAGATGTCGTTTCGCAAACCGTTTTGAAAAGAAGGTCAAAAGCTTTCTGATAATCATCAATACCTTTGTCCAAAGCCATTCCCGGATCAGGACCGTTTGTATTGTTGACAAGAATATCTATATTATTATCTTTAAAATATTCAGTTATAATTTTTTTATAGTTTTCAAAATCTGAAAAATCAGCAACGAGATATTGATGTTTCTGGTCTCCATGCAAAACAGGCAGAGAGGCTATAAAATTTTTCAGTTTTTCTTCATTCCGAGCCATTATTGTGACATTTGCTCCGCATTTTGCCAATTCTGTGGCTATTCCCGCTCCTATTCCCTGCGTTGCAGCTCCTACCAAAGCATTTTTTGAATTAAGTTGAATATTCATGAATTTTATTTTTAATGATCAAAAATTCTTAATAATAAATTTAGATAATACATTTTAAGATTTACCCTAAGAAAACATTAATATAACGTGCCGTTAATTCAGGATGTTCATGTTGAGGCCCATGTCCGGTATCATTTAATATAATATGCTGCATTGTGGGTGCATTTCTCAATAGCGGAAACCAGTTTTCTGTAGCAAAACTAATATCATGATCCCCGGAAATAACCAAAACGGGAGACTTTAAAGTCTTGTAACCTTCACGAAAATTAAGCTTATCTTTTCTCATCGTTCCCGATCCTGCAATATATCTTTGAAAAATTTCAGGTGTAGAAGGAATAAGATCACTATTAAGCCTCTGCCCTATTCTGTCGTGGGAATCTTTCGCTTTTTGCCTGCTTCTTTCTGATGAAGGTTCGAAAAACAGATAATATTCATCCTCCAAATCATTCACAGGTTTCAGAGCATGTTCAAAAAATACGGGTTCTATGGGGATTTCATTTTCTCCCGGAGGATTCGTTCCTATTAAAATTGTTTTCAAAACACGATCCTGATTTTGGAAAGTTACCGCCTGAGCAACCAATCCGCCGTAAGACCATCCCAATACATTGAATCTTTCTATTCCCAGATAATCTGCAAGCTGGGGAACTACTTTTGCAACATCCAGAATATCCAAAGGCAACTCTCCTTCCGAACTTCCTATTCCCGGATAATCAAAAAGTATGACCATATGCTTATCTGAAAGAAAATCTAAAAATAAAGGATCCCAGGTATCCATAATTCCTCTGAATCTATTGACAAAGAATAAGGGCGCTCCGTCTCCGAATTTTCGATAGGCAATTTTGTTGTTGTTGATTTCTGCAAATTGAGTTTCTGCGGTTAGTGCTGTATCCATTGTTTTTTGAGTTTTGAGATTAGTTTTTTGAGTTATTTAAAATGATCTGAGACATTAGTTTCCTAAAAACTTATACTTAATTATAAAGTTAGAAATTTTTAATTTCAAATCCCTTAAAACAATAAAAATTCTAATTCAAACTGCTTCTTGTTAAAGAAGTTATTAAGTCAGAAATTCGTTAATTTATTCCACTTTTTCATCTTTTTTAATTCTTGTCGGACTGTAACCAAACTGCTTTTTAAAAGTGTATGAAAAATGAGAAAGATCTTCAAAGCCAAGATCAATATAGACATCTGAAGCCGATTTTTCTGTTTCTTTGATAAGAAAATGAGCTTCATTCAGGCGTTTTTGCAAAATCCATTTGTGTGGTGAAGTATGAAAAACCTTCTCAAAATCCCGCTTAAATGTAGCAAGACTTCTTCCTGTAAGATATGCAAAGCGGTTTAAATTAACATTATACCGATAATTTTGATTCATAAAAGCTTCAAGATCAATTTTATGAGGTTCGGAAAAGTCGAAAAGAATATTTTTTAATTCAGGGTGAGTCTGTAATAAAATCAATAGAAGCTCTTTTATTTTTAAATCGATAAGCGGTTTATTATTCAGATGACTGCTCTCGATAATAGTCTGTAAAGAAGTAATATAGTTTTGAAGCAAAACATTCATTTCTACAGGAACAAGAGGCTTTACAGCTACAAAATGATCTGCAGAAAGGTCATATTCTTTAGCAAAATTAAGTAAGTTTTCTTCACTTAGATAAATATTCATGCTTTCAAAAACTCCATTTTCGGGAGGTAATTTTACAAATTTTACAAGTTGATTTTTTCTGATTAAATTAAAATCTCCCGGTTCTGCCTTATATTCTTCTTTGCCGTCTTCCAAAACAAAACTTCCTGACAGCTGATACGAAAGTGTATGCAGTGGAACAAAGTTCTCCCCTTTTCTGCTTAGCTCATGATAGCAGGAATAGACGATATCTGATTTTTCTGTTGTACTCATAGCGATGGAAAATAGAAAGCGCTATCTGCTGCGACAGCGCTTTATCAAATTTACAAATTATTATTTCAGAACTGCTTTCGGTTCAAGATAAGCCTGTAATCCGTAAGCACCATATTCTCTTCCAATACCGGATTGCTTAAATCCTCCAAACGGCGCCATCGGATCATGACTGAATCCGTTGATACAAATTCTTCCTGCATCAATCTGTGATGCTACTCGAAGTGCATGATCATAATCTGCCGAACTAACGTAACCTGCCAAACCATATGGAGTATCATTCGCTATTTCAATCGCTTCCTCTTCTGTTTTGTAAGGAATAATGGATAATACAGGACCGAAAATCTCTTCCTGAGCGATGCGCATATCATTTCTGACGTTGGTAAAAATGGTAGCTTTTACAAAATTTCCGGCTTCAAGACCTTCGGGTTTTCCTTCTCCTCCTGCCAATAAAACTGCACCCTCTTCCAGCCCTAATTTTATATAGTTCTGAACTCTCTCAAACTGCTTCACACTTACCATCGGACCTACATTTGTATCTTCATTTTCCGGTAATCCGACCACCATTTTTTCTGCAACTGATTTTGCAATTGCATTCACTTCTTGTAATTTATCTTCAGGAACTAAAAGTCTTGTTGGCGCAATGCAGGCTTGTCCGCTATTCATATAAGCTCCGTAAACAGCTGTTGGTATCGCTTTTTGTAAATCTGCATCGTCTAAAATAATATTCGGAGACTTTCCACCCAACTCCAGTGTTACACGTTTCATCGTATCGGCAGCGTTTTTAGCAATTAATTTACCTACGGCTGTAGAACCTGTAAAAGAAATTTTGGAAACGTCGGGATTATTGGTTAATTCTGTCCCTACAACATTTCCTAAACCTGTTACAAAATTGATCACTCCATTCGGCAGACCTGCATCATGAAAAGCTTCCATCAGAACCTGTGTTTGCAAACTGCTCATTTCGCTGGGTTTGATCACTACTGTACATCCTGCAGCAACAGCAGCAGCAACTTTACTGCAGATTGAACTGTTGCTTGCATTCCATGGAGTAATAATTCCTACAACTCCCACAGGTTGTAATTTTACGATGGAAGAATTAATATTTTTTTCAAATTCAAAATACCGAAGCACCTCTATCATACTATCGAACCAGCTTCCTGTATGTTTATTACTTAATGTTACAAATTGATGAGTTCCTCCATATTCTTCAATCATTATATCGGTAAGATCCTGTTCTCTTTTCAATACTGCATTTTTTAGCTGTTCCAGATATTGGATACGTTCTGAAGCGGTAGTTTTAGAAAATGTTTTGAAAGCTTTTTTTGCTGCTGCGATTGCTTTTTGGGTATCGATTTCATCGGCAAGAGTCACTTCTCCAATCTTTATATTGTTGGCTGGATTAACCAAATTAAAAGTTTCTGTTCCGTTTGGCATTACAAATTCGCCGTTAATGTAAATTCTATTTACTTTTTTCATTTCTTTAATTTTAATAGAACAAAGGTAGCTTCAGTAGAAATAATTGACTTTGTAAAAAAGCTCAATGTTGCTTTGCAGAAAAGCTCAGTTATGTAAGAATTAAAAAAAATATAAACTAAAAATATTGTTTAGTCTTATTATGTTTCGCATGGATGATATTGATAATAACAATTACTTCATAAATCACTTTTTATAGAATTTTTTCTATATATGCAATAATTCCAACAGGTTACATTTTTTAACAAAAAACATACTGCTTGTTTTTCTTAAATTAACATAATTATTTTTTTCGAATTTCAAGAGTTCATCGCCATATTATCATTTTTTAATATTGAAAAATAAATCTCATATTATTGAAGTATTTTATTTTTATTTATATATTTGCTCAATATTACTTAATTATAAACAATTATAATTATAATCCTCACCATTGTACCGACTTGTTTTAAAAAAATAAGATATAGTTCATTTATTTTTAATAATAAATTAACATTTAATTATTTATATTAAAAAATAATTATTAAAATATATTTATTATTGATAATATAATAAATATATTTATTTTTATTCCGCCATAATAAATTTAAATCCCAATATGGAGAATTTAACATTTTTTATGAAATTTCCAGCTATCACTAAATATATGAATGTAATGAAAAACTTGACCATTTTTGGAGTAACTCCTTTTGAAAAACCGGATGTCAACCTAATGCTGAAACTGCATCAGGCTGGTGCATTTCCCATCCTAAGCCTAGGGATAGATTTAACTATTGCTCAGGAAGCATTGAATCAGCTTGAACAGACAGACCTTCCTTCCTTTGGAATATATTTTTCTAACGATAAAGTTACATCGCTTCGAATACCGGAAAAAGTAAAATTTGCTATTGTTTCTTTCGGTACGCCAATTACTATTTCTCTCAATCTGCCTGTCATTTATCAGATAAGCAGTTTGGAAGAAGCCAGAAAAGCTCAGCAATCAGGAGCAGAAGGTATCATCATAAAAGGAAATGAAGCGGGTGGATCAGTCGGCTATGAATCGACATTTATATTGTTTCAACGTATCATTAAAGAAATCCGGAATATTCCTGTCTGGGTACAGGGCGGAATAGGTCTTCATACTGCTGCTGCTGCAAAATCTTTGGGAGCGACAGGTGTTGTCCTTGACAGCCAACTTGCATTATTTCCCGAGAGTTCTGTTCCTCAAGATATCAAAGATATATGTTCAAAATTGAATGGAACAGAAACCAGGATTATTGCCAATCATCGTGTTTTAGTAAGACCAAATTCTCCGGCATTACCTGAAAATACCAATGCTGAAGATCTTCATCAATATTTTAACGATCTTGATATCAGCAAGAGCTATATTCCTATGGGACAGGACATTTCTTTAGCTGTTGATCTTTATGAGGATTTTAAAACTCTGAAAAAATTAATTTTCGGATTCAAAGAAGCAATGTATGGTCATCTGAAACAGGCGAAAGCTCTTCAGGTAATTGATCAGGACAATATTTTAGCAAAAGACCTTAATTTACGGTACCCAATTGCACAGGGACCAATGACTCGAGTGAGTGATGTTCCTTCATTCGCCAATGCTGTAGCAGAAGCCGGAGCCTTACCTTTTATCGCTTTATCTTTATTGAAAGGAGAACAAGCCAAAGCTCTGGTAATGGAAACTAAAAAACTAGCTGGCGAAAAAACATGGGGAGCTGGAATCTTAGGATTTGCTCCTCAAGAACTTAGAGAAGAGCAGACATCTTATATACTGGAAGCTAAACCTCCCGTAGTTCTGATTGCCGGAGGAAGACCCGCACAGGCAAAAATATTTGAAAAAGCTGGAATTAAGACTTTCCTTCACGTTCCCTCTCCCGCTCTGTTAGATATTTTCTTAAAAGAAGGAGCTACAAATTTCATATTTGAAGGACGTGAATGCGGAGGTCATGTTGGTCCGCTTTCAAGCATGGTTCTTTGGGAAAAACAGATTGAACGAATCTTAAAAGAAGATCATCCTGAAAATATCAGCGTATTTTTTGCAGGAGGAATTCATAATGATTTTTCAACAGCTTTTGTTTCTATTATGGCAGCTCCTTTAGCTGCGAGAGGCGTAAAAGTGGGTGTATTAATGGGAACTGCCTATCTGTACACAGAAGAAGCAGTTGCTTGTGGAGCAATTCAGGACGAATTCCAATTGCAGGCAATGCAGGCAAAGGAAACCGTTTTACTAGAAACCGCACCAGGACACGAAACACGTTGTTTAGACACCGCATTTACTCAATATTTTAATACCGAAAAAGCAAAACTTTTAGAAGCAGGAACAGACAAAAAAGAAGTTTGGGAAAAACTGGAAAAATTAAATGTAGGTCGTTTAAGAATTGCTGCAAAAGGCGTAGAACGTCAAGGTGATCAATTAATAAGCATTCCTAAAGAAGATCAACTGGATCTTGGAATGTACATGATCGGACAGGTGGCAACAATGCACAACAAAGTAATTACACTTGATGAACTTCATCAAAATGTTGCAATAAACAATTATGAATATATTAAAGAGGCTGAATTGTCAGAAGAGCCAACCTCAACAGAAAAGCCTTTAGATATTGCTATTGTCGGTATGGAATGTATTTTCCCTGACGCAAAAAATTTAGAAGAATACTGGCGTAATATTATTTTAGGAAAAGACAGCATAACAGAAGTTCCCGATGAAAGATGGAATAAAGATCTTTATTACAAACCGGATTCCAACGAATCCGATGTATCTCATTCAAAATGGGGCGGATTTATTCCGAAAATTGATTTTGATCCTTTGGCATTTGGTATTCCGCCACAATCCCTTGCAGCGATTGAACCTACACAGTTATTAACCTTATTGGTTGCAAAACGTGCCATGGAAGATGCAGGATATGGTGAAAAACATATCAACAGAGAAAATATTTCTGTAATTATCGGTGCTGAAGGTGGAAATGATCTTGCCAACAGTTATAGTTTCAGAGGGTTTTATAAGCAGGTTTTCGGAGAACTTCACGAAGAAGTAAAAGAAGCCTTCCCAAATACGACAGAAGATTCTTTCCCAGGAATTTTGGCGAATGTTATCGCAGGAAGAATTACCAACCGTTTAGACTTAGGCGGAAGGAATTATACCGTAGATGCAGCTTGTGCTTCTTCTTTGGCAGCTCTTGAACTGGCTTGTCAGGAACTTGTTTTAGGCAAATCAGACATGGTTTTGGCTGGTGGAGCTGATTTACATAACGGAATCAATGATTACCTGATGTTCTCCAGTACACACGCCCTTTCCAGAAAAGGAAGATGTGCAACATTCGACAGTGAAGCAGACGGAATTGCTTTGGGAGAAGGTGTGGCCATTTTAGTTTTAAAAAGATATGAAGATGCTGTAAAAGATGGTGACCGAATTTATTCAGTAATAAAAGGTGTTGGCGGTTCAAGTGACGGAAAAGCTCTTGGTCTTACTGCACCAAGAAAAATCGGTCAGGTTCGTGCGCTAGAAAGAGCATATACTCAAGCCGGAATCAGTGCTGCATCGATTGGATTGGTTGAAGCTCACGGAACAGGAACTGTAGTAGGAGATAAAACCGAATTGAGCGCATTAACAAATTTATTCAGCCGTTCGGGAGCCTTGCCGGGACAGACGCATTTAGGTTCCGTAAAAACACAGATCGGGCATACAAAATGTGCAGCAGGACTGGCAGGATTAATTAAAGCTTCTTTAGCGGTATATCATGGTGTAAAACCTCCTACCCTTCATCTTCAAAAACCTAATGCTTATTATAACGCGAAAACAAGTCCTTTTGCTTTTCATGCAGAAAGTGGATTGTGGAGCGAGAAAAACCGTTATGCGGGAATCAGTGCATTTGGTTTTGGGGGAACTAATTTCCATACTGTCATCGCCAATCATCCTAAAGAAGACGATTCTGCAGTATTGCAGTCTTGGCCTTCAGAATTATTTGTATTCCGTGGAGATACTTATGATGAGGCTAAAATTCAATTAAATCAAATTAAATCTTTACTTGAAGTAAATGACAGTATTGCATTAAAGAATATCGCTTACAGTTTAGCTATAAGTTCAGAAAAACAGGTTCAGTTAAGCATTGTTGCAGATACAGCTGAGCATTTAATGATGAACATAGAATTAGCTTTATCAGGAATTGAAAGCAAAGACACTTTCACTGTTAATAAAAAAGAAGGTAAAGTAGCATTCCTGTTTCCTGGACAAGGCAGTCAGCGCATCAACATGGCTCGTGATTTATTTGTTGCTTTCCCAGAAATGCGAAAACTGATCGATTCTCATACTGAACTGGAGAAAGTTATTTTCCCTTCGAAAACTTTTGATGAAGCAACTTTAAAACAACAGAAAGAAACGATAAAAGATACCCGTTTAGCACAGCCATTATTAGGAATTGTTGATTTGGCATTGGCTAAATTCCTTCAATCCATCGGAATTGTTCCTGATATGTTGGCTGGTCACAGTTATGGTGAATTGCCTGCTTTATGTTTTGCAGGTGTATTTGCAGAAGAAAAACTGGTTGATTTAAGTATTCAAAGAGCGCAGTCAATTTTGAATTCTGTTGAAGGAGGAGATCCCGGTTCTATGATCGCAGTAAGTGCAACAAAAGAAAACTTACAGCCAATTCTAGCACAGGTTGAAGGTTGTTATCCCGTAAATTACAATGCTCCGACTCAATGTGTGGTTGCAGGAGATACAGAAGCGATCAATAAATTGATGGAGGTTCTTAAACAGGAACGTATTTCTGCCAAAAAACTAGAAGTTGCATGTGCATTCCACAGTCCGCTATTGGCGAAATCTAAGGGGTTATATCAAATTGTTTTACAAGACGTTCCATTTAATGAAATGCAGATTCCGGTTTGGTCGAATACGACAGCAGAAATCTATCCGATAAACGCTTCAGAGATAAAGGAAAGACTAACCGATCATTTGGTACAGCCTGTAAGATTCGTTGAACAGCTTCAGGCGATGTACAACGATGGCGCAAGAATATTCATCGAAGTCGGTCCCGGAAAAGTATTGACAGGATTAACAAAATCCTGTTTGGAAAAAGATCAGCTGACATTGTTTGTTGAAGACAACAACACGAACAAACTGACACATCTTCTTTCAACACTTGCTCAATATTTGGGTACTGGTCGATGTTTCAATATCGCTAAACTTTTCGATGGTCGTAATGCTAAATTAATTCAAATTGATCAGCCTGAACTGTATAAGAAAAGTCCTGCGATCTGGCGTGTAAACGGACAAGCTGCTCATCCAACGACGGGTTCACTGCCTGCAAATGGCGCATTACCAATCATAAATCCTATTCAAATGAACAACTTTACAAATAATACTCAGGTCTCTGTAACTGAAAGCCAGTCTAATACTGAGCGTATGTTACAGGAATATTTAGATAGTATGAAATTAATGATACAGGCGCAACGCGACGTGATGCTTACCTTCCTTGGACAAAATCCTCAGGTAAATCAGGCTCCTGTTGTTTATACTTCACCAGTTCCTGTACATTCAAATAATCAAGCTTCTGTTATATCTTCTCCACAAGGTGATGGTGCCGAAAAATCTGTTATCATTCCAACAAAACAAACTCCGACAAAGGATATTAAAACTTTGTTATTGCAAGTTGTAAGTGATAAAACAGGGTATCCTCAAGAAATGCTGGGCATGGAAATGGATCTGGAAGCAGATCTAAGCATCGATTCCATTAAAAGAGTTGAGATTATTGGTACGCTGAAAAACGAATTAGGCACTCTATCTAGTAACAGTGCAAATGAAGATACGATTATGGAGCAATTAGCTTCAATTAAAACTTTAAATAGTTTAGTTTCATGGCTTACAGAATACACAGGGAATTCCGCAGTTTCAGAAAAAATTGATATAACGGAAACTTTAGCTTCAGCAACACAAAATCAATCAACATTCTCTCTTGAAGAGCTTCAGGCAGCTATTTTAAATATTGTAAGCGATAAAACAGGTTATCCGAAAGAAATGTTAGGCTTAGACCTTGATTTAGAAGCAGATTTAAGTATCGATTCCATCAAACGCATGGAAATTATCGGAGATCTTAAAACAAAGATCGGATTTGGGCAGGATCTGGAAAAAGCTGATGATTTAATGGAAAAATTGGCAGCCATCAAAACATTAAGAGGATTGGCTTCCTGGATTAATGAAATAAGTGGCGAAACGAACGAGACAAAAACTCTTGAAATGGAACAGAGTCCGTTATCACGTCTTCGTTTTGATCTGACACCGACTGATGTTTCTTTAAATGAAAACACAGAAACACTTCAGGGAAAGCGTTTTGCTATCACTCAGGACAACAGCAAACAAACCATTGATATCAAAAATGAACTTGAAAAGCATGGTGCGATTGCAGAATTGGTAGATACCGATAAAGATCTTACAAATTTTGACGGATTAATTATTCTTGATCTTTTCTCATCTCCTGTGAAGCACAATATCATCGATCATGTTGATATGATTAAAAAAATGGATCTTGATAAAGCAAAATGGATCTATCTGATCTCAGATACTCCGGCTCATGTTCAGGAATTGACGGATACTACTCTTCTTCGTCATTACAAAGGACATCCGGGACTTTTCAAAAGTTTAGCCCGTGAGTTTGAACAGACGAATTGCAGGTTGATCAGTCTGAGTTCTCCTCAACAAATCGATCAGATTGCAGAAATTGCTTTAAAAGAAATATTATCAACCGATAATCCTTCTGAAGTTATTTACAAAAACGATCAGAGACATAAAGTAAATATCATCCCATCACCGTTGTCAACAGGTTTGAGTGAAGCACAAATCCAACTGGATCAGGAATCTGTTGTCCTGGTTCTTGGAGGTGCGCAAGGTATCACTTCTGAATTGGTAAAACACATGTCACAGGCCTATCCTTGTACTTATGTTTTGGTAGGAAGATCGGCTGATCCGAGAGATGAAGCATCTAATGTAAAAGAATTGGAAGCAATGAAAACGAAGGAAGAAATCAGAGGTTTTCTTATAAAATCAGGAAAATTCACTTCTCCTTCTGAAATCGAAAAAGAAACGATAAAAGTTTTCAAAAACAATCAGATCCTACGCACAATCCGTGATATGGAGCAATTGGGAAATACAATGGTTTACAAATCATTAGACCTTTGTGATGAAGATGGTTTATCTGAATTAATCAACAATATCTACGAAAAATACAACCGTTTAGACGGTGTTATTCATGGGGCAGGTCTTTTGGAAGATAAATTATTCAAGCAGAAAACAACGAGCTCATTCGGAAGAGTTTTCGATACCAAAGTAAAACCGCTTCGTGTATTGGCAGAAAAACTACGCACAGATTGTCAGTTTGTGGTGTTATTCTCAAGCATTGCTTCGGTTTATGGAAATAAAGGGCAAACCGATTATGCTGCTGCAAACTCTGTTTTGGATGATTATGCAAACGCTTTAAATAAAAAATTAAAAGGAAAAGTAATTTCCATTAACTGGGGTCCGTGGAAAGGAGCAGGAATGGTTTCACCAACTCTGGAAACAGAATATAAAAGAAGAGGCATTTCTTTAATTCCATTGGAACAAGGCAAAGAAATTTTCCTTAATGAAATAAAATACGGAACAGAAAGTCAGGTACTGATCATGTCCGGAAGTAACTGGTAAACAATGTAGAAGATAAGTATGAAAAAAACAGATGTTGCTGTAATTGGTCTGTCTTGTGTCTTTCCGGGGGCACAGGATGCCAACACTTTCTGGCAGAATATTGTCAATAAAGTAGATTCTACCCAATTAGCTCCTGCAGATCGTATTGATCCTGTTCATTTTAGTAATAACACAAATCCGGTTGACCGTTTTTACTGTCAACGTGGTGGATTTATCTCTGATTATGAATTCGATCCTACAGCTTTCGGAATTTTACCATTGGCAGTTGAAGGAACTGAACCCGATCATTTATTAACCCTGGATTTAGTTCAGAAAGCTTTAGACGATGCCGGAATATTTAAGAAAAATATTTCGCTCGAAAAAACAGGAATCATCATTGGAAAAGGAAACTATACCGGACCCGGCGCAACCCGTGCCATCGAAATTGTAAGAACAGGAGAGCAAATTTCTTCTTTATTAAAGGAATTATTACCCGAAGTTTCTTCCGCAGATATTGAAAAGGTAAAGCATGCTTTTCAGGAAAGAAAAGGACGTTTCGCAGCCGATACCGCAATGGGATTAATCCCTAATCTTGTTGCATCTTTGGTTGCCAACAGATTCAATTTGGGAGGTGCCGCTTTTACAGTTGATGCCGCTTGTGCAAGTGCTTTAATTGCGGTAGACCATGCTGTTCAGGAACTTCAAAGAGGAAGATCTGACATGATGATTGCCGGAGGTGTTCACACCGGACAAAACGCTGCTTTCTGGAGTATTTTTGCACAGTTAGGAGCTTTATCCCATCAACAAAAAATTAAGCCTTTCAGCAATGATGCAGATGGTTTATTAATTGGCGAAGGTTGCGGTTTTGTTGTCTTAAAAAGACTGGAAGATGCCATTCGTGATCAGGATAAAATCTACGCAGTTATCAAAGGAATCGGTGTAAGCAGCGATGGAAATGGAACAAGCGTCATGAGTCCTTCTGTGAAAGGTCAGTTAAAGGCTTTACAACAAGCCTGGGCAAATGCAGATTTAGACGAAAACCAAATCGGTTATCTTGAAGCTCACGGAACCGGTACTCCACTTGGAGATAAAACTGAACTTCAGACATTAGCTCAGTTTTTTGGAAAAGAAGAAGATGCTAAAATCGCAGGAATCGGGTCTGTAAAATCGAATATCGGTCACGCCATGCCCGCTGCAGGAATTGCAGGGTTGATAAAAACCTGTCTCGCGCTTCACAATGACACGTTGCCACCGACTTTATACTGCGAAAATCCGACTTCGGATATGCAGAATACAAGATTCGAACCTGTACAGGAAGCTAAAAACTGGACAAAAACTGGGTTACCAAAAGTGGCTGCTGTCAATGCGTTCGGATTCGGAGGAATCAATGCACATGTTGTGCTGGAAGGTTATGATATGCCTAAAAAAGATAAAGTTCTCATCTTAGCCAGACCAACGCATGAAGAGTTATTATCTGCTTTACAAAATAATGACACTACTTTAGGAGAAGGAAATTATCGTATTGCAATGTTCGATCCGACTCCTGTAAGAATTGAAAAAGTCATTAAGATTGTTGCTAAAAACAATCCGTGGCGCAACAAACAGGATATTTGGTACACCAACGCTCCTCTATTACAGAATGGAGAAAAAGTAGCTTTTGTATTTCCAGGATTGGATGGTCTTGCGAAAGGCGAAGTGGAAAGTGTAAGTCGTTATTTTAATATCAATGCCCCGATTGAAACGGAAGGTGAAGGATTGTTAAATGATGCTTTAAACATTTTCAATAACTGCAGTATTCTCGATAATTCATTAAAAAGACTGGGAATTATTCCTGATATGAATGCAGGTCACAGTTTGGGAGAATGGCTTGCGGGCTACTCTTCTGAACTGGCGGAAGTAAATTCTGTAAAAGCTTTAATTGATGTCTTAAATCCCAAAACTTTTGAATTAAAGGATTCAAAATTCATTGCCATCGGAGCCGGAATTGAAACCATAAAACCCATAATTGAAGAAATTCCGAACGTTTATATTTCCAATGACAATTGCCCGAATCAGGTGATTCTTTGCGGAAGTAATTCGGCGTTGGATGAATTGGTTCCTGTATTAAAATCAAAACAGATATTTCATCAGATATTGCCATTCCAATCAGGTTTTCATTCACCATTTATCGCTGATAAACTAGATGTGATTCTGGCAGGAATGGAAAAAGCACAGTTTCAGCAAACGAAAATTCCGTTGTGGTCTGCAACAACCTTGGAACCTTATCCATCGGATCAGGACGCTATCAGGAAACTGAGTGCGGAACATCTTGTTGAGCCTGTTCGTTTCCGTGAACTGACGGATAAACTATACGAAGAAGGCGCAAGATTTTTCATTCAGGTCGGAACCGGTGGATTAATCGGTTTTATTGATGACACCTTAAAAGGAAAAACATTCAGTACGATTGCTTCCAGCGTTGCCACGCGCTCTGCACTAGCTCAGTTTCAACGTGTGGTTGCCGCATTATTCGTTGAAGGAAAAGCGGTTGCATTAGACTTTTTAGATATTCAGACCTCATCAAAAAAATCATCAGGAAAAGGAATGAAACTGGAATTAGGTTCGCCGATCATCCGCGATTTTAAAGAAGTTAAGGCTTTAGCGAAATCTATTGACACACCAAAAGAAAAAATTTCTGCAACGGTAGCAAAATCAGGACATCCTCTTGTTCAGGCATTTCAGGATAATATTTCGGATATGATTCGTATGCAGGAAGAGGTTTTAACCTTATTCCAAAACCGTCCGAAAGTTTCAATTCCGAATGTGGTTTTACCAAAAGTTCAGGCTCCGATAAGCAAGAATTTTGAGAAAACATTGTACGTGACGTTGGAAACCCACCCTTACCTTATCGACCACAGTTTATTAAGACAACCAAAAGGCTGGGCGGAAGTTGCCGATATGGAACCTGTGATCCCAATGACGATGATTTTTGAGCAACTGGCGGAAATCACACAACAGGAAATTGAAGGAAGCCAGATTCATAAAATCATGAATGTAAGCGTTTTTCAATGGATGAATGTGGCAAAACCTTTCGAAAAAACCGTAAAAGGAGAATGGAAATCGACCAATCATGCTTATTTGGATATTGAAAATTTTGCAAACGCTGAAGTTTTATTAACCTCAACAGCAAGATCGAATCCTACCTTTAATCTTTCCATCGGAGAAATGTTACCCATCGAAAGAACTCCCGAAGAAATCTACGAAATGCACATGTTCCACGGTGAAAAATATCAGGGAATTATGGAAGTTTCAAAGGTTGGAACGAAAGGAATTATCGGAAAAATCAAAGGAAACGGCGGAAAAGGTTCCCTATTAGATAATGCAGGACAGTTATTCGGACTTTGGCTGCAATTAACCTTAATAAAAGACAGAATTGCCTTCCCGGTAAAAATTAAAGACATTGAATTTTTCGGAGATCTACACGATCAGGACGGCATTTTCGAATGTACCTGCAGCCTGACTGAAATGAATGATGAATTTGCAATCGGAGATATTCTTTTAACCAAAAACGGAAAAGTCTGGTGCAAAATTTCAGGCTGGCAAAACCGCCGTCTGGAAATCGATGCCGCGTTGTGGAATGTTTCAATGTCACCTTTGCACAACCGTCTTTCAGAGGAAATTGCTCCTGATGTATTTTTCTTCCGTCAGGCGTACTCGAGGGTTGCATCTTGGGATTTTATTCTGAAAAGATATTTCAATCAAACCGAAAAACAGCATCATCAAACATTGCTTCCGAACAAGAGGAAAAGCTATATGGTAAGTCGTGTTGCGGTGAAAGATGCGGTAAGAAACCTTCTTAAAAAAGAAAAAAATCACCCTTGCTTTCCCATCACTTTTGAAATTGGTAAAGATGAGTACGGAAAACCTTATCTGATCGGCGATTCTACGGAAAACATTCACATTTCTTTGGCCCATAAAGGAAAAGATGCCGTCGGAATTGCAAAAAGCGGAAAATCAGTCGGAATTGATATGGAAATCATTGAAGAACGAAGCTCAGGATTCTACGATTTGGTTTTTACAGATAACGAATTAGCCTTATTAAAAGACAAAAATCAGGCAGAATGGACCACCAAATTCTGGGTAGCCAAAGAAGCCTACGGAAAATTCGTCGGAACAGGACTGAAAGGAAACCCGAAAAATTTCGAAGTCGAGAAAATTACAGATGATTCTCTATGGATCAATCAAACAGAAATCAAAACTATTAAACATAAAAATTATATCATAGGATGGACACTATAAACACAACAGCAAAATTAAATCACGAAGAATTATTCACTCTTTTAAAAGGTTTTATCACAGAAGTAATCGGTGAAGAATTTGTAGAGGAAATGGACATTACGCCTGAAAGTTCTTTTACAAAAGATTTGGAAATGGACAGCATCGAAATCGTTTCTTTTTCCGAGAAAATTAAAGCACATTTTGGCGAGCAGATCGATTTTACAGGATGGTTGTCTTCAATGGATCTGGATCAGTTGATCGACCTTGATTTAAGTATGATTATCAATTACATCTACGAATGCCAATAATCTCTGTAAACGATAAAAAGGTTCATATTCAGGAACTCAACAAAGGGGCTGAACAAACTGTGGTGCTGATCCACGGTATGTTCAGCAACCTTTCCATTTATTATTTTAATATTGCTCCGATTCTGGCAAAACATTTTCATGTGATGATGTACGATTTGAAAAGTCACGGCATGAGCGAGCGTTTTACAGACGGTTACGATTTAGAAAATATGTCTTCCGATGTGTTGGCGTTGATGGATGTTTTGGAAATCGAAAAAGCGCATCTTGTCGGCTATAGTTTTGGAGGGTTAATTGCTTTAAAAACAGCTTTAAAAGCTTCAAACCGCATCGATCAATTAGTTGTTATCGAAGCTCCCGATCCGCAGGACGAAAAAGCCAGAAATATTATTGATGAATACAGCAAAGAGTTTCTGGAACATTATGTAGCCAATTTTACCGACACCACAAAAGTACAGATGGGCAAAAGACAGATGGAAAAAAACCATCGCATGTATGAGTTTTTATTTAATCAGACCAGCATCAAAGCGGATATGATTAAGGAAAAGTATTTTCTGAGTGAAGTTGATTTTTCTGAATTAAAACCTTCTACATTATTGATGTACGGTGCAGATTCCAATTGCAGACCGACGGGAGAATGGCTGAATGAACAAATCGGAAAAGCTGATTTGGAATTAATTCCCGGAGATCACAACATCCCAATTCAGGAACCTGTTTTGATTGCGGAAACCATCGCTCAATTTTTATCAAAATCATTAAAAACCTTATCTCAAAACCATGGCTAAATTTGTATTTATAGTTCCACCTTTAACTGGTCATGTCAACCCAACATTAAGCATTGGTTCTACTCTTCTGGAAAGAGGACATCAGGTTGCATGGATAAGTCTTGACCAAAATTTAAAAAATAAACTTCCGGATGGCGGAGAATTATTATTGATTCAATATGACCAGACGGATGATGAAAAAAGAGAAAGCGAAAACTATCTCGATATTATTTCTAAAAAAGTTGTCTACGGAATCGACAGCATCAAATTTCTTTATGAAGATGTTTTAATTCCTTTAAACAGACATTGCTATAACGGAGTTATCCCTTTGTTAAAAGAATATCAACCCGATTTGGTGATCGGCGATCATCAGTTATTTGCAGCTTCTATTGCGGCGAAAAAATTAGGTCTGCCTTATGCTACGACAGTAACAGCTCCGGCTGCCATAAAAATAATGAGCGAGCTTCCGAAAGTTCATGAGTGGGAAGAAAAGCAAATCGTCGCTTTACAGCAGGAATTAGGTGTTGATGAAAACCGTGCGTTGGATTGTTCGGATTTATTGACGTTAGTCTTAACTTCACAATATTTCTTTGGCGAAATGGATTTGACTTCTAACTACCAATTTACAGGTCCTGTTCTTACGGAACGCCGTGTCTCTTCTGAATTTGATTGGGAAAAATTCAATAGCAATTCAAGGAAAAAGATTTTAGTAAGTATCGGAACGACTTTCGATCACGATCATAAAAAAGCATTTTTTCAAAAGGTAGTTGATGCCTTTAAAGATGAAAATTTAACGGTTGTTGTAGTTTCAGATCCTGCACTTTTCGAGCAGTGGCCGGAAAATTTTATGGTGTATCAACAAGTTCCACAATTGGATTTGCTGCCTCATCTTGACGGCGTTGTTTCTCACGGCGGTCACAATACGGTTTCTGAAGCTTTATCAAACGGTTTGCCGTTGGTGGTGATTCCGATTGCGTACGACCAGTCGCATGTTGCAGGACGTGTAGTGCGCACCGGAGCAGGTGAACGTCTTAATTTCAACAGATTTAAAGCGCATCATTTAAACGAAGCCGTACAAAATATTTTAACGAATCCTGACTATAAAAATGCTGCCGAAACTGTCCGCGAATCTTTCATCGAAGCCGGAGGAAGCGCCACTGCAGCCAATTTACTGGAAAACGCCATCACAAAATCAACTATGGAAAAACCGAAGTCTAAATTTTTATTTGTTGTTCCCCCATTTTTTGGACATATCAGTCCGACATTGAGCGTTGGAGCGAGTTTGATTGCCCGTGGCCATGAAGTAAAGTGGTTCGGAATTACGCCTTTAGACAACAAACATATTCCGGAAGGAGGAAGTTATTTTTACCCTGAACAAGATTTAGTTCCGTATCAGGATGAAATTGCAAGAATTTTAAAAAGACAGGATGATGGTCCCGCCTGTTCAGGTCCTGAAGTAATGAAACTGGCGTTGGAAGAAACCTATGTTCCTTTTGCTAAAATGATGATTCCCGGATTGGAAACTCTTACAAAAGACTGGCAACCTGATGTGATCATCAATGACTGTATCACTTTCGGAGGAGCGCTTTTTGCCCACAAAAATAATATTCCTTGTGTAACGACAACTCCTGTACCACCCGATGTAATGGGCGATACAGAAAACAGTGCACCGAAAATATTTGAATGGCAGCAAAATTTAATCAAAGAACTTCAACAAGAAGTCGGAATTGAGGATGACGGAATTTTCATTCATTCTCATCATTTGAATTTGATTTTTACTTCTCAAAAATTTGCAGATTTTGAGGAAGTCCCATCTCATATGAAATTTGTAGGTCCCGTAAAAGGAAGGCCAAACCCTGCACCTTTTGACTGGGATAAATTAAATGCATCCACAACTCCAAAAATATTTGTTTCGTTGGGAACATTATTGGTAGACATCAGAAAATCGTTTTTTGAAAAAGTAATTGCAGCGTTTGCAGATCAGCCTGTAACCGTAATTGCCGCTACTCCACCGGAAATTTTTAAAGAATGGCCTTCAAACTTTATTGTGAGTAGTTTTGTGCCTCAATCTGCGTTAATGCCTCACATGGATGCGGTGATTTGTCATGGCGGTTTTAATACCGTTAATGATACTTTCACGAATGGTTTACCTATGTTGATCACTCCAATTGCTTACGACCATTTTCATATCGCCAAACTTATTGAAAAAGCGGGTTGCGGAATCAGCATCAGATATAAAAGATTGCGTGTTGAAGCGCTTCGACAAACTATTTTTGAATTATTGGAAAATCCGGCATACAGAAATGCTGCAAAGGAAGTTCAATCGAGTTTAATCAACGCAGGTGGAAACGACCGCGCGGTAGAATTATTGGAAAATTTTGTAGAACAATCAACATTAGCTCCGGTTTAAGCCTATGAAAAGAAGACTGTTATTTGGTGAACGCATGTTATTGGGCGACGGAACAGAACCTTTTAACACAGTGATTCCTTTCAGGTTGAAGGGTACATTTGTCCTGAAAGGTATTCAGCATGCTTTGAATCAGCTTCAGGTGAAACATCCGTGGTTAAAGGCGGTTATCAAACATGACGAAAAGAATATTCCCTGGTTTGAGGTTTCAGAAAAAGTAAAAATTCCGATTCGAATTTTAGCTAAAAAAGAAGAAAACGACTGGTTGCAAGAATCTAAAAATGAGTGGTATAAAATGTTCAATTACAAAGAACAGCCCCTCATCCGGTTTGTCTGGATCAAAGGAGAAGAAATTTCAGACATGATGTTTGTATTTCACCATTGTTTATGTGATGGTGGCTCTGCAATGGCATTGCTATATGAATTTTTAAAATTACTAGATAATCCATCGGCAGAAATTGGAGTTGAAAATCCGATCTTAGGAATTCAGGATGTTGTTCCGTTTGAAATTCTTAACAGTCTCGGACAAAAAATTAAGGCAAAAGTAATTGGTCGATTGGCAGCAACAGCCATTAAATGTATTCCTGTTAATAAAAAACCGACTGACCGACAAAACGATTATTTAATTCACTGGAAATTCGATAAAGAGACAAGTAAAGCATTAATTTCTTATTGTAAATCTCAGGAAGTAACGGTTAATACCTTTCTAAGCGCCTCTTTACTTCAGGCATTTAAAAAAGTAAAAGGAGAAAAAGCTTTCAATAAAGTTTCCTGTCCGGTTGATATCAGACGTTTTGCGAACCAGATCAAGGACGATCATATTTTTGCATTTGGACTGATGATTGTTGTTTCGTTAAATAAAAAATTGGGGTTTGAGGAAAATCTAAAGCTGATGCAGGAAACTGTCGATAAAAAAACAGCCAAGCTCAATCCGTATATCACCATGATGGTTATGGAGTCTGCACATGATGCCCTGAAAAATTTCACGAAATTATTGAAGAACAGCAAATCTTCCAACGATTGTATGTTCTCCAACTTAGGGCGAATTCAGATTCCTCATGAATACAGGGAATTCACGTTGGAAGGCATTTTCAGTCCGTCCGTGATCGGACCTTTGGGAAATACAACGACAATGGTTACCTCAACTTTCCGGGGAGAAATGGATTTTTCTTTCATGGGAAGCGAAGGTTATTTGCCTTATATTGAAGCATTGGCGATTCGTAGTGAAATGATTAGGACCATAAAACAACAATTAAAATCTTCGGCAGTATCATGATGAGCAGGCGAAAACTAATGATGGTAGAAAGAATCATGTATGTTGATTCTAAAACACCTGTAAATTGTGTATTTACAGTAAAAATTAATGGCGAGATTTCAGAGGAAAATTTTAAGATTGCTTTACAAAAAATTCAGCAGAAACATTTTCTATTAAGATCTTCGATTGATAGCAAAAACGAAAAATATCCTTTTTTTATAGAAGAAAAAGAAATTGCACCCATTCCGATTCGCATTGTTGAACGAAAAACAAATGAAGACTGGCTGTCAGAATCCGCAAATGAATGGTATCACATATTTGAGGATGAGAAAAAACCGCTGGCTCAATTGGTTTGGGTAAAAGGTTCAACTATTTCCGAAATTCTTTGGGTAATGCCTCACTGCATCTGTGACGGAACAACGGGTGTGACTTTGATGCGTGAACTTCTTTCTCTATTGGACGATGCTTCAATTGAATTAAATTCTTATCAGGCATTCAATTCGGTTGATGATTTTCTTCCTGCAGGTTTTAACTTGAAGAAAAATAAACGAAAAGCCAGATTTTATTTAATGATGGCAAAATTATTCTTTTTATTTCAGGGGAAAAGTAAGAACAGAAATCTTGGGAAAAACTACGCCATTCACCGGAAACTGGATGCAGTGGTATCCAAAAAAATAGCTGAAAAGTGTAAAGCAAACGGCATTTCTGTACATGCTTTACTGTGTTCGGCATTCATGCAGGCTTTTAAAGAAATACAAGGCAATCAGTCGAAAGGAAAAGTGATCAGTCCTGTCGATGTTCGTCATTTTATCCCTGAAATTAAACAAGATCATATCTTTGCATTTGCTCCGACGGTTGAACTTTCATTAAAAAAAGGAAATCAGGATGTGATGGCTCATGCCAAACATATTAAAAAAGATTTGGTAGAAAAGATAGAAAAAACGCAAGCCAGAGAATTGCTGTGGATGGGTGAAAACATGCATCCTGTGGTAGAACGTATGATTTTAATGTTAAAATCAAGCAAAGGAGGGCATGATATTACTTTATCCAACATGGGTAAAATTGATATTCCGAGCGATTATAAGAATTTTAAGGTGGAGACCATTTTCAGTCCGACGGTTGCTTTTCCATGGTTGAATTCCAACACTTTGGTAACAACGACTTATAATCAGGAAATGGATTTTACGTTTATGTCTAATGAAAATTTTCTTCCGAAAGAAGAAGCTGTTAAAATTAAAAATAAAGCTATTGAGCTGTTGATTTCATGAAATTTAAAATAAAAAAAGCTCAGCCTAAACCTATTAAAAAAACCACACTCCACCGCTTTTTAATAAAGCGGACGATCTATTACGTCCTTCCGAACGTATTTTTTAATTTTATTATTGCTTATGCCAGTTTTAAGGAATTGGGCTATACCCATTTTTTCGAAGGAACACAGAATCTTGCCCGGCTTACCCTTCCAATGGCGATATTTCTTCCCGTTGTTCTTACGATCGACATCATCAAAAGGGTAAGTGATGCAGCTGAACAGGGAGCTATAGAATTTAAAATAGATGATAATCTCAATCAAAAAAAACTGATGACTAAACTGAGTATTTTACATGGAGCTATTACCGGTTTATTGGTATTGTCTGTCTTAATTCTTGCCCAATTCAATTTTTCGAAATATTATAGACTTAATGCGACTGCAATGGCTGTCGTGGTCGGCGTTCTTGCTGGTTTGCTATCGGTTTTATTTACTTATCTTCCAATCAGAAAACTGAGAAAACATTTGCATAAAAACTCAGTGACAGCATCATCTGATTTAAGTGAAAATTGATACAAATTCCCTCAAATTCCGGTTTACTGATTTAATAAAATTTAGCATATTTTTCTTCATTTAATATTTCGCATTCATGTTTCAGTACTCAGGATTCTATCCAAAGGTCCGACTTTCATTTCGGAATATTTTAGGATTCAAGAATTTAACACCTCAAGATTTTACGGCAAACATTGACACCAAGTCACTCTCTGCTTTTGTCAAAACCAAATGACATTTCAGATTCAGTATTCTAAAGGAGTAGTTGATTATTACTATTAAAGTAAAATCTCCTACTCTTTTTTAATTCATTTTATATCAAATCGAAATCGTTATTGGTCTTAACGAAATAATGTTCGATAGTTTGTTTTGCAGAACTGCACAATTGTATCAGTTCTCTGTATGATACATTTTCGTAGATAAAGTCATTGGAAATATTGATGACATATTCTGTGACAATTTCCACATCCAGGAATTTCGTTTGCGTTGAATCACTTAAATCATCCAAATTAGACTCTTTATTCAAAAATTGCATTTTCCTACTGATTGAATCCTTAAATTTATATAGACGGATCGTTTCCATAATTAATCATTTTAAAAACTTTATTAATTTTAATCTTAAAAAAAATAAATAGAAATATTCTTCATATTTCTTTGTTACACATTGATTTTCATGACCATAATACTATTTCTAATTTTCGTCATAAGGAGCATCCACAGGTTTTGATTGAGGAGATCCTTTTTCTCTGAACCATATTGAAAGTATGACCAGAGATGCTACGGCAAGAAATTCGCTTTGCCAGTTCTGAAAAGATTCAAACCAAAATTGGGAATTAACAATATAGTCCTTCCAGTCTAATTTTGCCAAATGTTTCTGAATCTGTTCTTCGTTATAATTGTTTAAACTTCCTATAAAATGAAATGTAAAACTCAAAAGAAATAAAATTCCTAATGAAACAGAAAGAGAATGTTTATAAACAGACAATATAAAACCTCCTTTTTTAACAGGCCAAGGCGCATTTTTATGAGCCTCCGGTTCTTTATCTACATCTTCTTTTTCAGTCAGGGATTTTGATTCGGCTGAACCTTTTTGCCTTAAAGATACGGTTAATAAAACATACATACACATTTGCAAGAATTCACTTTCCCAATTTTCAAAAGTTGCCTGCATAAAATGTGGACTTAAAATATATTGAATCAGTGTTAAAGATGGTAATTTAACTTCCGAAAGCTCATTATTTTTAACATGCCAACCGGTTATCAGCTGACAAAAAAGAAATAAAGTAAATAAACCCAATACAACAAGGCTTAATCCATTCCTATAGAAAAAATTATTTTTATTTGTTTGCATTTCTATTTATTTCAGTTGATTTTAAACTTTAAACACGATTTTAATTCTTTCTAAAAATTTCTGCCCCATACAATAAAGGCCCAATCGAAAAAACGATCGAACAAGTTTTGAATTGAATATAAAAAATAAATTCCGACATCATCGAAATTCATTCTATTCATCTTATTATTAACGATTTGTAATTCATACTACATTATTCAGATAATTAATTTTATCAAGCATAATAATATATTGTAGTTTATATTATTAAATAATCAATAACTATGCCCTTAATTTGATTTTTATTTACAATATCAATAATATATCTGAAATAAAAGAATAATTTGGCTTAATTATTGGATAATTACCAATACACTAAATAAATATAATTATGAAAGAATCTTCTAACCCAAAATTAGAACAGCTAACTCATTCTACCACGGAAAATAACGAACAGGCTTTAACTACTAATCAGGGATTAAAAATTAACAACAATCAGGACTCACTGAAATCAGGAGAAAGGGGACCAAGTTTACTGGAGGATTTTATTCTGAGAGAAAAAATTACTCATTTCGATCACGAAAGAATTCCGGAAAGAATCGTACACGCACGTGGTTCAGGCGCACACGGGACTTTTAGGATCAATAAAAGTCTGGCAAAATATACCAAAGCAAAATTCTTATCAGAAGAAGGAAAAGAGACGCCTGTTTTTGTGCGTTTTTCTACCGTTGCAGGAAGTGCAGGAAGTACAGATCTTGCGAGAGATGTACGAGGTTTTGCTATTAAATTCTACACAGAAGAAGGAAATTATGATCTTGTAGGAAATAATATTCCTGTATTTTTCATTCAGGATGCGATGAAGTTTCCTGATCTGGTTCACGCTGTAAAACCTGAACCGGATAATGCCATTCCACAGGCTGCATCTGCACACGATACATTTTGGGATTTTATTTCACTAATGCCGGAAAGTATGCATATGATAATGTGGGCGATGAGTGACAGGGCAATTCCGAGAAGTTACAGAATGATGGAAGGATTTGGTGTTCATACCTTTAAATTCATTAATGAGGAAGGGAAAATGCACTTTGTAAAATTTCATTTTAAGCCAAAATTGGGCGTTCATTCCGTAGCTTGGGATGAAGCCACTAAAATTTCGGGAAAAGATTCGGATTTTCACAGAAGAGATCTTTGGGAAGCTATTGAAAACGGTGCTTTTCCGGAATGGGATTTTGGTGTACAAATTATTCCTGAAGAAGATGAGCACAAATTTGATTTTGATTTACTCGATCCTACAAAACTGATTCCCGAAGAAGAAGTACCTGTAGAATTGGTCGGAACTTTAACGCTTAACAGAAATCCGGATAACTTTTTTGCAGAAACGGAACAGATTGCTTTCCATCCGGGACATTTGGTTCCAGGTATTGATTTTACAAATGATCCGCTTTTACAAGGGAGACTGTTTTCTTATACAGATACCCAATTATCAAGATTGGGATCACCGAATTTCCATGAAATACCAATTAACAAATCCATCAATACCGCTCATAACAACCAGCGAGACGGACATATGCGACAACAGATCGTAAAAGGAAAAGTAAGCTATGAACCTAATACAATTGGTGGCGGCTGTCCGTTTCAGGCGATGATGAAAGACGGTGGTTTTACTTCACAGGAAGAAAGAGTGGATGGACAAAAAATCAGAGCGAGAAGCCAAAGTTTTGTGGATCATTATTCTCAGGCAAAATTATTTTACAACAGCCAATCGGAACCTGAAAAAACACACCTTCAAAATGCACTTATTTTTGAATTGTCAAAAGTAACGATTCCTGCAATCCGTGAAAGAGTTGTTGGACAGTTAGCTTTTATCAATAAAGATTTAGCGGCATTGGTTGCTAAAAAAGTGGGGGTTGATGTTACTAAACTAAAACAACCTAACGGAAGTATTCCTGCAGATGCCGATCCAAAAACATTGCAAAGCCCTGAAAAAGAACCTTCAACTAAAAGTTCTGAAGCTTTAAGTATGAAAAATACGGTGAAAGACACCATAAAAAGCCGTGTCATTGGTTTTATTATGGAAAATGGTGTAAATGCAAAAGACGTAAATACTCTGAAATCGAAACTTGAAAAAGAAGGAGCTGTAGTACAGGTCATTGCGGGAAGTCTTGCGCCTGTAAAAGCGGATGACGGAACGACTTTTGAGCCGAAACATTCTCTTACAAGTACAGCAAGTGTCTGCTTCGATGCTCTGTATATTTCCAGTGGTAAAAAGTCTGCAGAAACCTTGTTGAATGAAGATAACAAACCGGGAACACTTTTGTTTGTAAATGAGGCTTATAAACACTGTAAAGCAATCTACTTCGGAAAAGAAACTGATGAAATTTATAATGCAAGCAACGTTAAAAGTAAAAAACACGAAGATCCGGCAATTATTACCTCAGACAATAATAATTCTGATGATGCCTTCATTAAAGCTGTAGCCAGTCACCGTGTTTGGGAATTGGAAAAGGATAGAAATAATCCAGCATAGAAATCAGTTAAAACATTAAAATAATAAAAGGCAGAAGTAAAAAATATCTTCTGCCTTTTTATATATAAGTTTAATTAATTGAAATTGAATATCAGTTATTTATCAAAACAAAGTCTTGCCATCAGATAACTGACTGTAGATTCTGCACCCTGATTAAGGTTTACATTTTTTTCCTCAAGCCCATCATAACAACCTCCGGTTACCGGATTATAAATAATTTGATTTAAGTGATTTTTTCCTAAAAACCAATTGAAAGAATTCTGCATCATCTGTAAATATTTTTCATCATTAAAAGCCTTGTAAAATGCAGATAATGCTAAAATGGTATAAGCAACATCAATAGGCTGTTCTCCACCAATTGGTGCTGTGTTTCCTGTGTTTTCTTTTTGCAGCCAGCCTTTATTAGAGATCACTTTTATATTGCCATCAATCACAATTTTGGACAGCAGAAAATGGAAGGATTCTTCGGCAATTTGTTTGTGAACCTCATCTTTAGTTACGATCCAAGCGCACAGCAAAGCTTCCGGTAATAAGCTGTTTCCGTAAGTAAGATAGCTTTCAAACCAATGCCAGTCATCATGCTTTTCATGTTGATACATTTTTACAAGACGATTCGCTAATTCTTTTAATAATGGAATATTTTTTTCTGAATTTTGATAATACAATCCTTTTATAATAAAAGCCATAGCTCTTGTAGAATGAATTTTTTCTGCCCAGATAAGATTTTTCTGAATGATTTTCTCCGCTGTTTCAGAAAATTCCTGCGGCAAAATCTCTTTTAATGAAATCAAATAACCCAAAGCCCAAATTGCTCTTCCGTTGGAATCTTCAAGATTGGTTTCATAGTTTTGGTTGGTAAATTTCTGATGTTCATCTACATAATTCAGGAAACTTCCGTCATTATGCTGGCAAAATTTGATGAATTTTAAATAAATTGAAATTAATTCCAGATTTGATTTGTCTTTGCTCATTTCATAATGTCTGCAAATAGCGATCATTGCACGCGCATTGTCATCCAGAGTATATCCTGAATCGATATCCGGTTTGCTGATTTTAGAAAACTGAATCATTCCGAAATTAGTTGTCATATTTTCGATATGATCGAGGTTGATTTTCGGTAAAGTATAATTGAGTTCTATTTTGTCATTTCTAAATTTCTGAAATAAATGGGCATGTAAAATAGAAGAATTTTCCCAAGCTGTCGGAGCCATTTTTTCTAATGATTTTGAGCGTAATTTTTCCCGCTTATTTTCATTTTCCAATAAGGTGTTTACGGCAGCAGACAATTGTTCGGGAGCTTCGAAATCAATGATAATTCCGGTATCTTCTTTTAAAACTTCCAAAGCGTGTGGAATCGGGGTAGAAACAATAGGACATCCGCAACTGATAGCATAAGAAAAAGTACCGCTAACCGCCTGATTCCTGTCTTTTGAAGTAAAAAGATAGATATCGGTAAGCTGTAAATACTCTAGTAATTCACCCAAAGGCAAATATTCATTAATAAAACGGATGTGGTTTTCCAAGTGAAGTTTACTGATAATACTTTCCAAAAATTCACGATACTTTTCACCTTCACTTTTGATAATTCCAGGATGTGTTTTTCCAAGAATTAAAAAAATAGTTTCAGGATTGTTATCAATAATTTCCGGTAAAGCTTTTAGAGTTGTTTCAATATTTTTTCCGGAACCTAATAATCCGAATGTTGAAAGAACTTTTTTGTCCTTAAGTCCATATTTTTCTTTCAATGCAATTTTGTCTGTGAAAGGCAGAAGATGTGTTCCGTGTGGAATCACCGTGATTTTATCTAAGGGAATATCATAATCGTTTGATAAGATGTCTGCAGAAATACTTGTCATCACAATTATAGATTTTGAAAAATCAGCGATATCTTTTACTTTTTCCTTTAATTCTTTATCAGGTTTTGGTAAAACAGTATGAAAAGTGATGATAAGATCTTTTTTTAAGTTTCTGAGAAAAAGATGCAGTCCATTTCTGGTTTCATTAAAAAAGCCAAACTCATGCTGAAGCATTACAAGTCGGATATTATCATTTTTATTGATCTGTGTAGCCAATTCCAGATAAGAAACCGCATCGGAAGTATTTAAGCTATACTCAATATTTTCTTCGTACTTATAGCTTTCCTCTTCTGTTTCCACCGGACAGATAATTGCACCGAACGATTCTCCGAATTTGGACTGAAAGGATTTAATTAAATCCTGTGTATAAGTGGCAATTCCGCATACCTTTGGAGGAAAAGTACTGATAAAGACGATCTCATTTTTATTATAAATAGTGCTTTTTTGAATTTTGACAGATCTTCTTTTTGCTTTATCCTCCACGTCTGAATTAATGTTTTTATTCATTTTTAGTTTCATTTATTGAATCATCATTATACTGCACTAGTCATCATCTCTTTCAATAACCTGGAAATACTTAAAGATGCAACAGCGATTCTTTCGTCTGCAGCACCGTAATAAATATACAATGTATCATTTTCTACCACAGCTCCTGTCGGGAAACAAACGTTATTAACTTCTCCTTTCAGTTCCCATTTTTCCTCAGGCCTGAAAAGCGGATAAGAAAGTCTTGCAATTTCTTTTTCAGGGTTTTCAAGATCCAATAAAGCTGCACATGCACTGTAAACATAGCCATCAATAGAATCGTGAACGCCATGATAAATCATCAGCCAGCCATATTCCGTTTCAATTGGCGGACATCCCGCTCCGATATAACTGAATTCGTGATCATATTTTGGAGATAAAACAATATGATCATTAAAATGCAAAAAGTAATCTTTCCAAAAAGCCGGAGTCAGATCTTCAATATTTTCTACACTTACAATCTGAATATCTGGTCTTATCCGATGAAGAAAATATAATTTTTCATTTATTCTTCTTGGAAAAAAAATCAGATTTTTGTCCCATAAAAAAATGGGATCACTATCATTATGACTCATCTGGAATTTATTATACCGCTGATATTTTTCGGGTACCGCACCTTGGAATTCTGATAAGATTTTAAACTCTTCATAAGGAATCTGCGGTACAAGAATACCTGTTTTTTTCCAGGATTTAAGGTCTTTGGAAGTAGCTAATGTACCCAATGCATTGACTCCGTTGTAACTGGTATAAGTAAGATAAAATAAATCATCTATTTTTACGATCCGGGGATCTTCTACTCCATGTTTTTCGTAATCAAATTCAGGAACGAGAATCGGAAGATCCAATCGTTTTTCTAGCGTTAACGGATCTGATAATAAGCAATATCCGATACTTGAAAAATTACCTTTGGCTACCGCCCGATAAAATAAATGTATTTTTCCGTTTTCTTTAATTACGGCAGGATTTAAAACACCTTCGCTTTCAAAACTCAGTTCGGTTTTACTGAGTAAAATTCCTTCTTTTTTTATTGATACCATTTAGGATGAAGCATTTCGGCTTTCATTTTCTTTATCTTTTCTTTTATTTTGTTTATCTTCCCTCTTCTCTTTTACTGATTTTGAGGGAGGTGTTTTGTCTGTTTTTTTCTTCCCGTCTTTCTCTTTTGCCATTGTAAATATTTTTTATTGTAAGTAAAGATCATTTATTAAAAAAATAAACCTTTGTAATAGTCTTTCAATTTGTTACATAAATCATAGTTATTTACGATTTAAAGCTCTAACTTTGAGGAAGCACGTGTTAGAATATTGATTAACAGGCTATAAATACAGTAAGGATTATGAAGTTGTATATAAAATATATGGTAAGCCTGCGCTGCAAAATGGTTGTTCATCAGGAACTGGAGAAGCTGAATATCAGAAATGCCGTAGTAGATCTTGGTTTGGTGGAAATATTAGATGATATCAGCATCGAACAAAGGCAAATTTTAAAAGAAAATCTCCTCAAGACAGGGCTTGAACTATTAGATGATAAAAAAAGCATCCTGATAGAAAAAATAAAAAATGCCGTCACAGAAATGATTCATTATTCCGAATCTCTCCCTAAAGAAAATTTCTCCGATTATATCAGCGAAAAACTTGGCTATGATTACACTTATCTTGCCAATACATTTTCTGAAGTAAAAGGGATAACCTTACAGCATTTTATCATCATCAACAAAGTGGAAAAAGTAAAAGAACTGCTTTTATATGATGAGCTCAACCTTACTGAAATCTCCTACAAACTCAATTACAGCAGCGTTGCGCATCTCTCTAATCAGTTTAAAAAAATAACCGGGCTTTCCCCCTCATTTTACAGACAGCTAAAGCAAAAACGTTTCAAGAATTTAGAAGATCTTTAGAAAAGTGTGATATATGCAAATTTATTCCTGAAATATATAGCATCCGTAACGGTGTAAAAAAGCATCTTTGAATAGTAATAATTCTATTACGTTAATATTCTACTTATGGATGCAAATCATGATAAAGGTCAGAATTTTAAAATCACAGGAAACTGGAAAGAACAATGCCGACAGCTTAAAGAAGAGTTTTCACAACTAAAAGATTCAGACCTCGTGTTTGAAAAAGGAAAAGAAAATGAATTGCTGGGAAGAATAGAAAATAAACTAAGTAAAAACCGTGAAGAAGTTATTAAGATCCTTAATAACACTCAATTTTCATAATTATCTTATTAAAATCTGAGAAATAGTACATATGTTTTAAAGATTTTAGTAAACAAGGGGCAGGAGCTATTAAGTCCCTGTTCTTTTTTATTTTAAAATGACTTTTGAAATAAGTAAAAATTTAGAGATTATGAAAACAATTAAGCTATATAGATTTAAAGATTCCATTGCACAAAAAATGCCTCTTATCAGAGAAAATGACATACTCGATTCACTTAATGATTTGATGGCAATTGATATGATTAATACAGAAAAAGTTACCGAATACGCTATTGATGTTTCTGATGATTTCAATTTTGAAAATCACGATAATGATCAGTTGATCGATTTATGCAATACTTCCGAAAATACTGTCGATCATCATTTTATAACCAATTTGGAAGATTCTGATATGATATAGCATCTTAATTATACAATTTTCAATTCGCAGATTTTCACTTAAAGATCTAACTATTTCTTATGCCGAATTTTATATTAAAATTCATTGTCAGGAAAAAGGATTTCCTTTATTTTGATTAAAAATTATTGGGCTTGCTTACATATCTGTTTCCTTTTACAAAAAATCGCCACGGCAAAAATGCATGCTCCTGAGCATAGGCTACTCCTACTCTTGGTACTTCTGCAATTTCATCAGGCGAATATCTGATATGATGATCTTCAATCCAGATTTCTTCTCCTGTTAAATCTTTTTTGTTAAAAGCAGCATCAATTCCCAAAGCCTTGGCTAAAGAACCCGGACCGGACGAAATAGCAGCTTTGCCGGAGGGCATACTTCTTCTCAATTCCATTATTTCCCTGCCGATAAATGGTTCAACAGCTCTTATCAAAATACCATGCGGTTCATTTTCTCCGGAAGTCACAATATTGAAAAGATGATGAATGCCATAACATAGATATACATAACTTAAACCTCCCTGACTATAAAGAGTTTCGGTTCTCTTGGTGCGCCTTCCACCATACGCGTGAGAGGCTTTATCGATCTCGCCAGAATAGGCCTCTGTTTCCACAATAATTCCGCCCGTTATTTTACCGTCTATATCTGTGAAAAGGATTTTTCCCAAAAGATCTTTAGCCAGAAAAAGTACATCCTGATTGAGGTAATATGATACTGGAAGTTTCAAACTATTTTTTTTATTCATAGCAAATTTACAATTCAAAAATTCACTTTCAATTTTTACTCTGCAAAAATATTTTAATATAATCACTCACAATAATCCTTTGCAGATTGAATTAATATTTTAGCTTTTGGATTATCGAACTCAGATATATAAAATTCCCGAGAAATTACTATTCTTAAAATACACAAAAGATTAATAGATACCCCTAGAATCAAAAAGAGCTGCAAAATTTATGCAGCTCTTTTTGATAGATGATTTCCCTTATATAAAAGCGAAATCCATTAACTGTAAAACTAAAATAGAGATACCTTTTAAGGATTTTGTTCATACCCCGCTACCTGAACTTGAGATAAAGGAATTTGATACAGATAATCATTGGTTGTAATGGTAAAATTATAATTAAGATCTGCTGCAGCCTGATTAATAACACTTGTTGCGATATTCCAACGCACCAAATCATGCCAGTAAACCCCTTCACCTGCAAACTCCACCCTTCTTTCCTTGCGGAGCGCCGTAGTAAAGTCGCTGCTTGATATAGATGTAGAAAGTGGCGCCAAGCCTGCTCTTTGACGAATTCTATTTACATACGGAACAGCAGCACTGGTATTACCTTGATTATTTAAAACTTCTGCATACATTAAAAGAACATCTTCATATCGGATAATCGGGAAATTAATCGGCCAGTCATAACGGTTGGTGATTACCAATCCCGGTTCACGAAATTTCACGAAATAATTAGCGTTATCAGGCTGTCCGTTTTGTGCTATGAATTGGGTTTTAATGGTTAAAGGACGTCTTAGATCTCCCGGTTCGTAAGCATTAATCAACGATTGGGAAACACCTAATTCGGCAGAACTAAACAAACTGCCTTGCGCGTTATACAAAGGATCAGCACTCCCAAAAGTGGGCGAAACATAACTTGGTAAATAAGAACCTTGCGACAGACCACCGCTGATATGCTGGATTTCGAAAATATGGTATTTGTTATCGTTCGCGCTTTTAAACAAATCTGCATAATTTGCGGCAAATGTAACGAACTGACCTTCTCCCTGAATTACCGTAAGTAAATGGTCTTTTGCTTTTGCTAAGTAAGATGCATTGTTGAGAGGATAGCCGTTTCCTGTAAGGTAAATCCTACCTAACATTGCATGAGCAGCCGATTTTGTTATCCTTCCCTTATTTTTTGCGTCATAAGTGTTTTTCAATCCATCTACAGATGCTTCAATTTCTGAAGTTATAAAATTGTAAAGCGTCACCAAATCTGTTCTCTGAATAGTTGCAGCTTCTTCGGGACTCACCGGATGATCTACCAGAGGAACTTTTCCAAAATTACGCATGAGTTCAAAGTAAGCATATGCTCTTAAAAAACGGGTTTCAGAGCGGTACTGCTCTTTAGTTGCATTATCTGCAAAAGGAACGTCATCTATTCTTGCTAAAATATTATTAGCATAAGAAATCAATTGATAAGCATCTTCCCAAAGAATTTCCATTTCTTCCGTTGAAGAAGTATCCTGAAAACGGTTGATCGCATAATAATCTCTGTTTCCGTTTTGTGAAATCGCATTAAAATTATTAGAGCGAACTTCTGATGCCAATAAATAAAAATTAACATCAAAACCACCTCTGGATGAAGAATTCACCATAGCAGAATAAACGCCTGACAATGCCTGATTGATCTGAAGTTCCGTAGTGTAAAAAGAGGTTTGTGTAATATTATTTTCCGGTTCCAGCATCAAATCTTTTTCACAGCTAAGCGTTCCTAATGTTAATATTCCTCCAATTAATATATTTTTTAAAGTTTTACTATTTATTTGTAAAAGAGAGGTATTTCTTGTGTAAGTTGTTTTCATTTTTTTTAAATTTTAAAAGTTAAAGTTTAGGCCCATCATATAAACCTTCGCATTAGGATATGCACCATAATCAGTACCATCTGACTGTACGGATTCCGGGTTATAACCACCGTAATAATGGTCTTTTCTCCAGACATTTTCTAAACTGACGTAAATTCTCAGGTTGGAAATTTTAAGTTTATTTGCCAAATCCTGAGAAAAATTATATCCCAATGTCACATTTTTAAGCTGAATGTAAGTTGCATCATACAACCATCTTGTATCCAAAAGACTTCCCGTTGTTCCGTCTAATCTGGGAGTTTTTCCATCTCCCGGGTCTTCATCGGAACGCCAGCGGTTTGCCCAGTTGCCCATTACATTGGTTGTGGTTCCCATACCAGGACGGTCAATTGCACGACCTAATAATGCGTAGCTGTAACCCCCTTTCTGACCTTGGAAAAACACAGAAAGATCAAAGTTTTTATAGGAAAATGTATTGGTAAATCCCCAATAATAATCAGGAGTAGGACCTCCGATGATATGACGGTCATTTTCATTGATAACACCATCCCCATTTATATCTCTATATTTAACGTCTCCTGCAATCGCACCGCTTGTCTTAGCAACACTTGCATTATTGATGTCTGCCGAAGATAATACTCCAGTTGCCTCATAAAGATAAAATGAATTCAGCTCCTGCCCTACTTGTATAATATTTGTACTATTGCTAAAACCTGTGTAAATTGGCGCATTGTCGGTACCTAACTGCAACACTTTATTATTATTAAAAGCAATATTAGCCGAAGTATTCCATTTGAATTCCCCGATTAAATTTTTTGTGCTTAATTCTAACTCCAAACCTCTATTCTGAACTGAACCAACATTTTTCCACATAGTAGTATAACCTGTTATAGAAGGTATTGGCTGCTCCAGGAGAAGATCATTAGTTTTTTTGATATAATAATCTGCCGTAAAATCAATTCTGTTAAATAAACCTAATTCGAAACCGAAATCAGACGATTGCGTTTTTTCCCAAGTAAGATTAGGATTCGCAATTGTGTTTGGGATTAAGCCATTCGATAAGCTTCCTCCAAAAGAATAATTTCCTCCCGAAAGTGTTCCAAATGCCCTGTAATCACCAATAGAATTGTTCCCATTTTCTCCCCAACTGTATCTTAGCTTAAGATTATTCAGCCATTTTACATCTTTTAAGAAATCTTCTTTGTCTACCTTCCAACCAGCTCCGAATGCGGCAAATGTTCCCCAAAGATTATTCCATCCAAATCTGGAAGAACCGTCTCTACGGATACTTGCCGACAACATATATTTCTTTTTATAATCATAATTAACACGGCCAAACATAGAAATCAACATCCATTCTGAAGCGGTATATTCTGAATTAAGCACCGATGCAGATTGTGTAAAGTTGAATGTTTTTAAATCATCATTCGGGAAACCTTTGTTTCGGTTATACTGAGTGGTTGTCCTGTAATTTTCTGCACTATAACCTGCAATAGCATTTACGCTGTGAGATTCTCCAAAAGTTGTTTTATAACTTAGCAAGCCTTCACCCAAATATCTGTTATAATTAACTGTTCTTCGGCTCGCGATACTTACCTGCCCGGGAATATTCGTGATTAAATCAAAAGTTGGTGTATAACCATTATTGATATTAAAATTATTCGTTGCACCACCGGAAATTTTCAGATTTAAATTAGGTAAAATGTCATAAGACACATACAAACTCGACAGTAAACGAAATTCATTTGTATCATTGGTTGTATTTTCCATTAGTCCGATCGGACTTTGCGTAGAACCTGCCCATCTGTATCTTGTATTTTTCCAGAAATTAGTGTAGAGACCTGCACTTAACTCTGCAACAGGAACCATGGAAAGCATTTTATGGGCAAGATTGTCTTTTCCGTCTACTGTGGCTCCATAACTTTTCGAATAACTTGGTCGCAACGCAATTCCGGCTTTCCATTTGTCTGAAATATTGACATCGATAACTGCATTTAAATTAAATCTGTTAAAACCTGTATTAATTGCCAGACCTTCCTGATCAAAATACGCTCCCGAAATCATATACTTCACATTTTTATTCCCGCCTCGTACCGCTAATTGATAACTCTGAATTGCTGCCGGACGGTAAAATGCGTCCTGCCAGTCAATATTATCAACCTGATTGGTACCCCATCTAGGATCAATCATAAAGTTGATATTGGCAAGATTATAATCTGTGGTATTGGCTAAACCGAAGTAATTTGCTCTGACTGCATAACTATCCGACGCGGAATTACCAGGGGCTAAAGCAACCCATTTTTTATTAATGGCTTCGGTAGCATAATCGATCCACTCTGCACTGGTCATAATATCCAGTTTTTTCTCGATCGTCTGGACTCCATAATATTGGGAAAAACTAAATGAAGGTTTTCCCGTTGTTCCTTTTTTTGTAGTTATTATAACCACACCATTAGAACCTCTCGATCCATACATCGCTGTGGAAGCGGCATCTTTTAGTACTTCAATCGATTGCACATCATCAGGCGAAATATTTGCCATATCATCTACCACCATTCCATCCACTACATAAACAGGAGAATTGCTCGCTGATATGGAAGCAGTACCACGTACTCTTATTTCCAAGGGTTCTCCCGGTTTTCCAGAAGTTGCCCGTGTTTTTACTCCGGCAATCTGACCTGTTAATGCCTGATCTACTCTCGCAATGGGGCGATCTTTGAAGCTTTGCGCATCTACTCTGCCGACAGAACCGGTAACCTCTCCTCTTTTTTGTGTCCCGTAAGCAATAATAACTATTTCCTCGATATCTTTAGTTTTATCATTAGGATTTCGTTTTATGCTATCTTTCACCGTAGCTGTTGTTTGCTTCTCTTGCGCAAAAATAAAACCTGTGGCACCGGCTAAAAGACCAAGAGTCAATATAGATTTTTTCATTTAGTGATTATTAATTATTTAAAAATTATTCTTATTCTTAAACAGAAAATCAAAGCTTAAGAAAAATGTTATTTATATCATTGATATATTTCACACTTGTTTGTCTTAATAAAAATATACTTATAGAAAAATTCTACTATCCTGTGGTAACCTGTATTATTCTCTTTTCAGAGAAGTAAATATGAATAATTAATTTTTTTAAATATTTTAATTTAAAAGGATTTGTCATGATATGGTAAATTCCAATGACATCTCTGGTGAAGATTTTCGAATAGATGTAATGTATGGGAAAATGTGAATCGGATGCTTTTTGATGTGCAGGGTGAAGCCGGTGATCATTGTGAAGGTAACGGTGGTGACGGCTGGCTCAGAATTATTGAGTTCGCTAATAAGGATACAATAATGTGGTAAATTTGTATCTGTCAGTTAATATGCTAATTAATCGATGTATTAGAAAATGAATATTTTATATTAAAAAAAACAAATCCAGTTCTTTTATCTTTTTAATTGAACCCAAACCGGGGCATGATCACTGCTTTTATCCCAACCTCGAACCTCTTTATCAACTCCACCCGATTTTAATTCAGGAGCCAAATAAGGACTTAGTAAAATATGATCCAGCCTTATTCCCGCATTTCGTTCATGAGCTTTATACAAATAATCCCAAAATGTATACATTTTCTCATCAGGATAAAGTGTACGGATAGAATCCAGCCAACCTTTTTTTAGTAAATCCTGATATGCTTTTCTAACTTCAGTTCTAAATAATGCATCATTTTCCCATCGTTCAGGTTTATAAACATCCATTTCTGTCGGAATAATATTAAAATCACCAATTAAAATAGCCGGAAGCCCCATTTTGATGAGCTGATTGGCTCTTCTTTTAAAACGTTTGATCCAATCTAGTTTATAATCGAATTTTGGTCCGGGAAAAGGATTTCCGTTAGGTAAATAAATACAGCAAATCACCATCTTATCAATAATAGCTTCAATATAACGGCTTTGCATATCTTCAGAATCACCGGGTAAAGATCTTTGAACTTCAACAATTTCCAGATCTTTTGTAAGTATGGCAACCCCGTTCCAACTTTTTTGCCCGCTCCAAATTGCCTGATAACCGGCATCATTTATTTCTTTTATAGGAAAACGGTCTTGTGGAGCCTTCAATTCCTGAAGACAGACAATATCAGGTTTTGCTTCTTTTAACCATTGAAGCAAAACAGGCAAACGACCGTTAATACCATTTACATTATAAGTTGCTATTTTCATGCTTGCTATAGATATTATTCGATTATCAGTCAATAACTATTCCACAATACTGGCTTATTTATGACAAAAAATTTCCTATTTATTTGGCAGACGGGATAATTAAATTCTTACCGGATTCCATAAAATGACTGTCTCCTCTGTAATGAATCGTTTTAGGATATTTAGGTGACGGTGCAACGTGGGCTTTCACAATTTCAAAAATAAAAAAATTGTAATTGTTTATAAGTTTATCATCATAAAGTTTGCATTCAAAATTAGCATAGCAATTTTCCAGCAATGGAGCCTTCACCAGTTCTGCGTCTGCCGTGCTCAAATCAAACTCATTAAATTTATTGACTTCCGAACCACTGCAGTTTCCTATAGCGACTACTGTTTTCGCCAATTCCAGTGTGGGTATATTTATAACACATTCTTTACTTTTTTTAATCAGCTTAAAACTGTGATTTGATCTGGAAATCATACACCCGATTAACGACGGGACAAATTCCAATACGGTATACCATCCCATTGTCATTATGTTTTTTTCTTCCCTATATTCAGATGTTACAAGAACAGTTGGGCTGGGTTCTAAAAAATGACGGGCATTTTCTATAGGATATTGTTTTTTACTATATTTTTTCATAGTCAAAATAATACTATTTTGGTACCATATTGTTTATAAATACAACTCATTTTCATCGTTTATTTTCGTTTATTTATAAGCTTTACTAAATGCACGGCATACCCTTTGAATGATAATTTTCTATTATTCAAAGGCCAATAATAGACCTTTTATTACAATTGATAATACAAACTTTACGAATAATAGACATTCATATTTGAAGTAAAATCTTAACCGAAAATTAAATAGCAGCATGAAAAATAAATTACCTATTGTATTAGCCGGAATTTCAGCAATAGCTGTTTCTATTTATATTTCAGGTTATGGATATATTTTTAAAGCTATTGGAATTAATCTAAAAAAAGGTTCCTTAACGCCTTCCACAGATGATGAAGAAAAGTTCCCTTCTCATATTGTTCCGAGTCTTCATCCCAAATCATGGGAGAAAGATATTGAGTATAATACACAAACACTTTCGGAAAAACTTTTAAAAGATCTCAAAAAAACAAGGGCTTCATCATTGGTTGTAATACAAGACAATAAATTAATATATGAACAATACTGGAAAGATCACAGCCCTTCTTCACTCATGAATTCTTTCTCAATGGCAAAAGGTATCCTTGCCATTTTAGTCGGTTGTGCCATTGACGATGGTTATCTGCAATCTGAAGACCAGTTGATATCTTCTGTGTTTCCTCAATATAAAAACAGTCAGTACGGAAAACACCTCACCTTTCGGCATCTAATGACTATGGAAGCAGGAATGGACTGGAAAGAAGAATACCACCACCCTTTCGCAGAAAACTCTAAACAATATTTTGTAAATGATCTTGCGGAACAGGCATTTGGTGTAGAAATAAAAGAAATGCCGGGACAGAAATACGAATATCAAAGCGTTGCTGCCCAACTTTTAGGTCTTGCTCTGAAAAAAGCTACCGGTAAAGAGCTCGCAATATATCTTTCAGAAAAACTCTGGAAACCATTAGGCATGGAATTCCCGGCTAAATGGAGCACCGACGAAAAAGGAATGGAAAAAGCTTTCTGCTGCATTCATGCCACTCCCAGAGATTTTGCAAAAATCGGTCAGCTTATAATGCAGAATGGCAACTGGAATGGCATGCAACTCATCAGCAAAGAATATTGCAAAAAACTGCTTACCCCGACAGCAGCAAACGATGCTTTTTGCTATACCATATGGGCAGATGATGAAAGTGAAATAAAATGCCGTTTTTTCTACGGATTTCTAGGGCAGTTTATTATTATGATCCCTGAAAAAAAGATGGTAATTGTAAAGACAGGATTATATAACCGATTGGATGTAGACAAAAAACAAAGACCACTTCAGGTAAAATTAATGATTGAAGAATTGACCAAAATAACAAATGTAGAATGATATGACCACTAAATCGATATGCAAAAGGAAAAGGAATATATCTAAAAAGATTGAAATTAAAAACATCTAATAATTTAAAATTTATTGTTTTTTTATTTTGAATCCAGATATTTTTTGAGGTCAGAAATACTTTTTATTTTCAGTTCATGTGCCTGTTTTTTACGCATCATTAGTGCGTAAGAATTATTAAATCCAAGCGGTTTCAACCATTGAATTCCATACTGTTTTTTAAATTCTGAATTGACATATTCATAGGTTTCCTCAGCACTTTGAGAAACAGTTTTAATGGTCTGTTCGGTAGGTCTTAATAATACTAAAAGTCCGGTTCCTGTATATTCGGGATAAAAATCGATGGCGTCATTCATCAAAGCATCAAAACAGATTTTGGTTCCTCCCAGACCTGTTTTTGTTTCTACTTTATAATTGGTGTAGCCTTCAATCAGCATTTTGTACATTTCTGTGAGAATGTATTGCTCACCAAAAATCTTTGAACCTATTTTTATTGTTCCTGAATTTCCGTTCCGTGGATTTTTGTATAAATTATTTTTAATTAAAAAATCTTTGGCAATTTTCTCTGGCGTCTGATGAAAATAATCGGATTTGTAATTTAAATCGGTCATGATCGAATCGTTGAATTTTCCTGCCAATACATTCAATGTTTCTTCCAGTTCGGGAAATTTTTCCAATGTTCTAGTCTTAATAATCGGAGCTGCAAAATAGGGCGGAAATATTTTCTGATCATCATCCAAAACGTACAGATCAAAAGCTTTGATTCTTCCGTCGGTAGAATATCCGCTGATCAGATCAAGCTCGCCTTCATAAACCGCTTTGTACATCACGGCATCATTGACAACTTTAGGATTTGCATTCAATCCATACACGGAACGCAGACCGAGATCGCCGTCCTGTCTTCCCATAAATTCCGGGGTAAAACCAGCTTTAATTTTATTGTCCGAAACAGAAGTCAACACATAAACAACTCCAAGAATAATTAATATAGCAGGAATAATATATTTTAATTTTTGAAATAACTTATACCCTGATTTTTGTAAAACGGCAATCGACTGATCCAACAAAACAGCCAATAATGCTGCGGGAATTGCGCCTGCCAAAATCATATTGGTGTTATTCAGGGAAATTCCGCCGAAGATAAATTCACCCAAACCACCTGCTGCAACAAAAGATGCCAATGTTGCCACACCAACATTAATCACGGCTGCCGTTCGTATTCCTGCAATGATAACGGGCATCGCCAAAGGAAGTTCAACTTTAAAAAGAAGCTGACTTTTATTCATTCCCATGGCTTTTGCGGATTCAATAACGGTCGGATTTACCTCTGTAATTCCTGTATACGTATTTCGAATGATGGGTAAAAGCGCGTAGATCAGCAATGCGACGATGGCGGGTGTCGCACCAATTCCAAAAGCGGGAATCATAAACCCGAGCAAAGCGATACTCGGAATCGTCTGCAAAATCCCGGCAACACCAAGAACAGAGCTTGAAAGCTTACGTTTTCGGGCAATCAGAATTCCTAAAGGTACGCCCACAATAATCGCCAAAAGCAAAGACAAAAAGGTCAGCCCGAGATGCTGTACAATCTGAATTAACAGCTTTTCCTGCTGCTCAACGATAAATTGCCAAAGACTTTGCTGTGTCATACGATCTGTAATTTTCTATAGTCATTGAATGCCCTGATCAGGTTTTCGTAATATGCTGTATTTTTATGATCTGAACTTAATTTTTGTAAGGCATTCCAAATATTGGTGTTTTCTGTAAAATTAAATTCATCAAATAAGTTTTCTGAATTAAAATCATTAATATCTTTTAAAGTAGCCACTTTATATTCCAATAACAATCGGTTTTCGGCGAAAAAATCTTTCACAAAATCATCATTTTCCGGATGATAAAGCATCTCTTTTGGAGTTCCTGTCTGAATGATTTTCCCTTTATCCATTAAACAGATCCGATGTCCCAATTCAAAGGCTTCCTGAACATCGTGGGTGACTAAAATAATGGTTTTATTTTTAAGTTCTTCCAATGATTTAAATTCTGAATGAATATCCGCTTTAGTGATATTGTCTAATGCCCCGAAAGGCTCATCCATCAACAAAATCGGTGAATCGGCGATCAAAGCTCTTGCGATGCCGACACGCTGTTGCTGACCACCGCTCAATTCGCTCGGAAAACGGGAAAGCACGTCTTCGGAAAGATGAAGTTTATGTAGAAGCTCTTCGGTTTTGTTCTCTGTCTTTTTTTTGTCCCATTTTAGTAATTCCGGAACAATAGCAATGTTTTGCCTGATCGTATAGTGCGGAAATAATCCTGAATGCTGCATGACAAAGCCAATTCCCATTCTTAAATCCTCTATTTTCTGATCACGGATATTTTTTCCATCAATTAAAATATTTCCCGAATCGGCTTCTATTAAGCGATTGATCATTTTCAGGGTTGTCGTTTTTCCGCAACCGCTGGTTCCCAGAAGCACCAATATTTCTTTATCATGAGCCTGAAAAGAAATATTGTCAACCGCAGGTTTTCCGTTAAAATTCTTTGAAACCGATTCTATTGTAATCATTGGCAGTTATTTAGCTAATCTGATTCCTGTGAACTGCCATTTCAAACCGGTCTGGAAAAAATTGCGATAGGTATTTCTGCTGTGACCAGAAGGTGTTGCTTCAGAAGCGCCACGTAAAACCATTTGATTGACCATAAATTTTCCGTTGTATTCTCCGACTGCACCGGCTTCTTTCTTAAAATCGGGATAAGGCAGATAGGCAGAATTTGTCCATTCCCAACGGTTTCCCCAATCGAAATTGTCGGAGGCGACTTCCCATTCTGCCTCGGTTGGCAAACGCATTCCTTTCCATGATGCAAAGGCGGAAGCTTCATAAAAATTAATGTGACAAACGGCGCTACCAAGATCTAATTCCTGCAAACCGTTTAAAGTATAATTCATCCATTTTCCATCGATAAAATGCCAATATAAAGGAGACTTTGCTTGATTCTGTTTCACCCAGTCCCAACCTTCGGCATGCCAATGTCTGAAATCTTCGTATCCGCCAGCTTCCATAAATTCAAGATATTCCTGATTGGAAACTAATCGATCAGCAATTTCGAATGCATTGAGATAAACTTTATGTCTCCCTAATTCATTATCAAAACAGAAGCCTTCTCCGCTAAAACCAATTTCATAAACACCTTCCGAAAACCTCATCATTTTTATATTTCCGGAATGTTCTTTTTTAGAAACAAATTCATTTTTATACGGCGGAAAAAGCGGATTATGACCTAAAATATATTTAATATCTGTCAATAACAATTCCTGATGCTGCTGCTCGTGATTGAGACCGAGTTCCAGAAAAGGTTTTATTTCTTCCGTTAAAAATTCGCTTTGAAGAAAAGAACCCATTTGTTCATCAACATATTTTCTGTATTTGTAAATATCTGAAACAGACGGACGACTTAAATTTCCTCTGTCAGTACGGATTACTCTGACTCCGATTGTTTCGTAATAGCTATTGAAAACAAAATTATATTGAGGATTAAAAACTTTGTATCCCGGAAAATTAGGTTCCAAAATAAAGGTTTCAAAAAACCAGGTCGTGTGACCAAGATGCCATTTCGGCGGACTCACATCTACAATGGGCTGTACTACGTAATCCTCAATTTCTAAAGGTTCGCAGATCTCAACCGAATGATTTCTAATCTCTGAGTAACTTTTCGCCCAGTTTATAACCGGAATTTCTTCAGTAATTATGTTTGGTTTCATGAGAATTATTTTTAATTAAACAACTTGCCATACAGAATCCACAAACCAGCTTTTGGAATCTTTAATTTCATTGAGAATATGGAATGATGAATCTTTTGCTAATTTACTGATATCTTCCTGAGAAAATTTTTGAGAAACTTCCATATCAATGAGCTCATTTTCTTCGAATTTAACAACAGTACTGCCAATATGCACATGCTGTTTTGCAAGACTTACAAGATAACTTTTACACGCACCTGAAACCGGGTCGTAAGTTTGATAATGCTGAAACCGGCTAACATCAAAATCGGCATTCAGTTCACGATTGATTCTTACAAGAAGATTCAGATTAAATGAAGCCGTAATACCTGCAGCATCATTGTATGCATTCAAAATTGTGTGCGGATTTTTCTTTAAATCAAAACCTATCAGCAAAAGATCACCGGGACTAAGCTTTCTGCTAAGTTCCCGGCAGAAATGATTAGATTCTTCCAAATCCATATTGCCGATATTTCCGCCTAAGAAAAGAACTACTTTGCGTCTTTTCGAAATGGAAGTTGCTTTATCGAGCATATCAAAATAATCTCCTTCCAAAGAAATAATTTTTAACGACGGAAGTTCATCTCTGAATTTCTCGTTAAGCACTGAAAGAATATTTCCTGAAATATCAATAGGCATATAGGTAAAATCGACACCTTTATCTACCAGATGTTTCAAAAGGTAGGATGATTTCATTGCATCACCGGCTCCCAATTCAATCAGATCAAAAGGGATGTCGTTACTTAAAATACTATCTGCTAATTCCTTCGTTTTATTTTTAAATATGTCAAGCTCACAATGGGTCAAATAATATTCCGGCATATTCATGATCTGCTGAAAAATCTTATCCCCTGTTTTATCATAAAAATATTTTGAAAATAGTTTTTTCGGACTATTGTTTAATCCTTCTAAGACGTCAGATCGAAAAACATCCATAGTGACAGTTTCCGTCTGAAGCTCTGTATCCAACTGTGAATTCATATGTAATATTTTTTTGGTTTTTAGAGAACTACAACTATCTTGCCGCCGTTGTCATTACTTTCCATTAAAATGTACTTCTACAATTCCCTCTAATTTAAAAATACTTTTTATTTTGGGCTGAGTTTTCTTAAATTTTAATGATACGCTTTTGGTTATACCGGAAAGTAATCACAAGCAATTAACCTTTCAAAAAGATATTGACTGTTCTATAAAAGAGATCAGAAAGTTAACTTAATTTCCAGTGTAAAAAAATGGGTTGATCATTTTTTTTGTAAATGATACAACCCTTCAAAATAAAATAATCTTAGCTATTTTCAGTTAAATCACAACTTTGATTTATACTTTATATACAAATGCATTTATATTCATTCCTGCACCTACAGATGCAAAGAGGAGTATGTCGCCTTTGCAAAATTTGTGTCTCTCTATTTTACCCTTCATGATCAGGTCATACAGCGTCGGTATAGTTGCTACACTGCTATTTCCAAATTTATGGATAGACATTGGCATGATATCTTCCGGAGGTACCATATGATAGAGTTCATAAAAACGACTGACAATCGCTTCGTCCATTTTTTCATTGGCTTGGTGAATAAGTATTTTTTTTAAGGATTCAATCTTTATATTTCCTTTTTTAAGGCAGGATTGCATAGCTAAAGGAACTTTCGTAAGAGCAAATTCATAAATTTTCCTTCCTTTCATTTTAATATAACGCACATCAGGATCCAGCTCTTCATTGTAGGATTTACCAAAATACAGATATTCATATTCTTCAAGCGCATAGGTTGCACTTTCATAAGACAGTAATCCGCTGCTGTCTTCAGTTGGCTCAACTACTACTGCTCCTGCACCATCAGCATAAATCATCGAATCCCTGTCAAATTTATCAATAACACGCGACAGAGTTTCGGCTCCTATCACCAAACATCGTTTTGCCATTCCTGATTTTATAAAAGAATTTGCCTGTATAATACCCTCATTCCATCCGGGACAGCCAAATAAGAGATCATATGCTACACAGTACGGGTTTCTAATACCCAATTTATTTTTAACCCTTGATGCAAGACTTGGCACCGTATCAGATTGAATTTTGCCAAACTCAACATCACCATAATTATGGCACATGATAATATAATCCAGAGTCTCCTTATCGATTCCGGCATCAGCGATAGCCCTTTCAGCCGCAAAAAATGCCAAATCTGAAGCTGTTAATTGAGGATCAGCATATCTGCGCTCTTCAATGCCAGTAATATCCTTGAATTTACCAACAACTGATTCTGGATACTTTAGTTTATTGCCGACTTCATCTAAAAAAACATGATTACCGAAATGTTGGTTGGTAATGATCTGCTCCGGCATATAACTACCGGAACCTATTATCTTAATATTCATAGGAATAAATTTTGCAAAAATTATGCTAAAAGTTAGGCATTCTTTTAAAATCACAAAACAGAAAATTCCTGAATTTGTTTATTAAGCTTATTGCCAGTCATTTTTCCGCAAGCCAAAACTATTATGAAAAAACAGATTACTATTTTTTTAGTGATTTATTCGGAACAATTCATTAATTGAATATTGATTTTTTTGAATTTGCTTAATACTTTTTGACCGTAATCTGTATAATATTCATGATCTTTAAAGAAATTACAGTTCTTTTTCAGCCATTCTTCATCAGTATAGATCAGTCCAAGATATTTTTCGAATTCCTGCCTTAATGATTTCTCATATTTTGGATAATTGGGACGTGTCAAATGATACATATCGGCGTCACAAATCACTTTTTCCAGTAAAGAAGAAGGTTTCGGAGGATACTTTGTGGAATCGATACAGCTTAAAACAGCTTCAATAAAATCTCTTTGATATCCATAATTTTGTAAAAAACTCTTCGCTATCTTTTTACTTTCTTCTTCATGACCGATATACACATTTGCATAACCACAATCGTGAAACCATGCAGCTACCTGCAAAACAGTCATTTCCTCTTCCGAAAGATTACTTTGTACGCCAATTTCGCGTGCAGCACCCACAACATCATAGGTATGACCAATGCTGTGAAAAGAAAGATTTTCCGAAAGATTTTCTGAAAGAAATAATATCACATAACTGCTTACAGCTTCTATTAAATTATTCATGACCACCGTTGACTTTTTAATTAAAATTTATAACTGTAACCAATGCATCAATCCGACTTCTGAAGATATTGTCACAACAACCATCTTTGCAAAAGCCAATGAAGAAAATAACAATGTTATTTATAACAGACTGATCCTATATTTTAAGTTTAGTCTTTGGTTTCCTTTAAAAATGTTCCTTTATTATCAAAAATCAGATCTTTACCGCTTATTTCTGCTTCATAAGTGACAGTACCTTTTGCGTCAGTAATTTTAGCAGCTTCTTTTATTTTTTGATTCGGATAATTTTTAGCGATATATGTTTTGATAGGTGCAGAAAGAGAGTTGCTTTTCATTTCTGTTTCTGTTTCAAGAATATTGCCTGAAGGGTTGATTACTACAGAGGTTTCTATTCCGTTTGCTTTGAATCCTGCTTCGTAATTATCGTCTTCTTTTTCCCATTTTGCATCTTTCACCGTCGGAAATTGTTTTTTAAAACCTTTCTGAACAGATACAGGGACATTCTTTTGCTGAACTTTTTGTGCATTAACAAAAACTACCGTAATGATCATTATTAATAGAAATGCTAATTTTTTCATTTTAATTAAATCTTTAATTTGCTATACAATAATCAGGAACGATTTAGAAGAAATTTTGAATTTTTAAATTCACTTGCAATGATGAATGATTGTTTTCATTAATAATTTATTGATTGCTTATTTCTTCCTGTTTTAAATTGATTTTGTTGAGCAATGTCGGCAAAACGATGAGTAAAAGCGGCAAAGCAACAATGAATCCTCCTATAACAGCAATCGCCAAAGGCTGATGCATTTGAGCCCCTGTTCCGATTCCCAATGCCAAAGGCGTTAAGGCAATAATGGCTCCCAAAGCGGTCATTAATTTTGGTCGAAGCCTTGTACTTATAGCATAAATAACAGCTTCTTCTTTGGTTTTCGCTGCTAAACTTTCGTAGAATTGCAGGTACGTGAAAATGGCGTTTTCCCCGATAATTCCTACCATCATAATAAGTCCTGTGTAACTTCCGACATTCAAAGGAGTGTTTGTCAAATACAATAGTAAGATGCCTCCCGAAAGTCCCAAAACTGACACCAATAAAATGATTAAAGCAACTAAAACATTCCTGAATAAAAACAGCATCACAGAAAAAACCAGTAAGCTGGAAACTATCAAAATAATCAGTAACTCTTTAAAAGACTGCTGCTGCTCGGCATACGCACCGCCATAAACCACAGAATATCCGGTTGGCAATTTTATTTTCTTGTTGATTTGATTCTGAATTTCCTGAATGGTTCCACCCAGATTTCCGTTATCCAGCCTTGCTGTGACAATTCCCAAAGTCTGTAAATCTTCCCTGTTGACTTCGGCAGAACCGGTTACAACGCTTACAGTTGCAAACTCGCTCAGAGGTTTCAAAGTTCCGTTGGGCAAAGCAATCATATTGTTGCTGATATCGCTTAAAGACTGATTACTTTTTTCGTTGTATAATAATCGTATCGGCGTGTATTGGACATTATCAAAGATATTTCCGGCAACATTTCCATCCAGATTTGCCTGCAACTGATTCTGAAAATCGGGTAACGAAATATTATATTGTGCTAAAACAGGCAGCTTCGGAGTAACAACCATTGATGGCCCTGCAATCACAATTCCATCAAAAACATCGGCTGTACCATTTACTTTTTCTACAATCCCGGCTATTTTTTGAGAATAATCTTCAATAACTTTCTGATCTGTCCCGAAAACTTTAATTTCAATTGGCTGAACACTGCTCATTAAATCACCGAGCATATCGGTAATTACCTGTCCAAAATCTACGGTTAACGGCAAGCCTGAAGCATCAATTCTTGCACGGATATCGTCGGTAACTTCATTTGTTGTTTTGCTTCTGTTTTTCTTTAACTGAATTAAATAATCTCCTCGATTAGGTTCCGTAATGAAGAATCCCATTTGAGTTCCTGTTCTCCGGCTGTACGCCTGAACTTCGGGTGTTGAAGTGATAATTTTCTCAACTTCTTTCAGTTCTCTGTCGGTTTCTTCGAGTGAGGTTCCCGGAGGCGAATTATAGTCTAAAACAATACTTCCTTCATCCATATCAGGTAAAAATCCGGTACTGATATTGGGAAGAATAATCGCTGTTAAAACAATCAGCATTAAAATAAAAGCATAACTGAATAATGGTCTTCTGATAAAAAAACCTACCCATTTTCTTTCTTTTGCATCGTGATGCTGAAGATTTTTTTCTTTTTTCTTTCCTGATGACAAGAGTAAATAAACGATTGGCAATAATATCCAGGTTGCAAAAAATGAACAGACCAGCGTAATAATCATCGTGTCTGTCATTACCTTGAAATAAGCTCCTGCGACTCCACTCATTAACATAAAAGGTAAAAAAATCACAATGGTACTGAGTGACGAACCAACCATTGCTTTCAAAAGATAATTAATCGCTTTTTGTACTAAAGTCTTTGAAGATTCTTCAGGATGTTCCTCGTGAGTTCTATGGATTTGTTCGACCACAACAATCGCATCATCAATGATTAATCCTATGGCAGCCGCGATTGCTCCCAAAGTCATAATATTAAATGTCTGTCCCATCGTATAGAGAACAAGTATTGTAAGACTTAATGTAATCGGAATCGTGAGTAAAATAACTGCACTCGCCTTCCACGAACGAAGGAAAATAATTGCAACGATAATCGCTAAAACCAACCCAATCCATAAAGCATCTGTTACACTTTTAATAGAATCATTTACAAAATCTGCCTGAACGTAATACGGTTTTAAGATCATATCTTTCGGTAAGGTTTTTTGGAGTTCTGCAATTTTTGCTTCCATTGCATTGCTTAAATCAACCACATTTGCATTGGGTTGCTGTATGATTGCAATCAGGATACTTTCCTGTCCGTTGGCATTGACTTTAATATATTGTTTTGCGTTGTGAACATTGATTTGGGCAATATCACTCAACAAAACGATTCGGCTTCCATTATTGCTCACGACAAGGTTTTTCAACTGACCTTCATTACGAATTTGAGCATCAGTAAGCGTTAAATAGAGATAGCGGAAATCTGAAGAATAACCATTTGATTTAATGAAGTTGGAATTATTAATTGCCTGTTCAACTGAAGCCGGGGTAATTCCCAATCTTGCCATTATCGCCTGATTCATTACCACACGAAATTCCTTATCCTGTCCGCCGATAATTCGCACTTCACTTACTCCCGCAACTTGTGAAAGAAATGGTTTTATTGTGTAAAGCGCCAATTGTTTCAGCTCAATCGGATCTTTTGAAGTTGAATTCAACGAATATCCCATTACCGGAAGAATCGACGGATTCATTTTTTCAACGGAAATATTAATATCCGGAGGCAATTGATTTCTCACTTCATTAACACTGCTTTCTATCTGCTGTTTGGCTAAATCGACGTTCACATTCCAGTCCATAAAAGCGGAAATTTCGCAACTTCCCCGGCTGGTTGTACTTTTTAAAACCTGCAGATCAGGAACTCTTTTCACCGCATCTTCCAACACTTTGGTCACACCGACCGTCATTTGATTCACAGGTTGTTGCCCTGCATCAGCAATTATTTTTATTTTCGGAAAAGTTATCTGTGGAAATAAAGCCGACTGAATTTTGGTGTAAGAATAAATTCCGCTTACCAATATGAGGAAAATTAATACCAGCAAAGGACTTTTATAGGTTACAAAAAATGATTTTTTCATAAACTTAAGGCTTTTGTATTTTCACAGCTGCAGTATCACTCAATCCGAAATTTCCTGAGACAATCACTCTGTCTTTCGTTGTCAAATTGCCGGATTTTATCTGAATATATTTATCCGTTTCCACCCCTTTTGTGATGTCTGTTTTTACGGCTGTCGCATCATTGATTAATTTCATCACCCAAAAAGAAGACTGAGTTTCATCACTCAAAACTGCCATTTTAGGCACAGAAAGTCCATAAGCGGAAGTTTTGGAAAAGCTAATCGTCCCAATCAGATTCTCCGGAATATTGTTAGTGGGGACTTGTAATAACACTTTTACGGTTTGAGAAGTGGCATCAACAGAAGGCATTACTTTTGCAATTCTTCCCTGCAAAACTGTATTGTCGGGCAAAGTAATCGGTAAAGAACCTTTACTTTTTATAATTTGAAGATATTCATAAGGAACATCAACTACAAAACCAAAACTGCTTGCATCAGTAATCGTTGCCAAAACTTCCCCATCCTGTACATAATCTCCTATTTGATGATTGAGCATTGCAACATAACCTGTTGCAGGACTCGTTACTGTCGTTACTCCGTAGAAACGGAAAGATTTATCTAATTTATTGATGGTATTTCCCAACGCTCTTGCTTCTTTGGTCTGCAATCCGAAAAGTACCGAACCCTTTCCGACACGGTCTGCCAGTTTGATGGTCATTTTTGTGATATAACCTGTGCTGTTGGCTTTTACATCAGATTTTAACAGATAAGCTGCCGTTGCATTCAGTGTTATTGTATTGTTGAGTTGTGCCGTATCAGACGGATATGCTACCGTAACCAATGTTTTGGGTTTTGCATCTGTTGTAGATGTATCTGCAGGAGCATTTTCTTCATTTTTATTACAACTGAAAACAATAAGAGAGACTATGATGAGTGATATTATTTTTTTCATAATTATTGAATGATTAAATATTGCAATTGGTTTTTCAGGCTGAATAATGTTGTGTTGTACTGAATAATATTTCCTTTAAGACTCAATAAATTATTGATTGACAGAATAAAATCCACCATTCTTACATCTCCCGTCGGAAGCTGTTTGGCATTGGCTTCGACCAAAGTTTTGGCATAAGTCGTTTGTTCATTGGCGGTATTAATTATCTTATTATACTGCTCAATCTGACTGTTAATCTGGAAAATCATCTGTTGATATTGTCTTTGGGTTTGCTCAAGATATTTCTGACGGGTTTGAAGAGATAATTGATTTTGCTGCAACAACATTTTTTTCTGATGACCATCATAAATCGGAATTGTAACTCCAACTCCGACACTCAATCCAAAATTTTTATAAGGAATTGCTATAAATGAAGACTGATAACCGCTATCCGAAAATGCCGTGATTTTTGGTTTATAATCATATTGGATGACTTTGGCATCATTGGCAAGTTTTAAACTATCTGCCTGAAATGCTTTTTGATACATACTTTTGTTAAAAGAAACGGGAATAAGAATTTCCTGAAAAGAGGGAGCTTCAACAGGCTCGAAAGTATCATCTACAATTCCAGACAAGTAATTGAGTAAAGCATAATTGTTCTGCCAATCAGCTTTTTGTTGTTGTAACGTCAATTCGTTTTGCTGAAGCGTCACTTTAAAAGTTAGATAATCCGTTTGCTTGAAAACTGCAGCTTGTGTTAATTTTTTTAAAATAATATCTTCCTGATTCAGCAAATAAATAATTTCCTTGCTTACATTATATTGCTGCTGACTCGCGTAAGTCGTAATATATTGATCGGTAATCTGTTTATTAAGCGTTTGAAGACTTATATTTTTCTGTGCTAAAATCTGAGATATACTTGCATTAATTCCAGCAAGACGAGTAGTAAGATTATTACGGCTGATAAATTCTTTGACAATTCTTACACCAGCAAAAAGAGATTGTCCGTTTGTCAGAGCGTTGTCGTATCCCCAACCTTTTATATTGGGGGAATATCCCGCAGTTCCTTCGCCTGTAACAATGAATCCGTAAGTTGATCTTAACTTTAAACTATCGATTCGGCTTGAAATTACCTGATTATTGAAATCGTTCAAAACCGGACTGTTCGTTTTTGCTGTTTCGAGAAAATAAGACAATGTGTTTTTTGATTGGGCATCTATTTTTAAACAACTGAAAATCAAAATAAAAAATAATAAACCACGAATGAGATATGTACAAAAAGTAACCATATTCTATTAATTATCAGGTAAAGATGATGCCTGATTTTGTAGAAATTCTGAATTACTGATTTATATTTCCAGAACATACATTCAAACGGTATTGCTTTTCCTACTAAAACAGAAATTTCATTTTTCGTTTTTTCTGCCTATTTTTTATCGTGATAATGAATGAAGAAAATATAATTGTTTAACTTTAAAAATTTGATTTTAGATTAAAAGAAACCTCATCTATAAAATCTACCTGTTCCGTTTATTCATTATTTCTATGATTTCCTTTTTAATTTGCGCAATTTCGCAGTTAGCATCTTACGCAAATCATCATGAAACTGTTTGTAATCTTTTATACTTTTCTCCAGTTTCTTTTTGTTGCTTATATAATTTTCATACAGATCCTGTAACTCAGAAGCCCGTGATATGATTTCAAAAGACTCAGCATCATGTTCTTCCATTTTCTCAATTAAATAACGGTAAGAATCCATACGCTCTGTCAGGCTGTTATGAATTTTAGGCTCTATTCCCTGCATTTTAATTAAAACTTATCTTGCAATTCCCGCAAAAGGATTATCACTCTGAAATAAAATTTTCACCTTCTGACCTGAAATTGATCCACCGTTGGATGATTTTGAATAAATCTTATGTAAAGCCGATGAAAGAAGGGTTTCCGAAGAATCGCCGAGGGGTAAAAGAGGTAATGAACTATACTCATCCACCAAAATATGTGGCGCAATCCCGTTGCTGTACCCTCCTTCACCATTCGCATTGAAAACTTTATAAATAACCGGATGAATCTGCCACGAAATCTTTTTAGGCTTCCGTTTGTCTTCAATCGCAAAGCCCGCCATATCTTTTCCCAACGTTTTTTCTCCAATCTGGACAACCTGTATATAAGGTTTTAAATTATTAATAACAATTTCCGAAGCTGAAGCTGTACTGCCGGAAGTAAGAATATATATTTTATTTAAACCTAATGAATTGGCATGAAGGGTATTAAAATCAAGTGCATTGGGATCGTACGCAATCTGTTGTGAAAATGTACGCTTTACTTCTCCCCCGTTTTTATTTCCTTTAAACGTTATAAATTGTGAACCGGCTGATATTCCGGAAGGAATTAACGAGCATAAAGCAGCAGCTGATGAAACCGATCCACCGTAATTGTAACGAAGATCGAGGATTAATTCCTGAATTCCGGCGACTTTAAACTCACTGAATTTCTGATTCAAAGTCTGTGTCATCCCGTCGGGAAAATCATAAATGTAGAGGTAGCCCGTTTTTTTACCGGCTTGTTCAAAAATCTTAGAGTTAATAGGCTGTTCAAGAGAATATCCGTAATATATGGTGATGTTTTTTTCGTTAACAACCGTATTATTCTGCCAGTCTCCAACCGTAAGATCAATAACCGTTTGATTAGGAAGTGAAGACGTTAACTGCTCTGCATTGGAAGCGGTAATCGCTGTTCCGTTTATTTTTTTAATCATCATTCCCCTTTTTAACCCTGCATTCATGGCCGGAGAATTGGTAAGGACAAGCTTTATAACGGTAACTATTTCGCCGTTTGCGAGCTGTAAAACCGTATAGTCAAAACCATACATCCCCCGAACAGAACGTGGATAGGTGGAAGAATCATTAGTGTCAACAATATAAGAAAAACGGTCTTGTGGTGATAATAAACTTTTAAAAAAATCTTTTACCGGAAGATGATAATCTGGTTTTGCAGGCATCTGATCTGCCCAATAGTAATATCGTCTCATACTGTCCTGAACCCAGAGATTCTTGGATTCCGTGCTTCCTTCCGGGAAATCCGGTAAGCCATCATCTGCATCCCTGCATGAAATGATAGTAATACCAATTAAAATAATCAGCAATAAGTGATATTTAAAAAAACTGTTTATTTTTTTCATTATTTTATAGATAATCGGCAACGTCTATATCTCCTTTTACTACCCATACTCCATTCTCCATTTTCTCCTGAATAACAATCATATTAGCTCCAATATCCTGCTTTATCTTAACCTGAATTGGATTGGATCCCGTATAAGGTTCGGTAGTGCCCGGCTTGTACAATTCTAAATAAACCGGAGCTGTAGCACTGAAAAAATTATAGATTTTTACCGTCGTAAAATTGTCTTTTCCAATATTGTCAAATTCTGCCAGTACAACCCCGTTTTCCCTTTTCAGGACACCTTTAACCCCTGTAAGTGGTGCCCCCGAAAATTCGCCCAGATTCGGAAAAATAAATTCAAATCCTACTTTTCCAAGGTTCACTTGTGGTTTTACGGCATAAGTTTTCAGGAAAATTCCGGGAAGATTGAAAAAACTAAGGTTTTTATAATCATTAAAATTACTGTAGTTGATCGTATATTTTACAATTTGAGCTCCTGTCTGAGTATTGTAAATCCCAAGCTCATTGGTTTCACCCTCATCGAGCACAAAATTGATCTGAGTTTCTATTTTATTCGTATAAGAGGTATTCCCGTTGATAGCAACCGGAGAGCCGTTAAGCCTCAATTGCAACACATCCGGATTGGAATAGCCTTTCACATTGATTTCAGCGGCTTTTTGCGCTTTGTCGTACGGCTGCATCATATTATTATCGGTACAGGAAAAAAGTATGGTAAACAGTAGCAGTGCTATGATATTTTTCATCGATATTATTTAAATTATAAAATTTAACTTAAAAACTGCCCTACCCCAGAGCAGGGCAATTAAATTATAAAAACTCATTTGGATATGTTTCTGAATAATAATTTTAAGTTTAAAAACCTATTATTATATAAAAAGTTTTCATGGTTATTTTTCAAAATCAGTGTTTATTTTAAGAAAAATTATTTCTTGATAAATTTCAATCTTTCTGTTGTGTTTCCATCGGAAACCTCAGCAATATAAGTCCCTGTTGATAATGCAGTTACATTAATATTTTTTGAATATTTGGTCATCACAACTTTTTGTCCTGCCAAATTATAAACAGTAACTGTTGTTGTATTTTCTTTTAAACCAGGATTAAGCTGTAACTGTAAAGAATTTGTTACAGGATTTTCCATTATTTTGGTTAAGTTCTTAACTGATTTTACATCATTTGTTTTTAATACTGATGAAAAAATAGCGATCTCATCAATATTGATATTCTGAGAATTTGCTGCTCCACCGGATGTTATTCTGTTTGACCATAAGCCGATGTAGATCTTTTTTCCTGCAAAAGCCGAAATATTGACCAGAGATTCAGCGAATTGGGTAAGATCAGACGGCAACGTTGTCGTGGTAGCACTGAATTTATAGGTTGCTCCGCCCGCATTTTGTGCATCGGTTGCCAGTTGCTGGAAATCAGACAGCTCGGGCACCTGCTTTTGAGGAGTGCTCACGAAAATATAGATATCTCTGCTTACACTTGTATGGGTAGATCTTTGTCTCCCGATATAGCCCGCCAGTGTAATGGTTCCGCCCGCATTTGTAAGATCGATCTCGGGTGAAATGATCCAATCGTTTTCTGTTCCAAAACTGGTTGCATTACCTGAAGGAACCAAATTAATAGAATGACGGAGAACCCCTGCATTTCCATACGCTAAAGCAGTTCCGTTGTGGTAAATATTCTGTCCCTGAACCCATCCGTTTCCGTTACTGTTCAGGTCATGGAAAGTCCATCCCTGTAAAGAAGCCGGTGTATCAAAAGAATTGCTCCATACAGGAAATTGTGCAAATATTGCTTTTGATAAAAACAGAATAGAAAATAAAATTAATTTTTTCATAATACCAATTATTAAAATTTTAGTTTGAAATAAAAGCAGGAATGGCAATGTTACCATCCCTGCATCTTAAGTAAGATTATTCTACAATTGAGAAATCATATTTTGTCCAAGTACCCTGGAAATCTCCACAGTTTCTTGGTGACACATTCCATCCTCCATTGTTAAAGAATGGCTGAGACATTCCGAAAGCATCAGCAGTTGCCGAAACCACTAAGTTCGCAGCAGGAATTCCTGCAGTACCTAAACCTGTAACAGAAGTTGTAAACCCATGTACTTTAATTGAACTGTACGTAGATGCAGAAGATAATTCAGAACCTGAACCTTCTACTTTAATTCCTGTAGGATATCCTGTAATTACAGCGTCATTTAAAGTTAATCTACCATTTCTTCTGATGTGGATACCGTTTTCATAAACAGGTCCTGAAAGTGGCGAAGATAAAGTAGAATTAGTACGCGTTCCAACGATTGTAAGATTGTTGATAACAGGGTGAGTAAGCAATGCAGTAGATGTACCTCCGGCATTGTTATCAAGCTCAATACCGTTTGTATCAGAAACTCCACCGCTTACCGTGTGTGATGAATTTAAGTCTGCTAAGGCAAGAGCACAAGTAATTGTACCTGTATATCCGTTGTCGAAGTCGAAATTATCATCTTCAGCTGCAAAAGACACTAAGTTTGTAGCGTTTACAGTACCTCCGAAGAATTCAAAAGAATCATCCTGACCGTAAGAAACCTGGATATGATCCAAAGTAGTACCACTTCCAACACCGGCAACTGTTAATCCGTTAATTTCGTTACCGGAGTTAGCACCTACGAAATCGTAACCTGCGAACTCAATACGAACATATTTCATTGTTCCGGCAGTATGACCAGAATTCGTACCTCCGAAATAGAATTGAGAATTCTGAGGAAGCCCTTCAACAACAGTTGTTGTAGGTACATTTGTAGGAGCATCACCTAATAACATTACTCCTCCGAAATCTCCCGGAACTGCAGTAGTATCTTCATTACCATCTAATAATCTGTAGCTTGTAAAGATAATAGGCTGAGTTTCTGTACCTGTAGCATTAATTCTACCTGTTTTTGTTATGATTAAAACACCTCTACCTTCTCCAGCTGCGTTTGGCTTAGCTTTGATGAATGTTCCCGGTTGGATCGTAAGTACGGCACCATCTCTTACTGAGATATTACCATCAAGCTCTATTACTCCGCTCCAAGTAGTGTTAGAAGTAATATCTGCATTCACAGTAGTTACAGGAAGACCTGCAGCTGTAATATATTCCGCAGAAGTAGACTTCATATCAAAAGCATTTGAAGAATCTGCTAAAGAATCATTTTGACAAGCAGTAAGGGATAATGCAGCTGCTGCGATTAAAGTTAATTTTCTCATTGTTAAAAGTTTTGATGATCAGGCCTTTTGTTTGTTGTTTCAAGCCCGACTGTTTTTTTAATATTTAGAAATACCCGCCTCTGTATTTCTGCGATTTGGTTAATAGTTACTCTGCATTGCATGAGGAGCTGTAGTGAAGAGTTCCCGGTTTTGTTTCTGCTGATATTCGGGAAAGTACCAACATCGGTTTTTTTCGGAATCATACTGTGCTGCGCATCATCAGTATTATTTTTGATTCATCTCAGGGTACCGGAACCTGTACGTTGCCATGAGCTCTTTTCTATTTTTTATAATGTTTTAAAAAGTATAGTTTACATTTAAGCCAAATATTCTTCCGCTGTAAGCACGAAACAGGATCTTATCGATATTTTTATCATACTTATCGGTAGCTCCCGGCAAAAGTTCCAGCATTTCCCTTTCTGTCTGCGAAGCCCCACCTTTCGACACCGAATAAGAATTGTAATTATTGTAAAACTCTTTTACTCTGTTGAAAAGGTTTCTTGCATTAAATTTCACTTCTAAATTCCTGTTCCTAAGAAATTTATACGAAATCTGTGCATCCGCAACGGCATATGGCCTTTGTATCTCTTCCCCGTTGTATCCGTACCCTACAGTGATGTACTGATCGCCTTTTGCGTTGTATAAAAAGCTTAATCCTAAACGTTCTCCGTCATACATTAGACCCAGATTATAAGCATAGGGAGTCTGCCCGTAAAGTGGTCTTTCCACCTCATATGTTTCGTCTGCATCTGTCGTTTTTGTCTTGTCTTTAAAAGCAATTACCTTAGTATCGTTAAACGTAAAATTTCCGCTGATAAAAAGCTTTTCAAGAAAAGAATCTGTTGCTATGAAGCCTAAATTTTTTCTCACTTCAGCCTCAAAGCCTTTCAGTTTTGCGTTTTTAGAATTTCCATTGTAAAGATGCAGGTTTCCTTCGTTGGAAATATTTCCTTCCCTTTCAATGGGCTTGTCGATGTTTTTATAATATAATCCTGCTGAGAATATTTCTCCTAATCCGGGAAACCATTCCAACTTAAAATCATAATTATTCACTATGGATGATACCATTTCTGTGTTATGAATCAATCCGTTGGCAATGGGATCGAAATACGGCAAACCTGTTCTTTCGTTAAACTGCGGCCGGATCACCATTTTGTTGTATGCCAGTCTCAGGTTAATTTTATTCGTTGGGCTGTAGGTAAAGTTGGCGGAAGGCATAAATTGCCACGGCTTGTCTTCTACAGCGGTTTTGAATAGATTCTGCTGATCATCCGGGTCTATCTGCTGAGAAATTAAATTATATCTAAAATATTCCGCTCTTAATCCCCAAACCAACCTGAGTTTATTCCATCGATTATCAAACATGATAAATCCTGCGTGCTGATCTACCTCACCTTCGTATTTTTCGTCACTATAAAGCGGTCTTGTCTGCCATCCTATCCCACCGGGAACGTAATATGAACCATCCAGCCAATCAGAAAGTGCTCCATCCAGTGCTCTAATTTTAGGGGCACCATTGGTTTCATCTGTTCTCAACAAAAATTTCTGCTGAATATTCGTATTAGCTTTTGATGCTCCTGCATATCCTACTTTAATATCATTTTTAAAATTTCCTGCATCCATATTCCATTTGAAGGATGCCCCGTAATTGTAATCTGTCTGTCTGTTTTCTATATATCCTCTTGCAAAATCACTGGATGAATTATTTATCTGATGATACGCTATTGTTTCATTTCCAATGAAATTATAAAAGGTTTGATGCAGTGTGTAATCTTTGGTGTCAGATGCTACACCTGTTCTTGCTAAAAACCAATCGATGTCTATATTTCCTATTTTATGGTTTCCTTCCAGCTTATTTTGTAAAAGAGTCTGATAAATTGGATAATTTGCGTTATCAGTATAAGGTCTGTCTAATGTTTTTATCTGTTCCGGATCGTTGTTGGGGATGATTCCGTTGTAAAAATAATTATAGGCTAGCTCTGCATTTCCCGGCAATCCGCTTCCTCCTGAATATTCGTTCCAGCCTGTAATTCTTGTAACTGTATTGTCATAAATATGAGTATAAGAATTACGGAATGAAAATCTGTTTTTCCCCAACTGCAACCCAAAATTCATCATTCCCGCCACCGTGGAATTATAGGTATAAGAAGCTCCCTGATTTTTAAAATTATAAAATTTAACAGGTGCAGCTCCGGTTTCCTGCCAATCGTTGATGAGTTGTGTAGTGTCCAGCCAGTTTCCTCTTCCTGTATGATCGATCTGAAGCTTATTTTGTTCGTTCTTTACAACCAAAGCTCCTGCAAAACCCCATTTATTATTATTTTTAAGTTTAAAAGTTCTCCCCAAAGCCAACTGCATATTGGATCCCATATCTGCCTTCGTCGCGTAATTGGTAAAATTATCATTGGTAAACTGTTTCGACTGCTCGAAAAACTCAGGGTTCTCCCAATTTATTGCTTTGAGACCCATCGGGAAATCCCTTGTTCCGTCGTCATACCCGAAATAGTCATATCTTCCTCGCTGACGGGTCAGAAATTCTTTAAAAGTGGAAATATCATTATAAGAAGTTCCCAAAGTAACCGTCGTAAAATTTTCATTGGGAATATCTTTTGTCTTTACTTCCACATATCCACCTGCGAAGCTGGCATTCATATCGGGGGTCGCCGTTTTGCTTACAACCACGCTTTCTACCATTGAGGTCGGGATAATATCAAATGAAAAATTCTGGTTATAGGCTTCTGTACTCGGCAGACTGATCCCGTCCATAGCAGCGGTGTTCCAGCGTTCCCCCATTGAGCGGACAACCACATATTTATTATCGATCGTTGTGACTCCCGTTACTCTTTTTAATGTTCCGCCAACGTCGCTGTCTGGTGTTTTGGAAATCTGTTCGGCAGAAATACCGTCACTCATTTGTGCCGCTTTTTTCTGTTGGGCCAATAATCCTGCCTGGGTATCTGATTTGCGGGTCCCTGTAATAACAATCTCTTTAATATTTGTTATTTTATCGGAAACCTGCTTCATCGCAAATGAAATATTACTCGTTTCGTTGTTTTTTACAGTTAATTTTTCAACTCTTAAAGGATTGAACTTTGTTGCCTTAACACTAAGTGTATAAGTTCCTGAAGGCAGATCCACTACAAAATCACCATTATTATCTGTTACCAATATTTTTCCGGCAATTGTTACTTGAGCGCCAATAACCAGATTTCCGACTTCATCAACGATTTTTCCGGAAATTCGTCCGTTTCCCAATACTGAAACATTCGAGCCTTCATATTTTATTGAAATAAGATCTCCACGGAGGCGGAAAATAATCGGAAGGCCTGCCGTAATAGTATTCAGACAATTGCTCACGGAAATATTTTCGCACTTTATATCTTTTACCTTTAATTCTTTAATATCTGATTTTGAATAAGCCAGTCTTGATCCTGTTTTACCTGCAAAATCTTCCAAAACGTCAATCAACGGTCTACTTGCCGGAACAGAAAATGATACTTTTTGTACTAATTCCTGTGCCTCTGCTGCTGTTACACTAAAAAACAACGCCGCGATTGTAAAACTACACTTCAAACTTTTCATCCTCTTTTTTTAATTAAAATTTTTCTGGTTTATTCTTTTGATTTAATGTTTGCTGATTTATTTTTTCAGGATATAGATGTTGTTCTCCTTTTTTACTTCCAGATCCAGTATGAATGCAAGCGCATCTATATTTTCATCGGTACTGCCTCCTGTAAAGTCTGCCGTTATTTTCTTGCCTGAAACTTCTTTAGGATATTTAATACTGATCTGATAATTTTTCTGTAAAACCTCTACAACTTCTTCCAGGGAAACATCATTGAAACTTAAAGACAATAAAGCCGAAACGTTTTTGCCGGAATTTTTTTCAGGTGAGATTGAAAGAACAGCTGCCGTCCTAGGAACCCCGAAATTGGTCCATTTTTGATGAGGTTTAAGAAAATAAACAGGAACTCCGTCAGATGAAACAGCTACCTTACCTTCATAAAGATCAACCGCTTTATCATTCCCTGACTGTGAAATTTTAAAAACCGTTCCCAATACTTTCGTACTGAATCCGTCTGCGTTTACAATAAAAGGATGTATTTTGGATTTGGCTACGGAAAATATGGCATCTCCTTTTAGACCAACAATCCTGGTATCTGCAGGAAAGGATTTTTCTACCATAAGCTCTGCACCCGGAAATAAATTTATTACCGAACCGTCTGCCAGATAAACTTTCCTGTTGACAGATTCTGCAATATACACATCCGGTTTAAAGAAAGTATAGTATGTAAAAATTCCTCCGAATGACAGTAATAACAGAATAACTGCCGCCACCTGATAAATATATTTTTTAAAGCCAATATTGTGATGACCCGCTGTTGGTTGAGCAAAATAAGGCTCTAAAGCGAATAAAATTCTTTCCTTAGATTCTTTAGAACCGGTTTCATTTAAATCTTTTTCAACGTGGATTTTCCATTTTTCCAAAATTTCAGTTTCTTTCGGGGAGATCTTTTCTCCGGAAACTTCCCGCTCCCAAAGTCTGAAAACAAATGCTTCAACTTTTTTATATTTTAGGTTCTTCATAAAAATATTCAGTTCTAAATTCTCACTGTTACTATTGATAAGACTGCGAAAATTAAAAACTTCCCCAAGCCAATCTTAACATCTTATTCATATTAAAATCAAGTTGTTAACATTTTCGTCAGTTTTTGGCACTTTATCAACATTAGCTTCATATTGAGGTGCTTTCTTTTAGAAATAATTAATGTTAGATTGACGAAAGTTCATAAAAAGTTAATTTTACATTAGGTAATTTTGCGGTGTAATTATGAAACCGACAGATCACACTTTATTGAATAAAATAAAATCAGGAGACAGGCCTGCTTTCATGCTGCTGTACGAAAGATATTGGGACAGCCTATACGGTTTTGTTTTCGGGAGAACGAGGAATAAAGAAGTTGCAGAAGAAATTTTACAAAATCTCTGGATTAAAATCCTTGAAGATACCAACTCAATACAGACCGACGAATCGGAAAGCGCAAAAGGTTATCTGTTGCGTTACCTCCATTACAGGATTATTGATTTTTATAATAGTTCTAAAAAAAATTCGGCAACTATAAGCATTGATGCATCCGACATTCCGATAGAAATAACAGACACAGAATATTTTGAGATTCTTGAAGAAAATGACATTTCGGCGTTGTTTAAGATGATTGATGAGGTGGTTTCCCAGCTTTCCGTTACCGAACGAGAAGTTTTTGACATGAGAATCCGGAAAAACATGTCTGTTGAAGAAACAGCAAAAGCGCTTGGATTGAGCAGTAAAACGGTCAGCAACAAACTAAGCAAGACCTTAGGTGAAATACGTGAAAAGCTTAATCCAGATTATCAATCCTCCAAAAAGCTTATTTCTCTGTTGATTTTAATGGAAATCCTGACCAAATAATTGTTTCTTTTAAAGTAATGAGGAAACGATATACTTAACCAACATTCGAAGATTTTATAAATAATTGAAATATTCAGTTTCATTAAGTCTGTTAGCCATTGAACGTATTAAAAATCGTTTGGTTGAATTAAAAAAAGAGAGCTATTAACTCTCTTTTTCAATTTTCAAAAAAAGTGATTTATCAAAAAAATTAATAAATTATCTTTTAATGATTGCTTTAGTTATTCATAATATTCTGTCATCAGACTTTTTCTTTGACCTGATTCAAGATTAATGTATTCGAACTTTTTGTACTGGCAGAACGATCCCATATCTTTATCTCCATTAATAAAGATACCTCCAACCAGAATTACATACTTACAAGGATAATTCGTTTCTTTTACAAGAACTTCTATCCTGTCGTCAATAGCTTCATACATCACTTCCGTAGCCTCGAAAATTTGATTGTCAGCACTTAATATTCTGTCTTTGTTGTGAAGGAAAATCTGTTCGATGGTATTCATCTGAAAATCAAGTGAAGTAATATTCCCTTCTATAATCTGCCCCGCTGCCAGTTTTCCCAATGCTCCTTTTGCTGCACCACAACAGGCTGAATTGCTATTCTGCCCTATTCTGCTTATTTCTCCTATGCTTCCATCTTTCGTAATTCCGATATGAGGAGCATAAAATATAATTACGGCTCCATCTTCCGGAACATGATGTGCAAAAGCATTCATTCCTGTAATACCGGCAAAGGGAAAGCCGTCCAGCCCGCCCAAATGAAACGGACCAAGCATTTCATAAGCTCTTGGAGGATACTGTATGGCATTCACATCATCACAGCACATACTGTCGGCATGCATCAGCTGATCAGGTTTTAGCCCTAAATGCTTTTCAATTGTATCTAATAAACGATTAACAGTATCAATAGACGTTAAAGCCTTTGGATACCATTTTCTAACGGATTCTATACTCATAATTTCTGTTTTTTTATCCTGAATTTGTGTATTTCTGTTTTACATTAAAATGTTATTGACTGCTTGTAGAGCAGGTGGTAATTCTTTTTCTCCCAGCATTTCACGAAGATCGATCTCAATATTCCTGCTGATTTGCGTAATGGGAATATCATTGGCATTTCCTTCAAACGGATTTTCTGTACTTTCGCCTATCTGTTCTAAAACTAAAAATACCCAACCCAACAATACACTGAAGGGTATGACAAGCCAAATGATATTTTCGCCGAATTTTTCTGTCATTTTAGAAAATTCCCCAATAAAACCGAGAGGTAATAAAAGACATAAAGCATTGGTAAAATACAAGTTGATACTTGAGAACTGTCTGGGATAAGGAAAGTTTTTGATACGTTCGCATTTTCCCTGCTGGTCATATAATTCTTTAAGGTGACTTTCTATCAAACCGTAATTAAATCCTGAAATTTTTTCTTCTTCGTTTAATTTTCTTAATTGTGAAGATTGTAAGGCAATGATCTGTGTTGCACGGTTTTTTGTAGATAAAATATATCGGTATTCTTCTTCTGATAAAAATGGTTTCAATTCTTCATCTAAACTGCTTTCCCATTCCGGGACTTTATAATAATCAAGATATTCCTTGTTATAGCTTTTTGTTTTTATGTTTTCCCAGCTTTTTGTTTCACGGAGCTGGAAACGCAAAGCAGTAAGCCATGCAAAATGACGGTAAATAATTTCCTGATGGAGCTGTTTTTCAAGAACCTTGTCTTCAGAGCGTATAAAATCCTTTATTAAAATCCCAAAACTTCTGCTGTTGTTAATAATCGCTCCATATACCTGACGTGCCTCCCACATCCTGTTGTAGGTTTGTGTATTTTTAAACCCCGAGATGAAAGCCGTTGCTGTTCCCAGCAATGCCACTGGAACCCAGGGAATTGCCAGCCATTTCCATCCCAGAAAATAAAAAAGGACTGTCGGAATAATGCTTAAAATAAGCATTTTATAAATTTTCACCCTTGTCCAAGGAATGAAATGATAAAGCTTATAGTGAGAACTTATATTCATATTAAAATTAATTTTTTGATGAAAATTTGCTGATTAAAATTCCTACCAGCACTACGGTATAAAATTGCCCTCCTATACCGATAAAAGCAGTGATTAATTTGGTTGTATGGGTATTGGGAGTAATATCTCCAAAGCCAATACTTGTAAAGGTTATAGAACAAAAATATACCAGATCTATAAAAATACCAGCAGGAGAAGAAGTATCAATCCCTTTAAAAGAATCAGGATTATGATACTCAAAAGTCTGCAGTAAAAATGTTGAGATTTCTATAAGCAAAAAATAACCACAAACAGAAGCTGAAATGATATCGCTGTTGATATATCCCGGTCTTAACAGGAAACGCAGCAATTCTAAAAACAGGAAAGTAAAAAATATTACATAATTTATATTGAGAAAGGTAAAATACCAGGGTATATCTTTAAAAAAAGGTATACCAACAGGAAGCAAAAGCACAACAATAAAATGAATATTACGGAACCAATGTCTCCAGCTGTGTTTTCCTGTAAACATAAAAATGCTTCCCAGTCCTAACAATAACATATTGACAGGCCAGATCACCCGTGTGTAAAAATCAAGATCGGTCAGGAAAATACCTATAAACAAGTGCTGAGCTAAAGCAAAAAGCAATAATTCATACTTTCTTTTTTCTAATTTAACAATTATCGATTCACTCATCATTCAACTACTATCCAAAAACGCTCAGATTTTTAGCAATATCTTTACCTGCATATGGCGGAAACACGTCCAATTCAAGATCAGGATTTCCGATAAGCATTGCCTTGGTATTGCTCAATGCATCAAAACCTGCTTTTCCGTAATATTTTCCCATTCCAGCATATCCTACTCCACCAAAAGGCAGGCTGTCTATCCAGCAATGTAAATTAGTCTGGTTGATACAGCCACCTCCAAATGAGACAGCATTCAGAAAATAATCAATATTTTTTTGATTTTTACTGAAAAAATAAGCTGCCAAAGATTTAGGTTTACGTTTAATAATTTCAACAATTTCTTTTAGGTCATTATATACCAATACCGGGAACACCGGACCGAAAATCTCCTGCTGCATGGCAGGGTCTTCCCACGTACTCGGATAAAGGATTGTTGGTTCTACATATCTGTCTTTAACATTAAAACGTCCTCCCAACACTACTTTTTCGGGAATAATGTAGGATGAAACTCTTTCCGCATCATGTTCACTGATCATCCTTGCAAAATCAGGGCTTTGACTTGGATCTTCACCATACATTTTTATGGTTGCCTTTTTTAATTTATCTATAAATTCATCAGCAATACTTTCGTGTACATAGACATACCCCGGAGCAATACACCATTGACCGGATATTGCCATATGCCCCCAAATAATACGGTCGGCCGCAATATCAAGATTAGCGGTTTCGTCTACAACAGTGGGATTTTGCCCTCCAAGTTCCAGAATAACAGGAGTGAGATTTTCAGCGGCAGCGCGCATTATAACTTTTCCGACAGCAGAACTTCCTGTAAAAAAGATAAAATCAAATGGCAATTGCAATAATTCTGTAATTTGTTCCCTCCCACCCGTTACTACATTCACAGCTTCAGTTTCAAAATATTTTGGAATAAGCTCTTCAAAAAGTGCAGCAACAGTAGGTGTTGTATTGGCAGGTTTAAGAATCACAGGATTTCCTGCTGCCAGTGCAGCAATTGCCGGATCCAGCAACAATAAAACAGGTGCATTGAAAGGACCGATAACCAATGTTACCCCGAAAGGTTCTTTGTAAATAATTCCTTTATTCCCCGTTTCTTCTAATCCCTGAGGTATTGAAACCTGCTCCGGAGTCATTAATTTTTCCAGATTTTCCTTGTAATATTTTATATTGCCTAATGGCACTGTAATTTCAAAAAGCTGTTCAAAAGGAGGTTTATTAAAATCGGTTTTTAAAGCCTGACAAAATTCTTCCTGATTTTCAGTAAGCATTTTTTCAAGTCTGTCGAGCTGGTCTATACGCCATTCATATGTTTTAGTGGTATCTGTATAGAAGAATTCTTTTTGTGTATCAAAAATAGATTGGTAGGTATTCATAATTTTGTGTTTTATTATATTTAATTGGCCTGACCTATGTCCAGACGTGAAATCTTCCCATCGTCTTCAATATGAAATTTAAAATACGTTCTAAAGTCTCCCCAGCTTTCCGTATGAAAATTGCCATAGATATCTTTTCCTTCATTTTCCACTTTGTCAATTGTTGTAAAACGTTCATGACCGCAAGCATCCTTTACAAATTTTTGGAAATCTCTTGGATTCCCGTCATCATATAATTTTGGCTCTGCTATGAATAACGACAAAAATGTCTTGCTATCTCCTTTTTGCCATGCCTCAAAAGCTTGCTTTACGATATCGTTCGTTAATTTATCCGTATTCATTTTATTATTTTTTTGTTCGGTTCTTTTATCTGAAACAGGTTTTTGTCCACAAGCTGTGAAACTAAGTAAACCGGCTGTAAGTACTATAAATACTGAAATTTTCATTTATACTATGTTTTTTAAAGGATACTGCAGATAGATTATTATCATATTTAATAATAAAAAAGGCAGCTCAATGAGAACCCCTTTTAAGTCTTTATCTAAAAGATGAAAACAGATAATAAGTAAAATCCCAGCTGCCATAAGGAAATTTCCCCAAACAAAGGTTTTGGGAAAAAGAATCAATAAAGAAGCTAATATTGTAATACTTCCATTTATGGATAATCCGGTTTTATTAAAATTCCATTTGCTGAACATTTCCACCATTTCAGGCTTACCCGAAAGCATGGCATATCCCTGCTTTAGCCCCATAAATACAGCAATAAGGATCAATAATGAATTGATAATTTTTAGCACCATCGTTTTTAATATGTTTTTTTGTTAAACGAATGTACAAAAACTGACGGAATATTCCGTCAGTTTTTATGTAAAAAATATTATTTTGTGATGGCGTCCCATGACATCTCCAGAAACATATTGATTATTTTAGTATTAATTTCCATTTTTTCATCAAGTGCCCATAAGATCCAGCCGTTGATCGTACTGAAAGTAAAAAGCCTAAGACGTCTTGCTGTCAGTGGTTTGAACAAATTTTCTTTTATACCCGACTCAAATAATTCGTCAAATTTTAAAAAATCCTTCATCGCTATCTCATGAATCTCCTTGGTCAAAATCGGCGACGCAGCAAATTGATAGGAGAATTGAAACTCAAGGGGATGCTCCAGAAAATAACCTATAACCCTTTCCCAGAGAAAATTAAACTGATTTCGAATATTCCCCTCCGGTGTATAATTTTTAAAGATGTAGGTTGATTCTTCAGTTTTTTGCATAATCCAGATTTGCTGAACAATATCTTCTTTACTTTTAAAATGTCTGTATACCGTGCCTATACCTACATTTGCTTCGGCAGCAATCTGTGCAATGGTAACTGCATGAAGTCCATGAATGACGAAAAGCTTCAGCCCCGCTTTTAAGATTTGTATCCTTTTCAATTTAACATAATTATGTGCCCAAATTTAATAAAATAAATTTTGTCCGTCATTACGTTAATAATATCAATCTTTTTAATCGGCTAATCAATACAATTTTTAATCGGAAAACTACAAAATATCATCGTTCTTATACTGCATTTTCACCATTGAATTTAAAGATAATTATATCAGAAGTACTAACTTAAATAGTATCAATAATCTAATAAAAATTTTAAATCATTATTCAGAAAAATATTACCTACTGTCACAGAATTAATTTTGGATACCTATGATTTAAAAGGAAGATTTAATTACTATTTATAGTTGGTACATTAAAGGATATGACCACCTTATTTTTTAATGATCTTAAAAGTTTTAATTATTCCTTCATCCAAGGTTGCGCTTCCAAGATAAACACCTGTACTTAGCATAGAAACATCAATTTTAGCATTTATTTTATGGATTTCCTGATCTCTTATGACTACTTTGCCGTTTACATCATATATAGACACTGCTTTTATTATTTTTCCGCTTGAAATATTGAGAAAATCCTGTACAGGGTTTGGATAAATATTAAATTTGAGACTATTATTTTTAATATTGTTTGTAGAAAGTATCGAATTGTCTAATTTAACGATCCATCCTGCAGCAAATATTGGGGGAATGGTATTATCAAACCCGCAAATATATTTACCGTCAGATGATATTCCCATTCCTGTGCCTAGTTTTGCGTCAAATGTAGTAACGGGAATATTTTGAGAACTTAAAAGATCAGTAAGTAAAATGGGATTAGCTCCCAAAGATGGGTGATAAATAATCACCTCTCTATCTCCGATCATTCCGCAATATCCTACAGCAGTACCATTATCTGATACTGATACAAATACGGCATCAGTATATCCTGCAGGAGCATCAAAGGCTTGATAGATATTGGTATTGATATCGTAAATAAAAGCTTTACTCCCTTTGTAACCTACCACCTGTCCGACGTTATTCACATCATTGGCTTCTCCATATTCCGGGGTACTGAAATCAATATAATGTAAACCACCATTCTGATCAAAATATGCGGGCACCCGAAAAGTTCCTGTTCCGAAAATATCTTCCCGATCTATCCAGCCTGCCACTACTCCATTATTATTTACATCAGCACCGCGACCATTGGTGTAAAGCAGATCACCGGTAAGTTTGGTGAGTGTATTGGTTTCTGTATTATAAATATAAGGATAGCTGCTCCCTGCATTACCAGATGTCATTTGCCCGGTTACATACACACTGTTTGTTGAAATTCCTTTTGCATCCCCAAACCAGCTGTTTCCCGGTATATCTCCGGAAAAATAACCAATAGCTGTCCAAACTCCATTTTTTCGATAAGCAGCCTGGCTCAAGGCAGAACCGTCCGCTGCTGTAAAAGGCATACTTCCGGCTATATTTTCTCCGTTATTTAACCGGTTTGTTGCATCGGCAGTAGCTTCTATGGGTGTACTTACATTTGCAGAGTAGCTATAATAGCCTCCGGAATGTACAGCATTTCCATTGTTATTAATATCATAAAGACGTGTTCCCCAACCGCTAAGAACTCTTAGACTGGTTTGAGCATTCAGAATGCTTAAAAACAAGCAGGCTGAAAGTAAGTAAACTTTTTTCATAGTAAGAAAATTTTGTGAACTTAAAATTGCACAGTTTATATCATTTCTGAAACTTACATGTGTAAGAAATTACGAAATTCTTTTTCAAAATTAACGAAATTTATAAGCTCTCTTTGAAACCAGCACAAAACTCTTTATATTAAATAAACCTAAGTCAAATTTAATATATACTTGATATTAACGCAATACGAATTGATTACTTTTGCCGATGCATTGAAACCGTGTCGTGCTTTATAATGGAATATTTTAAAAAAATATATTTAGATTACAAACATCAGGTATACTTTTTTGTCAAAAAGTTTATTTCCAATATGGAAGATGTGGAAGACGTTGTGCAGGAGATTTTTGTACATCTCTGGAAACATTCTTCGTCTCTTAAAAATCCCCAGACTTTAGAAGCGGTCATCTTCAAAACAGCTCAACAGGAAGTTGCTAATTTTTACAGAAAAAACAAAATGATCTTCTCTTTTTCGGATGAAAGTTTTATCAAAGATGAAGCCGATTCGGAAAAAAATGATACTGAATTTAAAGAAGAGCAATTACGAAAAATACAAAACCTTCTGGAAAACCTTCCTGAAAGAAGCAAGACTTTTTTTTATAAAAATAAATTAGAGAAAATAAGCTATTCTCAGATCGCAAAAGAAAATAATATCTCAAAAACGGCTGTAGAAAAGCAAGTCAATAAAGTCATTAGATACATAAAGGCAAACTTAAATCTGTTTTAATTAAATATTAACCAGTATAAACAAATCATTAAATCCATCTCTTCGGGGTGGATATTTTTATATAACCGCGTAATTATAATTGTATGAAAGATTCTCAAAAACATTTTGAAAAAATTTGGAAAACCGTCTCCGAAGAAAAACAGGAAATGGATTCTGCAACCGATTCCAGAATATGGAGAGGAATAGACGGGAGAATTAAGCAAAATAATAAGCGAAAATATTATTGGATGACGGCGGCTGTTTTGGTTCCTTTATTCGGAATTCTGTTCTTTTATAAAGATTTTACGCCAAAAGAAACGAAAAACAGTTTGTCAGTAATCGTATTACAAACTAATGAATCTTCTAAAACGTTCAGATTATCCGATAATAGCGTTATCACCCTGGAACCTTACAGTAAATTATCCATCAATAAAGATTTTGGAAAGAAATACAGAAATGTAAAATTTCTGGGAAAAGGCTTTTTCTCGATTGCAAAGGATAAATCCAGACCTTTTATAGTAGATGCAGGTGGTTTCAGTGTTGAGGTTTTGGGAACAAAATTCTCAGTTGATCAGAAATCAGAAGAAAAAAAGGTAAAACTGTTTGAAGGAAAAGTAAAAATAGATCACAACGGCAAGCTAACCTATCTCCTACCGAATGAAAACTGGAGCACGTCTCCGACAAAAAGTGATTTTCATTATTATGCGGTCACTGCTGTAAAAACTTTCACTTTTGAAAATACAACCTTTGAGGATGCGATAGCTGAAATAGAAAATACATACGGAGCCAAAATCACCTATCCGAAAAAAATTGCTAAAAACGAAGTATCAGGCTCGTTCTCAGGAAACTTAAAAGAAATTCTTTCCATTATAAATTATCCCTTTAACCTAAAAACTGTTTTTAAAAATGAAAATGAAATAACCCTCTATTAAAAATAAAACAGCACCAATAATGTGGCGTTATCAGTGCTTGTAATTAATTCAAAAACTCGCTAAAGAATAATAAATTAACTCTTCAAATTTATGAAAAAAACTGCAATTTCTATTGCTTTACTCGCTGCTATGGGACTTCCTGTGCTAAATTATGCGCAAACCCAGGCCAGCACGCCTGTCACAAACAATCAGGGGCAGGTATCATTAGTTAAAATACTTAAAAAATTAGGAAAATCTACCAATACTAAATTCTTTTATTCTGCCTCAGATTTTAAAAATATCTGGGTAGATGAAAGTAAAATTAATTATTCATCATTAAAGCAAAGCTTAGATTATCTAAAAAAGACTGTTCCTTTAGATTATCAAATCCAAAACAATATTGTAACACTTAGAAAATTAATTTCTAATAATTCTTTCACTGAAAATAAGATAAAACCTCAAAATGACACTATAAACCAACAGGAGAAAAAAATTGAAGAAGTAGTGGTTGTTGGTTACGGTACACAAAAAAAATCGATCATAACAGGATCTGTATCTGTGGTGAAAGGTTCATCAGCAAACGGACAGCCAATACTTTCAGCCGGAAATGCTTTACAGGGGCTTGCACCCGGTGTTACGGTGACTACACAAACTGGTGCGCCAGGCGGTGATGCCGGAAACATTAGAATCAGAGGGATCAACAGTTTTGGAGGCTCCGACAGCAATCCTCTTTTTATTATTGATGGTGTTGCAGGAAATATCAATGATATTGATGTCAACATGATTGAGTCTATTTCCGTTCTTAAAGATGCTGCTTCTGCTGCAATTTATGGTTCCAGAGCAGCCGGCGGAGTTATTCTTGTAACGACAAAACGTGCTAAGGGAAACAAATTGACCGCTCAATACCGGGTGTACACAGGATGGCAGAGAGCTACGGCAATACCAAAAGTTACCGATGGTCTTACTTATATGAAGGTATTTAATGATGCCAGCATGAATGACAACGGGACAAAGATCTACAGTGATGAAGCCATCAATGCTTTTAACGAAGCATACAAAAAAGACCCAAGCAATTATGACTGGCAAAAAGCGATCCTTCAGGGAAGCGGGTTCTTGCAGGATCATTATTTCTCGTTATCGGCAAAATCCGGAATTATAAGCGTATCGCCGTCATTTGGCTATTCAAAACAGGAAGGTATTATTAAAAATACCGACTTTACGAGGTTTACTTTCCGTAATAATATGGATATCACACCGAATGATCAATGGAATATCAGGCTGGATATGTCATTTGTCAACAAAGACAGAAAACAGATTGCCGATGAACCTACCATCTGGAATTATCTTGGCAGAATGCCTACCAATATTCCAATTTATTATGGTAATAACTATTCCGACGGATGGGTAAAAATCAATCCGGTTGGCTTTATCGAAAATGGTGGAAACCGTACCCAAAACGACTTAGAATTTATAGGAAATATGAACATTTCTTACAATCCTACAGACTGGTTGACATTAAAAGGTCTTGTAGCTCCGCGTTATCACACGACCAACATCCACCTTTTCAGAAAAAGCGTCCCCACCTACTACGAAGACGGAACTGAAGCCGGTTCTGCCAACACCTTTACAGAACTTACAGAATCTGCAAGACGTCAGTTTTACGGAACCTATCAGTTTCAGGCGAATGCAAAAAAAGAATTTGGCAAACACAGTTTTGAGCTTCTTGCCGGAGCTTCAAGAGAAACTTATAACGAAAAAATATTATCCGGATACAGAAGAGATTTTCTATACGACAATTACGAACAATTGGACGCCGGCGCAGATAATGAGACTAAAGATAATGCAGGATCAGAATACGAATGGCTGCTAGTTTCCGCTTTTGGGAGATTCAATTATAATTTTGATCAGAAATATTTATTTGAAGCTAACGTAAGATATGACGGTACTTCAAGGTTTATCGGCAAAAACCGTTGGGCAGTTTTTCCATCGTTTTCTGCTGGGTGGGTGGTTTCAAAAGAAAACTTTTTCGAAGGTTTAAGAGGAACGATCAGCCAATTAAAATTTAGGGGATCTTGGGGTAAATTAGGAAATCAGAATATCAGTTCTTCTTTTTATCCGTTTTCAGAACCATTATCATTGGGAAGTACTTCTATGAACGGAGTCGTGTATCAGACGATCCAGCAGTTAATCATGTCTAATCCTGATTTGAAGTGGGAAGAAACCACCATGTCAGGTCTTGGGGTTGATGTATCTTTATGGAAAAAATTAGACCTTACTTTTGATATTTACGATAAAAAAACCGACGGGATTCTTTTAAGGCTAAATACATCTCAGCTTACCGGTTTACAGGCACCCGTTCAAAACGCTGCCACTGTAAGCAACAAAGGTTGGGAAATCGGTGCGCAGTATAATGAAAGATGGGGAGATTTTAAAATGAGTCTAGGTTTCAATCTTTCTGATGTCAATAATAAATTCTTGACATGAAAGGTCAGTCTTCAGGAACAATTCTTCGTCAGCAGGTTGGTTCATCAGTGAATTCTATTTATGGATTTATCGCTGATGGATTATACCAAAATCAGGCTGAAATCGATGCAGGACCAACACAATTCGGAACTTTGAAGCCCGGAGATATCAGATACAAGGATATTGCAGGAGCTTTTGATGCTAATGGAAACCCGATCGGGGACGGAAAAATCACAGATGCCGACAGAACCATTATCGGAAGCACAATTCCTAGATATACCTATGGTTTTAATATGGATTTTTCTTATAAAGGCTTCAGATTATCAGCTTTGATACAGGGTGTTGGAAAAGTTGATGGTTATCTGGATTCACATTACGTAATTCCTGCCGTAAATTCAAGTGCTGTGAAACCTTGGCAACTTGATTACTGGACACCGGAAAATCCAAACGCTCAGTTTCCACGTGTTTCTCTGACCTCTACAAACAATACACAAAACTCGACCATGTGGATGAGAAGTGCAGCGTATATGCGTCTTAAAAATGTACAGATCGGATATGAATTGCCTAAATCTTTTACAGATAATACATTCCTGCAGAGCATTTACATCTACTTAAATGCACAAAACCTATTCACTTCTACAAAATTCTACGAAGGATATGACCCGGAAATCAACTACAATGCAGCAAGTTCTGACGGCGTTGCTCTGGGAGGCGGAAACTATTATCCACAAGTAAAAACATACTCATTCGGTATTGATGTTAAATTTTAATGATAAAAAAATGAAAAACTTTTTAAAAATATTTTTATTGGCCGTAATCACTTCGTGCTCAAGCTCCGATATGGATTTAGAGCCGCTTAACGGACCAACATCCGGGACTTTCCCTGCATCTTATGAGGAAGGAAAAATGGGACTTTTTGCAGCGTATAGAAATTTAAGCACTTTGGATGCTGCCAGTACGCCGATGTGGCACGTGATGGATAATATTACGGATATCGGATATGCAAGACCGGGAACCAATTATACATCCCCTATCACGAGTTCTCTTACTACGACCAATGCATTGGCAATAAAACCTTGGGAAGTTCATTATCAGACCATTGCAAGATGTCACGCCGTCCTCGATAAACTGAATGGAATTTCAGGACTTACCGAAGCGCAAAAGGCTGAGCTTGGCTCGGAATTAAGATTTATCCGTGCTTACGCCTATTCTCAATTGATCGAGCTTTACGGAGATGTTCCATTGATAAAATCAGCAGTTACGCTTGAAAATGCTAATGTTGCAAGAACACCTGTTGCAGAAATTCAGCAATTTATTATTGACGAACTTGGAGCGGTTGCCCCTCAACTTCCTATATCACAATCACAGTTCGGAAATGTGCGTGCATCCCGTATAGCAGCTTTAATGTTAAAAGCCAGAGTTGAACTTTATTCTAAACAATATGCAGCAGCGGCAGTTACTTCAAAACAGGCTTTAGACGCAGCGGCAGGGGTTTATAGTTTGACACCATTTAATGCTTCTGTGAATTTTGCCGGTAAAGATCACACCGTGGGAGAGCCGGATCCTAGTAATATTTTCGGACACAGTGGTTTTGCAAGCAGTAAGGAATGGATCTGGGTTGCTGAATACAACATTAATGTACCGGGATATCTTCATAATCAGCAATATTATGCAGCATCTCGTTTGGGTAAAGGAGTTTGCTATTGGGGACCTACTCAAAATCTTATTGATTCTTATGAAATGACAGATGGTTTATCAATATTGGAATCTCCACTGTATGATGAAACAAATCCGTTTAAAAACAGAGATCCGCGTCTTGATATGTATGCTGTACGTCCGCATTCAAGATATCTTGGATACCAATTTGAGCCTAATACATCTTTCGTAAAAGTAAATAATTACTGGTCACCCGGAGCACCAACACAGGTTGCCAATGCTGATGCGACCAATGCTTATCGCTCTTTCAGTGGTTACCTTTGGAGAAAAGTGGTTGATATTGCTGACTTTAATTCTACCTCAGTAAGCGGAAATTCAGATTTAGGTGTCGGAATTTTCAGATTACCGGAATTGATGTTGATCTATGCAGAAGCAAAAATTGAGTTGAATCAGCTGGATAATTCTGTTTATGATGCGATCAACCAGATCAGAACACGTGCAAAAATGCCACCTTTAAATCCCGGAATGTCACAAGCTCAATTGAGAAAAGCCCTTCGATATGAAAGAAAAGTAGAATTGGCAAATGACGGACTAAGATGGTACGACATAAGACGTTGGGGCATTGCAAATAATGTAATGAACGGATATTTATACTTAAACCGTAATGCAAACAACTGGTCAAAATCAGCAATAACAGGCTTTGATGAAAGTGCAAATCCTATTTATAATCCTTCACAAGCTGCAACCTATTTTTCAACACAGCAAGTGGTTTATAAAATCAATAAAGATGAATATTGGCCAATCCCACAATCGGAAATGGATGCGAACCCTAATTTAAAACAAAACCCAGGATATTAATTATAAAAAGAATATATGAAGAAGAATATATCACTATTTCTGTTGCTGCTGTCTGCAGTGGTTTTTGGGCAGGAAAAATTTCAGGCTCCAAAATTAGACAATGAAAAATCATGGAGCATCGTTCTGATCCCGGACACACAAAACTATGTGAAATGGAACAGAAATCAACCGATTTTGGATCTGATGGTAAGATGGATTGAGGATAATATCTCTCCACTTAATATTAAAATGGTTTGCCAGGTTGGAGATTTGGTGGAACATAATAATATTCTTAATCAAGGATATGATGGAGATCAAAGTGCAGATGACCAGTGGAAATCTATACAATCAATCTTGGGAAGGCTGAATGGAAAAGTACCTTACATAGCTGCAACGGGAAATCATGACTTCAGTATCAATAGCGAAGGCAGAAGATTTTCCCGTTATAATGAGTTTTTCCCATCTAATTTTAACAGTTTAAATCAGAAATATTTAGCACAAAACTTTTTTAATGATGCCGGTGCTCCAAGCATGGAAAATTCTGTTTTGGAACTTAAAGGATTAAATGGTCAGGACTATTTATTTCTAAGCCTTGAATTTGCGCCGAGAAATAAAACGTTGGAATGGGCTAAAAAAGTGTTGGATATGCCTCAATATAAAAACCATAAATCGATTTTAATCACTCATGCCTTCCTGAATGAGAAAGACAAGAGAACGGATAAAGAGAATTCATGGTTCATGTACGAGCCTTTTTTGGTAAACAATGTGCCTCAAAAATCCAAAACCATTGCACTTCCGGAGTCTAATAACGGAGAACAGATATGGCAAAAGCTGATACAGCCGTCTCAAAACCTTGAGTTGGTGTTAAGTGGTCATATCTCCGGTGAAGGCTTCCGCGTAGATTCTAATAATTATGGGAAGAACGTGAATCAGATGCTTTTTGATATGCAGAGTGAAGGCGGAGGTCACCGTGATGGTAACGGAGGTGATGGCTGGCTAAGAATTATTGAATTCTATCCGGATAATAAAACCGTAAAAGTGAAAACGTACTCGCCTCTTTTCGGTATTTCACCGGTTACTCAAAAAAATGCCTATAAAACGGATCCTAGAAACGAGTTTACTTTTAAACTTTCAGAGTGATATGAGAATTAAATGATATAGAATAGAAAGGAGACAACTATAATGTAGTCTCCTTTTTTGACTTTTCACGGATAAAATGCAAACTCTTTTTTACAAGATTTGGATGGCTTAGTAGCACTTAAAAAAAGTGTCTTACCTATTTTTCTTATTGATTAACTTAAAGAACGCCTAACTCAGATAAGGTAAACATCCACTCTTTTTATTTTCATCGAGGAAAATTCCCCAGTATCATGACACAAATGGACATGTAAAACCATATTTTTAAAACATATTTTTAAAACTTAAATAATCTCTTCCAACGTGTCACCGTATTTCTGCTTAGTTTGAAGTGCAAAGCGAGCTGAGTATTATTTAGATAGTTGTATTTTTGATACTTTAAGATTTCTATAATATCACCTTTGGTGTAGTTCCGATGCTTCTGATTGTTTTTTTCCTGGATGTCATTCGGTTTTCCAAAAATCCTGTTATTTAGTTCTAAAATATCAAATACCGATAACTTTTTCTTAGACAGCAATTGATCACATTCTACCTTTTTTTCAGGAAATTTCATATTAATTATATCCGTATAAATCTTCTTGTAATTCGGTGGTTTATTTGGCTGTTCTTTCATTTGCAGTATTGTATTTATCAATCCATCTATGAAGCGTACTTTTAGGAATTCCATACTCTTCTCTTATTTGAAGCTTTGTTTTATGACCGTTATTAAGCAGTTCTAATATAAAGTCGATGATTTCCCGGGTATAAATATTCTTGCGAAAATAAGGAAGGGCAGTTTTTTTTTGCAGTAGATTTTCGGAAAGTGCACTGGGCGGTGAGTAGAGAATCAAATGCTGTGTGTATATTCTAAAGAAGTCATACTCGAGAAGCTTGGACCATCGTAATAAAAAGGCAGTGTCCAGACTTGCTGACTTATACATAGTCTCAATTTCGCCCTCAGAACATTTGAGAAAGCTGCAGCTTCTTTCTATTGAAATATTCAGTTCTTGACTTCTTGTATAGATAAGAGATCCGATGTGGATGTTTTTTAAATCAATATTCATAATTTGATGTTTCAGTTTTCTTTACTATTTTATTAAAATATATCCTTAATTGCTGCTTCTGGCTTTTGGTCAATCCCAAAACATTTAACCTCACTTTTGTATGGAGTCCGTCATGTCTTTTTAATTGTATATAAAATTGATTGTTTATCAATGAAAAATCATCCAATACATTTATAGGAAATTCAATAATCGGATTAATCCATCCCTTTCTTAAAGGAGAATATAATTTGATACTGCAAACCATTCCGGAATTTTCTATTTCAAAGAATCTGCACTTCCAAAGTTTTAGGCATAAAAAGAACATTATGACTGAAAGGAGCATTATAAAGACAGCTTTGTATGATTTCTTAAAAGGAAGGAACAAAGAGAGAGATAGCAACAACATATTTGTACAGAGCAAAAACAGTATGATCATGATGTAAATTCTGATTCGCTTGTTATTGTCAAGTTTAAATGAGTCTTTCATTTTTATCTTTCCTGCTCTTTTAGGTTATGAATTATTTTTCTTCTCATTATTCCTTACATAATAAATAATAAAAATAATTGCAAAAACGAATAAAAACGGCACATATTTGTCGATAGATACCGCCTGTGCCCTATTTAAATCCGAAGGAGAGGGAAACGCATTAGCTTTCTTTCCTTTAGCATCTTTACTTTTAATATAAACCCTGTGGCTGCCTATTTCTTTTTTTTCTATGAGAGAATCATTTTGCAGATTTTTATTTTCTTTCATGGAAATTCCTGCATAGCTGTAATTGGCACTAAAATCCTTTAATGACGATTTTAACCTATTACCTGTCAAAATGCTGCCTGAAACAAGAATGGTTAAAAGGCAACAGTACATCACGTATGAATAAATATTTTTCATGACTTTAAGTATTTCAATTAATATCTAGATTATTATGTGTTAGATTTAAAAGGTAGTCCTATGTAGACTACTTTCAGATATTAATCATTTGACCCTTAAATGACAGAATAAACGTTTGTAAAAAACAGCCGTTATATTAGGGTTTTACAAAACTTCACGAAGTAGTGGGATAATTACGTGCATGTATTTGTAGAACAAATGCTTAAATGTATTTGTTTTTTGATAAAATTTGTATACTTTTACATCGAAAAGTAGTCTACATAGGACTACTTTTTTTATGTTAAATTCGTTGAATATTAACTCATTAAAAATTCAACAATGACATTTTTCTTTTTCCTTACAAAAAATAATACAGGTAAAAATATCAACCTGAAATTAATAGATGAAAATAAAAAAATAGACTTTATATTTCGTTTACCTCTGTATATTGATGAAAAAGAATGGGATAAAGAAAAACAACGACCGAAGAACATCTACCTTAAAAATCACAAAAAGATAAACAACAAGCTGGATGAGTTGAAAATATCGTTGACCGAATACTTAAAAAGCAAGGCGACTAAAACTACAATTACACAACGCTCGCTGTCTAAGCAAGTACAAAAAATCTGTTCCATTAAAAAAAACTGCTATTCGGAAAATTGTTTACTGAATCTTATTGACTATTATATCACGATAAAAAAAGGGTTAATTTGTAATTCGACCTATAAAAGATATAAAGTTTTCTTTAATCTTATCCAACGGTTTGAAGGTCATTTGACAGAAAGACTTTATACTCAGGAAACAGATATGCAGATCATTAATCAGTTTTTGAGCTTTGGAAAAAAAGAAGAGTATAGTGAAAATACCATCTACAGAACGATACACTTTATAAAAACAATTCTCAATTTCGCCGAAAGAAGAGGAATACCAACTCACGTTCGGGAATTGGAAATAAGAAGAGAAAGACAACAAAAAGAAATTCTTACCCTCAGCGAACAAGAAATTTTAAAAATAAAGCATACAAAAGTTCCAAAAGATCTTCAAAGAGCTAAAGACTGGTTGCTGATAAGCTGTTATACAGGACAGAGGGTTTCAGATTTCATGAGGTTTTCAGCTGACAAAATTACAAAGGTTGATAATTGCGAATGCCTTTTTTTTACTCAACAAAAAACCAAAAAAGAAATACTGCTGCCTCTGCATCCTACCGTGCTGAATGTAATTCGGGGAAACAATCATTCCTTTCCTAAACCGATGAGTCTGACGCACTATAATGAGGATATCAAAAAAGTTGCGCAAATGGCTGATTTAACTCAGCTGGTTAAAGTAGGCAAACGTGAAGGGTATAGAACAAAATATAAAGAAATACAAAAATGGACTGCCTTAACAAGCCATGTCGGAAGGCGAAGTTTTGCAACTAATTTTTATGGAAGAATCCCCACTGCCCTGTTAATGGAAGCAACAGGACACAGTACCGAACAAATGTTTCTCCAGTACATAAACCCAATAAATAAGGAAAGAATATTATCACTGAGTAACTACTTTGATAAAATGTATAAGGATAGAAACTCTGAAAACCACAACGAACAATTTTTTATAACCTCAAATTATAAAACCAACAAATATTGTAATTTGTAATTTTTATTACAAAATTTATCCAAATATTGCCCGGATGTCAAAATAGTTGGGCAGGCAGAATCCGTAAATGAAACCCTTGTAGTTATAAGGGAAACAGCTCCTGCATTGGTATTTCTGGACGTCAATATGCCGGTTGAAAATGGTTTTAAGTTATTTGAAAAAATATCGGATATTAATTTACTCCCCTTTTTGAATTCTACTTTTATGATTTCTTCCCCAATCACCCAAAACTGACACTAAATTTTTGAGCGATTCTGCATATGCGGTAGGAACATATTCTACAATAACTGGAGTACTATCCGCAGCCACGGTCCGTTTTACCAAACCATTTATTTCTAAGGACTTTAGCTCACTTGATAGCACTCTTGCAGAAATCCCTATGACCGTTCTCTGTATTTCATTGAATCGTGTATGCCCGCTTACCAATGCAATAACAATCCTCAGTTTCCATTTACCACCTAGTACATACAAAGCATCTTCAACTGCAGCTAAGTTTTTAGCACATTCTACCTCCGAATATATTATCTGCTGCTTTTTAACCATCATGAAATAATTTAGTAACCTGAATATTAGTACTAACCTTTAGTTTAGTACTAATATTTTATTAGCTAAGATATGTAATTTTGTTGCATAAATAATAAAATGAAAAAAATTCTTCACATCAGTTCAAGCCCGAAAATAGAAAAGTCATCTAGCAGAAAACTAGGAAAAGAAATTGTTAGAAAAATAACTGAAAAATACCCTGATAGTAGAGTTCAGGAATATGACCTTACAAAAATCCAAATTCCGCATCTGGACGAGCAGCATATCAATTCATTTTTTACAAGTCCGCATGATCGTTCTTCCATACAAAACATGTCCATAAGACACTCTGATCTTGCTATTTACCAATTACAGGAAGCTGATATTATAGTTATTGAAGCGCCTATGTATAATTTTACGATAACTTCAACTTTAAAAGCCTATTTCGACAGTATTGCCAGATCCGGTATTACTTTCCGCTATACGGGAAAAGGATTGTTACCAGAAGGTCTATTAAAACATAAACAAGCTTATATTGCTACTTCCTCTGGCGGTATTTATTCAGAAGGCGAATTAAAGAAGTATGACTTTGCAACTAATTACACTCGTTTCTTCCTTGAACTTATCGGCATAAATGTAATTGACATTTTTCGTTCGGAAGGACAGGCAATTATCGGAGAGGAAGAAGCATTACAGAATGGGATCAATAGTATCGTAATTAAATAAAATTAACAACATGCAAGGTTATAAAATTATCTAGCTTGAGGTAAAAAAATATTGAGGAATATTTATATTAAAATCATAATCATTGATATACCACATTAAGCTAATATAAAATTGAAACTAATCGTATTACAAGTAAATTTATAAGAAATAATTAATACAATAAAATGTAGACTTTAAAAAAATTCTTTTAATGAAGTCAAGATATTAAATATATTTTTAATTTCTAATGAGATTGTGTTTATTTCAGGGAAAATGACTGCTCTCGTTACGCTTTCAAACCGAAGCCGTATTCCGTTTCTGTTAATTTGCTAATCCGTTATGCGTAGTTTCTATTTTTTTGTCAGTTTTCAGTTTATAGTTGCCCGTTACTTCATCTTTTGTCACAGAGTATCCATCATTAAGCTCTAGTACCCAACCCTCTCCGCTTATAGTTTTATTCTCCGTTTTCAAAGGACTGGTGACTAAAATCTTGTCCCATTTAGAGCTCATTAACGCTCCATTCTCAACGGTAAGTATTCCCCATTTATCGGTAACTCTAATATTTGGATAGACTGTTCCCTTGCCTTCAATGGGTATAATATTTCTTGGATCAAATGATACATTCATTTTCTCAAATATAAGCTCAAAATGGGGTTGGGCAATAAATTTATTTTTGTACTCAGCAATCAGTTTTTTTGTTTTTTTTTCTCTTGCTTCTTCTTCTGAAATAATTGCCTTTCCGTTGTATTGATTTAAAATTAAGGCAGTCGTTTTCCTTAAATCATTTGGTACTGTTATATCAAATGCTTTTATAAGGTACTCAGCCAGGTTTGTTTTAATTGTTATTTCTCTGTTCCATCCTTTTTTTGTATTATCAAGTAAGTAACCGTAGACAGGAATTGTTTGATAAGCAAATGAACGGACAAATGTAGGATTGCTCAAAAAAGAATTTATGCTTTGCACAAAGTGTTTGGATAATTGCTTTTTATTTCTCCCGCTAATTATTGAACCCGTGTATTCAGCAATCCCTTCATTTAGTTCTAATAAGTTTTCGGTAGTGTCTGCTCCGGGATAAAGCAAATATCTGTATTTCTTAAAAGTAAAGGCATTAGTAAGATGCGTTTTTCGTTCAATTTTATTGTTTGTTTGTAACGCCTTCTTTAATGCTTCCAGTTCTAAACGCAAATAAATTCTACCATCCTTTTGATCAAGGTGATTGTTTTCAACGTTAAATAGCTGGAAACCTAATAATGGCTGACTTACGTGAAACAACTCGTGGGCAAGCAAATTTATTCTGTCCTGTTTATTGATCGGCAATGGAAGCATAATCATAGCCCAACGTCTGCCGTTCCAATTGACAGCCGTGTTCGCAATATTAATTTCGGCAGGTAAAATTCCGGAATAAATCTTGCCGTTTTGCTTGAAAATACCAGCGCTATCGGGAAAGTTTGCAAATATTTGCCTCGAATCAGGATTGACTAATAGCATCGGTCCATATAAATTTTTTCTCCATAGTTGTTGATGTTTGTCTGCCTCAATTTTTATTTCATTGAAATTAGTTGAAATGCTGTCATGAAAAATTGAAATTTCCTGCCCAAACGATAATTGAATGAACATTAAAAACAATATCGTGATGTAAAATCTTTTAATCATATGATTACTTTTAAAAATTACCTATAACGTTTAGGCTTGACGAAAGCGGGTAATTGAAGTTGATATTTTCACTAATGTATAAAAGCTTAATAAAATTTCTAACCTTGAACCCTGTACAAATCGCAACTTATTTTTGATGCAATATTTTACCCACCATTTCATTGATTGCGTTTTCAACTACTTTTGGATTATCCTGATTGATATAATGACCACTATTGGGAACTAGAATTTGTTTGCTGTCTGTTGAAAGAAGTAAAAAATATTTTTGCATTTTATACCACGCATTGATCATTTCAAGTTTTAATTTTTTGTCTTTAATAGAAGAATCGTAACGCTTTGGATCTGCAGCGGTCAGTACCAAAAGAGGGATATTACCGAAAGACTTTATTTTTGCCGCTTCTTTTTTTACAGAACTCATGTGACCCTGTTCTTCCAACACCGCATCTGCACTTTTGTAAAGCAAAGCGGGCATGATGGAATTTTGATATTTATATCGTTTTTCAGCGGGAAACATACTTTTAAACATTAATCTGGCAAGCCCAAAAGTATTGGCAAACTTCAAAAAACTACCTGGCAACCCCTGATTGACCATTTTGAACAGTTCCGGTGATAGATATTTTTTATCATCAGGACATTGACTATCCACCAATATTACGCCTGCAACATCTTGAGGATACTGATTGATGAAAAACCGAACAAGTGTTCCTCCAAACGAATGTCCAACCAGAATATAAGGCTTGGGTACGTTAGATTTTTCGAGCAAGAGATGCAGTTCTTCAGCCATCTTTTCACCTGATTTTGGATTCTGACCGCGTTCACTCCATAATATTCCTGACCTGTCATATGAAAAACTTGTATAAGAAGAGGGTAATTCTTGTTGAATATGGTACCATTGCAGATGTCCGGCCGGATCGAATGCCGTTTCAAAAACAACAGTTGGTCCTCCATTTCCTTTTTTGTAATAATGCAACCGGTGATTGTCAACTTCCACAAAATTACCGTCAGGTTTGATTTTTTCAGCATCATTCCGGGATATCCTTTCAAAGATAAATCCTGCAATAAGCAATAATATAATCAATGTAACTAAGCCTAATCCTATCCGTTTGATCCATTTGAGAAAAGCCTTCATATGTATTTGTTTTTATTACAAATTGTGTGTGTATTTTGGTATTGATTTCTGACAGAGTCGAATTTTCCATTTCTTCATAATACCGGAGAAAGTTTTCCAATATTTTTAACGCGTAATTGATTGTTGGTAATGGTTAGCAGCTTATGATAAACTTTCAAACCATTGCAAAGGAATGACCATTATATACGTTTTTATTCCTCATCTTCTTCAAGATGTGCAATTAGTTCGATTTCCAACTTCGCATCCGGCTCATACAACCTGTTTACCTGAACCCAGCTTGCAGCAGGAAAATCGCCTTTATAAAAGGATTTTCTGGTACTGTTATACTTTTTCATAGTTTCAATATCTGTCGTGTAAAGTGTTTCTTTAACAACATTCTTTGAAGAAGCGCCAAACGCTTTCAGACATTGATTAAGCCTTTCATAAACCTCGCTGACCCCTTTTGGGCTCAGGTCATTGGTAGGAACGCCTGAAATGTAAATTACCTTCCCGGATTTAACAACCTGAGCATATCCCGCTGTTGTATTTTGATCTTTGCCGCCTCCCCAATGCCACTTCTCTTTAGCTATTGTTAGCGGCTTCTTTTCATGCTTATCAACAGTAGTATTTTCACTGTTAGTATTTTTGCAACTGCTATTAGCCAGCATAAACAGCAACAGAGAATAATTAATCATCTGCTTATATATTTGCTTCATCGTGATTGTATATTATTTCAGTTATAATTAATCTCACAGTTTTCGTCTATCCTTAAGTTTAATGCCATATTGATAAAGATCTTCATAGATCTCAAAGAATTTATTCTCTTCTTTTTCACTCAACGAAGTATTCATGAAAAGGATGACCGCAACTTGCTTCTTTAGATCAGAAAGCATAAAAACCCTTACCCCTGGATCTGATCCATTATGTCCGATCCTGGTACCACCCATCTTGGTCGCCCAGAAAATCCCTGAATTCAGGGATTGTGGCTTGACATTTTCAGGTTTGTTGGCATCATCAAACTGGAACCTGAGCATTTCTCTAACAGTTTTAACTTCTAACACCTGCCTGTTTTTAAATTTCCCGTCGCTTAACAGACAGATAAAGAAATTGCTTAAATTGTCTACAGAGGTTCGTACTCCTCCGTCGGGATAAGTAGTACAGCCGTATAAAAGTATTTGCTGGACTTCATCACCTTGCTTTTCATAAAGCTTTGTATGCTTTTTCAGGTTTATCTCAGAGATAAACCAGCCGGTATCTTTCATATTTAATGGACCAAACAGGTACTTTTTACTGTATTCGTTTAATTTTTGACCTGTCCTTACTTCAACGATATACCCTGCAAGTCCGGCCCCAATATTGGAATATTCACGGAATGTTCCTGGTTTATGGTTCAGAAAATTTTCTTTGGAATAGTACTTACCACCGGGAATAAAATAGTTCTTCAGGAAATCACCCAATTCCTGTGGCGAATCTTTACCCTTAAAGTAAAGGCTATCGGTATAGAAAGGATACCGATCGGTAAGGCCAGAAGTATGGGTAGAAAGATTTCGGAGGGTTATTTTTTCTTCCGGAAAATAAGGGTTGTGAATTTTGAAGGGAAGATAGTTGTTAATATCCTCATCCAAGGAAAGTTTCCCCTGCTCTACTGCTTTCATGAGACAGGCACCGGTTATGGTTTTAGAAACCGACGCAATATTCATCAAAGTTGATGTTGTAAAAGCTTCACCGGTTTGTTTATCGGAAAATCCGTACCCTTTTTTCCAGACAACTTTTTTATCGATAATAATGGCTGCACCGAGTCCGACAATCCCGCTTTCGGACATCTTTTTACCGATCAGGCTGTCAATATCCATATTCCCAGGATTACTTTGTGCAAAAACGGTTGGAGTAAAAACTAATGTTCCAATGCAAAACAGAAGTATCCACTTGTAATTATTCATTTATTATATATTAAATTAAAAATATTGGGTACAAGCAATAGTATCGCTTAAATATATCATGACACATGCCCTTCGTTAACAAATCGCTCATATCCTTTGCTGCACATGTAAATATTGCTCACATCGAACGGAAAGCATATGAGATTACAAAGATATGCCATCCTTTTCAATGACCATCAATGGATTACCATAAGTTGCCAGACTGCGGATACTATTTAGTTTATTCCTTAAATCCTGAAACTTTGAAATTACTTACCAGTATTCTTGAATCATTAGCATATCGCCACGGTGCCGTTATATAGAAATTTTTAGCCACTGTAGGGCTGAAGAGAACCGTATCGGCTAGCTTTACATCATTGAGATATACCGCCATCCGTTCCCCATCAACCGACAGGACGATATGCATCGGACGATTGATCCATGCCTCAAGATCAAAGGTCGTATTTACAAATTTTTCCGGCTTACTGCTGCCTATATTAACCTGATTAGTATCGTAGTAGTGCAGTTGCACATAAGTCCCGATATTGCTTGCATATTGACGGACACTGTTATCGCTGGCAAAACCAAACGACAATGGCGCAATATCTTTTATCTGTTCTGCTTTTGCGATAATGTCAAAAGATAAGGTAAACCGGCGGGGATAGTTGAGCGGATTGGAAAATTTGTAAATCTCCTTATCCTTTACGTCCAACCATTTCCCTTTCTGACCTTCTACCGTTGTAATAGTAGCCGCTCCATTGGTTTTGAAGCTTGTAGCAGTAGTCCCCGGTTGAAATGCAGAAAAATCTTCGGCGAAAACCAACGAATCACCAGTCACTACAGTGCTACTGCGGTTTCCTGATTTATCTGCGGCTTTCGCTCCTTCTGAATTGGTATTTTTGTCAATCTGTTTTTCTATGGTTTTTGTGACTTTATCTTTTGCTTTTTGAAATATACCACTGAGTTGGGCATGTACCTCAATTCCTGAGAGCAATAATACAAGGAACAGTAGCCCGGTGATTTTTTTATCTATTATCATGATATAAGATATTTTTGTAATCTAATGGAGCCTGACTTTAACGATTTCACCGTTTTCCTTTACCTCGACAAATTCTTCTATCCTGTCTTCATGGTCCACAGAATAATCTTTCTGTTGGTAATAATCTGTCCGCCCACCATAGCCGTTATAACCACTGCCTGTATATTGATTATAGGTGCCGTAGTGTGTATAGCCAAGAAATCCCTGCAGAAAATATTTTCCCGGCTTCATCTCGGGAAAAGTGAATTCCCCGTCACTGTTGGTAACTGCTTCAAGCCTGTATCTGTAGGCTTGGTCCGAGAGATACACATATCGCCTCTTTCTAAGGCTTTCCTTGTCTTTTCTAAGTTGATACCAAGCCTCAAAATAAGGGGTTACAGGAAAAAGAATTACCTTGATCTTGTTAGCATAAATACGCTGACCAGATTTAAAGCCTAAATTATTTTTAGGTTTAGTAAAGGCGATCCCCTTTATCGTCGCTGTACCTTTTGCCAGCATTTTTTTAGCCTGTAGGGAGTCAAATGCCACTTCCGGACGGAAAACCTCTACCTTATCTTTTTTTTCAGGCTCCTTGTACTGGCCAGATGCTACACTTGTTAATGATATTGCAAAGATAAATGCAACAATATTTTTTTTTAGCTTCATCATACTGATCTAAGGATTAATAACTCAACACTGTTAAATGTTTCTCGGGTAGTATTTATCCGAGAAGAATCTTTAAAGGATAATGTTTTCATAATATTATAATTAAGGTGTAGCAACAAAGCTATTGCATGTGACAACGCAAAGAAATACCGATTATTATCGTTTTTTTTCTACTGGTTTTTAGGTATTTTTAAAGGTAGTTTGTGACCGAATGTAAATTGCTTGACAATTATATCGGATATTTACACGTATAATTACTTTGGTTGAAGGGTTTAAATTGAATAATTTGATCCGCAGCCAATGATAAATATTTTTTTTAACAATGACAAAAGCTTTTCTATTCCTGATATGTATTTTGATCTCATTTAAATCTTCCTGCCAACAACAGGTTCCCCTTAATGAGAAGCATTATCTCGACAGTCTGCAGCATATTCTGCAAAAAAAGATTCCAGACAGCTCAAGAGCGAATACCAATTTTCTATTGGTTGAATATTGGAAATTCAAGGATACCCTGAAGAGTAGAGCATATCTGGATGCGGGAATGGCGGCTGCAAAAAACGACAGTTATTTAAAGGCACTTGTTCTTTTCTATCAGGGACAGTATTACTTCAACTGGAACAAACCGAAGGCATCCGTTGCTTTTAAAAAAGCTGAAGAAGCACTTTCCCGCTTCAGCACTAAAAAGGCCTATGTAAAGCGGGCTGCATCGTGGTACAACTATGCTCTGATGAACATGGACAAAATGGGGTATGATTTTATTACGAAAATAACGTTGGAAAAGTCCATCCCTATTGCTGAAAAAGCAGGTGACCCGAGCCGCGTGGCTTACTATTATACCCAGCTTGCAACTATTCTTATGAACAACTACCAGTTTTCAAAAGCAGCTTCATACAATGAAAAAGCTATAAGCCTTTTAGAAAAAAAAGACCCTGGTTCCACTGACCTGCTGTTTTCTTATCTTACTGGGGTAAGCATCTATTCATACGACAATCAAACGGAAAAAGCTCGTTTGCTGCTGGAAAAAGCACAAAAGCTACTAAAACCATATCCTTCCTCCTTGAACTATCCGCTGTATTATAATAACGAAGCCCTATACTACTCCACCATCAAATCTTATGATAAAGCACTCGGCAGTATAGACAAAGGTATTGCATTGGCTAAAAAGTATAACCAGAAGCAACTCTACCAACAGTTTTTTTTCCGCCGATATGATGTCTATCAACAGCAGAAAGAATATGGAAAGGCCCGGCAGATATTACTGGATATTGTGAAAGAAGGGACTTTGACCGCCAAAATCAATGACAGGGCAACGATTTATTCCGAACTGTCCAAAATAAATGAAAAGTTAGGGGATTATAAAGAGGCTTATCATTGGCTGAGCAAATACAGCCAGACCAGTGACAGTATAAGCAGTGACCAAACCAAGGTAAAGATTAATGAGCTGGAGACCAGGTACAGTAGCGCGAAAAGCCAGCAAAAAATACAGACCCTGCAATCTGAGAACAGACAGGCACAGCTTAGCGCCCGCAATGACAGCCTGTATAAGCTTATCTTGGGCATGGGATGCCTTTTTCTTCTTCTTTTGCTTGTTTTTGTACTTCTTACTGCCCGTAGCAGGCGGAAGCTGGCACAGCAAAGAGAGATTAATTACAGGCAGCAACTTAGTGAAATGGAAAGGAAGAACCAGCTCAAGATCACCAAAGCGATGCTTGAAGGTGAAGAGCTTGAAAGGGAACGGGTTGCAAGGGATCTGCATGATGGTCTCGGCGGAATGCTATCAGGAGTTAAAATAGGGCTTTCAGGCTGGACAGATACCCAGCCCGGCATCTCCGATGATAAAGACCTTCACCGTATTATCGGACAGTTGGACACTTCCGTCACCGAACTGCGCCGGATTGCCCGCAATATGGTACCCGAGACATTATTAAAGTTTGGCCTTGAAACCGCGTTAAAAGACCTGTGCGAATTCTATATGCGTGATGGACTCCTGATTACTTCAGAAATGTTCGGCATCCAAAAAAACATTGCGATGAACGTACAGCTCAACATTTACCGCATTGTGCAGGAACTGATATCAAACGCGATCAAGCATGCCCATGCGGACAACCTTATCTTGCAGTGCAGCCAAAATGAAAATACCATTTTTGTCACCTTTGAAGATAACGGGAGAGGCTTCGATATGACCTCACTTTCCGGTAAGAAAGGAATGGGTCTGGATAACCTTCGCAACCGAATAGCATTCCTGCAAGGAAAATTTGAAGTGCATTCTGCTCCAGGCGAAGGAACGAGTATAAACATTGAACTTAAAACAAGTACTGATGAATAAACTGCTTACTGTCATAGTAGATGACCACCCCATCGTTATCGAAGGGCTTAAAACCCTGCTTAAAAATGAAGACAATCTGGAGATTGTAGCCGGCTTTTCAACCGGGAAGCAGCTTCTTTCTTATTTAAGCGGGAACCCCGTTGATCTTGTCCTCTTGGATGTTACCTTACCAGATATTGGCGGTATGGAACTTTGCCAGATGGTCAAAAAAGAATTCTCGGATACAACGATACTCATTCTCAGCAACCATACCGAACGGAGCATTATTATGCAGACCATCCAGAACGGCGCCAGTGGCTATCTTCTAAAAAACAGCTCGCTTGAGGAGCTTCGCCAGTGTATTACGGAGGCCGTAAAGGGAAATATCTGTTATAGTATGGAAGTAGTGGAAATTATCAGCCGACCGACCAAAAACCAGTTGCGCGGTACTCCACAACTCACCAGAAGGGAAAAGCAGATTCTATCGCTTCTAGCGCAGGGAAAAACCAGTCAGAATATCGCCCAGGAACTGTTTTTAAGTCCTCTTACAGTGGATACCCACCGAAGGAACCTGATCCAAAAGTTTGAAGTCAAGAATGTTGCCGAAATGATAGCGGCCGCCCACCAGCAGCAACTGCTATAATTCTATTGGTTCATCATCTTTGGTATAGTTGGTTTTCCGTACTAGCAAACGGATAATTTAAGTTCCCCACTAATCCACTGCCAGTATTTCGGGCGTACCAAGGAGGAGTATAATAAGCTATATGTTTTCGAAGTAGATCTAACTCATAAGCCTGCACATTTATCTTATTTATCTCCTCCTCACCCTGCTTTCAAAATTATCCGATTATTGATGAGATAAACAATTTAACCTGTACTAATACTACAAGAAATAATAAATTAACTCTAACACTATAGCAATTAATATAGTATTAATAGGTCATAAATATTCGTTATTTTATATTTGCAGCATAAAAGAATTTATGAAAGCTCTCACAATATTTTTCTCTTTATTCTTCTCCATTTTTTACGGTCAGGACATTAAAGCATTCAATGCAATATATAATAGGACATTCCTAGAGACTTCGCAAAAAGATTTTAATAAAGCTGTTATGGTAGCCGATTCTCTTTATGAAGTTTCTGAAACACCTCTATTACAGATCAAAAGCTTAATGCTTTCTGCTACTTTATATGACCAGTCCGGCGAATTTGAAAAATCGTTAGATTTTGCTTTACAATCGCAAAGTATTATTGAAAACACCGACAATGCCATTTGGAAAGCGAAAATTTATGGTTTTTTAGCGACACACTATCGATATCTAAAACTATTTGACAAATCAAAAAATTACATAGAATTAGGAATTAAAACCACAAAAGATATTAACGATCCGAATGTCAGCAATAATATAATGGCACTCCTGATGCAGGAATTGGCCTATTATCAAATAGAGCAAAAGAACTACAAAAAATCTATTGCACAAATTAAAACGGCTAAAATTTATTTAGCTAAAGTTCCATCAAATAACTCTTTTCCACTCATTAATAACGAGCAGCTTTTAGGCTACAATTACTATAACCTGGGAAATCTTGACAAAGCATTTGAACATTACGAAAATGCCCTTCAATTATCAGAAAATCTTCCGGAAAATTATCTTTTAGGGCTTATACATAATGGAATTGCACTGATTTATCTTAAGAAAAATAAACTACAAAAAGCTAAAGAACACCTTGATATTGCAATGAGAATTGCTGACGGATCTAAATATCTTTCCTTAAAAAATGAAATTTACGAAACCTCAGAGAAATATTATGCTTTGACAAAAAATATAGATGATCTGGTAAAAACAAAAGAAAAGCGCGAAACCATAAAAAATACACTTCAAAACAATGGACAAAATTTCATTAATACATCATACACTAAAATTGACGCAGAAAATATAGAAATAAAAAAGACTAATTCAATAATCATTATTGTTACTTTACTGCTAATGATTGTTGCCGCTATATTTTTTATAAGTTATCGAATTATACAAAAAAGGGAAATTAAAAAATTTCAGCAATTGTTAAATGACCTGGACAATAAAGAGAACCTTTTGCTGGAAAATGAAAATAGGTACTCCATCGTTTTAAATAGTTCTGATGAAAAAGACATCAATATAGTTTCCGAAAAGTTTACGGTTTCACTCGGAACCGTGGAAAAGATACTTTTAAAACTAAAGGAATTTGAAGATTCAAACGCATATAAAAATAGTAATATTTCACTGCCCTACCTTGCCGCATATTGTAAAACCAATATAAAATATTTGTCTTTTGTATTACAGATTCATAAAAGAAAAGACTTCAGCACTTATATTAATGATTTAAGGGTTCACTATATAGTCTCTAAACTTAGGAAAGATCCGAAATTTAGAAATTATAAGATATCCTTGCTGGCAGAAGAAGCCGGATTTTCTTCATCCAGTAAATTTTCACCCGTTTTCAAAAAAATTATAGGCATGACACCATCTGCCTTTATCATCCATCTGAAAGAAAGCTATACCACAGATACATAAGAAATACAGTAAATAACACATTTACAAAAGATTAATATACCCTAATAATCAACATTTTACATGTCGGAAGAATACCAAATTCTAGAAAATGGTAATTTAACTATTTGCAGGATTCTGTAAACAGCTGTAAGTTTGCCGTACTAACAACCAAACAATTTTACAAATAATGATAAAAGTCTATTACTAAGCTTTTAGATCGTCCCATATTTTAATTTTTATCGGCAACTCGTATTGACTAGCGAGCCAATATTTGCTCTTCATTAAATCCTCTTACAATCAGTTTAAAAAAAATAAATGCAATGACAAATTATTTCACTTCATTTTCATTTTTTCTTACTTTCTTCTTAAGTTTTGGTTTTCAGCATACTAGTTTTGCACAGACCAGGGTTATCGTAAATCCCGGTCTTGAATTTGGTGTTGCAAATTCAACAAATTCCCAATCTGATGCCAACTTCGGTTTTGGTGCTACATTTGATGCCGGATCTACGGTTACTTCTCCATGGTACACTTCACATCCAACGCAAGTGGGTGCTTGTGTTGCTGGCTTTTCCGGGGACTGTCATCCTATCGAAATTTGGGGAACCGGTTTTGGTAGTGTACCGGCTGCTGAGGGAAGCAATTTTGTTGAACTGAATGCTTTTGTGAGCTCTATGATTTATCAAAATATGTATTTGGCAAATGGAGATATCATCAGCTTCAATTTTAGACACAGAGCCAGATTGGATACATCGGAGCGTGCAGCAATGGTTATTGAAGATCAAAACCAGACAAATATTGCTACAATAAGACAAACCGCTTTACCTTCCAGTACGGGTGCGTGGTCAACTAACACCGGAAGTTATACTTTTACAGGTACTTCAGGTGTTTACAGGGTAGGTTTTAGAGCTCTCAATACAACTAATCCCGGAGCAGGAAATTTACTGGATGATATCAAAATTACCCTAAATCCACTTATTGACTTAAAATTTTCTAATGCCTTGTCATCTTGTGAAGGTACGAGCAATGGAAATTTATTTATGAGAATCAGTGGTGCTGTAACGGCGGCAACTACGGTGGCTTTTCAGTTAATAGATCCTGCAAATGGTACAGCTTTCGCCTCAGACAGTGATATTACGGTGACGGGGGTTGCGAATTCAAATGGTACACCGGTTGTCGCTCACACAGCAGGCAGCAGTATCTATACGGTAACAATACCTGCAGGAAATTATGATGGCGGAGTAACTCCCGGCTATTCAAGTCCGAATAATGACGAGGATGGAATAGCCATTAATATTACATCTGTTAATGATCTTATTTATGAACCTGATGAAACGTTTAAATTTGAAATCAAAGCACAGGGAACGAATGGTTCTACCAACAATTTCGTGTCTACTTCATCTCCTATATTTGGGGACACCTATTATCCACAAACCAATGCTTATTTTATACAAAGATGTGTATGTTATAATGATGCGAATACCGGTGCGACGGGTGCAGACAGTAAATTGGGTATTTCGCAATTACAAAAAGCCAGTCCCAATAACGGAAGCTGGCCGGCAAGCAGAAAATCAGCTCACATGGTTTTAGAATCCAATAGCAAAGGATTTGTAATTTCCAGATTAACAACAGTTCAGGTGAATGCTTTAGCGTCTCCGCAAGAAGGAATGATGGTATACGATACCACTGCCAAGTGTTTGAAATTATACGACGGAACTGCATGGAGCTGTTTCAGTACTGCAGCTTGTCCGTAATTAATTTAAATAGAAAATTTCCGGATTAATTATCATTAAAACTTTCTCCTTTATCAGAAAAATAAAATAACATGAAAAAGATAATATCAGCAATCATTATAGGAATTACAACATTTGCGAACGCCCAGATTATCATGGGAGATGCTACTGGTACATCAACTGTAAAAACTTCTGTTTTATTAGATTTTGCACCTAACCAAAATAAGGGAATCATTTTGCCCTATGTCAGAACATTGCCTGCTGCTCCTACAGAAGGAACTATGGTTCTTGATGCATCGGATACCACCAAAGGCCGTATAAAATATTACAATGGAGCATGGATAGATCTTAGCGGTCAGGATGCAGATGTAACAACTGCTTTAGCAACTCAGCCAACGGCGGCACAGGTGCCAGAAACATCTGGTGAAAAAGTAATAATCGGAGCAGCATCAAGTACGGCAAACGGTGTTTTGGTTTTAGAATCTACAACCAAATCAATGGTTTTACCAATTGTGCAGGATGTTGAAACTATTCCCAATCCTTCTCCGGGAATGATGGTTTATATCAACAAGACGGGCGCAAAACGTTTAGCTGTTTTTAATGGCAGCAAATGGTCTTTCTGGAAGCCTTAAGGATTTTAAAATACTGGTTATCATCTTATTATTACATAACAAATTTATATGTTTTACGCGGCAAGTAGGTTAATATCATACCGCAATTGATATTACAACTACAAGAATAAAATCAAAAAAAGCTTATTTAAAACCACTCTTATAAAATAAACCTTTACATTCCAGATCAAGCTGGAAGATAATAATATGCCACTACAATATGCCACTACCCAAAAAGGAGATACGGTATATACAACAGCTGATGACGATTCTATAAACACAGTTCCCTATTGGACAGACTTTTTGTTCCCGCTAACCTTCCGCATCGGAAGGTTTTCACGGGTAAATAATATTAACACATAGCCTTAGCAAAAAGAAAAATATTCAGACTATGGAATTCTCAAAAGTCTTAAATAAGCACCAGAAAAAATAACTTGATAAAGAGCATATGATTTACAATAGTTTAAGCGGTAGAACAAGGAAGGATATCCTTGAGGGCATAGAATTGGCCTGCCTCAGTGATCGTTATGATGAAGAGCTCATCTTTTATCTGGGAAAAAGCTATTTCTGGCAAAAAAAATATCTGTATGTCTTTTTCGAAGAAGATATAGTGATCCGATCAAGTATTACTTACAGAAATCTTTGGGATAAAAAATTTTGACTATGATTAATTTAAAAAACATTATTCATAGCAGTTAAAAAAAATGTTTCTTTAAATTTTAATATTGACAATTATTAATCCATAAGGCAGATTGATTTTGACGAATCATATTTCTAATAAAAAATAGGTAATGATAGACTTAAATGAACCATTACTTAAATATTTTGGCATACAAAATTATATTATTGCCAATACGAAAAGGGCTTTACCTTTAAGATTGGTAGACTAAGAACCTCAGTATTTAATGACTTCAGCGCCTTAAATACGGTCATAACCAAATTCCATAATTATTTTGCCTGTGATCTTCCAATAACCACAAACAAAAGCGGCAGTAGCTCACGCCACTGCCGTTTATTAAAATCTGCTCTACCTACAATAGCTCACCCATCCCAAACACAGTCAATCCTTTGGCAAATTGTTCGGCTACGGCCTGATTGGCGGCTTCAATGTATTGGCCGGTTATCGGGTCAACCACCGTGCGTAAAGGCCGGGTGCCTTTTGGGGTGCCGATAAGTTTTACAATCGCATCGGCAACGTCCTGCGGATCAGGGTTTTTAGCCTGCATTTCTCCACCCAATGCGGCCACCATTTTGTTGGGGATATCGGCAATGGCACCGTACCCCTCAAATACGCCTTGATCAGATGCTGGATTGTTCTTTTGCTGCATCTCAGTAGGGAAAGCGCCCGGCTCCACGATAGCCACATCAATGCCTAAACGCTTTACCTCGTAGTGAAGGCCCTCGCTTATTCCTTCCAGCGCAAATTTCGAGGCAGCATACATGGTGGCGAACGGGAACGACACCCGCCCAAAGCCGCTGGTCACATTAATGATAAGTCCGTCGGACTGCTTGCGCATGGCGGGCAGCACCTGTTTGATCAGTCGCCAAGGGGCATAAACGTTGATATCAAACGTAGTATGCACATCAGCCGTAGTAAAGCTCTCCGCAACACCGGTCATGCCGTAACCAGCGTTGTTCACCAGCACATCAATCGTGCCTTCTTTAGCCAAAATGATGTCAACGGCCTGTTTTACGCTTTCATCGTCTGTCAGGGTAACATCCAAAACGGTTACGTTCTCTACAGCCGAAAGCGCTGCCGCTTTATCGGCATTACGGCTCTGAGTATCACGCATCGTGGCATATACCTTGTGTCCTAAAGTAGCTACGCTGTGGGCGGTAAGCCAGCCAAAACCACTATTTGTTCCGGTTATTAATACAATCTTTTTGCTCATCTTTATTATTATTTAAATGAATATGCAAATATTGAAAATACCAACAGAACAACATTTACCAAATGGTAAAAAGTGACATTAATGAATATTACGGCGTATACGGCTTAACGATTGTTGGGTGACGCCCAGGTACGAGGCCACGTAGGAAAGTGGGATCCGGTTGATGAGATTGGGGAAAGCTTCAATAAACGACAGGTAACGCGTCGTGGCGTCTTCTGAAACCAATGGACTGCGACGCTCCATAGCAAGCGTAAGACATTTTTTTACCATTTTTGCCTTCATCATTTCCCAGCCCACAATGGTGTTCGATATATCGTCCCAATCCTTTTTATTAAAAACAAGCACCTTGCAGTCGGTAACGGCCTGTACGTATTCCGAGGCCGCGATCTGCGATTCGAACTTTTCGTTATCGACTACAAAATTGCCTTCGTCCACAAAATAATTGGTGATCTCTTCACTCTTGTTATTATAATAACAAAAACGGAACACGCCTTCCAACACGAATGCCACGTAACGGGGAACCTTACCGGCTTCCGACAGATAATCGTGTTTTTTGAATTCGAGCATTTCTACCTTACTCAGCAAAAATTCGATCTGCTGTTTGTTCAGGTCACCAAATTGCAGGATAAGATTTATCATCGCTTCCATTATGTAAAGATAATATATAGCGTAAAGCACTAAATTACCATATGGTAAAAAATGAAGTGATTGAGACAACTGATTTTACCAACTAGTCTTTAGCGGCAATAATGATATCGTCCGGATAGGGGTAAACCGCTTCGGCTAGCAAGCAGTCTATTGGTAGCGCCTGGTCCGTAGAAGTCTGCTGTATCGAAAAAGTTGACACCCAGTTCTACAGCTTGCTTTAGCAATTTGATAGCACCATTCCGGTCTTTAGGTTCTCCCCAGAAACCCTAGCCCGTCAGGCACGTGGTTCCGTAATCTGGCTTTCTTGCAATCAAAGGATTAGGAGTTCTGGTTCCGATAATAATTTCGTTGTTTTTCATGATTTTCAGTTAGTAATGTTCTATTAAACTTTCTGTACGATGACGGTGAAATGCCCGCTTTCGTGCCATCTTATGTAAAAGCTGCATGAGCATTTTAGTTGAATGACTGCCGGAAATCCAATGGGCTTTGTTTGGTCTTACTCTTAAATAATTTATTGAACGACTGGGGATGCTCAAAACCAAGCTGATAGGCGATTTCACTTACCGACATCCGCGTCGTAGACAATTTTTCTTTGGCCTTGCCGATCAGCTTTTCATGGATCATCTGCTGCATCGTCTGGCCGGTCAGTTGTTTTAACAGGCTGCTTAAATACTTAGCGGATATGTTCAATGCATCGGCAAAGTACTGTACGGTTGGCAATCCTTCGCAAAGCAGTGCTTCGTTGTTTAAGTATGTCGTTAAGAGCTCTTCCACCTGGTTTAAGATCTGATGGTTAGTTATCTTTCGGGTGATGAACTGGCGCTGATAAAAACGTTCGGCGTAATTCAACAAAGTCTCCAGGTTTGAGATAATAATGTCCTGACTGAACCTATCAATATTGGAATGATATTCAGTTTTGATATTTTTTACCAAGTCATTGATCACTATCTCCTCTTTATCCGAGAGGAACAGCGCTTCATTGGTAGCATAGCTAAAGTATTCGTATCGCCTGATCTTGGTAGCAAGTGATGTGTTCCAGAGAAAGTCAGGGTGTATGAAAAGCATCCAGCCGTCCAGATCCGGAGGTACACCGTTCTCTTCACCACGCAGGATCTGGCCGGGAGACATAAAGGCCATCAGTCCTTCGTCAAAATCGTATTTCTGTTGCCCGTAATGTAAGCCGTCACATCCTCTTTTCATTGATATCACGTACAGGTCGAATATTACCGCGTCTATACCCGTATCATTTTTCAGGCCTTTCAGGTCAATGATGCTGATCAGCGGATGATACGGTTTAGGAAGTCCCATCAAACGATGTATTTCCGTTATGGAACTGATCCGGTAAGGTTTGCTGTTTAACATACTGCATTTATTTAAATTTGAACGGATATTTCAGCCAGATTATTGCTAATGGCAGAATTAAAAACGGGATCTCCATCAACGCGATGCGGTAGTTTCCGGCTCGCAGCGCAAGCCCCATGATCATTACGACAAGGATAGCATTTAACATATTGCCCAGAAAAAAGGTACTTGGAATGAGCAAAAGTACGCCAACCGCTATAGATGCCACAGCCAGATATGGAATGAACGTTTCGCTGATCCCTAAACTTTCCATCATTTTAACGGACTCCGGATTACTTTTGTAGTATATGGTATCCCAGGCATGTTTAAAACTGAGCGTTACCGAAATGAGCAGCAGCACTGCTGAAATAATGTTTCTTATCATAATTTAATTAAGGACAAAAGTGTTCATGATGTAACCTCCTAGTATGGCTATCGGCACGCCGATCATGGCGCTTATTAAAGCCCTTTTGGCTTTATTCGGATATACCTTTCTGTGTCTGAAATATAGGAAAAATCCTATAGGGGGAAAAACATTGGAAACGACGAACCAAAACCTCGACAAATTGTCTTTATTATCTTTCATAAGCATTGCTTTTATAATTAATTACTGAACTCTTTTCCATTTAAATGATTTTCCCACCAGTGGTATACCTTTGTAGCCACGGGTTTCCAGGTCATTGGGGCCCGTCAGTTTTCCTTTCAGGCTATAGGTGTTTCCATCCTGTACGCTATACAACTTACCATCTAAGTATTCACCGTCCTTGTAGACAAGGCTGGTGATGTGCGTAAGACCTTGTATGGGTCTGCTACGGAGCTTTTCATTAGGATTTTTAATGTCTTTTTTTGGCGTTTTACCATCTGCTTCGAACATCTCTTTCGACCATAAGAGCTTGGCCGAGTAAGTATTGCCTGCCCTGAACACCTCGATTTTGTAATCATCACATTTCCAAACACCTGTAATCTGGTCCGCAGAGAGTTTCTGCGCAAAGGACGCCAATGATAACAACAGCGCAAACACTGCTAAAATTGATTTTTTCATATCTGATTGTTTATTGTTGATTATTTAAATTTTTAAATTTTTCGAATTCCCTGTGCCCTAGCTTCATCAATTGGTCAGGCATCAGCCTGCTTAGAAATTTTATCACCTTCACCAGGAATGGTTTAATCTCGGGCGTGTCGTTCAAAAGGCCCTTGATGGTTACAGCGACCAGTTTATCCACATCCATCATTTGGCTTGGATTCGGTGGCAGCACCCAATCATTCTGAAGATTGGTATTCACCCCCGGAGGAACCAGTTCGAATACCTTGACACTGCTTTTGTTCAATTGCAGGCGCAAGGCCTGGGAATAAGCATGAACTCCGGCTTTTGAAGCGCTATAAACCGGAGCAGTGGAGTAAGGCATGAAAGCAATGGCAGAGGAAACGTTCACAATTGCCGCCGAACGCTTTTTGATCAGGTGCGGCAAAAACTGATGAACCATCCGTATCGTTCCCGTAAGATTAATATCGATCTCACGGGTTATGTTTTCCAGATCCTTGCCGGCGTCCTGAACGTCAAGCAACCGCATTTCACCTGCATTGTTGATAATCATATTCAGATCAGGAAATTGTTGTGTCACCTCTTTATACAGGCGCTCAATATCTTTCGGATCACTTACATCGCTCCGAAATACGTGTATTTTTGGGAAACGTCTTTTAGTATCATTTAAGGCTTCCTGTTTACGTCCGGTAACGATGATCGTTGATCCCTGCTCGGTAAGCTGCCCGACAAGTTCCAAGCCTATACCGCTGGTTCCTCCTGTAATCAGGATGGTGCTGTTCATTAAATCCATATTATTCTTAATATTGTTGATGCAAAGTTCGGCCAATGTCTCTGAGCAGATGTATCCAAAAGTCGCGAAGTTGTAGTAAAAAGGAATATTTGCCTGTTTTTATGAAGTCAACTGAGATTTAATAATATCTAATAAATAATCATCAGTTCGAGTCCGTCTGCAGCATAATCAATTATTTAATCAATTAACATGTTAAGCAGCATTACATCTTGTCCTGATTGTACTGCAAGGGTAACTTTGTCACTTAAATGAATTATATCATGAGTAGACATTTTTCGTGATTAATGCTTCAAGATAAAAATTAAGCGTCCTTGCATCTCCTGCTCTTCCTGCTTCTTGATCCCATCTGCGGGCATCCCATTTCATTTTGGTAGAAGTCTCTTTAGGAACTCCATCTACTGTAACTCTCAGATAAACATATCTGACTTGAACTGTTCTTTTTTTGGACTTTTCAAAAAGAAATTCAGTCCATAGCTTGCTCCTAACATAATTAAACATTTTAAAGATTTATAAATGTCTAACTAAATTGCTCTTAAGTCAAGTCGTATCACGGTTCTACATATTGATATACAACATATTACACTGAATTCCGTGGCACTTTTTTTGAAAACCAAAAAGTGCCACGATTCTGCCACGAAGATTATAGATATTTATGTAAATTTTAGCGATTCCTGCAAAAAAAAGAAAAGCCTGCAATTTTTATAATTGCAGGCTTTATCAGCTTTTTCCACGCTTTAGAGAGATTCTCTATTGTATAGTTGCGGAGAGAGAGGGATTCGAACCCCCGGACCTGTTACAGTCAATAGTTTTCAAGACTATCGCAATCGACCACTCTGCCATCTCTCCAAAAACTTCGATTGTATCGTTGTTTTCAGTGGTGCAAATATAGAACGTTTTTAAATTCTGACAAAATCTTTTTAATATAAATTTTAACATAAATTAATAATCAGCTAAAAATCAGATTCATTATTTTTCAAAAACCTTGATCAATTCTAGAAAATCCAAGTTAGGAAATAAAAAAACGCATCCCGAAAGACGCGTTTAATATTTTGAATCAAATAAAAATTAATGTAATTCTGCAAGATACTTTTCAGCATCCATCGCTGCCATACAACCGCTTCCTGCAGCTGTAATTGCCTGTCTGTAAATATGATCCTGAACATCTCCTGCCGCGAAAACTCCAGGAAGATTCGTTCTTGCAGAACCTTTTTCAGTTTCAATATATCCGTTTTCGTCTAAGTCGATTTGATCGACGAAAATATCTGTATTTGGTTTGTGACCGATAGCGATGAAAATTCCGTGTACGTCAACAGTAGATTTTTCCTGAGTCTGATTGTTGATAACAACCGCTCTTTCTACTAAGTGGTTTTCACCTTCAATTCCGATCAATTCATGATGAAATTTAACCTCAATATTTGGTGTATTTTCAACCCTGTGAATCATCGCTTTTGAAGCTCTGAACTCTCCTTTTCTCACCAACATGGTTACTTTATTCACCAGTTTTGCAAGGTAAGTTGCCTCTTCTGCCGCCGTATCACCAGCTCCGACTACAACAACATCTTTTCCCCTGTAGAAAAAACCGTCGCAAGTCGCACATGCAGAAACTCCTCCTCCATTATATTTCTTCTCATCGTCTAGACCCAGATATTTTGCAGTGGCCCCAGTAGAAATAATAACTGTTTTAGCAAAAATTTCTTTATTTCCTGCATATAATTTGTGAACACCTCCAACTTCTTTAGAAAATTCAACCTTAGTGATCATTTCGTAATGCACTTTTGTATCGAATCTTTCGGCTTGTTTTTGCAAATCCATCATCATTTCAGGACCTGTAATTCCTGCAGGATACCCTGGAAAGTTATCGACTTCAGTAGTTGTAGTCAATTGTCCGCCCGGCTCCAAACCTGTATATAATTCAGGTTTTAAGTCTGCTCTTGCTGCATAAATTGCCGCTGTGAAACCAGAAGGTCCAGATCCAACGATTACACAATCTAAAATGTTTTGCTCCATAATTTGCTTTTCAAAAAGATTTAAAAATTTCCGACTGCTAATTTCGGAATTTTTAATCTGTAATTAAAGTTATTTTAATGATACTTGTCAATATCAAATATGCGAATTGTCGATGATAAATTAAAAATCGATAGATAAAATCTTTTAAAATTTCAAGTTTTACACTTTCATTTTTATTTTATCAACATTAATAATTTTGTAAACCAGTTCCTTAATTAATTCAGCTTCATTCATGTTTACGGCTCCTAACCCTTTTCCTTTCATATCAAATTCCCTTAAAATAGAGATTACTCTTGTAGCATGTTTTAAAGGATACAACCTTGCACTTTCGGCATAATCTTTAATAAAATAAGGATTTACACCCATTTGAGAAGCAATAACTTGTGGCGGTTGCCCAATCATCGTGTTATAAATGATCACATTGGAAAAATAGTTATACAAACTCGATAACATCATTACAAACGGATTATTCTTGGGGTTTTTACCCATAAAATGAGCAATTTTAAAAGCAGCATCTGCATTTTTTGTTCCTAAAGCTTTCTGCAATTCGAAAACATTATATTCTTTGCTGATTCCGATGTGATCTTCGATGATTTTCCCGTCCAGAAGTTCACCGGGTTTAAGAATTATTTTTAATTTATTCAGCTCATTAGCAATTCTGGAAAGATCATTTCCAAGATATTCTGCCAATAAATGAGAGATATTCGGGGCTGTTTTTATGCTTAATTTAATGCATTCATCGGCGATCCATTTCGGAAGGTTATTTTCCCTGATAGATTCACTCAAAAACAATGCATTTGATTTGTCTAAAGATTTTGTAACTTTTTTTCTGCTGTCCAGTTTTTTGTGCTTGTGAGCAAAAACCAACACTGTTGATGGAACGGGATTTTCAACATACGCTTCCAGAGCCTTAGTTTCGGGGTCGTTTAATTTTAAATCCTGCGCTTCTTTTACAATGAGAACCTGCTTATCTCCCATCATCGGAAATTGTCTCGCCAACGAAAGAATTTCCTGATAAGTGGTATCTTTTCCGTAAACAACGGTTTGATTGAAAGCTTTTTCATCTTCATTCAAAAAGTCGTGTTCAAGAGCTTTTACAGCAAGATCAATAAAGTAAGGTTCTTCTCCGTGGAAAAAATAAATCGGTAAAACTTCTTTATTTTTAATATTTTTGAGGATTAAATCTAATTCTTTCATCTTATAAATGGAACTTCCAAAACTGAATTTTCAGGAAACTTTTGATTTTAAATTCAAGAGAGACAAAGATAAGTTTTTTATTTATGATTTAGTTCGTAAAACTTACCTTTTGCTCACCCCTGAAGAATGGGTGCGCCAACATTGGATTCACTATTATCTCACCGTGAAGTCCTACTCTACATCTGCCTTAATTACAGAAAAAAAGATCGTTTTAAACGGTTTAACGAAGAGAATTGACCTTTTAATTACAGAAAAAACAGAGCCTATTATTTTAATTGAATGCAAAGCTCCACAAATTAAATTATCTGAAAAAACATTCGAACAAACCGCAAGATACAACTCAGTAATCGGGGCAAAAGAGATCATTTTAACAAATGGTTTACAACACATTAATGCATATTACGAAAACGAACAATACCAGTTTTACAAACCTTAAGATTTTATAAATCCTGATTCTAAGTTATTTTTATTAATTTAGATGAAGATTTTTTTGTCTTGCTTACAAATAAATATAGTCTTTGTCATTTGCTTAGGAATCTAAGCGCGAATTATTAATATAATCTTGAATACTATTGCCCAGATTCCTAAGCAATGACAAAGAGATTGTTGATTTTATAATGAAATTTTAAAATCCGGCAAATATCTAGCCCCGATTGTAGCGACATCCTTTTTTGTTGCGGTCGGAGCGAAGCGGAGACCGTAACAAAAAAGATACAGCAGAAAGCGGGAAACAGCTCCTAATAAAAATTAAATTACAAAACATGATACGTTCAATCTTATTATCAGCATTTTTAATGACTTCAGGAACAGTTTTCAGTCAGAATCTTAAAACAGTTTCTTATCAGGATGGTTCGCAGAAACTGAATGGTCTGGTAACGTCTAACGCAGGGAAAAAACTTCCGGGAGTTTTGATTTTACCTGCATGGAAAGGTATTGATGATGAAGCAAAAACTGCCGCAGCTGAACTTGAAAAACAGGGTTATATTGCTTTTATTGCCGATATTTATGGTGAAGGAAATATTCCGACAGATGCAGATTCTGCAGGGAAAATTGCTGGATATTACAAGAAAAATTATGATGCTTACCAGAAAAGGATTTCGCTGGCTTTAGAACAGTTGAAGAAAAACGGAGCGATTTCTAATAAAATTGCCGTGATCGGATATTGTTTCGGAGGAACCGGAGCTTTGGAATCTGCAAGAGGAAGCTTACCTGTTGTAGGCGTAGTTTCGATTCATGGAAGTATCGGGAAAGATCAAACCAGAAAAAACAATCCGATATCGACTAAAATTCTAGTTGAAAATCCTGCCGATGACAAAGGAGTAACTCCGGAAGATTATAATAATCTGATCAAAGAAATGAATGACGGAAATGCAGATTGGCAAATCATTACCTATGCACATTCAAAACACACTTTTACTGATCCAAAATCACCGGATTATAATGAAGTGATGGCAAAAAGAGCGTGGAATCACACACTTTTATTTTTAAAAGAGATTTTGAAATAATTAAATTCATATAAAAGAACGACCTCCATAAAAATTGAGGTCGTTTTCTTTATAATTCGCTTGTTGTATTGCAATTGGAACACCAAAAATATTCTGTTTCTTTATCTTTCAACTTCGTTTTTGTTTTCTTCTCGCAATTTTCACAGATACATTCATCAGCTTCATTTTCCTTCGCTTCATAATCGCAATTAAAACAACTCCAACTCGTTAAATGTGTTTTTCCGTTGATAAACCAGGTAAAAGAATTTTCTTTACACTTTGGACAAATTTGTAATGCCATATTTAAATTATTTCTTCTTCCCTATTCACCAATTCCATAGAAAACGCAGGAAGGCAGATCGCAATATATTCACACGGTTCTGAAAATGGGTTGCTGTAACGCACTCTCGCTCCTTTTTCAATCAAAATACTTTGTCCTTTTTCAAGAATCACAACTTCTCCGTCGATTTCAAATTGCTTTTTCCCTGAAATTATTAATGTAAATTCGTCAAATTCTGGAGTCTGATGTGGCTCACTCCAATCCGGTGGTGCGACCATGTGGGCGATTGAAATATTTGAGTTTTGGGTTGAATTTCCCCAATGCTCTTCGATCAGTTTTCCATCTGTTGTGGGAACTACAAATGGTGATTTCTGGATTTTATATTTTTTCATATCAATGATTTTCTTTTTTTATTTCATACACAAAATTGGTCCTTGTCGGTTCGCCGAAATAAGCAACTTCTTCTTCAGCAATTTTCTGTCCTCCAAGTCTTTCCATTGCAATTTGTGAACGGAAATTCTCTTTTCCGATATGAAAATGAACAGTATCCACAAACTGAAAAATATAGTCGAGCATAATTTTTTTGATCTGCGGATTAATCCCTTTTCCCCAGGATTTTGTTCCGTAAAAAGTATATCCTATGAAAATACTGTTTTTATTTTCGTCAAAATCATAAAAACGGGTACTTCCCAAAATATCTCCGGTAGCTTTTTCAACAATTTTAAAAGCACCCTTACTTTCCATCGCACCTTTGAAAAAGTTTTCAAAAACTTCTCTCTGATAACGGTCTTTGTTGGGATGCTGTTCCCAGACTTTCGGATCGGATGCCAATTCGTATAAAGGCTCAAAATCCCCTTGCTGTAAGGGGGTTAATTGGTATTCTTGATTTTCTAAAATAGTTTGAATAGAAAAGTTCATTTCCTAGCTTTTTGTTTTTGCAGCGTCAGATTCGATTTTTTTTATCTCTTTTAATTTATCAGCAATTTTGGTTACTGCGTCCGGGCTTGAAGGCTTTAAAGCTACCTCAGCCTGAACCATATCCCATTTAATTACCAAATTTCCTGTATTTTCGCCTGTTGGGTTTAATGTAATTTCAAACCATTCCTGCTTATCTGCTAATTTGTTAACAGGAACTGTAACATCTACGACATCCTGCTTTGCATCATAGGTATAAGCTCCCCACTGTTGGAAATCTTTGTTCAGGATTACTTTCCATTCTTTTTCTGTTGGTACGATAAACAGTCCGTAAGTTCCTGCAGGAACTACTTTCCCTCCAAAGTTTACAGATTGTCCGAAAGTAATTTTTGTAGATGAGTTTGCTCCCGCTCTCCAAACCTGCCCGTAAGGTACTAATTCTCCGAAGATTTTACGTCCTTTCACTCCCGGTCTTCCGTAATCCACAGAGATTTTAGACATTGAAAACTGCTGCTCTACTTTCTGACGCGGGCTCGCTGCCGGTACCGAATAATCCTGAGCAAAACTGAAAACTGAAGCTGATATGCAAACTGCAAATAGTAACTTTTTCACGTGTAAATTTTTGTTTAAAATTACAAAATCAAAACAGAATAGCCTTCTCCAATTCCAATAATTTTTGTTTTCTCCAGATTCCTCCTGCATAGCCTACCAATTCGCCGTTTGAGCCGATAACGCGATGACAGGGAATTAAAATAGCAATTTTATTGATTCCGTTTGCTGTTCCTACCGCACGAATTGCTTTTGGGTTTCCTAAAAATTCGGATTGCTGCTTGTAAGTTCTGATCTCACCCATCGGAATTTCTCTTAAAAGCTGCCATACTTTTTCCTGAAATTCTGTTCCTTTCACAAATAACGGAACTTCAAATTTTTCTCTTTGACCTTCAAAATATTCTTTCAATTCATTTTCAAGCTGAATAAAATGATGGTGATCTTTTTCAACGATTTCGGCATTTAAGCTTTTAGATAAAGACTTAAATTGTTTTTCCATATTTTTTCTGTCGGTGAATTCTAAAAGACAAATTCCTTCGTCTGTAGCACAGGCGAACATTTCTCCGAGCGGCGTTTGTATGGTTTTGCAGTGTATTTCCATTTTATTTAAAATAATAAATCTCATAAGTTTCCTTACGAGATTTAAATATATTCATTTTTTTACAAATTTACTGTGGCATCGCTTTCCATTTTTGAAGAACAGACGTGTACAGATACATAAAGACAAAACCGATAATCAAAATAATATAACTTAAATTAAGATCCAGCATTTTTACAAGAGTTTCGCAATCACCATATTTTCCGTTACTGTAAATTTCACGGCAATATTTCTCCTGATGTAAGTTGATGATAAAAACGATCAGAAGGATAAAAAGCACAAAACCATTTATAGAAATATTAATGAAAATTGAAGAAATGAGTTTTCTAACTTTTTTCATCATTAATACAGGAATCATTAAAATAAACAATCCGATAAAAAACACCAAATAGGAAACAAAAAACTCTTCACTTCCCCTTCCACCCGAAACGGAATACAAAACTGTAATCAGAATAACAGCTAAAAACAAAACTCCCGCACTTATTACACTGAACAAAAGCGATTTTAATCCTGTAATTCTGAAACTAAAGATAAACGTTGACAGAAAAAATGCAATCCAAAGGTAAATATGAATATTTTCTGAGAAAAAATCTGTTGATTTTACGATATCAACATTTCCAAGGAAGTTTCTCAGATCATCTGTGTTGTAGTAATAGTCTGTAAGATTATCTCTGAAATAATCATCCGGAGAAAGCTGTTTGTTTATATCCGGATTGAATTCTTTTATTGTCACAGCATCCTTATTTACAACTTCTCCGTCGACAACAGCAACCGCTGAATCTGCCGTCATGGCCTCTTCTGTATAGGCATAATCGTTGTTATCATCTCCGTTTCTACGAGGATCATACTCTTCATTAATACTATTTTTATACTTTTTAATAAAATAACGAACTTCAAAATTTTCGGGAGCATAGACCATTTTTGCCCATTCTTTTGCATCCAGATTATTCTTAATTCCGAATTTTTTTGAAATTTTAATAAAATGATTCATTAATTTTTCAATTTCTGCCGGATTTTTTTTATTTAATAATTCCGTTGTCTGTCTATTGACTTCAAATCTGTCTTTTTTGTGAGATTCTTTATCAGAATTAATATAATCATCATTATAATGATTTCTCCTTAAATATCCCTTTTCTGTAAGATCATTCTGATAAAATACGCTTGAAAAATTATAATAAGATAAACCTGTCGTTTTAATATATGGCGATACATCAACAACATCTTTTTTAAAATAATAAATTTTAGAATTTTCTTTGGTCTCATCATACGCAAGATCATGTTCAGACTCATTATCCGGGAATAAATAATCACCATATTTATTCTTTTGATAAACTGTTTTGGAATACAATGTGTAATACTGATACACCCTGTCATAATACACAAAATACTTTTTGCTTCGATCAATCTCCTCCATATCAGTTTCGCAAAACAGATTGTAGAATTTGGGAAATGTCTTATTATCCAACGTATAATTTTCTAATTCCTGCGAAAAGAAAGGATATGTTTTGTTGATTAACTCTACATTTTGAGCCATTTGTTTGTCGGGATATTTATTTTTAATAAACATCTTAAAACCTGCCATATAAGAAAAAAAGAAAGTTGTAGACGCAAAAACAATTACAAAATACTGCAAAAACTGTAAGAATAACTTTCCTTTCGAAGAAGGATAAAAGTTCTTGAAAGCATTGTTTTTAAACATCATAATCAGCCAGCCTACAATCATCAGAACGGAAATAATGAGATGAATAAAAATCATTCCGTCTTCAAAATAATCATCTCTTACGTCAAATTTCTGAAGAGAAACCGGATCGGCGTGGGAAATATACCCAATGATGAAAAATAAAATATGAATAACTACACTCGCCAAAAGCATCCACACAATTTTTGTGTTCCAAACCGTAGGATATTTTTCGAGTAAATATTGATTGAATTTATATATTTTTTGCATTTTTTTCGAATTAAAGAAAATTTTTAACTTACAAAGAATCTTCTCGTTGAAGATGAAATATTACGGATATAAATGATGTTTGTTTTTGCAGTTCCTAAAGCAGCCATCACATCAAAAAACTCTGTGTCTGTGGAGAAATAAGCAACATAAACACCTCCGTTGAAGTTCAGTTTTTCCAGATTGAAATTTTCGAAAACTTTCAATAATTCTTCTCTCGAATTCGATGTGTCAATTTCTATAATTAAACCGTCGTTTTCATCATTTTTTAGTTCCGAATTATCTTTGTACTGTCCGTTTTTCAGGAAAATTACTTTGTCTGAAACTTTTTCAACTTCATATAATTGTTGTGAACTCAAAATCAAGGCAATCGGATTATTCACAGAATTTGCAATTGATTTTAAATCCTCCAGAATCACCTGTTGCGCCAAAACATCAAGATTTGCCAACGGTTCATCCAATAATAAAATTTCTGGTTTTCTTAAAAGAGTTCTCGCCAGTTCAAAACGCATTTTGTAGCCGGAAGAAAGCTCGCTCCATTTCAGATGTTTGTAATTCCAAAGTCCGAGACGGGCAATCATCATTAATGTTCTTGTTTCGTTTTCTTCTGCTTTTACGCCGTAATTTGAAAGGACAAATTTTAAATTATCTTTCAGACTTCCATACCATTTTGCAGTTCGTTGCGGAATATAAATCAATTTTGTGCGAAGCTCATAATCATTTTTCGGATCTTCATTAAAGGAATAATGCAAATTGCCTTCATTATAAGAAATTTCTTTGGCTAAAATTCTAAGAAGTGTAGTTTTCCCGTTTCCGTTCTCTCCTACCAATCCGTAAACCTGCCCTTTATTGATTTCCATGGAAACCGGACCTAATGAAAAACGATTACTTCCGTAAGATTTTAAAATATTTCTTGCCCGAAGTACAGATTTTTCCAAAGAATGTTCCTTTACCGGAATTTTCTCGATTTTTTGAAGCAGATTTCTCGATTTTTCTATAAGTTCTTCGGTGTAAGTCGGAAATTGCTCTTTCCAGTCGGTCAACTCAATGGCTTCTTTATAAATTTCCATATCCTGAGTATCCATCGCACAATCAAGCAACTTTCTGAATCCTAAAACAGTGTCTTTGTTGTCGAAAAAATGATATACCTCACCGACTCTCTGTTGATGTTTCGTCATTTGGTTTTCAAAATTATTTATTAGTTTTTAAAGATATACATTTTGAATGATTTCAAAATTATTTTAACAAAAAATGGAAGCAAATTTTTCTTACATTTAGCTTTCACTGCTAATTAAACAAAATGCTCAATAAAACAATTTTTTTTATTCTTCTTTATTTCTCATTTTCTACTGTTAAAGCACAGGAAACCATCCCTTTCAGAATCACAAAACACAACAATATCATTGTGAAAACTTTGGTGAATGATAAAGATTCTCTGGATCTCATGTTCCAGATTGCGATGGAAGATGCTTCAATTTCTCCCGAAAGGATCAGAAAAGCAGACCACATTATTTTTAAAGATGAAATAAGTGATAAAAACACTATAAAAATAGGAAATAAAAAGTACGAAAACATCCGTTTTTTTGATAATGAATTGACAGGTCATGAAGCCGACGGAAAAATCGGAACCGGAATTTTCAAAGGGAAAATTTTTAAAATCGATTATGATAATAATCAATTTGTGATCTATGACAAAATGCCTGATTTAAAAGATTATCAATCAATCCCTTTATTTTCAGAAAACGGGCAGCTTTATATCGTTGCAGATAATGTAATTGAAGATCAGCAACAGGAAGTTTATTTTCTAATGCAATCGGGGTATTCAGGCGGATTGATTTACAGTAATGAGTTTGCAGACGGAAAAGATTTAGACAAAAAATTGAAAATAACCGGTGAAAAAACCATGAAAAACTCGGCAGGACAAAGTGTTATTACCAAACAGGGGATTTTACCTTTTATGAAGGTTGGCAATTTTGTCTTGAAAGATGTGACGGCGGGATTTTTTGTCGGAGACATTAAAATTCAAAAGCGAAATTATTTCGGAGCTGATTTGCTGAGAAGATTCAACTGGATTTTTGATGCAGAAAGAAATGTGGTTTATATAAAGCCTAGTAAATATTTTTCTGAGCCCTATTACAAAATCAATTAAAAGTCATCTGTTTAAAAAATTACATTCACTCCATCATTGAGTTCAATTGCCGTCCTCAAAGACCTTTTGGTGAAACCTGAATTTGAAATAAATTTATTAAAATATTAAAAATATCCATGAAATTCTAAAAGATAATGCTGAAAATATTTTAAGAGAATTTTTAGATTATTAAAAAAAATTTAAAGGACACAATAACAAATCATTAATACATCTCAAGAATAATTAAACTATCTTGTACTATCCTGTACTAAGAATTTTTTATTCGAAAAATTATTATACTTTTAAAAGTCAGAAAAAGTTTAAGTTTTGAAGAGCATCCGATAAATTTTGAATTAAAAACAAAGCGCAATCGATTAACCTCTCCATTTTAAATTTATAAAAAAGAAACAATTTAGTAAACAAACCAAATCAATGAACAATACCCAATCCGGAAACTCCTTTTCTTCTTCAAAAAAGAAAAATTACTACTTTCCTCTGGTCCTAATAACGAGTTTGTTTTTCTTCTGGGGATTTATCCATAATCTGGATCCAATATTGATTAAACACCTGCGAAGTGCCTTTCAACTCAACCATTTTCAGGCATCATTGGTAGATTCATCTGTTTTTGCAGCGTACTTTTTACTGGCAATCCCTGCCGGAATGATTATTCAGAAATATGGTTACAAAACCGGAATTTTAGTAGGTTTGTTCTTTTTTGCGGCCGGATGTTTTTTGTTTGTTCCGGCAGCTAATACCATTAGTTACCCGTTTTTTCTCGGGGCTCTTTTTGTATTGTCATGCGGTCTTGCTATTCTGGAAACGGCAGCAAATCCTTATATTACCGTTTTGGGCGCACCAGAAAAAGCAACACAAAGATTAAACTTCGCCCAGTCTTTTAATGGTTTGGCAGCTTCAATTGCTCCCATTGTTGGCGGAATTTTCATTCTGAGTGAAGAACCAAAATCACAGGAAGAACTCGCCGGACTTGATCAGGCAGCAAAACTAGCCTACATTCACGCCGAAACTTCGCTTGTAAAAGGACCTTACATCATATTGGGACTGATCATCCTGCTGGTTATGTTTTTATTTTTACTGGTAAAACTGCCGGAAGTAACGGAAAGCAAAGAAAAATCAACAAAAAATTTCCTACAGGTTTTAGGTGTAAAGAATGTCGGATGGGGCGTTCTTGCACAGTTTTTTTACATCGGTGCTCAAATTTATGTTTTCAGTTTTCTTCTTGTGTTTGCTGAAGATGCAATCAACATGAAAGGTCAGGAAGCTAAATATTATGCGGGTGTAGCAGGATTTTTATTTATGATTGGCCGTTTTGCAGGAACTTTTTTCATGAGATATATTTCACCGCAAAAACTGTTGAGCATTTATAGTGTGATCAGTATCGTTCTCAGCATTTGGGTTATTGCGGGGTCAGGAATTTCAACACTATATGCATTGGTTGCGCTTACATTTTTTATGTCAATCATGTTTCCAACTATTTTTGCCTTAGGAATTGAAGGAGCTGGTACAGAAACAAAACCTGCCTCAAGTTTATTAATAATGTCTATTGTCGGAGGGGCAATTATACCCCCGATCGCAAGTAAAATCACAGATGTTTCAGGGAACATCCATTTTTCTTATATCGTACCTTTAGTCTGTTTTATCATCGTATTTTTATTTTCATTAAGATTCAGAAATAAGAAATCCTTGCAATAAATATGTAAAAATCTTTGAGGACTTAGCTAAGTGAAACGCCTTTGCGAACTTAAAAACAATTAGTAGTTAAAAAAATCTTTGTGCTCTTTGCGTTAAAAAAGCATTTCACAAAAAAATCCAATTTTAAAACTAGAAATGAGCAATTTAATTTTAAAAATAAATCAAAAAGATAATGTTTTGGTCGCTTTGCAGGATATTCCGGCAGAAACCGAAATTATTTTCGAAGGAGTTACCTACACCACTTTAGAAGCAATCCCTGCTAAACATAAATTCTTTATGAATGATATGAAACAGGGCGATGAAATCTTTATGTATGGCGTTTTGGTAGGCAAAGTACAGTACGATCTCGCAGCGGGAACCCGAATGACGACAGATAACACAAAACACGCTGCCGAACCTTACTATTACCGCGATGTTGACTATCACTGGACAAAACCCGATGTGTCAAGATTTTTACATAAAACTTTTAAAGGATATCATCGCTCAAACGGCGACGTGGGTACGGCAAATTACTGGCTTTTCATCCCAACCGTTTTTTGTGAAAACCGTAATCTTGATATTATTAAAGAATCGCTTTATGACAATTTAGGGTATGCAGTGGATGCAAAATACAAAGACTACACCCATCAACTGGTAGAAGCCATTTCTAAAGGAGAAAATTTGGATGATCTAAATTTTTCACCTTCAAATATTCCTGCAAAAGACAGAGTTTTTAAAAATGTAGATGGCATTAAATTTCTCAATCACACTGGTGGTTGCGGCGGAACAAGGCAGGATGCAGATACGCTCAGCAAACTTTTGGCAGCTTATGCAGATCATCCTAATGTTGCAGGAATCACTTTGTTGAGTTTGGGCTGTCAACATCTTCAGATTGATAATTTTAAAAGAGATTTATACAATCGAAATCCTGATTTTGATAAACCTTTACTCGTTTTTGAACAGCAAAAAGCGGTAAGTGAAGAAGCGATGATCAAAAACGCCATTTTTGAAACCCTGAAAGGACTTTTAGAAATAAATAAAATTGAACGTGAAGATGCACCGATAAGCAAACTTTGTGTTGGCGTTAAATGTGGGGGAAGCGATGGTTTTAGCGGTATTTCAGCAAATCCGGCTGTGGGACATCTCGCCGATATTCTTTCAGTTTTGGGTGCTAAAGTTCTACTAGCCGAGTTCCCGGAATTGTGTGGTGTCGAACAGGAATTAATAGACCGTGCCGTAGATAAACCAACAGCAGAAAAATTCATCAAGCTGATGACAGAATATGATGAACTTGCCCATGCAGTCGGCTCAGGATTTTACATGAATCCGTCACCGGGAAACATTAAAGATGGACTGATCACAGATGCCATAAAATCTGCAGGTGCCGCAAAAAAAGGAGGTTCCGCCCCTGTTGTAGATGTTTTAGATTATACAGAACCTGCAACAAAACCTGGATTGAGTTTGGTTTGCACACCTGGAAATGATGTAGAAGCTACCACGGGAAAAGCCGCTTCGGGAGCCACTTTAATTCTGTTTACGACCGGTCTTGGTACACCAACAGGAAATCCGGTATGCCCTGTCATCAAAGTGGCTACCAATACGGCTTTAGCAACAAAAATGGCGGATATTATCGATATCGATACGGGTGCGGTCGTGCGTGGCGAAAAAACCATTCAGCAAATGGGTGAAGATATTTTAGATTTCTGTATTGATGTTGCCAGTGGAAATATCATTCCTAAAGCTGTAGCATTGAATCAGGATGATTTTATCCCTTGGAAAAGAGGTGTTAGTCTTTAAAAGTTTATAATCTTTGAATAAATTTTCAACGCAAAGATTAATATATAATAATGAAAAGTTTAGGAAGCGAAGGTTGCGACAAGTCGCATTAAGCTTGAAAATAATAAAATCATAATTGCATTAGGATTAATCGTCAACTGCAAGCCTTTGCTGAGTGAAATCGAAGATTCGACGTAGTCAAACGCTTTTGCGAACTTAAAAACAGTTAGTTGTCAAAAATCTTTGCGCCCTTTGCGTTAAAAAATATAAATAAAATCTAATAATTAACATAAAAATGTTTTCATTAAAAAATAAAAAAGCAGTCGTAACAGGAGGAGGAAGCGGAATCGGGCAAGCCATTGCGGTTCAGCTTGCAGCCAATGGTGCAGACGTTCATATTCTTGAAATAACAGAACAAAACGGACAGGAAACTTTGGAAAAAATACAATCTTCCGACGGAAATGCGATCATGCATGCTTGTGATGTATCAAAACAGAAAGATGTTTTGGCAGTTTTCGATCAAATCGGAGCAATTAATATTCTTGTAAATAATGCAGGAATTGCGCACATCGGAAAAGCAGACACGACTTCAGAAGAAGATTTTGACAGAATTTATAATGTCAATATTAAAGGAGTTTACAATTGTCTGTTCGCAGCCATCCCGCAGATTAGAAAATCAGGAGGCGGTGTGATCATTAATATGGCTTCCATTGCCGCATTGGTCGGAATTCCCGACCGTTTTGCGTACAGCACGGCTAAAGGTGCCGTAAAAGCAATGACCATGAGTGTTGCGAAAGATTATATCAATGAAAATATTCGTTGTAATTCCATTTCTCCGGCTCGTGTACATACGCCTTTCGTGGATGGATTTTTAAAGAATAATTATCCCGACAACATCGAAGAAATGTTTGAAAAGCTGTCGAAAACTCAACCAATCGGAAGAATGGCTCAACCTGAAGAAGTTGCTTCTTTAGCGTTGTATTTATGTAGTGATGAAGCATCATTCATCACGGGTGTAGATTACCCTATCGACGGAGGTTTTACCACTTTGAATAATTAAAATATTAAATATTTTTTTAATCTTGAACAACTTAATTATGAAAAACTCTGTGATCTTAGTTAAGTGAAACGCCTTTGCGAACTTAAAAACAGTTAGTAGTCAAAGAAACCTTTGCGCTCTTTGCGTTAAAAATAATTTAGGACATTAAATTAATAAAAAATGAAATTAATAAAATTCGGAAAACCGGGACAAGAAAAACCGGGAGTCATTATTGACGATAAAAGATATGATGTTTCTCATTTGGTAAAAGATTATGATGAAAACTTTTTTTCCGGTGATGCCATAGAAAATTTGAAAGCTGAAATAAATGCTCAGAATCTACCCAAAATTTCTGCTGATGAAAGACTGGGTGCGCCTTTAGCTAGACCATCCAAGATCATCTGTGTCGGATTAAACTATAAAGATCACGCCGCTGAAACCAACGCTCCGATTCCGCAGGAACCGATTTTATTTTTTAAGGCTACCACTGCAATTGTAGGTCCTAATGATGATTTGGTTATTCCAAAAACAAGTACAAAAACCGACTGGGAAGTTGAATTGGGTATCGTTATAGGAAAAAAAGCAAGTTATGTAACTGAGGAAAATGCGCTTGAACACGTTGCTGGATACGTTTTACACAACGATTATAGTGAAAGAGCCTTTCAGCTGGAAAGAAACGGACAGTGGGTAAAAGGAAAAAGCTGTGATACTTTTGCGCCAATCGGACCTTTCATTGCGACGCCTGACGAAATTGAAGATGTTCATAATTTACGTTTATGGCTTAAAGTCAACGGACAAATTTTACAAGACGGAAATACTTCCAACCTGATTTTTAATGTGCCTTTTATGGTAAGCTATATCAGTCAGTTTATGACTTTGCTTCCGGGAGATGTTATCAGTACAGGAACGCCCGCTGGTGTCGGTTTGGGGCAAAAACCTGAGCCTTGGTATCTGAAACCGGGAGATGTGGTGGAATTGGGAATTGACGGCTTAGGAAGCAGCACCCAAAAAGTAAAAGCTTACGGAGAATGAAAAAATTTTGTCTAGCCCTCGATTTGATCGATAATCCTGAATTAATTACGGAATACGAGAAGTATCACCAAAACGTTTGGTGTGAAGTAAAGCAAAGTATTTTGGATTCGGGAATTGTAAATATGGAGATTTATCGTGTTCAAAACCGATTATTTATGATGGTGGAAGCAGACGAAAATTTTTCTTTTGAAGCTAAAAATGAAGCCGATAAAAACAATTTGAAAGTTCAGGAATGGGAAGAATTGATGTGGAAATTTCAACAACAGTTACCCAATTCTAAGCCGGGAGAAAAGTGGCAGTTGATGGACAAAATATTTTCATTATAAATTTTATTTTAGAGAAAATTGTTAAAAATGATTATTGATTCTCACATACATTTTTGGAAATTTGATCCGGTTCGGGATGCCTGGATTACGAAAGATATGACCGCGATCCGGAAAGATTTTCTTCCGGAAGATTTTTCTTTATATTTAAATGAAAATAGCATTGAAGGTTGCATTGCTGTGCAAGCCGATCAAAGTGATAAAGAAACAGCTTTTTTAGTCAATTTAGCTAAAGAAAACCCTTTTATTAAAGGTATTGTCGGTTGGATTGATTTAGCTTCTGACAAACTTGAACAGTCACTTCACAATTATCAGTCTGAAAAGCTGATTAAAGGCTTCCGACATATCGCTGAAGGAGAAGAAATCGGTTTTTTACTGCAGAAAAATGTACTCAACGGAATTGCTAAACTGCATCAATTTGGTTATACTTTCGATATTTTGCTGAGACAGGATCAGCTTTCTGACGCAGTGAAACTTTCGGAAAAATTGCCCGATCAACCTTTTATTCTGGATCATTGCGGAAAACCTGATCTTAAAATCAATGATTTAAAGGACTGGAAAGCTAACATTTCAGAACTTGCCAAAAACCCTAACATTTATTGCAAAATTTCGGGACTTTTGACACAGGGAAACTGGAATAATATTAATGAAAAAACAATTTTTGAAATTTTGGATTTCGTTTTTTCACAATTCGGAATTAATCGTACCGTTTTCGGAAGTGACTGGCCAGTCATGTTATTAGGAGGAAATTATACTTTATGGCTGGAATTGATTTTAAAATATTTGACACAGTTTTCAAAAGAAGAACAGAAACTTTTTTTCTCCGGAAATGCAGTGAAATTTTACAATTTATAATTTTTTATTACCGCAAAAGTGACAAAAGATTAACACATTAGCTGTTTTAAGTTTATCATTAGAGCGCTAATAAGAGTACATAAGTTTTAAAAACATTTCGTGTTCTTTGCTGAGTGAAACGCCTTTGCGAACGAAAAATATGCAGAACAATATTAAAAAAAATCTTTGCGCTCTTTGCGTTAAAAAAACATAACCCAAAATTATGAACCTAAATCTTGACCATAAAATAATCATCGTAAGCGGCGGTGCAAAAGGCATCGGAAACGCCATTGCGAAAATCTTAGCGGAAGAAAATGCATTACCGATAATCATTGGCAGAAATGAAGACGATAACAAAAAAGCAATTCAGGAAATTCAGGATCTTGGAGGAAAAGCCGACTTTGTTACCGCTGAACTTTCCCAACCCGATGAATGCAAAAAAGCCATCAATGAAGTTGTAAAAAAATACGGAAAAATTGATGGTATTGTCAATAACGCCGGTGTAAACGATGGAATAGGTCTTGAAAATGGTTCGTATGAAGGGTTTCTTGAATCATATCATAAAAATGTAGTGCATTATTATCTTTTGGTGCATCACGCACTTCCCTATCTTAAGGAAAGCAAAGGTTCTATTGTAAATATCGGCAGCAAGACCGCAGAAACCGGACAAGGAGGAACGTCAGGTTATGCCGCTGCAAATGGTGCAAGAAATGCCCTTACAAGAGAATGGGCGGTTGAACTTTTACCGTACAGTATTCGTGTCAATGCAATTATTGTCGCTGAAGCATGGACACCGCTTTATCAATCGTGGATTTCTACATTCGAAAACCCGGATGAAAAACTAAAAAGTATTACTTCAAAAATCCCTTTGGAAAACCGCATGACGACCTCTGAGGAAATTGCTAACGTGGCAGCGTTTCTTTTATCGGAAAGATCTTCTCATACAACGGGGCAACTAATTCATGTAGACGGTGGATATGTACATTTGGACAGGAGTTTGGGTTAAATTAGAGAATTGATGACTAAGATTTTTAAGAATCAATACCGATTGCTTTTTTTCAGTAGGAATAAATTTTTAAACACAGAATTTTTCAAAAGAAATACTGAATATTCCATTTAATTCTTAAATTTGACTAATGCAAAAGAATCTTTATCTCATCCTTATATCATTTTGTCTTGTGAGTTGCTATACCTACCAGGTTAAAAAACAAGCGGATACAACAACCGACAATAAACAGGAATCTAAAAAAGTTGCAACTCTTGCTGATAATACTCCTATGCAGGCGAAAAGTACAACAGCTGCTGCATCCCAAAGTCTGAATTCACAACAAATGCCTGTCAATATTCAGGAGAAACTTGCACCTAATAAAAATGTTAGAATTGACGTTGATGGTAAGACTTATAAAATAATAGTTGACAAATGGGAAAGTGACAGTCTGGTTGCACATCCGGTTCATAATCCTAAAAAAATTCTGAAATTCCATAAGAACCAGATCAATGGTGAGAAAATTGCTGAAAAACGCTTTTCACAACCCATAGCTGATATCATTACTGTTGTTGCATATGCCGGTATCGGTGTTTTAATCTATTCTCTCGTCAAATAATTTTCATTAAAATATCCAACACAAGAAGTCATGAACAAAAAAGCTACGACACCAAAAATTTGTTTTGACATGATGCTTTCTGTTAAAACTCAATAAATTTCAATTCTTTTGTTAAATTTTCCAGATATTGCGACCATGCATTTGAACATCCTTCATAGCATTCAAATTGTGGAGTCAAACCGTTGTGAGTGGATGTAACTTTTGTTTGATTTTCTTCAGTAGAAATATCAAAATTAATCTTAGTTCCCGTCCATTCGTTTGGTATTTTCAGAAATGTCAGATTACTATCGACAACTTCCCAACTTATTTTTTTATTAGGAATTAATTCTACTAATTTTTGAACAGAATTGTGTGCTCCATTTCCTGCGCTGAAAGTAAATTCATCATTCAATTTTTCAGAATTTCCGGTTATAGTTTCGCTATGAAAACCTATCCACCATTTTTTAGGATCAATTAAAATATTGAAAACTTCTTCGTGAGATTTTGAAGTTGTAAAGGTGTATGAAAAATTTTGTGTTGACATATTTTAATTAGATTTTTCAAATTTAAATAATTTTCTAAGAGTATTTCTATCAGCGACAATATTAAAAGTTACAGTATTACCATATTCATGATAACCAAAGATATATTTAATATCTTTATCTATAATTTTCACACCATCAAATTTTTGAATATTTTTTGGATTTTTTAATTCATTGAAATTAAATTTCTCTATAAAATCACTTAATTTGTCTTTATTAATTGAAACAAGTTTTACAAAAGGATCTGATTTATAATTTTTGTCAAAATCAACATCAATAGCAATCATTTTTGGAAAATGACCTCCTGTTTCCGTATAAAAGAATTTAAGTTTTCCACATTTTTTACATTTCCACAAATCGGTACCATTGAATGGGTACGATCCCAAAAATATTGTTGAATTATCATTAGATTTAAATTCAAGGTAACTTAAATATCCAAAGCTTCCATCAAAGACCTCAAAAATTTTCTCATAATCAGTTAAAATCTTATGATCACATTTAATGTTCTTTACCGGATATTCTTGAAAGAAAGCATTAATATTTTCTAAAGTAATTATCATAGGTTTAATTCAGTATAATTTGATGCATTTTTGAAAATTCGCTAAAACAGAATTAAACTTACATTTAATATTTCTAATTTCTACAAAATTTCTAAAAATCAACAAAAAAAACCTCGCAAGAAAACTTACGAGGCTTAAAAATATTTTAATCCGAAAATTACATCGTCTCCATTTTGAAGCTCATACTTTCGATAACTTTCAGAATTGCTTCAACCGTATCCATTGATGTCAGACAAGGTACACCGTTTTCAACGCTCATTCTTCTGATCTGGAAACCGTCTCTTTCGGACTGTTTTCCTTTCGTCATAGTGTTGACAACGTACTGAACTTTTCCTTTTTGAATCAAATCGATCAGGTTTACACTTTCCTCTCCGATTTTGTATCCGATTTTGCAAGGAATTCCCTGTTCTCCGAAGAATTTTGCCGTTCCTTCTGTTGCCCAGATTCTGAAACCAACCTCATGGAATCTTGCAGCTAAATCTGCAGCTTCCTGCTTGTGTTTATCAGCTACCGTGAACAAAATTGATCCGTGCATCGGAACTTTTCTTCCTGCGGCGATTAATCCTTTGTAAAGAGCTTTTTCAAGTGTCGTATCTTTCCCCATAACCTCTCCCGTAGACTTCATTTCTGGTCCCAGAGAGATGTCAACTTTCGTTAGTTTTGAGAATGAGAAGACAGGAACTTTTACAAAGACTCCTTCTTTCTTAGGAACCAATCCGTTTTTGTAGCCTAAATCTTTCAGTTTTTGACCTAAAATAGCTTTCGTTGCCAAGTTTGCCATCGGAACTTCCGTAATTTTAGATAAGAAAGGAACCGTTCTTGATGAACGTGGATTTACCTCGATCACAAACACATTTCCTTCAAAAAGAACGTATTGAATATTCATTAATCCAATCACATTCAATCCTTTAGCTAATCTTTCAGTATAATCTACCAAAGTATCGATTTCTGCCTGAGAAACATTCTGTGGCGGATACACTGCAATTGAATCTCCTGAGTGAACTCCGGCTCTTTCGATATGCTCCATAATTCCAGGAATGATTACCGTTTCGCCATCGCAGATTGCGTCTACTTCAACCTCTTTTCCTGTGATATATCGGTCGATCAAAACCGGCTGATCCGGGCTTGCTTCTACCGCAAATTCCATATAATGAGCCAATTCGCTTTCTGTGTACACAATTTCCATTGCTCTACCTCCTAAAACGTAGCTTGGGCGAACCAACACCGGATAACCGATTTCGTTGGCAATTTTTATCGCTTCTTCTTTTGAAGTTGATGTTTTTCCTAAAGGCTGAGGAATCCCAAGTTCCTGAAGGGCTTTTTCAAATTTGTCTCTGTTTTCAGCTCTGTCAAGATCTTCAAGAGAAGTTCCCAAAATCTGAACTCCGTGAGCAGCCAATTTATCAGCTAAATTGATCGCTGTCTGACCTCCGAACTGAACCACAACTCCCATTGGTTTTTCAAGATCGATAATGTTCATTACATCTTCTTCAGTTAAAGGCTCGAAGTATAATTTATCTGAAATCGAGAAGTCTGTAGAAACCGTTTCCGGGTTATTGTTGATGATAATTGCTTCATAACCCATCTCTTTGATCGCCCAAACCGAGTGAACTGTCGCGTAGTCAAACTCAACGCCCTGCCCGATTCTGATTGGTCCTGAACCTAAAACGATCACTTTTTGCTTATCCGAAACTACACTTTCGTTCTCTTCTTCGTAAGTTCCGTAGAAATATGGTGTTTCACTTTCAAATTCTGCGGCGCAAGTGTCTACCATTTTGTAAACCGGCATTACTCCGTTTTCTTTTCTGAAGTTGAAAACTTCGCGTTCTTTTACCTCCCAAAGAACTGCGATATTCACATCTGCAAAACCTAATTTTTTAGCCTGAATTAAAGTTTCTAAGTCAAATTTATTATCAGCGATAACTTTTTCGAAATCAATTAATTTCTTGATTTTCCAGATGAAGAATTTATCAATTTTACTCCATTCTACAATCTGTTCCCAGTCGTACCCTCTTCTTAAAGCATCTCCGATAATGAATAATCTTTCGTCATCACAAACTCTGATTCTTCTTTCGATCTCTTCTGCTGTAAGAGCTGCAGCCTGCTTAGTTTTTAAGCCGATATGCCTGATTCCTGTTTCAAGAGAACGGATGGCTTTTTGTAAAGACTCCTCAAAATTTCTTCCGATTGCCATTACTTCTCCCGTCGCTTTCATCTGTGTTGATAATCTTCTGTCCGCCGTTTCGAATTTATCGAATGGGAATCTTGGGAATTTAGTTACCACATAATCCAAAGCTGGTTCAAAACAAGCGTAAGTTTTACCTGTAACCGGGTTCATGATTTCATCTAAAGTTAATCCTACCGCGATTTTTGCAGCAATTTTAGCGATCGGGTATCCTGTTGCCTTACTTGCCAAAGCCGATGAACGGGAAACTCTCGGGTTAACCTCAATGATATAATATTCGAATGAATGCGGGTCTAAAGCCAACTGTACGTTACATCCTCCTTCAATTCCTAATGCTCTGATGATTTTTAAAGAAGCATTTCTCAGCATCTGATATTCTCTGTCAGAAAGTGTCTGAGAAGGAGCCACAACAATCGAATCACCTGTGTGAACCCCAACCGGATCTATATTTTCCATGTTACAAACCACAATCGCGTTGTCGTTTGCATCACGCATTACTTCGTATTCAATTTCTTTGAAACCTGCGATTGATTTTTCGATAAGACATTGAGTAACAGGGCTGTATTTCAGACCTAATTCTGCAATTTCTTTCAATTCAGCTTCCGTTGCAGCGATTCCACCCCCTGTTCCACCCATCGTGAAGGCAGGACGAACAATCACCGGATAACCGATTTCATTTGCGAAATCAATTGCTCCTTCTACTGTCGTTACAATATCAGATTCAGGAACCGGTTCGTTCAATTCTCTCATCAATTCACGGAAAAGATCTCTGTCTTCCGCTCTGTTGATCGCAGAAAGCGTTGTTCCAAGAACCTCAACTTTACATTCTTCAAGAATTCCTGATTTTTCCAATTCTACCGCCATGTTCAGACCTGTTTGTCCACCAAGTGTAGGTAAAAGTGCATCCGGACGCTCTTTTCTGATGATGTGACTCACAAATTGAAGTGAAATCGGCTCGATATATACTTTATCAGCGATTTCAACATCCGTCATAATCGTTGCAGGGTTTGAATTGATCAAAATTACCTTGTAGCCTTCTTCTCTCAAAGACAGACAAGCCTGCGTTCCTGCGTAATCAAATTCCGCCGCCTGACCAATGATGATAGGTCCTGAACCGATTACTAAAATTGTTTTTATGTCGTTTCTTTTCATTTTTTTCTTTTTTATTATTCCATGGATTTCATCCGTGGCTATTATTGTTGAACCATTTCATGGTTCTTTTTTTTCTATTTTGGGCAGCCACGAAGTGGCTGAATTTTAATAGCCGTAGGTGAAACCTATGGATTGGATAATTATCACATTCCGACAACCCATGAAATGGGTTGAACATTATTTACCACAGATATTTTTCATCAAATTCAACTCTATGAGATTTTAGCAAATTTTTATATTCATCCTCAAAGGATTCATTTTTATGATGTTCTTTTTGGTTTTTAATATAATTGATGATCATATCCTTTTCTCTTTCTGAATAAGTGAACGCGTCGTAACCGGTTTGCCATTCTTCAAAATCAGGAAATAAGCCGCTTTGCTTTATCCATAAGTTGCTTGAAACCTTAATATCTTTTACAAAACTGCTTAAGGAAACTGATGGATGCAGATCTGTAAATAAATGAATATGATCCGGCATTCCATTAATTCTATAAAGTGTGCAATTTTTATTCTTAACAATTCCCCAAATGTATTTATATAATTGATCTTCATATTCAATATTCAACACTGGTTTTCTGTGCTTCGTACTAAATACAATCTGATAATATATTTGGCGAAAGGTTGACATTTATATTTCTATCTATTTAAATAATCTTACAAATTACTGATTCTTCTTATTCTTAAAATCCTCCATCAAGTGAATGAAATCATCAAATAAGTAGTTCGCATCTTCTGGACCTGGACTAGCTTCCGGGTGATACTGAACAGAGAAACAAGGGTGAATTTTATGTTTCAAACCTTCGTTTGTTCTGTCGTTCAATGCGATGTGCGTTTCAATTAAATCTGTTCCTTTCAAACTTTCCTGATCAACTGCATAACCGTGGTTTTGAGAAGTAATTGCCACTTTATTTTTCTCTAAATCCAAAACAGGGTGGTTTCCTCCTCTGTGACCGAATTTTAACTTAAAAGTTTTCGCTCCACAAGCCAATCCGATCAACTGGTGTCCCAAACAGATTCCGAAGATTGGAACTTTTCCTAATAATCCGCGGATCATTTCCAACGCATGTTGGTTATCTTCCGGATCTCCAGGACCGTTTGACAACATGATTCCGTCCGGATCCATCAATAAAATTTCTTCTGCCGTTGTATCTTGTGAAACTACGATGATGTCACAACTTCTTTGAGACAACTCCCTGATAATTCCTAATTTAGATCCAAAATCTACTAACACAACCTTGAAACCTCTTCCTGGGTTTGCATAAGGGGTTTTTGTAGAAACCTGCTCTACCTGATTGGTTGGGAAAGTTGTTGATTTTAATTCTGAAACTACTGAATCATTATCAGTATCTGCGTTTACGATTTTTCCTTTCACCACTCCGGAATTACGAAGAATTCTTGTCAGTCTTCTGGTATCGATTCCTGAAATTCCTGAAAGGTTTTTCTTTTTAAATAATTCATCTAAAGTAATCTGAGTACGGAAATTGGATGGCAAATCACAAATTTCTTTTACGATAAGACCTTTGATAGCCGGCTCGATACTCTCATAATCATCTCTATTAATCCCATAGTTTCCGATAAGCGGATAGGTCATACAAACAATCTGACCGCAATAAGACGGATCAGAAATCAGTTCCTGATATCCTGTCATTCCGGTATTGAAAACCACTTCTCCTGCAGTTTCCAGTTCTGTTCCGAAACCTTCTCCATGAAACACTTCACCGGACTCCAGTATTAACTTTTTCTTCATTTTTTAAATTAGATATTAGATTTAGAAATTAGAAGTTAGACTTCTGCATTCTGTTATTTTATTTCTTATTCTTTCTATTTATTTCCATGGATTTCATCCATGGCTATTAACAGGTCGCCCTTTCAGGGCTCTCCATCTTTTACTTTTATCTTGGCTATTTTTTACTTAAAAGTATGTCCTTCTTTTTCCAAGGCTTCTTTAAGTATTGCCATTCTTGCGAAAACGCCGTTTTGCATTTGTTTGAAAACTCTTGAACGTTCACATTCTACCAAGTCTGTATCAATTTCCACTCCTCTGTTGATTGGGGCAGGATGCATGATAATAGCTTCTTTTTTCATTGCTTTTTCTCTTTCTTTCGTCAAACCGTATTTTCTGTGGTATTCCGAAGCTGAGAAACTCATTTTTGAATCGTGTCTTTCGTGTTGAATTCTTAATAACATCAATACATCAACATCTTTAATCATTTCATCTACAGACAGGTAAGTCCCGTTGATTAAAGCACCTTCATCAAACCATTGTTCAGGTCCTGAAAAATATACTTTTGCACCTAATCTCCTTAATGCTTCTGCATTTGAATTGGCAACACGACTGTGTTTTACATCTCCTACAATTCCCACTTTTAACCCTTCAAATTTTCCGAATTCCTGATAAATCGTCATTAAATCCAGCATACATTGAGATGGATGGTTTCCCGTTCCGTCTCCTCCGTTAATCATAGGAATTTTAATATTTTTTAATTCATCAAAATATCGGTCTTTCTTATCTCTGATCACGACAAGATTTACTCCTAAGCTTTCAATCGTTTTTACTGTATCGTATAAACTTTCACCTTTATTCACGGAACTGTTTGCCGCATCAAAAGGAACTACCTGTAAACCTAATTTTCTTTCGGCAATATCAAAACTGGTTTTCGTTCTCGTACTGTCTTCGAAGAAAAGATTTGAGCAAAAAACTTCTCCTTCAATTCTGGCAGTTTTTCCGTTTGCAAAAGCGATTGCTTCTGTCACTATACTGTTGATTCTCTCGGTGCTTAGTTCTGTAATCGTAAACATAATATCTTAATTTTTTCACAAAAAAAAAGCGAAGAAAATATCTTCGCTTAAAATAAATAAATATCGTAAAGGGCGTCTACGCCCGGTAATTCTAATGATATAAATACTGTGTTATTCATTAGGTGCAAAGATATAACATTTCCACGAATTGACAAAATCAAAATTTGATTTGGATTAAAAAATATTAATCTGTCCTTATTTTCATTTTTAAATACTATTTTTGTTAGAATTCAATCTTATTCTATATTCTATGGATTTAAAAGACAAAATGATTCTCAGTATCATTCAGGAAGACTCTACCTATTCTGTGAAAGAAATTTCAGAAAAGATAGGTCTTACGTTTACTCCAACCTATGAACGCATTAAACAGCTGGAAAAACAGGGAATTATTGAGAAATATGTAGGTCTTTTGAACCGTGAAAAACTGGGTTTAAATATTGTTGTTTACTGCAATGTCCGTCTGAAAGAACAATCTAAAAAAGTTCTTGAAACTTTCGAGAAAAATATAATGCAACACGATGAAGTTCAGGAAATCATCAGTCTTTCCGGTGAATATGACTATATGCTGAAAATCATTGCAAAAGATATTAATTCTTATAATGATTTTACGGTTAACGTGATTTCAAACATTCCTAATATCGGGCAATATCACAGTTCAATTGTACTGCATGAAGTTAAAAAATCTACTAAGTTTAAGATTGATTTGGGATAATTTTTTATTTAAATCAAAACATTTTGTTTAATAGTTTAAAGATGCTTCGACAGAGCTCAGCATGACACCGCTACAAATAAATCGCTAATAAAACAGATAGTATTAGAGATGTCATGCTGAGCTCTGTCGAAGCATCTAAGAAAGTTTTAAGTTTAAAATATCACCCCAACAATTTATTTTTCAATTTATTAAACTGATATTCTATTTTATCTAAACATAAATTCCCTATACTTCCCTGATGGGTATGATTAAGATTTTTTATCTCAAAATCAAACTCATTATTCTCAATTTCCTGCCCTACTTTTACATACGCATCACGGAAAGAACTTCCGTTTTTCACTTCTTCATTGATTTTCTCTACGCTGAAAAGATATTTATACTTTTCATCTTCCAGAATCCCTTCTTTCACCTGAATATTCGGTAAGGTATAGCTTAATATTTCAAGACATTCTTTCAAGGAATCGATTGCCGGGAAAAGAATTTCCTTTGTCAACTGCATATCTCTGTGATATCCTGAAGGCAGATTATTCGTCAATAAAATAAACTCATTCGGCAAAGACTGAATTCTGTTGCAACGGGCACGAACCAGTTCAAAAATATCAGGATTTTTTTTGTGAGGCATGATACTGCTTCCCGTTGTAAATTCCTTTGGAAAACTTATAAAATCAAAATTCTGGCTTAAATACAGACAAACATCGTACGAAAACTTACCTAAAGTTCCTGCTAAAGTTGCCATTGCCATCGACAACATTTTCTCCGACTTTCCACGCGTCATCTGAGCATAAACCGAATTATAATTCATCGACTGAAAACCTAAATTATACGTCGTACTCTCACGGTCAATCGGGAAAGACGAACCATAACCCGCCGCTGAACCCAATGGATTTTTATTAATGATATTTTTAACCGAGAAAAGCATTTCAACATCATCCAACAACGCTTCGGCATAAGCTCCAAACCACAATCCGAACGATGAAGGCATTGCAATTTGTAAATGGGTATATCCCGGAAGAAGAACATTTTTATGCTGATCCGCCAGTTTGATTAATATTTGAAAAAATTCATCCGTCAAAGTTGTGATCTCACGGATTTCATCCAGTAAATACAGTTTAATATTCAATAAAACCTGATCATTTCTTGAACGAGCCGTATGAATTTTCTTTCCTGTATCGCCCAATTTTTCAATTAAAATAGATTCAACCTGCGAATGAATATCTTCCGCAGTTTTATCAATTTCAAAAGTTCCGTTTTCGATATCTTTCAAAATTTCTTCCAAAACAGACAACATCTGCTCTGATTCTTCATTGGAAATAATTCCCACTTCTGCCAACATTTTACAGTGCGCCATTGAACCTTTAACATCATATTTTGCTAAACGTTCATCAAAATCGAGATCTTTTCCGACTGTGAATTTATTGACTAATATATTGGTGGCATTATCGTCTTTTTGCCATATTTTTTTCATAAAATTATTTTTTATTTTATAATTTTCTTTTGTCTTGAAATCGAAGATTCGACGTAGTCAAACAAAAGAAACAAAAATTCAAGACTGGAAACTCCGGCTAAAAATTAAAATTAAATACTAAAATCCCCAAAACTTGCGCGAATTCAATATTTGTTCTTCAGTTCAAAATTAGTGTCGCGCTTCAAACAGTGGGAATTTTTTAACGGATTAAATTTCAATTTTCTTAACGCCTCCGTTTCCTAGGTCAATTTATAGAACCTTCTCAAGGATCTGGATGTAAATAGCAATCCCCTCTTCTATTTCCTTTATATAGATGTATTCATCTGCGGTGTGAGAGCGTGTGCTGTCTCCGGGACCGAGCTTTACCGATGTACAAGGAATAATCGCCTGATCGGATGAAGTTGGCGAACCGTAAGTTGTCCTCCCGATTTCCAGACCTGCCTGTACAAATGGATGATCCATTTCAATTTTTGAAGAATTTAGCCTGAAAGACCTCGCTGTTAACCTTGATTTCATCTGCGACTGGATGATTTCAAACGCTTCTTCATTAGAATATTCATCCGTAACTCTCACATCTAAAGTAAAAGTACAAGATTCCGGAACTACATTATGCTGAACTCCGGCATGAATTCCAGACAGCGTAACCTTAACTTCACCCAAATAATCGGAAATTTTTGGAAATTTAAAGTTTAAGATATTCTGCAAATCTTCCATACATTTTACAATCGAGTTATCGTTGTTCGGATGAGCGGCGTGAGAAGGAGTGCCTTTCATTTCCCCGTCAATTACCAAAAGTCCTTTTTCCGCGATTGCCAGATTCATCTGCGTTGGTTCTCCTACAATGGCAAGCTCGATATTTGGCAGTTGGGGAAATAAAGCTTCAATTCCGTCAAACCCTGAAATCTCCTCCTCTGCCGTCAAAGCAATCACTAAATTATATTGCAAATCTTCTTTATCATAAAAATGTAAAAAAACCTGAGCCATCGAGACCAGAGAAGCTCCAGCATCATTACTTCCCAATCCGAACAATTTTCCGTCTTTCTCAACCGGCAAAAACGGGTCTAGAGTGTAAGCTTTATTCGGTTTTACCGTGTCGTGATGCGTATTCAGCAAAATCGATGGTTTAAAAACATCAAAGTTTTTATTTACTGCCCAAATGTTATTTTTAAAACGTTTTGTAGGAATATTGTTCTTTTTAAAAAAGTTTTCAATCTCCACAGATGTATTATATTCATCTTTGCTGAATGACGGAATTTCAATCAGTTTTTTCAACAAATCCACTGCGTTATTCAGTAATTCTTCTTTACTATAAACAGATTTCAGTTCCTGCATGATGGTTCTCTATATGGTTTTTTAGTTCGGTTTCTTTAATTAAGAATACCTTATTTACATTATTTTTTACTGCTCCAAGAGCGTTTTCCAGTTTTGGAAGAATTCCTTTATGAAGCTTTCCTTCATTTTTTAAAACAGAAAATTCCTCTTCGGAAATATTTTTGATGACAGATTCAGGATTTCCGACATCTTCCAAAACACCTTCTTTATCGAAACAATACAACAATTCAACATCATATTTTGAAGACAGCGCCTGAGCGATTACCGAAGCAATTGTATCAGCATTGGTATTAAACAAATTTCCTTTTTTGTCATGAGTGATTGCTGAAAATACCGGAACGAGATGAAGTTTAATTAATTTTGAAATTAATTTCTTGTTCACGCTTTTCTTCTCGATATCGCCCACAAACCCGAAATCTATTTCTGCATGTTCTCTCTTTTTAGCTTTAATTAAATTTGCATCAGCTCCCGAAAATCCGATTGCTTTGCATTTTTTCTGCTGAAGTTTTGCCACAATATTTTTGTTGATTCCTCCCGCATAGACCATAGCCACAATATCCAACGTATCTTTATCTGTGATTCTTCGTCCGTTGACTATCTTTTGTTCAACGCCTAATTTATCAGCCAATGTAGTTGCTAATTTTCCACCTCCATGAACAAGAATTTTTCTTTCTTTAATGTCAGAAAACTGTTCTAGAAATTCATTCAATAGTTCCTCATCATCGATTAATGCTCCGCCGATTTTTATGATGTATAATTTATTTTTCATTGCAAACCTTTTTTGAAAACCTCATAGGTTTTTGAAACCTATGAGGTTTAGTTATTAAGAATTCAATTCATCTAAAATTTCAGAGAAAACAGCTTGTGCAGAGAAAATCCGGTTTTTTGCCTGTTGATAAATAATGGAATTTCCACCATCCATTACCTCATCACTCAATTCTACATTACGACGAACCGGAAGACAGTGCATTACTTTTGCCTGATTGGTATTTTCCAATTTTTCGTTTGTTAGCATCCAGTTTTCTTTCACTTCAGGCATTGCTGCATAGTCATCAAAAGACGACCAGTTTTTCACATAAATAAAATCTGCATCTTTCAACGCTTCATCCTGATTATGGATTACTTTCACGTTTTTTGTAAAGTTTTTGTCTAAATCATAGCCTTCTGGATTGGTGATCACTAAATCTACATCCATTTCCTGCATCCACTCTGCGAAAGAGTTTCCAACCGCATGAGCAATCGGTTTGATATGTGGAGCCCAGGTTAAAACCACTTTTGGTTTACGTTCTTCTTTCCAGTTTTCAGTAATTGTGATGCAATCTGCCAAACTTTGCAAAGGGTGACGTGTAGCCGACTCCAATGAAATAATGGGAACTTTTGCATGTTGCTCGAACTGGCTTAAAATGCTTTCGTTAACATCATCTTCCTTGCTTTTCATTCCTGCAAAACAACGAACGGCGATGATGTCACAATATTGATTTAATACTTCAATGGCATCTTTGATATGCTCTACCGTATCACCGTTCATTACAGCCCCGTCTGCGAATTCTAAATTCCATGCTTCTTGAGCTGCGTTTAACGTCAACACATTTAATCCTAAATTTTGCGCTGCAATCTGACTGCTCAAACGAGTTCTCAAGCTTGAATTTAAAAATACAAGTCCAATTGTTTTTCCTTTTCCTTTCTCGGTTTCCGAAAGAGGATTTTCTTTAATTTGTAAAGCTTTTTTTATAATTTCCTGTAAGTTTTCAACGTCACTTACAGAGGTGAATTTTTTCATTTTGATTTTTGATTTTAAAGATTTTCTAAAACAGTTTTCAAAGCACCGATAAACAAATCGGTTTCTTCTTTTTTAATGTTAAGCGCCGGAAGAATCCTCAACACAGCCTTATCATTAGAGTTTCCTGTGAAAATATGATGATTGTACAGCAGGTTATTCCTCACTTCCGAGCAGTCCCTGTCGAGTTCGATTCCAATCATCAAACCTTTCCTTCGGATGGTTTTAATATGTGGAAAATCTTTAATTTCATTTTCAATATACTCGCCCATTTTGTGAGCATTTTCGATGAGATTTTCATCTTTCATCACATCCAATACAGCAATCGCAGCGACACAAGCTAAATGATTCCCTCCGAAAGTTGTACCCAGCAAACCATTACTTGCCTGAAACTTAGGATGAATTAAAACACCGCCGATTGGAAAACCGTTCCCCATTCCTTTTGCTGTTGTGATAATGTCTGCTTCAATTCCAAATTCCTGATGTGCGAAGAAATGTCCGCTTCTTCCGTATCCTGACTGAACTTCATCTAAAATCAAAACAGCATCATATTTCTCACATAATTCTTTGATTTTAGTTAAAAATCCAACCGTTGGAATCATAATTCCTCCAACTCCCTGAATTCCTTCAATGATTACAGATGAAATTTCACTTCCTTGTTTTTCAAAAACTGCTTCAAGCTGTTCGATGTTATTCCATTCAGATTTGATGAATCTTTCGTCATAGTTTACCGGAGCTACGATTTTAGGATTGTCTGTCACCGAAACTGCCGCCGAAGTTCTTCCGTGAAACGAGCCTGAGAAATATAACACTTTACTTTTTCCGTTGTGGAAAGAAGCCAGTTTTAAAGCATTTTCATTTGCTTCAGCTCCTGAATTACATAAAAATAAATTATAATCTTCCAAGCCTGAAAGTTTTCCTAATTTTTCAGCCAGTTCAGTCTGCAATTCATTCTGAACCGAGTTTGAATAGAAAGATATTTTATCTAATTGGTTTTTTAATTGAGTCTGATAGTGCGGATGGTTGTGCCCGATAGAAATCACGGCATGACCTCCGTAAAAATCAAGATATTTTTCTCCTTTATCGTCCCAGAGAAATGATCCCTGAGCTTTTACTGGATTGATGTTAAATAATGGATATACGTTGAATAAATTCATTTTTTTTATTTTAATTAATTTCTTTTGTCTTGAAACAAAAGAAACAAAAGTTCAAGACTGGAAACTCCAGCTAAAATTTCTAAACTCGGGCGGAAAGTAAAATTTCGTATTATAAAGAGTTTTTTGACCCGCCACTCAAACAAGAGAAATTTTTTAACGGAAATTCTTCAAAATTTCTTAACACCTCCGTTTCCTAAGTCACTTTAAATTGCGTTTTAAAAATTCACGATTGACTATTTGACAATTGTCTTTTAAAGTTTTTTTAAAACGCAATTGGTTTTAAATTTAATCCTGAATTTTCTTCCCAGCCCATTGCAATATTCATATTTTGAACTGCTTGTCCGGAAGCTCCTTTCAACAAATTGTCAATCGCTGAGTGAATAACTGCAACATTTCCACTCTTTTCTATATGAATCACACAGCGATTGGTATTGACAACCTGCTTTAAATCAATTGCTTTCTCACTTACCTTTACAAAAGGTTCATCTGCATAAAAATCCTTAAACAATTGATGAATATCTGAAAGTTCTACATCTGTTTTCACCGTGGAACTCGTGAAAATTCCTCTCGCAAAATCCCCTCTCCATGGAACAAAATTCAGGCTGATTTCATTCGTATTAAAAGAAACTAACTGCTGTAAAATCTCATCCACATGTTGATGTGTCAAGGTTTTATAAGCTGAAATATTATCATTCCTCCAGGTAAAATGTGTCGTTGGCTGCAAAGACTGACCTGCACCTGTTGAACCTGTAATTCCCGTTGTATAAACCTCATCCAACAAACCTTTTTCAGCCAATGGAAGCAGAGCCAGTTGAATAGCTGTTGCAAAACATCCCGGATTTGCAATACTTTTCGCTCCTGAAAGTTGTTTTTTGTTGATTTCAGGTAAACCGTAGATAAAATTTCTGTTTGCGAAATTTCCGTCTAAGCGAAAATCATTTCCTAAATCGATGACCAACGTTTCATCTTTTACCCCATTTTGAGCTAACCAATTCTGACTTTCTTTGTGAGGAAGACATAAAAATAAAATATCTACCTCTTCAGGCTGATCCGTTAAAACCATTTCACAAACCGTCGTTAAATCCGGGTACAAATCTGAAATTTTTGTCCCCGAATTTGAACGACTATATAAAAAACTCAAAGACACATTGGGATGAAAAGCCAGCAGACGAACCAGTTCGCTTCCTGTGTAGCCGTTGGCACCGATGATTCCTGCTGTTTTTTTAATATTAATCATTTTATTGGTTTTCACGGAGTTCAACCGCAAATATTATTATTGAACCCTATCGGGTTCTGATTGCTTGTTGATTTAATAATCCATAGGTTTCACCTACGGCTATTCATATTGAACCCTTCGGGTTTATCATCATAATGCTGAATTTATCTGATGATATATATTTAAAGAATTGCTTACGATTTTTGTGTAACCTTTCACATCTTCTCCCGTCCAAGCTCTGTTTGCTTCGCCGTAGCTTCCGAATTTATCAGACATCAGATCATGTTTAGATTCAATTCCGTTTAAAATAAATCTGTATGGATGAAGCGTTACAAATACTTTTCCGCTCACTGTTTTTTGAGAATCATTTAAGAAAGACTCGATATTCCTCATCACAGGATCTAGGAAAAGCGCTTCGTGAAGCCAGTTTCCGTACCAATCAGACAATTGGGATTTCATCATCTGCTGATATTTTGAAAGCGTATGCTTTTCCAACAAATGGTGCGCTTTTATAATTACTGATGCCGCTGCCGCTTCAAAACCAACTCTTCCTTTAATTCCAACAATCGTATCCCCAACGTGGATATCACGACCGATTCCATAAGCAGATGCTAATTCTTCAATTTTCTGAATCGCATAAACAGAATGCTCAAAATTTTCTCCGTTTACGGCTACAACCTCACCATTTTTAAACTCAATTTCCAATTCTGAAGGCTGAGTTTCTTTAATTTGAGAAGGAAAAGCTTCTTCGGGAAGATAATTTCTTGATGTCAATGTTTCTTTTCCGCCAACTGAAGTTCCCCAAAGTCCTTTATTCACAGAATATTGCGCTTTTTGAAATTCCATTTCATAACCATGGTTTTTCAAAAACTCAATTTCTTCTTCACGGGATAAAGATAGATCACGAATTGGCGTAATAATTTCTACATTCGTGCACATTACCTGAAAAATCAAGTCGAAACGAACCTGATCATTCCCTGCTCCTGTACTTCCGTGGGCGATTGCATCAGCATTGATTTCAATGGCATATTTTGCAATTTCCTGCGCCTGAATCGTACGTTCAGCACTTACAGACAAAGGGTATGTATTGTTTTTCAAAACATTTCCAAAGATCAAATATTTTACGCAAGAATTATAATAATCTTTCTGAGCATCAACGCACCTGTATTCTTTTACCCCAAGATTAAAAGCTTTTTTCTTCAATTCTTTTTCTTCTTCTTGAGAAAAACCTCCGGTATTTACAGTGACTGCATACACCTCATATCCAAGTGTTTCACTCAAATATTTGGCACAGTAAGAGGTATCTAAACCTCCGCTAAACGCTAAGACTACTTTCTTGCTCATTATTATATTGATTTTCGGGCTGATTGTTTACAACCTCATTTACTTTATTATTTTCAGGAACGAAAAGCATTGCTGTACAAAGACAGTTTTTACGTTCTTTTTTCATCAAAATTTCATAGTTCACACAACTTTTGCAACCATTCCAAAACTCATCATCCTGAGTTAATTCAGAATAAATTACTGGCTTATAACCTAAGTCACTGTTAATTTTCATTACAGCAAGTCCCGTCGTCAGACCGAATATTTTTGCATTTGGGAATTTCTCTCTCGACAATGCAAACACTCTGTCTTTGATCATAGTCGCAATACCTCCATTCCTGAATTTTGGAGAAACAATCAATCCTGAGTTGGCTACAAACTGTCCGTGGGACCACGTTTCTATATAACAGAAACCCACCCATTCCCCGTTTTCAGTGGCGACAACAGCATTGCCTTCTGAAATCTTTTTGCTTAAATATTCTATGGAACGTTTTGCGATCCCCGTTCCTCTTCGCTGTGCAGAATCATACATTTCCTGCTGTATTTCACTCACATACATTAAATGTTCGCATGAGGAAATTTGTATTTCCATTTATTTATCTGAATTTTTTGGCAAATTTAAAGTATAATAACTTTAAAAACCAAATTAAAAAGATATTTTTATTGAATTAAATTAATACACAGGTAATTTTATCTTTAAGTTAAATTAATATTTTGCTAAATTATTATACATTTGCTAAAAATATATAGTTATGGAAAATAACTGTCCAAAATGCAACAGCAATAAAATCGTAAAAAGTGGAATAGTTAACGAAAAACAACGTTTTCACTGCAAAGACTGCAACTATTATTTTACCGTAAAAAAGCTTGGAAAACAGATTGATGATTATTACGTGACAAAAGCTTTACAATTATATCTTGAGGGATTGAGTTTCCGTGAAATAGAGAGAATTATAGGAGTTTCTCATGTTACCATAAGTTCATGGATTAAGAAATACAATATCATACGACCTCCTCATTCGGAATTCCATCCGGTTTATAAAATTTTAAAACAAAATGAACTGATTGAATATATTGCTAAAGAAGAAAATATTAAAAATTCAGGATTAATTATTACTCAGTTTGCAGATAAATATATGCTGATTAAATGGGAACGATTCAAAAAATAGGCTTTTGGAGTTATGAGGTTTAAGTGATGAATCATGAGTTTAGCTAATATTCATATTAAACATATAACATATTATTAATCAAAATATTAATATATATTTTACACAAAAATTCAATACTGCCAGAAACTCATAATTCATCACTTAAAACTCATAACTATAAACCTACCAATAATATATATTAAATTTTTATAACTAAATTATTAATTACAATTTGGCTTTCACAAAAAACGAAGCCAAAAATTGATAATTTATGAAGAAAATACTCACATTTATTGGATTAGCTTTAATCAGTAATTCTTTATATTCACAAGGCTCTCCCGATTACGGAAGCGGGCTAAAAGTTAACCTTAATCAACAAGGCGACAAATACGTCAGATTTATTTTATGGGATCAGTTCTGGTTAAGAAACACAGATATGAATCCCGGAAGTATGGTCGGCGGAGAACCAACTGACAATTCCTGGAGCTTAGGAAACCGTAGATTGCGTGTTTTAGCATATGCACAAATCTCCAAAAGATATATGATCCTTGCTCATTTTGGAATTAACAATCAAACCTTTATCAACGGTGGCGGTTCAGGAACTTCGGGTACCGGAGGCTATGGAAACGGCAAAAAACCACAGATGTTTTTTCATGATGCATGGAATGAGTATGCTGTTATTTTACCCGGAGAAGCAGGGAAATTCAGCTTATCTTTAGGAGCCGGGCTGCACTATTACATGGGACTTTCCCGTATGACAATGGCTTCAACATTGAATTTCTTAACAGTTGACTCTCCTATTTTCACATGGCCTTTAATAGATAATTCTGACCAGTTTGCAAGACAATTGGGAATGTTCGCGAAAGGAAAATACGGGAAACTGGAATATCGTTTTAGCTTAAACAAACCTTTTGCAACAGATTTAGTTCCGGTAAATGTAACAGATCCGGCAAAAGCTATAGCAGTAGACAATAACGGAAATCCTAATTTTTCAAAAGCAGGCTATGTAGAATATCAGTTTTTGGATGAAGAATCGAATACACTTCCTTTCAAAGTGGGCTCTTATTTGGGGACTAAAAAAGTTTTCAATTTGGGAGCTGGTTTTTATCACCAAAAAGACGGAACGAGAACTTCTGTGAACTCAACTATCGAAAAACATGATATTACACTCGTTGCAGTTGATGCTTTTGCTGATATTCCGTTAGGAAATGCTAAAAATAAAATGGCAGTTTCGGCTTACGCAGGGTATTACAACTATCAATTCGGACCCAATTACATCAGAAATTTAGGAATCATGAATATTGCTTCATCCGATCCAAATTTCATTGGCAACAAAGCCATCGCAGGAGCAGGAAATCTACAGCCAACGATAGGGACAGGTAATATTATCTACGCACAGGCTGGTTTATTGTTACCAAGTCAGTCAGAAAAACCGAAAATCAGAATTCAGCCATTTGCAGCGTATACCCACAAAAGTTTTGAAGCATTTGAGAAATCTTCATCACAATTTGATGTCGGAGCCAACTGGTTTATAGATGGTCATCACGCAAAAATTACAACACAATATTCAACAAGACCAGTTTATACAAGCCCGACGGAAAGCCCATCATCAAAAGGAGAATTTATTGTGCAATTTCAAATTTATTTATAAAAACTCAGAAAACTCAATATCAATTTTAACTAACATCAAAATTAAAGCAATATGAGCGATAACAATCAAATAAGCTACGAGAATATGACCGAAAAGCAGAAAAACCGCACTATCTGGAGCGTTATCACTGCCTCGTCACTCGGTACATTAATAGAATGGTACGACTTCTATATTTTCGGAAGTTTAGCCATCGTTTTAGCAACAAAATTTTTCCCTTCAGATAATCCTACTGCAGCGTTTCTATCTACCCTAGCAACTTTCGCAGCCGGATTTGTAGTAAGGCCTTTCGGAGCATTATTCTTCGGAAGATTAGGGGATCTTATCGGAAGAAAATATACGTTTTTGGTTACTTTATTAATTATGGGATTTTCAACATTCCTCATCGGATGTATCCCAAGTTATGAAACCATCGGATTTATGGCTCCGGTTTTAGTTTTAATTTTAAGATTATTACAAGGTTTGGCTCTCGGAGGCGAATATGGAGGTGCTGCGACTTATGTTGCGGAATATGCACAGCCACACCGAAGAGGTTACTGGACTTCCTGGATTCAGACGACAGCAACAGCGGGACTTTTCATTTCATTAATTGTGATTTTAATTACAAAAAGTACACTTTCCGCAGAAGAATTCGATAATTGGGGATGGAGAATCCCTTTCTGGATATCGATTTTAATGGTTGGAGTTTCCTATATCATCAGAAAAAACATGAAAGAGTCTCCGCTTTTTGCAAAGGCTAAAAGCGAAGGAAAAACTTCAAAAAACCCTTTAAAAGAAAGTTTCGGGAACAAATTCAACTTCAAATTTGTCTTACTGGCATTGTTCGGAGCTGCGATGGGACAAGGTGTAATTTGGTATACAGGACAATTCTACGCGATGAGTTTCTTACAAAAAGTAATGAATGTAGAATCTGCACAGGTAGACAAATTAATGGCAACAGCATTACTTTTTGGAACACCTTTCTTCGTCTTCTTTGGTTGGTTATCAGATAAAATTGGTCGAAAAGCCGTGATGATGACGGGGATGCTGATCGCAATTTTAGCATACAGACCAATTTACGACTCTATGTTTAAAAGTGTAAGTCTTGAAAACAAAACAGTAGCAGCCAACGGAATTACAGAAAAAAGAACCGCAAAAATCCATAAAGATATTGCAACCGACAGTTTGGTGACATTCCACAAAGAAATATTGTACACAGACGGAACTTTAATTAAAAAAGACAGTGTGGTTCACTGGTCTCCAGCCGGTCCTGTAATGAAAGACGGAAAAGCGGAAGAACCGAAAGTTTCTCAAACCATAAAATTAGAAGACCATACAAAATGGTATCTGATATTTTTAGTTTTCATTCAGGTGATTTTTGTAACCATGGTTTACGGTCCGATTGCAGCGTTCTTAGTCGAAATGTTCCCGGTGAGAATCCGTTACACATCAATGTCTCTGCCTTATCACATCGGAAACGGAGTATTTGGAGGATTGCTTCCCGCAGTGGCGACGTACTTAGTTACAGCCGGAAAAGAAGCAGGACACACAACCTGGTATCTGGAAGGACTTTGGTATCCGATTGGAGTTGCCGCAGTCTGTTTACTGATCGGATTATTTTATCTTAAAAATAAGAACAATAATATTCACGATTAAACACTCAATCACTTAAATTTTTATTAATTTTAAATCTACTAAAATGAACGGACTAAAAAAAATATTAGGCATTCTTTGGATTGCAGTTGCTTTGGTTGTAGGATATTTCGGGATAACCGTTTTGGGAATTCCAAAAATTACCTCAGGAAAGCAGGAAGACCTTGTATTCGGTATTATCATTCTATTTGTACTGATGCCGATTATCTCAGGCGGAATGGCAATTTTCGGCTACTATTCTTTAACAGGAGAGTATTCTGACGATAAAGTTTAAATAAAATATGTTAGTGATAATTGGCGGATGAATCTGTCCGTCAATTATCTTTTATATCATTATGAAAAAAAGACACGAACAAAAGCTAATTATCCTGAGCATCGGAATTCTTATTGCATTCAGCATTCCTGTTTCATTGTTGTTCAACAGTGAAAAAGAAGTGTTCGGCTATCCGATGATTCTGATTTATATTTTCGCTGTCTGGATGGTTTCCATCATTATCTCTTTTGTAATCGTAAAAAAATATGATGAGTAGTTTCGCATTATTTTTTGTGGTTTTGTTTTATCTGGCACTTTTATTCTTAGTCGCTCATCTGGCGGAGAAGAAAAAGAGCAAGCTTTGGATCAACAACCCTTACATTTATGCCTTGTCTTTAGCGGTGTACTGCACAGCATGGACGTACTACGGAAGCATCGGAGTTGCAGCAACAAGCGGGCTCAATTATCTCCCGATCTACATCGGTCCCATCATGGTAATCCCCGCATGGATTTACATCAATACCCGAATTGTAAGAATCGCAAGAGTGAATAAAATAAGCAGCGTTGCAGATTTTATTTCGTTAAGATACGGTAACAGCCGAAGTTTCAGCGCTATTATTACGATCGTCTGTCTTTTGGCGATTGTTCCTTATATTGGTTTACAGATCAAGGCTATTTCTGAGACTTTTCACCTAGTGACAGAAACATCAATGTCACAAAATATCCTGACTGATAACGCAACTTTTGTGGTTGTGTTAATTGCCTTATTTGCATCTTATTACGGTACAAAATATGTCGATGCATCAGAAAAGCGTCTGGGAATTATCTCAGCAATTGCTTTGGAAAGTTTCCTGAAACTTTTTTTCATTATTATTTTGGGAATATTTGTTATTTATTTTGTTTTTAACGGATTTTCAGATATTTACGAAAAGGCAAGCAAGTTTGAAGATTTTAAACAAAAAAATACATTCAATGGAACTGAAGGAGCTATGAACTGGATGGTTCTTTGCTTGATTTCAGCAACGGCGATCTGTATTCTTCCGAGACAGTTTCATACTGCGATTATCGAGAACAGACAGGAAAAGCATATCAAAACAGCAATCTGGTTTTTTCCGCTTTACTTATTGATTTTCACTATATTTATCTTTCCGATTGCATGGGGCGGAAGATTGATTTTTAATGGACAAAATGTAAATCCTGAGTTCTACTCTATTTTAATTCCGCAACATTTTAACAATACCTGGATAACAGTTTTCGTTTTTCTTGGGGGATTAAGTTCATCTATTTCAATGATTATCATTTCGGCAATTACTTTATCCATCATGCTTTCCAATAATTTAATTATTCCTTATGGCTTGTTGGGCAAATTTAAATCTGAAAATGAAGTACAGAACACTCGAAACATCACAAATATCAGAAAATTCAGCATTTTCGCATTGGTGATTATGGCATTTGTCTTTTATAAGTATTTCATTCTTAAAACTTCATTGGATTCTGTCGGATTAATTTCCTTTGTTGTCATTGGGCAGTTAGCACCTGCATTTTTCGGCGCAATATTCTGGAGAAGAGGAACTTTTAAAGGCGCAGTAATCGGATTATTGGCAGGATTAGTCATTTGTTATTTCGGATTAATTATTCCTCAATATTACTTCTCTTACAATCAGGAACTTAAAGGGATTTTACGAGAAATGTATGACTCTTTTGATTTCTTCAAAATTTCTTTTCTGGGAAGAATTCCACAGATTTTCTTTTGGTCGATATTGGTGAACACAGGCTTATTTGCCATCATTTCTGTCAGTGTAAAAGGAAATTATCGTGAAAGAAATTTCGCAGAATTATATGTTGATATTGACAAATATATTCAAAATCATGAAAAAGCTTTCATCTGGCGCGGAACAGCTTATGTTTCAGACATTAAAAATATTCTGGAAAGATTTTTAGGCAAAACAAAAACCGAACAGGCATTGCGGATTTTTAATTTAAAATACAATATTGATTCCCAGACAGAAACAGCCGATTCCAGATTTATCAAATTCTCCGAAAACCTACTGGCAGGAAGAATTGGGACGGCTTCAGCAAAAATTTTAATCGAAGGTGTAACCAAAGAAGACAAAATATCTTTAAAGGAAGTTTTAAACATTTTAGAAGAATCTAAAGAAAATATTATACTAAATAAAAAGCTGACAGAACAATCGCAGGAACTTCAAAAACTGTCAAATGATCTGAGAACTGCCAATCAAAGTTTAATTATAAAAGACCGACAAAAAGACGATTTTCTGGATTCTGTTGCGCATGAATTAAGAACACCAATCACTGCGATTCGTTCGGCTGGGGAAATTCTGGCAGATGACGATGATATTCCTTTGGATATCAAAAAAGAATTTTTGAACAATATCATTACAGAATCGGATAGATTAAGCGAGATTATCAATGATATTTTGTATCTGGATAAGCTTCAGCATGGCGAAATTGCTTTACATATTCAACAAAATAATATTATTGAAACCTATAAAAAAGCATTAAACCCACTTCTGCACCTGATTCAGCAGAAAAATATTCATTTAAGTGAAGTCAATCTTCTTAACCAGTATTTATTTGAATATGACGAAGCGAGGATGATTCAGCTGTTTCAGAATATTTTAGGAAATGCTTTAAAATTCACTGACGAGCAGGGAACAATTCAGACTAAATTATCTGAAAAAGAAAACCAATTAATTATTAAAATCTTCAATACCGGAAAACATATTCCCGCAGAAGATCTGGAAATGATTTTCGATAAATTTTACCAGTCAAAAAATCAAAATATTTTAAAACCGACAGGAAGCGGGCTCGGATTGGCGATTTCAAAGAAAATAATAGAAGCTCAGGGCGGAACCATAAAAGCAGAAAACAGCGGATTAGGCGTAACTTTCACCATTACCCTTCCCGAAAAAATAAAAGAGAATAAAAATGAAGTTGAACAAATTTAAGACACCCTATGAAAAAGATAATTATTGCAGATGATGAACACAAAATATTAATGTCGCTGGAATACAGTTTCAAGAAAAACGGCTATGACGTATTCATCGCAAGAGACGGAACCGAGGTGTTGGAATTTTTAAAAACCATGATTCCCGATGTGATTTTGCTTGATATTATGATGCCGAATCTTGACGGTTACAGCACACTGGAAATCATCAAACAAGACGAAAAACTAAAAAATACAAAAGTCATTTTTCTAAGTGCCAAAAACAATCCGAGAGATATTGAAAAAGGCTTAGAAATGGGAGCTGATGCGTATGTAACAAAACCGTATTCAATTAAAAAACTGATGCAGCAGATTGAAGAAATGTTTGAATAATTATTTAAACACAAATCTCACTAATAAACTACACTAATATCACAATTAATATTCGTGTTATTAGTGAAAAAATTTGTACAATTAGTGTTTAAAAAGAAAGAAAATTACTATGAAAACAGAGAATTTATTTGAACAAAGCATAGAAGACAAAGAGAATTTCTGGAAGGAACAGGCTCAGGAAATCAAATGGTTTGAATTCCCTGCACAGATTCTTTCAAAAGATGACAATGATTACACCCAATGGTTTTCTGACGGAAAGCTGAACATGTGCTATTTATGCATTGACAAACATATTGAAGACGGCTTTGGAGAACAGGTTGCGATTGTTTACGACTCTCCTGTTACCCATCAAAAGAAAACTTATACTTTCAGTCAGGCGAAAGAAGAAATTTCAAAATTAGCGGGAGGTTTGGTTTCTTTAGGCTTGAAAAAAGGTGACACGGCCGTTATTTATATGCCGATGATTCCGCAGACACTTTTTGCAATGTTGGCTTGTGCGAGAATCGGAGTAATTCACAATGTCGTTTTCGGTGGTTTTGCGCCAAATGAATTGGTTGTGAGAATCGATGACTGCAAGCCAAAAGCTTTAATTACAGCAACAGCCGGAGTGGAAATCGCAAAAAGAATTCCGTATTTGCCATTGGTTGAAAAAGCGATTGAACTTGCTCAGGATAAAGTCGATAACATTATCGTTTTCAACAGAAAATTAGTTGATAATCAACATGAAATGTTCGATGGATTGATTGATTATGAAGAATTGGTTCAAAAATCAGAACCTGTTGACTGTGTTTCGGTTGAATCGACCCATCCACTCTATTTGCTTTACACATCAGGAACTACGGGAAAACCAAAAGGAATTACACGAGATACAGGAGGTTATGCCACTGCTTTGAAATTTTCCATGAAATATATTTATGGGATTGAGCAGGGAGAAACGTATTGGGCAGCGTCTGATTTTGGCTGGGCGGTCGGTCATAGTTTTTCGGTTTACGGACCATTAATTAACAGAAATACAACCATTATTTTTGAAGGAAAACCTATTATGACTCCCGATGCAGGAACTTTTTGGAGAATTATTTCAGAATATAAAGTTTCGGCAATGTTTACGGCTCCAACAGCGATTCGGGCTATTAAAAAAGAAGATCCTAACGGAGAATTGATAAAAAAATATGATTTAAGCCATTTCAAAAAACAATTTTTAGCAGGCGAAAGATGTGATGTTGCGACGCTGGATTGGTTTGAAGAACACATCGGAGTTCCTGCGATCGATCATTGGTGGCAGACAGAATCCGGCTGGCCGATGTTGGGTTTAATGACTTTTGATGAAAATTATAAAATAAAAAGAGCTTCTGCGGGGAAACCGATTCCGGGTTACGATATTAAAATTTTTGATGAAAACGGCTATGAACTGGATGCGCATCAGGAAGGTTATTTAATCATCAAACTTCCGCTTCCGCCGGGAGCTTTACTCGGAATCTGGAATGATAATGAACGTTTTCAAAACAGTTATTTATCACAATACAAAGGCTATTATTTCTCCGGAGACGGCGCGATAAAAGATGAAGACGGCTATATTTTCATTACCGGAAGAGTGGATGACGTGATTAACGTTGCAGGACACCGGCTTTCGACTTCGGAAATGGAAGAAATCGTTTCATCCCATCCCGATGTTGCAGAATGTGCAGTTGTTGGGATAGATGATGATTTAAAAGGACAGATCCCTTTTGCTTCAGTAGTTTTGAAGAATGGATCGACAATTTCCAATGAAGATTTAGAAAAAGATATCGTGAAAATGGTTCGTGAAAAAATCGGTGCAGTTGCCTGTCTTAAAAATGTAATGACCGTAAAACGTTTACCCAAAACACGTTCCGGAAAAATTTTAAGAAAGCTGATCAGAACCTTATTGGGCGGAAAAGAATTTCAGATTCCGTCAACAATTGACGATGAAAAAATCATTGAAGAAATTCAACAAAAAATTGAGGATTATAGGGCTTAAACGAGAAATTAAACATAAATTTAAATAACAAAAATTCAAATTTCAAAAACGAACGGGATATGAGAAATTACTTAATAGAAGATCTACCGCATTATTTTGAAGAGTATAAAAAATCTATCAAAAATCCTAAGAAATTCTGGGATAAGATTGCCGATCAAAACTTCGTGTGGTATCAAAGATGGAGCAAGGTCGTAAAATATGATATGAATGAAGCCAAAATCACCTGGTTTAAAAATGCAAAATTAAATATAACTAAAAACTGCCTAGACAGACACTTAGCTGTAAGAGGTGACAAAACCGCCATCATCTGGGAACCGAACGATCCGAAAGAAGAGGCACAGCATATTTCTTACAACGAATTATATACGAGAGTCAACAAAACTGCCAATGTTTTAAAAGACATGGGTATCGAAAAAGGCGACAGAGTTTGTATCTACCTTCCAATGATTCCTGAATTGGCAATTACGATGTTGGCCTGCGCTAAATTGGGAGCTGTTCATTCCGTTATTTTTGCAGGATTTTCAGCTTCTGCCGTTGCTTCAAGAGTGAATGACTGTGAGGCTAAAATGGTGATTACTTCAGACGGAAGTTATCGAGGAAGCAAGGTTTTAGACCTAAAAAGCATCGTTGATGAAGCACTGGAAAAAACTCCGACCGTTGATAATGTTTTGGTAGTAAAAAGAACGCACAACGAGATCAAAATGAAGGACGGAAGAGATCATTGGTTAGCCGATTTATATGAAAAAGCTTCTCCTGATTTCGTTACCATTATTATGGATGCAGAAGATCCGCTTTTTATTTTATATACTTCAGGTTCAACTGGAAAACCGAAAGGGATGCTTCATACTTCTGCCGGTTATATGGTTTATACGGCTTATACTTTTAAAAATGTATTCAATTATAAAGAAAATGACATTTATTGGTGTACTGCCGATATCGGATGGATTACAGGTCACTCCTATATTCTTTACGGACCACTTTTGAACGGCGCAACTACCGTAATTTTTGAAGGAGTTCCTACTTATCCCGAACCTGACAGATTTTGGGAAGTTATTGAAAAACATAAAATTACTCAATTCTACACTGCTCCGACTGCCATTCGTTCATTAGCGAAAGAAAGTGCGGAATGGGTTGATAAGCATGATTTGAGCACATTAAAAGTCATTGGTTCCGTTGGTGAACCCATTAATGATGAAGCTTGGCATTGGTTCAACGATCATGTCGGAAAGAAAAAATGCCCTATTGTTGATACTTGGTGGCAAACTGAGACAGGAGGAATTATGATTTCACCGCTTCCTTTCGTAACACCGACAAAACCAACTTACGCTACCCTGCCTTTACCGGGAATCCAGCCTGTCTTAATGGACGACAAACGTAATGAAATTACCGGAAATCAGGTTACAGGAAATCTTTGTATCCGTTTTCCGTGGCCGGGAATTGCAAGAACAATCTGGGGAGACCACCAAAGATATAAAGAAACGTACTTCTCTGCTTTTCCCGGAAAATATTTCACGGGTGACGGCGCTTTGAGAGATGAAGTCGGATATTACAGAATTACGGGTCGTGTAGATGATGTGATTATCGTTTCCGGACACAATTTAGGAACGGCACCAATTGAAGACAGCATCAACGAACATCCTGCCGTAGCAGAATCCGCAATTGTTGGTTATCCTCATGATATTAAAGGAAATGCACTGTATGGATTTGTAATTTTAAAAGAAACCGGAGAAGGCCGTCAAAAGGAGAATCTTAAAAAAGAGATCAATCAGTTGATTTCAGATCAGATCGGACCGATTGCAAAGCTGGATAAAATTCAGTTTGTTTCCGGGCTTCCGAAGACACGGTCAGGAAAAATTATGCGTAGAATTTTGAGAAAAATTGCGGAAGGCGATTTCAGTAATTTTGGAGATATTTCTACTTTATTAAATCCTGAGATTGTTGAGGAAATTAAAAATGAAAGAATCTAAAACATAATAAAAGCGCAGAAATTTCTGCGCTTTTTATTTATTAATTCTTAATTATTTTAATCGATTGTCTTCCCAAATTAGAATGTGCATCAAGCAGATAATTTCCTTTTGGATAATTAAATTCCAATGAATATTTTTTCATACCCTTATCACTCACATCATCTTTCAGAATATTTTTAATAAATTTCCCTGAAGCATCATACAAACCGATAATAATGTGATCCGAATGGGTAAAATAAACATTCAGATTAAGTTTATCTTTCACAGGATTCGGTACAACTTCTATTTTTAACTTTCTTTCTTGCTGTTCAGTAGAAATTTCATGAGTCGCCAAACTTCCTGTTGTCATTTTATAAACATTTGTTCCTGCAGCATACGCCAAATTATTATTAAGAATAAAAATCCTGTTTAAAGAACCTCCGACTCCAGTATTTGTCCAGGTATCTCCACCGTCGAAAGTTTCATAAAATCCGGTATTATGACCGCCCATCCAGCCGTGAGTTGTAGATGTAAAGCCAACAGCCTGTACATAATGATCAGGAAAATCCTTAGTTTCCCAGGTAAAGCCTCCGTTTAACGATTTCAATAATTTCCCCGTATTAGGAACTTCTGATTCTATCGAGCAGAAAATTTTATTATTATCCAAAAGCTGCATTTTCCAGACATATTCGTTTTCAATATTACTGTTATAAATTTTCGTCCAATTAACTCCTCCGTCTGTTGTTTTTAAAATAACCGCTCCATTATCATCATTTCCGGCTGCAAAACCTACATTTTCATTAATAAAAGTAATTTCAACCAGAGCATTTGCATAACCCGACATATCAATATATTGCCAAGTATTTCCACTGTCTGTAGATTTTATGATATAAGCAGGATAAAACCACGCTCCACAACCATAAACAGTAGAAGTTCCAACACAGTCCAAACCACAGATTGCTTGAGGATAAGGTGAGATATTATCTACCCGTTGCCATGAATTTCCGCCGTCAACAGTTTTATAAAAATTATTATTTAAAGTACCCAAAAAACCGACATTTTCATTCAGAAATTCTATATTTCTATAATATTGATTGGTGGCAGAGCTTACGGTTTGCTGTGTCCAGTTCGCTCCTCCATTTGTTGTTTTAAAAACGGCTCCGTTACCACCTTTTGCTGCCCAACCTACATTTTCGTTCAGGAAAAATACATCATCATATCTTCCTGTACCGTTTGAAGGTGGATATGAAAAAATAGACCAGGTATATTGCGCCTGTAAAAGTGAAGTAATAAGAGAAAAAACAAGTATAATTTTTTTCATGGCTTTATAATTTTTTTCAATCACAAATTTGAATTATTTTAAATGATTACACAATACTTTACAATCAACTTTATTTTATAAATCGAAATGACATTCACATTAAAATTTAACATTAAATCAAACGACCGTTCAATAGACATTCTCAAAAATTTTAACTTAATATTATAGATAAAATATTAATTTAACATATTTAATGAAATTTTATTAAAATATTTGAAATATATTTATTATCTTTAAGTACAAATTAAAAACATATTGCTTATGTCAAATATATTAGCTGGATTATTTGAACTAAACAGCGATTATAAAAAATTAGAAGCCGATCTTGAAAGTTCGGGTTTTGAAAATTCAGATTACATTGTATATCTTGATAACGGAAAACACAACACCCAATATCTGGCAAGTGTCTCTGTAAAAGATAATAACCAGGCAGAAAATGCACAAAGTATTTTTAACCAAAACTCTGTTTTAAAAACATTTATGTTTGAAAATATGAGCATTGAACAAGCCCATTACGATAGCCTAAAAAGTTACATTGATGCAAGATGCAAAGCAGAAATCCATAACAGTCCTGATGTCAGGATTAAAGCTTCTACAGCCGGCATGGATTCTGAAGTGAAATTCTAAACAAATTGAGAATAAAAATTAATAACCGAAAATCCGTAGAGCATTCTACGGATTTTTTACTATTTGAAAAGTGCGAAAAATTTCGTATTTTCGTCTAAATATAGGCTTTTACACAAATGAGTTACGACTTAGAACAGGAAAATAAAGAGATCCTTGCAAGATATAAAGATCTGATCTCTAACACATACCGGACTTTGGATGAGGAAAATAACAAACTTATCCGAAAGGCTTTTGATATCGCATTAGACGCCCACAAAGATCAAAGAAGAAAATCTGGTGAACCTTACATCTACCATCCTATTGCTGTTGCCAAAATTGTAGCAACGGAAATTGGTTTGGGAGCAACATCTATTGCCTGTGCCCTTTTGCATGACGTAATTGAAGATTCCGATTATACTTATGAAGATCTGAAGAAAATTTTTGGTGAAAAAATAGCCAATATAGTGAATGGACTGACGAAAATCTCCATCATGAATCACCAGAATATTTCTGTACAATCTGAAAACTACAGAAAACTGTTACTTACTCTTTCTGAGGACTTCAGGGTTATTTTAATTAAGATTGCAGACCGTTTACACAATATGCGTACACTGGAAAGTATGGCACCGGACAAGCAGAAAAAAATTGCTTCCGAAACGGTTTATATTTATGCTCCGATGGCGCACCGTTTAGGTTTGTACAATATCAAATCCGAGCTTGAAGATTTATCTTTAAAATACAACAATCCTGATATTTACAATGAAATCACGGAAAAACTAGAACTTGCCAAAGAAAACCGTGAAAGATATATCGAAGAGTTTAAAACAGAAGTTTCCGAGAAATTAAATGAAGAAGGATTAAACTTTAAAATCAAAGGTCGTGCGAAAGCTATTTCTTCTATTTACAGGAAAATGCTGAAACAAGGCGTCTCTTTTGAAGAGGTTTTCGATAATTATGCGATCAGAATCATCTATAAATCAGATGCTAAGAACGAAAAATTTCTTGCCTGGAAAATTTATTCAATCGTAACGGATGTTTATCACAGTAACCCATCCAGAATGCGGGACTGGATCACTCAACCCCGTTCTACAGGGTATGAAAGTCTGCATTTGACCGTTCTTGGTCCCGACAAAAAATGGATCGAAGTACAGATCCGTTCCGAAAGAATGGATGAAATCGCAGAAAAAGGTGTTGCAGCACATTACAAATATAAAGAAGGATACAAACAGAGTTCCGATGACAGGAATTTTGAAAACTGGGTAACAGAAATCCGTGACGTTCTGGAACAGCAGCAAAACCTTTCTACGTCTGAACTTTTGGATAATATTAAACTTAATTTATACTCAAAAGAAGTTTTCGTATTTACACCAAAAGGCGAAATTAAAATTTTGCCGACAAATGCAACTGCCCTTGATTTTGCATTTTCTGTTCACTCCGATTTGGGAATGAAATGTTTAGGCGCAAAAATCAATGGTAAATTGGTTCCGATTTCGTATGTTCTTCAAAATGGTGATCAGATTGATATCCTTTCTTCCCAAAACCAGAAACCAAAATCCGACTGGCTGGAATTTGTTGTAACTTCCAAAGCTAAGTCGAAGATCAAGAGTTATTTAAACTCTCAAAAAAATCAGTTGGTAGAAGACGGCAAAGAAATTCTTCAAAGAAAGCTCCGCCATGCAAAAATTAATTTTAATGATGAGGAAATCAATAAACTGCAAAAATTCTTCAATCTTAAAAGTTCACAGGAACTATTCTTAAAATTCCAAAATAACGAACTGGATGCAAGCAGTTTAAGAAAATATATTGAAAGTAAAAATGTATTTAATAATTTACTTTCAAGATTCAGAAAGTCTCCTACAAAAAATACGGTTTATGTAGAACCAAAGGAGCAGAATTTGGACATGATTGTCTTTGGAAAAGATGAAGAAAAGCTGAATTACAGCTATGCAAAATGTTGTACAGTAATTCCCGGGGATAAAATTTTCGGATTTATCACCATTTCAGACGGAATTAAAGTTCACAGTGACAACTGTCCGAATGCTATTAATCTTCGTGCACAATACGATTATCGAGTAATCCCTGCAAAGTGGGTGAATGCGGAAAGCTTCAAAAACAGAGTGAAAATAGAGATTGAAGGACTCGACAGAATGGGAATGATCAATGATATTACAACCGTAATCAGTGGTTCGATGGGAATGGATATGAAAAGTATGTCAATTGAATCCAATGACGGAATTTTTACCGGAAATATAATCCTTGAGGTGAAAAATAAAAGTCAATTGGAGCAAACATTTAAAAAAATCAGCGAGATTAATGGCGTGTCGAGAGTAAGAAGGATACAATCTTAAAACATGAATTTAACATTATATTTTAAAAAGTTTTTCAAAAGTAATCAGTCTTCGGGAATTATTCTGATTTTCTGTGTTTTGATATCTTTATTAATCGCAAATTCATTTTTGGCTGAAAGTTTTCAGAACTTTTTGAATAAAGAAATCGGAGCAGAAATATTTCATTTAAAATATCCTGTAAGTATATGGATAAATGACGGCTTAATGGCTGTTTTCTTTCTTTTGGTCGGTCTGGAAATCAAAAGAGAAATGGTAGAAGGCGAGCTGTCTTCCTTCAAAAATGCTTCACTTCCTATTTTCGCAGCAATTGGCGGAATGCTTGTCCCGGCGGTTATTTATACCATTTTTAATTTTGGAACGAAATACGGAAATGGTTGGGGCATTCCGATGGCAACGGATATTGCGTTTTCTTTAGCTATAATTTCTATGCTGGGAAAAAAGATTCCGAATTCTATTAAAATTTTCCTTGCTGCTTTGGCTATTGTTGATGATTTAGGAGCTATTTTAGTCATCGCAATATTTTATACAGATCAAATTCACTGGATGTATTTATTACTGTCTTTTGCAGTTACAGCCTTATTATTTTTATTAAATTTCTTAAAAGTAACGAAAATTATTTTCTACCTTATTCCGGGATTATTTTTGTGGTATTTCCTTCATCATTCGGGAATTCATGCCACAATTGCAGGAGTTTTACTGGCATTTTCGATTCCGACCAATATTTCGAATGTAGAAATTTCACCTTTAGAAAAATTGGAACATAAGCTTCATTTCCCGGTAAGTTTTTTAATTATGCCAATTTTTGCTTTAACGAATACCAATATTACTTTTAATAGTGAAATGATTTCAGGGCTGACCAGTACTTTAGGATTGGGAATTATCGGAGGTTTGGTTTTGGGAAAATTACTTGGAATCAATTTATTCTCTTTACTTGCCATCAAATTAAAAATAAGCTCATTACCTCAAAACAGTTCATGGACACAAATGTTGGGTGTGGGATTTTTGGCGGGAATCGGTTTTACAATGTCGATTTTCATTGCACTTCTTTCTTTTAAAGGAGAAATTCAGATTCAGGATGAAGCAAAATTTGCAATTCTTATTGCTTCGTTTTTGGCTGCAGTTTTAGGTTTTGTGATTTTAAATATCAGTTCTAAAAATCATATAGCTGAAGAAGAAAACTAATTTTTTTTATCGTCATTAAATTTCCATTTATGCTCGTCATCACTTTCTAAATTGGGTTCAGAGCTTTGTGAATGGTAACTTTTTGCTTCTTTTTTAAGTTCGTCCGATAGTAGTTTTTCAATTCTCAGCTTTCTAAGCGCCATATTCAGTTCATTACCGAAAAGAAGGAGATAAACGTTCACATTTACCCAAACCATCAAAAGAATCATACTTCCGATCGATCCGTAAAGAACGTTATATCGGGCAATATTTTTAACATAGATAGCGAAACCATAAGTTGTTACTACAAACAAAACAGTTGTTAAAATTGCGCCGGGAATTGCCTGTCTAAATCTTGCAATCCTCACTGTTCCCAACCAATAAAACAAAGTTAATAATATGAAGTAAAAGATTGGAAAAGAAACGAATCCAATAATTTTGGAAAGATTATTCACGAGCCAGGAAACGTCGTAAACGGGAGTAAATAATTTCAAAACAACCTCAGAATAGTATACTCCAAAAAGTGATAAAAATACAATCGTAATAAATCCTATGGTGATAAAAAACGAAAGAATAAATTCTTTGACATCGGTCATTTTTTCGTCTGTATTTTCATTAAATCCATTGATTAGCGAAAATGTCCCGTTTGTTGCAAAAACCAAAGCCAAAACGATCGTTAAATTACTGATTCCCTTCATATTGGGAATGATATTTGTTTTAATATAGCCTCTTACATCATTTTCCATTTTTGCAGGGAAAACATTGTGGATCAACACTTCAAAAATATAAAACTGCAGCTTGTCGTAGTGCGGCATATAAGGCAAAACAGATAAAAGGAAAAGAAGAAAAGGAAACAAACTAATGGTAAAACTCCATGAAATTGCGGCAGCTTTCCGACCTATTTTTCCCTTAAAAATCCCTCTGATGTAGATCTGAAACATCTGCCAAAGCGAAATTCCCAATACAGGAATATGTATATCATCAAAAAATTCTTGAACTTTCAAGATAAACCTAGGAAGCTTTATACCCATTTTTTACTTTAAAATATTATCTATTTTATCAAATTTTCTGTTTACAAATGTAGGAGAATTAAACCGGAAACCAATTCCAACCCTGAACAACCATTGCGTTGTTGAGTAAAAGTTTTCATCGGAACTGTTGATCCAGTTCAACTGAGTACCACCTCCGAAAAACCATTTACCATTGTCATATCCTATTCTTGCATTAGAATATAATCCGACATTAAATTCATGAAAATCCTCATCTATCAATTTTGAATAATAAAATTCAGGATAAACTTCCACTATTGCGTACCAATTATTTTTAATTTTTTTCTGCAATCCTCCACCCGACCTTAAAGCAATTCTTATATCTTTCGATGGCGAATCACCCTGAGTTTCGTTAAAAATTTCGCCCTGATAAATCGTTTTATTAAGGTCACTAAGAATATTACACTGATAAAACAAACCTGTACTTACTATAAAAACATCTTTCAACGGTTGATAAGTCATATTGTTAAAGCTTCTGTAATCTGTTTTATTTCCTAGCCACAAATAGCTCGTTTCTCCTTTAAAAGAACGATATTTTGCATCCGGAAACTGCAGATAGCCTTCCTGGTTATAATCATTTCCATACAACAAACGCATAAATTCTTTTGTATCCTGAAAATACAAACCTTTCACCTGACTAAAATAAACATATTGTCTAATTTTCGGACTAAGAAAAAAAGTAAATCCAAAGTTGAAATATTTTGACTTTCCTTTTTCCGGATCATCATTGTTGATTCTTGTGAGTTTCGGAGCAAAAGAAAAACTTACGTCCAGCCATCTATATCGTAAGAAAAATTCTGTATAAAAAGCATCATTCGGTTTTAATCGAAAAATTTTATCCTGATATAATAAACCAAAGGTATTATGGAGATAACTTAATCCCGTAACAACCGAAATTTTATTTTTATCTTCTTCGATGTATTTTTTCACCTGATCATCATTAATCTCCTGAGTGTAAGAAATTAATGAGAAACATAAAAAAATACTAGAAAGGATTTTTGCTTTCATCGAATTTGGTGTTCCTACAAAAGTAAGGAATTTTTTAAACTTGTAAATATTCTAAAAACTCTACAGATTATGACTTTCCTTAATTAATGAATATCTTTGACGCTGAAAATATTTAAAGACAGAAAATGCAGATTAATTTGCTTTGTATTGGTAAAACGGACGATAAAGAAATCACTTCTTTAATCAATTATTATCTGAAACGACTTCCGAAACACTGGAATTTTGAAATTATTGAAATTCCTGACGTCAAAAATGCAAAAAATCTATCCTCTGATCTTTTGAAAAAAGAAGAAGCAAAACTATTCCTGAATCAAATTGACAGAACTGATCTTGTACTCATTCTTGATGAAAAAGGAAAACAGTTTACCAGCAGAGAATTTGCTCAAAAAATAGACAGCTGGATGAATTCTTCAGTGAAAAAAATTCATCTTTTGATTGGTGGAGCTTATGGGTTTTCAGAAGAAATTTACACCAGGGCCAACGAAAAAATGTCATTATCTAAAATGACATTTACCCACCAGATGATCCGGTTGTTTATCGTTGAACAATTGTACCGTGCAGATCAGATTTTACAGGGAAAACCTTATCATAACGATTAAAATTATTTTTTAACTATTAAATTATTAATCTGTCTTTTTGCTTCTCCTACCACAAAAGCAACGGAATTGGCAATATTAAAACTTCGGATTAATCTAGACATGGGAATGGTTAAATGATTTTCAAAACGATCTAAAACTTCTTTACTCAAACCTACACTTTCCTTTCCGAAAACCAACCAGTCTCCATCCTGAAAATCTGTTTCCAAATAAGATTTTTGGGCATGTGAACTCATTAAGAAAACACGGGACATATCAGGAATTATTTTTATCCATTCTTCAACATTGGCATATTCAGTGACATCAAGATGTACCCAATAATCCAATCCTGAACGTTTAAGATTTTTATCATCAATTACAAATCCAAACGGGTGAATTAAGTGCAGTTTACTTTCGGTTCCTACACATAATCTTCCGATATTTCCTGTATTGTTTGGTATTTCGGGTTCTACAAGAACAACATTTAACATGAATAATTTATATTGTTTTTAATTGATTTTCTCTGAAAATCTTATTATAATGATTAATTAATTATTTGGATTCGGTGTGGCGGCAAAGCCGCCACACCGAATCCAAATAACTTTTTCTGAAAAAGTTATTTTTTAATTTCACATTTAGCATATTGCTCCAAAAGCAAAGGTTTTTCGTATCCCAAACTCACTGCTTTATCCAAACTTGCACATGCTTCTTTTGGTTTTGCGGTTTCAAATAAGATTAATGCTTTGTTTACATGGGCCTGCGCGAATTTCGGATCTATGGCTATGGCTTTGTTTACATCGGCAAGAGCTTCTTTATTTTTCTTTAATTTAAAATAGACATCCCCTCTTCCACTATATAAAAGAGATTCGGGTTTTTCAGAAATCAACTGATTATAATCTTTTAAAGCACCTTCCAGATCTCCACTATTCTTTTTAAGATTCGCTAAACCCGTTCTTGCATAGATATTATCCGGAGCAAAAGTTAATATTTGATTTAAATCTTTCGCAGCTAAATCTTTTTTGCCCAAATTTTCATAAACTTTAGCACGGGTAAGATACATATCTGCATTTTCAGGCTCTAACTGAAGCCCTTGATTAAGATAAGTTATGGCTGCCTGCTTATTCCCTTTTTGTCCGTGAATAGAACCTAAATTGGCGTAAACAGCAGCCGACATCGGGTTTGCTTTTAATGCGGATTCATAAGATTTAAAAGCAGAAGTGGTTTTTCCCAATCTTCTTTGAGCTGTTCCTAAATTATTATAATATTCGGACTGTAATTTTTGAATTTTTTCAGTTTGAGCTAATTTTGAATATTGCTCTTCTGCGCATTTATAATCTGCTTTTTGAAAACAGTCTTCAGCAATTTTTTTGTCCTGAGCATAAAAATTTAATGAAGAAAAAGCTAATGCAAGAGATAATAAAGAGTGTTTCATGAAGTTATATTTTGTTTATTGATTACTTTTTTTGCGAGTGCACCAAAAATCACTCCCAATAAAGTTCCAACAAACGCCCCCACCAAAATATCTATCGGGAAATGCACACCTAAATATATGCGGCTGTATGATACCACTGCAGCCCATACAAATATAACATAAGGAAACCATTTAAGCTTACCTTTTAATAAAATAGTTAAATAAGTTGCCAAAAAGAATGTATTAGAGGCATGTGCAGAGTAAAAACCGAACTGTCCGCCACACTTCACTATTCTCATGTGATGCTCTAATAAAGGGTCGTGACATGGTCTTAACCTTTCAACACCGTGTTTGAAAATACTTGCCACCTGATCTGAAACTGTAACTCCGATCGCAACAAATACTAAGATAAAAACTAAAGATCTTAGTTTATAATTTTTATATAGAAAATAACAGAAAATAATATAAAGCGGAACCCAGATCCAGGTACTGGAAATAAGCATCCAAAACTGATCAAAAGGTGTGTCGCCCAAATTATTGAGAAACAAAAACAGCTTCCTGTCTTCCTGAATGATTTCCTCCATTTTATCTGCTTACAGGTCCTTGATATGTTTCGTCTTCAGAAGGTTTTGGCGTTGAAGGTTCATTTGCAGCTTTAGATTCTGTCAAAATATCTTTATCGAGATCTTTCATAGGATTAAAATCTTTTGCGGCATCTTTTACTTTTTCAATCTCACGTTTTATTTCAGAAACAGGATTATCTGTCTCTTTCATGATCTCCGTTTTGATGTCTTCCACCGCTCCACGCATTTTTCTTACACCTGCGCCTAAGTCACGTGCAATCTGAGGAAGTTTATCCGGTCCGAATAATACAACGATCGCCACAGCGATCAATGCCATTTCTCCAATGCTTAATTCCATTTTGTAAAATTACAAAAGATATGTGAAACTGAATGTGAAATATTGAGTTTTAATAAAATATTAAGTTTTCTCTTTTTTATTCTTTCTTAATTTGATAAGCTGTTGTATATCTGTCTGCAGAGTTCCCTTGTAGATTCCTCTTATTTTCCTGTTTCGATCTGCTAAAATAATATGCTCCGTATGAAGAAATTCTGTACTGTAACGGGTAAAATCAAGATCTTCTTCCGCAAAATAAGACTGACGTACCAGTTTAAAATCTCACTTTTCTTTCCAGTCAGAAAATGCCAGTTCGGATTTTTAATTTTATGCAATTCTTTAAAATTTTTCAGCTTTGTGGCGTATCAATCCAGGGAGTTACTGAGAAAGATAATAAAAGTACATCCGGATCATTTTGTAAACCGGAAAACCATCCAATAAAAATCTTAATAATACATATTTGAAGCTTTTACAATAATCAAAAATATGATTCACTCTTTGTACTATTTGAATTAAATTTCTTCTTTTTCACTGTTTTTTCTCTGAAAATTGAAATAAGTAATAACTACACTTATGGCCATTAAAATAAATGCTAAGAAGAACGGCGCTCCCGAAAACTTGAACGGAGCTTCATCATGTGTGAAAAAGTAAAATAAATTGGTCATCATTGGAGGTCCGATAATTGAGGTTGCACTCATCAAACTCGTTAATGCACCTTGCAATTCTCCCTGTTCATTTGAAGGAACACTTTTCGTAATCACAGATTGTAAAGCTGGTCCACAAATTCCTCCTAAACAATAAGGAACTAAAAAAGCAAACATCATCCACCCCTGTGTAGCAAAAGCAAACAATAACATCCCGACTGCGTAAAGGGCCAATCCGTAATAGATGCTTTTCTGTTCACCTAATCTTGGTGTCGTCCATCTGATTAAACCACCCTGAACTAATCCTACAAGCAATCCTACAACACCCAAAGAAATTCCTACCATTCTTTCATTCCAATTAAATTTATACATGGTAAAAAAACTCCAGTTACTTTGTACGGCGTGTCCTGCGATATAAATTAAAATTAATGAAACTATCAATCCTGAAATTTCAGGGTGTTTCCCTAAAAATTTGAATGATCCGACAGGATTTGCACGTTTCCAATTGAATTCTCTTCTCTTATCCTTATCTAAACTTTCCGGAAGAATGAAATATCCGTAAAGAAAATTTAACAAACATAATCCTGCTGCCGCATAAAACGGAACTCTTGAACCATAATGTCCCAACAGCCCGCCCAAAACCGGTCCAATGATAAATCCTAATCCGAAAGCTGCACCAATTAAACCAAAATTTTTCGCCCGGTCTTCATCTGTAGAAATATCTGCTATGTAGGCACTAGCTGTTGTGACGCTCGCTCCTGTAATTCCTGCGATAACTCTTCCTAAAAACAGCCACCAAATCGTAGGAGCCAGTGCAAGGAAAATATAATCCACCGCAAATCCGAAAAGAGAGATCAGAATAATAGGTCTTCTGCCATATTTATCACTTAGATTTCCAACAACCGGTGAAAAAATAAATTGTGTAAATGCATAAGCAAAACCCAACCAACCACCATATTTTGCAGCTTCACTTATGTCACTATGAATAAGTTCTTCAATTAATTTAGGAACTACCGGAATGATGATTCCCCATCCCGTAATATCAATTAGTAATGTAATAAAAATGAAGCCGATCGCAGCTTTTTTTCTTGAGTTTTCCATAACTGTGCAAAAGTAATCAAATCAAGAAAAATAATGATTCTAAATTATTAATAATGAGCAATTGATAATAAGTAATTTTTGATGATGAAATAAATCCTGAAAAATTATTAATGAATAATAGTGAATTTTAAAATCATGAATATAGTAGTCTTACAATTAGATTGAACAAAAAAAGCCTTTCAAAATTGAAAGGCTTTTCTCTTATTTATTGTAGTATAAATTATTTTGAAGTAAGAACTTCTTTGTTGGAAGTTGTTTTACCATGTACTTCATCTTCTTTTCCTGTTTTAAGGAAGTCATAGGCAATAGCAGATGCAATAAAGATTGATGAATAAGTACCGAATCCGATACCGATTAACATCGCAAACATGAATCCTCTTAAGTTATCTCCACCGAAAATGAAGATCGCTAAAATTACCAGAATTGTAGTAAATGACGTGTTGAACGTTCTACCCAATGTACTGGAAATAGAGTCATCAAATAATCCCGCCAATGTTAATGATTTCTTCTCTCTTAGATATTCTCTAATTCTGTCGAAGATAATTACCGTATCATTGATCGAATAACCTAGTACCGTTAAGATCGCTGCAACGAAATCCTGGTTGATTTCCATATTGAACGGCATAAATTTGTGAAGCAATGAATAGGCTCCCAAAATGATAACCGCATCGTGGAACAACGCTGCTACAGCACCAAGAGAGAACTGCCATTTTCTAAATCTGATTAAGATATAGATAAAGATACCTCCTAAAGCTGCAACTACAGCCAGAATACCGTGAGTTTTAATATCATCTGCAACAGTAGGCCCTACTTTTTCAGAAGAGATAATTCCTACGTGTCCTTTTTCAGGAGCTTTGAAGTCTTTTATTGTCGTATTTGCAGGAAGACTTGTTTTTAAACCTTCGTATAATTTCTGCTCAACAGTCTGGTCAGCTTTTAAAGATTCGTCATCGATAAGATAATCCGTAGAGATTTTCAATTGATTATCATTTCCGAAAGTTTTAGCTTCAACAGAAGAGTTTTTACCATCTTCAGTTTTGAAAATTGTAACCAATTTACCTTCGATATCTTCAGCATTAACCGCTTTATCAAATCTTACCACATAATTTCTACCTCCTGTAAAGTCGATACCGTATTTGAATCCGTGGATTGCAATAGATGCGATAGAAACTACAGTAAGAATACCAGAAATGATGTAAGCATATTTTCTTTTTCCAATGAAGTCGATCCATGTGTTTCTGAAAAGATTTTTCGTAGCACCAGTCCAAACAGAAAGGTGTTTCCCTTTATTCAATCTAGAGAAGATCATAGCTCTTGAAATCAATACTGAAGTAAAGAACGTCATCAAGATACCGATTCCTAAAGTTAAAGCGAAACCTTTAATTGGTCCTGTTCCGAAAAGGAAAAGTACTCCTGCCGTTAATAACGTCGTTAAGTGACCATCAACAATTGCACTCAAGGCATGTTTGAAACCATCTCTATAAGCTTCTAAAATACTTTTTCCTGCAAATAATTCTTCCTTGGTCCTTTCGTAAATAATTACGTTCGTATCCACCGCCATCGCCATTGTAAGAACGATACCCGCGATACCGGGAAGTGTAAGAGTTGCATCAACAGAATCCATAATTCCGAAGATATAGAATAAGTTGATGATCATTGCAATTACAGCGTAAACACCTGCACCACCGTAATAGAAAATGATATAAACTATAATCAGTAAGAATGCGATACCAAAAGACATCACCCCCGCATCAATAGACTCTTGTCCTAATGAAGGTCCTACTACAGTAGCCTGAACCACTTTTGCACCTGCAGGTAATTTACCCGCTCCTAAAACGTCTACCAATTCTTTAGCTTCTTCCTGAGAGAAGTTACCGGAAATTTGAGTTCTACCGTTAGGAATAGCATTTACAACGTTCGGAGCAGTATAAACTCTTCCGTCCAATGTTACTGCAACTGGTTTACCAACATTTTTCTCTGTTAAAGTTTTCCATTCTTTAGCACCTTTAGAATCCATCTGCATGTCTACTACTACTCTGCTCAACTCATCATAGCTGATATTAGCAGTTTCAACAGCACCGTCTACAGGAGCTTTTTGGTTAATGTTACCTCTGATTGCATACAATACTAAACTTTCAGCATCTGTAGCTTCAGGCTTGTAACCCCACATGAATTGTGTATATTTAATGTTAGCCGGACGTAAAGACTGCCCTACTTTGCTGTTCAATATCTTGTTTACAGCAGCAGTATCAGAAAGTTTTACGTTCGCAACACCATTCGTTCTTAATTTGTCAATGTGTAAAAGATTCATGAAGTTTACGTTTTTCGCAACTCCCATAGAATCACCTTTTACAGCAACCATAGACGTTAAAGTCTGGAAATATGGCGCCATTTCAGGAACTTGTTGTACTTCCCAGAATTGAAGTTTTGCAGAAGTCTGAAGCATCTTCTTCACTTTATCGATGTCCTTCATACCCGGCATCTCCACAGAAATTCTTGCAGTACCCGGTACTCTCTGAACGTTTGGCTGCACAGCACCCATTTTATCGATTCTCGTTCTGATTACCTCAAAAGCTGTTCCTACAGATGCATCGATTTTTCTTTTAACAATGCTTTTCACCTGATCATCAGGAGTATTGTACTTCACCTCTGTAAGTGTAGTGTTTCCGAAAAGTTCCGGATCTGCCAACTTAAGGTTTGTACCTTTAGCTTTGTTAATTGCCTCGAACTGGTCGAAGAAATTGTCGATATAAGATTTTGTAGAATTCTTCTGAACTTCATCAGTTTTGTTTAAAGCCTCAATAAGAATCGGGTTTGTAGAATAATTTGTCAAATCATTCACCAAGTCTCTCTGGTTGATCTCCAAAAGGACGTTGATCCCTCCTTTCAAGTCAAGACCAAGTTTCATTTCCTTGTCTTTGGCTTTAGTGTAATAAAGTTTTGTGAATCCTAGATTCAGCGTATCCTTAGAAAGTTTTGCAATTTCTTTCTGATACTTCTCCGGATTGTCTCCTGCAATAGCAGTTGCCTGCTTTTCAATTTTGCTGGCGTACCATGTTGGTAATAGCTCGTTTAAGCAAATCAACCCTAGTACAATAGCAACAATTGTAATAAGTCCTTTTCCTTGCATTTTGTTATAACTACGTTAAATTAAGTCGGCAAATATAATCATTTTATTGAATTTTATGAATTATTAACAACAGAAATCGTTTATTTTCAGATATATCGGTCTTCTTATTTTTATTTAAGATTTAATAATTTTTTCATGATATTTTAATGAATATTTCAAATCTCGATTGGTATGAAATTTTCATTCAGATTTAATACACTAGATATCAAAATATTATGAAAAAACTACTTTTTTGCGCAAGTCTTTTTTCTTCCTTCATTATTAATGCCCAAAGTATTAGTCTGGAAGAATTTGCTACAGGATTTACCGCACCTGTCGAAATTGTAAATGCGAATGACAACAGAATGTTTGTCGTTCAACAAAACGGAATCATTAAAATCGTACAACCCAATGGAACAGTAAACTCTACTAATTTTTTAAACATCAGCTCAAAAATCACTTATGGTGGTGAAAGAGGACTTTTAGGTCTTGCTTTCCATCCGCAATACTCTACAAACGGGTATTTTTTTGTATATTATAACGACCTGGATGGCGACATCACTGTGGCGAGATACACCAGAAGTTCTAATCCCGATGTTGCAGATGCTACGACTGAAAAAATTATTTTAAATCAGGCAAAACCATTTGACAATCATAATGGCGGAAGTATTCACTTTGCTCCTGATGGTTATTTGTGGATTGTAACAGGCGATGGCGGAAGTGGCGGTGATCCGAATAATAATGCCCAGAACAAAAATTCTCTTTTAGGGAAATTATTAAGGCTTGACATCAATTCTACCGGACCCTATAATATTCCTCCGGGAAATCCTTTTGTAGGCGTTGACGGAGCCGATGAAGTCTGGGCTTACGGATTGAGAAACGCGTGGAAATTTAATTTTGATACAGCTTCCGGAAATGTGATGATCGCAGATGTCGGTCAGGGACAGATCGAAGAGATTAACAGAATGCCGTTAACACAGGCAGGAATCAATTATGGATGGCGATGTTATGAGGGAAACAATGCTTATAATACAGCAGGTTGCTCTGCACAATCTACAATGACCTTCCCGATTGCAGCGTATGATCATTCAGGAGGAAAATGCTCGATTACAGGAGGTTATATTTACAGAGGCACACAATTTCCAGCTCTGCAGGGAAGATATATTTTTGCAGATTATTGTTCTACCCAAATTGGAAGTTTAAATCCCGACGATTCAATTACATGGACTTCAGCGTTTGCAGGAAATAATTTTTCAACATTCGGAGTGAATAATCTAAATGAATTATTTGTTGCAGCGGTAAATAGCGGCAAAATTTTCAGAGTTACAACAACGACTTTAGGAACTCAGGAAAACGATCTTTCAACGCAGATAAAAGTATATCCTAATCCTGCTTCGAAAAAGGTTTTCATTGAAGGTTTAAAAGACAAAAACACTTCTATTGAAATCATCAGTTTTGAAGGGCGAAAAGTTCTAGAACAGGCAAAAATCGGAAACGATAACAGCATAGATATTTCAGGAATTCCTGCCGGAGCTTATTTTATCAACTTAAATTCAGGAAATCTAAAAACATACAGTAAGAAATTAATTATTAAATAAATATTTCAAACAGTTTTTTTAAGCCTCAGTCAATTTTGATTGGGGCTTTTTTAAAAAATATAATATTATAAATAGTGGTACTATTATTATTAATCTCGTAATTAGAGAAAATCTTTCAACTTCATTATCAAACAGAATATTTGGAATTAAAGCAACCAATAAAAACGAAATAATAAAAAATACCAATTCTAAAATTGATAATTTTCTCATCTCTTCTTTTTTTATAGAAAATTTTGAACTTAAAATCCAAAAACCCAAAAATAAGATCATAAAAGGAAAAGACCAGATTCTATAGGTATCATAAGCAATTGCATGAAGTAACAACGGGATAAATGAAATGATTACCAATACAAAAAATAACTGAAAATTTTGTCTGAATCTGAATTCTTTAAAAATCATCCATAAAGAAAAAAGAATGGGAATTCCGTATAAAACAGTTCCTTTGGAAATAAATAATCTTTGAATAAAATTCCCGCTTTCTTCTTTAAAATAATAGCTGAAACTTTTGGTATACGCCGAAGACACAGAATCTGCAGTTTTTTCAGAAACAAAAGAAATTTGCTTTAAATAATCAAATATCGTAGAAAAATAATTTTCTCCATTAATTTCCTGATAGGCAGAAACTGAAACCGAAGCTAAAAAAGGTAATAATAAAAATAAGACCAGCTTCTTTAAAAAATTCATCGAAAAAATATTTTTAAATGAAAATTTTTCATCCGGAATTTCGGCAACAATCAAAGCAAAACAGCTTATCGGTATCATCAGAAAAAAAGAAATTTCATGAATAAAAATGCTGATCGTTGCTATGATTGAAGACAAAAATATCTTCTTTTTTTTAATTAAATAAATAACTAAAATCGTCAGTAAAAAGATAACATGATCTAAATATCCAATCAGATGCGCAGAAAATATAACATATTGCGACAGAAAAAAGATCAGAAAAAATAATATCCTGTAAAAGCTATTTTCTTGTTTAAAAGTTTCTTTTACAGCAATTCTGAAAATCAAAACATACAACAAAAGCAATATTAAGCCGGAAAGAATTAAAATAGCAAACTCATTTTTCTGAAAAAACCATCCGAAAATTTCTCCGGCAAGTCCTCTTTTGATAAATCCAAATCTGTAATCGAGCATCCAATGTGCTTCCGACCAATCATTGGGAAACCTTATCGTTTTTAAAACACTAAAAACCAGCGTATAAAGGTAAAGTACAATCAAAAGAACTTTCCTGCTCATGGGCTAGATCGTCATTGAGAAAATTCTCGTCTCAGGTTTGTTCCTCATCATTCTAAGATCAAAAACCATAGCTACATTTCTTGTAAATGCTCTTCCTTTTTCCGTTATTTTTATCTGATTATCATGAATTTCAACCAATTCATCTTTTTCCATTTCCTTCAGCATTTCGAATGCATTTTCCAGTTCAGGGAAAGAATTATCAGTATCAAAAGTAGTTTCTAATTGACACATTAAATTCAGAATATGTCTCCTTACCGTCAAATCTTCTTCATTTAAAATATGACCTTTTACAACAGGAATTTCACCTTCTTCAACTATTTTCTGATACTCTTCCACTGTTTTCACGTTTTGTGCAAAAGCATACCAAGAATCTGAAATTGCGGACATTCCCAAACCAACCATCAATTGGGTTTTGCTTGAAGTGTAGCCCATGAAATTTCTGTGTAATTTTTTTTGAATTAAAGATTGGTACAAATCATCGTGTTCCAAAGAAAAATGATCCATTCCGACCTCGATATAACCTAATTCTTCCAAAAGTTTTTTACCATCTTCATACAGACGGCGCTTTTCTTCACCGCTTGGAAGGTCGTTTTCATCAAAACCTCTCTGTCCGACACCTTTTACCCAAGGAACGTGAGCGTAAGAATAAAATGCCAAACGATCCGGTTTTAATTCCATTGTTTTACGGATGGTATTTTCCATCGCTTCCCAGGATTGATGCGGAAGTCCGAACACCAAATCATGGCTGATTCCTCTGTAGCCAATTTCTTTCGCCCATTCCGTCACTTCTTTCACTTTTTCGAAAGACTGAATTCTGTTGATTGCTTTCTGAACTTTCGGATCATAATCCTGAACTCCAAAACTTACCCTTCTGAAACCTAAATCATACAATGTCTGAAGATGTTCTTTAGATGTATTATTGGGATGACCTTCAAAAGAAAATTCCTGATGATCTGCAATATCAACTGTTTCGAAAATACCTTCCAGCAAGGTTTTCAAATTTTTCGGAGAAAAGAAAGTCGGAGTTCCTCCACCTAAGTGAAGCTCTTTTAATTTCGGCTTTTCATCAAATAACTGAAGATACAGCTGCCACTCTTTCAACACACTTTCCAGATACGGAATTTCTACACTGTGCTGTTTTGTAATACGCTTATGACATGCGCAAAACGTACATAAGGCTTCGCAAAAAGGCAGGTGAATATAAATAGAAATTCCCTCATCTCCATTCGTCTCCTTAAAAGTCCTGATGACACTCTGCTTCCACAGTTCCGGAGAAAAAGAACTTTCGTCCCAATAAGGAACTGTAGGATAAGAGGTATAACGGGGACCTGGAATATTATATTTATCTATTAAAGAATTCATTTTCGGTTTAAATTTTAACATGAACTTCTCAATCAAAATTCATAATGCAAAATTAAATATATCTTATGGATTTTGAATCATGAAATATATTAGGGTCTTTTTTCGAAATTTATAATGAGTCTAAATACCTCATCGGCAAATTTTTGCCCCAGATCTATGTAACCTGCACTGTTATAATGCCATGGATCATTACCATAACCATAATTTTTGGTTGAGCGAACAATTGCGGTACTTTTATCATTCTTTACAAATTTCTCCTGAGCATATTGTATCAACTCTCCCATTTTCCAGACTCTGCCTGAAGGATCCTTTCCCGAATCTGAAATTTTTCCGATCACAACGGGAAGATGATCCGTCAACATTGCTGCTCTCATCTGATTCATTAAAACTTTCAAATGATCATAATATTTATTGGCAATTTCTTCTGTATAGCTTGCATCACCCTCACCCTGCATCCAAAGAATTCCGGAAGGTACAATGATATCTTTTTTCCCATCTTTATCAATATCTGTTTCTGATAAAGCATTTTTTACGGTTTTCAGAAAATTATCATATTGATTCAATCCGTTTGTTCCGTTGAAATCAGAATCCCAACAACCGAAATTTCCTCTTGCAGCACTGTCGATGGAAGTTCCTTCTCTTGCATATTTTATTAGAGCAATTTTATCATTGGGGAAAAGTTCTTTCATCTTTTTCGCGAAAGATAACTCTAAACCGAATCTGTCTGAAAGCGTATTTGTTTTTCCGTCTGTCTTAAAACCTGTTCCGTTTCCGGGTTTCAGAATGTCCCATTTTCCTGTTCCACCGTTCAAATCTCCGTCAGGAACAGAATTTCCCTGAAAAATATAGACGTCTTTAAAAGATTTTAAATCATTCGGAAGATCTTTATTAAAACCAAAACCATTCATATTAGATTGTCCAGCCAAAATAAATACACGAATCTTTTGAGTATAAAATAAAGTTGGAATTAATAAAAGGAAGAATATCTTTAATTTGCTCATGCGGAAATTTTAGTCAAAATTAAACGGAAGAAAGTTGTAATGAATATTATTTGGAAAGATATGTTCTATGATTGAGATTTGAAAATTGAATTTAAACTATCGCCGATCCAGCCAATGAGGTTTTGGAACAGATTCAACAAAAGTTTTCCATTCCTCTAAGATTTGTAAGAAATCTTCAAGTGGTATTTCAACTTCTTTCCCTCCTGTATTAAATATTGCAACGGATTTATTAGGTGGAAAATTTCTTATTTCCATAGATTCTGCATCATGATAACCCCAAATATTGTAACCTTTAAACTCAAAACCATAATCTAATGAATTAATTTCACTTTTAATATGTTCAATAAGTTCTAATCCGTTAGTTTCTAAAAAACTTGCAATTTCATGGTTTAAAGAGCTTCCATTAATATTACTTACACCAATACTCGGTCTTCTGGTAAGACCGTCAATTTCTGAAACATGAAAAATTAAATTATATTTTTTTGCAGTCTCCATGATCTAAAACTTTAGTCTCATCACAGAAATTTTACCATTTCCTGCAAAAACAACCGTGTTTCCATCAATCCATTTACAAATAAAAAATCCTTTTTCATCAGAGATTTTCTTCCATGTTTTTCCAAAATCTGAGGAATAACTGATGTGTCTATCCCCAACAGAAATCATTTCTTTTCCTTTGGAATTTGGTTTGATTTTCACACAGGTCGTATAACCCCCATTTTGCCCGGAAGCCTGAATCTGCCATGTTTCACCGCCATCATTAGTTGTTGCAATATTGTTGACGTTTGCATCTTGTTTCGTATAGTCTCCTCCGACAGCAACCCCGAATTTATCATCCGGAAAATCGATAGAATATATTCCCTGAGAAGATTCTCCCTGGATAAATGGCGTATCAAAAATCTCAAATTTATTCGTCTTAAAATTTAATTTTAAAATTCTCGATGCTTTTCCTCCCGTTGCAATCCATAAGTTATTTTTTGTTGAAGAAATATTGGTATTACTTGCAGCAAATGCAGCTTCACCTTCATTTAGTTTAACATCATTTGTAATCATACTCCATTTTCCATTTTTGAAAACAGCCAATTTCAATTTATTATCTTTATCGGCATCACTGAAAGTATAAGCCAATTTATCATTAACAAAATGAAGAGCGTCGTAAAAAGCCGTTTTTACAGTATCTTTAAAAACAATCTCGGATTTCAAATCTTTTTTATTAATCTTAAAAAATTCTGCCGGACTTTCAATATTGATGGTGTAAAAAGAGTTTTTATCCTGCGCCAAAGTTCGAAACTGCAATTTCTTTTCTGATAATTTAATCTGCTTCTGATTTTTAGGATTTTTTAAGTCAACAAAACCAAACTTAGAATCTGTTCCGCTGTACCAGACTTTATTATCGTAGATTTCTAAAGCACGAATGCTTATTTTATCATTGAATATTGTTTCAAGACTTTCAATCTTTTGAGAAAAGGAAAATACTCCCAGGAAAGAAAATAAAAATGGTAAAATCTTTTTCATACTCACAAAAATAAAAAATCCACAGACTTCTCTGTGGATTTTTTGAATTTATATTAAATTAATTATAAATCTAAATCTGTTTTTTGTAAAGGCTCTTGCTCTGCCTTGAAAGTTTCTCCGTAACCAACTTTGTGAAGTTTACTATTTCTAAGACTGTATGTGAAATAAATGACAACTCCTAAAGCAAGCCATGCCAATGAAAGATATTTTGCTTCATGGCTTAAGTTCCAGATCAGATAAACGTTAATACAGATTCCTAAAGTTGCAATAACAGGTAATGCAGGAACTTTGAATGTTCTTGGTAAATTAGGTTCTTTTTTTCTTAAAATCCAAACCGCCACACAAACCATTGTAAACGCGAACAACGTTCCGAAACTGGTCATATCCGCTAATTTGCTAATTGGTGTAAATGCAGCCACCGTTGCAATTAAAATCCCTAAAAGCATTAAACTTTTTGCCGGAGTTTTTCTTACAGGATGTACATCGCTAAACATTTTAGGAATAAGACCGTCTTTAGACATTCCAAGGAAAATTCTTGACTGTCCCATGATCATTACCATTAATACAGAAATCAAACCGATTGTTGCTGCAATCGTAATGATATATCCTGCCCAACCTTGTCCTGCAATTTCAAATGCATATGCTACAGGAGCTTTAATTGCATCCGGATAATTTCCATGAGGATCAAAATCTTTATAATTCATCATTCCAGTAAGTACTAAAGACACTAATATATATAATGCCGTACATACCAAAAGAGAAACGATAATCGCAAAAGGAACATCTTTTTTAGGATTAATAGCTTCTCCGGCCTGTGTAGAAACCGCATCGAAACCTACATACGCAAAGAAAATTGCTGCAGCTCCTGATATAATCCCCTGAATTCCATAGGCTTCTTTCATATTATCACCTTCTTTCACCATTGTAGCTACTGGGATAAAAGGATTCCAGTTTTCAGCATTAATAAAGAAAGCACCGGCAACGATTACAAATATTACCGCAGAAACTTTCATGATTACAATAAGGTTATTTGCTTTTGCAGCTTCTTTAGTTCCTTTGATAAGAATAGAAATTACTACAAGCACGATTACAAAAGCAGGCAAATTCATTGAAAAACCTTCTCCAGTGTAACTTGCAGGATCTGAAGTAAGATAATCCGGCAGATGAAGACCGAACATCTTGAGAAGTTTATTAAAATATCCGGACCAGGAAACTGCCACGGTCATGGATCCCATCGCATATTCGAGGATAAGCCCCCAACCTATGATCCATGCAAAAATTTCACCTACAGTTCCATATGCATACGCATAAGCAGAACCTTCTACGGGCAAAATGGATGCAAATTCTGAATAACATAACGCTGCAAATACACACGCAACTCCGGCAATGATGAAAGAAAGAGCCAACGCAGGCCCTGCATGATAATAAGCTCCTGTACCTGTAAGTACAAAAATTCCTCCACCGATAATTGCTCCGATTCCGATAGCTGTAAGACTCCATTTACCAAGTACTCTTTTGAGCTGACTGCTTTTCATGTCATTCTCAAAAGCACTCATGGGTTTTTTGGTCCAAATTTTAGACATATTTCATTTTATTTAAAGATTTACGAAAATATAAAAATTTTACGGACCTTTACGTTTATTAATAAACTTTCAACATTAATTTTAAATATTAAAACTTAAAATTCTGATTTCCATATTATTTAAATCATTTTTAAGTGTCTGTTTTTTTGTTTATTTTTGATCACATGAATTTATACGATCTTTTCGTAAAACCCTACGAAAGCTACACAACGCTCCAAATTTTCTTAGAATCTTTCGCTGCTATCTTCGGAATTCTGAGTGTTTATTTTTCTATTAAAAAAAATATCTGGCTTTATCCTACCGGAATTGTTTCTACTTTAATATATGTTTACATTCTTTTCAATTTCGGATTGCTGGGAGATTGTATGATTAATGTTTATTATACGGTGATGAGTGTTTACGGATGGATTTTGTGGGCAAAAAGTTCTGAAGACCATATTCATGTTGATGTAATGTGGGCATCAAAAAAAGAATGGATATACGGAATTTTGCTTTTTTTATTAAGTTTGATTTTGGTAACCGTAATTTATTACTATAAACCTTATATTGACAATCAGTTTTCTATGGAAGGCACAAACCTCGGTTTATATCATCTTGATTGGGGAAATTGGCTGGATGTGATAACGACTTCCATATTTTTAGTGGGCATGTGGTTTATGGCGAAAAGACGCATCGAGAACTGGATTTTCTGGATCACCGGAGATTTTATCTGTATGCCTATGATGATTTATAAGGGTCTAGGAATCACTTCGGTTCAATATTTGGTATTTACTATAATGGCGATCCAGGGATACGCCAGTTGGAAAAAAAGTTTTAAGAAAAAAAGTTTATAAAAGTCATGAAAAATTTATTAAAAATAGCATTTGGTATTATAGCTATCACAAGTTTGACAGCTTGTACCGTTTATTCAGATCCGTATGCAGATTCATACGGCGATCCTTACTATGACAACGGATATTATTATGCACCTCAGGGATATTATGGAGGTGGCGGATATTGGGGAAATGACGGATATTATTATAGGAATAATATGAATTATTACTATGACAACGGCATGCCTTATTATTATCAGAATTATAACAATTCCAGAAGAAAGGTGTATGTAGAAAGAAGATCCAGCGGAGAAACTACTTCACAGAGACCAAACAACGGCTTCAGAGGTAATGGTTTCAATAACGGAAATTCAAACGGTGGTTTCAGACCGAATAATCAAAACAATCAAGGAAGCCAGAGACCAAACAACGGCTTTAGAAACCAACAGCAAAATACACCAAGACCTCAAAATAATAACGGAGGTTTCAGGAATAACTCATCGAGTAATAGCAACTCTAACAGCGGGTTCAGAAATAATTCTTCAAGCAACAGCAGCAATTCGAACAGCGGCGGCTTTAGAAATAGTTCTCCTCAACCACAGCAGAGTTCTCCACAGCCTCAGCAAACTGCTCCACAGCCAACGAGAAGCACTGGAGGCGGATTTAGATAAAACGATTATAAATAACGAAACGAACAGTTAACACTGTTCGTTTTTTGTTTTAATTATAGTAATTTTGCATGTTCAATTTTAGACAAAATATTAGATCAAAAAATATGGAATTTTATAAATATCAAGGAACAGGAAACGATTTTGTAATGATCGACAACCGTGATCTTCAGTTTCCTAAAGAAAAAGACATTATCGAAAAATTGTGCGACAGACGTTTTGGAATCGGTGCAGATGGTCTTATTTTATTAGAAAATGATGACAAGTATGATTTTAAAATGGTGTATTACAATTCTGATGGCGGAGAAAGTACGATGTGCGGAAATGGAGGAAGATGTCTGGTCGCTTTTGCTTTTTTTCTTGATATTTTTGAAAATAAATGTAAGTTCATCGCAATTGACGGTGAACATGATGCAGAAATCCACAACGGAATCGTAAAATTAAAAATGATCGATGTAGAAACCATTTCCAACGATGGAGAAGACTCTGTTATGAATACCGGTTCGCCACATTATGTAAAATATGTTGAGGATTTGGTGAATTATAACGTTTTTGCAGAAGGAAATGGTATCAGAAATTCTGAAAATTATATAGAAAAAGGAATCAATGTAAACTTTGTTGAAAAAATTACGGATGACGAAATTTTCGTAAGAACCTATGAACGAGGCGTTGAGGACGAAACTTTCAGCTGCGGAACAGGAGTTACAGCTTCCGCTTTAACTTTTCTGCAAAATAATAATCTAATCTCTGTAAAAGTTAAAACTTTAGGCGGAAATCTTAAAGTATATGCTGAAAAAAGCGGAGATTCTTTCCAAAATATTTGGCTTGAAGGTCCTGCAAAACAGGTTTTTAGAGGTAAATTAGATCTTATTTAAAAAACAAAAAACTTTTAATCGACATTTAAATGAAAAAAGCTATTCTCATTATCATCTTACTTGTTTTTGTAGTAGGCGGATTTTTTGGTTTTAGATTTTATAAAAAATATTACGGAAACAACATCGGAAAAGATGGATATGTTTTGATTCCTCACAATGCGAATTTTAAACAGATTCTGGATTCTGCGGCAAAATATGTTGACAATAAAGAATCTTTCGAAGCTGTAGCCAAAGAGAAAGATCTTGAAAAATATTTCAAAGCGGGACGTTATCATTTTCAAAAAGGATTGGGAAACTCCAATTTGGTAAATATGATTAAAGCCGGAAATCAAAGCGAAAACAGCTTTAGAATTGGTGATTTTGGAGATATTTATCAGATGATCGGTAAAGTTTCTAAAAAAACAGAACTGGATTCTTTAAAATTCGTGAATGATCTTAATGTAATTGCAACCGAAAAAGGCTACAATAATGCAGAAGATCTGAAAAAATATTTCTTCATTGATACTTATAATTTTTTCTGGACGGTAACTCCGAAAGAATTTTTCAAAAAATTTGATGATCAGTATAATGAATTCTGGAACAGCGAGAGAAAAGCACAAGAACAGCAATCTGGCTTAACGAGAGATCAGATTTATGCTTTGGCTTCTATTGTTTATAAAGAATCAGGTGGAAAAAAAGATGAAATGAAGACGATTGCCGGATTATATCTGAACCGTTACAGAAAAGGAATGAAACTTCAATCTGACCCGACTGTAATTTATGCAATCAATAAACAGACAAATTTTAAGGAACAAATTAAAAGAGTTTTTTATAAACATTTGTCTACTCCATCGCCTTACAATACTTATGCTAATAAAGGTATTCCTCCGGGACCAATCTGCATCGTAGATAAAAATTCTGTAGATGCCGTTTTAAATGCTGAAAAGAACGATTATATCTTTATGTGCGCAGATCCTGCAAGATTTGGATATCACAAATTTACAGCAAGTGCAGAACAACACGCAATTAATGCAAAAGCATATCAGGACTGGCTAAATTCTAAAAATATAAAATAGTAAATAAATTTAACTTTATTTTAACAATTTAATAATTAACATTTAGCTTTTTAAAGCGACATATACATTTACAAATAATAAACAACCTTAATATTAAGAAATTATTACAATTAACAATTTCGCAATATTAAGAAGAATCTTTCACGATTTTACATAAAAAAATTCCTTATGAATCAGACGGAAATCATTAACATTTTTACAAAAAAAACCTTAGGACTTACTTTTGTGCTTTCGGCAGCAGCATTTGCTTTTGCACAAGACAAAGTAGGTATTTCCGGGTCGGTTGTTAACAAGAACAATCAGCCTGTTCCTTATGCTTCGGTTACGTTCAGTAACAAGGCAAACAAATTATTCAGCGATGCCACTCTTACCGACGAAAAAGGTCAATACAAATTAGATCTTGCTCCCGGAGCTTATGATATTACTGTAGAAGCAATTGATTATCAAAAAAGTGTTATCAATAAACAAATTACAGCCGCCGGAAATATCGGAGCTTTGTCTATCGAGCCTGAAAAAAGTGCTACCAATATAAAAACGGGAGATATTCAGGGAGTTGTAATCACTGCACCCTCTACAAAACCTTATAAAGTAGAACTGGATAAAAGAACTTATGATCCTTCTCAAGATATTGTAAGTAAAGGAGGTAATCTTCAGGATGTACTTGCCAATGTACCTTCTGTTTCTGTAGAGACTGATGGTACGGTTTCTATGAGAGGAAGTTCTAATGTAAAGTTTTTGATCAACGGAAAACCTTCTGCCCTTCTGGGAATTGATGATGGAGCCAATGCTTTGCAAAGTATTCCTGCAGATCAGATCGAAAGAATCGAAGTAATTACCAATCCGTCTTCAAAATTTGAAGCAGGTGGAACTGCAGGTATTCTGAATATTATTTTAAAGAAAAGTAAAAAAACAGGTTTTAACGGAAGTGTTACGGGAACTTTAGGATATTTACCCCAAACCAACCTTAATACAAATTTAAGCTGGAGAAAAGGAAATCTTACATGGTTTTTAAATGGTGGCGGTGGCTACAGAGAGTCTAAGAATACTCAGAGAAATAATGCTACTTATTTTAATGCTGTAAATCCTACAGACAGACTAAAAGCAGATCAAGAGTCTATTACTAAAAGTAAGAATGACAATTATAACGCTTCTACAGGTTTAGTATATGACATCTCTGATAAAACTTCAGTAAATGCATCGGCAACCGTAAGAACATTTGACAGTGAGAATGACGGAAATGTATTGTACAATTATCTTTATCAAAATGGAAGTACTTCTTTAACAAACAGACAAAATATCGGGTCTAATAATAATCTTGCTTTTCAGGGAGATTTTGGTTTAGATCACAAATTTGATGATAAAGGACAGAACTTATCCTTATCATTAAGTTTACAAAGAAGCAGATCATATAATGATACTGATGTTTTGCAGACAGAAAATAATAATTTCACTTTGCAAAACCTTATCGATCAGAATACTGTAAATAAAACGCTGATAGGAAAAGCTGATTATGAACTTCCTATCGGTGAAAATTCTAAATTAGAAGCAGGATACAGATTAGACATCAATCAAAATATTTATGATAATGATGTTTTCCAAAGGTATACCAGTACTGCAGATTATTTCTTTTTACCAGATTTTACCTATAACGCTATCTATAAAGAAACATTCAATGCAGGATATATTCAGTTTAAAAGTAAAATAGGTAAATTAGGGTATCAGATCGGTTTGAGAGATGAAAACTCTCAGGTAGATATTAAATATCAGAATTTAAATCCTTCATCTACTAATCATTCCATTGATAAAACCAAGAATTACAATAACTTATTTCCAAGTGTTTTCTTAAGCTATGAAATTGCGAAAGACAATCAGTTTTTGGTTAACTATTCAAGAAGAATCGACCGTCCGAGATCTTTTTTCCTTATTCCTAATCCAAGCTATACAGATAATCAGAATATTTTTGATGGAAATATTGATCTGAATCCTTCTTATGTAGATTCTTATGAATTCGGGTACAGTATCTCTAAAAATAAATTTACCATCAACCCTACTTTATATTTCAGACATTCTACAGATGATGTAAAAATGGTAGTTTTTACTGATAATGCCGGAGCTTTCCATACAAAACCAGTTAATTTAGGAACGGATGATCGTTATGGGATGGATTTGAACTTTAACTGGGATGCTACAAAATGGCTGAAATTATTAGGAAATGTTGATTTATTCGGATATAAAACAACAGGAATTTATTCTGATCCTGATGTGGTGGCTAAACCATTGTCCTTTGAAGGTTCAGGATTTTCTACAAGAGCAAGACTGAGTACAACTTTTAAAATCGACAAAACGTTTAGCTTCCAGTTGCAAGGAAATTATAGAGGAGCGCAAAAATCTCAAAACCAAGATAGAAAAGATATGTATTCCATTAATTTTGGAGCTTCAAAAACAATCATGAACGGTAACGGAACACTAAGTTTCAATATCCAGGATATCTTCAATACCAGAGCAATGAGAAGTCTTACAAAAACAGCCGATTTCGACAGAGAATCTTACATGCAATGGCAACCAAGACAGTTTGCACTATCTTTCACCTACAGATTCAAACAGGGTGAAAAAATTGAGCAGCCTAAGAAGAAAAAAGACATCAATGCAAATGATTCAGGAGACGACCAGCAAGGGCCAATGTAATCCTACAAAATACAAACAAAAAATCCCGAAAATAATTTTCGGGATTTTTTTATTTTACTGTTTCAGCTTTTAAACTTTTTGCTAGTTCGGCTTCATAGATCCTTTTTCTGAGATCGCTGGAAGAAAACCTGTGATCTCTTTTGTTATAAAAGATTTCAATTCCTTTTTCTTCGCAGTATCTTTTACCCGTAAAATCTTTGTCCATATAATCATCTCCAATAATCCTTACATCGATTACGAAAGACTTCAAGATATCTTCCAAATCTTCTTCCGTATAATAAGGAATAATCTCGTCAACAGCATTTACCGCTCTCAACTGAATATATCTTTCTACAATTGTCTGAGTTGGTTTATTCTTATTAGGACGATCATGGGAAGGATCAATCTGCAGACCAACAATAAGGTAATCACAAACCGTCTTTGCTTCTTCCAGCATTTTGATGTGACCGGCATGTAATAAATCGAACGACGAAAACGTAATGCCTATTCTTTGTGTTTTCATATCAATAAATTCTTTTTTTATGACTTAATTTTTTAAGCGTTTCTTATTTCTAAATATTTCTGCCATTGCCAAACCGTTCTCAAAGCCTCTTCTAATGAAGTCTCAGACTTCCAGTTAAGCTCTTTTTCCGCTTTGTCAACATTAGCATAAGCGATTGTAATATCACCTTCTCTCCTGTCACAGATCTGATAAGGAACTTCTACGTTATTTGCGAGTTCAAAAGCTTTTACGACTTCTAAAACCGAAGAACCCTTTCCTGTTCCAAGATTATAAATATTAATCTCAGCCTCATCGGAATTACTTTCCATTAATTTTTTTAAGGCTGCAACATGAGCCTTTGCAAGATCTACAACGTAAATATAATCACGAACTGCCGTTCCATCCTGCGTCGGATAATCATTACCCCAAATATTCAGCTTTTCGCGAATTCCTGCTGCAGTTTGCATCACGTAAGGTACTAAATTATTCGGAACTCCGATTGGTAATTCTCCAATTTTTGCGGATGGATGTGCCCCAATCGGGTTAAAATATCTCAATAACGAAATTTTCCGGTGATAAGCTTTTGCGAAATCAATTAAGATTTCTTCTCCCATTTGTTTTGTCTTTCCGTAAACACTTTCCGGCATTTTTAGAGGAGTATTTTCATCAATTGGCATTTTATCCGCCTGTCCGTAAACCGTACAAGATGAACTGAAAATAAAATTTGAAAGTCCTCTTTCTTTAAATTCCTGCAAAATATTGATTAATGAAAACAAATTATTCTCATAATAATCAACAGGCTTTACCTGACTTTCTCCAACTGCTTTAAATGCAGCAAAGTTGATACAGCCATCAATAGAATGTGCATCAAAAACCTGTGTCAGAAGCTCTTTTCTTTTTAAATCAAAAGGATAAAAAACAGGTTTCTTTCCCGTAATTTCCTCAATATTTTTTAAAATAAATCTTTCCGAATTAGATAAATCATCTACGATAACAACTTCAAAATCGTTATTTAAAAGTTCTACAACCGTGTGCGAACCAATATATCCTAAACCTCCCGTTACGAGTATTGCCATTTTTTTAATTATTGTTTTTTTTAATCATTATGTATTCCTATGTCTTCTATTTCAAGTTCATAAGTATTTTCTCTATATTTAAATCTATATATAATAAATAAAAAACCGAAAATAATTATATACACCATTGGTACTGTATAAAGATCTGATATGTTCTCACCAAAATCTCCTAAAATAAAAACTGAATAAAAGACAAAAACTGAAATTATCAGTAGTATTAAGAATAGAACTGCTGAAAAAACAATAATCGAATGTTTATTTTTTACAATTAGCAATATTAAAGATATCAGAGACAAAACACTAATCAAAGAAATCGTAATAAATGATATTGCGTCTAAAAAATAATCAAAATTGTTTGTCTCTAGTCTATTATAAAGCCCTATTAAGAATGAAGTAAATAAAAAAATGTTTAATAAAATTATCACCCAATAAACAAATCCATATTTGAAAACTTTCTTTTTCATTCCTTATTTTCCCATAAACTCCAACACAGCATCCGTAATATACTTCAACTGTTCATCATCCAATTCTGTGTGCATCGGAAGAGAAATCACCTGATCCAGAAGTTTATCTGTATTTACAAAATCTGCATCATTACTTTCCTGATAATAAGCTTTTTGTTTTCTCAAAGCTACAGGATAATAAATCATGGCAGGAATTTCTTTTTCAGTTAAAAATTTCTGTAATTCATTACGTTTTCCGTTCAGAATTCTCAAAGTATATTGGTGAAAAACGTGACTGGAATATTTTGCTCTTTTCGGAGTTAAGATATTTTCGTGTCCGGCAAAAGCTTCATCGTAATAATCTGCTGCTTTTTTTCTTGCTTCATTATAATTATCCAGATTCGGAAGTTTCTTTCTCAAAACCGCAGCCTGAATGCTGTCTAATCTTGAATTTACACCCACCTCATCATGATAATATCTTTCGTACATTCCGTGGTTTACAATTCCTCTTAAACGGTGAGCCAACTCATCATTATTGGTAAAAATAGCTCCTCCGTCACCATAACAACCTAAGTTTTTCGATGGAAAGAAAGAAGTTGTACCTACAGTAGACATCGTACCTGCCTGTTTTACAGTTCCGTCTGAGAATGTATATTCAGAACCGATTGCCTGTGCATTGTCTTCGATTACATATAAATTATGCTGTTCAGCAATTTTTAAAATTTCCTCCATATTTGCACACTGTCCGAAAATATGTACAGGAATGATCGCTTTTGTTTTCGGAGTGATCGCTTTTTTGATTGCTTCAGTCGAAATGGTAAAAGTATCATAATCAACATCTACCAAAACAGACTTAAGCTTCAATAAATGAATAACTTCTACCGTTGCTGCAAAGGTAAAATCTGCTGTAATAATTTCGTCTCCCTCTTTCAAATCAAGAGCCATTAAAGCAATCTGAAGTGCATCTGTACCGTTTGCACAGGGAATAACGTGTTTAACCTCTAAATAAGACTCCAATTCATTCTGGAAAGACTTTACTTCCGGGCCGTTGATAAAAGCCGCTGAATCCATTACATTTAAAACCGCATTATCTACTTCATTCTTTATCTTGTAATACTGACTTTGTAAGTCAACCATTTGAATCTTTTTCATAAATAAATATTTTTGTAAAAATAAGGAATTTAAAATCCTATCAAAAATTTTATTGATTTTGTTTTATCTTTATACAAAATAAATACATGAAAAAAACTTTACTCTTTTGTCTCTTAGCGGGTTACTCTGTGAGTTTTGCACAGACATCGCTTGTTTTTGTATTTTTTAAAGACAAACCAAACAAGGCTGCATTTTATGCAAACCCTTTGTCTGAACTGTCTCAAAAGTCCCTCAACCGCAGAACTTCATTAGGAATTGCTCTTAATGATCAGGACGCTCCTATCGAACAATCTTATATTACCAATATTCAAAGTTTAGGATTTACCGTTACGGATTATTCGAAATGGCTCAATGGTGTTGCTGTTAATGCCACTCCGGCTCAGATTGCGACGCTTCAGACTCAGACTTATGTGCAGTCTGTGGAAAGTTTTGCTAAAAATTCTTCCGGAGGAACGAAAATTAAAAATGTTAATAAATGGGAGGATTCAACAAATTCAACTAATAAAATTTTAACAACCTTTGATTACGGATCCGGTTCTGCACAGATTGACCAGATTAATCTTCGTCCGCTTCATTTGGCAGGCTATACAGGAACCGGAGTGACAATTGCGGTGATTGATACGGGATTTCCCAATGTAAATACAGGTTCTGCTTTTTCAAGATTATGGACAAACGGACATATTAAAGGAGGCTATGATTTTGTAACAAAAGGAACAGATATTTACAATACCGGCTTAAATAATCATGGTGCTGTAGTTTTGGGAGCAATCGGAGGTTACATTCAGGATACTTTTGTCGGAGCCGCACCGGATGCCGATTTTTATCTTTACCGAAGCGAAAATGCTACTGTAGAAATCCCTGAAGAAGAGCTATACTGGATCGAAGCTGCAGAAGAAGCCGACAGAAAAGGAGTTGATATGATTACAACATCTTTAGGATATGCCACTTTTGATGATCCTAAATACAATTATACCTATGCCAATTTAAACGGATCAACCTCTTTTATTGCAAGAGGAGCTGAAATTGCCGTTAATAAAGGAATCTTCACCTTATTTGCTGCCGGAAATTCCGGTGTTCAACCGTGGCATTATCTACTCACTCCAGCTGATAATACAAAAGTTTTCACGATCGGATCTGTAGACTCTGCGGGAATTTCATCAAATTTTTCTTCCTATGGACCGAATTCTGCGGGGGCTATAAAACCGGATGGAAGTACAAGAGGAACTGCAACCATTTCAGTTTACAACAATGCAACCACGGTTGTGAACGGAACATCTATTGCAACACCGATTGCTGCAGGAGGAGTTGCCTGTCTTATTCAGGCTTTTTCTACCATGAACCGCGATTTGATGAGGGATAAATTAAGACAAACCGCATCGCTATATCCTAATCATACCGATCAAATGGGTTTTGGAATCCTTAATTTCGGAAGTTTTTACAATAATGTTCTGAGTACTTCTGAATTAGTCAAGAAAAACAATGTTGCCATTTTCCCGAATCCTGTCAAAAATATTTTGAATATTGCTTCTGAAAGTGACGTTTTATCTTTGGAAGTTTATGATAATTTAGGAAGATTAATTACGAAAGCTACTCATCAAAAATCTGTGAAAGTTGAAGATTTTGCGAAAGGAGTTTATTATCTGAAAATTCAGACGAAGGAGAAATTTTATTATGAGAAATTTATAAAAGAATAAACAAAAAACCTCTCAAGTTGAGAGGTTTTTTGTTTTTATAGATGCTTCGACAAGCTCAGCATGACAATGCTACAAATTAATAGCTAATAAAAGCAGTTAGTATTTAGTATTAGAATAGAAATGGCAAGAAGAAGTTCTTTCATAATTCATTTTACGCCGAATTTCTACTCGCATTAATATTTCCAAACAAAGAACGCGTCACAAGTTTTCCATACGCTTCTTTATTCCCTTCACCTTTCTGAATTTTCATTAACGCATATTGCTGAATACTCAATAACGGCAGCACAATTCTTTCACGAATTTTCACCGATTTTCTTGATAAAGGATCTTCTTCCTGAAGCATTTTGAAGCCTGTTAATTCAAGCATAATGTTTTTTGAAAGATTAAATTCGTCGAAAAGCACATTCCAGAATTCACCGAACTTCGGATTATTTTTAATGTAATACGTTAATGGAAAATAGGATTTATTCATACTCATCATCGAGTTTAAAACCAAGGTTTTAAAGAAATCCGAACCTTTGTATAATTCTCTCACTTCATCAAATCTTCCCTGTTCTTTCATCTGCTGCATCGCAAAACCGAAACCGAAAAATCCGGGAACGTTTTGCTTCAACTGCGACCAAGAACCAACGAAAGGAATTGCTCTTAAATCTTCAAATTTCAATTCACTTCCACCACCTCTTTTCGACGGACGGCTTCCGATATTGGTTTTACCATAATATTCCAACGTACTCATTTCCTGCAAATAGGGAACGAACATTGGATGCGCTTTTAAGTCTGAATATTTTTTATAGCTGATATCTGCTAATTCGATGATTAATTCTCTTTCCTTTTCGGTTAAATCCTTTTTAGAATTTTTGAAAACATCGTTTTCAACTCCGGCTGTCAGAAGCTGTTCGAAGTTGTATTTTGCCTGTTCTTTATTCCCGAAAATACTTGTGATTGTCTGTCCCTGAATCGTTAATTCAATTTTGTTATTGGCAATTGTTTTTCCTTGTGATGCATAGAAATCATGGGTTTTTCCACCACCTCTTGCAGGCGGACCGCCTCTACCGTCGAAGAACACGACTTTAATTCCATTTTGCTCGGAAAGTTTCGTTAAAAGTTCTTTTGCTTTATAAATTTCCCAGTTGGCTTTCAGATAACCGCCGTCTTTTGTTCCATCTGAGAAACCAAGCATAATCGTCTGCTGGTTTCCTCTTTTTAAAAGATGCTTTTTGTAGATCGGATTTTGATACAGTTCACTCATCACATTTTCGGCATTGGCAAGACCTTCCATCGTTTCGAAAAGCGGAACAATATCCATATTGATCTCTTCATCCTGATAACCGCAGACCTTGAAAAACGCATACACATTCATCACATCTTTTACCGCATCGGAATTAGAAATAATATAACGGTTCATTCCTCTGTATCCGTTCAACTGTTGGATTTCTGAGACTTGAGAAACCGTCAATAAAGTATCTCTAATAATATCTTCAAAGTCGTCAGGATTAACTTTCTCTGAAATTTGAATTAGCTGATTGAATTTATCTTCCTGAGTTGCTTCAGTATTTCCAAGAACTTTAGCAAAAACCTCATCAATAACCTGCTGATGAATTCTGCTGTCCTGTCGCACATCCAACGTCGCAAAATGAGTTCCGAAAATCTTCACACGATCTTTGAAATTCACTAAAAGATCAAGAAATAACGAATTGTGCTGTTCTACCAATATTTTTTCTGCTTCTTCAAGTCTGCTAATAATATCTTCTGCTGTAATTTTTTCATTTCTGAAAATAGCAGAATACAACTCATTGCTCAGCTTCGTCAACACATCGGAAACTCCTCTGAAACTTAATCTTCTTCGTACAGATTTAAGGTTATTATAGTAAGCCTTTAAAATCGCAGAATGAAGTTCTTCCGCTACTCTTTTTGTAACATCTGCCGTCACAAAAGGATTTCCGTCGCGGTCACCTCCGGGCCAGAAGCCTAATTGAATCAGGTCTTCATGCAAATGAAAATGATCATTCCCGAAAGTTGTTTTTATTTTGGTGAAAAGCTCACCAATCGTATCATAATACACATATCTCAGATAATAAATAATACTCAATGCTTCATCAATCGGAGTTGGTTTCTCTTTGTTGACAAACGGGGTTTTTCCCAACTGCTGCAACAACATATCGATATTAGTGATAGAATCTGTTGTAATCGCATTTCTAAGATCATGAAGGATTCTCTGCACCGAATTCGGATAAAACTGCGTCGGGTGTGCCGTAAAAACAATTTTCACAGCAAAATCCTTCAGTTTTTCACGAATTTTTTCCAGTTTATGATCCTGTAATGAACGTTCATACATATTGGTTACCGTTCCGTTGTCACTTTCGGAGTGAATATTCGGAAATGCAGCATCTTCGATACTGTCAAACAAAACCACCTGTCTTTCAATATATTGTATGATTTTGAAAAGCAGTTCGGTTTTCTGCTCTTCGGTCTGTAAATCGGTATGATTTTTAAAGAATTCTTCAACGATTTCTTCAGGTGTTTTTCCTGCTTCGTAACCGACTTTGCTTTCTTCACAAAGGAAAGGAAGCAACATCCCTATATTCGTCATTTTATCATAAGGCAGGCTCATAAATAATGAATTGTAGATCTGGAATTTATTTTCCACGATCTGCCTGAATTTTTCTGCGCGTTGGTCGTGTATCATATAACAAATGTAGGGGATTTTGGTTTTAATTCAAACCTTGTTACTTTAAAAATTAATTAAAGATTTAATATACTTTCCTGAAATTAATTATATAATTTTATGTAAAACTAATTATATCATGAAAGAAGACTCTATCACAGATCCTTTTTATCTTCAGATACAAAAGGAAATTAACAGAATTGAAAGAAAAGCCGATCATTATATCTTGCTGTTCTATTTTATCAGAATTACTCAAATTATTTTTGCAGGAATAATTACTGTTTTAGCAGGAATGTCAGAAATTAATGATCTCAGTGAAGCTAAAATTATTTTGATTTTAGGAGCTGTAACGACTGCAGTTACAGCATTTGATACTTTATTTCAGGTTGACAATAAGAAAAATACCTATAAGCTTGTCTTATTTGAACTCAGAGCTATTAGGGCTGAGATCGTATATGAATTTATGAAATCAGGAGGGATTAATGATGAATTTAAAGCCACATTTTTAGAAAAATATCAAAAGGCTACTTCTTATGCCAGAGATCTTATAAGTACAGATATTGATAAGGCGAAAGAGGTTAAAAAATAATATTTTCTTTGATACTTCAAATTGAGTTTAAAATGTATATTCGCAAAAATTAAAATACAAATGAGATTCGGAATTATCTTTTATGCAATTTTAGGAATTTTAGCTTTCTTGATAGGAGTGTATTTACTCCAATACCTTATTTTTCTTTCTATTATCTTTTTCATTGGTGCATTTATCAATGGAGTTTTTATTTATAAAGAATATAATATTCACAAAAGTGATAAAATTGAATATGACGAAAGCACACTTCCCGATGAAGTTATTATTAAATATTCACGTTCAGGAAGGATTATCGCTATTTTCATCTATAGTATTTTTGTGATTCTGGGAATATTTTTTCTTTCTTGTATTATTATCAAATTTAATTTTATGTCGATATTTGTAGTTGTATTATTATCAGCATTTACAATTTATTTTATAATAAAAATTATTTTAGAAATTAAAAAAATATCTAAAATTATCATCTCAATTAATGGGAAAGGTATTCAAATAAAAGACAATCCAAGATATTTGTGGGGTGAAATCCAGCTTGAAAAAATTATTGTAAAACATTTAGTAAGTCGTGAATCCAAACATGACTACAAACCTGAAATTAATTATTTATATTTTTTTCATAACAACGAAAAAACAGAAATACAGATTGATGATTTTGACATTACAGATTATCAGCTTGCCCAGGTTTTAAAAATATTTAGGTCCCGTTACAATAATTCAAGTTTATTATAATTTTGAATACAAAAATTTAATGATTAATTTTACACATCACAGAAATTAATCCCATGAAAAAAATATTCATATTCCTTGTAATAGCTTTTCTTTTCACAGCTTGTGGTGAAGATTGCTATAATGCTCCTCAACCTATTGCTTTTAAATTCGTTGATTCTAATGATGAAAATTTAATCACGAACGGAACGCTTACAACTTATTCGGTTAAGGAAGAAAATCAAACCGGAATACAGCTCACAAAAACTAATGATGATATGGTCATTTTAGAAAACGTGGGAGCTTATAATGGTACAAAAAATTATACTTTTAGCTCTAATATAAAAAACTTTAATTTTTCAATCCAGTCGTCGGAATTTAAAGGAGGCTGTGACGGTTATCAAATCAATAAATTAACGTTTACAGGGGTAGGTATAGACGTAAAAGAGGAAAATGGATCGTATAAAATTATATTCCAATAAATTTTACTTTGCTAAATTTGCAAAACAAAAGAATGAAATTATTATTTCCGACCTTATTATTATCCGGTTTAGTTTTCAGTCAGAAAACTATTCCTTCTGATTTCAAAAAAATTCCTGAGATCCTCGACAATACCGAACTACTCTATCCTTTCATTATTCCCGACAAAAAATTTGATTATTGGTCTGTCCTCCGCAATAATCCCGATCCTGATAAAGCGATCATTTACGAAAGTCAAATGCCAAAGTTTATGACAATTAATGATCCGGCGCCGGAGAAAGGTTTCTTTCAAAAATGTTTAGGAGAAAACTGTTTTTTATACCTCATTGCCTGTGAAAATAATCAGTCTAAATATTTTTCGAATGAAAAGCAGTTGAGAGATTTTATCGGATTTATAGATAATCTTCCTGAAGCGATTTTGATTGCAAATACTTTTGGCTACATCGTTGACACAACAAACAAATTAAGCAGTTCATATAAAATTGAAGACAAAAATATTTCATTATATCTTTCAAAAATAAAAAACTGTCCGTTGATCAAAGAATCATTTTCTATCAAAATCAACAGAAAAACCGGAAAACTCGAAGCAAAGAGCAACGGAATTTATTTCAAAAGTGAAGATTGCATCACTCCATAAAAAATAAAACCGCCCATTTCAGGGCGGTTTCTTTATTTTTAAACAAATCTTAAATATTTATCGCACCTTGCCCGGAAGCGATTAAATAAGCATCTTTCAATGTTTCAGAATACGTCGGGTGTGCGTAAGAAATTCTGAACATATCTTCTGCCGTAATCTCATATTCCTGAGCAATTACTCCCTGAGCAATCAAATCGGCGGCTCTGGCTCCAATTACGTGAACGCCGAGAACTTCACCATATTTCGGATCAACCAAAACTTTTGAAAAACCATCCATATCCATCGACGCTCTCGCTCTTGCACTCGCAGAAAACGGAAATTTTCCGACATTGTAAGGAATATTATTTTTCTTTAAATATTCTTCGGAATGACCTACAGATGCAACTTCGGGCCAAGTGTAAACCACAGAAGGAATTCTGTCGTAATGAATGTGATGTTTTTGTCCGTTGATCGTTTCTGCCACCAAAACGCCTTCCTCTTCGGCTTTATGAGCCAACATTGCACCGCCAATCACGTCACCGATTGCAAAAATATTGGAAACTGCAGTCTGATTATTTTCATGAACTTTAATAAATCCTCTTTCATCCAATTCAACTCCGGTATTTTCCAAGCCCAGACCTTTTGTGAAGGCTTTTCTTCCAACTGCTACCAAAACATATTCAGCTTCCAGTTCGTTTTCTGTACCGTTTTTATCTTTAAACAAAACTTTAGCAGAAGATCCTAAATTTTCAGCTTTGTAAACACCTTGGTTTAAACGAATATCAATTCCTTCTTTTTTAAGTATTTTTTGAAGACTCTTTCCTAATTCATTATCCATTGTAGAAATCAGATTATCAGCATATTCTAAAATTGTCACCTGAGTTCCGATACGGTTGAAAATTGACGCCATTTCAACACCGATCACTCCTCCACCGATGATTATCATTGATTTTGGCTGTTCTTTTAGAGATAATGCTTCAGTTGATGTGATGATTCTCTGTTTATCGATTTCAACTCCGGGAATTGTGGATGGTTTTGAGCCTGTTGCGATGATATAATGTTTTGCTGTAACGTCAATTGTTTCATTTTCACTGACAATTTTTATGGTAGAATTATTGACGAAGCTTGCCGTTCCTTTCAACCGGGTGATTTTATTTTTATTCATTAAAAAATCGAGTCCGGCAGTATTTTTTGCGACCACTTCTGATTTTCTTTTGTACATCTGTTGAAAATCGAGTTCAACTTCACTCAATTTAATTCCGTGTTCGTTAAATTTATATTGAGCTTCAGAAAAGTGATGGGTACTATCCAGCAAAGCCTTTGTAGGAATACAGCCAACATTGGTGCAGGTTCCTCCCAAGGTATCGTATTTTTCGATGATTGCAGTTTTGTACCCAAGTTGTGCCGCTCTGATCGCAGCAACATATCCGCCAGGTCCTGAGCCGATTACAGCTATGTCATAATTTTCCATTTGATTTATTAATTTTTTATGATTAAATTTACTTTTATTTTGCAAGTAAAATTAAAACAAAAACTTTCATTTTACAAGCAATATTTTAGATATTGATACTATGAATAAAAAAAGATCAGACTGCCCTATCAGTTGTTCCCTGGAAATGTGGGGTGATAAATGGTCATTGTTGATTATACGTGATCTGATGATTAAAAAGGAATGTACATACGGAGATTTTCTGAAAGCCAATGAAAAGATTGCGACGAATATTTTAGCTTCCAGACTTCACAATCTACTGGAAAACGGAATTATCGATAAAAAAAATCATCCTGATAATAAGCTGAAATTCCTTTACTTTCTTACAGAAAAAGGGATTGATCTCATCCCATTAATTGTTGAAATTAATCTTTGGGGAGATAAATATCTGACGATTCCCGATGACAGGAAGAAATTGATTGGTGATATTAAAAAGGATAAGGAGAAATTTATTAAAAAAGCAAAGGCGTATCTTTCTAATTGATTTTAAATTTAAAAAAATTTACACAGCGTTTGTCATTCCATAGGAATCCGGACTTATTTTTAGAGATTGAATTGTAAAAATTATCGTTTAGATTCCTACGGAATGACAAACGCTGTGGTTAACTTGATGGGTTGAACATTATATGGTTTTAATATCATAATGAGATTGCTTCGTCGCTTCGCTCCTCGCAATGAGAAGTAAAAACCTGATAGTTTTAATAAAAATCAATCATAATAATTTTAAAACTTCCTTAACTCAATTTTCACTTTGCATTCCGTAAATTTGGATAAAATAAATTTAAGAACAATGCTTAATTTCGAGTTTAAAAATCCGACAAAAATACTTTTCGGGAAAGGTGAAATCGCTAAAATTTCAAAGGAAATCCCACAAGATGCCAAAGTTTTAATGATTTACGGTGGCGGAAGCATCAAAAACAACGGCGTTTACGATCAGGTGAAAGAAGCTTTGAAAGATCATGAATTATTCGAATTCGGTGGAGTTCCTGCCAATCCTGAATATGAAGTACTGATTAATGCTTTAAGTTTCATCAAAGAAAAAAACATTACTTTCCTTCTGGCTGTCGGCGGCGGTTCTGTGATTGACGGAACAAAATTCCTTTCTGCAGCGGCAAATTACGCAGGCGAACCTTGGGAAATCCTGAAAAAACCTGTAAGAACTTTTGAAGGAGAAGGAATGCCTTTCGGAAGTGTTCTGACATTACCCGCAACGGGTTCTGAAATGAATTCGGGATATGTAATTTCAAGAAGAGAAACGAATGAAAAATTATCTGCAGGCGGTCCTGGGCTTTTCCCACAGTTTTCGGTTTTAGATCCGGAGGTAGTAAGATCAATTCCTCCAAGACAGATCGTAAACGGACTAACAGATGCTTACACTCACGTTTTAGAACAATATATGACGGCACCTTCTTCAGCTGATCTTCAGGAAAGAATCGCAGAAAGTATTTTAATCAGCTTACAGGAAACTGCTCCGAAAGTTTTGGCAGATGATTTTGATTATGATGCTGCAGGAAATTTCATGTGGTGCTGTACAATGGCTTTGAATGGCTTAATTCAGAAAGGAGTCATTACAGATTGGGCAGTTCATGCAATGGGACACGAATTAACGGCTTATTTCGGAATTGATCATGCAAGAACATTGGCTGTAATCGCTCCGTCTCATTACCGTTATAATTTTGAGTCTAAAAAAGGAAAATTAGCTCAATATGCGGAACGAGTTTGGGGAATAAAAGACGGAACTGTTGAAGAAAAAGCCGAAGCAGGAATTAAAAAATTAGAAGAATTTTTCCATAGCTTACATATTCAGACTAAGCTTTCAGAATATACGGAAGACTACAAGGGAACCGCAGAAAGAGTTGAAAAAGCCTTTACAGAAAGGAATTGGCTAGGTTTAGGAGAATACAAAAAACTGACTCCACAAGACGCTTATAAGATTGTTGAAATGAGTTATTAATAAAACTGGAGATGGGAGCTAAAAGCTAAAGACTGCTTTTATGATTTAAGCTGTGATTATTAAAGTTTAATCATAATAATCTTTAAATAATTTCAATTTTAAATCTATAATTTTAAGTTCTTTCCACAATTATCTTCCATCCCCTAAGTAAAATTCATTTATTTACAAACATTCGTTTAAAAAAGTTTAATTTCATTATAAATATTTCAAATTTATTTATATTTTAGCATATTCTTAAATTTGTGAAAATGAAAAAACAATTACTTTTATTTGCCTTTTCAGCGTTAGCGCTTACTTCTTGTTCAGATGATGATATCCAGGGTTATGAAATGGATATGATGAAAGGTGATTGGAAGATCAGTAAAAGAGAAGTTATCTCTGGAAAAGATGATAAAACAGTAATTAGTACATATACTCCAACAGGATGTGAAGCTAAAAACAATACATATTTTGGTACAGATTATTCCACGGCTTTTACTTCTTATTCCGGAGTGGGCGCCAGTTGTAATGTAAATGGTTTTAGTTCAGGAACTTACAGCTACGATACTGATACCAAAAATTTAGTCATTAATTATAATAATGACAGTCCAAGAAAATATCAGATTGTGATTCTTACAAGTTCAGAAATGAGGATAAAACAAATGTATGACAATATCGATCAAAATGGAGATCTGGTTCCAGATGCAGAATATGTTTCTTATAAAAGATAAAAAATAAACTCTCGAATTTTTCGGGAGTTTTTTATGAAAAAGAAAAATTTTAATACTAACTAAAAATTATTAAAACAATGAAGAAGATGTTATCAGCATTTTTATTGCTGACTTTTGCCCTTTTCTTTTCACAGGAAAAAGAACCCATGTTCTGGCAGGACATTCAGAATTTCAAAAAATTAGATCAGGAAACTGCTCCAAAAAAAGATGCTATTCTTTTGGTTGGAAGCTCATCTTTTACAAAATGGACGGATGTTGCCAATTATTTCCCCGATAAAACAATCATTAACAGAGGTTTTGGAGGTTCAAGACTTACTGATCTTAACTTTTACGCTAATGATCTTTTAAATCCTTATCAGCCAAAACAAATCATTGTCTACTGCGGTGAAAACGATTTTGCAGATAATCATCAATTAAAAGCTGAAGTTGTGGTTGGCAGGTTTAAAACATTTTACAAAAAGATCCGTCAGAAATTCCCGAATATCGAAGTTGATTATATTTCTATAAAATATTCTCCAAGTCGCGAAAAGCTTTGGCCACAAATGAAAGAAGCGAACAAACAAATTGCAGCTTTTATGAAAAAAGAACCAAATGCAGAATTCATCGATATTACAAAAGTGATGCAGGATTCAAATGGAAATGTAAGAAAAGATCTTTTTGTAGAAGATATGCTTCATATGACTCCGGAAGGTTATCAACTCTGGACTTCTGTGATGAATCCTTATATGAAATAAATTAGCAAAAAAATTCTTATTATAAACAAAAACTCCCGAAAATTCGGGAGTTTTATTATTTTATTTCTTTCTTTTAGACTTTGAAATTGCTTTTTGTTGGGCTCTGTTTGCCCCGAATTTTTTCGGTGCTTTTCTTTTTGAAGGTCCACCCCAGTTTTCCTTCTTATTTTTATCTTTTTTCTCATGGAAAGCTCCTCCACCGTCATTCAATTTTACTTGTGCTGGATTTTTCATTATGATCGTATCTTCTTCAGAAGCAATCTTTTTAGGATTAATTTTCACTTCTTCAGGGAAATCAACGTATTTCAAATCTCTATCCATCAGCAATTCGATGTCAAGAATCAAAGTTTCTTCTTTTTTCGTTACAAAAGTAACAGCTTTACCGTCTTTATCAGCTCTACCCGTTCTACCGATTCTGTGAATATACTGTTCAGGAACTTCAGGTGTTTCAAAGTTGATAACGTGTGTAATATTCGAAATATCAAGCCCTCTTGCCATAACATCCGTCGTTATCAAACCTCTAATCTCCTCGTTCTCAAAGCTTTTCATAGCTTTTAACCTGTAATTTTGAGATTTATTAGAGTGAATAACGTCAAACTGTCCGGGAAAAAGCTCATCAATTTTTGTAAATAATAAATCTGCATGTTTTTTATTATTATTAAAAATCAACACTTTAGACATATCCGTATCATTTTTCAGCAAATGCTCCAGCAAATTGATTTTCGTATTGAAATTCTCTACCTTATAACCTCTCTGCTCAATTTTTTCAAGCGGAGTTCCTGATTTTGCCAATGAAATTTCGATGGGACCTGCAAAATACTGATCCAGCATTTCGTCTACTGCGTCTGTCATGGTTGCAGAGAAAAGAATATTCTGTCTCTTATCTTTCATCATTTCAAAAATGTGAGTTAATTGCGGTCTGAAACCTAAATTAAGCATCTCATCAAACTCATCAATGATCAGTTTCTGAACTTCTTTCAGGGAAATGGCATTATCAATCGCCAGATCCATTACTCTACCCGGAGTTCCTACCAAAATATCGCAGCCGTTATTAAACAACAGTTTTTGCGTATTGATATTCTTTCCACCATAAATTCCGATAACTCTTGCAGTAATATTTTCCGTTAATTTCTCAACAATTTCAGATACCTGAACTACCAGTTCCCTTGTAGGAACCAATATTAAAACGGTAGGATTTCCGCTTTTATTATATTTCCAGGTTTTAAGAACAGGCAGAAGATAAGCTAATGTTTTCCCGGTTCCGGTCTGTGCAATTCCCATTACATCTCTCCCGGAAAGGATCGGTCCGATACTCTTTTCCTGAATCGGTGTAGGTTCAAATAAATTCAGATCCGCTAAAACATCAAGAACTTTAACCGGAAGGTCAAAATCTGCAAAAGTGAGTTTTTCCATTTTGCAAAGATAGGCAATTAATTTATTTGTAAAATTTAAGTTAAAGATGCTCTCTGATGTGAAAATTTTCAGTTTAAAATTTTCAGTTTTGAGTTTAATCGGATGCTTCGACAGGCTCAGCATGACACCGTTAAAAATTAGCTTCTAAAAGTTAGATTAAGAATGTCATGCTGAGCCTGTCGAAGCATCTCACACTTTATAAAAATAATCTCAGCCAAGCTTTAAATATTGTAGAAATTCCTACTAAATGACAAACTTTGTGCTTATTTTTTCTTTGCGAAATCTTCACAAATAAATTATTTTCGGGTAATTCTCAACAAAAGTATAATCATCAGTAATATCGAAAAAACAAATCCCAACACTGCAACCACAGACATTTCGCCAATTCTCGGTCCCGCTTCAGAAACAAAAACAATGGCAGTTGCAATAATATTTGCCCCTAAAATCATTGCTAAAATAAGATTAACAATACTGGATTTTATAATTTGATTCGTCTTATCAATATTTTTAATTTCACTTGAAATAGTAAATTTATTTTCATCTAATTTTTGTAAAACAGAACGCAATTCTTTCGGGATTTCATCCACATTATCTGTGAAATTCATCATTCTGTCCATTCCGGTTTTTAAAAGATTCTTTGGGTTGATCTTTTTGGTGAATATTTTTTTCGTGTAAGGACTGAGACTTTTTACGATATCCAAATCTGGATTTATGGTTCGTCCGACTCCCTCTATTAAGCCAATTCCTTTAAACAAAAGATAAAAATAATCGGGCATATTAAGTCGATTATCTTTCAAAACATCTTTCATTTTGTTTATAATTAAATGAGGATCAATCTCCTTTAACGAAGAACTGTGAACAAAATTCAGAATGTCATCTACATCGTTTTCAAACCTCCTTTCATCAGGGATCTGATAGCTGATTGCCATTTTTTTGAGGTATCTTACAATCTTGTGAGGATTTTTGGCAACGAAACTTATAATTAAATTTTCAAGGACTTCTTTATCGTTCGGCGGAATTTTCCCTACCGCACCAAAATCAATAAAAACAACTTTTCCATCTTTTTTCACTAAAATATTTCCCGCATGCGGATCTGCATGAAAGAAACCGTAATCTAAAATCTGTGAAACGAAAAGCCTCAAACCAACCTCTGAAACATTTACCGGATCAATATTATTTTCTAAAAGTGACGGTTTATCAATAACTTTTATTCCGTCAATAAATTCCATGCAAAGAACATTATTATTGGAAAATTCTCCGTAAACGTTCGGAACATATGTTTCTTTGCTATCTTTAAAATTTCTTCTGAATTGCAGAATATTTTCCTTTTCATTAATCAGGGAAACCTCTTCTAACAAAGATTTTTCAAAAGTCGAAATCGCCTGTTTCAGATTCAGCTTCTCTCCTATTTCCGAGTATGACGAAACAAGTTTTTCAAGATCTTTAATTAATAATAAATCATCTTCAATAACAGTCTGAACATCAGGTTTTTTAATTTTTAAAATCACCTCATTTCCATCGAGCAAAGTGGCTTTATAAACCTGCGCTATCGAAGCTGTAGCCAATGGATCTTTCTGAATATCAAGAAAATGTTCTTTAATGGAAATATCAAATTCATTTTCTATGATCTCCTCAACATTCATTTCTACCACGTCCACTTTATCCTGTAATTTCTGCAGTTCCTGAATGAGTTCCGGCGGAAGAAGGTCTTCCCTGTTGCTGAAGGTCTGACCAAGCTTCACAAAAGTAGGTCCCAGCTCTTCCAAAACCAACCGTATTCTTTCATAAACTGTTCCTTTCGAAACAATTTCATCAGAATTATTGGGAATTTCTACCTGTTTATTTCCGCTGTTCATTCTCGCCAACATATCTTTAAAACCGTATTTACTCAACACGGAAATCAGTTTGGCGGATCTTTTCAGTTTTCTTTGCTGCTTGTCAAACATATCTTGAAATGTAAGTGCAATTTAATTCAAAAATTATTCCTATTAATGTTCAGATTAATTTATATCAAAACTTTTTAAGATCAAATTTTATTAGCAGGATTTTTTTAACTTTACAATTACCAAATACTAAAACTAACCTCTAAAATTATTAAAATGAAAAATTTAAAGAAAATCTCAAGAGAGCAAATGAAAAGTATTTCAGGAGCCGGAATTATCAGAAATTGTTCATACAAATGCTGTCCGGACGACGGCAGACCAAGATGTCCGGGATTAATTTGTCCTGCTGTACTTTGTCCGCAATTAGCTTAATATTTAAGTTAAAAAACAACAAAATAGAAACGGAATGCAGTCTTGCATTCCGTTTTTTTATTTTAGATACGTTTCGTACAAATCTCTTCTTCGGTCTTTCATCACCTGGACTGAGCCGTTATGGTGAAGATCCTTTAATAAATTTAAATCTACATCGACAATTAAGGTCATTTCTGTGTTTGGGGTTGCTTCTCCTTTCACTGCATTCGATGGAAACGCAAAATCAGAAGGCGTGAAAACTGCAGCCTGACCAAACTGAATATCCATATTATTAACACCCGGAAGATTTCCTACACAACCCGCAATGGCAACATAACATTCGTTTTCGATCGCTCTCGCTGCTGCACAATGACGAACTCTCATGTAAGCATTCTGAGTATCAGTTAAATAAGGAACAAAAAGAATTTTCATTCCCTGATCTGCTAAAATCCTTGGAAGTTCCGGAAATTCAACATCATAGCAAATGACAAGACCGATTTTCCCACAATCTGTGTCGAAAACCCTGATCTCGTTTCCGCCTTTCATTCCGTAGTATTTTTTCTCGTTTGGCGTGATGTGAATTTTTCGGTATTCATCGACTCTTCCGTCTCTGTGAAGAAGATAACTTACATTATACAAATCATTATTTTCAAAAACCGGTATACTTCCGGAAATAATATTGACATTATAACTGATTGCCAAATCGGAGATTTTCATCTTAATTTCTTCCGATAATTTTGCCAACTCAATCATACTGTCTCTCTCAGAAAGTTTGTTGAACGGCGCCAATAAAGGTGTATTGAATAATTCAGGGAAAAGAACGAAATCCGCTTTATAATCTCCCATTACATCAACAAAAAACTCAACCTGTTCGTAGAAAGCGTCAATATCCTTAAAATGTCTCATCTGCCATTGAACCAATCCCAAACGAATGATACTGTCCTGCATTGTGTTTGGCTTTTTGCTGTAATAAATATTATTCCATTGAAGCAAAACCGCATTTTCTTTGGAAGATTCATCTTCCGGCAAATACTTTTTTAAAACTCTGATTGGCAAGAAGTTATTAGACAATTGAAAAGATAAAACAGGATCGTAAATTTCCTTATCTCTTACTCTTCGGATATATTCTCTTGGTGATAATTCACTGTGTTTATGGTAATTCGGGATCCTTCCGCCTAAAACTATTGATCTCAGATTTAATAATTCACAAAGCTCTTTTCGTGCATCATACAATCTTCTTCCTAATCTCAGTTCGCGAAATTCGGGATCGACAAAAACTTCAATTCCATATAAGACATTTCCGGTTGATAAATGGGTATTAAAAGTATAATTTCCTGTAATATCACTGTAGGTATGATCGTCTCCAAATTCGTCATAATTCACAATAATGGAAAGCGCAACTGCAGCCAATTTTCCGTCTACTGTTATACAGATCTGGCCTTTAGGAAATATTTTGGTTAATTTTTCGATGCTTTTTTTAGACCATACGTATTCCGACATTTGAGGATAAGCACGCCTCATCGTTTCTACCAATCCATCGTAATCCTGAACCGTAAGGGTTCTCGTTTCTATTTGCATTTGAAGTAATTTTACTTAAATTTAGGGAAAATTTAAACAAATCCGATTTAATACAATTAAAGATTTTATTAAAAATTTCTTATAACAAATGAAAATCTACGCGTTAATTCAAACTATAAGTATTACAATTATTTTTGCCTTAAGAATTTTCTATGCTGATTCATCAATTAATGTTTCACATAATTTGAATTTATTATTTAATTCAAATATCAATATTGGTGATGCAAAAAGTTTTGTTTATTTTTATTTAATGTTGTCAATGATATTAAACTATCTTATTTTTCATAAGCGCTGGATGTTTAAAGCTATTTATTGTTTATTAATTTGTATAAATATTTTACTGATTGTATTTTCATTAAAGCAATTTTAAGCTTAAAACAAAAATCCCACCCAAAGGCAGGATTTATATTTAAAATTCAAGTCAAAATTATTCCCACTCGATTGTTGCAGGTGGTTTGCTTGAAATATCATAAGCTACTCTGTTGATCCCTCTTACTTCGTTGATGATTCTGCTTGAAACAGTATCTAAAAACTCATAAGGAAGTCTGCTCCAAGTTGCTGTCATGAAGTCGATGGTGTTTGCAGAACGAACTACCGCTGTGTATTCGTAAGTTCTTTCATCGCCCATCACTCCGACTGATTTTACCGGAAGAAGTACCACGAAAGCCTGAGAAACTTTTTCGTACAAATCATTTTTATACAGTTCTTCGATGAAAATATCATCAGCTTCTTGCAAAATTCTAACTTTATCAGCATCAACAGCTCCTAAAATTCTGATTCCCAAACCAGGACCAGGGAAAGGATGTCTGTGTACCAAATGATGAGGAATACCCAATTCTTCTCCTACTTTTCTTACTTCATCTTTAAATAATTCTCTTAAAGGCTCTAATAATTCAAACTCCATTTCTTCAGGAAGCCCACCAACGTTGTGGTGAGATTTGATTACTGCAGATGGTCCGTTTACAGACTGACTTTCAATAACATCCGGATAGATTGTTCCCTGAGCTAAGAATTTTGCCCCTTCAATTTTATGAGATTCTTCGTCAAAAACGTGAATAAATTCATTTCCTATGATCTTTCTTTTTGCTTCAGGATCATCAACTCCTGCTAATTTTGATAAAAATCTTTCAGAAGCATCAACCAGTTTAATGTTCATATGGAAATGTTCTCCATAATTATCCATTACTTTTTTGCCTTCATCTTTTCTCAATAAACCGGTATCAACAAAGATACATTGCAACTGATCGCCGATTGCTCTGTGAATTAAAACCGCTGCCACAGAAGAATCTACACCTCCTGAAAGTCCAAGGATCACTTTTTGATCACCTACTCTTTCACGGATTTCTGTGATTGTTTTATCAATATAATTGGTCAGTTTCCAGTTTTTCTCTGCATTACAAATTCCAAAAACGAAATTCTCCAACATTTTTCCACCTTCTTCTGTGTGAGAAACTTCCGGGTGGAACTGTACACAATATATTTTTTTATCCTCATTTGAAATCGAAGCGATTACACCAGATTTTGCATTTAATTCAAAACCTGCAGGCAATTCCCCAACCTCGTCAAAGTGGCTCATCCACACAATAGAATTGTTTGTAACTCCTTTTAACAAAGAGCTTTCTTTAATGATATCTAAATGAGCTTTTCCATATTCACCTTTTACGCCTTTATGAACTTTTCCACCCAAAAGATGTGCTGTCAACTGCATTCCGTAGCAAATTCCTAAAACCGGAATTCCCTGCTCGTATAATTCTTTTTTAACTAAATGAGCATTTTCTGCATTCACAGAACTTGGTCCACCGGAAAGGATAATTCCTCTCGGCTGTTTTTCTAAAATAGTTTCTAATGGTGTATTGAAAGGCAAAATTTCAGAATATACACCCATCTCACGGATTCTTCTTCCGATAAGCTGGTTGTACTGAGATCCGAAATCTAATATGATAATACCGTTGTTCATTTTTTGAATTGATAAATTATTGTTGAATTATTTTATCCGGGTTTCACCCGGAGCTATTATAGTTTCGCCCCCTTCAGGGCTCAATATAACTCTTAATTAAGTTTTGGCTAAAGCCGAGTTCTATATTCCAACTTTTTTAATCGGGCAAAGCCTGATCCTATTGATGAAATCTTTACAAAAAAAGACTTGGAAATTGCTCCAAATCTTTTTTTGTGATTTTATTTTAAAACTTTCCGATGTCTTCTCTGTAGAAGCCGTAATCGAAATGCACGTGACTTGCATCTTCGTAAACTTTCTTGCGGGCATCTTCGTAAGTTGCTCCCGTAGCTACGATGTTTAGAACTCTACCACCGTTTGAAACTACTTTGTCACCTTTTTTGATAGCTCCGGCATACAAAAGTTTGCTGTGCTTCATTTTGTCTTCGCCAACGATTTCAAAACCTGTCTCAATGTTTCTTGGATAACCTCCCGAACACATTACAAGACAAACCGCTTTTTCGTCTTTAAATTTAAGCTCAATGTCTCTTCCTTCCATACAGTCATTAATAACGTCTAATAGATTATTTTCCATTAAAGCCATCAACACCTGAGTTTCAGGATCACCGAATCTCATGTTATATTCAAGAAGATAAGTTCCGTTTTTAGTGACCATTAATCCGAAGAAAATGATTCCTTTAAAGCTGAAACCTTCCCCTTTAAGACCTGCAATAGTAGGTTCTAGAATATTTTTCTCGAAATCTGCCTGATGTTCTGCTGTAAATTCCGGGCTTGGTGCCACTGAACCCATACCTCCTGTATTTGGTCCTGTATCACCGTTCCCAGCTTTTTTATAATCTTTAGCAGCAACACAAGGGAATAACTTTTCGCCGTTTGAGAAAGCAATAATTGAAGCTTCAAAACCTTGTAAAAATTCTTCGATAACTAAACGAATTCCCGCATCTCCATAAATTCTGCGAATCATGAAATCGTGGATGGTAGCTTCAGCTTCTTCCAGAGTATCGCAAATTACAACACCTTTTCCACCAGCTAAACCGCTAGCTTTCACTACTAAAGGAAATTCCTGAGTCTGAACATATGCTTTAGCTTCGTTATATGAATCAAATACCACAGCTTTTGCCGTTTTGATATCATAGGTCTGCATAAATTTCTTAGAGAAAGCCTTACTTCCTTCCAGGCTGGCTACTTTTTGAGTCGGACCGAAAACTTTAAGGTCGTGCTTCTTAAATTCATCCTTCAAACCAGCTACAAGCGGTGCTTCAGGACCTACGATAGTTAAATCTACCTTTTCTTTAATAGCAAAATCTCTAAGTTCTTTAATCTCTGATAAATGAACATTTTTCCCTATTACATCGGTAGTTGCGTTTCCGTTTGCAAAAAACATTTTAGAAACTCTCGAGTCGTTCTGAAGCTTTGCAGCCAAAGCTGACTCTCTTCCACCTTCACCTATGATTAATATTCTCATATTTTATTTAATTAACAAGTCTATTTTACAAATATATAATTTAAAATTAAAAAATTGAGAGATTAAGGAATTAAGAAATTAGCATCAGTAGTCTCTTAATTGCTAAATTTCTGAATCTCTTAATCTTTTAGTGGAAAAAATGTCTGATTCCAGTAAACATCATCGGAATTTTGTGCTCGTTTGCTGCATCGATGCTGTCCTGATCTTTCACACTTCCTCCCGGCTGGATAATCGCTGTGATACCTTCCTGAGCGCAGAAATCAACTACGTCACGGAAAGGGAAAAACGCGTCAGAAGCCAACACTAAATCTCCCGTGAATTTTTCTTTTGCTCTTTCGATAGCCTGCTGAGTTGCCCAGATTCTGTTTACCTGTCCGCCTCCGATTCCGAAAGCTTGGATACCGTTTGAAACAACAATTGCGTTTGATTTAACGTATTTCACTACTCTCTGAGAGAAAAGCAATGCTTTTTTCTGCTCTTCGGTCGGTTGCGTTTCAGTAACAACTTTAATATCATCAGAGAAGATACTGTCGTTATCCTGAACTAAAATTCCACCGTCAACCTTCACCCAAGTCTGTTTGTCAGAAACAGGGTTAACGATTTTTATAATTCTTAAATTTTTCTTTTTTCTTAAAATTTCTAAAGCATCCTCATCAAAATCAGGAGCCATTACAATTTCCAGGAAAGTTTTGTTTAATTCTTCAGCTGTTGCCGCGTCAACCTTGTAGTTGGTAGCAACAATTCCGCCAAAGATAGAAACCGGATCACACTCGAAAGTTTTCTGATATGTTTCCAAAGCCGAAGTTCCGATCGCAACGCCACAAGGTGTAGAATGCTTTACTGCACAACAAGCCATTTCTTCTTTGAATTCGTTTACTACTTTCCAGCAAAGATCCATATCGCGAAGATTGTTGAAAGACAATTCTTTACCTCCCAATTGTTCGAAATCTTTCATCGCTCCATTTTCGAAAGTAGAAACGTAATAAGCTGCCGTCTGATGAGGGTTTTCACCATATCTTAAGTCAGAAACTTTTTTGTAAGAAGCATTCAAATAAGTCGGATAATCTTCTTCTAAAAGCATTCTTGAAATAGCTCCGTCATAAGCAGAAGTAAGGTTGAATACTTTTCCTGCCAACTTTTTACGCGTTTCGATGTAGGTGTCACCGTTTTGCTCCATTTCGATTTTTACTGTTGCATAATCTTCAACATCAGTAATTACCGTAACAGAATCAAAGTTTTTAGCTGCAGAACGAAGCATTGAAGGACCTCCGATGTCAATAAATTCTACCTTTTCGTGAAGAGAAATGTCTTTGTTTACATTTTCAAAGAAAGGATAAAGATTCACGATAACCATGTCGATCAAATCAATTCCGTGCTCCTGAACCGTGTTCATGTGCTCTTCGTTTGAACGAACAGCCAATAATCCTCCATGAACTTTCGGGTGTAAAGTTTTCACTCTACCATCCAACATTTCAGGGAAATTGGTAACCTCATCAATCTGAATTGGATTTAAACCAGCATCTTTCAAATGTTTGAACGTCCCTCCTGTAGAAATTAATTCATAATTATGGGCTTCCAAAAACTGTGCAAATTCAATCAATCCGCTTTTGTCAGAAACACTGATTAAAACTCTCTTTTTACTCATTTTACTTTCGATTTTTTTCATAGGATCTTCTCCTATGCTTGTTTAAATCGTTCTTAATGCATCAATACGGTAGGATTTCATCCTATTCTGATTTAAAGCATCCGTTCGGGACTCTTTTTAGCATAAGAACTTTTACTTTTCATTTACTTTTTACAGCTATTTCAAACTGTTAACCGGTTCTTTCACCTCCGATTATTTTATTTTACTTAGATTTTTCCTTGTTTTTCGAAATATTTTTGATCAATCTAAGTGTGTCTTTTTATTGATTAAAGAGATGCTTCGACAAGCTCAGCATGACATCTCTAATACTAACTGTTTAATTGTTCACCTTTTTTATCATTTTTAAAAAGATAAAAACTGTGCTTAGATTCCTGCGGAATGACAATCTGTATGTTTAATTAGTTTCCTAATACTTTATTGATAGCTATAGGAAAAATCTCGTATTCAATTAAATGAACTTTTTCCGCTACGGTTTCGGGAGTATCATCTTCTGTAACTTCAAATGATTTTTGAAGAATGGCTTCCCCTTCATCAATTCCTGAAGTTACAAAATGTACAGTTGCTCCACTTTCTTTTTCTTTAGCTTCAATAACCGCATTATGAACATGATGTCCCCACATCCCTTTTCCTCCATATTTTGGAAGCAAAGCCGGATGGATATTGATTATTTTTCCGTTCCAATTTTCACAAAATTCAGGTTTTAATATGGATAAAAATCCCGCCAGTACGATTAAATCTGTATTTTCAGGGATTATTTTACTCAATTCACTGCTGAAATTTTTTCCTCTAGGAATCAGAACATTATCTATGTTATGATTTTTTGCTCTTTCCAGCCCGAAACATTCTCTGTCTGCAACAACTAAAGATACTTTTGCATTCTGGATTTCTCCATTATTAATGGTATCGATAATTCTCTGAAGATTAGATCCTGAACCTGAAACCAGTATAACTAAGTTTTTCATAAAATTAATGTAACAATGTATCAGTTTAACAATGTAACAATGGATTTAATTGGTACACTGGTACATCGATAAATTGTTATATTGATAAATTTATCTTTTCGCTTCCTTCCGTGATTTCTCCGATCTCGTAAGCGTCATCAAGAAGATGTAATACTTTTTCAGCATGTTCTGCGTCAACGACAACGATCATTCCGACACCCATATTGAATGTTCCGAACATTTCTTCACGAGCTACACCACCTCTTTTTTCCAATTCCAACATAATGCTTGGAATTTTGATTTTCGAAGCATCGATAGTCGCACAAAGTCCGTCACCGATAATTCTTGGAATATTTTCATATAAACCACCACCCGTAATGTGAGCAATACCAGCAACCTGTACTTCTTCAATCACTTTGTGAATATCTTTATAATATAATCTAGTCGGAACCAAAAGTGTTTCGTATAAAGGCTTTCCTTCGAATTCTTCTTCAAAATTCGGGAATACTTTTCTTACCAAAGAAAATCCGTTTGAATGGAATCCTGAACTTGGAAGAGCAATAATTTTATCACCAGGTTTGATTTTAGAACCATCAATAATCTGATCTTTTTCAACGATTCCTACACAGAATCCTGCAACATCATAATCTCCCGGCTGGTACATTCCCGGCATTTCTGCAGTTTCTCCACCGATCAATGCACAGTTGTTGTCTTTGCAAGCCTCAACCATTCCTAAAACGATCTCAGCAGCAATTTCAGAATCTAATTTTCCGCAAGCCAGATAATCTAAAAAGAACAATGGTTTTGCACCATGACAAAGAATGTCATTCGCACACATCGCGAAGCAATCTACCCCGATAGAATCGTATTTTTTTGAATCTAAAGCCACTTTCAGCTTCGTTCCCACACCATCGGTTCCTGAAACCAAAACAGGATTTTTGTATCCTCCGATCTCATAGAAAGCCCCAAAACTTCCCAAATGATTCAATACATTGGAATTGTGAGTTTCCCCAACCGCTTTCTTGATCTTGTCAACGGTTTTGTATCCTTCCTCTTTGTCTACTCCTGCTGATTTGTACGTGTTGCTCATGTCTACTTTTAGAAATTTATTTCAAACTTTTTATTCAAATTAAGAAAACAAAAAAGCCGACAATCTTGGTAGATTATCGGCCGTTATTTTATCTCAGAATTTCAGAGTCCACAATATTCCCTTTCTCTGAGAAACATTCTTTAAAAGTGGTCTGAATTTTCATCTTTTTTCTTTTTGCAAAGATATTAATTTTATATTAATATTCAAACCTATTTTTCAAGGATAGATTCAATAGCCGAAATCTTCTTAATTTTTTCTCTTAACTCACTGTCTTTTTCTTCGTTAGAGATCTTTTGAGCGACTTTGTCAAAATTATCATTGAAGAAAGGAAGCGTAAAAGTATCAACGATATTTCCTCCGTGAAGAGGAAAACGCTTTGTTGCAGCTTCTAAAACACCTAATCCACCTCTTGCTCCCGGAGCTGTAGCCATCAATAACATCGGAACTTCGTTCCATACTGCTCTGGGCTTTATTCTTGAAGTCCAGTCGAACACATTTTTAAATGCTGTGGAATACGTCCCATTATGCTCAGAAAGAGCAACCAAAAGTACATCCGCATTATCAATTTTTGATGCGAAATCTTCTGCCTGCTGTGGAATTCCACTTTCTACTTCTCTTTGATGTTTGTAAATTGGCATTTCAAAATCATTCATGTCAACGATTTCAACTTCTGCGTTTTCGAATAATGTTGTGGCATAAGTTACCAATTGTCTATTGATTGATGCATCAGAATTACTTCCTGCTACTGCTAAAATTTTCATTATATTTTTATCTGTTTAAGTATTGTTGTTTTATTTTTCTCTTAATTTTTGATGCAAAGATCGGAGTTTTTTTGCTAATGTTTATCTTTTAAACCACCCCGTCAAAAATTTTTTCTGAATTTTCGCCACCTCTCCAGAGAAGGGGGAATCTTTTATGCTGCGAAATATTTTACTTATTATTTTAAATATGCGGGTAATTCCATTGGGACTTCCATTAAAAGGATTTCTGTGTCTTCAACCGCTTCAATATTGAAACTTTGAGTATCCCAGATTCCTAATCCGTCTCTTTCATTTAAAATTCTGTCGCCAACTTTTGCGCTTCCTTTTAATACAAAAGCATAAACGCCGTTTCCTTTTTTGTTAAGCGTATAATTTTTGCCGTTTCCTTTCGTGAAATTAGCTAAATTAAACCAAGCATCCTGATGAATCCAAACTCCGTCGTCATTTTTGTTTGGAGATAAAATCTGTTGAAATCCATTGATTTTTTCGCCTTCTTTGATACTTTTTTGGTCGTATCTCGGTTCAACGTTCTCTTCTTTCGGGAAAACCCAGATTTGCAAAAATTTTACAGCTTCATCTTTATTTTTGTTGTATTCGCTGTGCATTACACCGGTTCCCGCACTCATCACCTGAATCTCTCCTTTTTTGATAACAGCAGTCGTTCCCATCGAGTCTTTATGTTCCAAATCGCCTTCTAACGGAATTGAAATGATTTCCATGTTTTTGTGAGGATGCGTTCCGAAACCCATTCCCTGAGAAACGGTGTCGTCATTTAACACTCTCAACACTCCGAAATGCGTTCTTTCATGATTCTGATAATTCGCAAAACTGAATGTATGGTAGCTATTTAACCAGCCATGATCTGCATGTCCTCTTGTATCTGCTTTATGATATACTGTTTTCATATTGTTAATTATTTATAGTACAAATTTACGTCTTGCAGACTGGGAAAATGTTGACGTAGGATAAGAAAGGTGAAGAGACTTTTGATGCTTGTTTTAAACGCAAGGGACGAAAAGAGTTTAAGACAATTCGCATGTTTTTTAAGTTCGCAAAGGCGTTTCACTCAGCAAAATAAACGGTGTCTTTGTCATTCAGAGCGGAACGGAGTTGAGCGTGGAATCTAAACTTATTTTGTAAAGTTTATTTGTAATAATGATTGTTGAGATTCCTACGGAATGACAAAGTGAGTGGTTACCGTGTATTATTAAAAAAGACGACAAATATGCTAGCCGCGATTGCAGCGGCATCCTTTTTCTGAATTGGCTTAAAAAAAGCGTTGGCGAAAAAGATATAGCGGAAAGCGGGAAACAGCTCCGAAAAAAGAATAATTAGTAATGAGACATGAGATTCTTCACTCCGCTACGCTTCGTTCTGAATGACAAATATTATGCTTTAATTCAGGAATAGCTGCTTATATATTTACTCGTTTTTCTCGACCTCTTCAGGGCTTCCGAAAATATGTTTACGGTGATTTTCGCCCCAATCTTTCAGGGATTCTACGACTGGACCAAGTGTTTTTGTGTGTGCAGTAGGGAAATATTCAATGCTTACGGGATAAGTGTCTTTGACTATTCTTTCAACTAACCCATTTTGCTCGAGTTCCCTTAATTCCTTGGCTAAAACTTTGGATGTCAACTTCGGAATGCTTCTTTCAATCTCTGTGAAACGTTTATTCCCGTGATTTAAAGAGATGATTATCTGTAGTTTCCATTTCCCATTGATAACATCTAAGGTGTCGCGGACAGGCTTCAATGCCTGCATACAGTCTTTATGATTGTGTTGTTTTTCCATTTTTTCACTTTCCTTTAGGTAACTACTATACTTTAGAAAGTAAATTTACAATAATTTTGTCAGTAATAAAAAACAAAAAAAGTTAAAACAAAATGGCAAACATTTTAAATATTCAAACCAGTATCAGTGGAGAAAATTCTATAAGCAACAAACTTTCCCAAGCTGTTATCAATCAATTGTTAGAAAAAAATCCTGACAGCAAAGTTGTTACCCGTGATTTGGCAGCAAACCCGATTCCGCATTTGGAAATTCATCATTTTAGTGCTTCAAGAGTTCCGGATGAAGAAAAAAATGAGCAAGAGAAGGAAGCTGGAAAATATTCGGAAGAATCTTTAAAACAAATTGAGGAAGCTGATATTATCGTGATCGGTGTTCCTTTTTATAACTTCACTTTTCCATCAACGCTAAAATCATGGATAGACAGTATTGCGGTTGGCGGAAAAACATTTTCTTATGCTGACGGAACTCCAAAAGGTCTAATTCATGGCAAAAAATTATACTTAAATTTTGCAATAGGCGGCGTTTATGAAAACGGGCTAATCGAAAATATGGAGCACTATTTAAAAACTTTATTCGCCTTCATCGGAATTACTGATGTGGAAGTTTTCAAATCTCAGGGAATGATGGTTCCTCAATTGAAAGATGAAAATTTAGCGAAAACGGTGGCGCAAATTGAAGAATTAGTTTAATTGAAATTAATGATGAAACTTAACCATTAAGATTAAATTAAATTGTTAAGAATATTAAGTTTGGGCTAAACTAAAGCCAATCTGATTATAGTAAATTAAAAAGCGGATTCAAATTGATCCGCTTTTATTATTTTAAAAGGCTTCTTTTATTTTAGAATTTCGCTTTAAATAAAAAAGTAAAACGCAAATGAGAACCATACAAATGATTAAAAACTGAAAAATAATATTGGTTTGATTAGAAAAATTTCCTAAAACATTGGTGATAATTCCAGTTCCGATTTGGTTTGCTGCCATTAAAAATCCGGATACTAAAACGGACAAGGTCGGAAATTCCACCGTTCCCCAACCGATAGATCCCGGAAATATACTTCCCATGAAAAACCCTATCAAGAACATCATTAATACAATTAGACTGACATTTGGATACAATAATAATAGTAAAAGTAATCCCGCGACGATTAAAGGTGAAAACAGAAATAAGTAAGACAGATCATTATTTTTTGAGAAAATCCCAAAAAGCAGACGGTTTAAAGCTATTCCGCCCCAGAATAGTGATAATCCTAAACTCGCTTTATTATCTAATCCTTGATTTTTAAGAATTATCGCTCCAAAACTCCCGAAAGTACCTTCAATAAAGCCGTACAAAACGATCGCGATAAAGAAGATCCATAATTTTGAAGGAATTTTAAAATGTTTGGGAAGCTCGAAAAATGTTCCTTTTTCCAGTTTTAAAAATAAAAAGAGAATAAAAATTATTGAAACCAAAACAAAGATACTTGCCGGAACGTACATCCAGTTTTCTACATTTCCAATTAAATTCATCATCATTGGAGAAGTTGAAGTTCCCAAGCCTACCAAAAATTGCAGTATTAAAATTGCGAAGGATTTATTTTTTTCAAATAAACTTGCTGCTAAAGGATTCAAAGTCGTAATGGCTAGTCCAAAACCTGAGCCTGTGAACGCTACTAAAATCATTAATATTGGAAACAGTAACGATTTATCATTCATGAAAAACTGAAGCAACCACAAAATTCCTGTTGAAGTAGTCATCAATAATAACCCGGCTGCCAAAATGATTTTCGGACCGAGTTTATTCACCAAAAACGGCGTTCCCAAACACGAAATGATAATACAAATCACCTGTGGAATAAACAAATTTCCAAACTGTGACGGTGAAAGCCCAAAAACAGAAACATCCGTAAAAGCCGTTCCCAAAGCCGGAAATACGACAAAATTAACTCCCGTAAAGAAAGCCAATAAAAAGATGATAACAATTTGGACTATTCTGGAATTCATGATATTAAGACATTGTTTTTAAGATAATCTCCCACTCTCAATGCCATTGCAATGATTGTCAAGGCAGGATTTACAGCACCACTTGACACGAAAAATCCACCATCGACAATGTAAAGATTTTCTAAATCGTGTGCTTTGCAATTTATATCTACAACCGAAGTTTTAGGATCCAATCCCATTTTTGTGGTTCCGTTTTGATGAGCAGGTGAAGCGATATCCATTCCTTTGCTGAAATAAATTCCTTTAAATAAAAAACTTTCAAATTTACCGGAAGCTTTCAACGCTTTGATTAATTCTGCTTTCAGAAATTCGTGTCCTTTTTCATTATTCGCGCTGTAAGTAATTTTAATTTGTCCTTTCTCGACCGTCACTCTGTTATCCGGATCGGGCAAATCTTCTGAAGTCAACCAAAAATCTACGGCGTGTTCCGCCATTAATTCAAATGTAAATCCCGGTGCTGCAATCGGGCTATCTGCTTTAATCTGATGTTCATCTGATTTGCCCAGCATTTGGATGTGTCCCAAAGGAAATTCATAGTCTTTACTGGCATGGTAAAAATCATTAATTCCAAAAGTTTTCCCGAATTTTGTATGATTGGGTTCGGTGTACAACGCGACCAATGCTGTATTTTGATGAAACATATAATTTCTTCCAACCTGATCTGATGAATTGGCAAGTCCATTGGGGAATTTTTCACTTTTACTTTCCAAAAGAAGCGCTGCAGAATTAATTGCGCCTGCAGAAAGAATAACTACATCAGAAGTTAAAGTTTTTGTTTCTCCGTTTTGTTCGACAACAATTTCGGTGATCCTGGATCCTTCTTCATTTATATTCAATCGCGACACTTTTGTATTGACCATCAATTCAACATTCGGATATTCCAATGCTTTTGCCAGCGAACAAAGATGAGCATCACCTTTTCTCTCTGCTGCATCAGGAAAACCATCGAAACGGTCTAAAGTATAAGGTGCATTTGCGGTTTCATGGGGTTTAAAATTAACTCCAATCGGTAAATTAAACGGATGCCATCCATAATTAGATAATTCATCCACAACTTCCTGAATTCTTGGTTCGTGCGGCAATGGCAGATTTGGATAAGGCTCGGAATCAAAAGGTTCTGTAGGATCTGATCCTCTTTTACCATGAACGTGAAATAATTTTTCTGCTTCGAGATAATAATCCTTTAAATCCTGATATTGAATGGGCCAAGCTGGGGAAATCCCGCCATAATGTTGTATTTCTTTAAAATCTTCTTCTCTTAAACGGAATAAAGCTGCACCGTAAAATTTGGTATTTCCGCCAACATTGTAATGCATTCCCGGACGAAACGGCTTATTATGTTTGTCAAGCCACAAATCCGTCGTTGTATATCTATTTTTCTGGAAAACTTCAACAGAATCCCAATTCTCTTTTTCTACAGGAACATAATCTCCTCTTTCAACAATGAGAATTTTTTTTCCTGTATCTGCCAATCGATAAGCCATTGTGGCACCTCCTGCTCCGCTTCCTATTATAATGATGTCGTACATTTTAAAAATTTAATCTATCTAAATTAGAGATTAAAAACTACGACTAGCTTAATTAAAAATTAAAATTCAATAGATTGTGTAAATAGATATTAGATTTTAGATATTAGAAACCAGATTACATACTGAGTGTAAAATTCAGATATTATTTTAAGTTTTGGCTAAAGCCTTCTGTTGGATTAATGAAGAAGCGGGCTAAAGCCCGCTCCTTTTAATGTTTAAAAGTTTAAGTTTTAAGGAATTTTTTAATGTTGAATTTATTGATTACCCCGTCTTTTTGTTTCACAAAAATCCATCCCTTCAAGGAAGGGAAATTTAGTGCATTATCAAAAATTAATTCCTAATTTCATTAAAAATGTACCTGTTGAATTTCTTCTTCAATTTCTTTTGGAGTTTCATGTTCAGATTTAATAAAAATCATGGTAAGAACTGCTCCCAACAACATGCAAACGCCACCAACCACAACATAATCCATTGCTTGATTTCCGAAAATATTACTTACAATCGGTCCTCCGAAAAGTCCATTGATAATTTGCGGAATTACAATAAAAAAGTTGAAAATCCCCATATAAACTCCCATTTTCTTTTGTGGAATAACTTCGATCAGCATCGCATAAGGCATTGCTAAAATACTCGCCCAGGCAAAGCCCAATCCTATCATTGAAATCCAAAGATGATTAACATCTTTTATAAAATACATGGAAATCAATCCTAATCCACCACAAGCCAAAGCTAAAGCATGGGTTTGTTTTTTTCCGATCCATTTTGCAATTGGTGTCAGTAAAAAAGCGAATGGAATTGCCCACAGATTATACATTCCAAATAATTCACCCGTTAAATCTCCTGCGTTATTAAATGCCTTGGAATGAGTATCTTCAGGAGAAAGTCCGAAATGATGGGTTGCCAGAGCACTTGTTGTAAAAACCCACATCGTAAACAAAGCAAACCAAGAGAAAAACTGAACGATTCCCAGTTTCTTCATTTGAGCAGGAATATTAGCAAAATCCTTGAAAATATCGCTGAATTTCGATTTTTCCTCTACGACTTCTTTTCCATCTTCAAACTCTGCAAATTCTTTCGGAGAATATTCTTTAGTGGTAATAATCGTGTAAAGTATCGTGAAGATCAATAATCCGGCTCCAACATAGAAAGAATAGATCACATTGTCACCGACAAACCCTTTCGGAGCTTCATTCGACACTCCTAATTTAGTCAGCAAACTTGGAACATACGAACCAATAACCGCTCCTATCCCAATTAAAATGGTCTGAATTGAAAATCCTAATGTTCCCTGATGTTTTGGAAGCATATCTCCGACTAAAGCTCTGAAAGGTTCCATCGCAATATTCACGGAAGCATCCATCATAGCAAGGAAAACAACAGCCAATAAAAGAGCATTTGCTGCAAACATATGAGTAACCGTCGCTGCATTGGGAAGTAATACCAAGCCGATCGCACAAAGGATCGCACCAATTAAAAAGTAGGGTTTTCTTCTTCCAAGCGGACTCCAGGTGTTGTCACCCATATGCCCGATGATTGGCTGAACGATCAATCCTGTAAATGGAGCAACCAGCCAATACCATGACAATTCGTGAACATCAGCTCCCAAATTGGCCAAAATCCTGCTCGCATTTCCATTCTGTAAACCGAAAGCCATCTGAATTCCCAGAAATCCCATGCTCATATTGATAATTTGAGCTATAGAAAGATTCGGTTTTTTTCTTCTTGAAAGTGAACTATATGACGACTCCATTATTTAGCTTTTAATTTTTTGATTAATACATCTTCGATAGGAGTTTTTTCAACCACTATTTTATCTACAATTTCGTTTGGAACGGTTACAGAAAGGACATATTGCTTCACTTTCCAGGCGCCGTTTATTTTTTCTACAACTCCGGAACCACGGCAGATTTTCATTTGTGTATCCAATAATTCATCAAACCAAGCCAGTTTTCCGTCTTTGCTAAAGTAGATATTTCGTTTTAATGAAGTAAAATTCCAGGTTTTCTTTTTGTCGAAATAAGGTTTTGCCCAAACCATAAACTCTTTTTTATCCCAAACTTCAGTCGCATCTGTTCCGATAAAAGTAGATTCGTCGGCATAATAATTAAAATAAGCTGTAAAATCAGCTTTTGCTGCAGCGACATTAAAACCGTCGAGCATTGTCCCGATTTCGGTTTTTTCTTTTTCAAATTTTGACTGAGCCGAAATTGTTGTAAAGGTTAAAACAAAAAGTATTAAGGCAAAAAATATTTTAGTTTTTTTCATATTTAAATTATTTTTTTCGTTTTCTCAACACAAATGGCTCTAATTTTTTCACGAACGGCACTAATAATTTGTGGAAATTCGTGAAAAATTTGTGTTGTTAGTATTTTATTTTAATTCAATAATCATTGAATTTTTTGCAGGAATCGTTAAGTTATTTTGTAAAGAAAGTTCTTTTCCTGAAATTACTTCTTTACCTTTTGTAAACCCGTTTAAAGATTCTGCAAAATGTTTTAGGTCTACTGTCTGTTCTTTTTCATTATTATTTAAAACCACCATCACACTTTCTTTTTCATTATATCTAAAATACACAAAAACATTATTCTGAGGGACGAAATTTTTAGTTTTTCCGGTGTGAATGACTTCTTTCCCTTTTCTCCAATTTAATAGTTTTTGAGTAAACCCATAAAATTCTTTCTGTTCAGGGGTTTGAGTTGAAGGATTTAAAGCATTTTGCTGATCCGATTTCCAGCCACCAGGAAAATCTCTACGGATATCTGCATCGCCGCCTTTATTTTTGTCACCGCGCATCCCAACTTCGGAACCGTAGTAGATTTGTGGAATTCCACGAACGGTTGAGATTAAAGTTAGGCCTAATTTGTAAGCCTTCGGATCATCATTAAAAATCTCGTTCCATCTTTCTGTGTCGTGATTTTCAAAGAAAACCATTACATTATTAATATCGGGATAAAGAAAATCACTGCTGAAACTATTGTAAATTCTATTCATTCCTGTGTCCCAGCCTTCATTTTCCTTCAATGCTTTTGGTAAATCACTGTACAGCATAAAATCCATTACAGAGGGAAGATATGAATTATAATTTGCTGCTTCTCCGGTTTTTGAATCCTTTTGCCAAGCAGAAATCTGTCCTGCCGTACTCAACCAGGTTTCTCCGACAATATTGAATTTCGGATATTCATCAGTAATCGCTTTCGCCCATTTTGCCATCGCTTCTTTATCATTATATGGGTAAGTATCAACACGGAAACCACCCAATTCAGCGTATTCTATCCACCAGATTGCGTTTTGGATTAAATATTTTAAAACCAACGGATTTTTTTGATTAATATCGGGCATTGTGGTATCAAACCATCCGTCAAGAGCCACTTTTTTGTCAATTTCGGAGGCGTTTGTATCGAATTGTGTTGTCGTTTTGTAATTGGAACGTTTGAAACCGTTTTCACCATCGTTAAACCAGTGAATCCAATCTTTTGTAGGCAGATCTTTGATCATCCAATGAGAAATTCCCCAATGATTGGTGACGTAATCCATCACCAGTTTCATGTTTCTTTTGTTCAATTTTTGGGAAAGTTCTTTATATTCTTCGTTGGTTCCGTAACGTCCGTCGATTTTGTATAAATCTGTTTGGGCGTAACCGTGATAAGAATAGACTTTTTCGTTATCTTCATTCACAGGCGTTAACCAAACTGAGGTTGCACCAAGATTTTGAATATAATCAAGATTGTTGATCACTCCGCGCAAATCTCCGCCGTGTCGCCCGTTTGGAAGTGATCTGTTGGCTTTTTCCGTTAAATTTGGCATTGAATCGTTTTTTTCATCACCGTTGGCAAAACGATCCGGCATTATTAGATACATTACATCTTTTGACGTGTAAGATTCTCTGTTTGCGGAGTTGGGATTTCGTTGTTTTAATTCATAGGTATAAGAATCAATATTTTTTTTACTGTTTTTAATAGTAATCTTAAACTTGGGAACGTTGATTTCGTTTGTATTTATTGTTACAAAAACATAGTTGGGATTCTCTACTTTTTGAATATCTTTTATCTGAACTCCGTCTGAAAGTTCGATTTCATTTTTAGCAATATCTTTTCCGTAGACTAAAATCTGCAGTTCAGGATTTTTCATTCCTTTCCACCAGAAAGCAGGTTCTACTTTCTGAATTTGTGAAAAAGCAATGACCGCTGTTGAGAGGGCAATAATTGTGTATAATTTTTTCATTTGTAATTGTTTTGTGATTTAAAAACCTTACAGATTCTATATTATCTGTAAGGTTTTTAGGTTTTGGCTAAAGCCATTTGTATATCGTTGTTAAAAGTGGGCTTCCTTCGACTCCGCTCAGGATGACATGGCACTTCTATTGATAATGTAGATATTTAAATTAATTTACAGGCTTAATTGATACAGCAAACCCACCACTTCTTACCATTTTGAAATTAATTTTAGATTTACTTGTAATTTCCTTTTTATAAATATTATAGCTTTGAGGATTGTCGATGTAATCAGCATCTTTTCCATCTTCATAGATCGTTGCTTCATATTTTTTGCCTTTATCCAGGAAAGAGAAATCTACGGTATAATCACGCTTGTTTTCGTCTGTAATTCCGCCAACGAACCAATTTTCTGTTCCTTTTGCTTTTCTTGCAGTTATGATATAGTCTCCAGGCTCAGCCGATAAGATTTTTGTATCATCCCAATCAGCCGCAACGTCTTTAATAAACTGGAAGGCATCCATGTGCTTTTTGTAGTTCTCAGGTAAATCAGCCGCCATTTGAAGAGGCATATACATTACCACATAAAGAGCTAACTGCTTTACCAGAGTTGTTTTCACAAAACGCTTATCTCCAGGGAAATAGTAATCTAATTTTGTCTGGAAAATTCCCGGCGTGTAGTCCATAGAACCACCCATCCATCTTGTAAACGGAAGAATTGTCTGGTGATCAGGATTATTTCCTCCGAATGCTTCGTATTCCGTTCCACGAGCTGCCTCTGCAGAAATGTAGTTCGGATAAGTACGGCTTTCTCCTGTCGGACGAACAGATTCGTGAGAATTTACCATGATTTTATATTCATTGGCTTTCTCTGCAATCCTGTAGAAATGGTTGATAGTCCATTGAGAATAATGATGTTCTCCTCTTGGGATCATATCTCCTACATAACCAGTTTTTACTGCATCATAACCATATTTGTTCATCAATTGGTAAGCTTTGTCTGCCCATCTTTCATAGTTCGTTGCAGAACCTGAAGTTTCATGGTGCATGATTAGCTTAATTCCTTTTGAATGAGCATATTCATTTAACATTTTAATGTCAAAATCAGGATAAGGTGTGATAAAGTCGAAAACAAATTCTTTTGAATGACCGAACCAGTCTTCCCAACCAACATTCCAACCTTCAATTAATAATCCCTGAAAGCCGTTTTCTGATGCGAAATCTATATATTCTTTAACTTTTGTATTGTTGGCAGCATGTTTTCCATTTGGAGCTAATTTAGAAAAATCTGTCACTCCAATACGAACATTCGATTCCGGTTGTCCGTAAGCCCATTGAGATTTCCCAATAATCATTTCCCACCAAACACCCATATATTTTGTTGGATGAATATAAGACGTATCTTTATATTTTGTCGGCTCATTAAGATTAAAAATCATCTTTGAAGCCATTACTTCTTCTGCTTTTGGCGCAACGATAATCGTTCTCCAAGGCGTCACAGACGGGGTCTGAATATATCCTTTTGCTCCTTGTCTATCGGCTGTTAAATGTGTTTTAAGTCTAAAATTCTGAGCATCAACTTCCAGATGAGAAGCCGGATAATCTAAAACCGCAGCTTCCGCAACGTTGATATATAAAGGTTCTTTTCCTTCTTTTTTCAACATTAAAGGAGACTGAACTGCATTTTTGATCAAGGTCTGAGACGCATTTGCATCAAAGGCTTTATCCCATCTTGCAGGGATTTCAGAAATTTTTGTTTCCTGATACTGATATTCCTGCGAGTCATAATCTGCAACGATCCACCATGCTTTCATATCTGTCGGGAAATCGATTTCAGAATCTTCTTCACGGATGGTGAAATAATTCAGGTTTTTCTGCTGTGGAAACTCATATCTGAATCCCAACCCATCATTAAATAATCTGAATTTTACAACAATACTTCTGTCAGCCGACGCCTGATTAAGTGTAACCGCCAATTCGTTATAATTATTGATATAGCTTTTCTTTTCACCAAGAACAGGCTGCCAAGTTTCGTTTTTTGAATCTCTTTTTTCGTCTGTTTTTGTAAAACCATTGTTCAGATCGAATTTTGCATCTTCCGGTTTTGCGATTTCAGAAGCGAATTTTATAGAAGTATCTTTGAATAGTCTTAAACCTAATTTAGAATCTTCAACCACTATATTGCCGTTGTATTTCAGGTTGTAATACGGTACTCCCTGTTTTAGCTGGAAGCTCATTTCAAACTTTCCGTCCGGCGATTTTAAAGATTGTGCATTTACACCTACAAACATCATTGAGAGCAAAAGCGCTCCAATTGTAATTTTCTTCATATTGACAATTTATAAACTTTAAAAATAAAGAAAGTGCTGCCGAAAAGCAACACTTTGCTGTTTAAATTTGATTTAAATTAATACTAGAGCGGTTGTATTTTATATGTTCCCATTTTTACGTTAACAGAAATTTTATAATTTCCACCTGTTCCATCAAACTTAATATTTCCATTACTTCCTTTTGGTCCTAAATATCCAGTGTTTCCATCAGCCGTAATATTTCCCCAATCTAAATCTCCCCAACTTTGTTGTCCTAAAAATTTAAATTCAGAGGCTGCTGGAAGAGCCACAGTATATTCAAATTTTCCGTTGCCTAAACTTGTCATTGGGATTGCCGTCCCTGCATTCCAACCGTTTACAGTACCTACTAAATAAACGTTTGCTGGATTCCAGTTGTTCACTGAAGAAGCCGAAACTGTAATCGATTTTACTGTTGCATCTGCATCAATAACAACTTTATACATTCCTGTTGCTCCATTGAATTGGATGTTTTCAGGAGTAGATGCAGCTAAATTTGCAGACCAAGTTTTAAAATATTTATTACCAGCGTTCATTCCTGTAGCATCTAGACTGTAATTTGTTGGTCCCCAATCTTGCTGACCCAAGAACCTGAACGTTTTTCCATTTTCCAAATAAGTATAGATTGTTGAAAGGTTATCCTTTTTGTAAAGCAATTGTGATGTTGCAGCATCCCAACCTACTGCTGAAGCATCTCCTACAATATAAAATGAAGGATAAGCTGTCATATAAGGTGTAGCACTAATTGTCAATATATTAGATTTGATTGCATCATAACTTCCTAATTTTGAAGATAATCTCACTTCAATATTGGTAGCTAAGCCAGGAGCAAGTCCAGCATCTAACATCATATTATTAAATTCAGCAACAGTATAGCTAACTTTCACCGTTCCATCTGCTAAATCTACATTTTTTGGACTAGCAAAATTTGTTCCTTTTACTGCTATTTGTAATTGATTCTTTTGAGCTACGGCTACTCCATAATCAGGAGATTTCCAGTCAAAAGTAATTGCTGTTTGAGCTTCATTATCTTTAATTAATACTAGGTTTGTCTTATCTGCCTTAAGATTAGATGCAGATGGATTTTGCAAAACAGCCTGATCTTCATCTTTTTCACAAGAAGCTACAAAAAAGGCTACTACAAAAAGTGTTAATATTTTAAATAAATGTTTCATTTTAAAGTGTTTTTAAGGTTAATATCCAGGATTTTGAACCAAATTAGGATTTGCAACAATATCATTAGATGGAATCGGGAACAGGTTTCTGTAATCTTCAACTGCTTTACCATCTTTCACACCTCCTTTCCAAGGCCATAGATAAGTACCTGATGTAAATTTGCCATAACGAATTAAATCAGTTCTTCTTGTTCCTTCCCAAGACATTTCTCTTGATCTCTCATCCAAGAAAAAATCAGTATTAATTGATCCAACAGAATTTCCTCCAGCTCTTGTTCTTAAAGCATTTACATATCCTAATGCAGTTGCTATATCTCCTCCGGTTCCACCTCGTGTAACAGCTTCACCATACATTAAATAAATATCAGCTAGACGATATAAAGGAATATCTGCGTCTACAAAATTACCGGATGCATCTGATCCAGAATTTCCATTAGCAAACTTTATATTCTTATATTTAATAAATGCATAACCATCTGTAAAAGTTGACACATTATTTATCTCTAAATTCTGACCAGCAGTATAGAAGTTTCCTCTTTGATCATTTGGAGAACCTGCAAATAAATTAACCAATGATTTTGTAGTTCTTAAACCACCCCAACCTCCATTGATCCCAAACTGAGAAGCAGGCATTGATCCTCCAACTGCAGCATGCACCATAAAAGTTGATCCTCCATAAGTCTTTGTACTTGTACCATCATAGTTTACTGACAAAATAACTTCAGGATTACTTATGTTATTATCTGCCATAAATAATGAACCATAGTTTGGTTTTAATGAATATCCCGCACTGATCACTTTATTACAGTATGTAATACAGTCTGTATATCTTCCTGTACCTGTATAAACTTGTGCGTTTAAATATAATCTTGCCAATAAAGACCAAGCTGCAGCCTTATCTGCTCTACCGTACTCATTCGTTTTTGCATCTTTAAGATCATTTGCACAAGCTAATAATTCAGCTTCTACATATTTGAACAATTCTGCTCGAGCAATCCTTGGCGGTGGACTGCTAATAATATCAGTAGTTTCTGTTACATAGGGTACATTTCCGAATAAATCTAATGCATGATAATAAGATTGTGCTCTTAAAAAACGAGCTTCTGCTCGCATATATTTTGCTTCTGTAAGATTGTTTCCTGTAATACCATTTGTAGAAAGTTTTTCATCTGTGGTATTTTTGATAAATTCATTACTTACAGCTATTACATTGAATATCCTGTAATAAATCGCTGCAACAAAAGGATTAGAAGAATTCCAAGTCATATTATGCATATCTGGAAGACCTGAATCTGCCCAGGCAATAACAGCTTCATCCGTCGTCAATACCTGCATGCTGTATATTTGACGAAGATAGTTTGAAAAACCACCGTCAATACCACCTATATCAGTATTTCCATCAGCATTATTCTGATCTCCCTGCCCACCAATTGCTAATCCTGCATAGATTTTAGCTAAAGCTGGTTTATAATTATTAAAATCTTTGTATAATACAGAAGAAGTAAGTCCTAAGCTAGGTTCTCTTTCAAGGTCTTGTGTACAAGAACCTGCAAAGAACAGAGTCCCTAAAGTAATAGACCCTAAAATTATTTTTTTATATAAATATTTATTTTTCATGTTAATTAAAATTGAAAGTTAAAGCCAACTGAATACACTTTAGGTCTTTGATAGAATCCATTATCAATTCCTCCAAAAACTTCCGGATCAATACCTTTATATTTTGTAATTACAAATACATTTTGTGCCATTGCATTTACTCTTAAATTTGTTCCTTTACCCATAAATTCTCCTGCATTGTATGCGATCGAAAAATTATCCATTCTTAAGAATGACGCATCTTCAATGAACATATCAGAGAATAATTGTGTTGCTGCAAACTGAGTAGTTAATACACTTGAATTAGTATTACTCAAGAAATTATTATTCTGAATATTTGCAATAGAACTATTAGAAGCTGAATTATTATAAACATAATTTCCTAAAACAGCTCTAAGCGCCGTACTAAATTCCCATTTTTTCACACTTACTTTTGTAGAAAATCCTAAGATTACGTCAGGATTGGGGGATTTATAGAAATACTTATCGTCTTCTGTAGATTTTCCGTCACCATTTCTGTCCACATAAACACCTTCAAGTGGTTTTCCATTGTTATCATAAACCTGCTGATAAACATAAAATGCATTAAGTGGCTGACCTACTGTAATCGCTTGGATATAATTGTTAATACCTGTAAGTGTTCCTACTGAAATTTTATATGAAGAGTCTACATATTGAGATAAGCTTGTAACTTTCGGATTAAATCTGGTTGCATTAAAATTCACATCCCAAGTTACAGTTTCATTTTTAATCGGAATTATATTTAAATTAGCTTCAAGACCTTTATTTGCAATAACTCCAACGTTCTTAATATTAAAATTACTTAAATCACCCGCCCAAGTAGGTACTTTTGCAATAAGATTTTCAGACTTTTTATCAAAATAATCTACAGAACCACTAATTCTATTATTAAAAATCGCAAAATCTAAACCTAAATTTTTTGTTGTTGTCGTTTCCCAAACCAAATTAGGATTGTAAACATCAGGACGAAGTAAAGTATAGAAACTATTTCCAAACTGATATTGTGCTGTACTGCTGTTGCTATAAGAATAAGAACCAAAAGCAGGATAGAAGCTTCCAGTTTCCTGTTGTCCTGTCTTACCCCAGCCAGCTCTTATTTTTAATGAATTAATTGATGAAATGCTTTTTAAGAAACTTTCTTCATTAATCTTCCATGCAACCGATACAGCCGGAAAATTCCCCCACAATTGATTTTTATCAACTCCATTCCAAAAAGTTGAAGAACCATCCCTCCTGATTGATCCATTGATAACATATTTATCTGCAATAGTAAAGATACCTCTTGCATAAAATGATAACAAAGTTCTTTGTGTATCACCTGCAGTTGAAAAATCAGTTTTTTGACCATTCCCGTAATATGTTGGAGCTTCAGGAGTGATTGAACGGGTATCCTGATATGAGTAACCTCCAATAATATCTACATTGGTATTAATTGCACTAATCTTTTTTACATAATTTAAATAAGACTCAAATAATTTACTCTTAATCTCTTGAGAATATGAACGATAAGAGCCTAAAGTTCCAATTCCTTGAGCATAATCCTTAGACACATTTACCGATCCATCACTTTTTGCATAATCATATGATCCTGTAATATTTAATCTTAAATCAGGCAAAAAATGAAATTTATAATCTAGTTGTAAACTTGGAATAACCCTGAAAACAGAAGATAAATCTCTTTTACTATATAATAATCCCAGTGGATTTCTAGTTCCATTTACATTCAACCCAGTTGCTGAGTTAGCCGGATCCAGCCATTCATAATATCCTCCATAATTAGAGTTTCCTGAAAATACAGGCTGTGTGGGATCAAAATAAATAGAAGCTCCAATTGCTCCAGCATCAGGGAATCTGTTTTCAGAAAAAGTACCTTTAAAATTACCATTAACTGTTAAATGATTATCAAAGAATTTAGGCGAAAAATTTAAGCCTAATGATGTTCTTCTGAATTCATTTGTTCGTACAATTCCATTTTGTTCATTATATCCTAAAGAGACTCTGTAAGGTAATCCTTTAACACCACCTGAAAAAGCAACATTATTATCGGTTCCCCAAGCTTGTTGATAAATTTGGTCTTGCCAATTTGTATTCGCTGTTCCTAAATAGGATTTTTGTAAAGCTGTTCCATAAGTATTTACAAAATCTCTGAACTGATCCGCATCTAAAACATCTACATTACCCATTTTAGTGGAAACAGAAAAATTCGTATTGAAATTCACCCTAAATTTTCCCGTAGTTCCTTTTTTGGTAGTAATTAAAATAACCCCGTTCGAAGCTCTGTTACCATAAATCGCTGCTGAAGAAGCATCCTTTAAGATATCAAACGTTTCGATATCATTTGGATTGATCAATGATAATGGATTAGTAGCACCACTCAAGCTATTAAAATCGATAGGAACACCATCTATTACAATTAATGGATCATTGTTAATAAATGAAGATCCACCCCTTACTCTAATAGTAGAACCCGAACCAGGAGCACCACTGTTACCAGTAATTTGTACCCCTGGAGTTTTACCAACAATTAATTGATCGGCAGTTGAGGCCCCTCCATTAAAATCTTTAGATGTAATCGAAGATATGGATCCCGTAAGATCCGTCTTTTTTTGCTTCCCATAACCAATCAAAACAACCTCCTCTATTTTTTTCTCCTTTGTAGTAGAGTCTTTTGTCTGCGCATGAATCATTGTACTTGCCAGTAGAAATGCAGGCGCAATTTTTAATACCGTTGTAAAATTTTTCACAATATCGTTTTTTTATATAGTTTCGTTTTTATAGTAAATTTGGCAACAAGCCAGCTTTGCAATTTATAAAAAAATTATAATTATCATAAAATTATTATAAATTTAGATAAATTTATGTACATTAAACGTTGATTTTTCATTAAAAAGCTATCTTACAGTTATTTATATTAAATTATGCAAAACATAACAGTACAGGACATTTAACAAAAAGTTAAACATTTGTTTAACTAAATGTAATATTCCTTAGTTCAATAAACATTAAAAGGTTTTTAAAAACGAGAGAAAGAGGGGTTTTCAGGAGAATTCCTTATCTTTGCAGTTAAAACTTTACTATAAATGTCAAACAGAAAGATGATTACGGCAGCTTTGCCTTATGCAAACGGACCGGTTCATATAGGGCATTTGGCAGGTGTCTATATTCCTGCGGATGTTTACGCAAGATTTCAGAGAAGATCAGGAAAAGATGTAGCGTTTATCTGTGGCTCAGATGAGCATGGAATTCCTATTACCATAAGAGCAAAAAAAGAGGGAGTAACTCCACAACATATTGTAGATCAATATCATGAAGTTATAAAAAAATCTTTTTCAGATTTGGGAATTTCTTTTGATGAATATTCAAGAACGACTTCTAAAAAGCATTATCAGACGAGTCAGGATTTCTTCAGAACCCTGCATGACAAAGGAAAATTTACGGAAGAAGTTTCTGAACAGTATTTTGATGAACAGGCTAATGAATTCTTGGCCGACAGATATATTGTAGGAACCTGCCCGAATTGTGGCAACGAAAACGCTTACGGCGATCAGTGCGAGAGATGCGGTTCTACCCTTTCTCCGTCAGAATTGATCAATCCAAAATCAATGTTGAGCGGAAATGTTCCTATATTAAAAGAAACAAAAAACTGGTATTTACCTTTAAATGAATACGAAGATTTCCTTAATGAATGGATCATTGAAGGTCATAAAGACGACTGGAAACCCAACGTTTACGGACAGGTTAAGTCTTGGTTAAATGACGGCTTAAAACCTCGCGCCATGACCAGAGATCTGAACTGGGGAGTTCCTGTTCCGCTTCCGAATGCAGAAGGAAAAGTGCTTTACGTTTGGTTTGATGCACCGATCGGATATATTTCGTTCACTAAAGAATGGGCTGAGAAAAACGGAAAAAACTGGAAAGATTATTGGCAAAGCGAAGAAAGTGATTTAGTTCATTTTATCGGAAAGGATAATATTGTGTTTCACTGTATTATTTTCCCTGCAATGATGAAGGCTCACGGAGATTATATTATGCCGAAAAATGTTCCAGCTTTTGAATTTTTGAATCTTGAAAACGATAAAATTTCAACTTCAAGAAACTGGGCGGTTTGGGCACATGAATATGTTGAAGATTTCCCAGGGCAGCAAGATGTTTTGAGATATGCTTTATTGTCTTCTGCTCCGGAAACAAAGGATAATAATTTTACATGGAAAGATTTTCAGACGAAAAATAATTCTGAATTAGTAAATATTTTTGGAAATTTCATTAATCGTGTTGCTGTTTTAATTAATAAATTCTTCGAGGGTAAAGTTCCCGAAGGAAACATTAACGCTCCTGAACTTGAACAAATTAGTAAAAGTGCAGTTGAAATTAGAAATTATCTAGACAATTATGAATTTAGAAATGCTTTAACAGCTTTCATGAATTTAGCAAGATTTGGAAACGGATATCTTCAAGCTGAAGAACCTTGGAAAACATTTGAGAATGATGTAGAAAAAACTAAAAATACCTTATTCATTGGAGCTCAGATTGCAGTTGCATTAGGAAATTTAGCTGAGCCATTCCTTCCTTTTACAGCTCAAAAAATTTACGATATTTTTAATGTTAAACAATTAGATTGGAATACGGTTGAAAATTCAAAAGTTTTAATTGAAGCGGGACATAAAATTGTCGAAAACGCTCCTTTAATTTATTCCAAAATTGAAGATAAAGTAATTAATGCTCAAGTAGAAAAGCTTGAACAAACAAAACAAAACAATAAAAAAACAAACCCTAACGCAAATCCTATGAAAGACGAAATCACTTTTGATGATTTTACAAAAATCGATCTTAGAACGGCTACCATTTTAGAAGCTGAAAAAGTAGAAAAAGCTGATAAACTGTTGAAACTTAAAGTAGATACAGGTGTAGACGTAAGAACAGTCGTTTCAGGGATAGCAGAAAGTTTTACTCCGGAAGAAGTGATTGGAAAGCAAGTAATGATTTTATTAAATCTTGCTCCAAGAAAAATCAGAGGAATTGAATCTCAGGGAATGTTGTTATTAACGACAAAAGCAGACGGAAAGTTATCTTTTGTAACTCCTGATGAAACTGTTGAGAACGGTATCGAGATTGGATAGTATTTCACTATTTTAGATAAAAAAAGACGCATAAAATGCGTCTTTTTTGTTTTTTAGCATTTTTCTTTCCATCACGCTTGTCATTCCGTAGGAATCCAGACTCATTTTATAGAGATTGAATTGTAAAAATCATTGTTTAGATTCCTACGGAATGACAAACGTGGTGGTTAACTTGATGGTTTAATATCATCATGAGATTGTTTCGTCGCTTCTGAACTATGTTCGCAGACCTTTAGTCTGTTCGCAATGACAGCTATTTCTTCATAAGTTTTGCCAGATAAGCATCCTCATCCTGCAATATTTTTTCAATAATAAATCCATTATTTTCAGCGGCATTTTTCAATGTATTAAAATCGAGATACAGCCATTTTATAGGATCTTCCGATTCTCCTTTATAATGAACGGTATAATCCAATTCACCGTAATATCCGCCCGCAGGAATGTAAACTCCGCCGTCTTGATCGCGGTCGAACATATATAAAATATCGGTGCTATCGATTAAAATCTGACCATTTTCGTTTAATAATGAATGTAATTTTTTAAGGTAATTATCAATTTTTGTTAAGCTTTCAAAAATTCCTGTTCCGTTCATTAACAGTAAGATCGTATCAAAAGTATCACCTGAAAAATCAAGGATATTTTTGCAAATTGTTTTTTGAACTCCTCTTAATTTGGCAACTTCAATAGATTTTGGTGAAATATCTAATGCTAAAACATCCAAATTCATATCATTTTGAAGATACAAAGAATGCGAACCCGCTCCTGATCCGATATCCAGAACTTTTCCTTGGGATAATCCGAGGGCTTTTTGTTCGATCTCATTCATTTCTTCGAAGTCCCGAAAAAGATAGTTTACAGGAAGCTCATCCAGTTCGGAAATTGAAGTTTCAGTTTGCAGATCTTCAGGATTTTCGTTGTGAAAATGATCCCAGATCGCCTTACCCATTAAATCTTTCATAGCTGTTTTTTAAAGGTTGTAAAGATAAAGGTTTTTGAGTTGTTTTTTTTATTGTGAAGAATCCTTTTTATTAAATGAAATGAAAGAATAAGTCACCGCACGGTTTGTCATTCCGTAGGAATCTAGACTAAGTTTTTTAAACAGCAGTGTTGAGATTCCTACGGAATGACAAACAGGGTGGTTGATTGTGATAGTTTGATAAAACGACAAATATCCTAGCCCCGATCGCAGCATTTGTCTGAGCTCATTTTTCTGGTTTCGGTGGGGGGAAAGCCGCCCCC
>NZ_BAAAZJ010000010.1:594393-633846 GCF_039536845.1 Chryseobacterium ginsenosidimutans
CTCAGCTAAAAAGAACAGGGCTTTGCACATGAAAAACAAGGTTTCTTTACATTACAGAACCTGCAGCATCCTTTAGTTCTTCTGCTAACTGTTTGTTTTCTTTTACTCTTCTTTTTGCAATGATGGATTTTCCGCGTAAAACCCTTATAAATCTACCAAACTTAAAACGTTCCGCTCCAAAATGATGCGTCATAACATAAGCTAAAATCGCAAATCCCACCCAAATAATATAACCGAAAATCTTTTTATTGGAAGCAATAATCGCATTAAGCTGGATCGTTTTCATGTTGGAAACTACATTTTGCGGACTTACCGTTAAACCATCCATATAAACTGCCAAATCTCCCAAACTCTCTATCTGAAACTGGTACTGAAACCATGAAAACAGCGCTGAAAATAAGCCTACCGTCCAGAAAGTTCTCCAGACCAAAAACAGTCCGATTGCTGCCAACATATCGTTTAATTCAAGCTTATCTAAAGTATAATACCAAACTCCGATGAACAATGCTGCCATTCCGTAACCCTTTAAAAACAGGGGTAAATACCAGTTTTCATAATTAAATTCCAATACCATCGAAAAATACATGATGATAGAATATCCCAACATCGCGGAAAATCCCAAAAAGATGTAAATTTTTAACGGAATATCTTTTTTAAACCAAATTATCGCAATGAAACCCGCCAAAAGGATTCCCGGAATCATGAGTAAACTTAATTTTGCATTCGTCAACTGATCATATCCCAAAACCCCGACCGCATAAATATTCTGAATCGAAATAGTTCCCATAAACATTCCAAGGCAGAGCAACATGAACAAACCATTCAAGACATTGCTTCGTGAAAATATTTTAAATGATAAATAAGGTCTTTTTAAATGGATCTGGCGCGTCACCAATAATGCAAAGCTCACAAAAGCTGCGATACTTGCATTAATAATGTTATTTGAATTCAGCCAATCCTGCTGTTTTCCGAAAGAAAAAACATACGCCGAAAACATAAATGTCGAAATGAAGAACAGAATGCTCAACCAATCGATATAATATAGCGGAACTTTAAGCGCAAAATATTTATTGTGCATAAAAATCCATTGAATTAAGGCCAAAATAAAGCACATAATTGAAATTATTATAAAAAATTGCTGCCAGTTATATAAAATGGAAACCTTCACCGCATAATATCCCGCCACTTGATTCATAACCAGAATAAATGTGTAAAATACTCCATAAAACATTCCTCGGTTTCCGATCATTGCCATTACCGGCAAAAATAATTCTATCGCCACCATCATCTTTAAAAATCCTAAAACCAAGGCAGATGCAATGATTACCGTCGGTTGTAAAGTGGTTGCACTGATGTAATTTAATATTCCTAAAAGAACTAATACGGTAGTAATTTTATTTCGTATTTTGAATCTCATTTTCAGTCTGAGAACTATCGGCATACACGCTCCCATCCCAATTGTAGTAGCATAATTCGCAAAAACATAATTTTCCGAAAGTGCTCCCGTTCCACCGACCATATAGCTGATATTTCCGGTATAAACCCCACCAAGAGGCATCACAATCGCCATCAATAAAACTATTAATAAAAGCTGTACGGGTTTTGGTACCCAATCGTGAAATAATCCTTTGTTATACATTTTTTATAGATGTTAGATTTCAGATATTAGATATCAGATTTCCAGCTTGCTTCATTATTTTTCCATTTCAAAGTCTGGAATCTGATATCTGAAATCTTTATGTCTTAATTAATACTAATATTCATATTCATTCCTGCGCTCAGTTTAGCGATATCTTCTTTCTTATTGGAAGCTGTAAACTCGATTCTTACAGGTATTCTTTGCTGAACTTTGATAAAGTTTCCCGTTGAATTATCCGTCGGAACGTTTGAATATCTTGAGCCGGTTGCTGCAGAAATTGCCGTTACAACACCTTCAAATTTTTGTCCGCCCAACGCATCTGCGGTCATCATCATTTTTTCTCCGACCTTAATATTGGGCATTTGGCTCTCCAAGAAATTAGCGGTTACCCATTTTTGTCCGTTCAGAACAATGGTTGCCACTTGTTGCCCGGGTTGGATTAATTGTCCTTCAGAAATCGCTCTTCTACCCATCACACCATCGTAAGGTGCCGTAATTACCGTATAAGAAAGGTTGATTTTTGCCATATCCAAAGCAGATTTTGTTCTTTTGATTTCTGCATCAATAATTCCGAATTTGCTTTTTACTTCTGTTGTGGAAAGGTTGGCGGATTGCTTTTGATTAACCAACATTTCGTAAGCAGCTTTTTGAGCATCGTACTCAGTTTTCACCTGATCGTATTGCTGTTTGGTCACCGCTTCGGCTGTCAAAAGATTTTTGTATCGGTTTAAATTCTGTTCGGCATTCCAAAGTCTTGCTTTTGCTCCCGCAATATTGGATTCCATTACATTTACGTTATTGGAAACGGTGTTCACAGACGAGCCAGTTGCAACTCGTTGAGCCAAAGCGTTTTGATAAGCTGCTTCTGCCTGACCGATTTGTGTTAAAATTTCGCGGTCATCCAAAACAACCAAAGTGTCACCTTTTTTAACGTTTTGATGTTCAATGAATTTAATTTCTTTGATATAAGCTGAAACTCGTGTGTTGATCGGATTAATAAACTCCTCAACCTGAGCCGCTTCTGTATAAGTTTTATCTCCGATGTGGAAATATTGACGAACTAACCAATACAGACCAAAACCAATGATCAGAAAGACAACAATATTTGAGATAATTGCTTTAAATTTATTCTTTTTGGTTTCTTTTTTCTTTATTTCAGCACTTGATGTCGCTGGAGCTGGCTGTGTATTTTGAATATTTTGTTCCTTGTTTTCCATTGTTTTGTTTTTTAGTTTTTAAAAATTAAAGAGTTCCCGTAGATTTCAGAAGATTATAATATTGATACAAAACGTTGATTTCTCCATTCGCATAATCCAATTCTGACTGTAATTTTTGATTTTGCGCGTCAATCATTTCTGCCTGTACCGCTAATTGATTCAAATACTTAGCTTCTGTTATCTTATAGTTTTCTTCGGCTAATCTTTTGGAATCATTAAGAATCTCAGCTTGCTGAATAGATTCCTGATATTTTACATACGCTGCATTTACCGCCATATTAATATTATCCTGAACTAAAATCATTGCATCACTTGCCTGTATTTTCTGAAGTTGACCAAGCTTTACTCTTTCCTTCGTTTTAAACAGATTATCAATATTATAGCTCAGAGAAACGCCCGTTTGCCAGCCTCCCGCATACATATCTACAACAGGATTTCTGCTGGTGATAGGTCTTTGTAAGCTATATCCTCCGAATCCGGCCACAGTAGGCATTTTATCGGTTTTAATGATTTCGATATTCTTATCGGCAACATCAATATTTGTTTTGGCTGATTTCATTTGCGGATTGCTGCTGTGCGCTAAATTCATATAATAATCGATTCCGATTCCTGATTCTTTGTTGTTTAAATCTTCAATCGGAATAATCTCAGTATCAACAGGTAAACCCAAAGCAATACTTAAATTATAATTAAGGATTTTCTTATTATTAGCCAACGTTAAAATTCCCTGATCTAAGTTTTTGATTGCCAGTTCACCACGAATGGCTTCATTTCGTGTCACCATTCCTTGCTGATAAAATTTCTGGATATTTTTTAATCTCTCCTGAGCCAGTTTTTTGTTGTTCTGAAAGACAGATTCCTGATTTAAAATTTTATAAATATCTAAATAATTAGAGATCACCAGAAATTTCACATCCTGTTTATTTTTTTCAAAATCTAATTTTGTTAATTGTTCACGAAGTCCCGCCAGTTCGATAGATTTATTCACCAATCCACCTTTGAAAATCAATTGAGTAGCCTGTACAGCGTACGAACTCCCGTAATGCGGCATCGGAATATTGGTTGAATTTGAAAAATCTTTGTCAATCGCAATTACATCCCCTAAATAAAATTGGCTCATAGATGCTGTAATTGCAGGCAGTTTCTGAAGTTTTGTAACGTTGATATTCTGTTTTGCAATATCAATATTCTGAGCAGAAACCTTTAACTGCTGATGATTCTGAACCGCCAGTTCGGCGACTTCATTCGCGGTCATTTTTCTTATCTCTTGTGAAAAAAACAGCGCCGGAAATAAAGCTATCACGAGTGATATTGCTGCTTTTATATTATGTACCATTTTACCTTGTTTTACATAGGCAAAGTTATGACAGCAATGAAATCAAACAAATGTTTGAGAATTGGAAAAAGATGTTCAAATGTAGGATTTTAACTTTCAAACTGATTGCGATATTGTGACGGGCTCACCTCCAAATGTTTCTTAAAAAAGTGAGAAAACGAGTATTGATCACTAAAACCAAGCGCATTTGAAATCTCCGAAACTGGCTTATTCGATGAGTTTAAAAGTACCTTTGCTTCATTAATCACAATGGAAGAAATAATCTGACTCGCCGACTTTCCTGTAACCGTCTTGATAACCGAAGAAAGATGTCTGGTTGTAATCGATTGACGTTCGGCATAAAACTCCACTGTCCGTTCTTTTTGGTGATTTTCTGCAAGGTCAGTTAAAAAAATAAAAACAATTTCTTCCTGCCTCGACATCTGACTTATAGAATTACTGTCTTCTGTGGAAATAATACCTGCCATTTGATAACAAAAAACTGAAAAAAGATGCTCTACCACTTCTTTTTTATACAAAATTTCAGTTTCTGTATCTAGAATATATTTAAGAAAATTTACACTTTTCCAGACTACTTCCATTTCATCCGGATCAAATGGAACTCCCCTATTCATTTGTTGTCTAAAATATCGGTAACCAATTAATCGATTGAATCTCAAAGACAAAGCTGAAATAAATTCTCTTTTATAAGAAACCATTCTCGACTGAAAATCATCACTTACAGAAATCATTTCATACACTGTCTGCGGATCCGTTACCATAAACATATTGGCAGAAAGCTCCAGATCACTGAAATGCTGACGAAGTTTTATGCTTCCGGTTTTAATGAAAATAAATGCAGGATTTTCAGGACGAAAAGGCTTATCGACAGCGATTCTCTCGAAAATATTATGTTGTGTAAAAATTTCAACTCCGAATTTTTCTAAGACAGACATAGCACAAATTTAACCAATATATCCAGTGATTGCAAAAATTTATTATTTTAGTGTTTTACAAATTTCTATTATGAGAAAGATTGATTTATTATTTGCAGAATATAGCGAAAGTCACAGAAACGCGACCAACAAATTCATTCACTGGATCTGTGTACCTTTGATTTTCTGGACAATTTTGGGTTTTATCTCTCTTATTCCATCAAAATCAATTGGCTTTAAATATATTGGTGAAATTAGTTATGTAAGCCTTGCTGTGATGGCTTTAGTCACTGTTTTTTATATGAGACTTTCTTTTTTAATTGGTCTAATTATGATTTTTTTGATGACTTTAATGGAAAGTTTCGCTTACGGAGTCAATATTCGTTTTAGAGAAAATTCATGGATTGTCTATCTCGCTGTTTTTATTGTCACTTGGATTTTACAGTTTGTCGGGCATAAAATTGAAGGCAAAAAACCATCTTTCCTGAAAGATTTACAATTCCTTTTAGTTGGACCGATCTGGCTTTTAAGTTTTATCCTTAAAAAACTGGGAATCAAGTATTAATCTTCCAAAGCATAAACTGCGAAACTCGCCAGCCAATGATCTCCACCATAATTCCCCTGGAAAAGTAAGGGAAGTCCGTTATTCAAAAACACTGTTGCCGTTTTCTGAAAATCTTTTTTCAAAGGATGATTGTCAGGAAGCGACTTGGCAATTCCTTTCATACACCAGGCTTTTGTGAAGGATAATCCGACCAAATGAACCGTTTGGTAATCACTCAGATCACTTACCACCGGAATCTTTTCAATATTCTCCAAACTTCGCTTTTCGTAGAAATTATTTAACCATTTTACAAATTCTTTTTGAGGAAGAACTCTTCGCATTAAATCTGCAATTTCTAAACTCGGTGAAAAGAAATCGGAACCATCCGGCTCAAGATAAGCAGGTGTTTTTGTGTTATTTAAATAAAAATATTTTGCTCTTTCTATTAATTGATTTTCGAAATCTTTATCATGATTTTCTCTTGCCCAATCGAGCGCAAATACCATGGCAAAAGCTGTATTTGGATGAACTCCCGTTCTGTTCGGATAGGTTTGTTTTGGCAGATAAGTTTTCCATGAAGTTAAAATTTTATCCGTTAAAGGTTTTAAATTCTGATGCCAGATTTTCGCCTTCGGATTATCCCAGGTTAATAATTCTTCATCAAGCTTTAACAGCCAAGCCCAGCCATAAGTTCTTTCAAATGTATTTGTTAACTCATATTTTGTAAAATAATCTGCTTCAGTTTGAAGATTTTCTTTCTGAAACGAATTATCAAGAATTTTTTCAATGTCTTTAGCAATTGATAAATTAGGTTTTGTCTTTAATAAGCGAACCAACATCCAATGCCCATGAACAGAGCTATGCCAGTCGAAACAACCATAAAAAGTCGGGTGCAGATCTTTAGGGCTTAACGGAACCTCGTTCGCAGTATTGATAATATGCGCCGTTTTGTTCGGATATTCCTGATTGATGCAGTGAAGTGGTTTTTCGGATAATTTGATTGCCATTTCGTCCGTCAGTTTTGGAAGTTCCTGAGCATACATCAAAAATGGAGAAAACACAATTGCGAAAAGACTTTTTTTCATTCAATAAAAATATAAAATAAATTGATTTTTGCCGGTTTAAAATAACATTAAATAAAACATTTACATAAAAGATTACTATTTATTAAAAATTTATAATTAAATCTAAATTTTAAGCATGGTTTTTGATAAAATTGATCAAAATTTTATTCATGAAAAAATTATTTTTGCCTTTATTTTGTCTTCTACTTGTTAATTGTAAAAAAAATGAAAACCAGTCTCTAAATGCTAGTTTAGTTGATGTTGTACAGGAAGATAAAGCAGCTAATATTCCGCCACCGAGTACAATATCTGAAAAACTAATGCCTGACAATAAAGTTGGAAGTACTCCTGATTCACCAAATAAAATCGATACGATTTCAAAAAAAATTATCAAAAACGGAGAGATGAGAATTCAGGTTGGAGATATTAAAAAAGCTCAGAATCAAGTGAATGAAATCTTAAAGAAAAACAAGGCTTATACTCAAAAAGAAGAGTTTCAGAATACAGATACAGATGAAAATTTAGATCTTATTATCAGAGTTCCGCATAAAAATTTTGATGCCTTAGTGAATTCTTTTTCTGATGGAGTCGGCTCTGTTTTATCGAAAAATATTTCGTCAAATGACGTGACAGAAGAATATACCGACGTTTCTATAAAGTTAGCGAATAAGAAAATATATCTTGAAAAATATCGGGATATGTTGAAAAGCGCGAAAACAACAAAAGATATTTTAGAAATTCAGGAAAATATCCGTGAACTGGAAGATGAGATTGATGTTTCGGAAGGCAAACTTCGGTTTATTGATGATCGTGTGAACTACAGCACCCTGAATTTAAGTTTATATAAAGAAAAAGTAAGAAGTTCTGCCACTTCAAAAATAGGTTTTGGAAGTCGGTTTGGAAATTCTCTGACAGAAGGTTGGAATAGTTTTGTTACTTTTTTCCTTGGAGCAACATCTTTGTGGCCATTTTTTTTATTGATTCCTTTAATTATTTTCGGTTGGAGAAAATGGCGAGCGAAAAGAAAAAAATAAATAAAAATCCGAATATTGATTACTATTCGGATTTTATATTTTAAGTCAAATTTTAAGCATTAAAATGATTTTTCACCTTTTCTAAAACCTCCTCATCAGACATTTGTTGTGCTGTATCCAACGTGATATCCAGATTTTTGAATTGAGCTGTATCATGAAGATAATGCTTCAATTCTTCCTGAATTTTTCCGGGACCAGTAATATAAACCTCCTGAGAGTTGGTTAGTAAATGTTCTATTTCTTTAAAGAATTTCACTTTATTGGTTCTTTCAGCATTGTTTCCTGCGTTTTCACTCGAATTTCCGTGTTGAATTTCTGCTTTTACAGGACTGCAAAGGAAAAATTTAAATGCATTTTGAGCATCATGATTTTTTACAACGACAGCTTTTTCACTGTCAATCCAGAGTCCTGCTAATTTTTTTTCAGACATAATTTAATTTTTTAAAGTTATGCTTGATAATAGACAAGAATGATGCAAAGGTTACGTTAACGCATGTTAAAGTTATTTACCTAAAACAAATACAGCCGGGATTTTATGCAGTTCCGGTTTTTGTTTCTGCCATTCTTTGATGGTTTTTGTTTTGATGAATTCATGCTCCGGATCGTTGATGTTTGCAGCAATACACAACTTTGTATTTGGAGATAAAAACTTCGTTAAATCTTCAAAAAGCACATTATTTCTGTAAGGTGTTTCCATGAAAATCTGAGAATAGCCACTTTTTTGAACCATATTTTCCAAATGCAGAATCTGCTTTTTCTTTTCTCCTTTTTCAATCGGAAGATATCCATTAAAAGTAAATTCCTGTCCATTAAAACCACTCGAAATCAATGCTAAAATAATCGACGAAGGCCCTGAAATAGGAATAACTCTGATATTTTTTTCATGACACCATTTTACAATTAAATTTCCCGGATCGGCAATGCAAGGAAGTCCGGCTTCCGAAAGCAATCCGAAATCCTGACCTTTAAGCATTAATTCCTGAGCTTCTTTGATATCTGCATTTTCAGTGTATTTGTCTAAAAGATAAAGTTTCAGATCCGACTGTTTTTTCTCCGGAGCAAAAAATTTAACAACCTTTCTGGCTGTTTTTTCATTTTCTACAAAAAAATAATCAGTTTGCATGATGTATTCTTTGATGACGGGTGAAAAATGCGTAATTGAAGTGTTTTCGGAAAGATAAGCTGGAAGTAAAAAAAGCATTGTATTATTTTTTAGTTCTTTCTTTTAAAGAAGGTTGTGGGTAATATTTTGTTAAATCCATTGAAAATGAAACTGAGCTAATTTTCCAGACTCCGTTTATTTTCATTAAAGTCCAGATTTCTTTGCCCCAATTTTCCATTTTCCCATCATACCAAAAGCTGTAATCAAAATTGGCAGAAGCGATTGATCCGTCTTCAATAATTTTAATATTATCAAATTTCTCTTCCGATTTATCATCTTTAAAACTCCTGATAAATGCTTTATAATCATCTGTAAAAAAACTTTCTGCCTTCGGATCTTTCTCTAAAAGTTTTGCATGAGAGCGTGCTGTAAAAATTCCTGTCCAAAGTACAGGGTCCTGAAACAAAGACAGAAACTTTGCTTCGTCTCTGGATTTAATGCAGCCCATAAAATCATCCATTACTTTTCTGATCGCGATTTCATCTTTGGACTGAGCAAAAATACAATTGAAACTTAACAAAAATAAAACTAAAAAGATTTTCATATTAATTTAGAATTTGGCTTTTAATTGCATCACAACCTTTATCCAACAGCTGAAAAACATTTTCAAAATCTTCCATCCCGCCCCAATAAGGATCAGGAATTTCTGCATTTTTATGATCTCCTAAAACCTCCATAAACAAAGATACTTTCTGTCTCTGTTCCTCATTACTTGTTTTTGAAACAACATCTGCCATCACATCGATATCCATACAGTAAATTTTATCAAATTTTTCAAAATCTGCTGTCATAATAGGTCTTGATCTCTGTTTTGAAATATCAATATTATGATTTGCTGCCGTTTTTATTGCTCTTTTGTCGGGATGTTTTCCTTCGTGCATAGAAATTGTTCCGGCTGAATCTACAAAAAAGTTTTCAGGGACTTTTGTTTTCATAATTCCTTCTGCCAAAGGACTTCTGCAAATATTTCCCAAACAAACCATTAATATTTTCATTGTTTTTGATTTAAAATTTAATGACTAAAAATTTTATTTAATCAACAAAGCTAAACAAAAAATGAAGAATAAAATTATTCTCCATTTTCTATATTTAACTTAAATTATTTCTTATTGTTTAATTCTCTCACTCAATTCCTTCACATACTTCTTCACCTCTTTGTCAATCTTAGAAACATCTTTAATTGTGTCGCAGGCGTACATTACTGTTGAGTGGTCTTTACCTCCCATTTCTTCACCAATTTTAGTGAAAGTAGCATTTGTAAGTTCTTTTGAAAAATACATTGCCAATTGTCTTGGAAGAGCAATTTCTCTTTTTCTTGTTTTAGACAAAAGCTGCTCTCTTTTAATACCAAAATAATCACACACAACATCCTGAATATAAGGAATATTGATAATTTTTTTCTGGTTTGCAGCGATTTTACTGATTGTATCTTTCAGCAATTCCAGGCTTAAATCTGTTTTATAGACTGTAGAATAGGCAATCACAGAATTGATAACCCCGATAAGCTCTCTTACGTTTGTTTTTGTTTCAACAGCAAGAAAATCCAGCATGTCATCAGTCAGAACGATTCCGTCTCTGCTCAATTTATCAACAATAATTTTCTTACGGGTTTGTACATCCGGAGATTTAATTTCTGCAGACAGTCCCCATTTGAAACGCGAAACAATCCTGTCCTGAATATCCATAATATCTGCAGGAGCCTTATCAGAAGTAAGGATAATCTGCTTTCCGTTTTGATGCAAATGATCGAAAATATGGAAGAAACTGTCCTGAGTTGCAGATTTCCCGGAAAGGAACTGAATATCATCAATGATCAGAACATCAACCATTTGATAGAAATTTGCAAATTCCGTTTGTTTATGAGCTTTTGCTGCCGAAATGAATTGCTGAATAAATTTTTCGGAAGACAGATAAAGCACTACCTTATCAGGAAACTGACTTTTTACTTCCAAACCTACAGCTTGTCCTAAGTGAGTTTTTCCAACACCATAACCTCCGTATAAAAATAATGGGTTGAAAGCCGTTGCACCCGGTCTTTTAGCGATTGATCTTGCTACTGTTGCAGCAAATTTATTACTTTCTCCTTCTACATAATTATCGAAAGAGAAATCTGATTTTAAGTTAGAATCAATATTTACCTTCTTGATTCCCGGAACCACAAACGGGTTCACAATATTAGACGAAAAACCTTGCGGCATTGTTTCCTGCACTCTGGGAGTAGGAACACTTTTCCCCTTCATATTCATTGTAACGGGTTTTTCTAAACCAGCCGGTTTATTTTCCATTACAGAATACCATAATTTCACTCCTTTTCCTATATTTTTCTTCAGGGCAGCAGAAAGTAAGGACAGGTAATTGTCCTCTATATATTCCTTGTAAAAATCACTCGGTACCATCAACGTAAGGTTGTTGTCAACCAATGAAATCGGCTGTACCTTGTCGAATAATAAATCGAAAGATTTTTCAAGTTTTTTCAGATCAGAATTGTCTTCAGCAGCGTTCAAATTATCGCGCATGAACTGAATGCATTTCTGCCATATCAACATTAAATTTCCATCCATAATTAAGCCCTGATTGATTCTTTAGTTTGTACTGTTTTTCAGAAGGAGGACAAAGGTCTCATTTTTTTATTTTAAAAAAAAATTTTGCGGTTATTGATTATTTAAAAATATATTTGTATGTATAATAGAGTAATAAAAATGATACATACAAAACATTCATTAAGAGTGCGTTACGGAGAAACAGACCCCATGAAATACGTTTATTACGGCAACTATGCACAGTACTTTGAAATTGGCAGAGTTGAGCTTTTCCGAAGCATAGGAATGTCGTATAACGAGATTGAAAATCAAGGAATTTGGCTTCCTGTTTCGGATTACAAAATTAAGTATTTGCGCCCGGCTTTTTATGATGAAAAATTAGAAATTCATACTTATGTAAAAAAAATTCCGGGAGTAAGAATTGAATTCGAATATGAAATTTTCAACGAAGAAAATATTAAAATTACAGAAGCTTCAACTACCCTTTTCTTTTTGGATGCAAAAACCAATAAAGTAATAAAATGTCCGGACTACCTGATGAAACTAATTAAAGAAAATTGGACTGAGTAAGACTGCAAAACCAGACTCTAATTTTAAATTTCAGTCTTTTAAGTTTTTGATGTAATATTACAATACATTCAAGTCCCTTCATAAAAATCTTAAGAATTTGGAACTTTTCAGTTAAAAAAAGTTTTAATCAAATAAAAAAATAAAAAATATAATGAAAATCGCCTACTTGGGCCCACAAGCAAGTTTTACACAACTTGCTGCTACCCAGCTTTTCCCGAATGAAGAACTTTTGCCGCAAGCAAATATTTTAGATTGTTTTATCGCTGTAGAAAACGGAGAAGTCGAAAAAGCTGTTGTTCCGCTGGAAAATTCAATTGAGGGAACGGTTTCTATGACGCTGGATTATTTATATAAAACGCCCCAGATCAAGATTGAAGCAGAGGCTATAATGCCGATTGCTCATCATTTGATGGTACATCCTGATTGTAATGTCGAAAATATTGAGAAAATTTACTCGCATCCACAGGCTTTAGCTCAAAGTTTTCATTTTTTGGACAAACAGTTCAAAAAAGTTCAAAAACAGGATTATTCTTCCACAGCGGGGGCGGCAAAGCATGTTTCAGAAAATCCAGACAGAAATTTGGCAGCAGTTGCCAATCAGTTTGCTGCTAATTTGTATGGTTTAAAAATTATTCACAGAAATATTCAGGATTTTGAACAAAATCATACCCGATTTATTATTATTTCCAAAAATCAGAATGTTTATGAGAACAATAATTTAAATATTTTGGGCGAAAAATCGGGAATGTTAATTACACTTCCTGAAGATCATGCAGGGGGACTCCATCAGGTTTTATCAGTTTTTGCATGGCGAAAAATGAATCTTAGCAAAATAGAATCCAGAACATTGAAAACGGGATTGGGAAATTATTTTTTCTTCATCAATGTAGTCGGAAAGTGGGAATCTGCCTTATATCAAAATGCTTTAGAGGAATTAAAAACTTTAGATGTAAAAGTTGACTTTCTTGGAAATTATAAAGAATTTCTTTTAGAAAGTTAATTAATCTCTGAGACTGTCAATGCATTTCTTGTCTTTCTGACATTTTTAAAATTTAATTCGTAAAACCTTGGTTTATAATTGAAAAAAAATGCTTACCTTTAACATAAGCTACTATTCATCAAATAGTTAATCAGTAATTTTAAATACATAATTAGATAAACACTTTTCGAAACCTATCACATATAGGCTTTAAAATACTTTATTCAATATAACTACCGTTTGATTATTAAATTAACATTTATATTTATCTAAATTTAAAAAATATTTAAAGATAAAATTTTATTTTGCATGATATTTGATGTATATTTACACAAAACTAACTGAGGATAAACCATAACTAAATTAAATTTTTAAACATGAAAACTAAATTTTGTAGCGCATTTTTAGCCATTATGTCTATCCCGATTTTCGCTCAAGTAGGAATTAACACACCTAACCCACAAGCAAACTTAGACATTAACGGAACAACTAAAATTAGACAAACCCCTTCTGCACCTGCTTTGCCTGGATATCAAATTTTGGCATTAAACCAAAATACAGGCGGAGACAATCAAGTTTCCCAGGTAGACCCACAGCTTCTTGCGAGTTACGTTATCAACAATGGTGTAAATACAAGTATCTACAGTGCAAAGAAAACAGCAGGCATCAGCCTATTAAGTTTCGGCCTTTTCCCATCTGGGTTTAGAGCAGTAAACTTTTTAGCAGCAGAAAGAACAGTTGGTACTGCTTCTTTATTTTCTGACACCGATAACACGTATACTATTCCGACTGCCGGAACGTATGCTATAGGATTTTCCTTCAAATATGGTACAGGATTACAAGCATCATTATTAGCAAACAACCCGGGAACCGGAATTGTAAGAACCAGAGCAGGTGTTGCGACTCTTATTGACAGCCGTCCATTTAGTGGAGCTAACCTAATTATATTAAGTTTAACAATTGCAGAATCTAACATCGATTCTCTTTATACTTTCCAGGCAGGAGATAAAATCTCTTTTGGACTTACAGGATCAACTGCCCTTGATGTTACATTAATAGGAGCAAGTACAAGTTCTTTTTACATTTACAAAGTATCGAACTAAGAATCTTTATATAATTTAATCACTTTACAGAATTAATCCATCGTACGTTGTATGATGGATCAATTCGTTTTATAGGGCAACATTTGATTATATTTGATTTATCAAAAAGTAAAAAATGATCTACCTTCTGATCTTTATAATAGTAATATTCGCCATTCTCTTTAACAATCTGAATAGTAAGCTTAAGAAATTAGAAAAAGAAATTTCTGAGCTTAACCGAAAATTGGCTAATCAAGAAAAGATCTCAGAAATAAAAGAGGAACAAACGATACAAACATCAACATCCATTTCACCAATACACCAACATGAACAAGTTGATATAACTGATCTGCAAGCAGATAATGATATCCCATCAAAAGAAGAAAAAGATTGGCTTATCCCTGTTTTTGATTTTTTTAAGCAAAACGCTTTAACTATCATCGGGATTTTCACACTGGTTTTAGGAATCGGATATTTTGTAAAATACGCTCTCGACAAAAACTGGATCGGGGAAACATCAAGAGTAGGAATCGGATTTTTAGTTGGAGCCGGAATTATTCTAACCGGTCATTTTTTAAGGAAAAATTATTCGGTTTTCGCATCAATCATTACCGGTGGCGGAATTGCTGTTCTGTATTTTACCATTACCATTGCTTTTCGGGAATATCATTTGTTTTCGCAGAATACTGCTTTTTCGATTACCTGTTTAGTTACTTTAATCTCTATCGCGCTTTCGTATCATTATAAAAGTGAAATTTTAATTATTTTCTCCTTGTTTGGCGGATTTTCAGCTCCGTTAATGATCAGTACAGGACAAAGCAATTACCCTTTCCTGTTCACTTATCTTACTGTTTTAAACATCGGAATGTTGGCAATAGTATTCCTGAAAAAATGGAAAAGTGTCGGTTGGGTTTCTTTTGTTTTTACCGCTATTTACCTTTTTTACTGGACGGCCGAAAAACCTGAAATACTGAGTGTATACTTTTATATCGTAAGTTATATTGTTTTCTATTCATTTGCTTTACATAATTATTTAAAGAAAGGAATTTTATCTTCTTTTGATATTTTAATGCTTGTCTTAATAAATTTCACCAGTATTATCGGTTTGGTTTACATTTTCAACACATTGCAACATGAACCTGTCATTATGTTCCCGATTGGTTTTGCTTTGGTTAATCTCGGTTTATTTTACAGAGAATATTCAAAAAAGAGCTTTGGTGTAAATTATTCTGTTTTTACAGGAATTACGATAAGTCTTATCACAATTGCCGTTGCTTTACAGTTTAAAACCCATTTAATTACAAGTGTTTGGGCAATTGAAACGACATTACTTCTATTCATCTGGAAAAAAACCAATAATCTCAATATTTTTAAAATATCTTTTTATATTTTGTTTCCTTTGGTCATCCTTGCACAAATCATGACATGGACGGAGTATATTGACTCCAATAATCTCATCATAATTTTCAATCCCATATTTTTGACAAGTCTGGTAACGGTGATCACAACTTTTGCCAATTTAATTTTATTAAGAAAGCTTTCTGATGCTAATAATGAAAACACCGATTTTTTTGAAAATATCTTCACAATTATAAGCTATGCCGTAATTTACATTGCTCTTTTACTCGAAATCCTGTATCATATTTCCGAAAAACCGTGGATCGTGATTTTCAGTGTTGCGATGCTTTTCAGTTTGTATTATATTTTAATCTTATTATTATTCAGAAGGAAATTAGAAATTAATAAAATTCTGGAAACAGCACTTCTTTACTTGTTTTTATCCTTAATTATTATTGATACTTTATTTTCCGGTTCAGAAATTATTTCTAATTTTTTATTGAAAAAAGTTCAGCTTAGTTTTTACGGATTATATCTATTGTATTGGATTCCTTTCATGTATATAATGCTGAATATTTTAATAAAATCAGATTTTTTCAAAATAAGGTTCTCTTACTGGCTCATTGCAGTTGCTTTTATTACTGCCGTAAGTAGCGAACTGTATCATTTTTATATATTGATTAACGCCAGTCAAATTTCAGAAATCGGAAAACTTGGGCAACATTTCAATCTGTTGTATTTACCAATCATATGGGCAATTCTTGCGAGTATTTTTATTTATAAAGGATTAAAAAGTGATATTTCAGAATATAACAAAATTGGTTTTGCTTTAATTTCTGTTATGATCTTAAAATTATACCTCTACGATGTCTGGAAAATGGACAATGTCTCCAGAATCATTGCTTTCATTATATTGGGAATCATCTTATTAGTAAGTTCATTTTTATTCCAGAGATTAAAAAAAATCATAAAAAATCTGGTCGAAAATAAAGATGAAAACCAGAAAATACAGAATTCAGAATCCTAATAAAAGACTTTATTTATAATTATTATTTAATTTATTGTAAAATTTTATTCACATTTTATAAAAAATAACTATATTTATCAAGTTTTTAACAGTTACTTATTCCTAAACATTATGAAAAAATTACTCTACTCTTTTTTACTATTGTCTTCTGCTACTCTATTTGCACAGAAGAATACAACTACAAAATTTGCAGTTGCCAATGATATTGTTGGAACAGTAGATATGTTTAATGCTTACAAGAGCAGAATTCAGAGTACTCAAACTTATAAAGCTGCCAATCTTCCTCAAAACCTTAAAAAATTCGGTTATATTGCGGAAAACGGGTTAGTGGAATACAAATTGAAAAGCGGTCAGGGTGTATTAGACAGACTTCCCTTGTCTGAGCTTAATGCACAATACGGATTGGCAAAAAACACTCCTGTTTTCATCGACGGATATGAATTCACAAATACCGATACTTTAGTATTCGGGGATATTTTAGGAAACATGGAAGTTATTGATAATGGAGGTAAAAAAGCTGTATCAGTTATCACAAAAAAGTAATTTCTCAGATCATATTTAAATGAAAAGGATACTCAAACGAGTATCCTTTTTCAGTATTTATTGTTCCATTTTTTCTTGAGTTCTTCGTAGATTTTCTTTTCCGTGGCATTATTGCCTGGTTCATAGAATTTTACATCCTCAATTTCTTCCGGAAGAAAACTCTGGTCTACAAAATTTCCTTCGTAAGAATGGGCATATTTGTATTCTTTTCCGTAATCCAGATCTTTCATCAGCTTGGTCGGAGCATTTCTTAAATGCAAAGGAACAGGCAGATTTCCGGTTTTCTTCACCAAAGCCAAGGCATCATTAATCGCCATATAAGCAGAATTGCTTTTCGGGGAAACTGCAAGATAAACTGCCGCTTCACTCAAAATAATTCTAGCTTCGGGATTTCCGATGACATTCACCGCCTGAAAGCAATTGTTCGCAACAACCAAAGCATTCGGATTAGCCAAACCTATATCTTCAGCCGCCAGAATCAACATTCTTCTTGCAATAAATTTAATATCTTCTCCCCCCGCAATCATTCTCGCCAACCAATACACCGCACCATTCGGATCACTTCCACGCATAGATTTGATGAAGGCTGAAATAATATCGTAATGCTGTTCACCATTTTTATCATAAAGAGCCATCGTTTCCTGCAAAACTTCCAGGACATCTTCATTTCTGATTTCTGATTTTGCAGAATTCTTGTATTGATTCAAAACCAGCTCCACAGAGTTAATCAGCTTTCTCGCATCACCTCCCGAATATTGAATAAACGCTTCTTTTTCAATAATTTTAAAATCCGTATTTTCATCTTTATTGAAACTTTCCGAAGCAATATCCACCAGTTCTTCAAGCTTTTCATAGCTTAAAGCCTTTAAAACATACACCTGACTTCTGGAAAGTAAAGCCGAAACCACCTCAAAACTAGGGTTCTCGGTAGTTGCACCAATTAAAACAATCCATCCTTTTTCTACAGCATGAAGCAAAGAATCCTGCTGAGATTTATTAAAACGGTGAATTTCATCAATAAAAAGAATCGGCGATTTTCCCGAAAAAAGATTTTGCTTTTTGGCATCTTCTATCACATCACGAACATCTTTTACCCCCGAAGAAACGGCAGAAAGCTTATAAAATTTCCTTCCCGATTGTTCAGAAATAATTTCCGCTAATGTTGTTTTCCCTGTTCCCGGAGGTCCCCAGAAAATCAGAGAATTCAGAGAATTATTCTCCAGCATTTTTCTGATTGTCCCCTTTTCTCCGGTCAGATGTTCCTGCCCGAGAACTTCGTCTAAAGTTTTCGGTCTTAATTTTTCGGCTAATGGAATATTTTGGTTCAAGATTTAATTCAGTTTTAATTATTTTTTTTGAAATTAACTCTGTCTGTAAAGTAAGTTGATGATGTAAATATATGAATATGTTTGTCAACAAGAAACCCGCCAAATTATTGACGGGTTTCAGATATTTAAAATATTTTCCTTATTCTAAGGGAGGGTTTTCGTTTTTTTCAGGAACGGAGGTATCCTTTCTATTGACCAGTAATACATTATACTGATCTGTAAGCGCATTCAGCTGATTGATCACCGTTTGATATGGAGAAGGCGGTGTTTCTACCAACAGATGAAGTGCATCTATTCTGTCTCTTAATGCATAATAAGCTGCATTTATTTCTTCCCTTTTGGTTTTAATGGTTTCGGGATTGGCATCACCATATTCCTGGGTACGGGAAAGGTATTTTGTATTGAACAGTTCATTGGTACTTTTCAGCTCTGCAATCCAGGCCGAAAGATCAAACGCTGTTATCGCATCGGCAAGCTCCGGCTTGTTTTCCCAATCGCGGAGAAGATTGTTGAGTGTTGCGGTTTCTGCCTGATAGTTGAGACGGGCGATCCCGCTTCCGTATAATGCGATATTATCTAAAAGCAATTGCGCTTTTTGTTTTTTATCCGCTTCATAATGATAAGACTGTGATAAAAGAAAATAGAAAATTCCGTTAATTGCATTATCTCTTCTTTCATCTAAAACCAATAATTCCTGAGTTTTTTCACTTGCTAAAGCTTTTTTGTAAAGAGCTTCCAGTTCGGAGATTTTGGTGTTGAAAGCTGACAACTTTACATCAATCCCTAAAGATTCAGGATTGTTCAGGTCAATGATCCCTGTAAAGTCTTTTACATACTGCAGATATTCTGCATTTCGAAGTAATCTTAATTCAATTGCATTCATATTTTTAAAAATGTTTGTTGTTTTTTTTCGGGAAAGCTTGTTGCGAGGGTGCAACAGACTTTCCCGGTTACCGGAAAAGTCATTACTAGGGTGAAGGGACCTTTCCCGTAGGGTAATTTGCTGTTTTAGCCCTTAGACTGGTTTTTCCAGAATTCAACCTGTTCTTTTAATTCTTTGATGCGCTCTTCGTATTGTTCTACCAGTTTTTCGGAAAGGAAAGAGTTTATTGTAGTTATTGTTCCTACATTTTGGAAAGCAAAACCTCCCAATTGATCCAAACTACTAAAATTATTTGCTTCATCAGAGAAGAAATTCTCAGGTTTTATTTCGAAAATTTCACTTAGTTTTTGAATGTGATTTGCCCACGAATTGCTTTCTCCACTTTCTATACGGGCATATGCAGATTGAGAAATGCTTAGTTTCTCTGCCATATCATCCTGAGAAAACCCTTTAGATTTTCTTAATCTCTTTATTTTCTCGGCTACAGTATTGGTCATACCTCTATATTTTAAAACAAATATAAATATTTTTCATTACAAAAGGCTTACCCGATTTTCGGGTAGCTTTATGCAAAAATAGATTTTGTGTAAAATATTAAATTTCACATATTTGTTGGGTAATTAAAAAATTATATATTTATAACTTTATAACACAAACATCTATGAGAAGAAAAATTATTCTCAGGCTGTCTTTACTGATAGCCTTTATGACCGTACTATGGTCCTGCCAACAGGAACTCCTGCAGACCGAGCAGGATTACTCCCAGAAATCTCAACAATTTATCATTCAACAATTATTACGCGCTCAGCTGGAGAAGAAAGATCCGCAACTGGTAAGCAAGGTAAAACAATTGCAGATAAAGAAACCTTCCGGAAATGCAAAAATCTATACCGATACCGAAAACGGTTTTTCCGTAAATACAGATAAAGCTATTTTGGTAGAAGATGCGAATGGCAATAAAACCTATACCTTTAAAATAGAAAGGAATAACAGCAGTCCAGGGTTTCTGGAAAATCTTGTCCTGGAGCAAATAAGTGATGGAGAGTACACGGCGTATATCTCGAAATATGATCAGATAGCGGTACAGAATATGGGAAGTATTGCCCAAAGTGATCTGAAAAACCACATTACCTTTACACCATTGGGAACAAAAACAGGAACGGAAGTTTTCGGAAAATACAATGCTGATCCTTGCCAGGTCATGATGCCGGTTGCGTCCAGCTGGGTACAGGTAGGCGGAACGATGTGCTATACAGGGGAACATGATTTTGCCCATATCTCTGAATGTAACTATGCAAGTAATATAAATGGCTATCCTCCTACTCCGGGATATTACACCTATGAGATTTCTTACGGATCTGTCGATATCTGCGGTGGCGGTGGCGGATTTACACCGGGTAACAATAGCGGTGGCGGAACAACTCCTATTGGAGGAGGAGGAAGTGGTGGTATTACTTTTATAGATTTTGATACTCCTTGCGAGAAAACAAAAAATATGATAACAAATCCTGTAGTAAAGGCAAAAATTGATGAGATGAGGGATCAATCAAAGCTACCTTATTCTGATCCCAATTATGGAGAAACCGGATATAAATTTGACGCCAATGGAGTACCTACGCCAAAAATAATTGGAGGTAAACATGACGTAAGTTTAGGAGATACGGCAGGATATTTAGGAGGCTATCATAACCATACAGAGTTAGGAACAAACATGCTTTCTCCGGCGGATATTATTAAACTTTTAGATTTTTCTTTAGCACAAACCAATGGAAATATTGAAGACGGCTATTTGGGAATGGTAGGCTCAGAAGTTTGCTCAAGTTGTCCGGGAGGTTATAAATATTACCATTATATCATTAATTTTAGCGGAAATATGTCTGAACTAACTCAATATGTTTATAATAATACTTGGGATTTAAAACAATTAAAAAAAGATTATCGTGAACATGATAAAGAACTAGCAGATAATCCATTATATGTAAATAATTTAGGTGATGATTTAAATAATCAAGGATTAGAAAAATTATTTTTTGATACATTAAAAAATATGGGGATGGATGGAAAAGTTAGTCTTCAAAGAATAGAAAATGACGGAACAGTAAAAACTGTAACTTTGAATAATGATGGAAATACAACAACCGCAACACCATGTCCAAATTAAAAATATAAATATGAAAACAAAAAATTTAAAAATTTCAGTCTTATTAATTGTAATAATGACTATAATATCTTGTAAAGCTCAAACATTGCCACTAAATACCTTAATGGAGAATATTCCTCAAGGAGCATATGTTAAAGATTTAAATAATGAGCTATCTACATATATAGGTACTTATAAGACTAATTATCAAGGAAATGAAATAACTTTATTTGTTACTAAAGAAGAAAATAAACCTACAAAAAGAATTAACAAAAATTTTTATAGAGATGCTTTAGTAATTAAATATATAGTTAAAAGTTCTTCTGGAGTAGTTTTACAGAATACTCAAAATATGACTTTGAGTGACCAAACATTTTTTAATATTTTCAGCATTAGAACTAGACCTTATAACAACACTATCATTTTTACTTATGATGGTACTAATTGTGGTATAGGATGGGGAGATATATATTTAAAGAAAATTAATGCTACACAAATATCTTGGGAATATCGTCCTGATAATTCATTAATTGATAGCGCTACTTGTCCGCCAAGTACAGATAAGACCGTTTATTTACCTGTGACGAAGGATTTAATTTTTACTAAGCAATAAATTCAACCGCTGAAAGGCGGTTTTTTAATTATAAGGGATTAGAGAAACTATTTTTTGATAGTTTAGATAAAATGGGATTATCTGGTAAAGTAATTTTGCAGAGAGTAGATGATGATGGTACTGTAAATAATATTAATTTAGATGCTAACGGAATTCCTGTGGCTACCCCTTGTCCGCAACTTTAAAAATATAACAAATGAAAAATACAATTTTTAAAACACTTTTTTTAATAAGCCTAATAAACAACTTTTTATCTTGTAAAGCACAGCAAATAATGCCGTTGAATACATCTATTGATGATATTCCAGCAAATGCATATGTGAAAGATTTAAATCATGAATTAGATCCATATATTGGTACATATAAAGCAGATCATCAGGGAAAAGAAATTACTTTATTTATTACAAAAGTTGAAAATAAACTTGAAAAAAACGTAGGTAAAATTTATTATTTAGATGCATTAATTGTAAAATATATTATTAAAAACTCATCTGGTACTATCTTACAAGACACTCAGAATATGAATTTACAAAATAATGGTATTTCAAGTTATAGAATAAGATCTTATGATAATTCAGTTATTCTTTATTATGAAGGTACGAATTGTGGCGTTGGTTGGGGTAATGTTTTTTTAAAGAAAATAAATGCTACCCAAATTTCCTGGCTTTATGAACCTGATGATTTAATGATACTTCCTGGACAATGTCCAGGGAATCCAGATTTGATAATTTATCTACCAGAAACAAAAGATCCGTTAATTTTTACTAAGCAATAAAATAAAGCAACCAAAATTTGGTTGCTTTAATCTAAAAAACTTTTGGATATTAAATATAAATTATCAAACATAAATCACGAGATTCTAGATTTCATAAAAAATAAAGATTGACAGTTTTCAAAAAAATATTAATATAAACCACCTAATTGGTGGTTTTTGCTTTTAGTTTAGAATCAAAATTTCAAAATTCAATCCTTGTAAACAACTATAATTCTAACAATTCTCAACCCACAAAATCATCAAATCGACCAACACCGGAATTTCTCCGACGAACACGCATTTACATTCGGGAAACTTCTGACAATTTTAAACTCATTTTCAAATTTTTACCCTATTTTTGTATTGTTTTGAAACTTACACTCAACAAAATAGTCACTTTTCCTTTGGTAATACTCATCAGATTTTACCAATGGTTTATCTCGCCTTTACTTCCAAAAAACTGCCGGTATGAGCCTACCTGTTCCCATTATATGGTAAAAGCTTTGCAGGTTCATGGTATTTTTAAAGGTTTTTGGCTGGGCGTAAAGAGAATTTCAAAATGCCATCCTTGGGGAGGAAGCGGGTACGATCCCGTGCCACCGAAAAAGTAAAATTTAAATAATCAAACTACTAAAAAAATAGAAATGAGTAATATTTTTTTCAGAATTTATCTCGTGATATTTACATTGATAACACAATGTTTTTTCGCACAGAATTATCAAGACAGTTTATCTGATGGAACACTAAAAATCAATTCTTCTGAATATCCTGTAAAAATTTATGCAAGTACAGAATTTAAAAATTTAAATAATTTCGCTTCTGTTAAGACAAAAGGTAACACATTGATTATTTTTAATAAAACAAATCTAGAGTCTGATCCTTATCATTCAAATGCAATTCTTATAAATAGCTATAAAAGCGTAAACTATCAGTTTTTTGATAAAGATTTTAAACTTGTAGAAAGTACAAACATTCCTGAAGAAAAAATTGAGACTCTGAAATACGCTTTAAAAACAGAAAAACCTATTAAGTCAGGAGAAACAATTTCTTTAGAAACTCCTTTTAAAATCTGGGATCCGATTTCTGGAATTCATTTAGGACCAGTGACATTGCACTTTTATAGCTTAATGTTCATTTTCGCGTTCGGTTTCGGATATGTTTTAATGAACAGAATTTTCAAAATCGATAATGTTAATCAGAAATATTTAGAGCCCCTTTTTACATGGACATTACTTGGGACGATTCTTGGAGCAAGAATGGGACATGTAATTTTCTATCAGCCGGAACTTTTCAAGGAAGATTTCTGGAGTGTATTTTTACCGATCAGTACTAAAAACGGTTTAAAATTCACAGGGTTTTCAGGATTGGCAAGTCACGGAGCAACGATCGCTTTGATCTTTACAACATTGTATTATTCATTTAAAATCATCAAGAAAAATCCTTTCTGGGTGTATGACAGATTAGGAATTGTGGTTTCTTTAGGTGGTGCTTTTGTAAGAATGGGTAATTTTTTCAATTCTGAAATCATCGGTAAACCGGTTGACCCGAATTCACCTTTTGCATTGCTTTTCCCTCAGCAAAGCAGTGAATATGGTGTGACAGTTCCACGTTATCCATCACAATTGTTTGAAGCGTTCGGGTATGTTTGCTTATTCGTTTTATTGTGGATCTTATACAAAAAAACCAACAAAAAATATCAGCAAGGATGGTTATTCGGATTATTCTTTATCATTCTTTGGGCGATCAGATTCTTTGTAGAATTCCTTAAAATGCCTCAAGGTGAAGAGTTTATCCAATTTGGAGGATTAAATACAGGGCAGGTTTTATCAATTCCTTTCATGCTTGCAGGAGTTGTTATCATGATTGTTTCTAAAAAGTTCAGAATCACTCAGGCTGAAAACGAAAAACCTGACTAGTTCTTAAACTGAAAAGATCAATTTTTAATCATAAAAAAAGCAAGTCTGTAATGATACAGACTTGCTTTTTTATTAATAGTTTGCTTATTTTCTTCTTGCTTTCTCAGCCTTTATCATAATGCCCTTTCTAGCTTTGCATTTAATTTCGCAAAAACATCTCCGAATTCGTTAATCACATCTGTCGGAAGCATTGATTCCTTAGAATGTTTTTCTGATGCAAATTCTGCAGCTTTTCCATGAAACCAGACTCCTAAAAGCGCACTTTCTTCTTCAGAATAATTTTGGGCTAAAAATGATGTTAAAATTCCTGTTAAAACATCTCCGCTTCCGCCTTTTGCTAATCCGGAATTGCCTGTAATATTATAAAAGACTTTTCCTTCCGGAGTTACGACCTGGGTATGATGATCTTTTAAAACAATATAAATTTTAAGCTCTTTTGCTTTACTTTTTGCTAATTCCAATCTTTTAAAAGAATTTTCCGTTGCTCCGAATAATCTTTCAAATTCTTTCGGATGCGGTGTAATAATTGATTTTTCAGGAATTAATTTTAAATTCTTTTTATCCTGTGAAATAATATTGAGAGCATCTGCATCCAAAATCAAAGGTTTTGAATACTCTTTTAAAAATTTCAGGAAGCTTTTTGCTGTTTCTTCATTTGTTCCTAAACCCGGACCAATTCCGTAAATAGTTTTTTCGTCAACTTGAAAATTATTCACAAAATCAATTCCTCCCTCAATAAACATTGCTTCAGGATTGGAAGTCTGTAAAGTTTCGTAACCGCATTTTGGGGCAAGTGTAAAAGTAAGACCTGCACCGGTTTTTAAAGCTGATTTTGTTGCCAGAACTGCAGCTCCGATTTTACCGTAACTTCCTCCGACAATTGTCGCTTTTCCATATGTTCCTTTGTGTGAAAATTCACTTCTGATCCTAAAAATATTTTTAACAACTTCGTCATCAATAACAAAATCATTTGTTTCTGTTTCCGAAATATAGTCTGAACTTAAATTTATATCTAAAATCTGAACTTTTCCTGTATATTTTCCCGATTCGGGGTGAAGAAAAGTTTTTTTCCAGAATTGAAAACTTAAAGTATAATCGGCTTTAAAAATCGCAGAATCCACCGGAGAAATATCATCTGCAAACAGTCCTGTAGGAAGATCTATGGAAATTTTAATATTGTTTTTAAGATTTAAAAACTCAATCAAATTTTTAAATTCTCCATCCAAATTTCTTGACAATCCTGTCCCAAAAAGTGCATCAATAATCACTGTTCTGTTATCAAAACGATAATCTTTAGCCTCTTTAAGTTCTCTGATCGATATTCCTGAAATTTCTTTTAAATCTTTAAAATTGCTATTTGCATCCGGTGAAAACTTTGCTTTCTGATTAGTGAAAACATCTACATCAAATCCTTTTAAATATAACATTCTGGCAATCGCAAAACCATCCCCTCCGTTATTTCCGCTACCACAGAAAACTGCAAAATTTCTGTGATTTTTGCAATTCTCAAAAATCCAGTCAACACATGTTTGCGCAGCTCTTTCCATTAATTGAATTGATAAAACCGGTTCATTTTTTATAGTATACTGATCACCATTGCGAATCTGTTCTGCTGTGAAAATTTTCATATTTGAAACTGTTTTTTTATGTACCAAGAGCAATTTACAAAAGAAATTTTAAACCACATTGAAATAAAATTAATCAAATTTTATAAAAAAGATTAAATATTTACATTTCACAATATTTCACTTATATTAATTCTAAAAATGGAAAAATTATAATTTTTTTTGTATCTTAAAACCTTACTTTTGTGATAATAATACTTAAAAATATAAATTATGGGATTTTTTAAAGAATTTAAAGAATTTGCATTTAAAGGAAATGTAGTTGATCTTGCTGTCGGTGTTATCATTGGTGCGGCTTTCAGTGCAATTGTAAAATCATTTGTGGATGACATTATTACTCCCCTGCTTTTAAATCCGGCACTGGAGAAAGCAAACGTGAAAAACATTGCAGAACTTTCCTGGAATGGTGTGAAATACGGTAATTTTCTATCATCAGTCATTAGTTTCGTTATTGTGGCTTTCGTTTTATTTTTATTGATTAAAGGTATTAACAGCCTTAATAAAAAACCGGAAGAAGCGGCTCCTGCAGGACCAACTGAAGATCAGAAATTATTAATGGAAATCAGAGATTTACTGAAAAGTAAAAACACTTTATAAAAAACAAAAGCACTTCGATTTGAAGTGCTTTTTTATATTTTAACAATAAAATCAATTATTGAATCTGCAAAATACTGGAAATCTGTTCAGCCAAAGAAAGACCTATTCTATCCTGAGCTTCTAAAGTTGACGCTCCTGTGTGAGGCGTTAAAGAAATTTTTGAATGGTTCAGAATTTCTTTTGAAGGTGTCGGTTCGTTGATAAAAACATCAAGACCTGCAAACTTTACTTTTCCTGAATCCAAAGCCTCGATTAAAGCTGTTTCATCAATTACTCCACCTCTTGAACAGTTTACGATAGCGACACCATCTTTCATCATTTCGAATTCATTTTTACCGATCATGTAACCGCCTTTCTGAGCGGGAACGTGAAGTGTAATAAAATCCGAATGCTGTAAAACATCCTGAAGAGGTTCTGTTTCAATATCTACATTAATGAACTGCTTGTTGTAAAAAGTAACTTTAATACTTGCCTTACCAATATTGTTATCAGCTGCAATTACTCTCATACCAAGACCTAAAGCGATTTTTGCCACTTCCTGCCCGATTCTTCCCATTCCAACAATACCGATGGTTTTCCCTTTCAGTTCGATACCTGCAGCATAAGCTTTTTTCAAGCCTGCAAATTCTGTATCACCAACTAAAGGCATTTTTCTGTTTGAATCCTGCAAAAATCTTGCTCCTGAGAACAAATGCGCAAAAACCAATTCAGCAACCGATTCTGAAGAAGCAGAAGGTGTATTGATTACATGAAGACCTTTTTCTCTTGCATACTCTACATCGATATTATCCATTCCTACACCACCTCTTCCGATGATTTCCAGAGACGGGCAATTATCAATAATATCTTTTCTTACCTGCGTTGCACTGCGCACCAAAATTGTACGGATCTTATGCTCATTAATATAATCTACCAAAAACTCCTGCGGAACTTTTGTAGTAATCACCTCAAAACCTTTCTCAGTCAATGCATCAATACCAGACTGATCCAAGCCATCGTTTGCTAAAACTTTCATAAAACTTTTTATAGATTTAATAATTATAAATTAAAAGATTCAAAAATTATTACAGATAAATTTAATCGTTTAATCTTTACAATAAATTTTTATTCTTCCTCCTTGAAAACCTCAATCGTTACCTGTTTTTCAACAAGATCTGTGAATCTTCCCTTATATCTTGTAGCTCTTACCAAATGATTGTCGATCCAGTGGTAATTTCCACCTCTTGGCTTTCCACACAAAACACTGTGATATTTGAATCCGTGTTTGTCTAACCAGTCGATTGTAATCTGCTTCAGATTTTCTGTTCTTGAAGTAAAAAAACAAATTTGATGTCCTTCGTCATACCATTTGTTGATTGTTTCCAAAGCATCCGGAAAAGGCTCGCAAGTTACCATTCTTTCAGGTTCTTCGTTGGGAACGTCTTCCGTGATCGTTCCGTCAATATCAATAAGATAGTTTTTTACGCCGTCCTTCAGAATCGGACTAATGTGCTCTATGTACTCTAATTCCATCATAAAAATTTGAATTGCAAAGTTACGGTTTTTAGCCCAAACGAATCCGTGAAACTTAGTTTATATTGAATTTTCATCATATAAACTACTATTTAATGAATAAAATCGACTAATAGCTTATGTTTTTACAATTATGCTTTTTCTTATTATAATAAGATTTCAATTTCTTTAATTGGTTAAAAAATTTTGAAAATATAAAATCGCTTTTTTATTTTATATTTGATAGTCACAAGATTATTAAACCATGAAAAAAACAACAGCCTTAATTTTTTGTCTGATCGGATGGTTTTCTTTGATTGGTCAATATTATTTAACCATAGAGAATAGAACGACTTCTATTTTGGAAGCTAATTTTCGGTTTTTCACCTATTTTACGATTCTTACCAATATAATTGTCAGTGTTTATTTAACAATTTTAGCTTTTAAGAATAAGAGCAATGAAAAATCAGGAATTCTGACGGCTATTACAGTTTACATTACCATTGTAGGTTTTATTTATCAGATTATTCTTCGCGGAACATGGAATCCCACAGGTTTTCAAAGACTCATTGATGAAATGCTTCATAGCGTAATGCCTGTTCTCACCATTATTTTTTGGTATTTATTCGAAAATAAAGCGGATTTGAAATACAGCCAGATTCTGAAATGGACGATATTTCCTATACTTTATCTTATTGTCATATTAATCAGGGGAAGTTTTTCAGGATTTTATCCTTATCCGTTTGTTGACGTGGGAAGTTTTGGTTTAATGAAAGTTTTAATTAATTCTCTCTGGATTACAGTTTTCTTCATTGGTCTGTCGCTGCTTTATATTAAAATCGGAAAATTAATAAGTAAAAGTTAATCGCAAAGGCACAAAAATTTTAAAATAAACTGTTTTTAAGACGCAAAGATTTTATCTGCGATAAAATTGAACACCGCAAATATTCGAAAATCTTTGATTTTCTTGCGCTTTAAAAAATGATGGAAATAAATAAAACTCTGCACCTTTGCGTTTATCCAAAAACTTTAGCGCTGCAATTTTATCACAGGAAAATATGATGTTTTACCAAAAATTTCCAAAATACATTTATTAAACTTACATTTGTAGAAATGGAAGAATTCGTAGTTTTAGTAAATTCTCAGGACGAAGTTTTAGGTTTAATGGAGAAGCAGCAAGCCCACATCAACGGCTTATTGCATCGCGCTTTTTCTGTATTTTTATTCAATAATAAAGGCGAAATGCTTTTGCAGAAAAGAGCTTCTGAAAAATATCACTCTCCTCTAAAATGGACAAACGCCGTTTGTTCTCATCCAAGAATTGAAGAAACGTATCTTGAAGGTGCAAAACGCAGAGTAAGAGAAGAATTGGGAATTGAAGCTGAATTTTCAGAAAAATTCGATTTTATTTATAAAGCAGACGTAGGAAACGGACTTTGGGAACATGAACTCGATCATGTTTTTGTAGGAAATTTCGAAGGGGAATTTCATTTAAATAAAGAAGAAGTGGAAGATGTACGATACATTACCATGGAAGATCTTGATAAAGAAATGATCGAGCAGCCGGAACATTTTACGGAATGGTTCAAAATCATTTTAGAAGAATACAAACACCATTTTTAAATTGATGAAAAAAATAATTGTAGCAGCATCTTTTTTTGCAGCATCTGTTTTATTTGCTCAATCGGTTCCGACCAAGGTTTATGACAGTGACAACTACTCTATTGCTCTTCCGGAAGGCTGGAAAGTAACCAATGACAGCAATATCATCAATATTTTCCCGAGCAATGAAATCGGAGCTATTACCATTTCAGAATATCATGACCTGAATCTTCCGAAAACAGAAACCAAAAAATTTATTCTTTCCCTTTACAAGTCTACTGACGACGAAAAGAAAGTAAAAAGCAAAAGTGGTAAAAAAGGATACACAGAATATTTTTACGAATATTTTGATGAAAAAGAAAAACTGGTCTGGATTACAAAAGTTTTACAAAAAGATAAAGACATGTTTCTTGTTTCAATTAATTGTACACAAAAATACTGGAACGGAAATTATATGAAGCTTTTCAATGAAGCTTTCGAAAGTTTTAAAATAAAGAAATAGATAATAAAAATTAAATATGAAGAAAACAGCATTGTACGACAAGCACGTTTCTTTGGGAGCTAAAATCGTACCTTTCGCAGGTTTTGAAATGCCTGTACAATATTCCGGAGTAACGGAAGAGCACTTTGCAGTAAGAGAAAAAGCAGGTTTGTTCGACGTTTCTCACATGGGACAGTTTTTCATCGAAGGTGCAGGTTCTAAAGACCTTTTACAATTTGTTACAACAAACAATGTAGACGCGCTTGAAAACGGAAAAGCTCAGTATTCTTGCCTTCCGAACGAAAACGGAGGAATCGTGGATGACCTTATTGTTTACAAAATTGAAGACGACAAATATTTCGTGGTTGTGAATGCTTCAAACATCGAGAAAGACTGGAATCATATTTCAAAATACAATACTTTCGGGGCAAAAATGACAAATGCTTCTGACGAAATGTCGTTATTAGCAGTTCAGGGTCCGAAAGCGACTGAAATTCTTCAGAAACTAACAGAAACCAACCTTTCTGAAATTCCTTACTATCATTTTACAATCGGTTCTGTTGCAGGAGTTAACGATATCATTATCTCAAATACAGGTTACACAGGAAGCGGAGGTTTTGAAATCTATTTCAATAATGAATCTGCGGAAAAACTTTGGGATGCTATCATCGAAGCTGGTCAGGAAGAAGGAATTATTCCTTGTGGATTGGCTGCAAGAGACACTTTAAGACTTGAAAAAGGTTTCTGTCTTTACGGAAACGACATCGACGACACCACTTCTCCAATTGAAGCCGGATTAGGATGGATCACAAAATTTGACAAAGATTTCCTTTCTAAAGATACTTTCGCTAAACAAAAAGAAGAAGGTGTTACAAGAAAATTAGTTGCTTTCGAATTGACAGATAAAGGGGTACCAAGACACGACTACCCTGTTGTAGATGCAGAAGGAAACGTCATCGGAAAAGTAACTTCAGGAACTCAGTCTCCAATGAAAAAGATCGGTTTAGGTCTTGCTTATGTTGATAAACCTCTTTTTAAATTAGGTTCAGAGATCTTTATTCAGGTAAGAAACAAGAATATTCCTGCAAAAGTGGTGAAAGCTCCTTTTGTATAATCGGAAAAATATTGATAAGAAAACCGCAGAACAATCTGCGGTTTTTTGTTTTTTTTAACGATACACTAAAATATTTTTCACAATCTTATTTCCATAAAACCGTTTTTCAGATTCAGAGAAGTAAAATTTGTTTCTTCTGTTATTGAAATTCACTGTTTTATAAGGCAATCCTATTTCCCAGGTAATCATCATTTTAGTTTCATTCATGACAGGATAATTCATATCATAGAATCTGAACAATGATTTTTGGACAATTGTACTATCCGTAGAGTTTGGAACTATCCAAACCGTTTGGGGTTGAATTTTAGTCATTTTCCCTAATAAATAAGAAAATTGCTTTCCGATATATTCTTTTTTATTGACTTCAAAAGTTTTCAGATAATTTAATGTATCCAAAACCTGCACATCCTGAGTTTTTTTTAGAACGATCTTATTTTGTGCGCTAAAATCAACACACAAAATAATGCTTATAAATATTAAAAGTTTAATTTTCAAAGTATACTAATATTATTATCAATTTCGAACACTAAACTTTATAGAAATTAATCGGCTCTGAAAAAATCTTTCAGACTCTGAAGATTCGCTTTATCGTTTCCTATAAAAATTTCTTTGTCAGTAAGGAAAACCGGACGTTTTAAGAAGGTATAATGATCCAGCAACAATTCCTTAAAATCGGCTTCTCCCAAAGACTTTAGATCCAATTCCCTTAATTTGATCTGAGTAGATTTTTTACTGAACAAAGCTTCGTAAGATCCTGCATGTTTATGCATTTCTTCCAATTCATCTTTGGTAATGGGTTCTTTTTTAATTTCGCGAAGTTCCCAGCCTTTAAGATTGAATTGTCCTAAAATTTTTCTGCAAGTGTCGCATGTATTAAGATAAAATACTTTCTTCATATATTTTTAAATCTATTATTTTGTTAAAGTTAAACTTCATAAAAAGTTCAATCGGTAAAAGTAGGATTTAATCGGGGATATTAAAAATTATTAAATACCTTTATTCAATCAAATTTTTTTAGAAATGGAAAACAAACCTATTACTTTTCAGTTTATTTCAGAACCATCGGACGTTAATTATGGAGGAAATGTGCATGGTGGAAGCGTAATGAAATGGATCGATCAAGCCGGATATGCCTGTGCAACGACCTGGAGCGGAAATTATTCCGTAACGGTCTATGTTGGCGGAATAAGATTTTACGAACCTATCAAAATCGGCGAAATTGTAAAAGTAGAGGCTCAGGTAATTTACACAGGCTCATCGAGTATGCATATTTCGATCAACGTTTTTTCAAGAAATCTGAAACAACCTAATTTTGATAAGAAGACTCATTGCATCATTGTTTTCGTAGCAGTTGATGAAAATGGCAAAAAACTTCCTGTTCCCAAATGGATTCCCAGTACAGAAGAGGAAAAACAACAGGAGCAGTACGCAAAACGCCTGATGGAACTGCGAACTCAGATTGAAGATGAAATGAAACCCTTCTTATAAAAATGCAGAGAAAAGATTTTATTAAGCTTCCTTCATTGGGGTTTTTAGGTTTGTATTCTTGTGGAATTTCTAATCTTAAAAGCAATAAAAAAACATTGGCAATTCAATTATATACGGTTCGTGACGCTGTTTCAGAAAACCTTGAAAAAGCTTTGGAAAAACTGGTGAGTTTGGGTTTTACTGAACTTGAAATTTATGGTTACAACGGGACTTTCTTTGGAAAAACACCAAATGAATTTCAAATTGTTCTGAAAAATGTGGGTTTGAAAGTGATCAGTTCACACCACACAACCGGAATTCTTCATAATGAGAAAGGCACATTATTAAACAATTGGGAAAAATCTGTTGAAGATTTACACTTTATCGGTTCAAAATATATGGTTTGTTCTTATCTTTTTCCCGAAGAAAGAACGATTGAAAATTATAAAAAGCTTCCTGAACTGCTTAATAAATCCGGAGAAATAACAAAAAAATCAGGAATTGAATTTGCATATCACAATCATGATTTTGAATTTGAAAAGTTTGATGAGTCAAAAAATATTTATGATTTTATTTTAGAAAATACTTCATCTGATTTAGTGAAAATGGAATTGGATTTATACTGGATTTCAAAAGCAGGCATAGATCCATTAATTTATTTTGAAAAATATCCGAAAAGGTTTCCGTTGTGGCATGTAAAAGACATGAAATCCGGAACAAAAGACTTTTCCGAAATCGGAAACGGAACGATTGACTTTAAAAGAATTTTCGAAGCAAAAGGAAAAGCGGGTCTTGAACATTGGTTTCTGGAACAGGATTCGAGTGATAAAGATATTTTTGAAAGTATAAAAATCAGCAAAAAGTATATTCTTGAACATTCTTATTTTAAGTAAAATTTGAATTAAAAATAGCCATCATGAAAAAAATTTTAAATACCATTTGTTTATTGATAATAATTTCTTTGAATTCACAAACTCATCGTTTTATTTATGAGCTACAGCTAAAAATGGATTCTACCGAGACTGATTATCAGAAGTTCAACATGATTCTTGATATAAACTCTAAAGATGTTAAATTCTACGGTCGCAACCTTTTCATCGCCGATTCTATCAATAAAAAATTCGGAAACACCGATAACAAGCATGTTGATATGACCGGACAGATTGTCAAAAGAAAGATTAATACTTTTGATAACGAGAATTTCACGAATATTAAATTTGGATATTATTCTTATAAAACACACGATAAAATCATCTGGAATATTTCTAAAGAAACTAAAGATATTCAACATTACACATTACAGAAAGCAACTGCAAGATTTGGTGGAAGAGATTGGATTGCATGGTTTAATAAAGATATTCCATTTAATGAAGGACCATTTAAATTTTCAGGACTTCCGGGTTTAATTTTTGAAATTTATGATACAAAGAAGAATTTCATTTATAATCTTATAAAAAGTCAGGAACTTCCGAATGTCTATCCTACAGATGATTTTCTTGAATCTAATTTCGGAAACAAAGCGATTCCCATTACCGAAAAACAAAAACAGAAGCTTTCTTTAGAATTTTATAACGACCCTTTTTCATTTGAAAGAACCAATTTCAACAAGGCAAATAACAACCTGAACATCAATATAAACGGGAAAGAAATACATACGATTGACGAACTGAATTCGCAAACAAAAAATATGCAGGAAGTCATTAAAAAATATAACAATCCTATTGAAATTGATAAAGCCATTCATTATAAAAATTAAAAATTATAATTATCTTTGCATTACCAAGGAAATGGTGTTCTTCCTTACCCAACCGCTTTCCAAAAGCTGATGACGCCTGATTAAGAGGTTATTAACAGTAATTAATCAGGGAAATTATGTCTAAACATCAACGAAATTTAAGCAGAAAAACAAGACTTCACACGATATCTTTCTTTAGAAAATATCCGGCTTTACCTTATATTTTTAAATGGCTTTGCATCAGTCTTATCATCGGAGCTTTAATAGGAACCGCTTCTGCAGGATTTTTACAGTCTTTGGAATGGGTAACAAATTTCCGAGAAAATCATATTTGGATAATTGCTTTTCTTCCTGTTACCGGTTTTTTTGTGGGACTTTTATATTATTATTTCGGAAAAGATGTTGAAGCAGGAAACAATTTGTTGATTGATAATATTCATGATCCAAAGGAAATTATTCCGTTGAAAATGGCGCCTTTTGTTTATTTAGGAACAATTATAACTCACTTTTTCGGAGGTTCTGCAGGTCGTGAAGGGACGGCTTTACAAATGGCAGGAGCGATTGCAGATCAATTAAGCAAACCTTTTAAATTAGATAAAAACGAAAGAAGAATTTTAATTATTTCTGCCATTGCAGCGGGTTTTGGTTCTGTTTTTGGGACACCTTTAGCCGGAGCTGTTTTCGGACTGGAAGTTTTCTTAATCGGAAGAATTCGTTATAATGCTATTTTTCCGGCTTTTGCATCTGCAATTTTGGCGGATTGGACAACAAATCTCTGGAATGTAAAACATACTCATTATCACATTGATTTTATTCCAAAACCTGAGTTTTTGCCAGTATTATACAGTATTTTAGCCGGAATTGCTTTTGGAATTTGTGCCGCAACTTTCAGTAAGTCGATTCATTGGATGGGTTCTGTTTTTAAATCAAAAATAAAATATCCTCCGTTTCGTCCTGTCATTGGCGGAATCATTGTTGCAGTTGCCGTTTTTGCGATGGGAACGACGAGATATATCGGTTTGGGAATTCCAATTATTTTGGAATCTTTCGAAAAACAACTTCCTCTGTACGATTTTGCTTTAAAAATGATTTTTACAATCATTACACTTTCTGCAGGATTCAAGGGCGGGGAAGTGACTCCTTTATTCTTTATTGGTGCAACTTTGGGAAGTGCTTTATCATTATTTATTCCATTGCCTTTCGGTTTGTTGGCAGGAATGGGATTTGTAGCCGTTTTTGCAGGAGCAACAAATACTCCACTCGCCTGTATTTTAATGGGAATTGAGTTATTCGGTGCAGAATCGGGAATTTATGTAGCTATTGCATGTATCGTATCTTATTTACTTTCTGGAAATAACAGTATTTATTCGAAACAAAAAATCGGAGAAGCGAAAAACAGAAGGTTTGAAAATCTTCATGACAAAAGTTTCTCAGATTTATAAAACATTGAATGCAGATTAAAAAGTTATAAAATTCTTAATTTCTTATGAATTTGTTTTAAAAATCTTTAAAATTTTCTTCATTATCATTTTTAATTTGTAATTTTAAAAGGAGAAAGATTCTCAAAAAAATATTTTTTAATCATCCAAATCTCTATAATTATGGAAAATATAAAATTTGAAGTATCTCCATATCAAGATGAATTGCAGATATTAATTGATGAAAAAAAGGTGGGTTATATGTCCATAGAGATTGATGGCAGACTATTGATTGTCTATTATACCAAGCTTGACGAAGATCGAGAAGGTAAAGGTTATGCCAAAATGCTTCTTGATGAATTGGTTCGTTATGCCGAAGAAAAGGATTTATTGGTAGATCCCGAATGCGATTTTGTGAGACAGCAATTCGAAAATCATCCTTCAAGATATAAAGATATTTGGCACGCTTAGATTAATCTTCCCACCAGATTTTGAACTGATTATCTGATTTATTTAAATCAACGGGTTCACCGATTAATGGGGTTAAAATATGTAAATTTTTATCTTTTGCCAGCCTTGTTACTTTCTCCAGAGGTTCATTCCAAGCGTGAAGAGCCAAAGCGAACTTTGATGAATGAACAGGAATAATATTCTTGGCATTTACATCAATACTTGCCTGAACAACATCTTCTGGTAATGCATGAATATACTTCCAGGCTTCGTTATACTGTCCGTTTTCAATGATCGCATAATCAAATGGTCCATATTTTTCTCCGATCATTTTAAAATGTGTATCGTAACCGCTGTCACCTCCTAAAAATAACTTTTTGGTAGGCGTTTCCAGAACATAAGAAGTCCAAAGTGTGACGTTTCTTTTCACTTTTCTACCGGAAAAATGTCTCGCCGGAGTAAAGGTTATTTTAATATTATTTTTTAAAACAGCTTCAGTTCCCCACTCTTCTTCGATCAACTGTTCAGGTTTGTAGCCCCATTTTTCTAAATGTGCACCAACTCCTAAAGGTAAAATTACCTTTTCAACTTTGTTTTTAATAGCCTTTACAGTCGGATAATCCAAGTGATCGTAATGATCGTGCGTGATTACCAGATAGTCAAGATTCGGAATATCTTCAGGTTTAAAAATATCTGCTCCCGTAAAAGCTTTATTGAAAAATTTAAACGGAGAACCGTATGAGCTTAAAACCGGATCAATTAAAAAAGAAATTCCATCCGTCTGAATATAATATGATGAATGCCCCAACCAGACAAAAACGTCCTGATCTTTCGGGATACTTTTTAAATCCGTATGAACTGAAGGTATATTTTTTAATGGTTTTAAAAGTGGATCTTTCTTTTTAAAAAAGAAATTATACATCACTTTCGGCATACTGTAACCTTCTGTAAGTGATGGTGTATAAGTTAAATTCTGGAATTGTTTATTTTTATAATGCTTCGACTGCTGCATCCTTTCCAGTCTCTTTCCTTTTGCTTCTGCTCCAAAAACTGCCCGACTGGTAATCGTTAAGTATAATAAAATTATTAAAACTGCGATTGTAATAATTGCGTATATCATTTCTTAAAAATAAATATCAAATGTATGATATTATACGACAAGACGATTTAAAAATAATAAACCTTTATTTTTAACTAAAAATTATAATCAATTTTAATAATTTCTTCTTAATTTAATTGATAAACTTTTTAATTTTGAAATCCAAAAAAACAAAAAGTGCAGAAGAGTTATTTTATCTTTTTTTTGTTTCTAATTATAACTTCCTGTGGATCAATCAGAAGGCATAATGAGCAACAGACAGCCTGTATTCCGCCTGAAAAGCTGAAGGAAGATGTGGATTTTGCTTATTCGAAGCTGAAAGAAATGCATCCGAAGCTGTATTGGTATATTTCAAAGAAAGATCTGGATTATAAATTTGACAGCATCAAAAACACTATCAATGAATCACTTACACCTCTTCAGTTTTATTTTAAACTGCAGCCTGTGATTTCAGAGATTCGTGAAGGGCATCTTTCGTTGAGAATTCCTTCAAAAAGAATTACAAAAAAAGAAATAAAAACATTAGAAAATAAAAAAGGAATGTTCAGCCGTTTTGAATATTATGTTAAAAACGATAGGCTTTTTATTATTCAAAATAAAGATTCTATCGAAAATATAAAACCCGGAACTGAAATCTTGACAATTGATCAAATTCCCGTTTCTGATTATATAAAAAGATATAAAAAACTGATCAGCAGTGATGGTTTCAACACCACTTTTCAGCCCTATTTCCTGAAAGATCTTTTCTTCAGTTATTATGTTGCCGAAAAAGGCTACGAAGATCGGGCTACTCTTGAAACGATTTATAATGGAGAAAAAAAGACGTACCAATTAACAAGGGAATCAAAATCTGAAAATGACCTTAAACAAGATAAAGAAAATAAAAAGCGAACACAGGAGAAAAAAATAAACGATTATATTGCTTTCAGTGATTCTTATAACAGGAATTTCAAATTTTTAGGCAAAGACAGTACGATTGCTTACATAAAAGTGAAAAGTTTTTCGAGCGACTATTCTGAAAAATTTTATAAAGAAAGTTTTAAAAAGATTAAAGATGCAAAGTCGCCCTATTTAATCATTGACATCAGAAATAATTACGGAGGCTCTCTGGAAGAAATCAATAATCTGTATTCTTATTTAAGTCCGGAACCTTATGTTTTGATAAAACCTTCTCAGGTAAACTCAAAAACAACGCCACTAAAAACCAATTATTTCAGAAAAAGTAATCCTTTTCAGTCTATTTTTAAAACACTTACATATCCTACTTTTTTCTTTGCTCAAACTTTCAGCACCTACGAAAAAGGTGGAAAATTTTATTATAAAGTAAAACCGGATAAGAAGTCAAGACCCAATAAAGATGCCTTTAACGGAAAAGTTTTTGTCTTAATTAACGGAGGTAGTTTTTCTGCCTCTTCAATCATTACCGCAAAACTTAAGAATGACAAAAGAGCAATTCTTGTTGGTGAAGAAACCGGAGGCGCCAATGACGGAACTGTTGCCGGATTTTATTCTTATCAGACGCTGCCGAATTCTAAAATAGACCTCCCGATCGGATTACTTTTGGTACAACCGAATATTACTTTTACCGATACAAAAAAAGGCGTACTTCCTGATGTTAAAGTATCAGAAACGATGCAGGATATTATCAATAAAAAAGATTCGCAATTGGATTGGGTATTACAGGAAATTGGGAAAGAAAAAAGTTTAAACAAATGATTCCATAGATAGTGGTTTCGGCGGGCTTTCAGCCC
>NZ_BAAAZJ010000010.1:633987-691604 GCF_039536845.1 Chryseobacterium ginsenosidimutans
GGCATTACAGTTATCATTGTTCCGATAAGAATACTGGCAATCTTTATATTTGATAAAGCAATCGGGTGTGGAATAAACTCCAGAACGATGATTAATTCACATACTAAAAATGGCACAAAAGCGAGGTAAAATGAAAGATAATATTGTTTATTCAGATTAAACTGATGAAGCAGATCTGTCAAACCATCATAGGTTTTCATCATCGGATCGGTCATGTTTTTATACAATTTAAAAAACTGGCTGAAAAAGAAAAAAGTTACAAAAACCATTGAAGCAATTAGAATGGTAAGATAAAATTTAAACTTAAAAGGCCCCGGAGATAAAGCAATCACGGCGAAAGCAAATACAAAAATCCCTACTGTGGACCAAAATTCCATGCGCATGTTCTTACGCATTTTTTCCAGCGGAAGATTGATTTTATTTTTCTGTTCAATACTGATTTCAGGCGTTTCTTCAAGAAGATCGTCTTCGTTCCATGTATTTTTTAGGTCATCTATATTCATGATAATTGATTTAAAATGTAAATAAATTGGGTAATTATTTTGAGTTTAAGATATCTTTCAGTTTATTTTTTGCGCGGTTCATTTTCACTCTTACATTCCCTTCGGAAATTCCCATTTGATCGGCAATCTCTTTCCCGGAAAAGTCTTCCAGATAATAGAAAATAAAAGCTTTGTCGATGGGATTTAACTGATGGATAGCCTTATACATTGCGCTTAACTTTTCTTCTTTTTCGTTATCAAATTCTTCCTGAATGATTTTATAGTTGGAAAAATCTTCATTAGCAATAAAGCTTCTTTTCTTTTCGTTTTTAAGAAAAATAATTGCCGTGTTCAGAGCAATTCTGTATAACCATGTGGAAAATTCACTCTGACCTTTAAAATTCGGATAAGCCTTCCAAACCTGATAGGTGATCTCCTGAAAAAGATCGTCACGGTCGTCTTTTTCATCCATATACATTTTAGAAATCTTGAAAATGATTCCTTTATGCTTTTCAATTTTTCCTAAAAATTCTTGTTCTAATGAGGCCATGGTTTCTTACTCTCTATGGAGTTAGTATCTACTTAAATAATATGTTACAGTTTTTCTTAAAAAATTAAATATAACCAAACAAAAAATCCCCAACAAACCAAAATTCGTTGAGGACTTATATTCAATAAAATCAAAAATTAATACTAGAAAAGATAATCCGTGCTCAGGAAATTAGAGTCATGATCTCTTACAATCGTATTTAATAAATTTTTGTTGGATTCTGTTAATTTCGCAGCAACTAAAGAGCGGATTGAGAACGAACGAAGCGCATCAAACACAGAAAGCGTCCCTTCTGCACTGTCTTTTCTTCCTGTGAACGGGAAAACATCCGGACCTCTTTGAGATTGGCAATTGATATTTACACGACTTACCAGATTCACAAACGGATCAATTAATTTTGAAACCTCCATCGGATCTTCACTGAAAATACTCACCTGCATCCCATGATCGGCATTTACCTGATAGTCGATAGGCTCTTCAATATCATCAAATGGAACAACAGGAATTATTGGCCCGAACTGCTCTTCATGATACAATTTCATATCGCTGTTTACCGGATAAACAACTGCCGGGAAAACAAAAGATTCATCTGTAAATCCACCATTTTCATTAAGTACTTTTGCTCCTTTCGCCAAAGCATCATCAATACATTCTTTCAAATACGGAGGTTTGTTTACCTCCGGAAGCGGTGTGATTTTTACATCTTTTTCCCAAGGAAGTCCGCCTTTCATTGCAGAAACTGCCGCCGTTAATTTTTGAGTAAATTCCTCTGCAACATCTTTCTGAACAAAAATTAATTTTAATGCCGTACATCTTTGTCCGTTAAAGGAAAGCGAACCTAAAATACATTCGCTTACCGCAACATCCAGGTTTGCATTTTTCGTAACAATGGCCGCATTTTTTGCATCTAAACTTAAAATCGCTCTTAAACGATTAACTTTCGGATGCAATTTTTTCAATCCATTTGCTACTTTACTTGACCCAATGAAGGCTAAAACATTAACTTTTCCGCTTTCCATGATCGGTGTGATGATTTCAGAACCTTTTCCATACAATGTATTTACCGTTCCTTTCGGGAAGGCTTCTTTGAATGCATTTAGTAAAGGATAATGCGCTAAAACACCGTGTTTGGGAAGTTTAAACAGAATTGTATTTCCCATAATCAAAGCAGGAATCAACGTCGTGAAAATTTCGTTTAAAGGATAATTGAAAGGTCCCATACTCAAAACCACGCCAAGCGGAGCTCTTCTGATCTGCGCAATTGTTCCTTCCGCCTGTTGGAAACGTGAAGATTCTCTGTCCAAATCTTTCAAAGCATCGATGGTCTGATTGATATAATCTACCGTTCTGTCGAATTCTTTCGTAGAATCTGCCAAAGTTTTTCCGATTTCCCACATCAGTAATCTGATCACCAGATCTCTCTGCTGAATCATCAGGAATACGAATTTCTCCATACATTTGATTCGACCTTCCACAGACATTGTAGGCCATTCTCCCAATCCGTTGTCATAAGCTTTTACACAAGCTTCCAACACATCCATCGCTTCTTTTGGACCAATATTCGGAATGCTTCCCAGGAGTTTTCTTTCCAGACCGTTTTCTGTAGGAATACAAACCGGTGAATAGATATTTTGTACATCTCCGTTCCATTCTACCAATTCTCCGTTTAGTAGATAAACTTTCTGGTGAATTTCGGGAACTTTATATTCTTCGGGAATTTCATTTTCAGATTTAAATATTTCACGAAATGATGCTGTGTTTGCTGAATCCATAAATCTTTTATTTTTTTAATAGTGTTAGTGTAAACTTTTAATAGAATAAAGGTAGACGTAAAAATTGACTTTAAAAATAGCTGTTTAATAGATTTGCTCTATTTAATAGGTTTTTGAATTAAAATTAATCTTGGCGATGGTAAAAAAGAATAATTTTGCTAAAAATAAAATTCATGTATTCAAAATTAGTTTTCAGCACATTGTTATTTTTCTCAGTATTTGCTTTTGCACAAAGCTCTAAAACAGAAAATACTGTTTTAATGGGAGGAAAACCTGTTCATACTTACGCAAAACTGCCATCTGTGAATAAAGCAGCTCCAAAGTTCACGCTTACAGACGTTACGATGAAAGATCAGACACTTGATTCTTACAAAGGAAAATATATGATTCTTAATATCTTTCCAAGTGTAGATACAGGTGTTTGTTCAGCTTCTGTTCGTCATTTCAATGAAGATGCAGCGAATATTCCAAACACGGTTGTTCTTTGTATTTCTAAAGATTTACCTTTTGCTCAAAAAAGATTTTGTGGAGCGGAAGGTATAAAAAATGTAGTAATGCTTTCAGATTTCCGTTCAGATTTTGGGAAAACTTATGGCGTAGAAATCACAGACTCTGTGATGAAAGGGCTTTTAAGCAGAGCGGTTGTCGTGATTGATCCCTCAGGAAAGATTATTTATGAAGAGCAGGTTGATGATATTTCACACGAACCGAATTATGAAGCGGCGATTAATGCTGTGAAAAAATAAGTTTTTGATTTTCCAAATATCAATTTAAATATAAAATAGATGCTTCGACAGGCTCAGCATGACATCTCTAATACTAACTTTTAATTTGTCATGCTGAGCCTGTCGAAGCATCTTTAAACAATTCTTTGCATTCAAAAAAAATTATTTTGTCGTCATCAAAATTACTCCATTTTTTCCTTTTTCACCATAGATTGCTGTTGCAGAAGTACCTTTTAAAACATTCATTTTTTTTATCGCCTTCTGATCTATTGCGCGGAACTTCTTCTCATTAATAATCTTTCCGTCCAAAATATATAAAGGTCTATAATCATCAATTCTTACAGAATGAATTCCTCCCAAAATAAGTCTTGTAGGCTGAAGAGTATCTTTTTTATGGCTAATTGTTACACCTTGAACCTTTCCCTTTAATTTATTTTCCTGATCTTTGGCAAGACATTCTTCAGAAATTACGGTCGGAGCACCTGTCACACTTTCTTTGTATGTTCGTTTCTTTACAACTCCTGTGACAACAACCTCATCTATATTTTCAGCTTTTACAGAATCATTAACGATTTTGTCTTGTGCATTCACAGAAATAAAGCCTGCAGCCGTAAAAATAAAGCCAACCGCAAACTTTGTAAGAGCTGAATTAATATGAGAATATTGCAAGTCTCTATTAAGCTGTGATTCATTAAAATTACCACAAATATTCTCTGAAGTATTTGAAAAAACATCTATAATTTCTTCATCGGAAGCAACGGTAAAATCTCTCACAGTTTTTGAACAAACAGAACAGAATCTTCCTTTTTCTTCGGGAGTCATTGTTTCCCAGGTTTCATGACATGGTTTTGGTATGGTAAGTTTCATAGTAACCTCTTTTATAGTAAAGATGCTTTATTATAGAAAAAGGTTGGAAAAGATTTTAAATTAATTACAAATCAGACACAAATTGTAAATCCAACATCAGATTTAGCACAAATATTTTTTACAATTTTATTTATATTTGGGGAAAATTGATAAAATGAAGGAAGAAAATATAAATAAATTGAATTCTCTGTTTTCAAATTTAAAAACAGAAGAACAAAAATTGAAAGAAAGCCTCGCAAAAAAGAAAAGCGAAGAAGATTTATTTACTGAAGGTTTTAAAACTATATGCAAAAATCTGATCGAGCCAAAGATGCAGGAATTCAGAAGGATGCTGAGAGAAAACGGATTTGGCTGTAAAGTAACATTTAATGAAGAAAATAAAAACGGCTTGGGTATTAATTCTCAACCTAATATGAAACTTCAGATTTCAAGAAATATTGATTCTAATTTTTATGCAAACGATAAGTTTCCGCACATTATGTTTGTAGCCGACAAAAATTTAAAAAGAATCGGAATTCATCAGGATACCATTTTCCAAAACGGTACAGGAAACGCAGCAATGAAAGAACAAACTTATACTCTTGAAACGCTTGATGAAGAAAATATAGAAAAGGAAATCCTTAGCTCTGTTGAAAATATATTGACCAATAAATAAAATAAACCTGCCGTTGAGCAGGTTTTATTATTTACAAAATATCATTATTCTGAAACACTCGCAATATGAAAATATCTCGGATCAGGATATTGAAATTCAAAATCCAAATCTGAAATTAATTTTGACGGCGATATTGTTCTGCCTTTTGTAGTACGGTTTCCTGAATATGGCAAATCTTTCTGCGCATTGACGACTTCTTCTTTATTAGGATGAATCGGCGCTACTACATTATAAACTTTGGATTGAGATTCATTGTCTAACATTTTTTCAACAACCGAGCAAATATCCTCATAATGAATATGATTTACCAACATATCCAAATTTGAAATATTATAGTTCTTCAACAATCGCTGATCTCCCATCAATCCCGCTAATCTCAAAATATTGGTTTGAGGAAATTTATTCAAAATAAAACTTTCACTTTCTACATTTTCTGCAGGTAAATCGTCTTCTGTAAATTCTTTTTCAGTTTCGGGATAAACGCCTGTCGAACTCATTAAAAATAACTGACCTTTATAATCTCCAAGAAATTTCAGCATATTTTCCTGCCTGTCTTTCATTGAAATCTGCGCTCCTCTGATTCCTGAAAACGGAACAGTAATGATAATGGAATCTAATTTTGAAGCAACTTCCCATTCTTTCATTTCAGCATCGATCTCATCGGAAAATTTTACTAAAGTTGCATTATATTCTTTGGATTGTAATTCTTCTATTTTTGATTTTGTGGTTGTCGTTGCAAATATTTCATATCGGTTTGATAATCGTTCTGCAATGTGACTTCCCAACCAACCATAGCCGATGATTCCTATTTTTTTCATATTTTGATTTATAAATTTATTTTACCCAAAGTTGGTCACAAAAATATTTAGATTTACTATTATCAAGAAATTTTTAACATGAAAATCATAATTGAATTAAAATGATAGAATAAAATTTCACGAACGCTTTTTTAAAATCAATCGAAAAATATTGATAAGTAGAAAAAAGAGAATAAAATTCTGAACAAAATTCATATAATCCAATCTCACAATCCCCCAACTTATAAAAGCATCTTTCCCTGAAGATATCTTTTCCAGATAAAAACCTCTGGGAAAACCATAGCTTTTAACAATCCAGTCTTTTGCATTTGATGTTTCAGAATAAAATAATCCTAACAATGTAACAAGAAGAGCCAGTAATCCAACTTTCCAATCTAATAAAGTCTTTCCATTCAGTTTTTTAAACCTCAAAATAATAAAGCTGATCACCAACAAAAGTATTGTGAAAGCTAAGAAATGGTAAAGCGTAAATTGATTGTGAAAATCCATTTTCAAGTGAGTTTATTAAATAAATCTATAATCAAATATATAAAAAAGTTGTTTTGTTACAAACAATGTTATTTTAAACCAAAGAAGTACTCCGAAGGTTCATTTTAAGATTATTTTAAAGGTTCAAAAGAGTAACAAATTACGAGTAGAAAAAAGTTCATAAAAAAACCTGCCACACAGCAGGTTTTTGTTTTAAGGCAAACGTTCAGTCACAAATCTAACAGCAGATTTTTTATATTCTACAACTTTATTCACCTGATGAATTTCTTATGTATAAGTATAAAAAACTTAAAATAACTAGATAATTATTGAAGTCTTTTTGAATTTCTATTTTATATTCAGTTGAAAATAAATTTTCTTTACGATCTATCAGTATAACTTGATTATCATCATTATCAAATAAGCATACTTTTTTACTAGACAAACCTTTGTAGGTATAAAATTCAGTATAATTACTGTAGTGAACTAGCCTGTTTTTTGAAGCGTCACTCCTTAAAGCTAATTGATTATTCTTATCAAAAATATTCAAATCACTCCAAAAAAAACCGGTATTTTTTATTTTATAAATTTCTTTGCCAATTTTTATGCTTTTCTTTATGAATCCATTTAATAGTTCTCCAACAAGTTTTTGATCTTCATTAAACAAGCAAAATAAATTTTTGTAGACATTGATTGTACAAGTTTTCATCATTTATGTATAGTAGTTAAAACAAACTCTCATCCACAAAATTCGGAAGGGTCACCTTCAAATTCGGTTCAGCTTCCATCGCTCTTTTAATGGCGAAAACAGCACCTTCATTTCTTGCCCAGCTTCGTCTTGAAATTCCGTTGTTGACATCCCAGAAAAGCATTGATTTTAATCTTCTGTCGGCATCATCGCTTCCATCAAGCAACATTCCGAAACCTCCGTTAATTACTTCTCCCCAACCAACACCGCCTCCATTGTGAATAGAAACCCAAGTTGCGCCACGGAAACTGTCACCAATCACATTGTGAATCGCCATATCTGCCGTAAATCTCGAACCGTCATAAATATTGGAAGTCTCTCTGTAAGGCGAATCTGTTCCCGAAACATCATGATGATCTCTACCCAAAACTACAGCTCCGATTTCTCCTTTTGCAATAGCTTTGTTGAAGGCTTCTGCGATTTTCATTCTTCCTTCTGCATCAGCGTACAAAATTCTCGCCTGTGAACCGACAACCAATTTATTTTCCTGCGCCCCTTTGATCCACTGAATATTATCCTTCATCTGCTGTTGGATTTCTTCCGGAGAATTCTGCTGAATTTCTTCTAAAACCCTGCACGCAATTTCATCTGTTTTCTGTAAATCTCCAGGTTTTCCGCTTGTACAAACCCAACGGAACGGTCCGAAACCATAATCAAAACACATCGGCCCCATAATATCCTGAACATAACTTGGGAATTTAAACTCTCTTCCCAACGTCGGATTATCAGACATTACATCGGCTCCGGCCCTTGATGCTTCCAATAGAAATGCATTTCCGTAATCGAAGAAATACGTTCCTTTTTCTGTATGTTTATTGATGGCTGCAGCATGTTTTCTCAATGTTTCCTGAACTTTTTCTTTGAATAATTCAGGGTTTTCTGCCATCATTTTATTAGATTCCTCAAAACTTTGTCCGACAGGATAATACCCTCCCGCCCAAGGATTGTGAAGCGAAGTCTGGTCTGAACCTATATCAATTCTTAAATTTTCCTGATCGAATTTTTCCCAAACCTCAACAATATTTCCAAGATAAGCCAACGAAACCGTTTCCTGAGTTTCCTGAGCTTTTCTTACTCTTTCTACCAATTCATCAAGATTTTCATGGATTTCGTTTACCCATTTCTGTTCGTGACGGATTTTTGTGATCTTTGAATTCACTTCCGCACAAACCGTAACACAACCTGCAATATTTCCCGCTTTTGGCTGAGCTCCGGACATTCCGCCTAGACCTGAAGTCACAAAAAGTCCGCCTTTTGGTTCTTTATTTATTTTTCTGAAAGCATTTAAAACCGTAATCGTTGTTCCGTGAACAATTCCCTGCGGACCAATGTACATATAACTTCCGGCCGTCATTTGCCCATACTGAGAAACGCCCAACGCATTGAATTTCTCCCAGTCATCAGGTTTAGAATAGTTAGGAATTACCATTCCGTTTGTCACAACGACTCTTGGTGCATCTTTGTGAGAAGGAAATAATCCCATCGGATGACCGGAATACATCGTTAAAGTCTGTTCATCTGTCATTTCCGACAAATATTTCATTGTCAGAAGATATTGCGCCCAGTTTGAGAAAACCGCACCGTTTCCACCGTAAGTAATCAATTCGTGAGGGTGTTGCGCCACTGCATAATCCAGATTGTTTTGGATCATCAGCATAATCGCTTTTGCCTGCTCAGATTTTCCGGGGTATTCTGCAATATCTCTTGCTTTCATCTCATAATCCGGACGAAAACGATACATGTAAATTCTACCGTATTTCTCTAATTCTTCTTTAAATTCCGGCAATAATTCCGCATGAAACTGTGGCTCAAAATAACGCAAAGCATTCTTCAACGCTAATTTTTTCTCTTCTTCCCCTAAAATTTCTTTACGTTTCGGAGCATGATTAATATTGGTTTCATACGGTTTCGGCTGTGGTAACTGGCTTGGGATGCCTTGTTGTATCTGTTCCTGGAAAGTCATTTATTATGGATCGTTATTTATAGTTGATGATTTTTTGTGGTTTTAAAGATATTCAAATTAGAAAATCCCTGCAACTAATGTATTAAAATTCGAAGACAGCAAAAATTCCCCTCCTTTGGAGGGGTGGCGAAAATTCAAAGAATTTTTGACGGGGTGGCCATTATGTGTTTTGATTAAATATGAATACTGTTATTTATTGAATTTATTAACCACCCCGTCTTCTCTTTTCAGTCGAATCCACCTCTCCAAAAGAGGGGAATTTAAGATTCTTAATTTTCAATCCTAAAGATTCAAGATAATTTTGTCTTACCTCATCATAAATTTCTTTAGTATCATGACTCCATCCATCAATTTCAATAACTAATCCTAAATTTTTCACATAAAAATCTACAATATAATTTCCGATGATTCTTTGACGATCAAAATCTATATTGTGAAATGTTTTAGCACGTATTTGTTTCCAGAAAATGACTTCGCTGAGAATTCTTGCTTTACGTTTTCCGCTTAATAATGGCTTTAATTTTGGATTGTAGGGCAAATTTTCTACAAAGTTTTTATAAATGGAAACTCCGTTTATTTCTGTGATAATTTCTTTCATTATTTGTTATTTTTTATTGTTTGTGTTTTTATTAACCACCCCGTCAAAAATTTCAAGAAAATTTTTGCCACCCCTCCAGAGGAGGGGAATTTTGTCATGGATAAATTTGAATAATTTGATTTTTCAAAAATAAAAAACCTCATCGAAAATCAATGAGGTTTTACAAAAATCAGTCTATTTTTTTAATTGTTATTCTTCACTAAGATCCAGCCTGTAAACGTTCTTCCGTCCGGAAGGGTAATCACATACCAATAACTTGACGTTGGGATTGCTCTTCCTCTCAATGTTCCGTCCCAGAAAAATTCTGTGCTTGAACTTTGTTCGAAAATCAGAGCCTGATAACGGTCGAATATTTTCACATTAGACATTTTTCCACCGAAAACATGAAGATTTTTAACAATCCAATGGTCATTCATACCGTCTCCGTTTGGTGTGATGGCATTCTTAATATCCAGAACTACACTTTGCTGTTTTACGATACAATCGCTGTCGGCATATTTTATATAGAAAGTTACGATTCCTGTCGGCAGATTGTAGAAAGTATTGGTCGCCTGCCAAGTGATTCCGTCAATTGAATATAAAATTGGTTTTGAACCTGTCGCATGAACAGTAACATTATTTCCGTTAAATTCAAGGTTTTGAATCACAGGAACTTCATAATGTTTGATTTCAAAAGTTTCCGTGTAAGAACATCCGTTACTCGCTGTGACAGTCAAGGTATAGGTTCCGACAGTTGTAATTCCTGTAATCGTATCTGTTGTTGAAATAATCTGTCCTGAAGGATTTGTCCAGACATAACTTACAATCGTATAACCTTCAATATGAACGGTATAATTCAGTGAACCTTCCGGACAGAAATAGAGTGTCGGAATATCAAAAATCGGTGTTTTTTTCAATGATAGATGAATTTCCGCGACATTCGGACAGAAACCGGGAACACTTACTTTTACATAGACAATATTAGAGCCTGTTGTCTGATTATACACAAAATTCGAAGGTGTTGTAATAGCATTCGTTCCTGCATTTAGATCGGCCAAAGTTGGATAATAGGTAAAAGTAACATTCGCTCCTGTGTAGATCTGCGTTTCAAATTGTGTTAAATTTACATTCTCTGTTCCATTATTTCCGATGTCACAGGTTGCAAGTTCGAAAGGTCCGGGATTTTGTAAAGTCAGTTTATTTCCAAGGATAAAATTGATTATTGCAATGTCATTACAACCCGGAGAATTCTGCACTTTAAACCAAATTTGCGCCGGGAAAGGATTAGCTGTAAAATTAGCCGGATTAGCAATTGGATTCACTCCGTTTTGGGCATCCTGTTGCGTCAGATAAAATGTAAATGTATTCGCAGGATTCGGAATATCAACCATTAAATTGGTATAACTTAATAAATTCACTTCATAGCTCCCATCGAGATTCTCATCACAAACAGTAATCGTAGAATTGATAGCTTTTGGAGGGAAATAGGTATTCAACTGAATCGGAGCCACAGAATAACAACCTGTTGCCTGCGACTGAAATCTCGCCCAAACCTGAACCGAAGAAATGCTGGTTGTAATCGTATTTCCAATCTGATTAGCGGAATTTCCTGTATTTGCTTCCGCTTGTGTATTGTAATACGAAATTGTCATTCCTGACAAAGGGTAAGTATTCTGCGATTGAATAAACAGTTGCGAAACCGCATTACTCAGCTGAAAAGTTTCACTTAAATTAAAATCTTCATCGCATTTATTTAAAGTGGCGCTGTTCAAAACAACAGGCGGTAAAAATGTCATCTGAATATTTAATTGAGCGGCTGAGAAACATTCGCCGTTATTAAATTTAACCTTAACAAAAACCGTTGCACTTCCACCTGTAACCACAAATGTAGTCGGATCCGTTATTTCGTTAGAAAAAGTATGGGTTGCAGCATCGTAATTCAAATAATAAGTAAAACTGACATTCGAGCCTGTATAAATTTGCGACTGAGCCTGAGTAAGATTGTAAATTTCACTTCCGTCATTATTATTATCACAAATATTATTTAACGTAATGGTAACCGGAGAATTTACCGCCGGAGTTGATGTTAAACTAACTGTTACCGGATAAATCTGCTGGCAATTGTAAGAAGTAATTTTAACAAAAACCTGTTGGGTACCTGTAAGCGCAATTGTATTGATCGGATTGTTTCCACTTGCTGCATCGGCAGCATTCAGATAGAAAGTTGTTGTTGCATTCTGGTTTCCGATAATAGCTGATGAAAATTGAGATAATTGTACATTTTCCAGATTATCATTATTAAAATCACAAACCGTAAAGCTAGACTGAACAGCGACAGGATGAACCAAATTTACATTGATTGCTCTAATCGTATAACAGTCATCTGAGATTTCAAATCGCACAAAATAGGTTTGCGTTACAAAATTTCCATTCGTCGTGATGATCTGATTCGGACTGATGGGGTTCGTTCCAAAAGTTGCATCTGCATAACTTGAATAAAATTCAGTCACAGGAACTGTAGCCGGAGAAACCAACATTCCGTTTGAAAGGGTATTCAAATTAATACTGATATCATCCGTTCCATTAAAACAGATATACTCATTCTTTTCGGTTACAGTAATTTTCGTGAAAGTGACATTCATATTCACTGTTGCCACCGCAAAACAGCCATTTGGAACCTGAACTCTGATGTAAATCGTATAAGTTCCTTCTTTAATTGAGCTTAAAACAGCTCCTGAACCTGTAAAAGCTTCATTATAAGTTTCATAAGCTGTAAAAATGGCTCCTGTTTGTGTTGTAATTAATGGACCGATAGTCAACGGATAATCAAATGCTTCCTGATTATCTGCATTAATATCACAAATTGAAAACGGAAAGTTTATCGGTGAATTCAGATTCACCCCCGGTCTGAACTGGAAATGAACCGGTCCCAAAACATAGGTACAGTTTCCTTCCTGAAGCCTTACCCAAATATTTGTACTGGTCGTAATATTTGCTGTTGTAATTGAATTTACGTTATTCTGAGCATCAGATTGAGAGCCGAAATAAGAAATTCCGGTAGTTCCTGCAGCAAAAAGTTCTGGATTTAATAAGCTTAAGTTGTAATTCGCCTCTACTCCATCGTTATTGGTATCGCAAAGTTCGATCGTATTTTTAAGCAAGCTTTTCGTCAGGAAATTCAATGTCAAAACAGCTACTCTATAACAATTTGGAGTAGTCGGATTCTGGATTCTTACATATAAAACCGTGTTTGCATTTAATGTAAAATTATTTGGTAAAGGATTTACATTATTTTGTGCATTCTGTAAACTTGTATGAAAACTAAAATTGAAATTCGCAGGATTTTGGGAAGTTAAATTAGCCTGAAAGCTATTCAAAGTCAAATTCACCGGAGAATTTCCGCAGAAATCCTGAGTATAATTTTTCGCAGCCGGATAAGTAGGATCGAAAGTCAATGGGAAATCATCTGTTAAAATAAGATCACTGTTTCCACAGATATTAAACTTAACATTGGCTGTAAAAACATCATTCTGTGTCGGGCAAATTGTGGCCTGAATTCCTGTTGCGACGGTTTGTCCCGCAGAATTCGTCCATGTAACTTCCGGCTGGATCACATTTCCAAGCGGATTGAATATCCAACCTTCCTGTAAAGCCTGCCAAACTCCTGTATTTCGGTTTGCAGGAGAAACGCCTTGTGTTCCGTCATTATTAATAACTCCGATCAAAGCATTTTCAAACTTTCTTGTCGGACAGGGTGTTAATTTTTTATCTACAAAAACTTCAATCACATTGGTCGTTTCATGCAAAACAATCTGTGATGAAGAACGGTCTGTACAACCGGCAACTCTTCCATCAAAAAAATTGATCACAAATTTTCTGTAAGGCGCCGTTCCAATCGTTGAATAATAGATTTCCGAAGAATCACCCGCTGAAAAAACAATATCATGATACACTCCGAAAATTGCATTTTTAGGAAGGCTTGTACTCGGATTTTGCCATTGAACATTAGGATAATTTATATTTCCCAATTGACTCAAATCGAAAGTCACCATTCCGTTTGAACCGACAACCAGTGATTCAAAATATTGATTGTAAAAACAAAATTTAAAAGGCAAATCCAGTTTTACAGCAAAAAGATCGTCATAATTGGCATTTAGGGAAGTTCCCTGATTCATTGCAATCGGCGGACTGTAAGTTTGAGAAGTCACTTCATATCCTGTTGTCTGTTTCAGCACAGGATATTCTACGTGAAGAGCTATACAGCCATTCGCATTGAGATCATTAGTACAGGTAACATTGAAACTTTCATTTCCTGCATCATCTTTCACTTTCACGTTTCCCGGAACCTGAGAAAACCCGAAAACACTAATGAAAATAACTATAATTTGTATAAATTTTACCATAAGCTTACCGGAATTAATCACTAAATAATGATAAATTTACCACTTTTAATTATATTATTTTCAATGATAAATATTTATTTATGTTAAATTAATATATAAAGTTCCTATGGATTTGTCGTATAGCTATTTAAATTTTAAATATTAACAAAAAACCCTACTGTTTAAAGTAAGGTTTATATTTTATAATCGATTAAATTTTAAGTTAAAACATCATCATTTTCTTCTTCGTGGTCATCGTCATTATCACTGAGACTCCAATAATTGTTTTCCTCATCTTCACTTCCGACTTCTTCCATTTCATCATCGTCATCAACTCCCGGAATATCGAGACCTTTATCGATTTTATCTTCATCAAAATCTTCATCCTCAACCGGATTTCCGTCGCCATCGAGCGGAATATGTTTTTCTCTTGTAAAAATATCTTCATTTGGATTGTAATCCATCTGTTCCAATTTTCGGTCTTGCTCTTGAGGATTGTTTTCAGGTACCATAATATTATTATTTAGTGTTGAATAAATTTAAACAAAAATAGTTCCATGTTTCAAGCTTTTTGGAAATAAAAAATTTAGTTTGATAAATCATTATTGTTGATTTTTCTTTTTGCTGTCTTCACTTCACTCTTTAACTTTCCAAATTTATAGCTTGCATTGATACCAAACGATCTGTAATAATCTCTTATGTAATTGTTTTGATAAAAAGTATCCCCGAATGTTTCCGTAGCTAATTTTCTGAATTTATTGAATGGATTATTAACAGAAACAGAAAAAGTAAGCTGATTATCTAGAACACTTTTACTGAAACTGAAAGACGAACCCACAAAAGAATTGGTTGTATTTTGTAATCCTGCAGGCATTTTACTGGTAATTTCCAGATTTGAATTTACACTCCAATTCTTTTCAAACTGATAATTTGCCGAGAAATAAACATAACAAGTGAAAAGATTATTTTCAACAAAAACATCGTTGACTGTTCCGTTGATAAAGAACATTGCAGAATTTCCATTAATGCTGAAATTAAGCTTTTTATTAATCGGATAATTCAAATAATAATCCAGCCCCAATCTGCTTGCTTTACTCGAATTTTGGTAGGTCGTTCTTGTAATATTTGTCGAAGGATCATAAGTGGAAACCTTCAGATCGATTTTATTTGAAAAGGAATAAGACAATCCGATGTTGAGATTTATTTTTTTATTAAATGAATAATTTGCCATCAAATCATTGTTCACAACAGATTTCAAGTAAGGATTTCCGCTAATTTCAAAATACGGATTTGATTTATTAACAAATGGATTTAAGCGGATAATTCCCGGGCGTTTTATACGTTGTGAAAATCCAAAATTGATACTGTGATTTTCCTTCCAGGTTTTGCTTATCGAAATATTAGGAATCAGGTTAAAATAATTCTGGTTAACCTCTGTATTCGTAGAAGTAAAATTCACATTAGTTTGTGTACCTTCCAGTCTTAAACCTGTTTGGAAATTCCAGTTCAATAAAGTGAATTTCGTTGAAAAATATGCTCCGAAAATATTTTGCTTATTTAAAAATTCATCTGAATTCAATACACTTTCAGGGATCGCATCATAATCACTGCTGTTTCTTCGAAGAATGGCTTTCAAACCTGTTTCCAGAGACATTTTTTTAATATTCTTCACAAAATCGATCTGAAAAGTGTTTTCACTATTTTTATTACTGTTATTTTGTTTGATTTGATTTGAGGAATTAGTTAAAACATTGGTTATATCAGCAAAACTGGTCAAATTGTAATCATAATTATTAAAATTGTAAGACAATGTCAAAAGTTGGGATTTATCGTTTTTAAATCCAATCTGATAATTAACCGAAGTTTCAAAACCGTTTCCGTTGCTGTTGGAATTACTAGCTGAAATACTATTCTCACTAAGTAAATTTTGATTATAAAAATAAGAGTTGATAACATCTTCTGATCTGTTTTTAGAAAAATTTGAACCAAACTGAACGTTTACTAAATTCAAACTGTCTATTTCATAACTCGCACTAACGTTAAAATATCCGCCATTTCCTTTGCCTGAAATCTTTCCCTTTTGGTCTAAATAATTGGATGAAGTTCGCTGATAATTCTGATATTCAATTTCAGGATTATTTCTCAGAAAACCGCCGCCATATGCTGAAATACCAAGTTTTTTCTGTTGAATATTTAAAGAAAATCCTGCATTCTGTTCCTGCTTAGGAAATTTTGTCCCGAAATTAATCGAAGCATTGTAACCATCACTCATTTTCTTTGTTGTAATAATATTGATAATCCCCGAAACACCTTCTGCATCGTACTTTGAGGAAGGATTGGTAATCACTTCAATACTTTGAATCGTGTTCGCAGGAATGCTTTTTAAAACATCTTTCGCATTGTTATTGAGAAGCTGTGTTTCCTTACCGTTCATCAGAATTTTAAAATTTGTATTTCCTTTGAAAAGTATATTTTCATTGCTGTCAACAGCCAAATACGGGATTTTTTTCATCATTTCGATCAGGCTTTTTGACTGACTTTCCGGATCAGACTGTATATTATAGATAAAACCGTCAATTTTATTTTTAATTAAAGGTTTTTTACCATTCAGTACCACTTCTTTTATCGAAGTTTCCTGTATTTGTATAACTGAATCTTTTTTTGTTTCCTGAGCCTGTAAATAACTCATACACAATATAAAGACTATTGCTAAAAGTAAGTTTGATTTTTTCATAATTATTAAAAAAAGGGCATAGAAATCCCGAGTGCAAAGTTTTTTGCCCTTAAAAAGGTTCGGGATATTTATTGATTAATTTAGATTGAGAAGCTTATTTCTTGTGATTTCTCATCACGAAATAATACGTAAGAAAGCCGAGCGCAACAAAGACTGTCATCACTCCATAAGGAAGAGGTGTGTTTTCATCATGAGGAAGGAATTCCAGAACGATAAGACCTACTCCACCGAATAATAAAATGATTCCCCATTTCAACATTTCGGAATTGAATCCCGTAAGATTATTCAGGATCACATACATTTTATCGTCGATATTTTCCTTATTTAAAATTCTTCTTTTCAGGTTGTAATTGGTGATTACCACGATAATTACTGAGATGGCAATTAATATGGCGATCATGACTATAAAAGGTGCAAGATGTTTCATTTCGAATTATATTTAGCCAATAGACAAAATTACCTCGCATCAGGTTACAAAAATTTACAATACATTAGAAAGTTGTAACCTAAAACAAAAAAAATTGTCTAATGTGATATGTTTGATGAAGAAAAAACCATTAATGAAATTCTAAAGGGAAACCCTACCGCTTTTCAGCATATTGTAAAGCAGTATCAGAATTTGGTGTATTCTATTTTAAACAGAATGATGACTAATGATGAAGATATTGAAGATGTCGGACAGGAAGTTTTCATTAAGGTTTATGACAATTTAAAAAATTTCAAAAGAGAATCTAAACTGTCAACATGGATTGCGAAAATCACGTATAATGTTGCCGTAAATTATATAAAGAAAAATTCGAAACAGCAATTTAATACAATCGATGACCGCTCAGATTTTCAATTCTCTTCCGAAACTCCCGAAACGAAGCTTATCGGAAAAGAATTTGACATTTACATCAACAGATTGATCAGCGAGCTTCCGTTGCAGTACAGAACGGTAATTACGTTGTATCATCTGGATGATTTCAGCCTTCAGGAAATTCAGAAAATCACAAAATTTCCCGAAGGAACGATCAAAGGATATTTATTCAGAGCCCGGAAATTATTAAAAGAAAAACTTGAAAAAGATGGATATCAATAAAAAAAATCAGACTTTACTTAACGGTCAGGAAAATTATAATGAATTATCTGAAAGTGAATTAAAAACATACGAAATACTTGACGAGTCTTTAAAAAAAACATCTGAAAAAGGATTTTCATTAGGCTTTTCTATACAGATCATAAAAAAAATCGAAGCCAAACAACAGCGCCGATTTAATATAAAAGTGTATGCTTTATTTTCTGTGATTTTATTAATGTGTCTGGCCTTCTTGGTTACATTTTTTAATCAGGATCAATTTTCAATGATGTTTTCTATATTTTTGGAATATAAATTTATCGTTTTGTTTTTGCTTTCGGCCGTTGTTTTCATTCAATTAAGCAGCAGATTTATGATATCTAAAGAATTAAAAGATTAAAATTTATTCATAAACTTCGGGATTAGCACAAGCCGGCATTTTTTCACCTTTCGAAAAAGCGATCAGATTTTCGGATGCCAGTTTTGCCATCCCGTTTCTAGCCTCAATCGTAGCAGAACCGATGTGCGGAAGAACACAAACACTTGAAAGTTCCAAAATAGGATCATCTTTATAAATCGGCTCAGGATTCGTAACATCCAATCCTGCGCCCCAGATTTTTCTTTCGGCAAGTGCATCATACAAATCTTTCTGATTATGAAAACCTCCTCTCGCCGTATTAATGAAAATCGAATTCTCTTTCATCTTTTCAAAGACTGAACTGTTGAAAAGTTCTTTTTGGTCAGGCTTAAAATTCGCATGAATACTTAACACATCAGACTGAGAAATCAATTCGTCGAATGAAACATATTTTGCATTCAGTTCTTTTTCAGCTTCTTCATTTTGGTGGCGATTGTGATAAATAATATTCATATCGAAAGCAGCTTTTGATTTTTTTGCCATTTCAAAACCAATTCTCCCCAATCCGAAAATTCCCAAAGTTTTCCCGTACAATTCCTGACCTAAAGCATGAAGCGGATCAAAATCTCCCCAATTTCCAGCTTTTACTTTCTCAAAATTGTAACTTGCTCTTCTTGCAACCGATTGCATCAATAAAAATGCGACATCAGAAGTTGCTTTGCTTAAAACATCAGGCGTATTTCCGATCGGGATATTTCTTTGATTCGCTTCTTTAATATCAACATGGTCGAAACCAACAGAATACAGAGCAATCGCTTTGATATTCGGACATTCGTTGAAAAAATCTTTGTCGAATTTAAATTCTCCTCCGACACTTAAAATCAGATCATTACTTTTACAGTAACTCAGCCATTCGTCGTGTGACAGATTTTCATGTTCAGGAATAAAAACTTCCAATCCTGCATTTTCCAGCATGTGAATTCCGATCTCTGGAATTCTTTTATTTACGAATACTTTCATTTTATCTTTTTATTAGTTATTTGAAATAAAAAACCTCACTGCTTTTAAAAGAGAGGTTCTGAGCTTTATTATTTAGAAATTATTTTCCATACGAAGAATTAAATATATCAGTTCTAACAAGTAAAGACTAATCGTATGGTGAAAATCGATACAATTTTCATTCCGAAATCCTTTAAAAAAGGCATATAAAAAGTAAAAAAAAGATATTTAATCATTCCTATATAAATATAAAATAAATCAAAAATATTTAAAACACGGACATTTATCTAATATAATTATCAGTAGATTTGTTATGTTTTCATATTAAAATTAAACGTTTCACCGAATTGATAAAAATATCATAAAACATGACACTTAAAAAAAACGCCTTTATAAAAGGTACGGGTTCTTATGTACCCCCAAAAATTTTAAAAAATGACTTTTTTGAAGCTATTGGTTCTTCCGACGAATGGATTTATAAAAATTTAGGAATTAAGGAACGCAGAATTGCAGAAGGTGAAGTTACAAGTGACCTTGCTTATAAAGCAGGTTTAGAAGCATTAAAACAAGCCAATGTAAGCCCAAAAGATATTGACCTGATTATCGTTGCAACATCTACTCCGGACAGACAGGCGCCATCTACAGCGTGTTTTGTCCAAGAAAAAATGGGAGCTTATCAAGCCGTGGCATTTGATATTTCTGCTGTTTGTTCGGGTGGATTATACGGAATTGCAATTGGCTGTCAGTTTATAGAAACCGGAATGTATCAGAATGTATTGATTATCGGTGCGGATACTTTTTCGACGATTACAGATTGGGAAAGAAAAGATTCTGTGTTTTTCGGAGACGGAGCGGGGGCTATTTTACTTTCCGGAACTACCGAAGATAAAGGTTTTTTTGATTTTAAACTTCATGCAGACGGTCGTGGAAAATATCATTTTAATATTCCTGCGGGAGGTTCAGAAATGCCGGCTTCCGAAGAAACACTGAAACAAAGATTACACTATTTTCAGATGAACGGTAAGGAAGTTTTCAATACCGCTACCAAAGTTCTGCCCGAAACAATAACTGAAATTTTGGAAGCTAATAAGCTTTCTGCTGAAGATGTAGATTGGGTAATCCCGCATCAGCCGAGTATCAGAATCCTGCAGGAAACTGCAAGAAAAGTGAATATCCCTTTCGAAAAAGTAATGACCAATATGGATAAATATGCCAATACTTCAGGCGGAACCATCCCTATCGTTCTTGACGAAACTTATAAAAGCGGAAAGATACAACCCGGAAATATCCTTTTATTTGCAGCCGTAGGTTCTGGATGGACTTGGGGAACAGCTCTTTATAAAGCTTAAAATAATATAGAAAAACAAAACATATGCTGAAAGATCAGACATTTCTAATTACAGGTATTGCGGATGAAAATTCCCTTGCCATGAAAACCGCCGAAAAAATCCTTGAAAATAATGGAAATGTAGTTTGTGCCGGACTAGGTATCACTCCTTTTCACAAAAATATTTCTGAAAAAGCACAGGATTTTCTCAATAAAAACTATAATGATTTTCAGACTGCCTGTCAAAAAGTTTTAGGAAACGATATTTATACCGCTCCATTAGACGTCACATTGCCGGAAAGTCTGGATTTTCTTGCAAAAGATTTATATCAGAAAGATATTAAGCTTAATGGTTTTCTTCATGCTATTGCCATGGACAAAACGATCAGACAAAAATCTGTAAAACCAATGCTGGAAGTCACCGTAGAAGAGTTTAATGAAACGATGAACGTTTCTGCATTTTCGTTAATCTCCCTGTCACAGGCTTTACTTTCGAATAAAGTTCTTCAAAATGGGGCTTCAATTGTTTCTCTCAGTTATATTGCATCGGAAAAAGTGTCCTCATTTCCTTACATTAATATCAGTATTGCAAAAGCTGCTTTGGAAAGATTAACCTTGGAAATTGCCCATGAATTAGGCAGAAAATATGGTATTCGTGCTAATGCCATCCGCTTTTCACCTTATATGGGAAGCAAAGCAGGAAATGCAACTTTAAACGCTGAAGATGTGGAAAAAGCCAATCAAATAAGTCCGCTTGGAAATGCTCAACCGGAAGATCTGGCACATGAAATCGTTCATCTTTTCAGAAAAGAAACGAGAATAACCGGAGAAATCCGCCATGTTGACGGAGGTTTCCATATTATGGGATAAAATTCTGGCGCTTTATAGATTCGTTTTGCCTAGCATCGGAACGAATTTATAAGCTCCGAATTCTTCTTTCTCAAATTCTGTTGGAGAAACTTTTGTGAATCTGTATAAAACCTGTTCATCGGTCGGACCTAAAGGAATCACCATTTTTCCGCCAACTTTCAATTGTTTTAATAATTCTGTAGGTAAAACAGATGCTCCACAAGTCACGATAATTTTATCGAAAGGAGCAAAAGTAGGAAGCCCTGCAAAACCGTCCCCGAAACTCTGAAACTTAGGATACAAATGCATTTCGCGAAGTTTTTTCTTTGAAAAATCAAACAGATCCTTTTGTCTTTCAACGGTATAAACGTGAGCTTTCATGGCAAGTAAAACAGCGGTCTGATAGCCACAGCCTGTTCCTATTTCAAGGATTTTCTCACCTTGCTTTACCTGTAAAAGTTCAGACTGCTCTGCAACGGTTGAAGGATGCGAAATGGTCTGATGCGCTAAAATCGGAAAAGCCCGGTCTTCGTAAGCAAAATCTTCAAAAATACTTTCTATAAAAAGATGTCTCGGAACTTCATTCATTGCCGAAAGTACATTTTCATCCGAAATCCCGATTCTTTGTCGGAGATAATCAACCAATTTTTTTCTTTTTCCTTTATGTACGAACGAATCCTGCATCATTAATAGTTATTAGGTGTAGCTTCTACAAAAGTAAAAAAACAATTATTATTTATCAACCTAAAAACTATCATCTATTTCCTAACCTCGAAAATTATTATATTTACAAAAATTAAATACAGCATGTTAAAAGCAGGTTTGGTAGGCGCCGGACATTTGGGAAAGATACATTTACGACTTTTGAATCAGTCTGATCAATATGAATTTGTAGGTTTCCATGATAAAGATGTAGAAAACGGAAGAAAATTAGAAGCCGAATTCGGTTATAAATATTTTGAAAATTTTGATGAGCTGCTTGATCAGATCGAGATGTTGGATATTGTAACTCCTACAGTTTATCATTATGATTATGCTTTAAAAGCCATTGACAAAGGACTTCATTTTTTTATTGAAAAACCTGTAACCCAAACTCTTGAACAGGCAGAAGAAATTCTACAAAAATGTCAGGAAAAAGGCATTAAGGCACAGGTTGGACATGTTGAAAGATACAATCCTGCTTTCATGGCGACTAAAGATTTCATTAAAGATCCGATGTTTATTGAGATCCACAGACTGGCGGAATTTAATCCCCGCGGAACTGATGTTTCTGTAGTGTTGGATCTAATGATTCATGATCTGGATATTTTACTAAGTGTTGTAAAGTCAAAAGTTAAAAACATTCATGCAAGCGGTGTTTGTGTAGTAAGTAAAACTCCGGATATTACCAATGCAAGAATCGAATTTGAAAACGGATGTGTTGCCAATCTTACAACTTCAAGAATTTCAATGAAAGCGATGAGAAAAAGCCGTTTCTTCCAGAAAGATGCTTATATTTCTGTTGATTTCCTTGAAAAAAAGGCAGAAGTTATCCGTATGAAAGACGCTCCTGAAAACCCTACTCCATTTGATATGATTATTGAAAATGCCGATGGAGAAAAGAATCAGATTTTATTTGAATATCCAAATATTCAGCCTAATAATGCGATTTTGGATGAATTAAATTCTTTCGCAGATTCTATTACTGAAGATAAACATGTGGAAGTTTCCATTGAAGACGGAACAGAAGCATTGAAGGTTGCTTTAGAAATTATGAAATTAATTTCTTAATTTCTTAATTTCTTAATTTCTAAATACAAATAGCACAAATCTTTTCACGAATATCACAACAATTATATCAATAGGAACGGGCTTTAGCCCGTTTTTTTGTTTAATACATTCAATTGGCTTTAGCCAAAACTTAAATCGTTTATTATTCATCTTTTAACTGTCTGTATATTATAGAACGAAAGCTTCATTGAGTTTTTAATTCCAATTCATATTTTTAATCAATAAATTTTAAATATATTTGTCATTATCAAAATAATAATTTCCTTAAAACAACCCCTTACTATTTAAATAATTAAACTACTATGAAAAGAGTCATCCTATTATCCGCTTTTTTATTGTCTCAATTTGGGACATCGCAACTTTTAAAAACACAAGGTCAAAAAATTGTAAACGATAAAGGTGAAAATATCCAATTGAGAGGTCTCGGTTTAGGAGGATGGATGCTGCAGGAAGGATATATGTTGAAAACAGCAGATTTTGCCGGCCCGCAATACAAAATCAAAGAAAAAATTGCAGAACTTATTGGCGAAGACGGAATGAATGAATTCTACAAAGCTTACCTGAAAAACGGTATCACAAAACAGGATATTGATTTTTTGAAAAAAGCAGGTTTCAATTCGATCAGACTTCCGATGCATTATAATTTATACACTCTACCAATCGAAAAAGAACCAAAAAAAGGGCAAAATACCTGGTTGGAAGAAGGTTTTAAAATGACCGATGATCTTTTAAAGTGGTGTGCTGACAACAAAATGTATTTGATTTTGGATCTTCACGCAGCTCCGGGAGGACAAGGAAACGACGTCAATATTTCTGATAATGACAAAACAAAACCGTCGCTTTGGGAAAGTGATGAAAATCAGAAAAAAACAATTGCTCTCTGGAAAAAACTGGCGGAAAGATATAAAGATTCTCCCTGGATTGGCGGTTATGATTTAATTAACGAACCCAATATTAATTTTACAGGAAAAAACCAAAACGGAACAGATGAAATGTCGAATGCTCCACTTTGGAAATTACAGAAAGATATTACAGAAGCGATTCGTACGGTTGACAAACAGCACATCATTATTATCGAAGGAAACGGTTGGGGAAATAATTATAATGGTTTAACTCCACTCTGGGATAACAATATGGCGTTTAGTTTCCATAAATATTGGAATTATAATGATGAGGGAACATTGAAATTTGCTTTAGATCTAAGAGAAAAACACAATATTCCGATTTGGTTGGGAGAAACCGGAGAAAATTCGAATGTTTGGTTTACAGAGCTGATTCAGCTTTTAGATAAACATAACATTGGCTATGCTTTCTGGCCAATGAAGAAAATCGATAACATCGCAGGAATTACGAATGTAAAAATCACTCCGGAATATCAGAAATTATTGGATTACTGGAAAAACGGCGGCGAAAAACCTTCAAAGGAGTTTTCTAAAAAAGCTTTAATGCAAATTGCAGAAAATTACAAATTCAGTAATGTTGAAATTAAAAATGATATTATTGATGCGATGTTCAGACAGACAAAAGACAGTTCAACAAAACCTTTCAAAAATCTTCAGGCTCCGGGAAAATTCTCAGCAACAGATTATGATTTGGGAAGAATGGGTTCTGCTTATCTGGATAAAGATTTCATCAATCTTTGGGTGAGTGATGCTACAAAAAGATCCGAATGGAATTCCGGAAATCAGTTGAGAAATGATGGTGTCGATATTTACAAAACAAAAGACAATCAATATTACGTCGGAAAAACGGAAAGCAGAGAATGGCTTCAATACACAATCAATTCAAATGTTGATAAAGCTTATACTTTTGACATTAAATATGCAAGCAGCAACGATGCAAAAATCAGGATTGAAGATGCTTCAGGAAAACCAATGGCAGCAGTTTCATTAAGTTCAACAGGCGGAAATGAAACGTGGAAAACCGCTTCTGCAAAAGGAATTAACCTTAAAAAAGGAGAAAATAAAATCAGAATCTATTTCGAAAATGACGGGGTCAACCTGAATTATTTTGAAGTAAAATAATAAAAAATCTTAAATTGCAAATCCCTTTTAACTTCTAAAAGGGATTTTTTTAATCCAAAATATTATGAAAAAAATCGGACTGTTACTTCTTTTGATTTCGGCGTTTACTTTCGCTCAGCAATCAGTTTTAGAACAAAAAATCAATTTTATTATTAAAGATAAAAAAGCGACAGTGGGAATTTCTGTTCTAGGCTTTGAAAATGGCTTTAAATACAATAAAAATGCAGACAAGAAGCTTCCGATGCAAAGTGTTTTCAAATTTCATATTGCAGCAGCTGTTTTGGATTATGTAGACAAAGGAAAACTTGCATTAGACCAAAAAGTTTTACTGGATAAATCAAATTTGCTGGAAAATACATGGTCTCCGCTTCGCGATAAATACCCAAACGGAGGTGTTGAAGTTCCGTTAAGTGAAATTCTTGAATTTACAGTTGCCAGAAGTGATAATAACGGTTGCGATATCATGCTGAAATTATTGGGAGGACCACAAACTGTTCAGAAATTTATGGATTCTAAAGGAGTGAAAGGCTTTCAGATTAAATATACTGAAGCGGCAATGCATAAAGACTGGAATGCTCAATACGAAAATTACAGCACAATGACATCAGCGGTTGACGTTCTGAAAAAGTTCTACGACGGGAAATTATTATCGAAAAAATCGACTGATTATTTAATGAAAGTCATGTTATCAACTTCTACCGGAAAAAATAAACTGATCGAACAACTTCCTAAAGATACGCCTGTCGCAAGGAAAACGGGAGCTTCCGGAAAGAATGACGCGGGTTTAACGGGCGCAGAAAACGAAATTGCCATCATAACTTTACCGAATGGCAAGCATTATGCAATATCTGTATTTGTCAGTAACTCAACGGAAACGGATGTGGTGAACTGCAAAATGATTTCGGATATTTCAAAGACTGTCTGGGATTATTTTAATAAGTAAAATTTTAATCTTAATTTTAAAACCATTAAAAATGAAAAAAATATTATTAACAATAGGATTATTCAGCTCAGTATTATTCTTTGCCCAAAAGAATGAAAACTATTTACAGGTCGGCTATCACAGTATTTGTTGCGGAACTCCGTCTGATAAACCTGTGATGGATTTTATTACCTGGTTTCAGAAAAAGAATAAGATAAAAAACTTCGAAACTTACAGACAAAACGGTTTGGGAAGAGAAGGGGAATTTAATATCTACATCGGAACCGACGGATTTTCTAAAACACAGAAAATTAAATTTGTAGAAGGTTTAAAAGCTGCCGTTAATGGACAAAACAGAACAAGAAAGCCCAACAGAGACGGAAATGTAAGTTTTGATGAAACCCAAATGGTAAAAAAAGCTGATCTTTCCAACGCAAGAAATTTAACTCTACTCAAGAATAAATAATTAAAATTAAATAAGGAAAAATGATTCAAAACATTGTAGTTATCGGAGCAGGAACCATGGGAAATGGTATTGCACATACTTTCGCACAAAGCGGGTTTAAAGTAAACTTGGTAGATGTATCTCAAGCTAATTTAGACAGAGGTTTGAAAACCATTACTACCAATCTTGACAGGATAATTGCAAAGGGAAACCTTACAGAAGAAAAAAAGGCTGAAACACTAGGAAATATCACCACTTTCACGACACTTCAGGACGCAGTTGGATCGGCTGATCTTATCGTAGAAGCGGCTACTGAAAATCAGGAACTGAAATTGAAAATTTTCGGTCAGATGGACGAATTTGCTCCTGAAAACTGTATTTTGGCAACAAATACATCGTCTATTTCGATCACTAAAATTGCTGCGGCTACAAAAAGAGCTGATAAAGTAATTGGAATGCACTTTATGAATCCTGTTCCGATCATGAAACTGGTTGAAATCATCAAAGGTTATTCTACTTCTAAAGAAACTTTTGACTCTATTTACGAGATGAGCAAAACGTTAGGAAAAGTTCCTGTAGAAGTGAATGATTACCCGGGATTCGTTGCCAACAGAATTTTAATGCCGATGATCAACGAATCGATTGAAACACTTTACAACGGTGTTGCAGGTGTTGAAGAAATCGATACGGTAATGAAATTGGGAATGGCACATCCGATGGGACCACTTCAACTGGCAGATTTTATCGGTCTGGACGTTTGTTTAGCGATCTTGAATGTAATGTACGACGGTTTCAAAAACCCTAAATATGCACCGAATCCATTATTAGTCAACATGGTAATGGCCGGAAAATTAGGTGTAAAATCAGGAGAAGGTTTCTACGACTACTCTGAAAGCAAAAAAGCAGAAAAAGTGGCTAAAATGTTTTCAAAATAATTTTAAGTTATGAGTTTTGGGTTATAAATTATAAATTTGGGTGTTAAATATCCAATCTATAATTTAATAACAGCAACCTTGATAAAATTTAAAGAAAAATATATTCAGATATTATTGGTCATCATTACTTTAGTGATGACCATTTTGCGTTTTTTACTCAATGAAAAAGGGCGCACAAATCCTGATTCTATTCGATACATGAGGTTTGCGCATGTTTTTCCGACGATCGATAACACAACGACTCCTTTAGGATATCCTTTAAGTATAAAATTCTTTACTTTTTTCGGTTTTGATGAATTTTGGGGCAGTAAGATAATCGGAATTTCAGCTTTTCTTTCCATTATTTTTTTTACCTGGAAAAAAAAGTTTTTCTTTAAAGAATCTATTCTTTTATGTGCTTTATTCAGCTTTCTTTCAATCTTTTCTTATACGATGAGTGAAGCTCTGATATTGCCTTTTGTAGTACTTTTTCTATACATTTCATCATTGATTATTGAAGGAAAATTGGAGAAGAGAAAAGCCATTTTTTATCTGTCATTAAGCCTGATTGCGCTTTACAATATCAGATACAGTTCGCTTTTCATTATTGGTGGAACCGGACTTTTCGGATTGGTTTTCCGGAAGAAAAAATATTCGTCCGTCTTCTTCATTTCGGGTATTATTGGTGGTATTTTTGTGGTTTTATATAAATTATTATTCATTGATTATTTTAATGAAAACTATGTAAAAGATGCCTTGACAATAGGTTTATATCCCACTTCAAAATTGTTGGTTGAACTGTTTCAGGGATTATGTACGACCTTCAATCCGTTTATTCATATTGCAAATCCCGGAGGAGGAACCATTAATTATGCTATTTATGGAATCGGTTTTTTGAACATCCTATTAATCATTTATCTTTTTGTGAAATATAAACTTTCAGAGACAGAATATTTCTTTGTTTTTGTAAGTATTGCAGGAATTATCTGTTCTTATTTTGTTCAATACGTTTATCCTGTCAATGCAATAGATTACAGATTGATGGCTCCTTTTAGCCTTCCGATATGGTTGATTTATTTCAGGAAACTATTTCAACTGTTTGATCTTAAGGTTTATGTAATAGGATTTTTAAGTATTATCTCAGGAATGCTTTTTACATGGCTTTCAAAAGGAAACTATCTTGAAAACAGAAAAGAAATGACTCAGTTTTTAAAATCCGAAAACCTTGACAAAGTTCCTTTACAGTTTTATCTGGAAACCACAGAAGATCTTGACAAGATACAAGTCGCCGAGTTAATAAGTACAATAAATCCTGATATTCACCTGACTTTCAGGCCGAAAGACACTTTGCAGAAAACCACATTAACAAGGTATAAAGTTTTGCAAAAAATTAGGATCGACAAGAACAAATATCAATAATTTTATTATCTTTGATTCAAAGTTAAAACATTAGAAAAATGAAATTACCAAAGTTTTTATTAGCAGATAATTCGGAATTTCCAGAAGATCTATTCGTAGTTCACACTGAATACCCAAGATTTATCTTAAACGTTGAGGAAGAAGAAGTTGAGTGGTTAGATGATTTGGAAGGTGATGATGAAGAAACTATGGCAGATGAGGCTACAAAAGTGGTAGAAGCTGCGTTCAAATGGTGTGATGAAGAGTTGGCTAAGTACGACGAGGAAGAGGAAGATTAATAACAATCTAAACATAAAAAAGGAACTCAATCGAGTTCCTTTTGTTTTATTCAGCTTTATTGAATTTCAATAATAAAAGATTGTCTTTGTATAATTCGAGGACATTTCCGGTCACCACATATTTATTAGCTTTTCCCATCATATCCATAAAGTTCTTTTCCACGCTCATATTGTCGCAAGCCATTCTTGTAGAACCCATTTGTCCGGCAGCAAAATTACCTGTAGAAGTATCTACTGTAGCTGTACCAAAGTAATTGTTGCATCCTGCATTTCCGCTGATTTTTTCTCCTTCAATATTCAATGTAGGAATTTTTCCTTTCACATTATCAGCCAAAGCCCATTTTGTACCCGCAAGAGAAGGTTGAGCTTTACCGACTTTTGAAGCGGAAGAACCCGACATTGCTCCACAAGAAACCAAAACTGCTGCTGTACACATACTTAAAAAAAGATTTTTCATTTTTTTCTTTTTGATTAAACCAAATTTACGGAAATATTATTATCTGAACGGTTTTCAGAGGATTTTATTGTTTTTAAAAATCCTTTTTAAACAAAAAATCATGAATATTTTTCATAAATATTATGAAACTAAAAAAAAATTTCAACCATATTTATCATTCCCTAGAAATCTATGTAGTAAGTTTTGCAAAATTGAAGATTTTTAGAAACTATTTTACAAAAAAAACGGACTCAAACAGCCCGTTTTATATAATTTTAATGATAATTAACCTCTCAATTCTGCGTTGAATTCTTTTTGGAAAGATTTAATTAAAGAATCCATTACAGCTGTAATTTCTTTCTCTTCCAATGTTTTTTCTTCATTTAAAAGCTCAAAACTCATCGCATAAGACTTTTTACCTTCAGGAAGATTTTTCCCTTCATAAACATCAAATAAATTGATATTCTTAATGTATGGAGATTTATTCTTTTTAGCTGTCTGATAAAGATCTTCGTAATTCACATTTTTATCAATTAGCAATGCCAAATCTCTTCTGATCTTGTTAAATTTAGGAATATCCTTAAATTTCAATTCGTTTTTAGAACGTAATTCCTGAGCATATTCCAACTCGATTTCTGCATAGAAACAATCCTGATCGATATCAAAATCCTTCAGCATCTGAGGAGCAACTTTTCCTATTCTTACCAAAGCTTTTCCGTCAGCTTCATAAGCCAGTGCATCAGAGAATCTTTCATCAGATAAAGCAACTTCTTTATAATCAATCGCTAATTTTTCTAATAAAACTTTAACATAAGCCTTTAAATTATAGAAACTTGTAGCAGATTTTGGCTGCAACCAGTTTTCTGCAACTTCTCTTCCGGAAACAAGGATCGCCAATTGCTTTCTTTCCTCGTATTTTTCTCTTTTATGATAAATTTTCCCGAATTCGAAGAACTTAATGTCCTGATTTTTTCTGTTGATATTGTAGATTGCATTTTGTAAAAGCCCTTCCAATAAAGACTTTCTCATAAATGCTAAATCGTTACTCAAAGGATTTAACAATTTTACAGCATCCGTTTCATCTTTTACAGAAGTCAATGAATTGTTCATTACTTCGTTGAAACCTAGGCTTTGTAAAGTTCTTGCCCAGTTGTTTTCCAGCTCATCCTGATCTTGAGCGCTCAATTTTACCGGAGTGAACGAAATCTTTTGCGGAGCATCAATTTTATTGTATCCGTAAATTCTTAAAATCTCCTCAATAACGTCAATTTCTCTCGTTACATCTGCTCTGTAAGCCGGCACAGAGATTTCCAAACCGTTTTGAATTTCATTTAAAACCTGAATTTCCAACGCTTTCAAAATTTCCTTTACTTTCTCTCTGTGAATTTTTGTTCCTAAAATCTGTTCGATTTTTGAAAATCTGATGATCACATAATTGTCTTCGATTTTCTTCGGATATTCTTCCAACAACTCTCCTACTAATTTTCCTTCAGCTAATTCCTGAATCATTTTAATAGCGTGAGTAATTGCTGTTCTTGTAATATTGGGGTCAACACCTCTTTCGAATCTGAAAGAAGCATCCGTATTCAATCCATGGAATTTTGCCCCTTTTCTTACCGCAACCGGATTAAAATAAGCACTTTCCAGGAAAATAGTTTTTGTTTCTGCAGAAACTCCGGAATTCGCACCACCGAAAACTCCGGCAATACACATCGGGTTATCTTTTCCGTCTTTGATCATGATTTCAGAACCATTCAAAGTTCTTTCAACACCATCCAAAGTCGTGAATTTTGTTCCTTCTTTTACAGTCCCGACTTTTACTGTTTTATCTGCAATTTTATCTGCATCAAAAGCGTGAAGCGGTTGTCCGAAGCCATGAAGAATATAATTTGTAATATCTACAACATTATTAATCGGACTTAATCCTATCGCTTTTAATCTGTCTTTCAGCCAAGCCGGAGAATCTGCCACTTTCACATCTTCAATCACTGCTCCGATATATCTTGGGCATAGTTCCGCATCTTCCACTTCTAATTTGAAATCATGAGAACCTTCGTTATTCAAAACAACTGAAGATACTTTTTCAAACTCAGATTTCTGCTTGTTTGTTAAAAGATAAGCATACAAATCTCTTGCAACACCATAATGAGACATTGCGTCGGTTCTGTTTGGCGTTAATCCGATTTCCAACACCTCATCGTTTGTCAGCTCAAAATAATCAGCGAAATTTTTTCCAACTTCGAACTTTTCTTCGTCTAAAACCATGATTCCGCCATGATCATCACTAAGACCAAGCTCATCTTCAGCACAAATCATCCCCTGAGAAATTTCACTTCTGATTTTTGCTTCTTTTATTTCAAAAAAGTTTCCGGTTTTATCATAGATTTTAGTTCCAACAACAGCCACGGGAACAGTTTGTCCAGCCTCAACATTCGGAGCTCCACAAACGATGTTCAACACCTTTCCGTTTCCTACATCTACTGTTGTTTTCTTCAATTTGTCTGCATTCGGATGTTTTTCGCAAGTTAAAACCTTACCTACAACAATTCCTTCCAGGCTGCCTTTTATGCTTTCAAATTTTTCTATCCCTTCAACCTCAAGACCAATATCTGTAAGAAACTCACCGATTCTTTCAGTTTTTAATTCTGTTTTGATATAGTCTTTAAGCCAGTTGTTTGATATTTTCATCTGATATATTTTGAAAATTTATTTGAATTTTTATACAATTTTAATTGTACAGTTTTAAGCCTACAAATGTCGTGTTTTTTTGAGAAATACAGAAATTTAGAACAAACTTAAAACAAATAGTTTTGTTAAATTTTACTTATTAAAAACAAAAAGAGGTTCTGAAAAATCAAAACCTCCTATTTTTATTATTTTAAATATTACAATCCGATTACCGGCATTGATAACATTAATATATTTTCGTTTTCTTCAAGACCATCAAGAGGTTCAATAATTCCCGGTCTGTTTGGCTGAGACATTTTCATTGTGATATCGTCTGAACCAAGAATTGTCAACATTTCCGTTAAAAACTTAGAGCTAAATCCGATGTTGATATCTTCTCCGTTATAATCACAAGGAATCTGCATATCCGCTTTGTTTGCATATTCTGTATCTTCTGCGTGAAGGTGAAGAATGTTTGCAGACAACTTAAATCGTACCTGATTGGTAGATTTGTTTGACATGATAGAAGCTCTCTTAATTGCTCCCAGCAAAAGATTCCTGTTGATTGTCAGTACATTCGGGTTTTCTTTTGGAATTACCGCAGTATAATTAGGATATTTTCCGTCGATCAGTCTGCAGATCCAGATATGTTTACCAAAAGTAAATTTAGCCATGTTCTCGTTGAAATCGATCTTCACGTCTTCGTTTGAACTTGCTAAAATATTTTTGAAAATGTTCAAAGGTTTTTTAGGCATGATAAATTCCATTGGCTCGGCATTCATCAAATCCATTCTTTTATAGACAACCAATCTGTGAGAATCTGTGGAAACAAAGTTGGTTTCATTTTCTCCAAACTGAAACAAAACTCCCGTCATTACAGGACGAAGAGAGTCATTACTTGTTGCAAAAAGCGTATTGGTAAGCGCTTCAGATAAAACTCCTGCAGGCATTGTAACACTCTGAGAAGCATCAAATTCCGGTAATTCCGGGTAATCGTCTGCGTTGTCTAATGCTACTGCGAAGTTATCTTTTTCATCTAAAATCTCAAGCTGACTTCCCGTACCTTCCGCATTATCTTTCACCGCCAAAGTTAAAGGCTGTTCTCCGTAAGTCTTGATAAAATCCTGAAAAATCTTGGCAGGAACAGCAAATTTCCCTGAATCATCAGACTTCACATCAAGAGTCGTCACAAGAGTCGTCTCTCCATCGGATGCTGTAATGGTAACATTATTTCCTTCTAATTCAAAAAGATAGTTTTCTAAAATCGGTCTCGATTGAGAGCTTGATATTACGCCACTTACAGTTTGCAAAGCCTTCTGCAGTTCACCACTTGAAATAATAAATTTCATAGATTTAAAAATAAATTTTTACAAATATAATAAATAGAAAATAGATGGAAAAGAATAATCCTGAGAGTTATTAACAAAACGATCAAAAGAATTTCATAACCACTTCCACTCCATTTTTTCTGATATCCAAAAATATCATAATGCACTAAAGATAAGGATTTTCTTCAAGCAAATAATTATATTTGTAAATAATCTTTTCACAATGCGAAAACCACCCATTTATAAGAGTTTTTTTAATGCTTTCCGAGGTGTTTTCCTGATGATTAAAAGTGAAAGAAATTTTCAGCTTGAGCTTTTGGCATTTTTTATTAATGTCTTTCTGATTTTTTATTTAAAGCTTTCAACAATTGATACAATTTTAGTTTTAATTGTTTCTTTCGGGGTTCTGAGTGCTGAAATTTTTAATACCGCTATTGAAAAAATTTGCGATATCATTCAACCTGAATTTGACAAAAGGATTGGTTTTATTAAGGATATTTCTGCCGGAGCTGTTATTTTGATGGCGATTGCTTCTATTGTTGTGGGAATTTTGGTTTACTGGAAATATATTTTTTAATACCCATAATACTTGTCATTCCGGAGGAATCTAAGCAAATATTATCAAAACAATTTACAAAAATACAGTTGAGATTCTACGCGCCACTTTGTTCCGCTCTGAATGACAAAAAGAACTCCTGTTCACAGATTCCACAGATAATTATGTTTATTTTCTTGAGGCATTTGTGAAAAAATTAGTGTTATTTGTGTTTAGAAAATCAGTTCCCTACATAAATAAACCCTTTTTTCCCAGATTTAAAAACCGTTTCAATTCTTTTATAATCATCCACTTCATATTCATCAGCCTGAAGAATTTCTTCGTCAGTGACTTCAAATAAAACTCCTTCAACTTCATCTTTAACATTTCCTGAAAATTCCAAAATAGGGTGATATTTTTGATTACTTTTTCTCAAAACTTCGGGATCGGTGATTTCCAACATTTCAAGTTTATATCCTGTTAGAATATCTTTTTCTCCTTGTAAAATTCTTCCGAAAGTTTCGATTTGAACTTGTTCTTTTTGTAGTGTTCCATAGGAAAATAAATTAGGCATTGATAAAATTGGTTTTAAAAATAAAATCAATCCAAAATTAACGTAATATTTTTATGAGATTCTATAATTTCAATTAAAATTTCAAATAAGGTTTGTCCGTTTCCATCAATCAATTCACCCAGTTTTTGTTGAATTAATTCTATGTTGAAGGGTTTTCCAATTTGGATTTTATTCTCGTAGAATTCTTTAGTTAAACTAAAACCTAAATCTTCTTTTGATTTCTGGGAATTCCTCCAAGTTATATTTGAATCAATTCCATACAAAACATCATCGAAGCCATCCAAAGTCCCGACTTCCCAATCTTTATCTTTCATGAAAAGTTGGGAAATTTCTTCGTAAAAACCTTCCAGATCTGAAAAATGACTACCATTGATGACAGTCATTTCTTTATTTAAATTTTCATTTTTCATAATTGAATTTCAAATTTCAACATAAAAAAGAGTCAATTTTGATTCTTGACTCTTTTCTGTATATTTTGAAACTTACTTTTTAATGAACTTTATCTTTTCATTATCTAAATTAATAAAATAAACTCCTGTATTTAATTCTGATACTTTAATAATATTATTTTCTTTCTCTACATCACCAGTTTTAATAAGCTGTCCTGCTGCATTAAAAATCTTGTATGCTGTTTTTTGCTTTAATCCTGAGATCTTTATTTCGTTTTCAGCCGGATTTGGTGCTAATGAAAAAGATGAATTATTACTAACATCTTTTACAGATAAAGTACTTGTTCCCACCCAATTGGATGTCGTTCCTGTTAAAGCAAAATTCAATAAAGTACCGTTTACAGTATTAAATTCATCATTAAGAGTAGTAACAGTTGGGTTATTTCCGTTCGCAATTCCCTGATTAAATTTATAATAAGAAACTAATCCTGTCTGTGGCAATACGAGTGAATTATTCATATTGGCAGTAATTTGGCTTTGTGTTCTTTCGATATTCCAAATTCTGAATTCATCCATCGTTCCTTTAAATAGCTGTGAACCATCTGTTTTTGCTCCAAAAGACATTAAATTTGCAGTTCCCCAAGATGTAGTACCACCTCCTAATAGAGTTTCCGAAACACCATTAAGATAAATCTTTGTAGTATCGAGAGCCGCAGACCTTACAATTGCAATATGATTCCATGCATTTAAAGTAAGCGGATTTGAAACCATAAAATTATTAGTTCCACTTATATAAACATAAATAATTCCAGCACCACTTATCAAAATACTTACATAGTTCGAATTGCTTGTCTGTACAAAAAATACACGGTTAGTAGCAAAAACAGTTGGTTTTATTCTTGCTTCTATGGTAAAATCCTGAGTAGCAACATTGTTAAACATAGTAGGAACATTGAAGGCAACATAATCATTGGCACCATCAAAATCCAGCGCATTTCCGGACTGAGCCTGCGCGAAAATCATTGTAAAAAATGAGAAAAATAATAGGTAGTAGTTTTTTAACATAATCAAAAGTTTTATGAACCAAAATTAGTAAAAAAACAAGCAATAGAAACATTCAGGCTAAATAATTTAGTAATAAATAATATAAAAAAAGGATTCGAATAATATTATATCCGAATCCTTTTTTATATTGAAATTTTATTTCATTTTACTTGAAATATTCCACTCCATTTTTGAATATGTTGTGGTAATTCGCAGTTGGAATGTTTTTCATCAACCCTTCTGTAAAACGTTCCGGGTGTCCCATTCTACCGTAGATTTTTCCGTCCGAACTTGTAATTCCTTCAATTCCGAACAGTGAATTATTTGGATTGAAAGGCATTCCGTGAGCGATGTTTCCATCTAAATCTAAGTATTGCGTTGCAATCTGTCCGTTTTCGTACAACTTCTGAATTTCCGCTTTCGAAGCCATGAAACGACCTTCCCCATGAGAAATCGGGATCGTGAACACTTGATCTTTCATTCCTTTTAACCAAGGCGATTCATCATTCACCACTCTTACATTCACCATCTGGGAAATGTGTCTTCTGATCGCATTGTGAGCCAATGTCGGAGAATTTTCATCCAAATCTTTGATTCGTCCGTAAGGTAACAATCCAGATTTAACCAACGCCTGGAAACCGTTACAGATACCGATGATCATTCCGTCTCTGTCTAACAATTCGTGAACGGCGTTTTTCATCTTCTCGTTTTTCAACACATTCACGATGAATTTTGCAGAACCATCCGGTTCATCACCCGCAGAAAAACCTCCTGAGAATGCTAAAATCTGAGAAGTTCTGATTTCTTCTACCCACGCATCAATACTTTCATCCAATAATTGGTGATTGATATTAATTAAAGGTAAGCTTTTGACAACCGCACCTTCTTTTGCGAAAGCATTCAGCGTATCATATTCGCAGTTTGTTCCCGGGAAAACCGGTGCGAATACTTTTGGCTGAGCGATTCCGTGTTTTTTAATGATAATATTTCTTGGGTTGATTGAGTTTAATTTCTCATCAATTTCAACCGTCAATTTTTCTTTTTCAACTGTCGGGAAAAGATTTTCAAATGTATTGGTATTTGCTGCTAAAAGTTTGTTGATCGCTGTCGGTTGATTGTTGATCGTTAAAACCTCATCCGCAACAACCTGACCAATCAATTGAAGATTTGTAGAACTTAATTCTTCTTTAGACTCAATAATTAAGCTACCAATGTTTTTGGTTAATAATACTTTCTCATCAACTGTGATTTCAGCACCTAATCTGTTTCCGAAGCTCATTTTTGCCAAAGCAACTGCAACTCCACCTTCTTTAACCGTTTTTACAGAAACGATTTTCCCAGCTTTGATATTTTCGAAAATGAATTCAAAAACAGCTTTTAAACTGTCATAATTCGGGAGTCCGTTTTCCTGAGCGATATGATTGAAGAAATACACTTTATTTCCTGCATTTTTAAATTCAGGAGAGATAATATTTTTCTTTTCTCCATTCGCACAAGCAAAAGAAATCAACGTTGGCGGAACATTCAGATCCTGATACGTTCCACTCATTGAATCTTTTCCTCCGATAGCCGCCAAACCGAAATTAATCTGAGCATCATAAGCTCCTAACAAAGAAGCTAAAGGTTTCCCCCATTTTTCTGGATTCTGACCTAATTTCTCGAAATATTCCTGGAAACTAAATCTTATATTTTTGTAATCGCCACCCATCGCAACGATTTTCGCTACACTTTCTACAACTGCGTAAGAAGATCCCAACAAAGAATTCTGCTTAGAAATCTCTGCATCAAATCCCCAACTCGCCAAAGAAACCGTTTCAATATTTTTTGCTCCGATAATTGGTAATGTCTGAACACTTCCTTCCATCAAAGTCTGCTGATATTTTCCACCTAAAGGCATCGCAACCGTAGTCGCACCGATAGAAGAATCGAACATTTCCAACAAACCTTTTTGAGAGGCAACATTTTTATCACTTAATATTTTTAAGAAATTCTCTTCATTAAATGACTGAGTTTCTTCTTTTACTTCATTAAGATGAGTAATTTTAACTTCCTGACTTTTTGAACAACCGTTCGTATCTAAAAATGCTCTTGAAAGATCAACAATTTTATCGCCTTTCCAGAACATCTGCATTCTTCCTGAATCTGTCACTTTTGCAACCTCAACAGCCACAATATTTTCAGCTTCACAGAATTTGATGAACTGTTCTTTATCTTTTGGTTCAACCACAACCGCCATTCTTTCCTGAGATTCAGAAATAGCAAGCTCGGTTCCGTTCAAACCTTCATATTTTAATGGTAAAACATCTAAATTAACTTCCAAAGAATCAGCGATTTCACCGATTGCTACGGAAACACCTCCAGCTCCGAAGTCATTAGATTTTTTAATTAATCTTGTTACCTCTGGATTTCTGAATAATCTCTGGATTTTACGTTCTTCAACCGCATTTCCTTTCTGAACTTCAGAACTCATTGTGTGAATCGAAGTTTCGTCCTGCTCTTTTGAACTTCCGCTCGCTCCACCAACACCGTCACGACCTGTTGCACCCCCTAAAATGATAATAGAATCACCCGCTTCTGGTTTTTCACGTCTTACCCAATCCACAGGAACTGCGCCAGTTACGAAACCAACTTCCATTCTCTTTGCTTTGTAGCCTTCATCATAGATTTCAGAAACCATTGTAGTCGCCAAACCGATTTGGTTACCGTAAGAAGAATAGCCGTTTGCCGCCTGTTTTGTGATTGTTTTTTGAGGTAATTTACCCGGTAACGTTTTATCAACCGATTCCAAAACATCAGCAGCACCCGTCAATCTCATCGCCTGGAAAACGTAAGAACGTCCGGACAAAGGATCTCTGATTGCACCACCTAAACAAGTTGAAGCACCTCCAAAAGGTTCAATTTCTGTCGGGTGATTGTGGGTTTCATTTTTAAATAATAAATACCAAGGTTCTTTTTTACCATCGTATTCAGCTTCAATCTGGATCGTACAGGCATTGATCTCGTCAGAAACCACCAAATTCTCCAAGTTGCCTGTTTTATGGAAATATCTTCCGCAAACTGTCGCCAAATCCATTAAGGAAATTGGTTTAAGCTCACGTCCTAAGAATTTTCTTTTTTCGATATAATCATTGAAAATGGTTTCCAATGTATGTTTAAACTGTCCTTCAAATTCGATATTTGACAACTCCGTTTCGAAAGTTGTGTGACGACAGTGGTCACTCCAATAGGTGTCTAAAACTTTTAATTCTGTTTCTGTAGGATTTCTTTTTTCAGTTTTAAAATATTCCTGAATGAATTTTAAATCATCTAAACCTAATGCAAAACCATGATTGTTAAAGAATTCTTCAAGCTGAATATTATCAAAATTGATGAAATTTTCGTGGATTAAAACCTTTGACGGAGTTTCATCCGCAGGAATATCCAAAACAGATAAATCTTTTTGCTGAGACTCTACTTTATTGATCAGAAGATCTTTGATTTTAGCTAAATCTCCTTCAGAAACACCTTCAAACTCGATCAATTTTCCACTTCTCACTTTAGACTTTTCATTTTCAGTCAGTAAAGCGATACATTGTTGGGCAGAATCGGCACGCTGATCGTACTGTCCCGGCAAAAATTCCATTGCAAAATGGATTCCTTGCGCAGGATTTTCTTCATGCAAAATATCAGTAACAGGGTCTACGAAAGTGCTGTTAACAACCTTTTCGAATTCACCGTCATTCAAATTGAAAATATCATACACATTGTATACTTTCACACTTTGGATTGACGGAACAACCGCTTTTACTTCATCAAAAATTTTTGGACTTTCTACATCGAAAATTCCTCTTTTTTCTACGAAAATTCTTTTGTTATTAGACATTAGATGTCAGATATTTATTAGATTTATTTTTAATTTAAATTGTCATTTTGAGGCAAGAGAAATCTATATAGAATAGAGATTCTTTATTTCGCTTTGATACATTCAGAATGACAAACACAAAAAATATGCAGCCGAAAAGACTGCATATGATTTATACTTTAAGATCAGCCTCCAAACCTATCAGATCTTTGTTTGCATCAATTATCGGCTGAACTTCATTGGCAATGAACTCTTCCGTCTGAATCGGCGCAAAACCGATAAAGTTTTTAGGATCTAAAACTTCTTTTAATTTTGATTTATCAAGCTTCAAAGAATGGTCGTTTAAGATTCTTTCAATCAAATCGTTTTCCTTCCCTTCTTCTTTTACCTGTTTAGAAGCTTCCATTGAGTGAACTCTGATCACTTCGTGGATTTCCTGACGGTCGCCACCAGCTTTCACCTCTTCCATGATGATGTATTCTGTCGCCATAAAAGGAAGTTCTTCCATAATGTGCTTGTTGATTCTGTTCGGATAAACTACAATTCCGTTCATGATATTATTCCAAATTAATAGAATCGCATCAACCGCTAAAAATGCCTGAGGAATTGTTAATCTTTTGTTTGCAGAATCATCCAATGTTCTTTCAAACCATTGAGTAGAAGCTACCATTGCAGAACTTGTTGTCAAAGACATTACATATTTCGCTAATGCTCCGATTCTTTCGCTTCTCATTGGATTCCGTTTGTAAGCCATTGCAGATGAACCGATTTGATTTTTTTCGAATGGCTCTTCAATTTCTTTAAGATTTTGAAGAAGACGTAAATCGTTGGTGAATTTATGTGCAGATTGAGCAATGTTTCCTAATAAAGCCACCACTTTCGCATCAATTTTTCTGTCGTAAGTCTGTCCGGAAACTCCGAAAACTTTCTCAAAACCGAATCTTTTTGAAAGTTCTTTATCTAAATGTTTTACTTTAGAATAATCACCATTAAAAAGCTCCAGGAAACTTGCAGCAGTTCCTGTTGTTCCTTTTACTCCTCTAAAACGTAGAGTTTCAAGAAAGAAGTCAAGTTCCTCAATATCAAGAACTAAACTTTGTAACCAAAGTGTGGCTCTTTTTCCAACAGTCGTCAGCTGAGCCGGCTGGAAGTGAGTAAATCCTAACGTAGGAAGATCTTTATATTGAATGGCAAAATCCGAAAGATTTTTCATCACGTTGACTAACTTTTTCTTTAAAATTAAAAGTCCGTCACGGATTTGAATTAAGTCTGTGTTATCTCCTACAAAAGCCGAAGTAGCTCCTAAATGTATAATCCCTTTTGCTGAAGGCGCTACATCACCGTAAGTGTGAACGTGAGCCATTACATCATGACGGAATTTTTTCTCGTACTCAGCTGCTTTCTCATAATCGATATTTTCAGCATTAGCTTTCAACTCTGCAATCTGCTCATCTGTGATTTCAAGACCAAGGTCTTTTTCAATCTCAGCAAGAGCGATCCAAAGTTTTCTCCAGTTTTGGAATTTGTTATTGTGTGAAAAGTTAAATAACATTTCTTCACTGGAGTAGCGCTCTTCCAATGGATTTTTGTAGGAATTCATTCTTTCTTTTACTTTTAGATATGCAAAAATAAGGTTTTTCAGTGAGAGATAAAAATCCTGCTTTTATTGATTTTTCCAACTACACATTTCTTCTTTTAGATATCATTCTAATCGATAGAGTTATTATATAATTTTTTTAAAATTTTTAATGTTTTTCACACCGAAGTTTTTCATTGTAATATATTAATAACAAAAACCTTCTGAAAATCAAAAGGTTTTTGCGTATTAAATGTGGAAATGTTTATTTCAAGTTGAAATAATTCTTTATACCGCCGACTGATCGCAAGTATAAACTTGTGGACAAGCCATGTACTGAACACAATATTTAGGACCTGTAACAGATCCTGCGCAATCGCATCCGCAAAGTGAAAGATCCGGAGTTCCGCTTATACCTCCTGTAATGTTCTTAAGATCGGCTTTTTTTAATTTTGTAGCATTTTTCAAAAAATTTTGCATGTGATTTGGTTTTTGAGATTATTAAAATTTAGTTTTAGTTACTTTTCAAAGTTAAACAAATATTAATTATTCAGCACATAATTTAATATTAAATTTTATAAATTGTTTATTTTGTTGACCTTATTTAGTATTATAACGTAAAGTCTTACTTAAATATTTCTTAAACACTTATAATTATTCTATAAATTCAAGGTCTTTATCGTGTGTTTCAGAAATTGTCAGAGACGAATAAAATGCCAGACCAAACACAATAATTCCTACAATTGCGGCACTGATAATCACTGAAAAATTAGTTTTAAAAAAATCAAAACCAAAAATCATCACCGGAACCAAGCCACGCACCATATTCGGAACGGTTGTCGTTGCGGTATTTCTGATATTCGTCCCAAACTGCTCTGCAGCTAACGTAACGAACATCGCCCAATAGCCTGTTCCTAAGCCAAGCCAAACGCAGAAAATATAATATTTGGTCTCGGTATCCGTATTCCCGAAAAGCATTATCACAACACCAACAATAGTGAAAGCCAACATATAGAAAATCGCCATTTTCCTGGATTTTAAAAGGTGAGAAATAAGTCCACTGGTAAAATCACCCACAGAAATACCTACATAAGCCCACATAATTGCTTTTCCGGGGTTAAGACTTTCGATTCCCATTTCGGGAGCAAATTGATTTGCTAAAACCGCTAAAATTCCAATACAGTACCAAGTGGGCAAACCAACAGCTATACATTTTAAATATCTTATTAAACGATCTTTATTGGTAAAAAATGAAAGAAAATTTCCTTTTGAGACAGATTGGTGTTCAATATTCTTATAAATTCCGGATTCTGCAACGCTGATTCTTAGAAATAAAAGTAAAATTCCTAAAACTCCACCGATTATATATGAAATATTCCATCCTCCGGCCAATTCTACGGTTAATTGAGCCACAACGGCCCCCATTAATCCAAATCCGGCAACAACAGAAGTTCCGATGGCTCTTAAATTCTTCGGTAAACTTTCAGAAACAAGGGTAATTCCTGCTCCAAGCTCTCCGGCAAGTCCAATTCCTGCAATAAATCTTAACCCTGCATAGGAATACACCAAATTCTCTTTTGGAAAATGAGGCAAAAACCCACAGGCAATATTTGCTAAAGAATATACTAAGATTGATCCGAATAAAACAGATAATCTTCCTTTCTTATCTCCGAAAATACCCCAGAAAATCCCTCCAATAAGTAATCCGACCATTTGACAATTAAGAATAAATGTTCCGTCGACATCAGGATTTAAGCCTAAGGCTTTCAAACTTGGGATTCTTACAATACCAAACAAAAGCAGGTCGTAAATATCCACAAAGTAACCTAAAGCAGCAATGATTACAGGAATAGAAAAGATAAGTCTCATTTTTGAAGACAAAGAAAGTTCTTGCATTTTGGAATTTTAAATTTTGCTAAAAATAAAAAACCTTTCAATTTCTTGAAAGGTTTTTATTAAATATCTTTTTTCGATTATTATCTTGCAATATTCACAGCTCTCGTTTCTCTGATTACTGTTACTTTTACTTGTCCCGGATAAGTCAATTCATTCTGGATTTTTTCAGAAATATCGTAAGATAATTGAGAAGCTACTTCATCATTTACTTTACCGCTTTCTACCATTACTCTCAACTCTCTACCTGCCTGAATTGCATAAGCTGAAGAAACTCCTTCAAAACTTAATGCCGCAGATTCAAGATCTTTCAATCTTTGGATATAAGATTCTAAAACCTGACGTCTTGCTCCCGGTCTTGCTCCTGAAATTGCATCGGCAACCTGAATGATCGGAGACAATAATGAAGTCATTTCAACTTCGTCGTGGTGAGCTCCGATTGCATTCACAACCTCTGCATTTTCACCATACTTTTCAGCCCACTGCATACCTAATAAAGCGTGAGGAAGTTCAGATTCCTGCTCCGGAACTTTACCAATATCGTGTAATAGACCTGCCCTTTTCGCTAATTTTACGTTTAATCCTAATTCAGCAGCCATCGTTGCAGCAATATTTGCAACTTCTCTTGAGTGCTGTAATAAGTTTTGTCCGTAAGAAGAACGATATTTCATTCTACCCACGATTTTAATCAATTCCGGGTGTAAGCCGTGTATTCCTAAATCGATAATTGTTCTTTTACCAACTTCAATAATCTCCTCCTCGATTTGTTTTCTTGTTTTTTCTACAACTTCCTCGATTCTTGCAGGGTGAATTCTACCGTCTGTAACCAATCTGTGAAGTGATAATCTTGCGATCTCTCTTCTTACAGGGTCGAAACATGAAAGAAGAATAGCTTCAGGAGTATCATCAACGATAATTTCTACACCTGTTACCGCTTCCAAGGCACGTATATTTCTACCTTCTCTACCGATAATTCTTCCTTTTACTTCATCAGATTCAATATTAAAAACTGATACTGAGTTTTCGATCGCCTGTTCAGTTCCGATTCTCTGAATGGTCTGAATAACGATTTTTCTAGCTTCACCTTTTGCATTTAACTGAGCTTCTTCCATAATGCTCTGAACGTGTGCCTGAGCTCTGGTTTTTGCTTCTGCTTTTAAAGATTCTACCAATTCAGCTTTTGCTTCTTCTGCAGAATAATTAGAAATCTTCTCTAAAATTTCAACTTTTTTAGCTGTTGCAACATCTAATTCATGTTGTTTTTTGTCTAAAATTTCTGTTTTCTTAGAATAATCAGCAATTTGTCTGTCTAAATCTTTCTCAAGTTTTCCTGTCTTGCTAAGCTCGTCATTCAGCTTGTGTTCTTTGTCTTTGATCCTTTTTTCAACCTCCTGCATTTTCTTTTCGCGAGACTGGATATCTGCATCATGCTGGGATTTCAGTTCTAAAAATTTTTCTTTAGCCTGAAGGTTTTTTTCTTTCTTTATGGATTCGGCTTGTACGTTAGCTTTTTCTATAAGGTTTTCGGCATTCTTTTTTGCATCATCTATAATAAACTTGCCCTTGGTATTGAGTGAACTTTTGGAAAAAAGTATTCCTATCACTGCACCAATTACAAGGCAAATTACGCCGACTATAATGGCTGTTGTCATAATCTATATTGAGTTTTAATTGTCTTCACATCTTTAAATAAAAAAGCCCACAATAATCCAGGGATTGAGAGTAAACTCCTAATCAACACGATTTGAACTGATTTCCACTGTCTGTAATCCGATAAATCGGCACGCCATTCACTGGACATTTGCTCGGTAATTGTTTAGCGTTGAGTTTACCTTAAATGTGTTAGAATTATTGTAGGCAGTCCTGTGGGAAAAAATCTATTTCCCTGTTTCGTTCAACAATTGATTTATTTGCGTTAATCTTTCGTTGGTTGAATTTATTGTTTTATCGTAGTTCATAGACACTACTTCAGCATTTGTTCCCAATTTCAGGGCACACATTGCCAAAGCATCTTGTTTGTCTCTCACATCGAAATTTTGTTCAAAATCTTTAATCATACTTTCAATCTGCTTCCCTACTTTACGCAGAGTTTCTTCCTCTGCTGCCGGTACGTTTAGCGGATACACCCTTCCTGCAATGTTGATGGTTATTCTTCTTACCTCCATTATAATCCACTGTTTTGAAGCTGCGCAATACAGAAATCTATTTCCTTTACCAATCTGTTGATATGATTTTTCATCAACCTGTTGTGTTCAGGATTTCCTGATATTGCTGAATAAAGTTTTATATTTTTTTGTTCTTCTGCTAATACCTGACCTTTTTTTCTTTCCTCATCATATTTCTTCTTAAGGTCTTCATGCTCAATATTTAATTCCGAGAACTTTTCAGTAAGATTTTTATAATTCTTTTGTAATAGTAAAATCTTTTTCTCTAATTCTGAAAAATTGTTTTCTAAATCTTGAAGCATTTCAGGTTTTATATATTCTAACTATTAGCAAAAATAACAAAATATTAATACTAACAAAAATAAAACGCTCTATATTTTGATAGCACAACAAAAAAGGAGATGCTTTTGCACCTCCTTTCTTTATTTTTAAGAAATTTTCTTATTCAAATTTCAACACAAAAAACACTGCTCTTGTCTGTAAAGTAGACATTGCAGACGTCCAATAAGGAGGTGTAGTTGCATTATCAGCAACGATCTCGTTGTTCATGATAAATGTACCTCTGATTGCCGGTGTTAACTTAAATTTATTAAAGTAAAACTGAATACCCATCTCAGCAGACCAAGCAAAATTATGCGTTGTAGATCTGAAAACCTGCTGCATGTTGTCATCAGTAGAATCTGAATTCGACTGAAGATTTACAATATAGTTCACCCCTGCTGCAACATAAGGTCTTGAATTGTACCATCTGTTTCCGTGAAATTCTAACAACACAGGAACGTCAACCAAAGTTGTTTTAATTTCTCTTACCCTGTCCTTTTCCGTTAATGGTATCGGAATAAAGGGATCGTTCGTCAAAGTTCCGGCAGCATACTGGTCGTTCGACTGCGTATTGAAGGTCAATTGTCTCTGACCAAATTGTAACCCTGGTTCTAATCTTAAATCTAAAAAGTCGTTCAGTCTCCATTTTGCGATCAAACCGGCACCGAAACTGTAACTTTCTTTAGAAGTAACAAGATTTTGATTATTATTCATACCATATCTAGGATTCAAAACGATACGGTAGTCTAGTTTATTACCATTCAGATAAAAACCCCAACTGAATTTCTGCTCGTCAAAGTCTTCCAACTTATCCATTCTGTTACGGGTTCTGAATTGCGCGTTTGCTAAAACTGCAACATTTACTGAGGCTAAAACCAGTGCTCTTAATAAAAATTTATTCATAGGTTACTTTGTTGCTTTATAAATTGTGGCTATACCTAAACTAAGTTTTTTATATTCAACTTTTTTAAATCCTGTATCTAAAAGAATTTGTCTCATCTTTTCCCCAAAAGGGAAAGCATTTACAGAATCCGGAAGGTATGTATACGCCCTGTTATCTTTGGAAACCAGTCTGCCGATGGCAGGTAATATATTTTTAAAATAAAACATATAAAATGGTCCCAGAAACCCCTCAACCTTTGAAAACTCCAGTATGTAAACACTCTTGTTATCCTTAACTACTCTTCTTAATTCTGCTAAACCTTTGGTAAGGTTTTCAAAATTCCTTACTCCAAATGCAACGGAAACAGCATCGAATCTATTGTCCTCGAAAGGTAAATTTTCTGCATCCCCTTTTTGCATGGAAATTTTGCCGTCTAATTTAAGTTTTTTTATTTTAATAACGCCAACATTTAACATTTGTTGCGATAAATCTAAACCAATTACTTTTGAACCTATTCCTTTTTCAATCGTAATTGCCAGATCTCCCGTTCCTGTAGCCACATCCAGCACTTCCTGCGGATTATCATTTTTCATCCATTTCACCAAAATATTTCTCCACAAAACATCAATTTTCAGAGATAAAACACGATTCAGAAGATCGTATTTCGGTGCAATATTGTCGAACATATCCTCTACCTGGCTCTTCTTTGTAGCTTCAGAATTGTAGGGTGTAATTTTAGTAATATCTTTTGTCAAAACTTAAAACTTGTAATATTCTTTATAATAATTAAGGTAATCCTGTTTTCTGAAAATTTTTGATCTTGATTCTATCTGCTGAATATTTTTGATCACTTTGTCGTAATCTTCATCCACATTATAGTAAAAATCATCGGTAAATAATTTCTTGAAGCGCTTTGCACCTCCATAATATGCTTTTCCGTCGATCACAGTCTTATCCAATGCCAAAAGTAATGAATCTTTTTTAAGATTGTATCCATAATATTGATCATTAATGTAATAATCCTGATGTGCAATATTAATTAAGCCACGGATCTTATTTACTTCAAACGCAGAATCGAACAATAATTTTTTATTCTGATCGAAAACTTTAATTGAATTTTTGCCCTTGTTCAGATCTACCGGAACAGTTTGCCCTCCTGCAATAGTTCCTTCCGAACCGTTATTAATTTTATAGTAAAATGTATTGGGAGTAGGATTATCTACCACGTAAGAGTTCTTTTTTGCTAAAAAAAGGAAGTAGATCCCAAAGGCAACGATAAACGCCACAACTGCAATAAGTAAGCCTTTTAAGGACGGATTATTTTTCATAGGATTGTAAAGTACAATTTTTGCAAATTTAATAATATTTTTAATTCTTTGTTATTAATATTAATTATTAACTTTGCATCCTTAAAAAAAATCATTTAAACGAATGCCGAATACGATCATTATTGGTTCTGGATCTTATATTCCTAATAGAGTTATTGGTAGAGATTATTTTTTAGATTCTGAATTCTATACGGATGAAGGTGAAAAAATTGAAAAACCTACCGAGGAAATCATTTCAAAATTTGTAGAAATTACAGAAATTGAGGAACGTAGATATATTGAAGACGATCTTTCGAACTCTAGAATTGGCTACGAAGCTGCAAAGATTGCTATCGAAGATGCAAAAGTTGATGCTGAGGAAATAGATTATATTATTTACGCAAGTAATTTTGGAGAGGTAAATACGGGTGGACTTGTAAACTTTATGCCTAATATGGCAGCAAGAGTGAAGAACCATTTGGGTATAAAAAACAGAAAATGTATCACTTACGATATGATTTTCGGATGTCCGGGATGGGTGGAAGCAATGATTTTGGCTGATAATTTAATTAAAGCCCAGGTTGCTAAAACTATTCTTGTAGTAGGCAGCGAAACTTTAAGCAGAGTAACGGACCCTTTCGACAGAAATAAAATGATTTTTGCAGATGGAGCTGGTGCAGTTGTGGTAAAAGCTACTGATGAAGAAAATGTAGGAATTATCGCTCACAATACAATCTGCGACAATGGTCCTGAATTGGAGTATCTGGTAAGCGGACCTTCTTTAAACAAAGAAGTTGACAGAGACAAGCCATTTATCAGAATGCTGGGAAGAAAAATTTATGAGTACGCTCTTAAAAATGTTCCTGTGGCAATTAAAGAAACAATTGATGATGCAGGACTTTCTATTGAAGACATCAACAAAATATTAATTCATCAGGCAAATGCTAAAATGGATTACGCTATGATCGACAGGCTTCACAGGCTGTATGATGTGAAAGATTACGACCATGCAATATCGCCAATGACGATCCAAATGTTTGGAAATTCATCTGTAGCAACAATTCCTACGATGTTTGATTTAATAATTAAAGGAAAAATGGACGGTCAAACGTTTAAAGAAAAAGGTAACATTGTGATGACTTCGGTAGGTGCCGGAATGAACATCAATGCTATTGTTTATAGATTTCCTTAATAATTATTTAATTTAAAATATAAAAAAGCACAGGGAAACTATTCTTTGTGCTTTTTTTAACCTTAATTATGCAAAGAAATTTTTTATTTATTGCGGCAGTCTTCCTTTTTTTGGAAGTGTATATTTATCAGGCGATAAGAACTTTAACGGATAATTCCTGGATAAAAATCGGCTATTGGGTTATTTCTTTAGCTATTTATGGGATTTTCGCTTACGAGGTTACGCATTTTAACAGAGCGGACAAAAGTATGGTGAGAGCTCAGATTATGATTTCTCTTTTTTTGGTTTTCATTTTACCTAAAGTTTTCGTTGTTTTATTTTTATTAATTGATGATATTTTCAGAACCGGAAGTTATCTAATCGGATTAACAGGATCTGCCGATCATTTTTTCCCTGAAAGGCGAAAGTTTCTGAGTTTAGCCGGATTAGGGTTAGGAGGAGTGCTTTCTGCCCTTTTCATCGACGGAATTACATTTGGAAAATACCGTCACAAGGTGAGAAGAGTAAGAATTAATTTCACTAATCTTCCAGAGAGCTTCAAAGGATACAAAATTGTGCAGATTTCGGATGTTCACAGTGGAAGCTTCACCGATCCTAGTAAATTGGAACATGCGATTAATTTAATCAACGAACAAAATCCTGATTTGGTTCTATTCACGGGAGATATGGTAAATAATGTGGCAGATGAATTCAAACCATTTATTCCTTTATTTTCAAAAATTAAAGCGAAAGACGGGAAATTAGCAGTTCTTGGAAACCATGATTATGGCGATTATGTAAACTGGAGTTCTTTAGATGAAAAAAAGAAAAACCTTGAAACTTTGATCGAATACGAAAGACAGGCAGGATTTGACATGCTTCGAAACGAACACAGAATTATTGAGAAAAACGGTGAAAAACTATACATTTTAGGTGTTGAAAACTGGGGATTAAAACCTTTCCCTCAGTTCGGAAGACTGGATGATGCTTTGAAAGACGTTCCAAAAGATGCTACAAAAATTTTAATGAGCCATGACCCTACTCATTTTGATTATGTGGTTAAAAAACACCCTACAGACATCCATTTGACACTTTCGGGACACACTCATGGAATGCAGTTCGGTTTAGATCTGAAAAACATCAAATGGTCACCAGTTCAATACAAATATCCAAAATGGGCGGATTTATATGAAAGCGAAGGAAAAATGCTCTATGTAAACAGAGGTTTCGGAGTGTTGGGTTATCCGGGGAGAGTCGGGGTTTTACCGGAGATTACGCTTTTTGAATTGGCTTAATTTTCTCCCACTGATCTCACGGATTTGCACAGAAACCTATTGAATCTGCAAAATCTGCGAATTTTTAACGCAAAGATTTTATTTTAAAAACTCCATTTTAAGGGAGCGAAGGTGAATCAATGTATTGATTGATTAAGCTATCGTTTTCAGCTTCGCGAAGCAAATTTATTTGCCTTTGCTCTCTGAAATCAACGATTTGAATAATTAAATCTTTGCGTTTAAATTAATTTTCTAAGCACAAATACATTAAGGGCTCAAAATTTAGAGTTTTTACTTACCTAATTCCTGCAACCTATTAAAAAATATAATCTTTCATACGGGAAGTAGCCATCTCCTTCTCGTTGATCCAGGTAAGGAGGGCATCTAATTTGTCCTCCATTTTTCTGCCCAAATTTAATCTTCTGTAAAATGGAATATCGAATTGATATTTACTGAAATCTGTAAACTGCCAAGAATTTAAATAAATCAAAACAAATTCATCTTTCTTCAACGTTTCAAAAACCATATTCTGATAATATTTCATCGGCAAAACCTGAAACACAAAATCATTATAAGGCAATTGACTGTAAGGTGAAATACTTTCCGGAACAATACTTAATCCATCCTCTTCTGTGATTTCCGTATCTCTTTTCAAACGTTTAAAAGGAAAAAGAATATCTGCATTATCGATATTGGAAACATAATTAAATTCCAACATTTTCAAGCTGTCTTGAGATAACTTAAAATCTTTTTGACGAACTCCTTTGATTTGTTTTTCCAGAAATTCCTGTGTGAATTTCTTTGCATCTTCAATTTCCTGAAGAGTAGAATTTTTATTATAAAAAGCAATTTCATGCCCTTTGGATGAAATTGCTTTTATTAAATTTTGAAGTTTTTGAGCGATAGAAATCTCTACAAAAAAACTCGCTTTAACATCATGAATATCTAAAATCCTAAGAATAGCTTTTGTATTATCATGTGAAATTTTCAGTCTTTCATCATCGGAAATCTGGACACCATTTTTGGTATCAGCTTCAATATTCAAGATGTTAAAAGTGAATAATATCATTTAAATTAAATTTTAGATAAATTTTATAATAAATTAAAAATCAGATGTTAAAATGTATTTTAATTAAAGTTTAACTTTATATAAATTAATTTTTACCTAATTTCACTTTAAGATTCTTGATCATGTCTTTTGTCATTTCAGAAATTCCGAAATCGTAAGTCAATCCCCAATCTTTTTTAGCTACAGAATCGTCGATTGAGGCCGGCCACGAATCTGCAATCTGTTGTCTGAAATCCGGTTTATAATCGATTGTAAATTCTGGAATTTCTTTTTTTATTTCCTCCGCCAATTGTTTTGGAGTGAAAGACATTCCACCTAAATTATAAGAAGAACGAACGGTTAAACTATCTTTCGGAGCTTCCATTAATTTCAATGTTGCGTTGATAGCGTCGTCCATATACAACATCGGCATTCCAGTATTTTCAGAAATGAAACTAGTATATTTTCCTTCTTCAATCGCTTCATAGAAAATCTCAACAGCATAATCAGTTGTTCCACCACCGGCCGGAGTTTTCCATGAAATCAATCCCGGATATCTGATACTTCTTATATCTACTCCATACTTGTCAAAATAATATTCACACCATTTTTCGCCTGCCATTTTAGAAATTCCATAAACGGTTGTCGGATTTAAAACCACATCCTGTTCAACATTTTCCTTTGGAATTCCTTTTCCAAAAACAGCAATAGAACTTGGCCAGAAAATCTTTTGAAGAAGACCTTCTTTCGCCAATTCGCAGAAATGAAGAAGAGGCTCAAGATTTAATTTCCATGCAAAAATCGGCTGCTTTTCTGAAGTTCCGGACAACAATGAAGCCAAGTGATATACCGTTGTAATCTCATAATCTTTGATTACCTGTTTTACCAACTGAGTATTCGTAACGTCCATTCTTTCGTAATGTCCGGCTGCAGTTATTCCCTTTTGCCATCTGTCAAGCCCCGAAGCTACAACATTATCTGCTCCGTGGATCTCAACAAGCCTGTTTGTAAGCTCAGTGCCGATCTGTCCTAAAGCACCTGTAATAAGTATTTTTTCCATAGTATATTTCTTTACTATTATTTATTAGATTCCGCAAAAGTAAAAAAATCAAGCCAACCAAAATAAAAAAGGTGCGCAAAACACACCTTTTTTTCATTACACTTCAAAAACAATATTTAGAAACTCACATTTATTCTCGCAAAAAGAAATCTACCATTCATTCCAAACTGAGAAACATTTCTCGAATAAACAAATTGATTGGAGTTTGACAAGTCAATAGTAGCAGGAGAAGCAGAATAAACGATATTTCCATTACCATCTAATCCCGTGGCTCTCTTAGCCGTTACCGGACCATAATTTTCATTCGGATAAACATCAAAAATATTATTAGCTCCAATTGTAAGTTTAAATGACTTTGAAAAATTATACCCAACAGAAAAATCTGTAATAATTTTTCCTCCCCAAACCGGATGCTCCACTTCGATAGCTTGTCCGTTAATCACTTCCGCCTGTACTATTCCATCTCCATTTACATCAACAACATTCGGATCTGTAACTTTGCCAAAATAAACATTCCTTAGAAGAAAGCTTAATTTATTTATTTCCAATGAATTATTTAAAGAGGCTTTGAATCTTGGGATAGCTTCTTCAACATAAACCCTGCTGGCTTCAGAATAATACCTGTTAATCTGCCCCGCATTTACCAAAACATCAGAGCCATGAATATCTCCAATTCTATTTGTTTTAGAAACTGTAACAGCCAAATCTGAATTCAGTGAAACTTTACCTATAAAAGTTTTATGAGAAATCACAGCTTCCATTCCTTTAGTCTGTGTATCAATTGCGTTAGCAAAAAATGTAGCTGCAGTAGCATTTGCCGCATCAAAAGCCAACTGCAAATTTCTGAGAGGAGTACCATCTGCATAAGTTCCCGTTGGTCTTGAAAACTGATCGGTAAGAACAACCCTGTCATTCACTCTGATATAATAACCATCTAAGGTTACGCTGAGCTTAGCAGACGGAAATTTAGCAGTAAACCCCGCCGAATAACTCTTAGATTCCTCCTGCTTCAATTGTGGAATACCTAAAATCTGTGCCGCTTTTGAATCATTAGAAAAAGTACCCACTTCAAAAGGAACACCTCCCACAAATTGTGTAGAAGTGGAATTAAAATACATCTGCTGTAAAGATGGAGCTCTGAACCCTGTGGAATGTGCTGCCCTAAAATTAAAAGTATTTGAAATTTTATAACGGGTAGCTATTTTATAATTAAATGTAGAACCAAAATCCGAATAATTCTCATATCTCAAAGCCGCACTTACAAGCCATTTATCCGTAATATCCAATTCTGTGTCAACATAGAGAGCCATAGAATGCCTTCCTTTACTTAAAGCATTTTCAGGTCTGAATCCAGGAAAAACCTGAGAACCTCCGGGTCTGCTGTTCCCATAGAAATCGGTAGGTTTTAAGGAAGCAGCTGTTGTAGAATTCTGTATATTACCATTAATATCATAAAGCGCCCATGAAGCCTCTTCTCCATTATTAATTTTAAAATTTTCGAATCTCGCTTCACCTCCGAAAGCAAGATTAAATCCTTTTAGCCAATCAAATTTAGTATCAAAATCTGCATTGATCGTATTTTGGGAAAAACCTAACCCTCCTGCATCAAAGCTTGTTTTACTTGGATACATCATACTTGCATTAGCTGTATTTTCAATTGTATAATCGAAAGTATTTTTTCCAAAAGTATTACTTATATCATAACTTACATTACCCAACTTCCCTTTGAAACCTGCAGCAAACGACACATCAATAACATCTGAAGAAATTTCCGGCAGAAAACCATTAGGATAAATGGAAGTAGATGTTCTGTTCTGATTTGGCAATCTGTAAAAACCTGCTGCATTCCCGCTCCTGTAAGAATAACCTCCAAAAGCATATCCTCTGATTGCGGAAGTAATATCAAATTCAGAATTTACAAACAATTGCCCACTTGTAAGTTTCGACTGCCCTACTCTCATATTAAAATCATCTCGTGTTAGTCCTCTATATGCCAATTCATTATTTGTAACATCAAAATTCAATGCGGTCTGCATGGCAGAAATCGTATTTGCATTTTGAATTTGACTTAATTGCTGTGCAGTAAAATAGGACACCCCTTGAGAATATTGCCTTATGTAGCTTAAAATCTGACTGGAGTTCGGAGCACTATTAATATTGCCAAAAAGTGAAGAAATATTTATTCCATCATTTAAAGCACGCTGTTCTATTGCATTATAAGCATTAAAAATATTAGATGTATTTGCCCTTGCTCTTCCCGTATCATCTCTCTTCATTAAACTACCGGTAAAATTTATAAACCCGGTTTTCCCTAAATTGGTACCATAGTTAAGATCAAGTTGGTATTTTTCGCCATCCCAACCTCCGGAATGATCATTCGAACCTTTAGAATTGAATCCTCCTGCTGTAATTGCAGCCGTCAATTTCTTTGTATTTCTTTTCATGATAACATTAATAACTCCTGCAATAGCATCTGAACCATATTGAGCAGAAGCTCCATCTCTTAAAACTTCAAGCCTTTCAATAGCAAAAGCCGGAATTGCATTAAGATCTGTTCCTACCGATCCTCTTCCCGGCGATCCATTAATATTAACCAATGAAGAAGTGTGCCTTCTTTTTCCATTTAGCAAAACAAGAACCTGATCCGGACCCAATCCTCTGAGCTGAGCAGGATCTATATGATCCGTTCCATCTGCAACTGTAGTAGAATTTGAAGTAAATGAAGGTGCAGCATAGTTTAAGATCTGATTAAGATCCGTCTGAGGACTTAACACCGATTGTGAACTTATGTTAATAACATCTACGGGAACCGGAGTATCCGTAGCAACACGACTCTTGTTTCTGGATCCCACTGTTATCTTAACCTCTTCTACCGTCTTAGTTTTCAATGTATCACTTACCTGAGCACTTAGACCTGTAGAAATAAAAAACAACACACCTATCGAAATAATTTTCTGATAATTTTTCTTCATACCTTTATGTTTTTACATTATATTTAATTTTTCAAACATAGCAATAAAAAATCAATTAAACATTAAAATCAAAAATAAAACAATCGATATACTATAAATTAATCAATTAATTTAACATAATTAACATAAATATCATATTTATAGAAAAATTTAAACCTTATTTAAAATTAAGATGAAAAAAATACTTACAACAATTATTTTATTGGCCACATACAGTACTTATTTTACCCAATTTATTTCATTTAATATAGTAAAAGAGGCTAAAGTAAAAAATAAAGGCGTTGTCGTTTCAGCACATCCTCTTGCAAGTGAAGCCGGAGCAAAAATTCTGAGAATGGGCGGAAACGCTTACGATGCGATTGTCACCACACAATATGCTTTGGCAGTTGTTTATCCTCAAGCCGGAAACATCGGTGGCGGCGGTTTTTTAGTTGGTGTTAAAAACAACGGTGAAAAATTTACGCTTGATTATCGCGAAACTGCTCCTAAAAAAGCAACTCACGATATGTATGTTGATAAAAACGGAAAAGCAGATACAGATCTTTCTCAAAACGGAAGATTGGCAGTTGGAGTTCCGGGAAGTGTTGCCGGATTTTTTGCAACACTGAAATACTGCAAACTTCCAATGGATCAATTAATTCAACCTGCAATTGATTTAGCCGAAAAAGGATTTGCAATAACCGAACAGGAAGCTGATTTATTAAATACAAGCAAAGAATATTTTCAAAAACACAACCAATCTTCAATAGTTTTTGTAAAGAATATACCTTGGAAAGCAGGAGATATTTTGGTTCAGAATGAATTGGCTGAAACATTAAAATTAATTCAAAAATTAGGTTTAAAAGGATTTTATGAAGGGAAAACTGCCGAATTTTTGGTTTCAGAAATGAAAAAAGGAAACGGAATTATCACTTTAGAAGATCTTAAAAATTATAAAGTTGCAGAAAGGAAAGCCTTGGAATTTGATTATAAGGGAAACAGGATAGTTTCCATGCCATTGCCTTCAAGCGGCGGAATTTTGCTAGCTCAAATGTTGAAAATGTCCGGTTATGAAAATTTGGAAAAATATCAACAGAATTCCACAAAAGCCGTTCAAATTATGGTAGAAGCCGAACGAAGAGCTTTCGCCGACAGAGCAGAATATATGGGCGATCCTGATTTTATTAATGATAAAACTTCTTACTTAATTTCTGATGAATATTTAAAAAAAAGATGGAAAAGTTTTAGTTTTAACAAAGCAACCCCAAGTTCGGAAGTTGGAAAAATTATTAAACAACCTAAAGAATCTACACAAACTACCCATATTTCCGTAATCGATAAAGATGGAAATGCAGCTGCCGTAACTACCACTTTAAATGGTTTATATGGAAGCAAGGTTGTTGTTTCAGGAGCCGGATTTTTCCTAAATAATGAAATGGATGATTTCTCCATAAAACCGGGTGTTCCGAATATGTTTGGAGCTGTCGGTGGAGAAGCAAACTCCATTCAGCCCAATAAAAGGATGCTTTCTTCGATGACTCCAACAATTGTTCTAAAAAACAGAAAACCTTATATGGTTGTCGGAACTCCGGGAGGAACAACGATTCCGACATCTGTTTATCAATCTATTGTCGATGTGGTTGATTTTAAACTAAATGCAAATATATCTGTAAATTCTCCAAAGTTTCATCATCAATGGCTTCCGGAAAGTGTTGCTTTTGAGAAAAATTTTCCTGAAACTACCATTAAAGATTTAGAAAAATTAGGTTATAAAGCCGAAAATTGGAATCAGATCGGAAGAACCGAAATGATTTTAATTGATGACAACGGAAATATTCATGCGGTAGCCGATGGCCGCGGCGATGATTCTGTGGCAGTGGAATAATTTAAGTAAAAGGACATATCAATAATGCTTAGAGAGCTTCGGCATGACATCGCTAAAGTTTACGGTTAATATAACAGTTACAGTTAATATTAAATTACAGTTAGTATTAGAAATGTCATGCCGAAGCTCTCGAAGCATTTATCAATTTAAACAGCTTTAGTTTCGG
>NZ_BAAAZJ010000010.1:691778-782767 GCF_039536845.1 Chryseobacterium ginsenosidimutans
CAACTTTATTTTCAGGTCATTATAGCGATTATTGCAGGAATTCTCTTAGGAAAATTCTATCCTGAACTGGGTGAAAAAATGAAACCTCTCGGTGACGGATTCATCAAATTGGTGAAAATGATCATTGCTCCGGTGATTTTCATCACACTGACTTTAGGAATTGCACATATGACGGATTTGAAAAAAGTGGGAAGAATTGCTATAAAAGCAATGATTTATTTTGTCACTTTTTCAACTTTAGCTTTAATTATCGGATTGGTTGTCGGAAATATTTTGCAACCTGGTCACGGCTTAAACATTGATCCGGCAACACTTTCAGGAGATGTTTCACAGTATCAGCAAAAAGCTCATGAAACAACTTTAACAGGTTTCATGATGAATATTATCCCAGAAACATTGTTTAGTCCGTTGGTTGGTGAAAACATTCTGCAGGTTCTTTTAGTTGCTATTCTCATGGGAGTTGCATTGGTTCTTACAAAAGAAAAAAGCCATAAAGTAACCGAGTTTTTACAGGATCTTTCTACTCCGATTTTTAAAATTGTGCATATGCTGATGAAACTGGCTCCCATCGGAGCTTTTGGAGCCATGGCTTTTACTATTGGAAAATATGGACTTCATTCTGTTCTGAACTTGCTGTTTTTAGTCGGAACCTTTTATATTACTTCTGCCCTGTTTGTGGTTTTGGTTTTAGGTGCGGTTGCTTGGTACAACGGTTTTAATATTTTTAAATTAATGTATTATCTGAAAGAAGAACTTCTTTTGGTTTTAGGAACGAGTTCTTCAGAATCTGCCCTTCCGGGAATTATGGAAAAGCTTGAAAAAGCAGGTTGTTCAAGAGCAATTGTAGGTTTAGTTGTTCCGACCGGATATTCTTTTAATCTTGACGGAACTAATATTTATATGACTTTAGCTTCCTTATTTATTGCCCAGGCTTTGAATATTCATCTTCCGATTGAGAAACAAATCATGTTGCTTTTGGTGGCCATGTTAAGTTCAAAAGGTGCAGCCGGAGTTACCGGAGCTGGTTTTGTAACATTGGCAGCAACTTTAGCTGTTGTTCCTGAAATTCCGATCGCGGGAATGACTTTGATCTTAGGAATTGATAAATTTATGAGTGAATGCCGTGCTTTGACCAATGTTATCGGAAACTCTGTGGCAACTGTAGTTGTGGCAAACTGGGAAAAACAATTAGACAAAAACCAATTACAATATTGTCTGGATCATCCGAATGAGGTTGAGAAGAGATTGGAGGTTTGATCTTAGAATTGTCTGTTTTTAGATGTTTCGAGAACCTCAACATGACATTCCTAATACTAACTATACTAATTTTGTAGTTTATTTTTAGCGATGTCATGTTAAGGCTCTTGAAGCATTTTTGCATTATTATTTAAAGTCTGTATTTTTGTTCTTGCTTAAATTTCGCAGACAAATATCCTAGCCCCGATTGCAGTGGAAATCCTTTTTTGAAAAAAAAGATTGCAACGGAAAGCGGGAAATAGCTCCTAAAAATAGGTAATGAGTAATTGGTAATAAGTAATATTTTTAGATTGCTTCGTCGCTTCGCTCCTCGCAATGACCTAAATTAAAATATTCAAGCTTGAGGGCTGTACTTTGACGTGGATCGGAGATTTTATTTTGTTGAATTCACCGTCAAGATGCCAATTTTTGGTGTTTACTTTGAACTCGATTTCAGAAACGGGAAGATAAGTCACATAATCGTCGTCCTTCAATTTTTTTGTGAACATTCTGAATGCAAAAAGCGCAGAATAGGTCAATGGAAACTTTTTCACCAAAACCATATCTACCAAGCCGTCACTTTTACTGGCTTTTGGAGCAATGTATGCATTGTTACCGAATTGACGGGTGTTCGCAATATTCAACATTAGATATTTGCCGTTGTACTGTTGATATTTTTCATCAAAAAACTTAACCTTAATTGGTTTGTAATTGAAAAACGTTTTCAGAGAAACTTTGATGTAATTTTTGAATCCTCGATCGGTTTTTTCGAATTCTTTCACTACTTTTCCGTCAAATCCGGTTCCTGAAACATTAATTGAAAGTTTATCATTAACTGTAAAAGTATCAATCTTTCTGGAATTTTTAGCATTGATTTTTTCCAGTAATTCATCAAGATTTTTACCGAATTGCGTTTCATTGGAAAAACCATTTCCCGAACCTGCAGGGAAAATTGCAAGAATTTTTTTGGTATTAATAAGGTTTTGAGCTACAGTTGAAATTGTTCCGTCACCTCCGATTGCCACGAAAATATCTATTTCATTGAAATGCTTCAAAATAAACTCATCTGTTCCAGCAATAGATTGAGAAATGTAATACAGAGGATCTTTCACCTTAGCTTTCAGTTCGTTCAGAAACGGCTGATAATTTTTTTTCGCCGAAAAAGGATTGATAATAAAGGCTACTTTTTCCATTGATACAAAATTAAAAAATGCTTCCTTATTTGGAAGCATTAATGTTAGTTAATTTTCATTCTTTCTTTGAAATCTGTTTTTGTATTTCCATTCAGATCTTCCCAGGAAATCGGGATGACGATATCTCCAATGTCATAATTTTTGGTAATCTCATTCATATTGTAATGAAAATAAAGATTGTTATCGTCAAAATAAAAGTTTTCCGTCACCGGAATAGGTATTGTCGATAATGCCGCATAACCTTTCTGATCATATTTCTTCATTTGCTGCATCATTGTTGTTTTTTCAAGATTGATTTTTAAAAGTTGAGAAAGATCTTCTTTTGAGATAGCTATAATGTCTGAAAGCTGTACTTTTCTGTCTTTTATAAGGTCAAAAACCTTTTCCTGATAACTATATTGATCTTTATCTATTCCTTTAAAATGATTATTATAATATTGGATATACAAATAATCATTTTTATTCATCTTAAGATTCATCTGACAGGTATATTCCCATTGCTGTTTTGATTTAATATCAGAATTTTCATTTGATTTTCTAAGCTGTTCGTATAAATTTGTCTTTTCATCAGTTAAAAATTTCTGCAATCCATCTTTAGAAAAATCGGTAATATTTTTACCTGAATAAATTTCCTTCAGAAGCTTTTTGTTTTCAAAATTTGGAAACCACAGGAGTTTTGAAGAATATTTTATCATTACAGAATCGAACAGTTTTGTTGAATCTTCTTCTATTACAGAATCTATAATGAGTTTTGTATAGGCATCGGTTGTAGAATTTTTATTTCTGTTTCCGATTTCTTTACATGCAAAAATTATAGCAAGTAGTGTGATTATCCATATGAAATAAGATTTTTTCATCAATTCTGTGTGCTTATGTGTTTATTTTAAATCTCAAAAAACGTTCCAAATCAATAAAAAAGCTTCCAATATGGAAGCCTTCTATTTAATAATTGATATTCATTCTTTTTTTAAACTCAGGATTAAGAGTTGTTTTTAGTTCTTCCCAAGAAATCGGGATAATAATATCTCCCGCTGCAAAAGCCGTAATTTCGTAAGGGCTGTAATGGAAATACAGATTTTTATCATCAAAATAGAAATTTGCCGTCGCGGGAATTATATCTACCAAAAGCATTTCTGAATTATTCACTTTTCCTTGTTCGTCTGTTGTTCCGCTATTTACCTTGTTGATGTTTTTCATTAATAAAGTTTCCAGTTTGCTTTTTGGCATTGAAGTAATGTCTTTTAATTCTACTTTTTTATTATTTTTTAAATCAAAAACTCTTTCTGAAAAGCCATAATTATCATGTGCTCCGCCTTCGTAAGAACCCCAGATATATTCTATATGAAGATAATCGTTGATATTTGACTTCACATTCATTCCCGTATCGGTATACCATTCCTGAGCATAAGTAATATCTGAAATCCAGTCTTTTGAATCTTTTTTAACATTATTAAAATATTCATTTTTGTTCTTTTCAAGAAAAGTCTGAAGCCCGCTTTTAGAAAAATCCTGAATATTTTTGTCTCCGAAATAAATACTGTCTAATAATTTTTTATCCTTGATCGTTGGAAAGACCAACATTTTTGAAGTATATCTAACCTTCAAAGAATCAGCAAGTTTTATTGAATCATTTATTTTCACAGAATCAATGATAAATTTTTCCGGTTCAGCAACTTCGGTTTTAGTCGTAACTATATTGTTGTTGTCAGACTTTTTGCAAGCCGAAAAAATGAAGAAAGAAGAAAGTGCAATAACAGCAACTGTGTTTTTCATAATTTTAATTTCTTTCTTACATACAAAAACCATTCAAAAAATGAATGGTTTTAAAATTATTTTTAAAATTCTGGTATTTTTTACTTTTTCACCAAGCTGATTACCTGATTTTCCTGTTTTGAAGCGACACCCCAAATTTGTTTGAAAGCAGGATAATATTCTTTAGGATAATTAGGACTCATTACTTTGGTTGTTGAAATTACTTCCAATTTATTACCTTTTTGTTCTACCATGTAACTGTATTCAATTTCTTTATCATCCGTTACAATTTTCTTGTTTTTAGGCATTTCTTCAATGGTATAACCTTCAGGAATCTCAAGAACAATTTTTTTAATTCTTGTAAATGGCGAAGTAAAATCAATCAGATATTTTCTTTCTTCTGTCTGATCAAATTCATTGGAGTTTTTATTTAAGAACAACATAGGATTAATGATCATTTTCTTCCCGATCTTGTCAATCAAATTATCTGAGGAAAATTTCATTTTGCTTTCAAAATCACCATTTTCAAGAACCTTAGAATCAATATTCGTAAAATCTATTGAAAAATTTTCCTTATACTGTTTCTTATATTTATCATTATTGTCATCATAATTTTCCTTTGCAAACATTGCGTAAGTTCCTGTATCCCTGTCAGAATAATCTCCGGAAATACTTCCGTCATCATTAATTTTTGCTTCTGCAGTAAGATAAGTGAAACTCGTTTTCGCATTCACCATAGACAGTTGCTGAACTTTTTCTTTATTAATTAAAATCCCGAATTGATTCCAGTCTCTTGGAGGTAACTGATCTATCGAAGACTGCTTCGAAGTTGCATCATACAAGTGAAAACCGTCTTTTGTCTGAATCGCAGCAATCACAAAATTCATATTGGAAACATTAGGAGAAGCGATATTAATCAAACCGTTACTTACCGTAGAAATTGTAAGCGGATCTGCCTTAATCCCCACTTCACGAAGCATCATGACAAGAAAAAGATTGATTTCTGCAGCATTTCCGGTTTTTGTTTCAAGCATTTTTTTGATACCGTCTTCCGTGTAAAGCCCTCTGTCTTTGTTCCAGGTGAAGGTATTTTTAACATAATTGAAAACAGCATTTGCTTTCTCAATTTCATCAGTAATTCCTGAAATATTTGCAGGCATATTTTCTTTTGCCAGTTTGGTTTTCTTCAACTCACCACCAAAATCTTCATTTTCATATAATCTTTGCTTAATCTGTTCCCAAGATGAAGAATACAGCTTCAGCTCTCTGAAATTCGTAGAATGCAGCTCTGCGCTAATTTTTGTTCTGTAATTTTTATCGTTATTAACAAATTTTTCAGTTTTGAAACCTTTTACATTTTCATAACCGAATCTATATGTTCTGTAGTTCATTCCATACATTGTTCTTTCTTCCACTTCTCTGTATTTCGGGTTCAGAAAACCTGTATAATTTACGTTGTAAGCGATATTTGACGGACTGTCCAGAACATATTCCGTGTATAAAGAGGGCGTATCTGTTTCAATCATAATTTCAGGAACTATGAATAAAAAAGGAGACGTAACTTCATACTGATATTCGATTACAGAACCGTTTTTTACATTAGGAAAAGCAAATTTAGTAATAGAAACATATTTACTTTCTTTACTTTTATATTTCGAACTTTTATCAACTTTTGTAGGAACTGCAACGCCATTTTCCAGATTATAGGTAAAAGCTTTCATCTTGGAAAGTGTTTCCTGATCGCTTCCGTTCTGATAAAGAGGAACTTCAAGGTTCAACCAGTCTTCAGCCTTGTCTTTATCGTAGATTTTGACTCTGTAAAAAGCTTTTTTAATAAGATTTCCGGAGTTATAATCGATATTAAAATGTAACGATTTATATAAAATTTCCGCAGGCGCATTCTCATCTAAAGCCGATTTTTGCTTTGAAAGATCTGCATCACTGAATTTTGGAGGTTCAAGAAATTCATGCTTTTGTGCTTCAATAAAAATAAAATTCATTAAACAAAAAGCGATTAGTATTAGTTTTTTCATGCTAAATTTTAGAAATTAAAATTTTTGAATTGTCGATGTTTATCGTTTTTTTTCTGAAATTAACGTATTCGTTATATTTTTCTTTCGGGTAAAGACCTTTATTGATTTTGATGACTCTGTTTACTTTTAATTCTTCACCGTTTTTTACAAAATTCAATTTGTAAGTTCCAAATTCTGAATTAAGAGCAACATTTTCAGGAAGTTCTTCTATTTTATAGTTTTTAGGAATGGCAAAACTAATTTCGTATTCATCTTCAAAAGACTGTCTCAATTCAAAAGGCAATTCTCTGTTTTCATCAGTCTTATAAATTGTATTCGAATAAATAGGAACCGCTCTGAAAATCATACTGCTTCCCGCATTTTTAGAATAATTATTTGCTTTAAAATCAAGCTCGAATTTTGCGACTGCATTATCTTTATCATTCAGGAAATTTTTCATTTCAATTTTCTCGAAATGCAAAACATCAAGAAGGTTTTTTACTGCTTCATTTCTGTCTTTCGGAGACATGGTTGCTAAAATCAGATTATTATCATACTGAATTCCTGTATAAGAAAAATTACCTTCTCCCGAAATGCTGTTGTCTTCGTTAAGTTTGATTTTAAGAGTCTGTTTCTCTTTACTTTGATCCGCTGTATAAACCGGAGTGTCAATTAATTCAATTCCATTTTTTCTGATGGAAAGAACATTTCTTTCTGTTGTGCTGTAACTTAAATGATTAAAAGCGATCTGCTGCGAAGTATTTTCCAGCCAAATATTTCCTTTTTCTGTCGGAACCATTAAAATCACATGATTTCCACCCATTTTAGGAAAATCTTTATCAAAAGAAACTGGTGAAGAACTTGAGTTAATCACCGAGTAATACGAAGGAATTCCGGCTTCATCCAACAAAGTTTTCATATAATTAGAAAGACCTTTACAATCTCCATACCCTTTTTTCTGAACCTCATCAGGAAGCATCGGCTGCCAACCGCCAATTCCCAAAGCAACAAAAATATATCTCGTTTTTGCCTGCATATACTGATACAGTTTTCTAACCTTTTCTTCAGTTGTTCCCTGCAAATTCAGACCTGCAACTTCCGTCTTTATCGCAGGTGTCGACAAAGAAACAGGCTGCAAAATACTGTTATAATACCAAGATCCGAAGTCACTCCAATTGGTCATACTTCCCTGCTTTCCTTCCAGATTGAATTTCGTTAAGGCAAAACTTACTTTTGGTAAAATTTTTACAGGCTGCGGCAACAAAAAGGCATCATCAATCGCAGGAACATTTTTGTAAGCATACGTTTTTTCACCAGCATTATCACTTTCTATGACAGAAGTATAATTGTATTTTGAAGGGTAGGTTTTGGTTTTAAGTTCAATTCCTGATTTGTTAATAATTTTCATCTGAGCCTCTTCCAAAGAAATATTAGTTCCTTTAAAAGGTACAAAATCTGGTAAGAAAACCGTATTTTCATCACCAATCTGATAAGAAAACTCAACGGTGTAAGGATATTGCGTCGGTGTGTACGACAAAGCCATCACTCTGTTATCCGAATAAAAAGTCCCCTGATTATTATTGGCAAAGTCTCCAAAATCAGATTTTGAATATGATTTTATTTTTTTTCCGGATTCATCATAAATATTCACTTTTATATCAGAAATACTATTTCCTTTTTCATAAGGAATATAAATCTGCGCATCCGAATCTCCATCTTTATTAAGAACTGTTGTTACCGTGTAAAACTGGTATTTTATATCGTCAATTTTATTGATCTGAATCGTCGTGAAATCCTTTCTGATAACAGCATCCGCATTTTTTTTCAAGTTTTCAGGAATCGCAGACGCCGGAAAGCTCTGGGTATAATAAAGTGAGGCCATCGAAAGCGCTCCAATACAAAGTATTTTCATCATGGTTATTAAAATTTAGCAAAAATAATGAAATCTAATAACTAAGGAAACTATTTTTTATTGTATTAAAAAGACTTCACATTAATAATTAAAAAAAGACTTCATTTCTGAAGTCTTTATAATAAAATGATATCTTTAGTTTTTAATTAAACTGATAACCTGATTTTCACTTTCAGATATAATTTTCCAAATTTGTTTAAAAAATTTATAATATTCTTTCGGATAATTCTGGCTGGCAACATCAACTTTTGAAATTACTGAAAGTTTGTTGTTTGCAAATTCTACCTTATAAGTGTAAGCAATTTCTTTATCATCGGTTTCAATTTTCTTTGGTTTAGGAAGATCCGAAATTTTATATCCATCAGGAATTGTTATTTCCACTCTCTTTTCTCTAGTAAATGCTGAAATAAAATCTATCTGATTTTTTCTTTCCTCAATTTGATCGAATTTTTCGTTACCTATGTTAAGAAATAAAAGAGGATTTAAAATGATTTTGTTTCCCACAACATCCACTAAGTTATTACTTGAAAATTTCATTTGGGATTCAAAATCACCATTATTCAGTAATTTAGATTCAACCTCTTTCATATTTGCTCCAAAATCAGTTTTAAAACTTTGATTATATTTTTCTTTATTAATGTCAAACTCATCATAAGATTCAATGGCATATAAACCATTTTCTTTTTGACTGAAAGTTCCTGTAATTTCAGAATTATCCAGATTTAGATTTGCTTTAATCACTAAATCTTTTTTACTTATGTTTGTATTAGAAAATGAAAAATCAATTGCTTTCTCATCCTCAAGCAGAACACCGAAATCATTCCAATCTCTTTCTGGTAATACATTAACTTTAGAAGCCAATGATGTAGCATCATATAAATAAAGTTGGTCGTTAATTTTCACAGATGCCAAAACCATATTTACACTATTAAGATTGGGTGTCAAGACATTTAAAACCCCATTGTCAACAGTTGAGATTAAGAGCGGATTGGCATCAAGTCCGGCATCTTTCAAAAGCATAACTAAAAGTAGATTAATATCTGCAGCATTTCCTGATTTTTGTTTTATAAGCTGTCTTAATCCTTGGCTGGTAATAATTCCAAAACTTCTATTCCATTTGTAATTATTTTTAACAAAATCAAATATTTTATTGGCTCTTTCTAAAGGATTAAAAAAAGTTTTGATATCATTAGAAATAATACCCTTTACATTACTTTTCAAATATCCTCCAAAATTATCAGAGTATTTTAGCTTTTCTGCTAATTTACTCCATTTATCTGAAGATTCAAAAGTAAAATATCTTGCAGCATATTTCCTTAATTCAGGTTTTACTTGAGCTCTATCCCTATCATTACCTTTTAAATATTGTTCTTTTTGTACCGAAGCCGTATTTTCATAGCCAAATTTATAAACATTCATATTTATTCCTAAACGTGTTAATGCAGTACTTACATTGTACTTTGGCGCAATACTATTTCCTGTACCATTAAAAGTATACGTCAAAGTCTCGGGATATTCAAAAATATATTCCTGATATATAACCGGAATACTATGCTGGAGATAATGAGTCAAGTTAAAGACATTGCTAGTTTCAACTCTGTAATGATATTCTATTACAGACCCGTCCATTATATTGGGGATTGCAAGTTTATAAAACTTTAATCCTTTTACAAAATTTTCTTTTAGTTGTTCTTTTTTATTGATCACCGTTTTCTCCACTTGACTGTTCTGATAATTATAAATAATCAGTTCAAAATCATCAAGACTTTCTCCACTTGTAATAGGTATATCAAGATTCAACCATTCTTCTGCTCTTTTTTTATCATAAATTTTAATCTTAGAAAAGTATTTTTTTTGGTAAAAATATTGAGAAGAAGGAGAAAGGTCAATACTCAAACTGTTATAAATAATTTCAGCAGGCGCATTTTTTTCAATAAGAGATTGTCTTTTTTTCAAATCATTTTCATCAAACTTTGGATAAACAAGAAATTTATGTTCTTGCGAAAAATATAGGTTAGTTAGAAATACAAAAAGTAAACTTAATTTAGTTATATGTTTCATTATGATTTTTTAGATATTAGAATTTTTGAATTATCAGCATTTAATATTTTTTTTCTAAAGCTGATATAATCATTGTATTTTTCTTTAGGATAAATACCTTTATTTATTTTAATGGAGCGTTTTACAAGAAGTTTATTTTCCTGTTTCTCAAAGGTTACTTTATATGAACCAAATTCAGAATCTATATTTCCGTTTTGTGGAATTTCTTCCAGATAATAATTCTGAGGTACCTCATACACAATTTCAGATTCATCCTGGTACGAAAATCGACTCTCAAAAGGTAATTCTCTCGTAGAATCTTCATGATAAGAACTTTCTTTATAAATTGGTATTGCTCTGAAAATATAACCATTACCCACTGGTTTTGAATAATTTGAAGCCTTAAAATCTAAATCAAAATTAATAACAGCCAAGGTTTTATCATTATTAAAATCCTTCATTTCGACATTTTCAAAATCCAGTGTAGAATACACTTTCTTCATTACATCAGTTTTATCTTTTTCAGGAAGTAATAAATACATCAAATTAAAATCATACTGAGCTCCTTTATAAGAAAATTTACCTTTTCCTGTAATTGACTTATCAGGATTTAATTGAATATATAAAGTCTGCTTCTCTTTATTTTCTTCAGCCAGAGAACTAGGAGTTTGCATAATATCAATACCGTCAGGTTTTACAGTAAGAACATTTCTATCGGTTGTATTAAAGCTTAAATGATTAAAAGCAATTTGTTGCGAAGTATTTTCCAGCCAAATATTTCCTTTTTCAGTTGGAACTGTTAAAATAACGTGATTACCAGACATTTTTGGAAAATCTTTATCAAAGCTAATAGGTGAAGAATTAGAATTGATAATAGAATAGTAAGATTTTATACCCGCCTCATCCAAAAGGGTTCTCATATAATTTGTAAGACCTTTACAATCTCCATATCCCTTTCTCTGGACTTCATCCGGAAGCATCGGCTGCCATCCGCCAATTCCTAAAGCAACAAAAATATACCTCGTTTTATTCTGCATGTATTGATATATTTTTTTTACTTTTTCTTCAGTTGTTCCTGATAAATTCAACGACGCTATTTCTTCTTTAATTTGTGGAGTAGAAACAGAAACCGGTGTAAGTAAATTTTGGTAATACCAAACTCCAAAATCTTTCCAAGAAGCTATACTTCCTTGCTTTCCTTCAAGATTAAATTTGTCTAAAGAAAAACTCACTTTTGGCAGAACTTTTTGAGGACTTGGAACTAATTGCCCATTGTCTATTGCCGAAACATTCTTATAAGCATACACTTTATTTTCTCCATACGATTTCACATCTACCGAAGTATAATTAAATGGAGATTCATATATTTTCGAACGAAGATTAATTCCAGATTTATTTGTAATAATGTAATTACTTTCTTCCAAAGCAACATTGTATTCATAAAACGGGACAAAATCAGGAATAAAAACAGTATTTTCATCACTTAATTCATAGCTGAACTCAACTGTATAAGGAAAACTTGAAGCGGTAAAAGGAAGAATAAGCATTCTGCTATCAGAATAAAAAGTTCCCTGCGGATTTGCCGCAATATCTGTAAAATCACTTTTCGAATAGCTCTTTATCTTTTTCCCGGATTCATCGTAAACAATAACTTTTACATTAGATATGTTATCACCCTTTTCATAAGAAATTCTGGGTATAGAATAACTGATTGCATCTTTATTCAAAATTGTAATTACAGATGATTTTTTATAAACAATATCATCTATCTTATTAATGTCAACTGCCATACTTTCTTTTCGGATAACAACACTTGCATTTTTCTTTAAGTTTTCCGGAATTGCAGAAATAGGATAACTCTGCGCGTAATAAAATGAACCCATAGTAAGGGCTCCAATACAAAGTATTTTCATCATGTAATTAAAATTTAGCAAAAATAATGAAATCTAATAACTAAGGAAACTATTTTTTATTGTATTAAAAAGACTTCACATTAATAAATTAAAAAAGACTCCATTTCTGAAGTCTTTTTTTAATTTTATATGTAAGAATTTAATTATGCATCAATTTTTGCATACTTAGCATTCTTCTCGATAAATTCTCTTCTTGGCGGAACCTCATCTCCCATCAGCATGGAGAAAACACTGTCTGCTTCTACGGCGTTATCAATCGTTACCTGCTTCAGGATTCTGTGTTCAGGGTTAAGAGTTGTTTCCCAAAGCTGTTCAGGATTCATCTCTCCAAGACCTTTATAACGTTGAACCTCAACTCCTTTTCCATCCGGAGACATTTCTAAAGTAAATTCTTCACGTTCTTTCTCGTTATAAGCATAAACTTTTTTATTACCTCTTTTCAATAAATATAAAGGTGGCTGAGCGATATAAATATATCCGTTCTCAATCAATTCCTTCATAAATCTAAAGAAGAAAGTAAGAATTAATGTAGAAATGTGAGAACCATCAATATCGGCATCGGTCATGATTACGATTTTATGGTATCTCAACTTAGCCATATTCAATGCTTTGCTGTCTTCTTCTGTACCTACAGAAACACCAAGAGCGGTATAAATATTTTTAATTTCTTCATTATCGTAAACCTTGTGAAGCATAGATTTCTCTACGTTCAAAATTTTACCTCTTAGCGGAAGAATAGCCTGGAAAAACCTGTCACGACCTTGTTTTGCCGTTCCACCTGCTGAATCTCCCTCTACTAAGAATAGTTCAGATTCTGCCGGATTTTTTGATGAACAGTCTGAAAGTTTTCCCGGAAGTCCAGAACCTCCCATCGGAGATTTTCTCTGAACCATTTCACGAGCTTTTTTTGCTGCCTGTCTTGCTTTAGCAGCCAAAACAACCTTCTGAACGATAATTTTTGCTTCGTTAGGATTTTCTTCCAAGAAATTGGTAAGCATTTCCCCTACAATTTTATCTACAGCCCCGGAAACTTCAGAGTTCCCTAATTTCGTTTTGGTCTGTCCTTCAAACTGAGGTTCCATTACTTTTACAGAAATCACGGCTGTTAATCCTTCACGGAAGTCATCCCCTGTAATTTCTACTTTTTCTTTTTGAGGAATACCCAAATCATCTGCATATTTCTTCAAAGTTCTCGTCAAGGCACGTCTGAAACCTGCCAAGTGAGTTCCTCCTTCATGGGTATTGATATTATTAACATAAGAGTGAAGATTCTCGCTGAATGACGTATTATAGCGCATTGCAACCTCCACAGGAATATCATCTCTTTCTGCTTCCATGAAAATTACGTGCTCCATAATAGACTCACGGTTTCCATCGATATATTCTACGAATTCTTTTAATCCACCTTCAGAATGAAAAATTTCTGTAACGAATGATCCGTCTTCGTTGGGTTCTCTTTCATCAACAAGAGTGATGGTAATTCCTTTATTAAGAAAAGCCAATTCTCTTAGTCTTGTTGCAAGAGTATCATAGTTATAAATTAATTCCTGGAAAATCGTTCCATCCGGCTGGAAGAAAACTTCTGTTCCTCTTTCGTCGGTAGTTCCTATTTCTGCAACATCGGCCAATGCCTTTCCTTCTGAATATTTTTGTTGATATAATTTACCTTCACGACTTACTGTAGCCACCAATAAAGTTGAAAGTGCGTTTACACACGAAACACCAACTCCATGAAGACCTCCCGATACTTTGTAAGAATCTTTATCGAATTTTCCTCCTGCTCCAATTTTGGTCATTACAACCTCTAAAGCAGATTTTTGTTCTTTTTCGTGAAAATCTACAGGAATACCTCTCCCGTTATCTTTTACAGAAATACTTTCACCCTTGTGAATTGTTACTTTAATTGTATCACAGTATCCTGCTAAAGCTTCATCAATAGAATTGTCTACTACTTCATAAACCAAATGATGGAGACCTCTTACTCCTACATCACCAATGTACATAGATGGTCTTAATCGAACGTGCTCCATCCCTTCTAAGGCTTGGATACTACTAGCTGTATATTGTTTTTGACTCATATAAAAATTAATAATTTGCCTAATGCAAATACCCACAAATATCGTGATTTTTTTCGAGGTATGAAAGTTAAAGTATGTCAAAAAACGACAGATTTTTCAACATTTACAAGAAATGAATTATTTTAAAAAAGATCAAAGTTAAAGTGTATTTTTTTAACCGCAACTGTCTTAAGTCATGTTCAATCTCTCTAATTTATCCTTACCTTTATTACACAAAAATTGATATTTTATGGACGATTTCCTTGCAGCTCGTGCCCAAATGGCAATGTCCCTCGGTTTTCACATCATTTTCTCCTGTGTCGGCATGGTGATGCCTTTCTTAATGGCTTTTGCCCACTGGAAATATTTAAAAACAAATAATGAAATTTATAAAGGCCTTACTAAAGCATGGAGCAAAGGTGTAGCGATACTTTTTGCCGTCGGAGCCGTTTCCGGAACAATGCTTTCGTTTGAACTCGGACTTCTCTGGCCCAATTTTATGAAACACGCAGGACCGATTTTCGGAATGCCTTTTTCACTGGAAGGAACGGCATTTTTTATTGAAGCCATCGCCATCGGATTTTTTCTGTACGGATGGGACAAATTCAATAAATGGTTTCACTGGTTTTGTGGATTTTTAGTTGGTTTAAGTGGTTTGGCTTCCGGAATTTTGGTTGTTGCAGCCAATGCCTGGATGAATTCTCCTGCCGGATTCGATTATATAAACGGACAATATATAAATATAGACCCCATCAAAGCCATGTTCAATGAAGCTTGGTTTCCGCAGGCTTTACATATGACGGTTGCTGCTTTTTGTGCGACAGGATTTGCAGTTGCCGGAGTTCACGCTTTTTTAATTATGAAAAAAAAGAATGTGGAATTTCATACAAAAGCATTTAAAATTGCTGCAGGGTTTGCCTTAATCGGAGCATTTGGAGCACCTTTAAGCGGTGATGTCGCCGCAAAATCCGTTGCTAAAAGACAACCCATCAAATTAGCAGCAATGGAAGCCCATTTTGAAACAGAAAAAGGAGCATCTTTCGTAATTGGCGGAATTCCTGACGAAGAAAAAGGTGAAATAAAATATGCATTAAAAATTCCGAAGGTTCTAAGTTTTTTGGTAAGTAATGATTTTAATGCCGAAGTAAAAGGGTTGAAAGATTTTCCGAGAGATGAATGGCCTCCTGTTTCGGTTGTACATTACGCTTTTCAGACAATGATTTTCTTTGGCGTTGTGATGATTATTATCGGAATGATTTATCTATATGCTACATTTTTCAGGAAAGAATGGCTTACTAAAAACTGGTTATTAAAAACGTTTTTAATCGCAACACCTTTCGGATATATCGCTTTGGAAGCGGGATGGACAGTCACCGAAGTTGGTAGACAACCGTGGATTATCTATGGAATTATGAGAACCGTTGATGCCGTAACTCCGATGCCTGGAATTCAGTATTCATTCTATTTTTTTACAGCCATTTTCGTTTCATTATCATTAATTATTATTTTCCTTTTGAGACGGCAGATACAGATGGTTCCTAAACTTTATGATCCTACTGATATTGAGTTTAATTCTAAAAACAAGAAATCATGATTTATGTAGTTATAGGTTTTCTCTGGCTGTCAATTTGTCTTTATGTGATTTTGGGAGGGGCTGATTTCGGAGCGGGAATTGTGGAACTTTTCACCAAGAAAAGGGCAAGGCATAAAACACAGGAAATCATGTACGAATCGATCGCTCCGGTTTGGGAAGCCAATCATATGTGGCTGATTATCGCGATTGTAATTCTTTTTGTTGGTTTCCCCGAAATTTACACTACTCTTTCAACTTATCTGCATATTCCTTTGGTTTTAATGCTTGTAGGGATTATTGCGAGGGGAACAGCTTTCACTTTCAGACATTATGATGCCGTAAAGGACGATTGGCAGAAAGTTTATACCCAGATATTTTATTTTTCGAGTTTATTAACTCCCTTTTTCTTAGGACTAATAGCTGCTGCAACCGTTTCGCACTCGATCAATCCGGATGCTACTAATTTTCTGGACTTATATATTTTCAGCTGGCTGAATTGGTTTGGAGTTAGTGTTGGATTATTCACGGTTTCAATTTGTGCTTATGTGGCGTCAGTATTTGCTTTGAGGGAAACAACAGACCGTTTGCAATTAGGCTTAATGATTAAAAAATCAAAGCAGACCATGATTTTTGTGGTCATAACAGGTTTACTGGTATTTTTAACGGCTTATTTTTCTGACATTCCTCTTTTGAAATGGGTTTTCTCAAAACCTTTGGGAATTATGGCTACATTTTTTGCAACAATTGCTTTATTCCTTATTTTACGGGCAATGAATACCCGAAAATTGCTTCCGGTAAGGGCTTTGGCAGGATTCCAGGTAATTATGATTCTGGTAGCTGCAACGTATCAGCATAATCCGAATATTATTTTATTTGCCAACGGACAACATTTATCATTATTAGAACATGTTGCTGCCCCGAAAACCATTTCTGCTTTGGGATGGGCATTGATGTTGGGTTCTCTATTTATTTTACCGTTTTTGTTTTATTTGATGGCTTCGTTTAGTAAGCAGCGGAAGTAATTAACTTAAATTATAAATGAATAAAGAATATAATTTAAAAGATTTTGAGCTGATCACTTTCAACCCTTATATCTATCAACTTTTTAAAGATAGCCAAAATACTTTTTTATTAGAAGTAACTTGTGGAATGCATGGAATCTGGCAAGTCTGGATCAAGCTTAATGACGAAGAAATTTCATTGTATGAAAAAGAAGGAGATCCCGGATTAGAAAAAATTGCCGGAATATTTTCTTATTATTGTTACGATGAGGAATATAAACGGAGATACATAAAAGTGATTCAATAAAACTGTTAAAATAATCTCTATTTTTTAAGTAAAACTATTTCAACTCTTCTGTTTTTAATAAAATCATTTTCAGTGCGTTCCGGATAAACAACAGGATTAAGATGTCCTTGTCCCGTTACTTTTATTCGATTGGAAGCAATCCCCTGTTTTTCAAGAAATTCTTTGATTGCATTAGCTCTCGTCCATGAAAGATTAAAAGTTCACAAATCGAGATCTTCACCATCAAAATTATCATAATCACAGCAAATGTGGCCTTGTAATTCAATTTCAACCGTCGGATTATTTTTTAAAATATTGGAAAGTTGAGTAAGCACAACATTTCCTTTTGGAAGCCATACGTGGCGACCTCCGATAAAATTAACATCAGGAAGCGAAAAAGTATTTCCTACTTTCATCTGAGAAATATTCATACTTAAAAAACTAGCAAATGTATTTCCTGATTTTCTTTCTCCTGAAACGAGGGCCTTATCAATAAATACATCTACTCTTCTGTTTTTTTTCCGCAGTTGCTCCGAACTGTTATCATTAATCTGCTTTTCCTTGCCTAAACCAACAACACTTTCCAGCTTTATATTGTTCCCAATCTTTTCTTCTAAATATTGACTGACTGCATTTGCGCGATTTTCAGATAATTTTTTGTTATATTCTGAACTCCCAGAAATATCACAATTTCCAAAAATCCTGAATCTGAGATCTGCTTTTAATTGAATTAAACTATCCAATCTTTTTTCAGATTCTTTGTTAAGTTTGTAGCTGTCATATTCAAAATAGACAGATGTAAGCATTTGTGCCTTAAAACTTACACAAAAGAAAATCAACAAAAATAAAAGAACAGACTTCACCGATTTCAAGTTTTATAAACAACGAAAAATATCAGATTATAGTTTTTAATATAAAAGAATCCTGAAAAATTTCAGGATTCTTTTATATTTTATTGTGAAAATCTTAGACTAATTTCATAAAGACATTCTCATCAATTTTCTCAACTTTCACCAAATTATTTTTAGTTAAAGTTTTTGATGCTTTGTCCCATTTTTTACCCGACAACTGACTTCTTTCTTTCACTTCGGCTAAAGAAAATGGCTCTTCCTGAGAATTTAAAATTTCAAGAATTACTTTTTCATCTTCTCCCAATTCGATCTGAGGAACAGTTTTTTCGGGCTTCATTTGAGGGAAGAACAATACTTCCTGGATTGATGCATTATTCGTTAAGAACATGATTAATCTGTCCATCCCGATTCCCATTCCTGAAGTTGGCGGCATACCGTACTCCAAGGCTCTCAGGAAATCTTCATCGATGAATTGTCCAGCTTCATCATCCCCTTTTTCAGATAATTTTAACTGATCTTCGAAACGCTCTCTTTGATCAATCGGATCATTCAGCTCGGAATAGGCGTTCGCAATTTCTTTACCGCAAACCATTAATTCAAAACGCTCTGTAAGACCTTCTTTGCTTCGGTGTTTCTTTGTAAGAGGAGACATTTCAACAGGATAATCTGTAATGAAAGTCGGCTGAATGAAGTTTCCTTCACACTTTTCACCAAAAATTTCATCGATTAATTTTCCTTTGCCCATGGTTTCGTTTACATCGATACCGATAGATTTAGCAAAATCAAATAATTCCTGTTCAGTTTTTCCTGTAATATCGAAACCTGTATATTTCAAAATAGCTTCTGTCATAGAAACTCTTGCAAAAGGCGCTTTGAAACTGATTTCCTGATCACCAAATTTTGCATTTGATGTTCCATTTACCTGAATTGCACAGAATTCCAACAATTTTTCGGTGAAATCCATCATCCAGTTGTAATCTTTGTAAGCTACATAGATCTCCATTACGGTAAACTCAGGATTATGCGTTCTGTCCATCCCTTCATTTCTGAAGTTTTTTGAGAATTCATAAACCCCGTCGAATCCACCCACGATCAATCTTTTCAGATATAATTCGTTCGCAATTCTTAAATATAATGGAATATCTAAAGCATTGTGATGCGTAATAAACGGTCTTGCAGCAGCTCCACCGGGAATTGACTGTAAGACAGGAGTCTCAACTTCAAAATACCCTGCTTCATTAAAGAAAGTTCTCATGGCATTGAACAGTTTTGTTCTTTTCACAAAAACTTCTTTTACGTGAGGATTTACCAATAAATCTACATAACGTTGTCTGTATCTCAATTCAGGATCGTTAAAACCATCATGTACTACTCCATTTTCGTCCGTTCTTGGTTGTGGAAGTGGTCTTAAAGCTTTAGTAAGAACTGTGAAGTTTTTCACCAAAACTGTCTTTTCACCAACCTGAGTGGTGAACAGTTCTCCTTCAATACCAATAATATCTCCTATATCTAAAAGGTGTTTGTAAACTTCATTATACAAAGTTTTGTCTTCACCTGTACAGATCTCATCTCTGTTAAAATATACCTGAATTCTGCCTTTAGAATCCTGCAATTCAGCGAAAGAAGCCTTTCCCTGAATTCTTCTTGACATTAATCTACCTGCAATCTTAACCTGTTTATTATCAGCGAAATCCTGTTTTATAGATTCTGTAGTATCTGTAATTACGTATTCATCTGCCGGGAACGCATTGATTCCCATTTCAACAAGCTTGTTCAGCTTTTCTCGTCTAATGATTTCTTGTTCTGATAATTGCATTGTATCTATTTAAAATAACGTGCAAAATTAGTGATTTTTGAATTGATGGTCAATGGCTTTTCTCAGAAATATAATTTATTTTATATAAAATTCAATTCAGAAGATGATTTAAACTGAAAAACTATGAGAACCAATCTTTACGATTTTGTTGAGGAATAAAAGTCCAGGCTAATATTCTGCTGATTTTCTGACCTTGAGCCATGTCAATCGTTTTAACTTCAATTGCTTTTAGTTTCTTTAAAAGTGTAATCAGCTTAAACAAATTATCTTTTTTAGAAACCAAACAGGTAAACCAAAGAACCTGTGACGAATACAAAACACTTTCTTCAATCATGTTTTTGATAAAAGCCAGTTCGCCGCCTTCACACCACAATTCAGACTGTTGCCCTCCAAAATTAAGTAAAGGCTTATGAACTTTTGATTTATTAAGGTTTTTTGTTTTTCTAAGATTTCCCTTTAAGGCAGATTCTTCAGAATCATGAAAAGGAGGATTACACATAGAAAATGTGAACTTATCTTTTGAATTAATTATACCTTTAAATATATGTCCTGATTCAGGTTGATATTTTAATCCAATTGCAGGTAATAAATCAGGATTATTATTTAATATTTCCTGAGCATTTTTCAAAGAATTCTTATTAATATCTGTTCCCAAGATTTTCCAGCCATAAGATTTGTGGGCAATTAAAGGATAAACAAGGTTTGCTCCTGTTCCGATATCCAAACCTTGTATGGAAAAACCTTGTGGAATTTTATTTTGTTGTTCGGCTAATAAATCTGCAATATAATGTACATAATCTGCCCGTCCGGGAATCGGAGGACAAAGATTAGTCTCAGGAATATCCCAGTTCTGAATATTATAAAAATGTGATAATAAAGCTTTATTAAGTAATTTTACAGCTTTCGGAAGGCTAAAATTAATTGTTTCTGTTTGATAAGAATTGGTGAAAACATATTCTTTCAGTTCCGGCACACAAGAAATAAGCTTATCAAAATCATAAGGATTACGATGTAAACTTCTTGTGTGCAGACTGGATTTTTCGGTAGACATTTTCTATTTCTTCTTTAATGTCAGAATATATTCCACCATTTTTTTTGCGTCTTCTTTAGATACTTGAGGATGGGCAGACATCGGAACACTTCCCCAAACTCCACTTCCACCTTCTATGATTTTAGAAGCCAGCAGTTCAATATCTTTATCTGAATATTTATCTGCAATTTCCTGATAAGAAGGTCCTGTCATTTTTTCATTTGCAGAATGACAGCCAGAACAATCCAGCGTTTCAATAATCTGATCCCCGGAAAGATTGTTTTTTGCAGGTTCTGAAATTGTTGTTGTCTCAGAAGATGTCGCGTCAATCGGCGTATTTTCTTTTTTAGAACAGGAAAATATCAGTAAGCTTAAAAGTCCTGTTAAAAATAATTTTTTCATTATTTTTTAGCCGCTGCGGAATCTGTTTTAGGAGCTTCAGTTGCCGGTGCAGGAGTTGTTGCAGCAGGAGTGTCAGTTTTTTTAGCAGTAGAATCTACAACAGTTGGCGCATCCGGTTCCGATAACATGGTGTTGCTGTCCTGTAAGTCGTGATTAGGCTTTTTTGAACAGTTAACTACCAATAAACCTCCGATAAATGCGATTGCTAATACTTTTTTCATTGTTTTCTAATTTGCTGACAAAAATATGAAAAAATATTGCTCGCAAAGAATATGAATTGTTTTTAATTTAGCATGAGATAAAAGAAAATTTTATTTTAAAATATAAATTTGTGGAACTCTTATACTTATTGTAATCTAAATTATACATAAACTGATATGCAAAAATCTTTACTCCTTTTCTTTATTTCTTTCTTACTGATAATCAGAATTTCAGCACAAACAAAACCGATTATAAATGAAGAATATATTGATAACAAATTAGAAGAATTAAGATTTGATGAAAAAATTTCTGATAACGACAAAGAAAAAGCCTTATTCAAATTAAAAGCTGAATCTGAAAAAATCGGCTACAACTGGGGAATTCTAAAAAGCGGACGCCGTGTCATAGAAATTTATGAGAGACAAAATAAAAATAAAGAAATTATCAAACTTGCTACTGAGCTAAAGAAAATTGATGCGGGACCTAAAGCCGCCCGAACCATGGCCAATCTTTACCGGGCAAGTGCATTGTCACTGGGATATTTGGGCTTAGATGAAGCCAGCTTAAAAGATTTTAGAACAGCTGTAGCCTATGCAAAGAAAATTGAAGATCCCGACGTCAAAAATTATACTTCAGGCTTAATTTATTCCAATATAACGCTTTATTTTTTTAATAAAAGATTAGAAAATAAAAGTTATAAAGATTCTATTATTAGTTATCACAAAAAAAGTATTGCAGCTTCCGAGCTTATCACAGGAAAGCATGAGGAGATTACAACCGAAAAAAAATATAGCAATATATCTTTCAATTATGTGCGTCTTGCAATTCTTTATTTAGAGGAGGCGAATAAACCCGGAAATATTGAAATTGCTGAAAAATACCTGACAAAAAGTTTAAATATTGTCAATAAATATAATTTATTAGAAAATGATAATGTAATATTAATGAATCAGCTGAGTTGGCTATATCTCGAAAAAAAAGAGTATAAAAAAACAATAGAATATGCCAATTTAGCGCGAGATCTTGAAAAACAATTTCCTGATCCTACCAACAGAGTTGAATCTTTTGAATTTCTTTCCAGTGCGTATACTGAGTTGGGAGATACGAAAAATGCAAAGCTGTATATGGATAAATATACCCATCTAAAAGACAGCATCAGGATCACGGAAAAAAATAATGCCGACCAATCTTTTAATGTTTTGCTTTCGGATTCAAAAAAAATTGAAAAAAGAAAATCTTTGAAAGAAATTATCACTGTATCGGTAATCTCATGCCTGCTTTTATTCGCTGTCATTATTTATTGGAAAAGAAAAAATAAAATTCTCCGCAAAAAATATGAAAAACTAATCACAAAATTAAATTCAATAGACGAAAATCAAGAAATTTCTTCGAATGAAAATTTACTTCAGGCGCTCGAAAACTTTGAAAAATCTAAGAAATACATTACGGAAAACATAAGTCTGGCTTCCCTTGCCAATGATTTGGATACGAATACGACATACCTTTCGGAATTCATTATGGCAAATAAAAACAATACCTATTCTGAATATATTGACAACTTAAAAATCAAATACATACTCCAAAAATTAGTAACAGATTCTTCTTACAGAGAATATGATATGAATTCTTTAGCGGAAAAATGTGGCTATAACTCGTCAAAAGATTTTGTAAAGGCTTTTAAAAATGAAACAGGAATTACTCCGTTATATTTTATTAATAAACTGAAGAAAGATAATTTATATCTCAACCTCCAATGTTAAAATATAAAATTTCAGCAGATAAGATAAGATTGCAATTTTTAAGTTTTTTTATTTTCATATTTTTTTGTTTTTTGTATTAAAAAAATATTTACATTTGTGACATGTTTAATAACAGTAATAATAATTGGTGGTGGCTTTCAAACTCTTCGTCGGGTCTGAAGTTATTGTCGTGCTGTTAATTATCTACAACAGGAATAATAAAAATAATATATAAAGACTTTGACGGATACCGTTGAAGTCTTTTTTTGTTTAAATTATATTTAAAATAAACTGCAAATGTTCAGTAAAAAAATAAAAATAAAAACCGTTTCTAAAAAAACATTAGGAGATCTTCAGACTCCGATGAATATCTACCTGCAGATTCGGGATAAGTTCAGAGATACCATTCTTCTGGAAAGCTCGGACTCCAAAAATATCGACAATAATTTTTCTTTTATTGCTGTGAATGCCGTTGCAGGAATAGAAATTAAAAATTTAACTGAATTTGAAATAAAACTGCCGCGAAAAGAGCCCATCAGACAGTTTATTATTGAACATAAAATTGCAGATGTCTTTCAGGAATTCTCCAATATTTTTGAATGTGAAAAAACTAACGATCCGGTTGAAGAAACGGCGCAAAGTCTTTTCGGATACACAAGTTTTGAGGCGGTTCAGTTTTTTGAAAACATAGCATTCAAAGCTCAAAGCCCGGAAGTTGAAATCCCGATTCTTCGTTACAGATTGTATCAATATGTAATTGCTATCAATCATTATAACGATGAAATGCATATTATTGAAAATCAGATCGAAGATGTAAAATCCGAACTTTATTTATTGGAAAGCCTGATTAAAAATCAAAATTCAGTTATTTATCCTTTCGAAAAAAATGGAAAAGAAACCTCCAATATTACTAATGAAGAATATATTGATCTTGTAAAAACTGCCCAAAAACATTGTATGCGAGGAGATGTTTTTCAATTGGTTTTAAGCAGAAGATTTGAACAAAAATTTAAAGGTGACGAATTCAATGTTTATCGTGCTTTAAGAAATATTAATCCTTCTCCATACCTATTTTTCTTTGATTACGGAAATTACAAATTATTCGGCTCAAGTCCTGAAAGCCAATTGATTATCAAAGACAACAAAGCAACTATGCATCCGATTGCAGGAACTTTTAAAAGAACAGGACATTTTGAGACTGATTTACAGTCTATTGAAGAATTAAAAAACGATGCAAAAGAAAATGCGGAACACACGATGTTGGTGGATTTAGCCAGAAATGATTTAGGAAAATTGGGTAAAAATGTAACTGTTACAAAATTAAAGGAAATCCAGCTTTTTTCTCACGTTATCCATATGGTGAGCGAAGTTACAGCCGATTTACCGAAACAAACAAATCCTTTTGAAGTAGTCGCTGCAACATTCCCACAAGGAACTTTAAGTGGTGCTCCGAAACATAAAGCATTACAATTAATCAATAAATACGAAAAAGATTCCCGTGGATATTATGGCGGCTGTATTGGAATCATCGGATTAAACGGAAACTGCAATCAGGCAATTATGATCCGAACTTTTTTAAGTAAAAACAACACACTGTATTATCAAGCCGGAGCCGGATTAGTTGCAAAATCTAATCCCGAAAGTGAATTGCAGGAAGTTAACAATAAACTGAACGCATTGAAAAAAGCCGTGGAGAAAGCGGAGAAGTTGGTTGATAGTTAATAGTTGTTAGTTATTGGCTGATACTTGACGGCTAACAGAAATTTACAAAAACACAAAAAATGGAATATATAAATTTAGATGTTTGAATTGAATCGAGAAAGCTTACTAATCTTGTTTATGATTTAACTAAAAATTATCCAAAAGAAGAAATATTTGGACTGACAAATCAAATTAGAAGATGTGCTGTTTCCGTTCCTTCTAATATAGCAGAAGGCTGTGGAAGAAATACATCAAAAGAAACAATACATTTTTTATTCATCGCAAGAGGATCTCTTTATGAATTGGAAACTCAAATTTATTTATCATCAGACCAAAATTATTTAACTGAAGAAAGACTTAAAATTACTTTAAACCAAATCATACTTTGTAAAAAGTTATTAAATGGATTTATTAATTATTACAGACAAAAATAAAATGAAAAATACTATAGAACAATCAACAAATAACAATCAACTATCAACAAAAGTCTTAGTTTTCGATAATTACGACAGTTTCACTTACAACTTGGTCCAAATTATTGAAAGAGTTTTGGATATAAAAGTTGATGTCGTAAAAAACGATGAAATCACTTTAGAAGAAGTCGATAAATACGATAAAATCGTTCTTTCACCAGGTCCCGGAATTCCTGAAGAAGCCGGAATTTTACTGGATTTAATTAAAGAATATGCTCCCACAAAAAGTATTTTGGGCGTTTGTCTTGGCCAGCAAGCTATTGCAGAAGCTTTTGGCGGAAGTTTAATCAACCTTTCTGAGATTTTTCATGGGGTGGCAACTTCTACCGATTTGGTAAAAAATAACACTAAAATTTTCAAAAATCTTTCCAGCGGAATGGAAGTCGGAAGATACCACAGCTGGGTTGTGAATCGCGAAGATTTCCCCGAAGAACTGGAAATCACGGCAGTAGACAAAGACGGAATGATCATGGCGTTACAGCATAAAACCTATGATGTTCACGGTGTTCAGTTTCATCCTGAAAGCATTTTGACACCTCAAGGAGAAATTATTATTAAAAATTTTCTTCTGAATTAATTACAATCTTTAAAATTTCTCCAAATGAAAGAAATCCTTGAATATCTTTTCAATCATCATACTTTGTCGAAATCTGAAGCAAAAGCGATTATGATTGAAATTGCTCAAAATAAATTCAATTCTACAGAAGTTACGGCCTTTATGACCGTTTTCCTGATGCGAAATATCACTTTGAAAGAACTCGAAGGTTTCCGTGAAGCCCTCCTGCAAATGGCAGTTCCCATGAGTTTGGATGCAACTGATGCCATTGACATTGTTGGAACTGGTGGTGACGGAAAAAACACGATAAATATTTCAACATTGGCAAGTTTTGTAGTTGCCGGAGCCGGGCAAAAAGTAACAAAACACGGAAATTATGGAGCCTCAACCATTACAGGATCATCCAATGTCTTGGAAGAATTAGGTTACGAATTTAAAGTTGATTCAGACCGATTACAAGATGATCTGGAAAAAGCCAACATTTGTTTTCTGCATGCTCCTTATTTTCATCCTGCTTTACAATCTGTTGGTACTTTGAGAAAATCTTTAGGTCTCAGAACGTTTTTCAACTTACTTGGACCTCTTGTAAATCCCGCAAAACCTCAATTTTCAATGATCGGAGTTTACAATTTGGAAATTGCAAGAATTTATCAATATTTATTGCAAAAAGACGACCGCCATTTTATTCTTGTTCACGGAATGGATGGCTATGACGAGATAAGTCTAACCCATGACAGTAAAATTATCACAAAAAAAGGTGAAGAAGTGTATTCAACAGAAGATTTAGGATTTGATTCTATTACTCATGAAAGTATAAAAGCTGGTGAAACACCTCATGAAACCGCAAAAATTTTCAGAAATATCCTTCACGGAAAAGGTACGGAGCAACAAAATTCCGTGGTTTTGGCAAATGCTTCCGTTGCGTTGTATCACACGGATAAATTTGGCAGTTATGAAGATTGTCTTTTATTAGCTCAGGAAAGTTTGTATGGAGGAAAAGCTTTGAGAAGTCTGGAATTGCTATTAGAATAATGATTATGAATATTTTAGATAAAATCATCCAAAGAAAAAAAGAAGAAGTTTCAATCTCAAAATTACAAGTCTCCATACAGGAATTGAAAGATTCTGCTTTTTTTGAAAGAAAAACCCTTTCCCTAAAAGAAAATATAAAAAGTAAAAGCGGAATCATCGCTGAATTTAAAAGACAATCTCCATCCAAAGGAATTATTAATGATAAAATTTCACCTTTAGAAGTAGTTTCAGCCTATGAAAATTTTGGAGCAAGTGGAATCTCAATTTTAACGGATAAAGATTTTTTCGGAGGAAGTTTTGAAGATATTTTAAATGTAAGAAATTCTGTAAATATTCCGATTCTGCGAAAAGATTTTATGATCGATGAATATCAGTTTTATGAAGCAAAAAGTATCGGAGCTGATGTTATTTTACTGATTGCAGCCTGTCTTTCACCTCAGCAGGTTCAGGAATTTACGCAACTTTCTCATGAATCAGGTTTAGAAGTTTTACTCGAAATTCATACGGAAGAAGAACTGAAACATTACCATTCGGAAATTGATTTGGTTGGAATTAATAATAGAAATTTAAAAGATTTTAAAGTTGATCTGCAGCATTCCGTGAATTTGAAAAATCAGCTTCCAAAAAATGTTTTGTCCGTTGCAGAAAGCGGAATTTACAATATTGAAGATTTTAATTATTTAAAAGAGAAAGGCTTTGACGGATTTTTAATGGGAGAATATTTCATGAAACATGAAAATCCGGCGAAAAAATTCGAAGAATTTATTTCGAATGCAGCAATTTAAAAATGCAATAATCTAACAAATGGATTTACAAAGCAATCAACAATCAACTTGTAACAATCAACTAAAACTTAAAGTCTGTGGTTTAACAGGATTGGATCAAGTTCAAGAATTAATTTCTATGAACACGGATTTCCTAGGTTTTATTTTCTATGAAAAGTCGCTCAGGTATGTTTTGAATCATTTGAGCTTAGAAGATATTTCAAAAGTTGAACATCAAGGTAAAGTTGGAGTTTTTGTGAATGAAAGTATTGAAAAAATTTTTGAAATAAGCCAAAAAGCCAATCTGAATTTTATCCAACTTCACGGCGATGAAGATGAAAATTTTATTATTGAATTGAAAAAAAAATTAAATCCTGAAATTGGAATGATTAAAGTGATAAGAATTGGAGCCGGAAAATCGGAACAGATTCAAAAAACAATCAATCAGCAACCAACAATAATCAACTATTTACTATTCGATACAGATTCAACAGCTTTCGGAGGAACAGGAAAACAATTTGACTGGAATTTATTAAACGAAATAGAAATTCCTCTACCCTATTTTTTAAGTGGCGGAATTTCTTTGAAAAACATTCATCAACTATCAACTATTAACCAAAAACCTTTTTCTTTGGATATTAATTCGAAATTTGAAACCGAACCCGGAATTAAAAATTTAAACCAGATAAAGACGTTAAGAAAAATTATATAAAATAATATGGAGTCCTGAAAGGACGACTTAAATCAGGATCGGATGCAAATCCGATTATAAAAAAATAACACAAATAAAAAGCACAAAAATGTCACAGTCATTAGTAAAAAATTATATTCATATTGTTTTCAGCACAAAGCATAGAGAAGATTTTATTGATGAAAAAATAGAAAAAGAATTGTTCTCATACATTGCAGTTTTATGTAAAGATTTTGAAAGTATTGCATTACAAATAGGAGGAACTGATAATCACATCCATATTCTTTGTACTCTTTCAAAGAAAATCGCATTAATGAAATTGATTCAGGAGATAAAAGCACATTCATCAAAATGGATAAAAACAAAAGGTGAAAAATATGAAAATTTTTATTGGCAGGATGGTTACGGAGCTTTTTCCGTGAGTGAAGAGAATCTTTATCCTACCATCAATTATATTAAAAATCAAAGACAGTATCATCAGTCAAAAGAATATAAAGACGAACTGATTGAAATTTTGGAAAAACACAGAATGAAATATGATGAAAAATATTTATGGGATTGATATTTAATTGAACATTTTAATTAGACTTCATCCAATCCTGATTTAAACCGTCTCTTCGGGACTCATCACAAATAAAAAAAACAAAACATTGAAAAAATATTATTCGAGAAAGCTCAAACTTTTAAAAATAAAAAAATTGAATCTGGAATCTATAGGAAAATCTGTTCGTCGGGCCTTCTTTCCAACGAAGTTTGAGAACGAAAAAGTAAAGAATTTATATCAGCTTGTTTCTGAAAATGACAGCAATACAGAATATTGGTATCTCGGTAGTTTATTAAGTGATTTCATCAATATTATTAAAAATTTTAACCAAAATGATGTGGAATACTTTTTCAAAACCATCCATTTTTGGGACAGTTATCATTTGGTTGTTATTGCAGATAAATTACTTGACAGCAACGTAAAAGCAAATGTAAAATATGATTTTGGAATCGTCTATTGTAAGATTTTTTGTCTGTATGAGAAATTTGATTCTTACTTTTTAATTGATAATCTGGAAATTGCAGTTACAATGTATGATTCCAAATTAGATTTAAATATTTTGATAGATCTGACAACGAAAGTTCAGTTATTATTTCAGAACGAGCAGATCAACAAACAACAATTTGATTATAACCTCTCATTTATAAATAAATTACAAAATGAATTATAAAAATCCTGATGAACACGGATATTACGGAGAATTCGGAGGTGCATTCATCCCCGAAATGCTGTATCCGAATGTAGAAGAATTGCAAAAAAACTATCTTGAAATCATTGAATCCGAAGAATTTCAACAGGAATATCAGGATTTATTAAAAAATTACGTTGGACGCGCAACACCTTTATATTTTGCAAAAAATTTAAGCCAAAAATATAACACGCAAATCTACTTAAAAAGAGAAGACTTAAATCATACCGGAGCACATAAAATCAACAATGCTTTGGGACAGGTTTTATTGGCAAAACGTCTCGGTAAAACGAGAATTATTGCAGAAACCGGAGCCGGACAACACGGCGTTGCAACCGCTACAGCCTGCGCTTTATTGGGTTTGGAATGTATCGTTTACATGGGCGAAATTGATATTCAGAGACAGGCTCCGAATGTGGCAAGAATGAAAATGTTGGGTGCGACAGTTATTCCTGCAATTTCAGGCTCAAAAACGTTGAAAGATGCTGTAAATGAAGCTTTAAGAGACTGGATTAATAATCCTGTGACAACGCATTATGTGATTGGAAGTGTGGTTGGTCCGCATCCTTTTCCGGATTTGGTAGCGAGGTTTCAGAGTATTATTTCAAAAGAAATTAAAGAACAGCTTTACGAACACATCGGAAGAAAAAACCCTGATTATGTGATTGCCTGTGTTGGCGGCGGAAGTAATGCAGCGGGAACTTTCTACCATTTTGTGAATGAAGAAAACGTAAAAATTATTGCCGCAGAAGCCGGAGGTTTTGGAATTGATTCAGGGAAATCAGCAGCGACAACTTTTTTGGGAACTCTGGGTATTTTACATGGAAGCAAAAGTTTGGTCATGCAGACAAAAGACGGTCAGGTTATTGAGCCACACTCCATTTCTGCAGGGTTGGATTATCCCGGAATCGGACCTTTTCATGCGAATTTATTTCAAGAAAAGCGTGCGGAATTTTTCAGTATTAATGATGATGAAGCGCTGAAATCAGCCTTTGAATTGACAAAATTAGAAGGAATTATTCCCGCACTGGAAAGTTCACACGCTTTGGCGGTTTTAGACAAAAAGAAATTTAATGAAACCGATATTGTTGTGATCTGTTTGAGTGGTCGTGGCGATAAGGATATGGAAACGTATTTGAAACATTTATAAAATAATTTGGGCGATAATTTCCGTCTTCCACTCCCGCTTTTTTGTTTCGCTTTGCTACACAAAAAGAGCTCCGTTCAAGCCGGATCGCACATTTGACATAAAACAACATTTGTCATCCGAAGAATCGAGGGAATCTAAATATTTTACAACTAAAGATTTCTCACTACATTTTATTTCGTTCGAAATGACAGGATAAAAAGAATTTTAAAATGAAAAAACTAAACATATACTTCACAGCAGGAATTCCAAAATTGGAAGATACTGCCGATATTATAAAATTAATTCAGGATTCCGGAGCAGATATGATAGAAATCGGAATGCCATATTCTGATCCCGTTGCGGACGGTCCGGTCATTCAAAAAGCTCATGAATTAGCTCTAAAAAACGGAATGACGATTGAAAAATTGTTTTCCCAATTAAAAACAATTAAGAATGAAATAAGAATTCCGTTGATTTTGATGGGATACATCAATCCTGTTTTAAGTTTCGGATTTGAAAATTTCTGTAAAGAATGTTCTGAAAGCGGAGTTTCCGGATTAATCATTCCTGATTTACCTCCTATTGAATTCGAAAAAAATTACAGGAAAATTCTAGAAAAATACAGTCTGAATTTCACCTTTTTAGTAACACCTGAAACTTCAGATGAAAGAATTTTATATCTGGATTCTTTAAGTTCAGGATTTTTATACGCTGTAAGTTCTTCATCTACAACCGGAAATGAAAATGCAGTTTTAAAAAATGAAGACTATCTTTCAAGATTAGCTTCTCTTTCGCTTAAAAATCCGGTAATGATAGGTTTTGGAATCAAATCAAAAGAAGATTTCGAAAACGTAACAGAAAAAGCAGACGGTGGAATCATTGGAACTGCTTTTGTGAACATCCTACTACAAAATAGAGATTGGAAGAAAGAAGCTATAGATTTTATACATTCCATAAAAGCGTAAAAATCACTAGATTTGTATATCAAAAAATGGTATGAACACACATCAAAATAAAGTAGTAGAATTTGAAGATCTAGGTATAAAAGAATATCAACCCGCTTGGGATTATCAGGAAAAACTGATGAAAGATATTATCGATCTCAAAGTAAAAAACCGTGATCTCTCTGCTGAGCAACATATTACAACTCCCAATCATTTTCTTTTAGTGGAACATCCTCACGTTTATACGTTAGGAAAAAGCGGACACGAAGAAAATATGCTTGCCGGAATTGACAAATTAAAAGAAATCGACGCCACTTTCGTAAAAGTGAACCGTGGTGGAGATATTACCTATCATGGTTATGGACAAATTGTTGGTTATCCTGTTTTAGACCTTGAAAATTTCTTTACGGATATTCATAAATACATGAGAAACCTAGAAGAAGTAATCATCAGAACCATTGCAGAGTACGGCCTGAAAGGTGAACGTTCTCCCGGAGAAACAGGAGTTTGGCTTGATGTAGGAAAACCTTATGCCAGAAAAATATGTGCAATGGGTGTAAAAGCTTCGCGTTGGGTAACATTGCATGGTTTTGCATTAAATGTAAATACTGATATGCGTTATTTTGAATACATTATTCCATGCGGAATTAAAGATAAACAAGTGACTTCTATTAAAAGAGAGCTGGAAAGAGACCTGACTCCCGAAGAAATGGAAGATATTAAAGCTAAGATCAGAAAACATTTTGCGGATGTTTTTGAAGCGGAATTGGTGAGTAAATAAATTTGCTGAATTAATAAATTAATAAATTGAATAATATCTTTGAGTTTGAAATTAGAATAGAAGAGAAAATCAAAATTTATCTAATTGTTTTCTTTGCAATTCTTATATCTTTTTTTATTATTCGGGAATATTTATATGGAGACGAAATTACAAATAAGATATTACTAGACAGTCAAATACACTCAAAGGTTATTCGTATTTACAAAAATAGAGATGAACATAATTTTACTTTTGTAAAATATTCCAACGGAAAAGAACAACTTTTAGATTATCCTTATCAAGTCGGAGATTCTGTTTCAAAAAATAAAGGAGATTCTATTGAATATGTTTTCAGAAATAATAAAGTAATCAAAAATAATTGGCTTACTTCTTATTTAAAGAATTATAAACATTAAATCTATAAAAAATTATATAGTTTTCGTAAAATATTTTCTTTAAATTATGATTAACCACACCTTGAAAAATCTTTTAGTATTAACCATTACATTTTGTACCTGCATCAATTTCTATTCACAAAATACATATGCCTTTTTCGGTTCATTTAATAGAGATAAAAATACGGAAGGGATTTACGTGTATCAATTAGACACCATTAGCGGAAATTTATCCAAAATCACGTCTTTCACAGGTATTTTAAATCCTTCTTTTCTCACTTTATCTCCAAACGGAAAATATGTTTTTGCGTGTACTGAAAGTAAAACTCAGAACGGTGGAAAGGTAAGCAGTTTTGAATTTAAACCTGAAAATAAATCATTGACTTTTATCAACAGTCAAAAAAGTGGTGGTGAAAACCCTGTTTATCTGACCGTTCATCAAAGTGGAAAATGGCTGGTTAATGGAAATTATACGGAAGGAAGTGTTTCTGTTTATCCCATTTTAGAAGACGGAAAAATTGAGCCTTATGTTCAGAATTTTCAATTTTCGGAGGGAAGCATAAATCCGGATAGACAGGATCGTTCTCATATTCATTCGACGGTTTTTTCTCCTGATTTTGAATATATTTTTTTACCCGATTTAGGAGCAGATAAAATTCGAAGCTATAAATTTGAAAGTGAAAGCAATGAACCTTTAAAAGTATCACAATATCCTTTTATTCAAACCACTTTAGGAAGCGGGCCGAGACATTTTACTTTTCATCCCAATGGAAAATTTGCTTATTGTATCGAAGAAATGGGAGGCGCAGTAAGTATATATTCTTTTGATAACGGAAAATTCAATAATCTTCAAAGAATCAATACACATTCTGAAAAATATAAAGATAATTTTGAAAGTTCCGATGTTCATATTTCTCCTGACGGAAAATTTTTATATGCTTCAAATCGTGGAAAGGAAAATAATATTGCCATATTTTCCATTCAAAATAACGGAACATTAAAAACGATCGGCTATCAATCCACAAAAGGGAAGCATCCGAGAGTTTTCGGGCTTGATCCTAGTGGAAAATTCTTAATTGCAACAAATGCAGGAACCGGAAATGTCGTTGTTTTTAAGAGAAATCCTGAAACGGGATTATTGAAAAAAGTTGGCAAGAAGATTAAAATTAAGAATGTTTCCTGTGTGAAGATCAGGAATTATTTCCCTACATAATGAATAATTTCATACATTTGAATACCAAATATTTACAATATATCCTGCAAATTAATATTCGATTATGAAAAATATTCTTTTACTATTATTAACAGTAAGTACCATATTCTGCAAATCTCAAAAAAAAGCAGATGAAATCAATGTCTTGTTTATTGGAAACAGCTTTACTTATTTTCATGATATGCCACAGACTGTTCAGAAAATGGTAAATGAAACAAATCCTAATATAAAAATTAACCAGAGTACATTTCCGGGACAAAGTTTGTCCGGACATTTATCACAAATCATCACATCAAGAACAGAAAACGGAATTAATACAAGAATAAAAGAAGCCGGAGAAATTACAGAAACAGAAAAGAAAATTGCCGAAAAACAATGGGATGTCATTATTCTGCAGACTGGAACCATCGCCGTTTTAATTCCTGAAGATCGTGATTTGAATGAAAATAAAGCTATTGCAGCTATTAAAAAACTGGTTTCGAACCCAAATTGCAAATTTATACTTTTCAATACTTGGGCATCTAAAGACAGAGGATATCCTAAACAATATTGTTTTCCATCTTATTTAATCCACGAATCAATTCAAAAAGAGAAATGTTGTTCACCTGTTCTTAAAAATTTAGAAAATGAGGTTGAAACAATTAATGAAGCTTATCAGTTAGTTGCTAAAGAAAATAATCTAATTAAATCTGATAACGGAACCAAGTTTTTTGAAATCCTCACAAAACACCCTGAAATTGAGCTTTATGAAGATGAAAGCCATCCCAATAAATACGGATCTTTTTTAAACGCCTGTGTTTTTTATCAGCTCTTGACAGATAATAAAGCATCTGACTTAAAATATAATGGAGAAATTGAACCTAAAATATCCGAAATATTAAAGAAAGTTGCGGAATAAAAAATTATATTAACAAATTCATCACCTCGTCACAGAGTCACTTTTCTTAAAAGCATCCACTTTTTTGTAAGAATCATTCATCTCTTTTTCTTTTTTATCCGAAATTAAAATACCGAAGAGATGGTCGATTTCATGCTGGAAAATAACGGCTGTAAAACCCTCCACAATTTCAGAAAATTTCTGTCCTTTCAGATCAACATATTCCAGTTGAATCACTTTACTTCTGTAAAACTGATCTCTAAAATCTGGAATCGACAAATCTCCTTCCGGACTAAGATTCTGCAACTCCGATCTCCAGACAATAACAGGATTGATGAAATATTCCAACGGTTCTCCGGTTTTATCAAAACGCTGAACCCAGATGATTTTTCTGTTGATTCCGACTTGTGGCGCGGCAATTCCTACTCCACCATCTGTTGCCGTAAGAGATTCTTTCATTCTGTTGACCAAAGTTGCGGTATTTTTATCAAGCGGATCTATTTCCGTGGAAAGACTTAATAAAGTTTTATGTTGATTCTCATCAGTTGTCTGATAAATTGGTAAAGCAGAATTTTTATCACCCTGATTGATAATTGAAAGTTCACTTGAAGTCAATTTCTGAGCATTCATTAAACCGATGAAAAGTATGAAGAGAATGGATAGTTTTTTCATTTTTTTGAACAAAAATATAAACAAAGATAATTAATGTCTTTCAAATACAACATTTGTCATTCCGTAGGAATCTCAGCATTGTTTTACTTAAATCGGAGTCTAGATTCCTACGGAATGACAAATAATGTAGATAATATTTAATAAGTTTTCGTCATATCTGCCGGAATAATCAAATTAAAGTCCGTTGGAATATACTCTTTTTCAGGAATTTTCAACTCCGGGTTTTCGGATTCAAAAACAGAGATTACAGCCATTTTCAGATTAGGATTTTTCTGTTTGATATACCAGTAAATCCCGCCGAATTCTTTGCTGTGATAATTTCCGTTGTAATGGATGAATGTCTTTCCGGCCTGAAGATTTTTCAAAATAGATTCTGCCATTGTCGCGTCTTTTGTCGCTTGTGCAGAAATAAAATTCATTACTTTTGTGCCGTCTGCATGTTCGCCCATCATTGTCTTCATTTCGGGATAACCGGGCGTATCAAGCGTAACTTTTATAGGCAATTGTGCAATATAAATCTTCTCTTTTTCGCTTACATTATTCAAAGATTCCAAGCCTTCTTTTGCAGTCTGAGAAGCATATTTTCTCGGAATATTGGTCGCAATAAAATTCAACTTTTTATCTTTGGCAAAATCGACCAACGGCTTATAATCTGTTGTAAAATTATTCCATAAACGAGCTGAATCTTTCAACGTTTTAGCATCAAATTTTCCGCTTAAATATTGATTTAACTGAGATTGATTATCTCTCTCAAACATTTCAGCGCCTAAAATAAGCTGTCCGTTTTTCTTTTCAAATAAAGCCTCTGTAATTTTTAACTGAAGCCAGTGATTAATCGAGCTGTTATGATTTTCACCAAAGAAAACGACATCATAATCTGCCAGTTCTTTAACTAATTTTTCAGTCTTAATCTCTTTTCCTTTTTTATCATAAAATTGATACGCTTTGAAATTTTGAGCACTTAATGAACTGAAAACTGTAAGCAATATGGCTATGAAGATATTTTTCATTTTTATTTTTTTATCGTTTTAGCAACCAGCATTTTTGTCATCCCGTAGGGATCTAGACACGAATCTTTCCAGTTTAATCTCTAATAATTTTGCTTAGATCCCTACGGGATGACAAACTAAGCGAATAAATGGAAATGCTTATGACTTTTGTGGTAACCAAATTTACAATTTTACCTTAATAAAAAAGCCGCCTTGAAAAATACAAAACGGCCTTATAAAAATCATCTAACTATTTATTTTTCTAATTCAGCTACAAGATTTTTCCATTCTTGTAACTCAGGAATTCCAGGTTTTCTTTTTCCGAAAAACTGAACGATGAAATCACCCTCTTTATTGAATACTTCGACAGCTGTAACTTCTCCGTCTTCAGTCGGTTTTTTCACAATCCAGGCTTCAGCGATTTTCGTTACATCAAGATGCAAATTGAAATCAGGATCCATTACATTGAACCATTGCTGATGCCAAAGTGTTTTTTTCACATTTCCCGTGTGGATCTGGATAATCCCTCTGTTTCCAACGAATATCATGATAGGAAGTTCTTTTTCAGAAGCATCTTCAAGAACATTTACCACTTTTGCATTATCAATTTTTTTAGTGAATCCTTCCGGAGCCAATCTTAAAGCCTGGGTTCTGCTTACTCCGAATTTTCTTGTCATCATGAAGAAATCGTGAGTATCTTTCAATCCTGTCCAAGCTTTTTGGAAACCTTCAACATCAATTTCGGAATCAGCTTTTTCAGGAGCTTTTGGAGCTACAGTTTCAAGCTCCAAAGTCTGAATTTGTTCTTCCGCTTTGAATTTTTCAACAATTGTATCGAAAGCAGCTTCGTTACTGTCTTTTGTCAAATAAATTTTGTGAAGAGCCAAACCGTCTTTTCCGAAGAACTGAAGACTTTTTTTGTCACCTTCAATTACAGCAAAAACGAATTTCCAGTGATTTAAGAAAATTCTCAAATCAATATCTTCTCCAACAAAAAGCTGTGCATGAGGACTGCTGAAATCTCCGTTCAGGTAAGTACCTTTTCTCTCATGAACGCACTCGTCGTTACGCGTAAGAGCCATTACTTTACCCAATTGCTCTGCTTCCGTTAAAATATCTTTAAATTCCGGCTTTAAAACCGTTACGCCATCACCTACGTTTGTTGCTAATAATTCAGCTTCGCTTACACCAAGCTCTGCAGCTGCATTTCTAATTCTCAAATGTGGGTTTTCAGCTTTCAGAGCTTCCCATTTTTCCTTTAAATCGTTTACTAATGTGCTCATTATTTTATTTTTTTATGGTTAAAACTGTATAATTTCTTGTTATTGTTTCGTCTCCTGTTTTACTTTTTACCTGCTCTTCTTTTTCGGAAATTTTCATTCTTTTAAAGTGGCTTTTAGAAACCGTTTCTTCCATTTCATCCGTATTATACAAGATAAAATCGAATTGAGTGAAAGGCAATTTTTCCATGAAATCTCTCTGCCCGAAAGTGAGAACAAAAGTTCCGTTATCTTTTAAAACTCTGTAAATTTCATTTAAATAATCAACTGGTTCTTTCCAAAAATAGACGGTATTCACTGTAAATATTTTATCAAAAGCTTTATCTTCAAAGGGAAGTTTTATTCCTTCATACAAAACAAATTCAGCCTGATTTTTAAACTTTTCGTTTAATCTTTTGGCTTCGTTATTCATTGTTTCGGAAATATCTATCCCTATATATTTTACATTTTGAGCTTTATTTAAAATACTTTTAACGTGAGCTGCATTTCCATGGCCTATCTCAAGAACGTGTTCTTCATCTTCTATTAAAAGTGTTTTAATGCTTTCCAGCGTCATTCCGATGTTGGTGGCATTCATCATTTCGCCGATTTCAATCCCTTTTTCACCTTGAGGATTGGCAAGATTCTGAGCTAATATTTTTAAGTTATCATTTTCCATATTATCCGAAAATAATCATTGGGTTATTCGTGATTGGATGATCGCAAATCGTACACGGAAAGTTGTACGCTTCGCTTATATTTTGCGATGTAAAAACCTCTTCCGGAGTTCCGTAAGAAGAAACTTTTCCTGATTTCATCAATAAAATTTTATCTGCAAACTGTGCTGCCAGATTCAAATCATGGAGAACAACAATCGCAGAATTAGCCTTTTTAGTGAAATTTTTAATGATTTCTAATGCTTTATACTGATGTTTTACATCTAAATTATTCAAAGGTTCATCGAGAAAAACGAGTTTATGGGTAATTTCGTTCTGTAATTGCGCCATCACTCTGGAAAGATGTACACGTTGTTTTTCACCACCGGACAAAGTGTTGTATTCCCTGTCTTTTAAATGATAAACATCCGTTTCGTACATCATATTATTCATTGCTTCATGGTCTTCCTGTCTCGGCTGAGCATCAAAATACGGGTAACGCCCCATCATCACGACATCTTTCACCTCAAGAGGAATGTCATTGCTGTTGTGTTGGGAAAATTTCGCTTTATGTTTCGACAATTCTCTTACTTCCCAATCTCCGATGTTTTTATCTTTAAATAAAATCTTCTGTTTAGACTTTACTTCATTCGCCAAAACGCTCAGAAGACTTGATTTTCCTGCTCCATTCGGACCAACGATTGCTAAAAACTCGCCGTAAGCCAAAGAAACATCAACGGCATCAAGAATATGGAATTCTTTATGTTTATAACTAATCTGGTGTGCCTTTATCATTACAAACTTTTTTTGAATTTAACTAAAATAGCTATGAAAATAGGACCTCCCATTAACGCCGTTAAAATACCGATCGGCAATTCTGAAGGTTCTACAATACTTCTGCTGAATGTATCTGCCGTCAACAGTAAAATACTTCCGAAAACTGCTGATAATGGCAAAATGAAGGTATAATTTGATTTAAATAAAAGTCTTAAAATATAAGGGACGATAAGACCTACAAAACCAATCGTTCCTGAAAAAGCCACCGTTGTTCCTACCATTAAAGCTGTAATAATGATGATCTGCTTTTTCAGTCTTTCCACATTAATTCCCAAATGCTGTGCATCTTTTTCGCCTAACATCATTGCATTCAGTGCTTTGCCTTTTGGTAACAAAATGATATAAGAAATAAGTAAAACGACTCCTAAAATAATATTCTTCGTCCACGTTGCAGCTGCCAAACTTCCTAAATTCCAGAATGTTAAATCTCTCAACTGGTCATCTTTTGAAATATAGATTAAAAAACCTGTAATGGAGAAACCTATTGCCGTAATGGCAACTCCGCTTAACAACATCATGACTACATTTGTTTTTCCTCCGCTTGTAGAAATTCTGTACACCAACAACATTGATAAAAAAGAACCGATAAAAGCGGAAATACCGACCAATGAAAATTGTACGGCTTCAGGAAGATATTGCTTGAAATATCCTCCTAAAACGATAGCAATGGCGGCAAGTAAAGTAGCTCCCGATGTTAATCCTATTAAATCTCCCGTTGCTAAAGGATTTTTAAATAATCCCTGTAAACCCGTTCCCGAAACTGCAAGCATACTTCCGATAAGAATTGCCATAATAATTCTGGCTGCTCTTACGTCCCAAACTACATATTTATCACTTAATGATAAACCTGAATCTCCTCTGATTACTTTTCCTAAAACTTCAAACGCAGATTTACCTCCAAAGTCGTAAACCCCTGTATTAAGAGACCATACTGCTATGATGATAAGCAGTATGGTACTTATTGTAATGTACAAGTATAATTTACTTTGTGCTTTCAACTAAAAGTTTATTTAATCCTACTGCAGCCTCTCCTAATCTTGGTCCGAAACTTGAAACTAAACCTCCGTCCATTGCAATGATCTTTTTATTTTTACCAGCATTTGTTTGTGAAACACCCGGCATTTTAAGAGCTCCTTCGTTTCCTCCGGCACCTTGAAGTCCGCTTGTGAAGAAGAATAACACATCCGGATTTGCTTTTACCACTGCTTCAGGAGTTAATGGTTTGAAATCTTCGAATTCATTAACAGCGTTTTCACCTCCTGCAAGACCGATTAATGCAGCCATTGGAGTATTTTTTCCCGAAACCATCAACATATTTCCTCTTGCGTAGATGAATAGTACTTTTGGTTTTTTAGCAATTGGCTGAAGTTGTTTTAAATCAGCATCGATTTTGTCGTTAAGTTTCTGATAATCTGTATTTCCGATAGCTTTTGCTACATCTGTAATTAACTTTTTAGTTCCATCAACTGTAAATTCCTGCTTGAAAATCTCAGCTTTGATTCCTGAAGATTTGATTTTTCCCATTAATTCAGGATTGATATCTTTATCAGAAGCTAAAATCAATGTAGGAGAAACAGCCATAATCGGCTCAATCGTCATTGATCTTACGTGACCTAAATCTTTAGCCGTAGCTTTCAAAGATTCCGGATAAGTACTTGTCACATCGGTTCCTACGATTTCTTTTTCGTGACCTAAAGCACTTACAATTTCTGTAATTCCGCCGTTAAGGGTAACGATTTTATTATTGGATTTTGGTGTTTCGGAGCTAACTTCTGTTTTATTTCCTGTTTTAGCGCCTTCTTCTTTTTTACAAGAATATACTGCCATAAGCACAAAAGCCGCAAGAATGAATTTTTTCATGATATACTATTATTTGATTTATATTTTATAAAGGTTTGTATTCGAACTGAGGGAAACCTCTTACTCCATCTAAACTTGTAAGTCTCGTAAATTTCAGTTTGAAATAATATCCATCAGAATCTTTTATTACATAGAAACGATCTCCATATACTTCCAGACCATTAGTTCCAACAGGATTTCTCCAATTTGCTCCAATAACTCTGTGATCGTTATAAATAAATTTAGACTGATCTACGTTTGCAAGTTTGAAATTATTATAGGCATCCAAACCTGAACCTGAAGTAACCACAACTTCGTATGCACCTACTCCACCAACATTATTATTATTCACAAAATCAGCATAGATATAGCTTCCTGCTCCTGTAATTGTATTCGTAAATACTGTAAAACACAGGTCCCATTTGTTTTTTTCCGGCTGAATAAAGATTTGCTTTTTATTTTGAAGACTTACAAAATTGTAATTGTATGCTGCATTTTTAGTAACAGTAACTTCATAATAATTATTACCGTCAAGATCGGCAGATTTTACTTTATATCCGTCTCCTGCTCTTACAATCTGTACTTTTTTCCAGCCCCTGCTGTCTCCGCCGGTTGCTACAGAACCTACAGCTACAGCTCCGTTATAGATATCTTTACCCATATTAACAAGGTAAATTGCATTTTCAGAATCATTTGACTTGATTCCTTCTATTGCTGTATAGCCTGTTGGAAAATTTCCCTTTACATCATCAATATAAATTTCATTGGCAGGATTAAAATTAGCAACCTGAACCTGGTTTTTTAATGTAGAAACACTTGCATCCGTTACCTGATCCAAAGTGGTAACATTAGGAACTTTGGCGGCAGCCATCATGATTGATGAATTTAAAACTACTTTAAACTCACTACCGGTGTAAAAAGCCAAATCCCAATCCGTTCTTCTTGTAAAAGTCTGTTTTGGCTTACCATTTATATCTACATCACTTAGATCAATCCATACCTGATTTGGTTGTGTTGCACCTCCCACATTCGGATCTGTGATTGATCCCTCAACTGGAGCTACAGCTACAGGATCTTCATTATCGTTAATGCAAGACTGAGAAACTAATGAAAAACCAATTAAAAGGCAAAAAAGTATTTTTTTCATTCTGATTCTTTTTAAAAATTATAATTTAAACGGGCAAAATAGCTTCTGCCATAGAAAAGATTCTGATTGTTCGCTCCTGCATTGTGACCATCTCCTGCAATGGTTGTATTTCTGATAGATGATACATCAAAAATATTTTTAATTCCTAAGCTTAATTCCAGATGATTATTAAAGAAAGGCTGGGAAACGGTGAAATTCAACATACTAAAGTCATCAATCTCACCCAAAACATATCGTCCCGGATCTGTAGGATCCTGAGTATTGGCCAAATGAACGTATTGTTTGCTTTTTCCAGTGTATTTGTAGTAAAGCGCAAATAATGTTTTTGTTTTTGACAATGTATAATTTGCCCCTAAATTTGCTTCAACATAATAATTATAATTGTCTGGAGAAGTAAGGTTTCCTGTGTTCATTACTCTGGAAATTCCCATTGTAGATACTCCTGTGTTAATACTTAAATTATCTTTTCTAATGTTTAAATTCCCACCAAAAAGAATTGATTTATAATTATCTACATTAATATAAGTATATTGAAGCGGGCTAGGATTGATGATTACATTTTCAATTCTGTCTTTTACATCAAGATACATTCCTGAAAGACTGATGTTAAACTTCCATGCATTCGGAGAAGTAAGATTGTAATCCCAGAATAAGCCTGCTGAATATCCTGTTTCAGGCTTTAAATCTGCATTTCCCCGGATATCGTGGTTATTGTCGACTATATAGGTGTACAATTCATCATAAGTTGGAAATCTGTTTGCAGAACCAAAAATTCCGCGAATATCAGATTTATCAGAAAAGTTATATTTTGCTGTAAATGAATAATTGAATTGAGAATCAAATTTATCACTTAACGCCAATCTCACCCCCGGACGTAAAGAAAGCTGGTCGGTTACCTTCCACTCTGCAGATAAGAAATTAGCGTAATTAAAAATTGTTCTGTTGATATTTTCATTTCCCGAAGTTCCAAAATTCCCGGTGGAAGCATCTGCAAATCCTTTTGTTCTATCTAATTCATATCCAAGCTGAAAATTGAATTTTTCACTGTCTAAGAAATTGCTGAACATTCCTCTTGAATACAAAACATCTGATTTGTAATATGTTTTTTTGTCTTCTTTTGAAATTTCACTTCTATCCGGAACGTCATAAACATAATCCTGGGATTTTCTCTCCTGACTTTGATAAGAAAAATCACCATTATAGTTTATTCTTCCCAATTTTGTCTGAATATTAAACTGATGAATCCATCTTTTTGTAAAATAATCAATGTCATCGGAAACATAAGTTCTCTGCCCGCCTCCAAGTGGGTAATCTGTTACCCTCGGGTCGCGGAAATTAATAGTTTCTGTAAGAAAATTTACTTTATAAAATAATGTAGTATTATTTTTTGAATAACGAACTGCTCCGTTTGTAATTAACTGATCTTTTGGCTGCCATTCGTAACCTCTAAGAAGATCGTTACCGGTATTAAAGTATTTGTACCCATTTTGACTGCCTTTATATCCCTGAAAATCATTATGATTAATATCTGCAGTGACCGACCAGTTATCGTTAATTCTATATCCTAAATTTAACGATTGAACATGTCTTCCGTTTCCTTTTTTGAACCAGTCATAATCTTTCCCTACCGTTTCTTCCTGTAAAGAAAGTAAGGCGTTGAATTTCTTAAAATAGGTTTTCTTAGTAATAATATTAATAACACCAGCTACTGCATTATTACCATATTCTACACCCATTGAACCTTTTACAATTTCTATACGTTCAATATTATTAACGTTAAGCTTTGTAAGATCCACCAGGTTTCCCATTCCCTGATCACTTACAACAGGAATATTGTCAATAAGAACTTTAGTATATTCTCCGCTTAATCCCATAATATTGGCGTTGGAATCTCCGCTGCCTCTATTGGGCTGAATTAAAATATTAAGGTTTTGATTAAGAACTTCTGCTACATTCGTAACAGCCATATTTTTAATCTGCTGTGCATCAATCACTTCAACTTTATAAATAGATTTATTAATGGACTGCTGCATATATTGTCCTGTAATGACAACCTCCTCTATTTTCTTCTGATTAAGAGAATCATTTTCCTGTGCATTCATCCATAGAATAGTGGATAAAGATAGAATGGAAAGCACTTTCTTCTTCATAGATGCAAAAATTTTCGACAAATATAGTGCTTTATTTAGAACAATTAAAAATAAATACTTATTTTTGTGGAATAATTCTAAATAAAAATAACGTTATGAAATTAAGACTACTTCTTGGAACTTTAATGCTTACGGCTATTGCAGCTAATGCACAAGTAGCTACAATCAACGAAAATTTCGATGGATTTACTTCCGGTAACAATACTTTTCCACAGAATGGATGGAGTACGAAAATGGCAGCCAACCCAATGCCTTTTCCTCCTGCACCATTAATGATCGTTACTACAGATGCTAACAAAGGCGTCCAGGCATATTCAGGAAATAATACCAGTGAACCTTCTTATCTAATTACTCCACAAATTGTAGCACCTACGGGTGATAAAACAGTATCTTTCACGGTTGTACTGGCATCTCCTTCGCCCGCTCCCGGAAGCATTCAGGTTGGTTTGGCTTCAAATCCTGCAGATATGACTACTTTTGTACCTGTAGGAAGTTCTACAACTTTATCTACAGTTGGAGCAACTCAAAATATTAGTGTAAATATTCCTGCATCTACTTCGCAGTATATTGTATTCAGATTTACTCCTACAGCAGCTCACGTTGCTATACAAATTGATAACGTTGTTTACAATACATCGTCATCTTTAGCAGTTTCAGATAACGTAAAATCTAAAGGAGAAATTCAGTTTGCAGTTAATTCTGAAAACACAGCTTTACAATTCGTAACTAAAAAAGATCCTAAAAACATCCAAATTTATTCTGCAGGAGCTCAAAAAGTTGCTGAAGGTAAATTATCAGGAAAAACATTCGATATCAGCGCCCTTCAGACAGGCGTTTATTATATCATTATTGAAACTGCAGAAGGTTCGGCAGTGAAATCAAAATTTATTAAAAAGTAAGATTTATTAGACTAACTTACAATTTAAAAGGCTGATTTATGATTTTCATAGATCAGCTTTTTTTTATGAATAAAACTTAACAAACAAGCATAAAACAGCATCAAGACTCGCTTTTTAAAGTAAGAATAAAAATAAAACACGATAAATATCATGTTTTTATTTAGAATAGTTAAAAATAAATATCTAGTTTTGTAGAATAATTCTAAATAATAAAATATAACATTAAGATATTATGAAAACAAAATTACTTTTTGCTACGATGCTTGCTTTTGGTGTACAGCAAACCGTTTTATCTCAGGTAGATGCCAACGGATATACTACAGTAAATCTTACAACAGGCGCAAATTATCAAAACCGTGTATTCTTTGATTTTAGTGCTAATAACATCGTTTCACAACCTGCAGATGCATGGGATATTGCATTTTACAGAAATTCGAGCATGAGTTTTGGATCAAGAGTAAATGACGGTCAGAATATTGAAGTTTATCAGGCTTCAAATGTTCCTACAGAATGGGATAATATCAATATTGCGAATATTTCTTCTTGGGGAAGCCCGTTGTATAATCCGGATCAGACCACTTCTCTTCAGGATGGAGCTTTCGAACAAGGCACTGCAACATACGGATGGGGAGAATACAATGTAGGAAATCACCACGTTGAAGGAAAAGTGATCTTTGTTTTAAAATACTTAAATACAAATACTTACTATAAATTCATGATCACTGATTATTTTGGTGGTTATACATTCAAATATGCAAAATGGAACGGTACAACTTGGGATGCTACACAGACAAAAACCCTTGCAAATGGTACTGATGATGCATTCTTCAACTATTTCTCTTTCACGACGGGTGATAAAGTTGCGAATATGGAGCCGCCAAAAGCAAACTGGGATCTGATGTTCACAAGATACTGGACTTTCTATGCAAACATCATGATGTACAGATTGTCGGGAGCGATCCAAAGTCCGAACATCTCTGTAGCAAAAGTTCAGCCTGAAACTCAGGAGACGGCAACAGTAACTCTCCCCGCTTCAGCTGCATTTTCTAATAACCTTACAACAATTGGTCACTCTTGGAAACCCACAACTGGTGTTTATAGTGATGTAGCTTACTATATTAAACAAGGATCAGAATACTATAGAATGTATTTCACACAAAATGGAGGGGCATCAACAGGAAATATGTATTTTAAATACAAAAATATCACGTCTTTCTTAGGTACAACAGATATTGCCGGCAAAAAAGCATCTTTCGGTATCTATCCAAATCCGACAACGGCTGACAAACAGGTTACGGTTTTATTTGATGTTAAGGAAAAAGTAAACAGCAAAGGTAATGTAGAAGTTTACGATCTTTCAGGTAAAAAAGTATTTTCAGCAGAACTTACAAATCAGACAGGTTTTTATAAGCAGGATCTAAATCTTTCTCACCTTTCTTCAGGAAATTATTTAGTAAAAATTACTTTCGGAGGAAGCACGGAAACCAAAAAACTGATTGTAAAATAAAATCTAAAATTTTAATACTTTCTATTTTTTCTAATAAAAGGCTGCTCACAATTGTGGACAGCCTTTTAAATTTTTTATCTATAAGATTGAAGGTATAAATCTTTAATTTCAGATTTTATTTATAAAGTTTTATATCCTTTATAAACCTGAGTCGAGCTTTCAAGCATTTTTGAAATATCTCTTCTGAAATCCAACAAGTGATCCTGTCCGTTGTGGCGATTCAGATGTTCCTCACTTTCCCACAATTCTACCATGAAAAAAGTTCCTTTATTCTCTTTATCTTCAATAAGATCATATTGCAGACAGCCTTCTTCTTTTCTGGTTTCTCTTACCAAAGTCTGAAAAAGTTCCACCGCTTCCATCAGATAATTTTCATTAAACTTGAAAAGTGCAACTACATGTAAATTCATTGTTATTTTTTTAATGATGTAAAAGTAGAATATTTTCAAAACCAAAAGTTCTTTTATTCATCTTATTTTTCCACATTTAAGAGAAATTATCTTTAAAAAACAGATTTGTAAATAGTTATAGAACTCATCACAATCACCAAAATTCCGATGACTATAAACATACTTTTTACGGGAAGTTTTGCCGTCAGCATTGCAGAAAATGGTGCAGTAACAATTCCGCCGATTAAAAGTCCGAGAATAATATTCCAGTGTTGAATTCCCAATGTAAAAATAAAAGTAATTGCTGCCGTTAAAGTCAGGATAAACTTCGCAACCGTAGAGCTTCCCACCGCAAATCTTGGGGTAAAAGAATTTTTAATTAAAGTTCCCGTCACCAGCGGTCCCCATCCTCCGCCTGCAAAAGCATCGATGAAACCACCAATTGCACCCAATCTCGTTAAATTCGTTTTTCTTTTTAATCTTTTATCCTGTTTTTCTTTAAAAGCATTTGATAAAATTTGAATTCCAAGGTATAATGTATAAAAAGAGATAATGGTTTTTGTGATTTTTGAATAATATTCTCCAAGATAAGTCAGCGAAACAGCTCCGATAATGGCTCCGAAAATGGCAGGAATTGCCAGTTTTTTGACTAAACTTTTACTTACATTTTTCAATTTAATATGACTGATACTTCCGGCTGCCGTTGTAAAACTTTCCGCAGAATGAATACTTGCACTTACAGCGTGCGGAGGAATTCCCAGGAATAAAAGTGTCGTCGTACAGATCACGCCGTATCCCATTCCCATTGATCCTGCAACGATTTCCGCTAAAACTCCGACCAGCATCATCCAGTAAAAAATGTAATTGTCTTTGGCTAAAATATTTAAAAGTTCATCGAGATACCCCATTTCGTACATCGAAAAAACGACGATAAACAATAAAGCCAATGTCACAAAAAAAACATTGAGCCTGATCTGAATTTTCCTTGAGATTACCATAATTATAAAATCATTACAGCACCAACTGTTGAATTACTCGTTTCGTCTATCAAAACAGCATTTCCCGTAGCATTACTCTCTTCAAAACTGTCAAAAACCAATGGTGAAGCTATTTTTAAACGAACTTTTACGACTTCATTTAATTTTACACTTTCAGAAATTGGTGTTTTTTCTAAAGTATTGACATCAATTTTATAATCGATTTCTTTTACAATAGCTTTTAAAACCTTGCTTTTATGTTGAATAAAATATTTGTTGCCTTCATTTAATTCTTTTTTATCGAGCCAACAGACAACGGCTTCAATTTCATTTTCAACTTTCGGAAGATTTTCAGTTTTCACTAAAAAATCGCCTCTGCTGATATCAGTATCGTCTTCAATATGTAAAACTGCAGGTTGATTGGTGAAAACAGCTTCCACTTCTTTTCCTCCCGTTTCTATTTTGGAAATTTTAGTTTGAATATTTTGTGGAAGAACGGTAATTTCATCACCTTTTTTATAAATTCCAGAGATCACTTCTCCCGCATAACCTCTGTAATCATGCAGTTCATCAGTTTGCGGGCGAATCACATATTGCACCTGAAATCTTGGACTTTCAAAGTTTTTATCTGAGTTGATTTCAATATTTTCAAGAAAATCCAACAAGGTAGAACCTTCATACCAAGGCATATTTTCAGATCTTTCAACAATATTATCTCCATGAAAAGCAGAAATCGGAAAATAATTGACATTCTCCAAGCCTAATTTCTTTGCAACCAATTGATACTGAGCTTTAATATCATTATAAACTTCTTCAGAATATTCCACCAAATCCATTTTATTGATCGCCACAACGACATTTTTCATCTTCAACAAAGAAGCAATAATCGAATGCCTTCTGGTTTGTTCGATGACGCCTTGTCTTGCATCAATCAGAATGACAATCAGTTGTGAATTAGAAGCGCCCGTAATCATATTCCGGGTATATTGAATATGTCCCGGCGCATCAGCAATAATAAATTTTCTTTTCGGTGTCGAAAAATATCTGTAAGCAACGTCGATGGTAATTCCCTGCTCTCTTTCGGCTCTCAATCCGTCCGTTAAAATTGCAAGGTCTACTCCGTTTTCGTTTTTATTTTTCGATTGTTTTTCCAACGCTTCAAGCTGGTCGATCAATATATTTTTACTGTCGTACAAAAGCCTTCCGATGAGGGTACTTTTCCCGTCGTCTACACTTCCTGCCGTTATAAATCTTAATATGTCCACGTTTATTTTATTAATAATGAGTAATTTAATTAAGGTTGTGTTTGAGATTAAGGTTAAGATTAAAAACCTCCAACTTTCAGCTATCCAGTAGCTTTTAGATTAAAAATATCCTCCTTTTTTTCGGTCTTCCATTGCGGCTTCTGTCACTTTATCATCAATTCTGGTTTCACCGCGTTCGGAGATTCTTGATGCTGTAATTTCATTCACCACCTCATCTAATGTTTCGGCAGAACTTTCAACCGCTGCCGTACATGTCATGTCTCCAACAGTTCTGTAACGAACTTTTTTATTCACAATCTCATCATTTTCATCGATTTGAATGTAATCAGAAACAGCAATTAACTGTCCGTCATGTTCGATCACATCACGATTATGCGAGAAATAAATTGACGGTAATTGGATATTTTCTTTTTTAATATAATTCCAGACATCAAGCTCCGTCCAGTTCGAAATCGGGAAAACTCTTATATTTTCACCTTTGTTGATTCTTCCGTTATAAATATTCCACAATTCCGGACGCTGCAATTTCGGATCCCATTGCCCAAACTCATCACGAACAGAGAAAAAACGCTCTTTAGCCCTTGCTTTTTCCTCATCTCTTCTTGCTCCGCCAATGCACGCATCAAACTGAAATTCTTCGATTGTATCTAATAGAGTATGAGTCTGCAACCAGTTTCTTGAAGCAAATTTTCCTTTTGGCTCGGTTAAATTTTTAGCTTTAATTGTATCTTCAACCTTTCTTACAATCAATTCTGCGCCAATATTTTCTGCTAAATAATCTCTGAATTGTAATGCTTCAGGAAAATTATGCCCCGTATCAATATGAACCAACGGAAACGGAATTCTCATCGGAGCAAAAGCTTTTTTCGCCAAATGAACCAATGTAATAGAATCTTTTCCGCCACTGAAAAGTAATGCAGGTTTTTCAAACTGAGCCGCAATTTCTCTCATGATATAGATACTTTCGGCTTCTAACTGTTCCAGATAGTCTAGTTTATATGTACTCATTTTAGTTTAAATTTTTTGAATTAATGCGTATGCAGACCGCATTCTTTTTGTGAACTTTCCCACCACCAACGTCCGGCGCGAGGATTTTCTCTCTGTTCGATTGCTCTTGTACATGGTTGACAACCAACACTTATGAAGCCCTTCTTATGCAAAGACAGTTCCTGAACTTTATTTTGTTCCAAATAATCTAAAACATCCTGGTAATTCCAATGGATCAATGGGTTGTATTTGTATAATTTCCTGTCTTCATCCCACTCGATGATCGGCATATTTTCCCGGTTTTCCGACTGCTCGGAACGTAAACCTGTGATCCAGATTTTAGCATCTTCTAAAGCTCTGTTTAAAGGTTTAACTTTCCGGATAAAGCAACATTCTTTTCTATTTTCAACGGAATGATAAAAAGCATTGATCCCTTTTTCATTCACATATTTTTCTACATCGGAAGCTTCCGGAAAATAGACTTCCGTTTTTATTTTATACCGTGAATTGTTTTGTGAGAGTAATTCGTAATGTTCGTAAAAAAGTCTTCCTGTATCTAATGTGAAAACTTTTATCGGCAATTGGTTTCTGAAAATGATATCTGTAATCACCTGATCTTCCTGACCAAGTGATGTGGAGAAAACAACTCCATTCGAGAATTTTGATGAGATAAATTTCAATCCCTCCTCTGCTGAAAGCTTTTTCAGTGTATCTGCATCTTCTTTTGAAATCATATTTTGTTCATTTGAAGTACTGCAAATATCTGATAAAATAATTATCCTACCAAACAAGTAGACTAATTATTCAAAAAAAGGATCAGATCAGTCGATCAAATCCAGTAAAGTTTTTTCTTCTAATATTTTAAGTGAAGCATCACGAACTTCTATTAAGACATCATGCAAACTGCAGTGATCTTCGTTGCAGTCATCACATTTTTCATAAAAATTTAAGCTTACGCAAGGCAGAAGTGCAATCGGACCATTTACCAAACGGATAATTTTGGCGAGTTTTACATTTTCAGGATTTTCTTTGAAAAAATATCCGCCGCCTTTTCCCTTTTTACTATCAAGAATGTCCGCTTTTTTAAGCTCAAGTAAGATATTTTCTAAAAACTTTAAAGGAATTTTTTTTCGCTCTGCGATTTCAGAAATAAGAATCGGACCGTCATTCCTTCTTTCTACAAGATATGACAGTGCCTTAAAAGCATATTGAGATTTTTTAGACAGCATTACAGCAAATTTAAGAAAATAGTTTTAATATTATGAAACTGGATTTTTAAACACAAATAGCACTAATTTTTGCACTAATTGCACAAATGGGAAGTTTTTATTCTCCCACAGATTTTCACAGAAAAAGGGCTTCGAGAGCCTCAGCCCGACACTGTGTAAAGATTTAGTATTAGTGATGTCATCCTGAGCTTGTCGAAGGATCTTATCGGGACAGTTGTAGATTGTTCACTAAACTATACTTCGTTCTGAATGACAACAGCTATCAGCTTTTTTGTGATTTTCCGCTTAAATCATTAAGTTTGTTCTATGTTCAGTAAACAGGAAGCACAGCAATTAAAAAAAGAATTTTGGACGGCTTTTGGAAAGTCTTTTCCCAGAAAATGGATTTTGTATGACACGAAAGTCAAAGATTTTTCATTTAAATTCAATGCAGATAATAAAAAAGCAGAAGTTTCTTTGGATATCGAAATGAAAGATGAGATTTTTCGAAATGCTTATTATGATAAGATCTGGTCGCTGGAAGATATTCTTAAAGATTTTATAGGAGATTTTCAAAAAGAAGAATATTTTACCCTAGAAAACGGAAAAGTAATCGCAAAAATCTGGACTGAAAAACATGGAGTTTCTATTTTCAATAAAAATACTTGGCAGGAAATTTTTGAATTTTTTGTGGAGAAAATGGATGGCTTTGAAAGGTTTTATTATGAGTATGAGGATTTTATAAAGGATGTTTGATTTTAAAAAAAAATCATTATATTTAATAAAAAAATAAAACTTATGAGAAAAACAATTTATTTCGCCGCTATTATCTATTGTTCCGTAATGTCTATAAATGCACAAGAAAAAAAAGAGAAAAAAATAAAACAATTTGAAGAAACAAAAAACTATATATCAACTTCTCCTATTGGCATTCAGAGGGACAGATATTATAATGAAACTAAAGCTACAATTTTATCCTATTCAAAAGAATTAGGTGAGGAAAATCTAAATCTACTACTAAATTTTAACAAAGCTGAATATGGTAAGGCCGTAAAAGATAATATATGGAAAAATGATTCATCTAAACAAGATAAGGAAACAGCAAACATTGTTTATGCTAGTAATTTAACTTCAAGACTTGAAAATTATAAACTTAATGTTTTGGAAAAATTAGAAGATATTTTAAAGAATAAAAAATAAGAAATCATTTAACAAACAAGAAACCGAAAGTTTCTCGTTCCTTTTTACCAAATGACAAATGCCAAAAAAAATTCTTTAGCTAACTTGCATTCATGAAAGAACTATTCGATTTTATTTTAAGATTCGGAAACCTCAACCAACAACAAATGGATTTCATTGCAGGTAAAGCGACAGAACTGAATCTTCCAAAAGAAGAATATTTTTCTGAGGCTGGAAAAATTGCAAAGCAAGTCGGGTTTGTTGTGGACGGAATTCTTAGAGTTTGCTATTACAACAATAAAAGTGAAGAAATCACAAAATATTTCATTGAAGAAAATAATCTGGTTGTAGATCTGGAAAGTTTTGATAATCAGATCTGTTCAAGCGCTTATGTTCAGGCGGTGACGGATTGTAAACTCATCGTTTTTCAAAGAAAAGACTGGTTGGAGCTTTTACAAACTATTGTTGGATTCGATGCAATTGTTCATAAAATCATTTCACGGGCATTGATGCAAAAAGTAGAAAGAAGAAGTCCGTTGGTTTCTGAAGATGCAACTACAAGATATTTAAAGTTTTTGGAGATCTATCCTACCGCAGTGAACCGTATTCCGCTTTCTTATGTTGCTTCTTATTTGGGCGTTACGCAATCTTCATTAAGTAGAATTAGGAAAAATATAAAATAAATGAAGAGTGAAAAACTAAAAATGAATAATAATAAATTCAAATTTTTAGATAATAAATCACTTTTTGCCAAATGACAAATGTTATCCTGTTTAATTGACGGAATTTTACATCATCAATTAAACAAAAAATGAAAACAGTATTAATTACAGGAGCCAACAGAAGTATTGGTCTTGAAACAGCAAAACAACTTTCCGAAAAAGGATTATTTGTTTACTTAGGAAGCCGTAGCCTTGAAAATGGTGAAAAAGCAGTAAATGAACTGAACGAAAAAGGATTTCAAAATATTAAAGCAATCGAAATTGATGTTACGAATCCGGAATCAATTGCAAAAGCAAAAAATATTATCGAAAACGAACAGGGAAAACTTGATATTCTGATCAACAATGCCGGAATCCTGGGTGTAAATCCTCAAACGGCAGCTGAAACTTCCGTTAAAGACATTAAAGAAGTTTTTGAGACTAATTTCTTCGGAGTAATCAATGTTACACAGACTTTCTTAGATTTGCTTAAAAAATCTGACAGTCCGAGAATCAGCAATATTACTTCAGGACTTGGATCCTTAACGTTGCACAGCGATCCGACATGGAAATATTATCATGTAAAAGCAGCAGCTTACGGACCTTCAAAATCAGCTTTAAACGCTTATACAATTGTTTTAGCTTATGAATTGAGAGAATTATCCTTTAAAGTAAATGTGATCGACCCCGGTTATACTGCAACAGACTTCAATCATCACAGCGGACCGGGTTCTGTAGAAAGTGCAGCTTCGTTTATCATCAAACATACTTTGACAGACGAAAACGGACCGACCGGACAATATTTCAGCAATGATATTGAGGATGAAACAGGAATTAGTCCTTGGTAAGAAAAGGTTTAAACCAATTACAAAAGAGAGACTTTCGGGTTTCTCTTTTGTTTTTTATATCATTCACGATTTGGACACATCATTCATTGATTGAGCTACTTTTTCCGTTCCGCAACTTTCCATCTTTGTACCATCATTTAAAACAAATAAAATATTTAAAAATGGAAACAAAAAAAGTATGGTTCGTGACAGGAGCTTCAAAAGGTCTTGGATTAGCCCTAGTTAAAAAATTATTAGCAAACAATTACCGTGTTGTTGCTACAAGCCGAAACTCTCAATCTTTAATTTCAGAAGTTGGTGAAACATCGGAAACATTTTTACCGCTTGAAGTAAATTTAACGGACAATGAAGATGTAAAATCGGCGATCGCAAAAAGTATTGAACATTTCGGGCAAGTTGATGTGATCGTTAATAATGCAGGATACGGACAAATCGGAACTTTGGAAGAACTTTCAGACAAGGAAGCCAGAACCAATTTCGACATCAATGTCTTCGGAACTTTGAATGTAATCAGAAATGCAATGCCTTATCTTCGTCAGCAAAAATCAGGGCACATTTTCAATATTTCTTCGATAGGAGGCTATTTTGCAAGTTTTCCGGGTTGGGGAATTTACTGTGCCACTAAGTTTGCCGTTGCCGGACTTACGGAATCTTTGGCAGAAGAAATTAAGGATTTCGGAGTGAAAGCAACCGTTGTTTATCCTGGATATTTCAGAACAGATTTTTTAAGCAAAGATTCTGTAAAAACACCTGAAAATGCTATTCCGGATTATGAAGCGGCAAGAAATTCTCAACAAGCTCACCTGAATGAAATAAACGGTAATCAGCCCAACGATCCAGAAAAAGCAGCAGAAGCCGTGATTACAATCAGTGAAGAACAAAATCCGCCTGTACATTTCTTATTGGGAAGCGGTGCATCGGAGTTGTTGGACACTAAAATTGGTATGATTAAAGGAGATGCTGAAAAGTGGGAAAGCTTGACGCTGTCGACTGTGATTTAATTTGTCAGCTATTAAATCCTATTCTGTCAGACTGAGGTTCTCGATGCTTTTTTAGAAATAAATTGGGAATCCTTCGAGAGCCTCAGGATGACATCGTTAATACTAGACTTTAATTCTTCTCTGTAATTTAAACATAAAGTTTAGAGATCTCAGGCTGAGGTGTTCGAAACCTTTTTATAAAATAAATAGGGAATCCTTCGAGAGCCTCAGGATGACAACGCTAATACTAACAGTTGAACTTGAAGTTTAAATTAAAAATAATTAAATAACTTAGCAATTATGAAACAGACATTCCGTTTTAATTCCATTTCCGAATTTCATGCTTTCTGTAATCTTCCGAATCCGGAACATCCGTTGATCAGCCTGATAGATTATAGCAAGGTCCGTTATCCTGTGAATGATGATGAGCTGAAATGGATCCAGAATTTTTATTCGATCGGCTTGAAACGGAATGTCAATGCTAAGTTCAATTACGGTCAGCAACAGTATGATTTTGACTCGGGGGTTTTGTGTTTCGTTTCACCGCTTCAGTTTTTGAGTCTGGAAATGAAGCCCGACGTTGAAGTAGAACCGACAGGATATTTATTGCTTATTCATCCCGATTTCCTTTGGGGAACGTCTCTTATTAAGAAAATCAAATCTTACGAATTTTTCAGTTATCAGATCAATGAAGCGCTTTTTCTATCTGATAAAGAAGAGAAAATTATTGTTGATTTGTTCAAAAATATCGAAAAGGAATATCAGACGAATATTGATAAATTTACTCAGGAATTAATTGTTGCTCAGCTTGAGTTGTTTTTGATCTATGCTGAACGTTTTTATGAGCGTCAGTTTTTTACCCGAAAAAAATCCAGTCACGAGTTGCTGGATAAATTTGAAGAAGTTCTTTCTCAACATTTTAGCAACGGAAATCTTCTTGAAAACGGAATTCCGTCTGTAAAAATAATTGCCGAACAGATGAATATTTCACCTAATTATCTGGGAACTTTGTTGCGCATTCACACCCAACAAAACACGCAGCAACATATTCAGAATAAATTGATTGATTCTGCAAAAGAGAGATTAAGCACGACAAATTTATCCGTCAGTGAAATCGCTTATGAACTGGGATTTGAGCATCCGCAGTCTTTTAGCAAGTTATTTAAGCAGAAGACGAATCAGTCGCCGGGGGAATTTAGGAGGTTGTTTAATTGATATTGTTTTATTACTTTAACAAATAAAAGTTACTTGTCTATAATTATAACAAAAATTCAACTTTAAAAATTAATTTGCAATTTTGATTCAAATATATCAGTCATGGATATTCAAACCAGAAAATTAAATTTAATCACTTATCTTGCTCAGCTTCAGGATGAGAGTTTCTTTGAAAAAATTGAGGAATATATTTTATCAAAATTAGAGAAAGAAGATCATACTAAACCATTTTCAGTTGAAGAACTAAATAAACGGATTGATCAATCATTAGAAGACTCTAAAAACGACAAAGTTATTGAGTCGAAAATTTACTTTCTGAAATTAAGCAATGGCAGTAAAGATATTCTGGACAGATTTTGCAAAAGAGCAATTAAGGAACATCTTTGATTATTACAAATTAAAAGCCAGTCCTAAAATTGCAAAAAATTTAGTTACCGGAATTGTTGAAAAGACAAATACCCTTGATTTTCAAAAAGAAATAGGACAAAAAAAAACAACTTCTTTCATCAAGAAAAGAAAATTTCAGATATCTGATTTATAAAAATTATAAAATCATTTATTGGTTCAACGAAGAAAAGAACGAGTAGAAATCAATGATGTTTTTGATGCAAGGCAAAATCCCGAAAAATTCAAGAAAGACAATAACTTTAAATAACAAAAAAAGAGAAGCTCACACTTCTCTTTTTTATTTTATATTATCCAAACTTCTTCTTCCTCAACCAGAAGAACAAACCTCCCAAAATACCAATAATCACTAAAGGAAGCAGCAAATTAAACCATTGCCAGTAATTTCTTTCTTCACTAATCAGGTATCGGTCGAGAAGTCTTTCTTCGATATTACGGTTTCTCAATTCCATCAGATTGCTGTCGTCCAACAGATAATCCAGCGCATTTTTTAAGAACTGTTCGTTTCCGAAACGTTCCTGTGTAAGGACATCCATTCCTAAAGGAAGCGGTTTTCCTTTTACGACTTTATTTCTTGCGATGTCTCCGTCTGCAATAACGATCATTTTATTTTCAGGACTTGAAGCTTTAAAACCGGGATAAGATTTTCTTTCAATTCTTGAAGCATAAGCCGAAGTGAATTTCCCCTGCAACGCCACTGCAAAAATCTTTGGCGTACTTGGTTTTTCCATTTGTCCAAGACTGTCGACACTGTTGATTTCTTCTAAGCTAACATAATTTGGAACCTGTTTCAGCAAAGTTCTTTCACTCGACTCAAAAAGCACTGATGTTTTAATATTTTTTCTTCCCAACGTATCAATTGAAGTCGGGAATTCAAATTTAACAGGGTTAATATTTTTCGTAATCGGATTATCATTTTCTGCAATTCCCAAAGGAAAATAAGGCCACGGCTGTGTAGAATACTGTGCATTTCCGGCAACTTCACCGGCAACAAATTTTAACTTAGCAAATTTTTTCACATCCTTTACCAAAGCCGGGTTGATTCTTAACCCGTAGTTGAAAAAGAAATCCGTCATGTTTAAATCAATAGGGAAAGGCATCAGTTTTTCGGACCTCATCAAAGTATCCATTTCGGCATTTACCGCGTCGATCATCCAAAGCGTTTTTCCGCCGTTCATGATGTACTGATCCAACACTAATTTTTCCTGATCTGTAAATGCTTTTCTCGGTTTTGCAATCACCAAAGCACTCATCTGTTTCAGCATCGGAATATCAGCCAAACTCAGTTCCTTTTGATTTTTCGGAATAATGGGTCCCGCATCGTAATTTTCCAGTGCAAGATTCATGAATCCCTGAAATTCTCCCGGACTCAATTCATCCTGATTCACCAAAACTCCAACTTTTTTGAAATTTTCGTTAGTTGCAATTTTAAGTTTAGAAATTAAATTGTATTCTAAATTTTCAATAGATTTATTAAGCAATTCAGCATTATCAACATAATTCTGTTCCACGATAAGCGGTACTGTTACTTTGTTTCTGCCGTTTTTAATAAGAGCGTAAGGATAAATTTCTATCTGTGACGTTTTACCGCTTTTTCGGTCATCCAACACAGAAGGGTAAATTCCTCTTGCCAATAAGCTGTCTTTCGGAATTTTTGTTTTAATAGGATCAATGAACTTAAAATCAACATTCGGATTCACCTTTCTGAAATTCTCCAGCATGAATTTCGTTTCGCTCTGAAGCTGTTTGAAATCGGCAGGAAAATCTCCTTCCAGATAAACATCAATGTTGATCGGCTTTTTAACCGATTCCAATACTTTAATTGTATTATCGGAAAGCGTGTATCTTTTTTCTTTGGTTAAATCTAATCTGATTCCTGAAACTGCCAGAATAATTGCCAATGGCAACACTGCGAAAAGTAAAATTCCTACCGGAGATTTGAACTGTATCTTCTTCATAATTCTACTTCTTTTTATTAATAAAATGATTAGACAAAACGAGTGTAACACCAATAATCAAAGCAAAATAAGCAACATCCTTAAAATCAATAAGACCTCTCGTGAAGCCCATGAAATGCTGATAAAAACCAATATTTTGCAAAATGAAATCTGCTCCTCCCAACAATTTATAACTTGCCAATTGTTCGATCCCGAAATACATGATGAAACACATGAAAACGCCCAACAGATAAGCCATAATCTGGTTCTGAGAAAGCGAAGAAGCTAAAATTCCGACTCCTGAAAATGCTGCAATCAAAATAATTAAACCAATATAACTTCCGAAAGTCATTCCCAAGTCAATATTTCCTGCAGGAACGCCCAAAACATAGACTGTATAAAGGTAAATCAATGAAGGAATTAGACATAAAATCCCAACAACCCAGACAGAAAGAAATTTTCCGAATACAAGGTCCGAAACTTTTAAAGGCTGAGAAAATAACCAGTTTAATGTTCCTGTCTGTTGTTCTTCTGCAAACGTTTTCATAGAAAGTGCGGGAATAATGAACATCAATAACCAGGGAACCAGAACGAAATAACTTTGCAAAGAAGCTATCCCGATGTCGAAAATATTAGAATCATTTTCGAAAAAAAACAAAAACAGAGTCATGATGAGACTGAAAGCTGCGATAATTACCCACGCGCTCCAGTTTCCGAAGTAACTCCAAAGTTCTTTTTTTAAAATTGCAATCATAGTTTTTATTGTCAAATGTTGATTGTTAATAGTTGTCAGTTGATCGTTAATTGTTGCTAGATTTAAATAAAAAATTTCACATCTATCAACTATAAAACAACAACCATCAACCAAATCATTATTTTTTCTTTTTTTTATTAACCAGTTTAACAGTCATCATGATTAAAAATACCAGAACGAAAAATCCTGAGATTAATTGCCACCAATAGTCAATTACCTGAGATTTTAAGATCACGGTGAAAACGATAAGGAACAAAATGAACGTTGCGATTTCATTCGCCTGTCTTAGCTTTATATTGGCTGTATCCAGAGTATTTCCGTTAAGTTCTTTCAGTTTTAAAATTTTTTTCCAGCACCAGTAATGGTAGATTGCCAAGCCGATCAGAAATGTAAGTTTTAAATGAAACCAAGGGGTTTTCATTAATCCTAAATTCAGAAAGATCATTGTTAATCCGCAAACGGTCATAATTACTCCTGCCGGAACAGTAATAATATTCCAAAGTCTTCGAGCCATGAATGTATATTGCTCTCTGAGGATTTTCTTTTTTTCTTCCGGAAATTCGTCGGTATCTTTATAATAAACGAAAATTCTCACGAGATAAAAAATTCCCGCAAAATAGCTTACCATGAAGATAATATGTAAAGCTTTTATTATGGTGTAAAGCATTCAGAAAAAATTATGTGCAAAGATAAGTTTTTATATATTCTTTAAAAATTAAAATGCTTTATAAAGTATGTAAAAGATGCTTCGACAGGCTCAGTATGACATTGCTGAAACTAACTATCTTTTAAAAGTTAATTCTTGTCGTATCATGCTGAACCTGTCGAAGGATTTATATTTTTATGATAATTTCAAAATTAAGAAATTACACCAAGCTCCTTTCCTACTTTTTCGAAACCGGCAATTGCTTTGTCCAAATGTTCTCTTGTATGCGCTGCAGAAAGCTGAACTCTGATTCTCGCTTTTCCTTTTGGTACAACAGGATAGAAGAATCCGATTACATAAATTCCTTCATCCATCAACTTTTCAGCCATTTTTTGAGCCAAAGGTGCATCGTACAGCATTACAGGAACGATTGCAGCATCACCATCAGGAATGTCAAAACCTTTAGATTTCATTTCCGCTCTGAAATATTCTGCATTTTCCATTACTTTATCACGAAGAGAAGTATCGTCTGAGATCATATCCAACACTTTCAAAGCTGCACCCACAATTCCGGGAGCCAGTGAATTGGAGAATAAATACGGTCTTGAACGCTGTCTCAACATATCAATGATCTCTTTTTTACCGGAAGTAAATCCTCCCAAAGCACCACCAAGAGCCTTTCCCAGTGTAGAAGTAATGATGTCTACTCTGCCCATCACTTCATTCGCTTCGTGAGTTCCACGCCCTGTTTTTCCGATGAAACCTGTTGCATGAGAATCGTCAACCATTACCAAAGCATCGTATTTATCGGCTAAATCACAAACTCCTTTCAGGTCTGCAACGATTCCGTCCATTGAGAAAACTCCGTCTGTTACGATAATTTTAAAACGGTGATTTTTTTCAGAAGCTGCGATTAACTGGGCTTCCAAATCTGCCATATTATTGTTTTTGTAACGGTATCTTGCCGCTTTACAAAGACGAACTCCATCGATAATTGAAGCATGGTTCAGTTCATCAGAAATGATCGCATCTTCTTCCGTAAACAAAGGCTCAAAAACACCTCCGTTCGCATCAAAACAGGCTGCATAAAGAATAGTATCTTCAAGACCTAAAAAATCAGCAATTTTTTGTTCCAATTGCTTGTGAATATCCTGAGTTCCGCAGATAAAACGTACAGAAGACATTCCGTAGCCATGAGATTCTATCATATCCTGAGAAGCTTTCATCACCTCCGGATTGTTTGATAATCCTAAATAATTGTTGGCACAGAAGTTCAACAGCTTTTTCCCGTTGGCTTCGATTTCCGCACTTTGCTGAGAAGTGATAATCCTTTCTCTTTTGTAAAGCCCGTCGTTATCAATATTTTGCAGTTCGTTCTGTAAATTTTCAAGATACTTTTTAGAGATCATTTTAGATAAAATTTTTGATGCGCTAATTTAGTAAAATCACGGTAAAGTATCAGCTTTTATCACTTTTATTCTAAATGTTTAAATAAAATTTTAATATTTTTCATTAATAGTCTATAATTTTAGTAGACTAATTATTATATTTGTTCCTTTAAAATCAGAAAAATGAGATTATCGCCAGTACAAAAAATTAAAAATATATCGTCGGAAGACTTTCTCACTACTTATCTGAAACCCGTAAAACCTATTATTTTAAACGATTTTGTAGATCCCGAAAGTCCGGCTTTCAAAAAATGGAATTATGAATATTTCAAAGAAATTGCCGGAGAACACAAAGTCAATATTTACGGAAGTGAAATCGAATCACTGGACAGAGTTGCCAGCAAACCAATAGGACAGAGTACATTCTCAAATTACCTTGACCTCATCACTTCCTCTCCTACTGAACATCGTCTTTTCTTATTTAATTTATTAAGCATTAAGCCCGAACTGAAAAATGACATTCATTATAATGACGTTACGAAAGGAAAAATTATAAAATGGCTTCCTTTCATGTTTTTCGGAGGTGAAGGTTCGATTACCCGAAATCATGTTGATATCGATATGTCTCATGTTTTTATCACTCAATTTCAGGGAATTAAAAGAATTTGGCTTTTTCCCTGGGAACAATCTGATCTAATGTATAAGCTTCCTTATAATTTTCACAGCATTACCAACATCAAAGAACCGGATTATGAGGAATTTCCGGGCTTAAAATATCTAAACGGTTATGAGGCTGTTATAAAACCGGGTGAAACGCTTTATATTCCTTCCGGATGGTGGCATTACATTCAATATGAAACGGAAGGGTATTCTGTATCCATAAGAGCCTTGCCTTCAAGTTTATTAGAAAAATGGAGAGGTTTCAAAAACCTTATACTGATAAGACATTTTGATAACCTGATGAGAAATGTATTCAAAGAAAGATGGTTTAATTTCAAAATAAGAAAGGCAAAACGAAAAGCCAACAGAGCCATTAAAAGGCAAAAAAACTTTCAGATTTAAATATAATATTAATCCTAAAATTGACTTACTATGGAATTAGTTTATTTAATACTTTCAGCAGAACGACCTATGTATCTTTATTATCCTATTTTTAATTAACCTTTATTTAAATGAAAAACCTTCAGAAATTCTGAAGGTTTTAAAATTTATTGTAAAAAAATTATTTTTTAATGAATTTCTTTGTAAACTCAGATTTATCTGTTTTTACTTTTAGCAAATAATTCCCTGTACTTAAATCAGAAATATTAATCGTCTTATCAGGATTTGATAGACTTCTTACCAAACTTCCTTTTGTATCAAAAATAGAAATTGAGCTGATTTTTCCTTCTGTTGCAATATTTAATCTATCAGTTGCAGGGTTTGGAGAAATAGTTACTGTTTCCTTTTTAGCAACCTCATCTGTTCCCAAAACAGCTAGATTTGTTACTAAAATATTATCAACTTTAAAACCGGTTCCGTAATCATCATACACAAAATCAATAATTTGCGCATTTTTATACGTTCCTAAATTTCCTGTGTAAATTTGAGTTCCATTCAAGAAATATTGTAATGTATTAGTCGATTTTTTGATACTAATTTTTATATTATACCATTGATTTGGATTTAAAACAGGACCGTTAGCAAATGCTGTTCCTGTTCTGTATTCCAATGTACCTGTCTCATAATCAACTCTTAGAGCTGCCGTATAATAATAATCTACTCCATCATTATAAACTGCAATTTCATAATCCGAGCCGTCGATAGCGTCGAATTTATAATCAAAAGAAATTTCTACATCATCTCCCGTTACCAAACTTGAAATGTTTTTTTCGATTCCACAAAAACCTAATACATCTCCTTCACTTAACATTGTAAATGAATTCACACCATCTGTTGCATTAGAGCTCGCAACCGTAGGATTTGTAGCAGGTATTCCTCCCCAAGCTGACCAACCTTGCTGACCACCCAAACTTCCTAATGTATAACCTTCTGAAGTTTCAAAAGAAATTTTTGTAGTTTGTGCACTGACTGAAAGTACACCAATAGACATAAAAGTCACTAAAGAGAATAAAATTTTTTTCATGGCAATATTTTTTTAATTATTAATGAATCAACAATTTACAAAAAAGTGATTTTAAAAAAACAATTTTTAACATTAAAATTCATTAAAAATAGAATTATTTCTACGCTATTTAACATAAAATCAATCTATCAGCATAAAAAAGCCTTCATTTCTGAAGGCTGCATTTTATTTCTTTAAAAACTTTACATTTTTATCTTTTATCTTAAATATATAAGTTCCGGGAACGAGCTCTGAAATATTAATTGATTTTTCAGGTTGATACATTCCTTTTCTCACCAATTTTCCATCTGTAAAATAAATGGTAAAATCTGTTGGCTTATCAATTCCTTTTATATTAATCTCATTTTTCGCAGGATTTGGATACAAAGCAAATTGTTCTTTATTCAATTCTGAAGTACTTAATGTATTATCCTGAGTAACTGTTGAATTTCTTTCTAAAATCTGATACTCATAATTAAACTCTACACTTGCCACCGGAAAAGCTACCGTTTGTACAAAATACTGGTTGTTTGTAGTATTATTTAAGGCAAAATAAGCAACCTCACCTCCTGTTCCGTTTACTTTAATCGGTAAAGGCATTTCGTAAAAGCTTACAGATGGATGACTTTGTGTCTGCGATGCTTTAAAGGTCACTGTATTTCCAGACTGTCTCCATCTGATATCGTAAATAGGATAACCTTCTCCATAAATCCAGTCATTGAAAAATTCTGTAAAATCTCTTCCTGTTGATGTTAATAAAGATGCGTTCAAATCCTGAGTTCTTACATAATTATAAGCCAGATTCGGTCTTGTATGATATTCCTGAAGTGCCTGATAAAAAGCTGCGTCTCCTAAGATCCATTTCAGCATTCTTAAAACATATCCACCTTTCGAATAAGATAACCTTCCACTGAAAATAGCTCCAACGTTCGTTAAGTTAGAATCCGCCACATAAACACTTCCTTCCGGCGCACCAGTAACGTAATTTTTCTGCACCATCAGATAATTTAGAAACTCGGTATTTGTCATTAACAGTTTTTCATTAGCAAGATGTTCTCCGAAAGTTGCAAAACCTTCGTTCAGCCAAATATCATTCCATGCTCCGCAAGTTACTTTATCACCAAACCATTGATGAGCAAGCTCATGTGCAATTAATCCTCTCCCCCATGATCCTAATGAAGACATTGTCTGATGCTCCATTCCGCCACCCGCCTGAAATTCCATATGTCCATATTTTTCATTCCTGAAAGGATATGGTCCGAAATAGGTTTCAAAAGTATTCATAATTGTTTTTGTCCAGTCTATATTGCTCATACTGGTTGTATTGGCAGCAGTTGAAGGGAATACATAATTTATAAAAGGAAAAGGAGGGGTTCCCATTGTATCAGTCAATTTAACATAATTAGTAATTGAAAGTGCAATAAGATAAGCTGCGGTAGGATATTGAGTTCTCCAGAAAGTAAGCTTTTGACTGCCCGGAAGAGCTGTTTCAGACATTAATTTTCCATTTGACGCAACATTATATTGAGAAGGTGTAGTAATTTTAAAATCAAATCTTTCAATTTTATCATTCAGACTTTGCTTTGTAGGAAACCAGTCCTGTGCTCCGTAAGGTTCGCTTAACGTTGATAAAACTGCTGTCCCTCCCTGTGTTCCGTTAAAAAAAGAGTTGTTTGCCGTTGGTGGAACTCCGGAATACGTCACCGTCAGAGAATCCAAAACATTGGCAGGAAGTGCAGACTGAAAATTAATTTTAAGTTCTTTCGTCATCGCCAGTTGTTGAAAAACAAGCGTATTTCCATGATACTGAACCTGTGAAACCGTCATCTGATTATCCAGATCAAAATAAATACTGCTCATACTTTGATTAGGCTTGAAATGAGAAGTCACCGAACCCGAAATACTTCTCACTGCAGGATCTATGGTAACATTCATTCTTTGGTACTGCAAATCATAATTTAAAGTATTCGGATTGGTGTTTCCGACAGCCATTTTATTGGCAAAAGATTTCATTTCCTTTGCAATCAGACCTTTCCTTTCAACATTATCATTCTGAGCATAAGATTGATGAAAAGCAAAAACACTCAAAAGTAAAAAGTAAAATTTTCTCATACTTAATTTATATTATATCAAAGATATAAAAAAACCTTCCAATCATTGATTAAAAGGCTTTTATATTAATTAAATTTTAATAATTCTATAAATCCAATGCAGGCTCAAGAATCTTTTCCATTCTTTTCTTCACCATATCTACAGATCCTGAATAATTATTAACCATTAAAGAAAACACCAAAGTTTTGCCAGAATTGGTTTTCATATATCCTGCCAACGTTTTTACTTTATTTAAAGTTCCTGTTTTAGCAAAAACCTGTCCGTTTCCAAGACCGTTAAACATTCTTTTTAATGTTCCCGACTGTCCGCCAACCGGTAATGAAGTCAAATATGTTTTGTAATATTTTTCGTCCATTAAAGAAGTCAAAAATTTAGCCTGAGCGATCGGAGTTACATTATTACTTCTTGAAAGTCCGCTTCCGTCCATATAATTAAGACCAATCATATCGAAACCTTCATTTTTCAAATGTTCTGTAACCACTTTTCTACCTGAATCAGTCGTCTGATCACCAAAACTCTGGAAACCAACTGTTTTCAATAATGCTTCTGCCAAACCGTTGTCACTGTGTTGGTTGGTATAAAAAATAATATCACCCAAAGTCGGAGATTTGTACGCTGAAACCAATTTTCTGTTTTCAGGATTTGCATCAGTCATTTTAGGCGTTACTTTTCCGGTTACAGCAATCCCGCTTTTTACCAAAGTTGTTCTGAAAGAATTGGCAAGGAAAGCCGGAGCATCAGGTATTTTTGTTGTTAAAATTCCGTCACCTTCATATTTGTCTGCATAAACCATTTGCTTGTTGTACGGAGAAACATAAAAGAATTTCTTATCTCCTGAGAAACTGTTTCCTTTTTTCACAAGAAGTTTTTCATTTGCAGGATTAATTTCATGAGTGGAACCAGCCGGCAAATAGTAATTATTGTTCTCTAACCAAACAACATTTTCCGGAAGCTTTGCAATATTACCTTTGAAAAGCGCTGTCTGAATAATAATATCACCATTTACTTTCCTGATTCCCTCACGAGAAAGCCCGCCTATGAAATCTGAAACGATATCTCTGTAAGACCAAGCTCCTGCTTTGTTTGTACCCAAAGATGGGTCACCACTACCTACAACATAAAGATTTCCATTCAAAACTCCATTTTCATCAATACTTCCGGAGTATTCCAACTGTGTATTCCAACGATAGTTTTCACCCAACAGATTCATTGCCGTTTCTGTGGTCAATAATTTTGTTGTAGAAGCCGGAACTAATGGAGTATTTTCGTTATACGAAGAAATTACCTTCTTCGTTTTCGGGTCGTACACTACGAATCCCCAGGTTGCATTTTTCAGAACCGGGTCGGTCATCATTGTGTTTACATTAATATCTACAAGCTCTTTAGGCGACAAAATAGCTTTCTCAACCATCGAAGTGATGGGAGAAGGTAGGTTTAAACTGCTTTTTTGATTGTCATAAGCCGGAGAATATAGAACTGTAGAAACGGTAGACTGTGCAAGGAAAAAACCTGAAGCCAGTACCGCAACGCTTGAAATATATCTTCTGAAATTTACCATCTATTTTTCATTTTGTCACAGTTTGGATAGGCTAAAAATCAATTGGTTAAATTGAAAGTTAAGCACCCAGACATATAATCAACGACCAAATGTAGAAAATATTGTTGTATAGTAGTTCTGTAGACTATGATAAAAACTCTATAAAGTTTGTTAAAAATTGTTAAAAATCTACAAAAACGTCTTTTTTAATACTTTGATAAGCAGTAATTTCTTCAAATTCTTTTAAACTTATCAAAACCAGCTTCTTATATTCTTCATACTTTTTGCCTCTCGGAAGCTTAAGCATGATCTGAAATTGGTATAAATTGTTAAGTTTCGCAATCTGAGCTTTTTCCGGTCCTAAAACACAATCTTCCGGAAGATATTTTCTTAAAATCGAACCTAAGAATTGAGAAGCACGATTTACTTTATCTTCTTTTCTGTGCTTCAGCTCAATCATGATTAATTTTGTGAAAGGCGGATAATGAAATTTCTGACGCTCCGTTAAAATATATTTGTAAACCTTCGCAGGATTATTCATTTTAATTAACTGAAAAACAGAATGATCCGGATTAAAAGTCTGAATTAAAATTTTTCCTTTTCCGGAAACCCGTCCTGCACGTCCGGAAACCTGTGTAATCAATTGATACGCTCTTTCTTCTGCCCGGAAATCCTGAACATAAAGCATGGAATCCGCTTTAGGAATCGCCACCAATTCGATATGATCAAAATCCAGACCTTTGGAAATCATTTGCGTTCCGACAACAATATCCGTTTCCCGATCTTCAATTTTTTCGTATAATTTTTCGTAGGCAAACTTCTTTCGCATGGAATCTACGTCCATTCTATCCACTTCATTATCAGGAAATAATTTTGCAACTTCTTCATGAATCTGTTCGACTCCTACTCCTCTTTCATTCAGGTTTTCAGAGTAACATTTCGGGCAGGTTCTTGGTTTTGAAGCTCGCTGACCGCAATAATGACATTTCATTTCATTGGCAGCTTTGTGATAGGTCATTACAACATCACAATTTGAACAGTAATTTACATAACCACAAGTTTCGCATTCAATTACATTCGCATAACCACGGCGGTTATGGAGAACAATAGCCTGATTTTTTTCTTCTAAAGTTTTCTTAATTTCATCAATTAAATGCAGAGAAAAATTTCCCGATACTTTTTTGGAATCCTGAGCTTCTTTAAAATTAATCAACTCATATTCAGGGAGGTTCACATTTCCGAAACGTTCTTCAAGGAAAATATATTTCATTTTATCCTTTCGGGCATTGTAATAACTTTCAACTGAAGGTGTTGCAGAACCTAAAATAACATTCGCTTTGTAAAAATTTCCCAAAACCAATGCAGCATCTTTTGCATTAAAATAAGGAGAAACTTCTCTCGGTTTATAAGCAGAATCATGTTCTTCATCAACAACAATCAAGCCTAAATTCTGGTAAGGCAAAAACAAAGCATTTCGGGTTCCGATAAGAATTTTAATATCATTTTGCCGGATTCTTCTCCAGACTTCCACACGTTCAAAATCAGTGAGTTTTTGATGATAAAAACCAAGCTGTCGACCGTATTTTTTTTCTAATCTTTGGGTAATTTGTTTAGTTAAAGAAATTTCGGGAAGCAAAAACAGCACATTCTTTCCTTCCTGAATGCACTCTTCTATTTTTTCTAAATAAATATGTGTCTTTCCTGATGAAGTCACGCCGTGAAGCAATACATTTTTTCCTTCTTCAAAGGCTTTATCAACTTCAGCTTTTGCGTCTCTCTGAGCTTCGGAAAGCTCTTCAATTTCTTCGATTTCACCTTCATAACTTTCGATCCTGTCTTTTTGCATGTAATATTCTTCAACAAGATTTTTATCTGCCAAAGATTTGAAATGCGAACTTCCAAAATATCCGTCTTCAAAAAGTTCTGATTTTTTGATATGCAAATCAGGATTTTCTGTCTGTTTTTCTAAAATATGCAGGAAAAGATCTTTCTGTTTCTGGGCTCTTTTTAATGTTAAAAGTATTTCTGTAAGATTGTGAGATTTTAAAATCTCATCATTAATTTTTACATAAGCAACTTCTTTTGCTTTATATTTTTCCGCAATTTTTTCATCAATTTCAATGTATTGCAAATCAATTAATGAATTAATCGTTTTAATGATATCTTTTTTCGGAATAAAAGCTTCAATATCCGTTAAATTAATCAGCTGTCGAACTTCCAGAGCCTGAATAAGATACATTTCATTGACATCCAGATTCTCAAAATCAACCTTTACATTCGGTTTTAATTTTAAATAAGTTTCACTTTCCAGTTTTAAAGATGAAGGAAATGCAAAACGGTAAATCTCACCCAATCCGCACAAATAATAGTCTGAAAGCCAGTTCCAAAAATTAATCTGCTCTTGCGGAACGATTGGTTTATCGTCCAACATACTGATGACTTCTTTTGCCACGAAGTTTTCAGGCGCATTATCGTGAAGTTCAAAAACAATTCCCGTATAAATTTTCTTACCGCCAAACGGAACTAAAACACGCATTCCTACCTGAATCTCAGATATAATTTCGTCAGGAACTTTGTAGGTGAAAGATCCTTTTAAATTTAACGGTAAAACTATTTGAGCGTATTGCAAGGGAAATATTTAAAGTGTAAAATTAGATTTTTCTTTACAGAACTGCAATATTTTGTTTAGGTCATTGCGATGAATGAAGTGACGGAGCAATTTTTAATTATTCATAACTGTAAATTTATAAGTAGCTTATGTAAGATTTTTTTCATTATTTTGATGAGATTGCTTCGTCGCTACGCTCCTCGCAATGACAGAAGCTGAAATTAATGACTTCAGCCCTAGCCCGGATTGCAGCGACATCCTTTTTGGTTGCGGGCGGAGCGAAGCGGAGCCCGTAACCAAAAAGATATAGTGGAAAGCCGGAAAAAGCTCCTAAAAATAATTGGTGGTTAAGCGGTTATAAATAATAAATTTCTGTTTCTTAAATGACAGAGTGCTTATTTAGAACAAGAATTCAATAATCTGATACCAAAATGCGGAAGTAAAAAGTCCTATAATAATGCTGAATCCGATGGTTAAATTGGTGAGTTTGGTGTTCAACCTGAACTGTTCTGCGATGATGCTTGAGGTAAGAACCGCAGGCATTGCAGATTCAAAAATGGTAATTTTTGCGATATTTCCCTTTATTCCGAGCAATAAAGCCAATCCTAAAGTGATGGCAGGAGCTAAAATTAATTTATAGAACATTGAAACCGACATCTGAGGAATTAATTTTTCCCAGCCATTGAATTTTAATTGTAATCCGACTGAAAATAGCGCCAACGGACTTACGGTTGCTGCCAGTTTATCGAAAAATGGTTCTGCTAAAGTAAAATCGATGAATTGAGATAAAATTAATGCAGAAATACAACCAACAAGCGGCGGAAAAGTAATTAATCTCTTTACAATAAATTTTGCACTTACTTTTCCTGATTTGCTTCCCCCTTTTAAGGCTGCAATAATTCCTAATGTAGAAAGTGAAAAAAACATCGTTTGGTCACAAATAATGGCAATACTTAAGAGACTTTCGCCATAAAATGCAGCAACCAGCGGAAAACCGACAAATGAAGTATTGCTGTAACCACTTACCAACTCCAATGTACTTCTGGATCGTCTTGAATATCCTTTGCTTCTGCTATAAAACATCATGAAGAAAAAACAGAAAACTGATGTCAAAAAAGTGGCTACAATTGGGAAAAGCATTTCTACTGACCAGTGAACTTTCGGAAGATATTTGAACGAAACTGCAGGAAGCGCCAGATAAAGAATCCATGTATTGATGCCTTTGTGCGCATCAGGATGGATAGATTTTGTTGCTTTGAAAATCATTCCTGCGATAATGCACACTGCGATCAGAACAAAATTTACCATAGTTGAAAGATATGATGCAAATTTACTGCTGATTTTCTAGTTGAAAATGAAAACTGGTATTTTTTACATAGTTTTTTTGTTATTCCGATTTCTGTGACAATACTATTATTAATTCATCGTATCCCAAAGACTCATCACATCAACTTTTTCCAAAGGTTTTGAAAGGGTAATTCTTTTTGAGGTTTTTGGAAGTAGATCAAAAAAATTGTCACTGAAATGCGTATCTCCCATTAAATAAATATCTTTTGCCAAAACATCCGTGGAAATTTCAATTTCTGTCGGAGAAATTTTCTTGATTTGGATGTTGGGTTTTGTTAATTTCAAATCTTTTGGTTTTGAAAAGAAATAATTATTTTGAGCAATGATTTTTTCATTTTTATCTTTTAAAGTTAATTTTAAAAAGACTGCATTTTTATTGGAGTCAGAAATTAAATTTTCAATTTCAATCGGATCAAATTTTACAATTTCTTCTAACCTTTTCCCATCTGGAGCAGTCGTAATTTCGTCTAAAACTTTACCATTAAAATCAATGACTTTAATCTCAACAAAAATATTTTCAAAATTTTTCAAACCATCATTAATTGCATAAAAATTTAATACGTCGTCTTTTTCATCTGCCAAAATCACCTGATTTTCAAAACTCCTTTTAACCTGATAATGCAACGCTTTCCAGTTTCCCAGATAATCAATGGACGACCACGAAATCACCGGCCAGCAATCATTAAGCTGCCAATACAAAGTTCCCATATTGTAAGGTTTTGCACGGCGATGCGCTTCAATCGCGATCTGCATTCCACGGGCTTGCAACAGCTGAGAGACATAATTATATTTTACAAAATCTGTCGGAACGTTATAGTCACGTTTCATATACGAATTAATGATTTCCCAGCCTCTCGAGTGTTTTTCGTGAGCTTTAATCGTTTCGTTTTCTAAACTTAAATCCGGAGTTCCTGAAAACATTGATTTTGTTATTTCCAACGTCGGCATTCCCTGAAAACCATATTCCGAAGCAAATCTCGGAACTTTTTCATTGTAAATTTCAAACGGCTGTTCACCCCACCAAACTCCCCAATAATGAGAATCTCCTTCAGTCAGGCTTTCTTTGTGTCCCCAACCGATTGACGGTGAACTTTCCCAATAAATTGACTTGTCTTTTGCTGCAACTTCATGAATGGTATTCGGAATGACTTCATGAAAAACTTTTTTATAATCTTTCCAAACCTGCAGAGAATCTTCTTTTGAATATTTAAATTGTTTCTGATATCCCCAGTTTACGATGGCTTCATCAATTTCATTATTCCCGCACCATAAAGCAATGGATGCATGATTCTGAAGTCGGTTGACCTGATCTTTTATTTCTTCTTTTACATTATTTAAAAATTCTTCATCTGACGGATAAAAACTTCCCGCAAACATAAAATCCTGCCAAACCAGAATTCCGTTTTCGTCGCAGGCTTTGTAAAATTCATCGTCTTCGTAAATTCCTCCGCCCCAGACACGAATCATATTCATGTTCGCATCTTTGCAATCTTTAATGAGTTTTTGATACTTTTCTTTGGTAATTCTTGGTGTAAAACTGTCGGAAGGAATCCAATTGGTTCCTTTTGCATACATTGGATTTCCGTTGACTTTAAAATAAAACGATTTTCCTTTTGTATCTTTTTCCTGAACCAATTCAATGGTTCTTAACCCAATTTTTTCAGTTTTATTATCTAAAAATTTTGAATCTTTTTGCAAAGAAATTTTTATATCATACAAATTCGGATCACCGCATCCATTGGGTTGCCAAAGTTTTGGATTGTTGATTGCAAGAGGAATTTGAATTGTATTTTTTCCTTTTTTTAATTGAAAATTATTTGATTGATTATTAACTGAAAAAGTATATTTTCCTTCTTTTTCGACAAAAATTTCTGTTTGAATATTTAACTCTGCTTTTTGTTTTGTTAAACTTTTTTGCTCGATCTTAATATTTTCGAGTTTAGCATTATTCCAGAAATTAAGTTTGACATCTTTCCAGATTCCGGCTGTAACCAGTCTCGGCCCCCAATCCCATCCGAATTGATATTGAGCTTTTCTCACAAAACTTCTTGGAGATTCAGGCATAGTGAAAGGAACTTTTTTTGCCAATTCTCTTCCTACATTTACCGCAGATTTGAATTTGATTTGCAATAAATTGTCGCCAATTTTTAAATTTTGCTTAACAGGAATTTCCCATTTTCTGAACATATTGTCTGTTTTTATCAGCAGTTTTCCGTTCAGATAAATTTCTGAGAACGTATCCAACCCATTAAAAACCAAATCAATATTCTGATTTTGCAATTCTTTTTCTGAAATCTTGAAAGTTGTTTGATAATCCCAATCTTCATTTTCTATCCATTGAACTTTCTTTTCATTTTCATCTTTGTAAGGATCGGGAATTACTTTATTATTCATCAAATCCAAATGAACTGTTCCTGGGACTGTGGCGATCAGCCATTTATTTTCTTTGGTATTTTTGAATTGCCATTTTTCGTAGGATAAATTTCGCTCGGAAAACTGAGCATTGATTAATGTTTGAATGAAAAAGAAAACAAAAAGTATGGATTTTTTCATTTATAATTTATTTACAATTCTGTGAATTCCATTTTTAATAAGCGTTGTATTAAAATTGATGAGAAGTCCAAGTTTTATGTTTGTTAATTTTAAATAAGTTAACAATTGTGCATTAAAAACAGAATGCATTTCCAATACTGATTTCACTTCAATTATGACTTTGTCCTCAACAAGTAAATCAATTTTATAAGCATTTTCGATACTTATTTCCTTATATTGTAAAGGCAAGTAAACCTGTTGTTTTACATTGAATCCTAATTTTTTTAATTCATATGCTAAAGCCGATTCATACGTATTTTCTAATAACCCTACTCCAAGATTTTTATGTACTTCGATAGCTGAACCTATTATTTTATAAGATAATTCATTTTCTGTCATTTGTTTTTGTGTTTTTATTTTTTAACGCAAAGATTTAATTTTAATTATTATTAAGCTTTAAGCGGGCAAAGAAGAATCAATTAAAAATTGATTTTATGAAGCCAATATTATATCCATGCAGCTTAATCAGCGACTTTGTCGCAATTCTTTGCTCTCTTAAATAAATATAAATTTCAATAAAATCTTTGCGTTAAAAAATTATCATTATTATTTATTCGTCAAAGCAATAACTTCCTCCCCACTTGCAAAAGCGCCACCATCAGTAATCGCGGAAGAATGAAAATATCCGGCTTTTGTAACCTCTCTGATTTCTTCAATATTGATTGAACGAAGTCCGCCCCCGATAAGAATTTCGATTCTTCCGTTGGATAATTCTACCAATTTTTTAAGATTTTCTTTACCTTCAGAAACATTAGGTTTTTGACCTGAGGTAAGAATTGTTTTAAAACCGCATTCAATTACTTTTTCTAAAGAGTTTTCCAGATCTTTTGCTCTGTCGAAGGCACGATGAAAAGTACAAGGAAAAGGATTTGCTAACTCAACTAAAGCTTTATTTTGTTCAATATTCACCTCATCATTTTCATCCAAAATTCCGAAAACAAAACCGTCAACATTTAATGATTTTAACTGAATTAATTCTTCTTTCATCTGCTCAAACTCGGCATCAGAATACGTAAAATCTCCACCGCGAGGACGAATCATCACAAAAATCGGAATGTTTATTTTTTCTCGAAGTTGTTTTGCTATATCAAAGTTTGGCGTTGTTCCACCTTCGCTTAATCCGTCACATAATTCTATTCTGTCGGCTCCGTTTTCAAAAGCAATCATGGCTGATTCGGGGTTGAAGCAGGCTATTTCTATTTTTGACATTTGGGGTTTAGGGTTTAGGGTTTAGGGTTTAGGGTTTAGGGTTTAGGAAAATTAATTTCTAATTTCTAATTTCTAATTTCTAATTTCTAATTTCTTAATCATTATTTCAAAGCAAATTCAGGTTTTTCCAGACGATTTCCTTTTTGGTCATAAACGGCATAATTAAATCCATCCTGAATACAATATGACCCATATTCGCCCTTTTTATTCAAAGCAATAAAACCAACCTGAATATCTTTTAAATTCTTATTTCTTCTCTTAGTAATCTGTACAATTCTTTCAACTGCTTCTTTACAAGCCTGTTGCGGACTTTTGCCTTGTCGCATCAATTCAACAACCAGATGGGTTCCAACCATTCTGATTACTTCTTCACCATGACCTGTTGCCGTCGCTGCACCTACTTCATTATCAACGAATAAACCTGCTCCGATAATTGGAGAATCACCTACTCTCCCGTGCATTTTGAAAGCCATTCCACTCGTTGTGCAAGCTCCGGAAAGGTTTCCCTGTGCATCCAAAGCGATCATTCCTATTGTATCATGATTTTCAATGTTTACGATAGGTCGATATTTGCTGTCTTTCAGCCATTCTTTCCATTCTTTTTCGGATTCGGCAGTTAAGATGTTTTCTTTTTTAAAGCCTTGAGAAACTGCAAATTGTAAAGCTCCGTCACCCACCAACATCACGTGTGGCGTTTTTTCCATCACGGCTCTCGCTACAGAAATCGGATTTTTGATATTTTCTAAAGCCGCAACCGAACCGATGTTATAATTTTCATCCATAATACAAGCATCTAACGTCACTCTTCCGTCTCTGTCGGGACGACCGCCGTAACCGACACTTCTTTCAGTCGGATCATTTTCAACCAAGCGAACACCTTTCTCAACAGCGTCCAAAGCTCGCCCATTTTTCCCTAAAATCGTCCAGGCTTCTTCGTTGGCTTTTAACCCGAAATTCCATGTGGAAATGACGATCGGCTTGTTGATAATTTTATTATGAGTTTCGGGTAGACCTTTAGCAATTAAATCCAATGGATTCAACAATAATGCTGAAGATGCCAATGCTGTATTTTTTAAAAATTTTCTGCGTGAGTTCATTGTTTTTTAATAGGTATTAGTATTTAGGAACTAGGGCTTAGAAAAACCGTAATAGTTTAATTCGCTCCAATTTCATCAACGAAAAGCCAAGCTTTTGAATCTGCTCCCGGATTCCCAGCCGGAATAATTCCTGCGTTTTCTATTTTAATTTTGATGTATTTTGAATTTTGATTTCCTACGTTTAATTTGATTTTCCCCTTTGCATTTTGGATCTCGTCTTTTCCGATTTCTTTAATCATTTTGAAATTTTTATTATCATCAGAAACGAAAATCTGTGCAGATTTTGCCATGTGAATCCAGCTTCCTTTGTTTTCTAATGTATTAAAATAAACTTCTGTAAAATTAGTCTTTTGTCTAAAATCAATTGTCGCGACAACATCTTTTCCTTGAAAACCCAACCAAGTTTTTCCTAACTGTCTTTGATTTCCAATAATTCCATCGACCAAAGTAAAGGCTCCACCAAAAGAATAATTTTCGCTCGGCTGTTGTTCTAACGTAATATTTTTTCCTGTAGTTTTTGAGGTCGTAAATTGTTGAGAAGAAACTGCACTTTTCAATTGTCCGTTTTCAAAATAAGCTGATTTTATGATCATTGACTTTGAAACCGGAATTGGTTTTTGATACACCTGAGAATTTGCAGTCGGATCCGTTCCGTCTAGTGTATATCGAATTCCGCTTGGGTTTTGTGAAGTTGAAAGTTCATAAGAAACTTCATCATTATTAGGAATTACCTTTCCGGAAACGTTGTAAATGCTTTTTGCATAATTCACATTCATTTTATCCAACACTTTGAACTGATCAATCACTCTTCCTTCAAATTCCTTATAATTTTTTGGATCGGACGTTCCCCAACCAACTTCTGAAAGTGCCATTAATCTTGGGAAAATCATGTATTGAACTTGCTTAAAATCTTCAATATATTCTGTCCATAAATTCGCCTGAACTCCCAAAATATATTTTGCCTGTTCCTCATTCAATTCTGTCGGAATCGGACTGTAAGAATAGACTTTATCTAAAGGGGTAAATCCACCAAAAGCATTCGGTTCAGATTGCGGATCTCCCTGATAATGATCGAAATAACAATAAGAACCAGGAGTCATTACAGCGAAATGTCCTGATTTTGCAGCTTCAATTCCGCCATTTACACCAGTCCAGCTCATTACAGTTGCATTTGGAGCCAGTCCGCCTTCTAAAATCTCGTCCCAGCCAATGATTTTTCTTCCTTTTGAATTCACATATTTTTCAATTCTTTGGATAAAATAACTTTGCAAACCGTGTTCATCCTTCAAATTATTTTTCTTTATTAATTGCTGACAGTGAGCACATTCTTTCCATCTTGTTTTCGGACATTCATCTCCGCCAATGTGAATATATTGCGAAGGAAAAAGTGCCATTACTTCATCCAAAACATTTTCTAAAAACTTAAAAGTTTCATCTTTCGGGCAAAAAACATCGTCGAAAACACCCCATTTTGTAGCTGGTTCGAAAGGTCCTTTTGTGCAAGCCAGCTCCGGATAAGCCGAAAGTGCCGCCAAAGCGTGACCCGGCATTTCAATTTCCGGAACTACAGTAATGTGTCTTTCTGCCGCATATTTTACAACTTCTTTAATCTGATCCTGAGTGTAAAAATAAGGTCCATAAGGCTTTCCGTCAAACTTATTATCAACGTAAGCTCCGATCATGGATTCTTTACGTTTTGAACCAATCTGGGTCAGCTTCGGATATTTTTTAATTTCGATTCTCCAACCCTGATCGTCCGTTAAATGCCAATGGAATGTATTCAATTTATACATTGCTAAATAATCGATATATTGTTTCACTTCTTCAACCGTGAAAAAATGACGGCAAACGTCTAAGTGCATTCCGCGCCATTGGAATTTTGGGGAATCTTGGATTTCGAGAGCGGGAATTTTTCCGTCTTTTGAAGTTTTTATTAATTGTAAAAGAGTTTGAATGCCTTGAAAAAGACCTTCAGGGTCCTTTCCAATAACCATAATCATTTCGTTGCTAACATTTATAATGTAATTTGAATTAAACTCTCTTTTATTATCAATTTTTAAATCTTTATTTAACAGTAGAGAAATAAAATTTGGTTTTGTTTTTTTGGGGGTTGCAGATGAATTTTTTGGATAGATTTTTTTAAAATTATCAATAAAATATTTGTATTCATTAGATTTTTTGTCACCCACGAAAAGTGTACTCTCACTTATCTCGAAATTCCCTGTTTTTAATTCAACCTTTTGCGGATAAGGAATTAAATTCAGTTTTTTTTGAGAATAAAATAAGTTTGAAACTAATACTAAAAATACTAAGAAAGCACGTATCATTAAATTCAATTAAGGTTTTGGCTAAGATAATTATTTTCTGAAAAACTTGTCCAACCTTTTTAACTTATTAAAAAATAAAACATCTAATTTTGCAAAAAATATATAATGAGAAAAACAATTTTATTGGCTGGAATACTATTCTTTTCAGTTTCTGCGCAAGCACAAATTTTAGATGTAATAAAATCTACAGTAAAAGATAAAACAGGCATCGACCTGAATAATCCTAAAACGACAACCGGTTCTACCACTACTACAACTTCAACAAAAACCTCGACAACCTCAACCTCTCCTATTAATTTGGGAAGTCTTACTTCTACACAGATTTCTTCAGGATTAAAAGAAGCATTAAGTCTTGGTGTAACTGAAGGGGTGAAAAAACTGGGTGTTACTGATGGTTTCCTGAAAAATGAAGCTGTAAAAATTTTAATGCCTGAAAAATTACGAAAAATTGACACCACTTTACGCTCTGTTGGCTTGGGAAGCTTGGCTGATCAAGGGGTGAAATTATTGAACAGAGCTGCAGAAGATGCCGTAACTGAAGCCGCTCCGATCTTTACAAAAGCAATTACTTCAATGACGATTACGGATGCTAAAAATATTTTACTGGGAAGTGATAATTCTGCAACCAATTATTTACAGACAAAAACTCAAAGCCAATTGTTTACAGCTTTTCAGCCGAAAGTAAAGGCTTCTCTTGGAAAAGTAGGCGCAGATACATTATGGAAAAGTATTATTTCAAAGTACAATACATTGACAGAACAAGCTGTAACAACCGATCTTAATGAATATGTAACGACAGAAACCATTAACGGGGTTTTCAAAATGGTTGCTGATAAAGAAAGTGGAATCAGAAATACACCCGCTATGAGAACGACGAGTATTTTGCAGAAGGTTTTTGGAGCTCAAGATGGAAAGTAAATTTCTTTTGTCTTGAAACAAAAGAAACAAAAATTCAAGACCTGGAACTCTTCGCTAAAAATAAATTCTGTTCTCTAAAAATTCTAAAACTCGTGCGGATTTAATATTGTTACTTCGGTTGAATATTTGTCCCACACTCAAACAGTAGAATTTTCTTAACGTTCACAGATTTTATTTTCTTAACGCTACGATTTCCTATGTCCATTCATAAAAAAACCTTGTCGATTGACAAGGTTTTTTTATTTAGAATTGCATTTCAGGAATTTCTCCTTCAATGATCAGATCTGCTTCTGTAGATTGGATAATATGTTCCACCGAAACTCCCGGAGCTCTTTCAACCAATTTGAAACCCGCCGGAGTTACGTCTAAAACTGCTAATTCTGTCACTACTCTCTTTACACAGTTTACGCCAGTTAAAGGAAGTGTACATTTTTTTAAAATTTTGCTTTCTCCTGCTTTGTTTACGTGCATCATCGCAACGATAATATTTTCTGCAGAAGCTACCAAATCCATGGCGCCACCCATTCCTTTTACCATTTTCCCCGGAATTTTCCAGTTGGCAATGTCTCCGTTTTCAGAAACTTCCATTGCACCAAGAATCGTAAGGTCTACTTTCTGACCTCTGATCATCCCGAAACTGAAAGCGGAATCGAAGAATGAACCTCCTTCCAGAATAGTGATCGTTTGTTTTCCGGCATTAATGATGTCTGCATCTTCTTCACCTTCAAAAGGAAAAGGTCCCATTCCCAACACCCCGTTTTCACTCTGAAATTCTACGGAAATACCTTCTGGAACGTAGTTGGCGACCAAAGTGGGGATTCCTATTCCAAGGTTTACATAGTAACGGTCTTTGAGTTCTTTTGAAATTCTTTTAGCAATTTGTTCTTTTGTGAGCATAGTAAAAACTTAGCCTGCAATTTAAATATTTTCACTTGAATACAAAAGGTCTTGTTATTCAAAATTATTAACATCAGAAGTCAAAATAATATCTCTAATTTTGCAAAATTATTTATTAGAAATGAAAGTACTTTTAAAATATCTTAAACCTTACAAATGGTTGATCATCCTTTCTTTGTTATTGGCAACCATTAATCAGGTTTTTTCTTTATTTGCACCAGCTATAACAGGAAATATCCTTGATAAACTGGTTACGCATCCTAATTTTTTTGATAAAGAAAAACTTTTACCCAGAAATATTGACCAATATTTATACGGAGACGGAATTTACCACGGTGTGTTCTACTTTTTAGGACTACTTATCGGAACAGCGATGATAAGCCGAATTGCTAAAGCTTTTCAGGATTATGCAGTAAGTGTAATCACTCAAAAGTTTGGGGCGAAAATATTTACAGATGGTTTAAAACATTCGATGGCACTACCTTATCAGGAATTTGAAGACCAAAGAAGTGGTGAAACCCTGTCGATTCTAACGAAAGTAAGAGAAGATACTGTAAAATTTATCACCAGTTTTATTAATATTTTCTTCGGAATTTTGGTGAGTATTATTTTCGTTTCTGTGTATGCAATTCGTTTGCATTGGTCGATTATGCCTGTTTACATCTGCGGAATCTTTCTGATTGCATTTATCACCAATTTATTGAGCAAAAGAATCAAAAGTATTCAGAAAAACATCGTTTCCGAAACTACGGGTTTAGCCGGAAGTACAACAGAAAGCTTAAGAAATATCGAAATTGTTAAAAGTTTAGGATTAACCAATCAGGAAGTAATCCGTTTAAATAATAACACGTACAAGATTCTTGGGCTTGAGCTTAGAAAGGTAAAAAGTATCCGTTCTCTAAGTTTTATTCAGGGTACGATGGTGAATTTTCTTCAACAGATGATTACCATGACTTTGTTATTATTAATTTTTAAAAACATTGTGACTCCCGGACAATATTTGTCTCTGATGTTTTATGGATTTTTTATTTTCGGACCGATGCAGGAAATCGGGAATATCATCATTTCTTACCGTGAAGCTGAAGCGTCTCTTTTTAATTTTGATAATTTAATGAAAAAAGAAGTGGAAGAAAAGCCCCTTCATCCAAAACAAATTGGTGCTATCGAAGAATTGGAATTTAAGCATGTTTCTTTCAAACATCAATCTGCTCAATATAAAGCTTTGAATAATATTTCTTTTGATGTTAAAAATGGCGAAACCATCGCTTTTGTGGGACCAAGTGGTTCCGGGAAAAGTACGTTGGTAAAATTGCTGGTTGGGCTGTACAGACCGCAGGAAGGAAATATTTTTTACAATTCTATTAATGGGAAAGAATTTGATTTTGATGAACTGAGAAATCAAATTGGTTTTGTAACCCAGGATACCCAGCTTTTTGCAGGAACCATCAAAGAAAATCTTCTTTTCGTAAATCCTGATGCTACAGACATTGATCTGGCCATTGCTTTGCAGAAATCAAGCTGTACTGCATTGCTGGAAAGAGCAGAAAAAGGCATTGAAACCGTTATCGGTGAAGGCGGACTGAAATTGAGCGGCGGTGAAAAACAAAGAATTGCCATTGCAAGAGCACTTTTAAGAAAACCTCATTTATTGATTTTTGATGAAGCTACTTCAGCGTTGGACAGTATTACTGAAGAGGAAATAACCTCTACTATCAAAGCTATTTCCAAAGAAAAAGAACAAATTACGGTTCTTATTGCACACCGTTTGAGCACAATCATGCATGCAGACCGGATCTATGTTCTTGAACGCGGACAAGTTATAGAAATGGGATCTCATGATAATCTGATTGCCGAAAAAGGTTTGTATTACGCGATGTGGAGACAACAGATTGGAGAAAGAAAAATGCTTATTTCGCCCGAAGCATAACATAAACAAAGCGCTGAAAATATTTTCAGCGCTTTTACTTTTTTTATTTTAAATATTTTTCAAAGATGTTTAATCTTTTTTTCTAACTGTTCTCTGCTCAATTCTCTTTTCAAATTTTTCTCCCTGGAAAATTCGCTGGATCATAATTCCCGGAATGTGAATCTGATTGGGATCTAATTCTCCCGGTTCTACTAATTCTTCAACCTCAGCGATGGTAATTTTTGCAGCTCCCGCCATCGGATGGTTGAAGTTTCTTGCCGATCCTTTGAAAATAAGGTTTCCTGCGTGATCGCCCTTCCAGGCTTTAACGATAGAAAATTCTGCTTTGTAAGCATGTTCCAAAATATGAGGTTTTCCGTCGAAATCCTTTACTTCTTTACCTTCCGCTACTTCAGTTCCGAAACCTGCAGGAGTGTAAAAAGCAGGAATTCCCGCCTGGGCCGCTCTGCATTTTTCCGCTAAAGTTCCCTGTGGAGTAAGCTCAACTTCCAATTCTCCGGAAAGCATTTGTCTTTCAAACTCGGCATTTTCTCCTACATAAGAAGAAATCATCTTCTTGATTTGTCTTTTATGAAGTAATAATCCCAATCCGAAATCATCAACTCCCGCATTGTTTGAAATACAGGTTAGATCTTTTACATCACTCTCTACCAAAGCATTAATTGAGTTTTCAGGAATACCGCAAAGTCCGAATCCACCCAACATTAAAGTCATTCCATCCTTAATTCCGTCGATGGCTTCCTTTGCATTTTTTACTCTTTTATCTATCATGAAACATTAGATTTTCTGTTGGCTAAATTTAATAATTTTTCTCATATCAACGTTACTCAGGAATTTATTTGAATTTTCAATTTCTATTTATCAAAAAGTCTGTTTTAAGGAAAAATTATATAATCTTATTATCTATTGCAAAAGAAAGCGCTTCTGTAAAATTTTTAACCTCAAAAGCTTCAAAAATTTTTCTCCTGTAATATTTTACAGTATCAGGTGAAACAAATATTTTTTCTGCAATTTGATTGATCGTTAATCCCTGAGCGTATAATCGGAGTATTTCCAGTTCTTTTTCCTTGAGTTTTGATTTCTTTTCTGCAATCCAAACTTTTTTTGACAGATTTAATTTCCAAAATACATCTGAACCTTGTTTATGTATGGCAACATTCCCCGCCTTTTGATTATGTGAAAGAGACACAATACATAATGATTTCCAGACAGCTCCTTTTCCGTTAAGAAAAAGCGGTGTCAATTTATGGTTAATAAGAATCGGTTTATCATATTTACCTTTTAAATGAAAATCATAAGAAATGCTGTATAACTTTCTTTCATCAGTTTGAGGCAGTTTATCATAAAAATCAAATCCAAGGTCATTAATCAGATTCAATAATTCTACATCTTCTTTGGGTACATTCTTAAAATAAAATTCATAGCCCATTTCAAGAACTTCCTGGGAAGAATATCCCGATAAAAACAAAGGATTATCTGAAACATATTCAAATTTTAACTCCTCATAATCAATCACATAAACACTTTGATAGGTTATTTTTGCAAAAGATTTTACGACTTCCAAATAATTATCAAGCTGAAGTTTATCCTCATCTGTTATTGTTTTTATTTTATTTCTGTTGAATAATGAGCTTTTTTCATTTTCCATCTGATAAAAGTACCAAAAACTAAACAAAAGTGTAAAGTGTATTTAAAATCATTTATCTTTTTTTGTATTTAAAATTTACCTTAGCCATGAGTGAAGAATTTTGTTCCAACTGTAAACAAACTGTGAAGCCCAAAAGAATCGACGGACGTTATATCATCCATGAAATTGAACATGTTTTACATTTTGAAAGAGGTATTTTATACACCATTCGGGAATTATTGATAAGACCGGGAGACAACATTAAGAATTTCATCAATGAAAACCGGAGCAGACTTGTAAAACCCGTTATATTCATTATTGTAACATCATTAATTTATACTTTAATCAGTAAATTCTTTCATATCGAAGAAGGCTATATCAAATTTGATGATGCAAAAGAATCGCAAATACATGCCATTAATAATTGGGTTCAAAGTCATTACGGATATTCAAATATCATAATGGGTGGATTTATTGCTTTTTGGTTAAAAATATTTTTCAGAAAATATGATTATAATTTTTTTGAAATATTAATCCTCCTCTGTTTTATCCTTGGCATGGAAATGCTGCTATTCTCTGTTTTTGCCCTTTTTGAGGGATTAACCAAATTTTCTTTGATGCAGATTGCAGCAGTTATTGTCTTTATCTATTTTTCCTGGGCGGTCGGACAGTTTTTTGATAAAACAAAGTTTGCGAGTTATGCAAAAGCCTTTGTTTCTTACATCTTAGGAATGCTTACATTCGGCATTTCAATAATGATTTTAGGGGTTTTAATTGACTTATTTACAAAACACTAACAGTATAAAGATATGTTCATTACATTTGCGATTTTAATAATCCTCTTCTTAATAATCAGAAAAAGCAAGAAGTAATCTTCCTGCTTTTTTTAAAATTCTATTTATAATCCAATCCTGTAGTAAACCGTCCCTTCGGGACTCTTCTTTTTAAAATGATTTACTTTAAATTTTACTGAACAATTAATTTTAATGTAAATAATTTTCTTGTGTGAACTTTCACAAAATACACTCCTTTCGGAAGATTTTCGTTGACCATAGAAAAACGCTGATTATTGATATTTTTAGATTCATACAACAAATCTCCGTTGGCAGAAAGCAACTCGATTTTTTCAATCGGATAATCACTTTTAATAAATGTCGGTTCACCCGGTTTTGTTGGATTTGGATATAAAACCACATTCTTTTCCGTACTTTTTACCTCTCCTGTCCCCAAAGTCGCTCCTGTCACCTGAAACTGAACCCTATTTGAAACTTCCGTATAAGAATCGTTTGTAAACATTACCATATAATAATTCCCCGGAGTTGCAGGAACTGCTGTTCCCTGAATCGTTTTTGTTCCTTGAGTAATTCCATCGAAATATGTGTAAGAAACAAAATTATCATCAGGAATTGTGACACTTTGAGGATAAATTCCCAACCAGTCTTTTATAATTCCCGGCGAATCCGTCCAGGAAGCCGTAATGTTTTCACCTAAAGTATAAACCGGCTTGTTTGTCCAAAGTTCCGTAACAATATCCCCGACTTTAAAGAAAACCTTTTCTCCAACAGTTGTATAACCATCTTCTAAGAAGTATTGAGCATAATAATACCCTTTCGCAAGACCTGTAAAATTAAGTGTTCCAGCAGGTGTTGTAACATAACTCCATTGTGTAGAGTTTACATTTCCGGGAGTGTGCCCCATTTTATAAATTCCGATCCAGTCTTTAACCAAATTTGGTCCGTTGCTGAAATTAACTGTTACTGTTCCTCCAACAGGATAAGTATCTGCTGTCGTAGTTAATACAACTTTCGGCCCTACATAGAAGTTTTTTCTTGGTGTAATTTCTGTGTACCCGTTATTCGCGAAAAATCCTGCAAAATATTGACCTTTATTAGCAATACCATTAGAAAAATTAGCTGTTCCTGCTGTTTGTCCGTTTGTATATACATAAGCTTGAGAAGCTATAGAAGCCGGATTCTGACCTTTTTTATAAATTCCTACCCAATCCTGATTGTTCCCCGGACCATCTGTGAAAGTAGCTACAATCGGTTCGTTCTGGGTATATTCTGTTTTATTTAAAGTAAAAGTAGGGTTCGAAACCACACTTCCTGTCACCGTAAATTGTTTTACATCACTCCAGTCGCTCCATTCCAGGTTTCTGTCTCTGTAACGAACTTTAACGTAATAATTTCCGTTTGTAATTGAGTTTGATGCAATAGTAGCTTTTGTAATATCAACATTGGCATTCTGATTTTTGGTATAATCCGGAGTTCCGTTGCCTTCTTTCCCGAACCAGTCTTCGAAATCTCTGTAAAATTCTTTTTCAATAATAGAAAAATCTGCAGCCTTACTTATTAAAAACTGTGTTGTATTTAATAATTCTCCGTTTGTACTTGAAAATGTACTACCATTTAATGTTAAAGGTAAAGTAACGGGAGATGGAAAAGTATTTGAAATAGAAGGTTTCGCTGGTTTGGGCTGATTTTTATAGCGGTGGAAACTGTCAACCAATTCATTATATTTTCTGTGATGAACTCCTCCTATCGAGTAACATTCTACGTCAACTTTTCCTGTGTTTACATCAACTTCAACGATTTGGTATGTCCAATCTGTCAACGTCTTTTGAACATCATCAAAATCCTGTTCCGTAGACATTCCCCAATATTGATCCCAAGCCGTTCCACCGGAAATTATCTGATAATTCGGGCTTTCTTTCAGCTGACCTCTGTGATAAAGGTGGTGATGCGCTCCAACGTGCATTAAATACTTATTGGAAGTCGTCAAAAGCGGAACTGCATTGTTTCTTACCCAAGTCGAAATATCTCCGACGTATTGTTCCGCCTGATAAGGTCTGTGGCTTAAAGAAATGATCCAGTCTACCGTAGAATCATTGTTTGCTTCATTTAAAATCTGCTGAAGCCAAGTCATTTGCGCTGAACCTGTGTGTTCGGAACTCAAACTTATAAACAAAACGTTTCCAGCTTGTTGAGCGTAATAATTTTCATTTCCTGACGAGATGTTTTTATATTTAATTTCATCGATATAAAAATGAGCGTAGTAAGAATTCATTCCCAACGTTCCATAGGTTTCGTGGTTTCCAACCGTTGTCTGGATCGGCAGATAAGGTGAAAGTTTGATATTCTTTTTGAAATGAACATTTTCATAATGATCCAATGTTCCTACATCTACCTGATCTCCAACCATAAACGTTAAAGCAACATTATCGGAAGGATCAGAAGTTGCGCCGAATTTTTCTTTTAATTTTTTATAGGCATTTAATGTTAAAGTATCATATCTCGGCTCAGCCTTAATTTGGTTGTCACCCATTATCAGAAAACGGATTTTCCCGTTTGCTGTTGCAGGTTGTCCCGGTAAAGGAAGCGTTCTGAAGTTATAAACGGCAGATTCACTAGTCCCTGTTTTTATCTTATAATAATACTTTGTATTAGGTTGTAAATTAGCGATTTTTGCCGTGTGATAATAATAGTTGTTATTATATCCTGTATCTGAAAAAATGTTGGTCGTTCCTGTAAAGGTAATATTTAAATTTGTCGGAGTTGTTCCGTAGATAACTGTTGTTTCGTTGTTTGAGGCTGTTTTCCAATTGACAATCATCGAGGTTGGTGTCGGATTTTGCAAATAGGGAAATAAAGCCTGCCCAAATGCCATCTGGACGACGAAAAAGAAAAAAAATACGTAATGTTTCATTGTAGTTTAATTTTAAGTGGTGTGTGAGTTTAAAATTTATAAATCAATTAATTAAAGAGTATTTTGCACTCTATTTTTATTTTCGTGCAAAAGTAGAGTTCCCATATAAACTCTTGCTGACGGGAATCTGAAGGAAGTGTTAATTTTCAGACTCTATTTTGATTAAAAAATTATCATATTTAGCATATTAATTATTTGGCATATTCAAAAAATGTTTTGTACATTTGCAACCTGTTATTCAACCTCTGACGAAGTCCGTGTAAGTTGCTTAGCCTAAACATTTTATTTAATTAATAATGGATTTATTAAAGTACGTACAAGACAAGTACATTACAAAAAAAGAATTCCCTGAGTTCAAAGCAGGTGATACAATCACTGTTTATTACGAAATTAAGGAAGGTCAAAAAACAAGAACTCAGTTCTTCAAAGGGACAGTTATCCAATTAAGAGGTACTGGTTCTACAAAAACTTTCACTATCAGAAAAATGTCTGGTGATGTAGGTGTAGAAAGAGTTTTCCCAATCAACATGCCTGCTCTTCAAAAAATTGAACTTGACAGAAAAGGTAAAGTTAGAAGATCTAGAATCTATTACTTCAGAGATCTTAGAGGTAAGAAAGCTAGAATTAAAGATGCTTCTTATAAAAAGAAATAATTCAGACAACAATACATACGAAAAGAGGCTGTTCATATTTGAGCAGCCTCTTTTTATTTCTTCCATTTTCGGGATTTACAATAACTGTCATAAAAATTCAACACCTGCTTTGTCATTCCGTAGGAATCTCAACACAAGCGTTTTCACAATTCAGCCTCTACAAAATAAGCTTAGATTCCTACGGAATGACAAAGTGACTGGTTAATAGATTACCTAATAAAATCATACAAAGCATTCCAAAACTTGTCATAAACTTCAATGTGCGGAAGATGCCCTACATTTTCAATTTCAACTAACTTTGAACCTGAAATCAATTGTTGCGTTTTCTTCCCCAATTCCTGATACTGACCCATTTTCGATTGTAATTCTTTTGGAGCTCTGTCTTTTCCTATCGCGGTTCTGTCTCTCGTTCCGATAATCAATAATGTTGGAGTTTTGATGTTTTTGAATTCATAGCAAACCGGTTGATTGTAAATCATATCCGATGTTAAAGCTGCATCCCAAGCAACTTTTGGATAATCTTGATGTAAAGTCCAGCCAGCAATTAAATCCAGCCAAGGTTGATATTCTTCTTTCCATTTGTTGTCGTAGTAAAATTTTAACTGATAATCTTTATAAGACTCTGCTGTATTTTTCAACTCTGATTGATACGCCTGATCAATAGTTTGATAAGATGCAAAAGTTTTATAGTCTTCCAATCCAATCGGATTTTCTAAAATTAATTTTTGAACCATATTGGGATAAAGCAGCGTAAATCTCGTCGCAACCATCCCTCCCATCGAATGCCCTAAAACAATGGTTTTATCTACTTTCAATTCATCTAAAATAGCTTTTGTATTTTCGGCTAATTGTGAAAATGAAAACTGATAACTTTGAGGTTTTGAGGATTTTCCAAACCCGATCTGATCCGGAATAATCACTCTAAAACCTTTATCCGAAAGATCTTTTGCTGTTTTTTCCCAATAAGCCCCATTAAAATTTTTACCGTGAAGAAGCAGTATTGTTTTTCCGTTTGATACTTTTGGTTTTACATCCATATACGCCATTTTCAAATCGTTATTTTGAGATTTAAATTTGAGAAAATGAACTTCATAAGGATATTGATAATTGGTAAGTTCTGCATCCAAAGGTTTTACTTGGGCAAGAGCAAAATTTGAAGCACCCCATAACATTAAAACAATAACAACATTCTTAAAATTTTTCATGAAATTTTATTTTAGTATTAAAAATAAAAAAACCGCTTCAAAAGAAACGGTTTCTATGTATTAATTATAATTTTTTTAAGATAATTCTGCTGTTTTATATTCTTTCTGAGAAGGTAAATTCATTAAAACAATCGCGAAAAGGATTAAAACGATTCCTAACCACTGAACAGCAATCACTTTCTCACCAAGCAAAACAAAAGCCATTGTCACAGAAACCGGAAGTTCCAGAGAGGAAACGATACTTCCTAACCCTAAACCCGCATTCGGAAAACCAATATTGAATAAAACCGGCGGAATAACCGTTCCAAACAATGCTAAAACGAAACCATATTTCCATAAAATTGAATATCGGAAGGAGTGAATATGCTCAGTATTTTCTGTGAAATTCAGGTAAATTGATTTTAAACCATCAAAATGAAGCGGACCGATCTGGGCAAAAAATAAGAATACAAAAATTACAAGCGAACCTCCGCAAAGCATAATAATACTTTTTCTAAAAACCGGCAAATGTGTTGCTAAAGTATTTGACGTAAACATCGTTAAAGTGTAAGAAGAAGCTGCTAACAACCCCCAGAAAATACCTTTAAAATCTAACTTAATTTCTGTATTGATAAGATTTGTTGCTAAAATTGTTCCGATCAAAACGATAATTACAGCTATAATTTTTCTTACATTAGGTAATTTTTTTGTCAGAAAACTTTCAACCACAACACTGAACCAAACCGACTGCATCAACAATACAATTGCAATCGAAACATTAATATATTGAACTGCAATATAATAAAACAGACTTGTGCAACCAAGCGAAGTTCCGGCTATCATTAGATTTCTTACTTCTTTTGACGTTGGTGAGGCTAATTCTTTTTTTGAAGTAATTGTCTGAATAAAATTCAAAATTAAAAGTCCGACTAATCCCAAAATAAATTGAGAGGTTGTAACTTCTGAAGTTGTATAACCTTCCTGATAGGCAAGCTTAACAAAAGTCGCCAACATACCGTATATACTCGCACCAATTCCTACAAATAAAACTCCTTTTAGTATATTTTTCTTCTCCATGATTCATTTTTTGAACAGCCCGCAAAGTTACAACTTATTAATGAAAATAATCGAGAAGCATGAAATGATAGACAAATAAAATCGGCGCAAGCTTTGCCTGCGCCGATTCATAAATTATTTTTAATTATTTAAATTATTTTTTAACAATAACTTTAGATGCAGCATCGATACCGATACCTTTCACTTTCACCATATAAGTTCCGTTAATTAATCTATCCGTAGAAATTGATTTTTTTGCATCAGGAGAAATTTTATCTTCTGAAGACACTAATTTTCCTGACATATCGTAAATCTCAACACTTACTTTTCCTAAAGTATTGCTAGGGAAATTAATGAAGAATTCATTTTTAGCAGGGTTTGGATAAATAGAAATATTATTTTTAACAACTTTCACTTCATCTGTTGCCAATACACAATCTGCAGGTACTGTAGTATCCTGAACCTGATCATTGA
>NZ_BAAAZJ010000010.1:782777-960220 GCF_039536845.1 Chryseobacterium ginsenosidimutans
TCCAGCAGAAGCATTAACTCCTAAACCTCTCTTTGCAAATGTTCTCCAAATCATACATCTGTCAGCACCTCCTGTAGTTGCCAATTCTGCTTGCAAAATTGCATTTCTACCATCAATAAAGGTCGGGCTACAAACCTGAAGCTTCAGAGCGTCTGTTACCAATTGTAAAACTCTTGAACTACCGTTTGTTGTATTTGAAGTTACATCAGAAGCATATCCGTATTTAGCAACATATTGCCAGTGAAGATCCCATAGCATGGTTGCCCATACAAAACCAATTGAGTGTACATCGGGAACAATTGCCGAACCATTATTAAATTCCATACCATTTGTATCACCATACATATAGTCATTAATTGTAAAATCCGGTGAATATTTTGCTGGCCTGATACCTGCCCCTGAAATACCTTGTCCTGACACATAAGTACCCATTCCTCTGGCAACAGATGCATTATCTCCAGCTTTATTGGTAAGCATCATAGCAAAGAAATCAGACCATCCTTCTCCCATTTGTTCTTTACTTTGGGTATATTGTAAACAAGTATATCCATTTCCAGTTAATCTGTTAGAGATACCATGTCCATATTCGTGAATCATAACTCCATTGTCAAAACTTCCATCCTGTTTAGTACTATAACTCATCGAAACATTTACAGGAACATTATTTGCTAATTGCGACTTGATATACTCTCCTTCTGCATTATCAATAAGCTCAGACATGATATAAATATTCGCATTAGTTCCTCCCATATTTCCAGGAGCTGCAGAACTAACTGCATTATAAATAATTGCTCCAGTTGCTCCAGCATTCTGCATGTTTTCAACTTTTGTAACAAAGTCACACGTGCCTCTTTCTGCCAAACCGATAAAACCTGTTAAAGAACCTGCAGGAAGAGCTGTACAAGCATCTAAAACTGGTGATAATTTTACTTCTCCTGTAACTGGCACACCTGTTATTAGTTGACCAAACTGAGCAGTATAAGTAACAGGAGTTCTTGTAGTTGCAGAAGCAGGGGCATTATAGAATAATTTTTGAGAATCGTTTACCCATAAATACATTTGCATTCTACCACTACCTCCATCCTGCGGTGTTGCAAAATTTGCGTTATTATAATTTTGAACAGTAGCAGTTACAGCAGTACCTCCACCATCTTGTGCTTCAGCATTTACAAAATCATTTCCAGCACCTCCTAAATTAAAATTATTTTTCTGAAAATTCCTTGCTACGGGAGTGAAACCAAACTTGTAAAAAATATCATGCACCATATTATTTGCATAAAATAAGTTTGTGATCGAAGCATCTTGGTTTGTTAAAGCTAATGCTCCCGAAGTATATGGAAAATTGAAATTTCTTGATGCTCCTCCTTCTGCAGTTATACCGCCAAAAAAGTCATCATCAAATAAATCCTGATAGGCAAAAACATTATTACCTTGTGCATTTGTATAATGATTTGTTCCGTCAGAATGCCATCCTTCAGGTGAAGCAGTAAGATTCCAAGGGTTTGTAATAACTGATCTTGATCCAAAAGTAGGCGCCTCTATTGGAAAAGGAAATACATTATAAGACGCATTATCCGGAGACAATAATAGGCTTGTTTTAGTATTTGTCTGTTGATAATTTTCTTTTTCTAATGGAAATATAGCTAAATTATTTTCATCAGAGTGTCCAAATGGATGATCAACAAAATTACAGCTAAGGTTTAAATTATTTTTTTGAACAATTTCTCCAGTAGTTGCATTTACTAAAACATTCCAATAATTTGGTGTTTTCTTTTCAGGAAAAGTAAATTCGTAACACAAAACAAGATTTTGATCTTTTTTTGCATATACCAATTGCTGTTTAGCAAATAGCATATTTTTTGTGTCCGCATCATGGAAATTCAAGATCGTAATTTTACTAGGATCTTCTATGGTTGTCCCTTTTGAAGCGAATCCAAAAGCAGCTTCTTTCGTAATTGAAGGAACATTCGCATCAACATTCTGATAATCCTTTTCAAAAGTATCATTATAGAATACTACCTGATTGTTTTTTATCAAAACTGAACCTAAAGATCCATAAACAGGAATACCTTTATACAATTGTTGTATTTTCACAACATCTCCATTCATACTTTCAGAATGGTCATTCACATCAATACTAAAATTAGTAAGATCAGCTTTTTTATATTCTCTAATTTTATTTTGAGAGATATAATCTTTGATTAACTTCTCGTTATTTTGAGAAAATAAACTTGAAGATGAGAAAACTGCTAAAGCAGCAAACATAAGGGGTAGAGTTCTCTTTTTCATATTGATTAATAAAGTCGCTAATTTACAAATATTATTCAATCAAAAACTTTTTTTAAAATATATTTTAAAACAATAATGACCATTCTATTAAGAACAGTCATTATCATTATGTTTTAAATTAATTATTTGTTATTTTTTAACAATAACTTTAGATGCAGCATCGATACCGATACCTTTCACTTTCACCATATAAGTTCCGTTAATTAATCTATCTGTAGAAATTGATTTTTTTGCATCAGGAGAAATTTTATCTTCTGAAGACACTAATTTTCCTGACATATCGTAAATCTCAACACTTACTTTTCCTAAAGTATTGCTAGGGAAATTAATGAAGAATTCATTTTTAGCTGGGTTTGGATAAATAGAAATATTATTTTTAACAACTTTCACTTCATCTGTTGCCAATACACAATCTGCAGGTACTGTAGTATCCTGAACCTGATCATTGATATTCGTTTTAGACCCAGCAGAAGCATTAACTCCTAAACCTCTCTTTGCAAACGTTCTCCAAATCATACATCTGTCAGCACCTCCTGTAGTTGCCAATTCTGCTTGCAAAATTGCATTTCTACCATCTATAAAGGTTGGATTACAAACCTGAAGTTTTAAAGCATCTGTTACCAATTGTAAAACTCTTGAGCTACCATTTGTAGTATTTGCCATTACATCAGATGAATACCCATATTTAGCAACATATTGCCAATGAAGATCCCATAACATGGTTGCCCATACAAAACCGATTGAGTGTACATCTGGAACTATTTGTCCACTTGAGTTTGTATATTCCATTCCGTTTGTATCACCATACATATAGTCATTAATTGTAAAATCCGGTGAATATTTTGCAGGTCTGATTCCGCTTCCTGTAATTGGCTGCCCAATTGCATAAGTTCCTGTTCCTCTCGCTACAGAAGCATTATCCCCCGCTTTATTTGTAAGCATTATCGCAAAGAAATCAGACCATCCTTCTCCCATCTGTTCTTTGTCTGATGTAGAATTTAAGCAACCTGATCCGGTACCTGTTAATCTATTTGAAATACCGTGACCATATTCATGGATTACAATCCCATTATCAAAACTTCCATCTGGTGTTATACTTGTTGCAGGATCATCTTTTAAAGTAACATTTACAGCTGTATTTGCTGAAAGTTGACTTTTAATATATTCACCTTCCGTATTACCAATTAACACTGACGGAATTGTAATAGTAGCATCTGTACCAGACATATTTCCGATCGTATTTCCATTGGCTGTATTATTATAAATAATCGCAGCTGTTGCTCCTGCATCCTGTAAATTTTTTGTTTTAATTGTAAAAGCACAAGTACCTCTTTCTACCAAACCTATTTTACCTGCAAGTGATCCTCCGGGTAAAGCTGTACATCCATCTAAAACCGGAGAAAGCTGAACATTTCCTGTAACTCCTGTAGCATCCAAAGGATTACCAAATAGAGCAACTCCATTTACCGGTTGACGAGGAACAGCAGCTGTTGGAGCATTATAAAAAAATTGTCTGTTTACTATTGACCAAAGGTACATTTGCATTCTTGGCTTATTACCATCTGAAAGAGTTGCAAAATTTGCATTATTAGTTCCACCACCATCTTGAGCTTCTGCAAGAACATAATCATTTCCAGCACCTCCTAGTCCAAAATTTGTTGCTTGGAAATTTCTTGCTGTTGGTGTAAAACCAAACATGTAAAATATGTCATGCACTTTATTATTTATGTAAAATAAATTTGTAATAGCCGCACTTTGGTTTGTAGATGGATCTGCATTAATACTAAATGGAAAATTAAAATTTCTTGAAGATCCTCCGTCAGGAGAGAAACCAATTGTATTAAACCCTCCAGTATCCTCATAAGCATGCACATTATTTCCTCTTGTAATTGTATAACGAGTAGTGCCATCATAGTGCCATCCTTCCGGAGAAGCCGTAAGAATCCAAGGATTGTTTACAGTTGCTCTTGATCCAAAAGTAGGTGCTTCCAAGGGTAAAGGAAAAATATTATATGAAGCATTATCCGGAACTAAAAAAGCTGCACTTTGGTTAGCAACACTATTCAAAGGACCAACAAAATTGTTTTGAAAATGTATATGATCATGAGAAAAAGCATCATCATGGAAATTACAAGACAAATTCATATCAAGTTTACTGATTATATTTCCATTCGTGGCATCAACCAAAATATCCCAATAACTTGGTGAATTTGGTTCTGGAAGTGAGAACTGATAAGCTAATTTTAAAGCTCCTGCATCCTCAACATATACCAATCTCTGTTTAGCAGCCTTCCCATTCTGTGGTTCTACATCAGAGAAGCCAAGTATAGGATATGACTCAATCTGTTGTTTTTGAAGATTCTGTGAAATTTTTTGAAGTGCTATAGCTTTACTTACAGTTGCAGTGTTCGAAACTGCAGAACTATAATCCTTCAAAAAACTATCCGAATAATAAATAATTTTATTATCTCTTACAAGTACAGTACCTTCCGCATTATATACTGGAAGTCCGTTATAAGTCTGTTGGAATTTTACAACATTCCCATTCAGTGATTTAGATTCATCTGTATTACCAATAATAAAATTAGTAAGATCAGATTTTTTATATTCTCTAATCTTATTTTGAGAGATATAATCTTTAATCAACTTCTCATTATCTTGTCCAAATAAGATCGAAGGAAAAATTGCAGATGCTGCAAACAAAAGGGGTAAAGCTACTTTTTTCATATACACTAATAAAGTCGCTAATCTACAAATATTTAATAAAAAATTAATACTTTATTTAAAAATAATTCAACTTTATTGATTATAAAATTAATGAGTATATTTTTAGGAATAGTTTCAACATTATTAATATTCAAAAATAAAAAAAGCCACTCTAACGAGTGGCTCAATATTATAAATGAATTAAGGATTATTTACCTTCTTCCATTTTTCTTTTCAATTCTGCTAATGCATCGATATCACCAAGAGTTGATCTTTCTTCATTGTTTGAAGAAGACGATGTATTATTATTAGATCTGTTGTTAGAATTTTCTCTTACATTTTTCTTCTCTTCGTCTCTGAAGATACCTGTGTGAGAAACTACTACTCTCTTGAATTCTTTGTTGAATTCAATTACTTTAAATTGAGCATCTTCACCTTTTTTGATTTTAGATCCATCTTCTTTCTCTAATAATCTTGAAGGGCAGAAAGCTTCAACTTCAGCATCTTCGAACTGTACAGAAGCACCTTTATCGTGTACTTCTACCGCTTTACCAGCGTGGATAGTTCCTTCAGCATATTTAGTTTCGAATGCATCCCAAGGATTGTCAGTCAATTGTTTATGACCTAGAGATAATCTTCTGGCTTGGATGTCCAGTTCAAGAACTACAACATCTAATTTATCACCAACTGCACAGAACTCAGATGGGTGCTTGATTTTCTTAGTCCAAGAAAGATCAGAGATGTAGATTAATCCGTCGATACCTTCTTCTAACTCTACGAATACACCAAAGTTAGTAAAGTTTCTTACAGTTCCTACATGTTTAGATCCTACCGGATATTTAGCTTCGATATTTTCCCATGGATCTTTGCTTAATTGCTTGATACCAAGAGAAATTTTTCTGTCTTCTCTATCTAAAGTAAGTACTTCAGCTTCAACTTCATCACCTACTTTCACGAAATCACCTGCAGATCTTAAGTGAGTAGACCAAGACATTTCAGAAACGTGGATTAATCCTTCTACACCTGGAGCGATTTCTACGAATGCACCATAGTCAGCAAGAACTACTACTTTTCCTTTTACTCTGTCACCAACTTTCATATCAGCAGAAAGAGCATCCCAAGGATGAGCTTCTAATTGCTTCATACCTAACTGGATTCTTGTTTTCTCATCATCAAAATCAAGGATAACAACTTTTACAGTCTGTCCGTCCTCTAGGATTTCAGATGGGTGGTTCACTCTAGACCAAGAAAGGTCTGTAATGTGAATCAATCCATCAACACCTCCTAAGTCAATGAATACACCGTAAGAAGTAATATTCTTAACAGTACCTTCAAGAACCTGACCTTTTTCAAGCTGAGCGATGATTTCTTTTTTCTGACCTTCGATATCTGCTTCGATCAATGCTTTGTGAGATACCACTACGTTTTTGAACTCAGGGTTGATTTTCACAACTTTGAACTCCATAGTTTTACCTACGAACTGATCGTAATCTTTAATTGGCTTAACATCAATTTGAGAACCTGGTAAGAATGCTTCGATTCCGTGTACGTCAACGATCATACCACCTTTAGTTCTAGATTTCACAAAACCGTTAACGATTTCTCCAGTTTCGTGAAGTTCGTTTACTCTATCCCAAGCTTTAAGCGTTCTAGCTTTTCTGTGAGATAACTGTAATTGTCCAGTTTTGTCTTCTCTTCTGTCAACCATTACTTCCACATCGTCACCTACTTTTAGGCCTGGGTTGTAACGGAATTCGTTAAGAGAAATAACACCTTCTGATTTGAAGTCGATGTCTACGATAGCTTCTTTATCAGTTAATCTTACAACTTTACCAGTGATAACGTCGTTATCGTTTAAACTGCTAAGAGATCCGTTGTAAATTTCCTCTAAATCGCTTTTTTCTTTTCTCGCATCTGCATCAAGACCTGATTCGAAAGAATCCCAATCAAATTGTTCTGGTGCTACGTTTTGGTTTAAAATAACCTCTGCTGAATTTGTCTCTTTTGACATTTTCTAATAAAATTTGTATTCCTTCTTTTTTAATGGTCTGAATAAATGTGGATTTAAAAAATACGGAAGTAATTAATTTATAATAATTTACCTTTTCAAACCTTACCCACAAAAAGTGGTGCAAAGATACGAATATTATTTAAAATAAACAAGGGTTTTAAAGCTATTAAATTGATACATAACTCACTAATAATCAGATAATAGATGTTTTGTCATTGCGAGGAGCGAAGCGACGAGGCAATCTTAAAATCCTTTTAATAGTACATTCTCATTATCCACTCACTTTGTCATTCCGTAGGAATCTAGGCTCATTTTGTAGAGATTAGATTGTAAAGCATTGTCTAGATTCCTACGGAATGACAAACTTTGCGGTTATATTGCGCCGTTGAAATACCTACAACAACCCTAGCCCCGATTGTAAAGAAAATCCTTTTTTGAAAAAAAAGATTGTAATGGAAAGCGGGAAAAAGCTCCAAAAAATAATTAATGAGTAATTTGGTAATGAGTAATAATAGATTATTCACTCCGCTTCGCTCCGTTCAGAATGACAGTAGCACAAACTAAGCTCTAAATCCTAATTCCTCTTCTAATTTATTACCTTTGCAAAATGGAATTAGAATCAATATATCAAAAACTGCAGATTCAGGATATGAATCAGATGCAGAAATCTACATATAAATCTACTGAAAACAACCAAGACGTTGTTTTGCTGTCTCCTACCGGTTCAGGGAAAACGCTTGCTTTTTTGTTTCCTGTTCTTCGAAATCTGAAAAAAGATATTTCCGGAATTCAGGCATTAATCTTGGTTCCGGCGAGAGAATTGGCATTGCAGATCGAGCAGGTTTTTAAATCTATGGGAATGGATTTTAAAGTTTCGGTTTGCTATGGAGGCCATGATAAAAAAATTGAGATTAATAATTTAATTGAAGCTCCGGCTGTTCTGATTGGAACTCCCGGAAGAGTTGTTTATCATTTAAGAAATAACAATTTTGATCCAAAAACGATTCAGACTTTGGTTTTGGATGAATTTGACAAGGCTTTAGAATTAGGTTTTCATGAAGATATGGAATTCATTTCCAATTCTTTAAAAGGTCTTTCTCAAAGGATTTTAACTTCTGCAACGGCAATGGATGAAATTCCAAAGTTTACAGGATTAAAAAATGAAAAACTTGTTGATTTCCTAAAATTAAGCGAAGTAAAACCGGATATTCAGTTGCGAAAAGTAATGACGATTTCTGAGGAAAAACTGGATACTTTGTTTAATTTGATCTGTAAAATAGGGAATAAAAGAACCTTAATTTTCTGTAATCACCGTGAAGCCGTTGACCGTATTTCTGATCTTTTAGCAGAAAAAGGAATCGACAGAGAAACCTTCCATGGCGGAATGGAGCAAGACGAGAGAGAACGTGCTTTATTGAAATTCAGAAATGATTCTGCAAGGATTTTAATTACAACAGACTTAGCTTCAAGAGGTTTAGACGTTCCGGAAGTTGAATCTATCGTTCATTATCAATTGCCCCCGAAAGAAGATGCTTTTATCCACAGAAACGGTCGTACCGCGAGGATGAATGCCAAAGGTTTTGCTTATTTAATAATGACTGCGGACGAAAATTTCCCTTTCATTAAAAATAATACTCCGGAAGAAAATGTTGTTGGATTCAATAAAATTCCTGAAAAAACACCTTTCCAAACCATTTATATCAGTGCCGGAAAAAAAGATAAGGTTAATAAAGTTGATATTGTAGGGTATTTGCTTAAAAAAGGGGAACTTCAAAAAGAAGAGCTTGGTCTGATAGAAGTAAAAGATACCACTTCTTATGTTGCTGTTTCCAGAAATAAAGTCAATTCTTTGCTGAGAAAACTAGCTAATGAAAAATTGAAGGGCAAGAAAGTGAAAATGGAGGTTGCTTATTAATTTAAACACAAATTACACAAATATTTTCACGAATAACACAAAAAGCTTAATTATAGTTATTTTTAAGTTTTGCCTAAAGCCAATATTGATTTCTTTTAATAAAAAACGGGCTAAAGCCCGTTCTTATTGATTTAAAATGTCATTGCGAACCGAAGGTGAAGCAATCTCAAAATACAAATATATTATTGAGATTGCTTCGTCGCTTTGCTCCTCGCAATGACGTTTTACAAAATCATCTCACCCCTTTCACTTTCGTCGGCAAAGTGTACACCGATTTTGAAGCAGTGATAAATAAGGTCTCATTATTTTTACCTCCAAAAGTGACATTAGAAGTCCATTCTTCTTCAATCGGAATATGATACATCTTTTTTCCGTCACGATTGAAAATATGAACACCTTTCCCTGTCAAATAGAGGTTTCCATGTTTATCCAATGTCATTCCGTCTGAACCCATTTCGCAGAAAAGCTTTTTTTCAGACAATTTTCCTTCGCCAAGAATATCGTAAACATACGTTTTTCCTGCATCAATATCCGAAACGTACAATTTCTTAAACTTTTCACTTCCTACAATTCCGTTCGGCTGAGTAAAAGTTTCAAGCTTTGAAATTTTTCCTTCTTTGCTTCTGTAATATAAACTTTTATTCGAAATTTCCTGTTTAAAGTTTTTCCAATAGTTTCTTTCATACAAAGGATCTGTGAAGTACATTCCGCCAAACTCGTCATTCCACACATCATTCGGTCCGTTAAATCTTTTCCCTTCAAAATCTTTCAGTAAAACCTGAACTTTTTTGTCCTTTGAAATTTTCCATATTTCACCATTATCATCCGAACACGTAATTAAATTGTCATCCTTATCGAAATGCGTTCCGTTTGCACGTCCGGTTTTATTCAAAAACTCAACAATTTTATTTGTTTTCCAGTCCCAATAATAAATTTTATCATTTGGCTGATCTGTAAAATAGACGTTTCCTTCTCTATCCGAAGACGGGCCTTCCGTAAAACTAAATTTATCCGAAATCCTCTCCGGTTGTACTCCATCATAAAACATTTTGCTATAATTTACTGATTTACAATTTACTAATGCGAAAACCAAACCAATCAAGCCTATTTTCAAGATATTTTTCATACCACATTATTTTAAAGCGTACAATTTACAACTTGTAACATCGGATTCAAAAATTATTTTCTCATTTTGATTAATTAAAAACATTTTTTTAAATGTCTGAATTGTACCATTTAAGAAGTAGATAATATTAGTAATGAAAATCTTTAATCCGGAGCTTTGCATAGATTAAAATCATAAAAAAATTTTAGCTCAAATAATTAAAATAAGAATTTATTTCAAATAAGATTCTTTTTTACAATTTTCAAATACAAATCTAAGGCGATGAGCATACAATCAGATAATTTTCAGGTTCCGGAAGCAGATTACGATGATTTCAGAAATTCGGTAGGAACAATGGATGAAACCGGAAACCGAAAATGGGTCTATCCCCAAAAGCCAAAAGGAAAATATACCAATTACAGAAATTATACGAGTAATTTTCTGTTACTTTTATTCTTCGGATTACCTTTTGTAAAAATCAATAATAATCCATTTTTACTGTTTAATGTTATTGACAGGAAATTTTTCATTTTCGGGCAGCCGTTTTATTTACAGGATTTTTTCATTCTGGCTTTGGGAGCGGTAACTTCCGTAATCTTTGTAATGCTTTTCACCGTAGTTTTCGGAAGAATATTTTGTGGCTGGCTTTGTCCGCAGACGATTTTTATGGAAAATGTTTTCAGAAAAATTGAATACTGGATCGAAGGTGACCGAAATAAACAGATGAAACTCGACCGACAGGAATGGGACGCAGAAAAAATAAGGAAAAGAGTAACAAAATGGTTGGTTTTTGCCCTGATTTCGGTAATTATTACACATTTCATGTTCATCTATATAGTCGGTTATGAAGAAGTTTATAGAATAATGATGGAAGGACCTGCCGATAATTCTTTGAAATTCTTAGGAATGATCGGGTTTGCCATGACTTTTTATTTTGTTTTCGCATGGCTTCGTGAACAGGTTTGTACGCTTATCTGTCCATATGGAAGGCTTCAGGGAGTATTGATAGACAAGCAAACAATCAATGTACATTATGATTTCAAAAGAGGTGAAGGTCGTTCAAAATGGAGAAATAATGAAGACCGAAAAGCTGTTGGAAAAGGCGATTGTATCGACTGTAACCAATGCGTCGTAGTGTGTCCTACCGGAATTGACATCAGAAACGGACAACAATTGGAATGTGTGAATTGTACGGCTTGTATCGACGCCTGTGACGAAGTAATGGAAAAAGTCGGACTTCCTAAAGGTTTGATTCGCTACGCCACAGAAGCGGAAATTGAAAACCAGGAGAAATTTAAATTCACTTCAAGAATGAAAGCAACCACTGTTTTTTTAGTTTTATTAATCGGCTTTCTAGGATTTTTAATGTATGACAGAGGTTCAATGGAAGCAAAATTTATTAAACCAGCCGGATCAACATTTTTCATTAAAAACGGAAAAATAACGAATACTTTTATCTACACCCTTTTAAATAAATCCAATGAACAAAAAAAATTAACCATCAAAGTCATCAGTCCTAAAAATGCAGAGATTGATTTTTTCGGTTCTGATAAAATTACATTAAAAGGAGATCAGATTTTAAAAGGAAATATCAATATCACTTTTCCTGAAAAAGAAATTAGATTTTCAAAACAAAATATGACTATCGGAGTGTTTGACGAAAAAGGAAACCTGGTAGATTCTTTTGAAACCGTTTTTGAAGGACCTTTCCAATTACCTCTGTAAAATTTCTATGATTTATACAATTTAATGAATTGTGTGGGAGTCATTCCTGAAGTTTTCCGGAAGACTCTCACAAAATAGGAATATTCTTCGTAACCCAATCTGAAAGCGATTTCCACAAGACTTTCGTCAAGATACATCAGCATTCTTTTTGCTTCCAGAATAACCCTTTCTGTAATTACTTCGGTTGCCGTTTTTTGAACTACTGTTTGGGTAATTCTATTTAAATGCTTTGAGGTAATATTTAGTAAAGAAGCATAAAATGTAATAGATTTTTCGGTTGCAAAATACAGTTCAATCACAGCTTCAAATTCCTGATAATGTTTAAAATAAGAAAGACTCGCCGACGAAGCCAGATTATCAAAATCTCTGGAAAACCGCCTTGTAGAATGGATAAAAATCTGAGATAGTAATGATAGCATCAAACCATTCTTCATGACATTCTGAGATTGATATTCTTTCTGCAACTGCTGCATTAAGCTGATATTTTCCTGCAATTCTTCTTTATTTAGCTGAAGTTTTCGAGGAAAATTGACAGAACCGAAAAAAGGAAAATTCCTCAGTTTCTGATTTACATAATGCATTTCGTAAAAATCCTGCAGACAAAAGAAAAGATACCCTTCAATATCATCAGAAAGTTCCCAACTATGGATTTGCCCCGGAGACATAAAAAATAAACTCCCCGCCGAAACGTCATATCTCTGAAAATCGATCTCATGAACTCCGCTTCCTTTTGTGAAAAGAATGGTGGCATAAAAGTCGTGACGATGCGCTTTTTCAAGATACCGATGACCGACAATTAAGTGATTCTGCATCGTACTGAAATAAAAATAAGGGGTATTTTTACCCCCTTGAAAAAGATCAATATTAAGTACCGAAATAGAATCCACGTTAATTTTTATTTTAACCCAAATGTAATAAAAACAAAAATATTTTTCTCTGAATAAAAAATGACATTTATCCTTGATTTACAAAGCAAAAACTCAACTTTTACGCTTTCTATTTTTGAGGAAAATTAAAAAATTTTTATCTTTGAAGATTAGGATTCTAAAAATGAAAATAAATTTACCCGATAAGCTGTATTATTCGATAGGAGAAGTGGCAAAAGCATTTGATGTAAATACTTCACTGATACGTTATTGGGAACAGGAATTCCCCATCATTAAGCCCAAAAAGAATAAAAAAGGCAACCGATACTTCACGCCTGAAGACATCAAGAATCTACAGATGATCTATCATTTGGTGAAAGAAAAAGGCTACACGCTTGACGGAGCTAAAATTGCTTTGACCACTAACAGCAAAATCTCTGAAACCATTACTTTGATCGACAGACTGGAATTTGTGAAAGCTGAATTGTTGAAATTGAAGGATTCTTTGGGGGAGAAGGACAACGAGTAATATTTTCTTAAAATAATAAAAGTTTGATTATAAAATCAAGCTTTTATTATTATTGTAAACTCTCCCGAAGGTAAAGAAAAATCAGGTTCTGGATTATCTACATTTATTGGTTTACTACTAATACTCTAAATTTTTACATGCATTACTTGTTGATCATGTTAGAAATCTAAATCGCAGAAATTCTACGATTTAGATTATTTATAATATTCAATTTCTCTCACCCATTTATACAAATCCTTACCATCTACATTTTTTACGATTTCTGTCCAGTTTTTCTGTTTGTCAAATTTATATTTGAATATAACTTCGGTAGGTTTTAAATCGTTTTTATCTTTTTTTCCCCAAGTATCTAAATAAAAAAGCTTTTCTATATGGTTATTTTTATATACAAACTGAATTTGATTTGAAATATTTCCTTGAAAAAAATATGTTCTTGCTTTAAGATTACCATCATCGTAATACTCATAGACTGTTTTCGATGTAGTTGCATAGCCTCCCTCTTTTATTTCTTCACGATATTTTCCGCTTTTTTCTAGTATGAGATAATGGTATTTGTCATCCTTAATTTTTGTTTCTTCTTTTATTCTTCCTAATGAATCGTATTTGTATTTTGTGCATCCATTTTGATAAAGTTTTTTATTATCATAGTCACTTTGATAATCGAAGAACTTTGATTCTTTAATTTGGAACTCTTCGTCATAAAAATTAACCTGATAAAGTTTTTTTCGAAAAATTGAATCATTTCCCTTCTGAAAAGAATTTTCTTCGATCTTTTTCCATACGAAATCGGTTATAGCAAAAATACTGTCGGTTTTTGATAGAGCATCAAATTTTGTTACCATCAATGGAGCATCATCCTCACGATTATTAAAATAAATTTTATCTGGTTCATTTTCCCATTTTGAACGGTTTTCTATGAATTTTAATTTTTTACTTGAACTTTTATAAATATACTTTTTATTAGCTGTAGAGTATTTACTATTAGATTTTTCATTAACCAGTCTTCCCAAATTATCATAAGTATAATTATAATCACCAACAATTGCTCCAGATCTGTAATACCATGTTTCTTTAGTAATGTTTCGGTTTTTATCATAAAATGTTTCGTTGTTGATATATCGGCAAAAATTGGTCTCAAACCATACTCCCGACATCCTTGATCTTAGATTTTTAGGTATCATCCTTACCGCATGACCGTATTCGTTATCTCCGCTCATAAATGTAAACGGACCAGAATTATTGAGAAAAACGGCATATTCTTTTACAGATTTAGGCTTTCCTAAAACAGTGTCTTTTATAACTTGTGATTTAAGAAAAGACGTAATAAAAACTAAAATAAATAATAACTTTTTCATAATTGTATTTATATATTAAACAAAATAACCTCTTTTCAGAGGCTAGTTTTATTATTGTTTAGTAAGAATTATATCTTTAGGAATATATGGATTTACATAAGAATCTGTACCTCTCAGCCCTTTTCTTTCCGCTGTTTTCAATTGCATAGTATTACCCGGCAATATTGTAATCTGTATTAAGAGTCCTTTCCAAGTAGTAGGATCAATATGAAAACGAGAGTTATCAAATATAACCCCATTTAACTTGGGATAATTTCCCATAAGCATAATCATCGGTGAAGAAGGATTAGAATATGTAGTTGAAGGAAATCTTGAATTGAAAAGTATAGTCTCATTTGGTTGTCCTTCATTTTCTATCACTATATAATCTCCATGAATTTCGTCCATATAAAATTTCCTTAAATATGAAACCATTTCCTTTTTCCAAAGAGTTAATTTAAAGGTCTTATTTCCTGCAGTATTTTTCCAAACACCGATAAAAGGATTTAATGAACCATTAATATCTTTATAATAGCGTAAATCCTCAACATGATAGTCTATACCTTGTGCAAGATCATACTCTGTATAAGGTTCTGGAGCTGTAATTATTTGTGATTTTACATTCTGAGAAAATAAAATTGAAAATATTATTAATAAAAATATTTTTTTCATGATTTGTAAGTATAAAATAGCCTCTTTTTAGAGGCTGTCTTTTTATTGTTTAATTAAGATTATATTATTAGGAAGTCCGGGTCCTGTCCCCTGTTTAAACCCCTCATTATTGATAACAATATTTTCTCTATTTTCCATCTTCCATTTCATCTGTATAGGATTAGTATTAGGAATTACCTCTAAAGTAATTCTAACCCTTCTATAGCCAACCCTATCATAACCAGGTAAACCAATTATCATATAGTTTGTAGATAAACCACTCCCTGAAAAATCAGCAAAATTTTGTGGACTGCTGTAATCCGTATATTGAAAATTAAGATTATTAACTTTTACAATGCCATCTTTCATATATTTATATCCTCCAAATAACCTATCTATATAATACCCATCACCAGCTATTTGTTCTCCTTTAACAATCTTTATTATAAATTCTTCTGTGCTGTTGGTATATTTCCAGGTTCCTAAAAATTTATCAAGATAACCTTCGGTATCTTTGATATAGTTACCATCTTGCGCATCTCTTGAATTATTATGTGTCATAGTTACAATCATTTGAGCATTGGTATTTATTGCTATAAATGCTATTAAAAAATATATTATTTTTTTCATTTTTATTATTAATTACAGTTTATCTTAATTATTTGATCGTTCAATGAGCTATAAGTCATTTTTTTCCACTGGTTATTTTCTAATGTAAACATTTGCAGAGAAAGTAATTTTCTTTCAATGAATTTCAAAAATCCTTTCTCATTATCTACATTTGTATTACCTTTTTTCACATCATTTTCATAATCATTCTCTCGAGCAATAATCATTGGATTTCCCACTCCAGGATCAAGTTGACCTTCCCATCCCATAAAAAACTGGTTTGCCCAGGTCTTAAAGCTCTCTATATTGGAAATCGTAAAAGCATATTTTGTACCAAGATGTGTTGTTACATAGAAAACTGTGGTAGAATCAACAACCCCTTTGTTGATAAGATTTTTAATTGTATATAAATCTGAAAGTGAAAAAATAGATAAATCATTCTCACCAGGATGATCATGTCCTAAAAATATATATTTTAATGCAGGGTTTACATTTCCGTCAACCTCACCATGAGTTCCACTTGTCTGCATTGAAGAAAATTCCACATCATTGCTATTGGCAATTGTATTTGCAAATAATAAAAGCTCCTGAGTTCCATCATTTTGTGGATTATTAACAGGTAAATGATTCTCCAAAACACCAAGTGCATCATTTACTGTAGTATTTGGTGGATCTACAAATTTTTTGCTTAAAACATTTTTCAATTTTGTACAAGGATCTATATATGTACCAGTTCCTCCGCCACTGCCACCACCGCCAATAGGTGTGGTTCCTCCACCACTACTATTCCCTGGTGTAAAACCACCTCCGCCACCACAAATATCAACAGCTCCATAAGAAATTTCATAGGTATAATATCCCGGTGTGGGAGGATATCCATTGTTAGTTGCATAATTACAATCTCCGATGTGCGCATAATCATGATCTCCCGTATAACACATGGTACCACCCACAAGCACCCAATTAGACGAAACCGGCATCATTACCTGGCATGGGTCAGCATTATATTTCCCGAAAACCTCTGCTCCTGTTTTCGTACCTAATGAGGTAAAGGTAATGTGGTTTTTAAGATCGTTTTGGGCAATGCTCCCCAGATTTTCCACCGCCGTCTGATCGTATTTTACGATATAGGCAGAATACTCCGAAGCTGCGATCTGTTTCAGGATAAGATTTTCCAGAAAACCTGAGCCCGTACCATTCCTCTCAATTTTAAAGGTATACGTTTTGTTTCCGTTGGTATCTTCCACATAGATTGCCTTTTCTGTATCTACAGAAAATCCGTTTTCTGCATCGGTATAGATTCTGGCATTTCCGGAAGCTTTCTTTCCCTGTAACCGATCTACTTTACTTACCAATTGCGGATCTTTTTTCTCCAGCTGAGAACGTAATAATTGCTGGATGGTATATTGCTTAGATTTTAGCGAGTAGTCCTGTTCGGTCTGCAAAAGCTCTTGTTGGCACGACCACAGAAAGGTCAGAAAGACTATCAGTAAGGATAGCCTGAGAATAGTTTTTCTCGTCATAATCATTTGTTGTTTTATGGGTTAAATATAATCTTTAATACTATAGATGCATCATTTTGTCTTTGGGTTGGAAAGAATATAAAATTTTTTTTGTTGATTTTTCGTTCTCAAAGATGTGAAAAATAAAAATAATGACAATGCCCTATTTTTGATGCACATTTATTTTTAGAAAAAAATTATATTTGTTCTGTTCAAATTGATACAGCTATGAATGCAACTATTGGAAAAAGAATCAGAAAGTACAGGGAAGAAAAAGGGTTTTCTCAGGAAGAACTCGCAGAAAAGCTACATGTTTCGCGTTCAACATATCAAAGAATAGAAAACGGAGAAACCAATTCATGGATTAATCATATTGAAAATATCTGCACATCCTTAGAAGTAAATATGGATGATCTTTTAAAACCAGAAGAAGGATATGTTCAAGTAAATAACAATAATGAATCTACAAATGATAACGGAAGTGGTGTTATTCAAAATCAAACTATAAATTATAATGCTTCCGAAAAACTCATCGAACAATACGAAGAACGTATTAAAGAATTAAAAGAGCAGGTAGAATTCTGGAAAAACCAGTCTAAGGGCTAAAACCAGCAAACTACCCTACAGGAAAGGTCGCTGCACCCTAGTAATGACTTTTCCTGTAACCGGGAAAGTCTGTTGCACCCCTGCGACAACCTTTCCCGAAGGCGGGAAACCTTCCTGCACCCTCGCAACGAAGTTTCGGAAAGCTCCGAAAACTTCCTGCACGCTGCAGAAAATTTTCGGGAAATTTAGAACAGTATTTCAATAAAATTTCAGCTAATAGACACTTCCCAATACTTAAAATTTTTAACCAATTTATTTTTATTCCTTTATTTTTTTAATCGAAAATTAGAATTTGTATTCTAAAATAATGCAATTGCAACTTACTCATTGCTAATGCTTAATAAAATTATTAAGTTTGCAGTGATGAAAAAAATTTATTACCAGAAATTAGCATTCATGGGAATGATGCTGATTATCCTTTTTACATTTCAAAAATATACCAGTAAGGAAAAAGAAGATTTTACTGATGTAAAATTTATAGCTACTCCTTCCGTCCCTTTACATCTGACGGAGTTTGATCCGAATGATCTGGATGAAAAACAATGGGAAAATCTAGGTTTTACTGAAAAACAAATTGGAACAATTCTCAATTATAAAAAGATCGTCGGTGGCAGGTTTTCTTCCAAAGAACAGTTCAAAAAATGTTTTGCTGTTTCGGAAGAAAAGTTCAGCATGTTAAATCCTTATATTTTATTACCGGAGACAAATAAAGAAGCTAAATCTACTGGTTTTAAAAGCTCTGAGAAAAGAGCCATTACTATTTCCGGAAGATTTAATCCAGATCAGTATTCTCAAAATGACTGGATAAAAATTGGATTTAGCGAAAAGCAGGCTGCAGCGATTTTAAAATATAAAAGTTATTTGGGTGGCAGTTTTATAAGTAAGGAAAAGTTTAAAGAATGTTTCATCATTAGTGAAGAAAATTTTCAAAAGATTAATCCTTATCTGATTTTACCGGAAAAAACACCTGCAAACTTCAATAGTTATGCAAAAAATTTTAAGTCTGAAAAAACTAAAATCCAATATCATCAATTTGATCCGAATGCATTAGATTTTGAAGGCTGGAAATCTTTTGGTTTTTCCGATAAACAAGCGCAGACAATCGTCAATTTTCGTGACCGAAATTTAAAGGGCAGTTTTAAAAGCTTAGAAGATATTCAAAAATGCTTTGTTATTTCAGCTGAAAAGTTTGAGGAAATGAGACCTTTTATAAAAATGAATCCGTTAACTATTGCTCAAAATAATGACATCCATAAAATTGAAATAAAACAGCAGGAGAAAACAGATTTTTCAAAAGTAGACCTTAATGTGATTACCTTTAAACAGCTTTTAGAATTTGGTCTGGATGAAAGAGCAGCAGGTTCGGTGATTGGTTTTAGAAAAAAATTAGGAGGATTCGTGAATAAAGAACAGATCCTGACAACCTACAATATTGATGTCGAGTTAATGAAAAAACTACTTTCTACTGCACAATTAAATACATCAACTGTTCCGAAATATACATTAGTCGATGCTCCGGAAGACTGGCTGAAAAACCACCCTTATTTCAAATATTCTGCGGATAAAATTATCTTTTACAGAATAAGCGAAAAAGATGAACGGAAAATCTGGAAATTATTGAAAGTGAAGCCAGAATATGAAACGAGGATGAGGCTTTACTTGAAGTAATGATAAGTTATGAATTATGAGAATGCTTCGAGAACCTCAGCATGACATCGCTACAAATAAACTGTTACATAATAAACGGTTAGTATTAGAAATGTCATGCCGAGGCTCTCGAAGCATCTATACTTTATTAATTAAAAGTCTTACTGGATCCTTCTAAAAGTTTATTCAAATTTAGAAGCTCTTCTTCCGTCAAATCTCTCCATTTTCCGATCGGAAGATCAAGTTTGATATTCAATACACGAATTCTTTTCAGTTTTTTAACTTCGTAACCAAGATATTCACACATTCTACGGATTTGTCGGTTTAAACCTTGTGTAAGAACGATCCTGAAATTCATATCATCGATTTTTTCTACTTCACATTTTTTGGTGACAGTATCTAAAATCGGAACTCCGTTTCGCATTTTTTCAATAAATCTCGGATTGATAGGCTTATCAACTCTTACGATATATTCTTTTCCGTGATTATTTCTTGATCTTAGAATCTTATTTACAATATCACCGTCACTGGTTAAAAGGATCAATCCTTCACTCGGTTTATCAAGTCTTCCGATTGGGAAAATCCTTTTCGGATGGTTAATATAATCGATGATGTTATTTTTCTCTCTTTTTGTATCGGTCGTACAAACAATTCCGACAGGCTTGTTGAAGGCAATATATACATGATCTTCTTCCTGCTCACGAATTGGTTTGCCGTCAACTTCGATTACATCTTCATCGGAAACCTTTGTTCCCATTTCAGGGATTTCTCCGTTTATTTTTATTCTACCTTCTTCCAAAAGCTTATCCGCCGCTCTCCTTGAGCAGTATCCAACTTCTGATAAATATTTATTGATACGTGTTTTTTCCATTAATCTTCTCCGTAACCTGTATAATTTTTATTACTGAAAATCGTAATTCCATAGCTTAATCCAATGAAAAACGGATTAGAATTTCCTAATTTATATCCTTCGAAAAATATTCCGCCTTCCTGGCTTAGTCTTTTCGAATAAGAAACCTGAATTCCCAATCTCGCTCCCCAAAATTCAGAATCCGATACTACAGAATTATTGATCTGCTTTCCATAATTAACATCAATGTAAAAAGGCTGATCTCCCGGAGCAAAAATAAATTTCGGCTGGATTACCCAATACACCAGATGATAATTGTCTTCGATAAAGCTATATTTCAGACCGGTTCCAAGTGCAAAGTTAGGAAGAAAATTATAACCTCCGATTGCAGTGATTCCGTAAGTGATTTTATTAGGTGCTTTTGGCTGGATATATTGCGTATTATTAGGAATTTCCTTCTCTTTAGACAAATTCAATCCCACATTTAAAGATGGATTAAAATAGAAATCCATTTTCTGTTTTTTTGTCTCTTTTTCCTGTGAAAATACTTTAAAACAAAGAAACAGACTCAGAATTAATAATATTTTTTTCATTCTTCAGTTACAAATTTAAAATCGTTTTCCAAAAAATCAGATGTTGCATCTTCAATTTTATAATCACCTATTTTTGTTCTTCTTAATTGTGTTAAATATGCTCCTACTCCCAATTCCTGTCCAATATCGTGAGCCAGACTTCGAATGTAAGTTCCTTTCGAACAACCCACTGTGAAACTTATTAAAGGAAGATCAATTTTTACATTTTCAATATAAAGAATAGTCGTTTTTCGCGATTTCATTTCAACCTCCTCTCCGGCTCTCGCCAAATCATACGCTCTTTTTCCATCAATTTTAATAGCAGAAAATACCGGTGGAGTCTGATCTATTTCACCAATGAATTTTTCTAAAGCATTTTTAATCTGTTCTTCTGTAACATTTGAAATGTCCTGATGAAGGATTTCCGGTTTTTCTGTGTCGTAAGATTCTGTCTGTACACCGATTTTTATTTCTGTCCAGTATTCTTTTGGAGCATCCTGAATTTCAGGGATTTTCTTGGTAAATTTTCCGCAACAGACGATTAAAAGTCCGGTTGCTCTCGGATCAAGCGTTCCGGCGTGACCGATTTTAAATTTTTTGGGTAAATTAAACTCTCTTTTGAGTTTATACTTCATTTTATTGACTGCCTGAAAAGAGGTCCAATCCAAGGGTTTGTCTAATAAAAATACGTGTCCTGATTGTAATTCTTCAGCTGTCATTTTATTACGAATGGTGAGTAATTTTAAAATCTTTGATTATTATTTAAAGAAATAGAAATAAATCAACAAAGCTAATCCTACAAAAATACGATACCAACCCCAAGGTTTAAAGCCATATTTATTTAAAACTCCGATAAATGCTTTAATTGCGATTAATGCAACGATAAATGCCACAATATTTCCAACAATGAAAATGGTAATATGATCTTGTGAAGACATGATCATTTCATATCCTTTCTGCGGAGTTGCCGTTTCTTTTCCCCAAGTTTTTACGAAAACAGAATAAACTGTCACCGCCAACATCGTAGGAACCGCCAAAAAGAAAGAAAATTCAGCAGCAGCTTTTCTTGTTAAGCCTTGCGCCATTCCACCGATGATGGAAGCAGCACTTCTACTCGTTCCGGGCATCATTGCAAGACATTGCCAGAAACCAATTGCTACCGCATTTTTTATAGTAATACCTTTCTCATCATCGATTTTTGGATTTTTAAACCATTTATCAGCAAACAACAAAACGACTCCGCCAATCACTAAAACCGATGAAATTGCAATCTGATTACCTAAGACTGCTTCTATTTTATCATCCAGTAAATATCCTAAGACTAAAGCAGGAATCACCGCAAAACCCAGTTTAAAATAAAACTGTAAATTTTTTAAATCAAAGAATTTTTTCCAGTATGCCACTACCACCGAAAGAATAGCTCCAAACTGTATGGAAACCTGAAACATTTTTAAAAATTCATCTTCCGGTAATCCCATCAGGTTTGCTGTGAAACCCATGTGTGCGGTGGAAGAAATCGGAAGATACTCCGTTAATCCTTCGATAATGGCAATAATAATTGCTTTGATTAAATCCATAGTATATCTACAAAAATTTAGAGATTAAGAAATTAAGAGATTTAGACAACACGTTCTAAATTTCCGAATCTTTTAATCTCTAAATAAAAATTTATTAATTATTTTCTTTTTAAAATCGCATAAATTTCAATTGCGAAGCCAATTACGACAAACAACGGTGCAATTCTGATTCTACGGATGGAAAAAATATCTTCGTTCCATGAGTTCGGATCAAATTTTCCATCTACTGTATTCGCATCGTGACCCATCATCAGAAGGAAACCACCCACGATAAATGCTAAACCGATAAGCATCCACTTAAAGTTTTGCTTTCCGAAGTAAAAAGTGTTTTCCTGTGGAACTTCACTTGTTTCTTTTCCGAAGTTTTCGGCGGAAAATTTATTTGTTTTTTTGCTCATTTTTAAGAGTAATATAAGTCGTCAACGTTTGATTTTAGGAACCTCCATGTTGCAATCACCGTACTTAAAACCGTAATGAAAATACCTACTCCAATTACCAGTAAAACCAACCAGAAATATTGATTATTGTCCTGTACAAATGCAGATCCGATCTGGCTTGTGAAGTAATACCAAACTCCAAATAATGCCAGAAGACCGATTCCTGAACCGATAGCTCCCAAAATAACAGCTTCAATAATGAAAGGTTTTAAGATAAATCTTCTCTTGGCACCTACCAACTGCATGGTTTTGATAATAAATCTCTTAGAGAATATTTTCAGACGGATCGAATTGTTAATTAATACAACCGCTAAGATTAAAAATAATATAGAGAAGCCTAAAATCCATTTAAGAATTCGACTAAGGTTATTGTAAACATCCACCATTAAAGTGCTGTCGTTCTTCACATCAATAATTCCCGGAACAGCTTTGATCACCTTTATTGCTTCACCAATTTTTGCTGGATCTACATATTCCGGTTTTAGGGCAATTTCTATAGATGAAGGGAAAATATTTTCTTCGAAAAGCGCATCAGTATCGATTCCCATACTTTTTTTAGCCTCTTGTGAAGCCATTTCTCGGGTAATGTAAGTCGCTTTTTTTACAGGAGCTAATGTCTGAATTTCTTTATAAACCTCAGCTTCCATCTTTGCAATTTTTACAGAATCTTTAGCTTCGTAGTTTTCATCAAAATAAGCATTTACTACAAGCTGTTCTTTGATATAGTCAGAATATTTTTGAGCATTAATTAAAATAAGCCCCATTAATCCTAACAAAAATAACACTAAGGCAATACTTATTACTACTGTAATATTGCTAGACCTAAGCCTTTTCTTATTAAACTCATCTACAGATTTAGCCATTAATATTAAAATTTTTGGCTAAAATAGAAAAAATCTTCCGAAATTTGGGAACGAAAAAGAGAAAATCACTGTTAATTAAATCATAAAAAACATTGAGTGTAAAAGCAAAAAAGCATCTTGGTCAACACTTTTTGACGGATGAAAACATCGCAAAAAAAATCGTTGAGGGTCTTAGTTTTGAGGGTTATAACAAAGTTATGGAAGTGGGTCCCGGAATGGGCGTTCTTACCAAATACCTTCTGGAAACAGACCAGAACATTTATCTTGCAGAGATTGATAAAGAATCAATTGAATACCTTAAAAATAATTATTCTAAAGTAACGGAAGAGACTTTTGTCGGTGATTTTTTGAAACAGGATTTCAACTTTACAAATGGAGAACAGATTGCCATCATAGGAAATTTTCCTTATAATATTTCTTCACAGATTTTATTTCAAATTGTGGATCATTATGAGCTGATTCCTGAAATGGTGGGAATGTTTCAAAAAGAGGTTGCAGAGAGGACTGCTGCCGTTCCGAGAACAAAAAGCTATGGAATCCTTTCCGTGCTGATTCAGGCTTATTATGATACCTCATATATGTTCACAGTGCATGAAAATGTATTTAATCCGCCTCCAAAAGTAAAATCCGGAGTTATCAGGCTTACCAGAAATCCAAAAGAAGGATTGGCAGGAAATGAGGTTTTGTTTAAACAAATCGTGAAAGCAGGTTTTAACCAAAGAAGAAAAAAACTTTCAAACGCTTTGAAAATTTTAAATATTCCGGAAGCTTTGAAAGATCATGATTTTATGGATAAAAGAGCAGAGGAATTGAGTGTTGCGGATTTCATTTCGTTTACACAATTCTGGAGAGAGAATCAATAATTTTCATTAAGTAGACTATTTAAATCAGTGAAAATTTAAGTACTAATTTTATTATTAAACTAAAAATAAAAAAGCCTTTCAAGTAAATTTGAAAGGCTTTTTTGCATTATCTATTATATATTATTCTCTGTTTTTAAGCATGATCCAACCAGATTGGCTCATATTTGTTTTTGATTTCGGATACAGGAAGTTAAACTTGTACCAGTAAGTTGCAGTTGGTAATTTTTTACCTCCTACAGTACCATCCCAAATAGGATTCTGTTTCGTGAATCTGAACATTTCAGAACCATATCTGTCATAAATAGATCCTGTAAAATTATTAAAGTTTCCAAGAGCCGTAAGATCTAAAGTATCATTGATACCATCTTGGTTTGGAGTAATAATATTCGAGATATGTAATGTAAAGAATTCTAATGCTCCAACGCAATGAGTTCCCACTGTTCTTACCTGAATTTGGTAGGTTGTATTATTTTGAAGACCTGTAAATACATTTGATTGCTGCCAAGAAATTCCCCCGTCGATAGAGAACTCTGCCGTTTGAGGAATATTATTAATCATCGGAACTTCAGCGGTGATCGTCAATGTATTGTTACTGTAATCAATATTAGAAACAAATGGAGAAGCCGCAGCGATTACATGAGATGTGAAAGTTCTTTCACAAAATCCGTTTTTAACTACAACTGTATAGATTCCCCACTGATCTACATTGATGGTCTGTGTTACTGCACCAGTACTCCATAAGTATGTATAATTCGGTCCTGCTCCTGCATCAAGAGTAACTCTGTCTCCCTGACACATTTCTACGTCTGCTAACGGAGATGTTAGCTCAGGAACTACCTCAACTGTAATTTTAGCAGGCTGTAAAGATTTACATCCTTTTGCTCCTATAGCATATACTGAAAACGTAGTTGTATTGTATATAGTAGCAGACTGAGTGTTTCCGCTACCAGGGAAATTCGCCCACTCATAAGTTACGCCTCCTGTAGCTGTAAAATTAACAGTATCTCCGGGACATATTTTTATTTTTGATGCAACAACATTTACTGTAGGGGTAGCTTCTTTTGATAATGTTAATTTGACTGTTTTACTACAGAAACCTCCGTTTGAAACTACAACATAAAGAATCTGTCCGTCGGTACCGTTATAATGTAAAATATCCTGGATATAATTATTATTCTGAGCAAGTGCATCTGCCTGATTTACATAAAAATGGAAAACCGCACCCGGTGTTGTACTAATTGAAGGCATTGCAGTACTCAAGTCAAACCACGTGACATCCGGAGTTGTACAAAGCAGCAATGAAGCATCGACTGCTGAAGGCGTTGTTCCTCCGTTAATTTTTATATTTGCTTTCCCCGGACAAGGATTTCCTGGGAAAGATACCTGAATTTCATAATTACCCGGTTGAGTCGCCGTAATGGTAGGTGTTGTAGCACCCGGAATAGCAACTCCATTGAAGAACCACTGATAAGTCATGATAGGATCACTTACAGAAGCTGTAATTACCTGAGGTACATTATCACAAACATTAATTTCTTCCGGTAAAGTACCTCCTGAAGGATCTAATAATTCAACACCGATGTTGAAAGATCCACCTTCTAAGAATACTGCAGAATCATAACTTGTATCTAAAGCGTCACCTAAAACCATTTTGAAGTGGTAAGATTGCCCCGGAGTTACTGTAGCCGTAGCTGTAAGAGGTATCGTTCTTCCGTTAAAATTTGTTTCGATAGCCGCTGTATTATAACCACCAAAAAATGTTGGATTAGCAGCACCACAAGATAAAGTTCCGCCACCAAACATTGTCGCAGGGTGAATATTGGTAACACTTACAGGTCCTGTTCCCGGAGTTGGTAATATAGCCATATTTACATAAGGTCCTCCTGCAGTTGGCTTTAACAATAAAGCAAAAGCATCTGAAAAGCTACAAGGGAATGAACCTGTATATTCTTCAGAAGCAAATAAATAATTAAATTTTACCTGACTTGAAGTCGGTACAAAGTCAAATTCCAAAATAACAGCATCATTAAGGTTTCCTGAAGGGTTTGTTGCTGCTACAAGATCAGGATCACTTCCTGACTGTAAGGCATCTCCAAGAGTTGTACTGATATAACTGTTTCCAGCCTTGTTTACATACCCCGTTGCCAGAACAATCCCGTCTTTAAAAGGAAAAGCAGTAGTTCCTCTATGAAAATATCCCCAAGATCTGTTAGCACTGGTTGCCGGCAGATTCGGGCTTACCTGAACATTCGATACGTTTGGTGTCACACATGAATTGGTACCTGATGATATTAAAACATCCTTCACCAATTGTAAAGGATCATAGGCTGATGCAGGATACGTTGCAGCATTAACATCAATAAATGCTCCTGACTTCATTGTCAAAGCTGACGCCTTTTCTTTTTGAAGTTTTCTTGGAGCAGTATTCTGTGAATAAAAGAGACTCGACGACGAGGCTACAAATAAGGAAAACAATAGTAGATATCTCTTCATAATAATTTTGTTTCAACAAATTTAATTTTTTTTTGCTAATACCACACATAAATTTGGCATTTTTATGTATAAAAAGCAAAAAAACCTCTCAACTTGAGAGGTTTTAATTTAATTATCTTTTAATTTCTGTTTTTTAACAAAATCCATCCGCTTCGAAGCTCAAGTTTCTTACTTGCCGGATTTTCCCATTGTACACGATACCAATAAGTAGCAGTTGGAATAGCGAGACTGCCTCGTAGCATCCCGTTCCAAACCGTATCGTTTTTAGTAGCTTTAAACATTTCCTGACCATATCTGTCAAAGATTGAAGCAGCGAAATTATTGTATTTGCTAATTCCTGTAAAATCTATCGTATCATTTTTCCCGTCAGAATTCGGAGTGATTGCATTAATCACTACAAACGTAAAAAAGGATAATGTTGTATTACATTTTGCGTCTTTCACTCTCACCATCATATTGTAATTGGTATTATCCAGAATATTATAGAAAATATTGGAATTCTGCCAAGTAATACCACCATCAATAGAATATTCTAAAATTCCGCCTGTTGGGTTTGTTGTTGATAATGTTAACACATGATTTTCATAAGTAACATTCGTAAACTGAGGCAATGTAGGGTTTATTAATTGAGCAGTAAATACCTTAGAACAGGTTCCGTTACTTATTGTCACAGAATATGCTCCCGGTGTGTTTACAGAGATTGTCTGTGTTGTTGCACCTGTACTCCATACATAGGTATAATTTGGTCCTGAACCCGCATCTAAAATTCCAAAATCTCCGGCACAAGCATATACATCTTTTAATGTTGATACAATTGCAGGTACAACTTCAATTGTAATTGAAGTAGGGTTAGCTACTTTACACCCGTTTCCACCTAAAGCAAAAACAGAATAAGTAGTGGTAACCGTAGGAGAAACCACCTGAGTATTTCCGTTTCCTGGTAATCCTACCCATTCATAAGTAATACCGCCTGATGCTGTTAATGTAACAGATTCTCCAGCACAAATTTTAGATTTTGAAGCAGCCAAAATAGCTACCGGAGGACCAACAACTATGGTAATTGTAGCAGGAGTTGCAGAAACACATCCATTAGCTCCTACAGCAAAAACGGTATATGTAGTTGTATTTGCGGGAGAAACCACCTGAGTATTTCCGTTTCCGGTAAGACCGACCCAATTATAAGTAACACCACCTGAAGCCGTTAAAGTAACAGATTCTCCCGGACAAATCTGCGAAAAAGTAGAAGTTACCGTTGCTACAGGAAGCGTTGTATTTTGAGTCACTGTTACACTTAATGTATAATTACAGTTTAAATTTCCCGGTTGATTAACATTACTTACTGTTAAAGTATAAACTCCACCAGCATTTACAACAGGAGTTAAAGTATTTGCTCCTGAAACAATATTTCCACCTGTAGTAGTCCATGCAATTGTGGAACCTGCGGGAATCACTGATGCTGCAGCATTCAATGTGATCTGAGCTGTTGTACATGTAATTTGCTGTGGTGGATCAATTGTTAAAGTTGTTTGTGGTGTTGATAATAACTGTAACGTTACAACATATCTACATCCTCCACTTATAACCAAAACATAAATTGTCTGGCCCCCTGCACTGTTAAAAGATGCCGGAGTGGCAATTGTATTTGTATTTCCCGCATTCGCATCAGCAAGATTAACATAATAAGCAAAAGTAACACCTCCTGCAGAAGTAATCTGAGGTTCTGCTTCTGTTAAATTATAATTAATACCTCCTGCCTGATAACATTTAAACAAAGTAGCATTCTGTACAGTTATTGGCTGAGACACCTGGATAGTAATTGTAGCAGGATTTGCAGAAACACAGCCGTTTGCTCCTACTGCTGTTACTGTATAAGTAGTTGTAGCAGTTGGTGAAACTGTTTGAGTATTTCCCGTTCCCGGTAAACCAGTCCAATTATAGGTTACACCTCCAGAAGCCGTTAAAGTCACTGATTCCCCGGAACAGATCAATATTTTTGAAGCTGTTAAACCGGTAGTTGGCGGTGCACTGTCTCCTGTAACTGTTACACTTGCTGTACCTGTACATGTTAAATTTCCAGGCTGATAAATATTTGAAATTGTTAAGGTATAAACTCCCGCTAGATTTATAACCGGATTTAATGTATTTGCTCCTGAAACAATGTTTCCACCTGTAGTTGTCCAGCTGAATGTAGCTCCCGCAGGGAAAACAGAAGTCGAGGCGTTCAATGTTATTTGTGAATTCGTACAGGTTAAAATACCCGGAGGTGCAATATTAGCCGTTATCTGAGGAGCTTTTATCAATTGTAATTCGGCAACTTTTGAACAAAATCCGTTTTTAACCAACACATACACAGTTTGCCCTGCACTTGAAAAGGCAGTAGGAGTTGCAATGGTATTTCCGTTTCCAGCCAAAGCGTCTGCCTGATTAACATAATAGGTAAATGTTACTCCAGGAGTTGAACTAATTGCCGCTTGAGCTGATGTTAAATTGAAGGTAGCATTTCCCGGTGTATAGCAGGAAGTAAGTGTTGCATTCTGCACCGTAGGTGAAGTTCCACCCACGATGGTTATAGAAGCTGTTCCCGGACATGTATTTCCCGGTAAAAATACCTGAACAGTATAAGTACCCGGTTGAGTAGCTGTGTAAGAAGCATTAATAGCTCCAGGAATTGGCGTAGTTCCTAGCAACCATTGATAAGTCGCACCAACACCCTGAACTGAAGCCGTAAACGTCTGAGGCACATTATCACATACATTAATAGATGAAGGAAGTGCTACTCCAGCAGGATCTAAAAGTTGAACACCAATATCAAAAGATCCGGCTTCAAGGAAAACAGCAGAATCAAAATTTGAATCCTGATAATCTGCCAAAACCATTTTGAAATGATAAGTCTGTCCTGGAATTACTGTTGCTGTTGCTGTTAAAGGAGTTGTACGTCCATCAAAGTTAGTTTCAATCTGAGGATTGTTTATTCCTGCAAAATATTGAACGTTCTTTGGGCCGCAAGGTAAGCTTGCAGGGATGATATTCGTAACACTTACAGGTCCTCCTGCTCCCGGAAGAACTGCAAGATTGGTATAAGTAGGATCTCCGACTTTTTTTAATAATAATGCAAAACCGTCAGAAATACTACAGGTAAAGTTACTTTGATATTCTTTAGAGGCAAATAAATATCTGAAAGAAACCTTTGTAGAAGCAGGCACAAAATCAAATTCTATATAAGTTGCATCTCTTAAATTTGCATTACTCACACTTAAAGCGGTTGCCAAATCAGCATCTCCACTGGTAGGAAGAGCATCACTCAAAGTTCCCTGAAAAGTGTTTCCTGTTTTTCTCGCATATCCGGTTGTAAGAACAATCCCTTTAGCGAAAGGAAAATTGGTCGTTGCTTTATTAAAATATCCCCAACTTCTGTTTTGGTCGGTAACCGCTAAATTAGGAGAAACAACGACGTTACTTACATTAGCAGCAGAACATGTAGATCCACCACTGATGAGTACGTCTTTTACCAATTGCGTTATGCTATAGTTTGTTTCCGGATAGCCAGCAGCATTTACATCAATAAAAACTCCCGCCTTCATGCTTGCAGCGGTAGGTTTTTTGACAACGCCTTTACTCTGCCTGTCCTGAGCAAAAACAAAGCACCCTGCAAAAACTAAAAATAAAGCCAAAAATAAACTTCTTGTCCTCCTATTTAACATTTTATATTATTTTACACAAAAATACTATTTTTTTTGATTGAATTTCAATTCAATCTAAATTACATTATCACTAATGCAATTACATTTATTTTAGAAATACCATTTTTAATTAGTTTAAAAACGAAAAAAAGACCAACAAATTGTCGGTCTTTTTTTAATATAGCTTAAAATATTAGTCAAGGTTTTTCAGCAGTATCCAACCGGTTTTCAGTGCCGGTTTTTTGCTTGCTGGATCTTCAAAACTTACCTGATACCAGTAAGATGAAGTGGAAAGACGTTTTCCCTGAAAATATCCATCCCAATAAGGCTGTAAGCTGCTCGCTTTATAAACTTCTTTTCCGTAACGGTCAAAAATAGATGCCTTGAAGTCTTTATATTGATTCACTCCTCTAAAATCAATAATATCGTTAATATTATCTCCGTTCGGAGTGATTACATTCTGCATTACAAATGTGAAATATTGTAAGAATCCTACACAACTTGTTTTCTTCACTCTTACCCTGATAGAAACAATAATGTTTCTAGGGACATTCGTAAATGTATTTGAATTCTGCCAAGTAAGACCATTATCAATTGAATATTCTAATGGTCCGTTGCTTGGGTTACTTGCTGTAAGCACCATCGTTCCGTTTTCATTATAATTTACATTAATAATTTCCGGAATAATCGCCTGGATCACCTGTGTTTTAAACTCCTTTGTACAAACACCGTTATTAATTACCACAGAATAAGTCCCTGGTGTTCCTACTGAGATAGTCTGTGTTGTATCACCTGTATTCCATGTATAATGATAGTTCGGTCCTGTTCCGGCGTCTAAAGTAATTACATCACCCTGACAGATCATTCCTCCGGAAAGGTTTGACGTAATTGCGGGAACAACTTCTACCACGATAGAAGCTGGCTGTAAAGATTTACATCCCTGTGCACCAATCGCATATACCGAATATGTCGTTGTTTGAGTTGGAGAAACTGTTTGCGTAGCACCTGTTCCGGTTAATCCTATCCATTGATAAGTTACTCCGTTAGCAGCTGTTAAAGTTGTAGATTCGCCTGCGCATATTCTCACTTTTGTAGCGGTAAGCTGAGCAATAGGTGTTGCTTCTTTGTTCAATGTTAAGGTAACCATTTTACTACAAAAAGATCCGTTTGAAACAACAACGTATAATACTTGTCCATCTGTACCGGGATAGTTGCTCATTGCTGATGCACTAAGATAATTACTGTTTTGAGCAACTGCATCCGACTGATTGACATAATAATGCACAACTGCAGAAGTTGAACTTGTGATCATCGGTGTTGCAGTATTTAAATTAAATGTCAAAAGAGAAGGTGTTGTACAAAGTTTCAGCGTTGCATTTTGTGCAGGAGGTGTTGTTCCTCCGACAATTGTTATTGTTGCAGATCCCGGACAGTTATTTCCCGGCACAGAAACTTTTACTTCATATACTCCGGGCGAAGTTGCGACATAAGTACCATTTGTAGCACCATTGATAATCGTTCCGTCCTTATACCACTGATACGTCATTCCTGGTATAGCAGAAACCTGAGCAACCAAAGTTTGTGGAATATTATCACATATATTAAGTGTACTCGGTAAAACTACTCCATTTCCGTCAACAATTTTAATACCTATATCAAAAGATCCTCCTTCAATGAATACGGCAGAGTCATACCCCGTATCTCTATAATCAGACAAGACCATTTTAAAATGATAAGCAACTCCCGGTGTAACATTGGCAGTTGCTGTTAAAGGAACTGTTCTTCCTTCGTAATTTGTTACAATATTAGAAGCAGTATTATATCCTGCAAAATATATTTCGTTGATAGCAGGACATCCTCCACCTCCTGCAATAGCAGGGTGAATATTTGTCATACTTACAGGTCCTGCCGTCCCCGGTAAAACAGCCACATTTACATAAGGACCTCCGGCAACCGGTTTGATCAATAAAGCAAATGCATCAGAATACTGACATGGGTAACTGCCTGTATATTCTTCGGAAGCAAAAAGATAATTAAACTTCACCTGGTTAGAGTTTGGTACAAAGTCAAACTCCAGCATTACATTATCATTATAATGATCAGTAGGATTGGTGATAGGAACTGCTGCTACCAGATCAGGATCATCCATACCGGCACCAATGACATTTGTACTTACAGATGACGCTACATTTCCTGCCTCTCTGGCACGACCTGTAGTTAAAACAATACCATCTGTAAAAGGGAAATTAGTAGTTCCTTTATGGAAATATCCCCAAAACCTGTCATTATTAGTTGTCGGTTGATTGGGAGTAACCGTTACATTCGTTACATTGGGAACCGAACAGGTCGACCCTCCGTTGATAAGAATATCTTTCACAAGCTGTTCGGCACTGTAATTAGAAGGTGCATAACCCGCAGCATTTACATCTATAAAAACCCCAGCCTTATTATTAATCGAAGTAACAATATTCTTGGGGGCTTTTCTTTGAGAAAATACTGTAGTAGAAACAGCCAATGTCAGTAAAGATAAAAGGTAGTTTTTTAGTCTATAATTTAACATTTTGTCGTTGTTTGTTCAAAAATACTACTTTTTTTATTTAAATATGGACAAATAAAGCATTATTATTGTCAAAAATTTAAATTATTTACAATCTTAATAATTAGAAGATAATTTATCTAAATAATGAAAAAAGACTGATAATTTTATCAGCCCCTCAATATATATTATTTATTAAAATATAATTATCACTTATTTGTTTATTCTTTTCTAAGCTCGTTAATTTTATTCTGAAGCTCCTCAATTTTATCCTTTAAAGATTTTATTTCATTCTTATTTGAGCTTACATTACTTTTCAGCATAACATTTTTTGCTCTCTCACTATGGTCTTCTTCGTCTTCATCTTCATTGATTTCTTCAATATCTTCCTGAATATCTTCAATGTCTTCGTTGATCTCTTCAATGTCCTCACTGATTTCCTCAATATCTTCGCTGATCTCTTCAATATCTTCCTGAATGTCTTCAATATCTTCTTGGATGTCTTCAATCTTTTCATGGCTTTTATTCACCGACATTTGGATAAAAATTGCCAGATAAATCGCTTCCAGAGAAACAACTGTTGTAAGGATCAACAGCATCTTATCAAATTCCACAATATGAAGCAAAGGCAACAGGAATGAAATCATAAAAAACAAAGTATGCGCAATCAATGACGGGATAGAACCGATCCACCATGTAATTCCGTTGGCAATTTTTTCTAAAACTTCAATTTTTTCCTCGTTATTTTTCATTGTGTATTGCTTTAAAATAATTCTTTGGTCACTCCTAATCCAAACAGCGCAAAATCATATTTTGCAGGATCTTTATCGTCAAATTTTCTGATGACAAAATCAAGTTCTTCTACCGTTTTCCAATCATTCTGAGTTCTTGAAATCAATCCTAATTTTCTCGAAATATTTCCTGTATGCACATCCAACGGAATCGAAAGATACTTCTGATCTATGTTTTCCCAAATACCAAAATCCACTCCGCGTTTGTCTTTACGAACCATCCAACGAAGAAACATGATGATTCTCTTTGTAGAAGAGTTCTTGTAAGGTGAACTTACATGCTTATGAGTTCTGTGCTTCTCAATTCCTAAAAACTCGCTTCTGAATCTTTCAATAGCATGAGAAAAATTAATTTCTGAATCATTTACTTTAAATAAACTTTCAAGACTTTCATTTTCTTTATAAATTCTGTTAAACTGCTTAATAAAATAGGTAAAATCTTCCCCATTAAAAGTTCTGTGGATGCTTTTATCCTGAATTTGCTTTAGATCTTTTTCAGAATAATTCAGCACAAAATCATGAGGAGAATTCCCCATGATATCAAGCATTTTCTCCGCTGACTTTATGATCGCTTTTCTGTTTCCCCAAGAAATTGTAGCTGTCAAAAATCCGGCAATTTCAATATCCTGTCTCAAAGAAAAACGATGCGGAATCTGCAGCGGATCATTTTCTATAAAATCGGGATGATTGTACTGATCTGCCTTTTCATCTAAGAAGACTTTTAATTCTTCAAATTTCAACATCATTTTTTTAAATTTTCACTGGCTCTAAAGCCTTTGGTAAATATGAATTTGGGAAAACTGTTCTTGCTTCGTCCGTAAACACAGTCAAATCCCCATATCTATTGGAAAAATGTCCTAAAATCAGCTTTCCGACCTGAGCTTTCTGAGCAATTGTAGCCGCTTCCAAAGCCGTTGTATGACCTGTATAATCTGCCATTTCTTTCAGATCATGCAAAAATGTAGATTCATGATATAAAACCGATACATTCTTAATGATGGGAATTACGCTTTCCAAATATCTTGTATCACTGCAGAATGCATATGAAACAGGAGGAGCCGGTTCAAGGGTAAGAATTTCATTTTTAAGAACATACCCGTCACTCAGTACAAAATCTTTTCCTGCTTTTATATTATGATAATCACAAGTTTCTATCTCACTGTATTTTGCAATTTCCTTCATGTTCAGATGTCTGTCTTTCGGTTTTTCTTTAAACAGATAACCGTTGCAGTAAATCCTGTGATCTAAAGGAATTGTATAAACCTCTACTCTATTATCTTCGTAAATTTTCTCGGAATAATTCTTATCCAATTCATGATAAACCACTTCAAAACCCCGATGCGTTTCGGTAATTGTAAAGATCGTTTCCAACATATTTTTAATCCCTTTCGGACCGTACACATGAAGCGGAGTATCTCTTCCCAACAATCTGAAAGACGCAATTAATCCCGGTAAACCAAAACAATGATCCCCATGAAGATGCGAAATAAAAATATGATTTATCCTTGAAAATTTTACTTTTGCCTTTCTCAACTGAACCTGAGTTCCTTCTCCACAATCGATCAGGAAAGATCTTTCTTCCATTTCCAAAAACTGTGCAGTCGGAGAAGAATTGATCGTAGGAATCGCTGAGTTAAAGCCTAATATCGTTAAATAAGTACTCAAATTAATTGTTTATTATAATGACAAATGTACGGATTTAGGTTAAGATTAAGGTTTAGACTGAAACTTAAGTTAAAACTTAGCTTAAACCTTAATCTTAACCTAAAAATCATTCTTTTACTTTCAAAAAATCCAGGAACAGATCCAAAGCCTGTTTTCTGTGGCTGATTCTGTTTTTATCTTCAGGATTCATTTCCGCAAAAGTCATTTTGTGACCTTCCGGAACAAAAATCGGATCGTAGCCAAAACCTTTGAAACCTTTATTTTCTGTCAATAAATTTCCGTGAACCCTGCCGTCGAAATATTTTGCTCCGTTTTGGTCATAATAGCATAAAACCGTGATGAAATAAGCTTTTCTGTTTTCAATGCCTTCCATTTCATTCAATACTTTTTCGATATTTTTTGCAAAGTCGTGATCACCTGCATAACGTGCGGAAAAAATTCCGGGTCTGCCGTCCAAAGATTCTACAACCAAACCGCTGTCATCACCTAAACTTGGAATTCCTGTTTTTTTGAAGCAATATTTAGCTTTAATCAAAGCATTCGCATTGAAAGAATCTCCATCTTCTACAATTTCTTCATGAATATTATAATCAGTAAGACTCTTTACGACAAATTCGTTTCCTAAAATCTGCTGGATTTCTTCTTTTTTATGTATGTTGTGGGTTGCTACCAGTAATTCCATATTCAATTTCATTTATTTAATTTCTATTTTTTGTTTAAACACAAATCGCACGGATTTTTTACACAAATAAACACCAATAAATCTTGTGAAATTTGTGAAAACATTTGTGTAATTAGTGTTTAAATTAAATTTCAGAATAATGAACTCTATATTTTTTGGTAAAAAGATAATAAAACAATAAAAAAAGTACAATTCCGATTGTCAATATAATCCATTCTGAAACTTTAAAAGCATCTGCGAAACTTTCGTTTTTAGTATATATTATTAATAATGTCGAGCATAAATTATTAAAACCATGTAACAGCATCGGCAAAAGCAATGATTTTGTTTTGTAATAAACCAATCCTAAAACGCAGCCTAGCAAGACCGCCCCAACAAACTGCCAGGGATTTGCATGAACTAACCCAAAAATAATGGATGAAAAAACAATTGCTTTCCATGGTTCAACACCTTTATTCATAAATCCTTTTTGAATAATTCCTCTGAAAATAATTTCTTCGAAAATGGGAGCACAAATTACAGCCGTAATGATCATCACAACCGGATCATCGGTTAATTTTTCCATTAACTGAGTGAAAAATTCGTAATACTTACCAAAAAATGGTCCTGTTGTAGGAATTTGAGCCGTAATGAATTCTGAAACGAACATCATCCCGATCATCATTGGAAAAATCAGAAGATAGGTGTAAAAATTTGTAGGTGAAAAATTGAAATTAAGCTTCTTTCCCGTCGTTCTTCTTACAATAAAAAAATCAAAAAAAGCAATTGCCCCAACAAATCCAGTCGCATTAGAAATCATGAAAAACCAATCTTTATACTGAAGATTCTCTTTGAACGTAAACATCCAGAAAACATTAAAAAAAGAAGTGATCGTTGTTCCCACAAATAATCCCGCCAACAAAACAAGACCTCCGATCCATGTAAATGTAAATTTAGGATATTTGTTTTCCATATCTGCCATTGATTTTATTTGAAAACAAAGATAATTCAAATTATCAGAAAAGAGAATTCCGGAAAAACTTTGAACTGAAAAACCTGACAAATTTTATATTTTTTTAATTTAAATTTCCCTACAAAGCTATTTTTATGAAGTAACTTTGCAGCTTAATTTTTTCACATGGATAATTTAGTAAATCGGTCAGAGAATGTTAACTTATCCTTGATTACTTATGTGTGTTTTACTTTTGTAGGATATTTCATTATAGGATTATCTCTGTCTGTTCTTCCGATTTTTATTAATAAAAATTTAGGTTTTAGTTTGGTTGTTGCCGGATTGGTAATTAGTTTACAATATGTGTCTACATTTTTTCTGAGAGCATACTCCGGGAAAATCATTGACGGGAAAGGTCCGAAACCTGCTGTATTATTCAGTATGCTAAGTTTTTCTCTTACAGGGATCTTTTTAATTATTGCTTATTATTTTAAATTCTCCCCTTTCATCAGTCTTACATTCCTTGTGGTTACACGTTTACTCACTGGTTGTGCAGAAGGAATGATTGGCGCAAGTCCTATCAATTGGGCAATTATGGCAGTCGGAGAAAAATATACGGCAAAAATCATTTCTTATAATGGCGTTGCCTGTTACGGAGCTTTGGCAATCGGAGCTTCTCTCGGAATACTCATTGAACAAAAATTCAGTCTTTATGGCATTGGAGTTCTTTCTATTATACTAGGAATTTTAGGATTTCTTTTTGCCAGAACGAAAGAAAATAAAACCAATAGTAATCAAAAAGAATCTCAATCTTTCTGGAAAGTTTTGGGAAAAGTAGCTCCGTTTGGAGTTTGTCTCGCTTTGGGAGGTCTTGGTTTTGCAAGTATTTCTACCTTTATCACTTTGTATTACAATTATTTTCACTGGAATAACGGCGCTTTATGTTTAAGTGTTTTTGGAGGATTATTCGTTGCGGGAAGATTGGTTTTCAGTAATGTCATTAATAATTATGGCGGAATAAAAGTGGCAATCGCCTGTCTTTTGGTAGAAACCATCGGACTTTTGGTTATTGCTTGTGCTACCAATTCACAAATGGCTCTCGTTGGAGCTGGAGTTACGGGTCTAGGATTTTCATTAATTTTTCCTGCATTAGGTGTTGTTGCAATAAAGAGCGTTTCTCCGTCAAATCAAGGTTCTGCATTGGCGGGTTACGGACTTTTTATCGATCTTTCACTTGGTGTTGCAGGTCCTTTGATTGGCGGTGTTGCAGATATTTATGGAATGAGTTATATTTTTCCTTTCAGTGCGGCAATGGTTTTTGTGGGTTTGGGATTGGCTTGTTTGCTTAAAATGAAAACTTTAAAATACTAATTACACAAATATTTACACAAATTTCACAAACCAGATAAGCTTTTTTAACCACAAAAGTCACAAAAGATTTTTGTACTTTAGTTTAACTAAGTTTACATTTTTATTACAGAGAAGTTCACATTAGTTTTTAAAAAATTTTTGATTTTTATTTTGTGTGCTTTTTTAAATCTAAGCGCAAAGCTTTAAAAATTAACTTTTGCTTCTTTTGTGGTTAAATAAAATTAGTGCTTATTCGTATTAAATTAGTGCCGTTTGTGTTTAAACAAAATCAAATTTTCAGGATTCGACAAAATTCACGATTTTTGCAACTTCAAAATACGATATGTCAGACTTAATCAAAGAAATAGAAAAAAGAAAAACCTTCGGAATTATCTCTCACCCCGATGCCGGAAAAACCACTCTTACGGAAAAGCTGTTGCTTTTCGGGGGTGCAATTCAGGAAGCGGGTGCGGTAAAATCCAATAAAATAAAAAAAGGAGCAACCTCCGATTTCATGGAAATTGAAAGACAGAGAGGGATCTCCGTAGCAACTTCCGTGTTGGCTTTTGAATACAGAGATCACAAAATCAACATTCTGGATACTCCGGGTCACAAGGATTTTGCAGAAGATACGTACAGAACTTTAACTGCGGTTGATTCCGTAATCGTTGTTATCGACGTTGCAAAAGGAGTTGAGGAACAGACTGAAAAACTGGTTCAGGTTTGCAGAATGAGAAATATCCCGATGTTGGTTTTCATTAATAAGCTTGACCGTGAAGGTAAAGACGCCTTCGATTTGCTGGATGAAGTTGAGCAGAAATTAGGATTAACGGTTTGTCCGCTTTCTTTGCCAATCGGTATGGGAGCTGATTTCCAGGGAATTTATAATATCTGGGAAAACAATATTCAGCTATTCTTAGAAGAGAAAAAACAGAAAGTTGGTGAAGCGATTAAGTTTGATGATATTAATGATGCTTCAATTGATGAAGTTATTGGTGAAAAAGCTGCAAAAAACTTAAGAGAAGAACTTGATCTGGTTCAATCCGTTTATCCGGAATTTAATCGTGAGGATTATATGAAAGGTGATTTGCAACCGGTTTTCTTTGGTTCAGCATTAAATAATTTTGGAGTTCGTGAACTATTGGATGCCTTCATCGATATTGCTCCGATGCCACAGCCAAAAGAAAGCGACACCCGTTTGGTAAAGCCTGAAGAAAGTACTTTTACAGGATTTGTTTTCAAAATTCACGCAAACATGGATCCGAAACACAGAGACAGACTCGCTTTCGTGAAAATTGTTTCAGGAGTTTTCAAAAGAAACGAAAATTATTTATTGGTAAGAGAAGGCAAAAAAATGAAATTCTCTTCTCCAAACGCATTCTTTGCAGATAAAAAAGAAGTGGTAGACGAAAGTTTCCCGGGAGATATTGTCGGACTTCACGATACGGGAAGTTTCAGAATTGGTGATACGTTGACTGGAGGTGAAAAACTTAGCTTTAAAGGTGTTCCAAGTTTCTCTCCGGAACATTTCAGATATATTAATAATAATGATCCTTTGAAGGCAAAACAGCTAGCAAAAGGCATCGATCAGTTGATGGATGAAGGTGTTGCCCAGTTATTTACACTTGAAATGAACAACAGAAAAATTATCGGAACTGTTGGTGCCCTTCAATATGAGGTTATCCAATATCGTCTGGAGCATGAATATGGCGCAAAATGTACTTACGAACCACTTTCTATGCACAAAGCCTGTTGGATTGAAGCAGATGAAAAGTCTGATGAATTCAAAGAATTTGCGAGATTGAAGCAGAGGTTTTTGGCGAGAGATAAATACAATCAATTGGTTTTCCTTGCCGATTCTTCTTTCACAATTCACATGACGCAGGAGAAATTCCCGAATGTGAAGCTGCATTTTATCAGTGAGTTTCAGAATGCTTAGTTAAAAAATAATTAGCTTTAAATATAGATCCGTGGAATTTTTTCTGCGGATTTTTATTTTTTTATAATTATTGTATATTTGATTACTATCTTAATAAAAACTAATGGCAATACCAAAATATAACGAAATCCAATTACCGGTTCTTAAAATTTTATCTGATGGTAAAATTCTCAAACTAAAAGACTTTATTGAACCCATAGCAAAAGAGTTTTCTCTTACTAATGATGAAATTAATGAAATGTATCCTTCAGGAAATGGACATATTTTTTACGATAGAATTTCTTGGGCATTAAGCTATTTGAATATAGCAGGTTTACTTGAAAAGCCAGGAAGAGGATTATTTAAAATAAATTCAAAAGGAATAGAATTGTTACAAAGTCCAGAAAAACTGTCGTCTTATGTAGAAAAATCAGTTCAAAAAAGTTACAAACAAAAAAAAGAATTGGAGATTTCTCCAATTGAAATAACCGAAAATAAGGTAGAAAATTTAACTCCGCAGGAAAAACTATATAATTCTTTCAATAAAATTCGCGATACAGTTTATGATGAAATTTTAAATACTATATTAAGTAAAAGTCCATCATCATTTGAAAAACTTGTGGTTTTATTATTACAAAAGATGGGTTACGGTGGAGAGATTAAAGATTCTGGTTTAATAACTAAAAAATCTAATGATGGAGGTATTGATGGAATAATAAAAGAAGATATTTTGGGATTTGGGAGAATCAATATTCAGGCAAAAAGATATAAGAGAGAATTGGTAATAGGAAGAGAAGAAATACAAAAATTTGTAGGAGCTTTAATGGTTGCACAATCAAACAAAGGTGTTTTTATTACAACATCTTATTTTTCAAAAGGAGCAATCGAGTATGTTCAAAATCTTTATGGGAATACAACTGTAGTGTTAATTGACGGAATTAAATTAGCTGAATACATTTATAATTTCGGACTTGGAATGCAAGTAGAGCAATTAATAGAAATTAAGAAAATGGATAGTGATTTCTGGGACTCTATGTCTGATGAATAAGAAATATTACATTCTATAGTAATTATATAATCCGTGGAAAATTTTTCTGCGGATTTTTTATTTGCCTTAAATTTAATCGTTGGAAAATCACAAAGGCACAACAATTAAAATTAATATAATGCTGTAAGGCGCAAGGATTTTATCTTCGATAAAATTTTCTGTCATTCCATTTAGATGAAAATCTTTTGTCACACTGAGCCTCTCGAAGTGTTCTCTTAAACAAAACCAAATTATTTAAATTCTTTGCGTCTTTGCGATTTTTCAACAAAACAGATTTAAAATCAATAAAGAAATTAGATTCTAAATAAACTTTGTAATGTTTATATTTTCAAAAAAACTTTGTAAAACAGCCTATTTTTATTTTACAAAAATTTAAAAATCAACCAATTACAAATTTACACAAGCAAAACAACTCCTTTACAATCTTTACAAAAACTTCCCTCCTAATTTTACTTCATCGAAAAAATTAATGTTATGAAAAAGTTCATATTACTCGTTGCTGTATCAAGCACGTTCATTATGTGTAAAAAGGGAGAGTCGGCTGTTTCTAAACTGGAAAGTACTGCAGATTCTGCAGATAGCGCAATTTCTGTTGCCTCCGAAAAATTAAATAATGTAAGCGATCAGGCAAGCGCCGCTTTGGATTCTGCAAACGTGAAAATCAAAGATTTTGAAAACGCCAAAAATGAAGTAAAAGACAAAATTGAGAACACTTCAAAAATTGTGGATTCTTTATCTGAAAAAATTTCATCTGTTAAGCTTGAAACCAAAAAAGATTCAGCTAAAAAAGAAGAAAAAATTATAGTGAATGTTCCTGCCCCAAAGGTGATTAAGGAAACGAAAATTGTTTACAAAGACCAACCCAAAAACGAAAATTACGAACTGAATGTTCCGAAAAATAAATTAGTAAAAACCGGAGTTCTTGAACTTACTGTTGACGATGCCGAAACCGCAAAAGAAATTGTAAAAGAAGAAGTTTCAAAATATGACGGTTTCGTGAGGAGTGAAAATATTTCATTAAATAACGACGAAAAGAAAATTGCTTATTTAAAAGTAAAAGTTCCGATTCAAAAATTTGATGATTTGATGGAAGATCTAAGTTACAACCTTGGGAAAGTTGAAAATAAAAGTATTGAGCTTTCCGGACAGGATTTTGTACAAAATACCATGTGTGAAGTTGACGTTACACTTTATGGAAAAACCGGCGACTATTCGGAAAATAAAGAGCCTAAAACCTTTGGTGAAAAATCTTTCACGGCAATCTCCTCAGGTTGGGAAGTCATTATGTCTATTGTACTGTTTATACTTCCGTTGTGGCCATTATTTTTAATTCTTGGCATTGGATATTACTTTTATAAAAGGAGAGGTAAAAACACAACAAACAATGATTCTAATTAAATTTCGAAGTCCATCCCAGTGATGGATTTTTATTTTAATAATATTTTAATCAAATTTTCGTTTTTTGAAAAATTCTTATTCCTAATTTTAATGTAATAAAAAAGAATAACAAGAAGATATCCAAAGTTAATTTAACTTCAATGTAAAATTCTAATCAAACAGATAGATTAAGTAATAAAAAGTAATACATATATTATTAATATTTTGTGGTTCGTGTGAAAGTAAAAAGGCTCCCAAATTGAGAGCCTTTTACTATTTCATTATGATTAAGCAATTACTTTGCAATGCTTCTTGAGATAACGATCTTCTGAATTTCAGAAGTTCCTTCATAAATCTGGGTGATTTTTGCATCTCTCATCATTCTTTCTACGTGATATTCTTTCACATATCCGTATCCACCGTGGATTTGTACAGCTTCAATTGTAGTATCCATCGCAACCTGAGAAGCATATAATTTTGCCATAGCTCCACTTTCAGAAATATCTTTTCCTGCGTCTTTTTCAACAGCCGCCTTGAAGCAAAGCATTCTTGCCGCCGTGATCTGAGTTGCCATATCCGCTAATTTGAAAGCAATCGCCTGGTGATTGATAATTTCCGTTTTGAAAGCTTTTCTTGTTTTAGCATATTTTAAAGCCAATTCGTAAGCTCCTGCAGCAATACCTAAAGCCTGAGAAGCGATACCGATTCTACCACCGTTCAAAACAGCCATCGCAAAATTGAATCCGAAACCATCTTCACCGATTCTGTTTTCTTTCGGTACTTTTACGTTATTAAAGATCAAAGAGTGAGTATCACTTCCTCTGATTCCCAATTTGTCTTCTTTTGGCCCGATTTCGAAACCTTCCCAACCTCTTTCAACGATAAATGCATTGATTCCTTTATGTTTTTTCTCAGGATCAGTCTGTGCAATTACAACATAATAAGATGCAGTTCCACCATTTGTGATCCAGTTTTTGATACCATTTAAAAGGTAATAATCTCCCTTATCTTCTGCTGTAGTTTTCTGAGAAGTAGCGTCAGAACCAGCTTCTGGCTCAGATAAAGCAAAAGCTCCGATTACCTGTCCGCTAGCAAGAGGTGTAAGATATTTCACTTTCTGTTCTTCAGAAGCGAATTTTTCAAGCCCTGCACATACCAATGAATTATTTACAGACATAACAACAGCTGCAGAAGCATCAACCTTTGCAATCTCTTCCATTGCCAGAACATAAGAAACGCTGTCCATTCCTGCACCACCATATTTAGGATCAACCATCATTCCTAAAAGTCCCATTTCTCCCATTTTCTTTACTTGCTCAGTCGGGAATTTCTGGTCTCGGTCTCTTTCAATAACTCCCGGTAATAGTTCGGTTTGTGCAAAATCCCTTGCTGCCTGCTGAATCATCAGCTGTTCTTCTGATAAATTAAAGTCCATAAAAATTGAATAATTAGATGGTCGCTAATTTACACTTTTTAACCAAATCTGAAAATAGAATCATCAATTAGGAGTAAATCAAGGGTTTAGGCGAATTTTTAAATATTCATTATATATAAAATAAATTTGAATTATTAAATATATTATGGCACACATTTTATTAATTTCTAATTGATCACTTCTAATTTCCATAATTAAAAAAAATGCTTATATTTAAAATCCTTTAACAATTACTATAAAAATCATGACAATCAAAAGATTATTCGATATACCTCACCATGCTCTGGAAACATATCCGAAATCGGATATGTTTGTCACAAAATATCATGGTGAATGGAAAAAAACCTCAACACAAGAGTTTATTAATGAAGGGAATAAGATTTCAAGAGGGCTTTTAAAACTCGGAATAAAACCCGGTGATAAGATTGCTTTAATCACTACAAATTCCCGTACAGAATGGGCAATTATGGACCTCGGACTTTCCCAGATCGGCGTGGTTTCAGTACCTGTTTATCCAAGCATTTCTCCCGAAGATTATGAATTTATCTTCACCAATGCGGAAATTAAGTATTGTTTTGTCTCTGATAAAGATCTTTTAAATAAAGTGGTAAAAGTGAAACACAACATCCCCTCATTGCAGGGAATTTTCACTTTTGACAATATCAGCGGCGCTCCAAACTGGAAAGAAATCCTGGATCTTGGTGAAGACGATTCTACCCAAATTGAAGTGGAAGATCTTTCGAATGCTATTAATTCTGAAGATTTGGCAACGATCATTTACACATCCGGAACAACCGGAAAACCAAAAGGTGTAATGTTGACGCATCATAATATCGTCTCTAATATTTTAGGTTCACTTCCAAGAATCCCGAGAAAGAAAAGCCTTGATTATAAGGATACAAGAGTATTAAGTTTTCTTCCTATCTGTCATATTTTTGAAAGAATGCTTTTTTATCTTTTCCAGTATAATGGGTTTTCGATCTATTTCGCAGAAAGCATCGATAAAATGGGCGAAAACGTGAAGGAAGTAAAGCCACATTACATGAGTGTTGTACCTAGATTGGTTGAAAAAGTTTATGATAAAATTTATGCTACAGGTTCAACAGCGGGAGGTTTGAAACAAAAAATATTCTTTTGGGCATTAGATTTAATTTCTAAAAAGAAAACTGTTTCGAAACCATCAGGCTTGTCGGAAATCATTGCTGATAAACTGGTATTTAAGAAATGGAGAGAAGGTCTGGGAGGCGAAATTATCACATTAGTTTCAGGTTCTGCTGCTTTGTCTACAAGATTAAATTTAATGTTCCAAAACGCAGGAATTCCGATTCTGGAAGGTTATGGATTAACGGAAACATCGCCTGTAATTTCTGTAAATACTTTCGGAAAAATGAAGATCGGAACTGTTGGTTTACCGTTAGACAATTTAAATGTGAAAATTCAGGAAGATGGTGAAATTACCGTAAAAGGTCCTTCCATTTTCAAAGGTTATTTCAAAAATGATGAAATGACGAAAGAGGCTTTTACCAATGACGGATATTTCAGAACCGGAGACATCGGGCATATCGATACTGATGGATTTTTGCAGATTACAGACCGTAAAAAAGAAATGTTCAAAACTTCCGGAGGAAAATATATTGCTCCTCAAACGATTGAAAATTTAGCAAAAGCTTCGAAATTTATCGAGCAGATTATGGTTGTAGGTGACGGCGAAAAAATGCCAACGGCATTGGTGCAGCCTGATTTTGAATTTGCAAAAAGCTGGGCAATGAGAAACAATCTGAATATAGGTTCAACTCCGCAGGAAATTGCAAAAAGCGCCGAATTAAAAGACAGAATCAAAAAAGAAATAGACGATATCAACGAACATCTAGGAAACTGGGAACAGATTAAAAAAATCGAGCTGACACCAGAAGTATGGAGCATTGATACCGGACTTTTAACACCTACTTTAAAACTAAAAAGAAAAGCGATTAAAGAGAAATTTATTGATCTTTATAATAAGATGTATGAGCATCATGAATAAAATAAAAACCGCTTCTGTTGAGGCGGTTTTTTATTTAACATTGCCTTTTAAAGTCAAAGGAAATATCGTATCAAATTTGGAAACATTTTTATTTGTAATCAGGAAAGCCTGCTTAATGATGATTCCGGAATCTTTATACTTATTAGGATCATACTTAGTCTTGATAATAATTGTGTCATTTTTTGAATAAAATCCCTTTTTTACCCCACTTTCGGTACAGTCGCAACCATCTCTTACTCCATATATTTTTAAACTATCATATTTTGTATTGATATATTTAAAAGTATATTCATAAATAGGAGTTTTATTTTTATCCAAAATCCCAAAATCATGAACCATAGTTTCCTTATTACCGTTAAAAACTACTTTTTCAGAAGTTTTATAAGTAAGCAAACATAAGATTACAATAACCAATAAGGAAATTATTATATACAGGTATTTTTTATTCACTTCTTTTCTTTTTTACATACACATCTAAACCCATCATAACATTGGTATATAAACCATTTTTTTTAGAAAAATTAATATTATTTCCCCATTTAGAGTCATCATTGTTGTAACGGGTATAAGTTAATCTTTCAGTGTAATTGGTAAACCTTATCCCAGGACCAACGTATCCATAATATCCTTTTACAGGAAGCCATTTTACGGTTATCACAACTCCCTCCTCAGGAAAAGAAATGTTATATTTTGTAACATCAATATCTACATTGTTTGCTTTCCATGTTGTAGGAGTATAGATAATCTGCTCTTTATTGAGTCTTTGAGAAGGCTTATTGGTTAAAGTATCTATTTTATAGATGTTGATTTCCAGATCTGCCAGTTTACATTCTTTCTTCGTTTTCAGTAAGAACAGTGTGATATTACTTATTCTGCCTTTTTGCCCAAGATTATTATTAAATCTCAGTCCTATTTCAAAACTGGAGTTTGCAGTACCGGATCCAAACCCATAATTGATTACCTTTTTAAGGCCAAAAGAATAGTTTATTTTTTCGTAGTCTTTATCATTGATAGTTACCCTTTCTATGTCTGTAATTTTTTCAGGGAAAGTGTCTCTTTTTGTTTCCTGAGATCTTATACTGATCATAAAAAAAATCAAGAATAAAAATATTATTTTTTTCATAATGAATAATAGGAGGCTTTTTTTATTCAATTTTTTTTCTTTTTACATACACCTCTAAACCCATCATAACATTGGTATAAACATTATTTTTTTTAGAAAAATTAAATCCATTATTCCATTTTGTCATATCATTATCAAACGTTACATAAGTTAGTCTTTCAGTATAATTAGTCAGTCGAATAGCTGGTCCTACGCTTTTATCTTTAGATGCATTGGGAAGCCATTTTACTGATACTAATACTCCCTCCTCAGGAAAAGGAATATGATAATTTTCTACATTAACTTTTACCTGTCCTCTTCTTTTATTTTTAGGAGTATAAATTATTTGTTGAGAATTTAATTTTTCTACAGGTATATTTGATACGGGATCCATCTTATAAAAATTAATTTCCAGATTAGTAAGATTTACATCAGATTCCGTTTTATGTAAGTATAAAATTACATTACTTATTCTTCCTTTTTGTTTCAGATCATTTTTAAATTTTAGTCCAAGTTCATAGGAAGAATAAGGATTAACAGATCTTAGTCTAAAATTAATTTCCTGTTTCAGTGCAAAGGAATAATCTATTTTTTCATAATCTTTGTCATTAATAACAACTGTTTCTATATCCTTATATTTTTCGGGTAGGGTATCTTTTGTTAATTTTTGTGCATTGACAAAAACAGTAAAAAATAGTAAAAAGAATTTTAATATATTTTTCATACTTTATTTTAAGAAAGGCTTTCTTAAAAAGAAAGCCTTAATTTTCAGCTTAATTATGCGAATCCACTTCCACAACCAATTTGTCTTGGTTCATCTTCCCATTCAATTAATCCCCATAAAATACTATGTGTAACAACCTGATAATAACAACCATCATTACTAAGATAAATATATCCTCCTTTTTTTCCAGTCTCTTGTGTTTCAGTATTTTCTTTTTCACTTTGAGCACTGACGTGGTTGTAAGGCAAAAGTGTACTGCCCAACAATACCGATAAAACAATTAGTTTTTTCATTTGTAATAATTTATTTTCATCTTCCTACTTATTTTGTTAAAAACTTCAACAGAGAAATTTTCAACTTTCCTTTCGGGGGCAGGTTTTCGGTTCGTTCCCACCTTTTGTTGCGCAACATATTTTTTACTGCTTTGTTTAAAAACAAAACCATTTATTATAATACATTAAAACAGCTTTTGGAAAAAAATAAGCTATTTGTGTTTTTTAATGAGATGTCAAATATATATGAAAATTAAATGTAAAAAATAATTATTTTATCAAAAGAGAAATACATTCTAAACTTTATAATTTTTTAACTTTATTTTATAAGCTTAAAATCGTTTTAGATTAAAATTATTAATTATGCGAGATGCTTTAAGTATCAATAAAACAAAAAAAACTGTTCCAAAATTGAAACAGCTTTTATATTTTTTAGTTGTAATTAAAATTAAAACTTAATCACAGAATTCATTCTTTCGTTTTCTTCCATTACCAACTCATCGTCAACAAGGATTTTCCCTGAATGTTCATCGATAATAATTTTCTTTCTCTGAGCAATTTCCATTTGCTTTTGAGGCGGAATTGTGAAGAAAGATCCTTTTGGAGCTCCTCTTTCCAATCCTACTACTGCAAGACCATTTGGAGAATTTGTTCTGATTCTGTTGTAAGAAGCCAATAATCTTTCGTCGATTTTGGTAGAATATTCTTTAGACTGCTCGATTAGATACTCTTCTTCTTTCTGAGTTTCAGAAACTAAACCTTCTAATTCTTCTTTTTTGAATTTCAAGTGATTTTTAAGATCGTTGATTTTTGTATTCAACTCATCCAAAGTTTCGTTTTTATGAGCAATTTTAGCTCCGAATTCTTTGATTCTCTTCTCAGAAAGTTGTATTTCAAGTTCCTGATATTCAATTTCTTTACTTAATGCTTCAAACTCTTTATTGTTTCTTACACTATCCTGTTGAGACTTGTATTTTTCAATTAAAGATTTTGCATGGTTGATTACTTCATGCTTCGTTTTGATCTGGTCGTCCTGATCTTTGATATCTGCATGAAACTTTTCAGCTCTTTTTTCAAGACCTTCGATTTCAATCTCAAGATCCTCTACTTCGATTGGCAACTCTCCTCTTGTATTTCGGATTTCGTCCAATCTAGAATCAATGATCTGCAAATCGTATAAAGCTCTTAACTTCTCTTCAACTGAAATATCGTTGGTTTTTGCCATATTTTAAATGAAATAATTTACCGGGTTTGTTTTCTCAATAGATTTTGAGATTGCAAATGTACTAAATTTTTGTGACAAAATTTCAAATAATTGTTGAGTCACAAATTGTTCTGATTCAAAATGTCCTATATCACAAATCAGCATTTTAGATTCCGCCAGAAAAAAATCGTGGTATTTGACATCTCCTGTAATATAAGCATCACATTTTCTGGATATTGCAGATCGTATTCCGCTTGCTCCGGAACCTCCCAAAACTCCTACTCTTTTAATTTTTTTACCGTTAAAATCAGAATGCCTGATCATTTCCAGATTGAATTTTTCTTTCACAAATTTCAGGAAATCTGTCTCCTCCATCGGTTCTTCAAAATCGCCATACATTCCCAATCCCGAATAATGATTTGTATTATCCAAACTGTAAATCTGATGAGCAACTTCTTCATAAGGATGCGAAGTTTTCATTGCATTTACAATTTGTCCTTGTTTATAATCTTCAAAAATCACGGAAATCATATCTTCATCAGCATTTTCTCTGATATTTTGCTGTCCAGAAAAAGGGTTTGAACCTTCAACCGGTCTGAAAGTTCCGTTTCCGTTAATTGTAAAACTGCATTCGTCGTAAAAACCAATATTTCCGGCTCCTGCATTAAAAAGAGCTTCTTTTACTTTCTCGGAATACTCTTTTGGGACAAAAACCGTTAACTGCTTCAAATTATTCTTTTTAGGCTGAAGAATTTTTAAATTTTTTAATCCTAATTGATTACAAATTCCGTGATTTACCCCAAAGAAATCATTATCGAAAGCGGTGTGAATCGCATAAATTGCAATTTTATTTTCAATGGCTTTTAAAACAGCTCTTTCAACATAGTTTTTTCCTGTTAAAGATTTTAATCCTGAAAAAATAATCGGATGAAAACATACTATTAAATTACAGTTTTTAAGAATTGCTTCATCTACGACATTTTCCAAAGCGTCGTGGCAAACCAAAATTCCACTAACGTCGCGATCCCACGATCCGCATAACAATCCTACATTATCAAAATCTTCCGCCTGATTTATTTTTATCCTTTCTTCAATCTTTGAAATTACTGCTTTTAGCTTCATTATGTAAAATTTTTGTAATTGCAACGAAGATATTAATTTTTATTGAGCCTGAAACCTACACAGCTCAACACCTTTAAATAATACAATTATGATGATATTTTTGATACAAATAAAATAGTAAAACTGTAATTATTACATAAAATGATCCAACTCATTAAGCCGGATCACATTCAAAAACTAAAAAACCACGATTAATCCTTAAATAAGGACACTCTGGTAAAAGAATCTACCATAACATTACAGTTACTGTCGGATTCCAGAAAAAGCTGATAACCTCTTCCCGGATCCAGACTTGCAGCATCTGCAATGGTATAGAAATAAAAAGTTAACAGGTTTCCTACTCCACTGGAACCACTCGGAACGAACTGAATAGAAGTAATTTCAAAACCAGAATCTGGATTTCTAAAGGTAGCCTTTATAGATCCCGAAGAATTATTCCCTGGAGTTACATTCGCTATAAGTCTCCAGATATGAACCTGCCCATAAATTTCATTTTCTCTCCATTTTCCTGTTGCTGCCGTATAAATATTAGACGTAATACCGGGAAAAGGAACTGTCGTTTCAGGCCAGCTTGTAGTAGGACTTGCGGCAAAAACCAACGGTGCCGTGTAAAGCACCTGCTGTTTAGAGCCATAACCACTTCCTGAAGAACTTAAGGCAATAGAAGGTTTCACATTTGCGTTTCCAGAATTCACTTTGACAACACCGTCATTTCCAGCCTGAGAAGATGTGGGAACAAAAAGCTGCTTCCAGACAGTACCGTCCCAATATTGAAAGTTATTGGATGTGGTATTAAAAATAAGAGTTCCGGTAGTAAGATTAGGATTCACGACACCTACAGGGGGAATTGTAAGAGGGTCGTTGTCTGCCAAATTTGTATTTCTATCGGCATCTGTAAGCCGAGGAATTAAAATACCTTTCTGATTCGAAGAAATATCTAATACGGTTGCTCCATTTGGAGTAGTAGTATTAATCCCAACTTGAGCTTGTAAAAAACTATACATAATAATTGGGATGAACAAAGTTAAAATTTTTCTCATGATGTAAGCTTTTATAAAATAAAATTACACTGTTTCAGCAAATTCATGTTAAAAAACACACTTTTATTTCCCGTTTTTTATTCGTAAATTTACATAAATTAAGTAACTGAAAACCATTACTTTAAACTGTAATAATTCACATTTAAATGACGAAAAAACTATTAACATTTTTAGAAATATTTTAACACTCGTACTTTCTTCTGCCCCACTATTAAAATTACTAACTTCGCAGTGATATAAACAAAATTAAATGGAAAAAGAACATAACCTTGTTCCTGAAGAAAAAATCTGGAAAAGACACATTTATCGAATAATTTATCGCTCCGATACAAGGCTTGGTAAACTGTTTGACATTATTTTGTTATCGTTAATTCTTATTAGCACTGCCATTATCATGATGGAAAGTATACCCAAACTGGACAGAAGATTTCATTACACATTCATTATCCTTGAATGGATTATTTCTATATTTTTTTCCCTAGAATATTTCAGCAGGATTGCAGTTGTAAAAAACAAAAAGAATTACATTTTCAGTTTCTTCGGGATTATTGATTTTTTGGCACTTATTCCTTTTTATCTGAGTTTTGTTTTTCCTGTGACAAAATATTTTCTGATCTTTAGAATGCTGAGAATGCTTAGAGTTTTCAGGGTTTTCAATCTTCTGGATTTTATGAATGACGGTACTGTAATTGTGAGAGCTTTAAAAAACAGCTCAAGAAAAATTTATATTTTCCTTTTATTTCTTATTATTTTTTCCGTGATCGTAGGTTCTTTGATGTTTATGGTAGAAGGCGGAAGAGAAGGATTTGAAACTATTCCTCAAGCGATTTACTGGGCAGTCGTTACGGTAACAACCGTTGGTTATGGTGATGTTTCCCCAATTACTCCGATGGGAAAGTTCTTTGCTGTAGTTTTAATGTTAGCCGGATATTCCATCATCGCCGTCCCCACGGGAATTGTAACTGCCGAGATGAGAAACAAAAGACAAAATTTAGAAAAAATATGCGAACGATGCGGAAATGAAGATATTGATGACGATGCAAGGTACTGCAAACAATGTGGCAAGAAATTAGCTTAGTATTAAATATTAATGTAATCTATTAACCAAATACCACAAACATCATGGAACCAAAAAAGAAAAATAAGCCAAACAGTTTAGTAATTATACTTTTTGCTTTAGTTGTATTAATGATTATCATCTATTTTATTCTTGCAATGTTTTTCCCGACTGTCTTTGAACATATGAATACGGGAGATATACAACCTGTTCCAAACAAATAAAATTAAAATACAATAAAAAAAGACGGAAATTTTACCGTCTTTTTATTTTAATATATCTTTCAAAAAAAGAGACGACCAAAAGCTGATCGTCTCTAATTATTTTAAAAATACAAACTATTTTTTAATTGTTTTAATCGTTTGTTTAGAACCATCTTTCATCGTAAGATTCATTAAATACATACCTTGTTTTAATTCTCCTAAATGAAGTGCAGAACCAGGATTGTCAATTACTTTTACCAATCTTCCGGAAACATCAGAAACAGAAACTGATTTTACATTGGCTGCATCTGAAATATTCAATACATCCGTGAAAGGATTTGGATATAATTTGATATTATTTTTATTTGCCTTAACATCAGAAGTTCCTAAAGTATTCTTACTGATATTAATCGTAAACGCTCCTTCCATTTCATCTGACCAGCCACTGTAATGACCAACATTCACATAATATGTATTTCCTGCAAGCGTAGGAATAGCAATGGTTTCGCTTTGTCCTTCTCCTGTATTATCCACTGTATTTTCACATGATAAACTTGAGCAAGTTCCGCTGTAAACTCCAATTTGAGCATCAAAATCGCTTCCGGCAGGCATTGTCACTGTAATATTAAATGTATCACCATCTCCTATAAAAGTAAACCATGTTCCATCATTCATCTCATCACTGCAAGACGTAATCATTCCGCCATTATTGGTAGCTCCTCCTCCATCATTTTGTGAATAAGTATATGGAATTGTAGCTGCAGCTATCGCTCCAAAACACTCGTCATTTGCAGGTGGTGGTGGCAATGTACCAACACAGATATCAAAACTTTGATGGCTTCCCGTGTCACCATAACTGTAAACTCTTATCATATAAGTTTCTCCCACCGTAAGTCCTGTTGCTAAAGCAGAAGTAGAACCGCATACACTACTTAATAATGCTCCGCATCCTCCACTGAAAACCTGGAAATAAACATCGGAATCCCATGTATTAGTACCGACAGCCTGTATATTCGATAATGAAATTTTGTGACTGGTTGATGTTGCAACAAATTTGTACCAAACATCATCATCAGGATTTCCATAGCAAGGATCTGGAATAATTGCTGAATCTGTAGCTCCGATCGTATATCCTGAAGTAACGGTCCCGCAATTCAAATCAGGATTTACTGTTAAAGTAATTGCCGTTACGCACTCATCGTTTGTTGGCGGCGGCGGTGCAGTCGTGAACATTATTTCGGTACAACCTGAAGATTCTCCTCCAGGACCAACTGCTATTACTTTAAGATAAAGATCTGCGCCTGGAGCAAATGGTGTTGGAGGTGTAAAACTATTCGTAGCTACAGATAACTGATTTGCTATATCTGTTGCACCAGGACTTGTTCCTATAGAAACCTTATAGCTTGTCGCTCCTGAAGAATTGTTCCAATTAATTGTTGAAGTTAAAGGAACAAATGTCGCATTATTACTTGGATATGTAATCAATGGACAACCAGGAATAGGATTTGGTGACAAACCTTCAATAGTAATTACAGATTTATAATCTACCAAATTACCATCCGTTGGTGGTGATGCTGGATCCGGATCAGTATAATCATTCTTGTAATAAATAGTAGAATTTTGTGCACCGGAATATACATACATGGCTTCGTCATAATCATTATTATCATAACCTGACGAGTTTTCTTCTGCAGCTACTACCAAATTAGCAATATTGTCATAAGGAAAAGGTGTTGCAAAAGTAATGTCAATTACTCCGTTGGCATTAGTAACAGTTCCTGAAAACACCTGCGTTAATTGCGCAAGAGGAACCCAGTCTGAATCTGTTGTAAATGATGTTTTTGTGGTAAGCCCAAGGTATACAACCCATTGTGAAGAGCTTGCGATAGACATAGCCGGATCTATGTAAAATTTAAGCCCGGTAATGTTGCCTGCTGCATTAGCATTGATTTCCTGTTTCGTGAAAATCTGTTGTGCATAAGAATATCCGTAATACGTGCTAATTGGAGCTGCTCCAACATTAGTGCTTCCAGTGCCCAAATTTATTTGAGCAGAAAGAGTCATGCTTAAGAATAATAAGCATGAGAGTAGAAATTTTGTCATAAACTATTATATTTTGCTGATTGGATTACTAAATTAATAATAAAAATTAAATATGAGGATTAATATTTAATTTTTTTAACAAAAAAAATAGCGACTAATAAATTAGCCGCTATAATTATCTATAATTAATTATTAAAAATTATTTTTTAATTGTTTTTATCGTTTGCTTAGAACCATCTTTCATTTCTAAAATTAATAGATACATTCCTTGTTTCAATTCTCCTAATTGAAGAGATGAAGAAGGGCTTGCAATTATTTTTATTAATCTTCCGGAAACGTCTGTTACCAAAACATTTTTAACATTCTTAATATCAGAAATATTGACTACATCAGAGAATGGGTTTGGATAAGCTTTGATATTGTTTTTAGTGTCTTTTACTTCATTTGTTGCTAAAACAGTTGAATCATAAGCAGAAACTTGGAATTGCCCATCAAATACACTACTATTACTCCATCTCCAAACACTTATTAATAATGTAGCTCCTGGAGTCTGACCTGTTAAAACTAATTTAGAAAAAGCTCCATCTCCGCCATCGTCATCGCAACCTACACCTGTTAAAGCCCCACAACTTCCTGAAAATACATTGACAACCGAATCCGTATATGGTGAGCCTGAAACAGCGTTAGTTTCAATAGTTAGATTTCCTGAAGCCGGAACCACTACCGAATACCAAACATTATTGTTTGAATTTGACTGGCAAGATAATGGTGTTTCGTCTGTTGTAGATCCAATATTTGAAGCTACGATCGCATTTGATGCAAATGAAGTTCCTACTGTTAAAGGTAATGGAGAACTACAATTGTCATTTGTAATAGCAGTAGAAAACATGTAAGGACCTGCCCAAGCACTTTTATCAGTTGTAGTACAGCTTGATCTTATCCACACATAATACGTTGTAGAAGATGTAAGACCTGACAATGTTTTAGAAGTTCCGCTAATATTTGAATAATTAGGAGTACTTGTAGAAGTTGGAGTTGTACTGCTTGTACTGTAATAAAGATCATAACCATTTGCAGGTGCTGTTGCAGGTGCTGTCCAAGAAACATCTGCCCCACTTGTTGTAATATTGGTAATTGTACCCGCAGTAGGAGCTACGCAACTTGGAGGCGTAACTACATTAAGTGTATAGTCTACATAATTTCCATATGCAGAAGGACCACAGCTTGTAATAGCTCCAGATTCTGATTCACCAATTCTTACTCTGTAAGAACCTAAAGCCTGAGCAGCAGGAATTGTAATCGTTCCAGAATTAGCGGCGGAATAAGTAGTTGTTGCTAATACAGTTTCTCCCGCATCGTCAAAATCTAAATCATTATTCCAATCTACCCAAATATAGAAATAACATGTTGAAGAATTAGAGTTTGCCAAAGAATAATTAAACGTTCCTCCCGGATAACTTGAAAAAGTCGTTGCAGAATTATTCACATAAGCCGAGTAAGAACTTGCTGAGTATGACAAGTTAGTAAGAGCTCCGGTTGTACTGATGGTTTTCAGATAATAAGAAGTAGAACCTGTTCCTCCTGTTGGCACACAATATCCCGTAACAAAAGTTCCTGCTTGAGACCAAGCACTCTTATCAGTAGTAGAACAAACAGATCTTACCCAAATATAATACACTGTATTACCTATCAAACCACTTAAGCTTTTATTTGCAGTAGCAGAAGTTCCCGTCGCAGGTGTTGCTGCAGTTGGGCTTGTACTGGATGTTGATAAATAATATTCGTATCCCGATCCCGGTACCGAAGTTGGTGCTGTCCAAGATATATCAGCAGATGCCAAAGTAATATTTGATGCTGTAGGCACTGAAGGCGGCAAACATGAAGGCGCTGCCCCCTGAGAAACCGTCACATCATCAAAATAAACATAATTATCCGAAGTGGACAATCCAGATTTGGCTTCAAATCTTAAATAAACATTCCCAGAAGCGGGCAAGCCAGAAATGGTAGCTGTTTTAGTGGCACAAGATGCAGAAACAACGTGTGTACTGCTGTCAATTGTATAAGCGGTAGTCCAAGGACCAGAAGTAGAAGTTGACCACTGTAAATTAATCACTCCAAAGTCTGCAGAAGTTGCTCCTGTTGTATTAGCAGAATACTGCGTAACCTTATAAGAAAAACCAACAGTAAGATCACCACCGTTAGTTCCTGTAAGTGCTGGAGAGACAAGGTAAGAAGATCCGGCATAATAATTATTTGCCCTTACGCTTCCTGCTCCATTACAAGGTGTTGTTGTACTTCTGCTAAAAGAACCTGAACCACTTGTAGTCCAGGAACCTAAGCCTGTAACATCCCACCCGTAGGTGTAAGAAATTTGCGCAGATGCTCCTATTCCAAAAGCCATCATACACGCTAGTAAAAGTTTTTTCATTCTTAGTAAAATAAAATTAGGATTATAAATTTACAAATCAATTTGCATTAAAAATTCAAAATCACACAAATATTCAAACTTAAACAAACTTAAATCTTATTTTATTGAATTATCTAAAATAAAACTCACCTTTTATTGAAAAATTAATAATTAAAATAAATTACTTAATGTATTATAATCCAATAACTTAATAATTTATCAACATTGTATGATTTATTCTTTAATTTCAATCTTAAACATTTATATTATTAAAAAATTAACTATTCAATGCATAATAATAAATAAAAAAAATAGCGGCTAAATTTTAGCCGCTACTATTATTTCAAATAAAATCTATTTAGAAATTATCTTTTGATTGCTTTAAATGCTTGTCTAGAACCATCTTTCATTTCTAGTATAACTAAATACATTCCTTGTTTCAATTCTCCCAATTGAAGAGCAGAAGAAGGATTTGCAATAGTTTTAACTAATCTTCCTGAAATATCAGTTACTAAAACATTCTTAACATTGGAAACATCAGATATATTCAATGTATCATAGAATGGGTTAGGATAAACTTTTATTCCTTTTTCTTTAGATATTGTTTCGCTCGTACCAAGTGTAGAAGATATTTCTGCATAAGACAGAAAACCTGTATAACTAGCAGATGCTAATGCAGTAGTAGATTGTGTGGTATTTGGTGTACCAGCAGCATAAGTACCTGTAGTACCAAATAAACTATCATACATTCCACTTGCAGTTGGTGCAATTACTGGGAAATTAACATTTGTAATTGCATTATCTCCCAATCTTACATTAATTGTTGAGAAAGTACCAGATACTAAAGGTGCTTCCCATCTTCTTGTTGTAGATAAATTTTGGATCGTAGCAGATGCTGTTCCTGAATTAGAATCAAATGCTTCTGCCTTCATATTAGCAACTGCAGTAGTTGCAGGAGATAGCCAAATTGGCGCATAAGCCGTTTTTCCAACCGGATAATGAATATAACTTGTATTGGAATTAGCAATAGTTCTGGCAAAAGGTCCAGTAATATATGCCGTACTTGATCCACCCGATAGAGTTCCGGCAGCTGTTACTGTTCCCAATGTCAATAAATTAGTAGAAGTTGTATTTACTTTTCCTGCTGTCAGTGTTAAAGTTCCACTTACCGATAACGGTACATTCAATGTAACTCCAGCTGTACCTGTATTGTTTACTGTTAAACTATTTAAGCTGGCAGTAGGAGACGCAGTTAAATTTCTGAATACACCACTCCCTGAAATAGTTTGAGCATTTGTTGATGCAGAAACAGTTAAAGTAGTAGATGTAGCAGATGTAGCATCTGCAAAAAAAACTGTCACTAAATTTGTAAATGTACCATTATTTATAATATTCCCTGAAAAATAACTTGCTCCAGTAGTTGCATTAGTTCCTGAATTTCTAAATTCTGCACCAGGGTTAATAGTTAAATCTCCATTAATTACAAAATTATAATATGTTCCATTAATTAAAAAGAATCTATTTGATCCTCCAGTAACAGTCTCTAAAATAACATTCTTAAATTTAAAAATTCCTGTTCCAGCCCAACCGTAAAAATAAAATCCATTAGTTCCTCCACTATCTGTAGAGATTCCATCACCAAATTTAAACGTATGTGTTCCCGTAGCTGAAATTGCTCCTGCTGTAGGAGCTGACACTCTGAAAGTCTCAGTAGTACTATAATGTGGATCTACAATGGTAAAAATCCCTCCCGTAAGATTAATATCTGTATTAGCAGTTGGAGCAAAATATACAATATATGTTCCAGAAGCCACACTTCCTATAGCTGAACCTGCATTGTTTCCATCTACGGAAATATTACCTCCACTTTGATTGAATGTAGCTCCTGAATTAATTGCTATATTCCCATTGATATTTAATATTCCTCCTGAAACAGTCAATGTTCCGTTGTTTGTAAGGAAATTATTGTTCAATGTACAACCTACTGTTAAATCTCCTGAAGCATTCACTAAAGTTCCTCCTGCATTAATTGTAACATTTTTAGATACGTTTCCTGCAGAGTTTACGGTTACTGTAGTACCCGCTGCAATTTGCACTACATCTGTACAAGTAGGCACTGTTCCTTTGTTCCAGGTAGCAGCAGCACTCCAATTGCCATTTGCTACAGATACAAAAGGAATATCCGAAGCTGCAATACCTAAGTAATAAGTGTCAGCCAAATTAGCCAATGGTACAGCTGTTCTTTGTGCATTTACATAAGTTGTTCCTGTCTGGTGTGTTCCAAAAGCTGGAGCTGCTGCTAAAGTAATCCTGCTGTTTCCATTAGCAGCACCATAAATATTTTGTCCGTTTATTGCCATACTATAAGTAGGCGTTCCTGTAATCCCTGATTGTGAAACAATCCAATTAGATTTTGCTTGAGTATCTACAGTATAAGCTCCGTCTACAATGCTTACAGCATTTGTTCCTGCAACATCATTGTATTGTACTGCAATTTTTCCACCAGTTGTAGCAGCAGCACTTTGATACAAATACATGTTTCTAGCCGCAAATGCAGTGCTTGTTCCTGTTGCAAATGGGTAAACTCCAGCTCCCGTTGCAGCTGTTGTTGTTGATGCAGCAATACTTGCACCAGTAGCCGTAGTGGTTGGCCACCATCTTGCAAAAGTGCTACCTGTACTAAAGCCACCTGCAGTATATGATAAAGTTCCGTTAGAAGTAGCTGAAGTTCCTAAAATAAAAGTATTAGCACCTGTATTTACAAAACCTGTAGTCATCGTTAAAGTTCCTGAAACTGTCCCGATATTTGTACCATTTAACAATGAATTTGCATTAGAGAAAGTAACTCCTGTTGCAGACGAGTTGTTAATTGTCATACTGGTAAAGTTAGCTGTAGGCGATGCTGTTAAGTTTCTGAATACTCCTGAACCACTTATTGATTGAGCAATAGTTTGTGCAGTTACTGTTGGACCTGATATATTAGCTTGAGCTACCTGTCCAAAAGTCAATATTCCTGTATTAGTTAAAGTACCATTATTAACAATGTTTCCTCCAATGATTTGAGCTGTTGTACCTCCTCTGTATTCTCCTGCAGTTACGGTTAAATCTCCATTAACAATTACTGTTGTAGAACTTGATACTACAAAAGCATTTGCAGAAGCCAAAGTATTAACAATAACATTACCAAAATAAAATCTGGTTCCTAATGCAGTTTCGAAACCTTTAGTACTGTTTGCAACTGTTGAAACACCATCTCCAAATTGAATTGTATGTGATGTAGTAACATTAGGAAAAGGGCTTGCTGTAGGCACATACGTTAATACTCTGTCAGCAGTTGCTGTACCAATATGACCCGCAACAAAAGTAATTTTACCTCCTGTCAAATTAAGGGTATTACTTTGAAACCATAACAAAGGCGTTCCTGTTAATACAGAAGTACCTACTGTACCACTGTTACCATCTATTTTAATATCTCCGGCTGATTGAGTAAATGTAGAGCCTGATGCATTATTAATATTACCATTAACAATAACACTACCTCCTGAGACATTCATTGTACCATTATTAGTAATGTAATTATTCTTATTAGTACAACCTACAGCAATAGAACCTCCTGTAACTGCTAAAGTTCCCCCTGAATTAATGATAACATTATTTGGGGTTGCCGTTGTAGAAGAAGATACAGTAACTGTATGCCCAGAAAGAATACCTGCAGTAGCACAAGAAGGTACTACTCCACCTACCCATGTACTTGCGCTTTCCCATGGTCCTGATTGTGCGGATTCTATAGGATTTTCTGACGAAATCGAACCTAACGTATAAGTAGCTGCTATATTTGCAGCGGGTATTGCAGTTCTTTGCCCCATAGGCTGGTTTGTACCTGCCTGGGCAGTCCCTACCAATGTTCCATTGTTTAATACTGCAATATTTGCAATAGTGGGTGTTGTATAAGTTCCTTGCCCTTGAATTGCAAGAGTATGTGCAGCAGAGGAAGCATATCCTGCAGAAGTAGTTACTACCCAATTAGCATTCGTTTGCCTGTCATAGGTTGATGAATTTTCGGTTACAGGGGTTATTGCAGAAGTACCCGTAGCACCGTTGAACTTAACTGCCATTTGACCTGCTGTAGTTAAGGCTGCTGTAGCTCTGTGAAAATGGTCAGCATTGTAAGACCCTGAATTCCCCGTCACAAAAGGATAAGTACCTGCACCTGGGGTTGGAACCGTAGCTGTCGCTATAGTAGTCCCCGATCCAGTGGTTCCATACCATCTGCTAAAAGTAGAGCCTGAACTGAATCCCCCTGCAGTATAAGACAATGTACCTAATGTTGTACCTGATACTCCCAATACAAATGTATTAGAACCTGTATTGATGACTCCATTAGTAAGTGTTAAAGTTCCTGAAACAGTACCTGTGTTTGTTCCACTTAATAATGAGTTCGCATCAGAAAAAGTTACTCCTCCAACACTCGGATTATTAATTGTCAAATTGGTAAAATTTGCTGTGGGAGAAGAAGCTGCATTTCTAAATACTCCTGTCCCTGAAACTGTTTGAGCATTTGTAACTGTAAAAGCAGCATTACTACCCAATACTAATGCAGAAGTTGCGGAAGATCCAAGAGTTGTAAGTATTCCATTGTTTAGAATGTTTCCTCCTACTGCAAAAAGACCCAATGTATAAATTTGTCTAAATTCAGAACCTGTATTAATTGTCAGGTCTCCTTTAATGTGACAACCAAAACTTGTAGAATTGTTATTAGATGCTGCTCCCCAACGACCAGTTACCGCACCTCCATTGACTATTAAATTCTGAATAGGAGCATAACCACTTGAATACGTTTCTACAACAAAACCATCTGTATTTCCTGGAGTAGTACTGATTCCATCCCCTAAAATAAAAGTGTGTGTTCCTGAAAAATATGTTGTCCCAGCTGTTATTCCAATATTTACAGACCTGTTTGTTCCTGTAGAAACAGTATAAGTATTAACTGCAGGATCTACAATAGTTATTGTACCCGCAGAACAATTAGGTGTACCTCCTGTAATATTAAATAAATGTGTCCCTGTAGGTACTGAAGAAGCCGCTGTATTATTATCATTACCATCTAATACTATACTTCCTCCAGTTTGATTAATAGCACCAGAAGTCATAGAAAAATTACCATTTAAAGTAATGTTTCCTGTACCTGATAAATTTAATGTTCCTCCAGCAACCAATAAAGTACTATTATTACCTGTACTTCTTGCTACCGTAAGCATATTTGCTGCAACAGTTAAACTTCCAGTATTAATGGTAAGCTGTCTGACTGAAGCATTTCCGGGAAGTGTCATTGCGGAAGCATTTTGAATAACAAAATTGTCCGCATTGCTAATAGAACCAGGGGACGTGCCCGTCCCATCAGTATTGGTTCCCCACGAAGCCACATTTGTAAAATCCGTGGCCGAGGCTTTAGAATAATACGTGGTCTGTGCTTTCATTGTTGCAAAACTGCAAATCAATAAGAGCCAAAGATAAGTTTTCTTCATAAATAGTAAAAATTAAAATTAGGTGATGTAAAAGTATAAATAAAATTCAATTTAATTAACCAAAAATTCACAAATAATTAACATTCAACAACAAAAAGAAGAATTTAATACACTTTTATTAAACAATCATTTGAATAATTACCATAATCACAATTTATAAATATTTATAACACATTGTTTATTAATCAGTTGCTTTATACTCACAAATGTTTGAATTACAACACCATACAACTTAACATAAAATATTTATAAAAAAAGAGACTGTCTTTTTGAGACAGTCTCTATAAAATGAACTAATTAATTTCCCGTAGTGTAATATAATATAAAACTTCACTTAACATAATAAATAAAGTTACATCGAAGTTTTTTTTAAAGTGATTATAACTCTTATCAGACTTGTATTGGTTTTTGAGCGTTTATAATCACTTTAAATTTAAACTAAGCTTTTAAAATCCTTAATTCAGATAAAATTCATATTTATTGAGCAATTGAATTTCTTTAATCAGATCACCATTCAAATTAACCGAATGTTTCATTGACTGCACTTCTAAATGCTCAGTTTTAGAATCTTCATCGACATTTTTTATATAAAATTTCAGTTTTTGATTTCCCTGGTTTCTTTCCAAAACTGTTCTGAAAAAGGCCAAATCTTCCGGTCTGAAATCCATCACATCCATCACTAAAGAAATACTTTTGGCAAATCTTTCAAAAGCCTCCTGAAGCTCAATTACTTCATTCACATTCACAAAAACACGTCCGTCTTTTACCTGAGCAAATTTTATTTTTAAAATAACAAATCTCTGAACTTCAAGCTTTTCCTTCAACTTCATATAATCCCGGTCTCCCAACCTGAAAGAATACGATCCCGAATAGTCTTCCAACGTGACAAAAGCTACCTTTTCACCACTTCTGAAACCATCTTTTACAACATATTCTGTAATCAAGCCAGCAACTGTATATTCTTTTCCGCCACCTCCATTTTCTCTTTCTTTTTGCAACGTTTTCCAGTCTTTTTTCTTTTCTTCAAACAATTCTTCCTGCTTATTCGCAAAAGCCTGTTCTTTATAGGCATCGACCTCATCCAGATTCAAAAAGTGGAAAACGCCTTTCGGTTCTGCTTTTTTCTTAACTTCTTCAATAATTTCTTCTTCGCCGACTTCCAGATCATCAGAAACAATTTCTATAAGATCTGCCACTTCATCCACAGAATCCTTTTCTAAAATCGGAATTTCATCTATAATTTTTTCGTCCTGATCCTTTTCCAGAACGGCATTTTTAGAAAGCTGTCCCTGCATAAACTGATACTGAAATTTAAACTCATCTAAAGGATGTGCAGAAAGATAGAAACCTATAATTTCTTTTTCTTTATTAAGTTTATGCATGTTTGGCCATTCCGGACAAGGTGCTAATTTGGGCTGTTCGATCTGAACTTCTTCCGCAAAATCTGCAAAAAGAGAATGTTCCATCTCATTTTTACTCTCCTGAAAGCTTTGTCCGTATCTGATCAATCGTTCCAAATTGGTTCTTCCTGCCATATCAATATCGAAATACTGACCTCTGTGGAAAGAATCCAGTTCGTCAAAAGCTCCTGCCAATACTAAACTTTCAGATACTCTTTTATTCATTTGAGAAGGTAAAATCCGCTCAAAGAAATCGTATATATTTTTAAATCTTCCGTTGGCTCTCTCTCTCGTAATCGCTTCACTCGGACCTTCTCCAATTCCTTTAATCGCTCCCAATCCAAAACGAATCTGCCCTTTTTCGTTTACCGAAAATTTGTATTGAGATTCATTTACATCAGGACCCAAAACATCAACTCCGATACTTTTACAATCTTCCATGAACATGGTAATAGATTCAGTATTATTAATGTTATTACTCATAACACTTGCCATATATTCTGCAGAATAATTTGCTTTTAAATAGGCTGTCTGATAAGCAATTAAAGCATAACAGGTTGAGTGAGATTTGTTGAAGGCATATTCCGCAAAAGCTTTCCAGTCATTCCATATTTTTTCTAATCTTTCCTCATTAAGATTATTTTTTCTTCCTCCTTCAATGAATTTAGGATACATTTTGTTCAGAACGTCGATCTGCTTTTTACCCATCGCCTTTCTCAGTGTATCGGCTTCACCTTTTGTAAAGTTTGCCAGTTTTTGGGATAAAAGCATTACCTGCTCCTGATAAACGGTAATTCCGTAGGTTTCCTTTAAATATTCTTCGGTTTCAGGTAAATCGTAGACAATTTCCTCGATTCCGTGTTTTCTGTTAATAAAGTTCGGAATATATTTAATCGGACCAGGTCGATAAAGGGCATTCATGGCAATAAGATCGGCAAAAACCGTCGGTTTAAGCTCTCTCATATACTTTTGCATCCCCGGACTTTCATACTGGAAAATCCCTACCGTTCTTCCTTCCTTAAATAATTGATACGTTTTTGCGTCATCAAGTTCAATATCGTCGGGATTAATGTCAATTCCATGTCTGGCTTTCACCAATTTTAAAGCATCTTTAATAATGGTCAAAGTTCTCAGACCTAAAAAGTCCATTTTCAGAAGACCCGCACTTTCCGCCACCGAGTTGTCAAACTGCGATACCAAAATATCGGCATCTTTTGCCGCAATTGTCACAGGAACCAGATTACTCACATCTTCAGGTGTAATAATCACTCCACAAGCGTGAATTCCGGTGTTTCTGATACAGCCTTCCATTTTTTTGGCACTCGACAGTACATCGTGACGCTGATCATCCGGGGTATTAAGAACATATCTCATTTCATCAACGAGCATCTGTTCTTCGGGTTTTAATTTATCATATTTTGCTAAAGCTTTCGCTATATTCATTCCCGGACTTGGAGGAATCAGTTTAGTAATATTAATTGTGTCCGGAATCGGTAAATCCAACACTCTTCCAGCATCTTTAATTGCCGATTTTCCACCCAAAACTGAGTAAGTGATAATTTGCGCGACCTGATTTTTACCATATTTTTCAACTACCCATTTGATAATTTTATCTCGACCTTCATCATCAAAATCAATATCAATATCGGGCATCGAAACCCTCTCAGGATTCAGGAATCTCTCAAAAAGGAGATCGTATTTAATAGGATCAACATTGGTAATTCCAATCGTATAAGCAACGGCGGAACCTGCTGCAGATCCACGACCCGGACCAACCCAGACGCCCATATTTCGGGCTTCGTTACAGAAATCCTGTACAATCAAAAAGTAACCGGGATAACCTGTGTTGGCAATTACATCCAATTCAAAATCAAGACGTTCCTTAATTTCATCTGTAATTCCTGTTGCAGCATATCTTTTTTTCGCACCTTCATAGGTTAAGTGAGTAAGATAAGCCATTTCACCACGTTTTCCGCCATCAATTTCATCTTCGGCATGAATAAATTCTTCAGGGATATCAAATTTCGGAAGTAAAACGTCTCTTTTTAAAGTATAAGGTTTAAATTTCGCTGTAAATTCTTCATAAGCATCAAAAGCATCCGGATAAGCCAGAAAAGTTTCCTTGATTTCATGAGAATTTTTCATATAATATTCACCTGTTGCCAAACCTCTTCTTTTTCCGAAGCCTTTTCCGACAGGTGTCGTTAATTTTTCACCGTCTTTGATACAACTTACAATATCCTGAATATTAGAATCGTCTTTATTGGAATAAAAAGTTTCGTTCTGAGCTAAAATTTTAACATTATATTTATCTGCAAAATGCAGTAAAACATCATTTAAATGTTCTTCTTCAGGCAGTTTATGATTTTGGATCTGAACATAAAAATCGTCTTCAAAAGTATCTTTCCACCACTTGAAAAGCTCCTCCCCTTTCTGTTCACCGGTATTTAAAATCGCATCGGGAATATCTCCCAGAATCCCCGAAGTTAAAGCGATAAGCCCTTCTTTATATTCAGCAATCAATTCTCGGCTGATTCTCGGAACTCCAAAATAAAATCCCTTTAAAAAACCGATACTTGAAAGTTTTGCCAAGTTTTTATATCCATTAAAATCCTTCGCCAGCAAAACAACCTGCGTTCTTCTGTCTGGATCGTCTTTTGTAAACTGCTTCTGCTCGTAACGGTCAGAAATATAAAATTCGCAACCCACAACAGGAATCAATGGTTCTGAAACCGGTTCTTCTTCATTGAATTCTTCGCCGTTTTCTTCTGCTTCCTGTTTTTTTGCTAAATATTCTTTATGTTTTTTCGCCCTGTCTCCATTTGCTCCTTCAACTGCAGAAACGAATTTGAAGGCACCCATCATATTTCCTAAATCCACCATTCCGACGGCAGGAAAATTATCATCAGTAGCTTTTTTAATCAGATCATTAATGCTTGAAGTTGCCGTTAATGTTGAAAAAACACTGTGATTATCAAAATTGAAATATCTTCCAAGATCAATATCATCAATACTTCCGACATCGGATTGTTTTTTCTTGTTGTTAAAGTCTGCAACCTGTCTCCGGATAACAATTCCGAAAGGTTTAATCGGATCCGGATGAAGCGTTTTGAAATAGGCAAGCTGATCTTCCGAAGTTTTCAAAATTTCAGCAGGAATCACCCCGATTCTCATCATTTCGAAGAAAACCTGAGCGGTTGCATTTACGTCGGCTGCTGCGTTGTGGGCTTCATCAAACTTATGACCGTATAATTTTTCGTATAATTCTTCCAGTTTCGGAGACTTGTATTTGCCTCCACGACCTCCTCCAAGTTTACAATAGTCCGTACCCAAAATCATGGTATCGGCTTTTGGTTTTTCCTGAAGATTGTCTTTTATATTTTTTCGGTAAAATTCTGCGCCTACAATATTGTAATCAAACTCAACATTGTGCCCGGAAACTACTCTTACTCGATCTAAAACTTTAGCAAATTCATTTAAAATTTCTTCAAGATCACGACCTTCCTCATTGGCAATTTTCGTTGTAATCCCGTGAATTCTCGCAGCATTAAAGGGAATATCATATCCTTCAGGTTTTATAATATAATCCTGATTTTCGATCAAAGTTCCGTCATCATCATGCAACTGCCACGCAATCTGTACCATTCTTGGCCAGTTGTCTGAGTCTGAAAGCGGAGCGTTGAAATTCTTTGGTAAACCTGTGGTTTCTGTGTCAAAAACTAAATACATGTAACTTTTTTCAGCTTTTAATTAAAAGAGAATGTAAAGTTACTTCAATTTTTTGTCTTTTGAAATTAGTTTTATAAATCATTCCGAATCACAGCATATATATTGGAGTATCTTAAATTAACTTTAACCCAATTATCTCAATGAAAACTCAATGAAAATCATTCAATTACCCCAAAAACACTAACGATTGTTAGTATTTTGATTTTTTGTTTATCTTTGCTTTCTATGGAAAATACACTTCACGAGAAAGTTTCACAGGACATTTTGCTTAAGGCCTACAACCACATGATGCTTGCAAAAGCTATGGCAGACATTTACGAAGAAAACAGAAATGTTACAAAATATGTTCATAGTACATCAAGAGGTCATGAAGCCATACAGTTGGCAACAGCTTATCAGTTAAAAAAAGAAGACTGGGTTTCTCCTTACTACAGAGACGAAAGTATTCTTTTGGGAATCGGTTTCGAACCTTATCAATTGATGCTGCAGTTATTGGCAAAAGCTGATGATCCTTTTTCCGGAGGCAGATCTTATTATTCTCACCCTTCAAGCAGAGATGAAGACAAACCAAAAATCATTCATCAGAGTTCGGCAACAGGAATGCAGACTATTCCGACGGCTGGAGTTGCTCAGGGAATAAAATATATTCAGGATTTTAATTTACAACAATTTGAAAACAATCCGGTTGTAGTTTGCAGTCTTGGAGACAATTCGGTAACAGAAGGTGAAGTGAGTGAAGCACTTCAGTTTTCAGCGTTGCATCAGCTTCCGATCATTTTCCTTGTTCAGGATAATGAATGGGGAATTTCTGTAACGAAAGAAGAAGCAAGAACTTGTGATGCCTACGATTTTGTGGCTGGTTTCACTGGTCTAAGCAGAATGAGAGTGGACGGAACCGATTTCATTGAAAGTTTCGAAGTGATGAAAAAAGCGGTTGATTTTGTAAGAACTGAAAGAAAACCTTTAGTTGTCTGTGCAAAAACAGTGTTGATTGGTCACCACACTTCCGGAGTAAGAAGAGAATTTTACAGAGATGAGGAAGATTTAACGAAGCACAGAGCAAAAGATCCGGGAGAAATCCTTAGAAATCAATTGATTGAATCTGGAGTTGATGAAGAATTATTAAAACAAATTACTAAAAAAGCGCGTTTTGAAGTTGAAGAAGCTTTCGAAAGAGCTCAAAAAGCTGAAGACCCGAAACCTGAAACGGTGATGCAACATATTTTCGCTCCGACTCCGATTACGGAAGAAGTGGGAACCCGTGAACCTGAAGGTGGAGAAAAAATCGTAATGGTTGATGCAGCCATTCATGCGATTCAGGAGATTATGTGGAAACATCCTGAAGCTTTGTTGTACGGACAAGATGTTGGAGAAAGAATCGGTGGGGTTTTCCGTGAAACGGTGACTTTAGGAAAGAAATTCGGAAGTAAGAGAGTTTTCAATACAGCGATTCAGGAAGCATATATTATTGGCTCTACAACAGGGATGAGTGCAGTTGGTTTGAAACCAATTGTTGAAGTGCAGTTTGCAGACTATATCTATCCGGGAATCAATCAGTTGATTACGGAAATTTCAAAATCAAGTTATTTAAGCCAGGGTAAATTTCCTGTAAGCAATATCATCCGTGTTCCGATCGGAGCTTACGGAGGTGGCGGTCCTTATCACAGTGGAAGCGTTGAAAGTATTTTAGCGAATATTAAAGGGATTAAAATCGCTTATCCAAGTAATGCGGCAGATTTCAAAGGATTATTAAAAGCTGCTTACTACGATCCGAATCCGGTGATAATGTTGGAGCATAAAGGTCTTTACTGGAGTAAGGTTCCGGGGACTGAAGATGCAAAAACAATCGAACCTGCAGAAGATTACATTTTACCTTTCGGAAAAGGAAAAGTAATTATCGAAGCAAACAAAGAGGAGACTGAAAAAGGCAGAACTTTATTGGTGGTAACGTACGGAATGGGCGTTTATTGGGCTAAAGAAGCTGCGAAAAACTTTAACGGAAGAGTTGAAGTTATTGACTTGAGAACATTAATTCCTCTTGATGAAGAACTGGTTTTCGAAAGAGTAAAAGCTCACGGAAAATGTATCGTTTTAACAGAAGAGCAGTTAAATAATTCATTCGCCGAAGCCTTTGCGCACAGAATTTCGAAGAACTGCTTCAAATATCTTGATGCCCCGGTTGAAACAATGGGATCTTTGGATACTCCGGCTGTTCCGATCAATTTAATTCTGGAAAAAGAGATGCTTCCAAACGCAGAAAAACTTTCCGCAAAAATTGAAGAAATGCTGAAATATTAATCAGATAAAAAATATAAGACCTCTAAAATATTTTAGAGGTTTTTTGTGTCTTGTTGTTAATTTTTAATAACTTGGATTACAAATTTCAGGAACACTTATGATCACTACAAAATACGTCAATTACAAACAGGTTCTTAATCTATCGGGAATTCATCTGATCTGGATTTCAATTTGGTGCACATTGATTGCTATTTTATTTCACTTTTTTCATTGGGAATGGATGATTATTCCTTGGGTTCCGGTGGCGTTAATCGGTACTGCTGAGGCATTTTTGGTTGGTTTCAAAAACAATCAGGCATACGACAGACTTTGGGAAGCCAGAAAAATCTGGGGCGGAATTGTGAATTCAAGCCGATCGTTCGCTTCAATGGTCTATGCTTTTAATACAGAAAATGAAGACATAGGAACTTTTGACCTTCAAGACCGAAGAAAGAAAATCGTTTACCGACATATTGCCTGGTTGTACGCTTTTCGTGAACAGCTTTTGGTTCCAACGGAATGGGAACACATCAGCGCTGAGGAAGAGCATTCACATAACAACATTAATCAAAGACGTAACAGATTGATCAAAGCAGGATTTCCTGATTATGGGAGAACTCCGATTTTTCTTAATAAATATCTTTCGGAAGAGGAAGCCGAGCTTCAGTCTCACTATAAAAATTTTGCAACTTACCTGATTTCTCAACAGGCAAAAGATGTGAATGAATTAAAAAATCTTAAAGCTATTTCAGATTTCAATCAAACTCAGCTGCAGACATGTTTAAATGAATTCTACGGATTTCAGGGACAGGCAGAAAGAATCAAAAAGTTTCCTTCTCCAAGACAGTTTGCAAGCACTGCATTTGTTTTTAATGTTCTTTTTATTATGCTGCTTCCGTTAGGTTTGGTGAGCGAATTTGCAAAATTGGGAGATTGGGGAATCTGGACATCCATTCCGTTTTGTATCACAATTGGCTGGATCTATATTATCATGGAATTGGTGGGAGATTATTCTGAAAATCCTTTTGCCGGATTGATGTTCGACGTTCCCATACTTTCGATTTGCAGAACGATTGAGATTGATCTTCTTCAAATGACAGGAGAGACTGATCTTCCCGATCCGATTGCTTCTAAAAATGGAGTTTTAATGTAAAAATTACAAAACAATTGCCGTCGTATTTTTCACCTCAGAAATCATAAAAGAACTGTGAGTGCTTGAAATATGCTGCAATGTCGTGAGCTTTGACAACATAAAATTCCGGTAATCTTCCATGTCTTTTACACCGATTTTTAGGATATAATCGTAATCTCCGCTCACATGAAAACATTCTGTAACTTCCTGTAAGTTCATCACTTCTTTTTCAAACTGAAGAACGTATTCTTTTTTATGCTGTGTTAATTTCACATGACACAAAACAATAAAATCTCTGCTGATTTTATGTCGGTCAAGAATCGCAACGTATTTGGAAATCACCCCTGTATTTTCCATTTTTCTGATGCGCTCATAAACAGCCGTAACTGATAATCCTAACTTATAAGACAGTTCTTTGGTAGTTTGTTTTGAATCTTCCTGTAAAAATAAAAGCAGTTTTTTATCGATTTCGTCGAAGGTCATAGATAAATTTTTGTTAAAAGTTTACGATTTCCAAATATAATAAACTTTATTTCTATTAAATCAAAGTTAAATAGATTTATATTCTAATAAATTAAATTTATGTTGTAATAATTCTGCAATTAATTCAAATTTAGCAGACAAAAATCTAAGTACATATGAAAGACTTTAATGCTGCAAACGAAATTCAGGATCTACAATATTTCGGGGAATTTGGTGGAGTAAATCCATCTATTTCAGACAGTTCTACTTATACTTTCCTTTCTGCAAAAACAATGTTTGATACCTTTGAAGGCAATGCAGACGGATGTTATCTTTATTCTAGACATTCTTCACCGATGAATCTGTATCTTTCACAGGCATTGGCAAAACTGGAAAATACTGAAACAGCCAATGTTACCGCTTCAGGAATGGGAGCTATAACTTCCGTATTGATGCAGGTTTGTAAAAGTGGAGATCATATTATTTCCAGCAGAACAATTTACGGCGGAACGTTTGCTTTCTTGAAAAATTTTCTCCCTCCATTCAATATAGAAACGACTTTTCTGGATATCAACAATTTTGAGTCTATTGAAAATTCAATACAGGAAAACACAAAAATTATATATTGCGAAAGTGTGAGCAATCCTCTTTTGGAGGTTTCAGATTTGAGAAAATTGTCAGAAATCTGTAAAAAACACAACTTAAAACTGATTGTTGACAATACTTTTTCGCCACTTTCCATCTCACCAACTTTATTGGGAGCAGATGTTGTGATTCATTCTTTAACGAAGTTTATTAACGGAAGCAGCGATACGGTAGGCGGAGTTTACTGTGGAACCCAGGAATTCATTAATGATACAAAAAATGTAAATACTGGAGCTTGTATGTTGTTGGGACCAACAATGGACAGTCTCCGCTCTGCAAGTATTTTGAAAAACCTGAGAACGCTTCACATCAGAATGAAGCAGCATAGCCACAACGCCATGTATTTGGCAAAAAGATTTGAGCAAGATGGTTTAAAAGTTTCTTATCCAGGATTAAAATCCCATAAAAATCATGAATTAATGAAAAGCATAATGCATGAAGAATACGGATTTGGTGGACTGTTAACTTTAGATGCAGGAACTACCGATAAAGCCAATGAATTAATGGAAATGATGCAGCAGGAAAATCTGGGTTATCTGGCGGTAAGTTTAGGATTTTACAAAACTTTATTCTCTTGCTCAGGAAGCTCAACTTCGTCTGAAATACCTGAAGAAGAGCGAGAAGCAATGGGAATTTCCGATGGATTGATCAGGTTTTCAATCGGTTTGGATCATGACATCAAGCGAACTTATGAAAAGATGAGAGAATGCATGCTAAAAACAGGTGTTCTCAGCCATGAAGCTATCTCTATATTCTAATTATTGTTAATAAAAGCTGTTGTTGATTCGACAGCTTTTGTTTTAAATTAATTTTTATGAAAATGTTTTGGGAAAGCATCTTCCGGTTTCATTCTGAAAACATTTAATAAAATCCATGATTTCAAAAAGCCGTATCCGTAAGAAAACATTTGGATATAGGTGGAAATTACCGCCATTCCGGCAATACTTATATTTTTAGTAACAAATAAGGCATGGAAAAGTACCATAAAAGTATACAAACCATAAAAAGCCAGAATAATTCCTCTTCCTAAAATAAAATACTCCAAAAATCCCATTATGTAACCTAACATGAACAATGTAGGAAAAGCAAATGAAATTTTCACATAATTCGGATGTCTCTGGTTAAGAATCGGTCTTGCACAACCGAACTGGTAGACTTGTTTTGAAAACTTTCCGAAGTCTACCCTACGTTTGTGATATACTGCAATGGTATCAAAAAAAGCCGTCGTAAAACCATTCTCCCAAAGTGTCATCGATAAATCAGGATCCTCTCCTATTCTCATTTCAGAAAAACCGCCGACTTTTTCGAAAACTTCTTTTTTCACTCCCATATTAAAACTTCTGGGCTGGAATTTTGAAACCGCTTTTTTATTTCCACGAATTCCTCCCGTTGTAAAAACTGACGTCATAGAATAAGAAATCGCTTTCTGCATCAAATTAAACCCCTTATGCGCTTTATCAGCTCCACCAAAAGCATCACAAGGAATTTCAACAATGCTCTTTTTAATATTTTCGATATAATCTTCTTCTACAATCACGTCGCTGTCCACAAAAACCAGCCATTCGTTTAAAGCTCTTTTTGCTCCGTAATTTCTTGATAAACCCGGTCCGGAATTATCTTTTCGGAAATATTTTATGCTTAAGAATTCTTCAAATTTTGCAATAGTAGGTTTTAAATCAATTAAAGAACCATCATCCACAATAATGATTTCAAACTCTTTATCTGTCTGTGCAGTGAGAGAAGTCAGGAGTTCGAAAAGCTCGTCTTTACGATTAAAAATAGCAACGATGATGGAAATTGTAGGTTTCAAATCTGAAAATTTTTCAAAATTACTTATTCACGGATGAATGCGCAAACTTGTTTTGTAATAATTAAACGGAAAGAATAATAAAATAATATTTGAAGTTTAAATTATCTTCTTTGGTATTTTATTGGACAATCCTTCGAGAACCTCAGGATGACATTGCGAATACTAATTGTTTATTTCTAAAAAATTCAATAGTTCAAAATTACACACGCTGTCAGGCTGAGGCTCTCGAAGCCCTATTAAAAAATCCTTCGAGAGCCTCAGGATGACATTGCGAATACTAATTGTTTGCTTCTATAAAAATTCAATAGTTTAAAATTACACACTCTGTCAGGCTGAGGTTCTCGAAGCCCTATTTCAAAAAAATTATTATTTTTAACCAAATAAAAACACAACATGAAACAATACTACGTTTACATTCTTAAATGTTCCGACAATTCCTATTACACAGGTGTTACAAACAATATTGAACAAAGATTACAATATCATCAAGAAGGGATCAGCCCCGATTCGTATACCTACACAAGAAGACCAGTTGAGGTAGTTTTTCATACAGAATTTAATGATGTTAATCAAGCGATAGCTTTTGAAAAACAAGTAAAAGGCTGGAGTAGAAAAAAGAAAGAAGCCATTATTAATGATGAATGGGAAAAACTTCCCAATCTTTCTAAAAGAAGAACTCCTAATAAATAAATCCTTCGAGAGCCTCAGGATGACAGCACGAATACTAATTGTTTGATTTAGTAAAAATTCAATACCTTAAATTACACACGCTGTCAGGCTGAGGTTCTCGAAGCCTTATTCAAAAGATCCTTCGAGAGCCTCAGGATGACATTGCGAATACTAAATGTTTATTTCTAAAAAATTCAATAGTTTAAGAAATTACACACGCTGTCAGGCTGAGGCTCTCGAAGCCTTATTAAAGATCCTTCGAGAGCCTCAGGATGACATTGCGAATGCTAATTGTTTGATTTAGTAAAAATTCAATAGTTTAAAAAATTACACACGCTGTCAGGCTGAGGCTCTCGAAGCCCTATTAAAAAGATCCTTCGAGAGCCTCAGGATGACATTGCGAATACTAATTGTTTGATTTAGTAAAAATTCAATACCTTAAATTACACACGTTGTGTCAGGCTGAGGTTCTCGAAGCCTTATTCAAAAGATCCTTCGAGAGCCTCAGGATGACATTGCGAATGCTAATTGTTTGATTTAGTAAAAATTCAATAGTTTAAAAATTACACACGCTGTCAGGCTGAGGCTCTCGAAGCCCTATTAAAAAGATCCTTCGAGAGCCTCAGGATGACATTGCGAATGCTAATTGTTTGATTTAGTAAAAATTCAATAGTTTAAAAAATTACACACGCTGTCAGGCTGAGGCTCTCGAAGCCCTATTAAAAAATCCTTCGAGAACCTCAGGATGACATTGCGAATACTAATTGTTTGATTTAGTAAAAATTCAATAGTTTAAAATTACACACGCTGTCAGGCTGAGGCTCTCGAAGCCTTATTAAAGATCCTTCGAGAGCCTCAGGATGACATTGCGAATACTAATTGTTTGCTTCTATAAAAATTCAATAGTTTAAAAAATTACACACTCTGTCAGGCTGAGGTTCTCGAAGCCTTATTCAAAAGATCCTTCGAGAGCCTCAGGATGACAGCGCGAATACTAATTATTAATTAAATCTGATTGGATAATCAATTTAAATCCAAACTGAAACTTTAAACAAAACAAATTGACATTTTAAACAAAATCAAAAATTCATTCCCACCATAACTTTGTCTCAACAAAATTTTAAAACAATTTAAAAATGAGACTTAATAATTTACAACAACCGATCAATTCTGGGTTTAATGCACATTCAACAGCTCAAGAAGTCATTAGCGGAATTGATCTTACAGGAAAAATTGCAATCGTTACAGGTGGTTATGCCGGAATTGGTTTGGAAACAACAAAAATATTGACAGAAGCAGGTGCAACCGTGATCGTTCCTGCAAGAGATCTTGAAAAAGCAAAGAAAAATCTTGAAGGAATTCAAAACATTGAAATTGAAAAACTGGATTTAATTGATCCTAAATCCATTGATGCTTTTGCTGAAAAGTTCATTTCTTCCGGCAGAAAATTAGATTTATTGATTAACAACGCCGGAATTATGTGGGTTCCTTTAAAAAGAGACAGCCGAGGAATTGAATCACAGTTGGCAACGAATTATTTGGGACAGTTTCACCTTACTGCAAAATTATGGGAAGCTTTGAAAAAAACCGATGGAGCAAGAATTATTAATGTATCTTCTTACGGACATCAGATGTCCCCTTTCGATTTTGAAGATCCGAATTTCGAAAACAGAGAATATCAGACTTTATTGGGTTACGGACAGTCGAAAACGGCGAGCAATTTATTTGCTGTTGCTTTGGATGAAAGAACAAAAAAATTCAATGTGAGAGCTTATTCTTTGCATCCCGGTTCTGTTTACGGAACAGATTTGGGCAGAGAAGAGCCGATCGATTTGTTTATTCAGATGGGAACTCATAACGAAAACGGAAAAATAAAACCTGAAGTGGAAGCCAAATTAAAAACCATCCCGCAAGGTGCTGCCACAACGGTTTGGTGTGCTACCAGTCCGATTCTTGAAAATATTGGCGGTGTTTATTGTGAAAACTGTGATATTGCAGAAATCGACAACGGACAAATTGAGCACAGATATGATGAGCCATCAACAATCAGAGGAGTTCAGTCTTATTCTATCGATCACGAAAATGCAGAACGCCTTTGGAAATTGAGCGAAGAAATGATTGGTATAAAATTCAATGTAGAGTAAATTTGTTTTCATTAAATTTATTCCTGAAAATGAGCTAAAAATGGATTTTCAAATTAAATATATCACACCCGATATCAAACTTTCAACGTATGATGACAAGCTTTTCAAAACAGAAACGGTTTTCGAATTTCATATGCTGGTTTGGTTTATTTCCGGAGAAACGAAAATCATTCAGGCTGATAAATCTTATCTTTTTAAAGCCGGTGATATTTTTCTGATTCCGAGAAATCATTTGGCGACGATCATTAATTATCCAAAAGACGGACTTCCGCACAAAGCTGTTGTAATGCATCTTACGAAAGAATTTTTGAAAGATTTTTATTCCAATATTGAGATTAAGGAAAAAAACATTCGTGAGGAAGTAAAAATTCACAGTTTCGACAAACATCCTTTACTGGAAAGCTGTCTCGCTTCATTGATTCCTTATTTTGATATGAAAGATTCTCTTCCTGAAAATATTGCAGCTTTAAAAATCACCGAAGCTATCAGTATTTTAAGGGAAATAGATAAAAACATCGACTCAGTTCTTGCCGATTTTAATGAACCCGGAAAGATTGACCTCATCAATTTCATGGAGAAAAATTATATGTTCAATATGTCTCTGGAAAGATTCGGATATTTGACAGGGAGAAGTTTATCTACTTTTAACAGAGATTTCAGGAAAATTTTTCAGACGACACCTCAACGTTGGCTTACCCAAAAGCGGCTGGAACTGGCATATTATCATTTAATTGAAAAAAATAAAAAGCCGTCGGATGTTTTTATGGAAGTCGGTTTTGAGGATCTTTCGCATTTTTCTTTTGCTTTCAAAAAGCAGTATGGTTTTGCGCCGTCTTTAGTAAAATAGAAAAATAGAGACTGCTTACTTTTTGAAACAGTCTCTATTTATTGTCTTTTCTTTTAGATCCGGTAAATATCAACTCTAAAAGATCAAGAACAAGATCTATAAAATCAAATGCATTCCAAGACATAATTGGGGTTTTGGTAAAAATAGAAATTAATTTGAAGATCTTTCACATTTTTCTTTTGCTTTTAAAAACAGTATGGTTTCGAGCCGTTATTGATGAAATGAAATAAAGTTAAAATTCTATTATTAAAATGAAGTTTTACTCAAAAGGCTTTAGTTCTAATGGATTATTAAACATTTTTTTCCTCTTATCTAAAAGAGATTGGTAATATTTTCTTTCCTCTGCATTTATCTCTAGCCCAGGAAAAGCTAAAAATGTATTTTCTAAATTATATTTAGCTTTTAAATATTTGTCTTTTGAATAATCTTTGAACGCGGAAAGGCTGAAGGTAAAATCATCTGTAAACCTTTCGATCTTTGTCAATGTGAAATGATAATCATCTCTCGTATCATACAGTTCAAATATCAATCCCGGTAAACCTGTAAATTTATATGGTCCCAAAGATTGAGGATAATCTTTAGAAAAATAGGCAATCCATCTTCTGCCATATTTATTAGTCGCTGCCATTTGACACTTTACACCATTTATCATTTTAGTTTCCGCATATAGAACCCACTTCAGATTTACTTTTTCTTCATAACGAATTTTATCTTCTCCATATCTAAAAAAAATATTTGTATTTCCTTCGGTTTTTATTAATCTTTCCTGAAAATAATCACTTACTGTTTGTAGGTCTATTCCTGCTTTTGCTTTATACTGACCTGTATCATTAAGATAATTTTGACCCGCAGCAAAATAATAATCCTGAGAATTTCCAACTAATACAAATTTTTGAAATTGTTGAAATTTTTCACCGAATTTTAATGATGAGTCATAATTTACCCTTATAGTAGGGTTAAAATTTATTTTTTGCCCGAAAATGTGTAAAGAACAAATCGTTAAAAATAAAATAATTTCTTTTTTCATGCTTCTTATATTTGAATAAAGGGCGGAAAAAATTCCCGCCCAAATCTGATATTAAGGATTGATTGTAACATGTGGGCTTGTACCACATTCAAGAAGGTTGATTGCTGCAATAGCATCTGCCATTTGTTGATAAGTTGCACTATCTGAAAATGTAGTATAATGTTTCACACCACAAGTAGACATCCACACCGCTTGAGTTCTCGCAAATGCCATAACAGAAATTCCTATCATAGCACAAAATAAAATTTTCTTTTTCATTTCTTTGTTTTAGAATTGTTAATAAATTATTTTCATTAAAAGTATTTCCGGATAACTTTGTTGCAAATCTATATCCCTAGCTTCTAAAAACCAAATAAAAATTATTCGAATTTATTCGCATAATTTTGTTTTATATTTGTAAAAAAAATTATCTATGATAAAGGAAAAATTAATACGGGCAAGAAAAGAAAAAAATTTTTCTCAGCAAGATATAGCTGAACATCTGAAAATAAGCCAAACTCATTATTTACGCAAAGAAAAAGGCGAAGTTGAAATTAGAGATGACGAATGGGAACGCATTGCAAAATTATTGAATGTGGAGATTGATGATATAAAACAAACAGAGAAAGAGAATTCAATAAACCAGAACTTTGAAAATAATTCGGGCAATTATATTGGTAGTAATAATGTTTATTGCAACGTTCCTGAATATTTACTTGAAAATCAACAGGAATATATCAATTTATTGAAAAAAGAAATTCAGGAATTGAAGGGAAGAATTTCAGAATTGGAAAAAAAATAAAAAACCTTCCGTAAACAGGAAGGTTTTGCTCTTATTTTTCTTCTAATTTATGTACTTTCTTCGTTCCCTCATACATTTCATACTGAAGGAATCTCGTTTCCAATTTTCCGTTGAAAAGCTTGATTTTTCTTGACGGACGAAGACCGATTTTCTTCACCGCTTCCAGATCAGAAGAAATCAGCCAAGCCAATGTATTCGGGTAATGCGTTTTGAAAGTATCTCCTATTTTCTTGTAAAAATCATCATCATTAATAGAAATTCTCTCATCATAGGGCGGATTGAAGACCATTAATAACGGGAAAAGTTCCTTTTTAGAATCAAAGAAATCCTGTCTTGTCACTTCAATAACGTCTTCCATTTCGGCTGCTTCGATATTCATTCTTGCGGCATTCAGCATTTTTCCGTCGATGTCGTACCCAACAATTTTTCCGGTAAATTCTCTTACACGATTGATTCTGAATTCTTTAATTTTAGCAAACAAATCAGCATCATAATTTTTCCAGTTTTGGAAAGCAAATCCTCTTCTGAAAATCTGTGCCGGAAGATCCAGTGCAATCATCGCCGCTTCGATCAAAAGCGTTCCGGAACCACACATTGGATCAAGGAAATTCCCTTTTCCGTCCCAACCTGCCAATTGAAGCATTCCGCTTGCCAAAACCTCGTTAATAGGAGCTTCACCCTGTTCTCTTCTGTACCCTCTTTTAAACAAAGCGTCACCAGAAGAATCTAAAGATATCGTCACCAATTCTCTGTCGATATGAAGGTGAAATTTAATGTCCGGATGTTTAGGTTCTACATTAGGACGTCTTTTGAATTTATCCTGAAAATAATCAACAATTGCATCTTTCATTTTCAAAGTCACGAATTGTGAATGCTTGAAAGTTTCAGAATTCACTGTTGCATCAATCGCAAAAGACTGGTCAACATCCATAAACTGCTCCCATTCCATTTTAAAAAGCCTGTCATAAAACTGATGTTGGTTGAAAGCCTTAAATTCATGAATCGGAACTAATATTTTTAAAGCCGTTCTCGCAGAATAATTAATTTTATAAAGAAAGCCTAAATCACCTTCGCAATTTACCGCTCGGTTTTTTACTTCAACATTTCTTCCGCCCAATTTTTTGATCTCTTCAGCCAAAATTTGTTCTAATCCGAAGAAAGTTTTTATCTGAATCTGTATATTTTCTATATTCATTTTGCAAAAATAAACAATTTTAATTGTTGGTTGTCAGTTTATAGTTGATAGAAATCGTTGCAACTGATAAAAACCATCAGCTGACAACGATGAACTATCAGCCAAAAAACACTATTTTTGCATTATGGAATGGTTTGAATCTTGGTTTGATACCCCTTATTATCATTTACTTTACAACAACAGAGATTATACAGAAGCGGAAAACTTCATTACAAAACTGACTGCAGATCTGCAGCTTCCGCCAAATTCTAAAATTATCGACCTTGCATGCGGAAAAGGAAGACACTCCGTTTTTCTTAATAAATTAGGCTATGATGTTTTAGGGCTTGATCTTTCTAGGCAGAGTATAGAATTCGACAAACAGTTTGAGAATCAGACTTTACTGTTCGATGTTCACGACATGAGAAATCCGATTGACGCTGATCCTACGGATGCAGTTTTCAATCTTTTTACAAGTTTCGGGTATTTTGATAATGAAAATGATGATAAAAAAGTTTTTCAATCCGTTTATAATGCTTTAAAACCAGGAGGTTTTTTTGTTTTGGATTATCTTAACGAAGAATATGTAAGGAAAAATATCGTTCCTGAATCTCTTATCAAAAGAGGTGATATAGAATTTAAAATCTGCAAAAAAATCGAAGGAAGACATATTGTAAAAGATATTACATTCGAAGCCGACGGAAAACCTTACCATTTCTTTGAAAAAGTAAAACTTCACACCTTGGAAGCCATTAATTCTTACGCAACAGACTGTGGTTTTGAAAGGATAAAAATCTGGGGAGATTATCAATTGAATGAATTTAATAAAGAAACTTCTCTCCGTTGCATTAATTTATTTAAGAAAAAATAATGATAACAGTACTTTTACTGATCTTAAGTGTCATTACAGGAGTATTTCTTGGAAAACATTTTGGTAAAAAAGAAAAGCTGGCTAAAAATTTATTGATTCTGAGTGCCGGATTTCTGATTACCATTTGTTTGAATGAGGTATTTCCACAAGTTTATACTTCTGAAACAGGAAGTAATCTGGGGATTTTCGTCATCGGCGGAGTTCTGCTTCAAATGATTTTAGAGGCTCTTACCAAAGGTTTCGAACACGGACACTTTCATCATCACAGCGAACATAATATTCTTCCTGTTGCTTTAATGGTAGGACTTTTCATTCACGCATTCATCGAAGGAATTCCTTTGGCAAATGAAGAGCATGAGTTCTCGCCTTATCTTTTGGGAATTGTATTTCATAACCTTCCGATTTCATTTATTTTGGGAGCGTTTTTATTTAACAGAAAAGAAGGTTCGAAATCAAGTTCTTATCCTTCTTTATTAATTGTAGCCCTGTTTGCATTGGCTTCACCGATGGGTATGTTGTTGGGGAATTATTTCAATCCTGATTTACAGCCTTATTTCCTGGCTATTGTCGGAGGAATTTTCTTACACATCTCTTCTGTAATTATTTTTGAAAGCAACAAGAATCACAATATCGACTGGGTAAAAATCGGATTGGTGATTTTAGGCGTTTCTTTAGCATTAATTATGCATCTTTTCCACAGTCATTCTCCCGTGGGACATCATCATTAATTCAATTATAAAAAAATAAAAGCTCCGAATTAATTTTTAATTCGGAGCCTCATTTAATCACTCATTACACAATCCGAAGGTTAGAATTTCCATCCGAATGTAAGAAAGAAGTTATTTCTGCTGTTTTTCACATCTGATACTACAAACGCCTTGCTTGAGATCAAATTGTTTGGTGAATAATAACCAGATTCTATACCATTAGCCGGGTCTACTACCCCTCTTAATAATGGATTGCTATATTTTGAAGTTATATTCTGATAGGAAGCATCTACATAGAATGATTTGAAATCATATCCAAGACCAACTGACAAGGCATTTCTGTCACTTAAAATTAAGTTGTTGTATGATTGGTTATCTACTACATCTCCGTTATCAGCATATCTGCTAACCGTTAACGCATCAAAAGGACTTGAAGCATAAGAATAACCGCCTCTCAATCTGAACTGCTTAACTCTATATTCTGCTCCGATTTTTACTTCTGATAAATTTTTATAATTGTCTTTAAAGAAGTCGTTTAATTCAGTTTCTGCATCTCCGTAAACTTTATACTTAGGTTTTGTTAATCCAAGTGTATAATCAACATTTAAAGAGAAACTTTTGCTGGCAATGAAAGCTGCACTCACTGTCGCCTTAAGCGGAGTAGTCAGTTTTCTATTTTCAACAGCATAATCATCTCCATAAATAGGATCATTATAGAAATTATAGCTTCTGTCGATATTCCAGAAAGTTGGAGTTTCTAATGCCGCACCAATTCTAAAGTTCGGACTTAGCTTGCTAATAACCCCTAATGAAGCGGAAAAACCGTTTCCTTTTTCATAGAAAGGTGTATTTTGTTTGCTGAAATATTCCTGGCTTCCATTTGACAAGGAATTGAAAATAGCTGTATCAGACTGATCAATCGATGAATTGAAGAAATTCAATCCGGCTCCTAAATACAAATTGTTGTTATAATTCGCACCTACACCTACACTCGTTTTTGATAAATAACCGTATCTGTCATACGCATGTCTTCCGAAAGAAGAGCTGTTCGTTGCATCAAAATCGTAGATAAGATTACTGTTTCCCGGAGTTTCAACATAATTTTCAATAGACTGGTTCGAATAATTGACCCCAATGTTGATAAATTTCCAGGCACTTTCAGTCATCAGCTGGAAAGTCATTACCCCTCCCAGATTTCCAAGATCTCCTTTGTTAATATTGTATCCATAAGATGATCCTGCATACGAAGATGTATTCTTATTGCTCGTAACCGACAATGTTCCCGAAACTTCTCCCGAAATTGCCACACCCAGACCTGCCGGGTTAGTCAATAAAGAATTCGCATCGCCTCCCAAAGCTCCATTGGAACCCGCCATTGCATTAAACTTAGCAGAACCTACATTGGGAGCATTAGAATAAACATCTACAGTATTTCTTATCACAGAAACATCTTGAGCCTGCGCAAAAAATGCTGCAGAAATGCTCATTATTGCTAAAGATTTTTTTAACATTATTTTTTTGAATAGTTATTAATTTGAAAAATTATCTACCACCTCTGAAGCCGCCGCCTCCACCGCCGCTAGATCTAAATCCGCCGCCGCTTCCGCCTCCGAAGCCACCGCCACCGGATCTGAAACCACCTCCACTGTTGGAATTGTTGAAGCTTCCACCATTGTTTCTGAAACCTCCGTCATTTCTCGGCTGAGACTGTTGTGGGTAATTATAACTTGGTCTTGGCTGGCTTTGATTTGGATTACGGAATCCGCCCTGAGGTCTTGTTCCGTTTTGACCTCTGAAACCTCCGTTAGTATTTCCTTGTCTGAAACCTCCATTGTCAGATCCTCTAAAGCCTCCATTTGTAGTATTTCCGTTTCTGAATCCACCTGAATTAGTATTGCTTCTTCTGAAACCTCCTGAATTCATACCGTATTTATTGGCAAATCCTCCGTTGTAAGAATTAAATCCTCTTCCGTCGGCACCGCTTCTTCTGTAATTAGGTCTGTAGTAATTACCTCCCCAATATCCGCCACCATAATATCCGCCATATCCCCAATAAGGATAACCGTAACCATAATAGCCGCCCCAATATGGATTATATCCTCCCCAATAAGGTGAATATCCCCAACCCATATTCCAGCCGCCGCCCCAGCCCCATGAGCCACCCCATGAAAGTCCAAGACCCCAACCGAAACCGCCGCCATATCCCCAATAAGGGTTATAACCACCATAATAACCGCCCCAACCCCACGGAGAACCCCATCCCCAAGAATTGTCGTAATAGTTAGTCTGGCTTCCGGCATAGTTTCCCCAATCAGAATCAGTTGCGGTAGAATTTGTATTCCAGGCATAATCGTTCCAGGAATCATACCTTCCTTCTCGGGAATTATCTTCGGCGTTTTGAACAACGTTTGTATCATCTTGATAATAATCGTAGTTCTCTCCTACCCTGTTTCCTCTATCACTGATGATCACTCCTTCAGGAAGTGTATCTTTATTAGGGTCGTAGTAAACGCCATCGGTCTCACTGTAGCCGCCCATCTGAGCACCACAAGACACAAGTAATAATCCGCCTGATATTGCTAAAATCCCTTTAGACTTTAACATACCAAGCAAATTTTTATGTATATTTCTTTTCATGATAACGTAAAGATTTTTAATTTAAATTATATTTGCAATCTGTACCAAAAATGTACCAAAACACGGGTACAAAAATCTATCAAAAATAGATTTTTATTTTTAGATAACAATAATAGCAAAAAGTTAAAAAAATTAAAAAAAATAATGGCAAAATTAACCTCAAGAAGCGAAGATTACAGCAAATGGTATAATGAGTTGGTTGTAAAAGCCGATTTAGCTGAAAACTCAGGAGTAAGAGGATGCATGGTTATCAAACCATATGGCTATGCAATCTGGGAGAAAATGCGTGACGAAATGGATAGAAAATTCAAAGAGACAGGTCACGTTAATGCTTATTTCCCGCTTTTTGTGCCCAAAAGCTTGTTTGAGGCCGAGGAAAAAAATGCAGAAGGTTTTGCAAAAGAATGTGCAGTTGTCACTCACTATAGATTAAAAAATGATCCTGATAATCCCGGTAAGCTTATCGTAGATCCTGATGCCAAATTAGAAGAAGAACTTATTGTACGTCCTACTTCAGAGGCAATTATCTGGAATACTTATAAAAACTGGATCCAGTCTTACAGAGATTTACCAATATTAATTAACCAATGGGCAAATGTTGTTCGTTGGGAGATGAGAACCCGTCTGTTTCTTAGAACAGCAGAATTTTTATGGCAGGAAGGTCATACCGCTCATGCTACAAAAGATGAAGCAGTGGAAGAAGCTGAAAAAATGAATAAAGTATATGCAGATTTTGCAGAAAACTTTATGGCAATGCCAGTAATTCAGGGGATAAAAACACCTTCGGAAAGATTCGCGGGAGCTGATGAAACTTATTGTATCGAAGCTTTAATGCAGGATGGAAAAGCTCTTCAGGCAGGAACTTCTCACTTCTTAGGACAGAATTTTGCGAAAGCATTTGATGTAAAATTCACAAACAAAGAAGGAAAAATAGAACATGCCTGGGCAACATCTTGGGGAACTTCTACCCGTCTGATGGGAGCTTTAATTATGACTCACTCGGATGATTTCGGATTGGTATTACCTCCTACTTTGGCGCCGATTCAGGTAGTGATTGTTCCTATTTTCAAAGGAGAAGAACAATTGGAGCAGATAAGTGAAGTAGCTTTAGATATTCAGGCTAAATTGAGAGCAAAAGGAATTTCTGTGAAATTTGATAATGATACTCAAAACAAACCAGGCTGGAAATTTGCTGAATACGAATTGAAAGGTGTTCCTGTAAGAATCGCAATGGGACCAAGAGATTTAGAAAACAAATCTGTGGAAATAGCGAGAAGAGACAACTTAACAAAAGAGGTTCGTTCTATCGAAGGATTGGATTCTTATATCGAGGACTTATTAAAAACAATCCAACAAGATCTATATACTAAAGCTGTAAATTTCAGAAAAGACAACATTACAAAAGTTGACACTTATGAAGAGTTTAAAAAAGTTTTAGAAGAAAAAGCTGGATTCATCTATGCACATTGGGACGGAACTGCTGAAGAAGAAGAGCAGATTAAGGAAGAAACCAAGGCTACAATCAGATGTATTCCTTTGGATGATGATATCGAAGAAGGAGTTTCCCTAATCTCCGGAAAGCCATCTAAAAGACGAGTTTTATTCGCAAAAGCCTATTAAAACTTAACATAATAAATTATTAAATCTGCAAAAATTCCATGAATTTTTGCAGATTTTTTTTAAAAAATGATGTTTGGACTATTTTTTGTTTAAATTTACTTCAACATTAATCTTTAAAATAAATTTATTATGTCTTTAAATGTTATCGATTTAATTAAAGGACAATTAGGTCCCGCTTTAGTATCTCAAGCTTCATCACAGCTTGGAGAAAGTGAATCAGGAATTTCAAAAGCAATCGGAGGTTTATTACCTGCCGTTTTGGGTGGATTGGCAAACAATTCTAGTAATCCGGGTGTTTTGGATGCCATTACAAATGCTTCATCAAGTGGAATTTTAGGAAATTTATTGGGAGGATCTTCCAATAATTCAATCATTACAACTTTATTATCTACTATTTTTGGTGATAAATTGGGTGGTTTGGTTAATTCTATTGCCACTTTTGCAGGAATCAGCAATAACTCTTCAAGTTCTTTACTGAATTTGGTTACAGGAGCTACTGTTGGATCGATCGGAAAATATGCAACTGATAATAATTTAGACAAATCCGGAATTTCAAGTTTATTGAATGACCAAAAAGGAATTGTTTCTACATTATTACCTGCAGGACTTTCTTTAGCTTCTTTAAATATTGGAGATTGGGCTAAAGGATACAAGTTTGATAACGATAATGATACAATAAAAACTACTGCTTCGGAAGAACCTAAAATTGAGGTTACAAGAAGTACAACATCTTCAGGAACTTTTCCTGACAGAAACAATAATGAAGGCGGAAGCTCGATCTGGAAATGGTTGCTTCCGCTTTTGCTTTTAATTGCGGCAGCATATTTCATTTGGAAACAATGTGATAAAAAGCAAACGACCACTACTACAACAGCAACAGATTCAGGTAAGGTTGTTACCGACACAGCAAATACAGTTTCACCAGCTGATACGGCAGGAACAGCAGCTACTACTTCTAAAGTTGATGAAAATATTGACTTAAACGGTACTTCATTGAAAGGCTACAAAGGAGGAATGGAGGATCAAATGATCACTTTCCTGAAATCTGACGGTTATAAAAATGCAAAAGACGATGCCGCGTTGAAAACAACTTGGTATAACTTTGACCATGTAAATTTCAAAATGGGTAGTTCTAATCAATTGGAAGCAGGTTCTGAAGGACAGTTACAAAACTTAGTTGCTATTTTAAAAGCATATCCTGAAGCGAAAGTAAAAATCGGAGGATATACTGATAAAACAGGAGATGAAGCTAAAAACTTAAAATTGTCTGCCGAAAGAGCAAACTACATCAAATCTTGGCTAGACAAGCAAGGTGTAGGTTCTCAGGTTGCAGGAGCTGACGGATACGGAAGCCAGTTTGCAACAGTTGATGCTAAAGCATCTGATGCTGAAAGAGCTATTGACAGAAAAATGGCAGTAAGATTCGCAAAATAATCTTAAAAACATAAAATAGCTAAATCCCGGAAAATATTTTCCGGGATTTTTCATATATAATTTTCTCAATTTCATTTATTTAATTACATTTGTTAGTCATTTCTAACATTTTATGAATCTGAATTTAAAACCCGCTTGGCGAAAAGATAAAATATCAAACTCATTATCAGAAGTTTATTCCTCTGTAAAAGTTCCAAAAAATGGTAGTTTCTGGAGAAAATATCTGGCTTTTGCAGGTCCGGGATTAATGGTTGCTGTTGGATATATGGACCCTGGAAACTGGGCAACCGATATTGCGGGAGGTGCGCAATTTGGTTATACTCTGCTTTCCGTGATCTTAATTTCTAATATTTTCGCCATGGTTTTGCAGCATTTATCTGTAAAATTGGGCGTTGTAGCAGAAAGAGATTTAGCTCAGGCTTGCAGAGATCATTTTGGTCCGAAAACTAATTTTATGCTTTGGGTTTTCTGTGAAATTGCGATTGCCGCCTGTGATCTTGCAGAAGTTATCGGTTCTGCGATTGCTTTAAATTTACTTTTCCATATTCCCTTAACCTGGGGAATTGTGATCACAACAATTGATGTTCTTGTCATTCTTTTGCTTCAGTCAAAAGGTTTTCGTTGGATCGAAAGTATTGTTGGCGGATTAATTTTCATTATTCTCGCCTGCTTCGTTTATGAATTGATAATTTCAAAACCCGCTATTAATGAGCTTTTGGGAGGATTAGTCCCCAAAAAAGAAATTATTCAGAATCCTGCGATGCTTTATATTGCTATCGGGATTTTAGGAGCAACGGTAATGCCTCACAACTTATATTTACACAGCAGTATTGTTCAGACAAGAGATTATGAGCGTAACAAAGAAGGTAAAAAAGAAGCGATAAAATTTGCAACATTAGACAGTACAGTTTCTTTGATGCTTGCATTTTTCATTAATGCAGCCATTTTAATTCTTGCCGCCGCAACTTTTCATATAACCGGAAACAAACATGTTGCAGACATTCATGATGCGTATAAAATGCTGACTCCAATTTTGGGTGCTTCAATGGCGAGTATTGTTTTTGCGATTGCATTGTTAGCTTCCGGACAAAATTCTACATTAACCGGAACTCTTGCCGGGCAAATCGTAATGGAAGGTTTCTTAAATATCAGATTAAAACCTTGGCTCAGACGTTTAATTACCAGATTAATTGCGGTAATTCCGGCTTTGATTGTTGCTATTCTTTATGGTGAACAAGGTACAACGGAATTATTGGTTTTAAGTCAGGTTATTTTATCGATGCAGTTGAGTTTTGCGGTGGTTCCGTTAGTGATGTTTACAAGCGATAAGGCTAAAATGGGCGAATTTGTAAACAAACCGGTCATGAAAATATCTGTTTGGTTTATTTCATTTATTATTATTATTTTAAATCTCTATCTTTTGTATCAGACGTTTTTCGGATAATAGATTCCCAATGGAGATATGATTTTAATTCATAAAGAAATCCTGATATAAAATAAAAATCACCTCAAGAACTGAGGTGATTGCTGCTTTGAATTTACTAAGTTATATGAAGTATGAATGATGTTTCTTTTTGTTGATACAAAGATAGACTCACTCGCTCTTCAAATACTCAGGATAAACCCTAAAGTTTTATCCGTAAAAATACGGTTGTGCAAATAAAAAAGCCTTGTAATGTAACTTACAAGACTTTTATTTATTATTTATAAGTTCTAAAATCTGAAATCTATAAATTTAATTTTTAAAGTGGACTTACCAGTTCCAAAAACCATTCTTTTACTTCTCCTTCTAAAAACGGAGCGATTTTTTCTTCGCATGTTTTATGGTAATTATTCAGCCAAACGATTTCATTTTCAGAAAGGATTTCTTTAACGATTGTGTCTTTAAAGAACGGGCAGAACGTTAAAGTTTCAAATTCATAAAATGTACCGTGAATGGTTGTTTCAGATTCTTTTACAGCAATTAAATTTTCATGACGGATTCCGTATTTTCCTTCCAGATAATACCCCGGCTCGTTTGAACAAACCATTCCTACCAATAATTCCTGCGGATTCATATCTTTTCTGATGTTTTGCGGACCTTCATGAACATTCATAAAACTTCCTACGCCATGACCTGTTCCGTGGTTGTAATCCTTACCTTCCATCCATAAAGGAAGTCTCGCAATGGCGTCCAACTGAACACCTCTTGTTCCTTTCGGGAATTTCACCATCGACAGACGGATCAATCCCTGTAAAACCAATGTCGAATTTCTTTTAAATTCATCAGAAACAGCACCTAAAGCTAAAGTTCTCGTAATATCAGTAGTTCCCTCAAGGTATTGACCTCCTGAATCTACTAAAATACTTGCATCGTTTGTAACCTCTTTACTTCCTTCACTTTTCGCAGAATAATGCATAATTGCACCGTTATCTTTATATCCAACAATGCTTCCGAAACTTTCTCCGACAAAATTTTCACCTTCTGCACGGAAACCTCTCAGCTTTTGGCCGATAGAATATTCGTTCATTGCTTCTTTTCCTGCGTTGTGAGTTAACCAATACAGGAATTTCACCATAGCAACGCCGTCTCTTACCATTACTTTTCGGAAACCTTCCAGCTCAGTTTCGTTTTTTTGAGCTTTCATTAAATTTCCCGGAACCGGAGCTTTGATAAATTGATTATCTGATTTTAAAGCTTCAAAAATCGACTGATTACTATTTGGAGAAACTAAAACTTTTTCGTTTTTGAATATTTTTAAATGATTGTAAAATTCTTCATAAGGCATCATCTTGACGAAAGATTCATCCATTGACCTTCTTGATTCAACTTCTAATTTTTCAAGCCCTGTAAACAATATTGCATCATTTTTAGTGATAATAATATATCCTAAAAATACAGGATTGCTTTCTACATCACTTCCTCTTAAATTCAATGTCCATGCAACATCATCCAAACTTGAAATGATATGAACCGTTGCTTCCTGGTCTTCCATTTTCTGACGGATCGCTGCTATTTTATCTACAACAGATTTTCCTGCTCTTTCAACCGGATGTACAAAAATTGGATTTTCTGACGGCGTTCCTCTGTCTTTCCAGATTTCCTTTAAAAGTGGAGAATCAACCAGCGTTATATTTTTCGAATTTAATTTTTGAGTTAAAAGTTCCCAGTTGGCATGAGACGTGGCAACAGCATTTACCGCTACTTTTCCGTTTTCGGGAATTTCAGAAATAATCCAGTCGATATAATTTGGGGTTCCTTCCATTCCGTCTTTGAAAAGATCAATTCCCGACCCTGCCAATTCGATAGGAGCCTGAGTAAAATATCTTCCGTCTGTCCAAAGTCCTGCTTTATCTTTTGTCACTACCACAAAACCCGCAGAACCCAAAAATCCGGACAACCAAGACCTTTCCTGCCATTCCTGAGGCAGATATTCACTCATATGAGGATCCGCAGAATATACTATAAATGCATCAACATTATTTTTCTGCATCTCTTCACGAAGCGCAGCTACTTTTTCCTTTGAAGTCATTTTTCTATAATTTTTTAAAGACGGGAAGTTACGAAAAATTTGAATTTAATATTAATTCACTGCTTTCATATTCACCTTCATATTTTAAGAAAATGTTAAATAGCCTTTAAATGATTTTCTTTATTTTTGTCCATGAAAAAATTTTATCCTAATCTTAATTCCCTCAGATTTATAGCTGCTTCGCTTGTTATTGTCAGTCATGTTGAATTATACAAATCATTATTTGGCATAGAAAATTTAGCCAATGTCCCCTTTTTTCAAATAGTCGGCAAACTAGGTGTGGTCTTATTTTTTGTTTTAAGTGGTTTTCTTATCACTTCTTTACTATTACATGAGAGAGAATTTAAGGGAACAGTTAGTATTAAAAATTTTTTCATCCGACGTATTTTAAGAATATGGCCATTATATTATCTGGTAATTCTTTTAGGTTTTTTTGTCTTTCCATACATTCATTTTTTTGATATTCCCGGAACAATCTTTACTCATGTTTTGGATCATAGAAGCTCTAGCATTATATACTATTTAACTATTTTTGCCAATCTTGGTGTTGTTTTATTTGGGGAAATAGCCTATACTTCTCAAACATGGTCAATTGCAACAGAAGAACAATTTTATCTTATCTGGCCGTTTCTTTTTTTGAAAAGAAAATATTTTTATTTCGTTATCTCAATACTTTTATTTTATTGGATTCTTAGCTTTATTCTTAATCATACAGGTATCAAATTATTCTCAAGTTTCAAACAAAATGCTCTGACAGGATTTTTATCTCAATTTAAAATAAATTGTATGGCAATTGGTGGTGTTTTCGCCATATTAATTTATAAAAAATCTTTTATAATAGATATTTTATTCAAAAAACATGTTTTATTGATAGCTTCATTGATAGCTTCTGTATTAATATTATTTGGTGTAAAATTTCCATATTTTCATGATGACATTTACTCCTTTTTATTTGCTGTTATTATTATCAATTTAGCTTGTAACGATAGGTATTCAACCTTACTTGAAAATAAAATAACCAATTATCTGGGATCAATTTCGTACGGAATTTATATGTGGCATGGTATAGCAATTATAATAGCTTTAAAAGCTTCGATCTATTTCCAGATGAACTGGATTATTTACCCTATTACCCTTATCCTAACTTTTCTTATTTCTCATATATCTTACAAATATTTTGAAAACTATTTCCTTAAACTAAAATCTAAATTTAGCTGATAACAAATAGTTATGATACTTTAATTTCTAATATCATTATTATTTAAATCATAATATTTTAAAGTAAACAAACTTAATTTTCTAATTTTCGCATACCACAAATAGTAATTAACAGCAAAAATTTAACTTTTTGGAAAGATTCTTGCAGTATTGCTTCCATGGAAAGCCAGAATTATAAAAATCACAGGAAATTTTATCCTCCGCATCATTTTATTTATCTTCCATTATTAATTTTTCTGGAAATTTTCGGAATCTGGAAAATTTTTAATGATGAACTTTATCAACTGATCTGGATTTTATTTTCACTTGTAATTTTTCTGATTTTCTATTTGGCAATTATGGTTCGGCAGCATTATGCGTTGGGACTTCAAAACCGTTTGGTGAGATTGGAATTCAAACAAAGATATTTTGAGATTTTCAATGTAAGATCCGATGAAGTTGAAGAAAAACTGAAGTTCAGCCAGATTGCAGCTTTAAGGTTTGCTTACGACGATGAGTTTAAAATTCTTTTGGAAAAGGCATTAAAAGAAAATATTTCCGGAGACGAAATTAAAAAGTCCATTAAAAGATGGAAAGCAGACCTTCAAAGAATTTAAAATAATAAAACACCAAAAATAAATTATCATGAAAAAATGGACCTTATACAGTATAACATTGATTTGTTTACTGACATTAACGAGTTGTGAAGCGGTAGAAACAATCTTTAAAGCAGGAATGTGGTGGGGAATAATATTAGTAGTTGGCGTAGTAGCCGTTATATTATGGCTATTTTCAAGGGGTAAGAACTCTTAACCAAATAATCTTATGGAAAATTCAGACTTAGACCTCATTTCCCATCTGAAACCCGCAAAGATTGTAAAAATTATGAAGGATCCGGAGGCTTCTGCAAAGGCGGTACATCTCATATATACCACCGATGCAGAAACGACCGGTATCACACGCAAAAAGACAGGAAAAAAATATTCCTATTTCAAAGACGGCGAAAAAATCAAAGACAAAGACGAAATCACAAGAATCAACAAGCTGGTTATACCTCCCGCCTGGGAAAACGTGTGGATCTGTGCTTTGGATAATGGGCATCTTCAGGCAACAGGTTTTGATGTTAAAAAGAGAAAACAATACCGTTATCATCCTTTGTGGAGTGCGTTGAGAAACCATACAAAATTTTACAGAATGCTTCAGTTTGGGTATGCTTTGCCCGAAATCAGACTTCATGTAGAAAAAGATTTAGCATTAAGGAATTTTGAAAAAAGAAAAATATTAGCACTCATTGTTAGTTTAATGCAAAGAACAAACATTAGAATCGGCAATAATGCATATGAAAAACTGTATGGTTCTTTTGGGTTAACGACTTTAAAAGATAAACACGTCAAAATTAAGGGGCCAAAAATTACTTTTAATTTTAAAGGTAAAAAAGGAGTTATGCACAATATCGATCTTAAAAGCAAAAAATTAGCCCGATTGGTGCAGAAATGTAAAGACATTCCCGGAAAAGAACTTTTTCAGTTTCTGGATGATGAAGGACACCGCCACACCATCGATTCGGGTATGGTAAATGATTATATAAAAGAAATCAGCGGTGAAGATTTTACAGCTAAAGATTTCAGAACGTGGTCGGGAACAGTAAGTGCTTTAATAGCTTTTAAAGAAATCGGATATGCCGAAACTCACACAGAATACAAGAAAAAAGTAAAAGAAGCCTTAGATATTGTTGCTTCTCATCTCGGAAACACAAGTACGGTTTGCCGGAAATATTATGTTCATCCACTGGTTATCAATCTTTATGAAAATAATACCATCAAAAAATATCTTGATGAGCTGGAAGAAATAGAAGAAAATGATGGCAAAGCAGACCTTACTCATGAAGAAAAGCTAGTCTTGAAAATATTAGAAAATGAAAAGATGTAGTTTTAATATCCGGATTAAAAACCAGGAACCGTAATTGGTGACGAAGTCTCCCCCTCTCTCAATTCTATCGTCTGTTCTCTTTCATTAAAAAAAACATCGAGTGCTCCCGATAGAAATCCGGATAATTTTGCACTACATTTTTGATGAGGTGAAGTAATTTTAAAAGGCTGAAGCCCTTTTTGTACAGTTGTATTTTCATCTCTTTCTTTCAAAATTTGATAAGTTCCTTTTATAATACTTTTGCAGTTTTTTTGATTAATGTTAATTTGAAAATTCTCAGCATCAACAAAATACAAAACATCAGGTTTCATTTTTTCTTTGTCTAAAAAAAGTTGTTTTTCAACTTTACTGGCAAGATCGAAATACCATTTTGAGCCTTTTAAAATGCCATTTAAAAGCTCGTTATCAGGATATTTATATACTTCAATTTGTGGTGCTAAAGGAATTTCTTTCTGCACTTTCTTTTTATGTTGTGCAGCAACGACCTGTGATACAAGCAAAAAGGCTAAAAAAATATTTTTCATTTTTTTAAGTTTAAGAACAAATCAAATATAATCATTCTAACTAATAAATAATAAAATGCAAATAGTTTCTGTCGATTTTTTGTCCAAATTAAAAGTTGTAAATTTGTATCATTAGCAAATTAAAAAATAATACAACGTAATATGTCTAAAGCAATTTCGCAAGTACCATTTGCAGTAAACGAACCGGTAAATTCTTACGCACCGGGAACTCCTGAAGTAAAAAGCCTTATCGCTCAATACAAAAAAATGTGGGCTGAAAAGATAGAAATTCCAATGGTAATCAATGGTGAAGAAGTAAAAACCGGTGATACGGTTCAGCTTCAGTCGCCTCAGGATCATGCTCATGATTTCGGTTTTTATCACAGAGGAACAATGCAACACGTAGATGACGCCATCAACGCTGCATTGGCTGCAAAAAAAGAATGGAATGAGCTAGGTTGGGAACAACGCGCAGCGATTTTCTTAAAAGCTGCTGATCTATTGGCAGGACCTTACAGAGATGTAATCAACGCTGCGACAATGATCGGACAGTCTAAAAATGTTCATCAGGCTGAAATTGATTCTGCTTGTGAATTAATTGATTTCTTAAGATTCAACGTAGAATTTATGACGGAAATGTATTCTGAACAGCCGGTTTCTGACGCAGGAATCTGGAACAGAGTTGAGTACAGACCATTAGAAGGATTTTGTTTTGCAGTAACTCCATTCAACTTTACAGCGATTTCCGGAAACCTGCCGACTTGTATGGCAATGCTTGGAAACGTAGTGGTTTGGAAGCCATCCGACAAGCAGGTTTATTCTGCAAAAGTAATCATGGATGTTCTTACAGAAGCAGGTCTTCCGAAAGGGGTAATCAACATGATTTTCACAGATGGAAAAGAAACTGCCGAGAAAGTTTTGGCACACAGAGATTTCGCAGGACTTCACTTTACAGGTTCTACAAAAGTTTTCCAGGGAATGTGGAAAATGATCGGTGACAATATTCACAATTACAGAACTTACCCAAGAATTGTTGGTGAAACTGGTGGAAAAGATTTCGTTATCGCTCACCCTTCTGCTAATGTAGAAGCAGTTGCAACTGCTTTGGTGAGAGGTTCTTTCGAATATCAGGGACAAAAATGTTCTGCTGCTTCAAGAGCTTATATTCCTCAGTCTCTTTGGGCTGATGTGAAAAAAGTAATGGAAGCTCAGATTTCTTCTATAAAAATCGGTTCTCCTGAAGATCCTTCCAACTTTGTGAATGCCGTAATCGATAAAAATTCGTTCGAAAAATGCAAGGGTTACATCGACAGAGCCAACGCATCAAGCGAAGCAAACGTTATCATCGGTGGAAAAACTGACGATTCTAAAGGATGGTTTGTATATCCGACAGTAATCGAAACTACAAATCCTCAATACGAAAGTATGGTTGAAGAGATTTTCGGACCTATCTTATCTGTTTTCGTTTATGAAGATAAAGACTGGGCAGAAACGTTGAAAGTTGTTGATTCTTCTTCTCCTTATTCATTGACTGGTTCTGTATTTGCACAAGATCGTTATGCTGTAAATGAAGCTTTCAAAGCATTGGAAAATGCGTCAGGAAATTTCTATATCAACGACAAACCTACGGGTGCAGTTGTTGGTCAGCAGCCTTTCGGTGGTGGCAGAGCTTCAGGAACGAATGATAAAGCAGGTTCTAAAATGAACTTACTAAGATGGACGTCTGTAAGAAGTATCAAAGAAACTTTTGTTTCTCCTAAAGATTACAAATATCCATACCTAGGATAATATGAGTAATAGGTAATGAGTAATTGCCTGTTAATTAAATACAGCTTCGGAATTTCGGTTTCGGGGCTTTTTTGTTTTTATTACTATCCTAATTTTGATAATTAACAAAATTTAAATTACTTTATTAATACTTTAATATTTAATTTTCTACTTCGGAATAATTCTTGAAATACTATTAATACACACTAAACCAAAATATTATGAAAAAATTATTGTTAATAGCAACAGTCGCAATATTCGCAGTCAGTTGCGGAACAAAAGAATCCTCTATGTCAACAAGTAATATAGATTCGACGGCGGTAGATAATTCAAAAACTGTATCACCTGCCACGACGGATACCATGACTACAAAGACAGCCAATCCTGACAGTATCAAGATAAAAATGGATTCAGCAACTACTGTTAAATAATAAAAGTTTAACTTTAAAATGGAAAATCCTCAGATGAAAGCTCTGAGGATTTTTTTGTTTTTTTTGATCGGTTATGATACAGTTAATAAGATTTTTCATCCTATCCTAGATTCCAAAATTGTTTGTATTTTTTCTCATTTAAATTTTGTACAGAATATCTTAAAATTTCTAACACTATGCCTTTGTTTCCCGTAAAATTTTAATTAAATCACTATATTTGATCTAATACTAAACATTAAAAAAAGAAATTGCTATGAAAAAATTATGGATAGGTGCTGTTTTAGGCTTATTATTTTTAGGAAGCTGTGCTGATAAAAAAGAAAACAGGGAAGAATTTAAAGAATCTCATGATAAAGACTCTTTAAGAAATAAAATGGGAGATTCTGCCGTTGCCAATTCTGAACCAGTTCCTTCCACTCCTTCTGATACGGTAAAAGTAAAAACAGATACTACAAAAACAAAATAGAATAAAACAAAACCGCAGAAAATTCTGCGGTTTTGCACTTAAAAAAACTTGACTGAAAAAAACCGGGCAATCCCGATCATATTTTTTAATTCTAACAATTATTCTCCCAAATAGATAAACATATCTACCACCAAATAAGCAGATCTTTTATCTATCGACTTTCCGGTATCTCCTATTGATACTGGTGCAGTTCCGGAAACAGTATGGATATGGGTTCCCGCAGGTGCAGTATTTCCAAGCAGCCAATACCTCTCCATACCGTTGAGTTTCCATCACTCTGATAACAGCCTGCACCAAGATTATTAACCACTGTTCCTGGTTTTCTTAGTTTTTAGTGTTTAGGTGAGTAAGGAATTTTATTTTTTCCAGAAAAATTATAAAACTGCAGTATTGGTTTGTCCCGTAAAACTGGCGCAAATATATAAAAGTGCTTATCCCACAAAAAAATAAATACTTATCTGTTTTCCTGAAAATGAAAAGAACAGAGTATCAAAAGAGTATGCTGTTTAACTATTTTCCTGAAAACGGCTAATCTTATCTGTCTGATTTTCAGTTTCAATAAGCTTTATATAGGCTGAAGGAGAATAATCGGTAACTATTTTAAAAACAGAAGCAAACTTACTGTGAGAAGAAAATCCGCATTCATCGGCAAGAATACTGATCTTGTATTGGCGGTATTTATCGTCATTAATGAGTTTATCAACAATGTGATTTATCCTCAATCGGTTGATGTAGGTTTTAAAGTCTGAACTTTTGTGCTGATTGATCACGTACGAAAGATACTTTGTATTCGTATTTAATTCTCCTGCAAGAAAAGGCAGAGACATATTTTTATTATTATATAAAACGCCTTTTTCAAAATCATCGAGGAGTTCCAGTAATTTAGTTTCGGTTTCGGAGGTCATTAAAGATTCGTTCCGCTTTTTATTGGTTTCTCCGTCTTTTTCAGACACTTCCTCTATCGAAATATGAGAAAAATCTGATTCGCTTTTACGCAGAAGAATTTCAGAATTATTATGAGTTGATTTGTTTAGATTTCTTATAATATTTCTGAATTTTGAACGCTGTTTTCTTTGCTTAGATCTAAAGTGTAAAAAAGAACCAATCAAGGCAGAGCATAAAACTATAATGATAACATTTTTGGCAATACTGATCTGGTCATATGTATTATTTACAGAAGTCAGTAAAATTGAAGACATTTCTTTTTGTGTAGCGGTAATAAGTTTTTTATCGCAGATTTTATCGAAATTCCTTTTTTTCTGAGCTGATATTTGGACAGCAGTCATTAAAAAACACACAAGCCTATGAAAATTCTTAGACATAGATGAACAAATTATTATGTTGGTTATTATAATAGTTCATCATTTCCGGGGGTGTCTTTTTGTTTTTCACAAAATTAAGAATAATTTAGTTTTTAATAAAATCTAATATCCCCAATTGCTTCTATAATTAAAGAATTATCAGCATCTATCTTATTAATGATCACATTCTTTTAACTTAAATTAAAAAAAATAATCAAATTGTAGCTGTAACTATTTTTATTTTATACAGACTGATTTATTAACATAATTATTACATTTGCAATCAATAAAAAGTATTATGAAAAAATTATCAATATTCTCAGCCCTTTTCATCGGAGCGTTTGCTCTTGCACAAGGGATAAAATTTGAGGACACCAACTTCACAACCATTCTTGCCAAAGCAAAAAAAGAAAACAAGCTTGTATTTATCGATGCGTATGCTTCTTGGTGCGGACCTTGTAAACTGATGGTAAAAAATGTCTTCCCGCAAAAGCCTGTCGGAGATTACTACAACGCTCACTTTGTGAATGCAAAAATCGACATGGAAAAAGGTGAAGGAGTTGACCTTGCTAAAAAGTATAACGTAAAAGCCTTCCCTACTTATCTTTTCGTAGACGGAAACGGTGAAGTGGTACACAGAACTTTAGGATATGTGGAAGAAAATGACTTTATCCAGTTTGCAAAAGATGCAGGAGATCCCAGCAAAAGAATAGGAACATTAAAGCAAAAATTCGAAGACGGAGAAAAAGATCCTGAATTTTTGAAAAATCTTGCAGAACTTACCATGTATAGTGATGCAGCGTTCTCAACCAGAGTTATAGAGCGTTATTTTCAGGTAAAAACTGATTTTGACAGAGATGATATTCAAATGTTACTTTCAGGAGCACAGAATATGGACAGTCCGCTTTACAAAATTTTCCAAACAAAAAAGGCTGAAATTGCTAAAGTTATTACATCTGAAAAGTATGAAGAACTTGACAAAAATATAAAAATCAGCAATATCTTCAAGAAATCATACAATACTGAAACTAAGAAATGGAATGATGATTATTTCTTAACGGAAGCTCAGAAATTCTTATCAAAGGGCGAAGCTGAAAAAATCTTGAAAAAAGCACAGGCTTCAAGAGCATTAAGAGCAAAAGACATTGCAACGTATGAGAAATTAAGCTTAGAATTAAATAAAGATACATCTGCAGCAAGTTCAGAAGAATTAAATTCTCTGGCTTGGAATTTCTTTGAAAATGTGACAAATAAGGCATCTTTAGAAAAAGCCGTTGTTTGGGCTCAGGAATCTGTAAAGAAAGACGAGAATTACGCAAATACCGACACTTTAGCAAATCTTTACAACAAAGTTGGTGACAAGAAAAACGCTAAACTTTGGGCAGAAAAATCCATCGAACTGGCGAAAAAGACAGGACAGGATTCCGGTGATACTGAAAAATTACTGAAGAGTTTGAGTGTTCAATAAAAATAAATCCGCAGAGTGTTCTGCGGATTTTATTGTTTTTAATCTAATTCTATTGGATTGTATGGCTTCTTTTTCCATTTTTCATTTATAGGATTTCCGTTTGCATCATAAGAGTTTCCTCCATAGAAAAATCCGGGATTATCATGAAGATCTTTCTGAATTTTCCTAAATTGTTCTCTTGTCACATGTAAAATTTGCTTTTCCTTCCTCAAATAGATATCTTTTGTTTTTTTATCCATTGCAATAGCTGTAAAATGATAATGATCATTTATATCCTCGATCTCCATGATCAAACCAGGAAGCCCGTCAAAAATATATGGTCCATTATTAATAGGAATATTTTTGGCATACCAAGCTATATATTTTCTTCCTCGAAACTCTGTCGTTGCTTTATAACATACATATCCCAAAATTTCTTTAGTGTCTTTTTCTAATTTCCAATTAAAATTTGGTTGTAATTCTTCGTATTGATATTTATTTTTTGCGTAGTCTTGTATAATATTTTTTTTGTCTACTAAATTTTTCACCAAAACATTGTCCCAATTACCAAAGAAAGAATTATATACACCAAATTCTTTCGGAGTAATTTCTTGCTGATGGCTATATTTTTCATCTAGAGAATCTAATTTTACAAAATTATTATCCGCAAATCTCGAAAATATACTTCCTATCTGTAATATACAAATCGCCTGTCTTTTACTTTGCGTATTTTTTGTATCACGTACGAATTTTAAATCATAATATATATTTTGATTACTTTCTTCTATAATTGTTGCACTGTAAGGAAATGGTTTCATTGATGCACTTGTTAAAGATATTTTTTGTGCATTACAGAAACTACATATCAGTATTAAATACAAGTAATATATTTTCATTATTGTTATTATAAAAAGAACTGTATAATATTACACAGTTCTAAAAAGATTTAATTACATTTAATTTCGTTAATTTCATCCATTGCTTGATGCAAATCATGATAGTCCCAATAGTTATTACCACAAAGATAATAAACAGCTCCACAAGGAGCTTCTACTGTATACCAAAGAGTACAAGTTCTTCTCGAGTTTTCATCATCTGTTTCATTTTTGTTCTCTTTTTCATTTTCTTTTGAAGAGCTTTCTTTTACTTGTGTTTTTTCCTTAGATTTTGGTTCTTCCTTTTTAAAGATGCTATTATTAGCACTTACTAATCCAGCAACGCTAAAAGCTGCCAATAAAATAATTTTTTTCATTTGATTTGAATTTAAAATTAAAATAAATTTTTTACACTAAAAGTATTTCGCGAAACTTTTTTCAAAAATAGAATCCCGCTCCCTAACTATCTATTCCAAATAGAATAAAATACAATTCCATTTGGAATAAAAATATTCTTGCAAAAACATTATCTTTACATTTCAATTTCCATAATTATGAATAACAGTGTTGGCTTTAAAATAAAAAAGTTGAGAGAACAGAAAGAAATATCTCAGGAAGATCTGGCTTTTCAGCTTGATGTTTCTCAAAGCTATCTTAGTAAAATTGAAAATGGTGCAATTGAAAAATTAGACTTTATTTTCATGCAGAAAGTTGCTGAGTTCTTTAAGGTAGAACCACAGTATTTCTTGGAAGGTGATACCATTATTAATAATAATGTTGAAACGAGTAATAATTCTGCTATTGGTAATATACCTACTGTAAATAATACTGTTGATGGAGATTTATTTAAAAGTGTAATGCAAAATCAACAACAAATCAGTCAATTAATGGAAATGCAGAATAAACTGATAGAAAAGCTTTTAAACAATTAAAAGTATCTCATAAAACAAAAAACCGCAGAACATTCTGCGGTTTTTTTTATTTTAAAAGCTTTTGCTACATTATTAATACTGAAACAAAACGCTTCCCCAAGTGAAACCACTTCCGAAAGCCGAAAGAAGCACCAAATCTCCTCTCTTTATTTTGCCGAGTTCAATAGCTTCACTTAGAGCAATTGGGATAGAAGCTGCCGTTGTATTACCGTATTTCTGGATATTATTATGAATTTTTTCATCCGGCAATCCGAATTTCTGCTGCACAAACTGTGCAATTCTCAAATTCGCCTGATGCGGAATAAACATGTCAAGATCTTCAATCGTTTTTCCCGCTTTATCCAAAGCTTCCTGCATCGTTTCGGGGAATCTGGTTACCGCATGTTTGAAAACGAAATTTCCGTTCATGATCGGGTAAACTTCTTTATTGGTTACGTTTTCAGGCTCTTTTCTCATCCTGTCGCTCCATCCGAATTTAGAACCCGGAAACTGAGTACACAATTCATCAGCAAATTTACCTTCAGAATGCATGTTTACCGCTAAAATATCTCCTGCATTTTCATCTTCCGTTGCAGAAAGCACAATCGCTCCTGCCCCATCTCCGAAAATCACAGAAACACCTCTTCCTTCATCAGAAAAATCCAGTCCGAAAGAATGAATTTCAGCGCCTACAACCAAAATATTTTTATAAGTCCCTGATTTAATAAAAGCATTTGCCACGCTCATCGCATACACAAAACCGGAACACTGATTTCTCACGTCCAAAGCTCCGATCGTATCGCAGCCCAGCATATCCTGCAATAGAACTCCACAACCCGGAAAATAATAATCGGGAGAAAGCGTCGCAAAAACAATATAATCGATATCTTTAGCCGTCATACCCGCCTTTTCCAAAGCTTTTTCTGATGCTTTAAAACCTAAATAAGCTGTAGTTTCCTGAGAATCGTTTCTGTCTTTTCTGTGTCTTCTTTCTTTTATCCCCGTTCTTTCCGTGATCCATTCGTCATTGGTGGTCATTAATTTAGCTAGATCATCATTCGTAACAATGTTATCCGGAACATGGAATCCGATTCCTTTTATTGTACTTTTAATCATATAGTTTTTTAATTTTGGCAAAGATAAAACTTATTTAACACATAGTTTTTCAAAATATTACTATTTTTACTCTATGCCAATTGACACGATTTACAGAGATTCCCAATGCGAATGGGTGGATGTAGAGGCTCCGACAGCGGAAGACCTGAAATTTTTACATGAAAGATACGAGATCAATAATCTTCTTCTCGAAGACACGTTGGACCCTAATCACTTACCGAAATACGAGGAAGACGGAGACGTAAAATTTTTCCTCCTCCGAGAAAGCACAGAACTTGAGCGTAAAAACCTCAACACCATAAGCGATATCAGTACTAAAATCGGGATTTTTCTTTTAGGAAAAACAATCATCACGATTCACAGGATGAAAACCAAAAGCATCAATGAAACAAAAAAACAGGTTTCATGTCTTAAAAAGGAAACTACCGCTGAGAATATCGCACTGAGAATTACATTATTAATTATGAAAAGTTTCGATGATGAATCTGTAAGTTTATTAGAAACAATGGACAATATCGAAAACGAAATTTTCCTGAAAAACACAAACCATACCAGTCAGATCAAAAGATTATATAAACTAAAACGTAAATCCGGGTTAAATTCAAGAGTGTTGACAATTTCTACAGATGCCATTGATAAATTTAAATTACTGGGATTACAGGACTCTGAAGTGGTCGATCTGAAAGATAAGCACAAAGATGTTGTTGCCGATTTTGATCATCTGAATATTCAGATCACCAACTTAATCGGGATGTTTCTGGCTCTTTCGGATCAGAAAGCGAATCAGGTGATGAAAGTTTTGGCGATTTATTCGGTTTACTTTTTACCCATCACTTTTATTGCCGGAGTTTACGGGATGAATTTCGACAATATGCCGGAACTTCATCATAAAAACGGGTACTTTTTCACATTGGGATTAATGGCTGTTGTTGTGATCTGTACATTTATTTATGCAAGAAGAAAACAATGGTAATTTCACCTGTAAAGTATCGTGAAAATACTGTAAGTAAAGATTTTAATTATAATTAATTTTAAAATATCAAACTAATTATCAAATCGTTGTATTTTTATTATGTTAAAAACATAAAGACACCACGTTCATTGAATTAATCCTATAAACACCATGTTTGTCATTCCGTAGGAATCTCAGCTATAAATAAACAGCCAAGCTCAGATTCCTACGGAATGACAAACTGGATGGAAAATTGAAATAATAAAAATGAAAATCTTCGATTTTCTTGCGCCTTACAAACAGTAAAAAGAGTAAATACTTGCGCTTTTGTGATTGACCAACTTACAATAACCAAAACCAAACCACGCCATGAAACCCGAAATCCTAAACAAAATCCTTGAAGAAGACGTTCTTTCAAAAGATTCTAAAGACAAGCTTGCCGCTTTGCATGAAAATATTTCGTCTAAAGAATTTTCTGACCTTTTGGATGCGCAAGGCAATCAATATGTGGAATTTGTGCAGGAAGGCGGCGGAGTTTGGGGAAGTGCATTAGTTGGTTATCTGTATGGTCTGGAAATTTTCGGAATCCGTTTTCTGAAGGTTGCAGGAACAAGCGCAGGTGCGATTAATACCATGCTTATCGCAGCGTGTAAAACAAAAGAAGAAGCGAAAAGTGAAGTAATCAAAGATATTTTGTTCAACTGGAATTTTGCCGATTTTATGGATGGAAAAACATATGTAAAAACCACCATTCATGCGATGCTGAACAACAAAAACTTCCTGAAAATAAACAGTTACATTGCCATTGCAATTCTTGTATTTTTTGGAATTCTGGCGTTTGTTTTTCCTACAAAAGCAATTTGGGAAACAAAAATTCTATTTTCCATCCCTCTATTACTTGTAATTATCGGAATCCTGTTTTTATGGAAATTATATTCTGATCTGAAGAAAAAGAATTCCGGACTGAATCCGGGAAATACTTTTTTGAATCAAATGACAGAAGTACTGGAAGGTTTCGGGATAAAAACCGTTGCCGGACTTAATGAAAAATTTGTACAATCGGGAAAAGACCTCAACCTCGATTACCGCTACGGAAACGGAATGGAATATTACGCTATTGCATTGAACAGCATCGAAGAAATCAGGGTAAACAATAAAGAACACATCGACGAAATCCGCTACAAAATTTTCTACGAAAGTGCAGTAAACAACGATTATTACAGAAAAGATCCTTTCTATTTATTAAAATCCGAATACATCGTAATCACCACCGATATTAATGCTAAAATTAAGGTTGAACTTCCTACAATGGCAAATCTGTATTGGTCTGAAGACGAAATGAAGCACATCAGTCCGGCTGAATTTGTGCGTGCTTCGATGTCGGTTCCCTTCTTTTTTGAACCCATGCAGAAAAGAATCAATAAAGATGATGATTCTGTAAAATATGCATGGAAATTCTGGATGAATACACAACAGGAAAACATCAATCCTGTCGGAGTTTTCATTGACGGCGGAAGTATTTCCAATTTCCCGATCGACCTTTTCCACTCCGCCGATATTTTTTATCCGAGAATGCCTTTGTTTGGAGTACAACTGACCAGCGATTCCGACATTCTTTCCGAAAGAGGAAAAACAAGTGAAGAAATCCTGAAATCACCTTTATCATTTGCCGGAAATATCATCAGTACTTTAAAAGGTTTTAACGATAAAACTTTCCTTACAAAACATACTTTTTATCACCTTTTCAGTATTCAGACCGTGAATTGCGGAACAAGCAACTGGCTGAATTTCTTTATGAAAAAAGAGGAAAAAGAAGAACTTTTCAACCGCGGATTTGTCGCTGCCTTAGATTTTCTCAATAATTTCGACTGGGAAAAATATAAATACGAGAGAATGATGCTGTCGATGAAGGAGAAAAAGATTTTGAAGGAGGAGGATACGAAGACGGTGGGGTAAAAAACAGCTGAAATAATTTCAAATTAATCAACAAAAAGAATGATCAACAAATTAGATCTAAGAGAATCTTTACAAATAATTTGAATCAATGAGATGGACAGCGAGAAAATAAATTATAAACTACTTCAGCAGCTTAATGATTAAAAATAGCAATTTTTAATTTAATTGTTATTAATGAATGCTTTGAGAATCTCAGCATGACATCGCTAATAATGTGCCGGATATTTCAAGAGTATCAGCATAACAATACTAAAAATTCTATTAATAAAAACAGATAGTATTAAAGATGTCATGCTGAAGCTCTCGAAGCATTAGCACATTATTATTTATAGATTTTTCCTTCGTCGAAATGACAGATTATGGGAATAAATTACCCTTTCATCCACATAGGATCATGCTTCAAAACCTCATCGAATATGGGACAACTTTCAGTGTGACAACCTTTAAGATAGCCGATGCTCATTAGAAATTCATTTACGATCTCACCGCCTGTGAATTTGAAGGTTTTCTTGAATAACTTCATCCATTCCTGCAAATCTTTAGGATGATTATGTTCCAGCCACTTTTCGAAAGAACCGAACTCTTTTTGCAATCCGATAATTGTTTTTGCGTTTTCGATGGCCGCATTTACTTTTAACTTATTCCTGATAATTCCGGGATCTGCTAATAATCTTTCGCGATCCTGCTCTGTATAAGCCGCCACTTTCTGAACATCAAAATTATCATAAGCCAGTCTGAAACTTTCTTCTTTCTTTAAAATCGTTTCCCAGCTTAAACCCGCCTGATTGATTTCCATAATCAACCTTCCGAATAATTCATTATCATTATGAATCGGGAAACCGTAATGATTGTCATGGTATTTTTTATGAAGTTCTCTCCTGCTTTCAGGCTGCATTTTATCTATGGCTACACAATAACTCATTTCAGTATATTTTCCGTTTTCGTTAAAAATTTATCTAAAGCTTCTTTGATATCAATTCCCGTACGGTCTGACAAAATGATCAGCCACCAGATATTTTCGGCTAATTTATGCTCAAGTTCTTCCGCAGAATTGGATTTTGACCATGTTTTCTCGTGAGACATGATATTTCTTCCTGCCAAACCTGCATCTGTCAGAAAAGCTAAAGCGTCCTGCTCTACGGTCCACTCCTGGCCGTTCTGACGAATTTCCAGCTGATGATATTTTTCTCTGATTTCGAGAGAACGTTCAATGATGATATCTAAATTGTTCTGGTTCATTTATTTTTATTTTTGAAATGATTGTTTGAATTCGTTTGGGGTCAATTCGGTTTTCTTTTTAAAGAATTTGCTGAAAGACTGAGAATGCTCAAAACCCAGTTGGTAAGCCGTTTCAGAAACAGAAAACTGTTCGTTTGATAAATATTCTTTGGCTTTTTCAATCAGTTTATCGTGAATATGATGCTGTGCATTTTGTCCGGTGTGTTGTCGAAGCATATCGCTTAAATATCTTGCCGTAAGGTTCAGTTCAGAAGCGAGATATTCTACTGTAGGAAGACCCTGAAGACTCTTTTCATCATTAAAATAATCATCCAGAATCTTTTCCATTCTTGACACCAGATCATTATTCACAGCTTTTCTGGTGATAAATTGCCGGTTGTAAAAACGATTGCTGTAAGTCAACAACAATTCAATCTGTGAAATAATCACATCCTGGCTAAACTGGTCTATTCTCTCATTCAATTCCCCCTGAATATTATCGAAAATGCTTAAAACTGTTCTCTTCTCTTTTTCAGAAAGATAAAGTGCTTCCGCCGCAGAATAGGAAAAGAATCCGTATTTTTTTATTTTCTGAATTAAAGAATAAGGCTGCAGAAAATCCGGATGAATATGCAGAGACATTCCGCTGTAATCGGCTTCCTCTTCATTCATTTTAAGAATCTGACCGGGTGAAACGAAAGACATTCCACCTTCTTCAAAATCGTAATATCCCTGTCCGTATCTTATTTTTCCGTTGAATTTTGTCTTGAATGAAATTTTATAAAAATCAAGTTTAATCCCATTTTCAAAATCTTTCGGATCAAAAACCGCGTCGCCGTAATTAATAACACTCATCAACGGATGCAACGGTGAAGATTGTCCCATTGCTTCATGCAACGCAGACAAAGATCTGAAATGAACCGGAGATTTTACTGTTTTCATACTGCAAATATAAGATGGGCTTGTGACAACTGTTTGGCAGGAGGCTGATAATTTAGGAGCTATAAGTTATGAATTATGAGTTGAAAAACGGTTATTTAATTTCTGTTTCTACAGTATAAATCCAGATTTTACTTTTTGCACATAATTTTCAACACCGATTTCATTTCTTTCATGATATAAAGCATTGGCATCTTTTCCGGCAACATATCTTAATTGTTCCTTTTCATCGGTTGCCGCTTCGAAAATAATCTCGGCAATATCTTCCGGTTTTGAATAATTCGCAATCTGTTCCGGACTGTATCCCTCTTCAACTTTTGAAATTAATTTTCCGTAAGATTCATGAAAAGCTCCATCTAAAGAACGTCCCGCAAAATCGGTCTGAATACCGCCCGGAGCGACCACTTTTACTTTTATACCAAACTGAGCCAATTCATATCCTAAACTTTCTGAAAATCCGTCAACCGCAAATTTTGTGGCACTGTAAATCGAACATGTCGGGTAGCCCATCAATCCGAAAGTGGAAGTAATATTAATCAAAACTCCGTTTTTTTTCTGCCTGAAATAAGGCGTAAAAGCTTTTGTAACACGAATTACTCCCATTAAATTCGTTTCGATCTGTTTATGAATCTGCTCGTCTGTGAATGCTTCCAAAGGTCCGATTAATCCGTAGCCCGCATTATTTAAAACAACATCAACATTGTGACTCTCTAATACTTCAGCGATTGTCTTTTCCAATTCTTCATTCTTTGAAACATCAAGCTTCAAAACCGTAACATTTTCCAATTGGATAAGTTCTGTTTCGCTTTCAGGATTTCTCATGGTTGCAATAACATTCCAGCCTTTACTTTGAAATAATTTTGCCGTTGTTTTTCCTAAGCCTGATGATGTTCCTGTAATAAAAATTGTTTTTTGCATTTTGATTTTTGTTTAATTTTATCATGCAAAATTCCTTAAATCCGAAAATTCTCACGTAGCCGAATTGAGTTTATTTGTAGCTGTTTTGACGGATCCTGAATTTTAATTAATTCCTGAACTATTTCGAATTCTTCTATTTTTTATTCTTCCATATGATTTACTTTCTTAAAGCTGACCAACCCTGACATTCGGTTATCAAACTATCAGAACAGGAATCTAATTTTGGTGAATGTTTCAAGAATAAGATCAAGCCACTCTAAATACTATTGAAACAAAATACTTCGACAAACTTTGAAAAAAAAGAAGGAATAAGATTTAAAAAATTTTATACTAATACAACGTCCAGTTAATAACCAAACGTTTATTTTATCGGTTATAAATGTTAAAAATCTGGTTTTCAGACGCTATCACATTTAATGAAAAATTTAACCATAATGCTTAATTTTTAACATATCTTTGTTAATACTTACAAACAAACAGTTAATATTACAAAATTTTAACATTAAAATAAACTATGACTAGATGTCTATTTCTTCTCATTCTTCTTTATTCTTCAATAATTGGAGCTCAGAAAAATGATGATCCTTTTGAAAAACTTTACATGAAAACGCTAACTGAAGTGGCCGCAAAAGATATGCCCCATGCATTGAAAATTGCTGATTCTATGGCTGCAACAGCTAAAACTCCTGCACATAAAGGCAGAAGTCTTATGCTGAGTGCCAATCTTTACTTACAACAAAATAAAAATGAAGAAAGTATAAAGTTTGCAGAAAAAGCAAAAGATATTCTGGATACTTCAGAAAATGATGAACTAAAAGCAAAAATCCGGGGGCTTTTAACTTCTGAATACCGAATTATAGGACTTAATAACAAAGCTAAAAAATATGCCGATGAAGGCTTACAACTAGCTGATAAAATTGCAGACGAACAAAAAAAAGCTCAAGTAAAATCTCTATTTTATCAGGAATTAGCATACTATGAAATTGATAAAAAAAATTATACCGGAGCCATTCTCAATCTTAACAAATCTCTTGAATATCTTTCAAAAATACCTAGTGATAAAATTAATTTAGGAAAGACTTATCAACTTTTAGGAGAAAGTTATCTTGAATTACATGACTACAAAAATTCAGATAACTATAATCTGAAAGCGATAGAAATTTTACCGGAAAAATATGTTGGTACAGCAATAAGCTATATTGGATTAGGAATATCAAAAACCAATCAAAAACAATATAATGAAGCCGAAAAATATCTTTTAAAGGGGTTGCAATATGCTGAAACTGCTGATCATCCGGCAGCAAAAAGAACAGCTTATGATGGCTTGGCAAAATACTATGAACAGACAAAACAATACGAAAAAGCAAGTATTTACAGAAAAAAATATGTAGAAGTATTCAAGAAAACAGAAGAAAAGTACAACAAAACAGTTGATAAGGATTATGACAAAGTAGAAAAAGAAAAAGACCAATACGCAAGCTGGAACAGCACCAAAAATATACTTATTATTATCGCATCTTTATTGATCTTAGGTCTGATTGTTATCTTCATTATTAACAGAAGAAAGCATAAAGAAAAATACCAAAAGTTCAAAAGCATTATTGATCATTACAAAGAAAAAGAGGAATATGTCATGGAAACTAAAGTCGATACTTCCCATATTGAAGAAACTGAAAATGAAGAAGAAACTGTTGCAGAAGAGATAGAAACTGAAAACAGACCGACCGATATTGCTATTAACAAAGAAACCGAAGCAAAAATCCTGACACAGCTTGATCAGTTTGAAAAAGCCGAAATGTTCAATAACAGTAATGTTTCTCTCTCTTATCTTGCTATAGAATTTAATACAAATATCAGATACATTTCTTATGTCGTTAAAAAACATAAAAATGCCGATTTTAAGAGTTATATCAATAAACTCAGAATCAACTTTATTATCCATAAACTGAATACCTCCGAAAAATACAGAAGATACAAAGTCGGAGCTTTAGCTGAAGAGTGTGGCTTTTCATCACACAGTAAATTCACAACGATTTTCAAATCTATTACAGGAATATCCCCTTCCGTTTTCATCTCATTTATAGAGCAGGAAGAGGCTAAAAAGAAAGCATCAAATTAGAAAATACAATTATTAATTTTTTACAGCAGTCTGTACCATTTTGGTGCAGACTTTTTTGTGTTTTTGAGGGGTTTTCAGTAATCATCATAATAAAAACGCCATAATAATCACCTAATAAAGATTTAATATATAAAAAATAAAATAATTATAATCAACACTTTAAAACAGATAACTTTCTCTTTTCCGAAAATGAAAAGACCTTCACTTTTAGAAAAAGATATCTCGCGATACATTTGTAAGGCAATACGAATCAATCGTAAACCAACCGTGACGGATATCCGACAGGATATGTAAAGGCTTGACAGAATTTACAAACACATGTTTTAAAACATTTTCCGGTCGGAACAATTGTTTGCTATTATGTCCCTTATTAATACTTTTTCAATTGATATGAAGTCACGGTTTTTGACTGGAATACAGGGGTCAAATCCCTGTATTCTTTTTTTATCAGTTAAGAATTTATTTTTTAATCAATTTTTCCCATGTATTAATTAAACGTTTCTCTTTAAGTGTCTGCAGTAACTTATCGAACGATCTGCAGCGACTACCGAAGTATCTAACCTCCCCCTAAAAAATTACCCGTAGCCCCTATGTTCCGAATGTTAAAAAGAATCTTTATCAGGCTATCATTTCACATTAAAATTTGTAAAGCCACAAAATTTATCACCAAAATAAGATTTATTAGCGTCTTAGCATAAAAATATAAACAACTTAATTTCAATAATTTAAAAACAAAAACCTTTCTGTTTTCCGAAAACGAAAAGGGTATTTCTTTTTTTGAAATAGGCTTCCCTATACTTTTGTACTCAATGTCAAGCATAACAAAAATTTAGAACAATGAAAAAAAAGCTTATTTTAATCTGCTCTTTGGCAACCTTCAGTGCTACATTTGCACAAGTAGGTGTAAATACTACCAACCCACAAGGAGTTTTCCATGTTGACGGAGCAAAAGATAACAACAGTGGGGGTACTCCAACCACAACTCAGCAACTTAATGATTTTGTAGTCACAAGTACTGGAAATGTAGGAATAGGAACCACAACGCCAAGTGCTAAAATAGAAATCAATTCGGGGACAGTCAATACAAGCGGGCTTAAACTCACCAATTTAACCTCTACAACACCAATTTCAGCCGGGCAAACCATCGGCGTAGATGCTGCAGGAAATGTGGTTACCTTACCCAATCCTACAGCTGTAGGCGTTACAACAGCAGAAGTAGATTCTTCATCAGGAGCAGACTTTAATGTGAATGACAGCTCAGATACTGTAGTTTCCGGATCAACACAAACAATTACAATTCCTACCGGTGGAAAAGCCGTGTTTATTAATTTTATGTTAGGTATTGATTTTGTCGCTCCTTATGCAGGAACAGGAGCAGGATATTTCAGAGCAATGCTGTTTATCGACGGGGTGGCTACCAACACTTATCTTATTACACAGGAGCCTGTTTCAACAGCAACTCCGAATACTGGAGGACAACAGCTTCAATATACTTTAAGTGCTGTAAAAGAACTTCCGGCAGGTACTCATACGCTTGATGTAAGGATGAGAAGAACAGCAGGTAATGGTACTGCAGCAGGAGCGGTAAACATATGTAAACCTATTTCCATGTCATTCAATGCTTCTTACTTAAACTAAATGATTTATGAAAAAGTATCTATTATTTGCAGGATTCTTAGTCATAAATACTTTGTCTGCACAAGTGGGAATAAACACCCAAAATCCTCAGACGGCTTTTCATGTAGACGGAGCAAAAGATAACAATACTTCCGGAGCTCCTACTGCAGCCCAACAGCTCAATGATTTTACAACAACTTCTTCAGGAAGTCTTGGTATAGGAACTTCAACACCTACCTCAAAGGTGGAAATCACTTCAGGAACTACCAACACCAGCGGCTTAAAGTTTACAAATCTTACATCATCTACACCTGTGGCTTCAGCCGGACAAACTTTGGGAGTAGATACCTCAGGAAATCTTGTTACCGTTCCCAATGCCTCTGCACCAAGTGTCGTTACTGCAGAAGTAGCTAATACTTCCAATACAGGGTACTTTGTGAACGATTTGGCATATACCATGATTCCTACGACTCAACAAATCCTTAATATTCCGGCGGGAGGTAAGGCTGTATTTATTAATTTTATGTTGGGAGTAGATTACGGAAGTTTCCCTGCAGGAGGAGGAGCCGCTTATTATGAAGCAAAATTGTTTATAGACAATCAGCCTACAAATGTTTATTTAACCGTTCAGGAAAAAGATCAGGGAGGCAGTAACGCTTCATTTTCTTTCAGCACTGTTAAATCACTGTCAGAAGGTAGTCATACCATCGATGCGAGAATGATCAGAGCTGTAAATAACGGAACCACATCGGGTGTTAATATGACTTGCAGAATTATATCCATGTCTTTCAATGCATCTTATATTAATAATTAGCAGTTCTGATTTTTATCTTCATAATTAATCAGTTGCTACAGCAATACATTGTAATGAAATTTCCCTCATTTTTCATTACTCTAAAAATACAAATGTCAACATAAAGATATATGGGAAAATGTGTTTACAATGTTTAATTAATTCCCTTAATTTCAGTTAGGTTATCGGTAAGTCTGTTCAAAAAAGAACAGACTTTTTGTGGTTTGATATTTAAAATCTTTTATGAGTGGTTTATAGATACTTCGAGAACCTCCTTTAGATTTGTAAATAGAAAATAAATATCTTTAGAAAAAGAGAAAGCATTTAATTAAACTAAGATGCCTCAGAATAAAATTCATATGAAGCATCATCCATGGTAAAATACACAAACAGATTCCTTCTATCGTCGGAATGACAGTGTGAAAATAACGACATTGATTTTAGACATAAAAAAAACCTCCACAATTGCGGAGGTTTTTTCTATTAATTTAAATTTAGTGTACACCACTCAAATCTATTTTTTCTTTACTTTTTCTTTCTTTTATAAACAATATAAACGGAATACAGATAAGAAACGCAATCCCTAAATAAAGGAAAACATCCATATAAGAAAGTACCGTTGCCTGTTTCGTTACCGATAGATCGAGCATTTTGTAAGCGGCATTCGTCGCTGCATCGGGAGTCATTCCTTTTGCGGTGAAACTTGCTTTTAAAGCATTCAGCCGTTGCTGAACATTGAAATCATTAGAATCCAGATGGGAAATCAAACTAAGCCTGTATTTCTGACCTGCATTGGCAATAAATGTAGTAATTGCTGCAATTCCGAAAGAACCTCCAAGCTGTCTCATCATTCCTGTAAAAGCCGCTCCCTGTCCGATTTCCTGACCTTTCAATGTACTTAATGACAATGAGGTGATCGGGATAAACAGTAGCCCAAGACCTGCTCCTCTTACCATCAGCATCCAGAAAAAGGCTTCTTTACTTGTATCGGGTGTCAGGATTTTATATCCCCAGAAACTATATATAAAGAATACGAATAGCCCCAAAGATACCAAAATCTGCTGTTTTGCCCCTTTTGAAAGCAATCGTCCGATAATCGGCATCATGAATGCGGTTGTTAAAGCTGCAGGAATCATCAAGGCCCCGGACTGAAAAGCTGTCCATCCCAAAATACTCTGTGTATACAACGGAACGATAAAGGTAGACCCATACAATCCGAATCCTAATACAAAGGACATCACCGTACCAACCCTTAAGTTACTGTTTTTCAATACCCTTAATTCTACAATCGGATATTTGAAAGTGAGCTCTCTCCAGAGAAATAATATAAATCCTAAAATTGCTGATACCGTAAACAATACAATCCATTCGCTCGCAAACCAGTCTTCTTCATGACCTCTTTCCAAAATATATTGTAATGAACCAACTGTAATTGCCAATAAAGCAATACCGATCCAGTCGACATCTGAAGCTTTACGCTTTTCTGCATATTTCGGGCTTTTCACAAACTGAAGCGTCATCAAAGTCGCAGCAATCCCGATAGGAATATTAATATAGAAAATATACGGCCAGCTGAAATTATCAACAATATAACCTCCAAGAGGTGGACCTAAAGTAGGACCAATAATTACCCCAAGACCATAAATCGCCTGAGCCATACTTCTTTTTTCCACCGGATAAGATTCCGTAATGATCGTCTGCGAAGTTACTAATAACGCTCCTCCACCGATACCTTGACATAGTCTGAAGAATACCAATTCCCAAATATTATCTGCATTACCACATAAGAATGAAAATATGGTAAAAATAATAATGGATGCGGCAAAATAGTTTCTTCGTCCGAACTGTTGCGACAGCCAGCTCGTCATCGGTACAATAATTACGTTACCAATGGCGTATGCTGTGATCACCCAGCCGACTTCAGAAAGTGTAGCTCCAAGATTCCCCTTCATCTCGTTCAGGGCAACATTCACGATCGTGGAGTCTACAATTTCAAGCAGAGCACAAAGAATTGCCGTAATCGTGATGATTACTCTTCTGGCTCCATATTCTACTAATGAATCTTGCATAGTTTTTAATAGGTATTAAAAAATTAAGAGATTATGAGATTCGGAAATTTTAGAATAAGAACAAGTTTTTTTACGAACTAACTTTATTCTTAATAATTTAAATCTCTATATTAATGATTTAAGCAATTTCCAAATCCCCTAACTCCTTAATATTTTAATTATTTTTTTAAAAGTGAATTGTCAATTATCAATCAACCCGTTGTCAATTTTACTACTTCATTTCCAACTTTCCATTGATTTCATCTACCAGCCGATATCAACTGCATTGCCGATTTTACTGCTTCATATTCAATCATCATCGACTATCATCCGCAAAACGGCATCAACTTCATTATCAATTCTACCCCTTCATTTTACATTCACAATTTGACTTGCCTCTGCAAAATTGACAATTCACTTATTTCAATATTATTTCAAAGAAACTTCTGCTTTTACATTCATTCCTGTTCTTAATCTTTTTGCGATATTTTTATCAAGATTCACAAAATCGATTTTTACAGGAAGTCTCTGAACCACTTTTACGAAGTTTCCACTTGCGTTATCCGGAGGAAGAATTGAGAATGTAGCACCTGTGGCAGGAGAGAATGAGCTTACAACTCCTTCAAATTCCTGATCAGGGAAAGCATCGATTTCAATTTTTACTTTTTGTCCCTCAACCATTTTATCAACCTGAGTTTCTTTAAAGTTGGCCACCACCCATTTTTGGTCGTTTTTAACTAAAGCAAATAATTGCGAACCAGCCTGTAAATATTGTCCCGCCTGAATTGGAACTTTTCCAACATATCCATCTTCAGGAGCAAGAATTACTGTGTATGATAAATTTAATTTTGCATTTTCAACATCAACCTCTCTTTGTTTAGCCACAGAACCTGCAACACTGATTTGTTGAGAACTAGCCGCTGTTTGAGAAGATGCGATACCCGTTTGCTGAGCAATCTGGTTTCTCTGATCAATCAAAACCTGCAATTGTCTGTCAGCAGTTTGTTTTGCCGCCAAAGCCTGCTCATATTGCTGTTCTGTAATAGAATGATCTTTTACCAATACTGAGTATCTTTTCAAATCCTGAGCTGTTTTCCAAACGTTTACTTTTGCTGCTTCGATCTGTGCGTTTGCAGTTGTTACTGCCGCTTCAGAAGAACCGATATTTTTTGAAGTCGCCGTTGTAGAAGCTTCCGCATTAGAGATATTGCTTTTTGCTGTCGTTAAAGCAGCCTGAGCCTGATTTAGAGCCATTTTCTGATCTCTGCTATCCAGAATAACCAATGTATCTCCTTTTTTTACGAACTGGTTATCCTTTACTTTCACTTCAGTTACATATCCTGAGATTTTAGAAATTACCGGAGCTAAATTTGAAGCAATCTGAGCATCGTCGGTTTCTTCATGAATCTGCCCGTAAGAGTATGTTTTGTATCCATAGATTCCTCCACCGATTAAAACAACCGCCAAAATTATCGGGAAAACCAAACTTTTTTTCTTTTTAGGTTCAGTCGTTTGTGTAGTATTATTTTCCATTGTTGGTATAGTTCTTAATTTTATTTAAATGTTAAAGTTCCTGTAGTCTGTAATAGTTTTCTGTAAGCCAACGCTGCGTCTGCTTTTGCATTAATTACTCCAACGTTTGCCGAAATCTGAGCCGCATCTGCATCCAATAACTCCGTCATGGTTGCAAGACCGTTATCATATTTATTTTTTGTGATTCTGTAGTTTTCATTAGCCTGTTCAGCAGATTTTTCGAAAACCGTGATTCTCTTTTTTGAGTAATCCGTGTTTTGATATTCTCTGTTGACATCTAATTTAATATTGTCATTTAATAATTCATTTGTTGCTGCCAATTGCATTTCTCTTGCTTTAGACTGCTTCAACGACGAATTTTCTTTCCAGATGTTTGATAAGTTGTAAGAAATCCCAACTCCTACGTTCACAGCATTATAAACTGTTAAGAATTTCGGAATATCTGCTGCAACATAACCTCCTGTAAATGCTACTGAAGGAAGATTTTCCGCTTTTGCAGATTTTGTTCCCAATTCCGCCGCTTTTCTCTGTTGGTCTAAAGCCTGAAGATCTTTACGGTTTTCTCTTGCCTCATTCAGATAAAAATCAACAGTTTTTACCTCGGAACCTTCTTCAATATAGTTTTGATCAACTTCAATTTCTGTAGTTTCAGGAAGCCCTAGTAACAAATCCATATTGATATTGGCAATATTATAGTTGTTTTTTGCTTCCAATAATTGAAGTTCAAGATCCGAAGTCTGAAGATTCGCCTTTAATCTGTCGTTTCTGGCAATCACTCCATTATTTTCAAGCTTAAGAAATGTTTCGTCTCTTTTTTGAGAAGCCGTAAGATTTTCTTCCAATACTTTAATAGATTGATTAGCTTTAAATAAATTATTATAAGCCTGAGCAACGTTGTAAGCGATCGCTACTTTATCATTTTCTGTGTTTAATTTTGATGCTTCCACCAAATATTTTGCAGACTGAATACCATATTTTATTCTACCTCCACTGTAAACCGGAACGCTAAGATTAACTGATCCGTAAGCAACCTGATGTACTTCAGGTCCTCCTGCTCCTGAAACACCGGGAAGTTTAATATCTACAGTTGGTTTTATCGGAAGATACATGTAGCTCCCTGAAACCTTCAGTTCCGGAAGTTGTCTGTTTTTAGCTTCTAAAAGATCTGCTGTAGCTTCTTCTATCTTGGCTGCATCGATCTTTAGATTTTTGCTGTTTTGGATACCCAACTGCACAGCTTCATCAAGAGTAAGTGTCTTTTTCTCCTGAGCATTTGTGTTTGCAATCCCTACAAAAAGGGCCAGTGCAAGAACTGAGTTATTAATTTTCTTCATAACCTAAAAGGTCTTTTAGTAAGTATTTTATATGTATATTAAGTTCTGTGTAATATTTTTCATCAAAAATATCGTCATCTTCAGTATCGTTCAGGAATTCTTTATACATTTCTTTGGCATTGGATGCATAAAATAAAGTTCCGCTCACTGTAGAATGAAGCAGATAGATAGGAGGATTTTTGGTGAAAATACCTTTCTGTAATCCGCTTTCCAATATTTTTGAATACATAGCGATGAATCCCATTTTTGTTTCCTTTAAAAATTCTACAATCTGAGGATTCTCTGCGTGAAGCTGTTCTCTCTGCATGATTCTGTAAAAACATTTATTGTGTCTTACTTTCCCTGCAAATTCATCTACAATCTTCTCAATCTTTTCCCATTCATTAATATCCGTTCTTTCTATAATGTCTTTTGAAAAAAACTGTCCTGCATTCATTCTATATTCCACCAGCTTCTCATACAATTTTTCTTTTGAACCAAAATAGTAAGAGATCATAGAAATATTCACATTTGCCGCTTTGGCAATCTCCCTTGTGGAAGTTCCTTCAAAACCTTTTTCAGCGAAAAGAATTTCGGCAGCAAACAATATATTTTCTTCTTTTGAAATCATTTTAATACTCTCATTTTTTCAAGGAGCAAATTTACAACGGATTTTTCATAAATCAAACGATTGATTGAATTTTTAATTTATTTTTAATATCACTTAAATTAAAACACTGGAAATGAAACAACTAAAGATAATGAAAAATTAATAAACAGTAAGAAATAAGTGCTTTTTAGAACTATTAAACGCAAAAATTAATACCCAATTCACATGCAAAAAGGTTAATTTAATAATCGAAAAAGAATAATGATATTATAAATGATTAATATTTAACAAAAAACTCCGACCAATTGCCGGAGTTTAATTTTATGAATTTTTATGAATATATCTTGATAATTTTATCCCTAAATCTGTCCAGACAATTTTAGGATTTCCGTTTCTCGTTAAATGCAGATCGGCGGTACTTATTTCCTCCAAAATGCTTTCAATATTTGCTCCACTGATAAATTTTGAGAAGCCAACCCAGTTGAAACCATTCGAATCAATTCTTTTATACACCAAACTCTCCGACTGATAATTCTGAAGCAAAGCCAACCTGAAAATTTCTGAACAATAGTTTAAAAAATTCTTTTGTTTTTCCCGGTTCCAGCCTGCAATTTCTCTTGCCCAAAGAATGATATTTTTCAGAAAACCGGGTTTCTTTTTTACCATAAAAGCATCGCGAACCCATTGTACAAAAAGTTTTTCAAATTCTTCATTTTTGTTTCCGGATTGTAAAAGCTTTATCGCATCATTTAAATCTCCCTGAGCTTCATGAACAATTTCCCTTACCTTTTCATCAGAAACATTAAAATTTTTCCTAAGATAAATCTCAATATCTTCATCATTAATTCTGGGAACTTCTACCATCTGCGTTCTGGAAAGAATGGTAGGAAGAATATCGTTGGAAGATTCTGCAGTGAGTAAAATAATTGTTTTTGCAGGAGGTTCTTCTAAAAATTTCAGGAATTTATTGGAAGCTGCGATATTCATCTTGTCAGCTCTCCACACAATTAAAATTTTTGTTCCGCCTTCAAAACTTTTTAATGAAAATTTTTGGTTCTGATCATCCACTTCATCAGCAGAGATGAAAAGCTGTTTGTTTTCAGACTCTAAAAAAGCTGTCCAGTCGTCATAACTTGCATAAGGTGAAGCCATGATCATCTCTCGGAATTCTTCAAATTTATTTTTACTTAAAGAATTTTTATTATCCGTAAAAACCGGGAAACTCAAATGCAGATCCAAATGATTCAAATGCTCAACTTTTGAAGCAGCATGCTCATTTTCCTGGCTCAGAACTTCTTTTGCATAGGCTAAAACCATCGGTAACGTTCCATACCCTTCTTTTCCTACGAAAAGCTGGGCGTGGCTTACTCTGTTTTCGGCGATACTGTCTCTCAGAAGTTTTTTCAGATTTTCCTGTCCGGCAATGTTCTCCCAATTCATGTTTCAAAGATAAAGAAATTTTGGAACGCATGATTTCTCAATTGTGAATTTTGCGATACAAATAACTAATGAATTACAAATATTCTATCATATTTAATAAGAACATCAATTAACAATTCATCATTATAAATTTTCTTAAATAATTTTAAAAGATTGACAGCAAAGGTAATTGACTATTGATAATTCACTATATTTCCCCCTTAACAAACTTTAACCTCTTATAATTTTTACAATTCATTAATATTTAAGATATTTGCGCATTATTTTAAAAATAAAGAATGAAAAAAATCTTTGTACTATCATTCATATCGGTTGGATATTTCCTTAATGCGCAGAATTTGAGTAACTCACCTTATGCAACTTATGGAATTGGTGATGTAAAATATGATAATACGATTGAAACTGCCTCTATGGGAGGTATATCAACAGCGTTTATAAGTGATTTTACCAGTAATTTTAACTTCGCAAACCCAGCGAATAACGCAAATTTCGAGCTTACAAGTATAAAATTGGAAGCTACTAACGAAAACAATTACTTCAAAACTGATTATAATAATACGAAGTCTACAAAACATTCTACGTATCTATCGAATATTGCATTAGCATTTCCTTTGTCTCCAAAGTTGAAAATGGGACTTTCTTATCAGCCTTATAGCTCTAAGAGTTATGAGATTGTTCATACAGACCTTTTAGAAGATCAAGTAAATGTAAGAGCAAACAGATTTAAAGGAAGCGGAACATTGAATACTGCTCAGATTGCTTTAGGATATAAAGTGAATGACAAGTTTGCAGTTGGAGCAAGAGCTAATTATTACTTCGGTAATCTTTATGACCTTAATGAGCTTGCTTATTCAAATGCAGAATTGATTAATGGATACGAAACTAAAAATAGTATTCATAATTTCAACTTTACATTAGGTGCAAGTTATCAGAATTTAAATACAAGTACAGACAGAAAGTTAACAATCGGTGCTACTACTACTTTTGGAAACACTAGTAATATGACTACTGATTATGTAAACAGCACTTATTTCTATTCTGATGCAGCAGCAACCACAAAAAGTAATGAAAGCATCATCGAGCAGAAAAGTACAAGTTCTAAAAACCTTTTACCATTACAGGCATCAGTGGGTGTAGGTTATGGTGAAGAGAATAAATGGTTCTTATCTGTTCAGGGAGATTATAAAAAAGGGGAAAGTATAGCCTATTTCGGAAATACTCTGGATCTTCAGGATACTTACAGAATTTCTGCCGGAGGTTGGTATTTGCCTAATTACAATAACTTCAGAAGCTATTTCTCAAGAATTGTTTACAGATACGGAGCTTTCTATGAGAAAGGAAACTTAAAGATTGCAGGGCAGAACATCAATAAAATGGGAGTTTCTGCAGGTGTTTTACTTCCGTTCAAAACGAGTAGTATAACAAGAATGAGCGGTCTGGAACTTGGTCTTGAAGTTGGAAAAAGAGGAACACTTAAAAATAATCTGATTAATCAAAACTTTATTAACCTGAGAGTTGGTTTCAATTTTGCCGACAGATGGTTCAGAAAAACTTTGTATAACTAAAATGAAGTTCGTCAGAAAAATATCATATAAAAAAAATATAGCATACCTTTTTAGTTGTGCTATATTTTTTATAATGACATCCTGTGAAGAAGATCTTACCAAAAACGCCGGCAAACAAAGTAAAAATTTCCCGTCACAGATCATTAATAATGCAAATATTATCCAGAGAGATTCAGGATTTGTGACAATGCGGGCTAAAGCACCAATTATCGAAAAATACGAGTTAATCGACAGTCCTTATACTGTTGCAAAAAGAGGAATTGATATTCAGTTTTTTGATAAAAAGAAGCCCAAAATTCCCGGAACTATCAAAGCAAAATATGCAAAGTTCTACGATTATAAGAAGTTTTACGAGGCAAAGGGTAACGTAAGAATCACCACCAATGAAGGTGACAGATTTGCCATGCAAAGTGTATATTGGGATCAGGTAAAGAAAAATATTTACACCCATGATACTGTTTATGTAACGAGAAAAGATGGAAGCACTCTAATCGGAGCTCATGGAATGTGGGCAAAAGACGATTTTTCAGAATATGTTTTCTACCAGAATTCCGGAGATTTTGCTGCACCTGAAATATCTAAAAATAAAAAATAATTTAATGATTTTCCATGCAATAGGATTGATGTCAGGAACAAGCTTAGACGGTTTGGACATTTGTTTTGCTAAATTTGAAAGACAAGATTCCTGGAATTTTGAGATTTTAAAAGCAGAAACAATCCCTTATCCTAAAGCTTGGGAAGAGCAACTTAGAAATTCAATTCACCTTTCTGCAGTAGAATTATTAGAACTAAATTCTGAATATGGTTTTTATTTAGGAAAATCAGTTAAAAACTTCATTGAAAAACATCAACTTGATAATGTAAATTTGATTTCTTCTCATGGTCATACGGTTTTTCATCAGCCTCAAAAAAAATTCACGCTTCAAATTGGTGACGGAAGAGCCATAAAAACAGAAACGAAATTACCTGTAATTTATGATTTCCGAAGTCAGGATGTGTTGATGGGAGGAAATGGTGCTCCACTCGTTCCAATCGGTGATGAATTCTTATTTTCTCAATACGATGCTTGTCTGAATCTAGGTGGATTTTCTAATATTTCTTTAAAAATTAATCATAAAAGAATTGCTTTCGATATTGCTCCTGTGAATATTGTCTTGAATAAATTAGTTCAAAACTTCAATAAAAATTTTGACGAAAACGGTAATTTAGCGAGAACAGGAAATATTGATGAAAAATTATTATCTCAATTAAATTCACTGGATTTTTATCAGCAATCTTATCCAAAATCATTAGGAATTGAATGGTGTAATGAGAGTATTTTTCCGCTATTTGAAAATATTGAAATTATTGATGTATTGGCAACTTTTACAGAACATGCAGCTCAGCAGATTTCAAAAATATTCAATGAAAATCAATTAAAAAATGTACTTTTTACAGGTGGCGGAGCGTACAATCAATATTTAATTGAAAAAATTAAAGCCAAAACAACTACTGAAATTATCATTCCCGAAAAAGAAATCATTGAATATAAAGAAGCCCTTATTTTCGCTTTTATGGGCGTTTTAAGGCTTACTAATGAGATTAATGTCCTTTCTTCTGCAACCGGGAGTTCGGATGACCATTGTTCTGGAATTGTTGTATAACTGATTATTCCGATTGATCTATTTTTTCATATTGGAAGCAGAAATTATTAAGTTTGAGACTTCATTAGGATGAGTTATAAACACACAATGACTGGCTCCATCGACTTCTATTACTGTGCTTTTCGCTCTTTTTGCGTACATTCTTTCAAGATCAGGATTAATAATTCTATCTGATTTTGCCACAACATACCAACTTGGCTTTGTCTTCCATGCAGGATTTTTAATGATCGCATGAAAAGCAACATCCGCTGTCGGAGTCTGAGAAAAAGCCATAAATTTCGCTTTTTCCTTTGGTACTCCTCCTGCAAAATCATCAGGAAATTTTTCGGGATTGATATAATCTAACCCGTCCTCACCTTTTATCAAAGATTTATAAGCTGCAGGATATATTTTTCCATTATCTGCTTCAGCTTCGCCATCATCCGGTGCATGCGCAGCAACATAAACCAAACCGGCAACCTTTGGATTGTTACCCGCCATTGTGATAATTGCTCCGCCATAACTATGTCCCACCAAAATACAAGGCCCATTCTGCTGATCTATAATACGGTTTACTGCTTTTACATCATCATCAAAAGACATCAAATTATGCTGTGTTACAGATACATTATACCCTTTTTTAACCAAAACATCATAAACTCCTTCCCAACCGGAACCGTCTACGAAAGCTCCGTGTACGAGCACTATATTTTTTATCGTTTTTGGTTCCTGCGAATAGAAATTAATGGAAATAAATAAAGCTATAATCAGCAATAGAAAATCTGGTTTCTTACATATTAATTTTGCTTTCATATTATTAGTTTTAAAGGTGAAAAATCCATAATAAAGTTAGTGAAATTCCAGAATCTAAAACAAGCAATATCAGAAAATTACATTTAAGAAATTTACAATAAAAAACCGCTTAAAAAAGCGGCTTTCATTATCTTATTTATAAGCTTCGATCTTATCTGTCAAAGTATTAATGAAGTTTTGAAGAGGTTTTTCCACCATCATTTTGATAAACGGATTGAATTTTCCTTCAAACAACATCTGCACTTCCGTCTGATTTTCGTTGATAGGGTTTAAAGTTGCCGTTAATGTAAAGTCTAAACTTGAACTTGCAGACTTCAAAACTGCTTTCTGATCGTTCACTTCATCTATTTTTAAAGCAATTTCCGGCATCCCCTGCAACCCGAATTTAAATCCATCTTCTCTTGTTTCAAATTTCTGAAGACCATCCGGCATAAAATCTTTGTAGTTTTCCGGAGATTTTAGCACTTCTACCAACTCTTTAGATGATTTATTGACAATAATCTTTCGTCCTTCTAAATTCATTTTTTATTTTTGTATTTAAATTCTTAATTCTTACAAATATATGTATAAAGTTTTTGTGAACGAAAAAAAATTACTACTGTCTAAGCAATCTGAAAACTTAGAAAAAACGCTTGGATATGAAAACGTCACAAGCCTGGAAATCGCTTTGGATCTTCTGGAAAATACATCTGTAACGGAATTGAATGTATTCGGAGAAGATATTGATGAGATTTGGGCGAAGTTTCAAAGTCTTTTCAGAATCATTGAAGCGGCGGGAGGTATTGTAAATAATCCTTCCGGAGATATTCTTTTCATAAAAAGATTAGGAAAATGGGATCTTCCGAAGGGTAAAATAGAGAAAGGAGAATCCCGTGAAGAGTCTGCTGTAAGAGAAATTGAAGAAGAAACCGGACTTAGTGATGTGGAATTGGTACGATTTATCAACACAACTTATCACATTTATGTTGAAAGAAATGGCGACAAGGTATTAAAATGTACCCATTGGTTTGAAATGAATTTTGATGGTGAAGACACTTCAAAACCTCAGATTGAAGAAGGAATAACTGAAGTTGCCTGGAAAAACACCGGTCAGATCGAGAACGAAGTTTTCCCAAGCACTTTCAAAAATATAAAACTGATTGTAAAAGAATTCTGGGATACAAAGACTAAATAAAGTCTAATGATTTTTCCAGCGCAATTCCCCTAGACCCTTTTAATAGAATATTTTCTGACTGAATTTTATTTAATTTTAAATATTCTATTAATTCCGGTGTATTTTCAAAAGCTTTTACTGAAGAATTTACATTTTTAAAATGTTTTCCAACCGTGATAATTTCATTAAAACCTAATTCCTGAGCCAGTTTTAGGATATTTTGATGTTCTTTTTCGCTTTCTTCTCCCAATTCAAGCATATCACCAATAATAATGGTTTTTGAGCCTTCAAAAGTGATAAAATTATGCAAAGAAGCATTCATCGAGCTCGGATTTGCGTTATAAGTATCTAAAACTAAAGTCCTACTATCTTTTTTTACAACCTGAGAACGCATATTTGTAGGTGTATAGTTCTCGATTGCATGCTTTATTTTTTCAAAATCAATCCCAAAATGAAGTCCAAGACTTGCTGCGGCGCAAAGATTTGTAAAATTATACTCTCCGGTAAGCTTGGAAACGGCTTTTATATCATTAAAAATTAAACCTACAAAATGTTCTTCTGAAAATAATTCAAACTGATAATCCGAGTTTTCTTTTCCAAAAGTAATTTTTGGAGAATAATTTTCTGTTTTTTCAACCTGAACAGGATCATTTTCATTAACAACAATTGTCTGATTATTATTTTTAAGGTAATCATACAACTCAGATTTACCTTTAATTACTCCTTCAAATCCTCCGAAACCTTCTAAATGTGCCTTCCCAAAATTAGTAATGTATCCAAAATTAGGTTTACAGATTGAACTTAGAAGTTCTATTTCCTTCTGATGATTGGCTCCCATTTCAATAACTGCCATTTCATGTTCAGGTTTAATAGAAAGAATTGTTAAAGGAACTCCAATATGATTATTAAGATTTCCAAAAGTATACTGAACATTAAATTTCTCGGAAAGAACAGCATGAATGATTTCTTTCGTTGTTGTTTTTCCGTTACTTCCGGTAAGTCCGATAATAGGAATCTGAAGTTGCTTTCTGTGATAAACTGCCAATTCCTGCAGAAATTCTAATGTTGAGCGAACATAAAAAATATTTTTAGCTTCATTTTCAAAATCCTGCTGTTCCACAACAACAGCCAAAGCTCCGCTATCAATTGCCTGTTCTGCCAAACTTGCGGCATTGAAATTCTCTCCTGAAAATGCAAAGAAAATATCATTCCTGCTAATTTTCCTGCTGTCGATCGTTACCTTTTCAGATTGTAAAAATAAAGGATAAAACTGTTCTATATTCATAGTTCAAAAATAAAAAAACCTTCCAAAATTTTGGAAGGTTTTTGAAAATTATTTTGATAAATATTATCTTCTTGTTCTAGCTTTCTCATTAGCTCTAGCATCCTGAGCAACACGGAATCCAATCCATCCGTAAGCTCTGTCCTCGCTCTTGTATCTTCTTTGTCCCGGATCCAGCCAATAAGCTGTATCTTGCCAAGAACCTCCTTTAATAACTCTAACATCATTAGAAATACCAGAAGTTCTCTCTTTTTTATCTTTTTGTAAAACTACTTTACCAGCAGCATCTACGATAAATCTTGTTTTAGGAGCATTGTACATATCGTATGAAGAAACCGAATCAGAAGCATTCCTATAATCCAGAGAAGACATTCTGTCTCCATCTCTATAGTTTCTGTAATCAGCAACAGTTTCTCTTTCGAACTGACCTGGAAGGTTTCTGTAAACCAATCTTCCGTCTGCTAAAGTATCGTACTTAATACTTCCTTCGTCTACCATTTTGTAAGTTCCGTCACCGTTTCTTACGATAGCCTGAGGCATATTTCCTCTATAATAGTTGAAATCACTGAAATCTTCGTCAATAAGCGGTCTGTAAACATCAGCTGTCCATTCTGCAACGTTTCCGTACATTCCGTAGATACCAAGATCATTAGAAGGATACTGTCTTACGTCAGAAGTTTTTGCTGAACCGTCATTTTTCCAACCCGCGATACCAGAATAGTCACCAGTTCCCATCTTGAAGTTTTCAAGGAACATACCTTTGTCTCTACCTTTAGTACCTCTTAGTTTTTCAATTTCAGGTTTTTTACCTTTATATTGATTGTACTCTCTGTTTTTAGCCATACCTAAAGCTGCATATTCCCATTCCACTTCAGTAGGAAGTCTGAATTTCGAAACCATTGCAGAATTCGGAGCTCTGTTAGCAGAAAGTAATCTTTGGTTTGTAGTTTTCAAACCAGATTTTTGCTGCATTCTTTTTTCATTGATATACCCTTGCATTTCAGGATCATTCGATTTGAATTTATCCATGTTAAATGCAGTTCCTCCTTGGTTATTGGATTCATTGATATACAAATCTTTAGCGATAATACCAGCTTGCATTAAAGCTTTTTCGTTCGCTCTGTCTGACAACCACTCGCAGTATCTGTTTGCCTGCGTCCAAGACACACCTACTACCGGATAGTAATCGAATTCAGGAGAACGGAAATACGTCTCGTTGTAATCATTTCTAGATAGTTTGTTGTCCCATAATAAGGTATCCGGCAAAGCGCCACTGTAGATTTCCTTAAAACTAGGATCACTTGGAGGGAATACGTACTTCAACCATGTCAGGTATTCGCGGTATTCGTAGTTAGTAATTTCAGTTTCCCCGATAAAGAACGAACTTACCTGCATTCTGCGAGGCGAGTTATTCCAATCGTGCATAACATCATCTTTCACTAATCCCATTGTAAAAGTTCCACCTTCTACATATACCATTCCCGGCCAACCTTTCTGCTTTTGTTGCTTTCCTGCAAAAAACCAACCTTGTTTCTCGTTTGGTTTCCAACCTGTTTTGCTGACAAATTTTTTAGTACCGCCGCCATTATTAGATCCTCCGCAACTGGTTAATGCAAGTGTAGAACTTAATGCTATTAATGAAAACAACTTTAGTTTTTTCATAGTCGATATAAATATTTTCAAGAGTACAAAGAAAAAATAAATTATTCAATAAATCAAGTAAAGAGTTGATTTTTTTGAAAAACGTTAACAAATTAATTTTATTGTATCACAATTTAATTATAAAATTTTCATTTATTTTGTAATTCAGAAATTTCAATAATAAACATGAAACAAAAAATCTTACTTTTATTTTTACTAAGCTTTGTATCATCGCTCTGGTCTCAAAGAATAGCCATCGAATGGGACGGCTCTAAAATTAAAGACTTTGGTGATACAAAACTAAATCTCCCAAATTTTAAAAATCAAGGATTTTCGTTCAGCCAAAATAACATTTTTATAACAACGAAACAACAAGTTGGAGAAAAGCAGCTAAAAATTTCTAATCCTGTATGGGAAAATATTTCCAGCAGAGATTTATTTGAGCTGAGTAAAGATCTCCTTCCTGATTATGAGGTAAAAGATGTTACTTACTATTACCTCGAGGGTGAGAAGTATGCTAGTATTAATGTTTCTTTATTTAAAAAAGTAAAGGGACAGGTGCAGAGATTGTCTTCATTTGAAATTTCAGAGACCAATCTTTCCAACAGTATCGGAAGTACTTTAAAAGTTGGAACGACAAACAATCCTTTATCAACAGGAAATTTTTATAAAATAAAAGTTGATAAGTCCGGAATTTTTAAAGTTACAAAACAGTTTTTACAGGATAATGGTATTAATCCGTCGTCTGTAAATCCCAAAAATTTCAGAATTTACGGAAACGGAGGAATTATGCTTCCGGAATATAACCAAGATGTAAAATACAGCGCTCTTCAGGAAAACGCAATTCAGGTTGTAGGAGAAGATGACGGTGTGTGGAATGATAACGATTATGCATTGTTTTACGCTCAAGGTCCAAATGGCTATAATCTTTACAATACATCAAACGGAAATGGCTTTAAGAGGGTAGACACAAGAAATGACAGAACTGAAGGCGTAAAAAATATTTATGAAGATTATTCTTATTATTATATAAATTTCGACAAAGGCCCGGGAAAAAGAGTGCAGCCTGTGGATATAAATTTACCTACTACTCCATTAATTACCCGATTCGACAATTATCAGGTAATAAATAATGACCAAAAAAACCTGATGAAAGTGGGAAGACTTTGGGTAGAGGATACTCCGTTTACTACAGATAAAGCTATAACTTTCAGTACTGCTTCTCCAATTCAGGGTGGTGATGTTATCAGATACAGAACCCAGGTAGTTGGGTATAAATCCCAGCAAAATACAATTACATTTAATATTAATAACCAAAATCCTTTACCTCAGACCATACCACCTGCCAATACGAGTGGTACAAACGAATTTTATCCTGCTAATTATTCCGGAACAATTACGGGATTGAGTGGAAGCCAGATTACAATTAATCTTAAACCGGATATCACAGTAAACCCTAATGGAGTTTTCTATGTTGACTATGCGGAAGTACAGTATAAAGATAATTTGAGTTTCAATGGAACCCAGATGAGTTTCAGAGACTTTTCATTAGCAAGCGGAAGCAATACTACGTATGGTTTCAGCTTATCTAATGCTTCTGCGGCAGAACAAATCTGGGATGTTACAGACATTACAAATGCCAACAGAAGAGTAAATAAGGCAGCAGGAAATACTACTTTCAATTTTGCCTATGCAGCCGTTGATCAAAATTTCAACAATGAATTTGTTGCTTTTAGAGCCGATGCAGCTTTTAGCCCTCAGTTTATAGGAAGAATTAACAATCAAAACCTTTCGGCATTACAAAATGTAGATTATCTAATCATTACAGTGCCTGAAATGATGGGACAAGCTCAAAGACTTGCAAATTATCATCAGACAAAAAACAATTATAATGTACAGATTATAGATACTGATAAAATTTATAATGAATTTGGCAGCGGCAGCAGAGATCTTACAGCAATCCGAGATTTTGTAACTAAACTGAACACTCCTTTGGGAACTTTAAAGTATGTATTCATTTTAGGAGATACTTCTTATGATTTCAAAAACAGATTACCTAATAATACAAACGTTGTTACGAGCTACCAAAGTGAAAATTCTGTGGATGTTGTCAGATCTTATGTAACTGATGATTATATTGTCATGACAAAGCCACAAACTACTCAATATATAGAGTCTAATTTGCCAGATCTTCCTGTCGGCAGACTTCCTGCAGGAAATGTTACTGAAGCAACAAATATGATAGATAAAACATTGGCATATTACAACAGCTTATCAGGACAATCTACTCCTTTCGGGGAATGGAAAATGAAACTGGATTTCGTAGTGGATGATGATAATGACGGAGGCGTACCTTTCCACACGGTAATGAATAATTCTCTGGTTACGGTTTTTGAGCAGCCTTCTTCTACAAACCTTAAGGAATACAACGTAAGAAAACTGTATTTAGATGCTTTCCAGGCGCAAAGTACGGCGGGCGGACAAAGATATCCTCAGGTAAATCAAGCGATTTCCAATGATATTGGTAACAGCTTGTATCTATTCTATTTCGGGCATGGAGGTATTAACGGATGGGCTCAGGAAAGAGTTTTAACATTAACTGAAATTCAAAATGCCAATAATTTCTCCAATGTATACAGCAGATTCCCATTTGTATCGACCATCACTTGTGAATTTACACTTTGGGACGAACCGGACACTTCTTCTGCAGGCGAACAGTTCCTTAAGCTTAAGCAAGGAGGTCCTGCTACAATGATTACTTCAAGTCGTGCTATTGATGTAATTTATGGTATTGATTTTACTAATTTATTTACTCAAAATATCTTCAAGCTTACAAGTGACGATTTTGACACTTTAGGATATGCACATTTGAACGCTAAAAAGCAAAAAGGTGTTGCAACAGATCACTTAAAAGTAAATTTCCTGGGAGATCCGGCAATGAAGCTAAGCAGACCTAAAAGATTATTAGTGATTGACAATATCGAAAGCCCTGTTCCCGGATTGATCAGAGGATTGGACTTTGTTAAAGTTAAAGGTCACATCAACAATCCGAACGGAACGGTAAATACTACTTTCAACGGAAGAGTTGTGATCAATATTTTCGATAAAAGATTAAATAAAACAACTTTAAATAATGACGGCGGATTAACTCCGGTTCTGGCTTATACAGAAGAAGGAAGTGCTATTGTAAAAGCCTCAGGAATGGCAGTAAACGGTGTTTTCACAGTAGAATTCTATGTCCCTAAAGATATTAATTATGCAGTTGGTGAAGGTAGGATTTTAGGATATGCAGATAATAAAGCGAGCGATGTATTCAACAATCAGGCAGTACAGGTTGGTGATATTAATCCGAACGGAATCAATGATAATGAGCCTCCAAAAGTAAAATTATACATGAACAATACCAACTTCGCGGATGGCGGTATTACAGACCAAAATCCTATGTTACTGGCATGTGTTACAGATGATACAGGAATTAATTCAACAGGTTCTGGTATTGGTCACGATATTACAGTATATTTGGACGGTCAAATTATTAATACTGTTGTATTGAATGATTTCTATGCATCAGGTGAAGGAAACGGATGTTTAAGCCCAAGTTTGGCAGATTATCAGAAAGGAAATGTAACCTACCCTTTCAGAAATCTGGCAATAGGACAGCATCAATTAACATTTAAAGTTTGGGATATAAACAATAATTCGACGACTGCGACGTTAAACTTTGAGGTTAAGGACGAAGCCGATCAGCATTTGATCATCAACAGACCGTTGAACTGGCCGAATCCGTTTACCAACAAAACGTACATTCAGTTTGAGCATAATTGTGACGATATTCTTGATGTGAATGTCCAAATTTATACAATTACAGGAAAATTGGTAAGAACTTTATCTACACCTGTAGTTGCAGAACCTTTCCTACAGGGCTTTAGAACGCCACGTCAGGCAATAGAATGGGACGGAAGAGACGATTTTGGGTCCACAGTTGCAAAAGGTACGTATATTTTTAAGATATTTGCAAAAAGTCAAAATCAAGAAAAATGCAAAGGAAGTGCTACAGCTGTAGAAAAAATGGTACTTTTGAAATAATTTTAAAACGATAACAGTAATAATATTAACAAAAAACTGATAATATATAAAAGACAACATATGAATTTAACTACTAAACTGCTTTTAGGAATTGGGTTAAGTGCTGGTTTTTTAGGCTATTCTCAAGATTTAAGTCTTGTAAGACCAGTGTTGACAGGAGCTCCCTTTCTAAGAATTGCTCCGGATGCAAGAGCCGGAGGTATGGGAGATCAAGGGGTGGTAACCTCTCCTGATGCATTTTCTCAATTCTGGAATGCTGCGAAATATCCTTTTAGCAGAACAAGTTCTTCCGTAGGGTTAAGCTATACACCTTATATGTCGAAACTTACCAATGATGTGTTTTTATTATATGGAGCGTTCCATAAATTCTTAGGGCAGGAAGAAAGATCTACCATCTCTGCGAGTATCTATTACTTCAATATGGGTGAAGTAGATTTAACTCAATTAGTAGGAAATGATGTCACTTCAATGGGTACATCAAAGCCAAACGAATTCTCTATCGACGTTGCTTATGGTCTTAAACTTTCAGATTCTTACTCAATGGCTGTTACGGGTAGATTTATCCGTTCAGATTTAGCCGGAGGTTTCAACACAGATACTACCCTGAAACCGGCAAACTCTTTTGCAGTAGACGTTTCAGGTTACTATACTTCTCCTAAATTCTCTGGTTTCGGAGGTATGGACGGTAAATTGAACGCCGGTTTCGCTGTTCAGAACTTAGGTCCGAAATTAGATTACACAGGAAATGAAGAATCAAGATCTTATCTTCCGACAATGGCAAGATTAGGACTTGGTTACGATTTGTTTCTTGATGATATGAACAAAGTAGGAATCAGCTTTGAAGGTTCTAAAATCTTAGTTCCGGGTTCAGAATACGTTGGAATGGATCCGAATACAAGACAGCCGATCTACGAAGTACCAAACGTAGGACCAATTGCAGGTATCGGAAAATCTTTCAAGAACAAAAACTCTATCATGATGAGTGGTGCTTTGGAATATTCTTATGACAACGCATTTGCTGTAAGAACAGGTTATTTCCACGAAAGTGAAGAGCAGGGAGCAAGACAGTTTGCTACAGCAGGTATCGGATTAAAGTACCGTTCTTTCGGTCTTGATATTTCTTATCTGATCAATATGTCTAAAATTAATACAGCATTGGATAACACCCTTCGTTTCGGTCTTACTTGGAACATCGGTGATGAAACATCTAACGTAGATTATTAAAAAATATAAAACATATAGTTTTTAAAAAAGTCTCATATTTTATGGGACTTTTTTTATTTTTAAAAGCTTTCAGTCACTTGTAATTATTTTTTTAGGAGCTATTTCACGCTATCCGCTCATACTCCTCGCGCCAAAGCTCTTTCCAACCCTTGCTGTGGGGTAACCGCTACTATCGTGGCTAGGACTTTGTATGTCATTTCAACATCCCGAAATAATGACAAGAGTTGTTAATCTGTTCCTATTTTAAATTATTTCTAAAATCATATTATAAAATATAAAAACCACTCCGTCAAAAATTCTAAAGAATTTTTGCCACCCCTCCAAAGGAGAGGAATTTCAAAGCTCATATTTTTATAAAGATATTCACACTTGACTTACGGAGTAAAATTGACAATTGATATCTTAAAATCTTTCAAAAAATTAACAAATCACTTACAAAGTAAAACCTACAATTCATATTTAACTCTTATTTTTGTAGTATGAACTATTCAGCGGAACTCAAAAAATTCGTAACCAGTCAATATGTATATTCTGCTATCAGAATTACATTAGCTACTGTTTTGCCATGTCTGGTTCTCGCCCACTTTGGGATTTTAAAAGAATATTTCCTTTTTCCGCTCGGTACGAGTTTCGTGGCTCTGACTGATCAGCCGGGACCTTTCATCCGACGAAGAAATGCTTTAACTTTTGCTATTATCTGTTTCGTTTTGGTTGCATTGATCGCCAGTTTGGTCATGAATTTTAAAATTCTGGTCTTTGCGGAAATTATTGTCTTTGGAATGTTCTTCTCTTTAATCGGAGTTTACGGACAGAGACTGGCTGCAGTCGGCTCTCTGTCTTTGGTTGTACTCGCCATCTTTATTGACGGGCATTTGACGGGAACTAATATTTTTAAAAGTTTATTAATTTTCGCATCGGGTTGCGCTTGGTTTTTATTAATATTTTTAATTGTAACAACCATTCAGCCTTACAAACTGGCAAGTCAGATGATTGGAGAAAACTACCTTCAATTAGCCGAATTTTTAAAGATTAAAGCCAATTATTACCAGAAAAATCCCGACTTCGATAAACTGACAACACAGGTTATCGCCAAACAGATTGAAATAAAAAATCTTCAGGAAGAAACCAGAGAAACCGTTTTTAAAACAAGAACAATCGTTAATGAATCAACGACGACAAGCCGTTTGTTAATGCTGATGTTTTTAAATTCGATGGATCTTCATGAAAAACTAATGACTTCGGAAAGTGATTATCAAAAATTACAGCAGAGCTTCGATGATACTACGATTTTGGTGAATATTCATGATTATCTTAATCTACTTGCCGAAGAAATTACCAACATCGGGATTTCACTTCAAATCGGAACGAGGGCAAAACCTATGTTTAATCTTGAAGTTGAATTAAGAAGTTTAAATCATCATTATTTCGATCTCAGAAATAAACAGATTTCTCCTGATAATTTCGAAAACTTTATGGTTTTGCGCCAGATTTTAATGCGTATCAATGAAATTACAAAAGAAATTAATGAGATTTACAAAGTTTTTTCACAAAATGTAAAGCTGGCAAAAAGTCTTTCAACAGGGTTAGATTTAAAAAAGTTTATGCCGAATGAAGAGAAGCTTAATTTTAAAGTTTTAAAAAATAATATTTCACTTTCTTCTTCACACTTTCGCCATGCCCTGAGAATCACGATTGCTTTGTTACTTGGATATTTGTTTTCATTATTTCAGCTTTTGGGAATCGGACACACGTATTGGATATTAATCACGATTGTTGCGATTTTAAAACCAGCCTACTCTATTACCAAACAGAGAAATCTTCTTCGTCTGTACGGAACCATTGCCGGAGCCTCGATCGCTTACGGAATTCTTCATTTTGTTAAGATTAATGAGGTTTTGTTTACCATTCTTTTATTGAGCATGATTATGTGTTTCAGCTTTTTGAAAGGACGATATTTTTGGGCTGTTTTATTTATGACAATTTATGTATTCCTGAGCTTTAATTTTTTAAGTCCGGGAAAAGTAGATATTATTTTCAAAGACAGAATTGTTGATACAATTGTTGCAGGAGTTATTACTTCATTAGTTGCTTATATTGTACTTCCGGTTTGGGAGCATACCCAGAATTTAGATTTAATGAAAAAATCTGCAGAATCTAATTTAATGTATTTCCAAAGTGTGATTTCTAAATTTTTGGAAGAAGATTTTGATGTTGAAGATTATAAAGTAAAACGTAAAAATGCTATTATTTCGTTAGCGAATCTTTCCGACAACTTTCAAAGGATGATTTCTGATCCTAAAAATCAACAGAAAAAACTGGAAGTTGTGCATCAGTTTGTGGCAACTTCACATCTTATCACTGCTTACACCGCTTCCCTGTCTCAATATGTGAAAGACGACGAAAAATATCCAGAAATAGATGCAGAAGGCTGGAGCAGAAAAATTGAGGCAGAAATGCAAAAGGTTACCAATCTTCTGAACGGAGATAAAATAACGGAAACATTAAAAAAAGAAAGCCGTATCGAGCCGGAAGATTCTTCTCTTGATGATCTTATTTTAAAAAGAAGAACTGAATTAATTGAAAATGAAAGCTACGATTTAAGAGATCCGAATAAAATTTCACACTTGACGGAGCTTAAAAATATTCATGATATTCTGGAACTGATTTTTGATGTTGCCAAAGAACAGAGAAAAGTGATTGAAAAATACAAAAATGAGTCTAAAGATATCGAAATGATTGAAACGACTATTCCTCAACAATCGTAAAACAGTAATCATCAAAGAATTCTACTCTGGCTTTAAGTTCATCAGAAAACTGTTCATCGTAAACCCTGCATTTAATAAGATGAAGATGTTTTAATTCAAAAGGTCTTACTTCATAATGTTTTTTTAACGACCAATGTTTGGAATGATGAATTTTGTACATACTTTCCTTCACACTCCAAATAATTGTGTAAAAAGTCACTTCTTTATCAAAAGGAATGAAACCTCTTTCATTTTTATAAGTGAATTTGTCGATGACCCTTAAAATTTTAGGATTAAATTTCTCAATGTCAATCCCTATTTTATTTTTAGAAATGGCGATCGCAGCAAATGGAAAAGAATGTGTAATTGAGATTTCTGCATCTTTCGGAGACAAAAAAGGTTCTCTTTCTTTATATAATATTTTTGAATGCGGTTTTAAACCTTTCAATAATTTACGAACCATCAAAACCTCCAACAATTTTTTCGGGTGATAATCTTTTACTTTCTCTGCATTTTCGGGCTCTAAAAGTTTATTGATATCCAAATCTTCCGTTTCATCGTACTTCCATACGAGAATCGTGGCATTGTCATCTGAAAAATCGCGGTAAAGAGGCATGGTTTATTTTATTTTGCAAAAGTAATAAAAAGATAATTACTTATAGCTTTGATAAAATCATGCAAAAATTCAACCATAAAAAATAGGTTAATCCATTTCTGAAAAAACCTATCTTTATTTAAATATAGAATTTCAATTTATTTAGACTGATGATTTACATCGTTTCTATGTTCCATAATTTCAAGATTCTGATCTACAAAATAAGCACTTCCGAATCCGTTTACATAAGAACCTTTCACTGGATGAAGACCGATTAAGATAAAATCTTTCATTTCAGCAATTACATCAACCACTTTTCCGTGAGTTTCTTTTAATTGAGAAACAACTGCGTTCCAGATTTCAGAGTCCTTTTCAACCTGAGAAGTTGATGCTTCTATTGTTAATCTTTCACGAGCATAGATCTGTTTTGTAGCAGATTCATCTTCAATAAACATTACTGAAGTTTTTCTTCCGTCAGCAAGATTTTTTGTATGTTTCGCCATGAAAGAAACCAAAATATAAAATGTATTTTCTACCTGCACAAATGGTGCATAACTCGAATTAGGTGTTCCTTCTGCATCTACCGTTGCTAAAATTACACTTTTAGTTCTTTCAATTAATTCCTTTACTTTCGGAGTCAATGGTTTTGCTTCTTTTTTAGCTTCTTCCTGAGTACTTGTATGATTCATATATAAAGATTTATTTCTACAAAAATAGTTTATTTAGAATAAAGAAAAATAATTTTCTGTTATGTATAATTTCATATAATTGATCTGATGCTGCGTTTTTTTATCTTAATTATTAATTGTAATTTTGCATCTTATTATAATTTGAATTTAAACTTATTCATTAACATATGAGTACTACAACACAATACGTTCCTTATAAAGTTAAGGACATCTCCCTTGCAGAATGGGGAAGAAAAGAAATTACCCTTGCAGAAGCAGAAATGCCAGGTTTGATGTCTATCCGTGAAGAATACGGGCCATCTCAACCGCTTAAAGGTGCAAGAATCGCAGGATGTCTACACATGACCATCCAAACGGCTGTACTTATCGAGACTTTGGTAGCTTTAGGAGCTGAAGTTACTTGGTCTTCTTGTAATATTTTCTCTACACAAGATCACGCTGCTGCTGCAATCGCTGCTGCAGGAATCCCTGTTTACGCTTGGAAAGGTCTTAATGAAGAAGAATTCGACTGGTGTATCGAACAAACTTTATTCTTCGGTGAAGACAGAAAACCATTAAACATGATTTTGGATGATGGTGGAGATTTAACGAATATGGTTTTCGACAGATACCCGGAATTCACAAAAGATATCAAAGGACTTTCTGAAGAAACTACAACCGGAGTTCACAGATTGTACGAAAGAATGAAGAACGGAACTTTGGTAATGCCTGCAATCAACGTGAACGATTCAGTTACTAAGTCTAAATTCGACAACAAATACGGATGTAAAGAATCTGCAGTAGATGCTGTAAGAAGAGCGACAGACCTTATGCTGGCTGGAAAAAGAGTGGTAGTTTGCGGATACGGAGACGTAGGTAAGGGTACTGCGGCCTCTTTCAGAGGAGCTGGTTCTATCGTTACTGTTACTGAGATCGATCCAATTTGTGCACTTCAGGCTGCAATGGACGGTTACGAAGTAAAAAGATTAGATACAGTTGTCGATAACGCTGATATTATCATCACAACTACAGGTAACTTCAACATTGTAAGAGGAGAGCATTTCCTAAAAATGAAAGATAAAGCTGTTGTTTGTAACATCGGTCACTTCGATAACGAAATCGATATGGCTTGGTTGAACGAAAACTACGGTTCTACAAAATCTGAAGTGAAGCCTCAAGTAGATATCTACACATTGGAAGGTGGTAAAGAAGTGATCATTCTTGCAGAAGGTAGATTGGTAAACTTAGGTTGCGCAACAGGACACCCAAGTTTTGTAATGTCTAACTCTTTCTCTAACCAGACTTTGGCTCAAATCGAACTTTGGAACAACTCTGCAGCGTACAAAAACGAAGTTTATATGTTACCTAAACATTTAGATGAAAAAGTTGCTGCTTTACACCTTAAAAAATTAAGCGTTGAGTTAGAAGTTCTTTCTCCGGAACAAGCTGAATATATCGGAGTTGATGTAAAAGGACCTTACAAACCTGAATACTACAGATACTAAGAATTGTCATCCTGAGTTTATCGAAGGATCTCAACATATAGAAACTCTCCAATTTTTTGGGGAGTTTTTTGTTTTTAGGAGCTATTTCCAGCTATCCGCTCATACTCCTCGCTCCAAAGCTTTCCAACACCAAGCCCCTCTACTTTCCTATTCAAGCTGTGGGGTAACCGCTACTATCTGGGCTAGGAAATTATCTGTTTCAAATTTTAGTTTCTTTGCTTTGAAACCACCCCGTCAAAAATTCTTCCGAAACTTCGATATTCTTCTAAAGGAGGGAATTTTCGTACAATAAAATTTCTGTATTTCAGTTGTTGGAGACAATCAAATAAAAATGATATATTTGAAGCCTTTAACAAAAACATTAAACATGAAAAAGCAAAATGTGTCAACCGCATTTATCGCGGCATCTTGGGTTGCCTTAGGAGCCGGAATGATCGGTTTTATCGTTGGTCTTGCCAGAGCTGAAATGCAGCTTAACGAAAAAGGATATTATTTCACTATTCTATTGTACGGTTTATTCGCCGTAGTTTCTTTACAGAAAGCAGTTCGAGACAGATTGGAAAACATTAAAGTAACAGATATTTATTACGGAATCTGTTGGTTTGCTACCCTTTCTTCTATCGTTTTATTAGCTATCGGACTTTGGAACGCCACAATCCTGCCAAGTGAAAAAGGTTTCTATGGATTTGCCTTCTTACTGGCACTTTTCGGAGCAATCGCCGTTCAGAAAAATACCCGAGACAATATGCTTCAGGAATAAATTATTAGACTCTCCAAATTCGGAGAGTTTTTTATTTTAAATAGTTTTCATAAAATTATTTTTGTTAAAGTTTTTTATTTGTATCTAGAAATTCTTCAATATTTTAAAGAATTTATTACTTTTACAGCAAATAATTCACAAAATATTGACATGTTTAAAAAACTACTAGCCTTTTTTTTATTTATTTTCTTAATTCAAATTACCAATGCTCAGAACGAGTTCATTACGATCTGGAAACCAAATACCTCAACCCATAATTTAATGAATCCTGTAATGCCTTCTGTAGCGGGAGACGGACAGATCTGGTTTCCCGGAATTGGAGAAAACTATAAAATTGTATGGGAAGAAGTTGGTTTTCCCTCACACACCGGGACAATGAATGATGTAACTTCTGCCGAACGTGTTTTAATAGATTTCGGAACTCCTCTTAATCCTAACGTGACTAATGCTACCTATAGAGTCAAAGTTTCCAATGGAAACGGTATTTTCAGACAAATAAAATTCGGAAAAAATGTAATTTCTTCAAGTCTTATTACTGATGTTCCTGTCATTTCAACTTCAGGAAGTACAAATAAAATCGTCGAGATTGAGCAATGGGGAAATATTCAATGGGAATCAATGAATAATGCTTTTGCACAGTGCATGACCATAGAACTTACCGCCACAGACTCTCCTGATCTTTCTAATGTAGAAGATGCTTCAATGATGTTCAATAATGCTTTTAATTTTAAAGGAGCTCCTTCTATGGCAAATTGGGATACTTCTCATATCAAGAACTTTAAATATATGTTCGGATATCTTGCTTCCCCACCTATAAGCTTTACGCTGAATGAATCTTTCAATGCACCAATAGGATCATGGGATATGTCTTCTGCCGAGGATCTCAGTTATATGCTGATGAGAAGAAAAGTCTTTAATCAGAATTTAAACAACTGGAATGTTTCAAAAGTGACTAATATGGCCTATATGCTTGCAGAAATGGAGGTTTATAATCAGCCAATGAACAATTGGAATACTTCAAAAGTTACCAACATGACTTTTATGTTTCACTTTAATCCGGTTTTCAACCAACCGCTCGATCAGTGGAATACATCTAATGTAACAAATATGGGACACATGTTTCATGGATGTGATGCCTTCAACCAATCAATCAATGTTTGGAATACAAGTAAAGTTACTGATATGAATACGATGTTTAATGAAGCCACCAGTTTTAATCAAAGTTTACAGGATTGGAATATTCCTGCTCTTGTTTCAGCAAATAATATGTTCTTAAACTCAGGAATCAATTGTGAAAATTACAGTAAAATTCTTTATGGATGGGCTCATAATCCGAACACGGCAGATAATGTTTTTTTACAGAGTCTAAGTCCGCTGGTTTATTCTGGCGCAGTTACCAACGAAAGAAACACGCTTATAGGTAAAGGCTGGACAATTAATGGAGATTCTGCAGCTGAATGCAGCTTTTTGGGAACTTCCGAGATAAAAAATACAAATGAGACCGGCATTTATCCAAATCCTGCAACAAATTTTATTTACGTAAAAAATTCTGATGCTAAAAATTATACGATTTTCGACCAAAGTGGAAGAATTGTTGCAAGAGGTATTTTAGTTAACGGAGAAATCAATATTGAGACTTTAACTGCCGGGAATTATGTCTTACAGATTAATTCCAGAGGAAAAAGTCAATCCTTTAAATTCATCAAAAAATAAAAAAAGCCTCACAAAATGTGAGGCTTTTTAATGAATTGTGTAAATGGTCAATTCATTCATTGCCGATTTTAAATATAAAGTATGAATTTAAAATTGATCATTTACAAAACACTTATTTATCAAAATGGTTCGGATGCTGAGCTTTAATGTCGTCCACCGTTCCCAATACTTTATCCTTCAAAGAATCCTGATATTTCTGGATATTTTCGGAAACCTGTTCGTCTGCGCTTCCGATAATTTTTGCGGCTAAAATTCCGGCATTCAAGGCACCATTTAGAGCCATTGTCGCTACCGGAATTCCTCCCGGCATCTGAAGAATCGATAATACGGAATCCCAACCGTCAATAGAATTACTCGACAAAATCGGAACACCAATCACAGGTAAAGTTGTACAACTTGCCACCATTCCCGGAAGATGTGCTGCTCCTCCTGCTCCGGCAACGATTACTTTTAGTCCCCTCTCTTTCGCCGTTTTTGCATATTCAAACATTCTTTCCGGAGTTCTGTGTGCAGAAACTACCGTTAGTTCATAGGGAATATCCAAAGATTTCAAAAAATTTGCCGCCTGTTCCATGATCGGTAAGTCGCTCTGACTTCCCATAATAATTCCTACCATTCTTCAATTTTATTAGATGTTCAAAGATAAAGAATTAATGATGTTATTGCAAAAAAGGCGCAAAAGTTGTTCTGTTACCCTAATAACTCAGGAAACTGTATCCATCGATTGAGTTTCAGAATAAATACTTTTGTAATTACATATTATATTTTGAAAGATTATAAACTTACTCTTGCCATTTTCACTGTTGCCATCGTTTGGGGCACCACCTTTTTGTCGATTCGTGTGGCAGTAGAAACTATTCCGGCGTGGTTTGTAGCGGGAATCAGACAGTTTCTAGCTTCGATTATCATGCTTTGTATTCTTCTTTATCGTGGACAGTTTCAATGGATCGGTTGGAAAAATTTGGGTTATCAGCTTATTTTTTCGTCATTAATGCTGATCATCGCAAACGGATTGACAACCGTGGCAGAGGAGACATTGACAAGTAGTCTGACTTCATTAATCAGCGCTACTTCTCCTATTGTTGTGTTTTTGGGAAGTGTCGCTCTCGGCTTACAAAAATTCACATTCAGAGCATTGGTCGGTCTTTTGATGTGTTTCGGAGGAATTCTCTTTATTTTCTGGGACGGAATAAAAGATCTCGCCAATCCCGATTACCGATTCGGAATTTTACTTTTATTCTTCGCCATTGCAGGTTGGGCTTCGGGAACGATTTTTACTAAGAAAATGAATATTCAATCCAGTAATATTTCTTTAAATCTCTTTTACCAGTTTGCTTTTGCCGGAATTGTACAGATTATTTTCGCCTTCTTATTTTCAGAAAATTATAATTTTGGAAATTGGACGTTGAAAAGTATTTCTGCCATGATTTATCTGTCGGTTTTCGGTTCTGTAGCGGCATTTTTCGCGTATCATTATGCGTTGACAAAAGTTTCCCCAGTTCAGGTTTCTATTTTGGCTTATTTCAACACTATAATTTCTATATTTTTGAGCTGGCTGATTTTGGATGAAGAAATTTCCCTGAAATTTGTTCTTGCCGCAGTTTTGATTATTTTTGGAGTGTTTGTAATTAATTATAATCCACAGATGTTTAAAAAGCAAAGAATTGAGTAAAATCTTATGATCGAAATACTTGAGAATATCTATTATTTTTTAGCAAAAATACTTCCATATTCTTTTGGAACTATGTTTATTGGCTTTTTAATAGCTTTCGTAGCAAATTCCATTAAAAAATCAAAAGTTCAAAATATAGGAATTGCTCTATTAGTACAAGGATTTGTTTTAGCATTTATAATGATAGTTCTACAAACTGTAATTCTCAAAAAAATTAAAGATGAAGTTTTAGAAATACTTTCAGATCTTAAAACTCAACTTATTGTCTCTAGGAATGATTTCGAAATTCTTCCTCACGATCTAAAAAAAGAATTACTCAAAATTCAAGATATACCAACTAATCATAGTCACCCCGAAGATGAAAAAACAATTGAAGTGATTTCTCCAAAAGGAATTTTTAAAATAACTATAGCAAGAGATTCCAACAATAAGAATCAATTTTGGATTTTTACGGATAAATATGAATTCAGTAAAAAAAGTGAGATTGGAAAGGTAAATTCCAACCTCATTAAATAATTATTCTACACGAAATAATTTTAATTAAAAAAACAAATAGCCAATTATGAAAAAGACATTAATAATCATAACCTCAATTTTACTGCTTATCGTAATCTCCTTTACTATTTACTGGAATTTATCTATTGAAATCACAAGAAAATCTGATATAGAATTCGGGAATAAAATCATTCAAAATATTGAAGCTTACCAAAAAACAAATGGAAAACTTCCTGAAAATAACGATCCTGAAACATTGAAAAAATTAGGCTTCAAAATGGAAGAATCAACGATTCACCTTGACTATGCAACAGATAATAAAGATTTTTTTGAACTTACTTATCTTGAAGGTTTTGATGGACCTTACCTTTTATGGAATTCCAAAGACCGAAAATGGACAATCGATTATCCTAAAATTTCTAAATAAAAAGATCATAATATCATTTTTCACCTGCGAAAGAGTTTACTATATTTGCAAGTTTTAAACTAATAATTAAATGAAAAAATTATTCGCAATAATTTCTATACTATTTTTATTCTCCTGTAATAATAACGACGATGAAACTGTTCAAGAGCAAAAATGCTATATGACAAAATTTAACAAAGCTGTCATAGCTCTTGCTGGACAACAATTTTATACTTCTGAATATGTTTACGATGGTAATAGAGTTATTAAAAAATTAGAATATAAATTAATTGATAATAGTGCTCCCGGTCAACAATATCCGACTTATGCACCTCAATTAGACAGAACAATTGAAGTTCAATATAACTCTGCAAATCAACCGATAAAAATTATTCAGCCATTAGATATTTACAATACACAAACTATTGATTATTTACTATATGATAATCAGGGAAGACTGTCTGAAAAAAATATCGTAACGGAAGATTATGCTAATAATTTTAGTTATACGAAAAATGCTATTTATTCATATAATTCCAATAATCAAATAATCAGTATTTCGGAAAAAACAACTAATAATTGGGGAGATATTTACAACGAAAATACAAAGAGTCTTACTTATGACACAGATGGGAATTTAAGAGTAATTGAGCAAGTAAACGCAGGTAATTCCGGATATAAATGGGTCACAAAATATGATAATTACGACTCTTATAAAAATCCGTATGCCAATGTAAATGTTCCGTTTGAAGATATTTTCTTTTTAAGACTTTCTAAAAACAACTACAGAAAATATTTTAAGACAATGGTCTACACCACAAATTCACCAACAAATCCGGCTGCTCCCTATGAAAGTAGTGAAATTAGTGGATATGAATACACAGAAAACGGATATCCAAAAATTGCCGAATATAAATGTAACTAAATAAAAAAGACTGCTTCCAGCAGTCTTTTTCAATATAATAAGTTTTTCAATTACTCCGCAATCACTCTCACCATTTCCTTTACCATCACCAATTTCTCCATCAGTTCTTCTTTAGACTCTGCCAAAACATTGATGTGCCCCATCTTTCTTCCCGGTTTGGTTTCTGTTTTTCCGTAAAGGTGAATATAAGTTTCGGGTAATCTCAGAACGTCTTCCATTCCTTCATAAATTACTTTTCCTGAGAAACCTTCTGCTCCGACCAAATTCAGCATTCCACTGTAAATGATGGCATCTGTATCTGCTAAAGGTAGATTTTTCACCACACGATACATCTGTTCAAACTGTGAATTGGCATTTCCTTCCTGACTTTGATGTCCCGAATTGTGCAATCTCGGAGCCGTTTCGTTTACCCAGACTTTGCCTTCCTTATCTAAAAATAATTCAATAGCAAAAAGTCCCGGAGAATTGATTGCATTTAAGAATTTTTCTGTGATCGAATTAATCTGTTCTTCAATATCTTCATCCAACAAAACCGGACAAATATTAAAATCCAATAAGTTCAGTTTCGGATCGGCAACCATTTCCGTTACAGGGAAAGTTTTTGTTTCTCCGTTTTCATTTCTTGCAACAATTACAGAAAGTTCTTTGTCAATATCCACCAATTTTTCAATGACAGAATCCTTAATCCAAAGGTTTTTCATATCTTCATTCGTACGAATTACCTGAACTCCTTTCCCGTCGTAGCCTCCAGTATTCATTTTCTGCACAAAAGGTAACGGCATTCTAATTTCGTCGGAACTTCCATCCATTACTTCAAATTCCGGACTTGGAATATCGTGAGCTTTATAGAATTCCTTCTGAAGGATTTTTTGCTGAATAGTTTTAATAATAGTAGAATTCGGAACAACTTTTATTCCCTGAGTTTCTAATTCAGCTAAGGCATCAGCATTTACATGTTCGATCTCGATAGTTACCACATCTTTATCTTTACCGAAATTCAAAACGGTTTCATAATCATTAAAACTTCCCTGTGTAAAGTAAGAAATATTGTGGCAAGGTGCATCAGAAGCCGGATCCAATGTATAAAATTCATCGTCATATTTCAAAGCTTCCTGAATCAGCATTCTCCCGAGCTGTCCTCCTCCTAAAATTCCTATTTTCATTTTTTAACTTTTATTTTTTCTGTTAGATTTAAATTTTATTACAGTTATTCAACATTGGAATTGTCATTCCGACGAAGGAGGATCTATAAAATTAGCTAATCCAGATTCTTCACTCCACCCTGTTTCGTTCTGAATAACAACAAAACTTTATATTTTATCAATTTTCAAATATCCCAATCCCATCAGATTTTCCTGATTTTCTGTATCGGATTTTTTCAGGGTAATCGAATATTTTTCTTTCATCTTTTCCGACAGAATATCACTTACATTGAAAATATCATCGATGTCAACGCCATGTTTATCGTCAATATGACTTACCGCTCCTTCAAATCCCATCGTTTTATAAAATTCGGTAGTCTTGGCTTTTTTCACAATATCACTCATTGATTTTCCAACCATCAGATGCTGCTCATGAAATTCTTCAAAAAAACCTTTTTTATATCCTCCAAGATTAATAAAATACAATTGCTCTTCGGATGTTTTTTCTCCCTTTTCAATAATTCGTACTTCATATCCATCGGCAAATTTCACTTCCTGGTAACAATCCAGATGGATCTTTCCATCTGCTTCCTTCCAGAATTCTTTTATTTCGGGAACAAGATCTTTCAGGCTTTCTGCAATTCCGAAAAATACATCATGCTGTTCAATATTCCTTCCTTTCGGTGTTGCTCCGAGGATGATATAAAATAGTTTCATTAAAATTCTGTTTATGCAAAAATACATCAAATTTATCTTTTTCAAACGTTTGGCAGACTGTTACAATAGTTTTATATTTGTAGCATGTCAGAAATCATTATTCTCTTCCTTGGAGCAATTTCGGCAGGACTTCTGGGTTCACTGACCGGTTTAGGAGGAGGAGTTATCATTATTCCTTTATTAACGCTGGGTTTCGGTGTTCCTATGCATTATGCGATTGGCGCTTCTCTTATTTCCGTAATCGGGACTTCTTCCGGTGCGGCGGTAGCTTTTGTAAAAGAAGGTTTTACCAATATGAGAATCGGAATGTTTTTGGAGATCGGCACTACAGCCGGAGCCATTATCGGGGCTTTGGTTTCGGGAATGCTTAATCCGAATACGATCGGAATTATTTTCGCAAGTATCCTTCTTCTGACAGTTGTTTTAAATTTAAAAGGAAAACCAGATCATCAGGCACCTGTTATTAAAGGAAGTTTGGAGGAAAAATTAAAACTATACGGAACTTTCCCAGATAAAGGTGTCCTGAAAAGCTATTCTGCAAGAAATACAGTTCCCGGATTTTTGATGATGATGTTTGCGGGTGCAATGTCCGGATTATTAGGAATCGGTTCCGGTGCTTTAAAGGTTTTGGCGATGGATAATATGATGAGATTACCTTTTAAAGTTTCTACAACGACCAGCAATTTCATGATCGGTGTAACCGCAGTTGCAAGTGCAATGATCTACTTCCAGAGAGGTGAAATTATTCCTGTAATTGCCGCTCCCGTATTGGTTGGTGTTGTAGTCGGAAGTTTCATAGGATCAAAAACCCTGATGGTTTCAAAGACAAAAAAATTAAAGGTATTTTTTGCTATTGTCATCACGATTTTGTCGGTTTATATGATGTACAACGGTATCAATAAAAGTTTCAGATAATGAGAAAGAACTTCACAGACGTAGATCTGAACCGTTCCGTAGGAAATCTTCTTAGATTGGGCGTTATTTTATCTGTTATCACTTCACTGATTGGTTTTGCAAAACTGTTCATCGAAGGTTTTAAAATGCCAGAAAAATATACTTCCTTCAATATGGGAACCTCTTCCGAAAAGGTTTGGGGACACTTTTGGCATTCTCTGTGCGCAGGAGAAGGAATGGCAATTATACAATTGGGAATCCTTATTCTGATTATTACTCCTTTAATGAGGATTGTATTTGCTTTGATAGGGTATTTAAAAGAAAAAGACTACGTTTATGTAGTCATTTCTTCAATTGTTCTGGCAATTATGGCGATAAGTTTCTTTACTGGTTACGCTCATTAATCCACTTTTATTCGGCTGATTTTTTAAGATATTCTTTTTCTAAGGAATCAATTTCATCCAGATATTCTTTTTTATTCATGAAAACCTCAGGATTATATGCATCTTTTGGTTTGTGTTTTTCGTGCAGATCAAACTGACTTGCATGTGAAGCTACCCAAATATCAAAATCCAGCTTCTTCATTTCTTTTAAAGTATATTCATAATCTTTCTGAATCGCAGGATAAGAGGCTACTTCAGAAAATTTCTTATCAATAATAATCGTAGGCATATTAGCGATTAAAACTTTATATTTTCTCTTGTTGTCTTTGGTTTCAAACAAATAACTGCATGAACCTTTTGTATGTCCCGGATGATGTAACATCATTAATTTAGTATCACCAAGTGTTACGACATCTTTATCCTTTAAAACATAATCCGGAGTAATTGGCTCAAATGTAACCCCATATTTTCCCATTTCATAATCAGATTTTCCACCGCTTTTCAGAACATCAGCGTCAGCTTTGTCGACATACAATTTTGCTCCGGTCTCTTTTTTTATCGCAGCCATTGCTCCTAAATGATCATAATGCGCCTGTGTAAGCAATAATATTTTGGTATCGTTATAATTGAAACCAAGTTTCTTTATATTATTTTTAATCATCGGAAGTGAATCTGCCAATCCTGTATTAATCAGAATATTCCCCTTTTTAGTTACTATAAGATAAGAAGCCAGATCATACGTTCCCACGTAATATAGATTTCCGGCAACTCTAAAAGGTTCATAAGATTGCGACCATTTTACCGGATGATCTTTAGGTTCATTGACAGTTTGGGCGTGAAACTGAGAGCTTGCTAAAGCGAAGATTAGAAAAGCTATATATTTTTTCATTATTAAAGTTCATTTATTTTCTACATTTCATAAAATTCCAATGGCAATTGATCAGGATCTTGGGTGAAGAAAAACTCCTTTCCTGTGAATTCATCTATTCGGATTTCTTCGCAGCTTAATCCTTTTTGAATTAATTCTTCCCGTTTTTTATTAACATTTTCCACTGAAAAAGCCAAATGTCTTAAACCACAAGACTCAGGACGGGACGGTCTTTTCGGCGGATCAGGAAAGGAAAAAAGCTCGATGACATAATGATCTCCGATGGCAAGATCGAGTTTATAAGACTGTCTTTCTTCACGATAAACTTCACGGATGATATTTAATCCTAAAACTTCGGTGTAGAATTTTTTGGAAACTTCGTAGTCTGAGCAAATGATTGCGATATGGTGGATTTTCATTTAATTTTATTTTAATTCTTTACAATTATCTTTTCTTCTCGTATCGATTAAATACTGGATTTTCCATTCGCCGTTCTGTTGCTTTACTAATTGAAAACTGTTCGATCCGCAATGAGAAAATTTCCCTTTAAAATAAAAAGAATAAGGTGTAAAAACACTCGCCAGATTTCCGTCTGTATGAATGGCATCAATAATAATTCTTTCATCAAGATCATCTTTCGCCATTTTTGAAATGGAAGCAATAAATTCTTTTATATCTTCGCTTTTCACACCGTCTTTTGTAATCGTTTGAAGGATTGCAGTATCAGAAAAAGTGGTTTTTAATAATTCCGGGTCGACATTTTTCATGGCAAGAAATAAATTCCGGATTGGTTTTTCCACTTCCTGATTCCGGGTTTGCTGACCGAAGCAAAAACTACCGAACAGTAAGGCAATAGCGAATATTTTATTCATAATATCTGTTTATTTTGTGATTAAATAAAAATAGGAAAATAAATTTTAACCTCTGTATCAATTCACAAAGTTTAAATGTCAATTTAGTCGAAAAGTTATAAAATTGAATTAAATTTATCCGTTTATTTTGATTGATATGTGGATATTTTATCTGGTTCTTACCTTTTTGTTATTAGTTTTAACCATACTCCCAAAGATTCAGCATTCGCACTGGGTTTTTCGTGTTCCTGAATTTGGTAAAATACAGCTTACCTATTTTATTTTTTTCACCTTTATTTTGGGTTTCCTGATTGATTCTTCGGAGAATTTCTGGTATTATCAAAGTCTTTTGATGATAATGTTTGTTCATCATGGTATTACGCTTATAAAATACACTCCGATTTATCCTGTTAAAAAACATTCTCAACAAAATCAGTCTTCCGAAAAGCTGCATTTTATTTCCGCTAATGTCTATCAGTTTAATAAAGAATATGAGCGGTTTATTCAGTTAATAGAAAAGCACCAACCTGAAATGTTCCTCACCATGGAAAGCAACGGTGATTGGGAAAAAGCATTGCAGCCTTTGGAAAAAGACTATCCTTATCAACATAAAATCACGTTGGAAAATACTTACGGAATGCATTTTTATTCAAAAATTGAAATAAAAGATTCTAAAACTCATTATTTTGTAGCCGATGATATTCCTAGTATTGAAGCTCATTTAAAAACAAAAGACGGATTTTCATTTGTCTTTTTTGGAGTGCATCCGCCGCCGCCAAGCCCGACGGAAGAAGAGACATCAAAAGAAAGAGACGGTGATTTGCTGAGTGCGGCAAAACGTGTCAGAGAAATTCATGAACCCGTTATCGTTGTAGGAGATTTTAATAATGTTGCATGGTCGAAATCCTCTATTTTATTCAGAAAAACAAGCCATTTGATTGATCCGAGAATTGGTCGGTCTTTTGTTTCTACTTTTCACGCCAAATATCGTTTGTTGAGATTTCCGATCGATCTTATGTTTCACAGTGAAGATATTTTTATTAAAGATTTAAAAACCCTTGAAAATTTCGGTTCGGATCATCTTCCGGTTTATTGTGAATTTTTTATTGATCATAAAAATAACGGTCAGGAAGAACGAATCGATTATGCTACACAAGAAGAAAAAGCCGAGGCTGAAGAAATGATTCAGGAAGGAAAAGAAGAGGATGGAAATCGGGATGCTGTGGCGACTGAGGACTGAGGATTGAGTATAAAAATAATACTTAAAGTTTAATCTAAGCAGAGTTTTAATCTTTTAGAATTCAAATAAATAATTCCAAAAATCTAAATTAGGATTTACAGATCTTATTAATTCTAGTTTTTTATTTCTTGAAAAATCTTTAATCTCTTTCTCTCGCTCAATAGCTTGTTGAATCCATCCAAATTTCTCGTAATAAATTAGAAATTCAACATTATATTTTGCAGTAAAACTGTTGCCATTTTGTTTGGTCGAATGCTGATGCAAGCGTTGGTGAAGATTGTTCGTTACACCTGTATATAAAACAGTTTTTCTTTTATTTGTAAGAATATAAACATAAAATTTATAAATTCCTTCTGAGAATTCTATCATTTGTGTGTTGTGTTTTTAATTAATATTGCCTAGATTCCTATGGAATGACAAACTTTATGTTTAAAAATAATCAATCTATTTTAATAAGAATATTACACAAAAATTTGTCATTCCGTAGTAATCTAAGCTAACAAATTTAAAAATAAAAAAACGGACTAAAAAAGCCCGTTCAATATTTAAATTTATGATAGTTTAAAGCTAAAACCTCATCACATCCTTTACTACTCCATTATTCTGAGTATGTTGTAGTAATTCGACTTCAATAAAAGATTTTATTTTTTCTTCAGAACCGTTGTTCGGAAATAAAAGATGAACGTTTGCACCTGCATCTAATGTGAAGAATAAAGGTAAATTTGTTTCTGTTCTGAAATCCCAAATCTTATTAATCACTTCCAATGTTCCGGTTTTCATTAAAATAAAAGCAGGATCGCTCATCATCATCATGGCGTGAAGCGTCAATGCTTCGTGTTCTACCAGTTTTATAAAGCTCTGTAAATCTCCATTGGCTAAAATTTCTTTCATAGGACCGAAATTTTCTCTCGCTTCCTGAAATCTTCTGTCTGCGTAAGGATTTGTATTCATCAAACCGTGTCCGACTGTTGAAGAAACACTTTTCTGACCTTCATGAATCAATAAAACCCAATCGTTAAAGTTCTTGAAAATCTCATGAATTTCATCATTTGGATATTGTACAGCAAAAAGATCCGAACTTCCCCTCACCTGAGATTCGCCCCAAACTACCAATCCGTTGTATAAACTTCGGCACGCACTTCCGCTTCCCAATCTTGCTAAAAACGAAGCTTTTCTTAATGATTCTTCTTCTGAGGTTTTCCCGGAAAAAATTTCATCTAAAGCCATTAAACATTTTGCGATCGCTCCAAAACCTGAAGCCGAACTTGCAATTCCTGAACTGTGAGGAAATGTGTTCTCGGTTCTGATGATATATTTCCCTTTTAAAATCCACGGAAGATATTGTTCGATATTTCTAAAATATTTTTCAATTTTTTCGGCGAATTTTATTTCCTCATTTCCTGCTAAAAACGTTTGCACAGAAAATGGCTCATCAGCCAAAAACTCTATTGTAGTATTGGTTTTACAATGGTTTAATGTATAACTGATGCTCGGATTTGCAGGAATCTGATTGTCATATTTTCCCCAATATTTGATCAAGGCAATATTTGACGGGCAGCTTTCTGAAACCGTTTGGTTATTTATTGTAAATTCGTTATTTCCTAGAAATTCCTGTGTTGTTGTCATAGTTTTAGTTTAAAAAATGATAAACTTTAATTTCTTTTAACCTTAAAAAGTTTAAAGATTTTTAATACATCTTCTCGATAAGATCCGCATATTTCTTAAGAACTACATTTCTTTTTACTTTTAACGTAGGAGTGATTTCTCCTGTATTAATATCAAAATCTGAAGGCATCAAGGTAAATTTTTTCACCTTCTCAAAATCTGATAAATGGCTTTGTAATTCTTTTAATTTTTCTTTATAAAAATCGTTTACCTTTTCATTTTTTACGATTTCTTCCCAATTGGTAAACGAGATATTATTTTTCTTGAGAAAATCTTGTAAAAACTCAAAATTCGGAACAATTAAAGCTGAAACAAACTGCTTTCCTTCCGCAATTAATACAATCTGATTAATAAAATTATTATTGGTAAGAATATTCTCAATCTGCTGCGGAGCAATGTATTTTCCGTTTGAAGTTTTCATAAGATCTTTGATCCTGTCTGTGATGATCAGATTTCCTTTTTCATCAAATTTCCCGGCATCACCTGTTTTAAACCAGCCGTCTGCCGTGAAAACTTTCTGAGTTTCTTCAGGTTTATTGTAGTAACCCTTCATGATACCGTTTCCTTTTGCCTGAATTTCATCATTTTCACCAATCCTGATTTCAACACCAGGTAAAGGAAGTCCACAAGTTCCATGTTCGAAATGAGCCAGAGGAAAGGCCGTTAATGTGGCAGTAGTTTCCGTCAGACCGTAACCAACCGTGATATGAAGCCCCATTGCTTCGAATAATTGCGTGACATCGGGAGAAACGGAAGCTCCTCCACAAGGCATAAACCAAAGTCTGCCACCCATTTTTTCTTTAACTTTATTAAAGACTAAAGCATCGGCAACCGAATGTTTCATCATTAACCCAAAAGGAATTGACCTCTCTTTTCTTTTTAATTCTGAGAACTGTTTACCAACTTCGATCGCCCAATCGAAGATTTTTTTCTTTAATGATGAACCTTCTTCCGCTTTTTCCAACACTCCGGCGTAGACTTTCTGGAAAAATCTCGGAACAGCACACATCATCGTTGGTTTTACTTCTTCTAATGCTTTTGCAATATTTTTAGGATCTTCAAGGAAATATACTCTTGCACCGCCGTACAGACAAAGCAAACTCCAGCTTCTTTCGAAAACGTGTGTTAATGGTAAAAAGGCCAGTGAAAGCTCTTCTTCAAAGTTTTTAAATTTAAAAAATTCAAAGTGAGCATCAAAAGCTTTTATGAAATTTCCATGAGTCAACATCACTCCTTTTGGTGTTCCTGTTGTCCCGGAAGTATAAATCAAAGTAGCAATATCATCATATTCTTTCTTGCAAAATTCAAACTTAGCGGAAGATTTTGCAATGAAATCCTCCAGATAAAAACTGCTGAATTCTTTTTTGATCCAAACCGCTTTTTTAGAAATAATAATGGTTTCAAGACTATTTTCTTCCTTTTTCAAAATTTCTAAAGAAGCATCATATTGAGCCTGATCTCCGACCAAAATAATTTTTGCACCGGAATCTTTAATAATATATTCTGCCTGTTCAGCATTGTTGGTTGAATAAATCGGAACTGTAGCAGCTCCAACAGAAAGTGCTGCAAGATCAAAAATCATCCATTCGGAAGAATTTTCTGCGTAAATAGCAACTTTATCATTTTCCTGAATTCCTGCATTTACAAGCGCATTTGCAGTTTTAGAAACAATTTCACTGAATTTTTGCCAGCTCAATTCTTTCCAGCCTGCATCTTTCTTTTTAAACCCAATTGCAGATTTTATAGCATGCTTTTCTACATTTTTTTTGATAATTGCCTCTGCAAGATTCATTTCTTCAACTTTTTATCGTTAATATAATTATTCAAATGAAAATCAACACTTTCTGAAACAGAAATAAATTGATAATCCAGTTTTTCTTTAATTTTTTGATTGGAAATCACATTGAGCGTAGAAATAGCTTCAATATTCGTTTTTGTGATCATTCTTAATTTAGGAATAAACCATCCGAACAGAATATTCGCCCATCTTCCCAAATTCAGCTGAAATTTTGAAAGGATTTTAGCTTCTTTTAAATCTAATTTTGATCTAATCTGTTTTCCTAACTCTGCGTAACCTTTATTTTCAGAAACGATGATAAAACGTTCTCCAAAAATATTTTTCTCCATCAATTCTATTGAAATTTCAGCAACATCTCTCACATCTACATAGCTCGTTCCGCCAGAAAATGTAAAGCCATTATTTTCAAAAGTCGGAAAAATATCTCCGCTGCTCGTTCCCCAATTTCCGCTTCCTATAATCATTCCGGGATTAATGATAACGACATTCAAACCTTCTGCAGAAGCTCTCCACGCTTCCATTTCAGAAAGATGTTTTGATAATGAATAGGCTGAATGTTCCAACTTCGGATTAAAATCAGATTCTTCGTCCAATTCTCCTTTTTCATTAAAATTATCAAGTACAGCAATCGAACTTACGTGAAGGAATTTTTTAACTTCAGAATTTTCACAGGCATACAAAAGATTTTCTGTACCTTTTATGTTAGTATGATACATTTCTTTTTCATCTTTAGGATGGAAACTCACTTTTGCCGCACAATGATAAACCTCATCAACATCTTTCAAAGCGTTTTGAAGTGCTCTTACATCATCAAAATTGATATCAACCCACTCAATTTTATTGAAAAAATCGTCGGGATTATCCGTATAAAATGTATAAGAATGCCTTACTTCGTTTAAATTGCTTGTCGGTCTTTTTGCTGCACGAACATTTTTTCCTTTTTTTAAAAGTTCCAAAACAATTACTCTGCCTAAAATTCCGGTCGCTCCCGTTACAAAAACCATCAGTTGATATTACTTGATTGCTTACTAAAATATGATAATATTCTGCGTTATGCAAATTTGCGATTTTTAAAGGAGAATTCAATTTTTAATTGATGAGAAATGATAAATAAATTTGAAAATAAAGCTTAGAAATTTCATTTAATATACTCTGTCAGGCTGAGGTTCTCGAAGCCCTATTGCAAAACCCTTCAACAACCTCAGGGAGACATTGCCAATACCAACAGGATTATTCAAAAAGAAAACGGGCTAAAGCCCGTTCCTATTGATATAAATATTCGTTTTTTAATTTAAATCTTAAGCCAAAACCATATTATTTCTTCTCGGAGCTTTGTCGCATAAAAGATCTGCGATGCTTTTAGAAATTTGGTTTTCTTCTGTAAGATTATCCAACCAGAAGAATTCTCCGGCTGCGTTGATTTCGATGAAATAATATTCATTTTCAGGAGAAACAATGATGTCGATTGCTCCATAATCGACGTGATAAACATCCAAAAGTTCTAATAATTTTGCTTCGATATCTGTCGGAAGTTCTGTCGGAATCCATTTATCTATAAGATTTACACCATCTTTTCTCCAGTCGATTTTTGCGGCTTCAGATTGTTGAGAATCGATTTCAAAAGCATACACATCGCGACCGACAATCGTTACGCGAAGTTCTTTTTTCTTTTCAATTTTCTTCTGAAACTGCATCGGACAATACAAAAGAGTATCTAATTCTTCCAATTTTTCTTCATTAATAACATTTGTGAAAACCACACTTTCTACTCCATCTTCATAAATCGCGAAACCTGTCTGCATTTTCGCCACTACATTTTGATGCTTTAAAATAAATTGTTTTGCTTCCTCAGGACTGTTGGTAATAGTAGTTTCAGGAATCTTCAACCCAATTTTATCAGCTATTTTTAACTGTTCTTCTTTGCTGTCCAGTCTTCTGTACACACTTGGTTTCCCCAAGGAATATGCATCTATCGATTCTAAAAATCCAAAAAGTGTATTGCGGACTTCTCCCATTGCAGCACCGTAAAATTTAGGATCTAATTCTTCTCTCAAACCATTTCCCATATTATAAGCTCTTCTGTACCACACTGCTGCAATATCGTCTAAACGGTATTTTTTTTCGGGAGTTTCAAGGATTGTGACCCATTCTCCATTCTGAAAGCTGGTTGATAATTTATTTTTAAGCGGATAATCATCTACGTCGAAACGAATGACTTCACAGTTGTTTTTATCGATGTATTCAGTTACTTTTTCAATTGAAAAGTTATCTCCTGTATGGGTAATTATTAAAATTTTATTCATTGGTTTTCATTCTTTTTATAAGGTTATCTGCAATTTTTTCTGCGATCGGGAAATTTAATTCTTTTTGGAGCATTCCCCATTCTCCCTGTGGATTAACTTCAAGGAAATAATAGTTACCGTCTTTTCCTTTAATCATATCAATGGCTCCGATGTAAAGTCCCATTTCTTTCATCATTGAGCTTAAATTAGCTTTAATATTTTCAGGTAAGTTATATTCTGCCCAGAAATAATCTCCATGGGCAATCCGCCAGTCGACATTCTCACTGTTATTGATTTTTCCTGTAAAAAATTCTCCATCCAGGCAGACGATTCTCAATTCATATTCCTTATTGATGTATGGCTGGAAAATCATCGGGCAATATTCAATATCAGAAATATTTTCTAAAGAATTTTCATCAATAATATTTGTTGAAAGCATATTTTCTCCACCCATCGACTTTGCAATGGCTCCGTGAAGTTTGGCAACCATCCTTCCATTACAATTTTCACGGAAAAAAGCGGTGATTTTCTCAGCATCATTGGAAAAAATTGTTTTTGGGATCGTTAAATTATTCTTTTGGGCAATTTTTAACTGAAACATTTTATTTCCATCAATTTTATTTTCATTTTCTAAAGGGTTGATCCACGGAACGTCCTGCAAAATAGTGAAAAGATTGTATCTGAGACCTGAATATTCTTTAAGAAAAATCCTTGTATAACTTTCATCCAATTCGCCAGGAACGGTGATTCCCCAAGCTTTTCTGTGCCAAACGGCTTTTATTTCTTTAGAATTAACTGTATTTCCGAATTCATCTGTCAACTCAAAAGAATCTTCATTCATACTAATTTTTTGAAGATGATTCAACCGATCAGAATTCAATCTGAAATACGGAATATTTTTAGTTTTTAAATACTCAAAAAAGATATCAATATTGTAAAAATCCTGAGAATGCGTAATACAGAGAATCATTTGCTGATTTTTTATTAAAAAAGGAAACTTAAAATGTAAGTTTCCTTTAATGTTACTATGTAAATTTGTTGTCTTTAAATAACAAAATTACTTTTTATACAGTTGGAACATCATCGTCACCATCAGACGGATATTTCATTGTATGTACCATATCCAAAGTCGGCTTAGTCGGCTGATCAGTGATTTTTGCAGTGATTACGCCATCCTGAGTAGCAATGGTAACATCTGTTCCTCCTTTGATTTTTTCAGGATCCTGAAGCTGTTTTTCTAAAAACGAAGCGAAAAACGGCTTCTTTTTTGAATCTTTGTTTTTCATAATATTTGGTAATTTGAATTTGATAATTTTTAAGGATGATAAGGCTCTAATCCAGGACCTCCGGGGTTAAAACCACCTTCATCGCTATCAGATGGATACTTCAACGTTACCGGAGTATCAGCTGCAGGTGTAGTTGTAGGGCTGTCTAAAGTTTTAAGCGTAAACACTGTATCAGAAGTTGGAAGTGTTACAATATCCCCAGTTGGACTTGTTGACAGACCTCCTCCCTGAATTTCTTCAGGATTTTGAATTTGCTTCTCTAGAAATGAAGCGAAAAACGGCTTTTTTTTGTCGTTGTTTTTCATAATGTTTGTAATTTGAGTTGTTAATATATGGTCAAGTTTTTTTAGATTTCATTTCCACCTTCATCACCGTCTGATGGATATTTCATTGTCTGAGCCATATCCAAAGTAGGCTTTGTCGGGCTATCCTGAAGAGAAGTAGTTACTGAATCTTTAAGCGGTGCAGTAGAATTATCCTCCAAAGCGGTAGTGATAGTTCCTGATCCTCCTTTGATTTTCTCAGGATCTTCAATCTGTCTTTCTAAAAATGAAGCGAAGAATGGCTTTTTTGACTTTTTGTTTTCCATAGTATTAATATTTAGTTATTTAGAGAAAACTAAAGTATTAAAAAAAATTCACACAAAGAAGAATAAAACTCTACTTTAAGAAAATTTTAACAAATTCAAACAAATAACAACATTATATTAATTTATATTCAAAAACTCTTTAACTACCTTAGCAAAATCAACAGGATTCTCTGCCTGAACCCAATGTCCTGCATTTTTCACCGTTACAATTTTAGCTTTTGGGAACTGCTGCTTGATGGCAAATTCATCCTGAGGAAGAATATAATTTGATTTTTCTCCGGCAATGAATAAAGTTTCACCTTCAAAAACACCAAATTTGATAGCATTAGAAACAAATTGATTGTATTTTTCGGATAAGGTTTTAAGATTAAATCTCCAATTTAATTTTTTATCATCGTCCCAATACAGATTTTTCGTTAAAAACTGAATGGTAGATCTCTCCGGAATATATTGACTTAATACGGCTTCCACTTCACTTCTTGAATTAACAGTATTAAAATCAACGGTTTCTAAAGCCTTAATAATCCCTTGATGATGTGGAGGATATGCTTTTGGAGTAATATCAACAACGATCAGCTTTTCTACTTTTTCGGGATACTTTATCGCGAATTGCATCACTGCTTTTCCGCCTAAAGAATGTCCTAAAATGCAGGCTTTTTCCATTCCGTAATGATCCATATAACGAAGAATATCGTCTGCCAGATCATCATGCGACATATCTTCAGAATGAAAACTTCTTCCGTGATTTCGAAGATCAATTAAATGAGTAGGTAAAAACTCTCCAAAATCTTTACCGAAAGTTCCCCAATTATCAAGCATTCCAAACAATCCGTGGAATACCAAAAGTGGCGTCGTCGAAAGATTTTCGCCAAATATTTTTGAATTTAAAATTTCCATATTTTTTATAAGATGTTAGAAGTTAGAAACCAGAAATTAGCAAAATGTACTGCCATACAAAATTCTAATTTCTAACTTCTGGTTTCTAATTATCCCATTTTGCCAATCTCTTCAAATACGCCTGAACTGTATTTTCCAATCCCATGTATAATGCTTCTGAAACCAAAGCATGACCAATAGAAACTTCCAATAAATTAGGAATATTGTCTGCAAAATATTTTAAATTATCTAAGCTTAAATCGTGACCTGCATTTACTCCCAATCCAAAATCGGCAGCTACAACAGCTGTTTCATAGTAAGGTTTTATTGCCGATTCTTTGTTTAAAGTGTAATTTTTTGCATAAGCTTCTGTGTATAACTCTATTCTGTCGGTTCCGGTTTTTGCAGCATATTCTACTAATTCCGGTGTCGGATCAAGAAAAATAGAAGTACGGATTCCCGCATTTTTAAACTCCGCGATGATTTCTGTAAGAAAATCCAGATGCTTTTTTGTGTCCCAGCCTGCGTTTGAAGTGATGGCATCATCTGCATCGGGAACCAAAGTTACCTGTTCCGGTTTTACTTCCAAAACCATATCAATAAACTGGCGGTGAGGATTTCCTTCGATATTGAATTCCGTAGTGACCAACGGTTTCAGATCATAAACATCTTTTCTTGTGATATGTCTTTCATCAGGTCTTGGGTGGATTGTAATTCCCTGTCCGCCAAATTCCTGAATTTTAATTGCAGCCTCCGTTACACTTGGTGTTTCACCTCCTCTTGCATTTCTGATAGTTGCAATTTTATTAATGTTTACGCTTAGTTTTGTCATTTTTTATTTAGATATTAGAAGTTAGATTTTAGAAGCCAGACTTACATTATTGTGCAAATTTTCACTTCTAATTCTAATTTCTATTGATATTATTTTACTCAAAAAAAGTCAGATTTTAAAACTAAATTTTAATATCTAATTTCTTCTATTATACTTTTACACTTACCTGCATCACCTGCAGATCAAACTCTTTTGAAGCAACCAGCAAATGGTCAAAAATATCTGCCTGAATCTGTTCAAAATGCTCCCATTTAGAATCATTTGCGAAACAATAGATTTCCAAAGGCAAACCTTGCGGCGTAATATCCAGCTGACGAACCATCATTGCTCCATTCTGATCTATGTCAGGATTATTTTCGATATATTTTTGAGCATAATATCTGAAAACCCCGATATTGGTAAGCTGTCTTCCATTTACAATTTTATCGCTGTGCTTCAGATTTTCTTTTTCTTTTTTTAGTTCAATACTTTTTCCTTCAAGATATTCTGAAATAAGGTTGATTTCCTTCAAACGATCAAAATCTTCTTCCGTTAAAAATTTAAAGGAATTAATATTGAAATAAATTGATTTTTTAATTCTTCTGGTATTGGATTCTGACATTACCTGAAGGTTTTTGATCTCCGTTGTCAGCAAATCATAAGTAGGAATTGAGGAAATTGTTTTATCAAAATTGGTAATTTTTGTTGTCAAAAGGCTTATGTCTGCAATGTTTCCTTCAATACTATATTTGGGAATACTTACCCAGTCTCCTACTTTCAAACTTTTTGAAGTTGCTACATGAATTCCCGTTACAAATCCTAAAATCGTATCACGGAAGACCAATACCAAAACCGCTGTAATTGCCCCTAAACTTCCGACAATCGTGGAACCTTTTATACCAAAAATAACACAGATCCCAACAATTGAAAAAATGAAAATACCTAAAATTTTCATGGTTTCGGAGATAGCATTCAAAGCCATGATTTTATAAAAATCCTGCTTGATGACAAAGTAGTTTCTAAATGCCGTTAACGACCGGTAAAGCATTCCTGCAATAATCAACACCAAACCAAGGTTTACCATTCTTACGATAAAAAAAGTAGTATTTGGTAAATGATTAGTAAAAATAAAATTCTGTATTCCTCCTACGATTGTTAAAGCAATAAAATGAGCAAAAGAATTGGTGACTTTAGAAGTTTTAATAGAATTCAGGATAGGATATTTTTCCTGGTTGTGAAAAAACCGTGAGCCGCTGTTAATAATGACCTTAAAAATAAAATCTATAATTAAAAATATCCCGATAAGCAAACCAATCTTTATAACAATATGAAGAATAAATTCCATTCCGGAAGGGGCTATTCCCGATATATAGTTATAAAGCACTTCACTCAGTTCCTGAATAAAATTCTTGGTATCTTGTATTTCGTCTTTCATTTACAGCAAATTTAATAAAATTAGATTCACTCCAACCCTAATAAAATAGGAATTTTTAACAACATTCAGGATAAATCATTAACGATTATTTAAAATTATTCCAAAATTTAAACCAAATTAACAATAAAATCACTAATTTAGTCTTCTAATACAAAAACTATAATCTATGAAAAAGTTTAACTTACTATTCATTTTTATTGTTCTCTTATCACTTGGCTCTTGTAGTTCGGATGTTGAAAATCCTGCGCAAATTACAACTGACAATACAGTGAAAACCGGGAAAGTTACCGGAAAAGTGATGTCACAAAACGGAACCAAACCTATTGGCGGAGCTTCAGTTTTTACTTTCGATGACAAGTATAAAATCTATTACACCACTTCCGATTCAGAAGGTAATTTCACTCTGGACGTACCGGTTGGAAGCCATACAATTAATATTCAAACAGGTAATGGTAGTAATTTCCGTACAGAAATTTCGGCAACAGTAAAAAATAATGAAACTCTAAGCCTTGATGCTACACAAACCAAGCTGAATCAGGTTGCAAAAATTGCTTATGTAAAAGGAGCATATGATAAAATTGAAGATATTATTCAGACTTTAGGATATACTGCGACAGAAATCACCAATAATGATCTTGCCAACCTGACTACTATTGCACAATATGATATCATATTTCTTAACTGTGGCTCAAGAAATAATTACTCTTCAAACCCAGCACTTTATTCTGTAATTGATACTAATTTAGCAACTTTTGTTGCTAATGGAGGAAGTATCTATGCTTCAGACTGGGATGTTTCATACCTAGTAGGCGGAACAAGTAATACCAATAACTGTTCGCTTGCAGGAGGATTTGTTCCTGATACAAAATTATGCTCCAAAAATATCGGAAACATAGGTACAGTAGGAGCTACGGTAAACAATGCGGGACTTACAACAGCTTTGGGATTCAATACACTTGGTATTGACTATGATTTAGGCGCATGGCAGAAAATAATTAATTACGATCCTACTTATTGGGAGGTTTTAGTTAAAGAAACTTCAACAAATGATGCTTTGATGATCAGAACTAATCATTTTACAGCAACAGGAACTCCTACCACTCCGATTGGAACGACAACAACATTCGTAACTGTCTGCATTACTCTTCCGGGAAATATTCAGGTTACTATTTCAGTTCCTCAGGTATTAGTTCCTTACCTTGTTGCATTGGGAGCAACAGTAGGGCCTTGCTCAGGATCTACAAACAGCGGATATATTTATTACACTACTTTCCATAATCACGCTACAGGAAACATTGGAAATGCAGGTGTGATTCTACAATATGTAATCTTAAACCTTTAATAAAAACTTCAGCTTAAACATGGAAGTGGCTTTTATGAAGCCACTTTTTTTATATCTTGCAATTAAAATTTTAAGAATGGATACAACATTAATCAATATTCTTTGTCTCATCCTTTTATTTTTGGGAATTCTGGGAACTTTTCTTCCTGTTTTACCGGGATTATTATTGAGTATTTGCGGTTTGCTGATCTATAAATTCGGAACCGATTCAGATTTATCGATGATCTACATTTGGGCATTTGGAATTCTGACCTTAGTTTCAGTTGTTCTAAGCTATGTAATTCCGGCAAAAACCAATCAAAAATACGGAGGAACACGTTGGGGAAGCATCGGATCAATTATAGGAACTGTTGTAGGAATGTTTTTACCTATTCCTTTAGGTTTTTTAGTCGGAATGTTTGCCGGGGTTTTCATCGGAGAACTTCTTCATGACAGTAAAGACATGACAAAAGCCTGGAAATCTACAAAAGGAGCCTTTATCGGATTTATTTACGGAACAGGTTTTAGTCTTGTGGTAGGTGTGGCAATGTTTTTGGTTGTAGTATTAGATATGTTAAATATTATTTAAAAAAAGAAATCATGCTACATAAAATTTTCATATTAAGTTTAGGATTATTGTTTTTAATAAACTGTAACGCTCAAAAAGAAACCAAAACCTCAACAAAAGTGAACGCCAATACAACCGGAAATACCAAAGTAACCAACAAAGACGGCGAAATCATTTACTTCAACGAAGGTGAAAATAAATTCCTGAGAGAATATCAAATGAATGTCACTTTCAAAGGAATTTCCGAGGACAGCCGTTGCCCGAAAGATGTTACTTGCATTTGGGCAGGAGTTGCCGTTGCACAAGTTGAAGTGATGGGAACCTCTACCCGACCGATGACTTTAAATCTTGCAAGTATGGACAACAAAGGAAGAAATTACAATAAATCTGCAGATTTTAACGGACTTACGATTTCCTTAGCCGATGTGCAGCCTTATCCCGGAGCGGAAAAAGGTGCAAAAGCATTAAACGGCAAATATAAAATCGGAATTACAATCAAAAAAGCAGGAGAAAATCTTACCACGAAATAGGTTTCTTTCCTTTTGAAACCAAGTATTCATTAATTTTTGAAAAAGGTTTGCTTCCGAAAAAACCTCTGTAAACAGAAAATGGTGACGGATGTGCAGATTTTAAAATAAAATGTTTAGCCGGATCGATGAGTTCGGCTTTTTTTTGTGCAAAAGCACCCCACAAAACGAAGACTATATTTTCTTTTTTATCTGAAATTTCTTTAATAATATAATTTGTAAATGTTTCCCAACCTAAATCTTTGTGAGAATTTGGAGTATGAGCACGAACAGTCAACGTTGCATTTAACAATAAAACGCCCTGCCTTCCCCAATCATCCAATTCTTTGGATGTTCTTACAATTCCTAAATCATCTTTTAATTCAATAAAAATATTTTTAAGAGAAGGCGGTGCGGCAACCTGCTCGGAAACAGAAAAACACAAACCATTTGCCTGAAAATCATTATGATAAGGATCTTGTCCGATAATCACAACCTCAACATCATCGAAAGGTGTAATTTCCAATGCTCTGAAAATCTGATTTTTTGGCGGAAAAACTTTCGTAGTTGCATATTCCTGTTTTACTTTTTCCCAAAGATTGGTAAAATAGGGTGTATTTTTTATGGGGGCTAGTATTTCTGTCCAGGTCATATATTTAATTTAAAATGAATTTTTTACACCCACTTTGTCATTCTGAACGAAGCAAAGCGCGTGAAGAGTCTTAGCAAATTTAATAATTAAAATAAAAACATAGATTTCTCCTTCGTCGAAATGACAATTGAAATGTTATTTTTTCAAGCTAAAAACCAAATTCTCGGGAAAACCTTCATCCTCTCTCCCCTTCTCTAAAGTAAAATCATGTTTCAAAAGCAGACCTTTTGAATTTTCATTAAATTTATTGGTCATTGCGACAATTTCCTGCAAATGTAATTCATTAAAAGCAAAATTTACAACTGCTGTCAACGCTTCCGACATGATTCCTTTTCTATGGTAATCGGGCAATAATTCATAACCAACTTCTGCAACTTTTCGATCTTCAGAAAAATTCCAGAGACAGATTGTTCCGATAAGATTTGTTTTATCTTTTAAAGAAATTCCCCAATAAAATGTTTTATCATTGCGGGTATTTTCTTTAATTGTTAGAATAAATTGCAACGCATCATAATTATTTTTCGGAGAATTTCTCTGCACGAATTGATTGATGACTTCGTTACTTCGAATTTTCAAAATATCCTCAACGTTGGCTTCGTTGATTTCTTTTAATACTAATCTTTCGGTTTCCAGTTTCATAACAACAATTTTGATCACTTAGTTTTAATTTTAAATATAAGCTTTATTTATATTCAATCTATGTCAGCTTTATTATTTTTACTTCCTGGCGACATCCCAAATTCCTTTTTAAACGCAAACGAAAAATGTGAAAGATCTTCAAAACCTAAATCAAGATAAATGTCAGCAGCCTTTTGCATTTTTTCTTCAATCAAAAAACGAGCTTCTTTCAAACGCCTTTTTACAAGCCACCGATTGGGTGTTTCATTGAATATTTGCTTAAAATCTCTTTTAAATGCTGATAAACTTCTGCCGGTAAGAAAAGCAAAACGTTCAATACTTACATTAAATTTATAATTTTTCTGCATAAATTTCTCAAGATCCAACCTGCCGGGAACACCAAAATCAAAAAGAATATCTGACAATTCCGGATGTAGCTGCAACAAAATAAGCAATAATTCTTCTCTTTTTAAATCAGAAAATGTTTCGTTTACATTTCCGGAACCATTATAATAAGGCTCTAGTGAAAGCAGAAAACTATTGATCATCTCGTCTTTTTTTAACATGATAAAAGCATCTTTTGAAGTATTATTCATAAATACTATGGAATGCTTCTTTTGAAAATCCTTTAAAAACGCTTCATCAAAAAAGAATACCACTTTTTCAAATTCATCATTTATTCTGACTTTATTATAACGAGCCAATCTGTTTTTACGAATAATACAGCTCTCACCAGCTTTTAGCGTCTGATGCTTATTACCGTCATATCCGTTCATCATTCCTTTTGCTACAAATACAAAAAAATGCTCCGAAATAAATTGCTCCTGTGAAATTGCCGGACCAACAATACATGATTTTATTTGAGAAATTTTCATTACCTGATTTTAATTTTACACCTTCATTTTTACAATAGATTTTTCATTTACAAATGTCATTATTTTTCACTTTACAATCTTTAATTCGATTAAACTTTTAGCGGTTGCCAAAATTGCTTCTTCCGTAGAATGTGGTTTCCATCCCAAAATTTTAATCGCCTTTTCGCTGCTTGCCTGTTTTATCATTCCTAAATAAGGCGTCACTGCTTTCAATTTAGGATTAAATATGGTCAGGAATTTAATAACCCAGCTCGGCAATTCTTTAGTTGGAACTTTTAGCGCATTTTCACCTAGATTTTTCCTAAGAACATTTGCTATATCTATAAGGGAGAAACCATTCCCGGCAACGGCAATAAAACGCTCTCCGTTTGCTTGCGGCATTGTCATTGCCTTAAAGTGCAGGTCGGCAACATCGCGAACGTCTACATAACCTGAGATTAATTTAGGGCAGAATCTCATCTCACCATTAAGCATTTGTTTAATATTTTGAATCGAATGTGAAAAATCATCACTCAAAACAGGTCCCAAAACTCCTGTAGGATTCACCACGGAAAATTCCATTCCTTCACCTTCATTTTTTATAAAATCCCAAGCTGCTTTTTCCGAAATGGTTTTTGATTTTTGATATGGAAATACAGTATCATTGAGTACCGTCCAATCTTCTTCCGTATAAGGTGTTTTTTTCACAGTTCCAAATCCAACCGCTCCAAACGCCGATGTAAGCACTACTCTTTTTACACCTGCTTTTTTTGCAGCGCGCAAAACAAAGAGCACCCCGTTTTTCGCAGGAATAACAAAATCATCTTCTGTAGTCGCATTTGTATATGGCGTAGGTGATGCAACATGGATTACATACTGACAACCTTCAACAGCCTTTTGCCAACTTGATTCATTCTCTAAATCGGCTTCTGCGAAAGACAAATTATCAAAAGATCGAATGCCTCCCTTTTTCAACATCTGTTTTACCAATTCTGATTTCTTTAAAGATCGCAATGTCGCTCTGACTTTATAACCATTATTAAGTAAAGCAATTATACAATATGAAGCTATAAACCCTGAGCCTCCTGTAACTAATACTGTTCCTTTTGTTTCCATTTTAGAAATTTTAATAGAACAAATTTCAGGAATGAGCGACAAGATTCATTTGTTCAAAGGTCCAAAATAATTTGTTTAAAAGTCCAGAATTTTTAATTTTTTAAATATTTACAGTCTTTTTTTCTTCTAAATATCAAATATATGTAATAATCACATTTTCTCACTAAATTTGCATTGTGTATATAAATAAAGAAGATTTAAACGAATTAGAGTTTCCGCAATTGCTCGCGGAAATTTCTCCTTTTGCATATTCTCCGAAAACGAGAGAAAAAATTCTTCAACTTCGTCCGATGGAAATTGACGAGGCAGAACTTTCTTTGAAAAAAACTTCCGAATATCTGTCGAGTTTTGAAAGTTCAAATGCGATTCCGTTTGATGAATATGAAGATATTGAAAGTGAGCTAAAAGTAATGCTGATCGAGAATTATCGTCTGGAAAACAGTGCTTTCATCAAAATCAAAACCATCACGGAGCAAATCGGAAAACTCCAGAAGTTTTTCCCAACCATGCCTGAAACATTTCCTACTTTGATACAGGACGTTTCTGTCTTGGAATTTAAAAAAGAAATTATTGATAAAGTTGACAAAGTTTTTAACCGTTTTGGAGAAGTGAAAAGTGAAGCTTCACCCGTTCTAAAAACGTTGAGAACAGAAATTCAACATGCTAAAAAAGCAATCACTGAAAATTTCAACCGTGTTTTGTTTAATTACGGACAAAGTGATTTCTTAGATGATATTCGTGAAAGTATTATAGAGGATCAAAGGGTTTTAGCAGTAAAATCAGCATATAAGAAAAGAGTTCCGGGACGAGTGTTGGGACTTTCAAAAACAGGATCGATCACATACATTCAACCTGACAGCGTAGTAAAACATTACTTCAAACTTAAAGAAAATGAAGAGGAAGAAAAGAAAGAAATTGATAAAATCCTTAGAAAATTAACGGCAGAACTGGCAGAATTTCAACCTCAGCTTTGGAAATATCAGGCTTATATTTTTGATCTTGATTTAACGAGAGCAAAAGCAAAGTTTGCAGAATTAATCAATGGAGTTTTACCGAAAATTAACCGTCATAGAACTTTAAGATTAAGAGAAGCTTTTCATCCTTTATTATTTTTAAGAAATAAGGCAGAAAACAAAACTATTTTCTCCCAAACACTGACTTTGACGGATCACAACAGAATTATCTGTATTTCCGGACCCAATGCTGGTGGAAAATCGATCACATTAAAAACTGTCGGATTGCTTCAACTGATGATTCAGAGCGGAATTTTGGTTCCGACTCATCCAAAATCTGAAATGTTTTTCTTTGATAAAATCATGACCGATATTGGTGATAATCAATCTATTGAAAATCATCTTTCAACATATTCTTCAAGATTAAAGAAAATGGGCGGAATCATTCGTGAAGCCGACGCAAATACCCTATTACTGATTGATGAATTTGGTACAGGTTCTGATCCGGAATTGGGTGGCGCTTTGGCAGAAAGTTTCCTTGAGTTTTTCTATGATAAAAAGAGTTTTGCGATCATTACGACTCATTACACTAACATCAAATTGGTGATTGAAGAGCTTCCTAATGCAGAAAATGCAGCGATGTTGTTTAATGAAGAAACGTTGGAGCCGATGTACAAACTGGAAGTCGGACAAGCCGGAAGTTCATTTACATTTGAGGTTGCTGAAAAGAATAAAATCCCGAGGTTTATCATTCATTCTGCAAAGAAAAAAGTGGAACACGACATCGTGAATCTTGATAAAACAATCGTAAAGCTTCAGCAGGAAAAATACGAAGTTGAAAAACTGAAAACTGATCTTGCAGAAAGAAAAGAATCTGTAGAAGACAAACGCGATAATTTACAAAAACTGAACGAACAGCTTCAACAGAAACTATTCAATTTCCAGAAATTATATGAAGAAGAACACCGTAAACTTCAGTTTGGAAATAAAATAGAATCCTTTATTGACAGCTATATAAAAGGAAAATCGAGAAAAGATGTCGTGAAAGATTTTGTAAAAATTCTGGAACAGGAAAAATTCAGGAAAATCGGAGCCGATAAGGATGAAACGAAGCGTCTTCAGGTGGTGAAAAGAAAGATCACGCAACAATTGAAGAAAGAAGAGGTTATCGAAAAAATATCGGAAACCAACGAAAAACTGGAAGAAAAACGCATCACAGACCGCGCTGTCTGGATGAAAGTAGGACAACGCGTCCGTATTACAGGAAGTACGAGTGTGGGTACGATTGAGAAAATTTCCAGAAAAAAAGTTATCGTGAATTACGGGACTTTCAAGACGACGATCGATGCAGATGAACTGGAGAGAATTTAATTTTTATTTATGACTGTAAAAACGCACATTACATTTAAGGATTTTTTTATATTTCATTTGAAAAATTCAGTAATAAGGATGATAATATATCTTGTAATCCTTTTAACTGTTCTATTCATAAATCTTTATAATGCTGAAGATGATAGTAAAGAATATTTGAAATTGATGTGTACTTTTTCCTCTATTATCTTTGTGTTTATTATAATACGCACTTATTTTAGTCTGAAAAATGCTTTTAATTCCAACAAAAAAATTCAGGAAGGTATTTCTTACACTTTTACGAATGAAAAAATCCGTACTGAAGGCGAAACTTTTGACGCAGAATTTGAGTGGAATACAGTTTATAAGGTAAAAGAAAATAAAGACTGGTTTTTGATTTATCAAAGTGCACAGGTTATGAATATGGTTCCGAAAAAGTATTTTACAAAAGAACAGATTTTGGAACTCAGAAACATTATTAAAAATAGCGGTGTAAAAGCCAAGATACAGAAATAATTAAATTTGATTAATAAAAGAGAGTGTAGTTAATAACTATAACTCTCTTTTTATTTTTATTTTTTGAGGAATTTTAATCAGGTTCCGTTTTCTCAAAATCCATGAAATATTTAAAAATATTACTTATAAGTACATCTTTATTTTTTTAATCTATTACATTTGAATATGATCAAAAGTTTTAAAGTTCTGTGGATTTTCTATTTTAAATTACTAATCCCGGCTGTTTTATTTTCTATTCTTATGGATTCGCAGTTTGGATTTTCTATCAACGGTTTTGGATTATGTTTTCTTGTATTTTTGCCGTCGCTTCATTTTTTAATTTATGAATTAAGGTTAAAAAACGAATATATTTTTTATGCAAATTTCGGGTTTTCAAGGCAGTTTCTTTGGATAACAACCGTTTCAATTGGTTTAATTATAAACATCATCACAAAGTTTTTATGAGTAAATTACATGTTGACAGCGTTACAAAATCTTTCGATGAAAAGAAGCTCTTAAAAAATATTTACATAAGCTGTGAAACAGGAAAAGTAGTTGGATTATTGGGAAGAAACGGAACCGGAAAATCTATTCTGCTGAAAATTATTTTCGGAATAGTGAAAGGAGATTCACAATTTATCAGGGTTGATGATAAAGTTCTTCAACATCAGATAGACAGGAAAGGCAGAATTTCTTATTTACCGCAATATTCTTTCCTACCAAAAGGGATTAAGATCAAAAAACTGATTTCACTTTTTTGTACTCAAGAAAATTCAGATAAACTTTTTAAATTAGAATTAATAAAACCTTTCCTTAATGAAACCTCAGGAAATCTTTCCGGCGGTGAAAAGAAAATTATTGAAGTCTTATTAATCATTTTTTCAGATTCTAAATTTATTTTGCTGGATGAACCGTTTAACGCATTATCTCCAAAAATCATATCTGAAATACAGAAAATCATAAAAGAACAGCTGAAAGAAAAAGGAATTATTATTTCCGACCATCGTTTTCAGGAAGTTTTGGATATTTCGGATGAAGTTTATATGCTTTCTGATGGTTATTTAAAACAAATTAAAGATTTAAAAGAATTGCAACAGAATAATTATCTACCCAAAAGTATTTAATTTATATATTTGAACTGTCAAAAAAATTTCATGATGATTTCCGTAAACAAAGCGTTTTATTTATCAGTTTTCAGTGTTCTTTCTATGGCTTTTGCAAAAGGTCAGGATAAAGTTCCTTTCGGTGTTGTAAAAGCTGAGGAAGGTTATGCCATGGTACGTGTTCACAAAGATGACTACCGAAAAATCATCGATAAAATCCGTATGAAAACCGGTGACGTTTTTGTTTACGTAAAACCCGCCCCGGGAGAAACGGAATGGATCTGGATCAAATATCCTGAAAAAGATGATACCGATAAGCCTTTTGTAAGGTACGACAGCATCAATAAAGAAGGAATGGTGAATAAAAACCGAGTTGTTTTTGTTGATAAATTACCCCAATTTACTCCTTCAAAATCTAAAAACGGGAAATCATTAATTTTTACTGACGACAGCAATCCAAAAATCCCGGGAAACCAGAGAACAAAAGTTATCATTGATATTTATCCTTCAAATGCCGGTTTCCGTAAGCAGGAAAAAGATGCGGACGGAAATATCATTAAAATTGACAAAACAAAAACCTGGGGAATCGGCAAAGAGCTACCTCAAGGAATGACCGAAATTAAATCTGTCCGAGTTCAACAACCGGGAAGAGGTTCCGTTTTTGTGAGAGATGCCATTAAAAATATGTTTCAGCCAACAATGGATTTCAATAATGTCGGAGTTACGGCTATTGATAATGACCATATTTTTCTTTACATGATTAACGGTTCCGGTGAAAATCGATACACTACGATCTGGACAATCAAACAGGCAAAAGTTGAAAGTCAGATCATTTACAAAAACCCTGAATAATTCATCAATAATCATTATTTTTGCCGTTGAAAAGTTATAAATATATAGCTTTTGGAAATTGGTTTTGCTTAACTGCAGATTAAAAGGGAATCGTGTGAAAATCACGGACTGTCGCGCAACTGTAAGTAACCGAAGTCTTTATAAAAAATCCACTGTGCAAGTCATGGGAAGGAAATAAAGATGTTACAAGTCAGGAGACCTGCCTTTTTCTTTAAACAAAAAACTTTCGCGATTTGAAGTTTATTGATCTTATAGTTTGTTTCAGGAATTTTGATGTTCTTGAGATTTCCTGATTTGTTTCAATAGTATTTCATCTCGCTTTAATTTAATAATGAAATATGACTACAGAAGAAAGAATTGAAGCATCCGAAACACGAATTTTTAAAGCAGTTTTTCCCAACACAACCAATCATTATGATACGCTTTTCGGAGGTACTGCGATGCAACTGATGGATGAAGTGGCTTTCATTGCTGCAACAAGATTTGCCAGAAAGCGTGTAGTAACCGTAAGTAGCGATAAAATTGATTTTAAAAGATCTATTCCTGCAGGAACAATTGTGGAACTGATCGGAAAAGTTTCCCACGTCGGAAATACCAGCATGAAAGTAAATGTAGAAATCTACACCGAACAAATGTATTCTTATGAAAGAGAAAGAGCCATTGTCGGTGATTTTACTTTTGTGGCGATTGATGAATTTAAGAAACCAATCTCAATACTATAAAGAGCTCCGGCGACCAAAGGTCGCCGGAGTCAATATTTCCAAATGTTTATTCAAGAGTTTCGGCGGGCTTTGCCCGCCGAAACTCTTTATCCAAAAAATTATTTCAAAACTTTTTCAGTTTCTAAATTTTTAATTAACAAATGTTGAAAAGCCTCTCCCATTTCATCAGAAGCTCTTACAATAGCATTCTCCAACATATTTCTGATTTGTTTTTCTGTAACTCCGGCTTCCGTCCAGCTTTTTCCGGAAGTGTGAGAATTTAGAATAAAAGGCATAATCCTGTCGATTGCACAAGCGAAAATTGCATCAGGAGTTTGTTCTTCTTCAAATTCCAGCCACATATTGAAAAATTCTGTTCTCAATGGTTCATCCAGAATTCCGAAAATCTTTTGAGCTGAAATTTTTTCCCTTTCAAACTTTCCGACCATTGCCGCTTCATCAAATAAAAAAGTATCACCAGCTTCAATTTCTACCAAATCGTGAATTGACAGCATTCTGATCACCCTTAACAAATCGATATCTGCTCTGTTTTTCGCATATGGAAATAAAATCTGAGCTAAAATGATAATTTGCCACGAATGTTCCGCTGTATTTTCTCTTCTGGAGTCATCTGCATTGTAATTTCTTCTTTGTACATTTTTTAAGGCATCAACTGCCAGAATAAAATCAATCTCTTTTTGTATCTTCATTGTTAATCTTTATAATATTCGTTTATTGGATAGGTTTTAACATTTTGTATCCATTTATCATTAATAAATTCTCGTTTTGTCACGACAACGTTCTCACCGCCTGTTGCATCTTCCTCCAATTCATACACTTTAAATAATCCTCTTTGCGGAAGAACAGAATATTCTGTCGTCATATGCCAACAACAACCTGATTTTGAATAGGTAATTAATCTTTTCCGTTCAGAATCCGTATTAAACATTCCCAGATTTTCGTGCGCAAGAGCCGTTAATTCTTCACTCGGAACAAACTGTTTTTTAGTAATATTAAAAACATAAATATCGTAAGAAGGTCCGCCGTACCCGCTTTCATTTCCGTTTCTGATGGCAATATCTTCTGTCCCGTCAAAATTAAAATCATCAAAAATCAACGGACTCTGCTCATCATATAACTGAATGATATTGGCTGTTGGTTTCTGATCTTCATTTAAATAAAAATTCAGATCGTCGGAAATTAAGGTTTGAAATTTTTTAGAAGTATTTTTATCAAATAATTCTATCGTAGCCTTTCCTTTACATTCTTCTTTGTCACAATTTTCAACATTAATTTTAACATCATAGTTTTTTGATGCATCTTTTAATTCAAATTGATTTTGACCGAAAGCAATTGTTCCCAAAAGAATAAACGGCAATAAAAATCCTGAGTTTATCATGTGTGATTTTATTTTAATTGAATTTTTTTAGCAAATTCTATACAAAAATAGGGGTTTTGATTTAAAGCTTTTGATTTTAAAGACGCAAACTAAATTTAAAATACAGCTTTAAGGCGCAAAGATTTTATCTTCTATAAAATTTAATACCTCAGATTTTCATGCGCCTTAAAAAATTCATCAAGACTAAAAAACCTTTGCGCCTTTGCGATTGACCAAAAAACTATTTTATTGAAGATTAAAGCACGTTAATTTTAAACAAGATCCAAGGATAAGTTGTATTTTTAGTTTAAATATTTGATATGATTCAAAAGTTCAATTATCCAACAGAAATTAAAGGGAAAAGAAAGTTGTATTCTTTATTTAAAGGATTGAAAAATCCGTTGGAAGTCATCAGCGGAAACCATCGCATTTTAGGCGACAATTATTATATCAATGCAAGTTTTACCAATAAAAACTTTATTTTTTCTCAGGATAAAGAATTCACAGAATATATTTTAAAGCAAAATCATAAAAATTATTATAAATCCGAAATACAATCTGTCACTTTAGGAAAATATCTTGGAAACGGCTTGCTTACCAACAACGGAAAAGATTGGCTGAAACAAAGAAGATTGATTCAACCCGGTTTCAGTAAAGCAAAAATTGCGAATCTGGTTTCTATTATGGAAGAGGAAATTGATAAAGCTTTTCAATCATTCAAACCTGATCAAGATGTCGATCTGTACGATTTTTTTCATACACTTGCATTTAATATTGTTGCGAAAACCCTTTTCAGTTCTGATATCGATGAAGGCAAGGTAAAAGAATTAGGCAAAATTATTACGGAAGTTCAGGAGGTTTTTGCGAAAGAAGTGCGTTTGCCTTTTTATTCTCAAGTTTTGAAATTTTTGGGTGCCATCGATAAAACGATTAAAAAAAGCAACAGATCAAAAGCCATTATTCAAAGTGTTTTGGATAAACGACGAAGTTCGGGAGAAGAGAAAAATGATTTGCTGGATATGCTGATTCAGACAAGATATGAAGACATACAACTTCCGATGTCCGATGAACAGCTCGTTGATGAAATGCTTATCCTTTTCATTGCCGGTCATGAAACAACTGCGAATGCTTTAAGTTTTATCTTTTTTGAGATCAGTCAGAATCCTGAAGCCGAGAAAAAATTAAAACAAGAAATTGCCGAAGAAGGTGAAAATATTTTTACTTCTGAAAGTTTAATGAAAAAATCTTTCACTTCAAATATCATTAAAGAAGCCATGCGACTGCATTCTCCTGCTTGGGCAATCGATCGACAAGCTTTGGAAAATGACAGCTTCAAAGAATATTCGTGGTCGAAAGGAACTTTAATTATCCTTTATATAACAGGTTTACATAGAAATCCAAAATATTGGAATGATCCAGATTCTTTTATTCCTGAGCGTTTTGATGATGAAAATGCAAAAAACTTTGCTTACTATCCTTTCGGAGCAGGTCCCCGACTTTGCATCGGTGAACACTTTGCGATGATGGAAATGGCTCTGGTCGTCCGTAAATTCTATAAAAAATTCAGTTTTATATCATATCAGAACCAATTAGAGAAAAAAGCACTTGTATGGGGCTTAAAACTAATTGTCTAAAAGAAAAGGATACCAAAAAAGCCCTAAAAAGCCCTAAAATACGATAAAAATTGCCTTTTTTTGAGGTAATGTTT
>NZ_BAAAZJ010000011.1:0-69961 GCF_039536845.1 Chryseobacterium ginsenosidimutans
TGTAGGAGTAGGAACCTACTGGGTTAAGCTTAAAACAGGAGAATGTGTTGTTACCCAAAATGTAAAAGTGTTCGCTTCGGAACAACCCGTGATTTCAAGTATTGATATTTCAAGCAATACGATCACTGTGCATGTTGTGGGAGGAACTCCTTCTTACCAGTATTCGATGGACGGGGTTCAATGGCAGGATTCCAATGAATTCAAAGACGTACCGAGAGGTGATTCAAAAATCTATGTAAAAGACGCTTACGACTGTGAGCCCATCGTTGTTACCATCGTCGTTCCGAATCTTATCAATGTAATTACTCCAAACGGAGACGGAGTCAACGATGTGATCGATTATTCGGCTTTGGCAGGAAAACAGAACCTTGTATTCAATATATTCGACAGATACGGAGCAAAAATTCATCAGGCTGACCAATCCAACAAATACAAATGGGACGGAACCATAGCCGGAAGAAAAATCCCTACAGGAAGCTACTGGTTCTCAGTTTCATGGAACGAAAATGATAAAAAAAATACTCCCGTAAAATACGCAGGATGGATTCTTGTCAAAAATAGAGAGTAATAAAAATTTACATTTAACAAATAACAGATCACCTCAAAACCTGGAGTGATCTTTTTTTAACCCTAATTTAGAACGAGATATTTTGTCTTAAACTTATTTAATTCATATTCAATTCTTAAATTTGTCATATGAATTATTTAGAAGCTTTGAGCAGACGATATTCTGTAAAAAAATTTAATCACGAAATTATTCCTCAGGAAACATTACATAATATTCTTGAATCGGGAAAATTATCGGCAAGCTCTCTTGGTCTCCAACCTTACAAAATTATTGTGGTGGAAAGTGAGGAAATGAAGCAAAAATTAATTCCTGCCTTTTATAATCCTTCACAGATTTCCACATGCTCTCATTTAGTTGTTATTATTTCTAAAAAAACAGTTGATGAAAGCTATATCAACGGATATTTCAGACACATTTCAGACGTTCGGGAAACTCCAATGGAAAAACTCGACCTTTTTAAAAACAGCATCAATCAACATATTAATCAAAAAACTCAAGATGAAATTTTCAATTGGGCAGAAAAGCAGTCCTATATAGTTTTGGCGAACCTCATGTACGCCGCCGCTCTGGAAAATGTAGACACTTGCCCTATGGAAGGCTTCCGTCAGGATATTATCGAACAAATTTTAGATATAAATCCTGACACCGAAAAAGTAACCGTAAGTCTTGCTTTAGGCTACCGTTCGGAGGAAGATCATTTCCAACACATGAAAAAAGTAAGAAAACCAAACGAAAAATTGTTTAAATTTATTTAATTATTTAGACGATTGTCTTAAACTAAGGATATGATAAAAGCGGATGTATTAGTAATCGGTTCCGGTATTTCGGGACTTTCCTATGCCATTAAAATTTCTGAGCAACTTCCTGATGCCAAAATAATCATCGTAACAAAATCTGACGAAGACGAAAGCAATACCAAATATGCACAAGGCGGTCTTGCAGTGGTTACAGATTCTAAAAACGATAATTTCAATAAACATATTGAAGACACGATGCGTGCCGGAGACGGAGAAAACAAACGCGACGTTGTAGAAATGGTGGTAACGGAAGCCCCCAAAAGATTCAAAGAAATTGTAGAATGGGGAGCGAATTTCGACATGAAAAACGGCGAATTTGCTTTAGGCAGAGAAGGCGGTCATACCGAAAACAGAATCGTCCATCATAAAGACATTACAGGTTTTGAGATCGAAAGAGCTTTATTACAAACAGCGAAAAGCAGCCCGAATATTGAGATTCTTGACCATCATTACGTCATTGATATTATCACTCAACACCATGTTCCGGGAAAAGAACTGAATGAAGGCGATATTCATTGCTACGGAGCCTATATTTTAGATGAAAAGTCTAAAATTATAAAAAAAATTACTTCAAAAATAACATTAGTTGCCACAGGAGGAGCAGGTCATGTTTATAAAAACACAACCAATCCTACGATCGCAACAGGAGACGGAATCGCTTTTGTAGCAAGAGCAAAAGGAAATGTTTCCAATATGCAGTACTACCAATTTCATCCAACTGCTTTATACAGTAAAATGGACGGAATGTTGTTTTTAATTTCCGAAGCCGTTCGAGGTGATGGTGCAAAATTAAGAACAAAAAGAGGTGAAAAGTTCATGCAGAAATACGATGAACGTGAAGAATTAGCCTCAAGAGATATCGTTGCAAGAGCAATTGACGCCGAAATGAAAATCACCGGAGACGAATATGTCGGTTTGGATTGCAAGGAAATGAATCATGAAAAATTCCTGGAACATTTCCCGAATATTTACAAAAAATGCAAAGACGAAGGAATTGATCCTTTCACACAATTAATTCCCGTAGTTCCTGCATGTCATTATTTAATGGGAGGAATTGAGGTCGACAGAGACGGGCAATCTTCTATCAGAAATCTTTTCGCAGTGGGAGAATGTACCAATTCCGGACTTCACGGAGCGAACAGACTGGCTTCAAACTCTTTGTTGGAAGGTTTGGTTTTCGGACATAATGCTGCCATGAAAACGGTTGATCTATTAAATGAAAATAATTTCAATTTCGATGATTTAAAAGCCGTTCCGGAATGGAATGAGGAAGGAATGAAAATCATGGAAGAAATGGTCATTATTTCTTATTTAAGAAAACAGCTTCAGGAAATGATGAGTGATCTTGTAGGAATCGTAAGAAGCAACCGCCGTCTAAACATGGCTTTACAAAAACATCAGGAAATCGCAGCTGCCGTAAATGAAATCTACCACTACTCTATTCTTTCACCACAATTATCGGAATTGAGAAATTTAACAACCGTTGCCCATCTCATCATTACCCAATCGATGGAAATGACGGAGAATAAAGGAGCCTTTTATAATAAAGATTTAGCATAAAATATGAAAAGACCAGCATACGTTACAGATAAAGTTTTAAAACAATTCATCAAAAATGCTTTAGAGGAAGATATTCAGGATGGCGATCATTCTACTCTTTCAACAATTCCGAAAGAATTGGAGCAAAGTGCAAAACTTTTGGTTAAGCAAGACTGTATTTTAGCCGGTGTGGAACTGGCTGAAACTATTTTTAAAACTTTTGATAAAAACTTAAAGGTTGAAACTTTTGTAAAAGATGGTGAAGCTGTAAAAGTTGGTGATATAGCCTTTATTGTAACAGGAAGTGCAAGATCGATCCTTTCCACAGAAAGACTCGTATTGAATTGCATGCAGAGAATGAGCGGAATTGCGACTCTTACTCACGACTGGGATTCAAGATTAGTAGGAACCAAAACTAAACTTTTAGATACAAGAAAAACTACGCCTAATTTCAGGGTTTGTGAAAAATGGGCAGTAGCAATCGGCGGTGGAACGAATCACAGATACGGACTTTACGACATGATCATGCTGAAAGATAATCATATTGATTACAACGGCAGCATTACGAATGCTGTAAAAATGGCTAAAGATTACGTTAAAAAAAATAAAAAGAAGTTGAAAATCGAGGTTGAAACAAGAAATCTGGAAGAAGTTCAGGAAGCCATCAATGCAAAAGTTGACAGAATTATGCTTGATAATATGGATGTAAAAACGATGAAGCAAGCAGTTAAACTAATTAATGGCTCTTGCGAAACCGAAGCATCCGGAGGAATCACTCGCGAACAGTTAAAAGAAATCGCTTCGACGGGGGTAACTTATATCTCTGCAGGTGCATTAACACACTCTGCAGACAATATGGATCTGAGTCTCAAAGCCGTGAAATAGCGTTGAATTTTTAACAAAAATGAAGTCTATTTATTAAAAATTCAATAATATGATTTTTTAAGACAAAAAACTGCTTTTTATTTATACCACTGAATATCAGTTGATTAAGATTTGTTAACACTTGTTAAAAATTAACATACAGTTAATATTGGTTAAATTTTATTTACCGAATTTTGCAGAAAATTTAAATCTAACTATTACTAACGATTATGAAATTAATCAACAAATCAATGCTAACTGCGATAATAACATTATCTACAGCTAGCGTTTATTACGCTCAACAAGTTCAGGACACTGTTAAAACCACTAGGTCTAAAGACATTGACGAGGTAGTATTAATTGGTGTTGCCGATATCGCGAAAGACAGAAAGACTCCGGTTGCAGTTTCAACAATCAAAGAAGCTCAGATCGTTGAAAAATTAGGAAATCAGGAATTTCCTGAGATCTTAAACTCAACTCCATCAGTGTACGCTACAAAAGGTGGTGGTGGTTTCGGAGACTCTAAAGTAATTATCAGAGGATTCGGACAAGAAAACATTGCCGTAATGGTAAATGGTATGCCAGTAAACGACATGGAAAACGGACGTGTTTTCTGGTCAAACTGGGCAGGACTTTCTGATGTTACATCTTCAATGCAGGTACAAAGAGGTTTAGGTTCTTCAAAATTAGCAATTGCTTCTGTTGGGGGAACTATCAACATCTTAACAAGAGCTGCTGACAAAAAACAGGGAGGTATCGTTTCTTTAACTGTTGGTAACGACGATTATGTTAAAACTTTATTCGCATACAATACAGGAAAGTCTGCAAAAGGCTGGTCTTCTTCATTTTTAATGAGCAGAACAGCAGGTTCTACTTTTGCAAGAGGAACTGAATTTGAAGGATATAACTATTATTTTGCTTTAGGATATAATAAACCTGGCAGCAAGCATGATTTCCAATTCACAATTACCGGTGCTCCACAAGCTCACAACCAAAGAAGTACTTATTCATCTATCTCAAATTATATCAAATATAATTCTGACAAAGATGGCACTCCTGATACAAGATACAATGCAGATTATGGTTATTTAAATGGAGAAGAATATAGTGTAAGAAGAAATTATTACCACAAACCGGTAATGTCACTTAACTGGGATTGGAATATTTCAAGCAAATCTAAACTAAATACTGTTGCTTATGCTTCATTTGGTAGAGGTGCAGGAACAGGAAATGTAGGAAGTGTAGGAAATTTATCAAATACTACTACAAAAAATTTAGAAAATTTCAGAACAGCGGAAGGAATTCTTGATTTTGATGCTCTTTCTGCAGCTAATGCAGCTTCAAATGCAGACAGAGGTATCCTTATCAGAAATGCATCGATCAACTCACATAACTGGTTCGGAGTTATCTCAAGTTTCAACCATAAAGTTACTGATCACTTAAATTTCTCTGTTGGTATTGATACCAGATATTACTATGGTTACCACTACCAGGTTGTAAGTGATCTTTTAGGAGGTACAGCTTACAGAGATAATGCTAATAAAAACCTTTGGGTTCCAAATAATAACAACTTCTTACAGGCCGGTTACAACTACGTATCTAACTCATCAAAAGCAGAAGCAAACTGGAATCCATTCGGAGGAAAGATTGATCCGATTGAAAATAGAATTGGTTATAATAATGATGGAGAAGTACTTTGGTACGGCGGATTTGGACAGTTAGAATACTCAAACGATAAATTATCAGCTTTCGTTTCAGGAGCAATTTCTAATCAGGCTTTCCAAAGAATTGACAATTTCATTATTGATGGAAAATCTCTTCTTAACGGAAATGTAGCTGGATATGCTACTACAAACTCACCAACTTCACCAGTTAACCAACCGACAGCCCTTAACCCTGCTCTTAATACAAAGACCGGATTTAAAAATCTTATTGGATTTAACGTAAAAGGAGGTGCTAACTATAATATTAATGAAAACCATAATGTTTTTGCTAATATCGGATACTACGAGAAACAACCTTTCTTAAATTCTGTTTATCCTAACAATAAAAACTTCCTTAACCCGAATTTAACAAACGAGAAAATCTTCGGAATTGAATTAGGATATGGTTTCCGTTCAGGGATCTTCAATGCAAATGTGAATCTATACAGAACTTCATGGAATGACAGATTCCTTAGAAGAACCAACCTTGCCGGGACATACATAGATCCTTCAACAGGGCTTCCTGTTGCTACAACAACTGCATACGCTAACATTTCAGGTATTTCTGAAGTACACCAGGGAGTTGAAGTTGATGTGACTGCAAATGTTCACAAGATGTTATCTTTCAACGGAATGTTATCAATGGGTGATTACTATTACAAAGGAAATGCAGATAGTGATCTATTCTCGGAAACGAACGATCCTATTAGCTTCACAAATGGTAGTGCATCACATAGTACAGTTTATCTAGACAAAGTAAAGGTAGGAAATGCAGCACAGTTTACAGCAGGTGCAGGATTTACATTCAAACCAACAGACTGGTTAAGCCTAGATGGTATGTACAGAGGTGTTAAACATTTATATGCTAACGTAAATCCGCTTAACTTCGCAACGGAAGCTGCAGGACAGATGGGAGCATTGGAATTACCTAGCTTTGGTTTAGTAGATTTAGGAATCACTTTCAAAGTTAAACTTAGAAATCCTAAACAATACTTTACAGTAAGAGGTAACGTATATAACGTGCTTAATAAAGTTTATATTGCTGAATCCAATACCAATACACTTGCTAATCTTTCTGCTCAACAATATGCTGATATCAACGGAGCGTCTGGAACAGCGGCAAACTATGCACTTTATCAAGCTGCAGGAAACTGGAATGGTGTAAGCCAGCAAAACCAGGTTTACTTCGGATTCGGAAGAACATGGTCTGGAACATTATCATTTAACTTCTAATAATCTAAAAAAACATTAGATTTTATAAATACCAATCCCGGCTTTTCGCCGGGATTTTTGCTATATTTGCTCTCAGAAAAAAGAAAAAATAGGATTATGGATTTTTACAAAGTATTTCTCAGTGCCCATAAAGGTTTCGGGTATTTGGAATTGGTTTTAGTAGCATTATTTATTATTGCATTATTAACTACCATGTTTGGGTACAGCGGAAAAGTGAACAAGTTTTTAAAGAAAACTACACTTTTCACGATGATCTTCTTCCATGTTCAGTTTTTGGTGGGAATATGTTTATTATTCATATTTTCTCCAGGTTTCAAAGCTGCTTTGGACGCGGGAACATTAATGAAAGATCCCTATTCAAGATTTCAGTTTGTAGAACATCCGTTTTCGATGTTGGTTGCTGCAGTTTTGATGACAATCGTTAACAAAAAAGTAAAAGTTAATCCTACAATCTCTTTAGGAGTTGTCATTATGGGATTAATTGCAGCAGGTTTATTTGCATTCGCGTTCCCTTGGGCAAGAGTCTTCGGGGCATAAATATATTAACTTAATAATTTTTAATTAAATCAATGAAAGTAGCTGTAGTCGGTTCAACAGGAATGGTTGGACAAGTTATGCTTAAAGTTCTCGAGGAGAGAAACTTCCCTATCACAGAATTAATTCCGGTTGCATCGGAAAGATCTATTGGTAAAAAGGTGAAGTATAAACAGGAAGAATTTACAATTGTAAGCATAAAGGACGCTATAGCTGCCAAACCGGATATTGCAATCTTCTCTGCGGGTGGTTCAACTTCTCTTGAATTTGCTCCTTTATTTGCAGAAGCCGGAACAACAGTGATCGATAATTCTTCAGCTTGGAGAATGGATCCTGACAAGAAATTGGTAGTTCCTGAGATCAATGCTGATGTGTTGACAAAAGAAGACAAGATCATTGCAAATCCGAACTGTTCTACTATTCAATTGGTAATGGTTTTAGGACCTTTGAACAAAAAATATGATTTAAAAAGAGTAATCGTTTCGACTTACCAATCTGTAACAGGAACGGGTAAAGCTGCCGTTGACCAATTAAACGGAGAAATCAACGGAGACGATTCTATTGCAAAAGTTTATCCTTATCAGATCTTCAAAAATGCATTGCCACACTGTGATGTTTTTGCGGATGATGATTATACGAAAGAAGAGATTAAATTAATGAAAGAACCTAAGAAAATTTTAGGTGACGACACATTTAATTTAACTGCAACAGCCGTAAGAGTTCCGGTTCAGGGAGGTCACTCGGAAAGTGTAAACATTGAGTTTGAAAACGAATTCGAGCTTGATGAAGTAAGAAAAATCTTATCTGAAACTCCGGGAGTTGTGGTAATGGATAACGTGAAAAACAATGAATATCCGATGCCGCTTTATTCCGAAGGAAAAGACGAAGTTTTCGTCGGAAGGATAAGACGAGACCTTTCGCAGCCAAAGACCCTGAATCTCTGGATTGTGGCAGACAATCTACGAAAAGGAGCTGCAACGAACGCAGTACAGATCGCAGAATACCTTGTAGCAAATAACTTAGTGTAAACTAACAAAAATAAAAAGAGTCTCAAAATTGAGATTCTTTTTTTTATCAAACCTATGAACGTTCAAAAGATTAATAATAAAGATAAATTAGCCTTTCAAAAGTGGATTGCAGCTTTTGGGGTGATTCTCTTCATTGGAAAAATCGTTGCATGGAAACTTACTAATTCCGATGCTGTATTTTCTGATGCCATGGAAAGTATTGTAAATGTTATTAGCGCATTTATGGGACTTTATTCACTGCATCTTGCCGCAAAGCCCAGAGACGAAGATCATCCTTACGGTCACGGAAAAGTAGAATTCGTTACTTCCGGAATAGAAGGTGCTTTGATTGCCATTGCAGGAATCATGATCATTTATGAAGGTGTAAACAGTTTAGTTGTCGGAAAAGTTTTAAATAAGCTTGATTGGGGAATCTGGATCATTGCAGCTACCGCAATTATCAATTACTTTTTGGGATATATTTCCATTAAAAAAGGAGAACAGGAAAATTCTTTGGTTTTAATTTCATCCGGAAAACATCTTCAATCGGATACCATCACGACACTTGGGGTTGTAATAAGTTTAGTTGTTGTTTATTTTACTAAAATTTATTGGATTGATTCTGTTGTAGCCTTAATTTTTGGTGGTTACATTATTGTTGTAGGATACAAGATCGTTCGTAAATCTTTAAGCGGAATTATGGATGAACAGAATCCTGAATTATTAAATCAAATCATTAAAGTTCTTGAAGACAACAGACGTACAGAATGGATCGACGTACACAATATGAAAATCCAGCAGTTCGGAGCTCATCTTCATATCGATGCACACATTACACTTCCTTGGTATTACAGCCTTCGTGATGCCCACAACGAAATGGAAAAGATGATCATTCTTTTAGCCGAAAACATACACAGAAGCATTGAGTTTAATTTTCATATGGATGATTGTAAACCGATTTCATGCCCTGTCTGTCAGATTACAAACTGCCCTGTCCGTGAAAAAGATTTTGTAAAAAGAGTAACATGGACTCCGGAAAATGTGACTTGCGTGGATAAGCATACAGCAGAATAACAAAAAAATATTACATTTGTTAAAAATATAAATATGGGAGTTGGAACAAATCTTAAAAGACTAAGAACTAAAACAAAATTTTCTCAGCAGGATATTGCAGATAAATTAAATATCGACAGGGTTACCTATTCAAACTGGGAAAACGAAACGTTTGATGTAAAGTCTCAATACATCCCACAATTAGCTGAAATTTTTGATGTGGAACTTTATGAGCTTTTTAAAGATGATCAAAAGATCCAGGTTACTAATAATATTGAGAATAATGATAAAACCGGAACTGGAGGTGTTGGAGTTCAAAAGGGAAAAATTATTATTAATATGATAATTACAGATGAAGCTTCCGCAGTAAAGCTCGGTGAACAATTGGAAAAAATTCTTAATCAAAAATAATTCTTTTTCATAATTTGAATTTCTAGAATTCAAATTGAAGCCTTGCAAAATTTGCAAGGCTTTTAAGTTTTCTTTACTGATAAATTCAGTTGTATTTATTAAAACTTTTTCTTCAGAACTTGTTTATCAAAAACAAAAGTTTTCGGAATTTCATATTGTGAAAACTTGATGTATATAAAGTCTGTTCCTGCTGTAAAGTTAGAATTATATATATTTTTTAAGATTTCTTCTTTATAAAAGTAATTTTTCAATGAAATATCATTTTTTATCCGAAACTTTTCAATCTCTTTTTTTATTACATTAGAATCTTTGTCAAGCGAAATATTATAAACTACCTTGTTTTTATCTTTTATTAATTCCTGATATCTTTCAAAAGAATCTATATTATATGATCCCCAAACATTCAGATAAATAACTGAATCATTTTTTCTAAGTATATCATTATAAAATGGAGAGTTTTCATATTTGTAATTTTTTAGCGATACATTATTTGTCAGTTTAACACTTCCAAAAAATAAAATAAATAACAAGCATAAAAACATAAATAAGCCTAATAAAAGAAGAATAGTTTTTTTCATGATTCTGATGGGTAATTGTCTTTAATCTTTCTGATAGAAAAATCGCTAAAAAATTGAGTCCTCAAATTTGCAAGGCTTTTTATTACACTTTATTTTATTTAAAAATTAATGCTTTATCAGATTCTATAAGATTATTTCCCTTATTTTTCATGTCAATTTGAAATTTATTCAATATTGTTTTAGGACTTAAAGTAGAAACATTTCCTTTATCATCCCCCACTACATATTTCATTCCGCTACTCTTTACTTCATAAAAGGGGTCATTATAATAGCTTTGCATTATTTTTTGAAAATCCACCCAACTTATTTTTTTTCCGGATGAAGAAATAAAAAAATCATTGTCCTTTACATTCTTTAACTGCACTAAACTGAAATCATAATCCAAACGAGAATCTGATATTTTGACAATCAATCCGGGTAGCCCATTAAAAATATAAGGCCCTTCCTGAAGATTTATAGAATCTGTAAACCAAGCAGTCCAATGTCTGCCTCCATAATCTAATTCTGCTTTTTGACAGTACAAATCACCAATTTTTTGTTTTTCATTTACAATTTTCCAGTCTAGTCTATTATCTATGGATATAAAAAATCTAGTTCTCATTGTCGGAGTAATGATTACTTTCTGTATTTCTTTTGTTTCCAGATCTTTTTTTGCAAATAAATCTGTAACGAAAAGCATCCCTCTGCCTAATCCTAAGTTTGATCTTGCTATTAATGAATCTGATCTCCTTTCTAATTCTGATCTAAAAATAGATTTCTTCCCATCGATATCCAAATAAAATTGGTTAGTTACCAAACTATCTTTATTTTGATTTGGTCTAAATTTTAATTCATATATACAAGTTACATTCTGACAATGTAGCACATTCATTATAAATACAAATAAGCTGATAATATATTTTTTCATATCGACTTTTAATAGATATTCTTATAGCAATATAACTGATGCTATACATCAGTTATATTTTATTACAAACATTTAAAACAAGCAGAAGTAACTGACCCATCTGGTCCTGTTGTACTCCACACTCCACAAGTAAGTCCAAACTGTTCGCAAAAACCATTTGATGGCGTACAAGCATCTGAACACCCAAATCCTCCGCCATAACTTGGAGCAAGTTTACTTCCATTAATGGTCTTCAAACTTTGTCTAGAAAGTTTTTTCAAATTTTTCATAAAAAGTATTTTTTTAGTTATTTAACATTACAAACCTAAGAATTCAAAACGAAATAATTTGTAATGGAAACACAACAAATTTTGTTGCACTTTCCCAACATTTAATCAAAACAACCAATTAACATTCAAAACATTACGCGTATTTTCCTTTTCTATGAAATTTTTACAATCTAAATCAAATTTTCATGAAAAAAAAACTTTACTTTTTTTTCCGTGAAACATTTTAAAAGTTTTGGTTAAAGCAAATTGATTGAGGTAAATCAGGTAGAAGTATGTTCCTATTGATGAAAAACATTCGTGTTATTCGTGAAATATTCGTGGAGATTTGTTTTCAAATAGATCCTTCGACTGCTTCGCGCTCAGGATGACATCGCTAATACTAACTCTTTTCCTTGCTAAATAAAATTAAATAAAGCGCAATTCAATCAATGTCAGTCCGAGCCTGTCGAAGACTATATAGTTCGCAAAAACCTTTGCTTTTTCAACTTATCTGCCCTTTTCCAGCACCTGTTTTCTATAATAAAACATTGGAATAATCAGCAGTAAAATCAAAGGCTGGATCACAAACCTTCGCATATAGAAAGAAAAAAGATAACCGATTTCGAATCTGTCATAAATACAATACAGGTAGATCGGGAAAGTAATAAAGAAAATTATAGTAATTAAAATCGCTCCCTGAATTGTCCATTCTTTATTTTTAAACCAAAAATGGATAATTAAACAGGAAAAAAATAAGTTTAAAACAAATCTGAAAAGATACCCAATGATTAATTTCCCCCATTCAAAAGGCGGAAACGGTATGTTTTTATTCGCTTCATGAAAATAATTCAGAAAAGGATCATAAAAGATTTTGTCTTCAAGCGCTCTCACACTTACAAGCCCAAAAACTCCCATCATGACTAGAAACCAACTAAGAATTTTCATGTTTTAAAGCAAAAAATTTAATCCAAACCAGCCAAAGAACAACAACCGTCCCATAAATAACAGCCGGAAAAACATAATCATGCGAAATTTTTGCGTACTGTTTGTAATCCGTCGCCACCACATTTAACCCAATAATTCTCAATACATTCATAATGTAAAGCAAAACAAGACCAATCAATACAAAAACAAATGTTTTTTTACCTTTATAAAAAGCAAAAACAAAAGCTACAAAGAGAATCATCACCGAAATTGCATTACAGCCTTCCACCATTCTCGTGGGATACTCATTTTTCACATAAAAATAAACCTGCTCTCCCTTCACATCATCATAAAGCTGAGTCTGGAAACCAAATAAATTCTGGATATACCGAACCTGCTCCGCAATCATTCTTGAAAAAGGATCTAAGCCCTCATTCTGAAAACTGTTCAGATAAAACTGATACGCAAAAAGCAACACCAGATAAATGATGATGAAGCGCAGCAAAATGCCTAAAACCGGTTTGAAATCCTTTAGCATATTGCAAATATAGAAATTCGGTTGTAAATTACTATATTTGTTTCATCTATGAATTCTGAAAACGTCCAGCGATTTTTTGAAAATTATACAGGTAAAAAGCCTTCTGAGTTTATAATTTTAGCTCAAAGCGGTTCCGCGAGAGTAAATTTTTTGGCTAAAACCGCAAATACGAAGTATATTATTACTTACAATGAAAATATTCAGGAGAACGAAAGTTTTTTATATTACTCTGATATTTTCTCAGATTTAAACCTCAATACTCCTACAATCTTCACAATTTCCGATGACAGGAAAATGTACATTCAGGAATTTTTAGGAGAAAACACACTTTCCGAAGTCATTTCAAAAGAAGGCTTATCGGAGAATGTAAAATCTTTGGTAAAACAAACTTTGGAGAAATTGTATCAGTTACAAATTTCAACACAAGATAAAATAGATTTCTCCAGGACTTTCGAATATGAAAGTTATGATGAACTTCCTGTAACACACGATTTATATTATTTTAAAAATTTCGTGGCCGATGTTCTGGAACTGGAGTATCATAAGTCGACTCTTCTGAAAGAGTTTAAACAAATCGTCAACCTCATCGAAAATCTTGAACCGAAAGGTCTAATGATCCGAGATTTCCAGGCAAGAAATATCATGGTGAATGAAAAAAATGAAGTTTCGTTTATCGATTATCAATCGGCAATGAAAGGGCCGTTAATGTATGATGTAATTTCATTTCTGTTTCAGGCTAAGGCAAATTTTCCTGAAAATCTTAAAAATGAAATGCTCGACTTTTACATCAAACAATTTGAAAATGAAGAGATTCAACTTCAACTAAAAAAATCGGTGAAGCCAATTCAACTCATGAGATTCTTACAGGTTTTGGGAGCTTATGGCTTCAGAGGATTGATACAGAGGAAACAACATTTCATTTCAAGCATAGAAAGAGGAATTAAAAATATTACCGAATTTGCACAAACCTGGGAAAATATGAAGGATTATCCCGAGCTTGAAAAAGTGATTCAACAATTGAATCTGGAGAAAACCAAATTGAAAATTGAAGAGATTTTAAAATAATTAAAGTCTTCGACAGGCTCAGACTGACATTGATTGAATTGCGCTTTATTTAATTTAGCCAAGAAAAGAGTTAGTATTAGCGATGTCATCCTGAGGCTCTCGAAGGATTTTATAAAAAGTAAATTCTGCTTAGATTACTACGGAATGACAAAAGTGGTTAAAAAAGCGACTGGGAAAATTAATAATAAACTATATGGACTTAATGGTTCAAATAAAAAATTAAAAAAAATAGAGAATGCTACACATCGACATACACAGTTTTTCGTACAAAAAAGGAGGAATTCCCAAAGATAATACAGGAAACGGAGGTGGTTTTACATTCGACTGCCGCGGAATTCTGAATCCCGGAAGAGTGGAAAAATATAAAATCCAGACCGGAAACGATATCGGCGTTCAGGAATATCTGGAAACAAAAACTGATATGCCAAAGTTTTTAGAATTAATTAAAAGCCTTGTATCAATCAATATCGACAATTATCTGGAAAGAGGGTTTGAAAATCTGCAGATTAATTTCGGATGTACGGGAGGACAGCACAGGTCTGTTTATTCCGCCATTAAAATTGCCCATTTTATTGAAGAAAAATATGGTGAAAAAGTTGAAATCAGCCTTCATCATGACGAACAACACCAACTTAATTCATAACTAAAAATGAAAAATTAAGAATGATAAACGAGATTAAAAGCTCCGAATAATCATTTTTCATTTTTAGTTATTCACTCATCAATTATATATTATGAAGGCTTTAATTTTCGCAGCAGGAAAAGGAACAAGACTGAAACCTTTCACAGATTATCATCCGAAAGCATTGGCAAAAGTAAATGGCATCCCGCTTTTGGAAAGAAATATTAATTATCTTAAAAGTTTTGGAATAAAAGATTTTGTCATTAATGTTTATCATTTTGGAAACCAGATTGTTGATTTTTTAAAGCAAAACGACAATTTCGGATGTCAGATTGAGATTTCTGACGAGTCTGAAGAGCTCTTAGAAACCGGCGGCGGCTTGATTTTTGCCAGACCATTTCTCGATCACGGGGAAGATTTTCTAATCATGAATGCTGATATTTTAACCAACATAAATATCACAGATCTTGTAGAATACCACAAAAAGATAAAAGATTTTGCTACATTAGCCGTTTCGGACAGAGAAAGTTCGAGAAAACTACTTTTCAATGATGATTTGGTTTTAAGAGGCTGGCTGAATGTGCAGACCGGTGAGCAGAGACTTGCAGAATTCAACAAAGGATTCAAGGCATTAGCTTTTAGCGGTGTTCACTGTATCAATCCGAGCATCTTTGAAAAAATAAAAAGAAAGGGCAAATTTTCTGTTATGGAAGAATATCTGGACCTAATGCAGACCGAACATATTCACGGTTTTGTACACGACAGTATTCTTATAGACGTAGGAAGACCGGAATCTATAATAGAAGCCGAAAAACATTTTAAATAATTTTTGCAATGGGAATCGAAGGAAGCAGAGACGAAAGTTTGGTGAATCCTGAACTTGACAGTAACGAAACAAAACTACAAAACAGCCTCAGACAAAAAACCTGGGACGAAACCATCATGAAAGACAGTTGGATGGTTTTCAAAGTAATGGCTGAGTTTGTGGACGGTTATGAAAAATTAGCCAAAATAGGTCCTTGTGTTTCGATTTTCGGTTCTGCAAGATTAAAACCTCAAAGCAAATACTACAAAATGGCAGTAGAAATTGCAGAGAAAATCACAGCTATCGGTTTTGGAATCATTACCGGCGGTGGCCCCGGAATCATGGAAGCAGGAAACAAAGGTGCTTTCAACGCACACGGAAAATCCATCGGATTAAATATTGATCTTCCTTTTGAGCAGCATTTTAATCCTTATATCAACAAATCGTATTCCATGAACTTTGATTACTTTTTCGTAAGAAAAGTGATGTTTGTGAAATATTCTCAGGGTTTTGTGGTTATGCCGGGAGGCTTCGGAACTTTGGATGAACTGACGGAAGCAATGACTTTAATTCAAACCAATAAAATAGGAAAGTTCCCAATTGTTCTGGTCGGTTCTGAATTTTGGGGCGGACTTTTGGATTGGTTTAAAGATACTTTGCTTAAAGAAAAAATGATTCATGAGGATGATCTTGATCTTTATCGTGTGGTAGACACGGCTGACGAAGCAGTGGCTCACATTAAAGCATTTTATCATAAGTATTCTGTAAACGTTAATTTTTAATTGGCATATTATTTGTCACTTACTATAAACAAGCATGATTGTAAATCTATTAATTAAGATGAAAAAACTTTTATATATAACAGGAATTTTAACATTTTTTGTGTTAATGAGTTTCACGTATGTAGACTTTTTCTCTTCAATGACAAAAGTGGATTATATTGATGGAAGCAAGACATTGAAGTTCACCACAAAAATGAATACGAACCATATTTCTGATGCTATCAAGATCAATCCTAACACAGCAGGATTTGAGGCAGAAGTAAAAAAATATGTAAATAATAATTTTGATGTGTACGTCAACGGATCACCGAAAACAATAACCTTCACCGGAAGTCAGGTAAGCGGAGAAACTGTATGGGTATATTTTGAGACCGGAGGCGTTTCGGATATCAATACCTTAAAGATAAAAAATACGATACTTTTAAGCGCTTTTCCGAAGCAGATTAACATCGTTACTGTTGCTTATAAAGGAAGTCAGAAAGTGATGAACTTCCAAAGAGGAAAAGAAGTGAATGAGGTTTCTTTTTAAAAGAAAATTTATTTAGTTATATAACCACCGCATCTGCGGTGGTTTTTTTGTTTCTAATCATTATTCTGAAAACATGTGATATCGCAATGTCAGTCAGACAACTTTACATTTTTAAATAAAGACCTTACCATTTATCTTCAATAAGATAAAAAGATCGGAAGAATATCTTCCGATCTTAGCTATAAGGCTTAGCCTTTTATTATTATTTATACTATTACGGAGTTTTGAAAACTTTTACGTTATCAATCTCTACAGCACTCGCTACAGTAGTAGACGGGTTAGTATATTTGAATGCTATTCTTATATTTTGGTTAAGATAAGGAGTAAGATCTACTAATCCTGAACCAACAAAGCCTCCGAAAGTTGCGATATCTGTATCTACATAGGCATTTAACGGTACCCAGTTCAAAGTGCTAGGATTTCCACCAGAATAAGTGTCTGTTGTAATTAATACCTGTAATGGATTCCCTGGAAATCTCACATCACTTTCAAAATAAAGTTTTGCAGCTGTAGCACCTGTTAAAGAAATAGATTTCGACACCAACCAGTCTTCATTTACCCCACCTAATCCACTCATATATGCAGCAGGAGCTGGATTACCAAAATTTGTAGTTCCCCAAACCTGTGTTCCTGTAACGCTATAAGCAGTCCACGCATTTGCTGTTAAATTAGCAAACGGCTCATTCAACACTAATGTAGCTGGAGTTAATCTAGGGTTTTTAAAATTAATATCACTGATTCCTCTGATTACATTTTGGAATGAACTATTATATTTACTTGCTACAAATGTAATATCCCCACTTGTATTTGGAATCGCATATGTTGGTTTAAAGAATCCATCTGTTCTAATAGTAGCCTGTGTTCCATAGACATCTACAATATGTCTGTCTGTATCAATAGCAGTTCCGGAAGCATCTACATTCATCAGATTTAATCCAACTTCTGCATCAACAAACTGAACATTTTTTACTTTAACCAATGTGTTAAGATATTTGTCATTCTTAATATCAGCAAGACCTAATTCTTGAGGTACTATATTTACAATATCCAAACCTGATCCATTACAAACACCTGCAATATATCTATTGATAATAGATTCCGGAATTCTACCAATTGCAAAATCCGGGTCTGTAACACCTAATGTAATAACCCCGGCAGATTTACCGATAACCATACCATTTGCTTTTATTCTGATGTGAGATCCTACAGGGAAATCAGCATAATTCAAAGACTTATTGATACCAACAACCAATCCAACTGTCGGATTTTCTGGTTTGTCTTGGAAAGCAATTGTTTTATAAAAGTTTCCATTAGCATCAGAAGAAACAACATATCCATCAAAAATAACAGCAGGGTGTGTTGCATCCTGTGCAGGTACTGAATAAACTCCTGTAGCAGGAGATAATGCTACAAACTCTGCCATTGTCATTGTAGGAGCATCAAATTTATTATTACATACAATCTCCGGTGCATCCCATTTATCATCATTGATACACGCCATTTGGGTGATTCCTAAAGCGGCAACACCTAAACTAATCTTTAAGAAATTTTTTATATTCATTTTTTTTATTTCTATTGGTTATTTTTTAGAATCTAACTTGTAAGTTTACAAAATAAGAACGTCCTTGTGTGTACCAGTATTTTGGAGCAAAATTAGGACGTGCGCTATTGTAGTCATTCTCAAAATCTACATTACCATTTGAGCTTCTGATTTGTTCAAAACCTCCTGTAATATATTTTCTGTTATCAAGTATATTATTTACTGATCCGGAAATCAACACATAATATTTGCCTATAATCCAGGATTTTCCAACATTAGCATTAACGAAGAATGATGAAGGAAGTTTTACCTGCTGCATGTAATGGGCAATTTTCGGATCATCAAGATTCACAAATGGTGTACTGCTGTTATTATTCTGGATAAACTCATCCGTTCTAAGTATAGCAGACGGATCAAGATTATTATCATCCAAATAATTCCAGCTTGCTCCAAACCACCAGTATTTAGGTGAATTGTATCTGAACCCTGCAGAGAAAGCTTTCTGAGCCGTACCTCCAACTTTGAAATCTTTAACATATGCTGTTCCTAAGTTAGCATATGGAGCGGCCATTACGTCTGAAGAAATATATACATTCGGATTGTTTGTATATTTATATTCTCCCCAGCTCGCAACACCTTGTAAAGATAGAGTTGGTAAGATTTTAACATCTACCCCCAGCTCAGCTCCCATGTTTCGCTTGTTCACATTCGACATTGTCTGAGTAACAAATGCACTTGCAGTTTTATCTTCAGTACCAGTATCTCCTTCCGAAACGCTGATCTGTAAACCATCTGCAAAGAATCTCTGAACATTCGTATCATTTTGTGTATTCACAATGTAAGCTGTCGCTCTTAATTTTAAGAAAGGCGTAGACATTACATAACTGATGTCATTTGCACTTACAACAGAATTCTTAATATTTGGAACTGCATAGTTATTTCCTCTTGGATTAATAAAGATATCCTCTAAGAAAGGCGCCTGAGAAAAATATGCTCCGTTATAAACGAAGAAGTTTCTACCGTTAAGTCTGTAAATAATCTGTCCTTTTAAGCCATAATTCAAATAATTATAGTCTTTACTTTCTCCAAAAGAATTATTTTGATATAGATAATTTTTAAATAATCCTTCTCTGCTAGAAGTAGAATATCCGAATAAACCACTTACAAAAACATCAAACTGTCCTGTTGATAGTTTAATACCCGGGTTTACTTTTACTTCCTGTCTTCTAAGAATGTAATCATAATTAATTTTATCTCCTACATGCTTTGCAAGTTCAGGATCATTCATATTATAAAAACCTGAAGATCCTGCTTTGTTAGAATCTGCATAAGGGTCAACATTCAATGCGTAATCTGCACCTAATAAATCGTTAACTTCTCTATAATATTCTGATTTAAAGTTTTGATAAGAAACATTTAATAAAAATCTTGTCTTGTCGTTGAAATTATAGGTATAATGTGTCGCTGCATTAAAGATTTTATCATCACTTACATCATTTACCAGAAAATATTTAGCTCTTTTCCCTGTAAGACCAAATCTTGTAGACATTTCTGCCTGATCAACCGGGTCATTTGCCTGGTTTGCAGCATATAATGCATTCCAGTTAATCTGAGTTACTTCTTGGTTATTATTTACCCAATTTTCATTTGCGGCTTGATATCCTTGCAATAAAGCTTCATATTCGTTAGCAGGTGTATTATTATGATACTGACTGTAAAGAATACTATTCTGATAATAACTAGGTAATTTTTTGTAATAAGTCGGAGACGGATTTTGTGCATTCTGCCAATCTAATCTAGATCCTTTATCCTTTCCGAATTGGTAAGAAGCAGTAGTCCATAAATTAGATTTTTTGTTGATTTTCCAGAAATCCTGTAATTGGAATATCGGCTGAAAACCTTTTCTTACTCTCTCGTTTCTTTTTTCTCCATCTTGCCATCCCCAATAAGAGTTGTAATGTACTCCTCTATAATCATAAACTTCCTGCGTACTTGGGCTTGAAGTAGACCTTCTGTATGGAGAAGCAAATGCATTGAAAGTAATAGAATGATTATCATTAAATTTTTTCTCAACGCCTAAGTAAGTACCATAAGCATCATAAAATGTCCCCTCTTGTATACCTTCTTCTGCCCATCTTTTAGCACCCATCACAGTAAATGCCCATCCTTTTTTGCTCATTCCTGAAGTATATCTCAAAGAAACTCTCTGACGATAATTCCTGTTGGTAATGGAATAAGTCGCCTGGAATCCTTTTCTGTATTCACTAGCTTTAGTATTTTTATAAATAACACCGCTAGCTCCACCAAAAGCATATTCAGAAGGTGAATGGTTTGAAGAAATTTCCGGATATCGTACAATTTCGTTAAGACCTCCCCAGTTAGAAAAATCAACATTTCCGTTATCAGATTTTACCATGGAAACACCATTCATCATATTTTCAGAAGTTCTTCCGTCAATACCTCTTGGTCGGAACCAATATGCACCCAGATCAAAACTAGCAATTCTGTTAAAAACATCCTGAGAAGATTGTAATAACCCAACTGTAGAAGCCTGTCCACTGCTGCTGTCTTCGTCATCACTACCGCTATTATCAATAATCGCCAAACCTTGATCCGCGTTTGTAAGTGCAGAATATAGGGTGATTATTCCCAAATCCTTTTTCTTCTCATTGTCCATCACATCAAACTCCATTACTTTTGTTTCGTAATTCGGTTTGGTAATCACAATTTGATAATGTCCCGGCATCAGGTCTACAAACTGGAAATATCCAATTTTATCAGCCGTTACATCATTGTCTTTCCCTTTTATATCTACTTCTGCCCTTTCAACAGGCTTTCCATCAGCGTCCTTTAGATATGCAGAGACCGTAGTCTGCGCAAAATAGTATGAAGCCGGAAGCAAAGTAAATAAAGAGACTAATGATAGTTTTTTAATCATGAGTATATTTATTTTTAAATACTTTTCTTGTTAATTCTCAACACTTTAAAAGTTGGGGACGCAAATTTAGTCAAATTTTACAATTTACAATTCATTTAACGTTATTTTTTCTTAACATTGCAAACTTTTAAGAATGATTATATAAAAAAACTCAAATACCACATTTTAAATTTACAAATATTTAAAATTGAATGAATTAAAAAAAAGTAAATTTGCAGATTAAATAATTATTAATAGTAACTCTAAGAAGATGAAGAAATTTTCGAGTTTGTTTGCCATCATTTTTTCGATCATGGCATTCTCGCAACAGCAAGGAAAACTGAGAAAAGTAGCAACAGTAGGTTTTTTGAACGTAGAAAACCTTTGGGATACAATTCGCTCAGCAGATTATATTGACGGAACTAAAGACGTAAAGAATCCCGCTTTCCACAGAAGCATTCCTATGGATTCTATTAAATTTCTAGAAGCTGAAAAGTACGACGGAACGTGGAGTGATGGCGCCTTAATGGGTAAAAAAGTAGTACGATACCAAAGCGGATCTGATGAATTCACACCAAAAAGCGGAAAAAACTATGGTACTAAAGTTTATAAAGCTAAACTTGCTAACGAAGCTAAGGTAATTTCTGAAATGGGAGCTCAATACACAAAAACCGCTCCTGCCGTTGTAGGCCTGATTGAGGTTGAAAACAGACAGGTCATTCAGGATCTTGTCAATGAACCAGTATTAAAAAAATACGACTACGGAATTATTCATTACAATTCTTATGACTACAGAGGAATTGATGTTGCTTTGATCTATCAGAAAAGAAGATTCACGCCGACAAATTCATTAAAAAAAGAATTGAAAGTTTTCGGTGATGACGGAAAAAGAGAATATACAAGAGATATTTTGGTGGTAACAGGCTTTTTAGACAACGAAAAAGTAGCGTTCTTTATGAATCACTGGCCATCAAGAAGAGGAGGTGAAGCGATTTCATTACCAAAAAGAAATGCAGCAGCTGCTTTATTAAAACAACAAATGGACAGTGTAAGAGCTGCAGATCCATCAACAAAACTTTTTGCAATGGGTGATTTTAATGACGACCCTGTAAGCTCAAGTTTAAAAAATTATCTGAAAGCTCAGGCAAGTCCGAAAGACTTAAGTGACGCCAATCCTTATCTTAATTTAATGTATCCTTTATATAAGAAAGGTGTGGCATCTTTAGCATATCAGGATGCTCCGAACTTATTTGATCAGATTATTGTTTCTAAAAACTTAGTTACAGATCAGGTAACAAAAGATTATTCGGTTTATAAAGCAGAAATTTTTGCTCCTGCTTATTTAGTGAATAAAGAAGGTAATTACAAAGGCTATCCTTTCAGATCCTGGAACGGAGATCAGTTTACCGGTGGTTATAGCGACCACTTCCCCGCATTTGTAGTTCTCCAGAAAGAACCATAAAAAATTTAAAGGCACTCGATTTGAGTGTCTTTTTTCTTTCAATTGTTCATCACAGACAAACACGAAAGATGAAACCTCCAAAAAAAATACATTTTTAATAAGCGAATAGAATCATATTATTCTTTGGGAAAGTACAGAAATATTATTGAATCATTAATTGATTATAATCCAAAAGAAAGGTATGTGTTGAGATACGGGTGTGGGTTGTGTCAGGTTTCACCTACGTGAATTAGAAGTACGGTTTAAAAAGAATATACTTGGGGAGCAATTAATAAAATCTTTCTATATATAAATATTAGTCACTTTAAAATATCACTTCCTGTTGATTTATGAAGATATTATGTCTTACGATACTTATATTAAATTGTATTAAAAGCCTTTCTATAATGGTGTATAAAGTATATTTTTGTACCTATTTAATTTTAAAATCTTTTAACTATGAAAAAACAATTACTATCATTAACATTATTGACTGTTTCATTCTTCAGTTTTGCCCAACAAGCTGATAAATTGGTAGTCTTGGATACAAGATCTATTAACGATATTCCAGCTGCTTATTCTGGAGAAGTTAAAACAGAGTTTAAATTGAGAAGTATCCTTGGTGTACCAGGAACAGGAATGTATTCGGGAATGTTTACTATTTCTCCATGGGGCGATGATTCTGGAAATAAAACTCACCAGTTAAACTTTAACGATGGAGGCGTTTTTTATAGAAATGCACTTCCAAGTGACCCACAATGGGGGAGCTGGAGCAAACTTATTATGCAAGCTAGTGACGGAACGGTTAGAGTTGACGGAAAAATTATTGCTAAAGAAATCGAGGTAAAGCTGGATGTTTGGGCAGATTATGTATTCCAAAAATATTATTCAGGAAATTCAATTCTGAAGCCAGAATATACAATGCCTACTCTTGAGGATGTAGAAAAATTCACAAAAGAAAACAATCATCTTCCGAATGTTCCTTCTGCAAAAGAAATTCAGGAAAAAGGTTTAAATGTCGGCGAAATGTCGAATCTTTTATTGCAAAAAATAGAAGAGCTTACACTTTATACTATCGAACAGAATAAAGCTATAAAGGAACAAAATGAGACCATCAGAGAACAACAAAAGAGAATTGAGGCTTTAGAAAAGAAAAAATAATCTTCACCAAAATAAAATTGCATTAAAAAATCTTTGAAAAATTAAACTTAATCATGAAAAAACTATTACAGATCGCAGGATTTTTAACTGTGGCTTCTTTATCTGCACAAATAACAGAGCCGGAAATTACAATTTATAATTATTCTCCTATGTTATTTTTAAAAAGAAATACTGATATTGGAGGCTACGTCCAAGGAATACAATCACGGCTTCAAGACAATACAGATAACTGGTTTACAGGAAATATAGGAACCGAACTTTGGGCTGTAGGCAAAGGAGATTATCAAAATCGTAAACTTACAATTACTTCCGATGGAAACGTAGCAATAGGAACATCTGCCTATCCACAATATAGACTTCAGGTAAATGACGGTATGATTACATCAAAAATTGCTGATGCTACTATTTCACCTGCTAATAAAGTTGGATATCTAATCAATCAATTAGGAGGTGATATTTTCGAATTGTCTTTTGCAAGAGATAATTTAGGACTTCTGAATATGAAAACTCTTGTAGACAATCCTATTGTTATCGGAACCAATAATACGGAAAGGATGAGAATAGCAGCAAATGGAAATATTGGTATCGGAACTTCTGCTCCTGCAGCGAAATTACATGTTTACCAGGAACCAAACAGCCAGCCAATAGATGCCATGACAATTGATGTAGGTTCTTTCGGAAATCCTACGAATGCAGACAACAGCCATTTCTTCAGAGTAAGAGATATTGGGGCAGGTGGTAATATTCCTTTTATTATTAAAGGAAACGGAAATGTAGGAATAGGATCTGCAAATCCTGATGCAAAATTAGCTGTAAGAGGATTGATCCATGCCAATGAAGTAAAAGTGGATCTGAACGTTCCTGCAGATTATGTATTTCAAAAATATTATACGGGAACTTCAGCATTGAAACCTGAATACACAATTCCTACTCTTGAGGATGTAGAAAAATTCACAAAGGAAAATAATCACCTTCCGAATATTCCTTCCGCAAAAGAAATTCAGGAGAAAGGTTTGAATGTTGGTGAAATGTCTAACCTTTTACTTCAAAAAATTGAAGAGCTTACTCTTTACACTATTGAGCAAAATAAATTGATTAAGGAACAGCAGAAAAGAATTGAAGCTCTAGAAAATAAAACTAAATAATCATAAGACTTTATGAAAAAATTTTTAATGATAATAATTTTGTGCTTTTCTGTTTTGAAAATTACAGCACAAAGTTATCAACAACAATATACTCAAGAAGAGCAAGAGCGTCTTACTAAAGTAAATAGTACAGAAGTCGCGATTGAGAATTTCATCAGTCAAAATATGAGCACTTATGATTTTACGGAGGTTACAAACAATGTAAATAAAATTAAAGATGAAAACGGACAGCCTTTGGCAGGTTCTGCTTATCAAAGTGCATTAATTTCAGCGAAAAAAGCAAGACTAAGAGATTTTTATTTTGAAAAAAATCCAGAGAAATTAAGTCTTTATTATGCAAGTCCTTTACAACAATGTGTAAATGGAGGTTTTGAAGATAACGGAGGTTCTGTAAATGGTTATAACTTTTTTTATAACAAAATATCAACAGGATGGTCTATATTCAATAACAATCCGACAACACCAATTGCTGCTTCTCCTTCTGCTAAGGCAACGCTTGTAGATAATTCTGTAAATGATCCGTTGGTTGGCATTCCTAGAGTCAACAATGGAACACATGCGATAAGAATAGGTAATTCTAATTTTGTTGGAAATGAACAAGACCTTTTCCATGTTACTAAAATGACGAGAACATTTGTAGTAAACGAAAGTTCAATAAGTTTTGCTTTTGCATTAGTTTTAGAAGATGGAGGAAGCACTCATGTAAGTTCTAATACCAATCCTTATTATCAGGTAAGATTATTTGACAGCAGTAATCAGCCTATTTTTACTCGAAATGTAATGGCTAATCCATCTAATCCACTTTTCCAACAATCCAATGGAATTCTTTACACCAATTGGTTATGTGAAAATATCAGTACCGCCAGATTCATGGGGCAAACAGTAAGGCTGGAAATTATTTTAAGTGATTGCGGACAAGGCGGACATTGGGGTTATGGATATTTTGATGACTTCTGTGGATTTACCTGTACTACTCCATCGTTTAATCCCGGAATAACTCTAAATCCATTGAAAAAGGATTGTCCAAAATTCCCACTCCCAGTTTCTGGTAACATCACATTACCAACTAATGCTTCATTTACGAATGTTACATTACAGATCTTAGATACTTCCAATAATGTTGTAAGTACAAAAATTATTACTACAGCTCCTGCAGGTGCTTTTTCCACAAATCTTAATTATTCTGATTTTTACCCTTCAGGATCTAACAGTAATTTAGATTTTAATATTAGAGCCCTTTTAAATTATACAATCAGTGCTCTTCCACAAACACCTGTAGTTATAAATAACACCAATCCCCCCGGTCCAGATGTGTCATTTAAGAACTGTTCTACACCATGCTATGAAGAATTAATTTTTAATATCAACCAACCTATTACCAACTCCATAAATTATCAGGCTTACTGTTGTATTACTTCCCAATCTGTTATTTATCCCAATCTTTCAGTAGATTTTAAAGCCGGATATGAGATACATTTAAAGCCGGGATTCTATGTAACAGGACAAAACACCGGTAAATTTCATGCTTATATAGCTCCTTGCGAAGAAAACAACTTTACATCCAGAATTTCACAGAATAGTTCAAAAATTCAGAATGAAAATAAACCAGTCATTGAAACAGATATTAAAATATCCCCAAATCCCGCATCTACTTATATCAAAATAGATTCAGCAGATCAAAAATTAATATCTTGGGAATTATTTGACATCTCTGGGAAAAATGTACTAAAAGGAAATTCTCCTCTAGTAAATGTACAAAACTTACCTAGAGCTACCTATATTTTGAAAATAAATACAGAAAACAAACAAATTAGCAAAAAGATCATTGTAAAATAAAAACCTAAAATACATATAAAAGGTTCAGTGCTATTCTGAGCTCCGGACCTTTTATCATATTTAAAAATCCACACATTAGTATTGCAGTAGCAATAGCAACAACAAACTCAATTATTTTTATGAAAAAAATGTTTTCAGCACTCTTTGTGCTATCAATAGGGCTATTAAGCGCTCAACTTTATATTCCAACAGGAACTCCATCTACATCAAGTAACTCTAATGTAGGAATCAATACGGCAAATCCTGCAGGTACTTTAGACATCAATGCCAATGGAAATATCCCAATTATCAGAGGAAACGGAGGATATATCCCAAGTGGTTTAAGATTTATTGATGATTCTTATACTCAGGCCGGAGAAATAAAGGAATGGGCAATCTGGAAAGGAAAAGCATGGGCAAATGGTTTGGGCTTCATGAGATACGATGCAGTAAATCCTTGCGGAACAGGAATTTGCGACGTTCCTTTATTTCTTAATGATAATGGAAAAGTTGGAATAGGAATAGTAAGCCCGGAATCCAAATTACATGTATATCAAAACCCAAGTCCTCAGACAATTGATGCAATGACAATCGATATAGAGGCATTTTCATCAGCAGCTCAGGCAGCAAGCAGTAATTTTTTTAAAGTTAGAAATATTTCCACAGGCGATATTCCTTTTATTATTAAAGGAAACGGAAATGTAGGAATAGGATCTGCAAATCCTGATGCAAAATTAGCTGTAAGAGGATTGATTCATGCCAATGAAATAAAAGTAGATCTTAATGTCCCTGCAGATTATGTATTTCAAAAATATTATTCAGGAAGTTCAACTTTAAAGCCAGAATATATAATGCCTACTCTTGATGACGTAGAAAAATTCACGAAAGACAATAATCACCTTCCTAATATTCCTTCAGCAAAAGAAATTCAGGAAAAGGGACTGAATGTTGGTGAGATGTCGAATCTTTTATTGCAAAAAATAGAGGAACTTACTCTTTATACTATTGAACAAAATAAAGCACTGAAAGAGCAAAACGAAGCGATACAAGAACAAAATAAAATCATAAAAGAGCAGCAAAAAAGAATTGAAAAACTTGAAAATAACACCAATAAATAACCTATGAAAACAAAAAAAATATTATTTCTATTCCTAATATGCCTTGTAAACACAGCATTGTTTGGCCAGGGAGAAAACAACAACTGGTATTTTGGAAGTGGCGCGGCTTTAAATTTTTCCAGTACCACACCGACAGTTTTAAATAACAGTGCTATGTATGCCAATAGTGCTTGTGGTACAATAAGTGATTCCAACGGGAATTTACTTTTTTATTGTAATGCTACTTCAATATGGAACAGAGAACATCAGACAATGCCAAATGGAACAGGACTTTCAGGGTTTTCAGCAAGTACGCAGCTTGCAATAGTAAAAAATCCAGCTAATATTAAACAATATTTTGTCTTTACAACCTCTGATATTAACAATCCTGTAAGTGCTAATAATAAGATTACCTATTCAGTTGTTGATATGACACTTGGTCCATTAGACGCCAATAATCAGCCACTTGGTGATATTGTACCGGGTTTAAAAAATATCCCGGTTATAGATAATCTGGGAAATAATTTGAGCTCTGGAGCTATTACCGTTGTTGCAGGCGGCGCAAATAATACATATTGGGTTCTTATACCTAGTGAAAGTAATCTTTTTAGCTATAAAATAGATACTTCAGGTTTCGCAAATGGCAACCCTGTGGTAAATAATTTGAATTCTCCTGCGGTACCAAATACCGGAAAATTTTATACCATTAAAGCATCTCCCAAACTCAATAATCCGAATTTTTCTAATTACATATGTATAACTCATATCACAAATATCAGCCAGACTACAGGTGTGGTTACGAATATCAATGTAAATAAAGTTCTGTCATTTAATTCAACAACGGGAGCCATAACCAATAATTATTCTCTGACGGTTAATGGAATTCAAAGTACGGTACCAGAATTTAATCAGGATGCATCTGTTTTATTTTTAGGATATAATAATAAAATATACGCGGTTGATTTAGTGAATTCTACTACAAGTAATGTTTACTTTATGCAAATATATTCAGACTCTGTAACAAATCGTTATATGGGAATTCAGAGAAACAAACATGGAGACGTGTACGTTACAAGAAATGCAAGTAACTTTTTAGGAAAAATAAATAACCCCAATGTTTATGGTTCAGGCATGTCTGTCAACATGAACGCGGTAAGTTTATACGGAAGTACAATGTTTGGACTACCTCAACTGGTTCCTTACTTTGAAAATGTTGGCGGTTATTATCCTTGTATTGATAATTTGGACCTGTTCTCTGAAAATAATTATTATTTTTACTATAAAGTTGCAAATAAAATTACAACAGCAAATAATTACATTATCGGGGCCAGACATAATATTACTATGCAGGCAGGACAAAGTGTAAATCTTCTACCCGGAACAGAAATTAAACTTGGAGCAAATTATCTTGCTTTTATAGCTCAGTGTGGAAATGACACCTCCAAAGAGTTTAAGCAAAACGATAATCAAAAAGGAATGATTATAAATCTTGATATTGATGATGTTAAAACTTCAAATAATCAAATTAATATTTATCCAAATCCGGCATCAATATATACCAATATAGATTCAAAGGAAAAAATTACTTCTTGGGAATTATTTGATATTTCAGGGAAAAGAGTTTTAAAAGGAACTTCTACCCAAGTAAATGTACAAGGTCTACCTAAAGCTTCTTACTTATTAAAAATTAATATGAATAATGAAATAACGACTAAAAAAGTTATTGTAAAATAAAAGAAACAAAGAAAAGGTTCAGAGTAATTCTGAACCTTTTCTTTTATAAATAGTTTTAAAATTATTTATTGAATAATTCTTCAACTTTATCCCAGTTTACAACAGAGAAAAATGCTGCAACATAGTCAGGTCTTCTGTTTTGGTAGTTTAAATAATAAGCATGTTCCCAAACGTCAAGTCCTAAAACCGGAGTTCCTTTTACGTCAGCAACAGGCATTAATGGGTTATCCTGATTTGGAGTTGAAGATACAGAAACAGATCCGTCAGCATTTTTTACTAACCAAGCCCATCCGGAACCGAATCTTGTTTTAGCAGCATCAGAAAAATCAGTTTTGAATTTCTCAAGACCTCCGTAAGCTTCAATAGCAGCTTTTACGTTTCCTACAGGCTCATTGCTTCCTCCGGGAGTTAAAATTTCCCAGAATAAAGAGTGGTTGAAGTAACCTCCCCCGTTATTTCTTACTGCTGGCTTATCAGTTCCTGTCTGGCAGATCTCTTCGATCGTTTTACCTGCTAATTCAGTTCCTTCGATTGCTTTATTTAAATTGTCGATATATGCTTGGTGGTGCTTTGTATAGTGGATCTCCATTGTTTTTGCATCAATAGTCGGTTCCAATGCATCGTAAGCATATCCTAATTTTGGTAATTCAAATGACATAATTTTATTTTTAATGTTATAACCCAAAGTTAACCAATAATTGACCTATATTCAAAAAATGCGTATTACTTTAATAAATCTTTAACATTGATATATTGATTTAGAATAAGTTTAATTTTTGAGTAAGGAAGATGAAGGTTTAGGAGATGAAGTTATAAGCTCTAAATAAAAAAGTACGAACCCAAAGATCCGTGCTTCCTATTTATTAACAATATTAAATTTATTTATTCATAGACATCAGGAATTCCTCATTATTACGAGTTCCTTTAATGTTTTTACTTACAAATTCCATGGCTTCTATAGGATTCATTTCAGAAAGATACTTTCTGAATATCCACATTCTCTGAGAAGTAACCTCATCAAGAAGTAGATCATCTCTACGAGTACTTGAAGAAACTAAATCAATTGCAGGATAAATTCTTCTGTTGGCAATTTTTCTGTCTAATTGAAGTTCCATGTTACCCGTTCCCTTGAATTCTTCAAAGATAACTTCGTCCATTTTAGAACCTGTATCGATAAGGGCTGTTGCGATGATCGTTAAAGATCCGCCACCTTCAATTTTTCTTGCAGCCCCGAAGAATCTTTTTGGCTTGTGAAGAGCATTCGCATCAACACCACCGGAAAGAACCTTACCTGATGCAGGAGTAACCGTATTATAAGCTCTTGCTAATCTTGTAATTGAGTCTAATAAAATAACTACATCATGACCACATTCAACCATTCTTTGAGCTTTTGCTAAAACAAGGTTGGCAACTTTCACGTGTTTATCAGCCGCTTCATCAAATGTAGAGGCAATAACTTCTGCATTTACACTTCTTTCCATGTCGGTCACCTCTTCCGGACGTTCGTCGATCAAAAGGACCATCATATAGACTTCCGGGTGATTGGCTGCGATAGAGTTTGCAATATCTTTCAACAACATTGTTTTACCTGTTTTTGGCTGGGCAACAATCATTGCTCTCTGTCCTTTACCGATCGGCGCAAATAAATCAACAATTCTTGTAGACATTGTAGAATTATTTCCTGCTAAATTAAATTTTTCTTCCGGGAAAAGTGGCGTAAGATATTCAAAAGCAACACGATCTTTAATGAAAGCTAAATCGCGACCATTAACTTCAGTTGGCTTTAATAAAGAAAAATATTTTTCTCCTTCTTTTGGAAGTCTTACAATTCCTCTTACCGTATCTCCGGTTTTAAGGCTGTAATTTCTGATCTGAGCCGTAGAAACATACACATCATCCGGTGAAGAAATATAACTGAAATCCGATGATCTTAAAAATCCGTAATTATCCGGTAAAATTTCCAAAACACCTTCAATACTTACCATTCCGTCGAAACTGAACTCTCTTTTTTGTTCGTGGTGTTCCTCCTGTCTGTCAGAATGCTGCTGTTGCTGTCTATTCTGATTTTGGTTAGAATTTTGGTTTTGATTCTGATTCGGGTTTTGATTTCTATGCTGGTTTCCGCCGTTGTTATTGTTGTGCTGCGGATTGTTCTGTTGTCCTTTTTGAGGTCTAGCCTGATGCTGAGGAGTATTCGGCTTTTCTTCTGCCGGAGCAGATTCCTGAGATTCTGTGTTTTTAGGAGCTTCTTGTTTTTCCTGAGGATTTTCTGTATTTCCGGTATTTGTCGGTAAAACTCTTTTCCTCTTTTGCTTAGACTGTGCAGCCGTGTTTGCTCCTTCTTTAGCTGCTATTGGTGCTTCTTTTATTTCTTCCGGTTTTGATACTTCAGAAACTGGCTGTTGCACTTCCACTTCTACCTTTTCTTCAGGTTTTGGTTGTGTTTCTGCCGAAGGTCTTACTTCTGCTTTAGGTTTAGCCGCAGGTTTTTTCGGGGCAGGTTTTTTGGCAGGAGCCTTCGCAGGTTTTTCTGCTTGTATTTCCTCAGTAGTCACACTGGTTTCTGTGGTGTTGAAATAATCTTTTGCCACTTTGGGATTGGAAGCCTGAAAGTCAAGAATTGCAAAGATTTTGTCATTTTCAGTGCTGTTTCTTGCAACTTTAACGCCCAAATCCTTTAAGATTTTAGTCAACTCCGTTACGGATTTTGACCTTAACGTTTCAATGTTAAACATATTTAATGTAAAAAATGTAATTAATTGTGAATAAGAAAAGTAAGTCGGGTGACTTTTGTTTTCAAGTGCATTCGTATAATGCAAATCTACACTTATTTTTGAATTGTGCAAAATTTATAGTACTTTTGCCTGGAATTTAATATTCGATGTTACAAAGAATACAGACTATATGGACTTTTTTAGCAGTTTTGGCTGCTGTGTTTCTGTTCGTTACGGGACAAGATGTTATCATTTTCGATAGCATTCCTGTGATAAATATCGGTTGTGTAGTACTTGTTTTGGTTGGATTACTGAGTGTGTTCAGCTTTAAAAACAGAAAAAGACAAATTTTGCTGAATAATATCGGCATCATTATAAACGCTTTGTTGATTGGTGTATTGATTTACTGGTTACTAAAATTATCCGGAGGAATCCAAATTCCTGAGAAGGGTATTGAGCCAATTTTCCCATTGATTGCGATTATCTGTTTGTTTATTGCAAACGTTTATATCAAGAAAGATGAGAGGCTCGTAAAATCTGTAGACAGACTTCGATAACCTTACAACGATTTTTTGAGTAAGAACAGCTTCTTTTTAGGAGCTGTTTTTTTATGTCTAACTTTATCTTTCACAAATTTGCACAGATTATTATATTATTAAAATGTAAAATAAATGCAACATTTTCGTTTAAACTGCGACAGATTATCTATTAAATTTAATTTAAAATGAAAAAACTAACTTATCTAACTTTTTCACTCTTCTCCCTATTTACTTTTGCCCAGGAAGTTTCAAAAGAAAGAATCCAGACTGTACTTTCAACATTGGCTTCAGATGAAATGAAAGGTCGTGAAATCGGAACGCAGGAAAATGAAAACGCCGCAAATTATATTGCAAAACTTTTTAAAGAAAACAATTTAGAATATTGTACCGGAAATTCTTACTTGATTCCGTTTGATTATAAAGGAAAAACAGTTTATAATGTTTGCGGAATTAAGAAGGGAAAAACTGATAAATATTTAGGTTTTTCGGGGCATTTTGACCACATCGGAACGAGTAAAAACCCTAAAGACAATATCTACAACGGAGCAGACGACGACGCAAGCGGAATTACAACATTGGTAGGAATTGCAGATTATTTTAAAGATAAAACTCCGGATTTCTCAATGGTTTTTATGGCATTTAATGGTGAAGAAAAAGGGATGCTGGGTTCAAGAGCAATTTCTAAAGATCAGAATTTAGATAAAATTTACAACAACCTCACTACACTTTTCAATTTTGAAATGGTGGCCACAGAATCTGCATTCGGGAAAAACGCTTTATTTATGACAGGTGACGAAGTTTCGGATTTAGATGAATTATTCAATAAAAATGCAGCAAACGGTCTAAAAATTAATGCAGACCCTTATTCTTCTGAACAGTTATTCTACAGATCAGACAATGTAAGTTTTGTAAAAAAGAAAATCATCGCTCACTCTTTTTCAACGGTTGATATGACGAAAGCGACTCACTATCACAATGAGAGCGATGATGTACATGTTGTGGATTTTGACAATTTAACGCAGATTATTAATAATTTTGGAAAGACTTTGGAGAAACTGACGCCAAATAATTTTGCTCCGAAGTATAATGAGAAAGTAAGATTTTAATAAAATTTTAATCATGCCGTAAAGCCACCATTTTTTGGTGGTTCTTTATTTTTATTTAAAATATTTTGTAACAAATAACCTACAACTAAAACATATTAGTAAAGTAAAATCAAGTTAGAAACGTCTAATCTTTTAATTTTATGTAATTTTGCTATCCAATTTTTTCATTGAATGAATCAATATCTTAAAATACTAAAGTTCGCAAGACCTCACAGAAAATATATTTACGGAAGTTTATTTTTCAATATCTTATATTCTGTATTTCAGATTGCTTCCCTAGGGACAATCTTGCCGGTTTTGGGAATGCTTTTCGGAACTATAAAGCCGGAAAAATATGAAACAGCTCCTGTATATTCGGGTGACATCACAGATTTTTTCTCTTATTTAAAAGAATATTCCAACTATTATGTTCAGGTTCTGGTAACAGAGCACGGAGCACTTAATGTATTAGCGTGGCTTTGTATAGTGACTGCTTTTATGTTTTTACTGAGAAATTTTTTCCGATATTTAGGATCTTTCCTGTTAATTAATTACCGCGTCGGAGTTACAAAAGACCTTCGTGGAGCGATGTACAATAAAATACTTTCTTTACCGGTTTCATTTTTTACGGAACGCCGAAAGGGTGACTTAATGTCTCGTATGTCGAATGATGTGGGTGAGGTAGAAGGAAATATTTTGGGAAGTTTGGTAGAATTAATCAATGCACCATTTATGTTACTGAGTACATTGGTAACTTTATTCTTTTTAAGTCCGGAAATGACTCTTTTCTCATTACTTGTATTACCGGTAATGGGAACGATGATTGCATTGGTCGGAAAAAGTCTGAAGAAAAATTCTCACGAAGCTCAACATGAAATGGGAACTATATTCTCTATTGTTGACGAAACGTTGAAATCTTCAAAAGTCATTAAGATTTTTAATGCTGAAAAAATCATGAGCAATAGATTCACGCAATCTATGCAAAGATGGATCAGCAGCTCTATCAGCTTGGGAAGAAAGAAAGAATTGGCATCTCCGATGAGCGAATTTTTAGGATCAATTACATTCTTAATTATTGCTTGGTACGGAGGAAAACAAATTATCGTAGAACAATCCATTTCGCCGGCAGATTTCTTGGTTTTCTTAGGTATGTTCTTCCAGATTTTGCCTCCAGCAAAGAGTTTATCTACTTCGATTGGTAACGTTCAGAAAGGAGAAGCTTCTTTGGAAAGAGTGTTGGAAATCCTTGATGCAGATGTAAAAATTGATGAAGTTGCAGATCCTGTTGAAATTTCAACACTTACCAATCAAATTGAATTTAAAAGTATCGGTTTTTACTATGATAAAGACCACACTATACTTAAGAATTTCTCACTGAGCATTCCAAAAGGTAAAACTGTTGCGCTTGTCGGACAGAGCGGAAGTGGAAAAACTACAATCGCCAATCTTTTAGCACGATTTTATGATGTCTCGGAAGGTGAAATTTTAATTGATGGTGTTGACATTAAAAATTTAAAATTAAAAGAATACCGTCAGCTTCTCGGAATGGTAACTCAGGAATCAGTCCTGTTTAATGATACGGTTTACAATAATATTTTGATGGGTAAGCCTGATGCAACACGAGAAGAAGTGATTGCTGCAGCTAAAATTGCCAATGCAGATGACTTTATTGCCCGTCTTCCTGAAGGCTATGATTCAAATATCGGAGATGATGGAGGAAAACTTTCCGGAGGTCAGAAACAAAGGGTTTCTATCGCAAGGGCAGTCCTGAAAAACCCACCAATCATGATTTTGGATGAAGCAACTTCTGCCTTAGATACGGAATCCGAAAGATTTGTTCAGGATGCTTTGGAAAAAATGATGCAAAACAGAACATCTCTGGTAATCGCTCACAGACTTTCCACCATCCAGAAAGCAGACTGGATTGTGGTTATGGAAAAAGGAGATATCGTAGAACAAGGGACTCATCATGATCTTATTGCGAAAAAAGGGATGTATAACAAACTTGTTGAGCTACAGAATTTCGATTAAAATCTTTTTAAATTAAATTTTAAAATGAACCCAATACAAGAGTATTTCTACAGAATTGAAGAGCCTGATAGAAGTACTCTTCTTTTTTTACGCAAAAAAATCTTAGAATCCGACAGCGAAAATATCACTGAAACGCTGAGTTTCGGGCTTCCGTTTTTTAAGTATAAAAAGAAAATGCTTTGTTATTTGTATTACAGCAAAAAATACAAGAAACATTATGTGAGCTTTTATCATGGCGACAGACTCGATCATCCGGAATTGCTTCAGGAAGGCAGGAAGAAGTTTAAAATCCTTTTAATTGATATGGAAAAGGATTTGCCCGTGGAGTTTATTTTGAGATTAATTAATGAGGTAAAACAGTTTATCAGGGTTTAGTTTTAAGTTTTGGCTAAAGCCAATTGATTTGGTTTAATTGTTAAACGGGCTAAAGCCCGTTCCTATTGATGAAAATTTAAAATTTGTATCATAATTTTTGTGTTTATTCGTGAAAAACATTCGTGTCATTTGTGTTTAAAATAAAAAAAGACCATCTCTTTCGAAACAGTCTTTAAATATTTTTAAGTTAAATCTTAATCCTTCATTTTGGCAATCACATCAATACCACCTTTTGTAATATCTCCGATTTTGCAAACAATCTCAGTATCCAAAGGAAGAAAAACGTCCATTCTCGAACCGAATTTAATAAACCCGAATTCATGACCAGCTTTTGCCTCATCACCTTCATTACAATAGAAAACGATTCTTCTCGCAACATACCCTGCGATTTGTCTGAACACCACTTTATGGTTTGTTAAACTTTCAACCGCAACCGTTGTTCTTTCATTTTCTGTAGATGATTTCTCATGCCAGGCTACCAGATATTTTCCCGGGTGATATTTTTTATAAATTACCTTTCCCGAAACCGGATATCTACAAATATGCACATTTAAAGGAGACATAAAAATCGAAACCTGAATGGCTTTTCCTTTAATAAATTCATCTTCATCCACTTCCTTTATCATTACCACTTTCCCGTCAACAGGAGCAATAACGTTTTCTTTGTGATCTAAAATATCACGATTCGGAACTCGGAAGAACCAAAATACTAAGCTGTAAATTACCAATAAAGGCAGGATGATCAACAACGACCACATTTTAAGAAAATAAATAGCCAACACACCCAATATAATGAAAAGTATGGTTGCTACAGTAATCGTTCCTTTTGATTCTCTGTGTAGTTTCATGAGATTAAATAAATTTTTCTAAAATAAAGTACAAATATACGACAGGAACGCAGATTAAAAAACTATCCAGCCTATCTAATACTCCACCGTGCCCCGGAATAATGTTTCCGCTATCTTTCACTGCAAAATTTCTTTTCAGCTGGCTTTCCACCAAATCCCCTACAGGAGCGAATGCAGCCACTAAAAACCCAACAATGATCCAGTTTCCGCGAAGATCAGGTTGATATTGTTCGATGAAATAAGATAAAATTAATGTTAAAACTACTCCGCCAATATATCCTTCCCACGTTTTTTTGGGAGAAATTTTAGGAGCCATTTTATGTTTTCCGAAGAATTTCCCTGTTAAATAAGCAAAAGTATCGCTACTCCAGATTAAAATAAACAAGAAAAGAATTTCCAGCGAAAATGAGTTGTCATAACTTGAAAACTTGGGTAATCCCAATGCAAAACTAAATGGCAGAGCGACATAAATGACCGTAAAAATCAGTTTTCCGCTGTCGAAGTACAATTCGTTCGGATATTTAAATAACGTGACCGCAGCAATGATAATTAACACCAAAGCCAGAATTTCACTTATTCTAAAATCAAAGAAGAAATCAAAATGGAAATATCTTTTAGAAAAAATATAAAAGATAAAAATAACCAAAGGAAACACAACGAATCTTTCGTAGCCGTTCCCAAATTTCATTATTTTAAAACACTCCCAAGAACCGACCCCCATCAAAAGCGTGATTAAACCGTAATATAAATATTCCTGCTTTACAAGATCAGGAGAAATACTGTTGATTAATTGTGATCCAAGCGGAGTTGTACAAAGAATGATAACTGCAACGTAAACAATTCCTGATAGGGTTCTTTGAATGAGATTTTTGTCCAAAATTTTAAATTTAGAAGTTGATGCTTAATCTTCAAGCAGCAGTAAAAACAGTTTTGTATTAGTATTGGAAGATGTATCGAGTTTCGACTGACCTCCACTGATAGAAGTAAGGTTTTTGATGTTACCGTTTCTCTTTATTTTTCCCATCGCATCATTCAGATTATTCACAATCTGGGAAACATTTGCCATAATAATGATTTTATTCGGCAGTCTTGAAGAATGGTAATGAAGAATATTATTATGAGAGAGCATGATCCTTCCGTCATAAGCGATCAGATATTCGCAGGTGATGAAACTTGCATCATTCTGACTTTGCAACTCGGAAGTGTAGGGAGCTTTTACAACATTCAAAAAATTCTGAAGATCTTTATCCCAACAAAAAAGATTGCTGATGCCTTCTATTTTGATGATCTGGTTTAAAGTCTGTAAAGCTTCCGCTTCATCTGCACAATAATTAAAAAAACCTCCGGAATGTGTAAACAATTGAGCAAACTTATAGTCGAGATCCGCATTTTTTAGCGAATCCCCTAGCTTCTCCAGACTCTGTTTTTCGTCTTCTTCAGGCTGGTTGGTAAGTTTGCTTACAATTTTCTTGAATAAATTCAACTTAATTTATTTTTAATCAACTTTATACAAAAATATAAAATTAATTAGATAGAAATCCAAAAACATGCCGATAAATATGAAAAAACCTGACAATTTTGGAACTGTCAGGTTTTAAATTAATTAAAATTTATTTTTTTTAGAGCTGAGTCGGACTTTCAGGAGCCTGAATTTCACTTCCCTCTTCTCTTTCTTTCTCTTTGATAACAATTGGTTCTGCTGATTCTCCAACTGTAGGAATTGTATTCGTCACAGGTCTCTCTGTCAATTCAGGATCCCATGCTCTTTTTCCGAATATATCCTCAAGATCCTCACGGAATATCACTTCTTTTTCTAAAAGTTTATTCGCCAAAGCATCAAGCTTATCTTTATTTTCAGTAAGAATCTGAACTGCTCTCTGATATTGATTTTCAATGATTGATTTAATCTCAACATCAATTTTCTTGGCAGTTTCTTCAGAATAAGGTTTTCCAAAACTGTATTCAGACTGTCCTGAACTGTCGTAATAAGAAATATTACCAATATTTGGGCTTAATCCGTAGATTGTAACCATTGCCTGAGCTCTTTTCGTCACACTTTCCAAATCAGAAAGCGCACCGGTTGAAATATTGTTAAATATAACCTGCTCTGCAGCTCTACCTCCCAACGTTGCACACAATTCATCCAGCATTTGTTCAGTAGTTGTCAATTGTCTTTCTTCTGGAAGATACCAAGCTGCTCCTAAAGAACGTCCTCTCGGCACAATCGTCACTTTCAACAATGGAGCCGCATGCTCTACCAACCAAGAGATGGTAGCGTGTCCTGCTTCATGATAAGCAACTCTCCTCTTTTCTGAAGGTTTGATTGCCATGTTTTTCTTTTCAAGACCACCGATAATTCTGTCTACAGCATCAAGGAAATCCTGTTTTGTAACTGATGTATGGCTATTTCTAGCTGCAATTAATGCTGCTTCATTACAAACGTTGGCAATATCTGCTCCACTGAATCCCGGAGTTTGTTTTGCCAAGAAGTCTCTGTCAACAGTATCATCTAATTTGATTTTCTTTAAGTGAACATCAAAAATCTCTCTTCTTTCGTGCAATTCCGGAAGGTCTACATAAATCGAACGGTCAAAACGACCTGCTCTCATTAAAGCTTTATCTAAAATATCAGCTCTGTTGGTTGCAGCCATTACGATTACATTTACATCTGTTCCAAAACCATCCATCTCTGTAAGAAGCTGGTTCAATGTATTTTCCCTTTCGTCGTTTCCGCCGGAGAAATTGTTTTTTCCTCTTGCACGTCCGATCGCGTCAATCTCATCAATAAAGATAATTGCAGGGGATTTAGCTTTAGCCTGAGCAAAAAGATCTCTTACTCTCGAAGCACCAACTCCAACAAACATTTCCACAAAATCAGAACCTGAAAGTGAGAAAAAAGGAACTTTCGCTTCACCCGCCACAGCTTTCGCCAACAACGTTTTACCTGTTCCCGGAGGGCCCACCAAAAGAACACCTTTAGGGATTTTACCTCCTAATTTTGTATATTTTTCTGAGTTTTTCAAGAAATCAACAACTTCCTGAACCTCTTCTTTAGCACCTTCCAAACCAGCAACATCTTTAAATGTCACCTGAATTCTTTCTTTTTCGTCGAAAAGTTTTGCTTTAGATTTTCCGATAGAGAAAATTTGTCCACCAGGACCGCCTCCGCTTCCCATCTTTCTGAAAAGAAGGAAATAAAATAATCCTAAAATTGTGATCCAGATTAATGCCTGAACAAGGAATCCCATCAGCGGGCTTTCTCCTTCTGCATAATCTTTGGATGTTTTTATGGCAGGATTTTGTTGTTTTATAGCTTCAAATTTTTCTAAGAAAAGTGTTAAGTCTCCATACTTAAGGCTGTAATCTGCTTTAGGAGCCATCACAAGACTTGAAAAAGGGTTTGCTTTATCGTCTTTTTTTACTGTCGCTGTTTTAGCAGCCTGTGTTAAAAATACATCAGCTTTTTGAGCCTGCTTATCTATTAACACCTTCTGAACTTTCCCCGTTTGCATTTCTCTGAAGAAACTATCTTCATCAATAGATTTCGCACTGCTGTCACCCAAAAAATTAGGGATAAAGAATAACAAAAGAGCTATGATCGCAATCGGAAAAAACCAGTTAAATCCTTTATTGTTCATTTATACTTTTTAAAATTTAATATTCACTTTCGATTTTTGTGATTGCCGCATCTCCCCAAAGTTCCTCAATATCATAATACTCACGGGTTTCTTTTTGGAAAATGTGAACTACCACCGTCACATAATCTACCAAAACCCACATTGAGTTTTCGGTACCTTCTACATGCCAAGGTCTGTCTTTAAGATCGTTTCTTACTTTTTTTTCTACGCTTCCTGCTAATGCAGATACTTGTGTATTAGAGTTTCCGCTACAGATAACAAAGGTTTCTGCTACTGAATTTTCAATTTTAGAAAGATCGAAGATCATAATATCTTCACCTTTTACATCTTGGATAGCCTCTACAATTTTATCTATTAGCGCCTGCTTTTCTGCTGTTTTATTCATTAAAATATCTATAATCTGCAAATTTATTGTTTTTCTTTTACTTTAGCCTTACTTTTAGCCTTTTAAAGTCTTAAAGTTTTCTTAAATGAGTCAATTATTCTACCTAAAGGAGTGCTCTTCTACTAATGACGAAATTTCAAAGTTTTTACTTTATGAAAGTTCAGATTTTATTTCCCTTTATACTTTCAACCAGACGAAAGGTCGCGGTCAGTATGGAAATACCTGGTCATCAACCGCTGAAAAGAATTTGGCTTTTACTCTTGCTGTAAAGACTAAGCACTTTACAATCTCGGATTTTATGTTCAATTATTATACCGCAATTGTCATCAGCGATTTCCTTGCCAATTTGACTGAAAATATAGTGAAAATAAAATGGCCGAACGACATTATCCTGAAAAATAAAAAAATAGTCGGAATTTTAATTGAAAAGAAAAAAATCAACCAAAATAATTATTTCATCATTGGTGCCGGATTCAATGTTCTTCAGGAAAAATTTGACGAAATATCCAATGCTGGATCACTTTTAACACAAACCGGAAAGTATTTTAATCTTGAGGAATTTACTTTAAACCTTAATAATTTCTTAATTGAAAAATTAAAAAACATCCCTTCCGAACATGAAATCATGAGCCTTTTTAATGCTAATTTATTCCGGAAAGATGAAATTTCGGTTTTTGAATTGAACGGAAAACGACAAAATGGCATCATCAGACACGCCGACGAAAAAGGTGAACTCTGGATTGAGCTGGAAGAGAGTTTAAAATCTTTTTATCACAAAGAGATAAAATTACTTTACTGATTGGCTCTTTTCAGATAAAGATAAGCTGCAAGCGGAAAAAAGACAATATTCGGAAACCACATCGCCAAAGCCGGAGACATGCTTTTGTTCTCGGAAACTACCTTTAAAGCTTCAAAAGAGAATACAAAAATGAAAGCCAGAGAAATACCTAAAGCCAAATTAATTCCCAAACCTCCCCGTTTTTTCTGTGAAGAAAGTGAAAGCGCCAAAAACGTAAGAATAATAACAGAAACAGGCATTGAAGTTCTTTGATGGAGCTCATTCAGGTGGGTATTCAGGTTACTGTTACCTTTTTCCGTTTCCCTTTTGATGAATTTTAAAAGTTCCGGAGTGGTTTTATTCTGGCCTAAAAGTTCGTTCGGAAAAAGCTCGTCGGGATCGTGACCAAACTTTTTCTTTAAATCAAAACCATTGGCTAACTTCTCAGTTTCATCTTTATTGATGGTCTTTTCTGTATAAGAATTTAAGACAAAATATTTTTTATCTTTATCCCAGGAAACATCAGAAGCCTTTAATTCGTAGGTCATTTTTCTATTTTTATCAAACTTCTGATACAAGAAACCCGAACCTCTTTTTTCTCTTTTGTTCCATGAATTGATGAAAATATATTCTGTTTTGCTTAATTGCGCGGAAACCGGAGCTGTTCCCAAAACCTTTTCTTTATTTACAGCGTTGTAAGTATAAGCCTCCAGCTGATTTTTCTGGATATTTGCCCAAGGCAGCACAAAATGATTAATTCCTAACGATAAAATTGCGATGAATAAAGACGTCAACAAATAAGGTCTCGCAAATCGGTGAAAGCTGGCTCCGCTACTGATTACAGCAACAATTTCGGTATTATTTGCCATTCTCGACGTGAAATAAATCACTGAAATGAATACCAAAATCGAAAGGAAAGTCATTACCAGATTAATGATCCAAAATGGATAAAAATGGATCAAAAAGTAGGTAACGTTAAGTTTCGGATCGATTGCCGTTGCATTTTGAATCCTTGGAATTTTTGACTGTACATCAATTACCAAAACAACTATAGACAACAATATCAACATGAAACTGAAGGTTCCAAGGTATTTTTTAACGATATATCTGTCTATAATTTTTAGCATTATTTTATTTTTTTAATGCGTTTTACTATTTTATTTAAACAGGATTTACATCCTACTCTATTTTAAGCCATCTATTCGGGACTTTTCCAACATTTATTTTTAGAGCCTTTGTCTAAGAATCGGATCTACAGATCTTTTCCATTCGTAGAAATCTCCTGCAATAATATGTTCTCTGGCAACTTTTACCAAGTCTAAATAAAATGCCAAGTTATGAATTGAAGCGATTTGTTTTGCCAAATATTCTTTAGAAACAAATAAATGTCTCACATAAGCTTTTGAATATTCTCTGTCTACGAAACTCGTTCCAAACTCGTCCAAAGGCGAAAAGTCTTGTTTCCACTTTTCGTTTTTCATGTTCATAACACCTTTCCAAGTGAAAAGCATTGCGTTTCTTGCATTTCTTGTTGGCATGACACAATCCATCATATCAATTCCTAGACCGATTGATTCCAGAATATTCCACGGGGTTCCAACTCCCATCAAATATCTTGGTTTATCTTTTGGTAAAATATCGGTAACCTCATCGGTGATTCTGTACATTTCCTCTTCCGGTTCACCTACAGAAAGTCCGCCGATTGCGTTTCCTTCAGCACCTGATTCAGCAATTACTTCTGCTGAAATTTTTCTTAAATCAGAAAAAGTAGAACCCTGAACGATTGGGAAAAGCCTTTGTTTGTAACCGTATAATTCAGGATTATTTTCCGTCCACTCTATACATCTTTTTAACCAACGGTGTGTCAGTTCCATTGATGTTTTTGCCTGATTGTATTCGCAAGGATAAGCTACACATTCATCAAAAGCCATGAAAATATCTGCTCCGATCTGTCTCTGGATTTCCATCGATTTTTCTGGAGAAAACATGTGATAACTTCCGTCGATATGAGATTTGAATCTTGCTCCTTCTTCCGACATTTTTCGGCTGCTCGCCAAGGAAAACACCTGAAAGCCTCCTGAATCTGTAAGAATAGGAAGATCCCAGTTCATGAATTTGTGTAAACCTCCTGCAGCCTGCATCGTTTCCATTCCCGGGCGAAGGTATAAATGATAGGTGTTACCCAAAATGATCTGGGCGTTTATGTCTTCTTTTAATTCTCTTTGGTGTACTGTTTTTACGCTTGCAACCGTTCCTACGGGCATAAAAATCGGCGTCTGAACCTTACCGTGATCTGTGATAAGTTCCCCTGCTCTGGCCTTTCCCTCGGAGGTTTTTTCTATATTAAAAAATTTTTGCATCTTTAATTATCTTGATAAAGCCGGAAGATTTTCAGGACTTACTATTTTACTTTTTTTGTCCTTTATATATTTATCCGCTTTAGGATCTTTTTCTAATAATATTTTTTGGGCCTCTTCTGCAATCCCGTTCATTTTTTCTTTGACAACGTAATATTTGAAACTTTCTATAAAATCATTGGATTTTACATTATGTGTTTTCAGGACATATCTTGTTCCTGCTTCAAGATTTGAATTCGGATACATGAAAGTTGCCTGATCGTTAATTGATAAATCTGCCAGAATTTCTGCCATCTGATCTTTTGGGATAAGATTTTTAGGCTTGTCGATATAATCTCCACAAGAAAACAGACACATTAAAACGAAAATGAAGATCAGTTTTTTCATAATCTGTTGATTATAGATTTCCATTTTAAATTTAAAACTCCAAAAACCGCTTCATGAATAATTCCTCCATTCATTTTGCTTTCTCCCAAGATTCTGTTTGTAAAAATAATAGGCACTTCTACAATTTTGAATCCTTTTTTAAAAGCTCTGAATTTCATTTCAATCTGAAATCCATAACCTTTTAATCTTACATTATCCAACCCGATCTCTTCCAGCACTTTTCGCGAAAAACAAACGAAACCGGCAGTTGTATCATGAATTGAAAGTCCTAAAACAAATCTCACATATTTTGAAGCAAAATAAGAAAGTAAAACCCTTCCCATTGGCCAGTTTACCACATTTACTCCTTTTGAGTAACGTGACCCGATTGCCATATCCGCATTCAGACACGCTTCAAAAAGTTTCGGTAAGTCGTTTGGATTGTGAGAAAAATCGGCATCCATTTCAAAAATGTAATCGTATTTATTTTCGATTGCCCATTTAAATCCGTGGATATAAGCCTTTCCTAAACCGTCTTTCACCTTCCTGATAGACAAATGCAAATAGTGCGGAAATTTCTTCTGCAAATCCTTCACTACTTCCGCCGTTCCATCGGGAGACGAGTCATCCACTACCAAAATATGAAAGTCATCTTCCAATGCAAAAACCGCGGAAATAATATTTTCAATATTTTCCTTTTCGTTGTAAGTCGGAATTATGACCAGTTTTTTCATTTCAAAAATTGTCTGCAAAGATAGTTATTATAGACAATCACAAGTCATAAAGGTGTGTTAATTTGTTGTTTTAATTTAATATTCTCATCTTTCAACTGTCGATTTTCCTGTTTAAGAATATCCAAATACTCTTCCATGCTTTTCACCATGAATTCAGGAATATTATAATTGTTATTTATATAAGGAGAATAGCTTCCCGAACTGTTATCATAATTATTAATGATACTTTGGACAACATCCTCTTCTTTAATATCTTCTACTTCCACATCAAGAACTTTTGCTATTCTCTCCCATTCATCATCAGATATTTTAATCTCCCCAGTTTCTCTTCTTTGATACTGGGATTGGCTCATATGCAATAACTTAGCCATATTTTCCTGGGTGTACTTTGCTTTTCGGGTTCTGATCAGCTTATTTTTTACCATCGTATGTCGGATTTAAAAACAAATATAAAATTTATGGGCTAAAAACCACATAAAATTCACATAATAATCACATCAAGAATTAAATTGCATTTTAAGGGAATTGTATATGTTTGTAGTACAAAAGCTTTTGTTTAATTTAATATTAACAATTTAATTTTTTTAAGATGAAAAAAACAATTATTTACACATTATTCTTATCTTTAACTATTGGTTCTATGCTTTCTTGTATGAATGATGAAAATCAAGACAATACAGCTAATCCAATAGAGAAAACTCAAAAAACTAAAAACAAATAAATCTGGGATTTTGCCTTATGTTGCCTTAATCATATTTCCAATTATAGGTCCGGTTGGAATAATATTGGGTGATAAATTGAAGAAAACCACATAAAAATTTTTGTATAATAGAAAAAAAGCCTGAATATTCAGGCTTTTTTTCTATTATACAAAATAATCTATAATTTTGCAAAAAACATTCCTTTGCTGTTATCACAAAATATTACAAATCATATAAGAATACCTGAAAACAACGATTGGGTAATTTTTATATTGTTGGGCTGTATATTTTTATACCTTTTTATGATGAATATCGTAGAGAGAGAGGCCAACCTGAGAGACTTTCTGCTTCAAAAATATTTTGATGCAAGCAATAACCTGCCAAGCTGGGTGATCACTTCCTGTGTGATTGCTCTTACTTTATCTGTTTTAATCTCGCAATACATTCCTACTGTTCCGAAATACGTTGCGGATTTACAGATTTTGGGATATCAGCTTAACAAATTCGGGTTTTGTTTAATTGCTGTGGTATTTTTTTATCTAATAAAATCAGGTTTAGGATTTTTATTTTACCAAAGTATCGGTGATGGAAAAAAATGGACTATTTTTTATTTTACCTCCACAAAATTTTATTTCATTCTGTCATTTTTATTAATAATTTTATGTGTAACCCACTATTATTTCCCTGTCGACAGAAATAAATTGTTTTTATATTATTTATCATTTTTTGCTATAGTCTTCATTTTCAAAGTTTTTTTCTATTTATTTCATAAGAACAACATCTTACCCGAAAAATGGTATTATAAATTTTTGTATATTTGCACCCTCCAAATTGCACCATTATTATTGCTTTGGAAACTATTATTTTTTTAACGAATGTCAATGATGAGAATAAAGTCTATATTGGTTTCTCAACCAGCGCCTAGTGAGTCTTCTCCATATCTGGATATAGCGAAGAAGGAAAAAATAAAGATTGATTTCCGACCTTTTATCCATGTCGAAGGGGTTGACAATAAAGAATTAAGAACACAGAAGATTGATCTTACACAATACACGGGAATTATTTTCACGAGTAAAAACGCTATAGATCATTACTTCAGATTAGCAGAAGAATTACGTTTTGCGGTTCCTGACACGATGAGATACATCTGTCAGTCGGAAGCAATTGCGAATTATCTTCAAAAGCACATTGTTTACAGAAAAAGAAAAATCAGCTTTGGAGAAAAGAATTTCTCTGATCTGGCTCCTCTTTTCAAAAAATTCCCGACTGAGAAATATTTGTTGCCATCTTCAGATGTTTTAAGCCCGGATATCGTGAAAACTCTTGACGCCGCAAACATTGAGTGGAAGAGAGCAATCATGTACAGAACGGTTTGCAGTGATCTTACTGATATTACGATTAAGGATTACGACATGCTGATTTTCTTCAGCCCACAAGGAATTAAGTCATTACAACAAAATTTCCCGGATTTCAAACAGGATGAAACTAAAATCGGTGTTTTCGGAACAACGACTTTGGCAGCAGCGGAAGAAGCGGGAATAAAAGTAGATTTAATGGCTCCTACAAAAGAAACTCCGTCCATGACAATGGCATTGGAAAAGTATATTAAAGCTCTTCATAAATAGGTTTTTAATATAAAATATAAAGTAACCGTCTTTTCATAAAGGAAAGATGGTTTTTTTTTAATTAAATTTGAACAAGAATTAACATTGAATGAAACGTCCATGTAGAATGGCTCTTCAAAAAGAGAAAATGTAGAAGGACGTTCCATCCGACCAAATAAAAAAATTAAAATATTCGGATGAAAGCTCCACAGGCAAAAAAAATAGAAAAAATACTTGAAATACACGGAGACAAAAGGATCGACAATTATTTCTGGCTTAATGAAAGAGAAAATCCTGAAGTCATAAAATATCTTGAAGAAGAGAATTCTTACGAAGAATTTGTGATGAAAGACACAGAACAGCTTCAGGAAGAGCTTTTCGAAGAAATGAAAGCCCGATACAAAAAAGATGACGAATCTTTGCCCTATTTCTTTAATGAATATTGGTATATCGTCCGTTACGAAGAAGGAAAAGAATATCCCATTTTTTGCAGAAAATATAAAAGTTTAGAGAACGAAGAAGAAATCATTCTTGATGTTAATATTTTGGCAGAAGGAGAAGATTATTTTGAGGTCGGAAGCGTTGCTGTTTCTCCAAACAACGAATTAGCCTCATTTTCAAGCGACAACGTTAGCCGCAGAATTTATACCATTAATTTTAAAAACTTAAAAACAGGAGAAATTCTTCCCGATAAAATCCTTAATACAACAGGAAAAGCAGTTTGGGCAAAAGACAATGAGCATGTTTTTTATACCAGAAAAGATGAAAGTTTAAGAGCTTTTCAGGTTTACAGACATAAATTAGGAACAGATTCTTCAGAAGATATTTTAATTTTCCATGAAAAGGATGATACTTTTGATGTCAATGTTTTTAAAACAAAATCTTTGGAATATATTTTCATCGCGAGTTCAAGCACGATTTCGGATGAGCACAGATTTATTCCGGCGGACAATGTATTTGCAGACTGGAAGATTATTCAGCCAAGAATTGAAGATCTTGAATATTCCGTAGAACATTACGAAGACGAATTTTATATCATCACCAATGCAGACGATGCTACCAATTTCAAAATTGTAAAAGCAAAAATAGACAACTGCGGAATGGAGAACTGGGTGGATGTGATCCCTCACCGTGAAAAGGTTTTATTGGAAGGTTTTGAAATCTTTAAAAATTATCTTGTTCTTGAAGAAAGAGAAGAAGGTTTGTTACAGATCAAAATCATTGACGAAAAAACTCAGGAATCTTATTACTTACCCTTTTCAGATCCTACTTACACCGCTTATATTGGAGTTAATCTGGAATTCGACACAGAAGTTTTGCGTTATGGCTACACTTCTCTTACCCAGCCAAGTTCAACTTACGAATATGATATGAAAGAAAAAACCACCAAACTTCTAAAACAACAGGAAGTTTTAGGCGGAAAATTCTTTGCTGAAAATTATATTTCCGAAAGAATTTGGGCAGATTCCAGAGACGGAGAAGCTAAAGTTCCGATTTCTTTGGTGTATCATAAAGATACGAAAAAATCTGCAGATACACCGGTGCTTTTATATGGTTACGGGAGTTACGGACACACTGTTGATGCGAGTTTTTCGAATGTGCGATTGTCAATTTTAGATAGAGGTTTCATTTATGCAATTGCTCACATCAGAGGTGGTGAATATTTAGGACGAGAATGGTATGAAGACGGAAAAATGCTGTTTAAAAAGAACACATTCTTCGATTTTATTGATGCCGGAAAATATTTGATTAAAGAAAATTATACTTCTTCAAAACACCTGTATGCAATGGGCGGAAGCGCAGGAGGATTATTGGTTGGAGCTGTAATGAATTACGAACCGACTTTATTCAACGGAATTGTAGCTCAGGTTCCTTTTGTGGACGTAGTTTCGACAATGTTGGATGAAACAATTCCTTTAACAACCGGAGAATACGACGAATGGGGGAATCCGAATGACGAAGAATATTATCATTATATGAAATCTTATTCGCCTTACGACAATGTGGAAGCAAAGGATTACCCGCATACATTGATTACAACCGGCTTGCATGATTCTCAGGTTCAATATTGGGAGCCTGCAAAATGGACGGCAAAATTGAGAGAATTAAAAACAGACGACAATCTTTTAGTTTTTAAAACTGATATGAGTGCCGGACACGGAGGAGCGAGCGGAAGATTTGAATCGTTGAAGGAAGACGCATTAGAATATGCTTTTTTATTAAAATTAGAAAAGAAAAAAGATGATTAACGACGCAGAATATTGGCAGAAAATACAACAGTTTTTCATTGAAAATTTTGACACCGAAAAAGATGCTCCTATTGAAACTTATTTGTTTTTGATAGGACTTCAGGAATTGGGAAGCGGTCAACAGAAATATACGAAAGACGACAAGCTAAACTTACTTCACATCGCGGTTTGCAGACTTTTAGAACCTTTTGGATATTATAAATTTTCGCATTATGATGATGACGGATATCCCCATTTTGAAGAGTTAGAAAAACTTCCGGAACTCAAACCGAATGAACAACAGATTCTGATGAAAAAAGCGATTATTCAATATTTTCAGGACGAAGAATTGATTTAAAAATAAAAAAACGGAAAGCAATATCACTTTCCGTTTTTTTATTCATTGATTTTTCAAAATTTTCTCCAATTGATTCAGTCCCATTTTGAAACCTTCCTCAAAACCCATTTCAATCAGCTTAGCCATCGCTTCAGAGGTTTGAAAATGAATATTAACGGTAACTTTCGCCCCTTCTTCAACTCCTGTAAAACCAAAAAGCCATTTTGCTTCAGGAAAATCAGGGTTTATATTTCCGTTTTCGTCGCAGAAAGTATCTGTACCATCGAAACTTCTGTGTTCCATAATTTCTCCGTACTTCACCTGAGCATAATGCCTTTCTCCTTCCGGACCGACCATTGAATATAACCAAATTCCGCCTTCCGTAAAATCCTGCTTTTTTGTTTCGCATTTCCAGGGTTTTGGAGCCCACCATTGATCCAATAATTCAGATTTGGTAAAGTAATCCCACACTTTTGAAACTTCAGCCTTGTAAATTTTCATTACATAAACACTGTTCGAATCAAAATCTTTGTTAAAAATGATATTAGATTCCATAATAATATTTTGTTTAAACAAAGCTACTTTTTTCTTCTCTTACGACACTTTTCATAGGACAAGTATTTATAAATTTATAAATAAATGTTAAAAAACATATTTTTAAGAATAATAACACAATTTTTTGGCTCGTTTTTTGTTTATCTAGTCGTAAAATAATTAATTTTAACATTCGCTTTTAAAAGAACTCATAAAATAAAGTAAATGAATAATAAATTCATCCCAATAATCTCGGTGTTTATGACGATCTCATTGATTGTCTTCGTCACGCTCCAGTTTTATTGGTTGAAACGTTATTATGGTGCATTGGATCAGGATTTTTCTTCCAAAGTATATTCCGCACTGGAAAATACTTCGAAAACCATTGGCGAAATTGAGGTTGATAAATATCTGAATGAAGATAATAAAGATTTCAGAACAAATATTCTTGCCAACAGCAGCCAACCGTCTTTAACGACAATTCAGCAGGTAGAAGATTCCGGTACGCAGAGACAGATCGTTTATTCAAAAAATATTATTGAAAAAAACCAGCTTCCGCTGTCCCAAAAAGGCGATTCTTTAAAATTAACAACTTTATATTCCGACGAAGCTGCCTATAAAATAAAAAGAGATACCACAAGTCGCGAGCTTTTAACGGCAGATCTTAACCGGGATATCGAAAATGGTGATTATGCCATGAAAGAATTTGTGAAGGTTAATGGAAACAATTTACCTATTACAAAAAGAGTTGATGAAAAAATTCTGGATTCCGTGATTACAAAAGAATTGAGAATAAGAGGAATTTCTGCAACATTCGGCTATGGAATTACGGATAAGAATAATAAACTGACCAGCGTTGTTAACAAGCTTTACAAAGAGAAAAAAGACAATAATACCTACAATTACCCTCTTTTTACAGACTCAAAAGAAAGGACTTTGTATAGTTTAGCCTTAGTTTTTCCGAAAAAGGAGTATTCCCTGGCGATGAATAATTGGCCCATGCTGTTAGGAACATTCCTTTCACTGTTGACAATTTTGGGAATTTATATTATTTCCATCAACTATATGATGAGGCAGAAAAAACTGGCGGAAGTGAAAACGGATTTTATTAATAACATGTCTCATGAGTTTAAAACTCCCTTAGCAACAATTTCTGTGGCGACAGATTCTTTGGCAAATGATAAAATTGCGACAAATCCTGATAAGGTTAAATATTATTCAAACCTCATCAAACAGGAAAATCTGAGGATGAAAAAACAGGTGGAGAATGTATTGAATATGTCTAAACTTGAAAGGAATGAGGTAAAATTATTCTTAAAAGAAGCCAATGTAAGAGAGCTGATCCGAAAAACAACAGAATCTTTCAATCTGATTGTACAGCAAAGAAACGGCACTCTTACACAGGAATTCAAAGCCACAAATTATACCTTTAAGATAGATGAATTTCACATTTCCAACATGTTGGTAAATCTTTTGGACAATGCGAATAAATATTCACCGGAAGCACCTGAAATCAGTATTAAAACGAATAACGAAGGGAATTGGTATGTAATTGAAATTTCCGACAAAGGAATGGGAATGGAAACCCAGAATAAAACAAAGATTTTCGAAAAATTCTTTAGAGAAGAAACCGGAAATATTCATAATGTAAAAGGACAAGGTTTAGGACTTTCTTACGTTAAAAAAATTGTAGAACTCCATAAAGGTCAGATCATTGTAGACTCCCATAAAGATCAGGGAAGTACGTTTACGATAAAACTGCCGATGAGTTAAAATAAATAAAATAGTAAACCAAATAAACAAAATATAAGAAGACAAGAGTGACGATGTTCATTCTTAATCATTAATTATTAATAGTTAAAACTATGAGCAACAGAATATTATTAGTAGAAGACGACCAGAGTTTCGGGGCAGTGTTGAAGGATTATTTAACGATAAATAATTTCGAAGTTACTCTTGCCACAGATGGTGAACAAGGATTAAAAGAATTTACAGAAAACGAATTCGATATCTGTATTTTCGATGTAATGATGCCTAAAAAAGACGGATTTTCATTAGCAGAAGACGTTAAAAAAATTGACAAAAACACACCAATCATTTTCTTGACAGCAAGAAATATGAGGGAAGATATTTTAAAAGGATATCAGTTGGGAGCAGATGATTACATCACAAAGCCATTTGATACTGAATTACTTTTATATAAAATCAAAGCGATTCTTCAGAGAAGTTCTACATTGGAAAATGAAGAGCAGGAACAATTCAAGATCAGTAATATCTTCTTCGATTCTATGTTGAGACAACTAAGAGTCGGTGATAACGAATACAAACTTTCTCCAAAAGAAAACGAATTATTGAAGCTTCTTTGCATCCACAGAAACGATTTTATGCCGAGAGATCTTGCTCTAAGAAAAATCTGGAAAAAAGAAAATTACTTCACCGCAAGAAGTATGGACGTTTATATAGCAAAACTTCGTAAATTATTAAAAGACGACGAAGGACTGGAAATCATCAACGTTCACGGAGAAGGATTCAGACTTTTAGTTAAGAATTAATTCTAAAATATTATTATAAATATAAAATTAGCAAAGCAATTAAAAATGTTTTGCTAATTTTGTTTTATACCAAAAGGACATGAAGAATATATTTTTAGGCGTTATTGCCATCTCAATACTAACAGTTTCCTGCAAAAAAGATGAAAGAGCAACCTATTTAACTGAAGAAGCTGGTGTTACACAGCCTACGGTTATGAATAACGCTCCAAAACCGTCACTTTTGGATCAGGCTGGAATTCAATCTACTCAGAATGTGGCACCAACTACAGCAGCAGTTACCGCATCGGGAATGAATCCTCCTCACGGACAGCCGGGTCATAGATGCGACATTCCCGTTGGACAGCCTTTGAACAGCAAGCCAGCTCCGCAACAGGGAACTCAAAATGTAACCGTTAACGCCAATCAAGGTCAAACCATCCAAATCGATCCAAATTCTGTACAGCCGGGAAAATTTACCATGGAAAACGGAAAAGCAAAAACGATAAAAACTGCTCCGGGAATGAATCCTCCACATGGAGAACCTGGACACAGATGTGACATTCAGGTCGGGCAGCCTTTGAACAGTAAACCCGCTCCAGCTCCACAACAAGTACAGACTGTAGCTCAAAACACACCAGCTCCGGCTCCAACCCCTGCTCCAACAGGTCCAAAACCGGCAGTTAATCCTCCACATGGGGAACCTTGGCACGATTGTGCGAAGAAAGTAGGAGAAGCATTGTAAAGAATTGAATAGAAGCTGATGATTATCTACGAAATAGAGAGGGATATCGGAGGATCAATTCATGAAGATATTTTAATGAATTGATTGGATAAGTTTATTCAACCCATTAGTAATGATTTTTTTGGTCTTGAATATAATGTATCTGTAACCCTATACGACAAAACGTTTCTTCCCTGTGTGGTTTTCAGGCATCTCGGAAAAGCAATAGAATTAAAATTTAACAGCTTACATGAAACAGTTTCCCGTGGAATAACCGACAGGAAAATAATACCTCAAGCTGATGTTCAAAAAGATATTATTGAAAGATTAATTTCTTGCAGCAATATCATCTCCTTATCAGATATTGATAAAATCGAAATATGCAAATATTCACTCCCCGAAGAAATCAGAAAAAGGGTAAGTTTTAATCCTACGCACTATTTTCTTGCCAGGTTTAGTGATGGAAGCTTTGAAAATTTTCGTGCTTCTGAAACCGGATTTTATGAAGTCCCTTTTAATAACAAACTGGAAAACATAGTTGAAATATTTAATTCGACGCTAATACTCCAAAATGGTGATATAGTTGAACTCAAAAATTACATGGATTGGAAGAACAATGAAGCCAATTTCAAGAAGATACATCTTGGCAAACCTTTCTTTACATGTTATTTTGGAGGTTATAATGAAAAAAATTTTGAAGAAAAGCTGGCTAAAACCCGAATTAATTTTAGAACATAATATAGATAAATAACAATTTTCCTAACTTTGCTTCGTGAAATTAATTCAACTTATATTAATTATTTTGTGCCTGGGGATTTTTTTAATTCCTAAAGATACTTTTTATACTCAGATTTCACAGGAAAACTGTTGTAAATCCGAATCCGGAATGGATTGCTGCAAAAACAATCATAATAAACAAGATTCTAAAGACAATCATCACAAAAAAGAGCAGAAATCAAGCTGTAACGACGATTGCTGTTCGACTTGTCTGGCTTGTTACACTTTCATAGAAACTCCTTTTTCAAAAAGTTTACAGCTGGAATATTCTTATTATAAATCCAATAAGAATTCTCAGTTCGAATATTCCGACCCATACCTTTCGAGCCGTTTAAAAGAGATTTGGCAACCGCCGAAAATAGCTTAATTCAATCAACAAAAGTTCATTAAATTTTTAGTGAACCGTTTTTTAATTAATCTAAATTTTAAACAAATGAAATTATATATTTCCAGGATCGTTCTTGGTATATTCTTATTATCTGCACAATTTATAGTTGCCCAAAATCTTTCTAAAAACCAGTTTAAAGTAAAGGGAAACTGCGAAATGTGCAAAGAAAGGATCGAAAGCACAGCCAAAAAAGCAGGTGCAAAAGAAGCAAGATATTCTATCAATTCACAAACTTTAACCTTAGAAACAGACAGTAATGTTTCAACAGATGATATCTTAAAAAAAATTGCGGAAGGAGGTCACGACAATGAAAAATTCAAGTCAACCGACGCAGCTTACGAAGCTCTTCCGGGATGTTGTCACTATGAAAGAGATGTACAAGCTTCAAGTGCAGAAAACCACGACCATCATTCAAAAAAAGAGAATGAATTTTATGTAAAAGGAAATTGCGAATCATGCAAAGCCAGAATTGAAAAAGCTGCGAAAGATGCCGGTGCGGATTCCGCAGAATGGAATGCAGAAAAACAGACCGTTATCCTTGATTTTGATCCGTCAAAAACCTCAGCAGACAAAATTTTAAAGAAAATCGCAGACGTTGGTCACGACAACGAAAAGTATAAATCAAAAGACAATACTTACAAAAATTTGCCTTCATGTTGCCTTTACGACAGAGAAATTCCTTTTGGTAAAGCCAATCCGAAAGTACATTTTGAAGAAGGAGAAAAAACTGAACATTCTGACCACAATGACCATAATTCTTCAGATGAAAATAATGAAAAGCATATTGAAGGAGTTACTGTAACAGGATCAAAAGCCGCAACATCTTTAAATAAAAAAGAAGCAGGACTGGTTTTTAATATTGACAGAAAAGAACTGTTAAAAGCAGCTTGCTGTAATTTATCAGAAAGTTTTGAAACCAATGCGACTGTCGATGTTTCTTTCAGCAATGCCGTGACAGGAACAAAACAGTTGAAAATGCTAGGTTTAGACCAGAAATACACGAGTTTAACGAAAGAATTATTACCCGAAATCAGAGGTCTTGCTTCAGCTTATGGATTGAATTTCATTCCAGGAAGATGGATTGAAAGCATTCAGCTGACAAAAGGCGGAAGTACGGTAACCAACGGCTATGAAAGTATTACAGGACAAATCAACACCGAGTTTTTAAAAAATGCAGAAAAACCTGAAACTTCATTAAATCTTTTCGCAGATTTTAATGGAAGAGCCGAAGCCAATATCACAAGCGTTTCCAGTATCGACAAAAAATGGTCGCAAACTTTTTTACTTCACGGAAACGGAACTTTTGGGAATACTGATATGAATGACGACGGTTTTCTTGACCGCCCGAAAGGAACTCAGATCAATGCAGCTTATTTATTGAATTACAACGATTTGGAAAAATCAGGATTTGGTTCACATTTCGGAATTAATTTCATTAAAGATGAAAGAACAGCCGGGCAAGTCGGTTTTAATAAAAATACAGACCAAAAAGAACAGTCACTTTACGGAGGCGGAATCGATATTTCAAGATTTCAGGTTTGGAATAAAACGGGATATGTTTTTAAAGGAAAACCTTACCAAAGCTTAGGTTGGATGAATCAGTATACTTTTCATCAACAGGACAGTTTTTTTGGTCTGAGAAATTATTCAGGGAAACAGCATACTTATTATTCAAATTTGATTTTCGAAAGTATTTTAGGCAATACCAATCATAAATACAAAGCAGGAGCAAGTTTTATGTACGATGGCTACGATGAAACGTATCTCATCAATAATTTTAAAAGAAATGAAATTGTTCCGGGGATTTTTGCAGAATATACTCTAACCGGATTAAAATATACTTTGGTTGCGGGAGCAAGAGCCGATTTTCACAATTTGGCAGGAACTCAATTTACTCCAAGATTGAATTTTAAATATGACTTCACGCCACAGACCATTTTAAGACTTTCTGCAGGAAGAGGTTTCAGAACGGCGAATGTTTTTGCGGAAAGCCAGCAATATTTTGCATCAAACAGAAATATTCAAATCTTACAAAACGGCGGAAATATTTATGGTTTAAAACCAGAAATCGCTTGGAATTACGGCGCAAGCTTACAACAGGAATTTAAAATTTTCGGAAGAAAATCTACGATTGTTGCAGACTTTTTCAGAACGGATTTTCAGGATCAGGTTTTGGCAGATTTAGACCGTTCACCTCAGCAATTAACTTTTTATAATTTAGAAGGAAAATCTTTCGCCAATTCTTTCCAAACGCAGTGGGATTTTACACCTTTTAAGAATTTTGATGTAAGATTAGCTTATAAATATTACGATGTTCAGGCAGATTATTTAGATGGAAGAAGAGAAATTCCGTTTATGGCGAAACACAGAGGTTTTGTAAATCTGGCCTATTCCACCAATAAAAATAACAATGGAGGATTTTGGAGTTTTGACACTACTTTAAACTGGGTTGGAAAACAGAGACTTCCCAACACTTCAAGCAATCCTGAAGAGTTTCAGTTGCCCACATATTCCGAATCTTACGCAGTTTTAAATGCACAGATTTCGAGAAATTTCAATAAAAAAATCAGAGCGTATTTGGGTGGTGAAAATTTGACTTCTTATTATCAAAAAAATGCGATCGTTGATTTTAAAAACCCATTCGGAAATTATTTTGATGGCGGAATGGTCTATGCACCAATTATGAAAGCCAATTTGTATGTTGGTTTGGATGTGACATTCTAGGTATGAGAGTTTGAGAATTATAGAGTTTGAGCGAATCAACCAAATTCATTCAAATTAAAATATATAAGCATGATCTCAATAATTTAATGTTATTGAAATCATGCTTTTTTGTATCTTTAACTAAACTAAAGGCATGTCACAAACTTTACTTTTTGAAGATAATTACAAGAAATTCGGGCTGAATATATTTTCTAATGAAAATCTTGAAACCATCAACAAAATAAAATCTCTACCTTATATAAAAGTCCTTTTTGTTCCTGCCAATTACGAGATTACCATAGATTTTAATCATTATAAAACGGAAGCTCCTACTCTGTTTTTTCTTACGTATCAATATTTAGATATAAAAAACGGAAACTCCGACGAAGCATCTCTGCTTTATTACAACAGAGATTTTTATTGTATTCAGATTCATGATAAGGAAGTGGCTTGTGATGGATTACTTTTCCATAACGTCTTTGAAATTCCGAAAGTTGATCTTGATGAAAGTGAAGTTTATATCATTAAAAATTTATTTCAAAGCATAAAAGAAGAGCTCGAATGGAAAGAATCTTCAAGCGAAGAAATGATCAGAACTTATTTGAAACAACTCATCATCCGTGCGACAAGAAAATGGAAAAAACAAAATCTTGATAACGATACGGTAAAAATTCCGAGTAATGAATTGGATGTTTTCAGGGATTTCAGCAGGCATCTGGAAATTCATTTTAGAGAGAAGCACAATGTCGCAGATTATGCAGATTTGCTTCATATTGCTCCAAAGACGTTAACTCATAAATTTAAAAGTTTAAATTTAGACTCTCCGAACCAGTTTATCATTAATCGAATTCTGTTAGAAGCGAAAAGATTATTATTTTACACAGACAAGCCTGTCAAGGAAATTGCCTATAATCTTGGCTATGAAGATCCGGCTTATTTCAACCGGCTTTTCACTAATAAAATTGGAAGCACACCGACAAATTTCAAAAAAAATTACATTTCGGGAAAAAAGTACAACAGTTAAGTCTTTTTATCTATTTATTTAAACTTATAACCGACATATCTTTGTATCATCAAAAACAAACAACATTAAATAATAAAAAACAAAACATTATGAGACGTAACGCAACAGCCGTTTGGAACGGTAACATTAAAGAAGGTAACGGACACATCACTACTCAAAGCACAACTTTGAACGAAACTCAATATTCTTTCAACAGCCGTTTTGCTGACGGAGTGGGAACAAATCCTGAAGAATTATTGGCAGCAGCTCACGCAGGATGTTTCACAATGAAATTAAGTGCAGAACTTTCTCAGGCAGGTTTTACTCCTGAAGAATTAAAAACAACCTCTGTAATCACTCTTGATCCGAGCATCGGAAAAATTACAAAATCAGAATTAACTTTAACTGCAAAAGTTCCAGGACTTTCTGAAGAAGATTTTCAAAAATATGCTAAAATCGCTGAAGAAGGATGTCCTGTAAGTGCAGCTTTCAACTTTGAGATTACCTTGAATGCTACTTTGGCGAATTAATTTAAACCATTAAGAAACATTTTACCCAAAGGTAAAACACCATCTTTGTCATTCCGTAGGAATCTAGACTAATTTTTTAGAGATTGAATTATAAAATCTTTGTTTAGATTCCTACGGAATGACAAACTGGATGCATAGAAAGTATTAAATAATAATTAAGTCTGAGCTTTTGAATTAGCTCAGGCTTAATTTTAAAACAAAATATACCAATCGGTATATTTTTTGTATATTTGCATCATAATTAATTGACAATGTCAACAAAAGCAGAAAAGACAAAACAATTCATTATTGAGAAAACCGCATCTTTGTTCAACACCAAAGGTTATACTTCTACGTCTCTTTCGGACATCACGGAAGCAACGGGATTAACAAAAGGAAGTATCTACGGAAATTTTGAAAATAAGGATGAAGTCGCTCTTGAGGTCTACAAATACAATTCAGGCTTGTTGGGAAAAAGTATGTCCCGATCGCTTGGAGATGAATTTCCTACCACCATTGATAAATTATATGCTTTTGTTAATTTTTACCGTAAAAGCTGGCAATCTGTTTTCGATACCGGAGGCTGTCCTTTGATGAACGCTGCAACCGAAGCCGATGACAAATTTCCTACTTTAAAAAAACGGGTTACAGAATCTTTTGAAGGTTGGATAAAAAATATCGCGGAAGTCATTATTCAAGGGCAGAAAAATGGTGAAATCCATCAAAATGTCAATGCTGATGAATTCGGATCATTATTTATCATGCTCGTCGAGGGCGGAATTTTACTTTCCAAAACGACCGGCGACGAAAAATATCTCAACCTTGCTTTAGACAGAATATTATTAATTATTGATAAAGAATTAAAACTCCTTCCATCATAAACTTCACAATATGGAAACAAAAAAAGTGGCAATCGTAGGATCCAACAGAATCCCGTTTGCCAGAATGAATACAGCTTACACAGACAAAGGAAATCAGGATTTACTGCTTTCTGCGCTGAATGGTTTGATCAGTCGTTACAACCTTAAAGGAAAACTTCTTGGCGAAGTTGCCGGAGGAGCGACGATTAAACACATTTCTGAAAGCAACCTCATCAGAGAAACCGTTATGAACACCTCTCTTGATCCCGGAACTCCTGCGTGCGACCTTCAACAAGCGTGTGATACGGGAATTGAAGCGGCAGTGTACGTCGCAAACAAAATTGCTTTAGGACAGATCGAAAGCGGAATTGCCTGCGGTGTTGAAGCCATGAGCAATATTCCTTTTGAATCTTCACCAAGATTAAGAAAAGCTTTATTAAAAGCCAATAAAGAAAAATCAGCTTTTGGAAAAATTAAACAATTACTAGCTCCGAAACTGAAAGACTGGATGCCGATTCCTTACAAAGGTCAGGAACCAAAAACAGGCTTAGTAATGGGCGGTCACACAGAAATTACAGCAAAATATTATCAGATTTCCCGTGAAGATCAGGATGAACTAGCTTTCAGAAGTCATCAAAATATGGCAAAAGCATATGATGAAGGATTTTTTAATGATATGATCACTCCGGCTTTTGGTTTAGATAAAGACAATAATCTTCGTCGTGATACGAGTTTGGAGAAATTAGCTTCATTAAAACCCGCTTTCGACAAACAAAACGGAACATTAACAGCCGGAAACTCAACTCCATTTACAGATGGAGCTTCTGCCGTTTTATTAGCAAGTGAAGAATGGGCAAAAGCGAATAATCTTCCGATTTTAGCGTATATCACTTTTTCAGAAGTTGCCGGAATCGAATATGTTGAAAACAAACAAAACTTATTGCTGGCTCCCGTTTTTGCAACAGAAAGAATGCTTAAAAAAGCAGGAATGAGCTTAGAAGATTTTGATTATTATGAAATCCATGAAGCGTTTGCAGCACAGGTTTTAGCAACATTAAAGATCTGGGAAAATGATGATCTGGCCAAGAAATTCGGATTAGAAAAAGCATTAGGAAAAATCGATCGAAATAAATTAAACGTAAAAGGTGGAAGTCTTGCCGTAGCGCATCCATTTGCAGCAACAGGCGGAAGAATTATCGGAACTTTAGCAAAAATTTTACATGAAAAGGGAAGCGGAAAAGGATTTATTTCAATCTGTGCTGCTCGCGGACAAGGTGTGACGATGATTTTAGAAAAATAAGATAAGTATGGATAGATTAGCACAATTAAAACAATTCATCGGAAAAGAATTTGATCAATCGCCCTCTCCTTTTATGAAATGGCTTAATCCTATTATTATTTCAGCAGAAGAAGGACAACTGGAATTTCAATATACTGTAAGACCGGAATGGCTCAATCCCATCGGGAATCTTCATGGGGGTATAACAGCAGCAATTGTTGATGACGTTATCGGCGCAACCATGTTTTCTCTAAATGAAAATTCTTTCATGACAACCATTAATAATGTGATTGATTATTTTTCAACAGCAAAAGAAAATGATAATATTGTAGCTGAAACTAAAATCATTAAAAGAGGTAAGCAATTTGTAAATGCGCAGTGCGAAATATGGAATGCGGATAAAACAAGACTTATTGCAAGAGGAACCTCCAATTTATTCAAAATCAATAACTAGGTATGAAAAGAGTTGTCATTACAGGACTCGGCGCAGTGACGCCATTGGGAAATAATGTCGAAGAATTTTGGCAGAACAGCATTAATGGAGTAAGCGGGGCGAATAAAATAACCCATTTCGATACAGAAAAATTCAAGTTAAATTTTGCCTGTGAGGTGAAAAATTTTGATCCGAAAGTTCATTTAACCCATCAGGAAATTAAAAGGAGTGATCTGTTTTCCCAATACGCCATGTATTCAACAGCAGAAGCACTTAAAGATTCCGGGCTTGAGCTGGAAAATATGGATCCTTTTGATACAGGGGTGATTTGGGGAACAGGACAAGGCGGAATGTGGACTTTCGAAAGTGAGGTCGCAGAATTCACAAAAGGGGATGGAACTCCTCGTTTCAATCCTTTTTTCGTTCCTAAATTTATTGCCAATATGGCTTCCGGAATGATTTCCATGAAATTCGGACTTCAGGGAATTAATTATACCACAATTTCAGCTTGTGCTACAGGAAATACAGCAATAATGGATGCTTTCAACTATATCCGTCTCGGAAAAGCGAAAGTGATTGTCAGTGGTGGTTCTGAAGCAGCCATTACGCCATCTTCCATCGGAGGATTCTCCGTTATGAAAGCAATGTCTACAAGAAATGATGATTTCGCAACAGCAAGTCGTCCTTACGATGCAGACAGAGATGGTTTCGTAATGGGTGAAGGTGCAGGATCATTAATTTTGGAGGAATATGAGCATGCAAAAGCCAGAGGAGCGAAAATATACGCAGAATTAGTCGGAGCAGCAATGACAGCCGATGCTTATCACATGACAGCACCTCATCCTGATGGAGTGGGAGCAATAAAAGCAATGCAGTTGGCTCTTCATGAAGCGGGTGCAAATGTGGAAGATATTGATTATTTAAATCCACATGCAACTTCTACCCCAATGGGAGATCTGGTTGAATTAAGAGGGATCAGCAAGTTATTCAATGGAAGCAAAAACCTTGACATCAGCGGCACAAAATCAATGACAGGACATTTATTGGGAGCGGCAGGAGCAGCAGAAGCTATTCTTTCGATTAAAGCTATTGAAAATGGAATCATTCCACCAACAATCAATCTTCATAAAATCGATGAAAATATTCCGAAAGACGTGAATATCATTTTTGGAGAAGCTAAAGAAAAGAATATCAATTTTGCTTTAAGCAATGCTTTCGGTTTCGGAGGGCATAATGCGACTTTAGTTTTCAAGAAGTTTTCTTAAGTTGTTGGTAATCGCAAAGGCGCAAAAAAATATTTATCCTTGTGCTTGTTAAGGCGCAAGGATTTTTATTTGCAATAAAAAATTAAGTAAAAATATCTTCTTGAAAATTGAAAATCTTTTGTCAAACTGAGCCTGTCGAAATGTTCTTGCGCCTTAAAATATTCGAATCGCAGAAAATTTGCGCCTTTACGGTTTCCAACAAAAAATAAAAAAGCAGTCAAAGGTTGGCTGCTTTTTCATTTTATAATCAATTAATTCTAGTAAAAATAAATTTGGAATAAATCTTCTAGTGCGAATCCGGAACAAAAAAATCTTCAGCATTTTCAGTAAGTGGAATATACAATCTTTCCCATTTTTCACCTTCAACTATTTCCCAGCTATGACCTTCTCCTTCAACATCTTCCGCCAAGAGAATAATTCCAGGCTCAATAAGAAATGTTGATCCATCGCTTACTTTAAATCTGATAGTTCCTTTCACTGTCACAACATATTGCCTTCTCGGAGCCGGATGTGTGATCTTTTCCCATTCTTCAGTTTTATTACTAATCCAAAAGGTTGTCGTGTTCATTGGTTTCAAAGTAGGGATTTTCCCTATTTCAAACGTACATTTCCCGTCAGGACTATTTATCAACCTTATTGCAGTAATAAATTCTGAAGTATCAATCATAAATTAAACTTTTAACCATTCCGACTTAGAAAGATAATTCTGATCGGGATAATAAATAAAAAGGCAATTTCTTCCTTTTATGGTATTAATAATGGGTTGTGTTAATGCTTTTGGAATGGCAGGACAACCCCAGCTTCTTCCTATTCTTTTGTGCATTGCTGCAAATTCCTCGCTTACATAATCCGCACCATGCATCACAACTGCTCTTTTGTAGGCCGCATCATTAAATCCTTTATCCATTCCCAGCAGTCTTAGAGAATATCCGTTATCTCCGTCATAAGTCGCATCTGTGATATAAAATCCTAAACTGCTTTGAAGCGAACTTTCCGTATTTGAAAAATTGGTGGCAAATTCTTCACCTGTATTTTTTCCGTGGGCAACAAGAGAATTAAATAACACTTTTTTCTCGTTCATATCAATCACCCAAAGTCTTTTCGTATTCGAGGACATAGAAAAATCGCATACCGTAAGTAAATGCGAATCCGAATTAAGCAAACCAGCTTTCTTCAAATTTTCAAAACCTGTTAAGGCTTTAAAGAAAACTTCTTCGTTAAGTTCATGTCCCGGTTCAAACGCTATCGACTTGAATAATTCTTCTGATGAAGATCCTGTATTGGTCTTCTTCTCAGATTTTGTGTCGGCTAATCTTTCAATTTTTTTTGTACTGATTTCATTCTTTATGATTGCCTTTTTTGGAGACAAATAGAATGAAGTAGTTACCATGTAAACAATACCTAATAAGCTATAAAATCCTTTCATTCAATATTATGTTAAATCCAATTGAGTCAGCAAATGTATAAAAACATAATTATTAAAAGGAATAACTCCACAAAGTTTAACTCAATTTAAGAAAATTTAACTTCCTGATTCTGTGAATAAAAACACATTATTTTTGCGAATCCGGAACAAATTCTAAGCTTACGGAATTCATGCAATAGCGCAATCCAGTAGGTTTCGGACCATCATCGAAAACATGTCCCAAATGCGAATCGCACCTTTTGCAAAGAACCTCTACTCTTTCCATTCCATAAGCAGTATCTCTTTTGTAATAAACACCTTCTTTATCCGCTTCAAAAAAACTTGGCCAACCACAACTGCTGGAAAATTTTGAAGTAGAACGGAACAGATGATTTCCGCAAACTGCACAATAATATTCTCCGATCTCGTCAAATTCATTATACTTTCCTGTAAAAGCTCTTTCGGTAGCAGCTTCTCTTGAAATCGCATATAAATCCGGGGCTAAGATCTTTTTCCATTCTTCATTGGAAATGTTCAGTTTTGCAGTATCTGTTCTGGAGTAGTATGGATTGTTTTTTGCTTCGTTTTCCATAGATTATTTTAAATATTTGAGTTAAATCGCAAAAGTTTTCAGCACTTTAATATTTATAAGTTTAATTATTTTAATTTAAAGTGTTTAAAATAACTTGAACGTCTTTATGATTAGAGTTTTTATTAAAGATAAATATCATACCAAATTTACTAAATTTGAGAATATGAATGATGAAGCAAAAAGAAAACAGTTAAGAAAATATAAAGCATTTGCCACAGGGTTATTTGTCTTGATGGCGGTGATTTTCATTATTACAACAATCTTACAAAAAAACAACGATTCTCATTGGATTGGTTATGTTCGTGCCTTTTCTGAGGCTGCGATGGTAGGTGCTTTGGCAGATTGGTTTGCAGTGACGGCACTTTTCCGCCATCCGCTTGGATTACCAATTCCTCACACAAATTTAATTGAAAACAGCAAACAAAGACTGGGCGATAATCTAGGAAGTTTTGTGGTCAGTAATTTCCTTTCGCCTCAAAATATCCGTCCTTATATTCAAAAGCTGAAAATTTCGGGTTTTGTAGGAGAATGGCTGGGAAAAGAAAAAAACCAAGAGGTTTTAATTAAAAATCTGTCAGACATTGTTTTAGATATTTTAAATAAGCTTGATGATTCTACGGTAAGTCAGTTTATCAGTAAAAAAGTTTCTGAAATGACGGATGGTATTAAACTCAACAAAATCGTCGGAAACGGGATCGGCTATATTTTAGAAAAAAACGATCATCAGAGAATCATCACGAATCTTTCATCACAGATTAAAAATTACATTACCGAAAACGAAGAAATGATAAAAGACCGTGTGAAAAAAGGGAGTTACACTTTTATTCCGGCTTTTGTGGACAATAAAATTGCGGATAAAATTGCGAGCGGACTTGCTGATTTTTTCAAAGAGATTGAAGAAGACTCGCAACACGAGATCAGAAATTTAATTACAGAAAAAATTCATGAATTTTCAATTGATTTAAAAGAAGATCCGAAATGGGATGATGAGTTTAAAACCATTAAAAATGATCTTTTAAAGGGTGATAAACTGGAAGAATATTCCAACGACATCTGGATCTCCATTAAAAATACTTTAAAAAAGGAATTGCAGGAAGATCAATCTTCATTAAAAAATTATTTATCTAAAAACCTGAATGAATTTTCACAAAATTTAAAAACCGACGAAAATTTTCAGAATAAAATCGATCATTGGGTTCGTGTGACCGCTTATAAATACATCCTTAAAAACACTCATCAATTCGGAAACCTCATCAGTTCGACCGTTGGAAACTGGCAGGGAAAAGAACTCAGCGAAAAACTGGAACTGGAAGTCGGAAAAGATCTCCAATTCATCCGGGTCAACGGAACTTTGGTGGGCGGATTGGTAGGATTGATTATTTACACCATCGCTCATTTCTTCCTCTGATAAAGCCAAAACTAACGATAACTAAACCATGAAAAAACTTTTTATTTTATTATTTTCTTTAAGTATAACCTATTTTCTCTGTCAAAAAATTGAGCTTAAGAAAACAACCGACTCTTCACAGATTTTCAAAGGAGAAATTGCAGGAAGCCCAATTACCATCCAATTGAATTTTGCTGGAATTATCGATTGTAATCAATATCAACATTTTGTCGAAGGTTGGTATTATTATGATAAATACAAAAAGAAAATTCCGTTGACAGGAGTTTACAATCTTGGAGATTTATATCTTTTTAATTTTGGTGATCAACAGAAAAAGACAGTTAAGCTTTTTAAAGAAAAAATAACGCGTGGCCTTATTGAAAAATCAGACAGTATTGCGAAAACATTGAAGGTTAAAGAGATTTTAAGTTTTTCCGGTCAGGAAACTGATAAAGATGCTTCCGGAAACCTTTACTTTGAAAATAAGACACTCTCTGCAAAATTATTTACAAAAGACACCCGAATTTACCGCTACAATAATTATATAACCATTCCGAACAATAAAAAGATAAATACTTACGATTTCATCAATAAAGTTGGTGGAAATCAATTGGTTTCTTACGCCTCAGATCAATCAGGAAACAGAATTTTGTTATATTTTGAAGAATTATCCAATTTTAATTTCTGTGGAATGTGTGGCGCAAGTGACGGTGAAAAGGGATACAGAATTCTTTATTTTACCAACGACTGGAATTTTAAAAGTTATGATGACTTCCTTATAGAAAGCTGTATTGAGAATATTTATGACACGACATCAACAAGATTGAAAGAGTCAAAGGTTTTAAAATTCAATGTGAAAAAATCATCCGTTTCTCCGGCTTATACTTTTGTAGTAGATGTGAAAAATGCAACCATTACAAAATCAAGGTAATAAAAAAGAGAGCTTAAAAACTCTCTTTCTATTATTTTCTTCTAAAGATTTTTCTGAAAAGATTGGGATAAAAATCTTCCGTTCCGATTTTCATTTTTTTTGTTACAGGAAATAAAAATTTCAACAGCGGGATTAAAAATATCGTTAAAACAACTAAGATTATAATATTCATTCCGTGAAAACTATCTCGGTAATCTGCTTGCTCTTTTCAAAAGTTCTTTATTGATTTCATTAATCAATTCCGGACCTTCATAAATAAAACCAGTATATAGCTGAATCAAACTTGCTCCTGCATCCAGTTTTTCAATGGCATCTTTAGCAGAGTGTATACCTCCAACTCCGATGATCGGGAACGCTCTGTTGCTTTTATCAGAAAGAAAACGGATAACTTCTGTAGATCTTTTGGTTAAAGGTTTTCCAGAAAGCCCCCCCATTTCAGATTTATTTTCTGATTTCAAACCTTCTCTTGAAAGTGTTGTGTTTGTTGCAATTACACCGGCGATTTTTGTTTCTTTAACAATGTCAATAATGTCTAAAAGCTGATCATCAGACAAATCCGGAGCAATTTTCAGCAAAATAGGTTTTGGATTTGTTTTTTCTGTGTTCATTTGCTGTAAAGTTCCCAAAAGCTGAGTCAAAGGTTCTTTATCCTGCAATTCTCGAAGATTTGGAGTGTTTGGCGAACTCACATTCACCACAAAATAATCTACGTAAGGAAATAATTTTTCGAAACAAATTTTGTAGTCATTGACCGCTTCTTCGTTCGGAGTTACTTTATTTTTACCGATGTTTCCGCCGATCAGAACGTTCTTATTTTTCTTTAATCTTTCAACAGCCGCATCAACACCTTCATTGTTGAAACCCATTCTGTTGATAATCGCAGAATCTTCTTTTAAACGGAAAAGTCTTGTTTTATCGTTTCCGGGCTGACCTTTTGGTGTCAAAGTCCCGATTTCTATAAATCCAAAACCCAAATTAGAAAGTTCTTCAAAAAGCACTGCATTTTTGTCAAAACCGGCAGCCAAACCCACTGGATTTTTAAATTTTAACCCAAAAACTTCTCTCTCTAATCTTTTGTCTTCAATTGGTTTTGGAAGAAAAAGTTTTGTTAAAAAGGGGAAATTTTTAAGCATCGAAAAAGTAAAATAATGAACTTCTTCTGGATCGAATTTAAAAAGAATCGGGCGAATAAGCGATTTGTACATTGAAAAAAAGTTTTACAAAAATACTTATTTTAAAATTAATCTCCGGTTAACCTGTTATATTTTTTGACAATAAACACAAACATCTGTATCATCTACAAATTAACGAGATCTTTTTTAACGTAAAGGTTTTATTTTACTGGAATTAATGTTTTAAGAAGCAATTTCCCGCTTTCCATTACAATCTTTTTTTGCAAAAAAGGATTTTCATTGTAATCGGGGCTAGGAACTTGCGACTGCTATTTTTCTATTATAAAACTAAACCTTCAAGGTTTTGAAAACCTTGAAGGTTTGAATCCCAAGCCTTCCAAATAACTTCTAATAACTTTGCTGAGATCCTTCCAGGATGACAAACTTTATGGTAATAAGAAATAAAATAGTTAAGAATACAAACTCAAATCGAAATTCAAAATACCGCCTACTCTCTTGAACTCATCATCTATAGTGGCGTTTACCGTAATTCTTTCGTTAGAAATAGGATGATTAAAAATCAATTGATGAGCGTGAAGTGTCATTTTGTTGATGCCAAATGTTTGAAGCCACAACTTATTCTGCTTATTGCAACCGTGTTTACGACAGCCTAAAATAGGATGTAAAATATGTTTAAAATGTTTTCTCAACTGATGAAATCTTCCCGTTTCAGGAATGGCTTCAACCAAACAATATCTTGAAGTCTGATGTTTTAAAAAAGGTAAATTTATTTCTGAAGTCTGTAAACGATGATAATAGGTAACGGCATTTTGTTTGACTTCATTTTCGTTAATCAAATCATAATCGATGGTTTCTTCTTCTTTCGCCCAGCCCCGAAGAATAGCTATGTATTTCTTTTCGACTTCTCGTGATGCAAACTGATCGCTCATGATTCTCAAGGTTTCTTTATCTAAAGTGAACAACAAAACACCTGAAGTTTTTCGGTCTAATCTATGCACGGGATAAACTTTTTGTCCAATCTGTTTTTTCAACTCCTGAATAGCATAAGTATCTGCTTCTCCTGAATAAAAAGATTTGTGAACTAATAATCCGCTGGGCTTGTTGATGGCAATAAGATGTTCGTCGCGATAAAGAATTTCTAACATTCGACAAAAGTAGAAATTTTCGGGTGATCTCTAGTATTGATTGACCGACATGTTTGAGCTCATTTTTTGAGTTTCTGCGCGGCGGCGG
>NZ_BAAAZJ010000011.1:70089-98057 GCF_039536845.1 Chryseobacterium ginsenosidimutans
TCTTTACATTCGTAAAACAGGAAAGTCCACAATTATGATAGAATATTCTAATTTTTTCAAAACACTAATCATCATTTCTATCATTACAGCTGCGCTTACATTGGCTGCTACAGATCCTAAAAAACACAGAACAATAAGAATATTATTATTGATTATTGCAGGTATTTTATTCATTACCGGTTTAGGCGGATACTTTTTAATAACTGTATCTAATGTAGGTTCTTACCGATATTAATATTTTCCCGATAAAAAACATTATTTTTGCATTTCAGACGTTAAAAAAATTTATGGCAAAGCAAGAAGATGTTTTCAAGAAAGTGATTTCTCACGCTAAAGAATATGGTTTTATTTTCCCTTCCAGTGAGATCTACGACGGTTTATCCGCAGTTTATGATTATGGACAAAACGGTGCCGAACTAAAAAATAATATCAAACAATATTGGTGGAAAGCTATGGTACAGCTTAACGAAAATATTGTGGGTATCGATTCGGCGATCCTTATGCACCCGACAACTTGGAAGGCATCAGGCCACGTAGACGCTTTCAACGATCCATTGATTGACAATAAAGATTCTAAAAAACGTTTCAGAGCAGACGTTTTGGTGGAAGATTACTGTTTGAAAATTGAAGAAAAAGAGAACAAAGAAATCGAAAAAGCAGCAAAAAGATTCGGTGATTCTTTCGATAAAGCTCAATTTGAAGCTACGAATCCAAAAGTTTTGGAATACAGAGCAAAAAGAGAGGCTATTCTTTCAAGATTAGCAAAATCATTGGAAAATGAAGATCTTGCTGATGTAAAAGCTTTAATTGAAGAACTAGAAATCGCTGATCCCGATACAGGTTCTAAAAACTGGACGGAAGTAAGACAATTCAACCTGATGTTCGGAACTAAACTAGGTGCTTCTGCAGATTCTGCGATGGATCTTTATTTAAGACCTGAAACGGCTCAGGGTATTTTCGTAAACTTCTTAAACGTACAGAAAACTTCCCGTCACAGACTTCCTTTCGGTATTGCCCAAATCGGAAAAGCATTTAGAAATGAGATTGTTGCAAGACAGTTTATTTTCAGAATGCGTGAATTCGAACAAATGGAAATGCAGTTCTTCGTTGCTCCGGGAACTGAACTTGAGTTCTACGAACAATGGAAGCAAAAACGTCTTAACTGGCACTTAGCTTTAGGTTTAGGGAATGATAATTACAGATTCCATGATCATGAGAAATTGGCGCACTATGCGAATGCTGCAGCTGATATTGAATTTAATTTTCCATTCGGGTTCAAAGAACTGGAAGGTATCCACTCAAGAACAGACTTTGACTTAAAAGCTCACGAAAAATTCTCCGGAAGAAAACTTCAATTCTTCGATCCGGAAAGAAATGAAAACTATGTTCCTTATGTGGTGGAAACCTCTGTTGGTTTAGACAGATTATTCCTTTCTATATTCTCTCATTGTTTGAAAGACGAAGTATTGGAAGACGGTTCGGAAAGAACGGTTTTATCTTTACCTCCGGCTTTAGCACCAATTAAAGCAGCAATTCTTCCATTAATGAAAAGAGATGGTTTAGCAGAATATGCAGAAAAGATCTTTAACGACTTAAAATACGATTTCAACTTATTCTACGAAGAAAAAGACGCCATCGGAAAACGTTACAGAAGACAGGATGCAATCGGGACACCTTACTGTATCACCGTAGATCACGATTCTCTTACAGATCATACTGTTACAATAAGAGACAGAGACACCATGCAGCAGGAAAGAGTTCCAGTTTCTGAGTTGAGAAGGATCATCGACGAGAAAACAAACTTCAGAAATTTACTTTCTAAATTATAAACTGATTAAAGCCTTGAGAAATCAGGGCTTTTTTATTTTTTATACCACAATAAAAAATTATCCCGTAGAAATTATTATTTTTGGCAGAATTTTAAAACATTAAACTAATAATTATGAAGAAATTAATCATTTCATCTTTGGCAATATTTGCCCTTATAAATTGTTCATCAGATGATGCTGCAGAAGGAAACCCGGTTGTTGATCCTACGACTATCGTTCCTACAAAATTTACCGAAATTACTCAGGATAATCAAACCTATGTGACAGAATATAAATACGACGGCACTAAATTGCTTGAGGAAACTTCCGGTAACCAAAAAACAGTTTATACCTATAATGGAGATTTGATTTCAAAAACTGAAGATTATACCGGCACGAAATTAACTTATAAAAGAGAATTTGCATATACCAACGGAAAAGTGACTGCCGAAACAACAACTAGTTATAATACAACACTTCCACTGGTAGCTACCATAGCATTTCAATATCTAAGCGACAACCACGTAAAATTCACCAGAAATGGGGAAGGAAATGATATTTACCTGTCCAACAACGGAAATGTAAAGACCGCAATATGGAGTCCCGGTTCTGTAATAAGAACGTTCAATAATACTTACGACGGACAAAATAATCCTTATAAAAATATAAAAGGATATCTGAAAATTAATTTCCTGCTATCTCTTGAAGGAGATTATGCTTCTAATAATCTTGTAAGCAGCAGTTCTGTACAAACAGGATCTGTAGCGGCAACATATGGAAGCAGTGGCGTACATACGTATAATGATCATGACTTTCCTACAAAATCAGTGATGACATTTACCAGCTCTCTTCACGCTACAAATTCGCATACCTATATGTACGAATATAATAAGTAATTGCATACTTTTTTTAAATACAGCCTTGTTTTTTCAAGGCTTTTTTATTTTTAATTAAAATTATCCTTGAATTCATTATTTTTGAAATTCAAATTTCTACCATGAAAAAAATAACACTTCTGATGTTTGGACTGATCCAGACACTTGCATATTCTCAATCTCAGGATCTGGCTTCTTTAGCTTCAGGAGAAAATATTGGGATGAATGCCTTATTTGATACCAAAGACAATCTTTACGGCTATGTTTCAATATATTCTTATGGGAAAACAGATAAGAAAACTCAAAAATTCGAATATGTAATTTTAGATAAAAATCTCAACCCTGTTGCCAATAAAGAGTTTGAAGCAGGACCTCTTGTTTCCAATTACATCGGATATGTAGATTTTAAAGGACAGATTATACTGCGGCCTTCAGATTTTAATTATTTACAGGCTTTTGCAAAAGATGCTGCTGCACCTGTTTCGATGGTTATTGATCCTAAAACCAATACGGTAAAACCAAAGGTTTATTACGATTATCAGGAAGACGGAACATTTAAAGAAATAAGTCAGCCCAAAACATTTAAAGAAGAAAGAAAAGAAAATCGTGCAGAGAAAAAAGAAAAAGGCTATAATTACGTTTCTGCCGTTGGTGAAATTAAAGAAGGAGGTTATTTTGCTTTAGAATATAATGATTATGGGAAATATGTCAACAAAAACAGCTTGATAAAATTTGATGACAACAAAAAGGAAATCTGGAGATACAGCTACAATACAGACGGTAGCAAAAAGGTTTTCTCGGATCTCACTATTCTTGATAAAGATGAGAAAAACCTTTACGGAATCCTGAGAAAAGTGAACGACGACGACAAAACGTTCTCTCTTTTGGTAATCGATATGAAAACCGGGAAAGAGCTTTCCAATAAGCCAATTACAGGACTTTCACCGGAAACTATTTATAATATTGATGTTTTAAATTCCGGAGACAGAAGAATCGATAATGATAAAACTTTTGATGACAAAATTGTTCTTCTGGGAAGAAATTACATTTCGAAAGACAACAGAGGTTTTGCGAGATTTATCCTTGATAAAAGCAATTACAATGTAGACCTTAAAACATTGAGCTACAAGCCGGATCTTTCCAACCATATTCCAAAATTAAGCGCAGACGGAGGTGTAGAAAACGGCTATTATCTTCAGACAAAAGATGTTTATTTCATGAGTGACGGAAGTGTCGGAATTCTTTCGGAAAAATTCAAACCGGCGGGACAATATAATGCTCCGAAAACAACAGATTTGGTTTATATTAATACAGATAAGGATTTCAAGGTAAAAGACGTACAGGTTTTTGAAAAAGAAAAATCAAAATGGGTAAACAGCGATTATCTTTTCTCTCAATATTTAAATGACGGGAAAGACGTTGTTTTCTTCTTCCGTGATTATAAAAAAGACCAGGTAACAAAAGAGAAAAAATGGAATCTGTTTATCAACACTATTATAGACGGAAAATTCAAGCAGGAAATTATTCCTATTTCCGAAAAAGATAATTACATCGTGACTCCTTATGTTGCAAAAGAAGGCTATATTTTGCTTCGGGAGTATAACGAAAAAGAAAAATTCAATAAAGTTCGTCTTGAAAGATTAAATTATTAATGATTAAAAAAATCCTGACCTTCGGTCAGGATTTTTCTGTTTGATAGTAATCTGCGATATTTTTTATTTCATCCAGACTTAGATTCCACATAAAATTCAGGAATTGCTGGTAACTTTCACTTTGATTTTTAGGATCTACCCTATCTAAATATCGGTTTAAATTATAATTTTTTCGCGCTTCATAGATTTTAGCGAAACATTTTCCAAGCCAGTTTTTATAATATTTTTCCTCTTCCTGATCCTGTAAAAACTGAAGACTTGTATAAATTCCTACTCCATAATCTTCAGAATGATAGAAGTTGGGTAAGATTTCCATTCTTGCTATTTTATCTAAAGCAGCGTAAGAATCAGAAGGTTTTTCATCGGCGACATCGGTTTTAAGTTCAGGAAATATTTTTTTCAAATTATTGATTCTCAGTACAATTTCAGGATGCGATTTAAGAGAATCTTTATTCAGCTTTTCTTTAAAATTATTATAGTTGTACAACGAAAAATCTTCTTTTTTCAGCCATTTATCTTTAAATTCCTGATTAGGAAGATTGAAATATTTCCTGTACGTTTCCACTTTCAATTTTCTAGGCGAAATTGTATCAAAATCCTCCAGTCTTTTCAGCGTATTGATGAATTCTGTATTCTTAAAATCACTACTTTTAAAAACAACATATCCTAAAGAGTCTGCCTGCATTTCCTGCTTTCTGTTTTCAGCACCTTTTTTGTAAATCCTGTTTTTCAACGCATCAAAAGCTCTTTGATTACGGTTTTCTTTGGTAGATTTAATGCTCTGAACCACCATTTTGTCCATCTGGTTCTGATCAATAATCTTCAAAATAGTTTTTAAAGTATGCTCTGAGATTTTATGTCCCAATTCATGAGAAATCACCGCACCTAACTGATCATCATTATTCAGCCAATTAAAAAGCCCCATATTGATTACAAATGTTCCATCTGCAAAACAGTAAGCATTCGGCGTATTATCTTTAGCAACAAGAATTTTTAAATTTTGTGGAATTTGAGGATTATTTTTTCTTAAACGCTCAATCAGACTCCTCACCTTTGAATCAAATACCGAATTGAAAACAAAGTCTTTCTCTTTTACCTTCTTTTCAAAGTCTTTCTCGAATTCTTTATAAATTTTTGATATCTCATTTCCTTTTCCTGGATAATCGGTTTTATTTTTTTTAATCAGATTTTCAGTACTAACGGAAAAATTCTTAAGAAAATCCTTTCTCTGCGCATAATCGGCAGTATCAATCGGTTCATAAACCTGTCCGAAAGAAATTATAAAAACATAAAGAAATAAAAAGGAAATTAGTTTTTTCATCATAAATTACATCAAATAATCACAAAAATAAATCATTTCGTTTCATGTTTTCAAATTTATTTTAAATTTGTTTCAAGATCAATTGTTATGACAATTCTTATTTATTTTGTGACTTTCTTCGTCATCGTTGCTGTGCTTTTCTATATTTTTGGATATGGTTATATTTTTAACGGCATTTCAAAAACCTATTTAAGAGGAAAGACCAGCGCCAATATAGACGACGGAAAATTTTTCTCCAGCAACCTCATCCATACAGAATCACCAAGGCTTTGGGAGGAGGATTCCGAATACAACAAAAAAGAATTGCCGAAAAACATAGTTGAAGATCTAATTCATTCCAATACGGCTTCTTTTATTGTCGTTAAAAACGGGAAATTAGTTCATGAACAATATTGGAACGGGTATAATCGATTATCAAAGACCAATTCTTTTTCGATGGCAAAAGCTGTTACGGTCATGCTTTTGGGAAAAGCTTTAGAAGAAGGAAAAATCAAGAATATTGATGATAAATTTTCCGATTATTTCGAAGAATTTAAAAATAAAGAATTCGCCAAAAATTTAACTTTAAGAAATTTAGCCCAAATGGAATCGGGTCTGGACTGGGATGAAAACTATAAAAACCCATTTTTGCCGAATGCAAAAGCTTATTATGGAAAAAGTCTTATGAAAGCTACATTTTCAAGGAAATTTAAAGAAAATCCGGGTGAAAGATTTGAATATCAAAGCGGCTCAACACAACTTTTAGGTTTTGCTGTAAAAAAGGCCGTTAATCAATCTCTGGCAAGCTATTTATCCGAAAAATTCTGGATTCCGATGGGTATGGAACAAAATGCAGAATGGAGCACCGATGAAACCGGAATGGAAAAAACCTACTGCTGTATTCACTCCAATTCGAGAGATTTTGCAAAACTGGGACAACTGTTTTTAGATAACGGAAAAGTAGGCGATAAACAAATTCTGAACCTCAATTTTATTGAAAAAATGAGAACACCAACCCAAAAATCTGAAGAAATTTACGGTCTGGGATTCTGGATTAATTATGACAATCCTGTTAAACATTATTATTTTTTAGGACTTCAAGGGCAATATATCATCATGATTCCTGAGCATAATATGGTCATTGTAAGAACCGGAAGCTACAATAATCTTCCTAAGAATGACAAAGGAAGACCGGATCAGGTAAAATTTCTGGTGAATGAAACTGTAAAATTATTTTAATAGAAATTATGGAAAAATACAACCCTAAAGTCGATGAATATATTGAAAATGCTCAGGATTTTGCAAAACCAATTTTAAATTATATTCGTGAAACCGTTCATGAGTTCTGCCCCGATGCAGAAGAAACAATTAAGTGGAAATTTCCAACATTTATGTACAAAGGGAAAATATTGTGCTCAATGGTTTCCTTCAAACAATACTGCAGCATGGGATTTTGGCTTCATGACGAAATGAAAACGCTTAAAAACATTGAAACAGATGTTGAAAAAACCAATGTTTTCAGCCTAGGAAAAGTGACTAAAGTTAATGATCTTCCTGCAAAACCTCAGCTCAAAAAAATTATACTTGAAGCAATGGAACTCACAGATATGGGCGTTACCTTGAAAAAGGCAGCTCCTTCAAAAACCGAAACTGCAGTTCCTGAGTATTTTCAGAATGTTTTGATCCAAAATAAAAAAGCGTTGGAAATTTTTGAAAAGGCATCTCCATCTTTCCGAAAAGAATACATCAATTGGATCACAGAAGCGAAAACAGAAACGACAAGAAATAAACGAATGGAACAAGCTATAGAATGGATTTCTGAAGGAAAAGGCAGAAACTGGAAGTACGAAAGAAAATAATTTCTAAGCAAAGAAATTGAAATCAATACATTAAACTAAATTTTTAGTGGAATCTGAAATTAGCTTCTGTTAATGTATTGTTTTTTAAGAATGCCTCGTATTCCGGAGATATCTGTTTACGTCCAAAAGTATTTTCTCCGCTCATGCTTCCCAAACGAACTTTATCTTTCCCGAATTTTTTGTTCATGGCATCCATCGCTTTCATCACCGGCAAATGCTGATTTTGGGTATCTTCTTCAAAAAGACTGATTAATCTCTGATCTTCAGGAACAAAATCATTGACAATAACTCCTGCTTTTTTATAATGAAAACCCTCTTTAAAAATAGCTTCAAAAAGTTCGTTCACTACTCTTCCGATTAAAATTGATGAATTTGTAGGATTGGGAAGAATCTTAGTGACTGCATTTCGATATTCCGGTAAATCTTTTCTGAAACGATTGGTTTGCACAAAAACCGTGACCATTTTGCAGCAGGTATTTTGTTTTCTCAAACGCTCTGAACAATACATTCCGAAAGTTTCCACACGTTCCCGGACATCTTCTTTTTTCGTTAACATTTCCATAAAACTTCGGGTAACAGCAATGGATTTTTTTGGAGACGGAGAATCCAGCTCCAATTGGCGAATTCCTTTCAATTCATTCACCATTCTTATCCCATGAATTCCCATTATTTTTCTAACCCACATTTCAGGTTTTTGCAGTAAATCCCATGCTTTGTAAACTCCGTTATCATTCATTTTTACGGCAAGTCGTCGTCCGATTCCCCACACATCACCGATATTCAGCCATTTCAGTGCTTTTTCGATTTTTCCGGGCGTATCTAAAATATAAACTCCTTCAAAATTCTCAGGAAAATCTTTTACAATTCTATTGGCGATTTTACACAGCGTTTTTGTGGGGGCAATACCAATACTTACGGGAATTTTAGACTGTTGCTGGATTTTATTTCTAATTTCAAGACAATAATCATAAGTATTTATGTACCTAAAGCCTGTGAGATTTAAAAATAGCTCATCTATACTATATGTCTCAAATTCTAAAACGTAAGAGCTAGCTATCTTAATGACTTCCTGACTTTTAAAATTATATAATTCAAATTTTGCGGAAAAACTTTTCACATCATGTTCTTTGAAAAGCTCTCTATACTTAAAAGCCGGAGCCGCCATCGGAATCCCCAAATCTTTTGCTTCTTTACTTCTAGACACAACACAACCGTCGTTGTTGGAAAGCACCACAACGGGTTTGTTTTCGAGTTCCGGATCCAATGTCCTCTCACAGGAAACGAAGAAATTATTGCAATCTACTAAAGCGTACATGATGAAAATCTGATCATTTCAATAGACAAAATTATAGTTTTTAAAAGAGAATATTATGTTTAATTCAAATTTTAACACTAATTATATTTTGTTGATTTTCAATACATTAATTTATTTTAAATACGTCAAGTTTTGTCGCATACGGCTTGTAACTTTGCTTTCCCAAAACATAAAAAATTGATAGTATGGACAAAGTGACTTTACAGAGAATTGAAAAACTTCACCCCATTGTAAGAGAGGAAGTGAAACAAATTATTAAAGAATGTGACGAAGCTCTCACAGGAAGAGCAAAAGTAAGAATAACCCAAGGTTTAAGAAGTTTTGAAGAACAGGAAAAATTGTATGCAATAGGAAGAATTACTTCTGGAAAAAAAGTTACCAATGCCAAAGCAGGACAAAGCATCCATAATTATGGACTTGCTGTTGATATTTGTATGATGATCGACGGAAAGACGGCTAGTTGGGACACAGCAAAAGACTGGGATAATGATAAAGTCGCCGATTGGTACGAATGTGTGAAAATTTTCGCAAAACATGGTTGGGATTGGGGCGGAAACTGGAAAACCTTTAAAGACCTTCCGCACTTTGAGAAAAAGAACATTTTGACGAAAAAAGGGTTGGTAAAAACGAGTTGGAGAGCATTGGCTAAGATGAATAGAAATGAGGAAAATTATATAACATTTTAAATTATTTTTTATACGTCGAGTTTTGGCGTTATTAAGATGGAAATTTGAAAAGATAAATAAAAAAATTAGCAAGAAAATGAGTGATAAAAAAAAATTAGTCAATGATTTAGTATACAAAGGAACAAAAGAACTATGGTTTGATCCTAAAAACTATGAAACAAAAGAATCGAGCAATAACTATTTTTACTCTCCATTTTTTTCAGGTTATGTTGGAGATATTGATATACCATTCAAAGTAAGATTACCCTTAAGTACGATAGAAAAAGAATTAAAGATTGATGTAATATTCGGTTCCGAAACAGGTTATATTACCATACAGCCTGGAACGGAAATTAATTATGATGTAAAAATAAATACTCAAAGTGAAGAAATAGAATATATATTGACTTACCATTATGCACAGAGTCTTACCAAAAAGAATGATATCGCATTAACTCTCAAAATGTATAACGCTTTTGATTTTATTAACCTCTTAAAATATATCAATATAAAGCCTGCAAATGAGTCTTTTATTAATGATGAATTTAGAAAAGCTTTTTCAATAGTAGAGTCAGATGATGACAAACTTAGCTGGCTTTACGAAAATGCATATCCGTCGGCTATAAAAGATAGAAGAGATGAAGACCTTTGGAATGATTTATTACGGCTTTCCAAATATGATGGAAGCAAATGGTTTATAGATACAGGTTCTGCAGTTATGAATATTGCTCTAGGTTTCAGCGATATTAAATGGATTATTGATAAACTGAAGGCTAACCAAGAAACTCTTATGGAGGTTTATAAGACAATTAGTGACTATGAAACCAAATATGCTTTTAGTATTCTGATCAATTCCTTTATCATAGTGGAAGGAAATAATCTTCATAAGCCTGTATTTTTAAAAGGTAGTTTGTATAAGATCTATGAATTTACTCCAACTATAGAAAACACGCTATTTAGAATTGTTAATCAGAAACTAATTTCTACAAAGGTAATTGCCTCCAATATGGGAGCTGTGACTTCTCAGGATTTTGTAACTGTAGAAGACGCAAATCTTAATCCTTGCGATTTGGTTATTATAGAAGATGCAGATATAAAAAAATCTTTGAAAAATCCTGTAAAAACAGCACCAAGCGCTGCTATTATGCTTTATTATATGGCAGATAATGCTAATCATGAAGAATTAGTAAAAATGATTCGGCTTACATTAGATGTCGTCGCGATTTTAACAGCCGCTTATTCCGGAGGAACATCATCAGGATTAATAAGATTTGCAGAAGCAGGATTAGCTCTTACCGATATTGTGATGATGGACGATGGAATACGTAAATTCCTGTCAGAAAATGGAGGTGAATGGTTTGTAGAAAATTGGGATACTATTTATCTGATGGCAGGTTTAGGTTTTCTAAGTCGAGTAATAATTAATGGCATTTTGACAAAAGGACCAGCCCTATTAGAATCATTAAAAAACATAAAAAATATTCCTAAAAACTGGTCTCTCTTTAGAAAAGATTTAGAAAAACTGATCAAAGAATTAGAAGCTTATGAAGCCAGACAAGCTGTTATTGTTACAAATGAAATAGAGGAAGTTGTAATTAAGGGTGACAAATATGGGCTGTGGAGAAAAATTTTAAATCTAACATCATCTCCTGAAAAATATATAGAACAAATTGTAAAAGATCTTAAAAATAAGAATATTACCCTCGAAAATATTGCTTAAAATTCTTATGCAATATCATATAAAGGATTAAAAATTAGAGAAGGTAATCAATATCTCATAGGTGAAAATTTAAGATCAATCCATTTTAGCGAAGGAAAATTTTTTTTTCGCATTATAATGCCTTGGATAAACAGAGAGGTTGTTTCGAATTTTACACATAAAGCAACAAGTGGAGCAAAGCTCACAGGTTATGAAGACTTGGGAACCTTCCTAGTAGGGAGCTTCGGTTCGGATTTACAATATGTACTAAAACAAATGTATTATCCTGAATTAACAGATAAAATGATGTTGGAAGCAGGATATCCTTTTAATCTCCCAAAATATCAGAAATTTAATTTACTAAATGTATCTAATGATATATACGAAGAAGCTTTAAGACGTGGCGGTTTTTTCACTCAGGTGAATTCTAAATGGGTAGATGCTGCTGTGGCACAAAACGTTGAGGTAGTAATTATGTCAGAATTCAATAATTTGAGAGCACCTGTTTTTGAGAAGGGTGTTCAGGTTGGCGAAAAATTAACTGGATTTGGAAAAGAAATACATAGATTTGAATGGAAACATAACTACCGCTTTAATCCCAAAACAAAAAGAATGATTCCTCCCAATGAAGCAAAAGGTTTAAAAACTTTGACTAAATTTGATGAGTACACAATAAAAAACTAATTATAAAATTTATATAATGAAAATTACCGATTACAAAAACTTTATTACACAAAGCTTCCAGAATATTGCTACAAACTATAATATGAAATGGATTACAAGTGATGATTATATAATGAGATTATCAAATGAAAATTCGGAAATTTACTTTTCAACAGAAAAATATAGTGACGATTTAATATTAACTATTAATAATAAAAAGCAAAAAGAGTATTATACAATTTATAATCTTTCCATGAAAATATTAGGGAATTTGGATTATTTGTCATCAGATGAAGTTGAACAATCAATATCATTTAACGATAATATAAAATCAATAGTATTCGTTTCTTCAATTTTTATTAAAAATTATTGTCAAGATCTATTGAATGGTGATTTTTCTTCTGTAGGAAAAGGTAGTCCATTATAAATATTGAAATAACGGAATATATAAACTTTATAAAAGATCAATTTAAAGATATCGCTACACAATATATATTGAGTTGGAAACAACAAAATGAATACATATTATTATTAGAAAATCATAATACAAAAATAACATTTGCAACACATTACAGAGAAACTGGCATTACTATATTAACAAAAAGAAATCTTATGATTTAGGAAAATTATTAGAAATCTTAGGAAAAAAAGTTTGTTTGATATTTTAGATGATAATCAAAAACAAATTAATGAGAAATATGAAGGAACGATTAAATGCCTAATTTATCCATCGGTAATTTTATTAAAAACGTATTTTTCTGATTTATTAAATGGCAATTTTTCATCTCTTGAAAAGTAATTAAGTATTCTATTTGAGAAAATTTCAACTATTTATAAATACAATGAAAGAAATCAAATACGTTATAATTGGTTTAAGACCAGTAAAAGGAATTAAAAATATAGATAAATAGTAGTTTTGGAATGTATGCTTATAATTGGCAAACTAAAGAATTTGAAATAAATTACAACTATTATGAAAAGGCATATCTAGAAGATTTAAAAGATGAAACAAAAGATGTATCTGAAACTGAATTTAATGAATATTTATATAAATTAAAACAAGAAAGTCATTAGAAATATTTTTTAAATTATATTTTAAAAATCAATCAAATACCTTAAAAATAAATTCCCTTTACAGAGAATTTATTTTTTAATACGACAAGTTCTGTCGCTTCTCAGTGTTACATTTGCTTTATAAGAAAACACCAACAGCAATCATTATAACAAGCTAAAACCAATAGATATTTTCTCGGAAATCTATTGGTTTTACTTGTCTAAAGTTGTTAAATGTTTCATTAAAAAAAGCAAAAAATCACATGAAAAAGACAACCATTCTTTCTTTGGACGGAGGCGGAATCAGGGGAATTATCACCTGCATTATTCTGCGCTACATAGAAGAGCAGCTGCAGTTTTATGATAAACCAGGCGCAAAGCTTGGTGATTATTTTGACTTGGTTGCGGGAAGCAGTACAGGAGGGCTTATTGCATCTATTATTCTATGTCCCGATGAACACCGAAAAGCAAAATATTCGATCCAGAAAGGATTAGAATTATATGCCGAAAAAGGTGGTGACATATTCCAGGTTTCTTTTTGGGAGCGTTTGATAAATCCTTTTGGATTATTGAACGAAAAAATCTCCCAGGATGAGCTTGAAAAAAACTTGAATGACTTTTTTGGAAATTTAGAATTAAAAGAATTAATAAAACCATGTTTAATAACGAGTTATGATATAGAAAACAGAAGAGCAAAATTATTCAATTCATGGAAGGCAAATTTAAGCACAGATAATTTTTATGTAAAAGATGTTTGCAGAGCGACCTCAGCGGCGCCTACTTATTTTACACCAGTTCAGATCAAATCTATGTACGGACAGATTTTTAGCTTAATTGACGGCGGAATGTTTGCCAATAATCCTGCACTTTGCGCCTATGCGGAAGCAAGAAAAATTCCTTTTGCAGAAGTTTTAAAAAATCATCAGAAAGCCAATAATCCGAGTGTAAACGATATGGTCGTCATTTCTATCGGAACAGGAATTGAAGCCAGACCCTATTCATTTAAAAAAATGGAAAAAGCGGGAAAAATTGGATGGGTAAATCCAATAATTGATATTTTAATGTCTGCAAATGCCGAGACAGTAGATTATCAGCTTTGTCAGATGTTTCAGACATTAGGATTAAGAAATCAGAAAAACTATTATCGACTAAATCCTTCGTTGAAAAACGCTTCACCCGCAATGGATAATGTAAACAGATCGAATATTGAAAATTTAATACAAGCAGGGTTGAGTTATATTGATGATAATAGAGAAACTTTGAATCAAATTGTACAGAAATTAATCAAAAATAAAATATAAGCTTTTAAACTTATAATGATTCAATATAAGCTTTTTGAATTATATTTAAATTAATAGTAACAAAACTGAGTTTTTATATTTGTTAAAATTAAATGAATACCAAATGAAGGCAATATCAGCATCACTATTTATGAGCATATTATTTTTTATTTTAGGGTATTTCATTTTTTATTTTTTAATTGATTATTTCAATCCTCCCATTACAGAAGATGGGCTTAAATACATGTCTATTGGAAATACTTTCTATTCAGGAATTATTGCGCTTATCACTTCGATTCTGTTTTTTTATTCTGACTAAGAAATACTTAAAAAGAAAGTTATAATTTTTTCTAAACTATTTTAAATACGTCAAGTTTTGTCGCTTTCCACTTCTATCTTTGGAGTATAAAACAAAGCACAAAAACAATCATTAAAAACTTTAAAACCTTTTGAATTCAACATTAATTAATGCTGGACAGTCAAAATCCTGTTCAAATTTCAACCAAAACATCAAGGCACAAAACATGGAAACACCAAATCACAATCCAGATATAATCTTCGATGAAGAGCTCTACACCATAGAATGGAGCGACATCGAAAACGCCGAGATAGACTATGACAACTATCTCAACGATATTGAAAACTTCTTCCGAGAAGATTTTGAAAACGATAATCTTGAAGAACATATTTATTAATTATTTTTTTTAACACGTCAAGTTCTGTCGCTATCCAATAATACCTTTGAAGTATAAATAAAACACAAAACAATCCTTTAAAAAACATCATCAAACACCTTTGAACTCATCATTCACAAAATGTTGTACAGCCAGAACTGTGTTTAAAAATCAACACCAAAATAACATACAATGAAAAAGAAAATTTAATTCGAAAAGTGGAAAATTCTTGTCCAAAATCACTTAAAAAATGGACAAAACCTGAAGTAGTTCTCTTAAAAAGAGCCTTCAAATCTTACCTTATTTATAAAATCAAAACAAAATTACAAAATGGCAGAAAATGAAAACCCTGCAACACCGATTGCAGAAAACACACCAACACAAACATTATTTAGATTCGTAAGCTTAAGGAGTCCGCAATTATCTGATGAAAAAAATCAGGATAAAAGATTCGTTCTTATGCCCGAAGATGTAAAAACTGACAGTCACTTTTATTTTCCTGTAAAAAATGGTGCTGGAAAAAAAAGAGATCTTTTATTAGCTCAGGCATCTACTTTCGCTGCATCAAGCATTTCTAAAGATCACATTTCAAACACTTTAGACCAGTTCAAAAATGATTATAAAGTTATTTATAATTTTTCGATTTGGCTTGCCAAAAATAAAAGTACTTGTACATATGCAGAATTTGTTTCACAAAAAGATTCTGTAATAGCCGATCATAACACTGTATATCCAAGCTCTACTCTTTTATGGGATAACTTTATCTATCAGGTTGTTAGTCAAAAGGAATTTTATGTAAAAGAGGTAATGATGCAAATGATATTAGCATTGCATGCTCTTCAAACTCCTGCAAATGGCGAAGAAGAGACAAAAGTTTTACTGGCTGCAAGAATTGTTCTTCCAAAAGAAATGATGGTAGATGATACTTCAACAATTATTAGCACCTCTAGAATAGCAGGTAATGAAGTTAAAGAAACTTTCCCTTCCGAAGAAATGAAACAGCAACAGGAGATTTCTTCTGCAAGGATCAAACTGAGAAGAATTGAAAGCTTAAAAAAGAATTTAACTGCTACAGAAAAGCAATACAATAAAGAATATCAGGCAGAATACAAAGTTCAAAATGAAGCATATCAAAGAGAAATTGCTCCCATTATGGACGAATACAATGCTGCTGTTGCTGCTGCGAAAGAAGAATATTGCGGTATAAGGCCTCCCGGAACCGAATATAATCCGGAAGATCCTTGTCAGCAGCCAAAAGAAGTTCCGTATCCTAAACTTCCCCCTTTTGAGTTTAATTTCAGGGATCAAGTAACTGCAGAATCTTTTACCGAATCATTAAAAGAAGAAAGTCTTGAAACGCTATTTGACGTTTTGGGGTATAAATTTGAACCCCAACAAGCACCTGATTCACGTACGGCAGCAGACAATGTTAATGATCTTGAAGCACTACTGGAAGGTAGAAATACTTTTGCGGAAATCACATCTGCAATCAATGAAACTGTAGAAATGCTTAATAATACAATTCTTGAGAATACCCAAGGAAACGAAGAGGTTTATACAAGTATTGGAGGAGTAATCGTGCCTACGGCAAGAACTATTTCTGTTCCGTTTACCTATCAGGTTTGTCCAAAGTTTCTTTACAAAGAATATGTGAACGATTTGGCATTAACAGTACCAGATGCATCATGGGACGTAAGTTATATTTCTTATAATCTAACTCCTAATGGCTCAACAACAAGTATTGATGGCGATTATTATGTAAAATCAAGAACAGGAAATACAATTTTCCTTAATGATATGCACAGTCCGGGAGTAGACTTTTATAGTATTCAGGATGCTAGTTTAAGAGTTAAAATCGTCTTTTCTAATGGAAAAGTTACCGAGATTTTCGTTCCTAAAATTCAGGCAAGAGCATGTAGCTCGGGAAATTTCTTTCTTGAGGTTGAAGAAGGAGAACCACCTGTAATTATTGAGGACGAAGACAACTTCATTCCTTCAGGATTTGGATTTAAAAGACTTGGGGTTGCAGATTATTTAAAAGTAGAGCAGAGTACTCATGCTTATGTAGAAGGTGAAGTAGCCAATATTGAGAATGTCATGGCTAGAGAATACCGTGAAAAATCTACAAGAAAGCTTAGAAGAAGTGAAAATACAGCAACAACATCTTCTGATTCGGAAAGGGAGCAACTTACTGATACAACTACTGCCAATCGTTACGAAATGCAGAATGAAATTTCAAAAATGATGCAGGAGTCAACGGATCTAGGAGCATATGCAAATGCACAAATGAAATTCAGTGATGCTTATACTTTAGGGGTAGGAGCAAATTATGCTCATCATGGTTCCAAGGAAGAAAGTACAAGACAAGCCGTAACTCAAGCTCAAGATATTACTTCAAGAGCTATGGATAGAATCGTCACAAAAGTTCATGAAGAGAGAATTGAAAAGATTATTGATGAATTTGAAGAAAATAATTCTCATGGATTCGATAACAGAAAAGGCGACAGACATGTTGTAGGAGTTTACAGATGGGTTGATAAATTAATGAAAAACCAGATCTACAACTATGGTAAACGTATGATGTTTGAATTCATGATTCCTGAGCCTGCTAAACTTCATTTGCTGGGAATGACTAATATTAAAAGTGCAAATCAGACAGATTTGGTAAAACCCGAAGATCCAAGGGCATCTGGAAATATGCAGATAAGTGATTATTCAGCATTGTCAACCGAAAGCAAACTAAAATATTGGTTAAGTAAATATAATGTAGAGATTGATAAAAAGCCGGAAGACCAAGTAAGAGTTACAAAAGCAATTAGCATAAACAGTGGAGAAGCCGCTGGAGAAAAGGCAGCAAAATCAGATTCAATAGATATTCCTGAAGGATATACTACGTCAGGAGGATGGTTAACTGCAATTCATTTTTTCCAACCTTCAAGATTTGAGTGGACACATCTTACTGTGACTGTAGGGGATGTTCGTGCCGCAGCAGCAACAGACTCGCCACATATTGGATTAGATCAGGCTATATCTTTCAGAAAGCCATATTCTCAAAAAGTTGGTTTCGCTTGTGAAAGTGCAGATACAGCAGGTGTTAACGTAAGTGTTTCTTTGGACTGTATTATTAGTCCAGAAGTTAAAAACGCATGGTTACAAAAAACATTCAAAGCAATTATTGATGCCTACGAAGAAGCTCTAGTGGACTATAATAATAAACTTGCAGAAGAACAAAGCAAAGCGGTTGAGATCAAAGATTCAAATCCTAATTTTTACAGACAGATAGAAAATACTGTATTACGTAAAAACTGTATTTCATACATGGCAGACAGAGCTGTTGGTTCTACTCATGGATATGGCTTATCAGGATTAATACAAGGAAGTACATTTACAGATTATGAAACTACTCTTTCCTCTAAATTAGATAAATACACTGCCTTTGTAAAATTCATGGAGCAAGCCTTTGAATGGGAAAATCTTTCTTATTATTTATATCCTTATTACTGGGGAAATAAACAAAACTGGGTAGAATTATATCAGTCTGAAAACACAGATCCTTTATTCAGAGCTTTCTTACAAAGTGGTATGGCGAGAGTCGTTGCAACGGTTCGTCCCGGCTTTGAAGATGTTGTACAGTTTTACTTATCAACCGGAAAAATCTGGAATGGCGGTGAAGTTCCTGTAATCGGAGATGAACTTTATTTATCAATTGTAGATGAAATGAAAGAACCAAAAGGCAAAAAAGAAGGAAAAGCCTGGTTAACAAGACTCCCTACTACCTTAAACATTCTTCAGGCAGAAAGCATCGGTCTAAAAGTAGCCCACGCTTTACCTTTTACAACAGAAAATCCTGATGATTTTGAAGTTCCTTCTGAAGTAATTACTGAAGAGAAATTCAACTTTGAAAAGAATCAAAATCTTCTTGGTATCCAGCCGGGTGATGAAGAAAAAATTATTACAGGAGACTGGCTTTAATCAATTATTAATTAAAAAAACAATAATATGTCCAATATAGGAAAAATTATAAGAGTAAATGCATTGCCACCAGTTGGAGAAAGAGAAATCAATGTCATTTACCAAGTAGCTGCACCAGGTGCAGCTACTTACACAGACTATGCCATTGATGCCAATGGAGATTTAAAAACCCATGCTGTCGTCGACGGATCAATCCCTGTAGAATTATCAGATGATCATGTAAGTATTTCAGATCTTGATCTGATTGCAGAAGGAATTACCAGCCAAGCCGAATACAACTCAGCTACGATTGAAAAACTTCATCAAAAATTAGATAAACCCACCAATGATGGCAGCGTTTTAGATTATCCTAAAATTGTTGGCTTAGATGATAATGGAAATATAGCCAAGCTTCCTGCGGGAGACCTGGGAAAAAATGTTGCTAATTCTTCTTTAACATCAGTTGCCGGAGCAGGCTTAACATTAGGAGCAGATTGGGCATTGAACACATCTGGTAAAAATTATACTATTTCAGGGTTGTCTGATGTTTCTAATGATTCTGCATTTAATACATTTTTATCACAAAATACATCAGGAAAAGTTGGAAAGACCAATGGTAAGCAGCCTTTTTTAAGTTTACCATCAACTCTTTCCAATTCCGAGAAGACAGCTTGGAAAACTGCAATGAATGGAGGGTGGACAACAAACACGATGAGTGTATTTTCGATTAATCCTTCCGTAATTAAAAAAGAGGATAAAAATACCTATGTATCACTATATGGTACTAATTTAAATTTAAATCCGGCTTCTTTTTCTGTCGAAATATTAAACGAATCAGAAACCACAGTTCTTGCAGTTATACCTAACTCTCAAGTACAGCTAAGCCAAAATGGATTAGAATTAACATTTTATTATAACTTTAAAAACTTTAATGTAGGTAACTATAAAGTACGTTTATGGAACGGTGTTGCATATTATACTACTCCAGTTACATTCTCCATTACCAATAGCTTAACTTCATATGATCTGAGTAATTTAACATGGGATGTTGTTAATAAAAACGGATTGACAAATAATACACTTGCAATATCAAATATGAATATATCCGGAAGACCAGTATTAGCAGGATATACGAATAATCATTTGACATCACCATTAACAACAATTACATCTTCCAGTATAGGCACCATGGCAGATGATTTCATTATTGAAATAGCACTTTTCATATCTGGAAGCACAAACTTATACCATTTAGGAGGATTATGTAATGAAGTTACACCGACTTTAAGTAGTAATTTACTTGGATCTATTTTTCTTCAGGATAATAGTATCGGAATACTAGGCGTCGGCGGCATTGCCTCCACAAGCTCTTCAAGTAATAAAGTAATTTTTACGAAAAAAGGAAGCTTAATGCAGATATTAGTAAAAGGTAGTAATGCAGTTATTAATAAAACACTACAAGTCACCGATGACTCTTCATTTCCTATAAAATTAAAGTTAATTCTTAATGAGATAGTTTTTCCTGATACAGTTGCAAATCTACAAATTGTTTCAGCTTATAAAATCAATTAAGTATTTATAATAATCGGCAGAGCCTAAAAAACTCTGCCTTTTTTAACCTTAAAAATCACAAAATGAGTTTAGAAATATTAAATAATCCTCTTATTGGAAATTCTTTCAGCAAGGTTTTGGAAAAGAATAACATCTTTAACGATTCTTTGAATAAACTTTCAAAAAATAATTCTAATGAATATGCATTGGGGTCGCCTCTTAGGAAAGAAAGTATTTTTTATAAAGCAGAGGAAGGATCATATAGAAGCTTTCTAGAAAAGAAAGGCAAATACATCGCTATCAAAAAACTTTTTAATGATATTGATTTGGAAAAAATTGGATTTACTGAAATCTATGATAAAATTAACATTAAATATCAATGATGATGGATAAAATGTGTGGAACCAAACGAACAAAAATAATAGAAACAACATATACTTCTTGGCAGGGATTTATGAATTATAGTTATAATGAGCTTAAAAATACTCTAAATAATGCATATTGGTTTCTGGAAGGAGAAGACTCTAACTTAATGACTTTTCAATTATTTTCTAATCCGGATAAAAAAGAAGTGGAATTTGTAGCATGTAATCTTGGAAGTGATATTTTCGATTGCTTAAAACTGAATAACGAAAATTTAATTTCTACAGGAGGATATGTTATAAAAGACAATAACGGAAAAGAAATTGTAAATCCCGTTTTGAATATCTTTAAACAAGATTTAGCTAATAGCATATCAGAAATGTATCTAAGCAAAGGAACCTTCAACCGTTATGGTCTCTCAAAAACGAAAATAATTAATGCTATTGATAAAGAAATTTTTGCAGAATATAATTATCAAAAAGTTGTTGGCTATCTTTTTGATGAAATGGGCGCTCCTTTAAAATTCTTCATAGATCAGTTTCGTAATGAATTTAAGGACATTGAAGAATACAGATTATCTGAAAGATCTTATTTGCCTGATATCAATGGATTTGATCCTATTTTGAATGGAGCATTGCTTAAAGCAATCGGAGTAAATACAACTATTCCAATAGAGAAATATACCTATTCAAAAGAAGATCTGGAATATTACCAAATAAAAGAAAAACAAGTTGATTGGACATATGCTATAAATGCAGAATTCTGTGGTTTTTGGAACGCATTCATAGATACCATAGACGGGTTTGCAATGCTTTTGCCTAGTATTTATCAAATACTTTCAGACAGAGCTACATTCAAACAGTTTTTTAGAGTCATTGTAGATTTTCTTAAGATGACACCTCAAGAAATAGGAGATATGTTTGATGCCTATGATTTTGAGAATAGCAAAGGCTCTATCTACAGGCTTTCTTATCAACAATGTTATGAGATAACTATGATTCTTTCTCTCTTTTTACCTTCTCCTAAAATTGGAAAAGCAGCAAAAGCAACAGAAGCAATTGGAGATCTATCCACTTGGTTGGCCAATTTTTCCGCTAAGAATGAACTGATTCTACTTGCTTATAAAATGGGACTACGCGTAGAAAGAACAGGCGCAGAATGGCAGATTGTTTTTGGAAAGTATAAACTTCTAAAAGGCTCACGAGAAAAAGTTCTTAAAATGATCGAAGACATTGGTGAAATGTCTAAATTTGATGGAAATCAAAATCTCTCCAGCTTAGAAAAGCAACTGAATGAAGCTGTAGTGGAAGAAAATGGGATTACTAGAAAACTTACAAAAGCAGAGAAAGAGGAACTTCTGGAGAAATTTAGACATGAAGGAGGTGCATACGGCGACTCTATAGTAGCAACAAAAGTTGATGAAGAAGTAAAAGCTTTTAAGGCTTTAGAAAATAAATATATAGGCAAAACCATTGAAATCGAAGCATTTGAAAATTTAAAAGAAGCATTAGCATTGTTTAACCATATATCAGTAGAAGATGCAGTGATTCAGATTGGAAAACGAAATTGTGCTGATGTGGTAGATGCTATTATAAATTTCTTGAAAAACAAGGAGATACGGAGAGCAAATCCATCTGGATTTGAATCCTTTGAGAAAGTCGCAGCCAAGTATGGTGGAGGTAGCTTTCAGCAACTATATCCAGCAACTATAAATGGTGTTTTTCAAACTCCATTGGAGAGACTGAATGCGTTGATAAAAAATGATGAAATAGTGGTTATTTATGGAGCGCATGATGTAGAAAATGTAAAAGGATCAATGGGAGCAATTGCACAGCGAACTAAGGGGCATTATTTTGTAGGCATTAAAAAAAATGGAAAACTTCATTTATTTGATGGACAATCCGGAGAATATGTAGAACTTGGCAGAACACCAGAATTCGACAAATTCATAGAAAGTAAGTATAGTAAAAAATTTAAATCATCTGAAGGAGGAGGATTTAGATATTTGAAAGTAAGGCAATAAAAATTAAAAAAATAATCTTATGTTAACAGACAAAGAAATGCTAAAAATAGCAGAACGTTATTTAAAAAGTATAGGAGAACATTTTGGGGGAGCGGATATTGAAGTTATTATAGAAACAGATAGCATTATTAAAAAGCCTTATGGTAATATTTATTATTATGATTCTAAAGAATATATTTTAACCGGAAATTTTGATAAGTCATTAGTAGGAAATGCTCCGTTTCTTGTAGAAAACAAACCTAATGGTAGAGTGATTTGTTTTGGAACTTCAAATAGCTTGGAATATTTTATACAAGCCTATGAAAATGGGACAATGACACCAAGCTTAGACCTTTATTGGTATCCTGATGAAGACAGGTTTGATTATAAATAAAAAGAATAAAAATTACCCACAAAAAAATAAAACACGACACCTTTTGTCGCATTAAGCACATATATTTGTGGTAGAAACTTTAGCAATGAAAAAAGATTTTTACCTTACAAGATATGCCTTAATTATAAAAAGATTAGAAAGTTCTCCGGCTACCTATTCACAGCTGGAGGACTATCTACTCAACTCTTTCGAATTTCAGGATGCAGATATCAAAAGCTACTCTATCCGAACTTTGCAAAGGGATATTCGAGAGATTTCCGGTCTTTTTAATCTTTCCATTCACAACAAAAAAAAGGGTGATAATCGGTATTATATCGAAAGCCGCCCGATCATGGAAGTGGATGAATACAACCAAAAATTATTAGAATCTTTTCAGGTGAGCAATGCCCTGAATCTTCATCCCGATTTCTCAGATTTTATCTTTTTCGAAAGCAGAAAACCAACGGGAGTTGAAAATTTTTATGACCTGTTTTTTGCAATCCGTAATAAAAGAATCGTTTCTTTCGAGCATTACAATTACAAAAACAAAATCATGACTTCACGAAAAGTTCATCCGTTGGCTTTGAAGGAATCAAAAGACAGATGGTATCTTATTGCGATTGATACAAAAGATAAAGCCTTAAAATCATTCGGTTTAGACAGGATCAATTATCTTGATGTGAGCGACAAACAGTTTAGAGAAAAATACAAATACAATTTCCGCGAACATTTTAAAAATGCTTTTGGAGTGATGAATCTTACGGAACAAAATCCTCAAAAAATCGTTTTAAAATGCAGCCGACATCAGGGAGAATATATCAAAAGTTTTCCGCTTCATCAGTCTCAGAAAGAAACCAAAGAAACGCCTGAAGATATCTTTTTCGAGTTTTTTCTGCACCCGACTTACGATTTTATGCAGGAAATTCTTTCTTATGGAAAAGAAGTGCAGGTTTTAGAACCGAAAGGCTTAGTTGAAGACATCCGCAATCATTTGCAGGAATCCCTGAACAGCTATTTGGAAAGCTAACCGCATCGAATATTTCAGATTTTTTGATTACATTTACATAAATATATCAAAAGTGAAATCTATTTTCCTTTATCTTTTCTGCCTTATTTCTTCTCTTTGTTTCTCGCAACAGACGGAAGAGTTCAAGCTTATTAAAAACTATTATAATCAGCATCGTACAATGCTTGGTAAAGAATTTAAGAAAAAGTTTGATGCCGAAACAGATAATTATCATAAGGCTTCCATCAAGGTGGATTACATTCTGTTCATGCAAAAAATGGACAGTATCGAAAATGTTGCCCTGACCGGAGCTTTATTAAAAACAAAAAATCTCGAAGACCTCAGCAAATTACAGTTAATAAAAAAGAATTCACCTGCAGAAGCTCTTGTTTCGGCTTCTCCGGTTATTGATAAGGTTGCGGATTATCCCGGTGGAATCAACGAACTTCGAAAAGAAGTGGCAGATCTTTTTTATCTTGGAGGTGTTAATTCTGAGATAAAAACCGTAAAAGCCAACGTTGCCTTCATTGTAGAAAAAGACGGGAGTATAACCAATGTAGAGGCACAAGGCGATAATTTCACGTTCAACAGACAGGCAGAAATTGCATTATATTCTATTTCGCAAAAATTTTCTCCGGCAATTAACAACGGAGATCCTGTAAGATACCGCTTCAGACTTCCTTTAACCATGAATCTCGAAGAATAAATGTTTACCGACGAATATTTCATGAAAATGGCTCTCAATGAAGCCGAAATTGCGTTAGAAAAAGATGAGGTCCCGATTGGATGTGTGGTTGTTTCCAACAATCGGGTGATTGCGAGAGCTCATAATCTTACCGAAACACTGAACGATGTCACCGCTCACGCAGAAATGCAGGCCATAACTTCTGCTGCTAATTTCTTGGGTGGAAAATATTTAAAAGACTGCATCCTTTATGTGACACTGGAGCCTTGTGTCATGTGTTCGGGAGCGCTTTCGTGGGCGCAGATTACAAAGGTCGTGATTGGTGCGAGAGACGAACAGAGAGGTTTTATCAATAAAAATCTTTCTCTCCATCCTAAAACGGAGATTGTCTCCGGAATTATGGAAAACGAATGTTCCTCGATTGTGAAAGAATTCTTTAAATCAAAAAGGTAAAATCAGTTTTTACAGGTAATATTAAAAATACTTTTGTCTGATTTTTTGTAAGATTTTTCACTTGGATTCAGTTGAATTTTGTGATATTGATAGAGAATATTTAAATCATGAAAATCATCTCCTTTTGCGGCTTTATATTTATTTTTTCGGTATAAATTTCAGCTGAAGGATCATAATTATAATTGAATTTTAAAAACGTCTCTTCATCAAATCACTCAGATTCTCCTATTCCGTAAGAGATAACATGATAAACTTTATTAGCAACGCTGAGATTTAGATTTTCAGATAACAGTTTTATTTGTTCAATAAGTTAGTTATAATTTAAATCAAACCTCAGCATTAAATTATAAATCTTTTCCTAAAAAGTATAATCCTTTCAAAGTGTGAAGCCTGTCCATCACATGAATTTTATCCGTCAAAGGTTTGTAGACATGAGAAACTCCGCCTGTTGCAACAACAAAACAATCATCATTTACCTCATCATTAATACGGTCGATAAAACCTTCCACCATTCCTAAAAAACCATAAACCATCCCGCTTTGCATACAGCTGACGGTATCTAATCCTAAAACTGTTTTTGGTTTCACCAATTCGATTCCCGGAAGTTGGGCAGTCTGGGCAATGAGAGAATTTAAAGCCGTTATAATTCCCGGAGCAATAATTACTCCCAAAGTTTCGCCATCTTCAGCAACGCAGCTTGCTGTAAGTGCCGTCCCAAAATCCAGAACAATTTTCTTTCTCCCGGGATACAGATTATGAGCAGCCACAAGATTGGCATAAATATCCGTTCCCATCTGTTTAGATTTTGCGGCCACTGCTGATGGCGTATTTCGGTCTACAATGACAGGGTCCAGATCATGAATCTTTTTTATTGCTGCATTCATCACCTTAGTAAGCTGAGGTACGACAGAACCAATAATCACTTTACTAATTTCTTTGGGTTCTATTTTATAGGTCTGGTACAGCATCGACATCTGAACATACAGTTCATCCGGTGTTCTGTAAGGTTTCGTATTGATAACCCACGAAATATCACAATTATCATCATCAAAAAGACCAAATCTGATATTGCTGTTTCCTATATTTATTACGATTGAATTCATTTATTTGCTTTTCAAAAAAAGGATGAAACCTTCTATTAATTTTAAGGTTTTAAATTTAACAATTTTAATAAAAACTACCTCTCAATCTTCCTTAAAATACCTTGTTCTTTTTAAAACAATTAATTATATTTAAAATCTAAAATCACTTCACCTCCACTTTCATGAAAAAACTGGTCTTACTATTGTTCTTTTTCGTTGCCATTAATGCTTTTTCGCAAACTGCAGCTGCCGCAAAAGAAGTATTCGAAAAAATAAAAAAAGAATCACAAATTGACGGCAACGACAAAACAATCTACAATCTTCTGGATGAGTTTTATGACAAAAACCTACAGGCAGAAAATGATGAGATGACTCCTGAAACGGTAGAAAAAATTCAGAGACTGGCTTCTGATTCTAGTACAAAAAATCTTCATATTCTGATTCTTTTTCTCATGTATCAGCAACACATCAGTCAAACGGCAATGGTAGGCAAAAAACCGAATCCTGATTTTCAGATCGAAACGATGAAATTATTGGAAAATGAAACAAGAAGTGTATACGGGAAAATTCCTGCAATTATTTACATTTATAAATATGAAGCATTAGACAGCGGCGAAAAGAAAGACGAAGCAAAGGCAGTCGCGATTCAGGGATTGAAAGAATATCCGGATTCTGTTCCGTTAAAAGTTTACAGCTATTTGACCACCAAAGATGAAACCCTCAAAAATGACCTGATTAAAAATCATCCGAATCACTGGATGGTAAAACAATTTGAGATTAAATAAAATATTTAAATGATGAAAAAACTGATTCTCGCAATTTTAATTATCCAATCTTTCCTTGCATTTTCTCAGAAAAGTGCAAAAATGTATCCCGAGGTAAAAAAGGACAGCGTAATTTATTATGCCGATAATATTGAAATATATCCTATATCTATAACCTTCGAAGGACAACCCGAACTTGAAAACCTGCGGATACCGGGAACGTTCAAAACAATTCAGGTATTGCCGCCTCAATCTACAAAAAATAAGGTGGCTTCTTTTGTCGTCAATGACAAGAAAAAGGGCTGGAAAATAAAGAAAATGCCTATTTATTATACATTAGCCGGAGATGCTACTATAAAAACCTACGATTCCGATTACAAATATGATCTGCCTTTTCAAAAGGGAAAATCTTTCACCGTTCACCAAGGCTATAACGGAACTTTTTCTCACCAAAATGAAAATTCGCTGGATTTCACAATGCCGGAAGGAACAAAAATCCTTGCCGCAAGAGAAGGTAAGGTAATTGACGCTGTCCAGAGCAACAATAAGGGATGTCCTACGGTCAGCTGCGCCAATCTTGCAAACTATATATCGATTTTACATTCTGACGGAACGATTGCCCAATATTTCCATTTAAAGCAAAATGGAGTAAAAGTAAAAGCAGGAGACATTGTAAAAAAGGGAGACATAATCGGATTAAGCGGAAACACAGGCTGGACTAACGGACCTCATCTTCACTTTGTATGTTTTCTTCCAAGTCCTTCGAGTCCTAAACAAAGGAATACCATTAAAACCCTTTTCAGAACAGGGGACGGAAATAAAACCGAATATTTATCTGAAAAGAAGGCTTATCAAAACAATACTAACTATAATATTCAATGATAACCAAAAGGGG
>NZ_BAAAZJ010000011.1:98215-174830 GCF_039536845.1 Chryseobacterium ginsenosidimutans
GACAACTGATCTTTTTTATAAGGAACCGTAATTGTATATTCTTTTTGAGTCCAAGGCCAGTAAGGCATTGTTTTAAAATCACCATACGCATCTTTTTCTTTCCATGTATGGGTCATATTCATCGGAATCTGATAATTTACTATTTTTTTATCCTTAGTAATTACACTAAAATCAATCGGCATCGGAACCTGTCCGTTATTCATCAATGTGATGGTTGTAGATTTTGCATCATATTTCACATCTTTAATTGCGTAATCGATCATTTTTGTAGTATTGATCCAGTAATTCTGGAACCATTTCAGATCCATCCCCGAAACTTTTTGAGCAATATGCAGGAAATCCCTGTCAGATGGATGCTTCATACTCCATTGATCATAATATTGTTTCAAGGTTTCGGCTAAATTTTGCTCTCCCATGATGTAACCTAATTCAACTAAGTACAATTCTCCTTTTACATAAGAAGCATAGGTGTAAGAAGTTCCGTTGTCGTGATGATCTCCTAACCAGATTGCAGGTTCTTCAATTCCTTTTTTAACGAAATTTCTATAAGCATTTACAGAGTTTGCAAACGGATTTGGCAGTTCCTGTTTTGGAGGAAACAGCTGATTCATGACATATCCTTCGGCATAACTTGTGAATCCTTCATCCATCCACGGACGCATCGGTTCATTTGTTGCCAACATTTGCTGATACCATGAATGAGCGCCTTCGTGAGCCATTAAACCCATTAAACCTTCAATATTTTTAGCTTCTCCTAAAATCATGGTGCACATTCCGTATTCCATTCCGCCGTCTCCACCTTGAATAAAAGCATAAGTCGGATAAACATACTTCCCGAAATGGGCATTCATCAACTGATAGTATTTTGTAACATAAGGTTGAGCCTGCTCCCAAACTTTCGTTTTGTCATTATTCTGATACACCAAGAAAACTTTCGGACCTTCCGGAACATCAAAGCTTTTTACAATATAATCTCTGTCGGCTGCCCACGCAAAATCCAAAATGTTTTTTGCAGTCCATCTCCATGTTGCTTTATTTTTTTCGGCTTTAATTTTTGCATTGGTATCATAACCTTTTACTTCTGTTGGATTTTCAAGAATTCCTCCCGCTCCAATCACATAATCTTTATTGATTTTAATGGTAACATCAAAATCTGAGAATGGTGCATGAAATTCTCTTCCGATATAGTCGAAAGTTGCCCAACCGTCATAATCGTATTCTGCAATTTTCGGATACCATTGTGTCATCGTCATATCAACACCTTCCCTGTTGTTTCTACCACTTCTTCTGATTTGCTGAGGTATTACAGCATCCCAATCCATTGTAAAAGTTGTTGTTGAGTTTGGTTTAATTGGCTCCGCTAGATATACCTTCATAACAGTTTCCTGAACTTCAAACTTTAAAGTCTTGCCATTTTGTTTGATCCAGTGAATATTTTGTGCTCCTTCTTCATCTTTCGGAATCGAAGCCAATCTTGAAACTCCGTCTTTCTGCAATCTTGAATCACCATTTTTTCCTTGTCCGGCAACCCTTTGATCCATCATGGAATTGGGTTTAAAAGCATTCCAATACAAATGAAAATAGACAACGTTCAGTTCGTCTGGTGAATTATTGGTGTATTCTAACGTCTGATTTCCCTGGTAAGTAAATTTTTCTGCATTCACATCAATGTCCATTTTGTACTTAGCACTCTGCTGATAATAAGCTCCTTGCTGAGCCTGAAACTGAGAAATGATAAATGCAAATAGGATTGCAACCGATTTTTTCATTTAAAATTTTATTTTTTTAAAGATAAGTAATTAAAATAAAAGCCTCAAATTGTGAAGGTTTGATGAGGTTTTGTTTATAATAGTTTTAGATTAAAATTATTTTGATTGTTAAATTTTTCCTCACAGATTACATAGATTTTTAAATTTAAACATATTCGAAATTTGCTTAATCTGCATGAATTTACTTCATCAACAGTTTTTTAATCAAAGTAATCTGCCCCAAATGATAATAAGAATGTTCGATCATTCCATCAATATTCCTCAGATAAGTTCCATATTTTTCATCTACAAAAACTTCGTTCATTTTTGAATCGGGCATTTGTTCTAATAAGATTGCAAATTTTTCAGCATCATTCCAAAGTTTGTTTAAAAGTTCGTCCCATTGTTCCTGATATTCAATTGGAGGAAGGTCGAAACTGTATTTGTCTCTGATTTCCAAATTGCCGCCTTTAAAAACGTTTATTAATCCCGCAATATAATAATCAATATGGAAAGTAAGCATAGCAATAGTATTCAAGGAACCCACTTTTGTTGTAGCCTGTTCGAAAGTAACATCTTTAAGCTGATCTTTAAAATTGGTATTGGCAATCCAAAGCCCGTCAAGCAAAACTTCCTTGAATCTTTTTGTTAATTGTAAAACTGAACTCATTGTTTTTAATTTTTTATGATTTTAAAGATAATTATTTTTATTCTCACCGATATTTTGAATTTTTCCAATGGATTTTACAGATTTAGCAGAAAATAAAAAATCCTTCAGGGTTTCAGAAACCTTGAAGGATTAAACTCTTAATTACAATTAAAAAAATTATTTTTTAGAAGAAACTTCTTTTTTACCGCTTTGTAAAATCTTTTCAAGAATTCTCAACGTTATCAGATAGGTTGGTTTAACCCCTGTAAGACCTAAACCTCCTGAGGAAAGCGTACTTCCCGTTTCAAGCGGATTATCTGAAGCATAATATGCATAACAAACAAATAAATCCGGTGCAATATGATGTCTGATTTTAGATGCCACCTGAATAGCTTTTTGGTAATGTGCACCTTCCATTTCCAGTCCTATTGCTTTCCATGAAGTGTTCATAAAATAAGAAAGAATATCTCTGTTTTGAAGCGAAGTTCCCAACACCGTAATCATCGGTCCTTCGAAAGCTCTTAATTCATCATCTATAAAATCATCCAGTTTCAAAGCATTTTCAAAAGGATAATTATCAGCTGTACCTTCAAAAATATGGGCGGTAGGAATCATAATGTCTCCTTTTCCTCCTGCAAGAATTCCTGCTTTACCCATAATAGAAACAGATTTCACTTTCATCATGTATACCTCTTCTTTCTGTTCAAAAGGTCTCAGCAATTCATCCATTACTTCATAAGCCTGTTCACCGAAAGCATAATCAAAGACCATGATAACATCGTCTCCGTCATATTTCAGATGCCCGAAAGGTGTATTTTTAAGATTGGTTTTGCTTAAATCAATGATCTGAACATCAATATTACTTCCGCTTTTATCATTAATATAGATCAGTCCTTCTTCAAGCGCGTATTTAGAAACCTTGTCACGAAGTTCTTTTTTATCAGAAATATCTCCGTATAATTTGTAATCTACTTCTTTAGGATCTTTTTTCTTTAAAGCGTCATTCGCGTACAGCATATTTTTCACTGAGTGCATATTGGCAGAAATAATATGCAACGGACGCATGTGAAGATCATTTTCAAATAAAACTTCTTTCACTTTGTTTGCCCACTTTTCACCAAAATAGTGATGTCCTACTCTTTCCTTTAATATAGCACTGAAATGAATTTCTCTTTCTCTCGTCTGTTTTGCATCTTCAAGACTTACTTTCCCTAAGTTGTAGATGATTTTAAATAAACGGTCAGGATTGTTATCGTCTCCGAAAGTATTGTAAGCATTCAATGTTTCTTCAAAAGTTCTTCCTATTAAAGAAGATAAATGAATCAAAGCAACTTCTTTTTCTTTTCTGCTGAATTTTTTTTCACCTTTTACTACTTCTTCAATGATTTTAAAAGCACGCGTTGGTTTCCAGTTTTCATCCTGGATGAAAGCCAGATTTCTAACTTTATCTGCTTCTATAAATAAAAATGTAAGGTGAGTAAGAATATCATAAATTTCCGAACGTCCCAAAAGAACTTCAATATTCATCTGGTGTTCATCGATTCTGTAACAGTTTCTTCTTCTCTTTTTAGGTACAATTGGTTCGAAACTTCCTTTATCAAAACCCTCATCCGATGTAAGATGAATAAAAGCGCATTCTTCAATTCCCTCCGGAAGCCTGTCTAAAACATACATCAAACCATCCAATTCCAATTTGCTTGGAATATTCATCGTTCCATAAATCTCCGGATTGATCGTCTTCAACAAACTTCTGATACTCTCTCCAGAAACACCGGCAGGTTTAAAAAAACCTCTGTAAAAGAGGTGTCTCATAGAAATATACAATCTTTCAATTGCTTCCGTTGTTTCTCTTGCTCTAGAATTTGTCATAAAATAAATTTCACACAAATATACAAAATCTCCGCTCAACTTATTTTAAGTATCTTTTAACAAGTAATTTAACATAATATTTAAATTCGTAAATTAACCTCTGTAAAATGTGTTCCTGATTTAATATTTAGATAATATTAGACCTATATTTTCAATCATTAAATCAAAACACCCCTCTAAAAATTCAAATCATTGTTTAAAATTTATTTAAAATAAAAACTACCCCTTAAATTTTTAGGGTAAAAATATTTTTGATTCATTTTTTTTGTAAATTTGCACCGTAAAATTAAACCTAATATGTCAACTTTAAGATTCAAAGCGTTAGAAACTTTACCATTCAAGGACTTTAGAAGAGATAACTCGGTTGAAGTTCCTGTAAAATTATCAGAATTATTCTGTCAAAATGTTTTCTCAGAAGAAACAATGAGAGAATATTTAACGAAAGAAGCATTCCAATCTATTTTGGATGCGATGAAAAAAGGAACTAAAATCCAAAGACACATTGCAGATCAGGTAGCTGTCGCAATGAAAGACTGGGCAATGAGCAAAGGAGTGACTCACTACACACACTGGTTTCAGCCTTTAACAGGGAGCACTGCAGAAAAACACGATTCTTTTTTCACTCCAATCGAAGGAGGAAGAGCAATTGAAAGATTCAGCGGAAACTTATTGATTCAGCAAGAGCCGGACGCATCTTCTTTCCCGAACGGTGGTATCAGAAACACTTTCGAAGCTAGAGGCTATACAGCTTGGGATCCTACTTCTCCGGCATTCATTATGGGAACTACATTGTGTATTCCTTCTATTTTCATCTCTTATACAGGGGAAACTTTAGATTATAAAGCACCTCTTTTAAGAGCTTTGAACGCCGTAGACGAAGCTGCAACAAACGTAATGCAGTATTTTGACAAAAATGTAACAAAAGTAACTCCTACTTTAGGTTGGGAGCAAGAATATTTCTTGGTTGATTCTGCATTGTATCAATCTCGTCCGGATTTAGTTTTAACAGGTAAAACTTTATTAGGACATTCTCCTGCAAAAGGACAACAATTGGATGACCACTATTTCGGTTCAATTCCTACAAGAGTCATGAACTTCATGAAAGAGTTGGAAGTTGAATGTATGAAACTGGGAATTCCTGTAACAACAAGACACAACGAGGTGGCTCCAAACCAATTCGAGCTTGCTCCGATGTTTGAAGAAGTAAACGTTGCGGTAGATCACAACTCTTTGTTGATGGACGTTATGGCAAGAATCGCTCACAGACACCATTTCCATATTTTATTCCACGAAAAACCATTCGCAGGAGTAAATGGAAGCGGAAAGCACAACAACTGGTCTTTAGCAACAGATACAGGCGAAAACTTATTAAGCCCGGGAAAAAACCCTAAGAAAAACTTACAGTTCCTAACATTCTTTGTTAACACTATTAAAGCAGTTCATGAATATGCTGACCTTTTAAGAGCAAGTATTGCATCTGCAAGCAACGACCACAGATTAGGTGCAAACGAAGCTCCGCCAGCAATTATTTCTGTATTTATCGGAAGTCAGTTGTTCAGAGTGTTGGAAGAATTGGAAAAAGTAACGGAAGGAAAACTTTCACCGGACGAAAAAACAGATTTAAAATTAAATGTAGTTGGAAAAATCCCTGAAATTTTGTTGGACAACACTGACAGAAACAGAACTTCTCCGTTTGCATTTACAGGAAATAAATTTGAGATCAGAGCGGTTGGATCTTCTGCAAACTGTGCAGAATCTATGACGGTAATGAACACGATTGCTGCAAAACAGTTGGGTGATTTCAAAAAAGAAGTTGATGCTTTAATTGAAACAGGTCTTAAGAAAGATGAAGCAATCTTCAATGTATTGAGAGAATACATCAAGCAGTGTAAAAACATCATGTTTGAAGGAGACGGATATTCTGATGACTGGGCTTTAGAAGCTGAAAAAAGAGGTTTAAATAATCTAAAAACAACTCCTGAAGCTCTTAAGCAGGAAATGGATGAGAAATTCTTAGCTCTTTATGAAGAAATGGGAATTTTCACTCACAGAGAAGTTGAAGCTAGAAACGAAATCAAATTAGAAAAATATTCTACGGTTATTGACATTGAAGCAAGAGTTTTAAGTGATATCGCAAGAAACCACATTATTCCTTCCGCTTTAAATTATCAGAACAGACTGATAGAAAACGTAAGAGGTCTTAAAGATATTTTCGGAGAAAAAGAATTCAAAACATTAGCGAAAGAGCAAATGAGCTTAATCACTAATATTTCTGAAAATGTATCTAAAATTAAATTAGGCGTTGAAGATCTTATCAAAGCAAGAGAAGCTGCAAAAGCAGTAACAGAAAGTCAAACGCAGGCAGAAGACTACTGCACCAAGGTAATCCCATTATTTGATGCCATCAGAGAAGCTTCTGATGACCTGGAAATGATGGTTGATGATGAACTTTGGCCATTGACGAAATACAGAGAAATGTTATTTACAAAGTAACATTTTGTAAAGTTCCATATTAGTGAAACTCCTCGATTTATCGGGGAGTTTTTTATTTTACTTAAAATATTAATAGACAAAGACTTCCACAACTTCAAAATTGATACAAAATTTAATTTTATTTTTGCTCTAATTATGAAAATCCTGATCATAGAAGACAATAAAGAGCTCGCTCAAAGTATGGAATATTACCTTGAAGGCGAGAACTATATATGCGAATGTGTCTTTACATACAATGAAGCTCTGGAAAGATTGAATTTCAATTCTTACGACTGTATTCTGCTTGATATTATGTTGCCCGACGGAAACGGATTGAATATTTTAAATTATATTAAAACCGAAAAAATCAACAGCGGAATTCTCATTATTTCTGCTAAAAATGCCTTAGATGATAAAATCAACGGGCTTGAAAAAGGCGCCGACGATTACATTACAAAACCTTTTCATTTACCGGAATTACATGCCAGATTGAGAGCCGTTTACCGAAGAAAAAAAATGGATGGCTACAGCGAAGTGAAATTCAATGAAATTATTTTAAATACTGACACTTATGAAGTCGTCATCCACGAAACAAGATTGGAAGTCACCCAAAAAGAATTTGAATTAATGCTTTATTTTCTGGTGAATAAAAACCGTGTATTATCGAAACAGTCTATCGCCAACCATCTTTGGGGTGATTATACAGATAATTTGGCTAATTTTGATTTTGTTTATCAACACGTTAAAAATCTCAGAAAAAAAATCGGAGCCGCCCAAGGAAATGACTACATCGAAACGATCTACGGATTGGGCTACAAGTTTAATGCTTTAAAATATAGTGGTTCATGAATTTATTGAATAAAATATCAGTCTGGTTTATTGCCATTGTATTGCTCGTCACTCCTGTAAGTATGTACATTTCATACACAAGCATCAAAAAAAGGCTTGATAATGTAGAAATTGAAAGACTGAAGTCTGTCAACAATTACGTCATTTCTCAAATAAAAAAAGGAGAAACTCCAGCAAAAACATCTCAGGGATTACCTATTTCCGTAAGTTTATTTAATGGAAAAAATGCTCCTGCAGAACCGGAAATCATTCATACCTGCCTTGAAGACAAAGGTATTTCAAAGAATGAATGCAAAATCCAGATCAATTCTTTTGCGACTGTAAATAATAAAGTCTACAAAATTTCTTCATATAATTACGTCACCGCCACACAGCAAATTATGGGCGGAATGCTGATTGCTCTTTTCTGGAAATTATTATTAATTACCACCATCGTTTTTATCACGGCAAGAATTTTATCTAAATTTATATTAAAACCTTTTAATCACGCAATTGATTCACTTCAACAATTCAGTATCCAGAAAAAAGAAAGACTGCAGCTATTGCCAACAAGTACAAAAGAGTTCAAAAAATTAAATGAATTCCTAAAAATAACAACCGATAAAGCTTTAGAAGATTACGCTTCTGTGAAAGAATTTACAGAAAATGCTTCGCACGAAGTTCAAACTCCTTTAGCGATTATTCAAAGTAAAATTGAATTGTTAGCAGAAACTGAAATCAATGAAAATCAAGCGATTTTATTAACAGACATTCAAAATTCCATTGATAAATTAAGCCGGATCAACCGTTCTTTAATTCTTTTAACTAAATTAAATAACAATGAATTTCTGACTAATAAAGACCTGAAATTCTGTACCGTCGAAAAGGAAGCATTATGTATGTATGCCGATCATTTGGCTTTAAAAAATATTACTTTAAACAGAAATTGCGAAAAAAATGTTTTTGTTAAAATTCATCCTGCTTTAGCTGAAATTTTATTGAGTAATCTTCTTTCAAATGCCATCCGACATAATCTGGAAGGCGGAAAAATTGAAATTAATTTAAAGCAAAATTATTTCCAGATCAGCAACACCGGATTACCGCCTGATGTTCCGACACAGGAATTGTTTAAAAGATTTAAAAAAAGTAATCAGTCCCACGAAAGTATCGGGCTTGGGCTTTCCATCGTGAAACAAATCTGCGAAGTCAATGAGTTTGCCGTGCATTACGATTTTGCGGATGGATGGCATAGTATTACGATCTATTTTGATAATGATGAGGTTCACGAACCAACATTTTCTGAAAAGGCTTCAAAGGAAAAAAATATTGAATTCGAAAGCGTAGAACAATTCGTAAATTTTGTTGATTAAAAGCAAATTACATTATTATTTTTAACTTCAAATTTGCTTCAAAATGTATTTTTTACTTTGAAAAAAGAAAAATACGTTAGATGCTTTCAAGAATTTTTATTCTCGCCTTATCATCCGTTTTTTTTGTCAACACAGCGAAAGCTCAGGAAGTTCTCACCCTGCAATCTGCACTGGAAACTGCTGTTCAAAATTACGGAACCATTAAAGCCAAAGAATCTTACCGATTATCTTCACAGGAATCGATAGAACTGGCAAAACGGCAATATCTGCCCAACCTCAACATCAGTCTGCAACAGGATTACGGAACGGTGAACGGACAAAACGGTCCTTTGTACGGATTTGGAGGCTACGGAGTTGCTTCTTCGGGACTTCCTCTTCCCGATCAAAACTGGAATGCTTCTTTTGGGGCTCTGTATTTAGCCAATGTCAACTGGGAATTTTTCTCTTTCGGAAAAGCCAGACAAAGGGTAAAAGTCGCAGAATCTAAAAATCTGAGAGATACAAAAGACTTGTCTGATGAGATTTTCCAGCACAAAGTGAAAGTTGCTGCCGCTTATCTTAATGTTTTAGCTGCTAAAAAATTAAAGCTTTCTTACGCCAGAAACCTCGGAAGAACTGATACGATCAGAAGGATTGTTGAGGTAAAAGAAAGAAACGGCATTGTTCCCGGAGTGGATTTATCTCTTGCAAAAGCCGATTATGCCAATGCAATGATCACTTATACCAAAGCAAAAGACAACGAACAGGAACAGGAAAATAAATTGGCTCAGTTATTAGGAATTCCATCTCAGGAATTTGTACTCGACAGTGCTTTATTGAAAAGAATTCCTACAGATTTTCCGACTGAAGCAAATTCTTCTTTGGAAAGTCACCCTTTATTGGCTTTATACAAAAGCAGAATCAATGTAAGCGAACAGGAAAAACAATTTCTGAAAACGCAATATTATCCATCATTTTCGATGGTTGGTATTTTCCAAACGAGAGGTTCGGGTTTTGGAAACGGTTACGCACAGAATCAAAGTGATTTTTCAACGTCTTACTGGGACGGAATTCACCCGACAAGAAGCAATTATCTGGTGGGACTTGGCGTTTCATGGAATTTTACCCAAACCTATCGATTATCAAAAGAAATCAGCGCTCAGGATTATGTAAGCCAAGGTTTGAAACATGAATATGATCTTGCCGAACAGCAATTAAAAGCCCAATTGGATTTATCCGAAAACAAATGGAAAAATGCTATTACTGTTTATGATCAGGTTCCTGTTCAGTTGAAATCTGCCAATGACGCCTACATCCAAAGATCGGTTTTATACAAAAACGGCTTGACGGATTTGGTGGATTTATCACAAGCCATTTACGCTTTGGTAAGAGCCGAAACCGACAGAGACATCGCCATCAGCAACGTCTGGAATGCTTTATTGTTAAAAGCTGCAGCGACAGGTGATTTTACTGTTTTTGAAAACGAATTGTAAGATTAGTATAAACTATAATCAATATTATCTCAATGAACTTAATAAGATTTGCATTAAGAAAACCCATTACGATTTTAGTACTTGTTGCGGGACTTTTTTTCTTCGGAATACGGTCTATGAACTCTATTAAAGTCGATATTTTCCCAAAGCTGGATTTACCGGTGATCTATGTTTCCCACCCTTTCAGCGGATATACACCGCAACAGATGGAAGCATTTTTCGCCAAACAATACATCAATATTTTCCTTTTCGTAAACGGAATTAAAAGTATTGAAACCAAAAATATTCAGGGACTGACGTTAATGAAAATTAATTTCTATCCCGGGACCAATATGGCACAAGCCGCCGCAGAACTTAACTCATTCTCGACCAGAATTCAGGCTGCTTTTCCGCCGGGTTCCAATCCTCCTTTTATCATCCGTTTCGATGCTTCTACCCTTCCGGTTGGTCAGCTTGTTTTAAGCAGTGATAAAAGATCAAACAACGAATTGCTCGATCTCGCGAATGTGTATGTGCGATCGACATTTACATCAATTCCCGGGATTGTTTCTTCGCCGCCTTTTGGTGGAAATATTCGTACGGTTGTTATCAATGCCAATCCGGACTTGCTCCGTCAGCATAATATGACACCCGATCAGCTCGTAGAAGCTTTACGTTTGAATAACCAGACTGCACCTTCCGGAAATGTACGAATCGGAGATAAATATTACATCACTCCAACCAATACGATGATTAAAAATGTGAAAGATTTTGAAAATATTCCTTTGTTTAAAGGCAGTGTTCAGAATCTTTATTTAAGAGATGTCGCGACGGTAACCGACGGAGCCGATATGACTTCGGGGTATGCTTTGGTCAACGGTCGTCGTTCGGTTTATTTGAGTATTGCTAAAAGTGCCGATGCTTCGACCTGGGATGTGGTTCAGAATTTGAAAAAACAGTTACCTCAAATTCAATCCAATCTTCCGGATGATGTGAAAGTGAGTTTTGAATTTGACCAGTCAACTTATGTAATTAACTCCGTTAAAAGTTTATTGAGTGAAGGAACTATCGGAGCGATACTCACAGGATTGATGGTGATTTTATTCCTTGGAGACATCAGAGGAGCGTTGATTGTAATTCTCACGATTCCTACTTCCATTATTTCAGCAGTTTTATTTTTAAACCTTTTCGGGCAGACCATTAATATCATGACGTTGAGCGGGCTTGCCCTCGCCATCGGGATTCTCGTCGACGAAAGTACCGTTACCATAGAAAATATTCACCAGCATCTGGATATGGGCAAACCCAAATCCCTCGCCGTCTGGGATGCCTGTAAAGAAATTGCTTTCCCGAAATTATTGATTCTATTCTGTATTTTGGCAGTTTTTGCACCGGCATTTACAATGGGAGGAATTCCGGGCTCATTATTCTTACCACTAGCTTTGGCAATTGGTTTTAGTATGATTGTTTCTTATTTTCTTGCTCAGACTTTTGTTCCGGTAATGGCAAACTGGATCATGAAAGTGAAGCATCACAAAGCAAAAGACGGACATACTTTAACAGACTCTGAAGAATTACAAGCAGCAGGATTAAGTAATGAAAACGATACCTGGAGCCAAAAAGAAATTTTACTTAAAAATGAAGACAGCAACCGCGACGGAAAAGTAAGTTTATTTGAGAAAATACGATTCAGGTATCTGAAATTTTTAGACAGAATTATGCCCTATCGAAAAATATTGGTTTCAGCTTATATTTTATTGATGATGGGGATGGTTGCTTTGTTTTTAAACAGTATCGGACGGGATGTTTTACCACAGGTTAACGGAAGTCAGTTTCAGGTAAGAATGAGGATTCCGGATGGAACAAGAATTGAAAAAACAGAGCTTGAAACCTTAAAATTATTAGATGGAATTAAAGAAATCGTCGGAAAAGACAATGTTTCCATCACATCTGCGTATGTGGGAACACACCCGACTCTTTTCTCAGTAAGTCCGATTTACCTTTGGATGGCTGGTTCACATGAAACGGTTTTGCAGGTTGGTCTAAATGAAGATTATCATACCAACATGGATGATCTGAAAGATAAAATCAGGGAAAAAGCAAAAAGCATTAATCCTGAAATGAAGTTATCTTTCGAACCTATAGAATTAACGGAAAAAATTCTCAGCCAGGGTTCTCCCACTCCGATTGAAATAAGATTATCGGGAAGAGATAAAAGCGTAAATGAAACTTATGCTAAAAAAATCGAAGAAGAGCTGAAGAAGATTCCTTATTTGAGAGACGTTCAGATCGGTCAGTCCATTAAATATCCTTCACTTGATATTAATATTGATCGTGTTCGTGCGGCTCAATTGGGAGTTGATGTATCTGATATTTCGCGTTCGTTGGTCGCCTCAACATCATCTTCAAGATTTACGGAAAAAAATATCTGGACAGATGAAAAAGGAGGTTACAGCTACAACGTTCAGGTTCAGATTCCTGAAAATAAAATGAACAGCAGGGAAGAAATTGCAGGAATTCCGTTGCAGAAAAACTCCAACAGACCGAATTTGGGTGATGTTGCGACAATTAAAAACAGTTTCACATACGGAGAAACCGACAACCTGGGAGCAATGCCGACTTTGACGGTTACCGCAAATCTTAATCATACCGATTTGGGAACCGCTTCAGCAGATGTACAAAAAGTCATTGACAATATTGGAGAACTTCCAAGAGGTTTGAATGTACAATTAATTGGTTTAAGCCAGACTTTAAATGAAACATTAAGCAGTTTACAAAGCAGTTTGGTTATTGCCATTGTCGTGATTTTCTTGATGTTGGCTGCCAACTTCCAGTCTTTCAAAGTTTCTGCAGTTGTTTTGGCAACAGCGCCTGCAGTTTTAGTCGGATCTTTAGCATTATTAATTGCTACTGGATCAACACTTAACCTTCAATCTTACATGGGAATCATCATGTCGGTCGGAGTTTCGATTTCTAATGCAGTATTGTTGATCACGAATGCTGAACAGTTAAGAAAACATAACGGAAATGCACTACTTTCCGCCAGAGAAGCGGCAGCATTGAGGTTAAGACCGATCGTAATGACCGCTTTGGCGATGGTTGTGGGAATGGTTCCTATGGCATTGGGATTGGGAGAAGCAGGAGATCAGGTTTCACCATTGGGAAGAGCGGTAATCGGAGGATTGGTTGCTTCTACATTCGCAGCACTTTTCATTCTTCCATTAGCATTTGCTTGGGGACAAGGAAAAGCGACTACTCAAAGTGTTTCTCTAGATCCTGAAGACGAAGAAAGTATTCACTTTATGCCTGAAATTGTAAAATAAATAACCTTAAGCTATTAAAAATAAAATATGAATCAATTATATAAATATCTAATTCCGACGATACTGGTTTTCAGCTTACAAAGTTGCGGACACGAGGAAAAAAAGGAAGCAAAAAAATCAGAACCTTCTTCCCCTGACATTGAAGCGGTAAATCCTAAACAGGAAGATTTTGCATCATCAACAAAAATTCCGGGGGAATTACAGCCTTACCAGAAAGTTGATGTGTATGCTAAAGTCAGCAGCTTTGTTAAAAAATTATATGTAGATGTTGGAAATGAAGTAAAAGCCGGACAATTACTGGCAACATTGGAAGCTCCGGAAATAAATTCTCAGCAAAGTGCCGCTTCATCAGCTTTAAAATCAAAAGAAGCATTATACATTGCGAGCAAAGCAAAATACGCCCGTTTAAAAGAAACCAGCAAAACACCCGGAACCATTTCTGCCCTTGATCTGGAACAGGCTTTGGCGGCGCAAAGATCAGATCTTGCTCAATTGGAAGCTGCAAAAGCATCCTACCGTGAAGTAGCTGATGTTAAAAATTATTTGCAGATCAGAGCACCGTTCAGTGGAAATATTGCAACGAGAAATGTGAGTGCGGGAGCGTATGTTGGTCCGTCAGGAAAGGGATCAGACCTTCCGATGTTCAGCTTAGTTCAGCAGGACAGATTACGTTTGGTGGTGAATGTTCCGGAATCTTACACGGGATTATTAAATAAAAACGGTGATATTAAATTCTCTATTCAATCCATTCCGGGAGAGACTTTTACGGCTAAAGTTGCAAGATTTGCAGGCGCTTTAGATAACAAACTTCGTTCTCAATGGGTGGAAATGGACGTTTATAACAAAGATAAAAAGCTTTTACCAGGAATGGTTGCCAATGTCATCTTACCTTTAAGTGACAATAATAAAGCATTATCAGTTCCAAATTCAGCCGTATTAAATTCTACACTGGGAGTTTTCGTCATAAAAGTTGAAAAAAATACTGCGCATTGGGTTCCTGTAACATCAGGAATTTCAAATGGAGACACTACAACTATCATCGGACAAGTTTCAATAAATGATGTAATTGTTAAAAACGCTTCGGAAGAAATACGGGACGGGCAAAATATTAGAGTTAAACTACTGAAATAAGCTCAGAATCATTATTTTATTAACAAAATTTACCACTCATTTTCTTTCTCTAATATTTGCAAAATTCCTTTGATTGGAATAATCTATAATTATTATGTTAAAGAATCTTAATAAAAAAAACCGCAGACTTACCTAAAACAGGCAGCTGCGGTTTGTTTTTCTTTAACATACTTAAATAATATGTTAAAATGTGTTAAATAAAGAACCTGACAATTATCATATCGGGGCTCTTTTACTCGGAATACATATTTTTGTAATGCTTTTGAAAAATACTATCCTATTTATTTAACACGATAATCAAATATATATGAAGAAAAGAGTTTTGTTTTATTTAGTTGCCTTTGTTTCTACTGTATCGTTACAATCGTGTGTTACCAATTACGTAGTTTCAAAACCAGCAACTTACGCTAAAGAATACAAAACAGATGCCAAACTAGCTTCACTAGAAACAAACAAAATGGAGCAGGATAAGCAGAAATTAATCAACTCATTTCTTGCTGAAAAGGCGGCTACTTTAGTCAATGCAAAAAATTCAATCAAAAATTCTGAGATTGCAAAATCAATCAGACATAATAAAACTATCGACGGTATCTTAACTGAGGCAGAAACATACCTTGGAACTCCTTACAGATACGGAGGAATGACAAGAAACGGTATCGACTGTTCAGCTTTTGTTCTTTCAGTTTTCGGTGCTGCAGCAGGTCTTAGCTTACCAAGAGTAGCAGCTTCTCAGTCTCAGGAAGGAGAAAGAATCGAAAAAGAAAACCTTCAGAAAGGAGATTTGATCTTTTTCTCTCACGGTAGCAGAATTTCTCACGTAGGTATCGTAGAAAGTGTAACTGAAGACGGTGAAGTAAAATTCATCCATGCCGCGACGTCGAAAGGAGTAATGATTTCTTCGCTTAATGACTCTTACTGGGGACCTAAATACAGATTTGGGAAAAGAATCATCAATGAAAACGGAGAAGCATATAATAACCTTGCAACAACGACTCCAGCGTCGTCAAACGAGACAAGTTTTTAATTTTAAATAATTGATTTAAATAATGAAACCATCAAAATTTTTGATGGTTTTTTTATTTTTATATGTACCAAGATTTAGTTTCTTATCTCTAACTTCTATAATTAGCTAGCTGTTCTTATCAATTTCAATATCGAAATTACGAAGAAGACCATGAACTTCAGAAAGCGAAAATTTCGCTTTTTTAAGCCTGTTTAAAGAAGCATTGATAGAATAATTGAATGCCGTTCTAAAATCTGTTTTTTCAAGATTTGTATTCTCAAAAATAGCTCCGGATAAATCGCAACCTGTGAATACTGCATTTGATAAATCACATTCTGCAAAATCAACATCAATTAGTTTTGAATTTTTAAATAATGTTTTCTTAATTTTTGTTTTATAAAAAATAGAATTGTTGAGTGAGCATGCCTCAAATCTGAAAGACACCCCAAACTCATTGCAATCGTTAAAATGAAGCCCGAACATTTTGCATTCTGTAAAAACCACATCACGAAAAGCTGTTGAAAGAAGTTTTACCATAGTCAAATTGCATCCGATGAACTCACAATCATTAAAGTTAAAAAAAGAAAGGTCTGCATATTCAAAATTACAATTCCGGAAAGTACAGTTTTCGTACTCTCCTTTCTGGAATTGAGAAAAACCTGTGTTTTCAAAAGTCCGATCCAGAATGTATGCTTCTTCCATAAAGTTTTTATGATTTAATAAAATATCTTCCTGCTGATTGAGCAGATTTTCAATTAAGAAATGAATAATTTTAGACTAAACTGTTCTTATCAGAATAATTCAATTTAAAGAAAATAAAAGTCATCATAGAAAAGGCAAGTAACGAACTTCCTCCATAACTAAAGAATGGCAACGGAATACCAACAGTCGGGAAAAGCCCCATAACCATTCCTAAATTGATCGTAAAGTGCATTAAAAGGATTGAGGCAAAACAATACCCGAAAACACGGTTAAAGCTGCTTTTCTGCTTTTCTGCGAGATAATAAATCCTTCCGATAAAAACCATGTAAGAAAAAATTAAAACAGCACTTCCAACAAATCCCCATTCTTCACCTACGGTACAAAAAATATAGTCCGTTTCCTGCTCCGGAACAAATTTCCCCTGTGTAACTGAACCTTCACGATATCCTTTACCCAAAAGTCCACCAGAACCGATCGCTGTTTTCGAATATAACAAATTGTATCCGGAAGTATCTCTGAACGCTTTTTCACCTTTATAAAGAACCTCAATTCTTTCTCTCTGGTGTTTTGGCAGCTTTTCTAAAATATAGGGTGAGCCGAAAGCCAATCCGCACAAAAGTACCACAGAACCTATAATACTTGAAATTGAAATGACATTCCAGGACATTTTATAATAATTCATAGCAATCCACCCTCCGACAATTAAAACAATTGTACCCGCAACATAGATAGGATTTACGGCTAAAGAAATCAGGAAAACCCCTGCAAAAAGGAATCCTACACCGAACAACAGTCCATTTAGACCTTCACGATATAAAGCAATGAAAAATGCAATAAAAACCAACATCGAGCCCACATCGGGAATCGCTAAAACTACCACCGCAGGAATTCCTACAATAGCTAATGTTGTATAAAGTGATTTTTTATTTTTTAAATTAAATTCTGGTCCGGAAACATAGTTGGAAAGCATCAGAGCAGTTCCGATTTTGGCAAATTCCACGGGCTGCATGGTGAAACTTCCGACTTTATACCAGTTTTTTTGCCCTAGAATCTCTTTACCAAAGGGGAAAAGCCCGATAAGAAGCAACACACCACCGATGTAAATTATTCCCGACATATTTTCGAAAAACTTACTTCTTCCTACAAAAATAATAAGTCCGACAAATAAGGAAATACAGAAGAAAATCAATTGCTTTTCTCCCAGTTTTTGATCCACACTGTAAATATTTGCAATTGCGAAAACGCAAAGCATGAAATACAGTCCAAGACCTAATTTATCTATTCCTTCTGCCCATTTCATTTCTTCACAGGTTTAGTAGTTTTATTTTTTTCCGTTTCTAAGTCTATCTGCTTCTGCAATTTTACTTTCTGTTCCTTAATGAAATTCAGGCTGTCCAGAATTCTTTTTTGTTTCACGGAATCTAATGCAGGATCTTTATAAAGACCTTTACGCTTCAAATCTGCGATCCATTGTCTTTTATATTCAGGCATAAAGCTTGCTCCCGTCATTTTTTTGTAAAGATTTTCACGTTTAAGATCTCCTGTAATATATTTTTCAGCAATCACGGTAGCAGCAGGTCCTGCCCAGGTTGCACCGAATCCGGCATGCTCCATTACAGCAACTACTACAATTTTCGGTTTATCAGCAGGAGCAATCAATACAAAAATTGAATTATCCTTTCCTTGCGGAACCTGTGCCGTACCAGTTTTTGCCAACATCGTAAAATCGTTTGATTTTAAACTGTGAGCAGTACCCCGCAAAACTACAGCTTCCATTCCCTTCAATACAGGTTCAAAATGCTTAGGATCTACTAAAGTTTTATGTTTTACTTTAAATCTTTTATCCGGATTTGGTTTTCCGTCGATAGCTTTTACGATATGTGGCGTGTAATACCATCCTTTATTTGCAATGGCTCCGACATAATTTGCCAACTGAAGAGGAGTAACCATAACGTCACCCTGCCCCATTCCGTTGAATACGGCACCGGTAGCCAAAGGATCCCAGTTTTTATAATCTTTTTTTGAACCGCTTGCTTTAAGAATAGACTTCATTCTTTTTTCATAAAACTCTCCTGAAGGAATTCTACCTTTAGCTCCTACCGCAAAGTCATTATTCAAAAATTCTCCTACACCGAAACTGCTCAAGATCGCTTTCCATTCATCGACTCCTTTTGAAGGATTTCCTGGATACTTATTCAAGATTGCTAAATACGCATAAGAAAAATAACAGTTACTTGAAATCTGAATCGCAGGAATCAGCGGATCTGCTCCACCGTGTCCTTTAATTCTCAATCCTCTATAATTAAATCCGCCGCCACAAGGGAAAATCGTATTTTCATCCATCACGCCCATCTGCATTGCAGACAAAGCAGTAAGTAATTTAAAAGTTGATCCGGGAGGATAAGCTGCCTGTAAAGAACGGTCGAAAGTAGGTTTATTTTCGTAAATAGTATCTTTTGATAAAGCGTATAAATTCTTAGATTTATAAGGTCCTGTAAAAAGGTTTGGATCGATATCCGGTCCTGTTGCCGCAACCAAAACCTCTCCGTTATTAGGATCTAAAGCTACAATTGCACCATGCTTATTCACCATCATTTCTTCAGCCATTCTCTGAAGATCATAATCAATCGTTAGTGTAATATCCTTTCCGGTAATGACATCTTTATCTAACGTTCCATTTTTGTAAGATCCAACATTTCGGAGTTTAATATCTTTTTGAATGTATTTCATTCCTTTTATCCCGCGAAGTTCTTTTTCATACGCTTTTTCAATTCCGGTTTTGCCGATGAAATCTCCGGGCAAATAATAGATTGAATCTTTTTTAATCTCTCTTTCATTAACCTCACTCGTGTATCCCAAAAGGTTTCCGGAAGTAGAAACTTCATACTGACGCTGCGGTCTTGAAACAATACTGAATGCTGGATATTTAAATATAATCTCCTGAACTCTTGCAATATCTTCCCTGCTCAGATCCTTCATAAAAGTCATTGGAGTAAGCTTAGAATAATATTTTTCTTTTTTAATAATATTGATTCTTTTAATTAAGTCTGCCTTAGAGATTTTCATTAAATTACAGAAAGCCAGCGTATCAAAATCCGGTTTCATCAGCGCCTGAGTGAAAGAAATTTCGTAAGCAGGCTGGTTTCCTACCATAATTTTTCCATTTCTATCGAAAATGACTCCTCTTTGTGGAATAACGTATTCAATTTTAATGGAAGTATTGGCTGCATTTAAAGCATAACGATCTGTAAACAACTGTAAATAAGAAAGTCTCGCCACGAAAATCAAGGCGATAACTACAAGAACGGAAAAGATTTTTAAATAACGTGTGTTCAAACTTTTTGTTTGATTTTAAATATTAATGCGTAAATAACTATAAATATAAATGAAATTACACTAGTTACCAATACATTAACTAATATTTCAAAAAATCTACTAAACTTAAAGAACTCTATATATTGTACTAAAAGCTGATGTAGAAAGATACTCGAGAATAAAAACAGCAAAAACTGCGCCCATTGAAGGGACTGAAAAGAGAAAAAATCTGTGGAAGTATCTGTAGAAGTTCTGAAAATTAAGGTTCTGAAATAGGCAATAAGGGTTGTTGCAAAAGCATTGATTCCCCATGAAAAGAGGAACGCGTCAACCGATAAACCGATCAGAAAACTTAAAGCTAAAAACTGAAATTTATTTCTGAAAAAAGGATAAAACATTACAAATACAGGATACAATACCGGAGTATACTTACCAAAAATAGTAATCCTGTTCAGTACAAAAATTTGTAATGCAACCAGAAAAATCATGATTAATATATCCGTAAATAAAGTCCTGCTAATCATTTTCCTTTTTTATTACAGCTTGCATTGTATCTTGAATCTTTTGAACCTCAGCTTTTTTAAGATTTTTAACTACGAAAACTTTACTTAAAGCTCCCATTTTTTCACTTAATTCTACCGAGATATCCCAGAATCCTGTTTTATTATCAACTGAGTAACCCGCAATGGTACCAATCTGAACACCTTTAGGGAAAATCGCCGATTTACCATCTGTAACAACGGTATCTCCGATTTTCAAAGCAACATATTTAGGAATATCTGCCAAATGCATTACTCTGGAATTATCTCCATTCCACGTTAATGTTCCGAAATATCCTGAGTTTTTAAGGGCTGCATTGATTCTGATTCTGTTTACACTTAAAACCGACTGAACCAACGCATAACTATCCGTAGAATTGATCACGATTCCCGCAATACCTTTCGGAGCCATAACTCCCATTTGCGGAAACACACCGTCTCTTCTACCTCTGTTTATTGTAAAATAGTTGTTTCTTCTGTTGATACTGTTGAAAACGATCTCTCCATCTACAAAGGTATAGATTTGTCCGCCTCCCAACGTATCATGAACTTTTCTGAATTTAGGATTTGCTGCACCTTGTTTTCCATAAAGCTCAACCATCAAAGCCTTGTTTTGAGTCACAAGATCTTCATTGATCTGCTTTAGCTTAAGATACGAAACCCCTTCATCAATATATCCGGAAACCCATGAATTCACTGCAGCCGACTGACCTGCGATCCACGATTTCTGCATGGCATTCTTAGAGAATATCAAAACCAGAGCAATAATTTGCAGGAATATAAAGAAGACAAAAAGTGCGTTCTTCGAAAATAATCTCAGCAAAAATCCCATTCAGATATAAAGTCGTAAAAAGTTAAAATTATTTAATTAAGAAATTGAATTTATCCATATTCTTAAGTGCGATACCCGTTCCGCGAACTACAGCTCTCAACGGATCTTCTGCAACGAATACAGGAAGACCGGTTTTCTTGTGTAATCTGTCTGCAAGACCTCTCAATAATGCGCCACCACCAGCAAGATAAATACCTGTTTTGTAAATATCAGCAGCCAATTCCGGAGGAGTAAGAGAAAGAGTTTCCATTACGGCATCTTCAATTCTAATGATAGATTTGTCTAATGCACGGGCAATCTCTTTGTATCCAACCATGATTTCTTTTGGCTTACCCGTAATAAGGTCTCTACCCTGTACCGGAATATCTTCAATATCAACGTCAAGATCTTCAACTGCAGAACCCACTTCGATTTTAATTCTCTCAGCAGTTCTTTCTCCAATGTAAAGATTGTGGTGAGTTCTTAAGAAATAAGCAATATCGTTTGTAAATACATCACCCGCAATTTTTACAGATTTATCACAAACAATGCCCCCCAAAGCAACCACAGCAATTTCAGTAGTACCACCACCTATATCGATGATCATGTTACCTTCAGGTTTTTGTACATCAATTCCAACCCCGATTGCAGCAGCCATTGGTTCGTAAATCAATCGAACCTCTTTAGCGTTTACTTTCTGAGCAGAATCTCTTACCGCTCTTTTTTCAACCTCTGTAATTCCGGAAGGAATACAGATCACAATTCTTAAAGCAGGTTGAATAAATTTACCTTTAATTCCGGGAATTAATTTGATAAATTCTTTAATCATATGCTCAGAAGCATGGAAATCAGCAATTACCCCATCTTTCAACGGACGAATCGTTTTAATATCCTCGTGAGTTTTACCCTGCATATGCTTTGCCTGCTCACCTACGGCAATCGGTCTACCCGTAGAACGTTCAATCGCAACAATTGACGGCTGATCTATAACAATTTTATTATTATGGATGATAAGCGTGTTGGCAGTACCAAGGTCTATCGCAATCTCTTGCGTAAACATATCGAATAAACTCATACTTTTTTTACTTCTGATTTTTTAAAGAGTTACAAAGATATAAATTTAAGACCACCCAAGAAATTTCACGAGCATATAATTTGGTTAAAATTTTATTAAATTTTATAATAGCTTATTAAGTTTCACATTAAGCATTTACAGACCTTGATTTCAACCAGATTTAAGATTTTTACAGGTTTGAAGCCTTAAGATAGAACATCAAAGTTTTACAATTAAAAAAAACAGCAGATAAGTGAATTTAAAATCAACCGCTAAGTCTTAAAAACTTTAACATTAAATTAAAAATTTCACATTCTGCAATCAGCTCACCTCTTATTTAGAACAAACCCAAAATAGTTTTTTACGATAATTATCATATACATTATCAGAAACCGATTCAGCAAAAAAAACGTAAATTTGCCCCGCTTATGTTACAGTATTCCAACATACATCAAACGTCGAATTTTGCCGTACTTTCTGTAAGCTTTGAAAAAGCTGATGTAGAAACGAGGGGTAAATTTGCATTTTTTGATGAAAATATCAAAAACTTTGTTACCCGAATTCATGATGAAGATTTAGGGGATGCATTCGTGGTTTCTACCTGTAACAGAACCGAAATCTACACGACCTCTCCCAATTATCTTTTAGTTGCCGAAGAATACTGCAAAACAATTGGAGTAAATCTGATGGATTTTCTTCAGTTTGCCAATATTTTGACAAAGGAAGAAGCTTTAATACATCTTTTCAGAGTCGCAGCAGGTTTGGAAAGCCAGATTATCGGAGATTTTGAAATTATCGGTCAGATAAAAAAAGCATACGCACGTTTCAAAAAAGAAAGACAGAATTCTAATCCTTATCTGGAGAGATCAATTAATTCTGCAATCCAGATTTCAAAAAGAATTAAAAACGAGACGGGAATTTCCAACGGAGCAGCTTCTGTTTCTTATGCTGCAGTTCATTATATTTTAAACAATCAAAAAAGAATTGCCGAAAAAAATATTCTTTTGCTGGGCGTTGGTGAAATCGGACAAAATACTGTTGAGAATTTGGTAAAACATGTTTTTCAGCCAAAAATTAAAATTGCCAATCGAACTCAGGAAACGGCAGCAAAAATTTCTGAAAAATATAATATTCCTCATATCGATTATTCTGATTTTGATAAGGAATTAAGCAATACTGATATCTTGATCGTGGCGACCGGAGCAAAACACCCGATTGTCAACAAATCTCATTTTCCGAACGGAAAGGAAACCCTGGTTATCGACCTTTCGATTCCTCATAACGTTGAAAAAAATGTTACGGAAAATGAAAATGTGACACTGATCGATGTTGATGAACTTTCAAAACAGATTCAGGAAACCATTCAGCAGAGAGAAAAGGAAATTCCGAAGGCTGAAAAAATCATCAAGGAAATGACAAAAGACTTCCTTGAATGGGAAAAAAAGAGAAAATTAGCTCCAAATATTCACCATTTCAAAGCAGTTTTAAAGAATATGGAACGTAATGAAATGCACAATTTTTACAAAAAAAACAAGTACATAAACATCACGGACATGGAACTTTCCGATAAAATGATTCAGAAAATTACCAACCGTTTTGCAAAATATATCATTGATAATCCTTTAAAAGCCGAAGAAATTAGTAAATTAATGCACGAAATATTAGTTGAACAACCAAACAACGAATTCAATGAAAAGCATTAGAATCGGAACCAGAAATTCTGCATTGGCACTTTGGCAGGCGAGAGAAGTTGCGAGGCATCTTCAAAACAACAATTATTTAACGGAAATAGTTCCTATCGTTTCTTCAGGCGATAAAAACCTTACTCAACCCCTTTATTCTTTAGGAATCACAGGAGTTTTCACAAGAGATCTTGATGTTGCATTATTAAATGACGAGATCGACATTGCGGTGCATTCTTTAAAAGATGTTCCGACAAAACTTCCGGAAAATCTTGAGATCATTTCTTATATGGAAAGAGATTTTCCACAAGATGTTCTGATCCGAAAAGAATCTGCAAAAAATAAAGAACTTCACGAACTGAAACTGGCAACAAGCAGTTTGAGAAGAAGAGCATTTTGGCTGAAGAATTTCCCTCATGCTGAATTCTCTGATATTCGTGGAAATATTCAAACCCGTCTCCAAAAACTGGAAGAAGGTGATTTTGATGCCACTATTCTATCTTTAGCCGGAATCAAAAGAATGAAAATGGACATTGATTATGAAATGCTGCCATTTTTAATTCCAGCTCCGTCGCAAGGCGTAATTGCCATTGCCGGACATTCCGAAAAAACTGAGATCAACGAAATTTTAAAACAACTTACCAATCATACAAAAACGCAGATCTGTGTAGAAATGGAAAGAAATTTCCTGAATACATTAGAAGGCGGCTGTACAGCACCAATCGGTGCTTTTGCTGAGATTTTTGAAGATCAGATCCGTTTCAAAGCTGCTCTTTGTTCATTAGACGGTAAAAACTGTATCGCTACCGATGAAAGTTTTGTATATAATAAAGAAGAAAACTTTGGAAAAAAATTCGCAAAAATTGTTCTGGAAAACGGCGGAAAAGAATTGATGGCGGAAATTAAGAGCCAAATCTAATTTGATTCTAAATTTCAGGGCAATGAAAAAGTATTTATCCATCCTTATCATTATATTTTGTGTTTTTACGTCAAAAGCACAAAATCAGTTTGCTCAAAAATTATCTGATGCTGCTTTAAGTCTGACAAAAGACAAAGTAACTTACGATCCTGCTTATTTTACATTAAAATATCCAAACGGAGATGTTCCTTCAGACAAAGGCGTTTGTACCGATGTTGTGATAAGAGCATACAGAAAATTAGGAATTGATCTTCAGAAAGAAGTACATGAAGATATGGCGAAAAATTTTTCAAAATATCCGAAAACCTGGGGATTAAAAAAGCCTGATACAAATATTGATCATCGCAGAGTTCCAAACCTTAGGGTTTTCTTTGCAAAATTCGGAAAATCCAAATCGATTGATACTAAACCGGAATTGTATGCTCCCGGAGACATTGTCACCTGGCTTCTTCCCGGAAATTTAACACACATCGGAATCGTTGTCAACAAAAAATCTTCAGACGGAAAAAGATATTTAATTGTACATAATATAGGAGGAGGACAGGTTATCGAAGATTGTCTGTTCAAATTTACCATTACAGGACATTATCAATATCAAAAGTAAAGCGTATGAAGAATATTATTTGCTTTTTGTTTGTATTAATGATAGGTTTTGTGGCAGGACAGAAAAACGAACCGAAAATTATTAATAAACCTATCAGTTTTTCTGAGGAAAGAATTCGTTTAAGTCTAGAATATTTAAAAGAACATCATGGTTTAGTTCAAAAAACTCCAACGATTGTTCCAAAAATGATTGTTCTGCATTACACTGCGGGCGGAAATGTAGAAAGTAATTTTAAATATTTTAATAAAACAAATCTTGAAAGCGCAAGAAACACCTTAAAAAAGCAAAGTACATTAAATGTTTCTTCACAGTTTATCATAGACAGAGACGGAACGATTTATCAATTAATGGAGCCTACTCAATTTGCAAGACACACAATCGGATTGAATTATTGTGCGATCGGAATTGAAAATATCGGCAGCAAAAAAGAACTGCTTACCGAAAAACAAGTTGCAGCCAACGCGCAATTGGTAAGATATTTAACCCAGAAATATAAAATAGAATATCTCATCGGTCACTCGGAATATGGAGTTTTCAGAAATTCTAAGCTTTGGAAGGAATCTGATCCGAATTATTTCACAGGAAAAGAAGATCCCGGAAAGGATTTCATGAGCAAAGTGAGAATTCAGGTTGCCGATTTACATTTAAAAGATAAACCTTAATGAAGATTTTATTTACCAAAAACATAGATCCAAAGATTATATCCAAAGAATTAGGAGAGGATATTTTGGTTGATTGTGTTGAGGTAATAAAAATAAATTCTATAACAATGCATCCATTTGACCTGAAAAATTATTCCTTGATTTTTACAAGCGTGAATGGAGTGACTTCTTTTTTTAAAAACGGTTTTAAGCCTAATGAAGATTTTACCGCAAAAAATTATAACAAAATCTATTGCGTCGGCGAAAAAACAAAACGTGAATTAAGAAAAAATGGTTTCGGAACTTTTAAAGTATTAAAAAATGCTGAAACCCTTTCAAAATTCATCACCAATCATTGCCAGCATGAAAAATTTCTACACTTTTGCGGAAATTTAGCCATCAGCGTTCTTGACAATGAACTTCCGTTACAAAATATTAAGTATGAAAAAATTACGGTTTACAGCACTTCGGAAATCAATCCTGTGATAACTGAAAAATATCATGCTGCCGTATTTTTTAGTCCGAGCGGAGTTCGTAGTTTTGCAAAGCAAAATTCTTTTCAGGATATGATGCTTTTTTCGATCGGCGAAACTACATCAAATGAGATAAGAAAATATACAAAATCTGATATTTTTACAAGTAAAAAAAATACTTTAGCAAACCTGTTGTCAGTAATTAGAGATATCGTAAAGGATGATAATCCTTAAACCATCAACTAAAAACCAACAACTATCAACTAAAAATTATGATTAAGAACGACCTATATTTAAAAGCACTTCGCGGAGAAACCGTAGAAAGACCGCCAGTTTGGATGATGAGACAGGCCGGAAGATATTTGCCGGAATTCATTGCGCTACGTGACAAATATGATTTCTTCACAAGATGTCAGACTCCGGAATTGGCTTCTGAAATCACTGTACAGCCTATCAGAAGATATCCTTTGGATGCAGCGATTTTATTTTCAGATATTTTGGTAGTTCCACAGGCAATGGGAATTGATTTTAAAATGAAGGAGAATGTTGGTCCTTGGTTAGACAATCCGATCAGAACGATGGAAGATGTGCAGAATGTGATCGTTCCGGATGTAAATGATACGTTGGGATACGTTTTTGATGCGATTGAACTGACTTTATTAAAATTGGACAACGAAATTCCATTGATCGGTTTTGCGGGTTCGCCTTGGACGATTCTTTGCTATTGCGTGGAAGGAAAAGGAAGCAAGGCTTTTGATATTGCTAAATCTTTCTGTTTCCAACAACCGGAAGCAGCTCATTTACTACTTCAGAAAATTACAGATACAACGATTGCTTATTTGAAGAGAAAAGTTGAAAAAGGGGTTTCTGCGGTTCAGGTTTTCGATTCCTGGGGCGGAATGCTTTCGCCTGCAGATTATCAGGAATTCTCATGGAAATATATTAATCAAATTGTTGAAGCTTTAAGTCCGTTGACGCATGTTGTCGTTTTCGGAAAAGGATGTTGGTTTGCGTTGGAAGATATGGTACAGTCTCCGGTTTCAGCCTTAGGCGTTGACTGGACGATTAAGCCGGAATTTGCAAGAACATTGACGAATCACACCATGACGCTTCAAGGCAACTTCGATCCTGCGAGATTACATTCTACGCCTGAAACAATTAAAAAAATGGTGACTGAAATGATTAACCGTTTCGGAAAAGACCGATATATCGCGAACTTAGGACATGGGATTTTACCAAATATTCCTTTGGAAAATGCGGAAGCCTTTATCAGAGCCGTGGTAGATTGGAAACCGAGTACTCAGTTCTAATTATCGGTTTTAATAAATCTTAAAGAAGCCTTATAGGTTTTTAAAACCTATAAGATTTGATTTATAAAATAAAACAGCCTTTCAAATTCTGAAAGGCTGTTTCTATGAGTAAAATAATTAATAACTAGTTGACTTCAGTAATAAAATCCTCTTTCGGCTTTCTTACTTTCGTAAGGTTTACCAACCAGTCGTTCGAAGAGTCTCTGTAACCGATTGGCAACAATAAAACACTTTTCAGACCTTTTTCTTTTAAATTTAAAATCTTATCAACTTCCTCCGGAACAAAACCTTCCATTGGCGTCGAATCCACTTCTTCGAATGCCGCCGCAATAATTGCTGCCCCGAAAGAAATATAAGCCTGTTTTGCCGCATGTATAGCATTTTCTTCCGCTGATCTCTGAGGATAAGTACTTAATAACATTTGTCTGTAATTTTCCCAGCCTTCGTTTTTGAAACCTCTGATTTCATTCGTCAGATCAAACATATTGTTGATTCTTTCTTCCGTATAGTTATCCCAAGCTGCAAAAACCAAAAGGTGCGAACAATCTGTAACCTGCGGCTGATTCCAAGCGTGAGGTTTGATTTGTTCCTTGATTTCCTGATTTGTGATGACGATGATTTCGAAAGGCTGAAGACCGCTTGAAGTTGGTGCTAATCTTGCCGCTTCTAATATTTTATCCACTTTTTCCTGTGGTACTTTTTGACCGTTCATTGCTTTGGTAGCAAATCTCCAGTTCAATTTTTCAATTAATTCCATAGATTAAATTTTGACCGAACAAAATTAGCAGATGTTCTCCAAATAGTAATCACAGATTTTCAAATTTGACGTATCGTTAATATCTATTATTGATGATTAAAAACGCTTATCCCGAAAAATCATCCAGCATATTTCTCGTAGGGACAAAGAAAAGCGTTCCTGTAACGGCTGTACTGAAATCCAGAATTCTATCATAATTTCCTACAGGATCGCCGACAAACATATTGGTCAGCATTTTTTTAGTGGTAGAAAAGCTATTGGCGTAAGAAATAAAGTAAGTCCCGAATTCGCCCATAGAAGGATTTCCGAATGGCATATTATCTCTTACAATTTTTAAATCATCACCGATATTGGCTAAGGCGATGTGCGAATTTGCAGGTTTCACATCATCCGACATTTCGATATCATTTTCTTTCGATCTTCCGATAACTTTTTCCTGATCTTCTGTGGAAAGACTTCTCCACGCGTTCATATTGTGAAGATATTTTTGAGTAAAAAGATAGCTTCCACCTTTATATTGCAAATCTTCATCGCCGATTTTAGCGAAAAAATCTCTGTCTTCATTGTGCGGATTTTCCGTTCCGTCTACAAAACCGAGAATTGAGCGATCATCCCAATATTTAAACCCATGAATCTCCAGAATTCCTTCTCCAACTGGCGTTAATAATTTTGAGATCTCAATCGCCATATCAAAAATAATGCTTTTATCATCTGCTCTCAAATGAAAATGCAAATCTCCAGGTGTGGAAACTGCGGTATGTTTTTCTCCTTTTATTTCTTCAAAATTCACCAATTCTTTCGGAAGCGGAGTTGGAAGATTTAAAATATTCCACGCATTGTAACCGATTCCCATCACGCAACTCGCTCTGCTGTCTGGGAATCTGTTGAAAACGGAATTATTAAGATTCAAAACCAAGGCACACAATTGTTGGAAAGTTTCTTTCAGTTTCGGATCGCCGACCAATCTCCAAACCATGAAAATCGTATTGCTGTTTGGATAGTCGGTCACATTTTGAGATTCAATATTCATCATTATTAATTTTAATTTGAGTTAAACTGCTTCAATCGGTTGCGAAACCTGATCGGCGAAATATTGTTCCAAATCTTTCAATGTTTCAGGATTTGTCTGAATATCCTTTACCAACTGTCCTTTATTTACCACCACAATTCTGTTACAAACTTCCGTCGTATGCGAAAGATCGTGACTCGAAATAAGAAAAGTCACTCCGTCTTGTTTTGATAATTCTTTGATTAAATTTTTCAGTTTAATCTGTGTGGAAGGATCCAGATTTGCAAAAGGTTCGTCCAGAATAATGATTTCAGGATTTCCGATAATGGCACCGATAATTCCTACTTTTTTCTGATTTCCTTTTGATAAATCACGAACGTATTTTCCGGAGTTTAAAATTTCTCCGTTAAAAAGGTCGTGAAACTGTTTCAAAAACTCGTCAACAGAAGCTTTGTTCTGCCCTCTTAATTCTCCGATGAAATAAAAATATTCTTCAGGAGTAAGGTATCCAATTAAAAAAGAATCGTCTACAAAGGCAGAAACTTTGTTTTTCCAGGCTTCAGATTCGTTTACTTTAATTCCATCGATGCTTACAAATCCTGTTGTCGCCTGAATCAAATCCAGCATTAAGCTAAAAAGTGTTGTTTTTCCGGCCCCGTTGTTTCCGACAAGACCAAAAGTTTCACCGTTGGGAATTTCAAGATTTTCTATATTTAAAACGGTTGCCTGTCCGTATGTTTTTGATAAATTATTAATCGTGATCATATTATTAATCTTTGTTTTTGAATGCTTCTAATGTACTATATTTTTCTACTTTGTAATGCTTTACGATGATGTCGAAGATCTTTTCTCTTAATAAAAACCCGATCAGCCCTAAAATCGCTATGCTTATCACTCCTGCCGTAATCCCGAAAGAATACTGCATCGTCGCAAAAACTACCATTGGTAAAAACATTTTCGGAATTAATAACAGTAATGATTTCATATTAAAGCTATTTTTCTGTCCGAATCTTTTTTCCTTTGCATTAAGATCAATCTGCGTCTTATTGAAAGCTCCCGACCAAAGCGTGAATTGCGAATTAACCCCGATATTATAAATTCCTGCCGCCAAGAAAGTCACATACATTTCCCATCCGAAATAGGCATAGCAAGCCGCTATAATCATGGAAGCCGCTGTCACAATATTCATCAGCCACCATTTTGCCTTTAGATATTCTTTGTATGGAACATTCAGTGTCATCATTAAAGGATAATAAGAACTGTCGAAAGCCGGAACCCTTTGCCCAAACATAAACTGAAATCCTCCTGTCACAAACAATCCCATAAACATGATCATTGCCGGTGTTTTATAGATCGACGAAGTAAACATCAGCATCCCGTAAAAAAGAAACATGAAGCTTCCCAGTAAAATGCCTTTGGTCACTTTATTTCTTCTCAGCATTTTAATATCATTGTTGATGAACGTTCCGATGGCTCCGTATTTATTTAAGAAAGCGATATTTTCGGTCTTTCCGACTGTTTTTTTCGCTTCCAGACCTTCATCAAGATAAAACACCTTATGAATATGTTTAAAACAGATCCACCATAAGCCTGAAAATAAAACAATTGAAATTAAAGCCAAGTAAGGTTTTTCAAAGAAACCATAGAAGAATGCTTCCGAATATGATAGTATTGGTAAAATATTGTAATACGTTAACCCTGCAACTGCTGCAAAAACACATCCGACAACAATCGCAACTGTTTCTTTATCGTTAAAAAGTATATTAATAAAATTATTAAGATAAAACAACAAGGAAACCCCAATAAACCAACTTAAAATATTGATAAAACCATATCCGTTGAATAGTGCAATTCCGGAAAATGTAATGAAAAATATAGAATTCAGCCAACTGAAAGCCGACAGAAAAGTCTTACTCAGCATATAATTGACCAACGTTTTTTTAGGAATGTTTAAGGTAAGAAAAGGTTTGATATTCTGAGTCGGCATTTCCTGCCACATATATTTGAGGATCAAATCAATCGCCCAAACTGCAATTAAGAATTTAGAAACAATTTTTAAAGGATCCTGGTGCATTTCTTCCTGAACGTAGTAAAATGCAGCAAATGCACCTCCTGCCAAACAAAGCATAAAATAAAGAATACCGATAAAACGGAGAATCTTCATCGCAAGATTAATCCCCAAAGAACTGCCACGAAAAAAACTTTTGAACTCTAATCTCAGGAATTTTAAAAACATAGTTTACTTTTTTACATTAGTAAATATAATGCAAAATATGTTACAGTTTTATCCTATCAATTCTTTTGCCTGCGCCATAGCCGCATCCGTAATCTTACTTCCCGAAAGCAATTGTGCAATTTCGTTGAGTTTTTCTTCATCACTTAAAGCAACAATGGTTGACTGAGTTCTTCCGGCTACATCCTGCTTTACAACCTTATAATTATTGTTTCCTTTTGCGGCAACCTGTGCTAAGTGAGAAATTACAATAAGCTGCATATCTGTTGACATTTCGCGCATCAGATTTCCGATTTCTTCGGCAACTTTTCCTGAAACTCCGGTATCGATTTCGTCTAAAATTAATGTCGGAAGTTCGTCACTTTCAGCAATAATTTTCTTTACCGCCAACATCACTCTGGATCTTTCACCACCGGAAATAGCGGTCTGAATTGGTTTCAAAGGAAAACCCGAATTTGCCTGAAATAAAAGCTGAATATTTTCTTTTCCGAATGGATTGAAATCTGCAGAATCCTGTAATTCAATATCAACTTTGGCTTTTTCTAACCCTAATTTTTTAAGTAATTCTTCCGCCTTTTTAATAAAAATAGGAATGCTTTTCTTTCTGTTTTTTGAAAGTTTTTCAGCAAGAGACTGAAGTGTTTTTTCTTTTTTAGAAATTTTTTCTTCAATTTCAGCAATTTTTTCTTCCAGTTCGGAAGCGCCCTTCTGATCGCCAGATAATTGATCCCTGATTTCTTTTAATTCATTAATATCAGAAACGTTATGCTTAACAAACAGATTATTGATTCTGTTATTTAATTCAATTAATAATGCTAAATTTTCAGGATTAATTTCAATTTTTTCGGCTTCATTTTCAAGCTCTGAAATAATGTCTTTTATTTCCACAAAAGAAGTTTCCAACCTTTCATCAAGTTCTGAAAAGCCGTTTGAAACTTCTGCGATTTTTGACAATTTATTTTTAGCTTCATTAAAAAAAGACAAAATCCCGATTTCCTCCTGATGAAATCTCGACAAAACCTGTGCAAGATTCTCAGAAATCATTTCAGCATTTTCCTGAACAGAAAGCTGATTTTGCAGTTCTTCATAATTGACATCATCCAGTTTCAGCTCTTCCAGCTCATTCAGTAAGAATTCTTTGTAATCACCCTCTTTTTTACTTTCTGAAAGCTGAGTCTGAAGTTTTTTAAGCTGAATTTTTAAACTCTGGAAATCTGAAAACTCATTTTGATAATCTTCAATAAGTTTTTTATTCTCAGAAAGTCCGTCAATAATTTTAAACTGATATTCCGAAGTAAAAAGATTGGAAGTTTCGAACTGAGAATGAATATCAATTAATTTTGAAGATAGTTCTTTCAAAATATCCAAAGTCACCGGTACGTCATTGATAAACGCCCTCGATTTTCCGGAAGGTAAAATTTCCCTGCGAATGATCGTCTGATGTTCGTAATCAAGATCATTTTCGATAAAGAATTTTTTGAACTGATTATTTAAAGAAAACTCTGTTTCTACAATACTTTTTTCTTCTGCTTTCGAAATAGATTTTACATCTGCTCTTTCGCCCAAGATCAGTCGCAAAGCACCCAAAATAATAGATTTTCCCGCACCGGTTTCCCCAGTGATTACTTGTAAACCATTGTGCAGCGATACTTCAAGTGTATCAATCAGGGCAAAGTTTTTAATATAAATTCTCGACAGCATTGATAATAGCGATTATTTAGCTATTGCAAATATAGAACTTTAGATTTCAGAATTCAAGTTAACATTACTGTTTCCACTTACTCCATTTAGCATCCGTGTTTTTCGGAGAAAGGATCGTCATTTCCTGTTTTAAGTCTCCTAAAACAATTCCACCATTATTTCCGGAATTAAAAATGTTAAATATTTCATCCGCTTTGGCATCCATAAAAAGGTTAAAGAAATATGCCTGCTGGAAAGAGTTTTCGTATTGCTTTAGCTGCATTAAGGCGTCAAAAATAACTTTTTTTGCCGCAGTCTGATCCTGATTAAATAAATTATCCAACCCCGCTCTATGATACGAATACATCGTTGCACGCAACTGTGTCCAGTTCGGACTCATGATCTCTTTGATTAAAATTGAGCGGCTTCTTGGCTCGTTGATCTGCTTCCAACCGTCGTAAGTATTCTGGGATTCCCCGTTTTGTGCAATCTGTTGAGCCTTTTGAAACCATTGTGTTCCCGCCATTGACTGGAAACTATCTGCATCATACCCTAGAATTACATACACATAAAAACTAATCACATCGATCAGGTTTTTACCGGAAAACTGTCTTTCATTAAATATAAGATTCTCATTTTCAACATAATCAAAAGAAAATCTTTGATCCTGAAGATTGATCAGCGGAGATTCATAAGTTGTATTAAAAACCGGACGAACTGCCTGAATGACAATACTTCCCGTAAATCTGTTTCCTTCTCTCGCTGCAATTACAATTGCGAAATTCGATTTTATTTTTTCGAAATTCTGAAGTCTTTTTCCTGTCCAGCTTGTATTGTTGATAAAATCTCTGAGACTTTTCTCCAATGCTTTATATGCAGACTGGTTACTTCCTCCCAATTGCTGGGAATTCACCTGAACCGTTGCTAATAACTCCTGAGAAAAACTTAGATTGAATACAAACAGAAGTAAAAATATGCTTAAAAATTTTTTCATTTTCTATTAAAGATTGAGAACGGAAATTTATTAAAATTATTTTAAAAGTTGAGACTCAACGAAATCCAAGATATCTTTTGCGACATCATCTTTAGATTTCAGGTTGAATTCCTTTTTTTCAGTTTTGGTAAATATTTTTATTTTATTGGTATCATTTTTAAAACCAGCCCCTTCGTCACGAAGCGAGTTTAAAACAATCATATCAAGGTTTTTCTTTGCTAATTTTCCTTTTGCATTTTCCTCCTCATTCTGAGTTTCCAAAGCAAAACCTACTAAAAACTGATGGGTTTTCTTTTCGCCCATTGTTTTAAGAATATCCGGATTTTTAACCAATTCAATCGTTAAATTATCCTCATTCTTTTTGATTTTTTCTTTGGCAACTTCCTTCGGAGCGTAATCTGCAACGGCTGCACTTGCAATTCCGATGTCTACTGTATCATAAAATTCGAAAACTTTTGCCAGCATTTCTTTTGCAGAAGTCACTTTATGTAAAGTAACGTTTTTATCTTCAATAACCTGAGAACTCGGTCCGGAAATCAAAATAACTTTCGCTCCTCTTTTTGAAGCCTCTTCCGCCAGAGAAAACCCCATCTTTCCTGAAGAATGATTCCCAATAAATCTTACGGGATCAAGTGCTTCATAAGTAGGTCCGGCCGTAATTAAAACTGTTTTCCCTTCTAATGTTCTTTTATTATTTGAATTAAAAAATTCTTCAATTGTTTTGGTAATTGTTTCCGGTTCAGACATTCTACCCTGACCGATCAATCCACTTGCCAGCTCTCCTTTTTCGGCAGGAATGATAATGTGTCCGAAGCTTTCTGCCAGTTCTAAGTTTTTCTTAGTGGAAGGATGTACATACATATCCAAATCCATTGCGGGGGCAATGAACACAGGACATTTCGCCGACATATAAGTCGCAATGACCAGGTTATCACACATCCCGTGAACCATTTTCGATAAAGTATTCGCCGTACAAGGCGCAACAACCATTATATCTGCCCATAAAGCCATTTCCACATGACTGTTCCAGGTTCCGTTGTCACTATAAAATTCTGTATACACAGGTTTTTTAGATAAAGTAGAAATACTCAGTTTGGTTACAAAATGTTCTGCATCAGGAGTCATAATCACCTGAACTTCTGCTCCTTTTTTCACAAAATCCCTGATCAGAAAATGTACTTTGTAAGCTGCAATTCCTCCAGAAATCGCAATGAGAATTTTTTTCCCGGAAAGACTCATTTAGTTTTAATTTTTAAGAATACTAAATTACTTATTTTTTCTCACAAACCGTTTAAACAACAAAGGTCATAAAGAAAAGATTTCCTTTATGACCCTCATATATAAAAAACGCTAATGGTTTTTATTTTCTTTCTTCAGTTTTTCTGAAGTATACGTCTCCGTTTAACCATTCTTCGATAGCAATAGAAGTTGGTTTTGGAAGTTTTTCGTAATGCTTAGAGATTTCAATTTGTTCTCTGTTTTCGAAAACTTCTTCTAATGTAGAATTGTGAACAGCGAATTCATCAAGCTTATTGTGCAATTCTGTACGAATTTCTGCATTGATCTGCTCTGCTCTTTTCCCCATGATAACAATCGCTTCGTAGATTGAACCTACTTTGTCTTCAATCTTATCCTTATCGTAAGTAATGGTATTTACTTCTGCTTTTGTATCTTTTACACTCATTTTGAGAATATTAATTTTATTTAAGTTCGCAAATTTACGAATTATCTTTGAATCTTGAAAGTCGCCGCCGGCGGAGGTGTATTAATTGCCGCACTGTCCCTCTGGATCTGCACTGCTTTCTTCTCAGCATCGATCTGATCTTTCACCTGCTGCTCCGTTTTGTTCTTTTCTGCGGCTAATGCAACCTGCTTTTTCTGTCTTTCAGTTAAAACTGCAATTCTTGCTTCCGTATCTTTTTTAACGACAACAAAATCTTTCTTTTCTTTTTCAAGTTTTTGTCTGATATCTAAAGCTGTTTTTGCAACGTCAGTATTTGGCATTTCTTTTTCGACCTGTCTTGTAAATGCCAAAGCATTTTCAATACGCTCATCTTTAAGATCGTAAACAGACTTTGTTGCCAATTCGTAACGGGATTTTACGATATAATCATAGATCTGCGGACGAAGTTTCGTACTTGGGAAATCATCTAATACGTTTTCCAAAGCTGTATTTGCAGCCTTGTACTCACCCATCTTGAAATATTGTCTCGCATTTTCATAAGCTTTAAACTCTAGTTTATAAGACAATTCATCAACTAAGGTATTGATATTTTTAGATCTTTCCGAATTCGGATAATTATTCAGGAAATCCTGAAGCTCGTTGATTGCGGACTGTGTGGTAGACTGATCAAGGTTATAATCCATAGATCCTTCGTAATAACATAACGCAGACATATATGAAGCCTCTTCTTTTCTTTTATCCTGCGGAAAACTTATTGCAAAATTTTTAAACTGATTTCCTGCTAATCTAAAATTTTTGTCATAATAATTCGCATATGCAGAATTGAAAACTACATTCGGAGCATCATCTGTTCCTGCAACAAGATTCGGAAGCCTGTCATAAAGTGCCAAAGCATTTTTCCATTTCTTTTTAGCAAAATTTTCATTGGCAGTTTTTAAAATGAGATTCTTATCTGCACTTTTCATTGCCCTTTCCTGCTTACTTACGCACGATGCTACTACTGCTACAGCAAAAATACCTAAAATATATTTTTTCATATAAAAAATTCAACAGTTTTCGGATTACACAGCCGATTTACTAATTTGCAAAAATATAACTTTTTTGTCAATAGATTTTTTTTTATGATTATTTAACGTAATTTTAGTCTGCAGCATATCCTAAAATTGCAAAAATGCTCATTAAAAGATTCATTCTTACCTTTTTTTCCGCTTCTTTGGAATACGTTTCTTCACTTTTGTTAGGAACATACAATTCATAAAAATTTCTGTTGCGGATTACAAATAATGTAGAACCAATAATTGTTGTCAGAATATCTTCAGGTTTTGGAGTAAATGTAAAAACTCCGGAAGCCACTCCTTTTTTAATAACATCGTCCAATTTTTTGACAAATAGCTGATAAAAATCCAGCAGTTCATCTTTTAAATTTTCTGTGTGGCGAAGTTCCTGAGTGACAAACCCGTGGAAATAATTATATTTAAATAATTGGGCAACAATATATTTAATAATTTCTTTCAACTGCATTTCAGGTTTACCATCTTTAATGGTATCAGCAAATTCTGAAAAATTTTCTCTGGTTTTTAAAACTCTGTATTGATACAGATACGACATCATTTTTTCTTTGGAACCAAAATAATAAGAGATCATCGCGACGTTGATATTAGCCTTGGAACAGATGTCTCTCACCGATGTACCTTCGTAGCCTTTTTTTGCAATCAGCTCTTCGGCAATGTCTAAAATGTGGATTTGTTTTTCTGTAAATTTTTTCTTCATGTAGTGACTTTGAGTAAAGTTAAGAAATTTTTAACAGATTTATAAACGTTTGTTTAAGAAATTTACGTTAAATATAAATTAATAGTATTTTTGAAAATGGAATTTTTTGATTTTCATCACCATAAAAAAAACATCCCGTATGGAATTTATAATCTTGATTTGGAAAACAATCCGACAGATTCACCATATTCAATTGGGATCCATCCGAAAGATATTGATATTAATAATATTGAAGATCAATTCAATTGGCTGGAATCGAATATTACGGACAACTGTTTTGCAATCGGAGAATGTGGTTTAGATTCTTTTACTGAAGCCGATCAGAAGATTCAGGAAGATGTTTTTTTAAGACAGATTAAACTAGCTAATGATATAAAAAAACCTGTGATCGTTCATTGTGTAAGAAAATTTTACGAGGTGATTTCTTTCAAAAAACATACGGAACAGCCGATGATTATTCATGGTTTTAATAAAAAAGAAAGTATTGCAAAAGATTTGCTTAAAAATAATTTTTATCTGAGTTTTGGAAAAGCGGTTTTGTATAATTTATCTTTGCAAAATACTTTGAGAATTACTCCTTTAGACAAGATATTTTTAGAAACGGACAATGAAGATTTCAATATTGAAGAATTGTATCGGAAAGTTTCGGAAATAAAGGAAATTTCTCTGGAAAATTTAAATAAGCAAATTGTAGAAAATTTAGAGACTATAAAAAATGGATAAGTACTGGTTGGAAAGAACGCAACTTCTGGTAAAAGAAGAAGGGCTGGAAAAATTGAATAAAGCTACTGTTTTGGTTGTTGGTTTGGGTGGAGTCGGTTCTTTTGCAGCCGAATTTCTGGCAAGAGCCGGAGTAGGAAGCATGACCATCGTAGACGGAGACACTGTTGATATCACCAACATTAACAGACAGTTACCCGCCTTACGCTCTACCGTTGGAAAACATAAAGTAGAAGTTGTTGCCGAAAGACTTTTAGATATTAATCCGGATCTTAATTTAACCAAAATCAATGAGTTTCTAAACCCTGAAAGAATGGATGAAGTTCTGGATTCTGCAAAATTCGATTATGTTTTGGATTGTATTGACAGTGTAACTCCAAAACTTTGTTTAATTATTGCCGCTAAAAGAAGGAGAATAAAAATCGTAAGTTCAATGGGAGCCGGCGGAAAAACAGATCCAAGCAAAGTGATGGTAAGAGACATCAGTAAAACTGAACATTGCCACCTTGCAAGACAGGTAAGAAAAAGGCTGAAAAAAGAGAAAATCGATAAAGGTGTTCGTTGTGTTTTTGCCAATGATATTCAGGATGAAGAAAGCCTGAAAATGACTGACGGGAGCAATTATAAAAGATCTTTCTACGGAACAATAAGCTATATGCCAGCAATTTTCGGATTGTATACGGCTTCAGAAGTTATCAATCATTTACTGAAAAAGGATTAAAAACCCTGCAACAATATTTAAAGATATTTCGATGGATTCAGCATGACATTTCTAATACTAATCGTTTTTATTTTAGTACTATATTTGCAAAGTGTCATGCCGACCTTGTCGAAGCCTCTCAAACAAACAAAATATATCTTATATTTACGCCCGTAAATGACAAATTTCAAATATCCCAGAGCCGAAAAACTCAAGAAAAACACAGAGATCTCTTTACTTTTCGAAAAAGGTAAATGGAGAACAAGTGGGAATTTGAGAATTATCATCCTTAAAAATAAGCCTGCAACTCCGGTTGAAAACACTAAATTCGCCGTTGCAGTTTCTAAAAAACATTTCAAAAAAGCGGTTCACAGAAATCGTATCAAAAGGCTTTTGCGCGAATGTTATCGTTTGAATAAAGACTTATTTAAAGAAGCTTTTGGAGACAAAACAATGGCAATGCTTTTTTGGGCTTCTCCTGAAATGCCACAAAAATTCCAAGATGTGGAAACACAATTCATTAAATTTTGTCAGGCTCAGAAAAAACCTTAGTTTTCTTTTTTCGATTCATAAAACCTATAAATTAAGATGCAACATCTGTGGTTAATGTTTGTTGACTAATTTTCTCCCACGGATTACACTGATTTGCACAAATGTTTGAAAATATTTTTTAAAGAAATTGATGGAATTTCTGGGAATATAATTTTTTGTAACTTTAAGCAAAACAATAAATCTGAAAATTAAGATGTTAGAAAATATTCCCTATTTACCCTATGTTCTGAGTGCTTTTATTGGTATCGGGTTGGCTGCTGCAACCGGTTTCAGAGTATTTCTCCCGATGTTTGCCGTGAGTTTGGCATCATATCTTCATTGGATTCCCATGAATGATGACTTTGAATGGCTTGCCGGGCTTCCTACACTCATCACTACAGGAATTGCAACGATCGTAGAAATTTTAGCCTATTATCTGCCTTTTGTCGACCATTTACTCGACACTATTTCGGTTCCGATGGCAACGGTTGCCGGTTCTGTTTTATTTGCGAGTCAGTTTGCTGATTTAGGAACATTTCCGCAATGGGCTTTGGCTTTGATTGCAGGTGGCGGAACTGCAGCAACGATAAGTTCTGGATTTGCAGGAATTCGGGCGGCTTCCACAGCAACTACCGGCGGATTGGGAAATTCTGTGGTCGGAACAGCCGAAACAGCCGGAGCAGGAATTATGGCGGTTTTAGCAATGGTCGCACCTCTTATTGCCGCCATTTGTGCCATTGGTATTGTCATTTTGATGATCTTCTTCGGTCGAAAAATATGGCGGAAATTCAGAAAAAATAAAGATGTGATCAATCATACTTAAATAGAAACGGCGGAAAAAATTTCCGCCGTTTTTTATTTTATTTTCTTCGTAAAGTTTCCAAAAACGATTCCCAACGGACCAAGTATCGGAAAAAGAATTAATGCAGCATAAGGTAAAATACCTGATTTTGTTTTAACTAAAACCGCAATTGCCGAAATATATAAGACAATAATTGCAATGGCTGCAAACAGTATTTGAAAAGCTGAAATTGACAATATGTTCATAATTATTATGCTTTACCCTTTAGTTCTGAAGTCTTTTATTTCCTGGATTCTACCTTCGAAATACTCTTTCTTTTCGGGAGTTTTCCTGATCAGGATTTCGAATGCTTTAATAGCCTTTGTATATAATTTCTGTTCGAAATAAAGATTCGCCAAGGTTTCTGTCATTAAGTGTGAAATATCATCGTTTTTCTCTTTCACCACAAAGGAAACTTCATCTTTTAACTGACTGATTCTGGGATTGGTTTCAATAAAGGTTTCAATAACTTTATTCTTTAACTCAATTTTTTCCTTCTGAACTTCTTCTACTTCCTCAACATCTTCAGTTCTGTCGATTTTCAGCCAGCTTTGCCATGTATTGATAAATCCCGGAATATTACTATTAACAGGATTTGAAATTGTTTTTTCAACCGGATTTTCTTTAATCTCTTCCTTAACTTCCACTTTTTCCTCTTCTTTTTTCGACTCTGCTACATTCCATTTTAAAATATCTGATCCAAAGAAAGAAACATTCATTACAGGAACATCTTCTTTATTTTCTTCGACAGGTTTTAGCGTTTCTTCATCGATTTGAAGTTCATCAATTTGTTCTTCTGCTAACTCAGGAACGTCTTTTATTTCATCTAAAACCTCTTCTTCTTTTTGAGTTTCTGCTTGAGAAACTTCTATTTCCTGAGCTTTAGCCTCAACTTTTGGCTGAGGAATTTCCACAGGCTTATTAAGTAATGAATCAGGTAGATTTGATTCTAGAGACATTGGTTTCCAAGCAGATTTTACTTCTGCTGGCTCTTCTGTAATCTTTTCAGATTTTTGCTCAGGAATCTCTGTTTTTGGTTCTTCAACTGTTTTAATTTGAAATTCTTCAGTGGGCTTTTCTTGCTTAATCCCTGCCTTTATTTCTGGTTCAACTGGCGTTACTTCAAAACTTTGAGTTTCTGCAAAACTAATGTCATGCCCCGTATTTTCAGGCTCTTCTTCTTTAGTTTTTTCTGAAACAGCCTTTTCTTTCATTTTTTTCTCAACCTCCTCGATCAAACGACGCATTTCATCTTCGTGTTTGTTGATGTTTAATTGAGGTGTTCCAGTTACTGCTTCTTCCGAATTAATCGACTGTATTTTCACTCCCGGTAAGAAGGATTCCATTCCGTGAAAGCTTAATTCTGCTTCATTTTGAACCGCTTTTTCTTCTTTTTCGGATGAAATCTTGTCTTCATTAATGATTTTTTCAGGAGTAAATTCTGCAGTTTCTTTTATTTTATTTAAATCTGAATTTTCAGTTTCATTAATAACAGTTTCAGCTCTTTCCTGATTTTCAGTTTCTGAATTTTCAATTTGAGAATCCAAAGATTCCGTTTCATGGAAACTTACCTCTGATTCGTTTAGAATTTCTTCTTTTTCAGATTCAGAAGTTATTTTTTCTTCTTCAATAATTGTTTCAGGAGTGAATTCTGCTGCTTCTTCAGTTTTATTTAAATCTAGATTTTCATATTCATTACCAACAGCTTCAGATTCTACGACTTCTTCTTGAACTTCATCTTCTGAATTTTCAACTTGAGAATCCAAAGATTCCGTTTCATGGAAACTTGTCTCTGATTCATTTAAAATTTCTTCTTTTTCAGATTCAGAAGTGATCTTTTCTTCTTCAATAATTGTTTCAGGAGTGAATTCTTCAATTTCTTCAACAACTTCTGCATCTTTATTTTCAGGTGAAATTTCTTCTTCCTGAATATTTTTTTCTACATTAATCGACTCATCTTTTTGCTCATTTTTTTGAGTAACGATAGAACCGGATTCTAATGTTGATTCAAGATCAATTCTTTCTATATTCTCATTATCAAGGAAATTTTCTTCACCTTCAAACAAGATTCTGTTGCGCTCTCCATCCACAAAAAGATGCTTAATTTCTTTTTTCGGAGCCGGAAGAATATACTTCTTTTCTTTTTTCTCGACACTTTCCTCTTTGGGTTCTTCCAAAATTTCCGGCTGAACCTCAACAATAGGAGCTTCTTCTCTTTTAATCGGAAAGCTTGAAATTTTTGATTTTTGTAAAAGTGAAAGCGGGTTTTCTGCAGGAATAATCTTTTCCTTTACAATTTCAGGCTTTATTTCCTGTTTTGGTCGCTGTTGGATTTTACCGTTAATTAATTGGTATAAAATCTTCTTATCCGTTGTATAAGCAGCTGTTGTAGAAAGCACTTTCTGATAATTTTCTTTATCATACAAATGTACTCCGTACAAGTATAAAGCTCTGATATTCTGAATATAGGGAAAAGAATTAATTTCCTCTTTCAGAAGATCGATATCCTCTGATTGAATGTTTTTTGGGGTCTTTAATAATTCTAAAACTCTATGATTCATCTTACCAATTCGCTACAATATCGTTAAATATCTTGTTTATAATTCTGTCCGTTGCAATTTTCACCTGAGAAGTTTCGATCTCAGATTGTGAAAGATTACTGTTGAATACAGCCTCGTCAGAATATGATCTGTCGAAACTGGAATCCGGATGAATTTTATTTTCGTAATGCACCTTCACCGTGATTGTCAGTTTATTTTGAGATTCGTTTACAATACCTCCCGTATTCTGATTCGTTACCGTATTAGAACCAATCGTTGTAGGTGTTATAGAATAATCCGTAATCTCACCTTCTACCAAAATATCAGGATTTTCTTTTGTCCCTTTCAAAGTTGTTCTCTGCAAGAAACGGTTCTGAATATCTGTTGAAAACTGCTGTGACAAAGTAGGGTTCACCAAAGCAGCATTGTTTGGAAATTCGTTGATCTGTATCGTTTTTTCATCTGTAAGAGATGATCCTGTAAAACTGTAACAAGAGTTCAAAACTCCCAAACATAGGATTAAAAGCCAAAATTTTGGCTGTTTGATGTTGATATTTTTAATTTTAAAATTCATTTTTAGTTCCGATTTCTTGTATTTCGTCGTGCGTAATCTGCTGCATTGCATCTTCATAAGCAAAATAGTGAGATACATACAGTAATGGTAAAGTAAAAATAAGCCCAATAAAACAAGCTATAATTCCCAATTGTGCTAAAATCCCAATTACAAGTGAGTATAAGAATATTGATAATAAATTACCTTTTCCCATTATCAAAGACATATTCCATGCTGTTTTGACGTCTGTAACTCTTCCCAAAGAAATTAATGCAGGCATGTAAAATCCTTTTAAGCAAACGATTAAAATAGCAATATAAATAACAAATATATAAACCATGAAAAACGCCGGCGGTCCCGCAGAAGGATCTCTATCCGCCATAGATGGCAACACGAAAATCATCGGGATATAAATTAGCATAATCCCTCCGATTAAAATTAATTGTAAGATGAAATAAGGCATAAAATCGTCAAAATTGAAAATATCTCCTGCACTTACTTGTTTTCCAGCTCTTAAATCTCTACAATATTTGTAAAAATTCCCGATAGCCAACAAACCACAGAAAGGAATAATTGACATCAACATGGTAAGTAAAAATGCTCCAAATAGATTTCCGAAATTACTTTTTAGAAACTCGTACCCGTTGCTGATATATTCACCAAGTTTAAAATTGACCGGTTTCGCGTTAATTTTCATCATAATTTAATTTTTTTAGTTTATTCTTCTAAGTTATATTGTTTTATTTTTCTGTACAATGTTCTTTGTGAAATTCCCAATTCGTCTGCCGCTTTATTCCTTCTTCCTTTGTGCTTTTCCAGCGCTTTGATAATCAGGTCTTTTTCATTGTTTTGAAGGGATAAAGATTCCGGTCTGTTTTCTTCAATTTCAATGTCTTCAAAATCTTCATAGCTGTCTTCCGGACTTGAAATAATCGTTGGAGTCTGAACCGTCGGATTACTATTATCTTCAAAATATAGTAAAGAACTCGGGGCTGTATTCTGCTGAGGTTCCGGAGTATAAATTCTGTTAATTAAATTTTTCTCCTGATTACTCAAATCAGAATTCCCGCGATTCTTTATCAATTCCGAAGTTAAGGATTTTAAATCATTAATATCGTTTCGCATGTCAAAGAGAATTTTGTACATGATTTCTCTTTCGCTGCCAAAATCGCTTTGTTTTTGAGAATTTGGAGTATTTACCACCATTGGAAGATGGGTTTCCATGGGAATATATTCTGCTAACTTTTCTACGGTAACGTGTCTGTTTCTCTCAACAACAGTCATTTGTTCAACCAAATTTCTCAATTGACGAACATTTCCGGGAAAAGCATAGTTTTCTATATAATGAACTGCGCTTGGTTCCAATTCCAGTTCCGGCATTCTGTATTTTTCGGCAAAATCAATCGCAAATTTTCTGAACAACAAATGAATATCCCCTTTTCTTTCTCTTAAAGCCGGCATATCAATCTGCACCGTATTCAGACGATAAAACAAATCTTCACGGAATCTTCCGTCATGAATAGCCTTCATCATATTTACATTCGTTGCCGCCACGATTCTCACATTTGTTTTCTGAACCTGTGAAGAACCTACTTTCATGAATTCGCCGCTTTCCAGAACTCTCAGTAAACGCACCTGCGTCTGTAAAGGCAATTCACCCACCTCATCAAGGAAAATTGTTCCGCCATCTGCGACTTCAAAATATCCTTTTCTCGTTGCTGTTGCTCCTGTAAAAGCTCCTTTTTCGTGCCCGAAAAGCTCGGAATCGATCGTTCCTTCCGGAATTGCACCACAGTTTACAACAATGTACGGTTGATGTTTTCTTTTTGATTCTGAATGAATGATTTTCGGAATAAATTCTTTTCCAACACCACTTTCTCCGATTACAAGGACTGAAATATCTGTCGGTGCAACCTGAATCGATTTTTCTAAAGCTCGGTTTAAGGCTGGAAAATTTCCAATAATTCCGAAACGGTTTTTTATATTTTGTAGCTCGCTGCTCATAGGTCAATTTTAGATTATTTTTCTACAGCTTTAATTTTTATCTGTAGAAAATGAGTTAATTTGTTAAGAATGATTTTAATTTTATCTTTATAATAATTAACTGATTACATTTAAATAATCTTTATTTCTGACTTTTGAAACTTTTGTTTTAAAATATAAAATATCAGCAAAGAGATTTTCTTTACTGTTTTTCTCGAAGTTTTTCAGAAGCTGACTGTGTTTTTCTTTTTCAGAAAAATCTGCTTCCGGTTTATTTTTATAAGAATTGTATTTTTGCTTTCCTGAAAAGAATTTCTCAATAAGATCAAGGGCATTTTGCTTATGACCAATTGCGAAATTGCGAATCGGTTCATCTTTTAAACAAAACTCTTGTGAAATTTCACATTCATGACCTAAAATTCGGCTATAAATATCATACAGCTGTTTGCAATCTTCACTTTTAATGGTTCCATTGCTTGCCTGCGCCGAGATATTGCTACAAATTATTACCAATAAAACACTGAGGCAATATTTCTGAAATTTTTCCATTGTCTAGTTTATTGAGTTAATATTGATAATAATTTTATTTAATTCTAAATTTTAGGCTAATTTACTATTTCACAGTTTCCCCTAAAAGTGTGCCCTGCGTGTTGTCGAAAACAAAAACGTTCACAATGTCACCCATTTTCTGACCTTCCTGCATATCAAATACACAAACTGCGTTTTGAGAGTTTCTTCCTTTCCACTGGTTTTTATTCTTCTTGGAAATTCCTTCAATTAAAACTTCGTGTACCCTTCCGACATAACCCGCCATTCTTTTCCTTGAAAGTTCGCCCTGTAAAGCAATTACTTCCGCCAAACGTCTTTGTTTGACATCAGCAGGAATGTTGTCTTCCATTTTTTTGTGAGCAGGAGTTCCTGGTCTTTCTGAATAAGCAAACATATAACCGTAGTCAAATTCTACTTCTCTCATTAAACTCAACGTATCTTGGTGATCTTCTTCAGTTTCATTACAAAAACCGATAATCATATCCTGTGAAAAAGAAATATCCGGGACGATTTCTTTTGCTTTTTTAATTAAATCTAAATATTCTTCACGCGTATGCTGTCTGTTCATTGCCTCCAGCATCTTATTGCTTCCACTTTGAACAGGTAGATGAACATATTTGCAGATATTATCATGTTTAGCGATCATTCTAAACACATCCAGACTCATATCCTGAGGATTGGACGTTGAGAATCTGATTCTCATTTCAGGAAGAGCTTTAGCCACCGAATCAAGCAATTGTGCAAAATTAACTGCTGTTGCTTTCTGCATTTCTGAAGCTTTCGCAAAATCTTTTTTAGGACCGCCTCCGTACCAAAGGTAAGAATCAACATTTTGTCCTAACAAGGTAATTTCTTTGTAACCATTTTCCCAAAGGCTTTTACATTCTTCTAAAATAGAATGCGGATCTCGGCTTCTTTCTCTACCTCTCGTAAACGGAACTACACAAAAAGTACACATATTATCACAGCCTCTGGTAATGGTAACAAAAGCCGTAACACCATTTCCACCTAAACGAACCGGATTAATATCTGCGTACGTTTCCTCTTTTGAAAGGATTACGTTGATGGCGTCTCTCCCGTCTTCGGTTTCTTTTAAAAGGTTTGGTAAATCTCTGTATGCATCGGGACCAACGACAAGATCAACCAATTGTTCTTCTTCCAAGAATTTGGTTTTCAATCTTTCTGCCATACATCCAAGAACACCAACCGTCATGCTTGGTCTTTCTTTTTTAAGATTTTTAAACTGTGCAAGGCGCATTCTTACCGTTTGCTCAGCTTTTTCACGGATTGAACATGTATTTAAAAGAATAAGATCTGCTTCTTCTACCTTCAAGGTCGTGTTATAACCTTGTTCATTAAGAATTGATGCAACAATCTCAGAATCAGAAAAATTCATCTGACAGCCATAACTCTCCAAGAATAATTTCTTTGAGTTACCGTCTCTTTCTGCAATCGCAAAAGCTTCTCCCTGCTTTGTTTCGTCTATATATTTTTCTTGCACAATGGTCTGTTTAAGGTTTAAAATTTAAAGCTCAAGGTTTTCCGACTTTGATTTTTTAAACTTTGAACTTTTGAATTAATTTGCAAAGATACAAAATCTTGTGACAGAATGGCAGGATTATCTTTCATAGAAATTTGTAGAAAAATTCATAGGATAGACAATCTTTTCTTTAATTGGTATATTCAAATATAATGCAGGTTTCCAAGTTTTTTTTAATCTTGAAAAGGTTCTAAAAAAATCTATATTAAATTTCTGATCTCTAATTTCGGGATAAATTCTAGGATTTAAAGCATGACCATCTTTATCAACATAAAATTCTAAATTGATGCTTCCATTAATATGATAATCAGAAAAAAGACTCATAAACTCATCATGAAAATCTTTTGTGAAATATTCATATCCTTTTGGATACTGAGCCGATTTTATAAAATTATTTGCATTATAACTTTCTTTATAATTACTCATTATATCTTTTGGGTAAATAATAACTTCAGCCAATGCTCCTAATTTTCCTCCTTTTACCTCTGCCGGCTTCCAGTTTTTAAGATTTTTAAAAATCTCCAAAGAAATATTATAAGCACATTTATTTTTTGAAATGTTTGCTGTATCAGAATCCTTCACCAACTTTATAAGCGCATCTTTTGTAACTAAAAATCTTGGCTGATAGATTTCTTTCGCATCACATTCTTTAAGATTATTATTAATTAGATAATCATGAGCTTCTTTATAGAAATTGATAAGCCCACCTTCATAAAATTCCTGGTTTTTAGGATATTCGTCCAAAACCTGTGCCTTAATAAAAGAAAAAGCAATCAACGAAAAGCAAAATAAAAACCTTCTAATCAACATCATACACATCATGACTAAAATTAACTTTCATCACAAACTTAGAATCCACTGGAACTCCGTTTTGTATCGCAGGACTCCATTTTCCTTTTACTTTTTTCACTGCGTATTTCATATCATCAATGAACATTTCATTGTCTTTGAACTTTGGAAGAACATCAATTCTGTTGATCTTTCCTTTCGTATCAATATTAAAAATAAAGGTAACCTTGCCTTGAATTGCATATAAAGCAATATCAATGTAGGCATGAACCATATTCATGAATTCTTTTTGGAAAGCTTTATCGCCACCCGGAAATTCTGCTTTTTGATAATTTGTTGATGTTTGCTGAGTCTGAATTGTGGTTTCCTGCGAAAATACTTTACTACCTGACAGCAATAAAGAGAGAATTAAAAGATATTTTTTCATGGTTAATAAAAGTCGTTTTTTATACGTCTGTAGCAATTGAAGATAAATTCATTTTGATTTTCACTTGTGATGTTACAGGTTGTCCGTTACAAGTTGCAGGAATCCAGCCTTTCTTAATTCTTCTTACCACATACTTCATATCATCAAAGAAAACCTGACTGTTTGAAACTTTCGGAGTACCTTCAATATTGGTAACTTTTCCATTTTGATCTATCGTAAGAGTAAATGTAAAATCTCCATTAAGAACATAAAATTCTGTATTCAGATAATCATACATATATTTTCTCAATGTTTCTTTGTAAGCCGGAATACCACCCTCAAAACTTGCTGTTTTAAAATCATTACAGTTTTTTACAGCAACCTGAAGCAAAGGTTCTTTGATGTCTATCTTTAAAATATTTTTATTGTTTTCTGTAATGAAATTATCATCTCTTTCTTCAACATCGACTTGTGCAGAGGCAAAATTTGATAACAGAAGTCCCATAAACAATGCGAATGTTTTCATAAGCGAAATTATTTGAAGTTGATACAGCAAAATTACAACCAAAAAAACAAAGAAACCTCACCTCACAGCAAAGTTTCTTATATATTTTTATCCGAAAATTATTTCTTCATAGAAGCATTCATTATAGCAATCCTTTGATATGTTTATAGTTTGTTTTTACGGTATCTAAAGCTTCTTCCATTTTTCCGCCAAGCATGAGTTGCGCCATAGATTTTGTCATTCCTATCACTTGGTCAAATTCAATTTTTGGAGGTAAAGCCAATGCATTTGGATTCGTGAAAATATTGAGTAAATAAGGCCCATCATAATCCAGACATCCTTTAATTGCAGCTTCAACTTCTTCGGGTTTATGAACATTCTTTCCCGGATAGCCCATTGCCTGAGCAATCATTCCAAAATCAGGGTTAATCATATCGGTTTCATTATCGGGCATTCCGCCGACTTCCATTTCCAGTTTTACCATTCCCAAGGCTCTGTTGTTAAAGACAATCAGTTTTACAGGTAATTTATATTGAAAAATGGTAGCCATATCTCCCAATAACATCGATAAACCTCCGTCTCCACACATCGCAATGACTTGTTTATCGGGATGCGCAAGAGAAGCCCCAATCGCCATTGGCATTGCATTTGCCATCGAACCATGGTTAAATGAACCTAACATTTTTCGTTCGCCGGTTCCGGTAATATATCTTGCTCCCCAAACACAGCACATTCCCGTATCCACAGTGAAAATCGCGTCTTTTTTAGCTAATTTATCTAAAGTATGCGCCACAAACTCTGGCTGAATAGCATTTTCTGTACCGAAATCTTTCACATAAGTCAATTGTGTTTCTTTTACTTTTTCGTAAAATTCCAATTGCTGATTGAGGAAATGAACATCCGTTTTTTCTTTTAATAAAGGTAATAAAGCTTTAATGGTTTCTTTCACATCGCCCGCTAAACCTAATTCTACCTTGGCTCTTCTACCCAATCTTTCGGGACTTTCATCAATCTGAACGATTTTATTTTTAACAGGCATGAATTTCTGATAAGGAAAATCTGTCCCCAGAAGAATCAACAAATCCGCCTCGTGCATCGCGTGATAAGCGGAAGGAAGTCCCAAAAGTCCGGTTAAACCCACTTCATTCGGATTATTTGGCTGAATCGCCATTTTCCCTCGGAAAGAATATCCAACAGGAGATTTTAAATAGTTTGATAATTCTACAACCTCAGCATTGGCTTTTTCTGCACCAATCCCACAGTAGATCGTCACTTTTTTACTTTCATTAATTAAACCTGCCAATTGATTCAACTCCTCATCAGACGGGCGAATAATCGGATTGGTTTTAAATATTTTATTGGAAGTTGCTGCTTCTTCCGCATCCAATTCTGAAACATCACCCGGAAGACCAATTACAGCAACTCCTTTTTTAGAAATCGCATGCTGAATTGCCGCCTGCAAAGTTCTTTGAACCTGTTCCGGTCTTGTAATCATTTGATTGTAATGACTGCAATCGTCAAATAATTTTATCGTATTGGTTTCCTGGAAATAATCCATTCCCATTTCTTCACTGGGAATCGTAGAAGCAATCACCAACATCGGAACGTGAGAACGATGCGCCTCGTAAACTCCGTTAATCAAATGAACGTGTCCCGGACCGCAACTTCCTGCACAAACGGCAAAACCGTCAAGTTCCGCTTCTGCAGCAGCAGCATATGCTCCGACTTCTTCGTGTCTTACGTGAATCCATTCGATGCTGCTTTTTTTAACAGCAATATTTAAATGATTAAGGCTGTCGCCCGTTACTGCATAAATTCTTTTTACATTTGCATTTTCGAGCATTTCAACGATTTGCTCAGCTACGTTTTTAGCCATAATTAATATTTTGTTGGTTATTTAAAAAAGATTGTGGAATATCGATCAGAGGCTTTTTCTTATTTAGAAATATGTCTCTATCAAATTTAGGGAATAATAAATATTTTAAAGATTCCTGAATATTAAAATTTACTTATAATCAAAAAAAAGACTCTGCAGGATTGCAAAGTCTCTTATTATTTTATTAAAAATTAATTATCTTTTAGATGAAGCAAAATTCACTCTGTTATCATAAGAATAAATCTACAATACTTCAATCTGATTTCTCAAAAGATCTTCAAATTCATCTCTTTTTCTGATCAAATGAGCTTTTCCGTCTAAGAAAAGAACTTCAGCAGGTTTTAATCTTGAATTAAAATTTGAACTCATTTCAAAACCGTAAGCTCCTGCATTATGGAACGCCAAAATATCACCTTCTCTTACTTCATTCAGTTTTCTGTCCCATGCGAAAGTATCTGTTTCACAAATATTTCCGACTACGGTATAAATTCTTTCTGCTCCTTTTGGATTAGATAAATTTTCGATAACGTGGTAAGAATCATAGAACATTGGGCGAATCAAGTGATTGAATCCTGAGTTTACTCCAACGAAAACCGTAGCTGTAGTTTGCTTGATTACATTAGCTTTAACCAATAAATAACCGCTTTTCCCAACCAAAAATTTCCCCGGCTCAAACCAAAGTTCGAATTTTTTACCAGTAGATTTTGAAAATTCAGAAATTACTCTTTCTACTTTTTTACCCAGCGTTCTTACGTCTGTTTCTTCTTCCGTATCCTGATAAGGAATTTTGAAGCCGCTTCCCATATCCAGATATTTCAGATTCGGGAAATGCTCAGAAAGTTCAAGCATGATATCCAAAGCCTGCAAGAAAACTTCAGGATCTTTGATTTCGCTTCCGGTGTGCATGTGAAGACCTTCCACATTAAGGTTGGTACTTTTCATCACTCTTTCAATGTGACGAACCTGATGAATGGAAATGCCGAATTTGCTGTCGATATGACCTGTGGAAATTTTATAGTTTCCACCTGCAAAAATATGCGGGTTGATTCTTACTAAAATTGGATATGTATTTCCGTATTTATTCCCGAATTGCTCAAGAATAGAGATGTTGTCAATATTAATATGCACTCCGAACGTCATTGCTTCCTCGATTTCAGCCAAGTCTACACAATTGGGAGTAAACAATATTTTTTCTTTAGGAAATCCAGCTTTTAATCCAAGTTTCACCTCATTAATCGATACACAATCCAAAGAAGCACCCAGGTTCTTGACATACTTAAGGATGTTGATGTTTGTCAACGCCTTCGCTGCATAGAAGAACTTTGTGTGTTTTAAAAAAGAAGATGTAAGTTTTTCATATTGAGTTTTGATGGATTCAGCATCGTAAACATACACCGGTGTGCCAAACTCATTGGCAATCTTTAGTAATTCTTTTGAATTCATAATTAATTAAGTAAAACTTCTTTTTATTATTATTAAGAAAGTGCAAATGTAGTGAGAAATTGTTTATATTTTAAAATCAATCACATAGAACGTTATTCTTATAAATCCGTTTTTACAGAATAAAAAACTTTTTTGAAAAATTTAGAAAGTATTTTATCTTACTTTTTCAACCAGTTCCCGATTGAAATAATTATAACTAAGATTAGCAAAAATGCAATGACAGACAGCGGATTTGCGAAGTTAACCGTCCAGCCCAATCCTAATCTTTTTGGTGGAAATAATCTTTTGTCGTCCTTATTATAATAGAAAATACCCAATTTCCAGGGAGAAGATTTTTTATTGAAATTATCCATGGTCAAAATTTATTGTATATCGGGTTATTTTGGCAGGGGCAGCGTTTCAAAATCACCGCGCAGCAAAGCCAATTGCAAATCGTTATTCAGGTCTGTTGATTGATATTGAAGATCTATTTTTAATTTTGAAAGCTTACTTAATGTCTGAATCTGAGTGAAAAGCTCATAGAAACCATACGAAATTACCCTTCCGTTTTCTATAATCAGGAATAATTTTTCGCCTAATTTTCTTCCTTGTCCCAACCAAAGCTCACTCCGTTTTTTGAATTCAATTTTATTTTTGAAAACTTCAATATCATTATATTCTTCAAGTTTTCCAATGAACTCAACCGCTTTTGAACCCTGTGTGAAAGACCTGAATTTAAGGATAGGCTTGTCAACTTTATTCAGTTTGTTTTTTTCAACGATATATTTATTATTCCTGTGATAAAGACCAAAAGCAAGAGTATCTCTTTTTCTGATTCCTTTCGAATTTAAGATCAATTTAGCAATAATATCCGTTCCTGTAGGTTCGTAATTGATCTGTTCAACATCCTGCTGAATGGCTTCCCATTTTTTAGATTTAGAGTTAAAAATTTTCTTTGAAAACTTATTAATATCCTGAACATGATCGGAAAAAATAATTTTCCCTGCCTCATTCTGAAAATAAACAAATCCTTTTTCGTTTGGCAGATCCTGCGTTAAAACTTTGATTTTATTGATGTAAGTCTTTGAATTCGTTTCATCATGCTGCTTTTGAATAATCTCATTTTCGGTATCTTTTGACACTAAAAGCTTGAAGAGCTCCAACGTTGCACGAGCGTCTCCTTCCGCTCTGTGATGATTTGTCAAGGGAATTCCGAGCGATTTCACCAATTTTCCAAGAGAATAGCTTACTTCATCCGGAATCAGTTTTTTCGCCAATGGAATCGTATCTAAAGAATTGATTTTAAAATCATAACCAAGCCTTTGAAAAGACTGACGCAGCATTCTGTAATCAAAATCAATATTATGCCCAACCAATGTTGTATTTGCTGTAATTTCAACAATTCTTTTGGCTATTTCGTGAAATTTTGGTGCTGTTTTCACCATTTTTGGTGTAATATTGGTCAGTTTCTGTACAAAAGGGGTAATATCACTTTCGGGATTCACTAAAGAAATAAACTGGTCAACAATCTTCTGACCGTCATACCTGTAAATAGCAATATCAATAATGCATTCTTTTCTGTAACCTGCACCATTACTCTCTATGTCAATTATTGAATACATTAATTTTTATACAAATTTCTTTTAGATTATACTATTGCTTCTTTAAAAGGCATAAGCTTAATTTGTAAACTTAGTACATAACTTATGCCAATACATTCTCCTGAATTTAGCCAATCCTGCTAAAATAATAAATTTTTATATAAATCCTATCGTCTCCTTCCTCCTAAACCAAGCATTCCCAGAATTGCTTTCGCTCCTTCACGCATCAAAGTACTTGTAAAAGTTCGCCCTGCCTTGCTTTGCAACACCTGTTCAAACACTCCCGGTTCTTCTTTTACCGGTTTGGTTTTTTGATTTGGCGAAGCTGTCTGTGCAGCCTCTTCCATTCTTTTTACCAGTATTTCGTAGGCAGATTCGTTGTCTATAACTTTCTCATATTTAGCAACTAAAGCCGATTTATTTGTCAAATCTGAAATTTCTGCATCGTTTAGAACATCCATTCTTGATTCCGGAGAAATTAAATAGGTATGAACCAACGGCGTCGGAATTCCCTTTTCATCTAAAGCCGTCACAAACGCTTCTCCTATTCCTAAATTTTGAATTAAAGTGGAAGCATCATAAAATTCTGTTGTAGGATAATTTTCTACAGCTTTAGAAATTTCTTTCTTATCCTTTGCAGTGAAACCTCTTAATGCATGCTGGATTTTTAGTCCTAATTGGGAAAGTACCGCTTCCGGCACATCACCCGGAATTTGTGTAATAAAATAAATCCCGACACCCTTTGAACGGATCAACTTTACCATTGTTTCGATTTGGGATACCAAAGCTTTTGAAGATTCATCAAAAATCAAGTGTGCTTCATCGATAAATAAAACCAGTTTCGGTTTTCCGCTGTCTCCTTCTTCCGGAAAAGTCATGTAAATTTCCGCAAAAAGTGAAAGCATAAAAGTTGAGAACAGCTGTGGTTTACTTTGAATATCAGCAACTCGTAAAATATTTACAACCCCTTTTCCGTCTCTTGTTTCAAGCAAATCATGAACATCAAAACTCAGTTCTCCAAAGAAACTTGAAGCTCCCTGCTGTTCCAAAGCAACGATCGATCTTAAAATAGCCCCCAAAGAAGCCGAAGCAATAGAACCGTAATTAGAAGAAAGCTCTGCTTTTCCCTCTGGATTTTCTGTGACATATTGAAGAACTTTTTTCAGGTCATTCAGATCAATTAAAGGCAAACCTTTATCATCACAATATTTAAAAACAATTGACATGATACTTTGCTGAGTATCATTTAATTCTAAAATTTTACTTAATAAAACAGGTCCGAATTCCGTAACTGTAGCTCTTAATTTCACCCCCCTCTCTCCGGAAATTGTCATCAATTCTACGGGAAATGATTGCGGATTGTAAGGAAGCTGCGTTTTTACATATCGTTCTTCGATTGCCGGATTTTTTGTTCCTGCTTCTGCAATTCCTGAAAAATCTCCTTTAATATCCAAAACTAAAGACGGAATTCCCTGATGAGAAAGCTGTTCTGCAAAAACCTGTAATGTTTTCGTTTTTCCTGTTCCCGTCGCCCCTGAAATAAGTCCGTGTCGGTTAATTGTCTTTAAAGGAATGGTAACATTGATTTCAGGAACAACCTCCCCATCCAACATTCCTTTTCCTAATATAATATGTTCTCCTTTCGGAATATACCTTGCATTAAGTTCTTCGATAAATTGTGCCTTGTCTGCCATTTGATATTTTTTAACTGATAAATATAAAATTTTTTGAAGGAATATTGAAGTATTGAAGATTAATCATGATTTAATTTCTACACAAAATATAAAAAACACCTATTTAGTACCTGAAATTTTTGAATTTCCGAAGATTACTGATCTAAATTAGAACAAATAAAATCTTTATAGATTTATTCTATCAGTATAGATTCTTAATTTTTCTTTGATTTAAAAAAATAAAGCCGATTTTTGTATTTCAATTAAAACATTAAAACGGTTACAATCACATAATGAAAGTCGAACAAATATATACAGGATGTCTGGCTCAGGGTGCGTATTACATCGTATCGGAAAATGAAGCAGCGATTATCGATCCTCTCAGAGAAGTAAAACCTTATCTGGATCGTTTGGAAAAGGACAATGTAGCTCTAAAATATATTTTTGAAACACACTTCCACGCAGATTTCGTCTCAGGACATCTGGATCTAAGCAAAAAAACAGGCGCACCCATTGTTTACGGACCAACTGCACAACCGGAATTTGAAGCTATCATTGCAGAAGACAATCAGATTTTCGAAATCGGAAGGGTAAAAATAAAAGCTCTGCACACCCCCGGTCATACCATGGAAAGCACAACTTATCTTTTGATCGATGAAAACGGGGTTGAAACTGCAATTTTCACAGGTGACACTTTATTTTTAGGAGATGTGGGAAGACCCGATCTTGCTCAAAAAGCAGGAAGTATCACTCAGGAAGATCTCGCTGGAATTCTTTATGATAGTTTACACACGAAAATCTTACCGTTGGATGACAGCATTACAGTTTATCCAGCTCATGGTGCAGGCTCGGCTTGCGGAAAAAATATGCAGAAAGAGACGGTTGATATTTTAGGAAATCAAAAGAAAACAAATTACGCACTGAATCAACCGGATAAAGAATCGTTTATAAGAGAAGTTCTGGACGGATTGACAGCTCCCCCAAAATATTTCGGGATGAATGTAGCCATGAACAAAGGTGGCTACGAAAGTCTTGACACAGTTATGAATAAAGGTTTAACACCAATTTCTGTTGAAGATTTTGAAGCTTATGCAGAAGAAACAGGTGCATTGATTTTAGACACAAGAAGTCCGGGAGAATTTTACAAAGGATTTGTTCCGAATTCTGTAAATATTGGTCTAAAAGGTGATTTTGCTCCTTGGGTTGGGACTTTAATCGTTGATGTAAAGCATCCGTTATTATTAATTGTTGATGAAGGAACAGAAGAAGAAGCCATCACAAGATTAAGCAGAGTTGGTTTTGATCATGTTTTAGGATATTTAAAAGGCGGTTTTGAAGCCTGGAAAAACGGAGGACAGGAAACCGATGAAGTAAAAAGAATTTCTGCAGCAGAATTTGCAGAACAGTTTACAGAAAATTCAAAAGTGATCGATGTTCGTAAAATTTCAGAATACGCTGCAGAACATATCGATAATGCATATAATAAACCTTTAGATTTAATCAGCGATTGGGTAAAAACAGTCGACGATTCTGAACATTTCTTCTTGCACTGCGCAGGAGGCTACAGAAGTATGATCGCAGCAAGTATTCTTAATTCACACGGAATCAGAAACTTTACTGAAATCGACGGAGGATTCAACGGAATAAAAAAAACAGAAAAATTCCCAACTTCCGATTTTGTCTGTCAATCGAAAACATTATAAAATAAAAATTTTTTTGGAATTATTTTTGCAATAATTTTAATGCATAACAAATCGTTACACTTTAGTTTATTTAAAAGAAAGCATTAAAAACACAAAGTTTCGACAATTCTCGATTTCTTTTAAGTGATTTTAACTGATTTCAACCTTAATAGACTAAAGTGTTTTTTATAAAACTCAAAAACTATGTCACAAAAATTTCAAGAAATTATAGATTCCGAAAGACCTGTCTTGATCGACTTTTTTGCAACTTGGTGTCAGCCTTGCAAAGTACAGTCTTCGGTTTTGAATACGGTAAAGGAAAACATTGGCGAAAACGCCAGAATTATAAAAGTAGACGTGGATCAATATCCTGCTCTTGCCAGCCAGTACGGCGTTCGTGGAGTTCCTACTTTAGCCATCTTCAAGAAAGGAGAAATGCTATGGAAAGAAAGCGGCGTTCATGACGTGAATACATTAACGCAACTTTTACAACAATATGCTTAAACTGTGATTTTTTTCACAGTTTTTTGTTTCAAACATTACTATAACTATTCGTTTGTCATCCCGCGTAGGGATCTAAGCATTGTTAGAGATAAAACTTGGAAAGATTCGTGCTCAGATCCCTACGGGATGACAAACGAATTGCTAATTAACATTATCATTACACCTCAACAGAAAAAGAATCCCGGTCATTCAAAAACTGGAAGTGACTTCTGAAATCTTTTAATTCTTCAATATTCCATTCTGCAGAAACGATATTTTCATTTTTCTCTGAAATTTCTTTTCCGTCCGCGAAAAAACAATGTGAACTTTCCTGATAAAACAGATTATTCCCATCCGTCCCGATTCTGTTTAAACCAAAAACAAAAGATAAATTTTCAATAGCTCTTGCTTTCAATAAATGCTCCCAGGCTCCGACTCTTTTTTCTGGCCAGTTGGCAACATATAAAATGGCATCATAATCATCATTATTCCTGGCAAAAACAGGAAAACGAAGATCATAACAAACCTGCAGTAAAATCCTGAATCCTTTATAATTTACAATTACTCTTTCTTTTCCGGGAGTATACACTTTATCCTCACCTGAAAAAGAAAACAGGTGTCTTTTATCATAAAAATCAACTTGAGAGTTGGGCTGAACAAAATACATTCTGTTGTAAAATTTTCCATTATCTTCAACCGGAGCACTTCCGCAAAATGCTGCATTTTTTTCTTTTGAAATCTTCTTTAAAAACTCTAAGGATTCTAAATTTCTGTCTGAAACTTCGGAAGCATCCATGCAAAAACCTGTTGGAAACATTTCCGGTAAAAGAAACAAATCGGCTTCCTGATTTTGTAGTTCCTCTTCTATTAATTGAAAATTTTCTGTTTTATTTTTCCAGATGATATCTAAATTCAGTCCTGTTATTTTCATAAACTTTGTTAAAAAACTTCAATAAAAATACGATTTTCAAATGATTTCGGTTCTATTTTTGTTGCGGATATTTTTTAGTAATAATAGTAAAAGAGTAAAATTTATGAAGAAATTGGTTTTTATGTTCATGCTGATTTTTGCAGGAACTACAGCAAATGCACAAGCCTGGACAGGAAAAGGAGATCAAAAAATCAACGCCGGATTGAGCGCTTGGGGATACGGAACAGGAATTACGGGAACTTATGATTATGGTTTAAATAAATTAATTTCGGTCGGAGCAGGTATTAACGGATATTTTGGCAATTATAAAGATAATGATAACGACAATCGAGTTTTTGTTTTCGGAAGGGTGAATTTCCATTTGAAAGAAACCTTACAGTTACCTGAAAAACTAGATATTTATCCAGGAGTCGATGTTGGCGTTTTGGGAAGAGATTTCGGGATCGGTGCTCATATTGGCGCCAGATACTTTTTTACTGACAGAATCGGTGTATTTGCAGAAGTCGGTAACAATGGCAGTCTGGGAGTTTCTATTAATTTATAAGAAATCATTACATTATATGACAAAGCTTCTCGTTTCGGGGAGCTTTTTTATTTGGCATAGTTTTGATAATTGTTACCTTTGCAAATTAAACATAAAAAGCATTAATGGAAATAGCAATCAAACTGTTTCAATTTATATTGAGCATTTCTATCTTGGTAATCCTTCACGAACTTGGGCACTTCTTACCTGCAAAATACTTTAAGACCAAAGTTGAAAAATTCTACCTTTTCTTCGATCCTTGGTTTTCAATCGCTAAGAAAAAAATTGGCGAAACCGAATACGGAATCGGCTGGCTTCCTTTCGGAGGATATGTAAAAATCGCCGGAATGGTAGACGAAAGCATGGATACAGAGCAATTGAAGCAGCCTGCTCAACCGTGGGAATTCAGAGCAAAACCAGCTTGGCAAAGGTTAATTATCATGTTGGGAGGAGTTACAGTTAACTTTTTCTTAGCTTGGTTGATTTACAGTTGTCTTTCTCTTTTCAATGGTGAAACATATACAGATCTTAATAAATTCACGAACGGTGTAGAAGTTACTTCTGCAGGAAAGAAAATGGGTTTCCAGAACGGTGATAAAATTTTAAAAGTCGATGGTAAACCAGCTGAAAGATTAGAAAACACTTCCATTAATATTCTTTTAGGAGACAACGTTACAGTGCTTAGAAACGGACAAGAAGTAACTTTCCCGGTAAATACCGACGGAGTTGCAGAGGTTTTAAAGCAAAAAGAAGCAAAACTCTACATTTCTCCAAGAATTGCTATGCAGATCGAGGCTTTGGCAACACCGGCTTCCCAGGCTTCAGGTTTGGCTAAAGGAGATAAAGTAATTGCAATTAACGGACAAAAAGCGGCTTACTATGATGAGGTTGGAGCTCTTTTGAATCAAAATAAAGGTAAAACAGTTTCTATAGATGTTGAAAGAAACGGAGCGGTTCAGAATCTTCCTGCAGTTTCTGTAGATAAAAACGGAAAATTGGGCGTTCAGATCAACACAAAAGATATCTTAAAATCTATCACAACAAATAAGAAATATTCTTTCGGAGAATCAATTCCAAGAGGTTTTGAAAGATCAATTGAAGCTTTGACAATGCAGGTTAAACAGTTTAAAATTATGTTTAACTCTAAAATTCAGGGATACAAAAATGTAGGCGGACCGATTGCTATCGTAAAAAACATGCCTGTAGACAGAGCTGCTGACGGAAGTATCGGAATCAATTGGCCGGCTTTCTGGAGTTTCACGGCAATGTTCTCTGTTTGGTTGGCATTTTTGAACTTAATTCCTATCCCAGGATTAGATGGAGGACACGTAATTTTCACGTTATATGAAATGATTGTTGGAAAACCTGTCCCTCAAAAAGTATTGGAAAATGCACAGATGGTAGGAGTTATCTTCCTGTTAGGCTTGATGTTAGTAATCTTTGGAAGTGACATCTTCAAGATCTTTACTAATAAGCTATAATATTTTTAAAATTTTTTAATAAAAATATTTGTAGGGTATAAATATTCGTCCTATATTTGCACCACTAAAAACAAAGGATATTCCTCCTTAGCTCAGTTGGTTAGAGCATCTGACTGTTAATCAGAGGGTCGCTGGTTCGAGCCCAGCAGGAGGAGCCAAAAAGACTTACAGAAATGTGAGTCTTTTTTTTGTTTTAATCTAACCTTATCATATTCTTTATTAGAATATAAATCATAACAAAATTCCACTTCATTATTTGATTAAAACCTCTATAATTTAAATACCTGAAAAACAACAAAATAACTACAAACACCCATCACCAAAGGAAAAGATTCAATATTTCTAAAATAAAAATTTGCATAATATTATTTTTCATATTATATTTGCAGCACCCAAAAAGGGAAGAACATTCCTCCTTAGCTCAGTTGGTTAGAGCATCTGACTGTTAATCAGAGGGTCGCTGGTTCGAGCCCAGCAGGAGGAGCCACTCAAAATCAAGCACTTACAGCAATGTAGGTGCTTTTTAATTTTGTCAAGGTCAAGGTTTCGGTCAAGGCATTTATCAAAAAATAGTAAAATAAAGTCAAGGTTTCGGTCAAGGCAGACAAGGATTCAACTACATTCCTAACAAAAATTATCACTCTTTTAAAAATCTTGTCAAAATCATATATAAGGTTAAAATCTGGGGCTTTAAGGGGAGTATATCCAAAATTACAAATCAAGGGTGGGGTTGTTTCCTATATTAGGTACTTGCACGATACATAAAAAGAGGCTTCACATTCTGACTAAACCAAAATTCTCATAATATCATTTTAATAATAACTTAATTGATTTAGTAACACGACAAGTTTTGTCGTTACCCGTATCTACATTTGGCTCATAATAAACCCAAATGATTATGATACAGAGATTAAACTACGTTTTAAGTAAAAACAGTGACAGCCCTTTAGGAGAAAACAGTGTGTTTTACGAAACCTTTGTTGTTCCTCCAGAGCTAAAAGACAGCTATCCCAAGTCAGAAAAATACAGTGTAGTTCATCATCAAGCTGTTTTCTGTAAAAGTGGAATAGAAGTTTTTGACAGGTACGAAAAGGACAAAATAGAACCTGACTACTTTACTATTTACTACGAGGAGACTTCCAAAAACACCAGCAACTTTTTTGGCACAGCTTGCAGGGTGAAAATGGGAGATTATGCAAGACAAAGATTAACAAGAGACTACAACAGTAAAGGAAAAACCATTAATTATGATGGTAATACGGTAGATGGAAGTGTTTCAGATTTTAATAGTCTCATCAAACTAATTGCCAAAGATTATGGAATTGATGAGACACTATTGAAAGGTGCTATTTATTTAGAAATACTTGAAAAAAGTAAAATCAACGAAGCCTTTAAAAAAGTATCTTCATTAAATAATCAATTGGCAGATTGGTTGAGAGGAGGTATTGAAGCTACTGAAAAATGGAAATTTACAGAGGAAAATTATGACTACATCAAGTTTTATGTAGAACCTATGTATAGTAATTTTCAAAATAAGGCTGGTGCAAGTGGTTTTCCTAAACAAGAAGTAAAATACAAACCTATTATTCCCGTTCCATTCCCCTGCAATGAGTATAAAAACATGTCTGACAATCAACAAGGGATTGCAGAAACAGGATTGAAAAAACTTTCAGAGTTTGTTGCCTCGTTTGATGAAATTTCCACTGCTGCTGTTTTCAACATCGTGGCAGCAACACCTACTATTACTGATGATATTCTGTTTGCTGTTACATTTCTTGTAAAGAATTTTATAGAAGATAACATGCCTGACAGCATAAAGAATATTTATAATCAACTAAAAGCATTATTTAAAGAAGTTCAGAATATTATTTCAGGTATAGGAAATATAATTACTGAAAAATTAAACCAAGAAATTGCAAAGATAAATGCTTTTCTCTGTGGAATACTCAACGGGCTTATCTCTTTGGCTCAATTGATTATCATGCTTTTGGCAATGATAGTAGACAATATACCAATTTTTGAATTAGAAAAGTTAAACCCTTTAGAACTGGCAAAGTATCAGGAGAAACTGGAATTTATAGAAGATTTTGTAGATTTATTTGATAAAAATGCAAAAGAATTTCTTAATGGGGTTAAAAAACTTTTCACAGATGAAAAAGCATGGAAAGATATTTCTACTTTTATCTCTGGTTTGGCTAAAAAAATCACTAACTATAATGAATATTTTGGGGCTTACTTTATTGGAGGAGTTGCCTTTGAATTGATTTTAGACGCTATTATTGCTTACTTTACAGGTGGGAGTTCTTTAGTTGCAGAAGCTTCTGCAAAAATTAGCAGATTAACAGCTAAAGCAGAACAGGCAGGAGCAAGAGCTTTAAACTTTTCTAAAAATTTAGGGAAGAAAATTTCAAACACAGTACAAGACCTCTATAAATGGCTTGAAAAAGAGTTTCTTGAAATGATAGAAGCCATAAAGAATGGAAAAGTTGCAGAATGGCTTAAAAAGAAAATTGATGCTATATTTGGAGAAGGAAATAAACCCATTGGATTAGAGAAAGGAGAGCTAGATTGGATGTCAGCTCGAAAATTAGATGAGTTTGGTGGTAAAATTCTAACTGTTGAACAACTAACTAAACTCAGGGATATCTTAAAGCAAAAAGGTATAAATCTAATTTTGGAAAATGATACAGTAGCAATTAAAAAACTTTTCAAAGCTGTTGAAATACCAGAATTAGGAGTAATAGATAATGCTGATGACTTATTTCAATTTATGAGAGAAAATGATTTGGTTGGAGGATTTGATGCAGTGAATAAACAATTCGTTTTACCTGAGGGAGCTTCTGAACTTGTAGCTTTTCACGAAATGGCACATGTTAAGCACTTTGAGCAAGCTGGAGAAGCATACCATGATTTAGAATTATTGGATAAAGAAATGTATGTCTGGGAACAAATTTATGAGAATCGACAAAGATGGACAAAAGCAGAATTAGAAAGTTCCTTAGAATATATAAATGACATCAGAACTAATCCAATATATAATTATAATTTAGAACCTATAAAAATTCCATAAGATGAATTATACAGAAAAAGAAATTTTAGAAAAAGCAAAGATTATACTAAAAGACTTACAAGCAAAATATTATAATGAAAAAAACATAGAAGGAGCATCATTTGAGAAAGAAAAAAGTATACATGGAAATGAAAATAAAAAACTTCCTTGTTGGACTATTCTTATTAACGAGCCCGTTTTTAAAAGTGCAATATTTTTATTAATTTCTGATGAAAGTGGAGAACCAATTTACATTAGAAGCAAACACAAAACATCAGAAATAATGAAAAATTCTGATGGAAATTACATCAGAAAGTAAATTGCTCTTGCAAAATGAAACACACAAAAGAACAAATTGAGGAAATTGCTAAAGAGGTTTTAGAGAAAACGAATTTTATATATGATACTAAAGAAAAAATGGTTATCCGTGAAAATGAAGATTTCTACTTGGATGGAGAAAAAATCAACTCTTGGAATGTATCGGTATTTTTTGGAGAAGAAGATTGGGATAAAAACCAATTAGCAGGACTTATAATTAACGATGATACTGGTCATCCGATTTACTTACAACATAGTTTTAATAGTTTCATTTATTACAAGACTCATAATAATGGAGAAATCTCAACGGAAGTAAGGCAAGGTAGTAAATAATCAATCATTTTTCATTTAGTAAAACCATTAAAAAACAGGTAAATTTTTAATCTTCCATTTGTTTTTGATAAAATATTGATAATCAAATTATTAATATGTAAAATATTACACTTATGTTGCTACATATATAGAAAACCAAAAATTCCCTCCATTTTAGAGGGAATTTTTGGTTTTAAAAATCTCGTTAAAGGTCTACACCTGTTATTTGATTTATAAAGAAATTTTATCTGCAATAACAGCTCTGTAGTTTGGGTTTGCTTGGGAAAATCTCAACAACTCCTCAAAGTATCTATCATATCTCCTCTCCAATGGAATCATTTTTACAAAGTCTTTCATTTCATCATTAGCCAACTCATCAAAATGTTTTTCCAGAGTATCACCTAAAGATTCTTCTACAAGTTCCCGTAGATGAGGATTTTATATCTTTGTTTTTCAATATTTTAGTAATATAAATAAAAACATAGAAACAGATGAGACTTCTTTCTGTTAATCAGAGGGTCGCTGGTTCGAGCCCAGCAGGAGGAGCCAAAAGACTTACAGAAATGTAGGTCTTTTTTTATGATTATATACACGAAATACACTCACTATTTTAACAAATATTTATCTATAACACTGTCAAAATGATGCTGTTATTTTTATTACATTTGTAGTTTTGTATTTAAATTGATTAAAGTTTAAATATTATTTACTTTATTACAATAAAACTGCATACTTTTTGTTTATGCAATAGCTTGAAGAAACAACAAATGTCAATTAACAACTCCAAATATTACTCCCTCTTTTTATTTATTTTTTTTGCTGATTTCGTTTACGCACAAAACTCAGCGAACGGCAGAATTGTAGACGCAAAAACAAATAAAGAAATCAGCGGTGTTGATGTATTCATCAATGAAAATGATAAGCCTGCTCTAACTACTACTTCGGGAAACTTTATGGTTCAGTCCGATAGTATCATTTATAAATTAAAATTTTTAAGAAAAAACTATTCGTTAGAAAGTGTAGAGGTTACTCCCGAAAAGGCTACAAATATTTTTGTGAAGCTTTCCCAGGAAAAAGTCGGCAATATTCAGGAAGTTGTCATCCACAACGAAAAACCTAAATACAAAAATAAAAAGGAAAATCCGGCCTATGCAATTATGCAGGAAGTCTGGAAGAGAAAAAGAAATAACGGACTAGACAAATTCGACACCTACACTTACAAGGAATACGAGAAAATTCAGTTTGATGCCAACAACCTGGACAGCGCATTTATGAAGAGAAAAATCTTCAACAAGCTTGAATTTATTTTTGACTATAAAGATTCCACAGCTAGCGGAAAAATCGGTCTTCCCGTTTTTTTAAATGAAGCCGTCTACGAAAACTACGGTGAAAATAAACCTTCCAAAAAATCAAAAAGACTTCTAGTTGCTCAAAAAACATCGGGCTTTCAGGATAATCAGATTATTACCTTAACGGCAAAAAACCTTTACCGTGATATTAATATTTATGATAATACTTTAAATTATTTCGATATCGGATTCCCAAGTCCTGTTGGAGAAACAGGATTTAGTACCTATGATTACAATTTGGTTGATACTATTTCTGTACGTGGAGAAAGAGCTTTCAAAATAAGATATCAGCCAAGAAGAACAGAAGTTCTGGCATTTCAGGGTTATCTTTTTATTGATACTGACAGCTATGCGGTTTTGGGAGCAACCTTAAAATCAACGCAGAAAATCAACGTCAATTTCATCAATGGAATTTCAACCGAACTGGAATATGACAATCCTGACGAAAATACTTTCTTACCAAGAAAATTCGTCACAGAGATTGAAATGACCCCGTTTTCGAAAAAGAAAACCTCAAAAAGTATTATTGCTAAGAGATCTGTCGATTATTCCGAATATCAATTTAATAAACCTTTGGAAGACAAAGTTTTCAAAAGAACAGAAGCAGAATATGATGATAAATTCGTTGATAAAGACGATAGCTATTGGTTAAAAGCCAGACCGGATTCCTTATCAAAAAGCGAACAGGGAATTTACGATATGCTTGATAAGCTTCAGCAGACTCCAAAATTCAACCGAATTGTGAAGCTATATGAAACTTTAGGTTCTGGCTATTACAATGTTAAGAAATTAGGTATTGATTTAGGTCCTATTTTCTCTATTTACGGTAAGAATGAAGTGGAAGGAGACAGAATACGACTGGGAGCGAGAACTTATTTTACAAGAAACGATCCTTGGAGAGTTCAGTTTTATACGGCTTATGGTTTCAAAGATCAGCAACTAAAATATGGTGCTGAAGGAAGATTCATGTTTAACAGGGTGAATCGCTTTACAGTGGGAGCAGGTACAAGAAGAGATATCTTGCAATTGGGAGTTCAATTAACAAATGACGACGGAATTATGGCAAGAACATTTGCTTCGTCAACGCTTTTTGCCAGAGGTGAAAATGCTTCATTAAGCTCTGTAAATCAAACTAATGTTTTCACATCTATTGAACCTTGGAAAAACTTTCAGATCAGGCTGGACGGGACGATGCAGAGTATAAAATCTGCCAATCCTGATGGTTTTAATCTGATGTACTATAAAAATGGTGATTTGAGAAAAACGACGAATGATTCTCACTTTACTTTAAGCTTAATTGCAAGACCAGGTGCAAAATTCTCGCAAACCGGAATCGACAGATACGAACACGGAACATTGGCTCCGACGATCGTTTTGAAATATACGAAAGGTGTTGAAGGAATATTCGGATCGGACTTTAATTATAACAAATTACAGTTCATGTTCTACAAACCTGTTTTACTGGGAAGCTGGGGTAAAACTTTAATCAGTTTTGAGGCAGGGAAAAACTTTAATACCGTTCCATTGGCTTTACAGAATGTAATTCCGGGAAATCAGTCTTATAGTTTAGCACAAAATACTTTTGCTCAGCTTAATTATTATGAATTCGTTGCAGACACTTATACAACACTTCATTTGGAGCATCATTTTAACGGCAAAATACTTTCTTACATCCCTTTGATTAAGAAATTAAAATTAAGAGAAATTGCATTTATAAGGGGAGCTTACGGAACTTTAAGCGACGCTTCGAAAGCCATCAATGTAGAAGGATTCAAATATTCTGCACCAAGTGAACATATCTATTACGAATACGGTGTCGGAATTGAAAATATAGGCTTCGGAAATCTTAGAATTTTCCGCGTAGATTTCAACTGGCGAGGAAACTATCTCGATCGACCTGACATTTCAACTTTCGGAATCAAAGCAGGATTCCAGGTTGGGTTTTAAGATACAAATCTCCTTCAAATTGAAGGAGATTTTTTATTTATTAAGATTCTACAGGATAGTCTTTGCAACCGTTGCAATGGGCTATAATATAAACAATACTACAAGAAGGTCTTTCACCTTCAGGGATTTTGCAGTACACATCACATGGCAAACAATCTTTTACCGGAAGCGCTCCTCCCATTACATTTTTAAGTTTTTCTCTTTTGATTTTCTTTAAATTTTTCATAATATTTTGTTTTAGTTTTTCGCCTACTCTTATACATTTCGGCAATCGCAATTGATTTAGTGTTTGATACTTAACAAATATAAAAAATTTCTTTTAGTTATTTATAACAATAAAAATGCCCCATAAAATGAGGCATATAACAAATATGAGTATTTTTTTTAACAATCGCATGGCATAACATCAAGGACCGCATTTAGACAATGTTCTTTTTGCCATGCAGACCAAGTACACCATTCTACACACCAGCTTGCCAGAGGAGGACATCTTTCAGCACCTCCTGCAATTGTTTTCAATTCTTTTTTCGTCAATTTTTTTAAATTTTTCATAAATATTTTGTTTTAATTTGTCGCCTACTCTATTTGCTTTTCGGCATCCGCAATTAACTTGTTATTTGATTGTTATCAAATATATAAATATTTCACTTAAATTTGAATAAATATGAAAAATTTAACTTTTAATGAAAATTTGAACACAAAAAAACCTCAACAAAAAATGTTGAGGTTTTAATTTTTATAAAACGCTTAAATTATGCGTTTGCTTCTACAGATACGAAAGATCTGTTATTTGCTTTTTTTCTGAAAACTACCTTACCGTCTACTAGAGCAAACAAAGTGTGATCTTTACCGATTCCCACGTTTGCACCTGGGTGGTGTTGAGTACCTCTTTGTCTAACAATAATGTTTCCGGCAATAGCATCTTGTCCTCCGAAAATCTTCACACCTAATCTTTTAGAGTGAGATTCTCTACCGTTTTTGGAACTACCGACTCCTTTCTTGTGTGCCATTTTATTAGTGGATTATTTATTTAACGCTTTAAAAGTATCAATGTTCTTTACGATAGCAGCATCTACTTCTTCGTGAGTAAGAACAGTTTTTTCTAATTCAACTTTAACTGCTTTACCTAAAGTAATTAAAGTTTCTCTGTTTTCTTTAGACTGAGACAAGTTGTTTTTCTTCAAGTGGTAGTTCAGTTCGTGATCTTCACCGAAGTTAACAGTTGCGTTGTCAGAAAGAACTTCTGCTTTAGCAGTTTCTTTTTTCGCAGCTTTCTTTGGAGCAGCATCAAATCCTGTGATACCAGTGATCTGAATTTGAGTCAAAGATTGTCTGTGACCATTTTTTACTTGGTAACCTTTTCTTCTTTTCTTTTTGAAAACGATTACTTTATCAGCTTTTACGTGGTCTAGGATCTCTGCTTCCACAGTGATTCCGCTTACAGCTGGGGCGCCTACAGTGATTGCTCCGTTTACAGTAAGAAGTACTCTATCGAAAGAAACTTTTCCTCCTTTGTCTCCTTTTAAACGGTTCACAAACAACTTCTGGTCTTGCTCAACTTTGTATTGAAGCCCTGCTATTTCTACAATTGCAAACATTGTTTATAAATTTTTAGTTATTTCGAGGTGCAAATATAAGAATTATTTCTAAATACCTTACAATCAAACCCATCTTTTTTTATCATTAAAATTTTAACTATGTTTTGAATAATTTTTCACAATAAAGTGATATTGTTTTACGTTTAAATTAATAACTTCGTTTACACCTAAATTATTTAATATGAAAAGAAACTTCAATTTCCGCTTACTTGCGGGAGCCTTTGCTGTATTCTCATTATCAGCATGTAACAACGACAATCTGGAAACTCCTGTACAACCGGAACAACAGACAGAAAACTTAAAAATCGATCAGCCCAACGAGCTTGAAAAAGTCTGTTATTATGTAGATCAGAACTGGAGTTCTTCGTCTGTTTTGGTAACTTCCCTGCAAAATTCGACTGACACTAATTTCATGAATTCTCAAATGACGAAAATTGCAAGCTTATGGGGAAGAAGCAATCCGACTTTAAGATTCGTGAATGATCCGTCGAATTTTAATTCAACTTACAATGCGATTTCTTATTCTACGGGGAAAATTTATTACGGTTATGCCATTTATTATGATGCAAAATCAAAAGGCGGTGATATTGTCAATGCAATGATTCTGGCTCATGAATACGGACATCAGTTGCAGTACATTTTCGGATTGCCTTCCGTAAGTGAATCTACAGCAAGACCGAATGAACTGGAAGCAGACGGTTTTGCGGGATATTATTTAAGAAGACCAAACGGGTATAATCAAACAAGTTTTGCTCAGATTGCAGCGGCTTATGAATTTGCTCAAAGTATCGGTGATTATCAGACGAACAGTCCGGGACATCACGGAACACCACCGCAAAGAAGGTCTGCAGTTCGTTTAGGCTTCCTGTTGGGTCAGTATGATCTTACCGCTTCTGCTTTCGATTACAACTTCTTCTATTATTATCAGGGAGTTTTGAACGGAACTTACAAAACTGCGAAAAACACTCAATATCCTGGACTTGATGCCTATATGAGTCAATATTTAGATGAATTGAAAAAAATTCAGAACGGAGAGATTTCTGCGGAAGAATTTAAAGACCTGAAATAAACATTCATTTTTGATATATCTTTTCTCAAGAGGTAAGGCATCGTCCTTGCCTCTTTTTCTTTATTCAAAATATTCATAAAGTTTATTTACTTTTGAAATATCATATCTAAAACATGAACAGAGACCTTTACATTGATTTCGCAAAAGGATTGGCAACACTTTCCATCATCTTTATTCATACCGCTTTTTGGTCCGGACAGCTTTATATTCCGGCTGAAGTGAGGGTATTTTCTCTGGTGTTTGATGTTGCTTTATTTTATGCTTTGAGCGGGATTACTTCTGGATCCAATATTGAAAAAACATTTTACAGATTATTAAAGTTACAGATTACTTACATGATTTTTGTAACGTTTTTGTTCTTTTTAGATTACTTTTTCAAAGTTTTTGGCTTAACTTTTTTCTCTTTAGAATGGCTGCAAAGTTTTTATTCCACATTCGGATCAAAATATGACGCCACTAATATTTCTATAGTTCCTCAATGGGAAAATCTGGGCAATTGGTATCTTCATCAATACACCAATGCAGATACATTTCCTGTAGTAATGGGAAGTTTCTGGTATTTAAGAGTCTATTTTATCTTAACGGTTTTCGGTGTTTTAATATTAAGATTCTTTCCAAGACACATCAATTGGGTTATCGGAATTTGCATCGGTTTAACGCTTCTATTTAATATCTTCCCGGAAATTTATCCTTCAGGACAGGTTGGTTATGTTGCTTTTTACATGACCGTTTTCCTGGTTGCCAACAAAATGAGAGGAGAAACAATTCCTGCAAAGATGATTCCTGTTCTTTACAGTATTATTGCTTTAGCCTTGATATGGATGTTCTGGAATTATGGAAACGATATATTTTATAAAATCAACAGAAATAAATTTCCTCCCAAAATTCCATATATAATCTGGACCTTTTTTTCTTTGGTTACCTTATTCGTTTTCTACAATCGATTAAAGATCACAAAGGAAAGTTTTGTGACACATATCGGTAAAAATGCCATCTTTTTCTACTTCGCACAAGGAATCAGCTCTTCTTTGATTTACTTTTTGGTCGTTCCTCTAAAAGAAAATATGTCCTGGTGGGCTTTAATGATTTTAATTTATGTTATTAATATCATTTTAGCCTTCATCATTTCGGCAGGATTGAAGAAGGTAGATAATTTGGGCTGGAAAGTTTTAGAATTTTTGAGAAGAAAAACCGCTTCTTAAAATTTAATCTCTTTTGCTTTTCCCGCTTCTTGCTATTAAAACAATAATAATCAGCAGAAGAACTCCTCCACCAATAAGATACATCGGATCAGCATACCATTCTGTAGTCGTTGTAGTGGTAGTTTTATTTTCCTTAGTAACAACGCCGGTTGTATCCTGAGCAAAAGCAAATAAAGACATAGACATCGTGAATACAAAGATTAACAAAGCATTCATTTTACTTTTAATAATTGTGATCGTTTTCATTGTTTAGATTTTAATTATTTTTATAATATCAAAATAGAGACCACTAATCAATTCTCATAAAACTTCTTATTTTCAATTCTTTATGATTAAAATAAAACAGGAAAAGCAATTGCTGATCCCGTTCTAAAATATTCATTTTGTAAGTATTACTTATTCTTTGCTTGTAATTCTGATGGTGTTAAATTTTTAACATCATTATATTTATTTGTTATTTTAAATGCTAAAACAGAAAGCACCATGAAAAGAGCAACTCCTATAAAAATAAACGATTTCTTTTTCATAATTTATATATTTTATTAACATGTTTTACACACAATATTTTGATAACAATTGTAATAGATAGCCAATGTCAACTTTCACAAAAGTGACAAACATAAGTAAATTTAATAAAAATCTTCAACAACTCTATAAATACTCTTTTAAAATGAAGACATATACTTAATTGAAATAAAATATATTTCTTACAACAATTTATTTTAATTTTACACAAAATTTTAAAACATGTTTAAGTTGAAACTTCCTACCGATCCAAGGTGGGCAAATATCGCGGAAGGAAACATTCAGGAAATTTTGACCGATCATGCCTGGTGCGAGCAAAAAGCAGCTACCAACGCGATCAGCCTTATTATAATGCTTTCGGAATATCCGGAAATCGTTACCGAACTTCTTGCTATTGCTCAGGAAGAACTTGATCATTTTAACCAGGTTCATGAGATTATTAAGAAAAGAGGTTATACTTTCGGAAAAGCAAGAAAAGATGATTATGTGAACGAACTTGCAAAATTTGTAGTACAAGGTACAAGAGAGAAACTTATTATAGACAAATTGCTTTTTGCAGCCATGATTGAAGCCAGAAGCTGCGAGAGATTCAAAGTATTGACAGAAAACATAAAAGACGAAGAATTAAAAACTTTTTATAAAGAATTAATGATTTCCGAAGCCAACCATTACACCACATTTATCGGTTTTGCAAGGCAAATGGGTGATGTGGAAGCCGTAAATAAGCGTTGGGAAGAGTGGCTGGAACATGAAGCAAAAGTCATTCGGTCGTACGGAAAAAGTGAAACAATTCACGGATAAAACAAATATTTGCATTGAAAAAACTGACGTTTGAAAATATTGCCAATTTCTTCCTGAAAAATTTCTTTCAGGGATTAGTAATTATTGGTCCGATCGGGCTGACAATTTTTGTGATTTGGTATGTTATCACCTCTATCGACAATATTATTCCGTCTGTTGCAAAGGAAATTCCGGGCTTAGTTTTCATTTCAATTATTTTAATTACTGCACTTTTAGGGTTTTTAGGAAACAAATTCGTTGTCGGAAGATTCTTTTTCGATACAATGGACAGTTTACTGGAAAAAACTCCCGGAGTAAAGCACATTTACACACCTACAAAAGACGTAATGTCTTCATTTGTAGGAGACAAGAAAAAATTTAATGATCCTGTTTGGGTTAAAACCAATGAAAATCCGGAAATCTGGAGAATCGGATTTTTGACTCAAAAGGAAATGGCAGACGTCGAAAAACATAATTACGTCGCCGTATATCTTCCTCATTCTTACGCAATTTCGGGTTGGGTAATCGTGACTGAGGAGAAAAACATCAAACCTGTCGTGGGTATGACGGCTGCTTCTGCAATGAAATTTGCGGTGAGTGGCGGTGTCGCAGGTTTCCATTCTGATGACAATATTTTCAAAGCACCGGAATAGGGCTTTTTTACTTTAGAATAATATCAAAACTCGGATATCAACTATAATTTCTTTATTTAAACAGATTTAATTAAAGAAATCATTTTTCATATCAGCTAAAACATATTCTGCCGAAAGAAAAATATTTTCTTGCAGTTTATCTGTTTTTAATGATTCATAACATTACAGATCTAAACAAATAAAACTAACAATACTTAAATTAAAAGGATGGGCAAAGTTGCAATCATAGGAGCCGGAGTTTCCGGCTTGAGTATGGCAAATTATTTAGAAAAAAATAATATTGACTATCATCTCTACGAAAGAAGAACCCAAAATGACCTGAAAGGACACGGATTTATCCTGCCGAAAGAAGGTATTGAGTTCCTTTCAAACATTATTAATATTGATGATCTTTACAAAAAGGGAAGTTTCCTGAAAAAATACATTCATTACAGCCAAAGCGGAGAAATTATCTCTGAAAAAGACCTTGATGATGTTTTCGTAGTTTCAAGAAGCGCATTGATAGAAATCTTGGCAAATGGAGTTCCTAAAGACAAAATCTCTTATCAATCGACCGTTACTCTTAACGGATTTTCAGACGGAAAAGCAGATATTACTCTTGATGAAAACAATTCTCTTGAAGCAGACATCGTTATTGCTTCAGACGGTTCAAGAAGCAGAATCAGAAGAACAATTTTTCAGGATGAAACAATGAAAGCAGTTTTGGAAAACGAAGTTGTAAATATCATCGAAAATGAAGAGCTTGCGAGCAAAATCGAAAGTAATTTCCTGAAATTCCATCATGAAAACGGAGGACTTACTTTTGGAGTTTTAAAGCTTTCTTCTTCAAAAATTCTTTGGTACTGCCAGTTTGATATTACTAAGTTTTTCATTAATGAAGATTATACTCCGGATTGCATCAGACAGTTCATGCTGGATAATTTCGGTGACTGGAATCCTTTGGTTTCATCAATTATTGAAGGGTCAAGCTACGAAAACGCTCACATCTGGAGAGTGTATGAATTGGAAAAACTAAATCCTTTCTATCACGAAAATGTAGTTTTCATAGGCGATGCAGCACATCCGCTGATTCCTTTTACAAGCCAGGGTGTTACTTCAGCTTTGAAAGATTCTTTTACTTTAACGAATCTTTTAGTGGAAGGGAAAGATCTTCAGGAAACTTTCAAAACATACGAAGACAACAGAAGACCGGAAATCGACATCCACATTAAAAACGGAAGAGCATTGCTGGAACAATTTCTTTTACCACTGAACGAACAACCGAAAAATACATTACCAATTTCATATAAATAAAAATGTTTACAAATAAAGATATCAATTTCGAAGCCCTGAAAAGAAAAGCTTACAACGGCAGATGGGCGACTCTGGAAGATGGAATAATTCCTTTAACGGCGGCAGATCCGGACTTCAGAATGTCAACAGAAATCGAACAGGGAATTATCGAATATATTAAGGATGGCTATTTAAGCTACGGTCCGTTTTCAGGACTTCCTGAATTCAAAAAAAGTGTGGCAGAGCATTTTAACACCGGAAAAAACGGAAGTTTTACGCCTGAAAACGTGTTAGCCGTAAACAGTGCTGCAATGGGAATGTTTATGGTTGCGAAATATGTTTTAAATCCTGGTGATGAGGCAATTATTTTTGATCCGGTTGATTTTTTGTTTAAAAAAACGGTAGACGCTGTTGGCGGAAACATTAAATTGTGCGCTGTAGATTCTCAAACAGGAGATATTGATTTTGAGATGCTGGTTTCTTTGATCGGACCAAAAACAAAATTAATCAGCATCTGCAATCCTCACAATCCGGTTGGAAGAGTATATTCTAAAGAAATTCTGCAAAAAATATCAGAAATCGCGGCAGCTCATGATCTTTGGGTAATGAGTGACGAAATCTGGAGTGATATTGTGTATGACAAAAGAGAATTCAACACCTACTCTTCTGTTTCTGAAGAAGCAAAAAAGAAAAGTTTTACGGTTTTCGGATTTTCAAAATCTTTCGGAATTGCAGGATTGAGAATCGGTGCTGTTTTATGTAATGATCAGGAATTATTGGATGATTTTACCGAAAAATCTCAATTCAATTCTACGATTGAAGGCGTTTCTACATTATCTCAGATTGCTGCAAGTGTTGCGATTGACAAAGCAAAACCCTGGTTTAATGACTTCTTAACACATTTACAGCACAATAGAGATTTAGCGCACAGCATGTTAAGCAATTCCGGAATTTTAACACCAAATTTACCTGAAGCAACATTTGTAATTTTCCCTAAAATTGAAAACGGAATGTCGAGTGACGAGTTTGCACAACATGTTTTAAAACAAGGAAAAGTAGCCATCGTTCCCGGTTCGGAAAGATGGTTCGGAAAAGGAGCAGAAGGCCATGTAAGAATCTGTTTCTCCACTTCACAGGAAATTCTGACTGAAGGATTACATAGAGTTATTAATAGTTTTTAAATAAAATTTC
>NZ_BAAAZJ010000011.1:174952-180727 GCF_039536845.1 Chryseobacterium ginsenosidimutans
CATTATTTCTTCGAAATTTTATACAATTTTCCGCTATCCGTAACGGCATACAAATTTCCGTCACTTCCATTCAGAACATCACGGAATCGTTCTTTCTGATCTGCCAAAAGACGTTCTTCGCCAACCACTTTATTGTCTTTCATTACAATTCTATTGATATGTTCTCCGCTTAAACATCCGATCATTAAATTCCCTTTCCATTCGTCGATATTTCCTGTGTAGAAAGTAACTCCACTTGGAGAAATCACGGGATCCCAATAATAGACAGGCTGTTCGGTTCCGGCTTTTTGAGTTGTTCCGTTATTTATTTTCTCTCCGGAATATTCGATTCCATAAGTAACATCTCCCCAACCGTAATTTTTTCCGGGCTTGATTAAATTAATTTCATCACCACCTCTCGGCCCCATTTCTACATCCCAAAGATTTCCGTTCGGATCAATTGCCAATCCTTGTGGATTTCTGATTCCGTACGCATAGATTTCAGGCTTAAATCCCGCTTTTCCAATGAAAGGATTTCCTGGTGCCGGTTTGCCATCTTTTGTTATTTTCAAAATTTTACCCAAATAATTATCTGTTCTTTGAGCATAGACTCTTGTTTGCTTATCAGATCTTTCGCCTGTGCTTACGAATAGATTCCCGTCTTTGTCAAAAGCCAGTCTGCTTCCATAATGTTTATCACCATCATAAGTTGGAGTTGCCCGGAAAATAACTTGTACATCAGAAACATTTTTTAAATCCTGAGAAAGCATTCCTTTTGCCACTGCCGTATGATTTCCTTTTTCATAAGGTTCTGAAAAACTAAAATAAATGATATTATTATTTTTAAAATCAGGATCCAGAGCAACATCTAGCATTCCACCCTGCCCTTTTGAATCTACTTTTGGAAAGCCCTCAATTTTTGAAATTTGTTTTCCGTCGGTTGAAACCACATTCATGTATCCTTTTTTATCTGTAATTAAGAATCTTCCATCCGGTAAATTGATTATTCCCCAAGGTCGGCCCAAATCTTTATTTAAAATCTCAACATTGTAAGGTGTTGAGGTTTTTACCGCTTTTATTCTCGTCTGTCCTGCAAAGGCTGGCTTATAATCAGGAGAATTTGGCTCCTTAGTTTCTACACTTCCGTCATTTCCAACTTGCTGTGCATGAGCCTTATTTTCTTTACATGATGAAAAAATTAAAAATAAACTGACTGTAGAAATGTAAAATTTATTGAATTTCATATTGTTATGATTAAGTGTTTCAAAATGAATGGAAAAATAATGCCATAAAATTTGGTAGCTTAAATTTTTATTCTACATTTGTAGAATAAAGTGACAATTAGTAGAACATGAAAGAAATAAAACTCACAGATTCAGAAAAAGACCTCATGGAAATTCTTTGGGAAAAAGAAAAAGTTTTCATGAAAGATATTTTGGAATCTTATCCCGAACCGAAACCTGCGACAACAACTGTTGCTACGCTTCTGAAAAGAATGCAGAACAAAGATCTTGTCGGCTATAAATTGTATGGAAATTCCCGCGAATACTTTCCGAAAGTTGCCAAAGGGGAATATTTCAAGGAAGAAATGTCTTCTATGATTGACCGTTTTTTCAACAGTTCCGTGACTCAGTTTGCTTCATTTTTCACATCAAATACAAAGCTATCACAAAAACAACTGAAAGAACTTAGAGAAATTATCGACCAGCAAATCAACGAAAAATGATCATTCTTTTAAAAACAATTTTGTGCTCTTCGTTATTGATTGCAGTTTATTATCTATTTCTGCAAAAGGAAAAAATGTATCAGTTCAACAGATTTTATTTGCTCTTTTCACTTGCATTTTCTTATGCTGTTCCATTTATTTCTATTAAAACAGACACTCCAAAACCAGCAAATCGTCTGCAGGCAACAGTGGAAGCAACACAACAGATTTTAGATCTTACTCCCAAACAAGAAACCTTCAATTGGGTGAATATTGTTTGGATAATTTACGGAATTGTCACGTTGATTCTTTTAACAAAAGGAGTTATTTCAATTTTAAAAATTAAAAGCTTAAAAGGCGAGAAAATTATTTATCAAAATTACAACGTTGTATTAACAAAAGAAAATCTTTCACCTTTCAGTTTTTGGAAAACCATTTATTTGGGAAAGAATTATTTAATTAATAATGAAATAGATTCAAGGATCTTTCTGCATGAAAAGAGTCATTTGGAACAAAAACACAGTATTGATCTCTTATTTATTGAAATTTTGAAGATTTTCACATGGTTTAATCCTTCCGTTTATTTTTATAAAAAAGCGATTGTAACCAATCATGAATTTTTGGCCGATGAATCTGTCTTAAAAAATGATTTTGACGCAAAAGATTATCAGAATTTAATTCTTGATGAAATTATTTCAACCCAAAACTATAACCTTACGCATACATTCAATTTTCACAACACCAAAAAACGATTTATTATGATGAACACCCAAAAATCAAAATTTACGAACATTAAAAAAGTGGTAAGCATTCCGATTTTGATTGCCGCATTCGGGCTATTTGTACAAAAAACCTATGCAAATAATATTGAACATGTCATTAAAGAAACACAAAAGAAATTTTCAAAGCCTGAAAGAAAATCTACTTCAGAATCCATTAGAGAAAACATTCAGCAAATAGAAACAATTCCTACAACTGAAGGGTCAATAACACAAAAAGAGCCTTTAAAAACAACAAATGATGAAAAAATTTCAGATACGATTCGCCCGAGATCTAATCAAAATGTAAATACAACTTCTGGAGCTTCACAAAATAGAAATGCAAACACCTCAGAAAATGAAGAAGTTACATTAGTTCCACAATATCCCGGTGGTATCAACGAATTGAGAAACAAAATTTCAAAGTCATTCGACGGATCAAAAATAGCCCCTAACAAAAGTAAGGAAATGTACAGAACCGATCTTTCGTATACCATCACAGAAGACGGAAGCTTGGCAGATATAAAGGCTTCTGGAAGTAATGAACTTTTTAATAATGAAACGATATTGTCTTTTAAAAGAGCTAATGAAAATATAACCTGGAAACCAGCAGAAAAAGATGGAAAACCTGTTCGCTACAGAATGAGAATTCCTTTAACAATGTCTTTCCAATAAATAAAAAACAGCATTCAATTGAATGCTGTTTTTTTATGTATCGGGTATTAAAAAACTCTTTCAAGAAATTCAAAATCAAGGAAAAGCATTAATCAGAAATTTCTTTCGTATTTTTGTTATATAAGATCACTTTTTCTATGGATTTCAAACTTCAATCAGAATATAAACCTACCGGAGACCAGCCCAAAGCCATCGAAAAACTAACCGAAGGCATCGAAATTGGTGAAAAATACCAAACTTTATTAGGTGTTACCGGATCCGGGAAAACATTTACTGTAGCCAATGTCGTTCAGAATATTCAAAAACCGACTTTGGTTTTAGCGCATAACAAAACTTTGGCAGCCCAGCTTTTCATGGAGTTTAAAGAATTCTTCCCAGAAAATGCCGTTGAATATTTTGTAAGTTATTACGACTATTACCAACCCGAAGCTTACATCGCTTCATCCGGAACTTATATCGAAAAAGATCTGAGCATCAATGAAGAAGTTGAAAAACTCAGACTTTCTGCAACAGCAAGTTTACTGTCAGGAAGAAGAGATGTATTGATTGTAGCTTCAGTTTCATGCATTTACGGTATCGGAAATCCTACAGAATTTCATAAATCATTAATTTCTATAGCTATTGGCGAAAAAGTAACAAGAACTGCTCTTCTTCATTCTTTGGTGAGTGCTTTATATGCAAGAACATTAAACGAATTCCAAAGAGGAACATTCCGTGTGAAAGGAGATGTGATCGATGTTTTTCCTGCGTATGCAGATAATGCCATAAGAATTCAGTTTTTCGGTGATGAAATTGAAAAAATTCAAAGTTTTGATCCTGTTTCAGGAAATGTGACAGGAGCTTTTGAGCAAATTCAGATTTATCCGGCAAACCTTTTTGTAACGTCAAAAGAGACTTTGAACGGAGCAATCAGACATATCCAGGACGACTTGGTGAAACAAGTGGATTTCTTTAATTCAATCGAAAAGCCATTAGAAGCCAAAAGATTACAGGAAAGAACAGAGCTTGACCTTGAAATGATTAAAGAACTAGGCTATTGTTCAGGAATTGAAAACTATTCCCGATATTTAGATGGAAGACTGCCGGGAACACGACCTTTCTGTTTACTAGATTATTTCCCAAAAGATTTTTTAATGGTAATTGATGAAAGTCACGTAACCGTTCCGCAGGTTCATGCGATGTATGGCGGCGACCGAAGCAGAAAAGAATCTTTGGTAGAATATGGTTTCAGACTTCCTGCTGCAATGGATAACAGACCTCTAAAATTCAATGAATTTGAGGATATTCAGAATCAGGTGATTTATGTTTCTGCAACACCTGCAGATTACGAATTAGAGAAAACAGGAGGAGCTTATATAGAACAGCTTATTCGTCCGACAGGACTTCTAGACCCAATTATCGAAATCAGACCGTCATTGAATCAGATCGATGATTTAATGGAAGAAATTAGAAAAAGAGCCGATGCCGACGAAAGAGTTTTGGTGACAACCTTAACTAAAAAAATGGCGGAAGAACTTACCAAATATTTTATAAAGTTCGGAATCAGAACGAGATACATTCACTCAGATGTTGAAACGTTGGAACGTATTCAGATCATGCAGGATTTGCGTTTGGGCCTTTTTGATGTCTTGATCGGGGTAAACTTGCTAAGAGAAGGTCTCGATTTACCGGAAGTTTCATTAGTCGCTATTCTCGATGCCGACAAAGAAGGAATGCTAAGAAGCAGAAGATCAATGATTCAGACGGTTGGTCGTGCTGCAAGAAATATAAACGGAAGAGCAATAATGTATGCCGATAAGATTACGAAATCGATGCAGGCAACCCTTGATGAAACGGAATACCGTCGTGCAAAACAAATTCAATACAACGAAGAACACGGTAAAGTTCCTGTAGCTTTAAATAAGAAGATTTCTGAAAATCTTGTTGGAAGAAGTAAAGATTTTCCTGACGAAAAATATACCCAAAAAGAAATTCTTCAAAAAGTTGCCGAAGCAAAAGCAACTTATACAAGTGAAGATATGGAAAAAGTAATCGAACAAAAGCAAAAAGAAATGGAAGCTGCCGCGAAAAACCTTGATTTCATTAAAGCAGCTAAATTAAGAGATGAGATTGCTGCTTTAAGGGCATAAATCATTATTAAAACTAACTATAAAAACAAAATAAAGAATGAAAAGAGTAACAGGAATCGGTGGAATATTCTTCAAGTGCAAAGATCCGAAAGCTTTGAAAGAATGGTACAAAACCCATCTTGGCATCGACGTTAATGAATACGGAGCAACTTTTGAATGGAAAGAAGTATCTGATTCTAATCCAAAAGGTTCTTTGACCTGGAGCCCGTCTCCTGAAACAACAAAATATTTCGAACCTTCAACAAGAGAATTTATGATTAATTATACCGTTGCTGATTTGGAAGCATTAGTTGGCGAATTACAAAAAGAAGGGGTGGAAATTTTGGATGAAATCGCAGTTTATGATTTCGGAAAGTTCGTCCATATTCTTGATCTTGAAGGAAATAAGGTTGAGCTTTGGGAACCTAAATAATATTGAAATATCTTGATAAAAGAGTTTCGGCGGCATCTTCGATGCCGCCGAAACTCTTTGCTAAAATTTGTAAATCTTTGTTTTAGGTCTTTCATAATTCACCGTCCCTCCACGAAT
>NZ_BAAAZJ010000011.1:180744-291623 GCF_039536845.1 Chryseobacterium ginsenosidimutans
TAAAATTTGTAAATCTTTGTTTTAGGTCTTTCATAATTCACCGTCCCTCCACGAATAGGAACCAGCAAATCCGTTAACCCGTTTAATTTTATTTCATAAATTGTCGATAACTGCATTCCCAGCTTTCCTTTAGGCATGCCTTTACGGTAAAACCATTCAAGATAACTTATCGGTAAGTCTGCCAGAATTGTACCTTCGTATTTTCCGAAAGGCATTTTCATGACACAAATTTCTTTTAATATTTCCGGGTTTATTCCGTCTTCCATTTTATACTATTAAATCAATTTTTTGTTCTAAATCATCACCTTTACCCGGCAATTGCAGATCGGGAGTATCATCATCTGAAAATTCGTTTCTATACACCTGAATAAGCAAAAGGGTAAGAGAAATCAAAATAGGTCCGAAAATCAGCCCCATAAAGCCAAATAAATTCATTCCCATAATAATTCCAAATACTGTATTCAAAGGATGAATATCTTCCAGTTTTTTCAGAAGAGTAAAACGTAGGATATTATCCGTTAAACCTACAACAATTAAACAGTAAGCCGCTAATCCCAATCCTGTTCCCGTGTTTCCTTCCGCAATCATATACACACAGACCGGAATATAAACGATCGCAGCTCCTACAACAGGAACCATTGAAGCCGCCGCCGTTAAGGCAAAAAGCAAAACAGCACTTGGCGCTCCAAAGATAAAATATCCTACTAAAGCAACAATCCCCTGACCAAGAGCTACAACGGGAATTCCGATAGCATTTGCCATGATCAGTTTTCTCATCTTTTCTCCGATCAAAGAGACATTAGCTCTTTTTAAAGGCGCAGAAGACGACAAAATTCTTTCAAAAAAACGAGGTCTTTCTAGCATAAAATAAAGAATAAAATACATTGACATTACAACCGTAAGTGTATTGAATGTTCCGCTGAGAGCTTTGGTCGAAAACTGTCCGACATTGCTCTTCAGCTTATCCATATTTTCTTTACTTAAGATATCAAACCCTATTTTTGAATAAATATAAGTATGAATTTTTTCAAGAAATACATTGAACTTATCCATGTAAGCCTGTGCATTTCCTAATTTTTCAATTAAAAGATCTCCTATAAAATAAATCGGAAGAATAAGAACAATCAGACTCGCAAGCATCAAAACCAATGATGAAGCCCAAGGTTTCCATTTCTTTTCTTCCTGCAGGTAAAAATTATACTTCCGGCAAACTACATAGATTGTAATTGCTCCCAAAACGGAAGGAATAAAAAGTGCAAGATTAAAACAGATTAAACCCGCCAACACCAAAATAATGACAAGTAATGCAACCTGTTTTATTTTAACACTGCTTATTTGTTGATCTTTATTCATTCTTATTTATTAAACATTATTTGTCTTGGTTTTCCTAAATAGGCACAGTAAGTAGAATACATTACTATCATGATAAATGGAAAGGTAACTATAATTCCTATACAACAAAGAACAAGCCCACTTATACTGATAAGTCCGCCTAATAAACCTGCACCTAAAAACGTACCGTAATTTTCTTTTGCAATAGTAAAAGTCTTGCTGATTGCATCCATTGCATTGGAATTTTCAAACAACAGTACAGGATAACCCAAAAGAAAAAGAGGATAAACAAAAAAGAAAGGAATCCCGCACATTGCCGCAGCAATTCCAAAAATAATCGTTGTAATTAAGCTATATAAAAGAATATTCCCGAAATTTTGACGATATCCGATAAACAAATCAGAAAACTCTATCGGAATCTTGGTATTAAACTTATTAGCAATATAAATTAAGCCAACATAAATAGGAGAAAGTAAAATTCCCAAAATACTTGAAAAAGAATAATACAGAGAAAATCCTGGTTTTCGCCAATATTCGTACTGCGAATAATCCCCATCTAAATCCTTGAAATCAGAAAATCCGCTCCAGGAATTAAAACCCGTAATTGACTGTATTACAAAATCTCCAATTAAATATATAATCATTGCGACAACCGCATAAAGGAAAATCCCTTTATACATCTCGAAAGCATGAGAAATAATGGATCCCGTATCTCTTTCCGGAACAGAACCCTGCTGATCAAATTCGTTAAATTCTGACATGGTGTATTTTTTTATGTTGTTTCTACCAAATTTAACTTTTATTTCGACAGAAAAAACATCAAACCCAGTTAAAATTTAATTTTTCTCTGAAAAAACAGTTTTATAAAGTGAATAAATCATTGCATTCCAAAATGGGAAAGTAAACAATCCGCCAATAAAGAATAATGCGAAGCCAATATACTTAAATAAAATTGCAACGATCACACAGACAAATATTTCGAGAAAATACATTCTCAAAGCTTTAAGATTTAAAGAAATTGATTCGAAGATTGTTTTATTCATAAAAAACATCATCGGAGCAACGAAAATGGTAATACAAACCCAAAGAACTCCAAGAATAATCGTCTGAATGGTGTACGCAAAAATAAAATACCAGAAAATATAATATCCAATATATTTAAAAAAATTCAAGCCGTTATAACCGACCAATAAATCACCCAGCTCAAGCTTTTCGCCAAGATCAATTTTTCTGTAAATCTGATAAAATCCAAGATTAAGAGGATATAAGAATATCGTTGTCCCCATCATCCATAAAGAGAAATTCTGTAATGAATCTGTTGCAAGCATTTTCTGAATCTCTGCTGTATACACCTGAAGTCCGTCTTTTGCATATTTTGACGTTTCTATATACTGATCCATTATTCCATATTTCGAGTCACAGAAAAAGAAAACTGTCATAAGAATTCCAAAATACATAATCGAAAAGATCAGTTGAAAAACCAGCGTTTTATTCCAATAGAAAAATGCCTGCTTTAATATAAAATCTAGTCCCGGTTTCTGAGGATATTTGTTCTGCATCAAAAAAATTTTGTGCAAAAGTAATCATCAATAAGTACTTTTGCAGAATGTTTTCAGTGAATCATCAAAAATTTATGGAAATGGACGAACTTTCACTCCAGAAGGTTCCCTATTTTTTCATCATCGACTTCCTTACAGAAAATGTGGAAATCTTCAAAGAAAATGAAATTGAAGAATCAGGCTTATTAATTGATTTTCAACATTATAAAAACACAAAAACGCAAGACGAATTACATAAAAAAATCGAATGGAAATCTTTTCCGGAGACGTTGGAAAATTTTAAAACAGGTTTTGATGAAGTTCAGAAAAATATTCGCTTTGGAAATTCTTATCTGGTAAATTATACAAGAAAGACCAAAATTGAAACGAATTTAACGCTTGAAGAAATTTTTTATCATTCAAGTGCAAAATATAAAGTTTTTTATAAAGATTTTTTCGTACTTTTTTCTCCTGAAACTTTTGTAAAGATTATTAACGGAAAAATACTCACTTATCCGATGAAAGGCACTATTGATGCATCTTTGGATAATGCGGCAGAAATCCTTAAGAACGATAAAAAGGAAAAAGCCGAACATTATACAGTAGTAGATTTGCTCCGAAATGATCTCAGCATGGTGGCAGACAATGTGAAAGTTGACAAATTTCAATACATCGATTTCATCAAAACAAAGCAAAAAGATTTGTATGCCATGAGTTCAGAAATTTCAGGAAATTTAAAACCTGAATTTGATGGAAAACTGGGAAGTATTATGAAAAAATTACTTCCTGCAGGTTCTATTTTAGGCGCTCCAAAGCCAAAAACACTGGAAATAATCCTAAATGCAGAAGGCTATAAAAGAGGTTATTATACAGGAGTTTGCGGTTGGTTCGATGGTGAAAATGTTGACAGCTGTGTTATGATCCGTTTTATTGAAAAAGAAGGCGATGAACTTTATTTCAAAAGCGGCGGCGGAATCACTCACATGAGTAAGTTAGAAGACGAATATCAGGAAATGAAAAACAAAATCTATGTCCCAATTCATTGAAAGTATTAAGATAGAAGATCAGGAAATTTTTTTATTGGAATTTCATCAAAAGCGTGTGGATCAGACTTTTGCCCATTTCGGGAAAGAAGGTTCTATAGATATTGCTAAAATTTACAAACATCTGGAACATGATGAAGACGGTCTTTACAAATTAAGAATTGTTTACGATCTGGATAAAAAAGTCCGTACACAAATGATTCCTTACGCAATTCCAGAAATAGACGATTTTCAATTGGTTGAAAACAACAGCTATGATTATTCTTTTAAATTTGAAGACCGGAAAGAGCTGGAAAAAATGAAAATGAAATCCAAAGCAGAGGAAATCATTATCGTTAAAAACAATCATATTACCGATACTTCATTTACAAATCTACTTTTTTTGAAAGGCAAAGATTGGTTTACACCTTCATCTTATCTCTTGAATGGTGTACAAAGACAAAGTCTTTTAAAGCATAAGAAAATTAAAGAAACAGAAATCACCTTACAAAACATTAAGCAGTTTACTCATTTTCAACTGATTAACGCTTTGAATGATTTTGATGAAAATTTCATTTATCCTCTTGACAGAATTATAAATTTGCCGGGTAACGAAGAATACTTAGACCTTTAGTTTTCTTTCAAAAAGTTAAAATAAGCTTTCTGCACTTCTGCATTACTTTGTCCGTGCGTATTGATTTCCAATATTTTAGGCTGTACATCCGGTTTGAAGAAATTTTCCAGAACTCTGTCTAATGTGACTTCTTCATCAACTTTGGTGTAAGAAAATCCGAAGTGTTTTGCTAAATGTTCTGCTGTTTTATGATGCTTTGTTGCGATAAATTCGTCCAGCGTATTTGGATTGGCATTTCCCGGTCCCGGAATAATTTTGAAAATATTTCCTTCACCATTATTAAAGATCATAATTCTTACAAACGGTGGAATATATTGATTCCAAAGACCATTAATATCATAGAAAAAGCTTAAATCTCCTGTAATCAACAAAGTCGGATTGGCATTTTTAATCGCAAATCCCATCGCTGTGGAAGTTGAGCCATCAATTCCGCTTGTTCCCCTGTTGCAGTAGATTTTTCTTTTGCCATAATCAAAAAGCTGCGCATATCTGATCGCCGAGCTGTTACTAAAGTGAATATTATAGTTTTCAGGAATGGTCTGCGAAGTTTTATTGAAGAAATAAAAATCAGAGAATTCAACAGTATTTAAAAATTTTTCATGTTTCGCATCTTTTTTATCCCTTAAAACATCCCAAAGATTGAAATAGGGTTTTGGCTCCAGATTAATGAACTTCAATAATTTAGAAAAGAAAATTTCCGGTTTGATCTCGATTTTTTCCGTTAATGCAAAATAAGTGTCGGGCTGCCAAACGGGATCCAAATGCCAATGTTGTTTTGGTCGCGCTTTTCTTAAATACTGTTTTACTTTTTTAGAAACAACATTCTGCCCCACAGTAATCAGTAAATCAGGGGCATAAGTCTTATAATCTTCTTCTGTAAAGTTGAAAACATATCGATCAATATGTCTGAAGAATTTTTCGTGATACAAATTTGAGTTTGCTTCACTCAAAACTACAACAGAATGATTTTTAACCAATTGCGTTAATTGATTTTCCAATTCCGGGCTGTAATCTTTCGTCCCGACAAGAATCATGATTCTTTGGGAGACATTCCAGTCTGCAACCAGATTTGACGGAATTTCGTATTCTTTATGTTTAAGAGTTTTTTCAACCGTCGGAAAAGTCGGCAGCTCAGAAATCAAATCATACAAAGGTTCTTCCAAAGGAATATTGATATGAACCGGACCTTGCTTTTCAATACAAAGTTCGATTGCCTTTTTAATAATATCAAAATTAATGTCTTCAGCATGTTCTTTACTGTCCTCTAAAAGCTCAAAATCACCATAAGAATGCTGATGAAAAAGATTATTCTGTCTGATGGTTTGTCCGTCAAAAATATCCACATAATCTGTTGGCCTGTCGGCTGTTAACACCAAAAGAGGAATATTGGAATAAAAGGCTTCTGTGATTGCAGGATAGTAATTAACTGATGCGGAACCACTTGTACAGGTAATTGCAACAGGTTTTTTCTCACTCATTGCCATTCCCATTCCTACAAAAGCGGCACTTCTTTCATCCACAATACTGAAACAGTTGAAGCTGTCGATTTCCGAAAAATGAATCGCCAAAGGAGCATTTCTTGATCCGGGAGAAATAATAATATCTGAAATTCCGTATTGCTGAAGAAGATGTGCAAGTATCTGAATACTTCTTTTGGAAGAATATTTTTTCATAATACAAATTTAATTTATAAATGCGTAACATGAAATAATTTTTAATTCAAAAATCTGTAATTTAGCAATTCGTAAATTTCTAAAAATGGATAAAATACCTAGTGTAGACCTGCGTGATTTCCTTTCGGGTGACCCGGAACGCAAACAGAAATTTGTAAATGAAATCGGAAAAGCTTATGAAGAAATCGGATTTGTGGCCTTAAAAGGGCACTTTTTGGATGACAAGCTAGTGAGTGAATTGTATGGAGAGGTAAAAAACTTTTTTGAATTACCAACGGAAACGAAACAGAAGTACGAAATTCCGGGAATTGGTGGACAGAGAGGCTATGTAGGATTCGGTAAAGAGACTGCAAAAGGCTTCAAAAAAGGAGACTTGAAAGAATTTTGGCACTTCGGACAATATGTGTCTGATGATTCAAAATACAAAAGCGAGTATCCTGACAACGTTATCGTTGAAGAACTTCCAAAGTTCAACGAGGTAGGCAAAGAAGCCTATCAAATGCTTGAAAAAACAGGACAGTATGTTTTAAGAGCTTTGGCGATTTATCTTGGTTTGGATGAATTTTATTTTGACGACAAAATCGCAGAAGGAAATTCTATTTTAAGACCGATTCACTATCCGCCAATAACGCAAGAACCGGACGATGCGGTGAGAGCTGCAGCACACGGAGACATTAATCTGATTACTCTTTTAATGGGTTCTCAAGGAAAAGGTCTTCAGGTTCAGAACCACAAAGGAGAGTGGATCGATGCGATTGCAGAACCGGACGAATTGATGATTAACGTTGGAGATATGCTTTCGAGACATACCAACAACAAGTTGAAATCTACGATTCACAGAGTGGTAAATCCGCCGAGAGAATTGTGGGGAACTTCAAGATATTCAATTCCTTTCTTTATGCATCCGGTAAGTTCAATGTCATTAAATGCTCTTGAAAACTGTGTCGACGAAAACAATCCAAAATTGTATGAAGACACAACAGCAGGAGAATTTTTACATGAAAGACTGATTGAATTAGGATTAATCAAAAAATAATTAAATAAATTATTAACTAAACCTTATAGGCTTCAAGACCTATAAGGTTTGTTATTTTAAACTTATCCAGTTATACAAGTAAATTCCGGACAGGGTGTAGACTGAATAACGGTTCCCCATGGACAAATACAAATATAGGTATTGCCTCCTCCGGGAGTTCCGCCGCCTGTTCCCGGGGGTACATAACGAATACAGGTTCCGCCAGAACAAATCTGCCCCACTGCGCAACCTCCGGTTCCCGGACCACCACCTTCAAAACATGAAGACGGAGAATCACCCGCAGAAATTTTCTTTTTTTCTTCTCTTGAAAGTTTTCTAAAGTTTTTCATAGTTTTTGGTTTTGATGTTTCCTACTCTCTCAGCTTTTCGGATACCGCTTTTTTAATATCTATTTTAAACATTAATAATCAACATCTTATTTAATTTTATTCACCAATATATGAAATTTATAATTGTATTTTTATAATTACTGAAAAATAATTTCAAAAATATTCCACAGTTGATTGAGTTATTAGTTTTTTGATTATCTTTACGTTAGTATCAAATTTTTAACTAAAACAATATGAAAAATTTAAAAAAACTAAGCAAAGGTCAATTAAAAAGTATTACAGGAGCAGGAGGAATAAAATTACCTGAACCTGAATTTTGTATGTACGTTTGTGGAGATGTAGTAGTCTGCGCAACTTGCAGCAAAGATTTCAAATGTCCGGATGACAATACAATGTAAGATCTACAAGTTATAAGAAAACCGTTCCTTTTAGAGCGGTTTTCTTATTTATTAATTTAATATTCTTTTTGTTAATCAAACAATCTCAATTGCTGATCTTTAGATCCTGTAAAGTTTTTGGTCGAAAGTTTCGGAAACTCTTTACCATCAAAAAACTTCTTTCTTCCGATTTTAAAAGTATTGTGAATCATTTCGGCAATATTTCCTTCTCCTTTCTGTCGGTCAAAATATCTTTTTTCACCTAATTTTCCTCCACGCATGGAACGAATTAAATTCAAAACTTTTTGAGCACGATCCGGAAAAGCATCTTCAATCCATTTTACAAAAACGGGTTCAACCGTATCATTTAATCTTACCATAGTGTATCCAAAACTTTGCGCTCCGGCTTCTGAAATTGCTTTTAGAATTGTTAGAGGCTCATCACTGTTCAATCCTGGAATTATCGGTGCAACCATCACATTTACAGGAATTTTATTTTCAGAAAGGATTTCTACGGCTTTTAATTTATTTTTTGCAGAGCTTGTTCTCGGTTCCATTTTTCTTCGTAATTCTTCATTAATTGTCGGAATACTTAATGAAACAGAAACCAGATTCTGTTCAGCCATCGGTTTCAAAATATCCAGATCCCTCAAAACCAAAGCATTTTTTGTCAGAACATTGACAGGATGTCTGTATTCAAGACAAACCTGCAATATTTTTCTTGTGATCTCGAATCTCCGTTCCGCAGGCTGATAACAGTCGGTGTTTCCGGACAGCAGAATCGAAGCAGGTTTGTACCCTCTTTTCTGGAAAAATTTCTCTAATAATTCTGGGGCATTTTTCTTCACCATAATCTTTCTTTCGAAATCAATTCCGGCACTGTATCCCCAGTATTCATGAGTCGGTCTTGCGAAACAATAAGAACATCCGTGTTCGCAGCCTTGATAAGGATTCATAGAATATTCCATTGGTAAATCTTCGCTTTTCACCTGATTTACAATCGTTTTCGGAAACACTTCTAAGAAAGAGGTCTTTACATTTTCGAAATCTTCATCTTCAGGTTCATAGGTATATCGGTCGAAACGGTTAATTACATTTCGCTGAGCTCCCTGACCTTTTATGATATTTTCGTTCTGCATTTCAAGTGTAAAATTAGATCAGAATTTTTCAAAAATAATGAGTTTTAACACTAAAGTTTTCCACAAAAAAATCCAACACCGTGACAGTGCTGGATTTAAACATAATTGAATATATTTTTTAACTACTTCAGTGCATAAAATTCCACGCCATGATATTCATCGTCATGGTTTTTTCCATCAAAATGTCTGTGATAATCCGAATAGGTATCACTATATTTTTTATCTTTTCTGTGTAATATTTTTTTAATTCCTATGATACTTAATACCGCCAAAAGTCCAACTCCTCCCGCCAGTAAAACGCCGACTTCTTTTTTCATATTTTGTCTGATTTATTTATTTTGGTATTGCAAAAAGTGTACCCAACCAAAATTTTGGTATTATAAATTTTGTTAACATTCAATTTGATTTTTGCGAAATATATAATCAATTAAAATACCATAATTTAAATATCAATGGTTTAATTATTGTATTTTAGAAGAAAAATATTATTATGGAAAATTCAGAAAACATGACAACCCTGAGTCAGGTCATGGAAAGATTAAAAGAAAGAGGAGTTCACAGAGAGTTCAGAATGAATGAAAATTGTGAGATGAAATTCGAAAATTCAGATAAAAATTATCAGCCTTCTGACTTAACTATAATGAAAACTTATCGTTTCGAGGGTGACAGTAATCCGGATGACAGCGCCGTTCTTTATCTGGTAAAAGATACTTCCGGAAATATGGGAATGATTATCGATTCTTACGGAGCAGACAGCAATTATCCCGGACAGGAATTTGACAAGTTCTTAAGAGATATTCCGGTTGACGAAACAGAAGATTACAACTATTAAAATATAAAAAGTCCGGAATTATTCAGTTCCGGACTTTTCTTTTTTATTGAAAATTCCTTTCAGAAAGCCCTTTTCCTTTTTTTCTTCTTTAGGTTTTCCATTCGAATTCTTCTTAATCTCCTGTTTAATTTCTTTTACAGACTGCTTCATTCCTTTCACATCTTTCTTGACCTCTTTTACCGTAGTTTTTGCATTGTCGACTGTTTTCTTTGCTTTGTCGATATTAATTCCGATTAAAGTTTTCTTTAAACCTTGTTCAATTCCTTTCCAGAATAGATTAAAAAACGACTTTGTAGGGTCTCTTTCCACGTCTTCAACACTCACATCTTCAGGAAGTTTACCAGAATCTGATTTTACAAGTAAATTCGCCACAGCCGTTAAAAAACCCTTCTTTTCCTGATTGTTTTTGTCTAAAATGGCAACCTTTAAATCTTTATGTCTAAGATTAAAACTTCCACCCAGACCTTTCGGATTTCCTTTAAAATTGAAAAGCATTTCCTGAATTGTTCCTGTCGCAGTTACATGCAAATACGGACGGATAAAAGGATTGATTCCCTGCGCAGGAAGATTAACCGCCTTCCCGGAAATATAAAATATATCGCGTTGATCCGCAACATCAAAATTCCAGTTGACGGAAAGCGGCGCCAAATTCATGAAAGAGCAATTTATTTTGATATCAACTTTTGTCGGTTTTCCTTTAAACTTTGCAGAGTTTAAATTTTTAACATTCATATTAAAATTACTGAATGTCAGTTTTCCGGGACCTGCACTTTCCGGCGTATCTTCTTCGTATACTAATTTTGAATTTTTAAGATTAAGATTATTAACGATCATAGGAATTTTAATGGATCGTAGCATTCTGGAATACAAAGGTTTTTCTTTCGGATCATCTGCCGGGATTTTACTTCTGAAAATATTGGCATCTGCAGATTGAATGGTCACATTCGAAGCATTGATAGATTTGTTATCTGAGAATAGATCCCACGTTCCGTCTGCTGTAATCTGATTGGCATTAATATCATACAAATCCCTTTCAACCGGAATCATTTTGATAAACTGAGCTCTCGAAATGAGAGGTTTCATCGCGAAATTATTGATCTGTACATTATTTTTATTAAGCTTCAAAAATCCGACAGTTATATAATAGAACTTCGTTTTATAGGCAAAATTTTTAGTGGTAACAAAATAATCTTTAACATTCATAGCCAGTCCTTCATTATTTGGTTTTGAAGTAAGCTGAATATCATTGATTGTTGCATTAAGATCATTAAAAATAAGTGGTTGATTTCCTTTATCATAAGTAATATTGGAGTTTTTCAACGTCACTTTTCTTACAATTATTGGAAATTGGATTCCGTCAATATTCGCTTTTTTATTATTTTTAATTTCACCTGCCTTAATTGTTCCATTAATATTATTTACAAGAACATCTTTTACATCAAGATTGAGTTTTTTATCAATAAGTTCCCATTTGTTAATAGTGATACCAATATAATTGGCAACAAGATTCATTGAGGCTTTCCCATTCGAAGAACCATTCGGGACAATTGAAATATTTTTTATTTCCCCCTTTTTAGGATTTAAGGTCAGGCTTCCAACATTAAAATTCTGATGATTAGAGTATAAAATATCATTTCCTGAAAACTGGAAATCTTTATATCCTACAGGAATTAATTCTTCTCGTGTTTCCTTATCAAATCTTAGCTTATTTACATCTAAATTGAGATTTTTTGCATATAAAAGCTTATTTCCGTCGGGTTTCATGACCTGAACAGTTGCATTATTCAATTTTACATCTTCCAGATTAAGCTCAAAATTGACAGGCTTTTTTACTTTTACAGGAACTGCGTTTGTTGTATAAATCAGGAGATTAGGGTTGTAAAACCTAGCATTAGCAAGAGAAACTTTATTCTTTTTCAAAATAACGTCAGTAAATTCCATTTTCTGGATATTGAATCGAAAAAGCTTTGTTTTTTTAGGATAATATTTTTTAAACTGTTCAAAACTTAATAAAGGAATGAGCTGAAAATCATCAATAGACATCTGTCCGTTTGTTGTTTTTATTGAACTGATTTTCAAAGCATAAACATTATCCGGACGAACAAAAAAATTCTTTCCTCTGATATCATACTTATCAAAAACAACCGGTAATTTATCTTCTACAGATTCTTCCGTCATCTGAAGATTTTCCACATACAAATTAAGATCCTGAACCGAAAGAAATTTTTGTTTTGTATATCTGAAAACACTAATGTTCCCTTCATGAATTCTGATGTTTTCAAATCGGACAGGATTTTTCTTTTTACCTGTTTTTGTATCGACAGGCTTAGCAAGAGTGATATTTAAATTCGGTTTTGAGAGCAAAAGATCAGAAGAGCTGATTTGCTTATTAAAAATCGCATCATAAATCCCGAAACGGGTAATTTTTAATGTATCAATTGTTCCTTGTAAACCAATCACATTAATATTTTGCGGATTTTTACTGTTCACGGTGATTCCTGTCGCAAGAATATTCCCTGACATCAAATCTACTTCCAATAATTTGTAGGAAACCTTATAATCCGTATTGTTTTTGATGTATTTTGGAAGTTGGGTTTTAAGCCAAATATTAAGTCCGAAGTTTGCCAGTAAAATGACCAACAACAAAACTCCAAGACCAATCATTAACTTTTTAACCCATTTTTTCATATTTTATGATTTGGTTTAATTCATTTAAAAAAATATTGCTAATTTTTTACACTCAACTCTATTACATATCCTTCATGTCCTCTTACATTAATAAAATTTCCGCCGTCAAAACCAAGATACTGTCCTTTAATTCCTGTTAATTTCCCTGTGAATTCAGGTTTTTTATCTAACGTAAAAGACGTTACCTTCTCAGGTTTACCAAAAGGATAATCAAATTTCCAAAGATTTTCACCTTCACTGTAGAATTTCTGAAAATCTTCAGGAAAATATTCTTTAATTTTTTGCTGAAAATCTGCCAAATCAATTTCACCTTCAAAATCATCCTGAAGCATTTTTCTCCAGTTCGTTTTATCCGGAAGATGTTCTTTTAAAGCAACTTCTATCATTCCCGCTTCATACCGGTTTTCCGTTCTTGCAATCGGTAGAGCAAAAGTCGCGCCCTGATCAATCCATCTTGTAGGAATTTGGTTATTTCTCGTCACTCCCACCTTCACATCACCTGTATAAGCTAAATATACGGTGTGTGGCTGCAATTGGATTTGTTGTTCCACTTCCAAATCACGTTCGGCAATACCAAGATGAGCCGTTGAAAGCTCCGGACGGATGATTGTATCACTTGCATAAGGACTTTCAAAGAAACAGCTTTTGCAGAAACCCATTCTGTAAATAGGTTTGTTTAGTTGACAATTTACACATTGGAAACCTGTATGTTTAATTGTTAATTCTTTTCCGAACAACTCATTCATATGAATAAGATCCCCTGAAAGATTAAGATAATATTGAATCGGCTCATCATTGAAGCTCGTCATCTTTAAAATTTGCCCTTGAAACTGCATATATTAATTTTATGTTACTTTTTTAAGTAAATTTAACAATTATATTTTTCACAAAGTAAATTTATATTTTTGTGGTAAGAAAAAAATACGGATGAATTATCTTGTAACCGGAGGAAGCGGTTTTATTGGTTCCCACTTAGTCGAGCAATTATTGAAAAAAGGACATTCTGTCATAAACGTTGACAATTTTGATGATTTCTACAATTATCAGATAAAGATTAAAAACACTTTAGAGTCAATTGATAAAAATTCTGCTTTTGAGTTTGACAACAAAGAGAATGATATTAAAAATTTAGTTTCTATTTCAAAATCAGAAAACTACACACTTTATTACCAAGACATAAGAGACAAAAAAGGACTTGAAGAAATATTTAAAAATCATCATCTTGATTTAATTATTCATCTTGCTGCGCTTGCCGGAGTTCGTCCTTCCATAGAAAGACCTTTGGAATACGAAGAAGTCAACATCCGAGGAACGATGAACCTTTGGGAATTATGTAACGATTTCAATATTAAAAAGTTCGTTTGTGCATCGTCTTCAAGCGTTTACGGAAACAACGAAAAAATTCCTTTTGCGGAAACCGATAACGTCGACAATCCTATTTCACCTTATGCTGCAACGAAAAAGTGCGGCGAAATTTTAGGACATGTTTACCATCAATTATATAATATTGATATGATCCAATTGAGGTTTTTTACGGTTTACGGACCAAGACAGAGACCGGATCTTGCCATTCATAAATTCACAAAATTAATTTCCGAAGATCAGGAAATCCCTTTTTACGGAGACGGAACAACAGCCAGAGATTACACTTATGTGGATGATATTATTGATGGAATTACAAAATCTATAAATTACCTGGAAAACAATTCTGACATTTATGAAATTATTAATCTTGGAGAAAGCCAGGTTATCGATTTAAATGAAATGGTTTCCACGATAGAGAAAACCTTAGGAAAATCTGCCATCCGAAAAAATCTGCCAATGCAGCCGGGAGATGTACAGAAAACCAATGCAGATATTACAAAAGCCAAGACATTAATTGGCTACAAACCTGACACAAACTTCCAAAATGGCATAAAAAAATTTGTGGAATGGTTTTTGAGAAAATGACATCAAGCAATTAACGACACAAGCTGTAATGCGGTCTGTGACGTATAATGAACAAAATTTAATAAAAAGAATTGAAAATCAGGTGTAAAAAAGCTTATAATATAAGCTATTTTTATACTTTTGCAAAAAATTAGAAAATTATGTACTGGACATTAGAATTAGCTTCATATTTAAGCGACGCACCTTGGCCAATGACTAAGTCTGAACTTATCGACTATGCAATCAGAACTGGTGCACCTATGGAAGTAGTAGAAAATCTTCAGGCAATCGAAGATGAAGGAGAGATCTATGATGCAATAGACGAGATCTGGAGTGATTATCCTACGGACGAAGATTATCTTTGGAACGAAGACGAATATTAATTAAAAGCATTAAGCTTTAGGCCTTGCTTAGAGCTTTTTTGCCCCTTTTTTAAATATCAATTTTTACACGTTAAGTGTTATTAAAAACGCTTAAAGTATATCACTTTAGGCATAAAGCAAAAAATTTATGAGTTTTTTAAACAAAGTTCTAAAAGGGTTTTTGGGAGACAAAAAAGCGCAGGACCTAAAAGAAGTAAAAAAAGTTGTAACAAAAATCAAAGCTGTTGAACCAACGATTCAGCAATTGTCTGATGATGGTTTAAGAGAAAAAACTGCTGAGTTTAAAGAAAATATTAAATCTGCGACCAGCAAGATCACAGCTCAAATAGAACAGATACAAGAGCAAATAAAAAGTTCGACAAATGTTGACGAAAAAGAAGCTCTTTTTTCAAAGATTGAGACTCTAAAAAAAGAATCATACGAAATTGAAGAAAAAGTTCTTCTTCAAATTCTTCCTGAAGTTTTTGCATTGGTAAAAGAAACAGCAAGAAGATGGGCAGAGAACGGAGAAATCCGTATTAAAGCATCAGACTGGGACAGACAATTGGCTGCTGCCGGTAAAGATTTCGTAGAAATTCAGGGAGATCAGGCTGTTTGGAAAAACTCATGGGATGCTGCCGGAACACCTGTTAACTGGGATATGGTACATTATGATGTTCAGTTTATCGGAGGGGTTATTCTTCACAGCGGTAAAATTGCCGAAATGGCAACCGGTGAAGGTAAAACTTTGGTAGGTACGCTTCCAATTTTCTTAAATGCACTTCCGGGAAGAGGGGTTCACGTTGTAACAGTAAATGACTATCTTGCAAAAAGAGACTCGGCGTGGATGGGACCATTGTATCAATTCCACGGAATGTCTATCGACTGTATCGATAATCACCAGCCTAACTCGGACGGAAGAAGAAAAGCATACAATTCAGATATTACTTACGGAACCAATAACGAATTCGGGTTCGATTATTTGAGAGATAACATGGTGACTTCGCCTTCAGAACTGGTACAAAGAGAATTAAACTTTGCTATTGTCGATGAGGTAGACTCTGTTTTGGTAGATGATGCAAGAACACCATTAATTATTTCCGGCCCAGTTCCTCAAGGAGACAGACAGGAATTTGATGTTCTAAAACCTTCTATCGACAGAATTGTTGAAGTTCAAAAGAAAACTGTTTCTGCAATTTTTAATGAAGCCAAAAAATTAATCGCTGCAGGAAATACAAAAGAAGGAGGATTCAAGTTGCTTCAGGCTTACAGAGGTCTTCCTAAAAACAGACAATTAATTAAATTCTTATCGGAAAGCGGAAACCGTGCATTGCTTCAGAAAGTTGAAGCTCAATACATGCAGGATAATAACCGTGATATGCCGATTGTAGATAAAGATCTTTATTTCGTTATTGAAGAAAAGAACAATCAGGTTGATTTGACAGACAAAGGTGTTGAATACATGTCTCAAGGAAATTCTGACAACAATTTCTTCGTTCTTCCTGATATCGGAACAGAAATCGCTGAAGTTGAGGCGAAAAACTTATCTAAAGAAGAAGAATTCGAAGCTAAAGAAAGACTTTTCGCAGAATTTGTTGAAAAATCTGAAAGAGTTCACACCATGAGTCAATTGTTGAAAGCATATACATTATTCGAAAAAGATGATGAATATGTAGTCATTGACGGGGAAGTAAAAATTGTTGACGAGCAGACAGGTCGTATCATGGAAGGAAGACGTTATTCAGACGGTCTTCACCAAGCGATTGAAGCTAAGGAAAACGTAAAAATTGAGGCAGCAACTCAGACATTTGCAACCGTAACACTTCAGAACTATTTCCGTATGTACAACAAACTTGCGGGGATGACGGGTACTGCAGAAACTGAAGCAGGTGAGCTTTGGGAGATCTACAAACTAGACGTTGTTGTAATTCCTACCAACCGCCCGATTTTAAGAAACGACAAACAAGATTTAGTTTTCAAAACTAACAGAGAAAAATATAACGCAGTAATTGAAGAAATCGAAAAATTAACAGCAGCAAAAAGACCTGTTCTGGTAGGTACAACTTCTGTTGAAATTTCTCAGTTGCTTTCAAAAGCATTACAGTTAAGAAAAATCCAGCATCAGGTATTGAACGCCAAACTTCACAAAAAAGAAGCAGAAATCGTTGCCGGAGCAGGGCAGCCGGGAGTTGTAACAATTGCAACAAACATGGCGGGTCGTGGTACGGACATTAAGCTTACAAAAGAAGTAAAAGAAGCGGGAGGTTTAGCTATTATCGGTACAGAAAGACATGATTCAAGACGTGTTGACAGACAGTTGAGAGGTAGAGCGGGACGTCAGGGAGATCCGGGAAGTTCTCAGTTCTATGTTTCTCTGGAAGACAACCTGATGCGTCTATTCGGTTCTGAAAGAATTGCTAAAATGATGGACAGAATGGGTCATAAAGAAGGTGAAGTTATTCAGCATTCTATGATCAGTAAGTCTATCGAAAGAGCACAGAAAAAGGTAGAAGAAAACAACTTCGGAACAAGAAAAAGACTTCTTGAGTACGATGACGTAATGAATAAACAACGTGACGTAATCTATAAGAGAAGAAAGAACGCTCTATTCGGAGACCACTTGAAATATGATATTACAAATATGATTTTTGATGTGGCTAATTCTATCGTTACGAAAGGAAAAGCTAACGGAAGTTATAAAGATTTTGAATTTGAGATCATCAAACATTTCACAATGGGTTCCCCTGTTTCCGAAAGCGATTTTAGCAATAAACAAGTTCCGGAACTAACGAATATCTTATTCAAAGCAGCTCAGGAGGATTATCAGATGAAACTGAACTTACTGAAAGAAAAATCATTCCCGATTATTGAGAATGTATATCAAAATCAAGGTTCGATGTTTAAAATGATTCAGGTTCCTTTCACAGACGGACACAAAACAATGACTATTGTTGCAGATCTTAAGGAAGCTTACGATACTCAGTGTGAAAGTTTAATCAATGATTTTGAAAAGAATATCACTTTATCAATTATCGATGAGAACTGGAAGCTTCACCTTCGTGAGATGGATGATCTAAGAAGATCTTCACAAGGAGCTGTTTATGAGCAAAAAGATCCACTTGTAATTTACAAACAAGAATCTTTCCACTTATTCAGTGAAATGATCGACAAATTAAACAAAGAAATTATTTCATTCTTGTACAAAGGAGAAATTCCTGCATAAGAAAAATAATTATCTCATAATATAAACCCCGCATCAATACAGATTGTTGCGGGGTTTTGTTATTTATTGTATAACAATTATATGATAAATATCAATCCTGTAATTTATTTAGAATAATTAAAAACAATATATTTGCACAAAATTAGACTTTCATGAAAAATGTACTGATCTGTGCTTCGTTGTTAGGTTCTATGCTAACTTTTGCCCAGGAAAAAGATTCTATCAAATCGAATGATATTGAAGAGGTTGTTGTAAATGGAAAATATTATCAAAAATACAAATTAAATGAAGTTTCAGGATCTTTAAGATTACAAACTCCAATCATTGAACTTCCTCAAAATGTACAATCAATAAGCGCTGGAATTTTGGCGGATCAGATTACATTAAATATGTCTGAAGGAATTGTACGAAATGTAAGTGGCGCCAGAAAAGTGGAACACTGGGACAACGTGTATTCAAATGTATTCATGCGGGGAGCAAGTATTGCAACCTATATGAACGGAATGAACGTTACTTCAACTTGGGGACCGATCAACCCGGATGCTTCAATTATTGACAGAATAGAATTCGTGAAAGGACCAGCTGGATTCATGGGTTCTATGGGAGATCCTGCAGGTTTCTACAATGTTGTAACTAAAAAACCAACCGGAAAATTTCAAAATTCTGTAAGATTTACAACAGGAAGTTATAATCTTTTTAGAGGTGAAGCCGATTTAGACGGAATTATCGTTAAAAATGGAGTTTTAGATTACCGTTTAAATTTAATGGGTAGCACCAATGAATCTTGGGTAGAAAATGATAAGACGAAAAAAATCATTGTTGCTCCATCTATTACTTTCAGACCAACAAAAACAACAACTTTAACAGCACAATATAATTATCAGTTTTTAAAATTCTCTCAGCCTGGAGCTTATTTAATGTCAAATGATGGATATGCTTCATTAAATGTACATACAAACTTCAACGATAAAAATTTTAAAGAAACTGAAGTAAAAGATCAAAGTTTATTTTTAACATTGGATCAAAAATTATCCAAAGACTGGTTGTGGAGTACTCAATATGCTTATATGGATATGAAGTATGATGGTGGCTCTTGGTGGGGAAGTTTCGACACTCAGAACAGCAATATCTTTAACAGAACATTAAGTAACTGGCAAGCTGTCGGAAAAAACCATATTTTCCAGACATATATTAGAGGAAGCTTGAAAACAGGAAATATTACTCACAAAATTATTGCAGGATTTGATTATGGAGACAGAAAATACAATGCAGATTTTTCAGGTTATGCTAATGGTGTTTATCCTATAAATATTTACAATCCTCAATATGGTGTAGATTCTTCAACATTACCATCTAATGATTTTTATACATTAAATCCAGCTGCACCTTTCTATAACGACCAGGGAGTAAAATATACCTCATATTATGCTCAGGATCAGATAGAAATGCTTAATAATAAATTACGTTTAACTTTAGGAGGAAGATATACGAGCGGAACTACATACGCAGGCTATCCTTTTTATTCTGAAAACAATATTGTTCCGAAAGATAAAGCTGATGAATTTACTCCGAGAGTTGGTTTAAGCTACTCTATTAAAGATGATTTTTCAGTATACGGAGTTTTTGATAAAACTTTTGCGCCTCAATCTGGGGTAGGTAAAAGTAATACCTCAATTACAGATCCTTTCAAAGGTCAAAACATTGAATTTGGGATGAAAAAAGATTGGTTCAATGGGAAATGGAATACAACAATTGCATTTTACGAAATCAGAAGAAAAAACATTCTGGTTGGGGGAAACACTAATGAAAACAATGGTATTCCTTTCCAGATACCAACCGGAGAACAGAGAGCCAGAGGTTTTGAAACAGATATTAAAGGTGAAATTGTTAAGGGCTTAAATGTTGTAATCAATTACGCATATACAGATGCTAAAACAGTAGAAGATACTGATGTTACAAGAATTGGTGTTCAATCTCCCGGAAACGCTAAGAATGTACAAAACACTTGGTTAAGCTACAGATTTGAAAACGGAATGTTAAAAGGGTTCGGTCTTTCAGCAGGATATCAATATCAAGGAGGAAGACAATCTTGGTTTGGAACAACTGCAAAATACGATCAACGTTTGGAAGATTATTTCGACACAAACTTTGGGTTCTCATATGCTTCTAAAAAAATAGATGTTAATTTACTTTTAAACAATACTTTAAACAGAAAATTATACAGCGGATACAGATCAGATGACGGTTCATACGCTTGGATCTACAATGCTCCGAGAAACTGGAGACTTTCAATAGGATATAAATTTTAAACAAACAAAAGCTAGCCTCTCAAAAAGGTTAGCTTTTTACTATGAAAAAGAAGCATCACCATAAAAAGAAACCTTCTTTTACCAAAAAATGGTCTGCCAAACTGCATTTGTGGTTTGGTTTGTCTGTTGGTATCATTGTTTTTATTGTCTCTTTGACGGGAACAATGTATGTTTTCAAGGATGAAATTCAAGGCATTTTACGGAAAGATGCTGTTTATGTAAAAGTTGAAACGATTACACAAAACCCACTTTCTATTGAAGTTTTGAAGGAAAAAGTTTCTATGGAAGTTAACGAGAAATATCCTGTCAGTTCGGTTGAAATTCCTTTAGATAAAAGTAGGTCTTACGAATTTTTATATTACGAAAAAGATAAAAAGGCTTGGAATTATTTTGATGAAGTGAAAATCAACAAACTCATTTACGTTAATCAATACACCGGACAAATTCTAGGAATTTATAATGAGAAATATGACCTCTTCCCTATCTTAAAAGCCATTCACTGGAGCTTACTATTGAATTCTGATTGGGGGAAATACGTGGTGGGAATTCCGGTGGTTCTATTTATCATCATGCTGATCACAGGAATTATTCTCTGGTGGCCACAGAATAAAAGAATGAGAAAAGGACGCTTCTCATTCGACTGGAAAAATGTGAAAACATGGAAACGTAAAAACTATGATCTTCATAATATTCTGGGATTTTACGCTTCGTTTATTGCTTTACTATTAAGCTTATCCGGAATTTACTTTGCTTATCCTTGGGTGAAAAGTGCTTTCAATATTACATTATCCGGTTCACTTGAACTTCCTAAAGAAAAAGAAATAAAATCACCGGATTCATTATTAACAAAAAACAATTCAGTTTTTGACATCACAGCTCAGGAAACGAGAAAATTATACGCAGAATCTTCAAGTTTCAGAATTCCATTAAACGGAAAAAATAAAAAAGGAAAAGAATTGAAAAATATTCCTGTCACTGTTTATGGCGAAGACGGAAAATTTGCTATAAGAAATCAGCTTGTTTTTGATAAATACTCAGGAAAATTACTCTCAAATAAACCTCATCAGAAACTCAATAACGCAGAAAAATATGCCAATGCGAATTATGACATTCATACAGGATCATATTTCGGTATCGTTGGAAAAATCATCTGGTTTATCACAGGTTTAATCTGTACATCATTGCCCGTAACAGGATTTTTAGTATGGTTAGGAAAGAAGAAAAAAGGAATTAAAAAATGAAGAAAATAATACTATCTGTAGCCACATTAGCTACCATCACCACATTTGCACAACAAAAAGATTCTTTACAGGTGAAAGATGTAGACGAAGTTGTATTAACGGCATCCAGAAAAAGAGAAAACATCAAGGAAATTCCAAGTTCTGTGACGATTGTCGGTCAAAAACTGATTCAGTCACAATTGACAGTGAATTCAGATATTACGAGCATTTTACAATATACTGTTCCGAGTTTGGCGACAAGTTCAGGGCAAACTTCCAATACCGGACAAACGTTGAGAGGACGTCAGGTTTTGGTCTTAATTGATGGTGTTCCGCAATCTACCCCACTTCGAAACGGAGCGAGAGATTTGAGATCCATCGATCCATCTGTTATTGAAAGGATTGAGGTTATTAAAGGTGCTTCATCAATCTACGGAAACGGTGCAGACGGAGGAATCATTAATTATATTACGAGAAAAAATAATTCCGATAAGAAGATTTCAGGAATTTCTCAGGTTGGTATTACTGGGCAACCTTATGGAGGAACATTAGGATTCAGAGCGAGCCAGCTACTTTCTGGTAGTTTTGCCAAAAAGTTTGATTACGTTGCATCATTCGCTTACGAAAGAACAGGTTATATGAAGGATGCAGATGGCGTGAATTTAAGTCCGACGTACAGTCCTGCAAAAATGGATAACTACAACGGAATGCTGAAGTTAGGCTACAATATTAATGATAATCAAAGAATTGAAGCTTCTTATATTGGCTATGCTTCAAAATCTGATCTTAATTTAGATTTAAAAACAGGGAAATACGGCCTAATTCCAACCATCGGAGAAGGAGAAGGAAAAAATCTTGAAACCACTCCACAAGGAACGCCGAGAAACCATAATGTAAAAGTAAGCTACGACAATAAAAACATCTGGAAAGGAACTTCATTAAATGTAAATCTCTACATGCAGGATTTCAGAACAGTTTACGGATACAGTGATACTTTCTTAAATGGTGGTCAGTCGAATGTAATTTCCAAAAAATACGGAGCAAGAGCCAATTTCGATACTCAGCTTTGGACAGCACAGAATTCTCAGGCGGAAGTTATTTACGGAGTTGATATTTTAAATGATCAAACCGTTCAGAAACTGGAAGACGGTCGTTACTGGACTCCCGATATGAACATGACCAACATCGCTCCTTTTGCTTTGGTTAAAATTGATTTATTAAAGAAAATAACCATCAAAGGAGGTCTTCGATATGAAAATATGAAAGTAGAAGTTGGAGATTTTAACACCCTTTCTACTGTAAAATCAGACGGAACATTTACAAAAAGTATTTTCGTAACAGGCGGAAATCTTGAATATAACGCTTTAGTTGCCAACCTCGGACTTCGCTACAACATCAATCCGATGATCAATATTTTCGGAAGCTTTTCTCAGGCCTACTCGATCAATGAACTGGGAAGAATTTTGAGAACCTCAACTTCCGACACAATCAATAATCTTGAAACAAAACCAATTATCGTTAATAATTATGAATTGGGAGCAACAGGAAACATCACAAAATGGCTGAATTATGAAGTAACGTCTTATGTAAGTACGTCAAAATTGGGTGCGACCTTCATTCAAAGTCCAGACAGAGCTTTAACGATTCAAAGAGCACCGGAAGTTGTGTATGGTGTTGAAGGATTTTTACATTTCAATCCGACAAGATGGATCAATTTCGGTGGAAGTTATAGCTGGATGGAAGGAATCACTTCTCCGAAAGACGACGGGGATTATTCAACAAAAATCAACAACAGCAGAATTTCTGCTCCAAAAGTTTTGGCATATGTTCAGGTAAGACCAACACAGAAATTATCTGTCGGACTTGATATGCTTCATGCTTTCGGGCAGGACAGATTTGAGCCAAACGCAAAAACCGGTTTATACGTTTACGGCGAAGGAAGAGTTCCGGAATACACGGTTTTCAATTTTAAATCTAGCTATGACGTTAATAAAAACTGGAGGGTTTCTTTAGGTGTCGAAAACGTTTTCAACAAAATGTATCAACCCGCAATTGCTTGGTGGGGAGCAAGAGATGCCGATTTCACCAACTCTTTGGGAATGAGAGGAACGTTCATGCTTGAATATAAATTTTAATTAATCAACAATTTATTACAAGGTTAAATAAATTGCCTTATCGGGTAATTTATAAACATTCTAAATAAAAATTAAAATCTTATCTTTGCCGAACTTAAAGAAATTATGAAGAAGAAGCATCACAAGAAAAAGCCAAGCACATTCAAAAAATGGACAGGAAAACTGCATTTGTGGTTGGGTCTGGGTATCGGATTTTTAATCTTCATTATCTCCATTACAGGAGCTTTATATGTCTTTAAAGATGAAATTGAAAACATTACCCGTAAAGATGTTATCTACCACCACGAGCAAAATATTGATCAGAAAGAGGTTCTTCCGATCCGTGTGTTGGAGAAAGCTGTTGTGGAGCAAGTGAAGGAAAAATACCCCGTTCATTGGGTGAATATTCCTATCGATAAAAAGATGTCTTATCTTTTTTACTGGTACGAACACAACCCGAAAGGCTGGAATTATTTTGATGAATTTCCGATTTATAAAGCAGCTTATGTAAATCCTTACAACGGTAAAGTTTTAAGAACATATGACGAGAAAAACGGCTTCTTCCAGATTGTAAAAATGATCCATTGGAGTTATCTTCTAAAACAGGAATGGGGAACTTATGTTGTGGGAATTCCGGTAATTATTTTTGTTATTATGCTTATTTCAGGGATCGTTCTTTGGTGGCCTAAGAATAAAGCAGCCAGAAAACAGCGTTTTTCTTTCAAGTGGCAAAATGTAAAAAGCTGGAAAAGAAAGAATTATGACCTTCACAATATTTTAGGATTTTATGCTTCTATTTTTGCATTAATCTTCTCATTGACAGGACTTTTCTATGCGTTTTTCGTAGTTCAGGCGGCATTTTACTTTATTTTCTCCGGCGGGAAAACAGCCTACCCCGATTTTTCATCCATTAAAACAAAAGCTCCGATTGAATTAAGAACAGAAGGAACTTTAGATAAAATCAGTAATACAGTTAAAGCAAAATATCCAAATTCTTATGGTTTTTCGATTGATTTGGGACACGAACATATGGACGATCATGAACATCCGAATTTTGAAGTTTATGTAAAACACTTATCATATTCTTACCACAAAAGCAGCAGCTTGATTTTTGATGAAAACTCGGGTGAATTGCTTCATACTCACGACATGAAAGACAAAAATTTCGGCGAAAAAACAGTTGGAGCCAATTATGATATCCATGTCGGATCTATTTTGGGACTTCCCACAAAGATTATTGCTTTCATTGTAAGTTTGATATGTGCCTCATTACCAGTCACCGGCTTCATGATTTGGTGGGGAAGAAGAAAAAAGAAAACCGTAAAAGCAACATAATATTTTTTTCAAATAAATATTTGGTTAATCGTCTCAGAATACAATCTTTTTTATAATTTTAACCTTTTAGAATTTAAGAATAGAAATGTCATTAATCGATTTATCAAAAAACGTTGCCCTTGGTATTGATATAGGCGGAACGAATACGAAATTTGGAGTTGTAAACCACCGAGGCGAAGTTCTTGAAAAAGGACATCTGCGTACTGATGCCTACGAAACTGTGGAAGAGTATATTGATGCTTTGTACGAAAACATCAATCCACTGATTGAAAGACACAGCAAAGAAAGGACCTTCGACGGAATCGGGATCGGTGCTCCTAATGGCAATTATTATACAGGAACCATCGAACAGGCTCCGAACTTACCCTGGAAAGGTGTAATTCCTTTTGGGAAATTAATGACTGAAAAATTCGGTCTTCCTGCAACAATGACCAATGATGCTAATGCAGCGGCTTTTGGTGAAATGCTTTTCGGAGCAGCAAGAGGAATGAAGGATTTCATCATGATTACTTTGGGAACCGGTGTAGGAAGCGGAATCGTATCCAGCGGAAAGTTAATCTACGGACATGATGGATTCGCAGGAGAATTAGGTCATACGATCGTAAAACCAGGCGGAAGAAAACACTGGAGCACAGGTTCTGAAGGAAGTCTTGAAGCTTACGCATCTGCAACAGGAATCGCAATCACAGCAAAAAAAATGAGAGCAGAATTTCCGGAATCTATGCTGAATCAGTTTCCTGAAGAAGAAATTAATTCTAAAACAGTACATGAATGTGCCTTAAAAGGCGATCTTATTGCTATTGAAGTATTCAGATATACAGGACAGAAATTAGGGGAAGCATTGGCGAATTTTGTTATGTTTTCTTCACCGGAAGCTATTCTTTTGTTTGGTGGAGTTATCAAAGCGGGAGATTTTATTTTAAAGCCTGCAAAACTTCATATGGAAAGAAACCTTCTTCCGATATTCAGAAATAAAGTGAAACTGGTTTTCAGTGAACTGGACGAAGCGGATGCTGCTATTTTAGGCGCAAGTGCTTTGGTTTGGGAAAAGTAATTAAAAACTGTTTTTTAAATGATATTGAGCATCCTTTTGGGGTGCTTTTGTTTTTATTTTAATTGAGATGCTTCGACAGGCTCAGCATGACAACGCCACAAATTAACCGTAAAATAAAACAGTCAGTATTAGAGATGTCATGCTGAGCCTGTCGAAGCATCTTTCAATAATATGTTTCAATTAAAGATTAATTCTTTAAAACAATTTGTCTCATCTATCATCATAATTTGCGTTTAGAGGAGTTTATAGGACAATATTTGAAAAACTTTTCCATATTTTTGATTAGTTTTTTATTCTTTAAAAAGAGAAAACATATTAAATATAACAATCAACTTAGAATGGATAACAATAATTTAGAACAGATCACTTTTGGAGGCGGATGTTTCTGGTGCGTGGAAAGCTGTTTCAATATGCTGAAAGGTGTGAAATCAGCAATTTCAGGATATTCGGGAGGTCATAAAGATAATCCGACATATGAAGAGGTTTGCACGGGAGAAACAGGTCATGCGGAAGTTGTACAGATCACTTATGATCCTGCAATTATTTCTTATGAGCAATTGATGGATGTTTTCTTTTTCCTTCACGATCCTACTCAGTTAAACAGACAGGGAAATGATATCGGAACGCAATACCGTTCTGTTATTTACTATAAAGACGATGCTGAAAAAGCAAAAGCAGAAGAAGCGATCAAAACATCTCAGGAATCAGGAAGATGGGCAGGAACCTATGTGACAGAAGTAACAAAATTCGACAAATTCTGGGCAGCCGAACAATATCATCAAGGATATTACAATGAAAATCCGACACAGCCTTATTGCAGTGCTGTTGTTGGTCCTAAAATTCAGAAGTTTAAAAAACATTTCGGAGAACTCGGAATGTTGAATAAGGAATAGTATTCAAATCTCTTTAGATTTGGCTAAAGCCAAATTGGATTGATAATTTTTATAAAACGGGCTAAAGCCCGTTCCCATTGATGAAATTTCGTACATAGATTGAATTATACTTCTAAAATATTTGCCAGGATTTCTGCGGAATGACAAACATAGTGGACAAAATTTAACCTAAAAAATAAAAAGCGAAGAGAAAAATCTCTTCGCTTTTGTTGTAAAAAATAATCGTTTTATAAAGAGGAAAAAAATTAATATCCCGGATTTTGTTTAAAATCTGTTGATGCGTCGATCGTTGCCTGAGGAATCGGGAAAATTCTTCTGTAAGGTTGAGAAGCCGGTTTCGCCGTTCCTGCCAAATCAAATTTTCCGAATCTGATTAAAGCTTTTCTTCTGTACATTTCCCAATATAGCTCATACCCTGATTCTTTAATCAATGTATTAGCATCTAAAGACGTGATTGCAACACCTGGAGCACTGCCTTTTAAGGCATCATTCGTTCTGCTTGTTCTTAATTTATTAACATCAGCCAAAGCAGCAGTTACATTTCCATTTCTGAAATATGCTTCCGCTCTCATCATATAAATTGTTCCCAATCTGTATAAAGGAACATCCATTCCGCTTGTACTATTGTTCCCGTAACCCGGATCAAACTCAAACTTGAAGTTTCTTACTCCTCTATTGATCTGAGCTTGTGTAAATACAGCTTCTGAAGGATTGTCAAAGTTTAATTCAGGTGTGAAATCTGCAGCAAGCGTAGTGTTTTTTTCTGTGAATAATTTATAAACCTTAATTCTCCCATCGGCTGTCATATCAAATGTTCCATCTGCAAGAATCTTAGGACCATACTGCTGACCAACCTGCAATCCCCTGTTGAAATGAAACCACGGTTTTCCCGTTCCTTCTACTTTGCTTGTTGATGGCACGCTTACGTCTGTTCCGTCATTTCTGAACCAAGTTCCGTCTGAGTATTGATAAGTTCTCTGGAAACGAGGATCATTATGATTTCCATCCCAGGAATAATAAAATTCCGGAGTGATGCAATTTGCGTTTGTCCCTCTGTTATCAGGGGAAGGCTTCTGGATTCTTTCCATAGACATATAAGCTAAGTCATTATCCGAACCTTTGTCTGAACCTGAAATTTTCTTTTGAACAATGGTAAAGATCATTTCTTTACTCGTATCATTATTGATATCAAAATTGTGGAAATAATTAGACTCTAAACTGAAATTCGCATTATTAATTAACAAATCAGAATACATAATCACTTTATCCATATCTGTTCCTCCTCCATTAACAGCCTGCTCCAGAAAATTGTAATTGCTTGCTGTTTTATTTTTCAAAACAGCTCTGTTCAGATACATATCTGCCAATAGTGCATACGCTGCCTGTTTTGTAAATCTTCCCGCATGAGTATTCTGAGTTTTAATATCCGCTAAATTTGGAATAAGTCCTTCCACTTCAGTAATTAAAGCATCAATTGTCGTTTCCGCTTTTCTGATCTCAATAGGTGCATTAATATTATCCGGATCTCTGTAAGGAGCCTGCCCAAACAAATCGATTGTTGTATAGGTATAAAATGCTAATAATCCTTTTGCTTCTGCCAAAAACAACGTCTTGTTTGCTCCTGTACTTTTACTGGCGCTTGATATTGCCGTTAAAGATTTTGTGATCCCAAAGTTCAACTGATTCCATGTTGTTTTCACAACGTCACTATTGGCGTCCCAAGAGAATTCGTGCATTGCTCTCCATTTTCCACCGTCTCCCCAATCGCTTCCTCTTGTCGGTAAGATTGCCTCATCAGTAGAATATTCCTGCAAGGCAAAAACACTTCCATGGTCTACAAAAGTTCCTTCACCAAGCTGACTGTAAGCTGCAGCCAAAGCCGCTTCAGGATCTGCAATTTCAGAACCCAAAACCTCATCGATCACTTTTTCATCCAGATTTGTACATCCTACTAAAGATAATACGGCAATGGATAAAACGATTTTATTAATATTTAAAAATTTAGATTTCATGATTTCTTTTAACTTCAATTAAAATTTAATAGTTGCTCCCAAAATGAAAGTTTTCGCAGACGGATATGTCGTGTAATCAATTCCCAAAGACTGGTTTCCTCCAACTTGTTTGTTTGTATCAACAAGAGGATCATAACCTGTATAGCTTGTAATTGTAAATAAATTCTGTGCGCTTACATATAGATTAATACTTCTCAGGAATTTCAACTGATTCATATCGAAAGTATATCCTAACCTTACATTGTTCAAACGAATAAAGTCTGATTTCTCAAGATATAAAGAAGATAATTGCGGCTGATTGGTAAAGCTTGCTCCCGAATCGTAGAAATTTTTCAGAACGTTTCTGTCTGATGCTAAATTGTTGATATTTAAATCCAATGCTGTATTATTTACCAAATAACCTCCCGTCTGTCCGATAAAGGAGAATGAAAAATCAAACTTCTTATATTTCATGTAAGAATTGATACCGAAAGTAAAATTAGGAATTGCTCCCTCGAAGATTTTTCTGTCGTTCTGATCGATTCTTCCGTCTCCGTTTATATCTTCATAAATATATTTTCCGTTGGCGTCAACTCCCAAATAATTGTACATATAAAAAGATCCTGCCTCATATCCATTTTTATAGATATTTGCTGTAACTCCCGAAAGTCCTGGTCCTGAAACTTCACCCGAATATATCGCTGAAACCGGAAGATCTTTCACAACATTATTCACTGTTGCTCCATTTACATCAAAATTCCATGTGAAATTTTCATTTTTAATAATTTCTGAGCCTAACGAGAATTCAAAACCTTTATTAACGATTTGTGCATCAACATTTTTCCAGACTGTACTTGTCGGGCTTAATGGTCTTGAAGGAATATTAAGAATCGGATCTTTTGTTGTTTTGTGGTAATATTCCAACGATCCGTACAATTTGTTTTTCAATAAACTAAAATCCGCACCAATATTGGTTTGCTCTACAACCTCCCATTTCAGGTCTGGATTTACGGTTCTGTTGATAGAAACTCCATTGATTAAATTTAAATTATCATACAAGTAATATCCCGCAGCCTGCGTCAATGAAGAACTTGCCTGTGTAATTTTGTTCGGAACTTCCTGATTTCCGGTTTGTCCCCAACTTCCCCTTAGTTTTAATTCATTAATAAATTGAGAGTCTTTCAGGAAGTTTTCGTTAGAAACTGTCCAACCTACTGCAACAGAAGGGAAATATCCGTATTTGTTGTTCTTTCCGAAACGGGTAGAACCATCTGCTCTTAATGAAGCCGTTAATAAATATTTTTTATCAAAATTGTAATTTACCCTTCCGAAATAGGACTGCAATTCGTTTTCCTGCGCATAACCCGCTCCCGGAACAAATGCTGTTCCCGAATATCCAGGATTAAGTTCCGGAGCAACTGCACCTTGAGCAGCAATATCTTTTAAGCCAAAATAAGTTCCCGTAGATTTGAATTTCTGATAAGAGAAACCTCCTAAAACGCTGAAATTATGTTTATTTAAATTAAAATCATACGTTAAATAATGTTCCAAAAGCACGTTATAAGAATCTAAATTTGCCTGAACATACATTCCTTTAGGTGTTCTGTCTGTAACGTTCGGATAGATCGTTGTATTTCTTTCCGACATTGTTTTATCAATCCCTAAATTGAATTTATAATTTAATCCTGGCAAAATTCTCAACGTAGCTTCCGTATTTCCTAATACTCTGAATGTATTTGTTTTATCATTATAAATACTTAGCAAATACAACGGATTGTAGTGAGCATTCATGTTGAAATTGGTATAATTTCCAGCTGCATCATATACGGAGCGTGTAGGATTTGCCATCAAAGCATGGATAATCAACTGTCCGTCTGATCCTGCATTTCCTCCGTTCGGAACTCCCGTTTCTTTAATATCGCTCGCCGTAAGATTTACTTTAACTTTTAATCTTTTATTATCGAAAAAAGACTCTTCTGCATTCAAACGAGCTGTTGTTCTTTTGAAACCACTGTTCAGAACGATACCATCCTGATCCATGTGAGAAAGTGATGCAAAATAACTACCTGTATCCGTAGCTTTTGAGAAAGAAACCGAATGATTGGATGAAACTGCATTTCTGTAAATCTCATCCTGCCAATCTGTATTTCCGCCATGATCATATGCTTTATTAATTCCTGCTGATCTGTATTCATCGGCAGTCATTAAGTCTAGTTTTTTAATAACAGAAGAAAAACCTAAATACGTATCATACGTAAACATTGGTTCACCCTTCTTCCCTCTTTTAGTCGTTACCAAAACAACACCGTTTGAACCTCGCGCTCCATAGATCGCTGCCGCAGAAGCATCTTTCAAAACAGTAATGGATTCGATGTCATTTGTATTTAAAAAGTTTAATGGATTTTTCGCTGATGTATTTCCTAAACCGACATTCGGAGATTGTGCGCTTACCGCATCATTACTCAAAGGAACACCATCTACAACGAATAAAGGTGTACTTCCGCTTCTGATGGATCCGATACCTCTGATCGATACATTCACTCCCGCTCCGGGTTCACCACTCGACTGAACAATACGAACACCTGCAATTTTCCCCTGCATCAAATTATCAACGGAAATGTTCATTCCTTCTTTGAAATTTTCTGCCTTCAATTGACTTACAGCTCCCGTTAAATCAGATTTTTTCTGGGATCCGTAACCAACCAGAGTAACCTCTTCAATAGAAGTTGCCGCTTTTTTTGATTGTAACTGAACAGAAACCGAAGTTCCCGTAATTTTTGTCTTTTGAATTTCATATCCATCGTAAGAAATGGATAATGTCTGTCCGATATTTGCAGAAATACTGAAATTTCCCAAAGCATCAGTAGTCGTTGTGGCTCCGGTTTCTACAACAGTGACTTTCGCCCCTTCAACTGTAGAACCATCCTGATCTGTTACATTTCCGGTGATCGTTTCTTTCACCTGAGAGAAAACAGAATAATTTGCTGTGAATTCTTCCGCATGAGCCTGGTTTGCTACCAGAAAAATCAATGCGATCGGAATTAGTTTTTTAAACTTAAAAAAATTAATTTTGTGGTACATATCATTAAGTAAAGTAATTACAACGTTACATTGCTTAGTAAAAAGCCGCTGTTGTTCCCGCAACAGTGGTTTTCATTTCTGCCCGTCGTTAGTTTTATTTCGGCATACAAAGTAAAAACGTTTAACCTGAAATCATTTTAACATAATATTATCTTAAAGTCAATAAAATATAAATATCCCACAATGATAAAATACAATACCACTAATTATCAACAAGTTAAAAATGTGGTTTTTTATTCATTCACACAATCTTAAAAAACACTTAACATAATATATAAACTCTCAAATATGAAGACTCGCTAATTTCGCCATTACAAAAATTGAAGTAATGAAAAAGGCAGTTTTCCTAGGTTTGTATTTATCCTCATTAAATCTATTCTGGGCACAATCTCAAAATTTAAATGATTTAAAGATCAATGAAGTTCAGGTAATAGGTTCACACAACTCATATAAAAAGGCGATTCTTCCGGAAGTTTACAATTATTTATTAAAAAAAGACACTTTAAATTTCCTTCCAAGAATTCAGTATGAACACATCCCGATTCCTCAGCAATTGGATCTGGGATTAAGAAATCTTGAAATTGATGTGTATGCAGACAGCAAAGGCGGAAAATATGCTCATCCGAAAATTTTAGATCTGGTAAAAACAACGCAGCCATTCGATCCGGAAGGAAAAATGAAAAAACCGGGTTATAAAATGATCCATATTACAGATATTGATTATCAAACCCAATATTACACGCTGGAAGATTGCTTAAAAGATCTGAAAAAATGGTCTGATGCACATCCCGATCACGATCCTGTTTTTATTACCCTTGAACCGAAAGACGGAAAAGCAAATCAATTTGGAACTGAGCCTGAACATTATACTTCAAAACTTTTTGATGATCTGGATAATGAGCTTAAAAAATATTTAGGTAAAAATAAAATCATCACTCCCGATGATATTCGCGGATCTTATAAAACCTTGAACGAAGCGGTTTTAAATAAAAACTGGCCAAAAGTGAAAGACGCGAAAGGAAAATTCCTTTTTGTTTTAGATAATAACAGCGAAAACAGAGACCTATATATGGAAGGACACCCATCTCTGAAAGGAAGAATGGTTTTCACGAATTCAAATCCGGGAACGCCTGAATCTGCGGTTATGTTAATGAATGATCCAAGTCCGAAAATTGCCGAATTGGTAAAACAAGGATACATCATCAGAACCAGAGCCGATGCAGACACGATGGAAGCCAGAAAAGAGGATTATTCAAGATTTGAAAAAGCAAAAGAAAGCGGAGCACAGGTAATTACAACAGATTATTATCAGCCGAGTAAATTATTTAAGTCAAACTATAAAATTAGTTTTGATAACAATACTTACGAAAGGAAAAATCCTGTGAACGGAAAATAGAACATTTTTTACGATTAGATTTATAATGAAAAGACTGTCAGATTTTTGATGGTCTTTTCTGTTTTATTTTTCTACAGATTTTTTTTAAACACGAATAACACTAATATTCTCACAAATAAACACAATTATCAAGGTGTAAACATCTGTGCAAATCTGTGAGATCTGTGGGAGAAAAAAACTACAATCTTTTTATCTCCTGCTTTTTCAAATCTATTTCAAAATGATCTGCAGGATCTCCACTGGAAAGCAATGAGAGAGTTTTAAAGACAGATTTTAGCTTTACTATAAACGGATCCTGCGATTGATTTTCGTGAAGCAGTTTTTCTAAGATATAATACTGCTGCAACCTTTCCTTTGGAATATCTTTTTTTGCCAACTCATCAGCAGATTGGAATTTATATAAATCCAATAAAAGGCTTTCAAAATTCCATATTTGAAAGGCTTCCGGAATGATTCCTTTTTCTTTTAATTGATTTTTATTTAAAATTAATAATAACCAATCCTGTCCATTTAACGTTTTTGTTTTTTCAATGAAATCTTTGTCCCAATCATCCGGAATCATTCTCAAACGAACCAGTTCTTTTAAATGAAACAACATAAAATCATGATATGTTTTTGTCTGCAAAATATCTTTATTCCAAAGGATTTTGCTGTTGTCTTTTTTTAATGCTTCATATTCTTTTTCGTACAGTGGAAATAACTCGTCAAAATTGGGAACATCATTTAAAACTTCTGTTTGCACTTCCATTTTTTCTGGAGAATGAATCGTCAGAATTTTGTACGCAGGAAGATAAGCCGCCAATGAAGGAACCTGAATATTCACCAACATTTTATCTTCAAATTTTCGGATTCCTGTGTCATTGATGTGCATATGTCCCGCAAAATGAATCTGCAAACCGGCTTCAGCAAACGCTTTTGCCACTTCTTCATCCGGAACCCGTTCTAACTGCCATTTTTTTTCACCTAACAGATTTTTGATTTCATCCGTTGCTCCGTCATTGAAATCGATCATAGGATAATGTGTAAATGCAATGATTGTTTTTCCGTTAGCTTTTGCTTCTTGAGTTATTTTTCTTACCCATTCGATCAGATGTTTTTTATTCGTCAAGACGTTATTGTAACCAATGCTTGCTCCTTTATAATTTGAAGGATTATTCGGATTTTCATTGAGATTTTTCGGAATATAGGTATTTCCGTCGATGGCAATCATCCAAACTCCTTTCACAGGTTCGACGACATAACTTAAATCCGGAACAGGAAAACCTTTTGCAACCTCATACATTCTTTTGGAATAATCGGCATTTTGAAGAGCTTTTTCGTAAGAATAATGTGTAAAAGTATCGGAATCGAAAGGTGTACTCCAAAACAAATCTTCTTTTTTGGGATAAAAACCAAAGTCTTTTAATTCCTCTGAAATTTCCAGATATCCGGATTCTGCGATGTCTTTTGTAATGATCTTATTTTTGACCTTTCCGATATTTTCTTTGCTATAAATTCCCAACGGATTTCCGTCCTGTCCAAGAAAATCATCTTTTCCAGCATTCTGTCGAAAAGGACCGACCGGATCGTGATTTCCTGTCGTGATATAAAAATCAATCCCGTATTTTTTGTGATACTGATCTAAAATTTTGTGCAATCCACGAATGTTGTACGCTTGTCCGTCATCCGAAAAATCTCCGGGCATGGCGACAATTTTAATTCCTTTTTGCGCAATATTATCCAATGCCTTTAAGAAGGCAAAATAATTTTCATTGAAGATTCTTGTTGAATGCAATTGAGCGTCCATTGTCCGCAGAATGGTTGGTTTTCCGGTTTTAGGATTGACAATTCCTTTAAAATCGTTGTCCGAAAAACTTCCATACAAATCCTGAAAATGTACATCTGAAAGAAAAGCAATCTGCACAGGTTTCTGTTGAGCAGAAAATAAGGAGAAAGCCAACAGTAAAAATGAGAATATTCCTTTATTCATCTTAAAAGAGACAAAATTAAAGGAATATCCGGCAAATCGTTTTAATTGAATTTTAAATAATTGTGAAGGAAATTATTCTTCTAATTCTGCGTTTGCTCCTGCGTAAGTTTCAAGTATGCGTTCTGTAACATCTTTTAATGCTTTTTCATTTTCAGGATGTTTACCAAAACTTGTAAAGAATTCTATATGATTGTTGCTTTTATCATACCAAACTTTCCCAATAGCATTTGCCGTAGTAAGTGTATCTGGTCTAGTAATTTTTTTGAGGTTCTTAAACGAATATTCATTCATCGGAACTATCTCAACCTGAGAACCGAGAGAACTGCTATCTGTTGCCATATATCTGTCTTTATCCCAATACATATAAGGTTTGTCTGTAGCGGGAGAAGCCCAACCGGACATCCAACTTAAGGGCTGGGAAGTTTTATTATTAGAAAAGACAACACCTCCTGTAACTAATAATAGCACGAAAATCATTTCCATAATACCTAATCCATTTTTCTTGAAAATATCAGGTAAATTAAAAATTGGCTTGTTAGTAATATTAATAACGATTTTAGATAAAGTTTGGCTGACTGTATATTCGATTGTTTTCCAATCTAAACAAAAGCTTCTGAAATCATCATATTCTAAATAAATACTAAGATCATCTAAAATTGCTGGCTTTATATTATAATCGCCGTCATTCTCCACTATTGTCCTATAATAAGTTTCAAAACTCCTATAACTTAAACTTATTTTAAAATCATCTAGCAAATCCCTCTCTAATGATTTTAAAATTCCACTAAATGACTTCTCTGTGGTATTATCTGATGCTTTCTTAAAGACTTCTTCCAACAGTCTTCTTTTCTGGGGTAAAAATTTTGACATATTCAACGGTTATTAGTGCGAAAATTATGAAGTTTTAAATCAACAGCATTACGGTTTTCCGTACTTCTCACTGAAAAAACTTTCCAAAAACTTTCCAAAAACTTTCTAACCCTTGCCTTCTTTTCCTTTGCATCTTTGCCATAGAAATCAGTGAGAAACAAAACATTACAATAACAAATTTACAAAACTGATTTCAAAAATCACCAGATAAAACGGAAGAAAACTCCGGGTTGGGAAGCAGATGTTTCTCTTCCGTTTTTGAAGGTTCCAACTTCCCAAAAAATTTTAGAAGCGCTTCGAAATTTAAATGTGTACAGCTCGCGATAAATACTTCGTGAGAGGAAGAAAAAATTTCAAAATCTTAAAATTTTTTTAAAATGCTAAATCTAATATTGATGCTAATCTCATTAGCATTCGGGAATAATAATGCAAATACATCATCATGTAATCACGATAATAACGGACAACCAACCACTCAATTGACAAACCCAGGTGGCGGAACTGATCCGGGAAACGGAGTAGATCCAGACGGACCAGGTAGTGGAGGAAGTACAGGAGGTAATACAGGACAAAATCCTCCTCCATTTACTAATCCATAATTAATTATAACAGAGCAGATTGTTTTAATCTGCTCTTTTTTATTACTTTGTAGCATAAAACTATTTAACAACTATGAAAAATTATTTTTTACTTCTTTTTTTAGTATTCCTCTTCTCTTGTGGCAAGAGAACAACCGATAATCAAGACAAAAGTATCGCCAATTTTTATTATAAAAAGGCAAAAAAAATTAACAATGATTCTGCTTTTTATTATTTTAATCTTGCTAAAAATTCATATTTAGATATTAAAGATTCTTCCGGAGTTGGTCGTTCATTAGTAAATATGGCAATTATTCAACATGATCGCGGTGATTATTATGGGAGTATTGAAACTTCTCTTGAAGCAAATAAATTTCTCAAAAATGTCAAAGATAGTATGACAAGCTGGATACTAGCATCCAGTTATAATAACATGGGGATTTGTTCATCTTATTTATACGAATTCGATAATTCTGTAAAGTTTTACACTGAAGCATTGAAATATGTAAATGATCCTGAAAGTAAATATCTTTATCATAATAATTTTGGTGATGTTTTAACAACTTTAGGAAAATATAAACAAGCACAAGAAAATTTTAAAATAGCCCTTAAGACAAAATTTAAAATTAATTATGCAAGGACGTTGAATAATTTAGCAAAAGCTAAATATTTTGAAAATAAAAACTATAATCCTCTTCCTGAATTTTTTGAAGCTTTAAAAATTAGGAAAGAACAAAATGATCCTTTCTCTCAGAATTCAAGTTATGCCACATTATCTGATTATTTTTTTGATAAAGACAAAGCAAAATCTCTTGATTACGCAAAAAGAATGTTAGAAATATCAATCCAAAATAACAGTAAGGAAGATCAGCTACAAGCTTTACAAAAAATAGTCAACTTAGATACTAGAAATTATTTAAGTTATTTTAGAAGATTTCAAGTATTAAATGACAGCCTGCAGATATTACGAACAAAAACAAAAAATCAATTTGCTGTTGTAAGATATGATGTGGACAAAAAAAATGAGGAAAATCAAAATTTAAAACTTCAAGACGCCAAAAATGAAGTTCAAATTTTCAGACAATATCTTCTTGTTGCAAGTCTAATCATTGCCATTATTTTTATTACAATTTGGTACAGAAGAAGGCAATTAAAATTAAAACAAGAAAAAGAGCTCGAAGTCAAAAACACACAACTCAAAATGTCGAAAAAAGTTCATGATGTCGTTGCTAACGGAATTTATCAGGTAATGACGAAGATTGAAAATCAGGAACATTTTGATAAAGATGAAGCGCTTGACGAACTGGAATTTGTCTACGAAAAATCGAGAGATATTTCTTACGAGAAAATAGATTCGAAAAATGATGAGAAAGATTTTAGCGAAAAAATATCAGAATTAGTTGGCTCTTTTAAAAATGAAACGGTGAATACTTATACCGCCGGAAACGAAAAAGAGATTTGGGAAAACGTAAAGGAATCTACACAGGAAGAAGTTTATCAAATCGTTCGTGAATTGCTTGTCAACATGAAAAAACACAGCGAAGCGGATCGCGTAGTTTTCAGATTCGAAAGAGAAAATAACCTCATCAAAATCTTTTATACAGACAACGGAATCGGGATTTCCGAAGATGTCATTTACAAGAATGGCTTATCTTCTACGGTTTCCCGTATAGAAAATATCGCCGGAGAAATTATTTTTGACACCAAAATAGAAAAGGGACTGAAAATCAACATTTCATTTCCCGCTCATTAAAAACTAAAAACAATGTTCAAAAAAATTTTAATCGCCGAAGACCACGAAAGCATCAATTTGTCTGTACAGAAAACATTGGAAGATCTCAACATTCCGAATGTTGATTATGTATATTATTGTGATGATGCATTGGCAAAAATCCAGAAATCAATTCGCGAAAATGAACCTTATGACCTTCTGATCACCGATTTATATTACGAAGAAGACCATCGGGAGCAGGAAATTAAAGACGGAAAAGAATTAATTCAGAAAATAAGAGAAATTCAGCCTTCTTTGAAGATCATCGTTTTTTCTGCCGAACATAAATCGGGAGTTATTAATTCGCTTTTTAAGGAATATGAAATCAACGGTTATGTCCGAAAAGCCAGAAACGATTCTAAAGAACTGAAAAAATCCATCGCATCTGTCTATATCAACGAAAATTATTTATCTCTTGACATGAAGCAGGACGTAAAAAAATTCAACAGTTATGAGTTTTCAGCTTATGATATTACAGTAGTTACTCTTCTTTCAAAAGGAGTTTTACAGAAAAACATTCCCGTTCATCTTCTGGAAAAAGGTATAAAATACAGCTTAAGCAGTGTTGAGAAAAAATTAAATAGTTTAAAAGAAGATCTTGAAGTGACCAGCAATGAACAATTGGTTGCTTTTTGTAAGGATATCGGGATTATTTAAAACAAATTTTCTAAGCATATTTAACAGAAACCTTTCATTTTTTTGGAAGGTTTTTTTTGTTTTTTGCTGGTTTTACGGATTCCCGTAAGGATTGGAATTTAAAGGGTTATACTTTTGGAGTGTTAAATAAAAACAATCATGGGAAAATTTGTAATCACTCAAAGAATCAACAACGAGTATCAATTTAATCTAAAAGCCGGAAACGGAGAAATTATTTTAACCAGCGAAGGTTATGTTCAGAAAGCATCTTGTCAAAAAGGAATAGAATCTGTGAAAATCAATTCTCAGGAAGACTCTCGATATGACAAAAGAGTCGCGGTAAATGGCAAAGATTACTTTGTCTTAAAAGCCAGAAATGGAGAAATTATTGGGAAAAGCCAATTTTACGCTTCGAAAACAGCGATGGAAAACGGAATTCATTCTGTAAAATCCAATGCTCCAACCGCAGAAATCGTTGATGAAACTCTTAAAAACTAAAACAATGGATCTTAAAATAAAACTTGAGCAACTGCATCAAAAAGTTATTGGCTTAAAAGAACAGATCGGAACAGAAGAAGCTACAAAAAATGCCTTCGTCATGCCTTTTATTCAAATTTTAGGATATGATATTTTCAATCCGACAGAAGTTGTTCCGGAACATGTTTGCGATATCGGAACAAAGAAAGGAGAAAAGGTAGATTATGTCATCAAAAACAATGACGAGCCTATTTTCATCATAGAATGTAAACACTGGAAGGAAAGTGCAGATGCACATAATTCTCAGCTTCACAGATATTATCATGTTTCTAAAACGAGGTTCGGCGTTCTTACCAACGGAATCGTTTATAATTTCTATACAGATCTTGAGAAACCAAATATTATGGATGAAAAGCCATTTTTCACGATCAATATTGAAGATTTAAAAGACAGTTCGATTAAAATTCTGGAAAGTTTTACTAAGAAAGATTACAATCTGGAAAGTATTCTGGATTCTGCGGAAGCCTTAAAATACATCAAAGCCATCAGAAAAGAATTTGAAAAAGAAATCGAAAATCCATCTGATGAACTGGTCAAACTTTTGGTCAACCGCTTTTTTGAAAAACCATTAACAGCCAACAGAATGGTTTCTTTTAAAGAATATGCGAAGAAAGCATTAACAACTTCTATCAATGAATCCATCAGTTTCAGGCTTAAATCTGCATTGAGCATCAACGAACGAATTGAAAAACAGGAAGATGACGTAAAACCCGCTCAGCCAATTGATGAAAACAATGATTCTAAAATCGTAACCACGGAAGAAGAATTGGAAGGATTCCAGATTGTAAAAGCCATTCTGAGAGAAAAAATTCCGTCTGCAAGAATTGCCTACAGAGATACTTTGTCCTATTTCGGGATTTTATTGGATGATAACAACAGAAAACCGCTTTGTAGACTGCATTTTAATACCGCTAATAAATATCTGGAGACTTTTCACAACGGAAAAGAAGCGGGAGAAAAAGTTTTGTTAAACAGTCTGGATGAAATCTACAATTTCAGAAACCAGCTTCATCAGACATTAGAAAATTACAATTAGCATGAAAAAACTAATACCATTCATCATAATTACCTTTACTTTATTTCTTTTAAATTCTTGTGTAAAAGCCAACGACAACATCGGACACGACGGAAGATGCACAGGTTCCGCCTATTGCTCTGCGTGTAAAAATTGCTCAGGATGCGGACATTGCAACAGTGGCGGAACTTGTGGAGTTTGCAGCGGAGGATCTTCAGGAAGAAGTTCTTCTTCGGAAAGCTCTTCAAAAAGAAGTAAATCTAAAAAGCACAAAGCTTCAGAATCCCACAAATCTTCAAAGATAAAATCCAACAAACCTCCAAAAGTTTTTATTGATGAGGTGAATGTGAACGTCAATTCCAACAACAGATATATTGCCGGAATTGCAACGACAAATATTTACGAAAAGCCTTCTGTTAAATCTAAAGTAATAGCTAAGGTTTCCAAAAATGAAAAGCTGATTCGGCTTTCAAAAAAAGATTCTTGGTACAAAGTGAAAGTAAAATCAACCAACAAAACAGGATACGTTTTTTATAAAGATGTAAAATAACTAAAAACAAAATAACATGAACTTAAAGAAATTTTTAAATGAAGAACAAGATCCAAAAGCCGTAGAAAAGCTTTTGGGGAGAATCAACAGCCTTCTCACTTCCCAGGAGTCTGTAGAATATATTGCGGTTCAGAAAAAGCCTGTTCTCAATTTATCCCCGGATTGCATTGCACTTACCAACAGAAGAATTATTTTCTGCAGACCTAAAAATTTCGGATTTTCTATGGATTTTCAGGATTATAGCTGGGTAGATGTTGCAGACTGTCATATTAAGGAAGGAATCGTCGGCTCAACTTTCATGATGAAAACCACAAGAAATTTCACCAATATAATGGATTATCTTCCAAAAAACCAAGCCAGGAAACTTTATCAATATGCCCAGGAAATTGAAGAACAAATGAGAAGCGTTAGAAGAGAGAAGGATTTGGAAACAAGAAGAGCTTCAGCTGGTGGTGTTACAGTAAATAATGCAACTCCTATTATTACACATCCTCAACAATTTCAGCAACACCAAAAACCTTTACTAATAGAAAATGAAGATCCTTTTGCCCTTTTGCAAAAACTAAAAGGCTTAATGGAAAACGGGATTATTTCTCCGGAAGAATTTGAAGAAAAAAAGAACCAAATTTTATCAAGAGTTTAAAATTATGAGATCAAAATTTACTACCGCGTTACTTGCTTTTTTCCTCGGAGGACTAGGCATTCACAGATTTTATTTAGGTCAAAATAAATTGGGATTATTATACCTTTTGTTTTGTTGGACATTCATTCCTGCATTGATCTCTCTGATTGATTTCTTCATTTTCATTTTTATGTCTGAAGATAATTTCAATTACAAATACAATCTCAAAACAGGATTTTAAAAACTTAAAAAATGAAACCATTTCTCACTTTCTGTGCGCTGTGTTGTTTCATCGGTATTTTCAGGCTTCCCATAGAATATTATACTTTTCTCAGAATTCTTGTTTCCATAGGAGCTCTATTAGTTTTATACAATACGCTAAGCTTTAAACAACATTATTTCAGTATAATTTTTCTTGTTATTTTAATTCTTTTCAACCCCGTTTTCCCGATTTATCTGTATCGGAAAAGTGTTTGGATTCCGATTGATACCATAACAGGAATTTTATTTCTATTGATCAATTTTATAGAAAAATTAGAGCAGAAAAAGGAAGAAGAAATTACCGAAGAAACTTCTGAACATTCGACACCAATACATCAAAGAACCGTTTCAAGAGACAGAATCATCAATCCTAAAAAACCAAAAAAAGACTAAAAAAACGACATGGAAAACAATCAAATTACTGAAAATCTTAAAGCTCACTTTTTAAGACTTTACCAAATGGCAATTTGCGATGATGATTTCAGTGCCTTAGAGCTGAAAATGCTTTATAAATGTGCCGAAGAAAGAGGTATTTCGTCGAAAAATTTAGATGAAATTCTTTTAAATCCGATTAATCTGAAATCTCTTGTTCCGCAGACTATCGAAGAAAAAGTAGATTATCTGTATGATCTTACCGTAATGATATGGGCAGACGGAATTGTTTCCCCAAACGAATATTCTGCAATGGAAAAATACGTTCTGATGTTCGGTTTTTTGGAAGAAAACGTCACCGCAATCGTTGATTATCTGATTGAAGCCGTGAAAATCGGAAAGAATAAAAGTGAAATTTTATATGAATTAAAAAACTAATACACCATGGATACTACCAGTATAAAAAATTTATTTAAATTAAAATCAATTCCGATTGAAACTCCGAAAGAAGAACCTATCAAACCAGAAATTGATCCCACCGAAGAATCTCCCGAAGAAAGCAGAAAAAGAACCTATCATGAATCGGGATACAGAGACAGTTCCAGAACAAGCGGAAACCACTCTACTCTATCAATTTGTCTTGATGCCGTTTACTCAAAATTTCAAAATGAAGAAAAAGAAATGGTTGAAAAACAGCAAAAACTCAAAGAATCTTATGTTAACGAACAAAAAAATCGGGATACAGAGATAAAAGCATTAACCGTTTCACAGGAAACCAAAGAAGAACTTCTAAAAACAAAAAATAAGGAGATTGAAAATCATCAAAATACGATTGAAACCTTAAAATCTGAAATCTTAGATTTACCCAGAAATCCAGAGAAATATAATGTAAAAGCAACAAGAGGAGCTTCGGCAAAATTCTTGATTGGCGTAATTCTTTTGGTACCGATAACTTTATATTTAGCTACGTTTTACATTTCAACTTCTTATTCTGCTTTTTTTAAAACTTTTGATGCAAAAAGCACCATAATACAAAGTGTTTTAGATGCAAATGCTTGGGAAAAAGCTTGGAATGATGGCTTTATTGAAGTTGCATTTGTTACTTTAATCCCGTTTGTATTTCTTGGGTTGGGCTTTTTGATTCACATGTTTGGAGAAAATAAAACCAAAGCCAATTATGTTAAATTAGGTTTATTATTTATTGTAACCTTTGTCTTCGATTCCATTTTAGCGTATGAAATTGAATCAAAATTATATGAATTAAATAAAACTTTTGATTCCCCTCCATTTGATCTTAAAATAGCTTTTACCAAGATTCAGTTTTGGGGAATTATTTTTGCCGGATTCATTGTTTACATTATTTGGGGTGTTGTTTTCGATTTTGTAATGAAAGAACACAGAGAAAAAGATAAGATCAAAAGTGAGCAGGAAATCAGACAGAAAGCCGTGCTTTCACTTACAGAAAAGATCAATATTCTGAAAAATGAAATCGAGGAAATTCTTGCCAACATCGGCAACACAAAAGAATTAATAATCAAAACACGAGGAAGAATTGAAGAATTACAAAATATCATCGATGGCGTCATTATTCCAACTAAAGATTACAAACTGTATGCTTCGGAATACGTTCAGGGTTGGATAACTTTTATTGGTGAGAAAATAGCCGTCTCAAAAACAGAAAAACAAACGATGATTGATGATTGTATTTCATCCTACACCACAAGTCTGGAAACTGTAGGAGCGAACTCCGACAATCAAAACTTAGTTTATTTATCATCTTTATAAATCACAGATTATGAAAAAAATATTTTATGTATTAATGATAATTTCTTTGGTTTCGTGTTGTAAAAAACCTCCGATAACGGAAGTAGAAAACGGTAAATATTCAATTGTAGCTGATCCAAACAATATCAATGTCAGCATTTTAATTGACTTATCAGACAGGATCGATCCTCAAACCAATCCAAATCCCACAATGCAGTATTTCCAAAGAGATACCGAATATATCAAAGCCATTGAAAAAGGATTTTTAGATCATATTAAATCAAAAAAGATTATTACTTACGACGATCAGATGCAGGTTTTCTTTAATCCTGAACCTCTGGATCCGAAAATGAATGAATTTACAAAAGAACTTAAAGTAGCTTTCAATAAAAATACAAGTAAAGATTATTTTACTGCTGTTGAAAAAAAATATTCCGAACTGCCTTTAAATATTTATCAATCAGCCATTCATGATGGAAATTATGTAGGTTCTGATATTTGGGAGTTTTTTAAAAATAAGGTCAATGATTATTGTATAAAAAGTGATAAAAGAAATATTTTGTTCATATTGACAGACGGATATATGTATCATGAAAACACAAAATTTGCAGAAGAAAATAAAACATCTTATCTGACAACCAAGTTGATAAAAGCCAACAATCTTACCACTTCTGATTTTAAAAATACGATTGAGAAAAACAAATTCGGTTTTGTGAAAGCCAGCGATAATCTTAGTAATCTTGAAGTAATCGTTTTAGGAGTCAACCCGGAAAAAGGAAATCCGTTTGAAGAAGCAGTTATCAAAGAATACTGGGAAAAATGGTTCAAAGAAATGAAAATCAAAAATTATCATATAAAATCGGCTGATCTTCCATCTAATCTTGAACCGATCATTTTAAAAGCAATTTCAAATAAAAACTAAAAACACTCTATATTTAATTATCAAAAAAAGCGAAGATTACTATCCTCGCTTTTTTATTTTCTCAACATTTCCGTATGCGGAATATCGTCTTCCATGTATTTTTTTCCTGTATCTGCAAATCCAAAATCGGAATAAAATTTCAATAAATAATCCTGCGCAGAAATCCTGATCTCAGAAGTATGAAAACGGTTTTCAATAATTTCAACAGCATATTTTATCAACTGTCTTCCAAGGTTTTTTCCTCTTGCCTTTTCCGTCGTTAAAACCCTTCCGATCGATGTTTCTTCATATTTTATTCCTTTATCAAAAATCCTGCAATTGGCTAAAACTTCGCCATCTTCTTCCGCCCAAATATGAATGGCTTTCTGGTCATAATTATCCAGATCAGGATAAGGGCAGTTCTGCTCGATCACAAAAACATCGATTCTCGCTTTTAAAACCGCATACAATTCGGGAACCGTAAACTCATCAAAAGTTTTGATTTTCCAGATAACATTACTCATCGAAACTTACATGATTATTTGTTAAAAATTCGTTGGTCTTTTGGATGAAATTCAGAATTTCGTCGCCTCCTGTTTTCTTTTCTGCCGAGGTCACATAGATTTCCGGTAGGTCTTCCCATGTTTTGTGAAGTTCAGCTTTATAATTTTCTACATTTTTAATGGCGATATTCGGTTTCAGCTTGTCAACTTTTGTAAAAACAATTGAAAACGGCACTCCACTTTCTCCACACCACTGTATAAATTCCAAATCAATTTGCTGCGGAGTATGTCTGGAATCCACTAATACAAAAAGATTAACTAAATTCTTTCTGTTTAAAATATAATTTGTGATCAGCTTTTCAAAATCTTTTCTGATCGATTTGGAAACCTTCGCATATCCGTAACCCGGTAAATCCGTCAGATACCAACTGTCATTAACTAAAAAATGATTAATAAGCTGTGTCTTTCCTGGAGTTCCGGAAGTTTTAGCCAAATCTTTATGATTCATCATTGCATTAATCAACGATGATTTTCCAACATTAGATCTTCCGATAAAAGCATATTCCGCCATATTAGGTTCCGGACAATCCTGCCATTTTCCACTGCTTTTTACAAATGTTGCTGTTTTAATAACCATTTTTTAGAATCTTTTTTAGAAAAATAAACCATTAAGAAAAGCTCTTAATGGTCATTTATATTTATTTTTAAACTTTATCTTTTATCCAGCTGTAGAGAATTTCATTGAATTCATCTGGTTTTTCCATCATCGCTGCATGACCGCATTTGTCGATCCAGAAAAGCTCTGAATTCGGGATAAATTTGTGCATGTCTTCCGCAACTTCAGGAGGTGTTACATTATCCTGCTTTCCCCAAATAAGACAAGTTGGTGTCAAAATTTTAGGAAGGTCGTTCAGCATATTGTGTTTAATTGCGCTTCTTGCCAACATCACGGTTTTGATTCCTTTCATCCTGTCGTTCACAACACCAAAAACTTCATCTACCAAATCTTCGGTTGCAACAGACGGATCATAAAAAACCTCTTCCGTTTTCTTTCTTATATAAGAACGGTCATTCTTTCTCGGAAAACTATCCCCGAAAGTTCTTTCGTATAAACCTGAACTTCCTGTAAGGACAAGATTTTTAACCAAATCCGGTCTTGCCAGCGTTAAAATCAATCCGATATGACCTCCCATTGAGTTTCCAACAATAGTTACTGGTTCGGAAATGTTACTTTCTATAAACTTGACAATATATTTTGCAATTGTGGTAAGATTCGTATTGAGTACCGGCAAATCGTAGATCGGCAACTGAGGAACATATACTTTGAAACCTCTGTCTGAAAAAAAATCCACCATCTTATCGAAATTACTCAAACCACCCATTAAACCGTGCAACAGCACCAATGGATGTCCTTCTCCCGCCTCAACAAAAGTATATTTCTTTTCTTTTTTTGTACTAAATATCATAAAATGCCTTAATAAAGCCTTGCAAAAATACAAATTAAACCTCAAAAATATTTTGATTACCCTAATTTAAAATAAAAATAATATAATAACCCGTTTTTTAACTTTTTTTTTGAAAATCTCTTTATTATAGCGTAAATAATACCTTTTTCAAACACCAAAATATCAAATACTTACATGGCAAAATCTCAATCTTTAATAAAACTTATTAACATTAAGTCAAAAAGTGGGAAAAAGTGGGCAATTTTGGAAATTATTATATAAATTTGCTCCAAATGAAAAGTTTCATTGGAACATATGAGTGTAAAATTGACGACAAAGGCCGTTTAAAAGTTCCTTCATCTCTTATCAAACAGATGGAAGACTTCGAAGACAAGGCATTTGTAGTCAAAAGATCTGTGTTCCAACCTTGTCTGGAAGTTTACCCTATGAATGCGTGGGATAAAGTGATGGGCAAGATTAATAAACTGAACAGATTCATTAAAAAGAATGCTGATTTCATTAGAATGTTTACGGCAGGTGTAAAAACTGTAGAATTGGACAATGCAGGAAGATTACAGATTTCGAAAGATCTGACGCATTTCGCAACCCTTCAGAAGGATATTGTGATCACAAGTGCAGGAGAATTATTTGAAATCTGGGACAAAGAAGCTTATGAGAAAGTAATTTCTACCAATGAAGTTGATTTTGCAAGCCTTGCCGAAGATGTAATGGGAGCTTTCGATGAAGAATAACCACGCTGATTATAAAAAAGGCGTAAAAAAACACAACTTAGACATGTATCATAACCCCGTTTTACTGAAGCAGAGTGTTGATGATTTGGTGACGAATCCAGACGGAATATATGTAGACTGTACTTTTGGTGGCGGAGGTCATTCAAGAGAGATATTGAACAGACTTTCGGATAAAGGAAAACTGTTCAGTTTTGATCAGGACTTAGATGCTCTTAAAAATACGATTGATGACTCAAGATTTACATTAATCAATCAGAATTTCAGATTTCTGGAAAACTCTTTATTAATGTACGGAGTTCCAAAGGTTGACGGAGTTTTGGCAGATTTGGGAGTTTCTTCTCATCAGTTTGACGAAGCAGACAGAGGTTTTTCTACCAGAAGCAATGCTCCTCTGGATATGAGAATGAATGTAATGCAGGGTCTTGATGCCAAAAGAGTCATCAATGATTATGAAGAAGAGCAGCTTGCAGATATTTTTTATTATTACGGTGAACTGAGAGAAGCAAGAAAATTAGCAAGAGATATTGTTCATCACAGAAAAGTTAAAGCCATCAATACGACAGAAGATCTGAAGAAATTATTCAGTTATCTTCCTCCGCATAAGGTTAATAAGTTTTACGCCCAATTATTTCAGGCGATAAGAATTGAAGTAAACCAGGAACTGGAAGTTTTAAAAGAAATGCTTGTTCAGGCATACAATATTTTAAAGCCGGAAGGAAGATTAGTTGTCATCTCTTATCATTCTCTGGAAGACAGATTGGTAAAAAGATTTTTGAAGAACGGAATGTTTGAGGGAGAACCCCAAAGAGACATTTACGGAAATTATCAAAAGGCATTTGAATTGGTAAAGAGCAAAGCGATCATCCCGGATAACAAGGAAATCGAAGAAAACTCAAGAGCCAGAAGTGCAAAAATGAGAACAGGAATTAAGGTAGGATAACTACAAATTAAATAAATAATAAATCAGACAAAGTCTGTGGCAAAAAGAGCAACAACAAATCGTCCTCAGAAGAGATTAACTTTTATAGATATTATAAAAGGAAATTTCCTGAACCGTGATGAGATAAAAGTACATTACAAGTATTTTTTACTGTTGTTTATATTAATGATGGCAATGATTTACAGTAATCATCTCGTCAACAAGAAAATTAAAATTGTCAACGCTTTAAAAGAAGAAACAGAAGAATACAAATCAAGAAATGCTTACGCCCAAAGTAAGCTGATCAAAGTAAAAATGGAATCAGAATTGGGGAAAGAAGTTGCAAAGGACTCTTTAATGACTTTGGAAAATCATCCTCATAAATTGCTAATAAAACTGGACAGTACAGATGCAAAAGCCAAGTGAATATGATAACAAACGTAAGAATACGTTAAGATGGGGCTACCTCTTCGCAGTGGTGGCTTTGTGCGTGTTTGTAATGTTCCTGGCGAGAATTGTAATTCTTCAAAACACCAATGTTCAGGAGATTAAAGATGATTACATTAATAAAAATTACCGTACAGCCACTTTAAAGGCAGCCCGTGGAAATTTATTCGCTTCAGACGGGTCAATTTTAGCAACAACGGTGATGCGTTATGACATTTTTCTTGATTTTAAAACAATGAAAGACTCCGTCTACACCAACAATATCGGTGCTTTGACAGATTCTTTAAGCAAAATGTTCGGAAAACCAAGAGCCGAGTTCAGAAAAAAATTCGACGAACAAAGAAGGAAAAAAAACCAATACTATACTTTGGCGAGAGGATTAGATTTTGATCAATACGACAGAATCAGACAATTCCCGATCTTCAAAAGAGGCAAAAATAAAGGAGGTTTCATTGTTGACAGAAACTACAAAAGAGAATTGGCAACTTCAGAAATCGGGGCAGGAACTATCGGAATGGACGATGGCGAACATAAAGCAGGATTGGAAGGAGCTTTTTCAAAATATTTAAAAGGAACTGACGGAAAGAGATTAGAGCAAAGAATTAATTCATCCCAATGGAAACCAATCGACTTCTGGAAAGTTCAGGAACCAATTGATGGTGAAGATGTTTATACAACTTTAGACCTTAGGATTCAGGATATTGCACATTCTGCACTTCAGAAACAGCTCATCAATTTCGAAGCAAAACACGGAACCGTAGTTGTTATGGAAGTTGCAACCGGAAAAGTTCGCGCTCTGGTTAATTTAAGAAGAGATGATGACGGAAATTATGTCGATTCTTACAATTACGCTTTAAAAGACAATATCGAACCCGGTTCTACTTTCAAAACCATTTCTTTGTTAGCGGCAATGGACGATGGTTTCATCGATGAAAATACAACGGTAGACGTAGGAAATGGAGTTTGGGTATATGCAAAACAGAGAATTTCAGACGGTCACGGTGGCGGAACATACGATATCAGTGATGTTTTGGCAAAATCGAGTAACGTAGGTTCAGCGAAATTAATTACAAAATATTACGCCGAGAAACCACAAATTTTCCTTGATCATTTAAGACGCTGGAAATTATTCGACAAAATGAATATTGAGCTTCCGGGAATTACAAAACCAAGAATTGTAACTCCGGAAAGCAAAAGATGGAATGCCGCAACATTAGCGTCAATTGCATACGGATATTCATCGAACATCAATTTATTACAGTTAGCAACTTTCTATAACGGAGTTGCTAATGGTGGCAAAATGCTAAAACCTCTATTCATTGATAAAATCATGAAAGACGGAAAGGTAATGTATAGTGCCAAACCGGAAGTAATGGTTGATAAAATGGCTTCTGAAAAAGCAATTAAAATGATGACCAGTGCTTTAACAAAAGCCGTTGAAAAAGGAACAGGGAAAAGTATTTTCACACCAAATTTAAAGATGGCAGGGAAAACGGGAACCGCAAGATTTGAATATTGGTTGCCTGGTCCGATGAAATATCGTGCATCTTTTGCAGGTTTCTATCCAGCTGATAATCCGAAATATACCTGTTACGTGATGATCAGTGAGCCGAATACCGCAAAAGGGTTTTACGGAGGGACAGTTTCAGCACCGGTATTTAAAGAAATTGCAGGAAAAACATTCCTGAAAACGCCACAAAATATTGAAAAAGAAATGCTTGTAGACAAAAAGGTAAACCTAAATAAAATGGTTGAGCCTAATGTGAAAGTAGCAGTTAATAATAAACAAATGCCAAGCGTAGTCGGATTAATCGGTAAAAACGTAATCCCGCAATTGGAAAATTTAGGATATAGAGTCGATTTCAAAGGAGTTGGAAGAATTACAGAACAATTCCCGCTAGAAGGCACGACGATCAGTAAAAATCAGAGAATTTATTTGTCTCTGCAGAATTAAAATAAAGAATCCTGAAGGGACGATTTAAAATAGAATAGGATGAAGTCCTATTAAATGAAAATATTTGAAAACAAAAGCATCAAAGAAATGCAATTAATTGAATTATTAAAAAGAATTCCAGTATTAGAAATTCACGGTGACGATACCCGTGAGGTTTCCGAATTGGTTTTCGACAGCAGAAAGATTACGGAAAACTCTTTGTACATCGCAATGAGAGGAACGGTTGTAGACGGACATTCATTTATTGCATCTTCACTTGAAAAAGGAGCAAAAGCAATTGTTTGCGAAGAATTTCCTGAAAACTTAGACGAAAATATTACTTATGTTAAAGTAAAAGATTCTTCTAAAACTTTGGGACAATTAGCTTCTAATTTCTACGGAAATCCTTCTGAAAAATTAAAATTAATTGGTGTTACAGGAACAAACGGAAAAACGTCTGTTTCTACTCTTCTTTTTGATGTTTTTAAAAATTTAGGTTACGAATCAGCATTACTTTCTACCGTTGAGATCAGAATTGGAGATAAAATAATTCCGGCAACGCACACGACTCCGGATGTTATTACAATCAATAAAATTTTAGCTCAGGCGGTTGAAGAAGGCTGTGATTTCGCTTTCATGGAAGTAAGTTCTCACGGAATTTCTCAAAACAGAATTGAAGGACTTCATTTTAAAATTGCAGGTTTTACCAATCTTACCCATGATCATTTAGATTATCATAAAACGTTTGACGAATATTTAAAAACAAAAAAAAGATTTTTTGATCAATTAGAAGACACAGCCATCGCCATCACAAATGTTGATGACAAAAACGGAAATGTCATGCTTCAAAATACAAAGGCAACGAAAAAGTCTTATGCCTTAAAGACAATGGCAGACTTTCACGGAAAATTACTGGAAGTTGATTTCAACGGAATGTTGTTGAATTTCAATGGAAAAGAATTCTGGACAACCTTGACAGGAAAATTCAATGTCTATAATTTATTATTGGTTTTCGGAATAGCTTCTGAACTTGGTTTTGAACAAGACGAAATTTTACAGGCAATCAGCAAGTTAAAAAGAGTTTCCGGAAGATTTGAAACTTTCAAATCAGATGGTGGGATTTTCTTCATCGTAGATTATGCACACACTCCGGATGCCCTGGAAAACATTCTGGACAGCATTAATGATATCAGAACAAAAAACGAAAGACTGATTACTGTTTTCGGCTGCGGAGGCGACAGAGACCATTCAAAAAGACCTGAAATGGGAAATATTGCCACGAAAAAATCAACATTGGCGATCATCACTTCAGATAATCCGAGAACAGAAGACCCAACAGCAATTATAAAAGAAATTGAAGCAGGCGTTGAACCTCAATATTTCAGCAAATACACTTCAATTCCGGACAGAAGAGAAGCCATAAAAATGGCGATAAAGTTTGCAGAACCAAAAGATATTGTTCTCGTAGCCGGAAAAGGTCACGAAAACTATCAGGAGATTAATGGTGTAAAACATCATTTTGATGACAAAGAAGTAATTACTGAGCTTTGGAAGTTAATGAGTAAATAAAATTTAAATTAAAAGATTTAGAAATTCAGAGATTAAGACAACGTGAATTTCTAAATATCCTAATCTCTTAATCTTTAAATTAAATAGAAACATGTTATACTATCTATACGAATATCTTACCAACCACGGAATCCACGTTCCCGGATTAGGATTGTTAAAATACATTTCTTTCCGTGCAGGAATGGCGGTTTTGCTGTCTTTAACTATAGCTCTTGTTTATGGAAAAAGAATCATTAATTATCTGAGAGCAAAACAGATGGGAGAATTGGTGCGTGATCTTGGACTGGATGGTCAGAAACAAAAAGAAGGAACACCTACAATGGGTGGACTTATCATCATTCTGGCTACACTTATCCCTGTTTTGCTGTTTACAAGAATCACGAATGTCTATATCGTGCTGCTAATTGTATCAGTTATTTGGATGGGTACCATTGGTTTCGTAGATGATTATTTAAAAAAGGTTAAGAAAAATAAAGACGGTTTAAGTGGGAAATTCAAAATTGTAGGACAAGTTGGTTTAGGGCTAATTGTCGGAGTTACAATGTATTTTCACCCGGATATTACGGTTAAAAGAAAGTATGCAGATGCAAAAGTTGTCAACAGAAACAATGTAGAGCAGAATTTTATGCCTACAGAAAAAATCGCCGTTTCCACCGTTCCTTTTGCTAAAAATAATGAGTTCGACTACAGCGGAATGTTATTCTGGATGAATGATAAAGATGCTCACGAATGGGCATGGATTGTTTTCATCCCGATTGTTATTTTCATTGTAACGGCTGTTTCAAACGGAGCCAATATTACCGACGGAATTGATGGTCTCGCCGCCGGAACAAGTACAGTGATACTGCTTGCTTTAGCATTCTTCACCTATGTTTCCGGGAATATCATTTTCGCCGATTATCTCAATATTATGTTCCTCCCGAATATGGGGGAAACCACCATTTTTGTGGTTGCCATGGTAGGGGCAGTAATCGGATTTTTCTGGTACAACACCTATCCTGCCCAGGTTTTTATGGGCGATACCGGAAGTTTGATGTTGGGTGGTGTAATTGCTGTTTTAGCGATTATTTTAAGAAAAGAATTAATGATTCCTGTATTGTGCGGAATCTTCTTAATTGAAAATATATCTGTCATGCTTCAGGTAGTAGTTTTCAAATACAGAAAAAGAAAATTCGGGCTGGAATATGCCCAAAACAATAGATTATTTAGGATGTCACCTTTGCATCACCATTATCAGAAAGGAGGATTTCACGAAAGTAAGATCGTTAACAGAATGATAATCATAGGTGTTATGTTGGCAATTGTATGTCTTATTACATTAAAAATGAGATAAGAATAATTTAAAAATTGAAGAATTTATACAGATTAAAATTCTTCAATCATTAAATCAAAAAATATGAAAATAGTTGTTTTAGGAGGAGGAGAAAGCGGTTGTGGAGCTGCATATTTGGCAAAAAAACAGGGTATGGAAGTTTTTCTTTCAGACAAAGGAGCCATTAAGGATAACTATAAGCAGTTTCTTACCGAAAATGAAATTGAATTTGAAGAAGGCAGCCATGATGAAGAAAGAATTTTAAGTGCTGACTGGATCGTAAAAAGTCCGGGAATCCCGAAAAAAGCAGGAATCATTCAACATATTCATGAGAAAGGAATCAGACTTTCCTCTGAAATTGAATTTGCTTCGGAGTTTACCAATGCCAAAATCATTGCCATTACAGGAAGCAACGGAAAAACAACTACAACATCTTTGATCTATTACATTCTGAAAAATGACGGATTGAATGTAGGTTTAGGCGGAAACATCGGTTATAGTTTTGCAAAACAGGTTGCCGATGAAAATCATGAATATTATGTTTTGGAGGTAAGTTCTTTCCAATTAGATGATATTCAGAATTTTAGGCCATATATTTCTTTATTGTTGAATTTGTCTCAGGACCATTTGGATCAGTACAATTACAACTATGAAGAATATGCATTAGCAAAATTCAGAATCACTGAAAATCAGGAGAATGATAATTTTTTCATCTACAATAAAGATGATGAAATGAGTAAAAATCTCCTTGAAAAATTAGAGATAAAAGCGAAAATGATTCCTTTTTCAACAAAAGAAAAGTTGTCTGAAGGAGGTTTTATCGACGAAGATAAAATTGTAGTAAAACTGCAGGATGAATTCTCAATGAAAGTTGAAGAATTGTCATTGATTGGAAATCATAACGTTGCGAACAGCTTAGCCGCTTCAATTGCAGGTAAAATATTGGAAATCAACAATGAAAGCATCAGAAATTCATTAATGACTTTTCAGGCAGTTGAACACAGATTAGAATTTGTAACCGAAATCGAAGGTGTAAAATACATCAACGACAGTAAGGCAACCAATGTCAATGCAACGTATTACGCCTTAGAAAGCATGAAAACCCCGACTGTTTGGATTGTTGGAGGTTTAGATAAAGGAAATGACTATACTGAAATTGAGGATTTAGTTAAAAGAAAAGTAAAAGCAATTGTTTGCTTAGGAATTGATAATGAAAAGATCATAAACTTCTTTAAAGATAAAAAAGAGTTTATTTATGACACTTCAAGCATGGAAAAAGCAGTAGAGATCTCAAAATCTTTGGCTAAAAAAGGAGATACGGTTTTACTTTCTCCTTGTTGTGCAAGTTTTGATTTATTTAAAAGCTATGAAGACAGAGGCCGTCAGTTTAAAGAGCAAGTGTTAAAGAATAATTAAGAATTAAAAATGAATAATTAAAAGTGAAGGTAATATTCTTCATTGTTAGTTTTTCATTATTCATTAAAGCTATGAACGAACAAGACACAGAAAACAGATTTGAATTCCTAAAGGGCGATAAAGTACTTTGGATGGTCATTCTTGTGATCTCCATTTTCTCGATTTTCCCTGTATATTCTGCAAGTTCGAATCTGGAATATATTGTAAATAACGGGACTACAACGGGTCACGTTATTAAGCATATGTTCTTTGTGGTTTTAGGTTTGGGAATCATGCGGGTTGTCGGAATGGTAAAATATGAGTATATCGGAAAACTAAGCAGTATAATGCTCGGTTTAATGGTTATTCTTTTGATTGTCACCATGTTTACAGGACAAACCATTGATGGAGCGAGCGCTTCCCGATGGTTAAAAATTCCGGGAACGCCGATTTCATTTCAGCCTTCTTCATTTGCTTTTTTAATGTTGATTATTTATCTGTGCAGATATTTAACCAAGAAAATCACCCGAGAAAGGCTTCCGATTGAGAACATTATGTACATCTTCGGACCTATTTTATTAGTTTTTGTATTGGTTGCAAAAGATAACGGGTCTACGGCGTTAATGATTTTAATGGTTTCTGTCATTGTATTAGTTATCGGTCAGTTACATTGGAAATACATTGCAGGATTCATTTCCTCATCATTTATTGCTATTGTTCTGTTTTTAGTAATTGCTTTAAATACTAATTTAATTGGCGGAAACCGTGTTCATACCTGGATGAGCCGTATTGAAACATTTACATCAAGTAAAGCAAAAACAGCTGATGTTGACGATGAAAGTGTAAAGGCAAAAAATTATCAGGTAATGATGGCAAAAGCTGCTATTGTGCATGGTGGAGTTACAGGAATGGGACCTGGAAAAAGTGCCTTGAAACAAATGCTTCCACAGTCTGCATCCGACTTTATTTTCGCAGTAATAGTTGAAGAATACGGAGTAATCGGCGCTGCTTTTTTGGTAAGTTTATATTTAATCATGATTATCCGTATTGTAATGATAGCCAGCAAGATGCCTGCTTTTTTCGGGTCTTTGCTTGTTCTCAGTCTCGGCGTGATGATTTTCATACAACTCTCTGTAAATATTGCCGTTGCTGTGAATTTAATCCCTGTTACAGGGCAACCGCTGCCGTTGATAAGTTATGGAGGAACCTCAATGTTGGTAACATATTTGCAGTTGGGAATTATTTTAAATATCAGCTCCAGAATACAGATTTACGATGAAGAAGGAATGGGCAAAAAACAAAGCGTTGCAGAAATAAACGACATCGCTTAAAAACAGAATAAAAATGGAAATAAGATTAATAAGATTTATTGATAACAAAAACACAGAAGATTTATCGGTTTATGATACCGATGAACAAATCATCAGTTTTTTGAAATCTTATAATTTAGAATTTACCGAAATTATTGAACTTAATGATTCTATTTATAATGTTGGAGAAATCTCGATAAAACTAATTGAAGATAAAATTGAGATCTGGGTATCTGTTGATTTTATTGACTTAATTGAGAATCTACCCACAGCATAATATTGATAAAATGAGCAAAAAACTAAAAATATTATTATCAGGAGGCGGTACAGGAGGTCACATCTTTCCTGCCATCGCTATTGCAGACGAAATCAGAAAAAGATTTCCTGATGCAGAGTTTTTGTTCATCGGAGCCAACGGAAAAATGGAAATGGAAAAAGTTCCGCAGGCTGGTTATAAAATTGAAGGAATTGATATCGCCGGAATAGATAGAGGAAATATATTGTCAAATTTGGGTTTGCCTTTCAAAATTTTGAAAAGTTTATCTAAATCTAAAAGAGTTATTAGAGCTTTTTCTCCTGATTTTGCAGTGGGAACAGGTGGTTTTGCAAGCGGACCGGCTTTGTATGAAGCAAGCAAATTGGGAATTCCTATTTTTATCCAGGAACAGAATGCACATGCAGGAGTAACGAATAAAATTTTAAGTAAAAAAGCACAAGCCGTATTTACAGCCTATCCGAAAGTGGAAGGCTTTCCGGCAGACAAAATAAAATTTCTGGGCAATCCGATTCGTGAAAATATCATTTCAGGGATGCAGGAAACGGCTCAGGCAAAAGAAAAAATGGGATTGAATAAAGATAAACTGACGATTCTTTCCGTTGGTGGTTCTTTAGGCTCCAGAACATTGAATAATGGATGGAAATCTCATTTAAATGAGTTGATTAATAAAGATTATCAGCTGATCTGGCAAACAGGAAAGTTAGATTACAAAGATATTATCGAAGAAACAAAAGACATCGACAGCAGAAATATCCAGGTTCTTGAATTTATAAAAGATATGGAAACCGCTTATTCTGCGGCAGATGTGATTGTTTCAAGAGCAGGCGCGATTGCCATTTCAGAGTTGGCTGTGGCACAGAAGCCTGTTTTATTGATTCCTTTTCCTTTTGCAGCGGAAGATCATCAAACCAAAAATGCGATGAATCTGGTTGAAAAAAATGCAGCCAGAATAGTAAAAGACTCTGAAATGCAGAAAAAATTCTGGAATACATTATCAGAAATCTGCGAAAATGAAAGCCTGAGAAAAGAGATGTCTGAAAATCTGAAATATTTTGCCAAGCCAAACGCCGCAAAAGAGATTGTAGACGAAATTATAGAAAAACTAAACCTTGAATAATATGAAAACAAAATTAATCACCGCATTTTTGATTTGTTTTTTTGCAAATCTATTCATCGCACAGACAGTAGTAAAACCTGCAGATATTAAAATGCCATCTGTCGCTGCTTTTTTAAAGAGCAAAGGATATGATATTGCCGAGCAGACCGATACGTTTGTAAAGCTTACAAACAGTCATAAATCTCTTCTTTATATGGATTTGGATACAGATAAAAGATATATTCTTTTCAATGTAAATATTTCTATAATAACGGGTACAAGTAAGGCTAAAATTGATAGTTTAATTAATGAAATCAATAATTTAGCCATGATAAGAGTCAGTTATCTGGAAAGTCAGAATTCATTGGCGTTCAGGTATTATTTTTGGGTTACAGGAGGCTACACGAATGAGACACTGGAAGATGCGGTTGCCGAATTCTTTTTGTACCAAGGTGATGCCTATGGCTTAGATAAAGATAAAATTATCAGTTATAATTAATATAAAGACATGAAATCACTAGAAACATATCAAACTTTTTACTTCGTCGGGATCGGAGGTATCGGAATGAGCGCTTTGGCTCGTTACTTCCATGCTTCGGGTAAAAAGGTTTTGGGTTATGATAAAACCAATACTAAACTTACTCAGCAATTGCTGAATGAAGGAATTGATATCGTTTTTGATGATGTAACTGATGAAAAAATCACCTCTCTTCAGAAAGAAAACACATTGGTAATTTATACTCCGGCAATTAAAAAACTGGGGATTTTAGATTATTTTAATGATAATCAGTTTGAGGTGTTGAAACGTGCAAAAGTTTTAGGTTTAATTACAGAAAACACAGATTGTATTGCGGTTGCAGGAACTCACGGGAAGACTACAACTTCTACCTTGGTTGCTCATTTGTGTAAAGAAGCAGATTTGCCTTTCTCATGTTTTTTAGGAGGTATTTCTGAGAATTTTAAGTCAAATTTCCTGTATAACGGTTCACAATATTCTGTGGTTGAGGCAGATGAATATGACAGAAGTTTCCTGAATCTTTCTCCGGATTGGGCGGTGATAACTTCCACAGATGCAGATCATTTGGACATTTATGGTGATAAAAATACAATTGAGGAAGGGTTTAAGCAGTTTGCGGCTTTAGTTCCGGACGATAAACAGCTTTTTGTAAGAAAAGGAATTGAAATCGGAAGACCTCATCTCACGTATGCCGTAAATGAAGCCGCTGATTACTATTCAGATAACCTTCGAATGGAGAATGACAAAATTTATTTTGATTTTCATACTCCGGCAGAAACAGTGAAAGATTTCATCTGGGATATTCCCGGAATCCACAATGTTGAAAATGCGACGGTTGCGTTGGCTATTTTAAACAATTTAGGCGTGGATTTCGAAACTTTGAAAAAAGCAATTGCCAATTTTAAAGGAATTAAAAGAAGATATACCAAACACAGATATCAAAACGGAAAGATTTATATAGACGATTACGCCCATCATCCGACAGAAATTAATGCGGTAATGAGTTCAATAAGAACTTTTTACCCTGAAAAGAAACTATTGGTGGCTTTCCAACCGCATTTGTTCAGCAGAACGAGAGATTTTGCAGAGGGTTTTGCAGAAAGTCTGAGCAAAGCTGATGAATTGATTTTGCTTGATATTTACCCTGCAAGAGAACTTCAGGAAAATTTTGAAGGAATTACTTCAAACTGGTTACTGGAAAAATTGAATTTAGATAAAAAAGAAGTATCAAATTTAAGCGATGCTTTCGATAAAATAAAAGAAAAAGATTTTGATATCCTTCTTACAGTAGGCGCAGGAAATATAGATACCCTGTACGACCCTATTTGTGAATGGATGGAAAATAATTAAGAATTAATAAAATTTTAAAACAGTTTTAAATGTCTGAAATCTGACGTCTGAAATCTGTCATCTTAAAATAATGAAAAATAAATACAGAATATTAAAAATTGCCATTACAGTGATCATTCTTGGTTTCCTGCTGAGTTTCTCTTTAAAGAAATTCAGCGGTCAGAAGATTACGGACAATAAAATTTCTGTAAAAATGAATGAAAAAACCCCAGTTTACTTCATTGATGAAAAAGATATCAGAGAAATTGTAAAAAAAGAAAATCCGTCTGGAAAAGTCGGAGATCTGAATATTCCGGCTTTAGAAAAAAAGATTAATAATCTTCCGGCGGTTGACAGCGCAAATGTTTATTTAAATTTAAATGGGAAACTCAATTTAGACATCAAACAGAGAGTTCCTGTTTTCAGATTAAATAAAGACGGAAAAGATTTTTATGTCGACGAAAAAGGAACTGAGTTTCCGATTTCAAAAACATATTCGCATCCCTGCATGCTTGTGACAGGAAATGTGAAAAAAGATGAATATGAAAAACTGGCAGAACTGGTCGGGAAAATCGACAAAGATGATTTCAGCAAAAAATATTTCATCGGAATCTCAAAAGATAAGAATGGTGACTATAATCTTCTTACAAGTGAAGGAAATTACAAAGTAGAAATAGGAGATCTGGATAATATTGACTTAAAAGTGAAGGGCTTTAAAACTTTTGTAGAAAAATATCTCGTATATCAGGATCCCGAAAAATACAATATGGTTTCTGTAAAGTATCAGAATCAGATCGTAACCACCCTAAATCCTCACTTTAAAGAAAATGACAGCATTTTAAAGGTCGGAAATAAAGAATTGGCAAAAGTTCCGGTAATTTCTCTAAAAAAAGCTGATAACAAACCAAAATTAGCCGAGGTAAAAAAAGAAACTAAAAAACCAGGCTCCACTTCATCAAAACCGAAGACAAGCACAAAACCAAAAGCTGCAACAAAGCCAAAGGAAACAAAAAAGACAGAGAAAAAAAATACGGCGACAAAACCGAAGACAAAAGCTAAAGTCAAGATAGAATAAAGAAAGAGTCCTGAAAGGACGATTTAAAACAGGATAGGATGTAATCCTATCGACCCAAATAAAAACAAGACAATTAAAAAAATCAAATCGATATAAAAAATGGAAAATCAAGAGTATTCAGTAGGTCTGGACATCGGGACAACTAAGATTGTCGCGATTGTCGGAAGGAGGAATGCACACGGGAAAATAGAAGTTCTCGGTGTTGGTAAGGCCAAAAGTCTTGGGGTTCACAAAGGTATTGTGAATAATATTTCGCAAACTATTAATTCAATCAAAGCTGCTGTGTCAGAAGCACAGTCCAGCGCAGGAGTTCCTATCCGTAAAGTAACGGTTGGGATCGCAGGGAAACATATCCGTTCTTTGCAGCACTCCGATTATATTATGCGTGAACATCCGGATAAATTCATCACAGACGATGACATTGAAGCATTAAAAGATCAGGTAAAAAAACTGGTCATGCTTCCTGGAGAAGAAATCATCCATGTACTTCCTCAAGAATATAAAGTGGATTCCGAAGGTGAAATTCAGGAGCCTGTCGGGATGCACGGAAAACGTTTAGAGGCAAACTTCCATGTTGTAGTAGGACAAATGGGCAGCATCCGAAACATTGCAAGATGTGTTCGTGAAGCCGGTTTAGAAATGGAAGCTCTTACCTTAGAACCATTAGCATCTTCAGAAGCCGTTCTTACAAAAGAAGAAAAAGAAGCAGGTGTTGCCATTGTAGACATCGGTGGCGGAACTACAGACATTGCTATTTTTAAAGATAATATCATTCGTCATACTTGTGTTATTCCTTACGGAGGCGGAATTATTACGGAAGATATAAAAGAGGGCTGTTCAATTATTGAAAAGCACGCCGAGCAATTAAAGGTTAAGTTCGGTTCTGCAGTTCCCGAATTGGAAAAAGACAGCACATATGTTACTATTCCGGGGCTTCACGGGAGACCTGATAAAGAAATTTCATTAAAAACTTTAGCACAGATCATCAATGCTCGAGTTGAGGAAATTCTTGAAATGGTTAATACCGAATTAAAGGCTTATGGCGCGTTCGAACAGAAGAAAAAACTGATCGCAGGAATTGTGTTGACAGGTGGTGGTTCAAACTTGAAGCATCTTCGTCAGCTGGCTAATTATACCACAGGTTTTGACAGCAGAATAGGTTTTGCAAATGAATACATTGCGAACGATAAAAATCAGTATCTTAAAGGACCCGAATTTGCAACTTCTATTGGATTATTAATGGAAAGTTTAAAAATCAGGGATAAAAAAATTAATATTACTGAGGAAGAAGAAGTTGTTGAGGAACAAGCTCAGTCAAAAGCAGATACTGTGGCAGTTCCTTCTGAAACAATACAGCAGACAGTTCAGCAGGCAGAAACAATTCAGCAGCAGGAAACTGTAAGCGAACAGCAGGAAAAAAGAGCGGCAAAACTGACTTTCGGTCAGTCGCTGATGGAAAAAGTAAAAAAATTCTTTGAAGAAGTAGAGTAAAATATAAATGATGAATGATAATCGATAAATGACTTTCTTATCAATTATCATCAGTCGATTATCAATTATTAAAAAAACAGTTATGGAAAATATAGGTACACAAGGATTTTCATTTGATTTGCCAAAAGGAAATTCATCGATCATCAAAGTAATCGGTGTAGGCGGCGGCGGAAACAACGCGCTGAAACACATGTACGAAAAAGGAATTCACGGGGTAGATTTCGTGATTTGTAATACAGACGCACAAACTTTAGATAACAACCCGGTTGCCAACAAAGTACAGTTGGGAACAACAATCACTGAAGGTCTTGGCGCAGGAGCAGATCCCGAAGTTGGTGAAAAATCAGCTATCGAAAGCATCGAAGAGATCAAAGCGGCGATGGGGCAAAACACCAAAATGGTTTTTATCACTGCCGGAATGGGTGGTGGTACAGGAACAGGTGCAGCTCCCGTTATTGCTAAAGTAGCAAAAGATATGGGAATTCTGACTGTCGGTATTGTTACGGTTCCTTTTAGTTTTGAAGGTAAAAGAAGACTGGAACAGGCAGAAAACGGTCTTGATAAATTAAGAAATAATGTTGACTCACTTATTGTAATCAATAACGATAAACTTAGACAGCAATTCGGAAATCTTGGATTCAAACAAGGGTTCTCAAAAGCCGATGAAGTTTTAACAAACGCAGCAAAAGGTATGGCGGAAGTTATTACCGGTTACTTCGATGTAAACATTGACTTTAGAGATGCTAAATCTGTGCTTCAAAATTCAGGGACAGCCTTGATGTCTACAGGATCTGCTTCAGGCGAAAATAAGGCAGAAGAAGCGGTAAGAAAAGCTCTTGACTCTCCACTATTGAACGACAATAAAATCACAGGTGCCAAAAATGTTCTATTGCTAATCAGAAGCGGTGCTGAAGAAGTAACAATGGACGAGATCGGTATCATTATGGATCATATTCAGAAAGAAGCAGGACATACTGCCGATATCATTTTCGGGGTTGGCGCAGATGAAGAATTAGGTGATTCTGTAAGTGTTCTTGTTATTGCTACGGGGTTTTCAAATGACGATAAAAAATTTGCAGGACCAACAGAGAAAATCAAGATCAGCTTAAATGACAGTTTTGATTCTCAAAAAGAGTCTCCTTTTAAGTCAAGAGAAGAAAGAAAGACAGTTCCTGAGCAAGGTTATGATTTCGGAGGGAAAAACCTTTTCAGATTAGATGATGAAGACAACGATACTCCACAGTTCGGTACGACATCTACTGAAAAAAAAATGATTATTGGCAACGAAGAGATTAAAACAGAAATCAATTTCTTTGATAAAGAGGAAGATACGTTCAACACTCCTTCTCAGAGCTGGAGAAATGAAGAAGAGGAAGAATCATTCAGCCTGTTTTCTATAGATGAAGAAACCGAAGATCCTAATGACCTGGAAATCGAATCTTTTAAGTTTGATTTCGATCATAAGAAAGAAGAGCCACAGTCAAATATAATCAGTAACTCTTATTCGGAGGAAAAACCTGTTGAATTCAGCTTCTTTGTTAATGAAACGGTAAAAAGCGAACCGAAATCTGATTTTGGGCAGCCAAAAGCTGAATTTACCTCATCAACTGAAGTGAACCAACTAACGGAAGAACCTCTTCAAAAAGTGGAACATTTCTTTCAAAACATACAGGAAGAGCCTGCTGTTGAAAATAAGATAGAAATCGAAACTCCAAAACCTGCAGAAGAAGAATTCACGTTTGTGAATAAAACAGTTGACCAGGACAGAGTGATTGAAAGAAGAAACAAATTAAAAGAATTCAATTCCCGTTATCAGAGTTTTGATAGCTCAAGCGAATTCGAATCTGTTCCTGCCTTTAAAAGAAAGAATATTTCTATTGAAGGAACCAATGCTTCAGACCAAAATATCAACACTTATTTGTCTGACAACAACGGTTCAATGCAGATCAGAGAAAACAGATTTTTAAATAAAGACGTAGATTAAAATAATGTAACAATGTATCAGTCTAGTTAGTGTAACAATTTTGTGCATTGATAATTATTGATACATTGGTACACTTTTACATTGTTAAATTGATTAAAATGAGTTTAGAAAATACAATAAACGAAGCTATAAAAACAGCAATGAGAGCTAAAGACAGGGTTGCTTTAGATTCTCTCCGTGCTGTAAAATCTCAAATATTATTACTGAAAACGGAAGCCATCGGAGCTGAAGTTTCGGCAGAACAGGAAATTGCTATTCTTCAGAGAATGGTAAAGCAGCGTAAGGATTCTTACGATCAGTTTACTGCGCAGGGAAGAAATGACCTTGCTGAAGTGGAAGAAGCTCAGATGAAAGTAATCGAACAGTTTTTGCCTAAACAACTTTCTGCAGAAGAATTAGAAGCAGAAATGAAAAATATTATCGCCGAAACCGGTGCTGAATCTATGAAAGATTTAGGAAAAGTAATGGGAATAGCATCAAAAACATTTGCCGGAAAATCTGACGGAAAAAGTATTTCCGAGATGGCGAAAAAGCTGCTTTCTTAGTTGTTGGACGATTGTTGTTGGTGAGTAGTTTTTTTAACCATCAGCAAACAATAAAAAGACCATCAGCCATTTTTTACTAAGGATATTCAACCTTTGCATATCGATTTGATTAAAGAAGCCCGAAACGTAAAGTCTCGGGCTTCATTATTTTCGAATTAAAGTATTCTATAAACTATCTTTTCAGATAAATTCGAAGGATACATTAAAGTCGAGGGATGTTTGTAAATGTTTTTTCATGGTCACTGTTTTCAGAATCATTTCAAATTTAACAATTTTTAATGGATATTAACAAATTAATTTTACTTAATTTCAGATATCATTAAATAATATTCACATTGAACACATAATGTAATTCTCTTTTCTGAATGATTTAATAGTTTTTATAAATTGACGAACAATAAAGAATTGCTTAACTTTGCATAGATTAAAAAACAAAAATATGTACCCAACAGATTTAGTAATGCCTATGAAGGCTGAACTTACAGATAAAGGTTTTGAAGACTTGACAACTCCGGCTCAGGTGGAAGAAGCATTAAAACAATCAGGAACTACTCTATTGGTCATCAATTCTGTGTGCGGATGTGCTGCAGGAGCTGCAAGACCGGGAGTTGTTTATTCTTTGACAGGAGATAAGAAACCTGATCATTTAACGACTGTTTTTGCAGGTTTCGACGGAGACGCTGTATCAGAAGCTAGAAAGCATTTAGCACCATTCCCTCCAAGCTCACCATGTGTGGCTCTTTTCAAAGACGGAGAATTGGTTCATATGCTTGAAAGACACCATATTGAAGGTAATCCTGCAGGAGCAATTGCTGCAAACCTTCAGGCTGCTTATGACGAGTATTGCTAAGAAACAATAAATCCAGATATCAGACCGTTACAAATTTTGTAGCGGTTTTTTTATTTATCCCAATAAAAGATACTGTAAAAATTCAAATATTATTATATTTGTTGAAATGGCAACGAAAGCACTTTTCAATACTGTGGTCAATTGGTTTATCCGTCAAAGGATAGATCAGATTCAGAATTTCATGGATCATCCTATTGAAACTCAGAAGGGTATATTATTTTCCCAATTGTTTCATGCCGAAGATACGGAATACGGCAAGAAGTATGGTTTTAATTCTATTTCAAGTTATCAGGACTTTAAAAATAAAGTCCCGGTCGTTACTTATGAAGATATGGAGCCTTATATTGAAAGGGCAAGGCAGGGTTATAAAGATGTAAGCTGGCCCGGTTATATTAAACATTTTGCCAAATCTTCGGGAACTACAAATGCAAAAAGCAAATTTATCCCTATTTCTGCCGAAAGCCTGGAATACTGCCACATGAAAGCGGGAAAAGACATGGTTTCCATTTATGCCAATAATCATCCTGAAAATCAGCTATTTAATTATAAAAATTTACGTTTAGGCGGAAGTTCAGAATTGTATGCGGATTTCAATACAAAATTCGGTGATTTATCAGCTATTTTAATTGATAATCTCCCGTTTTGGGTTGAAATTACCACGACTCCAAGTAAAAAAGTTTCTTTAATGGGAGAATGGGAAAGCAAACTGAAAGCCATTACTTCTGAAGTGAAGAATGAAGATGTTGGGAGTATTTTAGGCGTTCCGAGTTGGATGATGGTTCTTTTGCAGAGAGTTTTAAAGGACACTGATGCTAAAAACATTTCGGATTTATGGCCTAATCTTGAGGTTTTCTTTCATGGCGGAATAAGTTTTAAACCTTATAAAGAACAGTTCAAACAAATTATCGGGAAAAATATTAATTATTACGAGATCTATAATGCTTCTGAAGGATTTTTCGGCATTCAGGACAGACCGAATAGTGATGAAATGTTGCTGATGCTCGATTACGGAATTTTCTATGAATTTATTCCTATGGATGAGTTTCATTGTTCAAACCCGAAAGTAGTAAGTCTGGAAGATGTCGAGGTCGGGAAAAACTATGCAATGGTAATTACAACTAACGGCGGTTTATGGAGATATTTAATCGGAGACACTGTTATTTTCACATCAATTAGTCCTTTCAGAATAAAAATTACGGGAAGAACAAAACATTATATTAATGCTTTCGGAGAAGAATTAATGATAACAAATGTAGAATCTGCACTTTCCAAAGCTTGTGAAGCAACCAACTCCGCAGTTTCCGACTTCACAGGAGCCCCTGTTTTCATGAAAGAAAATGAAGGTGGAGCTCATGAGTGGATATTTGAATTTTGCGAAAAACCGGACGATTTGGAGCGTTTTATTGATGTCTTTGATCAACATCTGAAATCTATCAATTCGGATTACGAAGCAAAACGATACAACAACCTTACACTGAAAAGACCAATTGTACATATTGCGAAAGAAAAATTATTTTATCAGTGGCTGGAATCCAAAGGAAAACTAGGAGGACAAAACAAAGTCCCGAGGTTGAGCAACGACAGAGAATACATTGATCCTTTACTGGAACTGAACAAATAAAAAAACCGCAGAAATTAGCTGCGGTTTTCATTTTATTTACTTAAATCTTCTTTCAGTTTTTTCGCTCCTTCTTCTACTTTCGAAGCTCCTTTCGCGGCGGCATTTTTTACATCTTTTCCAACATCCTGAGCGCCTTGTTTGATATCTTTACCTACCTTATTAGCTTCAGTTTTGACGTCCTGTCCTGCTTTGTGAAGATCTTCTTTTGTTTTATCTGCAGTAGCATCAATTTTATTTTTTGCATTGTCCGCAGCGTTATCTATTTTTTCTCCGGCAGCGTCAATCTTTGCCTGAGCATTTTCCTTTGCCTGATTGATTTTTGCAGTATCAACACCAATTCCGGTTTGGCTTTCCGTTGTCGTTGTAATCGTCACTGAACCATCAGGATTTTCGATTTTTTCTGTTTTTGAACTTGATTTTGTGCATGATACAACCAATGTTGCTATCATTAATGCCGATAAAATGTTTTTTTTCATACGTATTGATAATTAAATATTATTCTGTTTTTGTTTCATTTGCAGCCGGAACTTCTGAGACTTTTTGTTTTTTCTCTTCATCAGTTTTTTTCTTTTCGTCTTCCGTCTTTTTTTTGTTTTCTTTTTCTAATTCTTCCTTCAGTTTTTTCTCTTGTTCCTGAAGTTTCAGAGCTTCTTTTACAGAATCCTGATATTTCTGGGAAGACATTTTGATCTGTCGTACAATATCAACAGAAGTGGCTCCATTCGAAAAAGAATCCACCGCAATAGTATCATAACTTGCTTTTGCACTGTCTGCCGGATACAGATCTGCCGGTTCTTTTTTAGAACAGGAAACAATTAAAACGGAAAAAACAAAGGCTACAAGAAATAAATTTTTCATGGAACTAATTTAGCAGAAATTCTGCAATTACAGGATAATGATCCGATAATTGTACAGAATTATCAACTTTATAGCTTAATGGGATAATTGATTTTGAACTGAAAATATAATCAATTCTTAAAGGAACTTTATAATCGTGAAAACTTGAAGAACTCCCGTTTCCAGCCACCAAAAAGGCATCCTGAAGGTCTTTTCCCAGGTTATAATATTCATAAGAGTTAGGTACAGAATTAAAATCACCTGCCAAAATCACAGGATATGGCGAAAGATCTATCACTTTTCTTATTTTTTTTATCTGATCTTCATGTGCTTTGAAAGTGGGAATCATATGCGAAAGAAGGGTATTAATTTTTCCTCCTTCCTTTCCGAAACCATCAAATTGCAACATTGATTTATGTAATCTGAATGGCTCAAGATAGACATTTACAATCCTCACTATTTTGCCGTTAATATCAACATCTGCATAGAAAGAATTTCCCCTGGATTTATCTGTGATTAATTCTTCCTGTCTTAAAATTTTATGTTTTGTCTTCAAAATAACAGAAGGATATTTTACAAGATCCTGTCTCAATGCACGATTTGTATCTTTTTCCTGAACTAAAATGATATCCGCATTTTGATCTTTGATATATTTTTTTATCTTATCCCAACCAAAATCACCATATTTTACATTAAAAGTAAGGACTTTTATATCTCTGATCGATTTTAAATTTTCTGTTTTCGGTGTGAAATTTATCCATCTTCTGATCGGATTATAGAAAAGAAAAGTTCCTAAAACAAAAGCAACTGCTATTCTTTTTCTTTTAAAAATCCAAATGAGTGTAAATATAATGTGTAGTGAAATTAAATAAGGAAATCCCAAAGAAAGGAGATTAAGATTACCCACAAAATTAGGCGGAATCCATGCGTTTCCTAAAGTACATAGGAGTAAAATAACAACGGTAATATGGGAAAATAGCAATATCTGGCGCGGCTTCATGAAAACAATCTAAGGGTACTTTGTTTTTTAAGCAAAAATCCTACCAAGGTTAATTTCTTTAACTGTTTTTATGATTTACTTATTCAATTTAAATGTAGCAATTACCGGATAATGATCGGAAATTTGTACAGAACGATCAACCTTATAACTGATTGGTTGTATTGTTTTTGATGCAAAAATATAATCAATTCTTATGGGAAACTTATAATCATGAAAACTGGTTGAGCTTCCGCTTCCTGCTTCTACAAAGGCATCCTGCAGTCCGTCAAGCAAATGATAATATTCGTAGGAATTGGGAACAGAATTGAAATCTCCGGCTAAAATTACGGGATAAGGAGACTCCTTTACAGCTTTTCTGATGATTTCAACTTCATCCTGATGTATTTTGAAAACAGGAATCAGTCTTTTAACAATATTTTTCAGTTTTTCTTCGTCCTGCTCATTATTCCCATCAAGTTTTACCATATTTTTTTCAAATCTAAATGGCTGAAGATGTATATTGATAAAGCGGCATACTTTTCCTTTTATATCAATGTCAACCTGAGTCGCGTACACATTAGTATGGTCATAATTCCCTTTAACCAGCTCTTTATGCTCAACAATTTTAAACCTTGAAAAGACAGCAACAATAGCAGTATCGGAAAACCTTTTTAACCCTTCTAAATGATAATCATTCTTGCCTCCGTATTCCTGTAAAAGAACCACATCAGCCTTTTGAGCATTGATAAAAGACTCAATATTCTCCACCCCGAAATTTCCAGTTTTAGCATTAAAAGAAATAATTTTAAAATCGGGAGCTTCATTTTTTCCGGAAGAATAATTAACCCATCGTATAGTAGAATTAAAGAACAATAACCCCAGAAACAAAAATACAAAAGCTCTTTTTTTCCAACTGAAAATCCAGAAAACCGTGAGTAAAATATACCCTGTTATTAAAAACGGAAAACCCAAAGAAAGTAAATTAAACCACGGGAAAACTTTTGGTGGCACATAGGCATTTAATAACATTCCGACCAGAAGAAGGAAAATTCCTATATGTAAAATCAGAAGTATGAGGCGGACGATTTTCACAAGTTATTAATTAAATCTGTACAAATGTTTTTTCCAGATTCTCGCCAGAATAAAACCGACAATCGCTCCTCCCACGTGAGCCAAATGTGCAATTCCTCCACCATTTCCTGAAACACCTAAATATATGGAACCTATTACTACAACCGGTAAAACATATTTAACTTTCATCGGAATGGGTATAAACATAATTCCTATTTTAGCATCAGGATAAAGTGTTGCAAATGCCGCTACAACTCCAAAAATCGCTCCGGAAGCCCCCACCATTGGAGTCCTTAAAACATCATAAAGCTGTTGAGATAATTCTTTTCCCTCAGTTGTGGTTGCACTGATATTCATATTTCCAGAATAGCCAATTACCGATTTTGAGTATATTTCGGAAGCATTTAATCCTAAATCTTCTAAACCGGAAACAATTTGCTGAACTTCAATGAAATTCCAAAGATTAAATAAGAAAAAAGCTCCTAAACCACTTAAAAAGTAAAGTATTAAGTATTTTTTCTCACCTAAAGCTTGTTCTAAAACAGGTCCAAAACTAAACAAAGTAAACATATTGAATAAAATATGCATAAATCCACCATGCATAAACATATGCGTAATAATCTGCCAAGATTTAAAATTCGGAGAAAAAGGATAAAATCCTGAAAGCGTATTGTATAGTTGTGGCATAATCAATGTCACAATAAAAACAATCACGTTTATAATGATAATATTTCTTGTAATCGGCGGTATAGTATTAAACATCTTTAAAATTTATTTTTAAAATCATTAAAAGGCACTTCAAAGAAGCATCTTTTTCCGTTCGGTAAGAATTCTGGGAAGCCTAATGCCGTGAAGTCTTTAATCAATTGTTCGGCATCTTTTTTATAAATAAAATCAAATCTGGATTTCGACTGCATTTTACTCCATTGATTCTGATAAAACTGCATAAATTCTTCTTCCGATTTATATTCCAGAATTTCAAAGAGGTTTTCCAGGAATTTCATCACCTGAGTTTCTTTCAATCCTTCAGGAACAGCCTCAATCCTCAATACATTTTCGTGGGCAACACTTGTTTCAAAACCAAGCTCCGGAAGATATTTTTTAATTGATTTATATTTGTTTTTCTCAATTTCGTTCATGTGATATTCGAGAGAGAAAAGCAATGCGTGGCTGTTTGTAGTTCCTCTTTTTATCGGTTTTGTATTCTCGGAAGTCCAAAGCCTGTGCATTCTTCCCAAATCCAGCATCAAAGTTCTGTCGCCTTTGTTGAACAGCCAATAACCATTCGGCAATCTCATCAGATCTTCATCAAAATCTTCGTCTTCAAACAAATTAATTTTTGAAGGTTCTGCAGCGATATTCTGATGGTACATTTCGGTAAGGTTCTGCATTTCCGTCTGATTCACTCCTCTTTCCTCCAAAAAAGGATTATAGTCTTTGTCTACAATGATTTCAGGCATTTTAAGAAATCCGCTTCCTCCGCTACTGCCGTTGCTTTTGCTGGGAAAAGTTTTTTGCATAATAGCATCCAATTCCGGATCTCTCTCAAAATCAAGACTTGGTGAGACGTTATAAATTCCCAACGCTCTTTTAATGGTCGAACGAAGCAAAGCAAAGATCAAATGCTCGTCTTCAAACTTAACCTCCGTTTTTTGAGGATGAATATTAACATCAATTTTCTCAGGATCAAGCTCAAGGAACAGGAAAAATGTAGGAATATATCCCGGTAAAAGCAATCCTTCAAACGCTTCTTGAACCGCTTTATTAAAATATGGACTTTTAAAATATCTTCCGTTTACAAAAAGGAACTGTTCGCCTCTTGTTTTCTTTGATCCCTCGGGTTTTGCTACAAATCCGTGAAGTTTGCACCAGATAATATCTTCTTTAATGGGAATTAATTGCGGTTGTAATTTTCTTCCGAAAATATCCACAATACGCTGCATCTGGCTTCCTTTTCTCAATCTGAAAACCGCTTCATCATCATGAAATAAAGAAAATTCTAAACTTTCATGAGCCAATGCCACACGTTGGAATTCATCAATTACATGTCTGAATTCGATATTATTATTTTTAAGAAATTTTCTTCTTGCAGGAACGTTATAAAACAGATTTTTAACTAAAAAATTAGATCCTTCTGCTGTTTGGGCAGGATCCTGAAACTGGAAAACTCCGCCTTCAATATAAATATTGGTTCCGATTGTTGAATCTTTCTGTTTTGTCCTTAATTCAACCTGAGAAACCGCCGCAATAGAAGCCAAAGCTTCCCCACGAAAACCTTTCGTAGAAATTTTGAAAATATCTTCCGTTCCTCTGATCTTGGAGGTGGCATGTCTTTCAAATGCCATTCTCGCATCTGTTTCGGACATTCCTTTGCCATCATCAACAACCTGAATTAAATTTTTTCCGGCATCTCTTATGATCAACTCAATTTTGGTAGAATCTGCGTCGATGGCATTTTCCAAAAGTTCTTTCACAATGGACGCAGGTCTCTGCACCACTTCTCCTGCCGCAATTTGGTTGGCAACATGATCCGGTAAAAGCTGAATAATATCTGACATAAAAAACGTAAATCAACTTACAAAAATAGGCATTCAGAATAAGAATTAAAACAATAAAACCCCGAATTAAAATTTAATTATCAACATATCAACAACCTAGCCATAGACTGTTTTTAGCCAAAATGTCCTGTTAATCGGCATTTACTTAAAATCAAAATCCCCTAATTGTACCATACAATTAGAGGATTGATTCACAGCTAGTTTACACAAAATTAATACTAATATTTATATCTCTCATTTAATATTGTCTGTTGAAAAATATATCATGCAAAAATATTTATACTTATTATTGAACATTTAATCTTCAAATACAAGCTTTCTCTTTTTCTCTCTTTTATCCTTCATCTCGGCTTTAATCTCAGGAATCCCATGGATTTTGTCGTATAAATAAGCCATCACAGTCGCCTTTTTATAAATTTTACTATACCTGTATTGCGTATTGAAGTGTCTTATATGAATTTTATAAGCATCATATCCGATAACCACCAACAAACATAAACTGATCACATAGAAAACCCTGAATTCAAGATAATAATAAGTCAATCCCGAGAAAACCGCTCCCAAAACATAGGCAACCATGATACTTAAAAGCAATTTTGCCCTTCCAACCAATTCACCATTCTTCCTGAACTTTTTCTGAGTAAACATGGAAAATAAAATTCCCAAATCGGTCGTTGTACCTGTAAGGTGGGTTGTTTTTACCGAAAAGTTTGAAATACTTGCCGTTAAACCATTCTGCAGCCCCGTCGCAAATAGCATTAACGCAACCAGATATTCTGTTTCCTCCAACGTTTTTTGGTAATAAAACTGTCCGTAAATCCCTACAAACAATAGACAAATGATCTCTAAGACCAAAGGCATTGAATGTGCAAAATACTTGCTCCTTTTATTGAAATTAATAACAATAAAATTGGATACAAAACTTCCGAAGAAGAACAGGAAAATCCATAATCCTACAACGGCAACCTGCGACCAGTTTCCTTTACTTATCTCTGCCGCCAAAATGGCATAATGCCCCGTCACGTTTGATGTAAAAGAGAGAAATATCAACAGAGAAGCTATATTTATAGTACCTGCCGTAAAGGCAGTCAGCGTCCCCAGTCTAATGTTGTCTCCCAACGTTCTGCTGTTACTATAATTCCTTAACATTTTTTTAATTTTTTAGCGTTGTATTATTTTAGGCTTCCGCAAAGATCTCCGCCAATCTTCCTTTTTCCGGAAGACTTTCGCGAACCTCAACTGAAATTTCGTAAGATTTAAGATCTTTGCATTTTTTGATGTAAGGAATTAAGTCGAATTTTCCTTTTCCTTTACTCTTAATGGATGTAGAATAGTATGCTTCCTCAATATTTTCTGCGTTCACGTAATTATTAAAAGTTTTTTGAAAACTTCCCGTGAAAATATCGCAGATAATTTTATTAATTAAATGAGGATATTTGTTATTGATAATTCCATAAGCATCACAAAACTCCTGTGGTCTCAGCTTGTTGAAAATTGTACTCTTCGTATTAAACAAAAGATCTCTGATCGAATCTCCCATGTCATACCCTGAAACCAAAAGAATATTGTATTGATTTTGGTCTTCCGAAGCATCTTTCTCTTTCAGTACCTTTTTTAGAATATTTAAAGACTCAAGAGAATAATCTGTGGCTATTAAAATCGTTTTGGTCATATTATTAAAATTTAGGTTCGTATTTATCTTTTTGATAATACAAAACTAGAACGACCAAATTAGAAGCTCTTTGGAATGGAATTAAAATGTGATTAAAGAGATTAGAATGAGATTAGAAAATTGTTAACGATGGTTAATATAGCAGAAAATACTTTTACTTAATTTTATGTGTTTACAGTAGCTTTTCCTCAGTCTGCGAACTGTAAAAATTAGGAAAACGAAGCTGTACTGTTGTTCCCTGGTTTTCATAAGAGCTTACAATTAATTCTCCATGATGCATTCTTACAATATTTCTAGCTAAAGGAAGCCCGATTCCATAGCCTTCGTAATTTTTTGTATTGGAAGCCCGGAAAAACGGATCATAGATTTTATTCATTTCCTCTTCAGGAATCCCGATTCCATTATCTTTTACAATGACATAAACGTCTGTATCAGTTGCCCCTAGCGAAACTTTAACCTGTTGAAAATTAGAATATTTACAGCCATTTTGAATAATATTCGTAACCGCAAGATGTAATAACTGTTCGTTACCCTGAACTTTTAATTTTTTTGGATTATCCGGCAACATACTTATATCCAGATAGATATTATTTCTTGAATCTATCCTTCTCAACGTTTCAATTACATCCCAAAGCAACTGATCGATCCGAACTTTATCCATTTTCTGGATTTTTCCGTCGAACCCGGTTTGGGCAATCATTAATAAAGCCTTAATTTTTTTATCAAGTTTTTCGGCTTCATCCAAAATGATCCCTAATGTTTCTTTATACTCATCGTTTGTTCTGGAAATAGAAAGGGCAACATCCGCTTCTCCCATAATTGATGTCAAAGGTGTTCTTAATTCATGCGAAACATTTCCAATTAAGTGATTTTGGGTTTCAAAAGATGTTTCGATCCGATTAAGCATATCATTAAATGTATCAACCAATTCGTTTAACTCTTTGTTATCGGGTTGAGACTCAAGGCGTAAATGAAGATTTTCGGAACTGATTTCCTTTACTTTTCCTGTAATTTTTAAAATTGGCTTAAATAAAGTTTTAGACAAATAAAAAGAGAAAATCATACTGAAAAACAACGACAGCACAATACACGTCATCAAAGTACGCTTCAAAAAGCCTAAATAATAAACCACATAATGATTTTTGGCGGAAGCTATCGCAATATAATTCTTATTCTCATGCCTAAAAGTCTGGCCGATGTAATAAAACTCCTTATCATTATAATTTGCTTCCCCGTTTTTTACAATACTCTTGAAAAAATAATCCGGAATATGAACTTCCTGAGAGATTTTTTTATAATTAGAATCCATCGGAATTGCAAAAACATAGTCGCGTTCCATTGGAAGCTCTTCGTCGTTTAAGCTGTTTAAAATATAATTCTCGGGAAGGTCTAAGTCGCCTTTACTTTTTTCAATCTGAACAATCGTTGTTGTTCTTATTTTTAACAATTCATAAAACCTTTGATGCGAAAAGTTGACAATCGAAAAATACACCAATCCACTGAATAACAAAATGATGGCAGTAAAAACCAACATCAAAAGCACCATTGTTTTGGTCTGATTTGTGACAACTTTATTAAACATTCTTTAAGGCTTTTTTAAAACATATCCCATTCCTATCACCGTATGGATCAACTTATTATCTTCCTGACTATCCAGCTTTTTCCTTAAATAATTGACGTAAACATCCACAACGTTCGTTCCCAGTTCATAATTTACCCCCCAAACAGCTTCTAAAACTTCCGTTCTGGAAATCACTTTTTCTGGATTATTCAGGAAGTACATCAGTAATTTATATTCTGTAGACGTCAATGAAATTTCTTCACCACCACGGGTAACTTTCTTCGTATAATCGTTTAAAATTAAATCTGAAAAATGAAAAATGTATTCGCTATCAACTTCAGGTTCAGTAATTTCAGGAACACTGCCGTTACTACTCCTTCTTAATAAAGATTTTACACGAGCAACCAACTCAATGAATTTGAATGGCTTAACTAAATAATCATCTCCCCCGCTTTCCAATCCAAGAACAATATTTTCGGAAGTTCCAAGAGCTGTCAAAAACAAAATCGGAACATGTTGATTTGTTTTTCTGATTTCCTTGCAGACATCCAATCCATTCATTTCCGGCAGCATAATATCCAAAATTACCAGATCGAAATCGCTTGACTGCACCAATTGAACTCCTGTTCGCCCGTCAAAAGCCACGGAAATTTCGTATCCGTTTTCCTGAAGTCCTTTTTTTATAAAAGACACTACACTGGTTTCGTCTTCGATGAGAATAATTTTTTTCATTGAGATAAGGAATTTCACAAAAATAGAAAAAAGAAGACAAACAATAAGGCTCGATAAAATCTATTTACTTTTTAAGTGAATTATATGCGAACAAACCTGTAGAACACACCAAGATATTATTGTAAGAATATTTGTTTTAGTAATTATGGCTGCCATCAAAGTAACCACACAAAATAATCATAATAAAAGAGACTTTTGTATTCATTTCCTGTATCTTTTAAAAACAAAAAACCCTCCGTAATAAATTACAGAGGGTTTTAGTACCCCGGGCGGGACTTGAACCCGCACGCCAAAAGAGGCACAGGATTTTAAGTCCTGCGTGTCTACCAGTTCCACCACCAGGGCATGGAGTGGAGCGAAAAACGGGATTCGAACCCGCGACCCCAACCTTGGCAAGGTTGTGCTCTACCAGCTGAGCTATTTTCGCATACTGTGCGGATGAAGGGACTCGAACCCCCACGCCTCTCGGCACCAGATCCTAAGTCTGGCGTGGCTACCAATTACACCACATCCGCGTTGTTTATTCTGAAATTGTATTTTAAAGAACTCGTTTCGTTTTCAGTGGTGCAAAGATAGGATATTTTCTTTTAACTCCAAATTTTTCACAGAAAAAAATTAAAAATTTTACATTTTTTTTCTCCCGTAGCCTTTATTACGATTCATTTTATTACTTTTACACCGTTAATTATTATGATATGGAATTACAAGGAACGGTAAAGAAAATATTTGATGCTCAGACGTTTGCGAGCGGTTTTCAAAAAAGAGAAATGGTGATTTTGACGCAGGAGCAGTATCCACAGCCGATAAACATAGAATTTTTGTCTGATAAAATAAATTTATTGGATAATCTTAAAGAAGGAGAAAATGTAAAAGTGGGTATCAACATCAGAGGTAGAGAATGGGTTTCTCCTCAAGGTGAAACAAAATATTTCAACTCTATTACAGGATGGAGAGTGGAGAAAGTTGTTGATAATGGTTCTGAGCCGACACAGGCCACACCTTCTCAATCTGCATCTCCGGTTTCTAACGAAAATCCTTTTGCAGGAGACGATGATGATGATTTACCTTTTTAATTAAAAGATAATATTGAAATATTAATCCTGCTTTTTAAGTGGGATTTTTTTTCCTGAAAAATGGTTCGATTAGACGAAAACGAGATTTCATTTCCCGATCCTGAGCTTTACGACGGTCATGAAGGCGTCATTGCATTCGGTGGTGATTTATCAATCGACAGGATTTGGTTTGCTTATCAATTAGGAATTTTTCCCTGGTATAATCCCGGGGAAGAGATTCTTTGGTGGTGTCCCGATCCCCGGTTTGTTTTATTTCCTGATGAATTAAAGGTTTCAAAATCGATGAAAAAAATCTTAAATCGAAAGATTTTTACATTTTCTGAGAATCAAAATTTCAGAGAGGTTATTAAAAACTGTCAGCAGACTAACAGAAAAGGACAAACAGGAACCTGGCTTTCTGATGAATTGATGGAATCTTTCATTAAGCTTCATGAATATGGTCTCGCAAAAAGTATTGAAGTCTGGCAAAATAGAGAATTGGTTGGCGGATTTTATGGACTTCAAATCGGGAATGTTTTCTGTGGCGAAAGCATGTTTGCAAAAGTGAGCAATGCTTCTAAAGCGGGATTTATTCATTTTGTTGAAACTCATAAACACAGCCTGGAATTAATTGATTGCCAATCTCATACAGAACATTTAGAAAGTCTTGGCGCAAAGATGATTTCTAAAAAAGAATTTTTAAAAATTTTATATAAAAATAATGAACGCTGATAAAGAAAAATGGATTCTTCTGGCAATATTAAGTATCATCTGGGGATCGTCTTTTATTTTAATAAAAAAATCCTTAGAACATTTTAATCCTTATCAGGTTGGAGCATTAAGAGTTCTGATTGCCGGAATTATTTTAATGCCCATTGCCATTTCAAAATATAAATTATTTCCGAAAAGACATTTAAAATGGCTGCTTCTGGCAGCTTTTACGGGAAACTTCATTCCTATGTTTTTATTTCCGATTGCGGAAACTGCAGTAAGCAGTAGTATTGCAGGAATTATTAACTCAATGATGCCTATTTTCGTGATTATTGTCGGTGCTTTGATTTGGAAGTTCCCAACAACAAAACAACAGATTGTAGGAACTTTAATAAGTTTTACGGGTGTTTGTCTGCTGGCTTTTGGAGGTGATGGAGAAGGCGGAAAATTCAAACTGATTCCTATTTTACTCTTGTTATTGGCAACATTATGTTATGCCATCAGTACAACAACGGTAAAATCTAAGCTTATGGAAGTTTCTTCTACAGTTTTATCAGCCTTCGTGTTCTCTTTTGTATTATTTTTCCCTTCATTAATTGCTTTAAGTTTTACCGGATTCTTTTCAACCTTTAGCTTTGATAAAAATAATTTAACAGGCTTGATGTTTGTCAGTTTATTATCAATATTTGGAACAGGTTTAGCCATGATGATGAATTATCGTCTGTTGAAAGTGTCTTCTCCTCTATTTGCTTCAACCGTAACTTTACTGATGCCGATTGTCGCTATTATTTGGGGAATTTTAGACGGCGAAAAGTTAGGCTTGCTGCAATTTGCAGGAACTGGTATCATTATCGCCGGACTGATCTTTTTAAGAACCAAATCCAACATTATAAAAAAATAAATCCTGCATTTCTGCAGGATTCTTTATTTGCCATTGTCATTTCGACGAAAGGAGAAATCTATAAAAGAATAATTTCTTCGTTACATTTCGATCTGAAAGACAAAAAGGTTAATTTTTCTTTTTGACTTTAGCTCTGGCCTTCTTCACCTCATCTTTAATGAAAGGATATTTTTTCTGCATATCCGAAACCAAAGAAGGATCTATATCCATAGCTTCCAAAAGCGTTGATTTGCCCTTTTCCTGCTCTTTAAGATTAAAGTAACAGTTGCTTAGCTGATAATACAATTCTGCTCTATGATGTGCTTTCACCGCTTTGTTCAAAAGAGTTACCGCTTCTTCATATTCACCCAAAAGCATTAATACTTCTGAATATGCATACCAATTGTAGAATCTTGTCGGCTCGGCATCAACCAATTTTTTCAGACAAGAAAGACTTTCTTCAAACTTTCCTGAATCGATAAATAAAAATGCTAATCTTTTTTGGTAATCAAGATTATTATCATTCAAATGAGTGGCTTCTTTTGCAAAATGCAGTGCTTCTGTCATTCCGCCCATCTCTTCGTAAAGATAAGACTGCTCCATCATTGCAAGATAAAACTGAGGATCTTCTCTCAACGATTTCTGGAAAAAATTCAAAGCAACAATCGATTGTTTTAAAGCTTTATAGCAAAGTCCGATTTTATAAAAAGTAAATGCTTTTGTGTATTCCAGCTCAAGCATCTCTTCATAAACCTCGATTGCTTTTTTATACTGTCCTAAAGCCTCATAACAAGCCGCTTTATTTGCATAAACCCCAACAGAGCTGGAATTGATTGCCAATAAATAGTCGTAACCTTTTATTGCTTCCTCGTAGTTCTTTCTGTTGAAATAATATTGTCCGTACTCGAACCAGGCCAACTCAGAATAAGCAAATTCGTCTAAATATTCATTAAGAAAGACAATTGCCTCCTCACTCTTATTCAAATCTGCAAAGCAAACCATACAGTTTTCCAAAGAATACTCATCCGTCGGATCTTCTTTAAGGGCATCTTTGTAGTGTTTAAGAGCGTTAAAAGGATCTCCTAAATTCACATATTCATCCGCAATAAAGTTGTGAAGAAAATTTTCTTCTTCATTCAGTTCCAAAGCTTTTTTGCAAATTTCTATGGATCTTCTAGGATTTCCTAAATTCGAATAATACTTCGCATAGCAAACCAAAAAGTCGGTGTTCTCCATTGATGAACCTTTCAACTCGTCGATAAGCTCTTTTGCAGCATTATAATCTTCCCATTCCAGAAGAATTTCAAGCCTTTTGATCTTGATATCTAAAGAATTGGGATGAAGCTTCAGACCGTAATTAACCGCTGTATCAGCGTAATTAAAGTCTCCCAGCTCCAAGTAATAAACAATGATGTCTTCCAACTCTTCTGTATCAAAGTAGAATTCATCATTATTTTCCATCATTTCTTCGAACTTTTTCACAAGTTCATTTCCAAAATACTCTTCCAATACTCGTATCCTTAGTCAGGCCAATGTTTGAATATGCTTACAAACCTCGACAAACTTTTTAAATTAATATTACTTCTGAAAATTTTACAATTCAAAATGTATGCAAAGTTGCAATTTTTTTTTGACATTTATCTTTGTAAATTTCTATCTTAAAGATAGTGAAAAGAACATTATAATCAAAGGATTGTGGATAAAAAAAGAAGAGTTATTGTTAAATTAACACAATTAATCTCTTTCTATTTGAAATTTCACTTTCCCAAATGGTTTCAATATCTTTTAAGTGAACAGTTTCTGTATCAATCTTTAATTTCCCGTTAACTGCCGCCTGAAACATCTCCGGGATAATCTCGGATAGAAGTAATTTCATTTCCTCCTGCGTCCAGCTTCCCAGTCCGGAACCGGAAATCTGAATATCTGTTCCTCTTAAAATCTGAGAGGATAACTGAATTGTATCACCGCTCATTCCTCCCACGGAAACCAATCGGGTTTTATGGGAAAAAGTTCCGTCACCTTTTAAAGCCAACAATAACATCTCTACCGAATGTCCCCAAATATAATCTACAATAACACCAATCGGAGTTTCCTGATGAATTGCTTTAATTTTTTTCTTAAAATCTTCATCACTTACATTTAAGGAAATTATTTCATCTGCTCCCAACTCGAGCAAAGATCGTAAAGCTTCTTCGTTTCTTCCGGTTGCAATAACTTTTTTAGCGCCATATAATTTTGCAATTTGCACTGCAACTTTTCCGGTAATTCCTGTTGCCCCATTAATGAGAACGGTTTCTCCTTGTTTTAAATTGGTTTTGAATTTAAGTCCCATTGCAGAACCCATCACCGCATTTGGTAACGCTGCTGCAATCGAGAAATCCAATCCTTCAGGAATGGGAACAATCATTTTTTTGTCGGCAACTGCTTTTTCGGCAACTGTTCCTTTTTTACTAAAAAAATAAACTTTAGAACCATTTTCTAATAACCCAACCCCATCGCTTCCAACAATTGTAGGCTGATGTTCTTTATTTTCTGTGGAATAATGTTTTCCGCTGGCTCTTGCTCTGTCGAGATGTTTAATGGAAGCTGCTTTTACTAATATTAAAGCTTCATTATCATTATTAACAATCGGATCAGGGAAATCTGCATATTGAGGAATTCCGCCTTTTTCAAATACTACTGCTGCTTTCATTTGTTTTACATTTTAATGCAAAATTATTTTGAAAGCGCTTCAAAGTGCAATAACATTTGTTATCAGTTGATTATTTTTCTTTTAAAATTTTACTTTTAATTCTGCTTAAATGAACCGTTGTGACGCCCAAATAAGAAGCAATATAATGTTGCGGAACCCTTTTGATAATATCTGGTTTTTCTTTACAAAGATTAACATATCGCTCTTGCGGACTTTCTTTAATGAATGAAAAAAAGTGCTTCATGTAATCGAAAACCCTTTCGAAAACAGAATCCATGAATTCGCTTCTCAGTTTTGGATCTTCGTAAACTTCTTCTAAAATCTTATCGGCGGTCGTTTTATCAATCTGCCACAAAACACAAGGCTCGATCGTTTCAAACGAAACCATACTTGGTAAGCCTTTTCTAAAACTTTCCAGCGAAGAAAACATCGTATTTTCCATGAAAAACTGGAAGGTAATATCTTTTCCGTCGTTGTTGTACCAAGCTCTTACAATTCCTTTTTCAATAAAATAAGCGTTCTGTGAAATCTCATCTTCCTTTAAAAGAATCGTTTTTGCGGGAACTTCCACCCGTATGAAGTTCTTCCTATATTTTCCCCAGGTTTCTTTCGGGAAAGAGAATCTGTTTTGTAAATGTTCAAACATTTTATTAAAAAAAGAACGAGACAAAAGCCTCGTTCCTATTATTTATTAAATCAAACTTTTGATTTTTGCGATGATATCGTCTCCTAATTTATCCGCTTCTTCCTGAGATTTAGCTTCCGTATAAATTCTGATAATCGGTTCTGTATTTGATTTTCTAAGGTGAACCCAGTTATTTTCAAAATCGATTTTTACTCCGTCAATGGTGGAAACATTTTCGTTTTGATATTCTTTTTCCATTTTAGATAAGATATCATCCACGTTGATTTCCGGAGTCAGTTCGATTTTCTTTTTACCCATGAAGTAGCTTGGATATCCAGCTCTTAATTCAGAAACCGTTTTATTCTCTTTAGCCAAATGAGTCAAAAATAAAGCAACACCTACCAAAGAATCTCTTCCGTAATGCAAATCTGGATAAATAATTCCTCCGTTTCCTTCACCTCCGATTACCGCGTTTTTTTCCTTCATTAAAGTAACCACGTTCACTTCTCCGACAGCACTTGCAAAATATTCTGAATTATGAGCCTGTGCAACGTCTCTCAAAGCACGGCTTGAGGAAAGGTTTGAAATTGCCACTCCATTTTTATTTTTCAGTAAATAATCTGCAACAGCAACCAATGTATATTCTTCCCCAAACATTTCACCTTTTTCATCAATTAAAGCCAATCTGTCAACATCTGGATCTACAACAACGCCTAAATCCGCTCCTTCTTTTTTAACCAACTCACAAATATCTCCTAAATGCTCTTTTAAAGGTTCAGGATTGTGTGGAAACTGTCCGTTCGGTTCACAATATAATTTTACCGTTTCACAACCCAATTTATCCAACAACATTGGGATTGCGATTCCTCCCGTAGAATTTACGGCGTCTAAAACTACTTTGAAATTTTTAGATTTAATCACTTCAACATCTACCATCGGCAAATCTAAAATCTGCTGAATATGAATATCAAAAGCATCATCTCTTGTTTCATATTTCCCCAAATCATCTACTTCTGCATAATTGAAATCTTCACTTTCAGCTAAAGCTAAAACTTCTGCGCCGTTTTCACCAGTGATGAATTCACCTTTTTCATTTAATAATTTAAGAGCATTCCATTGTTTTGGATTGTGAGAAGCAGTAAGGATAATTCCTCCATCAGCTTTCAGTTCCGGAACCATAATCTCTACAGTCGGAGTTGTAGAAAGCCCCAAATCAACCACATTGATTCCAAGACCCTGCAACGTTGCCGTAACTAAAGAAGAAACCATTTGTCCTGAGATTCTGGCATCTCTTCCGATGATTAACGTTAAATCTTTTTTATTTTTATTGTTCTGAAGCCAGGTTCCGAATGCGGAAGCGAATTTTACCACATCAAGCGGTGTTAAGTTATCGTTTACTTTTCCGCCGATGGTTCCTCGGATTCCTGAAATACTTTTTATTAATGACATTCCTATTTTTTCTTAGTTTGTTTTAAAATTTTCTTCTCATCACCTTCCAGTTTTCGCTGGACTTTTTTAATATCTTCTAATGCTGGAAGATTTTCGGGTTTTATTCCCCTTTCTCCTAAAATCTTTCTTACAGCTAAATTATTTTCAATATGTTCATTCGTAATTTGAGAATCACCATTTAAGTCTTTTTCAACTACATTATGACTTGTTAATTCGGTTGCAAAATCTTTTGCTTTTATTGTCAATGTTGAAAGGAAATCGGCTAGTGGGCGTGTCTGGGGAATACCCATTCTTTTTTTCATATCATTTGTAGTAAAACCACCGAACAAAGCTTGGTCACCTTTAGAACGAATGATTGAAAAGCTTTTTTCATCAACCCCTCTTTCATAAATAATGCCTGAGAGTTTCTTTTCTGTTTTTGATAATTTTTCTCTTGCAGTTACTCGTTCAACATCCAACAATCTTTTTTCAATAATCTCTTGTTTTCTTGTTTGAACCGCAAAATAGGTTTGAGCAAAAGCAATTTCAGATTTTGAAGAATCTCCATTTTGAGCAATTAAATAACAAGCATATCGAGTTAAAGCTATATCTGAGATTTCTCTTTGGGCACCTTTCGCTAAATCTATCATTTTGCCGATATCGGCAAAATGATCAGAGATACTTCCCCCTGCATTTTCACATGCCTTTCTAGCTTTTTCAATAACCTTTAAAAAATTATCCCATTTAGTGTAATTAAGAATTTCCTGTAAATCTCTTGCGCTCCAACATTCAATATCCTTATACAGATGTGAAGCATTTTCAAATTTAAAAAAGAGCTCTTCGATTAATTCTTTTTTCATATTTATTAGCGTTTTTATACCAAACAAAAATAAATAAAATTTGAGTTTGAAGAGTATTTAATTTTTAACAAGGAATATTATTTTTTCACGAACATCCGCAATCTTTATCGCACCCTGTTCTTTTGGAACTGAATTTTTTCGGTGCAAAGTTCTTTCTAAGTATTTTAAACAAAGAATAACAGGCGAATGCAACGATCAATAGAACGATTACGTATTGTAAAATTAATGAAGAATCCATTATTTTAATATTTGATATACTAACATCGACACAAAATATGCCAAACCGGTCATCATGGTTAACTGCAAGCCGGTCCATTTCCAGCTTTTGGTTTCTCTGTAGACTACTGCAAGTGTAGAAACACACTGCATTGCAAATGCGTAAAATAAAAGTACGGAAACTCCTGTGGCAAAACTGAAAACTTTTTCGCCATTCGGTTTTACGTCACGTCTCATTTTATCAATAACTTTCACTTCCGGAGCATCATCTTCCAAGCTGTATAATGTTGACATTGTTCCCACGAAAACTTCTCTCGCTACGAAACTTGTCAGAATTCCTACACCCATTTTCCAGTCGTAGCCAAGCGGTGCAATAACAGGCTCGATTCCTTTCCCCATTTTGGCTAAATAAGAATGGTCAAGCTGAACATTTGTCGCAACGAACTGATCCGGCTTCTGTTTTGGTCCGAAATAACTCAAGAACCAAATAATGATACTTACAATGAAAATAATTTTCCCTGCTCCTGTAATGAAATCCCAAACTTTACCCAAAACCATTTTAAAATCATACGCAAAAAGTGGTTTTTTGTAAGTCGGCAAATCCATTACCAAATAGGTTTTACCTTTATTTTTAATAAATCTTTTAAGAATTGCTGCGGAAAATAATGCTACGGCAAAACCCAGCAAATACATTCCCATCAAAACCAAAGCTTTGTATTTTATTCCTAAAAAAGTGTCGTCCGAAATGATCAATCCGATGATGATACTGTAAACAGGAAGCCTTGCAGAACAGGTCATGAAAGGGGTTACCAGAATGGTTAATAATCTTTCCTTTAAATTTTCGATATTTCTGGTTGAAATTACTGCCGGAATTGCACATGCCGTTCCTGAAACTAATGGAACGATACTTTTTCCGTTTAATCCGAAAGGTCGCAGAAGCCTGTCCATCAGGAAAACCACTCTCGCCATATATCCAGAATCTTCCAGTAAGTAAAGAAAATACAATAGAATCCCGATTTGTGGTGCAAAAACGACAATTCCTCCGATTCCGGGAATGATTCCGTTTGAAATTAATGAATTTATGGGTCCTTTCGGTAAATTTTCTGCTGCAAAAGCCGTTAGCCACGAAAAAAAATCATCAATCCAGTTCATGGGATATTCTGCCAGGAAGAAAACGCTTTGAAAAATGATTAATAAAATCAATAAGAAAACAACATACCCCCAGAATTTATGAACTAAAACTTTGTCTAATTTCTCTGTTAATAATTCTTTGAACTGTGGTTTTTTAGTAATAACATCCGATAAAATTTTATCAACCTTCTGATATCTTCTTACCGTTTCCTGCACCTGTAATCTTTTTGGAACCAAGCTTTTAGAATCAGGTTCATTCATTAAGCCCACTATGGATTCTATTTTTCCAAGATCTGTTCCCAAAGAAAGACTCATCCATGCTTTATATTCATTATCAAAACCTTTGTGAGAGGCTAGTTTATGGATAAAATCTTTATGTTCGCCGGGTGTATCAAAAGAGATTTTATCGGCTTTTACAAATTCATTATTTAAAACCGCTTCTTTTATTTCATTAATTCCGACGTGCTCTTTTGCATTGGTCTGAATAATTTTAATACCTAAAGCTTCTGAGAATTTTTGAATATCAATATTAATTCCTCTTCGTTCCGCCTGATCGATCTGATTGACCACCAAAATCATCGGAACTCCAAGATCCTGAATCTGCTGGAACAAAAGAAGACCTCTTTTTAAACTTAATGCTTCAAGAATATAGATAACTCCGGCGTAATCTTTCTGATTGTCGATAAGAAACTTAGAAAAAATGGCTTCATCTTCTGAACTAGGATAAATACTGTAAGAACCGGGTAAATCTATGATTTCAACCTCTTCATTTTTATAACTGTAATTTCCTGAATGGCTTGCCACAGTAACCCCTGCATAATTCCCGGTTTTCTGCTTTTTATTACTAAGAGCATTGAAGACCGTTGACTTTCCTACATTCGGATTTCCGACTAAAAGTACCTGTTTTTTTTGAGCGTCCTGCATTAATTCAATTCTTCAACAATGATATAATCTCCTTCTTCCTCACGAAGAGCAATACGGCTTTTTTCATCCCCAAATTCTACATACATCGGTCCGCTGAAAGGAGCCTGGTACAAAATCCTGAAAGAAGTTTCCGGAAGAAGCCCCATTTCGATGATTTTATTTGGCATTTTAAGACTGTCATTATCATACCCCAAAATCTTTCCCATTTTATTTTTAGGAAATCCGCTCAACTTATCTAAACCCTTATCTTTCAAAGCCAAATTTTTGTACCTGCAAATATACTCTATTTAAATTTAATCTAAATAACGAATTTCCATGAAAAAAATCAACCCAAATGTATCTGCATTTGGGTTGATTTAAATATAATTTAGTTGATATGAATGTCTTTTTTAGTCTGCTTTCCCGACCTTTTCTACTTTCCCGACTTTTAATTTTTCGTAAGGAGGCTCTATTGGGTTGTCATTCGCATTGAAGAAATCTTTGTACATTTTTTCCTGTTTCTTCATCATGTCTCCGATCGTTCCGTCCATTCCCGGAATTGTTTTAGACATAATTTCCTGAGTCATCATTGGTCTTGCTGTCGCGAAAGGATCTTTTTTGAAATCATTGAATGTTTTCTCAAACTTTTCTCTTGGCATTTCCGTTACTTTTAAGCTCATATTCGAGATTTTTTCACTGTAGGACAGTTCTTCCCAATTCGGAACTTTTTTGTTACCCTGAAGAACCCAAGAATAGTTTTTGCCTTCATCTTCGATTTTCACGATCAATCCCGGAAGTCCTGAGAACTTGTACGGACCGTCCTGGAACGGAAGTTCTGAACTGAACCAAGCCGTCCATTTTTTCCCCCCGAATTCTACTGTTGCTTTTTGAGCATTGTAAGCTCCTATTTTTTCTTTTTCGTTTAAAATTTTCCAGTCGAATTTTATTGTTTCATTATATCCGATCCCTAATGGCGAGAATCCACTTGCGATTCTTTCGATATATTGAATTTTCATATCCGGATAAGTCTTTACGATCTTTTCAGAGAATTTTGGCATTCTGATAGACTTAGACAAATCTTTGAAAACCCCTGATTTCTGCATCATTTCGATCTGAATTTTGATAATCGAATCCTGTGCGATTACCGTATAATCTCTATACACCGATCTGTCTTTTACAATATCGAGAACCGACATTACTTTTTCAAGCTTTGCAGAATCTTTTTTTGGTTTGAAAGTCAATTCATAAAAAAATCGGTTTGCCGTTTCTTTAGAATCTTTATCCTGAGCGCTTACAAAAGCAAAAAGAGCGATAAAGAATATTGAAAATAGTTTTTTCATTGTTTTCTAATGTTTATTGTTATTAGTTAATAGTTTCTACCTTTTGTTACAGATTTTTTCTGAAATTATTTTTCGGCGGTATTTATTTCCTCCTAATTTCATCAGTAATAAGCGGTATTTTCCCATTCTTTTGTCATTTTGACGAAGGAAAAATCTATTGTTTTTATATATTGTTGGTTCCATTTTTTTCAAGATCAGAATAGCAAAGTTGTGTTTATTTTTTCTGCCTGTTTTAAAATTTATGATTTCGTTAAAATATTTTCATTTTTAAAAATCTTAACTTTAAACAGCTAAAAAACAAAATATTATGGACACTTTATCTCAATTAAAAAATGAACTTCAGGAAGAGTATCACACCACCAGAAAGTTTTTTGAAGCTTATCCTGAAGGAAAAAATGATTTCGCACCACACGAAAAAAGCATGAAACTGATGCCTCTTGCCACTCATATCGGGGAAGTTTTCGGCTGGGCAGATACCATGCTGAAAACTTCTGATCTGGATTTTGCAACAACTGATTATCAACCTAAAAAATTATCTACAAAAGAAGACCTATTAAAAGTTTTGGATGAAAATTATAATGCAAGTAATGCGGCTTTAGGAAATGCAAATGAAAACGACCTCAACGAAACATGGGCTTTGAAAAATAACGGTGAAGAAATGGCAAAATGGTCAAAATACGGATCGATCCGTCATAGCCTGAATCAGATTACACATCACAGAGCGCAGCTTGGTGTTTATTACAGACTCAATGACATTCCATTGCCGGGAAGTTATGGTCCTTCTGCGGATAATCCGGGATTTTAAATAATCTCAATATATCTTAAACAAAAAACCAACCTCGTGAGGTTGGTTTTTCTTTTTTATTTAAAGTTGAATTTTACTGTGAACATGACTTGGCTAGGTCGAAGTTGTATTCTTGTGTAAGCGATACTTTGCGGATTAATATCATATGTTTCAAATACTCTTTTGTTAGCTATATTCATCCATTTCAATTCGAAATCGATTTTCTTTTTAGCCCAAGTAAATTGATATGATAAATCGTAGAATCCGTTATTATATTTTTGATCAGCCGCACTTGTATTTACCTGATCCCAATTGAAACCTATTGTATGGTTTTCTATCGGATAGAAGAAAACTCCTAAATTATGATTAAATCCACTTCTGGAATTTTCGTTATTCAATTGTGGAGTAACACTTTTACTTATTTGTTTTGTTTTTGAAATATTGAAATTGTAATCAATACTCATCCAACTGAAATAAGTGTTGTTAAATTTAAATCCATAAGATTGAGAATTGTTTCTGCTCGTATAAGCAAAATCATTTTGATAAGCATCAGATTTTGAAGTGTTGTTGCTATAGCTTACTGAAGCATTTGTCTTAAACTTAGGGAAATATTTACCTACTTCAGCAGAATAGCTATTGCTTAAAGCATGATTTTCCTTCTCTAAATACTGCATAATAGTATAACCCGAATTATTTCTTATCGGAGAGGAAATTAAATTTCTCTTCGCGTCCGAATATCTATAATTAACATTAAAAAACAAATTATTCAATGGGTTTCTATACTCTAATCTCGTTCCGGCAGATTTCGTATTGTTTTGAGGAATAGGATTCTTTGCATCCATCGCATTAACTCCATTAGGCGAAGTCATTAAAAATCCGGAATACGCTGTATTCACTTCTCCAAAATTGTTGTTGATATTTGCATTAACCGAACCTTTCCAGAAAGAAGCAAACGTATACTGTGCAAAAACATTCGGTTCAAAAGTAACTTTATTTACATCTTTTGAAACATTTCTTAAAGGATCTTCCGCTTTAATATTATTAGAATTTACAGGAAAGTTGGCATATAACATCCAAGAATCATTCTTATAATTTACCCCAAGACTTCCATAAGGTGTTGCTGTTGTATATTTTAAATCATTACTGTAAGCTGAGATAGGTGTCGGAGTAATATTAGGATCAGTAGGTGGAATTGTTATCATATTTGACAGATCTGATACTAATTCTGTCGTTTTAAAATTAAATCCAACTTCTGGTGTAAATGTCCATCCTTTCGTAGAAAAACCAATGTTTGCAGAATGATTTGCTTCAAAAGTTTTCAATCTTAGATTTTGTCTCACAAGATCTGTTCCTGCCGGAGTTAAAAAGCCCGGAACCTGTAGATATGATGCAGGTGAAACCTCCAATGTTTGTCTGTCTGTCTGATAATTAATAAAAGACAATATGTTCACCATTTTTTCCTTCCATGGAATGATTGTACTTAATGAGTTCTGGAAAGATGATGTTGGAGATTCCACTGCTTCTTCACCATGTCTGCTTGTGCTTGTTAAAGAATTGGTTCTGTCTGCAACAGCTCTGTCGGCGTTCCAAAACTGAGAGAAGCTTGTTGTATTTTTAAAAAATCCTTTTTTAGCATTTTTTGTAAAAATCAATTCTCCTTTTGCTTTATCCGTATAAAAATTATTTAAAACATTTTGTGTAACTCTAGATGCTGGCTCATCTGTTGTAGCAAAATAATCTGTCTGGCTATAAGATTCTCTATCAACCGCATTATTCGTATAGTTCACATTGGCTTTAAGCTCCCATTCTTTTTTCTTGTCTATATTCGTAAGGTAGTTTGCAGAAACGTAATGAACACTGTTCATCAAATATCTTTTTACCGGAAGATTCGGAGTGCTTGCGTTTTCTACATTTAACCAATCATTTTGGGAGGCGTTAATTCTTCTTCCCTCAAATCTGTTTCCGAATGATAAAATATTTCCCTCGTTTTCTACCTGTTCTCCTACATTATTTGTTTTATAGTTTACTACCCACTGGCTTTTTTGTCCGAAAAACATAGGTGTTAATTTCACATTCCATAATAAAGGACTTCCTCCAACTCCCACTTCACCACGACCTGTCATGGTAACAGAGTTTTTCAGTTTGATATTGATGGCAGCCTGATCAGAAGGTACTTTATCCTGTAATATTTTTACGGGTTGGTGATTTTCCAGAACCTCAACTTTTTGTACGGCATCTTTCGGAAGAGAATTGTTGATCGTTCCGTAACCGCCTTCCATTAAGTCTTTCCCGTTGACATAGAATTTGTTGATCGCATTTCCCTGATAAAGAATCGTTCCGTCTGTATTTACTTCAATTCCAGGCATCTTTTTCAGAACATCGGCGAGAGTTCTGTCGCTTTTACTGTCAAATGCTTTAAGGTCATACGAAATAGTATCTCCTTTTGCTGTTACCATTCTGGTTTTCAGCTGAACTTCTTTGATTTCCGTAGCTTCAGAATCCATTTTAAAACTTAAAGTCTGGTCGCTGTTGCTGATTTGTTTTGTTAAGGGTCTTTGGTTGAAGGCTTTCACTTTCATGTCTACATTAGATTCTGCAGAAGTAAAAGTTACTTTATATTCACCTTTAGAATTGGTAATGGCGTATGCCAAGATTGCGTCTTTTCCCGGCTCTTCTACCGTCACACTTGCGCTTGGGATCCCAACACCGTCTTCATCCGTGATTTTCCCCGAAACTGTTTTCTGTGCAAAGGAAAGCACAGAGAAAAAAATCATCAGGAATAAAGAAATTTTCTTTTTCATAATTTATTATTTGCCTAATTAGTTAATGGTTAAAGCTTTTTGTTACACACCTATAAAGATTGATTTTAAAGGAAAAAGTTAAACCCAATTTTTATCACTACAAACATAGTGATATTTTTTGTTACATACGGCACTTTATTTTTTTCGTATTTTATTTACATTTAATGAAAAAAATTCGCTGTATTTCTGCAATTTGCTGTTATTTGATGAGGAAATAGAATTTTCAGAATTATTATTATTTATTTTTTGTCTAAATGTATAAATTTGTAAAAACAACCTTTTATTATGGGAGTAGGAACTAATCTTAAAAGACTTAGAAGCAAGACAAAATTTTCTCAACAGGAAATTTCTGATATGCTTGGAGTAGACAGAAATACATACAACAATTGGGAAAATGAAACAACCGACATTAAATCTCAACATATTGAAAGACTGGCGGAAATTTTTGAAGTAAGTATTCTTGATCTTTTCAATGACGGACAAAAAGGTCAATTTATAAATAACAACTATGAGAATGGTGAGAATGGTCAAAAAGACATTCAACAAGGTGTTATTATCAATATTACCGATTCAGAAGTAGCAAAAATAATCAGTTCTCAATTGGAAGAATTGATTAAAAATCTGAAAAAATAGTATTCAGAATAATTATAGATGCTTCGAGAGCCTCAGCATGACACGTCTCTATACTAACTGTTTTATTTGCAGTAAGATTGAGCGGTGTCATGCTGAGGTTCTCGAAGCATTATTCAAATGGTTTTAACTCCAAAGGATTATTAAATAGTTTTTTCTTTTTATCGAGCATTTCCTGAGTTTGCTTTCTCATCGCTTCATCCATATCAGGAAAAGCAGCAACTGTAAATTCCATATTATATTTAGCCTGAAGATAATTTTTCTTGTTCATCAATTTATAAGATGAAAGATTATATTTAAATTCTTCAGAATCTTTTTCAACCTTCGTTGCCGTAAAATGATAATCATCTCTGATATCGTACAACTCAAAGATTAATCCCGGTAAACCATTGAATTTGTAAGGGCCTAAAGATTGAGGATATTCTTTAGAGAAATAGGCGATCCATCGTCTTCCGAACTTATTGGTTGCCGCCATTTGACATTTAACACCATTAATCGTTTTTGTCTCACTATATAACACCCATTGTAAAGGTTCGGATTCTTCATATCTAATTTTTGAATCTACAGTAATGGCAAAAATTGTAGTTTTATTATTGATTTTTAAAACTCTTTCATTAAAAATAATACTGCTTTTCTTTGTATCAATGCCACCCAAATAATTATAGTTTCCAGAATCATATCTATAAATATTATCAATAGCAAAATAATAATTCTGAGAGTTTCCTATCAATATAAAGTCTTTGTTTTTTTTATTTTTTTCTCCAAGATTTAAATTGGCGTTGTAAGTAACTTTTATACTTGATTCAAAATCTATTTTTTGAGCAAAAGCATGAAGACTAATGTAAAATAATAGAAGACAAAAATATTTTCTCATAAGGTTAAGTTATTATAAAAGTAGGTAATAGTTATACTACTACCTACCTGTTATTAAATTATGGATTGATAGTTACATTTACTTCCGTACCACATTCATTATAGTTCATGTTTTCAATCCAATCAGCCATCTGATTGTAAGTCCATGTACTTGGAAACGTCGTATAATGCTTCACTCCACACGTTGAAGTCCAAACCGCTTGCATAGTCCTCGCAAACGCCATAATCGATACGCCCATCATGGCGCAAAATAAAATTTTCTTTTTCATAAGAAAAGTTGTTTTAAAATGTTATTAATAAATAATTTTTCCCAACCTGAACAATTATATCTAGAATAAATATTCAGATCAGATGATGCATCATTTATGACATTTGGGGAGATTGTAATCACGCAACAGACCGCTGCACAACTTTCGCGAGTTTCTCATTTGTGTCATGTGACAAACTTATTAATAAATTTTCAAACGTATTGCATAAGAAAATCAACAAATTACGCTGTATTTCTTAGGCAAAAAAAAATTTAAAAAATTTTTCTAAACTTAAAAAAATTAAGCAAAAATCTATTCTCTGCATTTTATTTAAACTCATAATTTCTTTTTACGAAAAAAAATATCAGAAACCATAAATATTATATCATTTTATCAACTTTCAAACAATCACTCTTCTAAAATAAAAGTTTTACCTTCACATTATAATAATTTGATTTTTTTTTATTCATTTGTGTTTTACCCTGTAATATCTTTACAGGGTTTGTTTTTTTACATGGAATACCCTTCTTAAAATAATTTTCAAAATCTTTATTTAGTCTGAATAGTTAAAAATGATTTGAATCATAGATTAAAAAAAGATTAAACATGTTAACATCTGGTTTTATTTAATAATTTTGTAACATTAAATTTTAAGAAATGGGAATCAATTTAAAGCCTATAGATATTGTAGATGACATTACACAAGAAGAATTCATTCAAAAATATCTAAAGCCAAGAAAGCCTGTTGTAATAAAGAACATGGCGAAAAAATGGCCTGCGTATCAAAAATGGACCATGGAATATGTGAAGGAAGTAGTCGGAGACGTGGAGGTGCCCCTTTATGATTCTAAAAAAGCCGATCCTGCCGCTCCCATTAATACTCCTACCACAAAAATGAAATTTGCAGATTATATAGACCTCATCCAAAAAGAGCCTACAGATCTTAGAATTTTCTTTTTTGATCCTATAAAACATGCCCCAAAATTACTGGAAGAATACATCTCTCCAAAAGAACTGATGGGAGGTTTTCTGGATAAATATCCAAGCATGTTTTTCGGAGGTGAGAGTTCCGTAACTTTTTTACACTATGACATCGATCTTGCGCATATCTTCCACACTCATTTTAATGGAAGAAAACACGTCATGCTATTCGAAAACAAATGGAAAGAAAGGCTTTATCAGCTTCCTTACGCCACTTATGCGCTGGAAGATTATGATATCGAACATCCTGATTTCGAGAAATTCCCTGCACTAAATGGCATTGAAGGAATAGATTGCTATCTTGAACACGGTGATACATTATTCATGCCGACAGGTTGGTGGCACTGGATGAAATATCTGGACGGAAGCTTCTCTCTTTCTTTGAGAGCATGGGACAAATCATGGGCTGTAAAAGCACAATCTTTATGGAATCTTACGGTTCAGCGTAAGTTCGACGATATTATGAAGAAGAATTTCAAAAAGAAATATATGGACTGGAAAGAAAAAGTAGCCATCAAACGGGCAGAAATTGCTCTAAAAAGGGGCTTACCAAGATAAAATAAAAGACGTTTCTGTTTGAAACGTCTTTTTTATTTTTCTAGATTCAATAACAATTCTTCCATATTTCTCGTAATCTCGTTGCACGAAAAGCAGGCTTCATTTCCGTCCTGAGAAAACCAGCGGCATTGCGAACGAATCGGGCAAAAAGATAGTTCCGGACTTTTATTTATCTCTAAATTCTGAACTTTTTGGGATAAAGAACATTTCGATTCTTCATTATCCCATTGAGCGCAGCCTTTTTCCACACATTTTCCTGTAAAACGAAACCTTTGTTCGAGGTTATCATTTTGCTCAATAAAATCTTCTGTGACGGTGAGAGGCGTGATAAACCGAACCTTTCCGTCTTTATTCACAACTCCAAAAAGCTGTGCCCCAACTTTTCCAACATAACTGGGGCACATCTTCTTTGAAGAATTAAAACTAGCCTCCATAACCCTTTATCTGAGTCTGGATGTCTGCGATCTGCTTCGTAAGATCAATTCCCGGTTTGAAAATAATAATTCCCCACGGAAACCAGTCTTTCACTTTAAGAGGTCTTACCAATTCTTTAAAATTTCTATGCGCTCCAAAAGCCTGAGTATTGTCTACTTTTGAAAGCTCAGAAAGAACAACATTCTGTATTCCTCTGTCGATGTTTTTTAATTGCTCGTCTGTAAGATCAACGCCTTCCAGTGAAACGAAAAATTGCTTTTTAGTTGCCATAAGTGTAAAGTTTTATAGGTTTTATTAAAGCAAATTTCGTCTGATAAAAATTAAATTTCATCAGTGAAAACAACAATTCCAAATGTGAGAATTACGGAAATTACATACTGGTTTTCAAAAAATTAAAAGTTGGTAAAACGCAAAGGCACAAAGTAAAGATTTAAAAACTCTCTTTTTAAGACGCAAGGATTTTATCGAAGATAAAATTGATCCCGTGTTACTTTGCTGAAAATCTTTTGTCACACTGAGCTCGTCGAAGTGTTCTTGCGTCTTAAAAACAGAATAAATGTTAGAAAAAATCTTTGCGCTTTTGCGTTTTACCAACTTATAGAATTCTGTAAATCGGATATTGCCTGAATGTATTTTCTTCGAAATAAGGAGAATTCCTGTAGATCCAATCCAGCTGAGCCGTTCCGTCGTCTGCAAACTTTTTATCGGATGCTTTTTTAGCTTCAAATTTTTGTTTTAAATCTTTATCTTTTTTCAATAATTCTGCTGCTGTATCTTCAAAAATATAGGCTGAATAGTATTCTTTCTGAGCTAAAATTCCGTCGAAGAAATTCCAGTTGAAGAAAGAATCCAATGCTTCCGGTTCCAGGGTTTCAATAATATATTTTACCCCTTCCTGATTAGTAGGAACGATATAATCTCCGGCAGAGAAAGTCAGGTTTTTGTTTGATTTATCAACCGTTGTTTCATAATGCGAATAGTGACCTTCGTATGGGTTTTTCACGGTTTTAAAATCATTAATTTTATAAGATTCCACCGCAATTATGCTGTCTTTCTGAAGCAGCTTCATCTGAATCTTATTTCTTTTAAATTCTTCAATTACACGATATTGCGACTGCGGAATCACATAATATTTCGGAATCGTGATGTAACCTGTCGGAACCGCCGTTGTAAACAGTTTTATATTCTTGGTGAAAGGTTTATTTCTATCATAAAACAATCTCGGTTTTCCGGAAATTTCGCTCGGTTTGTATTTTCCTTCAAAACCTTTAAAATTCATCGTAGAATATTTCGCAGAATCTATTTTCCAGCGGATTCCGTACTGTTTTCCGGCTTGATATTGCTTTAAGTTTTCAATTCGGAGCTGTTTTATTTTTTTATAGTCTTTCTCTAAATTCTGAAGGTTTACAAGCATATATTTGTATGTCGCATCCACTCTTTTGTCATAAGGTTTCAGCATATGCGTTTCGGGAACCGTTCCCAAAGAATTGAACAACGTTGTATAACCCGTCGAATATCTCGGAGAATCCTCGAAAGAAGCAAAACCAACCTCCGGAATATCACCGTGAATATTGACATAAGGTGTACTTTCGTAACCTAATTTCTTTAAATCTTCGAGATTTTTAGCCTGATAATTATTGTAAAAATACTCACCCAAAACATTTCCCAAACGTTCTTTGAAAGTCGAAATATAAGTGAAAGTATATTGATAATCTGCTCCGTTACTCACATGATTGTCAATAAAAACATCCGGTTTCAGCCATTGATAGATTTCCTGAAAGCTTTTGGCATTTTTTGTATCGGCTTTGATGAAGTCTCTGTTCAAATCATAGTTTCGGACATTTCCGCGAAAACCATATTCTTCCGGCCCATTCTGATTTGCTCTGGAAAAAGAACCCCGATTCAGCATTCCGCTCACATTGTAAGCCGAAATGGCCGCAATGATAAAATTCTGAGGAGTTTTGATTTTCTTCGTCGCCAAATCCCGCATCAACATCATCGTTGCATCAATTCCATCGGGTTCACCGGGATGAATTCCGTTATTCACAAAAAGAATCGCCTTTTCTTTCCTCAGTTTTTCTAAATCTTTTTCAGGAAAAGGATTGTAAACGACTACATAAATTGATTTACCATTATCATCTTCTCCTTTTTTCAGATATTGAATTTCATTAAAGTTTTTTGCTAAATTTTGATAGTAGGAATTCATTTCGTTATAAGTAACAGTCTGATTTCCATTTCCTTTTTCAAAAGGTGTCTGAAAATTGTTTTGAGCAAAAAACAAAGATGAACTTAGGAAAAATAAGAGATATTTCAGTTTCATTGAAGTGATATTTCGAGCTTCAAAATTACTCTGTTTTTGTAGAATGGCGAAATTGATATTTTTAACGCAAAGTTCGCAAAGATTTTATTTACAGTTGTTTTGTATATTTTTTCGTTCGCAAAGGCGTTTCACTTAGCGAAGAAAGTTTATGCACACGAAGTGTCATTCTGAATGAAACAAAGTGAAGTGAAGAATCTTTTTGATTTTTCTAAACTACAGATTTTATTTCCATAAAAAACCCCTAAAAGGTTAATACTTTATAGGGGCATTTGTACTTTATTTTTTAATTAGAAGGCAACATACCAGCGTCCACATTGGTTAGTGCAAACCGTTGGAAAGTCAGGATCCGTGGGAGGAGCCTGAAGGCAAGTTGCCTCATTACTATAATATGGTCTGCCTGAAGCCCACCAAACTGCACATTCTTGAGTAATTCCTCCTTTAATTGATTTTAAATTCTCTCTTGAAATTTTGTTTAATTTTTTCATAATGATTTTGTTTTATCTTCCTACTCTTTACGTTTTTCGGATACCATGATTTAATACACTAATGTATGAAATATTTAATATAAAAAATAAAACTCTTTTAAAAAATTTTATTTTTAAATCTTTGCTATTCCGAAATATATTTTGCATCTACAAAATCCGTGAGCCAAACTTCATTTTCCGAAAGATAAAATTCTATTCCGTCCTCAAACATTTTTCCCGTGCTTATAGTTAGAATTACCGGCTTTCCGTGGCGCATTCCAACGTTGGTTGCGGTTTCTTTATCGATGCTTAAATGAACGTGTTGCCGGCTTCTTTTTTCAATTCCTTTTTCTAAAATTGATTCGACATTGTTCTGCGCCGTTCCGTGATACAAAAATGCGGGTGGCTGTTGTGGAACTAAATCCAGATTAATATCAATAGAATGTCCCTGACTGGCTCTGATTTTTGTTTTATCTTCATTAAACGCAAATCGTTTTTTAGCATTGGTCTGCACAATTTCATCCAGCTCTTCAAAGGTAAAACCTTGGGAATCGTTGGTAGATTTTGTAATCAGCTCATCAACATCTGCCCATCCGTTTTCATCCAAATTCAGATTAATGAGTTCGGGGTGATGCCTGAGAACGTAGCTCAGGAATTTGCTTATTTTTTTCTTTTGTTGTTCGTTCATGGTTTGTGTTTAGTTTTTTAATTTATTTTCTAATTTAATACATAAGTTTTCAATATCCTCTTTTCTCACCAACTCAGCAATCCATTCTTCAGGAATATTTTTAAAGCCATAATAAATTCCTGCAATTCCTCCTGTAATGGCTCCTGTTGTGTCAGTATCTTCTCCTAAATTAACCGCCTTCAATACTGCTTCAGAATAACTTTCGGAGTTTAGGAAACACCATAATGAGGCTTCTAAGCTGTGAAGAACGTACCCGCCTGAGCTAATCTCTTCTTCCTGCAAAGTATGTAATGGAGCCAAGTCATATTCACCAACTTTTAATTCTAAAATCCGATGGAATTTATCCATTTCATTTTGAGAGCAAACAGGATTATTATCCAAAAAGTTTCGAACTGTTTTCTGCATTGTTTTGTATGCTTCCCATTTATCTTGTCCTTTCAAAATTTCTAAAGCCAACTCCAAATAAATAAAACAAGCCAAAACAGAGCGAATGTGTCCGTGTGTAATGCACGAAACATCTTTTGTAGTATCAAAACGTTTCTCAACCGGGAAATCTTTGATATAAAATAATAACGGTAATATTCTCATTAAAGAACCATTCCCGTTATCAAACTCACTTGTTCCGCCACATAAAGTTGGGGAAACTCCTTTACTGATTCTATGAATGGCTTGTGAAGTTGCGATTCCGATATCGAAAACTCTTCCATGTGGAGTCCATATTTCCGCATTGTACCATTGTAAAAATTTCAAAGCTATGTCTTCCAAATTATATCCATTACAAAGACTATCTGCAAGACATAACGTTAAAGAACCATCATCACTCCATGTTCCCGCAGACTGATGATGTGTTCCTAAAGCTCTCATTTTTGTAACAGGTGAACGTTTCAATTGTTCCCTGCTTCTGAATTCCACCGGAACGCCCAACGCATCACCAATACAAACTCCAAAAATTCCTGCTTTTACTGCATTTTCCATTAGGCAAGATTTACCAATTTATCAAACAATAACTGCATTCCTCTTGTTGCGGTTTCTTTCATTACGACCGCTCTTTGTCCGTATCCAAAGCCCGTTTCGTTGGGATTAATTACAATTAAAAGACAATCATCCTTAATATCATGAAGCAATCCTGCAGCCGGATAAACCTGCAAAGAAGTTCCGATTACCAGAAAAATATCTGCTTCTTTCGCTTTTTTTGTCGCCTCTTTCATCAAAGGAACATCTTCGCCGAACCAAACGATAAAAGGTCTTAACTGAGCTCCGTCTTCCGCTTTGTCACCGATCTTAATATCCTCTTTTTGATCGTAAATAAGATTTTTATTGTTGCACGAACAAGATTTTAACAACTCTCCGTGGATATGAAGAATGTTTGTAGATCCCGCTCTTTCATGCAGATCGTCGATATTTTGCGTGATGATCTGAACATCGAAATATTTTTCCAGATCCGCAATTAATTTATGGGCATCGTTTGGATGCACTTCATGAATCTGGCGACGTCTCTGGTTGTAAAATTCCAATACCAACGCTCTGTCTTTTCTCCATCCTTCCGGACTTGCCACATCTGTTATACTATGATTTTCCCAAAGACCATCTCCGTCTCTGAATGTTTTTATTCCGCTTTCGGCGCTGATTCCTGCACCGCTTAATATGGTTAATTTTTTCATTTGTTTTTTAGTTTAATTATTAATTTTCTCGAATGTCCGCTTTTAACAATAATGCCTTTTTTTAAACGCAAAGAACACAAAGTCTTTTCAATTCTGATGGATTATGGACAATCAGATTAATTTTTGAACATCATTCGTCTTTTCAAAATTAAATTTTTGATGTTTTCAACCGCCATTTTCTCCCTGTCATCCCAGCTTCCGGAAACTTCCAGAAAATCAATGTTTTCTTCTTTTAAAATATTTCGGTGGCTTTCATCTAATTTATTTCTTTCATCAATTTCAAGCCTTGTTCCGTCCTGAATGTATTCTGCATCTTTTGTTGAATAAAGGTAGAGATCGGCTTTATTTTTCTCTATAATTTCTTCCGGAACGGATAATTTTTTACCAAAAATAAATTCAGCATACGATTTTGTAATGTGAATATCGGTGTCAATCAACGTTAAAAAACTTTCTTGATAATTCACATTTTCAATTCGATTGGCGTGTTCTGTGTATACTTTTTCCAGATCATTAAAATCAAATTCTTTTGAATCTGAAATAAGATCCCGCCCCGCTTCTGAAACCTTATTGGATTTAAAATATTCAGATAAATTATTCGTCATAACAGTTTTCCCGGTGGATTCCGTGCCAAGAAAAACAACTTTTAAGGCAAAATATTTTTGAACTGATAACGGAAGATACTTCCAGTTTTCAAACAAATTTTCGCGAATTTCTGAAGCTGAAATCTGAATACTTTCCCTGTTTTCATCAAACATAAAATGGTCAATATCCATAATCATAGAAAGCATTTCTCCATATTCTTCGGAAGTCACGAGAAACTCCTCTTCTTTAAAATATTCTTTAAAAACTTCACTCCAGATTTTGGAAACCTCCCAGTCTGAAACAGAAGTATTCGGGAAATCATTTTCATTGTATTTAAAAACCTTTACCTTTAAGTTTTTATTGTCTTTAAAAGTCTCTTTAATCCATTCTTTTCTGATATTTCCGTCTATTTTTTCCTTTTCTTCTGCACATACCAAAACCGTTACACTTCCTTTTTCAAGGGCGAATTCGATCATCTTTTGATGACCGATATGAAACGGATAAAATTTTCCAAATACAAAACCCTTCATTTTAAAAGACTTTAAATTTTAAAGAAGCCATAAAATTCCTCGGCATCTGAACAAAATATTTTCCCGTGCCATCTGTTTCCGTGTAACCGTAATTATAATATCGTTTGTTTGTGATATTATTCACAAAAAATCCGACTTGCCATTGATTCCAATCATACAAAACTCCGGAATTCAAAATTACATAAGACGGAAGTTTTGCCATGTTTGAAAAATCCATGTACGAACTGTCCTGAAATCTGGAAGTCACGTTAATCGTAAGATTCTTTAATTTATAGTTTACCTCCTGATTTACAATAAATTTCGGGGTCAATACCGGACTAAACGAAACATTTTCTTCTTTAATTTTTGAATACACAAAAGACGAGTTATTTTTCAAATTCCAATGCTCATTAATTTGATAATTAAAGGAAATTTCTGCTCCTAATCTGTAACTTTTATCCACTTTATTAGTCAACGCCAATCCGTTGGGTCCGAAGTTTCCGTTGAGTACAATTTCATCTTTAAAATCCATGTAAAAGACATTAAATTCAAGTTTTATTTTTTCTTTATTAAAACGGTAACCTAACTCATAATCAGTCACATATTCGGGCGTTATTGTACCAAGAACCAATTGATTATTTTCATCCAGCATTAAGTTATCGTTTCCCATGAAAATATCATTTCTGGTAGGTTCTCTTCCTACTCTTCCCAAACTGAAATATGCATTTGACTCATTATTAATCAGATAATTAATTCCAATTTTCGGATTAAAGAAATTCCATTCCAATTCATTCATCGAAAGATCTCCTTTATACCTGAAATCTGCAAATCTATATTGCACATCTCCGGAAAAAACCCACTTTCCAGCCTTGAATTCTCCCTGAGCAAAAACACTTACATCATTTTTATAGCCTGTGTTTCTGTATAGTTCTCCTAAAGAAAGCTCACTTCCTGTGTGATTTCTACTGTATACATTTCCATTAATTCCTGCTACAATTTTCCCGTTTTTAAATTTATTCTGAAAATTAGTATAAAATCCCAAGAAATTCGAATTAAAAGCATAATTGTAAATTTCTCCATTTTCCGGTAGTCCGATGAAATTATTTAAGTTAAAATCATAATTTCCATTCAAATGCGTATAATGAATACTGCTTTGAAGAGAAGAAGATTCGCTCAATTTTGTCTGATTAAAAGCCTGCAGAAACGTCTGAAAAAATCGGTCTTTTTCATCTCGATTTCCATTTGTTCGCGGATCTTTATCTATCTGTTCCTGAGTAACGCCTAACCAAGCCAGTTGATTTCGTTGATTTCCCATCAATGCATTAAATTTCCAGATACTTTTATCCTTGAAAATTCCGCCGCTTATAAACGCAGACTGTCCATGATTAGAGGAATTATACTTGTAACCGTCAGAATAAATCTCGGATAATCTTACATGAATTCCCATATCATTTTTAATTCCGGAAGTGTATTTCCCATACAACCTCATCGAATTATATGAACCATAATTTGCTCCAAATTCAAGATTTTTTTCTTTTAAATCAGGAGAAAACAACTGAATACTTCCACCGTAACTCGCCGTTCCGTTCTTTGATAAACCCACTCCTTTCTGGATCTGAATTTTATCAAAAGAATTAAAAATATCCGGATAATTTGAAAAATAAGAACCCTGATCTTCCGGTTCATTCATCGGCGCTCCATCCATCGAAACATTGATTCTCGTCTGATCGATCCCACGAATTCTGTAGTAAGAATACCCATTATTTCCACCCGTATCTGAATATGCAGTGACCGACGGAACAGATTCTGACAATAAAAATGAAGGCTCTTTTCCGACATTCTGAATACTTTTAGCAGGATTGATATTATGAAAATTCACCGTCTGCAATCTTCCCGCCTCACTTTGTATCACCACCTCCTGAATATCCCTGATTGAATCTTTTTCCTGAGAAAAAGCATTGGAAAATGGGATAAGTATTGCTAAAAGTAGTATTTTTTTCATTGTTTTTAAAGATTTAAAAGTCGTTTATAAATCATTTCATTTTCATTGTCAAAGCAAACAAAAACAACTTTTTCAATGATTTCAGATTGGAAATTCTGGACTTCACGAACAGCAATTTCTCCAGCTAATTTTTTTGGAAATCTGTAAATCCCTGTACTTATATTTGGAAAAGCAATGGTTTTAACATCAAGGCTTTCAGCTAATTTCAAAGAGTTTTTATAGCAATTTGCCAATAATTCTGAGCTTTTTACCTCATCATTATTCCAAACCGGACCAACTGTGTGAATGACATATTTTGCAGGCAGATTTCCGGCTGTTGTTATGACCGCTTCTCCTGTTTTACATTTTCCCTGTTTATTTCTAATTTCAATGCACTCATCTAAAATTTGCTTTCCACCCGCTCGATGAATTGCTCCATCAACACCGCCGCCACCCAATAAAGAGGAATTAGCAGCATTGACGATTGCGTCGGCTTGTATTTTGGTGATGTCGCCTTTTATTAATTCAATTTTCATTGTAATTAGTTTTCATTTAATCTCAGCTTCCTGTTTAAATCAAAATCATCTAACAATAAAGGTTTTTCTTCAGGAATCGTTAAATTATCCAAGTCATCATTTAAAACAAACTGATGCTGTTCTTTCACAAAATCTGAAATATTTTCAATTAAAATAATATCTTCCTGAGCAAAAGATTTGATGAATTGATTTCTCAACCCAATTTGTATTGCTCTTCTCTCCAGTTTATTCCCAAAAGGATCATGATCCGGATCCCATTGCAATCTCACGGATGATTCCTTTACCTGATTTTGCCATTCTTCTCTTGATAATTCTAACCTTTCGTTGTAAGAAGAATAAACTGCATTTTTTAAGTAATTTTTAAAAGCATCTATTTTTTTTTAAATGAATTGCCAAAACATATTCCTGACCTTCTTTTGTTCCCCATCCGTTTCGGTACATCATCCAGAGAAAATTAGGTTTGATCCAAGTCATTCTTTCTAAACTGAAATGACCTCCTAAATATTGATTTTGAATAGCAAATTCACCAATTTCTTTTCGATAAGACTGATAAACAATTATTTTTTCATCATCATATTGAGCCATGATATGATAGCCTTTTTGTGGCCAATCCTGTAGTTGTTCTTTATATTTTTTAAGTTTAAGTTTCATCCTATTTTTTCAAACGGCTTTATCATTTCTTCTTTCTTAGTCAGAACCGCAAAAACCACTCTTTTAAATTTATTTTTATACTTCCCATGAAGATGTTTGTTGAACAATTCTGCAATTTCTTTCGGATCATTTTTAAAAACTCCGCATCCCCAAGCTCCTAAAATCAATGTTTCATTTCCCTGGTTTAAAGCTAATGCGAACATTTTATCCATTCTCACATCCATCGCTCCGTAGATTTCGTGAGCTCTTTCCGGTTCCTGTTTTTTTACAATACCCGCATTTACCGCAGGAGATGTTATAAAATTGCACAAAACAGGTTTTGACAATAATTCTCCTTTGTCTTTTCTGAAAACCGGAACTTTCGGGCTGTAAATCATCATATCAGTGTAAAAACAAGATTCCATGGCGCAATGAACAGTGTAATAATCCCAAGCCTGAAGTTGAATTTCATACAATGCAGAAGTTCTTGCAAGACTTTCTTCCTGAGCCTCTGCACCATTGATAAAACCTCCTCCCGGATTTTTTGCCGATGCGAAATTAAGACACATCAATTTCTCCTGATTTTCTTCTTCACCCAATCGTAAAATCGCTTTTAAAGAACTGCAATTCCAAGTTTCAAATTTTGTTTCAAAAGCTGTTTTTGGAAGTTCGTTTGTTGTCATTTCCGAAAGCTGTTCAGATGAAAACAAAACGGTTTCTTTTTTACAGATTTCCAGTTCGTTTTCTATATTTATTTTTTCGTTGTCTTCGTTTATATAATATTTCTTGGCTAGGATTTCCAATGTCTCTTTTGCCATTCCTTTATTTGTCATCGTTAGTTTTTTTATTTTTAATAATAAATTTTCTATATCTGTATTTGTCGGATTTTTAAAATCATCTCCAATAAATACTTTTATCACATCAATTTTTTCTACAATTGCCTGATTAAATTTTTCTAAATCTTCAGAAGGAATCCACAGTTCATTATGATTTTTTGCTCCAACATTCTGCGCCGGATATTGATTGACAATTTCTTCCAGAACCTCAAATTTTGTTACAAAACCAAGATAATTTCCCGATTCATCTCTTGTGTTCCATTTTTCGGCAATTTCGGAGGCATAATTTTCATCTAAAACAGGATAGAAAATTGGCTGCCATTCTAATCTTGGAGGAAATTTCCTGAAATCGCTTTCTATAATAAGAATCATTTCCTTTTCTCCGACGGGTCTGTAAAGTGTTATGGTTTTCATGGTTATTAGATTTTACTTTTCTTCAAATTCAAAGGAAACCATTGACTGAAACATGCTTTTGTAATTTCATCTTTCACCGTGTGTCCCCAAAAGAACAGAAAATTCAACTTCTCTTTTCTCTGAAAGCTTTCTAGCGTATTTTGTAATGTATAGTTCATATTGTGTTATTTTTACACAAATTTAAAAGAATATGGATTTATTAACCAAATTTATTTGCGTTAATTTTACGCTAATAAATTTAATTGATTGATTATCAGTAATAAAAATTTATTTTATTTAAACACGAATGACACAAATATTTTCAAAAATAACACCAATTTAAATCATTGCTGTAAGTTTTGGCTAAAGACAACTGCTCAATGTAAATAAAAAAACGGACTAAAGTCCGTTCCTATGATGTTGATATTTGTTGTTGTTTTTTAAGAATAAGTAAATTTTAACAAAAGCGTTAGTGAAAATTAATGCAAAATATTTATGATGTTTGTGCTCAAAGACTACTTAATTTCAAAATAAAAACCTTCTTCCTCAAGCTCTTTGTATTTTTCCTGATTAAAAGTAAAAAGTTTTCCCGGTCTTCCGCTGCCTTCTTTTTTTACATTATTTGTTTCGTTCAAAAGTCCGTAACTCATGATTTTTTTTCGGAAATTTCTGCGGTCGATTTCCTGTCCGATAATGGTTTTATAAAGGTTTTCAAGATCTGAAAAAGGAAATTCTTCGTTAAGAAGGTTGAAACCGATCGGTTGATACTGAATTTTTGTGCGAAGTCTTTTTAAGGCAATATCAATGATTGTTTGATGATCAAAAGCCAATTTCGGAAGACTGTTAATACCGAACCATTGCGCGTCTTCTGCATCAGAATCTGCGAAAAGTTCATGATAAGAAGGATTTACAAGCCCCAAATAAGCTATAGAAACCACTCTATTTCGCGGATCGCGACCAATATTACCAAATGTATAGAGTTGTTCGAGAAAATCTGGCTTTATGCCCGCTTCTTCGTGCAATTCTCTTTTTACTGCATCATCCAGATTTTCATCGTCTAAAACCAAACCTCCGGGAAGCGCCCAACCTCCTTTGAAAGGATCAATATTTCTTTTTATCAAAAGAATCTGCAGATCTTTTTTATCAAAATATCCGAAAATAACTGCATCTACAGCAACTTTTATATCCTGTAATTTTTTTGGAGACTCCATTGTATTAATTTGCGTTGTGAATACACAAAAGTACAATTTAGAACGATCAATATCAACAGAAAAATAAAAAAACTTTGTTTTATAATTTTTATTAAATTTATAAACAACTTAAAACTAAACAATTATGAAAAATTTATTATTTGCTGTCTCAGCAGCTTTTCTTTTTATTGCTTGTGACAAAGTAAAAATGGATGTGAAAACAGGAAAAGAAGCAGATTCTTTAACGAGTAAAGAATGGAAGCCCGTAGATTCCGCTACAGCAAACAAAGCTTGGATGGATTACGCAACTCCGGGAGAAATGCACAAAATGCTTGCAAAATCTGACGGAACATGGACCGGAGAAAACACAATGTGGATGGAAAACGGCGGAAAACCAATGACAAGTACTTCAGAAGCCAACAATAAAATAGTTTTTAACGGACGTTATCAGGTAGGTGAACACAAAGGAAATTTCATGGGAATGCCTTTCGAAGGAATGAGCATCGTGGGTTATGACAATGCAAAAAAGAAGTTTGTAAGTACCTGGATCGATAATATGGGAACCGGAATCATGAATATGGAAGGTGAATGGAATTCCTCAAAAAAATCAATTGAGTTTAAAGGAAAAATAACAGACCCTGCAAGACCCGGAAAAGACTGTAATGTAAGAGAGATTCTCACATTTGTAGACGATAATCATCATGTTATGGAAATGTACGGACCCGATTCTAAGACAGGAAAAGAATATAAAACAATGGAAATAAAATATACCCGCAAACAATAACAGAACATTGCCAGAAGCTTAAAAAATAAAAAGCCCGATAAATATTTTATCGGGCTTTTTTATATTAATCGTTTAGTTTCAAAACTGCCATGAATGCTGACTGTGGTACTTCTACTCTACCAATCTGCTTCATTTTCTTCTTACCTTCTTTCTGTTTTTCTAGAAGCTTTCTCTTTCTGGAAATATCACCTCCGTAACATTTTGCGGTAACATCTTTTCTTAACGCTTTAATCGTCTCTCTTGCAATAACCTTTGCTCCCAACGCTGCCTGAACTGCAATATCAAACTGCTGTCTAGGAATCAGTTCACGAAGTTTTTCACACATTTTCTTACCGATGTAATAAGCATTAGAATCGTGAATCAATGATGATAAAGCATCTACCATATCTCCATTGATCAGGATATCCATTTTTACTAACTTAGAAGAACGCATTCCGATTGGTGAATAATCGAATGATGCATATCCTTTAGAAATAGATTTTAAACGGTCGTAGAAGTCGAAAACAACTTCTGCCAAAGGCATATTGAACGTTAATTCAACTCTGTCTGCAGTCAAATAACTTTGGTTTACAATCTCTCCTCTTTTCTCGATACACAGCGTCATAACTGCACCTACGAAATCAGATTTAGTAATGATAGAAGCTTTTATATAAGGCTCTTCCACTCTGTCTAAAAGATTGGGATCAATCATTTCAGATGGGTTGTTGATTAAAATTGCGGTTTCAGGATCTTTTTTAGAATATCCGTGGTACGAAACGTTGGGAACTGTGGTAATAACATTCATATCGAACTCTCTTTCAAGACGTTCCTGAACAATTTCCATGTGAAGCATTCCTAAGAATCCGCAACGGAAACCAAAACCAAGAGCTGCAGAACTTTCTGGTTCGAAAACCAAAGAAGCATCATTTAATCTTAATTTTTCTAATGAGAATCTTAATTCCTCAAAATCTTCAGATTCGATCGGATAAATTCCGGCAAAAACCATCGGTTTTACTTCTTCAAAACCATCAATTGCAGCCGCTGCAGGATTTACAAAAGAGGTAATGGTATCACCCACTTTTACTTCTCTTGCATCTTTGATACCGGAAATAATATAACCTACGTCACCACATTCAATTGTTTTTTTCGAAACCTGTTTTAGCTTTAAAGTTCCAACTTCATCAGCACCGTATTCTTTTCCTGTTGCAAAAAATTTGATCTTTTCGTTTTTAGAAATACTTCCGTTTACGACTTTGAAATAAGCCTCAATTCCTCTAAATGGATTATAAACGGAGTCAAAGATCAATGCCTGAAGCGGTGCTTCCGGATCTCCAACCGGAGCAGGAATTCTGCTAACAATCTGCTCAAGCAAATCGTGAACACCTTCTCCTGTTTTCCCTGAAACCCTCAGAACATCTTCATATTTGCAACCTAAAAGACCCATGATTTCATCGGTAACCTCTTCCGGATTTGCTGATGGAAGATCTATTTTATTTAGAATCGGAATAATTTCCAAGTCATTTTCCAATGCCAGATATAGATTACTAATTGTTTGTGCCTGAATACTTTGCGCAGCATCTACAATAAGAAGCGCACCTTCACAGGCAGCGATAGAACGGGAAACTTCGTAAGAAAAATCTACATGTCCCGGTGTATCAATCAGATTTAAAATATATTTTTCTCCTTTATATTCATAATCCATCTGGATCGCGTGAGACTTGATGGTGATCCCGCGTTCTTTCTCCAAATCCATATCATCCAGCGTCTGAGACTGTAATTCTCTTTGGGTAACAGTATTGGTATATTCCAATAGTCTATCCGCCAAAGTACTTTTACCGTGGTCGATATGAGCGATTATGCAAAAATTTCGTATGTTTTTCATTTAAGAACCTTGTAATTTGCAAAGATAAAAAAAAGGAAGACAATTCCTCATTCTTATTTTGTGGTGTGAAATTAATTTAAAGTGCGATTAAAATGATTTAAATTTTAGAGCTTATTCCCGCTCTCCGCACTCGCTATTTTGGAGTTTCGGCGGTGGCAAAGCC
>NZ_BAAAZJ010000011.1:291761-502406 GCF_039536845.1 Chryseobacterium ginsenosidimutans
CCGTAGGGATCTAAACACGAATCTTTCCAAATTAATCTCTAATAACTTTGCCTAGATCCGATCCCTACGGGATGACAAACGGAGTGGAAAATCATTACAATAAAATCAACATAATGTTTGTCATTCTGAGCAAAGGAAGAATCTCAGCTTTATTTTTAGAGATTCTTCATACCATTCCTTTTCATTCAGAATGACAAATTACATTCTTATCTGCGAAAATCAAAAAAAACACTTCTATTCCTGATAAAATCTTTAACTTTTCATCTTAAAAATCTTTATCGAAAGCCAAATTACTTTTACTCATGAAAAAAGTTCTTTTACTCTTATTAATTATTTCTTTCGCTCATTTCAAATCGCAGTGGGTTGAAAAAGCACCGGAAAATCCTGAAGAATTTGTCAACCCGTTGATCGGGACACTTTCAAAGCCTTCACTTTCAAACGGAAATACATATCCAGCCGTCGCAGTCCCTCATGGAATGAATCTATGGACACCCCAAACCGGAAAAAATGGAAATGGATGGCAATATACTTACGACGCCGATAAAATTCGTGGAATCAAACAAACGCATCAACCTTCTCCCTGGATGAATGATTACGGAATGTTTTCCATTATGCCTGTGACGGGAAAAATGCGTTTTAATGAAGATGAAAGAGCGAGTTGGTTTTCCCATAAATCAGAGGTTTCAACACCATATTATTACAGCGTTTATCTGGCAGATCATAATATAACTGCAGAAATTACTCCAACTGAAAGAGCCGCACAGATGCGTTTAACTTATCCTGATTCGAATGATTCTTGGTTTGTTGTGGATGCATTTGATAAAGGCTCAAGCATTACCATTATTCCTTCTGAAAATAAAATTGTGGGATATTCAACAAAATATTCCCGTGGAAAACTGGTCGGTTTTAAAAATTATTTTGTGATTTATGCAGACAAACCATTCACGAAATATTCAACCTGGAAGGATAAGGATTTCGTAAAAGATGCCCTGGAAATCACTGGAGATCATTGCGGAGCTGTCGTTGGTTTTGCCACCAAAAAAGATGAAAAAGTGAACTTAAGAGTCGCTTCTTCTTTCATTAGTTTAGAACAGGCAGAACTAAATTTACAAAGAGAATTGAGTAGAGATTCTTTCGATGATACTTTCAAAAAGGCAAAATCAGCATGGAACGAAAAATTAAGAAGAGTTGAAGTCGCAGGCGGAACAATCGACCAGATGAGAACGTTCTACTCTTCTCTTTACAGAATGCTTTGCTTTCCACATAAAATGTACGAAATCAATAAAGCTGGAGAAGTTATTCATTACAGTCCATATTCCGGGAAAACGGAAGCGGGTTATCGTTTTGCAGGAACCGGTTTTTGGGACACTTTCAGGGCACTCTACCCTTTCTTAAACTTAGTTTATCCAAGTATCAATGTTGAAATGCAGAAAGGATTAATCAGTGATTATAAAGAAGGCGGTTGGTTGCCGGAATGGTCAAGTCCGTCGTATTCTGATATTATGATTGGAAATAATTCTGCTTCTGTGGTTGCAGATGCTTATATGAAAGGTCTTCGAGGTTATGATATTGAAACATTATATCAGGCTTTGCTTCACGGCGCCAATAATGAGGGTCCGCAAGCAACCGGAAGACTGGGAATTGAGTATTATAAAAAATTAGGCTACGTTCCTTACGATGTTAAAATCAATGAAAACGCGGCAAGAACATTGGAATATGCTTACGATGATTTCGCGATTGCCCAATTAGGAAAAGCTCTCGGAAAACCCGAATCTGAATGGGTAGAATATTACAGACGTTCACAAAATTTTCAAAAAGTAATTGATCCTGAGACAAAATTAGCTCGCGGAAGAAATCAGGATGGAAGTTTTCAAACTCTTTTTAATCCTTTTAAATGGGGTGATGCTTTTACAGAGGGAAATTCATGGCATTACACTTGGTCGGTTTTTCAGGATATTGACGGATTGGCAAAATTGATGGGCGGCAGAAAAGAGTTTTCGAAAAAATTAGATCAGGTTTTTGAAATGCCTCCTGTTTTTGATGACAGTTATTATGGTTCAACAATCCATGAAATTCAGGAAATGGTGAATGCCAATATGGGACAATATGCTCACGGAAATCAGCCTGCTCAACATATTATTTACTTATATAATTATTCCGGAGAGCCTTGGAAAACACAATATTGGGTGCGTGAAACGATGAATCGTTTGTATCAGCCAACTCCAGACGGATATTGTGGCGATGAAGATAATGGACAAACTTCGGCGTGGTATATTTTCTCGGCGCTTGGTTTTTATCCGGTAACTCCGGCGACTGATCAATACGTTTTGGGAGCTCCTCTTTTTAAAAAAGCAACCATTCATTTAGAAAACGGAAAAACTCTGGAAATTAAATCTGATAATAACAGTGATGAAAACCGATATGTGAAATCATTAAATATGAATGGTCAAAACTATTCTAAAAACTGGCTTAGTCACGCGGAATTAATGAAAGGTGCTATTCTACAGTTTAACATGGATAACAAGCCCAATAAGAACCGCGGAACAAACGAAAAAGATTTTCCTTATTCCTATTCCACGGACAAAAAATAAAGCAAAAGAGAGACGATTTGTCTCTCTTTTTGCTTGTAAAATTTATTCCTCTGAAAAATCATATTCTCCCGTTAAAGGATCAATATAAATAGGAAATTTTTCTTCTTTTTTCATTTTATTCTGCCTTAGTCCTCTTTCCAGTATCCCGACAAGACCTACGGCGACACCTCCATACATTCCGCCATTTGTTCCTCCTACATTTACAAAAACTGTAGAATTCTGAGCCGGTAAGAGATATCCCCTGTTGCTTATCAGATAAAATCCTTTGTCATTTTTATTCAGTTCTAAAAATCCTGAATATGTTTTTCTATAAGCCTTTCCGTTTTCTACATAAGCAAACATTTCATTTGTAGAAATTTTATCTTTCTTACCGTTTTCTTCCTTAATTGCTCTTAAAACTGCGCCTTTTCCATTTTTTTCAAGAACATAATTTCCCTGTTCCGGAGTTTGATTCATGAATGCATTGTGATTAAGATAAACCCCATCTTTCAGCGCTTGATTTTTATATGCTTCAGAATTGTTTCTTACATATGATTCATAGTCCGTAAGAGCATCGATCGTTACAGCGTTTTCTTTAGGTTTCAGAGTATATGTTTTCTTTAAAAACATGGCAAAAACCACTGGAATATTTTTCATCATCACATCAGAAATATTTTTACTTCTGAAGCTGTAAACAGTATCTTTTTTATATAAAAATTTATAAGTATCTCCTTCTTTCAGGAAAGTCTGTGCAGAAAATTCGATCTCTCCTTCTGTTTCCTTTCCTACTGTTTCACCTATATAAGTTTTCAGATGTTTTAAGACTAGAACCATTTCGTTTTTTCCGCCTTTATGATTACTATCTGTATACCATTGACTTAGAAAATTATTTACTGTTGTCGGAAAAACAACTTCTTTCATTTCTTTAGCATCACCAAAAGTCATCTCTCCTATTTTCTTGTCTTCTCTTTGGTCGATTACTTCGAGAGATTTGTAGATATTCCCTTTTGGATTTGAAAGATTTCCTCTTTCTTTAATAATTTCCTGATTTTGCGAAAAGCAAATAATTGAAGTTAAAATAAAAGTGATTTGGAATATTTTTTTCATTTAATATTAAATTTCATCTCAAAAATATGAATTTGGTTTAAAATTAAACGACTCTCACAAAAAAGATTTGTAAGAGTCGTCCAACATTAAAAAAATAAACTATTATGGGTCTTGCTTTGGTCTTGCAGCATTATTGTTGCTTCCGTGAGGTTTTCTTTCATTCATCTTATCTCTCATCATTCCCTCAGATTGAAACAGCTTCAAGACTTTCTGGCAAGGTATTATCTGCTGCATCTTATCAGCATATTTTTTTCTGTTATCTAACAGTTTTTGTCCTACTTCAAAGCTTTGCTGTAGCTTGGCTTTGGCTTCATCATCTGATAAAGTTTCAGGATTAAAATTGGAATTAAACTGACTTTTTATCTGCTTCTGACTGTCCAGATATTCGTTATAAATTTCTGTAAATTCAGTTTTATCGCTTGGATCAATATTCAGATTATCCATTACCATATTGTTCCTGAACTTAGTAAGAAGCGTCTTTCTTTCTTCAGGAGAAAGATTGTTTATTACCTCTTTTCTTTGTTTAGGGTCCATTTTTTTCCAGTCGTAATCCGTCCTTTGGGCATTCAAGCCAAAACCATAAATAATAAAAAGTGTAAATAATATCTTTTTCATCTTTTTTAATTATATAAATCCAAATAAACGTCCTGAGTAGAATTACTTGCCAATTCTGAAATTTCAGAATTAGAGAAAGAATCCAAATATTCGTTTACCTGAGTTTCTTCTTTTTTCGAAACAGGTTTTACTGTTTTCGTTGCTGTCTTTTGTTCTTCATTCTGCTCATCCTCCGCAAAAGACTTATTAGCATCCTGATTTACAACTGTTTGATTGTTATTTTCTACAGAAGTTAAATCCGATTTTAAAGTTTCATAAGCGATCTCACTTTCTGTTTTTGGCTCCTGGTTACTCGAAGCAACTGTTGTCTGCGAATATTCTCCTTTTGGGCTATCATTGTTGAAGACAAAAGTCGCTCCAAAAATCAGAGCTAATGATGCCGCCGCTGCATAAGCCCAATTCAGCTTGAAAATTGGTGCTTTTTTGGCAGGCAATACATTTTTCAATACATTTTCCTGAATATTCTCAAATAATTTTTCAGGAACTGTGTAAATATTTTTACGTTCTAATTTTTCCAGATCAAAATCATTGAGTCCGCTCAATACCTTCCCCTGAATATTTTCAAATAAATTTTCAGGGACTTTGTAGATGTTTTTGCGTTCTAATTTTTCTAGATCAAAGTCTTTCATGTTGTTGTTTCTCAAAAATTATCTTTCGTAATTCTCTTTGATATATTCTTCTATTTTCTGTTTGGCATAATGATAATTCGTTTTCAACGTTCCTACCGACATATCTACAATTTTTGATATCTCTTCATAAGGCAGGTCATCATAATACCGCATCATAAATACCAGTTTCTGCTTTTCGGGCAGGCTTTGTATAGCGCTCTGTAGTAGAATTTGTATTTCCTCTGCATCACCTTCTGTATTGTCGGCGACTAAATTCTGCATATGATATTCAGGATCTTCATCAGTTTTCTGCATTTTCTTCATTTTATTTACCTGCTGTAATGCTTCGTTGGTAGCAATTCTGTACAGCCATGTGTACAGTTGGCTATCGTTTTTGAACTGGTGAAAATTCTGATAAGCTTTAATAAAAGTCTCCTGCAATGTATCCTGAGCAAGATCTCCGTCTACAATAATTCTTCTTATGTGCCAATACAATCTACTTTGATAAGCATCCATCAAGGCGCGAACTCCCTGCTCTAGAGTTCGTGGATTTTGCATCAACGAAATAATTTCCGTGTCCTTAATCTTCATAAGATGCTTTCATTGTTTTGGATTACAAAAATAGCTGAAAGTTAAATTACTTATTCAATTTTTAGTCCAAATATTAAAAATATTATCAGATAGTTATGCTGTAACCTTTACTGAAAGGACAATAAGCACATTTATAAAAACTTCCATATTCGAACTATCCTTTCGAACTAAAGTTAAAACCTTATCTTTGTTATATGCAAATTGTAATTATCGGTTCCGGAAATGTAGCCTATCACATGGCAAAAGCTTTTGTTCAGAATAATATTTCTTTGGCACAGATTTTTGGTAGGAACGAAAATGAGTTAAATAAAATTTCTGAAGAATTAAACATTCCTTATTCAACTAATTTTTTAGTCGATGCAGATTTATATATTATTTGTGTAAGTGATAATTCTGTTGAAAGTGTTTCTCAATTGATTACTAATAAAAATGCTCTGGTTGCCCATACTTCAGGCTCTTTACCTAAAGAAGTGTTAGCAGGAGAATATAGAAAGGCAAGTCTCTATCCTTTGCAGACTTTTTCAAAATCAAAAGAGCTGGATTATTCCAACATTCCATTCTTTATTGAAACAGAAAATGAAGCTGATACGAAAATTCTTTTTGAAATAGTCTCTAAAATTTCAAAAAACGTAATGGAGAGCACCCATGAAAAAAGAAAATATATTCATTTAACGGCAGTTTTTGCCTGTAATTTTGTGAATCATCTTTTTTCAAGAGCCAAAGAAATTTCGGATTCTCAGGAAATTCCGTTTAATTATTTTTTACCGTTAATTGATGAAACAGTTCAAAAAATTCATGAAATTGAACCCAAATCAGCACAAACAGGACCCGCAGTAAGAAACGATAAAAGAATTCTGGAGTTACATGAGCAATTATTAAAAGATGAAAGTCTTGAGATTTATAAAACAATGAATCACTCAATTCAAAAAATGTATGAGTTATAAAGAAAAATTAAAAGATATTAAAGCATTTGTATTTGATGTAGACGGAGTTTTCACAGACGGAAGCGTTTATCTTATGCCCGGAGGAAATATGTCCCGAGTAATGAATGTTCTGGATGGTTATGCAGTTGTTAAAGCTTTAAAAAACAATTATTTAATCGGAGTAATCACAGGAGGAAATGACGAAATGGTAAAACACAGAATCAATTATCTTGGAATTCAGGATTATTATCCAAAATCTCATAATAAATTAGTTGATTTTGAAGCTTTTAAAGCAAAATATAATCTTAAGAATGAAGAAATTTTAACAATGGGAGACGATTTACCGGACATTCATATCATGGAAAATTCTGCAATTGCGGCCTGTCCTGAAAACGCAGTTCCTGAAGTAAAAGGAATTGCCAGTTATATTTCGCCGATAAAAGGTGGAAGTGGAGCAGTGCGTGATGTGATTGAACAGGTAATGAAAGTTCAGGGAAATTGGCATGATGATAATACACAATCTGTTTAATTAATTGAAAATGAAATTATTATTAGCATCACAATCCCCAAGAAGAAAAGAATTATTATCAAGTTTAGGCTTCGAATTTGAAGTTGTAAAAATCGATTGTGAAGAAATTGTTCCTGAACACATTAAAGTAGGAGAGTCTGCAGCTTATCTTTCTGAATTAAAAGCAGATGCCTTCCGAAAACTGGAAGAAGGTGAAGTTTTATTAACCGCCGATACTGTTGTAGCGATTGACAGTCAGTTTCTTGGAAAACCTCAGGATGAAAATGATGCAAAGAACATGCTGAAACTTCTTTCAGGAAAAACACATCAGGTTTACACGGGAATTACCATTAAAACTTTAGATAAAACGATTACAGAAACTGATGTTGCAGACGTAGAATTTGATGAAATTTCAGATACTGAAATAGAATATTACATTAAGAATTACAAACCTTTTGATAAAGCAGGAAGCTATGGAATCCAGGAATGGCTTGGAATGTCCAAAATAAAAAAAATAAATGGCAGCTTTTATACAATAATGGGACTTCCTACCCATTTGGTTTACAAAATTTTGAAAGAAATATAATGAGTTTCCATATAAAATTTTATTATTTTTACAAAATCATCAAACCTACTGATAATAAAAAGTAGATTAGCGAGTTATATTGAATAATGAAAAAAAATATTTTATTCCTTTTAGTGCTTTGTATAGTTGTTTCTTGTGCCACCAAAACCAAGAGGCCGGAGCAGCGTTCGAAGTTCATGAAAGGGTTTACAACATATTACAACACCCTTTTTAATGCAAAAGACGCATTAAATAACGAGTTTGAAACGAGGGATAAAGCACATAAAGACAATTTTTATGCGCCGTTTATTCCTATCCTTACCTACGAAGATCAGCCTTTGGGAAGTGATCTGGGACAATCTGCCGCTTTCGCAGAAAATTCTATGAAGATGGCAGAAGTAAACAGACCCAATCAAAACAACAATGGAAGAGGGGGACCTCCGGGAATGCCGGGAAATCAAACGTCAGGCGGAACAGGAATGCCTTCCTTATCAGGTGCTGTAAACGGAGCAATGGATAAAATGGGATTAGGCAAAGGCTCAGAAGGTGAACAGGAACAAAAAGGCGCTACAACGCTGGAAATTGCAGAAGCAAAAGCTTTAAAAGCAATTAATAAATATTCCGTTATCAGACATGGTGAAGAACAAAACAAACAGATTTTTGATGCTTATATGATCCTTGCACAGGCAAGAATTTACAGAGGAAAATCTTTGGAAGCTCTGGATGCCTTAAACTACGTTTTCACACACATGAAGGATGACAAAAGAATTCCTTTAGCTAGAATTTATCAAGGTTTAGCTTACGCCGAAATCAAAAATTATCATAAAGCACAGGAAGTTTTTTCTAAACTTAAAAGTGAAAAAATCAGTAAAAATTATGATAAACTTTTAAGCATTTATCAATCTGAAGCTTATTTGGATAACGGCAAAAAAGAAGAAGCTGTAAAAGAGCTTGACCGTGCTTTTGAGCTGAACAGCAACAGAAAACTGAAAAGCAGAATTGCTTTCCTGAGAGGACAGATTTTAGAAAATCTTAATCAAAATGAAAAAGCCAGAGAAAGTTTCATGGCAGCTTATAAATACGCCAACGATTTTGAATTTGAAGTAAAATCTCAGATAGAAATTGCAAAAACTTTCAACGGAAATGGTGATTACAACGGTGCCAGAAAATATCTTGAAGACATCAGTAAAAAAGGTACTTACACATCAAGAAAGAATGAATTTTATTATGCTTTAGGCTTAATGGCAAACAAAGCAGGTAAAAAAGATGAAGCTCAGGAATACTTCAGAAAATCTCTGAAAGAAAAGGTTTCAGATGGGCAGATCCGTGGTTTGGCTTATTATGAAATAGGGAAGGGATATTTAGATAAGAACGATTATATCGGGGCAGGAACTTATTATGATTCAGCATTGGCTGTAATGACATATGAACCTTCTAAAGTTCTTTTGGCAGACCAGTCTGTTTACATTAAAAAGATTTCTAAAAACTATTATTTAATCAAGAAAAATGACAGTATTCTGAACTTAGCCAAAATGACTCCGGAACAGAAAACCGACTTTTTCACAAAATATATAGCAAAAATCAAGGTAAAAGAGGAAAGAGAGGAATTAGAAAGAAAACGTGCGGAAAGAAGCAAAGGCTTTGATACCGGAGATTATAACTCGAAATCAATTTTCGCAAACAGCTCAAACACTTTTGAAGATTTTGGAGTAGCAACAAAAGGTTTTTATTTCTCAAACATAGGAACGGTTTCTAAAGGAACTTCTACCTTTAAGCAAACCTGGGGTGAAAGAGCATTGGTCGATAACTGGCGCTTTTCCAAGAAAATGGCAACGATCGAGGATTTGAAAAGTGATGCTTTAGGAACTAATACAGCACCGAATCCAAGACGTTTTGAACCTGCTTTTTATATCGAACAGATTCCTACCGATATTGCGAAATTAGATCAACTAAAGAAAGACAGAGACACGGCTTCTCTAGGATTGGGCGTAATGTATCAGAACTACTTCACAAATACTCCTTTAGCTACAAAAACTCTGTATGATCTTGTAGATGTAAAACCCGAAGAAAAAGTAATGCTGCAGGCTTTATACGAGATTTTTGCAATGAATTATGAGAAAAATCCGCAGGCATCGGAGAGAGCAAAACAAATATTACTGACAGATTATCCTTATACTTCTTATGCAGAATTTGCGAGAAATCCTAAGAATAAAACTTTTGTAAAATCTTCTGAAGATGTTGAAAATCAATACAAGCAGGCTTTTGCTTTGTATGAAACCGAAAAATTCGCGGAAAGTAAAGATATTATTGAACAGACCATTCAGAAATACCCTAAAGATGCTTTAGTTCCGAAATTATATTTATTAAATGCTTTTAATTCAGGAAAATCGAGTGGGAAAGAGGTCATGATTCTTCAGCTGGAACAAATCGTTTTAAATTATGCTAAAACTCCGGAAGGCGAAAAAGCCAAAGAAATGCTGAATTATTTGAAATCCGACCTGTCTTTCCAGGCAACAGATAATAAAGGAAATTCTATACCTCAAAACCCCGGCAATATGAGCAATAATGTTCCACAGCAGCCTGCTCAACAGTTCAATGCGACAGGCACACCGCCACAACAGCCGACAAACCAAATGATGAGCAATCCTCAACAGCCATCAAGTGGCAATAGCAATAAAGCACCCAGAAAGCCAAATAATAATTTGCAGCCAACACAATCAGTTCCTGCAAAACCACAATAAAATAAAAAAGCGAAGAACTAATCTTCGCTTTTCTTTTTCTTTACCCCATGAAAATCTTTGAGATAAAACGGTTCGAAATAAGCAATATCTTCAAACTCTTTTTTATCAATTTTTTCAAGGCTTTTCTTAATTAAATATTGTGCAGAAGGGTAGATCGTTTCATTAAAATCAGCATTTGGAAGCTGTAAAATTTCTTTTGCTTTCTTCGCTCCGTCTCCTACAAATATTACTTTTTTATCTTTAAATTCTTCAAAAGAAGTTTCATCTAAAATTTTGGCTTCCGTCTCAGACAGTTCTTCTCCCGTTTTACCATCATAAACAGCCGTATAAACCTCCATTCTCCTTGCATCAATCAAAGGTATTACAAAGTCATAGTTTTCACCTAAAAAAGGCTCAATCATACTTTCCAAAGAATTGACTGCTATCAATGGTATTTTTAGTCCATAACAAAACCCTTTTGCAGAAGAAGCACCAATTCTCAAACCTGTGTAAGAACCAGGACCTTTTCCCAAAGAAATTGCTTCAATTTCTTTAATTGAAATTCCTGCTCCTTCCAAAGCCCATTCTACAAAAGTGTGAAGACTTTCAGACTGCTTATAGTTCTCAGAAACTTCTTCAGTTAAACATAATAACTTTTCATTATCCGAAATGGCAACTGAACAGTTTTTTGAGGAAGTTTCGATGTATAAAATTTTCATTTTTAATAATTAAATCTATCCGTTTAATTTGTCATTCCGTAAGAATCCCAACACAGTAAATGCTTTGACTACATTGAGTTTAAGGTTTCAGGATGCCAAATTGTATGACTATTTTTTACAAATTTAATCCTTTTAAATTACTTTCTGTAAATCGTTCTCGGTTCTGCCTGAGCCGTCGGATAAATCGTCATATCAGAAACACAGACATGCTTGGGAGCATTTACACAATAGGCAATAGAATCTGCGATATCCTCAGCTTTCAAAGGTTCATAACCTGCGTAAACCGTTGAAGCTCTTTCACTGTCACCTTTAAATCTTACCATAGAAAAATCTGTTTCTACAGCTCCCGGTTGGATATTGGTTACTTTGATTCCAAATTCCGTCAATTCGATTCTCATTCCTTCAGAAATCACGTCAACTGCTTTTTTTGTTGCACAATAAACAACTCCGTTTGCGTAAGTCTGTCTTGCAGCTATAGAACTAATGTTTATAATATGTCCGGAATTTCTTTCTTTCATGATTGGAATGATCATTTTGGAAACGTATAAAAGTCCCTTCACATTTCCGTCGATCATAGAATCCCAGTCATCAGTTTTTCCTGCAGAAAGAGGATCTAAACCATGTGCGTTTCCTGCATTATTAACCAAGACATCAATGTTTTTCCATTCTTCAGGAAGCGAATTGATGGCAGCTTCAACTTCTTCCAGATTCCTTACATCAAATTTTAAACTAAATATTTCGGTTAATTTAGAAAGTTCTGTTTTCAGAGATTCTAAAACCTCAGATCTTCTTCCGCAAATGATGATTCTGTTACCTTGTTTTGCAAAAAGTTCTGCCGTTGATTTTCCTATTCCGGAAGTGGCTCCGGTAATTAATATTGTCTTCATAAAAATTGTAAATTATTTAATGTAAAAATTTAAAAATGATGAAATATAAAATTGGTAAACCGTTACATTTATTTATAATTGTTACATTATATCAGTTAGCATCAAACGCTTCAAAAGCATTGATTATATGTTCAATAACTAAATTTCCTTTTTCGTCGGGGAGGACAGAAATAATATCAAATCTTACTTCCAGATTTTTATTAAATTCTTCCAGATAATGGTCTGCAGCGGAAACTAATAATTTAATTTTCCTTTTATTGACAGCTTCCTGCGGAAGATTAAAAGCATCTGTTGAACGCGCTTTTACTTCAATAACAACAATTAAACTATCTTTTTCGGTGATTATATCAATCTCTGCTTTTTGGTATCTAAAGTTTCTTACTAAAATTTTGTATCCGTTCTTCAATAGAAATTCTGCAGCTAAATCTTCTGCCTTTTTTCCGAGGTCGTTATGCTGTGCCATCCTGAATTAAATGATGGAAGAAAAATTAATTTTCTTCACTGATTAAGCTATTGTGTTTCTCATCGATGAAATCTAAGATACTTAAATGAAAGTCTAAAAAAGACAACTCTTGTTCTGTTTTCAGAAGCTCTTTATTAAAATACCAAGGATTTGCATTTACAGAATATTTTTTACCGGAAATATAAAATGTATAAAATTCATTTCCAATATCACTAGGTTCATACTGCTGTTTTTCTTCTTCCGTCAGTTCTGGATATGTTCTTTTTATTTCAAATCTTTCAAAAGATAAAAGCCTTTTAATATTATTTTGAATTGCCATAGGAAGTTTGTCCTCCAATTTTTTTAATGTTCTTAAAGATCTATAATATTGTTCGTCAAAAGGTCTATTGTCTGGTTTTTTATGATAAAAAATCTCAAATTTAAAATCAAAGTTTTCATAAATGTATATGTCAACAGTTCTCAGTTTTCCTGCTAATGAAGGAAAGTAGTTGTATTCTATTAAAATATTTTCCATTTTTAAAACTCAATCTTAACCTTATCCTCAACCTTTAATTTCACATTTCCTCCGATAATCAAAGGTCGGTTGTCTTTAATATGACCATTCGGAAAACCAAAAACTACTGGAAAATTATACTTTAAAATTCTGTCTGAAATTAATTGATAAGCGAATTCATCAAAGCTCTCTTCATATTGTTTATTCTCCTTTTCATCGCCCATATTGGTCATTCCACCGATAATTAATCCTGAAATTTTATTGAAAACTCCGGCTAATTCAAGACTCATTATCATTCGATCCAACGCATAGAAGTTTTCACCAATATCTTCGATGAATAAAATCTTATCCTTGAAGTCAAAAGAATATTTGGTTCCCAGAAGGGCATAAATCAGGGCTAAATTCCCTCCAACCAATTCTCCTTCAATAATCCCCGGTTTATTAAATTGATTTGATTTAAGGCTGTATTTTGGCTTTTTTCCTTTTAAAATATCAAAAATCAACGTATAGCTTTCTTCAGTCACTCCAAAGCTTGATGTTTTAACGGTTTGTCCGTGAATCGAAGCAAAACCTTTTTTCAGTAAATAACTTTGGATTACCGTATTATCAGAATATCCAATGTACCATTTCGGATTTTTGATAAAGTTTTTAAGATCTAAATGTTCAATCAAATGCTGACAACCGTAACCACCTCTTGAAGCCCAGATTGCAGAGATTTCATTATCATTAAGGGCCCAATTGATATCTTTTATTCTTTCCTGCTCTGTTCCTGCATAATTGTAGCCATTGGAAAATTTTGTATAAAGATGTTCACCCAAAACAGGTTCATAGCCTTTACTTTTTATCATTTCTATTCCCTTTTCAAGTTGAGTGGTGTCAACGGCTCCTGCAGGAGAAATCACAGCTATTTTATCACCCTTTTTAAGTGATTTTGGAAAGATTATTTTTTTCATTTGTTTTTTTGATATTTTACTTCAGTTTTTTCGGCTTCTTCTAATCGTTTATCAAACTGATTGAATTTTTTAAAGCTTTGTAAAAAGATAAAGAAACTGAATATGATAAGAATTCCGCCAACAATTCTTCTGATTTTGTTGGCTAATGTTTGTGTTAATTTATCGTGAAATTGTTTTGCCAAAAAGATTTTAATGAGATCAATAAAGAGGTACGTCCCGATTACAATCCCGATGTATAAAATAAAATTGCCGGTATCCGGATATTGATTTCTCACTGAAATCACCGTTACCAGCCAAAAAAGAATAACTCCTACATTTAAAAGATTGAATAAAAAACCATTCATAAAAGTTTTCAGATAATTCTGATTGATGATTTTTTCTTCGCCGGGCATGTGCATTTTGGTTTTCGTGACCAGCATGACAATTCCGTAAACAAAAATAAGGATGGACGTAATTCTATAAAAGCCAGGATGTTTGTCGATTAACGTTACAATATCTGCACTCGCATAATAAGCTGCCAAAATACACAAAAGATCCGCGGAAATTACTCCAATGTCCAGTGCCAAAGCATGTTTCGGTCCTCTGGAAAAGCTGGTTTCAATTAAAAGGAAAAAAATTGGTCCTATGAAAACCAAGCTTAACATAAAGCCTAAAACAACGGCAGATAGTATGAGTTCAAACATTAAATAGCTTTTTAAATGAAAAAAAATTTCATCCCATTTATACAAAGTTAACTTTTATGTTTTAATTAATCAATAAGAAAATCAATCTCACTGTACAGAAGCATATTCATAATTTTTTATGAGATCATCATTTTATCACATACTAAAAATAAAAAAGCCACTATTAATAGCAGCTTTCCATAAGTATATTTTATTATTCTTAATCGACAATCTTGAAATCCAATTGTTTTTGAATCAAATTGGCTTTCACCACTTTGATCTGCACCTGATCTCCCAATTGATATCTGTTTCCTGTTCTTGATCCATAAACAGCATGGGTAGCTTTATCATAAGTATAAGAATCGTCCATCAAATCTCTCAATTTAATTAAGCCTTCAGCACCATTTTCAGGAATTTCAACCCAGAAACCAAACTCTGCAACTCCGGAAATAACGCCTGTAAAGGTTTCTCCCAAGTGTTTTTCCATGAATTTCACCTGCATATATTTGATGGAATCTCTTTCCGCATCTGCAGCTAGTCTTTCCATTGAACTGCAATGTTTTGCTTTTTGTTCCAATTCATCCTTGCTTGGAGATTTTCCTCCGTCCAGATAATGTTGCAACAGTCTGTGGGCAAGCAAATCGGGATAACGGCGAATAGGAGAGGTGAAATGGCTGTAATATTCGAAACCAAGACCATAGTGACCGATTGGTTCTGTAGAATACACCGCTTTACTCATACTTCGCATTGCTAAAGTTTCGATCATATTTTCTTCACCTTTACCTTTCACGTCATGCAATAATCTGTTTAAAGATTCCGCCACTTTTTTGGTATTGGCAAGATCCATTTTATATCCGAAAGTGGAAACAAAATCTCTTAAAGATTCTAATTTTGCAGGATCCGGATCGTCGTGAACTCTGTAAATAAAGGTATTTTGAGAAATATCTCCTCTTTTATTTAAGGAAACAAATTCAGATACTTTTTTGTTCGCCAACAACATAAATTCTTCAATCAAATGATTCGAATCTTTGCTTATTTTAAAGTAAACACCGATCGGCTGGTTGTTTTCATCCAGGTTAAATCGAACTTCGCTTCTGTCAAAAGTAATTGCTCCGTTTTTAATTCTCGCCTGACGCATGATTTTCGCCAGTTTATCCAGAACCAAAATTTCTTCTGCTAAATCTCCTTCTTTTGTTTCAATTCTTTCCTGAGCTTCTTCATAAGTAAATCTTCTATCAGAATGAATTACCGTTCTTCCAAACCATTGCTTCTGAATTTCTGCATTATCATTCAGTTCAAAAACGGCTGAAAAGGTAAATTTATCTTCATTTGGACGAAGTGAACAAACATCGTTACTCAAAACTTCCGGAAGCATTGGTACAACGCGGTCTACAAGATAAACCGAAGTTGCTCTCTGATACGCTTCATCATCCAAGATAGTTCCCGGAACTACATAATGAGAAACATCCGCAATATGGACACCGATTTCCCAGTTTCCATTATCTAACTTCCTCATAGACAATGCATCATCAAAATCTTTAGCATCTTTAGGGTCAATCGTAAATGTAAGAACATCACGCATATCCCAACGTTTTGCCACTTCTGCATCGCTGATCGTTCTGTCGATTTTATCGGCATCTCTTTCAACTTCTTCAGGGAATTCGTAAGGTAAACCGTATTCGGCAAGAATAGAGTGGATCTCAGTTTCATGTTCTCCCGGAGCACCTAAAACCTGGATAATTTCACCTTCAGGATTTTTGTCTCCCGGTCTCCATTCCGTCATTTTTACGATAACTTTATCACCGTCTTCAGCACCTCCGAATTTTCCTTTCGGAATAAAAATATCCGTATTGATTGATTTTTTATCGCAAACAACAAATCCGAAATCTTTATGGGTAACCATTTGTAAAGTTCCCACAAATTCTGTTCTCGTTCTTTCCAAAACTTCCAAAACAGAACCTTCCAGTTTTTTTCCTTTGTAAGTATAAGTTACAATTAAAACTTTATCCCCCTGCAAAGCATCTTTCACGTTTTTGGAGTGGATGAAGATGTCATCTTCCATACCTTCAACCTTCACGTAGGCATTTCCTGACTGGTTGAAATCGATAACTCCGGTTAAAGTTCCTGCAATATTCAGGTTGATAATGTATTTTCCTTTATCAGTTTCCTTAATTCTTTCAGAAGCCTGAAGTTTATGCAAAGCCTGAATTACAAGCTCTCTCTGTCTTGGATTTTTATAATCTATTCCATCTGAAATTTGTTTATAATTATAAATTTTAGTGGAATTTTCATTCATAAAACGCAGGATTAATCTTCCGATTTCCATGATTTTATGATCATTTTTCTGACTTATATATTTTCTTTTTTTTGCCATTTTAATCTATTCTTAATTAGTCATAGCTTTAATATTTGATTAAAACTATTGAAAATTATCTTAACTATTTATAAAGATAATTTTCCTCTGTATTCCAAAGCTTACTTTAAATTCTACAACATCAATTTTCCTTCCATATTTCACAACGGAAGATTTAGTTTTGTATAAATTTAATACAAATATGGAGAAGAGTGGAGAAAAACCTTTTATTAAATATGTTTTTAATATTTCTACAGGTTTAAATGGAAATAATAGAATGGTAAATTCTATTGGACGGTGCAAAGATACAAAATAAAAAATAAATAAGGCTTGCAATTTGATTTACAAGCCTTTATATATTAGCAAAATGCAATTTTATCAACCCTGTTCTGGTGTCTGCCACCTTCAAAGTCTGTTGAAAGAAATTGATTTACAATTTCAATTGCCAATTCTTTAGATATGAATCTTGCAGGAATTGAAATCATATTTGCATCATTATGTTGTCTTGCCAGTGTCGCAATCTCCGGCATCCAGCAAAGAGCGCAACGAATTTTCTGATGTTTGTTCGCCGTGATCTGAACACCGTTTCCGCTTCCGCAAAATAAAATTCCCAATTCATTTTCTCCTTTCTCAACAGACGTTGCCGCAGGGTGTACAAAGTCCGGATAATCCACACTGTCTGTGGAAAACGTTCCAAAATCCTGAACCTCAAAGTTTTCTGATAAATAGTTCTTAACAATCTCCTTATACTCGAAACCAGCGTGGTCAGCAGCAATAGCGATTTTTCTTTTCATAATTCTTGTATTAAGCCTTTTTTAGATTTATTTCCACACAAATGTAAGTATAATGTGGATAACTCTTAAATTTTTGCGAATTAATTGTGAAAAGTATTGTTAGTAAATGTGGAGAAATGTTTGAAAGTAAACCTTTCGTAACATTAGAAATTTTTGTAATGGAAAGCACCTCCAAATTTTTCACTCACAATTTCAAAAAAGTTGTTGGGGAGAATTCTATACTTTTTCCATAAATAACTTATTAATAATGGGAATTGGGGAAAAGTTATCCATAATTGTTAGTAACGAATATAAAAATCATATTTACAATAGATTATATTGTCTATAAATTGTTAATTACATAAAAATTAAATGTGATAAAGTATTTTAATAAAATTTATCCCCGTTACTAACAAACACTCAACAACAATACCATATTCTTTTTTTTAATAGAAAAGAAAATTGTTGATAGATGAATGTTGAGTCTGGGGGAAACTTTTCAAAAACTTTTATCGGGTTGCGGCTTTTCAAAAATTTTAAAATCTTACATTTGTGAAACGAAAATTCAACGATATTTATGAAAACAATCAATGATTTCAATTTTAATGACAAGAAAGCTCTGGTAAGAGTCGATTTCAATGTTCCGCAGGACGACCAGCTGAAAGTTACAGACAACACAAGAATTGTTGCGGTAAAGCCGACAGTTGATAAAATTCTTAAAGATGGAGGTTCTGTAATTTTAATGGCTCACTTGGGAAGACCAAAAGGTGAGGTGAAAGATGAGTTTTCACTTAAGCATATTGCTGAAGAAGTTTCTAATGTATTGGGTCAGGAAGTAAAATTCGTTGAAGAATGTATCGGAGAGAAAGCTGAACATGCTGCTTCTGAACTTAAGCCCGGAGAAATCCTTTTATTAGAAAATTTACGTTTTCATAACGAAGAAGAGAAGGGTGACGAAGCTTTTGCTGAGCAACTTTCTAAGCTTGCTGATGCTTATGTGAATGATGCTTTTGGTACAGCTCACAGAGCACATGCTTCTACGGCTGTAATTGCTAAGTTTTTTCCTTCGACTAAGTTTTTCGGTTTATTGATGGCTAAAGAACTTCAGGCAATTGATAAAGTTTTAAAATCAGGAGAACGTCCTGTAACTGCAATACTTGGTGGATCAAAAGTATCAACTAAAATTACCATTATAGAAAATATTTTACCTGCTGTAGATAATTTAATTATTGGTGGTGGAATGGCATTTACCTTTGTTAAAGCTCTTGGTGGTAAAATAGGGAATTCATTAGTTGAAGAAGATAAGTTACCTCTGGCTTTAGAAATTTTGGCAAAGGCAAAAGAACATAAGGTAAAAGTTTATCTTCCGTCTGACACAATCATCGCTGAGAATTTCAGTAATGATGCAGATAGAAAAGAAGTTGATATTTACGAAATTCCTGAAGGATGGATGGGATTGGATGCAGGTCCGAAATCGAGAGACCAGTTTAATGATGTCCTTTTAAATTCAAGAACAATTCTTTGGAACGGTCCGATCGGAGTTTTTGAAATGTCTAACTTTGCTGCCGGAACTATTGCTCTTGGTGAAAGTATTGCTAAAGCGACAAGACAAGGAGCTTTCTCTTTAGTTGGGGGAGGAGACAGTGTTGCTTTTGTAAAACAATTCGGTTATGGTGAAAAAGTAAGTTATGTTTCTACCGGAGGTGGAGCGATGCTTGAAAGTCTGGAAGGTCTTGAACTTCCCGGAGTAGCTGCCATTAATAATTAAGAAATTTTATTTTTATAAATTTTAAAGTCTGCTGATCTTTTCAGTAGGCTTTTGTTTTTAGAATAAATTCTAATTTGTGATGGAAAATTTATCTTTATTGCAATTCTCCAAATTAACGAAATCTTTTGGAAAATAATAAATTTCTGAAAAACGGTTAAAATTGGCTTTTAGATTTATACTTAAAATTAAAAAACAATAATTTTCCGAGTATTAAGCTGTAAATTTAAATTAAGGCTTAAAATGATACGTTTTTGTTGAAATTTAAATTTTGAAATACTAATTTTAGCTGATTTATGCTTTTTGAGAAAAAATTTAGAAATAATTTTTATTACTTTTTATTTCATTTTAAAGGATTCTTTTTTATTGAAAAGCTTACTAACTTTTTACTAACATTTTTAATGAAGATATCAGTTATTTTTTTCTGATTTTGAATTTTTCTAAAAAATTTATGAAAATTAATAATGTAGTAATGATTTAGTCGGAAACAAAAAACTCGAGAAATGATCCCGAGTTTTTATTTTTTGTGAGAAAATAGAGAAAATTGACCGCTATAAATGCTTCAAAAATCGATTTTTTACTTTTTTTCGATAATGTATATCAAACTTGAAAATTCGCTCGAAAAAAGGGCTTTTACGTTAGAAATCGTTCCGTAGATCGTTGCTTTTAGCCAAAAAAGAGGTGATTTCTTATATTTTTCGCTCAACATAGAGATGTAATACGAGTCAAGAACCAAAGGTTTGATTTTTCTCATTTTCCAGTTTGGTTTCTTTGAAATTAAATTTTCCATTCCTTTTTTAGAAAAATGATAAATATGTCTCGGTACATCATAAGCTGCCCAATATTCTTTATAATGTTTTGCATCATAAGAAGTAGGGTTGGGAACGGCGATAATTAATAATCCTTTTTCTTTTAATTTACTATTGAAAATCTGAAGCATTTCATCTTGATTTTCCACATGCTCGAATACATGCCAAAGGGTAATTGCATCTAAACTTTTATCTTCAATAAGATTAATATTATCTAAAATTGTGGCTTTTGAAATTTTTGTCTGTGCTGCTTTTCTAGCATCTGCATCAGGTTCAAATCCGAAAGTTTCAAAATCGTTTTCTATAAATTTTACAAATTCTCCAGCTCCGCAACCATAATCCAAAACTCTTGAACCTTTATTTATTCTATCCAGAAGAATAGTTTTTTTGTACTGCAAATTGAAGGATTGTAAAAATTTGTAAAGCTTTTCTTTTAAACTTCCTGAATCCTGATGATGGGAAATGTAATCTTCACTTTCGTAATATTTAGAAATATTTGATGGAATAGGGGAAGTCTTGAAAACACCTTTTGTTTCTGTTTCTTTAATTTCAAATATTTCCTGAGAAAGAAAATGATCTTTTATTTTCATTGAATTTGTTTCTTTTAAATTAAAAATTAAGATATTCAGAGTTATAAATAATCTCTTAAATACCTTAATTTTTGCTTTTATTTTACAAATGTTTCACGTGAAACATTTTAAGATTAACGTCCTAAAAAGACTAGTAAAACGTTTATATCGGCAGGTGAAACACCACTGATTCTTCCTGCCTGAGCAATCGTTTTTGGTCTTACATTAGACATTTTCTGTTTTGCTTCTGCAGAGAGACTTGATATGCTTTTATAATCGAAATCTTCCGGAATCTTGATATTTTCCAGACGATTTAGTTTTGCTACGTTTTCTTTTTCCTTTTCTATATAGCCTTTGTATTTAATATTTACTTCCGCTTGTTCTCTTACTTCATCATCGAATTGAGAAGTAAATTCTTTAATAGAATCAATATTTTCCAGCTTTTCCAGCGTGATATTCGGTCTTGTAAGGAATTGGGAAGCTCTGTAAGCCTGATCTACAGGATTACTTTCTATACTTTCAAGAATAGGATTAATTAATCCTGGTTTTAAAGAAGTTTCTCGTAAAAAGGCTTCAAGTTCTTGGCTTTTAGCTACTTTCTCCTGTACTCTTTTTAATCTGTCTTCTTTTGCTAAACCAAGTTCGAAAGCTTTTTCTGTTAATCTGATATCTGCATTATCCTGTCTTAAAAGCAATCTGTATTCTGCTCTTGAAGTGAACATTCTGTAAGGTTCTTCAGTTCCTTTTGTAATCAAATCATCTACTAAAACACCAATATAAGCTTCATCTCTGTTAAGGATAAACTCATCTTTTTCTTTTACTTTGTTGTGAGCATTGATACCTGCAATTAAACCTTGTCCAGCTGCTTCTTCATACCCTGTTGTACCATTAATCTGTCCGGCAAAGTATAAATTATCGATCAATTTTGTCTCTAATGTATGCTTTAATTGAGTAGGAGGGAAGTAGTCATATTCAATGGCATAGCCCGGACGGAACACCTTTACGTTCTCAAATCCAGGAATATGCTTCATTGCTTTGATTTGAACATCCTCTGGAAGAGAAGAACTGAAACCATTTACATAAATTTCTACGGTTCTCCAGCCTTCAGGTTCTACGAAAAGCTGATGTCTTGTTCTTTCTGCAAAACGATTAATTTTATCTTCAATACTTGGACAATATCTAGGTCCTAAACTCTGAATTGTACCATTAAACATTGGGCTTCTGTCGAATCCTTCACGTAAAATATCGTGTACGGTTTCATTAGTATAAACAATATGACAACTTAATTGTTTGGTTAACTTAGGTGTATCTAAATAGCTGAATTTTTGAGGATTTTCATCTCCTTTCTGTTCTTCCATTTTAGAATAATCGAGACTTCTTCCATCTACTCTCGGTGGAGTACCTGTCTTCATTCTTCCTGCTTCAAAACCTAGAGAAACCAATTGTTCAGTGATTCCAAAAGCTCTTGGTTCACCCATTCTTCCGCCACCTAATTGCTTATCCCCAACATGGATTAATCCATTAAGGAAAGTTCCGTTTGTAAGTACTACAGACTTTGATCTTATCTCAATTCCTAATGAAGTAACTACTCCTACTGCTTTATTATTTTCTATAATAAGCTGTTTTACCATATCCTGAAAGAAATCAAGATTAGGTGTATTTTCTAGTGCTAAACGCCATTCTTCTGCGAAAAGCATTCTGTCATTCTGTGTTCTTGGAGACCACATTGCAGGACCTTTGGAAAGATTAAGCATCTTGAATTGTATAGCCGATTTATCGGCTATTATTCCTGAATAACCTCCCATTGCATCGATTTCCCGTACAATTTGTCCTTTTGCGATTCCACCCATCGCGGGGTTGCAGCTCATCTGTCCGATGGTCTGCATGTTCATTGTAACAAGCAGGGTTTTCGAACCCAAATTGGCTGCTGCAGCTGCAGCTTCGCATCCTGCGTGACCGGCACCGACTACAATTACGTCATATATTTCTGAAATCATTTCTTTATTGCTTATTTTAAGCCTTAAATTTTAATCTTTTTTGTAAATGTTTCACGTGAAACATTATTTAAATTAACAAGCTAAAATGGCTTGTATTGCAGTTTTGGATTATTATTAATAGTTTCAAAACTCAGAATTGAACTGAAATTTTTTAAAATTTCTTAATTCTTACTTTTAAATTCATTTAAATAAAAATCTTCTTTACTTCGCATTAGCTGTTCTTCTTCTTTGGTTTTATCCTTATATCCTGAAAGATGAAGAATACCGTGAGCTAAAACTCTTCTCAGTTCTTCTTCATATTCTTTAGATAGAGTAGAAGCGTTGTCTAAAATTCGCTGCAAAGATACGAAAATCTCTCCGCTTATTGTCTTGCCTTTCACATAGTCGAAAGTAATGATGTCTGTATAGTAATCATGCTGCAAATAATCCTGATTTACTTTCAATAAATATTCGTCGTCACAGAATATATAATTGATTTCTCCAAGCTTTTTTCCTTCTGAAAGAATGATATCTTCCAGCCATGCTGTGTAGTCTGTATTTACAGATTTTGGTAGGTTTTCGTAAAAGAATTGTATCATTGTATTAAAACCAGTGTCCTAAAATAACACTGAATATGCCTTTTTGATTATTTTTAAGTGAGTGACTGAAGTTGATTTTGATTTGTCCGAAAGGAGATTTGTATCCTACATTAAGTCCTACAGAACTGTAATTTAATTTTGCAGTTTCTTCAAAGGTCAAATCGTCTGAAAGGTTTGCAAAAGAGAAAGTACCACTTACAAAATAGTTTTTATTAAACTTAAACTGAAGATCATTTGAAATTAAAACAACGTTATTTGTATTTAACTGCCCAAAATAAAATCCTGAAAAGCTTTTGAAATTAACAACATTTTGTTCGAACACTCCACCCAATCTATATTGATAAAATTGAGGAAGATTTTCTCCAATCGTAATTCCTCCGTAAAGATTCAATCGATAAGTAAATTGTTTAGTCAAAGGAATATTTATTCTAATATCTGCCTTTACCTGAACCAGTCTTTTATCAACTTCAGATTTCATCAAATCTATAACCTTTCCTTCTGCATTAATATAAATTCCGCGGGTAGGGAAGTCTTTATCGTTCTGAGTGTCACTTTTTAAGAATATATAAGGATTCAGAAAACGACTGTATCTTTTATTATTCCCATTGGTTTCAGCTTCGAAGTAATCATGACTTATTCCACCACCTATTGCAAACTTATCTTTCCAGATCGATTGGATGTAAGCTTCATTTCTTAGCCAATCCCATTTATCTATGTCATAGTTGTTTATGTCCTTTACATTAAAGCTCATTCCCGAAGAATAAATTCCCAAACCAGGTATGTATCCGTTATCGATAAAATAATTTAAATAATATCGTGGTTTGTCACCAATAATTACATCCAGTGAAAGATTTGAATTTCTAAATAAAAGACGTTTTGCTGAATAATTTAACAGTAAACCCGTTTTGAAAACTTCGTCGTAATGCAATCCGAATTTTAAGAAATGTCTTGCATCATCTTCAGTTACATAAAGTTTGAGATAATTGGCTTCATTTTGCGAGATAATATCATAGTTGATGAATTTATAATTATTCGTAGCAACGAGCTTATCAATCTTTTTATTAATGCTTCCATATGTTTGCATGGAGGGAAGCCGTAATCCCATCTTTCCCAGAACATAGTTTTTACCGTAAATTCTGCCTCCTTCTATTGAAACACTGTCAATCTTATAAACATTAGAATATATTGGATTTATGCGCTGTCTAATGCGGTCAAACGGGCGTTTGGGTAATTGATCCAGAATATTGACATATTTTAGACCTTCTACATAGCCGCTGTCGAGAATTTTTTTCTTATCATCGTAGCTTGTGGCGGTCATACCTTTTAAATTCGGCTTGATATTAATGTCGGTATATCTGTATTGTCTTCTCGTATCTTTTTTAATTCCAAAATCTATGACCTGATTTAAAATAGAAATAATATTATTTAGATCTTCTCTTGTAGATAGATCCTGATTAAGATCCACACCGATTACAATATCGATTCCTTTGTCCTTTAATGGCTTTGAAGGATAATTTACCGTCATTGCGCCGTCGATATAAATACTGTCTCCGATTTTCACAGGATCCATCAAAGAAGGAAACGCAGAACTTGCCATGATCGACTGTACCAAATCTCCTTTCTCAAATATCTGCATATTACCGCTTTCTAGATTGGTAGCAACACACATAAAAGGAATCGGGAGTTTTGAAAAATCATCAATATTCGAAACATTCTTAAAAAGTTCCTTCAAAAGATAAACATTTTTCTGACCAGAGCTGATGGAAGAGGGTAATGTGATTTTTCCGTTTTTTAAAGGAATGGATAAAAGATATTTGTCAATGGATTTGTTGTAAAAAGTGGTTTCCTGGCGTTTTGCTTTCGGATCCATAATCAAAGAATAGAAATCGGTGTCCATTACAATTTTTTCGATTTCTTTTCCTGAATATCCTGAAGCATACAAACCTCCGACAATTGCTCCCATACTTGTCCCGGAAATATAATCTACTTTTACTCCCAAAGAATCCAATACTTTAAGTACTCCGATATGAGAAAATCCTTTAGCTCCGCCACCGGCAAGTGAAAGTCCGATTCTTGGATTTTTTGGGATCACCAAATCTTTTTTTACCTGAGATTGGATCAAGAGCATTTGAAATGCTAATAAAAGAATCAGAAGTTTTCTCATAGTTAATCTTTTATATAAATCCGTTTCACTCGTGGCGAAATAGAGGTTAATACTTCGTATGTGATGGTTTTGCAGTATTCTGCGAATTCTTTAAGGCTTGGTTTTGCATTGAAAATAGTCACTGTATCGCCTTCTTTTACATTGGGAACATTGTCTACATTAATCATCATCATATCCATGCAAATACTTCCGACAATTGGAGCTAGAGTTTTATTAATTCCCACATTTCCGATCTGGTTTCCAATTAACCTTGGAATTCCGTCTGCATATCCTACAGGAACTGTGGCTATTTTTGTTTTATGATCTGTTTTAAATCGTCTGCTATAACCTATTGATTCTCCATTGTCTACGACTGAAATCTGAGAAATAACTGTTTTAAAACTTACAACAGATTGAAGTTGTGCCTGTATTTCACTATTTGGTGATTCTCCTAACATTCCAATGCCGATTCTCACCATATCATATTGATGATCGGTGTAGCTTGCTATTCCTGATGAATTTAATATGTGTCGGATAGGAGTGTATCCCAATTTTTCAATCAAATAGTTTGAATTTTTTTCAAAGGTTTCCAGCTGATGGAAAGTAAATTCTTTCTCTGTCGGCATATCTGAAGACGAAAGATGGCTGAAAATACTTTGAACTTTTAAATTTTTATGATCTAAAGTCTGACTTAGCTGATCCAGCTCATAATCTTTAAAGCCAAGACGATGCATCCCTGTTTCCAATTTGATATGAACTGGATATTTTTTATCGTAACCGGATTTTTGGACAGCCTGATAAAACAAATCCAATACCCTGAAGCTATAAATTTCCGGTTCCAGATTATATTCAACCACGGTTTCATAGCTGTGCTGTTCAGGATTCATGACAACGATAGGAATGGTAATTCCTTTCTTTCTAAGCTCAACTCCTTCGTCTACAAAAGCAACTCCAAGATAGTCAATATGATGATGTTGAAGGAATTCTGAAATCTCATAACTTCCTAATCCATAAGAATTTGCCTTTACCATTGCCATCATTTTTGTGGTGGGTTTCAGTAAAGATTTATGATAATTAATGTTATGTAAAATCGCATTTAGGTTGATTTCTAAAACCGTATCATGTTTTCTGAGTTCAAGAATATCTTTAAGTCTTTCAATCTCAAATTTTCTCGCTCCTTTTAATAAAATAATCTGATTTTCAATTTCTGTAAGATGTTTGCTGTCAATTAATTCCTGAGTATTAATGAAAGTAAAAGTTTCAGATTTAAATAATTCACTAAATTTTGATATTTCATTCCCGATTAAGAAAACAAAATCAAATTTTTGTTCGTTCACCAACTCAGAAACTTCCTCATACAGTTCTTTTGAATTTGAATTAACGCCAACAATATCCGTTAAAACCAAAGATTTTTTTGATTTTTTATATTCATTCAAAAATTGAAGGGCAGTTTTCAAAGAATCGAGATCAAGATTAAAAGAATCATTAATCACAATATTGTTCTTAATTCCTTCAATTGCTTCAAGTCTCATTTCAACGGCTTTAAGAGCGTTGATTTTTTCGACGATCTTTTGATTTTCGATGTTCAGCTCCTTCAAGACCGTTACAAGTGCCAAAGCATTAGTTAAAGTCGCTTCGTCTCTCTGATGAACAGGAAAAGAAATTTCTTCGTCAAAATATTGTACAACAACATCTTCGTTTTTTGAAATATTGTTTTTAAAATAAACCTGATTATTATTTTTAAAACCGTAAGAAATTAATTTTTTACTTGAATATAACTCCTTTATTTTTTTGTCAACCAATAAGTTATCACCATTGTAAATAATGACTTCAGAATCTTTGAAAAGCTTTATTTTTTCATCAATCAATTCTGCTTCTGAACTAAAATTGGCAAGGTGGGCAGTTCCTATATGAGTAAGCAAACCAATCTGCGGGTGGAAAATATTTTCCAGTTTTTCCATTTCATTAGGTTTGGAAATTCCGACCTCAAAAATTCCCAATTCGTGAGAATTATTAATTTGAAGCAAAGAAAGTGGAAGTCCGATCTGAGAATTGAAACTTTTCGGACTTTTTACTGTAGGAAACTCGTTCCACAAACATTGATACAGCCATTCTTTTAAAATGGTTTTTCCATTACTTCCCGTAATTCCGATAGATTTTAAATGAGAATTTTCGAAATGAAATTTGGCTAATTTTTGAAGAAAATCCACGGAGTTCTCAACAATGATCCAAGTTATATTTTCAAACTGAGAATATTGATGCTCGGAAATAATTACAGTAATTCCTCTGTCAATTGCAGCTTCAATGAATTTTTCTCCAGAATTTTTATGAGTATTAATGGCAATAAATGCCGTGTTTTTGGTAGAATAAATAATCCTGCTATCAAAAGCTATATTTTTGATAATTAATTCTTTGTCTCCAATAATTTGCGCATTGGTGATATCTGCAATTTGTTTTACTGTATAGTTCATTGGTGCCCCTTCTGCTTATATTTTAAAGCGATTTGCAATTTTGTCTTTCCTGACCTAATTTAATTATTTTTTCTTCTTTAAAAGTACTTCATCAATAAAAACACGACGACTGACTGCTTCATAACTTTCCGTTTCGCCGAGTTCTACCAAGTCATTTCCCTGAGAAATCCTCATTGAGTAATTAGCTAAGTTACCCGTTCTTTTACAAATAGCGTGCACTTTTGTCACATATTCTGCGGTGGCCATCAGATTCGGCATCGGTCCGAAAGGGCGTCCCAAAAAATCCATGTCCAAGCCTGCAATTACGACTCTTACTCCGCTATTTGCCAATTGATTGGCCACATCTACAATGCCTTCATCGAAAAACTGGGCTTCATCTATTCCTACGACATCACAATTAGATGCCAACAAAAGAATTTCGTTGGGATTTTCTACCGGAGTGCTTCGGATTTTAGTCTGATTATGAGAAATCACATCTTCTTCGGAATATCTTGTATCCAATTTAGGTTTAAAAATCTCTACATTCTGCCCCGCCATTTCAGCTCTTCTCAGCCTTCGGATCAACTCTTCGGTTTTTCCGGAAAACATGGAGCCACAAATAACTTCCATCCAACCACTTTGTTTGGAATGATTAATTGTATTTTCTAAAAACATTTGTTAAATTAGCCGTATATTTTTAAGATCAAAAGTAAGCAATTTTAACAAGATTCTTAATATGCAGAACATCCAAGATTTAAAGGAAAAGATTTTTTTTGAATCCAAGAATATCATAGGTATTTTGGACAAAATAAGTAATGTAAACGAATTACTTTCCAAGCAGGATCTTGTGGATGAGCTTGCCAACAGGATTTCGTTCTTGCATTTGCTTGAGAAAAACATCGAGTATTTCGGGAACGAAAACTCTACATCTGTTTCGGAAACGCCAAAATTTTCTTTAGCTGCTGGTGTAGAAATTCAGAATTCCGGTAATGAATTTATAGGGATTGATAAAAATATGCAGGGATATTCTTCGAGTGAAGTTACTGAAGAAGAGGCAATTTTTAATAATCAATTAAATGAAATCGTTGAGGGTGAACTTCACGAAACTTTAGTTAATTTTGCCGAAGAAAATTCTGAACCCGAAAGTGTTGAAGATTTAGGAATAAATATTCATAACGATATAACGGAAGAGGAAGCAATTTTCAATAATCAGTTGAATGAAATTGATGAAAGTGAACCGTCTGATTATAGCGGAAGTGCTTTGAATTTCGTAGACGAAGAAAGAATTTTAGCAGATTCTGAGCCTGAAAATGATGATGACATTCATGAAGGAATGTTTAATGAAAAAACAACGGAAGAAGAGGTTATTTTTAACAATCAATTAAACGAAATTGATAACTTTGAAAATGAAATTTCTGACGATCAGGGAAGTGTAAATGGTTTTGATGAAGAGGAGAAAATTCAGGATGTTTTTGAATCTAATGTGAAAAATGGAGGAGAAACTTCTGAAGTTATGCCAAGTATTTTTGATACGGAAATTTTAGATGATGATGAAGAAATTCTTGTGGAAGAAACTGAAGAAAGATTCATTATTACTAATGCAATGATAGAGCAGGGCGAGATGGCAACAGATACTTCTAATGTTGAAAATATTGTAAGCGAAATCAAAAATGAGGCAATTGTAGAAGAAAAACAGGAGCAATCGATTTTGGCGGAAATTAATGACAGAAGAAAAATTGTTGAGATCAACAGACCTGTTCCTGAGACTGAAAAAGAGAAATTAGCGTCTGATCAAAGCTTCGAAAATCTAGAAGATTATCAGAACGAGAAAAAAATAAAACTGGCAAATATCAAAGGGATGAAAGCTGTACAGTCACTTTTTGACGACGATCATCTTGAGAGAGAAATGCCTAAAGAAAAAACAATTCCTGTAGAAAAAGAAGATACAGGAAGTATTTTAAAAACCAATATTCCGACCAACTTTATGGAGGCGGGAAAGCCAAAACCAGAGTTTAAACTTGATCTGAATGACAGAATTGCTTTTTCAAAAATGTTATTCGGAGGAAGCCAGTCTGAAATGAATGAGGTGATAAATAATCTGAACAGTTTCAGAACTTTGGAAGATGCAAAAGAATATTTAAGTGATCTTTATTACCACAAAAAATGGAATAAAGTAGATGAATATGCTCAGAGACTTTGGATATTGGTGGAAAACAAATTTTTATAAACTAGATTTTGAGCGGAATCCTATATTTTGTTCCTACACCGGTCGGGAACTTGGAAGATATGACTTTCAGAGCGGTAAAAATACTGAAAGAGGTTGATTATATTTTATGCGAAGATACCAGAACTTCCGGAATTCTTTTGAAGCATTTCGAGATTTCCAAGCCTTTGAAATCTTATCATCTGCATAATGAGCATCAGGCGACTGAAAAAGTGATTGCAGACCTTAAAAGCGGTCAGAATATTGCGATTATTACCGATGCGGGAACTCCCGGAATTTCAGATCCCGGCTATTTATTAAGTAAAGCAGGATCTGATAATAATATTGAAATGATCTGCCTTCCCGGAGCAACGGCTTTTGTGCCGGCTTTAGTGGTTTCAGGATTACCGAATAATGAATTTCTTTTCGCAGGATTTCTGCCTCAGAAAAAAGGAAGACAAACGAAGCTTAAACAGCTTGCAGAAGAAAAGAAGACTGTTGTTTTATACGAAAGTCCGCATAAAATCAATACGACTTTAGAACAGATCAAAGAATTTTTTGGTGAAGAAACTAAAGTAAGTCTCAGCAGAGAAATTTCCAAAAAATTTGAGGAAACTAAACGCGGGACAATCAATGAATTAATTGAATTCTCAAAAAGCAAAACTTTAAAAGGTGAGATCGTACTCATTGTAAATAATTCTATTTAATTGAAAAAATTAATTTTCGTGCTGTTTTCGTCGGTTTGCCTCGGACAGACGGATCAGTATAAACAGATACTTTTAACAAAAAAACTGGGCAAAGAAGTACATTCCTATTCGAAAGGTTATGGAATGATCACCGACTCCAAAACCGGGAAAACCGGTATTGTGGATTCTTTAGGAAACGTTATCTTCGATTCTCCTTTTAAAAGTGAAATTTCCCATTTGTGGAAGAATAGATTCATTTTAAGAGGAAAAGCAGGGAATTCTAACGGAAAAACAGCATTAATTGACGAAAAAGGGAAGGAATTGCTTCCTTTAGAGAATTTTAAATTCAGGACTTGGGAGAATAAGGACAGAATGATTTATTCAAAACAGGGAAAAGACTGTGTTTATGATTTTAACGGGAAACAGATTATTCCTTTCTCAGAAAAAATAGTATTTGCAAGCGAAAGCCGGCTTTTTGTTAAAAATGAAGGGGTATGGTTAATTTATGATTTTGACGGAAAAAAGATTTCTGATAGGGAATTTACAGACGATCTGCGTTTTTACAAAGGCAGAACTTTTCTTACAAAAGGTGAAAAATCCGGTGAAATTATTGATAATAATGGCAAAACCGTAAGCACGATTTCCAATCATAACATCGACAATATCAATGCTTTTCCTTATTTGGTTACACTCGATACGGCGAAAAATAAATATGGAATTGTTGATGACAAAGAAAATGTAATTTCAGATGAGATCTACGAGCAGGCTTTTGTGGGCAGAGAATATATTTATCTTACAAAAGACGATAAAGTAAGTATTTTTTCAAAGAAAGAAGGAAAGGTGTATGATCTTGATTATCATTATGTAAATCCTCTTTTTAATGGTTTATTTAAAACTTCTCAGGATCAGAAAAATCTTAAAACTGCTGTTGTTCGTTTGAATGGAGAGGTTGTCTTTCCAAAAGAATATGACAGAGTAGAAGGATTAAGTATTGCAGGTGAAAAATATCTTTATTTAAGAAAAGATGATGAAGAAACGCTTCTAGATAAAAATTTAAAAAGTGTTTTAAATAACGATTATGAAATTGAAAAAATATTTCCTAATACACTAATTTTAAGAAAAGACGATATACACTATAAATTTTCTCCGAAAGACGGAAAATATAAAGAGCTTAAAGGTTTTAAGGAAATGAAAATTTCTGAATTATATCCGATGCTGGTGGGGAAAAGCACAAATAATTTCTACGGCGTTTTGGATGAAGATGGAAATGAAGTTGTCCCGTTTATCTACGATGATATTACCACTTTCCTGGGTTCCAATGAATTTGTAGTGAAAAAGGACAATAAATTTGGGGTTACCAATCATAAAAACGAACCTCTGACAGAAGTTATTTTCGATAAATATTTTCCAGATAAAAAAGGAATTAAGCTTACTAAAGGAAAAGACACCGAATTCATCTATTTTACGGAACAAAAAGACAGAAATTTTATTGATTAATGCTATTTAATACATTTTTATGATAAAAAACAGTTATAAAATTTTGCTAAAAAAGCCATTTGAAATGCTTTGAATAACATTTTATAATATCTTTGCGCACTGCTTAATTTAAATAAAATTAAATATGTTATATTAGCCAACTTTCAAAAAGCTAATAAGTTGTAAAGAAAAATAATTGTCATAAATATGAAACTATTAGAAGGAAAAGTAGCGCTAATAACGGGAGCTACAAGAGGAATCGGTAAAAGTATTGCTGAAATGTATGCTCAACAGGGAGCAAAAGTAGCTTTTACTTATGCCGGATCTGTAGACAAAGCCAAGGAATTAGAAGCAACTTTAAGTTCTGTAACTCAAATTAAAGGTTACCAATCCGATGCATCAGATTTTGATGCAGCTCAAACATTAGTAGATGAAGTAATGGCTGAATTCGGTCAGATTGATATTCTGATCAATAATGCAGGAATTACGAGAGATAATTTGCTGTTAAGAATGTCAAAAGACGATTGGGATAAAGTAATAAAAGTAAATCTGGATTCTGTATTCAACCTTACGAAAGCGGTTATTAAGCCGATGATGAAAGCAAAATCAGGATCTATCATCAATATGACTTCAGTAGTAGGAATCAGCGGAAACGCAGGACAGGCAAATTATGCAGCTTCTAAAGCGGGTGTAATTGGTTTTACAAAGTCTGTTGCATTGGAGCTGGGATCAAGAAATATCCGTTGTAATGCGATTGCTCCAGGATTTATCGAAACTGAAATGACGGCTGCTTTAGATGAAAAAGCAACTCAGAAATGGAACGAAGCCATCCCAATGAAAAAATTAGGAAAAACTACGGATGTAGCCAATGCTTGTATATTTTTAGGAAGCGATATGGCGAATTACATTACAGGTCAGACATTGAATGTTGACGGTGGTTTATTGACATAAAAAAATATGAAATTAGTACAGAATATCACTTTATTCTTGTCGATTTTATTATGTATCGGTCTGATTTACATTTCTTTTTTCAATGTATATCAGACCGATGATTATATATATTCCTATAGTACAAAAACTCTTGGAATTGTAGGGAATATTCAGGATTTTTACATGAACTGGGGAGGAAGGTATTTCGGATATACCATTAATATGTTTACACCTCTTTCCAAAGATCCGGAAAATATTTTGCCCAAAATTTATCCTGTATTTCTATTTTTTGCATTTATTGGTGTTTCGGCTTTAAATTTTAAACAGTATTTTAAATATTCTTTTTTTGAATCACTTTTAAAAGGATTGCTTTTGTTTTTCTTTTATACAGTTATTTTAATCAATATTTCTGAACATTATTATTGGTTTACGGGGTCAAATGTATATTTTCTGCCTATAGTTTTATCGGGATTTTTACTTTTCTTTTGGGGCAAATTTCAGGAAACGGGTAAGAAATTATGGTTTTATCCGAGTTTATTCCTGACTGTAATTTTAATGGGCTCTAATGAAGTTCTGGCATTAATTCTTTTAGGAATATTGGCATATTTCAATACGCAAAACAAATCAAAAGAAGCAAGAATTTTATTGATCGTAGGTTTCATTGGCTTTTTATTTACCTTTTTAGCTCCCGGAAATTTTAAAAGAATGCCGGATTTAGATGAACCATTTTATAAAACCTGGTTGAGAAGAATAATGTTTTTTGGAGCAAATACGGCTTATATTTTTTTCAAAGTATTTTTAATTCTTCCGCTTTTCATTGCAATTTTTAATAAAGAATTAAATAAAATAAAGGAAAAAATAACCCTAAAAAAAGCTTTGATTGTTTGGGTGATTTCTTTTCTGCCGTTGCTATTTTTAGCATACATCACGAATATAATCGGAAGACCTTTTGAAAACATTGTTTTCTTCTTTCTTCTAAGTTTTACGGTTGTTGTGATGTTTAGATTTGAGCAAATTAAAAAATTCTGGTGGATCAGTTTTATTATTATTTTTTTACCAAAAACAAACTTTTTACCCAAAAATTATTCGAATTTTAATATTGATTTTAATTTAAATAATCTTGTTAAAGAAATCTTGTATACCGACCTTAGATCATATGATAAGGAGATAGAAAACAGAGTTGATACCTTGAAAAATTCTGCTCAGGATTCTATAGTTTTAGACAAAATAAAAACGATTCCGAAAGTATTGTATTTCGGGGAAATGGGATCTGTGAATGAGCCGAAAGGATTTGTAAGTGATCAGCTTCAAAAGTATTTTAATAAGAAATATATCCGAACAAAATAAAATATTTCACAATACTTCAGTTTATTTTTCTTTTAAAATTTTATCATAAATCGACTTCACCTGAAGGTCTCCAAAACCGAAAATACCCAATTCATCCTGAAATTTTTCAAAGATCAGATTAAAATCGTCTGTTCCGCTCTTAATTAAATTTTTAATAAAAACTTCTGGATTTATATTCAAATAAGAATCGATAACTTCATTTAAAAAATGAAAGCAATCGGATTGATCTTCTGAAAGTTGCTGTAAAGAATATCTTTCATTATTTTGATAAGCATTCCAGAGATTATTACCTAACTCAATATCTTTTTCATTAAATAATACCTTTGTTTCTGCCGGTTCTTCAAGCTCAAAATTATCCGAAGAAGAAAAGCCCTTCCAATTATTTTCTCTTGTTGTTTGCGGAAAGATTCTGTAGATTTTCACATCTTTGTTTTTTGATAATAAAGAAATACAAAACCACATATTTACCTGGCAAAAAAGATCATCTTCAAACCAAAGATTCACCTCAGATTTTTCCGGAATCTGTAAGATTTTCTCAAATTCGGAAACCACTTTTTTATAATAACTTTCTTTTTGAACCGAATAATCTTTCGAAATAGATTGGGCTCTTATTTTCCAGAAATTTTCCAGTGTATCAGCCTGTAAGTTGCCGATAACTAAAGCTTCCCTGCAAATGATTATCTCGCCTTCAATTGTTGTTTTTTTCAATTGATCGGCGAGATAATCACCATTTGTTATATGAAATATTTTATTCAATTATTAATCTTTAAATATTTGGTTTTCTTGTTCCTGAACTCTTATAAAAGTTGTTCTTTTCGACAATTCTTTCAATTTTGAAGCTCCGACATAAGTACATGTTGAGCGAACGCCACCCAAAATATCTTTCACAGTCTCTGAAACAGGGCCTTTGTAAGCTACTTTCACTGTTTTTCCTTCAGAAGCTCGATATTCCGCAACACCTCCGGAATGTTTATCCATTGCAGTTTTTGAGCTCATTCCGTAAAATAATCTATATTTTTTACCATTTTCTTCGATCATTTCACCACCGCTTTCATCATGACCGGCAAACATTCCGCCCAACATCACAAAATCTGCACCGCCACCAAAAGCTTTTGCCACATCTCCGGGAACTTTGCAACCGCCGTCTGCAATAATATGACCGCCCAAACCATGCGCCGCATCAGAACATTCAATAATTGCAGAAAGTTGAGGATATCCGACGCCGGTTTTTACACGGGTTGTACAAACAGAACCGGGACCAATCCCGACTTTGATGATATCTGCTCCTACTAAAAGAAGTTCTTCAACCATTTCCCCGGTTACCACGTTGCCGGCGATGATTATTTTATCCGGAAAATTGGTTCTTGCTTTCTTTACAAAATCTACAAAGTGCTCAGAATAACCGTTGGCAACATCGATGCAGAGAAACTCGATTTTTGGATGTTTTTCAAGGATTTGTCTGAGTTTTTCTTCATCAGCTTTTCCTGTTCCGGTGCTTAATGCAATATATTGATGAATTTCTTCCGGCTGACTGTTGAGAAATTCTGCCCATTCTTCAATAGAATAATGTTTATGAATAGCGGTAATGATTTTGTCTTTTGCCAATTCCACTGCCATCTCGAAAGTTCCCACCGTGTCCATATTTGCTGCAATGACGGGAGTTCCTTTCCATTTCTTTTTGGTATGTCTGAATGTGAATTCTCTTTCTAAATCAACTTCTGAACGGGATTTTAACGTAGAACGTTTCGGACGAAACATCACATCCTTAAAACCCAGTTTTATTTCATATTCTATTCTCATAATTTGGAAGATTATTTTAAATAAATTTAGGGAAAAGATTTGATGAAAAATTGGCTTAAAGAGATTTTATAAATTATTTAAGAATAAATTTCAGGAATATTTTTTTGCTGATTTTGTAGATGAATAAATTTTTTGGATACGGAATGCATTTTACATCCCAAATTTTATTTAAAAGTAATACTTTTGGATTGATGGATTTTCCTTTCACTTTTCAATTATTTGGTAAAACAATTTTACTGCATCCGGTAACAGAGTCTTTAGGGATTTTTGTGGGAATGCGGTATTACACTTTTTTAAAAAGAAAAGATGCTGAGAAATTCAGTAACGTAAATTCACTTCTTGTACTTATAGGAGCTACTTTTGGAGCTTTATTAGGTTCTCATATTCTGGGTTCTTTAGAACGGCCTCATGATCTGGTAAAGGCGACAGATAAGCTCGTGTATATTTGGCTGAATAATACAATTATTGGTGGATTGGCAGGTGGTCTTATCGGGGTAGAGCTCGTGAAAAAAATAATAGGAAAAAAAGAAAGCACTGGAGATAGAATGGTTTTTCCGCTAATTGTAGCGATGGTGATAGGGAGAATTGGCTGTTTTTTTACCGGTGTTTTTGAAGAAACTTATGGCTTACCTACAGATTCTATTTTCGGAATGTATTTAGGGGATAATTTTAAGAGGCATCCTGTTGCGATTTACGAAATAGTGTTTTTGGTTTTACTTTTTATTTTTATCAGGTATATCCAAAGGAATTTTAGCTATAAATCTGGATTTTTATTTCAGGTTTTTATGATATGTTACTTTACATTCAGATTTTTTCTGGATTTTATTAAGCCAAAATATAATATCATTTTAAATTTAAGCACCATACAGATTGTTTGCTGTTTGATTATTATTTACTATATTTATTTATTAAATCACCAAAAAATACACAAATATGAAATTATTAGAAGTAGGTAATTTAGGTGGAGATTTGTCAGGATTAGGACTTATGTTTTTGTTCTTTGGACTTGTAATTTTCGTTCTTTCTATTATTGTTGCTGTCATTTTAGGAATCATGTCAGCAAGTAATTCTGAAAAAAAATACAATTTTAAACCTTCCTTAATAGGAATTCTTATTGGGGTTTTGATATTTACTGCAGGTGGTTTTATCTGTGGATTCAATTTATAAAATATTTTTATGCCTGTAAGAAATTATACCTATTACGATTATACGATCAGCCTTTGCCCCGAATGCCTGAAAAGAGTAGGAGCCAAGATTATTATTGAAGATGAAGCCGTTTTCATGACCAAAAGATGTCCGGATCATGGATTTTTCAAAACAAAAATTGCTTCTGATGTTCATTATTACAAAAACATCAGAAATTATAATAAAGCTTCGGAAATGCCACATCATTTTGGAACTGATGTTGAATACGGCTGTCCTTATGATTGTGGTTTATGTGTTGATCACGAGCAACATAGCTGCCTTTCTATCGTGGAAGTAACGGATCGATGTAATCTCACTTGTCCTACCTGTTATGCGATGTCTTCACCGCATTACGGAAGTCACAGAACTTTGGAAGAAATCGAAGCAATGTTTGATATAATTGTCAAAAATGAAGGGGAACCTGATGTCGTTCAGATCAGTGGAGGAGAGCCGACCATTCATCCCGAATTCTTCAAAATAATGGATATTGCGAAGACAAAGCCTATCAAACATTTAATGTTAAATACCAATGGAGTACGAATCGCCAATGATCCCGGGTTTGCCGAAAAATTAGCAACCTATGCTCCGGAATTTGAAATTTATCTTCAGTTTGATTCTTTTAAGCCGGAAGTTTTACAGGATTTCAGAGGAAAAGATCTTACCGATGTCCGCATGAAAGCTTTGGAAAAATTAAATGCTTTAAATCTTTCTACAACGCTCGTTATCGTTCTTCAAAAAGGAAAAAATATTGATGAAATAGGAAAGATCATTGATTTTGCTTTAAAACAGAAATGCGTCCGCGGAATTACTTTTCAGCCTGTAGAAATTGCGGGAAGAAACAGAGATGATTCTGCACACGAAAAAATAACGTTGACGGAAGTAAGACAGGAAATTTTAAACCAGTTTCCGCTTCTGAATTCGGATGATATTATTCCGGTTCCCTGTAATCCGGATGCATTGGCGATGGGATATATTTTGAAATTAGAAGGTGAAATTATTCCTTTAACAAGATACATCAATCCTGCTGATTTACTGAATAATGAAACCCGAAACACCATTGTTTACGAACAGGATACAGGACTACAAATGCAGCTTTTGGATATTTTCAGCACTGGAATTTCCGTAGATAAAGTACAGCCCAAAGTGAACCAATTATTGTGTTGTCTTCCAGAAGTTTCTGCCCCAAATTTGGATTATGATAATCTTTTCAGAATTATTATTATGAATTTCATGGATGCCCATGATTTTGATGTTCGTGCAGTGAAGAAATCCTGCGTTCATATCGTCAATAAAGATTTAAAACTTATTCCTTTTGAAACGATGAATCTTTTTTATAGGGATGATAAAATCGAATATCTTGAGGAGTTGAGAAAAGATGATAAAGTCTTATTTTAAAATAAAAATCCCACGAATTACACAGAAAACCTGTGTAATTCGTGTAATCTGTGGGAAAATTATAATGATTTAAATATAATTAATCAAAATTCATGACTTCCTGCAAAGTATTCATGTATTCGTAAGCCGTTAAATCAAATTTTACAGGTACAATTGAGATATATCCATTTGCCAAAGCCGTTTCATCCGCATCTTCAGACTCATCCATGTTATTGAAATATCCTGTTAACCAGTAATATTTTTTACCATGAGGGTTGATTCTCTCATCAAAACTTTCTTCCCATTTTGCTTTAGCCTGTTTGCATACTTTTATACCTTTTATATCTTCTTTTGGAAGTTTCGGAATATTTACATTTAAAACAATTCCTTTTGGCATCGGGTTGTCTAGCGTTCTTTTTACAATATTTTGAATATATTCTTTTGCCTGGGTAAAATCTGCCTCCCAACTAAAATCTAACAAGGAAAATCCGATTGCCGGAAGATTCTCTACACCTGCTTCAACCGCTGCAGACATTGTTCCTGAATAAATGACATTAATTGAAGAATTTGCCCCATGATTAATTCCTGAAACTACAATATCCGGTCTTCTCGGCAAAATTTTGTCAAGAGCCATTTTTACACAGTCAACAGGAGTTCCGCTGCACGAAAAATCCGTTTGTGGACCTTCAAGATGTACTTCTTCATAACTTAAAGTAGAATTAATAGTGATAGCGTGACCTTTACCGCTTTGTGGGGAGTTTGGTGCTACGACAACAACTTCTCCGATTTCGTTCATAAAACTTACAAGATTTCTGATACCAGGTGCTGTAATTCCGTCGTCATTTGTAACCAGAATAAGTGGTCTTTCCATATTAAAATTTAATTTTAACAAAAATACTTAAAACTATCCGATATTTATAAATAAGGTATTAAATTTGATAGTTTGTAACAGTAATTTAAAAATTACTACTAATTAAAATAACTTTTTAAAAAAATTAATAAAATACATTACAGATTTATGTGGAAAAATTTTAAGCTAAATAAATTTTTACTCCTAATTCCATTGACAAGTCTAATGTTTTGTTTCAACTCGCCAAAGGATGATGACGAAAAGATGCAGACGATAATGGTGAGCGTAAAAAATACACTTTCTTATTTGCATTACAGCCCAAAACCTATCAATGATGCTTATTCTAAGGATGTTTACAAGCATTATTTTGAGTTGGTGGATCCGGGCAAAAGATACTTCGTACAGTCTGATATGGATGAGTTCGGAAAGCATGAAACCAAGCTTGATGACTATATCAATCAAGGAGATCTTACCTTCTATAAACTTACAATCGACAGATTATACCAAAGAGTTGATGAGATTGATAAAATCACTCAGGACATCTTTAGCAAACCGATCAATTTGGAAGAAGATGAAAATTTAACTCTTGAACCAAAACTGAAAAAAGTACCTGCCAACAAACAGGAACAATATACAGAATGGAAAAAGTTCATTAAATACAATATTCTTCAGGAAATTGAATCAATGAACAGTAAAGAAGAAGCTCAGAAAGAAAAAAAAGACTCTGTTCAGAAGTATAATTTAAAAGATACCATCAAATATCAGCCTTTAAACCCTGATCAGAAGTTGAAAAAAGCAACTGATGAGGTGAAAGATCTTGTAAAAGAAACATTTACGAGATTTAAAAAGAGAAAGAAAATGGATTGGTTTACTGTGTATATGAACGCTTATACTGAAGTTTTCGATCCGCACACCAATTATTATTCTCCAAAGGATAAAGAAGATTTTGATACTAATTTTACAGGAAAAGTAATCGGAATCGGTGCAATTATTCAAGAGAAAAAAGGAAATCTTTATCTAGGCGCTCTTACCATAGGAGCCCCGGCTTGGAAATCAAAACAGCTTTCGGAAGGGGATAAAATTTTAAAAGTAAAATCCAAACCTAAAGAAGATGCCGTAAACGTTGTAGGAATGCTTTCTGATGAAGCTGTACGTTTGATCAGAGGTGAAAAAGGAACTCCGGTTACCTTAACGGTTCAGAAGAAAGACGGAACAACTAAAGACGTTACAATGATCCGTGAAGAAGTTGCTATTGAAGATACTTTCGCAAGAAGTATTATAGTAAATTCAAACGGTAAAAAATATGGATTCATCAATTTACCAAGCTTTAACGCAGATTTTGAAAATCCTAACGGAAGAAACGCTTCTGATGATATTAAAAACGAGATCATTAAGCTGAAAGGTCAAGGAATCGAAGGAATTGTTTTAGATTTAAGAAATAACGGAGGTGGTTCATTAACGGAAGTTGGTGACATTATGGGGCTTTTCATGAATGCAGGACCGTATGTTCAGGTAAAAGACGGAAACGGAAAGATTCAGACACTGAAAAACAAAAATGAAACTCCGATCTGGACAGGGCCTCTTGTCATTATGCAGAACGAACTTTCTGCTTCGGCTTCTGAAATTTTAGCCGGTGTAATGCAGGATTATGGCAGAGCAATGATTATCGGTTCTCCACAGTCTTTCGGAAAAGGAACGGTTCAGACTTTTGTTGATTTAAACAGATTCTTAAATACAGAAGATGATTTCGGATCTTTAAAACTTACAATTCAGAAGTTCTATAGAATTACAGGTGAATCTACTCAGAGAAAAGGGATTGTTTCTGATATTCAGATGAAAGATTTCTTTACATATGCTGAGGTTGGCGAAAGATATGATGATTATGCTTTAGCTTGGGATAAAATTCCTGCTACAAGCTTCCAAAAGCTAAACTATTTCAACATTCAGGCTCTTGAAAAAGCAAGCAACGACAGAATGGCAAAAAATGCAAAATATCAGCTGTTGTTAGAATCGGCTCAATGGAGAGAACAATTGGATAAAGAAGAGACAATTACGCTTAATATCAATAAGTTTAATGATTTGATGAAGCAAAGAAAAGCTCAGATCGAAAAATTCAAATCATTAACAAAATTTGAAAACGGTCTTCAGTTCTCAATGTATCAAAACGAAATTGAAAGAGAGAAAAAAGATGAAGCATTTAAGAAAAAATCTGAAATCTGGATCAAAAATCTTAAGAAAGATCTTTATCTTCAGGAAGCAATGAATATCATCGCAGATATGGGTGTAAAATCTTAATTTTAAGTAATAAATATAAAAATACCGCTAATGAAAATTAGCGGTATTTTTTTTAATAAAATTTTTGTATTATTTAATCTCAACACATCCGACTCTTCCTCCGGCATTTCCGGTTGGCTGAGTATGGAAATCATCTGCTGCAGCATGTACGATCATCCCTTTTCCGATGATGTTTTTAGATTCGTCTGTACATCCAAGACACCATTTGTTGGTCTTAAAAGTTAATGTTGCGTTTCCGGTTTGGTCAGCAACCAAATTGCCGATGTCTCCCATGTGAAAATGTTCAGCACCCCATTTTCCGTGGTCGTCTTTTGCAGGATTCCAGTGTCCTCCTGTTGAAGTTCCGTCCGCTGCAGAACAGTCGCCTTTTTCATGAATGTGCACGGCATGAACCCCCGGAGTAAGGTTTGTTACATCCAGTTTCATGATAACTTCATCTCCTTTTTGAGTAAACTTTGCCATTCCTCCTGTCTGTGTGTTGCTTTTAGATAGGACTTGGTACGTCTTTGTAGTTCCGCAAGAAACAGCAAATAACGTACATCCGGCTAATAATGCTAATGTTTTACCTTTCATTTTTAAATGATTTAAAGTGATTTTATGTTAAATTTAAACAACATTTTTCAAAGCGCATTATGATTCTGGTCTTTTTTCATAAATAGCAATAAAAGACAAATCATTTTCATTGGATGTTGATACCTTTGTCATAAACACTTTTTATTTGGAGGAGTACAAAAAAAGAATGGTGAAAGCTATTCAATACATTGATAACAATCTTGATACGGAGCTTTCTTTAGAAAAAGTTTCGGAAGTCGCAGCATATTCCCCGTTTCATTTTCATAGGATTTTCAGGTTAATTACAAATGAAACACTTCAAAGCTATATCATTCGGAAAAGAATTGAAAAAAGCGCCTTTTATTTAGCTGTAAAAAAGAAGGTAAGTTTAAAAAAGATCTATCTTGAACTTGGATTTTCAAATCATTCAGCTTTTAACAAAACTTTTAAAAAATATTACGGAAAATCTCCTTCCGAATTCAGAAAATCAGCTCCAGAAAAATTCCATAAAATTCAATTAAAACATAGCAAGAACGGACAAATTGATACGGTTTTTCAACAATACATTTGCAACATAGAAAACCTGTTAAATTGGACAACAATGAATTTAAAAATTAAAGTTACCGATCTCCCTGAAATGAATTTGGCAGCCGTTATGAGCCTTGGAATTGCCAATGTTGAACCTTCTTTCAATATTTTAGTTGATTGGGCTAAAGAGAAAAAACTTTTTCCCAGAGAGAATGTGAAAATGGTTTCCGTTTATCACGACAGTTTTAAAGTGACACCGCCGGATAAAGTCAGAATTCACGCATGTATGCTGTTGGATGAAGCTTTAAAGAAGCAGGAAGGCGAAGTTTTCCCGGAAACGATTGAAGTCGGAAAATTCATCATCGGAAGTGGTGAAGTTACCTTAAATGACTTCGAACAATGCTGGGTTTCATTATTCTTATGGATGAATGAAAACAATTATTCCATAAGAAAAGCCTTTCCTTTCGAGATTTATCACACCAACTTCAAAGAACACCCCGAAGGAAAAATGATCGTTGATTTCTGCATTCCAATCAATTAATAATCAATTATCAATATTTTGTTATTGTGGTGAAAGTAGAGAAGTAAAGAAGAATACAACCATGAAGTTTGTCATCCTGTAAGGATCTAGGCACGAATTTTTCCAATACTAAATTCTAAAAATAGAGCTTAGATCCTTACAGGATGATAAACTTAGTGCAAAATTTATGCAAAAAAGGTCTTCCTCCTTACTTCAAAAAAACAAAAACAACCATTCAGAATCCAAATTCTACAACTCAGTAACAAAAATTTAAAATCAACAAAAATTCATCCTATTTTTGAATCGAAATAAAACGACTATGAAAACAAAATTATTATTTCTCATCTCTTTTTTCTCATTTGCGCTGAGTTTCGCTCAAACGAAAATTTCAGGAAAAGTCACGTTTAAAAATAAAGGAATAGGAGAGGTAAATATCACATTAAAAGATACTTACGACGGTGCGACAACAGACACCAACGGGAATTTCTCTTTCGAAACTTCAGAAAAAGGAAACCATACTTTGATTTTCACCCATCCAAAATATATTGATGTTGAAAAACCAATCACTCTTGAAAATCAGGAAGTTTCTGTGAATGCAGAATTAAAAGAACAGATCAATGAGATCGATGCGGTTGTGGTTTCTGCGGGTTCTATTGAAGCGAGTGACAGAAAAAGGGCAACTGCACTTTTGACACCAATCGATATTTACACAACAGCAGGAGCAGATGGACAAATTTCTTCAGCACTAAATTATCTTCCAGGAGTTCAGAAAGTTGGTGAAACGGAAGGACTTTTTGTAAGAGGAGGAACAGGAACAGAATCCAAAATTTTCATGGATGGAAGTTTGATTAACAATTATTTCTCGAGCTCAGTTCCGGGAATTGCAGGAAGAGATCGTTTTAATACGTCACTTTTCAAAGGAAATATATTTTCAAGTGGTGGATATTCTGCATTGTATGGACAGGCTCTTTCCGGAGCGTTGATGTTGGAAAGTGTTGACCTTCCGGATCAAAGTTCTTATGATTTTGGAGTTTCCCCGATATTTTTAAATGCAGGATTTCAGAAGCTAAGTGACAGTAAAACTTCATCTTTTGGAGCGACTTTAGGATATTCAAATTTAAAGTTAATGCAGGAAGCTTTTAATTTTAACACCAACTTTACAGATGCTCCGCAAGGTTTGAATGGTGATTTTAATTTCAGAATTAAAACAAAATCAGGCGGTTTCTTCAAGTATTACGGGATGTATGATTCCAACAGAATGGGAGTCACTGTTGAAAGCTTAGAGCCTGAAAACGATTTTTCTTTGGTAAAATTAAAAGGAAAAAACACCTATCACAATTTATCTTTCAAGCAAAAATTCGGAAAATATTTATTGAACGCAGGAGCTTCTTACTCTTTCAACAGATCGGATCTTGATTTTTCAACACAAAAAAATGATATGGAAACCGGAAATACAAAATTGTTGACGGACGGAAATTATATCAATTTTAAAACAGTTTTAGAACGAAAAATCAATAAAATCAGCGCGTTACGGGGCGGTTTAGAATTTAACAGCACAAGTGAAAAACTAAACTTCAATGATTTTGTGGGAAAACATTACAAAGATTTGATTTCTGCTGCTTTTGTGGAAACAGATTTAGGTTTCAGTAATCAATTATCAGCGAAAATCGGTATAAGAGCAGAAAATTCATCTTATCTTGGAAAGAGCAATATTGCACCGCGTTTTGCTTTGGCTTACCGCTTTGCAAAAGATTGGACAACGTCATTTGCTTATGGGCTTTTTTATCAAAATCCGGAAAGCAAATACATCAACGGACCTGCAAATTTAGGCTTCCAGCAATCGCAGCATTATATTTTTCAGGTACAGAGAACTACGGATAGAAGAAGTTTAAGATTTGAGGCTTTTTACAAAAAATATGATGATTTATTGAAAGTTAAAAATCTTGAATATAAAGATGGGCAAAATCAATACGTCCAGACTGCAGATAATAATGGTGGTTATGGTTATGCAAAAGGGCTGGAATTATTCTGGAGAGACAAAAAAACATTCGAAAATATCGATTACTGGATCAGCTATTCATTCCTGGATTCAAAAAGAGATTTTCTGAATTATCCTTTAAGTTTAAAACCAAATTTCGCTTCTGAGCATACAATTTCTGCCGTTGCCAAAAGATTTGTTCCGAAATGGAAAACGGGTTTTAATCTTTCTTATACCTATGCAAAAGGTCGACCTTATTATGATATCGCAACACAAGATGTCAATGGAGAGCCAAAATATTTTGTAAGAAACGAAGGAAGCTTGAAAGATTATAATGCATTAAATTTCAGTGTTAATTATCTTCCTAATCTGGGTAAAAAAGATGCAAAAGCATTTACCGTTTTGGTGTTGAGCGTTTCTAATATTTTAGGATCAAAAAATGTTTACGGATATAATTTTTCAACGGACGGATCAAGAAATTCTGCGGTTGTGCCACCAGTAAATACTTTCGTTTTTATAGGAGCTTTCATTAGCTTCGGAGTTGATAAAACTCAGGACGCCATTAATAATAATTTATAAAAAAATAATTTCAATCAACTAAAAATCTATCTTTATTAAATCAAATACCAACTTAAAAAAAAATTAGAAAAAATGAAAAAATACCTATTAAGTTTTGCTTTAGCTTTTATGAGTTTAACAGCTTTTGCTCAGACTGATTACGAAAAAGTAATGAAAGAGAAAATCTCAAAACTTGAAGCCTGCAAATCGGTTGACGAGTTCCAGATTTTAGCAAATGATTTCGACAGAATCGGGAAAAAAGAAACGAAACAATGGCTGCCTTCTTATTACGCCGCTTTCGCTTATATTCAAAAAGGAAGAACATTAATGAGGGACGGTAAAATGTCTGAACTTTCTACACAGGCAAATGCTGCCGAAAAATATCTTGATCAGGCAGAAGCAATCGCAGGAAAGGACAATGCTGAAATTCATTTGCTGAAAAAAATGTCATCTTCTTTAAAAATGATGGAAAATCCTGCGGAAAGATATATGACAGACGGAATGAAAGCAATGGAAGAGCTTAAAAAAGCGGAAAGTCTTGATCCTGGAAATCCTCGTGTTGCTTTAATTAAAGCTGAAGATACTTATTTCACTCCGGAACAATACGGTGGAAGCAAAACAAAAGGGATGGAACAGTTTCAGGATGCTTTAACAAAATTTAAAACTTATGCTCCGAAATCTGCCATAGATCCAAATTGGGGAAAAGCAGAAGCAGAATACTTTGTAAGCGGTGCTGCAAAATAATTTTACAGATCTCATCTGAAGGCCTTCCCGTTGCGGAAGGTTTTTTTATGCAATTCAGTCAGGAAAAATGACGATTCGGCGAAAAATAATTTTAAATACTTATAATATCAACTATTTTTGAATCAAGAAAACTGATAATGAAACGTAAAGGCATTATAATATTACTTTGGGTATCGCTGGGAACAGCCTTGTTTTTCTTTTTTGTTTTTAACGACGAAAAGACTTTCAAGAATTTTGCGATCACCCTTTTGGTTTCCACGATGTATTCATTCGTTTTGGGACTCGGAAACGCATTTATAAATGATTTTCTCAACAGAAAGTTTCCATGGTCTGAAGCGACAAGAACCAGAGCTATTCTGAGTGTCGTTTCTATCCTGATTGCGAATTTTATTTTGGTGTATTTCTGCAACTATATGAATTTTGTGGTCATCCAGAAAACAGCGACAATAGAAGAGTTTTTCTCAAGCAAATACAATACTTCGAACTGGTTTATGATCAATATTGCTTTGTTGATCTCCGCTTTTCTCCATGCAAAAGGTTTCATGGAAGAGCTGAAAAAAACGTCCAAGAAAGAAGTTGTAGAACAGAAATTAATTGCAAAATCGGCAAATGCACAATTTGAAAGTCTTAAAAATCAATTGGATCCGCATTTTTTGTTTAATTCTTTGAATGTATTAAGCTCGTTAATTGACGAAAATCCGAAACAGGCGCAGAAGTTTACTGCTTCAATGTCAAAGATTTACAGATACGTTCTGGAACAGAAAGACAAAGAATTGGTAACGGTAGAAGATGAGCTGGAATTTGCAAAAACATATTGTGATCTTTTAAAAACAAGATTTGAAGACAGCGTAGATTTTGTTTTTGATGTTAAGAAAGAAGATTACAAAAGATTTGTGGTTCCGTTGTCGCTTCAATTGCTTTTGGAAAATTGTATCAAACATAATTTTGCGACTTCCTCAAAACCTTTAATTATTAAAATTTTCTCTGAAAATGACACGCTCTGCATTGAAAACAATCTGCAGGTAAGAGAACAGATCAAAGAAAGCTCGGGAATAGGATTATCGAATATTGTTCAGCGTTATTCTTTACTTACAAAACGAAATGTTTTTATTGAGAAATCTAAAGATTATTTTAAAGTAATACTTCCGGTTCTTTCATCTAAGCCTAATGAAATCAGTGTTAAAATGGAAGATAAGGATAAAGCCTACGAAAGAGCTCAGAAAAGGATGAGGGAAATAAAAAGCTTTTACGGAAACCTGATTTCTTATTGTATTATAATTCCTTTTTTAATCATTCTTAATTTAATGACAAATCCGGACGATATATGGTTTTACTGGCCGATGTTAGGATGGGGAATAGGACTTGCAGCACACGGGATGAGCACTTTTGCGATAGGAAAGAGATGGGAAGAAAAAAAGATCAGAGAAATTTTAGAAAAACAAAACAGACATTTAAAATAAACATCATGGAAAATATAGACAAAGATGACATCAGATACAAAGAAGCAGAAAGACAGGTAAAAAAAATCAAAAAATTCTACGTTTTTATATTCATTTATTTTGCCGTAAATATTTTTATTTTATACCTGAATTACAGGAATTTAAAACCTAACGAAACGATATGGCAGCTGAAATATTTTTCACTTCCATTCTTTTGGGGACTTGGAGTTGTTTTTTATGCGATGAGAGTTTTTATTCCGAATTTTATGTTGGGAAATAATTGGGAAGAAAGAAAAATTAAAGAACTGATGGAAAAAGAAAAGGAGCTTTAAATGTTAATTTAAAAAATTACAAAAATGAAAACAGTACAGATTATTTTCACCATTTCTATGTTTGCTTGGTTTTTAAGTGAAATTCTTTACAAAAACATATTAAAATCCAACGAAAAAGATAAAAAAGGGAAAGATAAATCCACGCTTAATCTTCTTTGGATAGCCATTCCCTTTTCAATTTTAAGTTCTGTCACGATTTCTTATTGCACAAAACTTCCGATTTCTGATGGGGTTTGGATCTATTATTTGGGAGTGGTTTTTATTGTGATCGGAATTGTTTTAAGATTCATCATTATCAGATCTTTAGGAAAATATTTTACTGTTGATGTGACGATAAGGGAAGATCATAAAATCAAAAAAGAAGGTTTTTACAAATATTTGAGACATCCTTCTTACGCTTTTTCTTTATTGACTTCTTTAGGTCTTGGATTGTATTTAAACAATTGGTTGTCATTAGTTTTGGCTTTTGTTCCTACGTTTATCGCATTCAGTTACAGAATTACGATTGAGGAAAGAGCTTTGATTGAACAATTCGGTGAAGAATATTTGGAATACAGAAGAAAAACAAAGAAATTGATTCCGTTTGTTTATTAGAAGAAGAGATATTTGAATCTTTTAGGCATAATTTTTAATAAAGTTTGTCATTCAGTAGGAATCTAAGCACGAATTCTAATATGATTGCCGAGATTCCTACGGAATGACAAATATGATATAAAATCTGTGTAATTTATTTCTATTTGTAAGAATATTCAGATAAACATAAAAACAAAAAATCCCGATTCTCTGTTGAGTCGGGATTTTTACAATTCAGTATTCAAATTCTACGGTTCGGTCATATAAAATTGATTTGAGGGTAATTGTTGACCTACATTTGTCTCAACAAAAACAAACAAAAATAAAACATATGGAAACGATAATCAACAAAGAAGACTTAGCTTACAGAAAAGCGTCAAGAAGAGTAAAGGAATTAAAAGGATTCTACGGAAATCTGACTTCATATTGTCTGGTAATTCCTTTTTTAGCGGTATTGAATCTTTTAACAGCACCTCAATATTTATGGTTTTTATGGCCAATGTTAGGTTGGGGAATGGGAATTGCCGCTCATGCAGTTAATACTTTCGGAATCGGAAAAGCCTGGGAAGATAAAAAGATCAAAGAATTGATGGATCAGGACAGAAGAAATACAAAAACACTTTAATCAACAAATTTTAACTTTAAAAACTTATTACAATGGACTACAATCAAGCACAACAAAGAGTAAAAGAACTTAAAAGATTCTACAAAAGCATTTTATGGTTCGGAATTGTCACTTTTATTATTTTCTTTGACGATATTTTTGAAAAAGGAATTTTTAATTTTTCACTTTGGAACGGATCCGTTATTCTTGTAATCTGGGGAATTATTCTGACAGTAAAAGCCGTAAAACTATTTCTTCTGGATTCTGAATGGGAAAAAGACGTAATGGAAAAAGAGATGAGAAAAACGAAAGAACCGATTCAGTTTTAAAAATTGATAAGTTTTGACTAATTTTATTTCAAAATTTTAAAACTAAAACAGGAACTCAATGATCAAAACAGTCATTATCGAAGACGAAAAACCGGCTTCAAGAAAATTAGAAAGAATGCTTAGTGAATTTCCTGAAATCGAAGTGGTTGCAAAAATAGAGTCGGTAGAAGAAGGCGTTCAGTGGTTTTCTGAAAACGAACATCCGCAGCTTATTTTTTCGGATATTGTATTGGGAGACGGTTTGTCATTCGATATTTTTGAGAAAGTTCCTACGACAGCTTTTATTATTTATACGACAGCTTTTGATCAGTATACTTTAAAAGCGTTTAAATTAAACAGCATCGATTATCTTTTAAAGCCGATTTTGGATGAAGATTTGGGTGGTGCGATTGAAAAATTCAAGTCATTTTTGCCCGCCGACAATTCTGTGAGTTCTCATGAAATTAAGCAGTTAATTAAAAAAGATAAAACAACACTTTCCAGAATTTTAGTCAAAATCGGGTATAATCTGAAAATTGTTCAGACGCATGAAGTAAGCTGTTTTTTCAGCGAAAATAAAATTGTTTACCTGCAGACTCAGGAACGGACTTATCCGTCAGATTTCACTTTAGATGAGCTGGAGGAAGTTTTGGATGAAAAGAAATTTTTCCGCGTAAACCGACAGTTTATTATTAATTCAGATTACATTAAAAATATTCATACTTCCCCGAATTATAAAGTTGAAATGGAGTTTCAGCCACAGGAAGAAATTACAGTGAGCCGAGATCGTGTGAAAGATTTTAAAGATTGGTTGGTAAGTTAATTTTGTTATAGACAAACAACTATCAACAATCAACAAAAAACCATCAACTATTTGTAATCTATACGATTAGCTTCTGTATCTTCAAGTTGTTTTATAATTGATTTTGGGATCTCATCGCTGTCAATCGGAAAGCTTATGGAGTCCGGAATAAAGTTTTTCCTGTCCGCTTTCTGAAAGATTTCGAAAAGAGCGATCGGCTCTTGATTAAAACTGATACACGTACTTATAAAATGCAACTCATGGAGCTTATATTCTGGATTTTTCAGCTTTTCCTTGATGTCTTTTATTCTTGAAATAAAATGGCGTTGACGAATAAACGTATTGCTGTTCATGATGATAAAAATATAATCTGAATAGGCAGTTACTTTCCCAAAATACTTATGACGGTCGCCGCCGCTTCTTTCGACGAAATATTCGCCTGAAGTTTCGGATTTGTAGACTTCCATTGCAGAACGCCAGATTCGGTCATCCTTTGCCTGTAGAGGATTGTCGGGAAGGTTTCTGTTGTAAGAATACCAACAACCGACCAGTCTGTCAAGCAATTCCGTGTTTTGTTTTACATTATTCATATCAATTCTCAAATCATTGAAATTGAATGATTCTGTATTCGAATTAATAAAATCAATATAATTTGAATAGCCTAAAACTTTGACAATCAGACTTAATTTTGCCAGATTTGGTTTACTTAAAACTGCTTTTTCGTTTTGATAATATTTCTTTAATTTATTGATAATCAAATGTTCGTAAAGATAATTTGAACCTAAAAAATCAGGCTCTTTCTTTATTTTTTTCTCCGCATTTTCGTTGATAATTAAATCATTAAGCTCTGCAACAATATAAGACCATTCGGTTTTTGAAACATCTTCCCAATTATTTTTCTTTAAAAAGTGCAGACTTAAGAAATTCATTAATTTTTCCAGATGCAGAATATCTTCTTTTTTCATTGGTATATTTTATAAGACTAATTTAAGATTATTTTAAAACCAAAAAAGATTTTTGCAAGACTTTTATATTTTTAATCAATGCCATATTTGAATAGAAATAAAAGTTAAAAGCAAATGGAAACAAAAATGTTATTACAAAATGATTCTCTTTGGAAGAGACTTCAGAGTTTTTCATTAGACAGTCCGAATGTTGATTTTCCTTTCTCAAAAAAGCTGGCAAAAGAAGAAAACTGGACTTTAGATTTTACAGCAAAAGCGATAGAAGAGTATAAAAAATTTGTTTATCTGTGCTGTATTCTTCCTAATGGAGCTTCACCGAGTGAAATCGTAGATAAAGTCTGGCATATGCATCTCATCTATACTCAAAATTACTGGGAAGAGTTTTGTCCGGATATTCTGAAACGAAAACTTCATCATCATCCGTCAAAAGGAGGTTTTGAAGAAAAAAATAAACATACAGCTTGGTTTTCAAATACATTAGATGAGTACAGAGAAATTTTTCAGCAGGAAGCTCCGGAAGATATTTGGAAAAATAAAAGTATAAAACAAAAGCCTAAAAGATTTTGGTTAAGAAATCTCAGAATCTTTTTCTTACTAATTATCCTACTGACATTAAATTCCTGCTCAGATGAGGTTGGTTCTACACTGTTTACAGTTATAACAGTAGGAATCGCATTATTCTTCGTTTTCGGAGTTATAGGATCAATATTTGATGGTGATAACGGGTCTGATTTAAAAAATAAAAAGCAGAATGATGACTCTGGCGGAAGTTGTGGCGGCGGCGGAAGTGGTTGTAGTGGTGGAAGCGGCTGCGGAGGAGGATGTGGCGGCGGTTGTGGTGGATGCGGCGGATAAAAATAAGAAGCTATGAAAAAGATAATTATTCACACGATTCCGGTTATAATGAGTTTAGTCTGGCTTGTTATTAATACAGATACTTTCAACCCTATTTTTTTGAAAGGTCCTGATTTTCTAAAATTTTATTTGATTCTTTTACTTGGATTTTACAGTTCGGTTTTCGTTTTAAAATCTTTCAAAGAAAGTATCTCCAAAACAACATTTTACTTTATGATTTCTATTTTTATTTTAGGAATTGTAAAATTAATACGAGGAATATTTCTAGGAAAACCTGTCAGATTTTTAATAATGATTTTAATTTTGGAATTGATTGTATTACTGTTTATTAATTCGATTAAATTAAAGTTTAAAATGAAATAATTTTACATTGATTATTTCACAAATAAACCCGAAACAAAATGCTTCGGGCTTATATATTTTTAATTTTCTTCTTTTTCCTTTTTTGCTTTATAACCATATTCTTTACACATATAACAAGTAATTGCCAATAGGATAAAACTTAAAATAAGGTGTGATTTTTCGGGATGTACAATCGCCTGATAAACATTATATCCAAAAACAATAGATACTAAAAAAATTAAAACCTGATTGGTTTGAGCATACTGATTTTTTAAAGTAGTTTTCATAATTAATATTTTAAATTGTTATTTATCAAGTAAGTATAACAATTCGAAATATGTTACAAAAAATAATAAAGTCCGGAAATTTATTTCCGGACTTTATAATAAGCATTAATAAGTTCTTAATTTCTGAATCCACGATTTGCGGCAACTCTTCTGTCTTTATTGAATTCATTTTTCTGATATTGAGCGTATTGACCTCTGTTTAAAATTTTTCTAAGACGGATGTCATATTCTCTTGGATTTAATCTTTCTCTTGACAGCATGCTGATCTGTTTTTCCTGGAAAGGTGATAACCTCAATCCTTCAAAACCTCTTGAACCTTGGTGATATTCGATGTTGTCATTTCTTCTGTCGTCGTTTCTATGTTGTGCATTTGCAGCGAATGCGATAAATAAACTTGCTACTAAAACTAACTTTTTCATAATAATTAAATTTTAAGATTGATAATCTATTTTGTTTTTCTTATTTAATACTAAACAATAGATATGCCTGAAAGTGCTACAAATAAAGACTTATAGAAGTATAAGCCTTTTTTATAGATGGAAGGTAAAATTTAATCGACGACGACGAAATTATTTCATCAGACTGATGTTGGTAAGACCTCCGTCTGCAAGAATTTCTGTTCCAACGATAAACGATGACTCGTCTGAAGCTAAAAACACAGCAGCATTTCCAATTTCAGAAGGCAAGCCCTGTCTTCCGATTGGTGTGATGTCTCTCCAGATCTGTTTCACCTGTTCAAGATGTTCTTCCGGCATCATTTTCCCGAAAACCGGCGTGTCAATTGATCCTGGTGAAAGAGCATTCACTCTTATCTTTCGAGGTAGTAAGTCCAGAGATAAACCCTTTGCCAATGAAATGACCGCTGCTTTTGCCGCTGCATAAATTGCCATTCCCGGTGCGGCACGATGGGCTGCACTTGAGCCGATTAAAATAATTGAAGCTCCGTCATTGAGATAGGGAAGTGATTTTTGTACAGTAAAATAAGAGCTTTTTAAATTTAAATCCATGTATTGATCATAACTCTCTTCTGTAACTTCGTCAATAACGCCCATCGCAACGCCATCAACAACCCCTCCTGCATTCACCACCAATACATCAATTTTTCCGAACTTTTCGGTAGTTTTCTTAAAAACGTTTTCTAAATCATCAAGATTATTGACATCTCCTTTAATTCCGATAAACTCATTATTTAAAGCATCTGAAGAAATTTTTAAAGTCATCTCATTTCTTCCTGTAATGGTTCCGACCGCTCCTTCATTTTTAAATGATTCTGCAATGCCAAATCCAATACCGCTGTTACCGCCTGTAACCACAGCTACTTTGTTTTTTAATCTGTTCATTTTTAATTTATTAAATTTTTATAAACCATAAATTCCGCCGGAAACAGCAATTTGTTCACCCGTAATCCATCCTGCATCATCTGAAGCAATAAATACGGCAACTTTTGCAATATCTTCCGGCTGTCCGGTACGTCCAAGTGGAGTAGTTGATATAAGTTTGGCTTCAAATTCACTGCCGATGAATCCTGCACTGTGAGAACCTTCAGTTTCCACAACTCCCGGTAAAATAGAATTGATACGGATATTTCTTCCGGAAAATTCTTTTGACAAAGCAACGGTAAAAGCGTCTAACGATGTCTTCGTTGCAGAATATACAGAACCCGTAGGTAATGGAGATCTGCTTACTCCTGAACTGATATTGATGATATTTCCTCCTTTTTCACCGAACAATTCTAATGCAGACTGAATCGCAAAAACAGATCCTAAAACATTGATGTTGAATTGCTGATGAAAGGTCTCTGCAGATACCTGTTCGATAGGTTCGTAATTGTAGATTCCGGCATTGTTTACCAAAATATCTAATGTACCGAAAGTATTTTTCGTTTCATCAAAAAGTCTGATGACATCTGCTTTTATTGAAACATCACCTTGTACGGCAATGGCAGTTCCGCCATTATCAGTGATAGATTTTACTACTTTTTCTGCATCTGCTTTACTTGATGCATAATTCACGACTACTTTTGCGCCTTCTGCAGCAAAATGTTTTGCTATTGATGCTCCTATTCCTTTTGAAGAACCTGTAATTACAGCTACTTTATTTTCTAATTTGTTCATTGTTCTATTATTTAAAAACTTGAGAGCAAAATTATTACAATTAAATTTATTTTGGTAACTTTGTAACTAAAAGTAACAGTAACTACGGAGTAACGCTGTAACATAAAAGTAACCTTATGAATTGTAAACCAATCAGAACAGAAGAACATAAAAAAGATTTGATGGCCGTTCAGGATTCAATGGATGCATTGCAGGGAAAATGGAAAATATCCATCATATCCTCGATTTGTTATTACAATAAAAGGAGATTTTCTGATATCCTGAATGATGTGATCGGGATTTCCAATAAGATGCTGAGCAAAGAGTTGAAGGAACTGGAAATTAATAAATTAATTAAACGAACCGTTCTAAATACTCAACCTATAACAGTTCAATATGAACTTACAGAGCATGGTAAATCTCTGCAAACGATTATTAATAATCTGAAGGATTGGGGAATAAAACACAGAAAAGAAATTATAGGAAATAATTCCGAAATCTTTATTCATGCAGATTCTGATGTTGCTTTAATAAAAAGTGACCTGTAGAATCTTCGGGTTTCAATTAAAAATTATTAAATAGAATTAGTCATAAAAAAAGACCTTCTTAAAAGGTCTTTAATATATATTTATGAAATAACTCCGCTTCCGATCAATTCATCATCAATATACCACGATGCAAACTGTCCTTCTGCAATGGCGGATTGAGGCTGTTCAAATTCCATGTAAAAAGCATTTTCAAACTGATAGATTGTTGCCTTCTGAAGCTCTTGTCTGTAACGGAATCTTGCCATTACTTCCATAGATTCTCCATTTTTTAGCCTTAAATCTTCGCGAACCCAATGCAGTTCAGTATTATCAACTTTCAACGCTTTTTTATGCAATCCAGGGAAACTGTGACCTTCTCCAACGAAAATAATGTTGTTTTCCATATCTCTTGACACAATAAAACAGCTTTCTTTATGTCCGCCGATTCCTAGTCCTTTACTTTGACCGATCGTGAAAAACTGGGCTCCCTGATGCTTTCCGATCACTTTTCCGTCAGCTTTTTTATAATTGATTTTTTGACTTAAAAATTCTAATTCTTCTTCTTTTGATGAAAATTCAGGTTTTTCCTGAGAAAATAAAGGAGAATCTTTAAAAATTTCAACAATTTCACCTTCTTTCGGAACTAATTGTTGTTGTAAAAACTGTGGAAGACTTACTTTTCCGATAAAACATAATCCTTGAGAATCTTTTTTATCTGCCGTTACCAATCCGATTTCTTTTGCAATTTCTCTTACCTGAGGTTTTGTTAATTCCCCGATAGGAAACAGCGCTTTCGACAATTGATCCTGATTCAATTGACACAAGAAGTATGACTGATCTTTATTGTTGTCTTTTCCTGCTAAAAGGTGAAAAATTTCCTTTCCGTTTTCATCAAAAGTAGAATCTACTCTTGCATAGTGTCCCGTTGCTACTTTATCTGCACCCAAAGACATTGCTGTTTTCATAAAAACATCGAATTTCACTTCTCTGTTGCACAAAACATCAGGATTCGGAGTTCTTCCTTTCTGATATTCATCGAACATGTAATCAACGATTCTTTCCTTGTAAAGGTCGCTCATGTCAATCACCTGAAACGGGATTCCCAATTTTTGGGCGACCATTAAAGCATCATTGCTGTCCTCGATCCAAGGACACTCATCTTCTAACGTTACCGAAGCATCGTTCCAGTTTCTCATAAACAAAGCCACAACTTCATGACCTTGCTGTTGCAGCAAATATGCTGTAACACTGGAATCTACACCTCCAGATAATCCTACTACTACTTTCATTTTATTTCAATTTTACGAAACTCTTAACGGGAGTTCTTAGTTTGACGCGGCAAAAATACGATTAAAAAGATTCGTAAAAAAGTTATAATTTTAAGCATTGATAAAAACAATTTAAATATGAAAAAGTTTATTATTCCTTTATTTTTAATGATTTCAGGGGCGATGTTTTCTCAGATTTCAATTGGTGCTTCCCCAGAAAATAATAATCGCTGGACTTTTGGAGGTGGGATCGGAGTGGGTTTTGGAAGCCAAAGCACATTTTATTTACAGGCTTCTCCGAGAGTTGGTTACAAGCTTACAGATGATCTGGAAGGAGGAGTGGTCGGAAGTGTTTCGTGGCAGACTTCGGATTATTATCGTTCAACAATGTTTGGAGTCGGGCCTTTTCTGAATTATTATATTGCCCGAACTTTTTATCTAGGAGCTAATTATCAGCATTATTTTATCAATTATAAAGATAAATTTTACGACTATAAAATGAATGAAGAGGAAGATGCATTGTATCTTGGTGGAGGTTATATGCAAAGAATCGGCAATAATTCTTTTATGCAGATCGGAGTAATGTATAATGTTCTTTGGAAAGAAAATTCCAGTATTTTTTCAACCGGATTGGTTCCAAATATTGGTTTTGTTGTGGGACTTTGATTTTTTTTCTCCCACGGATTACACAGATTTTTACAGATGTTTGTATTTTTATTTGTGAAAAACATTAGTGTGATTCGTGTTTTAAAAATATTCTCGCTGATTTTGCAGATAACGCTGATTTTTAGATATAATCATCTGTAAAAATCTGTGTAATCCGGGGGGAAATAGAAACAAAAAAGCATCGAGAAAATTCCCGATGCTTTTTTTATTTTAAATTATTTACTTAAGATTGAGAAGACTTTTCAGCCGCTGATTTCTTTGGCTTTGAAGTTTTTCCTGTCAAACCGTCTTTAGCTTCATTCACATCAAGAACTACAGTTTCTCCTTCATTTAATTGTTTGTTTACGAGCATTTCAGCTAATAAATCTTCAATATATTTCTGGATCGCTCTTTTCAATGGTCTTGCTCCGAAATCTTTATCCCATCCTTTTTCAGAAATAAAGTCTTTCGCTTCTTCAGTTAATTCAACTTTATATCCTAATTTTTCAAGTCTGCTGTAAAGCTTGTTCAATTCAAGATCAATGATTTTCTTGATATCAGTCTGCTCAAGAGAGTTGAAGATCACGATATCATCAATTCTGTTTAAGAATTCCGGTGCAAATGCTTTTTTAAGGGCATTTTCAATCGTGCTTCTTGCTCTGGAATCTGTATTTGTTTTCTTCGCCGAAGTTCCGAATCCTACACCGTCTCCGAAATCTTTAAGATCTCTCGTACCGATGTTTGAAGTAAGGATGATAATTGTATTTCTGAAATCAATTTTTCTTCCTAAGCTATCCGTAACGTGGCCTTCGTCTAAGATCTGCAACAAGATATTGAATACATCCGGGTGAGCTTTTTCAATCTCATCCAAAAGAACCACAGCATAAGGTTTTCTTCTTACAGCCTCTGTTAATTGTCCGCCTTCTTCGTATCCAACGTATCCCGGAGGAGCTCCAACTAATCTCGAAACCGCGAATTTTTCCATGTATTCACTCATATCGATCCTGATCAAAGATTCGTCAGATTCGAATAATTCTCTTGCCATTACTTTTGCCAACTCAGTTTTACCAACTCCGGTTGTTCCTAAGAAAATGAATGTACCGATCGGACGGTTCGGATCTTTAAGACCTGCTCTGTTTCTTTGAATTGCCTTAACAACTTTTTTCACAGCGTCTTCCTGACCGATTACTTTTCCGTTCAGTTTTTCATCCATCTGAGCTAATTTATCAAGCTCATTTTTGCCAACTTTCGTTACAGGAACTCCGCTCATCATAGAAACCACTTCTGCTACATTTTCTTCCGTTACGGTTTCTTTTTTCTCTTTTACATCTTTGTCCCATTTCTCCTGAGCAGAATTCAGTTCCATCTGAAGACGTTCTTCTTCATCCTTCAACTTTCTTGCTTCAAGATAATCCTGAGCTTTTACAGCTTTTTGCTTCATTTCCTTGATATCTTCGATTTGTTTTTCAAAATCAATGATCTCAGTAGGAACCTTCATATTTTTAATATAAACACGGGAACCGGCTTCGTCCATTGCATCGATAGCTTTGTCCGGTAAGAATCTATCTGTAATATATCTTGCTGTCAAATTGACACAAGCCAAAATCGCTTCCGGAGTATATACTACATTGTGATGCTCTTCGTATTTATCTTTAATCTGATTTAAGATCTGAATGGTTTCCTCAATGTTGGTAGGTTCTACCATTACTTTCTGGAATCTTCTTTCTAAAGCTCCATCTTTCTCGATGTACTGACGGTACTCATCAAGAGTTGTAGCACCAATACATTGGATTTCTCCTCTTGCCAAAGCAGGTTTAAACATATTTGAAGCATCTAAACTTCCTGTAGAACTTCCTGCACCAACAATAGTGTGAAGCTCATCGATAAATAAGATGACATCTCTGTTTTTTTCCAGCTCCGTCATGATCGCTTTCATTCTTTCCTCAAACTGACCACGGTATTTTGTTCCGGCAACTAAACTCGCCAGATCCAAAGTGATCACCCTCTTACCATAAAGAACTCTTGAAACTTTTTTCTGTTGAATTCTTAAAGCTAAACCTTCAGCAATGGCAGATTTACCAACTCCCGGTTCACCGATAAGCAACGGATTGTTTTTCTTTCTTCTTGATAAGATCTGAGAAACTCTCTCAATTTCTTTTTCACGACCAATTACCGGGTCTAATTTCCCGTCTCTCGCCAAAGAAGTTAAGTCTCTACCAAAGTTATCCAAAGTAGGAGTTTTACTTTTTGCAGAACCTAAATTTCCTGTAGGCTTTCTCATTTGCTCAAATTCCTCTCTATCATCATCATCGTCATAAGCACTGTTTTGTGGTGACTGACCGGAATTTTTAAGCATCGTCTGATACTCTCTTGAAACACCTTCATAGTCGATGTCGTAAGCTCCCAAAATATTTGAAGTAGGATCCTCATATTTATAAAGAATGCCTAAAAGTAAATGAACGGTATTAATTTCATTACTTTTATATTGTCTGCATTCTAACTCTGCACGTTTGATCGCATGATCTGCCATCTTGGTGAAAGAAATATTGGTAACCTCTTCAGAAATAGGATTAAGACTTGCTGTATTTAGAGTTTCAATTTTTCTTCTGATTTGTGTTAAATCCGCATTAAGGTTTTGAAGGATTTCTTTTGCAGAGTTTTCTGTTTTTATAATACCTAAAAGTAGATGTTCTGTATTAAGAAATTCACTTTTCAGCCGTTTAGCTTCGCTTTTGCTTTGTTTGAACACTTGGCTCAAACCTTGTGAAAACTTATAATCCATAATATATCTCATTAGAATAAAAGCAACATTGCCGTTTATTCATTATCTAAATTACAAATATTTTACCAAAAATCAATAAATGACTTTATGGCAGAAAAAATTTTATTATCTTATTGAAAATGATTAAGTTTGTTATCCTCAAATTTTTTCTCATGAATCCCGAATTTGCTACTTATATCGGATATTCCGCTTCTCTTTTCATTGTTCTGAGCTTTATATTGAAAGATATTAGAAAAATCAGGATCGTAAATATGGTCGGATGTATCTGTTTCGTCATTTATGGCATATTCAGCGGAATGCTCTGGCCAATCATTATACCCAACGGACTGATTTGCCTTATACAAATTTACCACCTTTTGGCGAATAAGAAAAAGTAATGGGCAGAAAAAAAATTATTACCTCTGCGTTCAGCAATTTATACACGGATCAGCGAATTGAAAAGGTGTGCCGGACTTTACATGAAAATGGCTACGACATTGAATTAATCGGAAATAATTGGGGAGGTGACGCAGAAATGTCTCGACCGTATCCTTTTTCAAGAATACAGTTAATTTCTAAAAATTTAAAAACTGCTTATTTCGAATTCAACTGGAAATTATATCATGAATTGAAGAAAAAAGCGGATAAAAATACGATCCTTCACGCCAATGATTTAGATGCTTTATTTCCTAATTACCTGATTGCAAAAAAATTAAATATTCCCTTAGTTTTTGATAGTCATGAAATTTTTTCTGAGATGCCGGCAATTCAGGGCAAAATGTCACAAAAATTGTGGAGATATCTTGAAAAATCTGTCGTTCCGAACATAAAATTTATGATTACGGCAAGTTCAGGCTATGCAAATTGGTTTAAAAATCAATATGGAATTGATCCTGTTGTTGTTCAAAATGCTCCAAGAAAATTAACTTTTAATCCTGAAATTCCGGAAAATAGTCCTAAAATTCTTTTATATCAGGGCGTAATTAATCCGTTTCGGGGAATAGATAAGGCAATTTTAGCAATGAAGCATCTAGATGGTGTTGTTTTTAAAATTGCAGGTGACGGTCCGAAGAAAAAAGAATATGAAGAATTAGTTATTAAAGAAAATCTTCAAAATAAAGTTCGGTTTTTGGGAAAATTGTTGCCGGAAGATTTAAGAAAAATCACTTTGACGGCAGATTGTGGAATGAGCATTGAGGAAAATGGAGGAGAAAGTTATTTCTATTCTTTGCCCAATAAGGTTTTGGACTGTGTTCAGGCGAGAGTTCCTTTGATTTTATCCGGTCTTCCTGAGATGCAGAATATTAAAGATCAATTTGATGTAGGAGAAATTATCAAAGGTCATCAACCGGAAAATATTGCAAATTCAATTGATTTAATTTTAAATAAAGGAAGAAAAAATTATCAGCCCGAACTTGAAAAAGCAGCAAACATGCTGTGTTGGGAAAATGAGGAGGTAAAATTGTTGCAGGTTTTTGAAAAAGCTTCTCGTTAATTTTTATCAAGTTTTATGATTGCAATAAAAAAATCAAATCATTTAAGAATAATTATAAATAGATTTCGCATTGTATCCATATTAAATTATCTTTTTAAAATTGATTAACTTTGCAGAAAGAAAGTAAGAAATGACCATTAAAGAAAAACAGCAGGAAATAATCGACGAATTTGCGTTTCTTGAAGATTGGGAGCAGAAATATGAATACATCATTGATCTCGGAAAAGAATTAAAAGGTCTTCAGGAGAGCAAAAAAACTGACGATAATCTGATCAAAGGCTGCCAGAGCAAAGTTTGGATCGATGCTGAATTTAAAGATGGAAAATTATTTTTCGATGCTGATTCTGATGGGATTCTACCAAAAGGGATCGTTTCTTTATTAGTGAGCATTTACAGTGGTCATTCTACACAGGAAATTTTAGATTCTGATTTCGAATTTATTTCCGAAATCGGGTTACAGGAGTTTCTTTCCCCGTCAAGAGCCAACGGATTGATGGCAATGACAAAACAAATTAAGTTTTACGCAGTCGCATATCAACTGAAGTCTTAGTTTTGACAAGAATTTTAGCATATCGTTTTTCGGCCTTTGGTGATGTTGCGATGACAGTGCCGGTTTTCCGTGAATTTTTAGAACAAAATCCTGATGTGGAAATCGTAATGGTATCCAGAAGTAATTTTGAGGCTTTGTTTGCTGATATTCCGAATGTTATATTCAAAGGAATTAACCTGGATGATTATAAAGGTTTTTTTGGACTGACAAAACTGGCGAATGAATTAATAAAAGAATTCAGACCTGATTTAATTGCCAATCTTCATGATGTTATCAGAACCAAAATTTTGGATGGAATTTATAGAAGAAGAGGGCTTAAAGTATTTAAAATCAATAAGGGAAAAGAAGAAAAAGAACATCTGACTGATGTTTGGAACCTGAATAAAGTTCAGCTCAGAAGAACTGTTGAACGTTATGCAGATGTTTTTCGTGAAATGGGTTTTAAAGTTGAATTATCACATCAGCTAAGACCTGTTTCTACCAATAAATCAGGAATTGGTTTTGCTCCTTTTGCTCAACATCAGGGGAAAATGCTTCCATTAGAAAAATCTTACGAGCTGGCGAGAATTTTAGCTCAAAAACATAAAATTTACTTTTTCGGCGGCGGAAAAAAAGAGACCGAAATATTGGAAGGATGGGAGAAGGAAATCCCTAATACGGTTAGTTTATCAGGAAAATTAAGCCTTACAGAAGAATTAAAAAAGATATCCGAATTAGAATTGATGATTTCAATGGACTCTGCTAATATGCATTTGGCAAGTTTAATGGGCACAAGATGCGTTTCTGTTTGGGGTTCAACACATCCTTATGCCGGATTTTTAGGTTTTGGACAGAGGGAAGACGATATTGTGCAGGTTAGTGATCTTACTTGCAGACCGTGTTCTGTTTTTGGAGACAAGGAATGTTATCGAGGTGACTGGGCTTGTCTGGAAGAACTCAACATACAGAAAATTGTCGAAAAAATTGATAAAATATAAGCCTTTCGATCTGAAAGGCTTTTTTATTAAATGACGGCAGGTTTTCTACAGATGTAGGCTGTGATTAAGCAAACAAAACAGAAAAATACAGCAATTAACGGGACAATGTATAACTGAAATATTCCTGTAACGGCAATCTCAGGATGATCTTTTTCGTAATAAATTTTTTGAGTTATTGTACTTAACGATTTACTATTTGAATATTCTCCCGAATTGATGGTGTACGTTTTTCCATTTTGATCCTGATATTCGAAAACAGGGGCATATAGGAGATATTCTTCCTCCGTATCTTTATTCTTTTTCCATTTCTCTTTAAAATCAACTAATTTTCCCTGTGCGGTTTCATAGGAAGAAATAATTTTAATGCTTCTAAACGTAAGAAATACGCTTGGAAACAATAAAATTACACCTATGATCAGGAATAATAAAGAAGTCAGTTTGTCTTTATTCATCGAAGAATTTCAAGCTTGTCTGAGCCTTCAGGTTTATGCAGATAAAAAGTATGGGCTTTTGGCATCATATTTTTTGCTGTTTTAGAAATGAGAGGAGAATAACCATAGGTTTGAGGATCTTTACAGACTAAAGTAACGACTTTTCCTCCGCCATAAAATTTCAATTCTGCATCTGTGCAGGGATAGATGAAGTTTCTCTTTTCAACCGCATAATCTGCCATCGATTTGGTAAGATCTTTTTCTGCATCCTTATTCCAGGGGGTAGAAGCCGCTTCTTCGCGAATGCTTTGCTTCAGCATTGATAAATATTTTTGCTGATTTCCTTCTTCAAGCGTTTTTTTGAAATCTGAATAAAACGCATCCACTTCTTTTCGGGTGTTGGCAGAATTTTGAAGATTCTGGCTTTTGTTCCAGCCAGCTATTTTCCAGTTAATATCTTTATTATCAATGATAAAAGATGTTTTGTATTCAGCAAAGTTTTGTGGTTTATTATCTAATTTTGGAGTCTGATAACTAAGAACCTGCCACTGATATTGCTGACCTTTATCTTTGGCATTCATCTGATCCAACATTGACATAGGTTCTTTATTTTTCGAAATTTCGACCTTAACAAATGAATTCGGAGAAAGGGAAGGAGCGAACACTTTTTCATCCTTTTTAGAAGGATAAAGACGAATGGTAACCTCTTGTTTGCCAGACTGAAGAATATACTGATTGAGATTTACCGTCAATCCTGAGCGTTCTCCCAATCCGAAATGACTTGCAACGGGCATATCATTAATTAAAATTTCATAAGAACAATCTGCATGTTCGTATTTTAGTCTAAAAAGCATTCCTTCCTTTTGATATTCTACTTGATCCATTTTTTTATTTTCGGTCACTGTTTCTTTTTCTTTTTCTTTTTTACTTTGTGCGCAGGATTGCAGGCTTATGCAAATTCCAAGCATTAAAATCTTAACTATATTATTCGTCATCACCGCTGTTAAATTTAAAAAATTCGGGTTTCTTATTAGGATTATTTAAATATGTTTTTACACTATCCAATGAGCATTTTCCCCAGTTAAGTGGTTCCGGCTCATATTTAGGCTGCCAATCCATTATTTTTGCACCAAGGAAAGTGACTTCCATTTTCGCTTCTGCCTCAAGGTAGAATGTAAAACCATCAAATGAGGTTGAGTTAGCAAGATACAGACCATCTGTGTCGGCTCCTAAATATACTTTGTTGGCTACTTCGGCTTTTACACCGATTTTGGCAGCTCCTCCCATCTTATATTCACTGATGATGAGGTATTGGGTCATGTATAAAGTAATATTTCCCTGCAGATCTGCTTTTACGGTTGCTCCTCCGGAAATAAGTTCCTGTTTCTTGGGAGAACGCCTGTTAGAATAAGCATTTCCCGCTAACATATTATGATTAAACTTAGCCGTTAAACCCAATTCTCCGGATAATGTAAAGGTAATATCAATTTTATTTTTAGGATCGGAAAGATAAAGTAACAAATCAATCCCTTTTTTGATGATAAAGGCAAGAGGATGTCTTCTCGCCAGCATTTCTAAAAAATTCCATTTTACTTCAACACCGATAATCGGTGCAGCTTCTACTTTGGCATCAATCTGCAAAGATTTTCTGCCCATAAGCTGAGGTCTTTTAGGATCATCTGCATCGGCATAATACCATGAAGCGGCTATGGCAATAGAAGGGTAGAGAACTTCTGTGGCTGTAGTTTTTTTATTGAGTGCGTTCCATGCTCCGTCGAGAGAGCGCCCGCCTAACATTTTTTCTATTTCTTTATCGAGCTGTTTTTTGTTGTTGGTGTCCTGCGGATTGGCATCTCCTTCCGTAAGATCTCCTACAAGTTTTGCAATATCAGATATTTTTGCAAAGAAATTATAAATCTGTTTAAGGAAGCCTTCTATAATGTCTTTGCTTTGTTTTTTTCCTGCTGCATCTTTCCACTCTGCGGTAAGGCTTACTTCGATTCTTTTAATGATTTCTATAAGCCTTTTTATGCCCCCTTTTCGTTCTACAGGAACAACGGTTGTAGTTCTTGTAAACCGGACACCGGCAGCCGTGGAGGTTCTTCTTGTTGTAGAACTTCCGCTTGGGGTTGCAGTGATTGTAGTTTCTGAAGCTTGGGCGAAAAATGCCTGAACCTCATAATTATGTTCTTCTTTAAATTTTTTAAAATCTTCGTCTTTGTAATTTAATTTAAAAAGGAGCGTCCATTTGAGATCCGGCAAAACATTGATCTTCGCTATCTGATTAGGATATCTGCAGGTGCTTATCGGGATATAATAAACTTGTTTCTGCTGATCTATATTAAGCCAGAGATAATTGAAAAGCCAGGCTTCTTCAAATAAATTTCCCACAAAATTAGGATCGAATTCATCATTAGCAAGAGTCAACGTCTTGTTGTAACGATACTTGAGCTGTAAAGTAATTTCGTCCTCGCCTTTGTAGGTGTATTCTGTTCCTTGCTGCCACCTCATGACGGAGGTGACGGGTCTTATCTGGGAATTATCAGGGTTTTTAACATGATCTGTATCGTGTTTGTTTTCTTTAGTTACGGGAGTTCCTGCTTTTTTAAGCTGATCTTCGTGGGTTTTATCTTTTTCTGTAATGTAATTTCCTTTATTGTCCTTTTGAGCTGAAAAAGCGGCATGTTCAACCTGAAAAACGTTGGTCTTATCACTGTGCTTCTGTCCTTCATCGAGCATGGAACCATAGCAATATACACCCTGATTATGCAGATTTCCGACTTTTATAGAAATAGATTTTGGTTTTTCACCGGATGTAATTTCAAAATAGCTGCTTGTTTTATCTATTACAGCTGCCTCTTCATCGAATATTACGAGGGGTTCGCGTTTCTTGTCATCTTCATCTTTTATCGTTATTTTACTGTATCCGCACGGATCATATTCTTTCTTTGTGTATTCTATGTCACCAATATATTGGATCTGATTGTTTTTTTCCTGTTCAAATTTCTTAAAAATCATTTCCATTGTATCCCATCGTACTTCAATGTATGGCTGCATGTCCATTTCAATCCAGTTTTCCTGTTCAGAATCGAATATGTACCATTTTTTGAAATCAGTATTGGTATTGTAACTTACAGGATTGAGAAGTCCACGGATAGAATCTGAAAAATCAAACGGTTTTCCGGCACCGGAACTAGAAAAAGTGTTTTTCGCAGTCACCATTAGTCTTATATAATATTTCTGCGGTTGGTGCTTTTCTTTATGAGAACCTTCGGCGTTTCTCCATTCCGGATTAATATATACTTTTACCTGTTTGTAACGATTGTATACGCTTCCACCATCTTCTATGGTTGTGGTAAATTTGTCTACGGTTGTTTCTTTGCCATCTTTCAGGAAAAAAACCTCACCATGAATATCCGCCGAAACTTTTTCTCCAATTAAATTTCCTTTTTTTCGGAAATCGGGTATAAGATGGGTGCTGATATTGATTTCAGCATGCATTCCGTATAAATGAAGCTTTGTATCACTACCCAAAGGAATGTCTGCATTTTCCTGTAAAGGTGGATCTACATAGACGTACCGGATATAAGGTTCTTTTAAATAGACAAGTTTTACAATTTGTTTTTTGTATCGGAATTCCGGATAATGCGTGTAAGGCATGAGCAGATAGATATTTCCGGGTGTTGGAGGCGTCTTCATTTCAGAAATCTTTACACTCGCTTTTGCGCCTTTTGATTTCCATAAAATCTGCTTCTGAATTTTTTCAAAAAGAGCAGAATCTCCATACGATTGTTTTCCTGTTTCTTTATTGTGCTCTGTCAGTAATTTGGTCCAAACAGTTTCTTCTATAATGATCCATTGCGTACCATCGATTGTTGCTTTAGGTTTCAGAGTGCCTTTGTCGAGACACTCTTCATCTACAAAAACAGAGATAGTATCTCCCAAATTGGCAAATTCTACAAAATGATAATCATCCCTATCAGCAACTTTGTAAGACTTAGATTCCTCTATTTTCGTATATATTATTCCTCTTGATGCCATTATAGTTCAGACTTGTTTTCGAGTGGTTTATCATAGTTTTTTATATCCATTACGGGGCTTACGTGAGATTGAAGCTCTTCATCAGCATTTTTTATAGTACTGTTTGATGGTTCTCCGATCTGTCCGGTTTTGATGATACTTATGCAGTCTTTACCACCTATAGGGCAGGTTGCCTTGCTGTCTTCAAGTAAAATATAACCATCGGGAGGAGAATATTTCTCTTTTTCGTAATAACCACTCCACGCTGTAACAACGGCAGAACATGGAGCATTATTCATTTTTTTACAGGATCCGAAAGTATTTTTTTCGAAAGTGGTTCCGATATCTTTATGGGTAGCGGCTAGTTTTGAACTGCCTCCAAGGTCATTAATGAAATATTTTTGTTGTGTGAGTACCTTTAATTTATCCGGAGTAGTACCAAACTGACATTGGCACAAGGCTCCCTGTACTACTTTTTCTTTTAAAGACATATTAATAAATTTGTGTGGTGTGTAAATTTAGCATTTTTTATTCAAATCTATTTTTACCAGTCATTCTCATATTTATTTTTGTAGAATCCCCATTTATTAGGTTCGGAAACAATGAGTCCTCCAGTAATAAAAGGGCTGGTATTGCTTAGTCTCATCTGTTTAAAATCTTCTGTATTTTGTTGGAACTGGGTATATTTTATTTTTTTTATTGAAATTTTATTTCCGAACTGGTCTTTTGAAAAAACTTCAAAATCAGCACAAATATGCATCGGAAAATGATGGTATAAATCGAGATCAAAAACCACTTTTAAGGTCATAAAAGAGTTCGAAGCCTTATGTTTTTTAGAAATAAAATAAGGATGGGCCTTTTGTTCTCTGCTTTGAAAATCTATGGTAAAGGAATGAAAATCCGTCGGAATTTTATGAATAGTCTGAATTCCGGAAAATTTCAGAGGAAACTGATACGGAACAACCGACAAAAATAATGCGGTTTCTTTTTGCCTTGTATCTCCGTAATTGATAAATTTTGGATGAAAAAATAAATTCCAAAACCAGTCAAACTGAAGACTGTGTTCCAAATGATATTTATTGCTAAATTTTTTATCAGCTTCAAGAAAAAAATTATCTAAAGATCCGCTGTTGTATTTTTCGAGGATGATGGATTTTTCTTTTTTCCACCGTTCTTTTATTTCCTCATGATTAAGAATTTCATCTGTACATAAACCTTTTTCATTAAGATGGGTTTTCACGGGATAAAATGCTTTAGAAATAGAACTTCCCAGAATTTCATTAATATTGTCTGCTTTATGTTGATTGTAATGAATATCTTTTTTGTCAATCGTTAAAACACCTTCATGACCATCAATTATTAAATCGGTCGTAAGTTGGTAATCGATTCTTTTGTATGGGTTCTGTTCATTATCGGAAAAATATTTTACAGAAATGCCGTATTTCCTTTGCTTTAAGCCTGAAGGTTTTATTGTAATGCTGTTTAGTCTTCGCAGTATTTCCCTTTTTGACATTAATATGTCCATAGCTGATTCATTTTTTTCATTCAACATTAAAATTTGGTTGTCAAATTTAATGATTTGTTTACAAAAGATTAAAATTTAAAAATGACATTGAAAGTCTTTATAATAATTGTATTGGCACAATATTTTAATGATTATAAATAAAGAATGTAATAATGAAAACACTAAAAAAAGTAGGGACTGTAATTCTGGCAGGGTTATTTTTGGTTTCTTGCGTCCCTCTGAAATCGAATGGAAACAAAGGTCTCCCTCCGGGACAGGTAAAAAAGGTAACCGGCGCAAAATCGGCAAAGCATTATGCTCCCGGACATAATAAATAGTTTTATGAAAACTAATTAACAAATATTGTAAACAAAAAAACCGCCCAATAAATTGAGAGGTTTTGTGGGCCCTGAGGGATTCGAACCCCCGACCCTCTGGGTGTAAACCAGATGCTCTGAACCAACTGAGCTAAGAGCCCTGAAATTTTTTGAAAGGCTTCAGTATCCTTTTTAGTGGGCCCTGAGGGATTCGAACCCCCGACCCTCTGGGTGTAAACCAGATGCTCTGAACCAACTGAGCTAAGAGCCCCTATACTTGTTTCCTCGTTTAGAGTGGTGCAAATATACGACTTATTCGGAAATCTCCAAATTTTTTTCTAAAAATTCTCCCACTACAAAGTTGCTTCCGCCGACAAAAATCATTTCTTCATTTGTACATTCCTCTTTTGCAGAAAGATACGCCTGCTGTACAGAATCGAAAATTTTATAAGAAATTTTTGCATCCAATAACAAATTTTCATAATCTTTTGGGTGTCTTCCTCGGTTGATAGAAGGTTTTGCAAAATAAAAATCAGAATTTTCAGGAAGTAAAGCCATTACTTCATCTATTTTTTTGTCATTCACGAAGCCTAAAATGACATGTTTGTGTTTATCAATAGAATTTAATTGAGTAAAAACATATTCCAAGCCGGCTTGGTTATGACCAGTATCGCAAATTGTCAAAGGGTTTTGTGAAAACTCAAACCAACGCCCAATAAATCCTGTATTATTATGAACAGACAAAAGTCCTTCTTCAATGTTTTTATCAGAAATATTAAAATTTAATTTTCTCAATTCTTCAATTAAAGCTAAAACAACTTTAATGTTTTTTTCCTGATAATTTCCTTTTAAATCAGATTTTAAATCCGTTTTTAATAAAGCTGCATCAATAAAAGGTGCATTTTCTTTTTCTGCTTTATTTTTAATGATGTTTTTTACCGTTTCATTTTCATCTCCTGAAATGATTGGGATGTTATTTTTTACAATCCCCGCTTTTTCTCCTGCAATTTCTTCAAGGGTATCTCCTAAAATATTTTGATGATCCAACTGAACATTTGTGATTGCAGAAACCAAAGGCTTAATGATATTTGTAGAGTCCAATCTTCCGCCCAAACCAACTTCAATAATAGCAAAATCTACTTTCTGCTGATGGAAGTATTCAAAAGCCATGATTGTTGTAAATTCAAAGAAAGAAGGAAGGATGTCTTCCGGAAGACCTTTCAGTTTTTGAATGAAATTAAAGACAAATTCTTTATCACAGTTTTTACCGTTGACTTTGATACGTTCCGTAAAATCAATAAGATGAGGAGAATTATATAAGCCGACTTTATAACCCGATTCCTGCAAAACCGAAGCCAGCATATTGCTTGAAGATCCTTTTCCGTTTGTACCTCCAATATGAATACATTTTATTTTTTCCTGAGGATTCCCGAAAAAATCACAAAGTTTCGTGATATTATCTAATCCTGGTTTATATGCCTTCTCTCCATCAATCTGGTAATTCGGGGCTTGTACGAAAAGCCAGTCGACGGCTTCCTGATATTGTTCATTTGTCATGATACAAAATTCTCAAAAGTTTGATTAAAATGAAACAATAATTTTTTAAAACTGTAACTTTTTTATATTTACTTCGTCTAATAGGGAAAAATCTAATATGAAAAAAGTTTTGACTATTATTTTGGGATTATCTTGCCTGGCTGCCAATGCCCAGAAAAAGTGGTCTTTGAGAGAATGTGTAGATTATGCAACCAAACATAATCTTCAGGTGATCCAAAATGAGTATTCGAAACAAATGCAGGATCTTAATCTGAAAACAGCGAAGAGAAACTATCTTCCGTCTGTATCTGCAAGTATTGGAAACAGCGTGAGCTTCGGACAGGGGTCATTAGGAGCAGGAAGTTATAGAAACGACAGGTTCAATAACAGTGCCAATCTTGGGGCAGATATCTTGGTTTACAACAATGGACGACTGGAAAAAACTGTTAGAAAAACGGAATTTGATGTAGAAGCAAGTCAATACGATATCGAAACGATTAAAAATGATATTTCTCTTCAAATTGCACAACAATATTTAACAACGTTATTAAATAAAGAAATTGTAAAAATCTCACAGGCTGCCGTTGAAAATGCTCAAAAACAATATGACAGAGCAAAAATTACCACCAATGTGGGTACTACAGCTCAAACGGTTTTAGCAGAAGCGGAATCTGGTCTGGCAAGAGAAAAACAGAACCTTAAAACGGCAGAAATTAATGTAGATCGCAGTTTATTTGCGCTGGTTCAGCTTTTACAACTGGAAGAATATAAAGATTTTGATGTGGAAGATGTAAATGTTCCTGATCAATTGGAGGCGCAGTTAAAATCCGGTGAAGAAGTTTTAGCAACAGCTTATGAAACACAGCCTCAGATAAAAGCGGCAGAAAGCAGAATAAAATCTGCAACGGCACAAACAGAAGTTTCGAAAACAGCTTTTTGGCCTACATTAACAGCCAGTGCCGGTCTTAATACTTTTTACAATAAATCATTTAACGTTCCTCCTGGTGTTGTACAAGGAACTTTTTTTGAGCAATATAAAGATCAGTTTGGACAAAATGCAGGGTTATCACTTAATATTCCTATCTTCAACAAAGGAATTACCAAACTGCAGGTAGAACAATCCAGAATTAACGAAAGTATAGCTAAAGTTACATTAGAACAACAGAAACAGACTGTAAGACAGAATGTTCAGAAGGCTCAGTTCGATGTTGATGCCAACTATGAAATTTATTTATCGGCAGTTCAGGCAGAAAAGAGCACAAAACTGGCTTTGGATTTTGCAGATAAAAGTTATGGAGCAGGAAGATCAACAATTTATGATGTGAATGTTGCCAGAAACAATTATGCAAATGCACAAGGTTCTGTGGCTCAGGCTAAATTTAATTATCTTTTCAGTCTTAAATTGTTGAATTTCTATGCAGGAATTCCACTAAGTTTGTAAAATGTCTATCCAGTCGCTAGAAAAATATTTACCGCAAAATACACTTCAATATTTAAAAATCTGGTTTGCAGATTATTATATTCATATAAAAGTTACAAAAAACAGGAATTCTAAGTTGGGAGATTATCGTAAGCTTCCGGATAATTCTCATGAAATTACGATAAATTCAACTTTAGTTCCGGAACTTTTTTTCTTTGTGCTGACTCATGAACTGGCACATCTCATAGCATTTGAAAAGTATGGAAGAAGAATTTCTCCCCACGGAAATGAATGGAAAGAAACATTCAGACAAATGTTATTGCAAAGTCTTGAGGTTTATGAAGAAAATCTAAGACCGATCATTGTGAGATTTTCAAAATCTCCGAAAGCTAATTTTATGGCGAGTCCGGATTTGGTTAAATATTTTCATATTGAAAAACAAGATGATAACCTTTCGTTTATTGAAAAATTACAAAAAGGGGACTTCTTTATTTATCGGAATGAAAAGTATTTGTTAGAAGGTCTAATTAAAAAAAACTATCTTTGTAAGAACCTGGCTACGGGAAGGAAGTATTCTTTCAAACCTTTGGCAAGGGTAGAAAAATGTACTTAAGAATGTTAAAATCAGATAGATATTGCGTAATTATGGCGGGAGGAATCGGGAGTAGATTCTGGCCTATGAGTACGCAAAAATTTCCAAAACAATTTCAGGATATTTTAGGAGTTGGTCGTACAATGATTCAGCAGACCTATGACAGGATCAGCAAAATTATTCCTAATGAGAATATATTTGTAATCACAAATAAAGAATATATTGAGCTTTCTCACCAGCAGTTACCGGAAGTTCCGCAGGAAAATATTGTGGGTGAACCATTATTGAAAAATACGGCTCCCTGTAATCTTTATATGGCAAATAAAATTGCTGAGATCAATCCGGATGCAACAATGATTGTTTTGCCGGCAGATCATTTAATTTTGAAAGAAGAAACTTTCTTAGAAAAAGTACAGCTTGCTTTCGATATCGCAGCTAAAAATGAATATCTGATTACTTTAGGAATTACTCCGACAAGACCTGATACAGGTTATGGATATATTCAGTTTGTAGACAAGCATAATTCCGATTATTATAAAGTAAAAACCTTTACGGAAAAACCTATTCTGGAAATTGCAAAAAGCTTTTTAGAAAGCGGGGATTTTCTGTGGAATGCAGGGATTTTTATTTGGAACGTAAAAAGTATTCATCACGCTTTTGCAACGTATCTGCCCGAAATGACGCAGCATTTCATGGCTTGTGAGTATAATGCAGAAAGTGAAAAAAGCTGTATTGATCTTATTTATCCTAAAGTTCAGAAAATATCCATAGATAACGGGATTTTAGAGAAAGCGAAGAACGTTTATGTAATTCCTGCCGATCTGGGATGGAGCGATCTTGGAACCTGGACTTCTGTTTATGAAAATGCAGATAAGGATGATAATCATAATGCTATAAAACCAAAGCAGCATATTCTTACTTATAATTCAAAAGGAAACGTTATTCGTTTGAAAAATACGAATAAGGCTGTCATTATTGATGGATTGGAGAATTATATCATAGTAGATACAGATAAAGCCTTGCTGATTTGCCCGAGAGATAACGATCAGCTGATAAAAGACTATGTTCTTGATCTGAAAAATCTCAAAAAAGGAGACAAGTTCATGTAAAATAATTGGTATGCTTTCTGCGTTCTTTGAATTATGGTAAAATTTACAAATAAATTTAGTTTATTCGTTTTTATATTTCTGGGAATATTTTCTTATTCTCAAGAGAAAAAACAGTTTTCTAATGTTTCAAATATTTTACAGAATATTATTCCGAATATTAAAACAGATTCATGGGTTTTAATTCATAAGAGCTACGGAAAAGATAATATTATCAAACAGTCTGGAGCTGTGAAAGACTATATCCCTCAATCTTCGGGATTTAATATTGGAATTGCGGAAGAAGATGAATTTTATTATATTGTGTATTCTTCAGGCGTAAAAACAGAATATGTTACTGATCTTGATGGACTTAAAAAGTTTGTAGGAAAGGTAGATGACATTCAGGATGCAGCTATTTTTGCAGCAACAGAAGGATATATTGTTGATGAAGAATTTAGGGATATGGCAGGAAATTATTATGAAGATAAGTCGAATTATTACCTTGATTTGGGAAAGCTTACTTCAAAAGAATGTCCTTATCAGAAAAAACATTTTACATTAACAATCAGTAAATCAGCAGGAACGATTACCAACGTTAAAGATAACGGAGCTTATATTGAGCTTTATAATAAAAAATGCACCAATAATCCGAGGCTTTTAAAAATTGTGAAAAAAGAAGAACCAAAAGATGAGCCTAAAAAATCAACAAAATCAACAAAACGCAGATAATTTCTACGAAACAGAACGATTGATCCTTCGTCCCATCTCTTTGGAGGATGGGGAGTTTATTCTTGATCTTTACAACAGACCAAAATTTATTCAATTTATTGGTGACCGTAATTTAAAAACGGTTTCTGATGCAGAAAATTATATTACAAGCAGGTTTCTTCCTCAATTCGAAAAATTGGGCTACGGTAATTATTTGATGGTTACAAAAGAAGGAAATCACAAAATCGGTGGAGTGGGAATCTTTGAAAGAGAAGGTTTAGATGTTGTAGATATTGGATTTTCTTTGCTGGATGAATTCGAAGGAAAAGGCTATGCTTACGAAGCGGCTTTCAAAATAAAATCTGTCGGAATGGATGATTTTGGCTTAAAAAAGATTTCTGCCATAACGACGAAAGATAATTTTTCGTCCCAGAAACTAATTGAAAAGTTAGGGCTGAAATTCCGGAAATTTGTAACAATTCCCGATGATCCGGAAGAATTAATGTATTACGAAACAGAATAATATTGTTAATCTTATCATTCTGAATAATAAAAAATCTAAAACTTTATTTTGCAGGAATGAATTTTATCAATAGGAACGGGCTTTAGCCCGTTTTTTTTCAATAAGAGAAAATCAAACAAGGCTTTAGCCCAAACAGATTATTTTACGCTTCCAGAATTTGTTCGGCAGCTTTTTTCGAAGTTACTTTTTCAATAACTCTTGTACAAATTCCGTTTTCATCGAAAATAAAGGTTGTTCTCACAGTTCCCATATACGTTTTTCCGAAAGTTTTTTTCTCCTGCCAAACTCCGAATTTCTCAATAATATCACGATTTTCATCGGCAATAAGATCGTAAGGAAAAGCAAATTTGCTGTGAAAGTTTTTCTGTTTTTTTACCGAATCACCACTTATTCCTAATAATTGAAATCCCGCTTTTTCCAGTTTTGAATAATTATCACTCAAATTACACGCTTCCACAGTGCATGTTGGTGTGTTTGCCTGAGGATAAAAGAAAATAACTAATTTTTTTCCAATTAATTTTTCAGATTGTATCGTTTCCCCGTCTTGGTTCATTCCTTGAAATTCTGGTAATTTATCTCCAACTTTCAACATAATAATTTATTTTTGTTCAAATTTAATGGTTAAATGACAAAAAAGCAAAGAGCCGAGCTCGTTCAGGTAGAATTAGAAAAATTATATCCTGAAGTTCCGATTCCGTTGGAGCACACAGATGCCTATACTTTAATGGTTGCTGTCGCGCTTTCTGCACAAACGACCGATAAAAAAGTAAATCAGGTGACTCCGAATCTTTTTAAAGTTGCAGGAACACCCGAAAAAATGACAAAACTGGAAGTCGCAGAAATCAAAGAATTAATCAAGGAAATAGGACTGTCCAATACAAAAGCAAAGAATCTGAAAAGAATGGCAGAGCTTCTCTTAGAAAGGCATAATGGAGTAGTACCGCAAACGTATGAAGAGCTGGAAGCTTTACCCGGTGTTGGTCACAAAACGGCTTCCGTAGTGATGAGCCAGGGTTTTGGGTTTCCTGCTTTTCCTGTCGATACGCACATTCACAGATTAATGACGCAATGGAAGCTCACTTCCGGAAAAAACGTCGTAGAAACAGAAAAAGACGCCAAAAATATTTGGAAAGAAAGTGTTTGGAATAAATTACATCTTCAAATCATTTTTTACGGAAGAGAATATTCTCCGGCAAGAGGAAAAGGGGAGAAAGATTTTATTACAAAAATGATGTTTGAGAAGTAAAAAACAAATTGCAGCCACAAAATTCCCCTCCTTTGGAGGGGTGGCGAAAATTCAAAGAATTTTTGACGGGGTGGTTCAGAAATAATAATTAAAAAATTACCCCAGATCAAGCAATCTTCTATGATAATTAATCTGCCCTAAATGATACTCCAAATGCCCAATTAAGTGAATTAAAAAATATCCTGTGGTCATTGTATATCTCAAAGGTTCAATGGGATATACTTTTTCTATATCTTCTGCAGACAGTTTTTCAAGCGAAGAATTTACTACTTCAATTGTATTTTCTATTTTTTGAATTAATTCCGATTTTGGAACATTTTTTAATGAAAATTCAAGTTCGCGGTTTCTGATATATCCGGAATTTCCGAGGATTGATCCAATAAAATGATTGATATTTCCAACCAAATGAAGAGATAAATTTCCTGCAGAGTTTAAAATATTTTTATCGATTTCCCAGATGACTTTTTCATTTTTGTATGATTCGATTTCTGTTTTTAATTTATTTAAATCTCTTGTGAAAAGTGATTGTAGACTTTGTATCATAATTTTTATAGGTTTAAATTCCTTTTATCGAAAGTAAAAAGGTAAGATAATTTATTTAATAATAGCTTTGAAATATCCTCTGAAAATCTTTGTAAATGAATCTACTTTCGTGGCATAATCTATAAATCCGTAAATGCTGTCTTTTTTCTGAAAATTACTCTTATTTAATGCTAGTTTTTGATAAACAGGTCTTGTTTTAATGAATTTTATTTCGCCATGCAATGTCTTCGGATCAATATCCTTTATTAAAAAACGGTCTTCAAATACCTTTAATAAAACTCCGTTTCCAAAAAATCCGTTGTTATTATTTAACAAAATTTCTAAAGTGTCATTTTTAGAAGCAGCTTTACATTTATAATTGTCAACCTGAAAAAGATTTGTTGTTTCAATAATATAAGCCGTTCTTGTTTTGCTTTCTATTTTTTCATCTTTAAACAATTTTAATTCAGGATGTTTTGAAAGAAGTTTAATCGTATCGTTTTGCGGAAGACCTTTATCTACACTGAATTTTTCAAAGTCTATTTCATTCTTTTCTCCTTTTTTACAACTTAAAAAGCACAATCCAAAAGCGAAGATTACAATAAAATAAAACGTTTTTATCATGATTTCAATTTAAAAAGATAAAGCTAAACAAAAAAGCCACAAAAATTAATTCGTGACTTTCATATTTTAATGAGGAATTTCTTCTGCTAAATTACTTCTGTTTTTTTGCCCAAAGTTCCATTTTCCTGTTCAGAACATCCAAAGGAAGGCAACCTTGACTCAAAATTTCATCATGGAATTTAGCCAAATTAAATTTGCTTCCCAATTCTTTCTGATATTTTTCTCTCAATTCACGGATTCTCAAAGAACCTATTTTATAGCCTAAAGCCTGTCCCGGCATCGCCATATATCGTTCAACTTCGGCAGTTGCTCCGGCTTCGTCGTAAGAAATATTGCTTAAAAAATACTTTATAGCTTCCTCTCTCGTCATTTTTCCGGTGTGTAAACCTGTGTCAACGACCAATCTTACGGCTCTCAACATCTGGTCGCTCAGATATCCCATTTTCTGATAAGGATCTGTGTACAACCCGAATTCCGGACCTAAAGTCTCACAATAATGTGCCCAACCTTCACCATAAGCACCAAACCAGCCAAATCTCATGAATTTCGGAAGTTTTGTATTTTCCTGCTGAAGAGAAACCTGATAATGATGTCCCGGAATTGCTTCATGCAGGAAAAGAGATTCCATGCCGGAAGTCACATTGAATTTCGATGGATCAGGAAGCGGAACGTAAAAAATCCCCGGTCTTTTTCCATCCGGAGTTCCCTGAATGTATTCTGCACTCGCACTTGCTTCCCTGAATTTTTCAGTCTGTCTGATCTCAAATTTAGTTTTTGGGGTTACCGAGAACATTGTTTTCAGCTTCGGCGTTATTTTAGCTAAAATTCCATTGAATGCGCCCAAAACCTCTTCTGATGTTTTGTAGGGCATTGCTTTTGGATCTGTTTTTACGAAATTGATAAATTCTTCCAAAGTTCCTGTGAAACCAACCTGCTGTTTTACTTTTTCCATTTCTCCGCGAAGCATGGCAACCTGCTGAAGACCGATTTTGTTGATCTCTTCAGGAGATTTATTGGTTGTTGTCCAGCTTTTGGCGTAGTACTGATAAATTTCTTTACCGTTTGGAAGGCTGTTGTAACCGTCTGTATCTCTCGCTTTTGGCAGATATTCTTTCTCTAAGAAATTACCCATTTTGGTATAAGCCGGAATGATTTTCTGAGTAATAGCATCTTTATAAAGAGCTGTGAATTTTTCTTTTTGCTCTTTAGTGAACCCTTTTGGTAAATTTTTTATCGGTCCGTAGAAAATATTTTTGTTTAAATCTGTTGTTGTGATTTCCTCGGCTCTCATCTGAGGAATCATTTTGACAACCAGCTTTTTAGGTAATACCACTTTGTTGTTAATTCCTTCACGGAAATTATCGGCAGCAGCGTTCATCCAGTCAGGAAATTTTTCCATTCTTTTCAGCCAGTCGGTGTAATCTTTTTCTGTTTTAAAAGGTTGGCTGCCTTCTCCGCTTCCATACAACGGAAAATTCAGCGGAAGTCCGCCAAACTGGGTGAAAGGAATGTATTCAGGATGATAAATATAAGCCTGAATTTTATCTTTCAAAGTATAATCCAATACATCATAAACAACCTTATCTTCATCGGAAAGACTTTTGTAATCAACATTATCCAACTGTTTCTGTACGGAATTATAAAAAGCAACTTCCCCGGAAATAAAATCTTTATCAATATTAATCGGAAGCTGGTCATTATATCTCAAATCTCCTTGTGAGGTCGCATCCAAAGGATATAATTTTAAATATTGCTCATAATAATTCGAAGCAATAGAATCGATATTGGAAGGGGTAACTTTCGTCAGCGGAGAATCATACTTTTTGCAGGAAGTAAGACTTATCAGCAAGCCTAAACCTAAAATACTTTTAGATAAAATGTTTTTCATTTTTCAGAATTCTTTATAAAAACAAAAGTAAATATTAAAACTATAAAAGTAGCAAAAGAATATTGAGAGTATATGATTTTTCAACTAATAGTTTTTCCAAATCTCAAAGGTTTTGACGTATTTATCATAAAAATATACTTTTTGACCAAAGGCATTATTAATTATGCTCAAATTTTCGAAAATAATTTTCAAAAAATTTTACACAATCAATCTATTTTTTATCTTTGCTGAAACAGTTTAACAATCATATTATTACAGTTCTTTTTTTAAGAAATAATGAAAGGGATTTTAAAAATTTACCATCCGGACGAAACGCTAAAGTACAATATCAGAAACACTTATTGTAAAGCGGTTTACAGCAATCAACAACACTTATTAGAAGTTGAAATTATCACGGATGATGGTTTGGATCATGTTGATGATGATTCTTTACAGTACAACTTTCCGCAACTTTCACTTGAAGTTTTCGATTTTCCCATTGATTCGTCGGAAATAGAAGGAAAAACAATTATAATCAACGACTCTGAAGAAGAAACCTTTACAGAAGTAGATCTTTTCGATGATGAAGACGCTTTCATCTATGATAATGAGCTTTTGTTTGAGAAAAACGAAGAAGGAGTGCTTCAGGTAATCTGGAAAGGAACGATCGACGATTTTTACACAGGGTCAGAAACTCCAATCCCTTTTAGACTCAAATGCGAATTTAAACAAGACGATATTGAGGTAGACGAAGATTAGAAAATCTTTATACCTGGTATTTTTTTATAAGTAGATTTCTTTTCAAATATTTTTTGGAAAGAAATTTGCTGTTTACTTTTTATAACAATTTTAAGTTGTTTTTAAGCAATTTTTAAGAGAGCTATTCATAATATTCCACTACATTTGTCGTTAAAACTTTTATAAAATACACATTAATGCTGTTAACGGAACTTACTCAGATTTTATTTGCACAGGTTGCTGCACCTGCTGTAGCTGCAGACGATTTAGAATTTTCATTTTGGAAGATCATGTTTCACGGAGGAGCCTTCGCTAAAATAGTGATGGTAACCGTGTTGGCATTGGGTGTATTTTCCGTTTACCTGTTTTTTGAACGTTTTTTCTTTATTAAAAGGCTGACTTCAAAAACAGACTCGAATTTTATGGATAATATTGAAGATTTTATCAAAGAAGGTAAAATTGAATCTGCTGCAGATTATTGTAAAAGACAAAATTCACCGGAAGGAAGAATCTTGGAAAAAGGAATCTCAAGATTGGGACGTCCTGTTTCCGACATTGTAAGCGCAATGGAATCTCAGGCACAGGTGGAAGTGGCAAATATGGAGAAAAACTTAAACCTTTTGGCGGTTGTTCCGAGTATTGCTCCGATGTTGGGACTTTTGGGAACGGTTATCGGGATGATTATTGCTTTCTTTAATCTGTCTCATGCAAGTGGATCTTTCTCTCCAAAAACTTTGTCTGAAGGTATTTATACGGCATTGGGACAAACGGCGGTCGGTCTTGCGGTGGCAATTCCTGCCAACTTTTTCTACAATATTCTTTTAACAAGGATTGATAAATTTGTTTTAAGAGCTCAGAATATGTCCGGCGAATTTTTAGATCTTATCAACAAACCATTATAATTTTTTCTTATGAAAATTCAAAGAAGAAATAAAGCGAATCCGGAATTCAGTTTAGCTGCGATGACAGACGTTATCTTGCTGATGCTGATATTCTTTATGATTACTTCATCGGCAGCCAATCAAAGTGCTATTGAAGTTAATTTACCCAAAGCGGGAGCGGTAGAAGATAATATCCCTAATCCGTTAGTTGTAAGCATTAAACCCGACGGATCATATTTTGTGGATGATAATCCTGTGAATAAAGGAGAATTGGAACAAACGATTGTGAGTAAATTAACAAACCAAACCAACAAATCTTTCACAATCAGAGCGGATGAAAACACGATGCATAAAGATGTCGTTTTTGTAATGGAAATTGCTGAAAAAAATAAATTTAATATCGCCATTGCAACGGTTAAAGATAAATAGTACCTCCGAAACTATCGGAAAAGATCATTTTAAAATGAGAAGTCATATTATAAACAAAGACGAGGAAAACAGAGACCGGGTAAAAAGTGCATTGCTTTCTATTCTGATTTGGTCTGCCATCCTGTTGTTTGTTTTTTTATATAAATTAAAACCGGAACTGGATCAGCAGCCGGAAGTGATGACGACAATGTTGGTCAATTTCGGGGATAACAGGAATGGAAAAGGAGTGGAAGAACCTGCAGATCAACCCGGAAGTTTGGCTGCTGTTGCAGAAGTGACTCCCGAACCTGTAGAAACAGCTGTTCCCGAAACGAAAACAGTGATAAAACCAGAGCCACAACCTGAAACAAAAAAAACAGAAGCAAAGGAAAAAATTATCACTGGAAACAACGCTAAAGTAAGTGTTCCAAAAAAAGAAGAATCAAAAAAATCCGATAAAGCAACTGCTACAAGTACTTCTGCAACTAAAAATACTAAAAAATCCGGCGCTACAACCGCGAATTCCAAAACAGGGAACGGCGATGGAAAAGGAACTGCAGCAATCGGAAACCTTATCAGAGGAAGAGGAACAAAAGCAGGAAGTCAAGGCGATGGAGAGGGAATCGGAAATAATGGAGATCCTTTAGGAGGCGATGGAAATGGTGACAGTAAAGTAGGAATCGATAGAAAGCTGGTCGGGTTTATTCCCGGAACAATGGGAAGAGGCGGATCGCAACCTGCAAATAGCTGCACTGCAAGCGGAACGATTACGGTTGCTTACACAGTTGATAAAGCCGGAAACGTGGTTTCTGCAAGAAGATCTGGAGGAACATCTGATCCATGTATAAGTTCAAATGCGGTTTCATGGGTTAAGAAATATGTAAAAGCAGAGAAAGCGAATACATCTTCTACCGGAACTTATAAAATTACATTCTAAAATACAAAAGCACTTTAGTCAAGTGCTTTTTTTATTTCGTTGATTCTGTTGATAATGGGAAGTGCAAAAATTCCGCTGGTTTGAAGGTACAATTCGTAGAATGTTTTTGCTCTGTCTAAAAAATCATTATTTTTTTGTCCTCTGCCTGTAAAATAGAAAAGATTTCCTAACATTTCGTAATAGTCTTTGTGATCTCTTTCCTGTCTTTCGTTGACGATTTCTATGATTTCTTCTTTCGATTTTGATGAAAGTGTAGTAAAATCAAATTTGAAAATATCTCTCATCAAAGTCTCAAAATCTAATTCTTTCTGCATCAAACTTTCTTCAGGTTTATCTAAAATCAGTTTTTCTAAGGCTTGAGTTAACTGACGTATTAGTCTTAATGTGAATTCTTTATCTGTGATCATTGTTTGATATTTTATTAATTAAAAGTTTAAATAATCTTCTGTTTAAGTCAATTCGCTCCACCTTGCCGAAAGAAACTTCGCATAATGAGCCGATGAAAGTCCGTAAGTTCCTAATGAATGTCCGTCATTAACTTCTACTAATATGGTTTCTCCATTCTCATTAATCCCAAAATCTAAAGCGAATGAATTGGGTTGTGAAATAAATGAATCGATTGCTGATTGAACTGTTTTTAAATCTATTTTCGTGTTCCAGTCTCCTTTGTATCTTCTGATATCTAAAATTTCTTTATATCGAATGAAACATCTCCATTCTGTTTTAAAATCAATCAATTCGGAGCACCAGATTTTCGTGTTATTTTCTTTATTAATTAAACCTAAAAAATCCATTTCATTTTTGATGACTTTTCCGGCAAATAATTTTGTTTCAGTTTGAGGTTTAATGAAAATATTCCATTCTTTTTTATTGAAGACTTCATTAATAGTTGATTCCCAGATTCTTCTTTTTAGAAATGGCTTTAATTCCTCGGGATAATCAATTTCTTTATTAAGGCGGATTATATTTAAATTTTGAAGTCTTTTTCTTACATTTCCAATTCCGCCAACTACTATATTCTCAGGATTATTATCTGAAATTTCGTCTGCATCGATAAATTTCTCTGTTTCGTAGCCAAAATTTTTAAAACCTTCAAAAGCTACAAAGGCATTAACATTATAAAACTCACCGTTTTTATCAGCCTGAATATAAGCTTTCATGAATTTAGTTTAAGCAAAGAAAAGATAAGCAAGACCAATTGCAGTAATAACGCCCACTAAATCTGCCAAAAGCATAGCAATTACGGCATATCTTGTATTCTTAACGGCTACAGCTCCAAAGTAAACAGCAATCACATAAAACGTCGTATCTGAACTTCCCTGAAGAACTGCTGCTAATTTCCCCTGGAAACTGTCTGCTCCAAAAGTTGCCATTGTATCAACCATCATTCCACGCGCTCCTGAACCGGATAAGGGTTTGATTAAAGCAGTCGGAAGTCCGTCAACAAATCTCGCGTCTAAATTTGCAGTGTAAGCGACCCATTTCATTCCATCAATAATGACATCAAAAACCCCGGAAGTTCTTAGCAAAGAAATGGCAATCAACATTCCGACTAAATACGGAATAATCTTTACGCAGGTTGTAAAACCTTCTTTCGCTCCTTCAATAAAGGCATCAAACACATTAATTTTCTTATAAACAGCTCCAAGAACAATGGCTAAAAAGATAAAGAGAATCAATCCGTTGCTTAAAACTTTACTGAAATCATCCAATTCGTCTTTGTTCAGCTGAACCAGATACAAAACCAATAGAGCAATAACTGCTGAAATTCCCCCTACATAAGCCAGGACTATAGGTTTTAACAAGTTTATTTTTTGGTATAATGAAACAACAATCATTGCGGCTAAAGTCGCTGCAAATGTCGCAATCATACAGGGAAGGAAAATATCAGTCGGCGTTTTTGATCCCATCGAAGCCCGGATTGCAATAATAGAAACCGGAATCAAAGTCATTCCTCCTGCGTGAAGGCAGAGAAACATGATTTGAGAATTGCTTGCTGTGTCTTTGTCCGGGTTTAAAGTCTGCAAACTTTCCATGGCTTTCAAACCGAATGGTGTTGCTGCATTGTCCAAACCAAGAAGATTCGCGCTGAAATTCATCAGCATATGTCCGAAAGCGGGATGATTTTTAGGAATGTCGGGAAATAATTTTGAGAAAAAAGGTTGGATCAACCGGCTTAAAAGATTAATTCCGCCTGCTTTTTCTGCGATACTCATGAATCCCATGAATAAAGTCATAATTCCAATTAAACCAATACAGATTTTCACGGCTGTTTCAGAAGTTCCGATTACGCCGTCTGCTTCCTGAACTCGGTAAACTTTTACATCTTGTTTCAGAGAATCGGTTTTGTAATGAATTCTGCTGTCTGCAAAATCTTGTTTTTTCATCAAGCTGTCTCGTACAATAGGCGAGAGTGAGTTCATTTTCTGTGTTGCAATCTGCACAGTATCACCGCCTTTTCCTACAACCATATCATTGAAAATGGTTTTGTAATGGCTTGACGAAACGTACTTTATACTTGCAATCGCAATCGCAATGATAATGAATGCGGACCAAATTCTGCTGAGAACCATTTGATTAAATTAAAATTTTAGAAAAGATAATAAATTTAATGTGAAAAAGTTGAAACTTTTATTTTTTTTGAGCCATTAAGATTCAATAATAAGTTAAGAATATTAGGCAAAAATTAAAAAAATCAGATTGATTTATCTTAATCACACTTAAAATCTTAATTCTCCTTAATAGTTTAAGTTGAAATTTACTTTTCATCCAAATAAACCAAAAATCCTTCAAAATCATCATTCAGATTTTTCAATACTTTTGCATCTTTCATTTTCTTTTCCAGGCCGTCAATGAAAAAGCTTTTCTCAAAAAACTGACGATGAACTCCCGGTAACAATTCCTTAAAATAATCCATTCCAAATTTATTGTTATGAAGATCCATTTTTGTTTCTAAAGGTTTGTTGGGAAAGAGTTCTTCGTGCATATCCGTGATTCTTTTACAGAAATCAAGTGCTTTTTCAGGAGAGGAAACTTTAGAACAGTACATGGCGATAAAACAACACCAGAGCGCGTGTCTGAAAGCATTTCCTATCCCATTATTAGAAGCTGTTTCAGGAAATTTTTTCTGTGCAATCGTGAAAGCCTGAACGGTAGCGTGAAAACTTAATAAAGAAAAAATAGGATGGGGCAGAATGAGCGATAAAAGACGCATAATCTTTTTTAAGCTCATACTTCGGATCGTATTAAAAAATATTCTGAAAGTTCTCATAAATAAAAATCTCTCCCTAATTAGAGAGAGATTATGGTATTTTGTTACAAATTATTAAGCTTTTACAGCTAATAAATTTACTGTTTTAGCAACGGTATCTCTGATTTCTGTTCTTTTCACAATGAAATCTACAAATCCTTTCTCCTGAAGGAATTCCGAAGTCTGGAAACCTTCCGGTAAATCTCTACCGATCGTTTCACGGATAACTCTTGGTCCTGCAAAACCGATTAACGCTTTTGGCTCAGCCATGATGATATCTGCTGTCATTGCAAATGAAGCTGTAATACCTCCGAAAGTCGGGTCGCAAAGATAAGCGATGTATAAAAGCCCTGCTTCTGAAAGCTGAGCCAACTTAGCCTGTACTTTTGCCAACTGCATCAAAGAGTAAGTTGCTTCCTGCATTCTTGCACCTCCTGACTGACAAATGATCATATAAGGAAGCTTATTTGCGATACAGTAATCAATTGCTCTTCTGATTTTTTCACCCATTACAGAACCCAAAGAACCTCCGATAAAAGCAAAATCCATACAAGAAACCACCATTTGAGTTCCTTTTACAGTTCCTACTGCATTTCTGATAGAATCCGTAAGTTTTGTTTTAGCTCTTACTTCTTTCAAACGGTCTGCGTAAGGTTTTGTATCTTTGAAGTTCAGGATGTCAATACTTTCAACATTGGCATCAAGCTCCGTGAATTTACCTTCGTCAAAAAGGATGTCAAAAAATTCTGCACTTCCTATTCTTACATGAAATCCGTCTTCAGGGGAAACATAGTTATTTCTCTTCAGTTCATCATGTTCCACTACTTTTCCTGATGGAGTCTGATGCCAAAGACCTTTGGGAACGTCTTTTTTCTCATCAGTAGATGTCGTAATATTTTGTGCTTTTCTTTTAAACCACTCGAATGCCATATTGTCTGTATTAATGTATAAAGGTAAACTGTATTCAATTAAAAAATCTTATCATTAAAACTTTATAATTGAATACAGTTGTACAGTTCTTATTTTAAAGTATCTATGTTATTTAAATCTTCAAACGCCTGAACCAATCTTGCAGAGAAAGTTTCTTCACCTTTTCTTACCCAAACTCTTGGGTCATAGAATTTTTTGTTTGGTTTTTCTTCTCCTTCAGGGTTTCCGATCTGAGTTCTTAAATAATCGATATTGTTTACCATATAATCTCTTACTCCTTCTGTGTAAGCGAATTGAAGATCAGTATCAATATTCATTTTAATTACACCGTAATCGATAGCCTCTCTGATTTCCTCCAAAGTAGATCCAGAACCTCCGTGGAATACAAAATTGATAGGCTTATCAGCAGTTCCGAATTTTTCCTGAACATATTTCTGAGAATTGTCAAGAATTTTCGGTGTAAGAACTACATTTCCTGGCTTATAAACTCCGTGTACGTTACCGAATGCGGCAGCAATTGTAAAGTTGTCAGAAATAGCTTTCAATTTTTCGTATGTATAAGCGATATCTTCCGGTTGAGTATATAATTTAGAATTGTCAACGTCTGAATTGTCAACACCATCTTCTTCACCTCCTGTAACCCCGATCTCCACTTCAAGTGTCATCTGGATTTTAGCCATTCTTTCGAAATATTTAGCAGAAATTTCTAAGTTTTCTTCTAAAGGCTCTTCAGAAAGATCAAGCATGTGAGAAGAGTAAAGAGATTTCCCAGTCTGTTTGTAAAATTCTTCGTTAGCATCCATAATTCCGTCGATCCAAGGCAATAGTTTCTTTGCACAGTGGTCTGTATGTAAAATTACAGTTGCTCCATAAGCTTCTGCAAGAGTATGAATGTGTTTTGCTCCGGCAATTGCTCCTAAAATAGCAGCTCTCTGTCCGTCGTTGTTTAATCCTTTTCCTGCATTATAAATAGCTCCGCCATTAGAGAACTGAATAATAACAGGTGAGTTTAGTTTTGCTGCAGTTTCCAATACTGCATTTATGTTGCTTGAACCAATTACGTTTACTGCAGGTAATGCATATTTGTTTTCTTTAGCATGCTGAAAAATATCAGTAACTAATTGACCTGTGGCAACTCCTGCCGGGAAAATTCTGCTCATGTTTTACTTTTTAATATAAATTATTAGGGTTTGTAAAATTCCTGTAAAGGTAAGAATTTTTAAGATATTGTTAATTTCTTTTGTCTCTTCCCCAAAGTAGCTTTTGGCGGATGGTTTCATAGAAGCTGAGATTGTTTGGCTGAACCAGCAAAATCTGAAAATTTGCTTTTCTTACGACAATTTCTTTATCTGTTTCTATGTGTATCAATCGAGAGTCCAGAGAAAGGGAGTATTGAGAAACCCTGCTTTCTACTTTAAATTTAATTTCAACTCTATCGTTCACGACTAAAGGTCTTACGTTCAAGTTGTGGGGAGCGATTGGAGTGATAACAAAATTTTCGTTGTTCGGAGAAATGATCGGTCCGCCACAGCTTAAAGAATAAGCGGTAGAGCCGGTCGGAGTAGAAACGATTACGCCATCTCCCCAGAAAACATTTAAAAATTCGTTATTAATATAAGAATCCACCGTTACCATCGAAGTCGTTTCCTTTCTTGAAACAGTAACATCATTTAAGGCATACGGGAAAAAATCTTCCAGCTCGGGCGAAACTACCTGAATAACGGAGCGACGGCTTGTTTTAACATCACCTTTTAGGATAGAATCCAGTTCTTTAAAGGCTTCTTCTTTGGTAAAACTTGCCAAAAATCCCAATCTTCCGGTATTTACACCAACGATAGGGATTTCAAGGTCTTCAATAAAGGTTAAAGAATTTACAATCGTTCCGTCACCTCCAAAGGTGAAGAAAAGATCGACTTTCTTATCCAGAAGATCCTGTTTGCTATTAAAAGTTTCGAAAATTTTTGAAAACTGAAGAGCTTCAGCCATTTCATCATACAAAACAGATTTTACACCTCTGTTTTCCAGCTCGGAAATAAATTTACTTAAATATAAAAAAGTATCTAGATCTTTTTTCTGAGAATATATGGCTGCCTTCATTAGTTTTTATATTTCTATGAATTTTTGGAAAAACCCGAATCTGTCATTAAACAAATCCGATTTTTCATCAGAATAATATTTTTCGACTATTCTATAATCATACCGGTCAAATGTTTCATCAATGGAGCTCAGATTTTCATTGCTGATTTTTATTGTTACCTGAATCACTTCATCGGACATGAAACTGATAAAGGCACCATAAAATTTAGAATTGTTACTTTCCACAATTTTGGCAATTTCCGTCATTGAATATTTTCTGGAAGGAACTTCTACCGTAAGGATTGCTCCTGATTCTGAAAACAGCGGATATTTCGACAAATCCTGGAAAATATCTTCACAACTTATATATCCCAGATATTTTTCTACTTTATTAATAACAGGAACGACGTTCGCATTGAATGTATGAAACAATCTGATGCTGTCCATAATATTGTTATCTTCAAGAATGGCAAAACGCTCGATCTGGTGTTCAATATTTTTAAGGATTCCGTCTTCGTAAAGAAAATCCTGTGCAATTGCTCCGTAAAAATGGTGAGATTTTTTAATGAAAATATGAGAATATCCAAATGCTTCTAACATTTCTCTTGCTGATTCTATCGAGTCAGTCAAACTAAAACACGGAAAGTCTTTTGAGATATAATCCTTGATAAACATTGTGCTAATTTATAAAAAATTAAATGAAACCTTTTCTGAAATTCAAACTTTTTTTCAATAAAATAAAAAAAAACGAACCTAAAATTTGTTTGTGATGAAAAAAAAAGTACCTTTGTCGCCTTTCATTTTTACTTTTTATTAGATTTATTTCAAACTGCACTGTCTTTTAGGCACATGCAGTTTTTTTATTTTAAGGCTTTTGCAAACTCCCACATTACGATTCCGCCGCAGACACTTACATTTAAAGAATGCTTTGTTCCCAATTGAGGAATTTCTAAGAAAGAATCGATGTTTGGTAATGCTTCATCACTGATTCCTTCTACTTCATTTCCTAAAATTACAGCATATTTTTTCGATTTATCTATTGTAAAATCTGAAATCATCTGGCTGTTTGTGGTCTGTTCAATACCGATAATTTCAAAACCCTTCGATTTTAAATCACTGATTGTCACGTTGATATCATTTTCATGGCTCCATTCAACACTTTCTGTTGCTCCCAAAGCGGCTTTATGAATTTCACGATGCGGAGGCTGAGGTGTAATTCCGCAAAGAATGATCTTCTGAACCAAAAATGCATCTGCCGTTCTGAAAGTTGCACCCACATTATGCATGCTTCTGATATTGTCTAAAACCACAATTAATGGAATTTTTTCAACAGTTTTAAAAGTTTCTACATCTATTCTGTTGAGCTCTTCCAGTTTTAATTTATGTACCAATTTATTTTTTTTGTCAAAAATAGCTATAAATATTTACGATTTTTAAGTCAGAAAGGATTTTTATCATTTTTCAATCCCATAATCTGGTGTACGCTTTTTTCAATATTTTGAGCGATGGTTTCCATAGGAATGTCGTTTTCATCATTATTAAAAGGATCTTCAATTTCTTCGGCAATCAATTCAAGACTCATTAAAACGTAATAAATAAAAATCGTCAGCGGAATGATAAAGTTCCCAATATTAATCACATAAGCAATAGGAAGGGCAAAAACATACAGGATAATGAATTTTTTTATAAATGAAGAATAAGAATATGGAATCGGCGTGTTTTTAATTCTCTCACAACCTCCGCAAACCTCAAGAAAACCGGAAAGCTGAGTATCTAAATACAATAATTCTATGTCTGAAATTTTCCCTTCTTTTTTTAATTGATTTAATTTGTGGCTCATCAAAATTACAATTTCACTTGGGCCATGATGTTTTATATGATTTTCAAGTTCGGTGTAATCTTCATCCAAAGCCAGTCTTGTTGATTCTTTTGATAAATGTTTTGCCAAAAAATGAGGAAAGAATTTTAAATATCTTGCAATTTGTTCTGCATTTTGTCTGTCATCTTCAAGAATTGTATTGATTTTTATGGCGAAATTTCTAGTGTCATTAACCAATTTTCCCCAAAGCTTCCTACCTTCCCACCATCTGTCGTACGCTGTATTTGTTCTAAAAACCAACAGTAAAGAAAGCACAAAACCGAGCATGGAATGAATCAATCCAACATTGCTGATTCCTGATTTTGTGGTTAAATGAAAGTATTCGATTTCCAGATATTTAACTCCCCAGGAATATAGCCCTATAAGTACCATACTTGGAAACAGAATTTTTAATGTGTCACTTTTATGTAGGCTGAAAAGGATTTTCAGGAAATGTTTGGTGTTATAAACTCTCATAAATTCTCTTAGTTCTACAAATATAATTTTTTCATTTTATCCCGACTTTACGGGAAACCATAAATTTTTCTGCTGCGTTCCTTCTTTCTTTGTTAAAAAAATAATACAAAATGGGATATTACAGAAAAGGGCATTATAAAAGGGACGGAACTTGGGTGAGCGGACATTATGTGAGTAAATTTGGAAGCGGAAAAAGAAGATCCAAAAGTCCGAAAGGTTGTGTTGTGATTATTTTTGGTGGACCCATTTCGATATTTTTCTATCTTTTAAGTTAAAAATTTACCGTTTGCCCTATGAAAAAATAAAAACGGATATTAATGTTAAAATTTTTCTGAATTTCAAAAAAACACTACTTTTAATCCTCATTTCAAATACCAAATCAAGATGATTCTCGAAAAAGTAGATGTTGTAACAGATATTAGTAAAGAAGATTTTCAGAAAAATTATTTTAAAAAACATAAGCCTCTTCTGATTAAAAACTTTGCAAGTCGATGGGATGCTTTCGACAAATGGAATTTCGATTTTATCCGTGAAAAAGCAGGTGAACAGGAAGTCCCTTTGTATGATAATAAACCTGCCGATGCTTCTAAAAGTACAGACGCACCCGTTACCAAAATGAAAATGAAGGATTATATTGATATCATTAAAAGCAAACCTTCAGATCTTCGTATTTTCTTTTATATCATCACCGACAGGCTTCCGGAACTGTTGAAAAACTTCACGTACCCAGATTTGGGAATGAAGTTTTTTAAACGACTTCCCACCTTATTTTTTGGAGGAAGTGATGCTCATGTTCTAATGCATTATGATGTAGATTTAGGAGATTTTCTTCATATTCATTTTGAAGGGAGAAAAAGAATTTTGTTATTCGACCAAAAACAATCTGCATTTTTATATAAAGTTCCGTTGTCTGTTCATACGATTTACGATTTGGATTACGAAAATCCTGATTATGAAAAATTCCCTGCTTTAAAACATGCCAAAGGTTTTGAAATTTTCATGGAGCATGGTGATGCCCTTTTTATTCCGGGAGCTTTCTGGCACTTCAACAGATACCTGGAACCCGGATTTTCAATGTCGCTTCGTGCGTTGCCGAATAAGCCGAGTGTTTTTGCGAATATGCTGTATCATGTTTTTATTATGAGATATACAGATAAGCTGATGCGAAAGTTTTTTAAAGCTAAATGGGTGAATTACAAGCAGAAGTGGGCATATAAAAAGAGTTCGAAAGCTTCGGAGGAATTTGAGATGAAGCAAAAGAAAATTTAATACAGTATCACTTATAAGTATTTGCAGATAGCTACAGATTTATAAAAAACGATGGATAAGAATTTTACTTTTCAAAAACATATTTTGATTGTGGGAAAAACAGAAATGGAAAGACAAAAAAGTCTAGCACACATTCTAAAGTATTCTAATCTTGAATGTATTAGATTTCCTACATCTATGAAATCATTTTCTGATTATTTGAATATAATTCAATCTAAAAAACTCTTTTTTCCATTTTACGAAACAAAAAGAAAATATAATTTAAATCGAATTTTGGATTTTCATATTGATTGGATTTCCGATAACAATTGCCTTTTTGTTTTTAAAGAGTTTCAGAAAGTTGAGGATAAATTTAGTTTAGAAATAATGCGAATTATGATTAATAATTTGGAAGCTAATGATAAATCAGCGACCAAAATAATAATGACTTTGGAAGACGAAACAGAATTAATTAATAATCTTAATGAAATTGTAAATGAAACTAAATACAAAACTAAAGTTCAGGTAGTAGAAAGTAATTTACAAATTGTCGCATTGTAATTTTTTATTTTAAGGCAATATTATTGAAGATCTGTGCGTATCTGCGAAATCTGTGGGAAAATAAAATGAGCATTTTAATCCTTCTGTTTTATTTCATACTTTTACCATCCTAATTTTTAAGAAAGATTTTAATGGCAAAGGCGACGAAAGAAAAGAAAGAAACTCCGTTAATGACGCAGTATAACACCATCAAGGCGAAATATCCTGATGCGCTTCTGCTTTTCAGAGTTGGAGATTTTTACGAAACTTTCGGGCAGGATGCTGTGAGAACTTCTCAGATTTTAGGAATTGTTCTTACTAAAAGAGCAAATGGAGACGGACATATCGAATTGGCAGGATTTCCACACCATTCTGTAGATTCTTACCTGCCAAAATTGGTGAGAGCGGGAATGAGGGTTGCGATCTGTGATCAGTTGGAAGACCCAAAAATGGTCAAAGGAATTGTAAAAAGGGGAGTAACGGAACTGGTGACACCGGGAGTGACGTTCAACGATCAGGTTTTAAATTCAAAAAAGAACAATTTCCTGCTTTCTCTTCATAAAGAAAAGGAAAAATTCGGGATTGCTTTGGTGGATATTTCGACAGGAGAATTTTTGGTGAGTGAAGGTAATTTAGAAAAGTTGCTTCACATTGTTAATACTTTTGATCCGAGTGAAATTATTTATCAGAGAAGCGTTCAGATTCCGGAACAGATTAAAAATAAAAATGCCTTCAAACTTGAAGACTGGGCTTATCAATATAATTTTGCTTACGAAAAACTAACCAATCATTTTAAAACCAATTCATTAAAAGGTTTTGGAGTTGAAAACCAACCGTTGGCGATTACCGCGGCGGGAGCAATTTTTGCTTATTTAGTTGAAGATACACATCATAACTTATTGGCACACATTACCAAAATTCAGATTATTCCGCAGGAGGATTTTCTGATGATGGATAATTTTACCCTAAGAAACCTAGAAATTGTTTATCCAAGCAATCCACAAGGAAAATCTTTACTGGATATTATTGATAAAACATCAACTCCGATGGGTGGAAGATTGTTGAGAAGGAGAATTATTTTACCATTAAAATCAGTTAGTGAAATTGGCAGAAGACTTTCTTTAATTGATTTTTTAAACGAAAATGACCATCTTAAATACGAAATTTCCCAATTATTAAAATCGATTTCCGATCTGGATCGATTGATGGGAAAACTGGCCGCGGAAAAAATTTCACCGAAAGAATTGGGCTATCTTCGTCAAAGTCTTATTAATATTCATAAAATCAAAGCTCTGCTTCATCCTCATGCTGATGTTTTGGCTTGGCTTGAACCTTTATATGATCAGGACGAACTGATTAAATGTCTTCAAAATCATTTAAATGATGAACTTCCCGTCAATCTCGCCAAAGGAAATGTCATCAAAGAAGGAATTTCCGAGGAACTGGACAGATTAAGAGGCCTTCAGTCTAAAGGGCGTGGTTTCTTAGACGAAATGTGCCAAAGAGAAATCGAAAGAACCGGAATTACAAGTCTTAAAATTGATTTTAATAATGTTTTCGGATATTATATTGAAGTCCGAAACACTCATAAAGATAAAGTTCCAAGTGATTGGCTGAGAAAACAAACGTTGGTAAATGCCGAACGCTACATCACGGAAGAATTAAAAGAATACGAAAGTCAGATTCTTGGAGCCGAAGAGAAAATCGGAGTACTGGAAAATCAGCTGTACAGAAAGGTTTGTGCCGAAACGATGATTTATATCGATCAGATTCAGGAAAATTCTAATATTATTGCGCAGTTGGATGTTGCTGTCGGTTTATCGGAACTGGCTGTTTCTGAGAGCTATACAAAACCTGTTTTAACCGAAACTTTTTCGATTGATTTAAAAGAAGCAAGACATCCGATTATAGAAAATGCATTGCCTTTAGGTGAAAAATATATTCCGAATGATATTTTCTTAGACAAAGATTCTCAGCAGATTATCATGGTGACCGGACCTAACATGGCGGGTAAATCGGCAATTCTTCGTCAGACTGCGATTGTTTGTTTATTGGCTCAAATCGGAAGTTTTGTTCCTGCAAAACATGCTGAAATCGGAGTTTTAGATAAAATTTTCACGAGAGTAGGAGCGACGGATAATATTTCTGCAGGTGAATCTACTTTTATGGTTGAAATGAATGAAGCCGCAAATATTTTAAATAATATTTCCGAGCGAAGTTTGATTTTATTAGATGAAATCGGACGTGGAACCTCTACTTACGATGGAGTTTCGATAGCTTGGGCGATTGCAGAATATCTTCATCAGCATCCGACTCAGGCAAAGACTTTATTTGCAACACATTATCACGAGCTGAATGAAATGACCGTGAATTTTGAGCGTGTGAAAAATTTCCATGTTTCTATTCAGGAGAATAAAGGAAATATTATCTTTTTAAGAAAATTAATTCCTGGTGGAAGCGAGCACAGTTTTGGTATTCATGTAGCAAAATTAGCGGGAATGCCTTCAAAAGTAGTCAACAGAGCCAACGAAATTCTAAAAACGCTGGAAGCCAGCCGCGGACAAGGTACCGGCGCAACCGAAACAATTAAAAGAGTAACAGAAGAAAATATGCAATTGTCTTTCTTTCAATTAGATGATCCTGTTTTGGAAAATATCCGTGAAGAACTGACGAAAATTGATATCAATACATTGACACCGATTGAAGCTTTGATGAAGCTGAATTCGATAAAGAAAATGATTGGAAAATAAAATAAGGATCTCAAGAAAAGCTCTTGAGATTTTTTATGATGTTATTATACAAAAAACGCTTCGTTTAAAACTTTTTCAACGTCAAAGGAAAAGTGTAAAGAAATCTTACAGGTTCTCCGTTAATTGTAGCAGGTTTCCATTTTACAAAAAGCCTTCTTACTGCAACTTCTGCAGCTTTCGAATGTTTTATGTCGTCTCCTGTTGCAGTAACGTATCTTACATATCCGGTCTTTTCAACAATAAAATAAACACGGGTGTTGATTTTTTTTGATTTTACATCAATAACATCCATGCTTTCTGCAAATTTTCTTTTAAAAGTTTCCATTCCGCCAGGAAATTCAGCCGGAGTGTCTGCTTTGGTAACAGCGTCATCCAATTTCATTTTTGTTTTTAAAACGGCATAATCAGGAAGCTCTGAAACGGAATTGAATTCTGTTTGTGCAAACAAAGAAATACTGAAAAATAAGCCTAAAAAAAATATTATCTTCTTCATATTTTCAAAAATAGTATATGTTTTTTAGAAAAGCAAAAAAAGAGCCGAAGCTGTTTTTGATGTTACAAATGATTGTATTCGTAATGATCAGAATAAAGTTAAAAATTATCCTTAAAAAAATAAGACAGGATTTTTAATTCAATAAATCATTAATTTTGAATATGAAAAATTTAATAAAAATATTTTTTCTGCTTGCAGGTTTTACAATCTCTAATGCACAACAGACAAAAGTACCTTCCGTGAAATATGAAGAACTTGAAAAACGCATTCAGCAGGAACAGGAAGGAGATAAACTTGTTGTGGTCAACTTTTGGTCAACAACATGTGCACCCTGTGTGAAAGAACTTCCTCATTTTATGGAAGTTAATAAAGTATATGCAGGAAGCATAAAGATGATTTTGGTTTCACTGGACAGATTAGCAGATAAAGAAAAAGTAATAAAATTTATCAAAAATAAAAAGCTTACTGTAGAGGTTATTTTATTGGACGATATTAAGAGAATGAACACCTGGATTCCCAGATTTGAAAAAAACTGGGACGGAAATATACCGGTAACTTTATTTTACCGAAATGAAGATAAAGTATATTTCAACGATGGGGAAATGGGTAAAAAAGAACTGGAAAATGTTATTGTTACAAATTTACTTTAAAACAAAAAATAATATGAAAAATCTGAAAATTTTAATAACAGCTTTTATCATTGGACTTGGGCTGTTGAGTTTTACAGCAATCAATCATGATAAGGAAAAAACTCAAAAACAAAATACTTCTTCTTCAAAAGGTTATGAAATAGGAGACGAGGCTACAGATTTTAAGCTGAAAAATATTGACGGAAAAATGATTTCTTTGGCTGATTTTAAAACAGCGAAAGGGTTTATCGTTGTCTTTACGTGCAATCATTGTCCTTATGCCAAGAAATATGAAGACAGAATCATTGAATTAGACAAAAAATTCAAATCTCAGGGTTACCCCGTTATTGCAATTAATCCAAATGATCCGTCTGTACAGCCTGAAGATGGCTACAAACAAATGATCGAAAGAGCAAAAGAAAAAGGTTTTACATTTCCTTATTTAGTTGATGAGGGGCAGAAAATTTTTCCGCAATACGGAGCAACCAAAACGCCTCATGTTTTTCTTTTACAAAAGGAAAACGGTAAAAATATCGTAAAATACATTGGTGCCATCGATAATAATTACGAAAATCCGAATGATGTTTCAGAATATTATGTTCAGGATGCGGTGAATGCACTGATTAAAAACGAACCAATAAAAATGACAAAAACTGTTGCCATCGGATGTACAGTAAAAGTGAAGAAATAATATATTTGCAAAATATATCACTAGGAACGGGCTTTAGCCCGTTTTTTTAATAACAAAATCATTCGGCTTTAGCCAAACATAAATATGAAAATTCAATTTAATCTCAAATATTTCATTCTAACGATCGCGATTTTCTTAATCGAGGTATTGATTGCAACAAAACTCAAAGGTATTTTCTTCGTCCGTGCTTATCTTGGAGACGTTATTGTCGTAATATTAATCTATACTTTTATCAAAATTTTCTTTAAAATTAATGACAACCAAAAACTCATTTTCGGGATTCTCATTTTTTCCTGTTTGGTTGAATTTGCACAGTACTTCAATATTGCAGACAAATTAGGCTTCCGGGAGGGAAGCCTGATGTATATCGTGATCGGAAATTCGTTTTCGTGGATCGATATTCTGTGTTATGCGGCCGGATGTTTATTGCTTTTTCTTTTTGTGAAACTGCAGAAAAATAATATTCAATTTAATCTCAAATAGTTATTTTAAACTACCTTCCAAACTGGTCATACTTATCTTCTGCATACTTGATAAAACGGTTCAGTAAAGCCACATTTTCCTTTTCCATTGGCGAAAGATCCTTATCTACATTATTTGATACGGGAATATACCAATCTGTCTGCTCAAAGAAATTTCTGTAAGTAGCTTTTTTGAAAGAATAACCATGTCTCGCAAAAACAGAGTTTTTAATAATTTCCATATCCAGTTTTCTAAGATTTTTAAGGTCTTTTTCCGTTAATTTCTGCTTGGAAGCATTGATTTTGAAAACAGCATCAGAAGCAATTCTGTTTTTAGAAGCGGTGTAAGTTTCTGTTTTCCCTGTTTCTTCGTCTGTATATTTTTCAATAAAATCTTTCGGATTTTCCCAATCGATCAGATCGTTGTTTTCGTTCAGCATAAAATTGGGATTGTACACAAACTCTTTCTTTATCAGTTTTAAAGTTTTCAAAGGTGCTTTTACAGCCGATTTATTGAAGGCGTTCCAATTTCCTGTTAGGCTGTCATTATTTAATTTGACCTCAAATCTTCCGTCGGTTTTATTATTTCCGGGTTCATCCAGAACAAAAGATCTCGTCGTTTCATTAAAAACACCCCGGAACGGACGTTGATTTCCTTCCACAATACTTTGTCCGTATACGCTGTCTTTCGTAATTCTGTTGATCTTTAAAGAAATTTTCTTGTAGATCTCACCTTCATATTCTTCACCATCTTCAGAGGTAACCATACCTTTTCCTGCAAAGTCGCCCATGTAAATTCCATAATATTCTTTATAGATTTCAGGAGCGATGACAGAATCTTTTTTTGCCGTAAGACTGTCTTTTGAAGAATCTGTTGTTTTTGCATCTTTCTTACAGGCAACTAAACTAATTGTAAATAAAGAGATTAACGTTAATTTTAAAATTTTCATATATGTTTTTTTGCGATTAAATATTCAATCAATAATAAGTTAGGAATCCAGCCAAGCCATGCAATAATCTGATAAACATCCATCGGATTCGGATGGAATAAATATACAATAATTACTTTCCACATTCTTAAAGTGACAGCAGATAAAGTCAGTGCAAAACTGCGCCACATCCATTGTTTATGTTCTTTAAATTTTTTCTGTCGTGCAAACTGATACGCTTTAAAAGTTGAAAACCACCACAAACAGCCCAAAATAACAAATGAGATCTTAGATAAAATTCCGCCATTGGCAAAAATTCCCATGTAAATTCCTGATGGAGCTGAAAAAAACAGAATAAGAAAAATATAAACTTTTCCCGCATTTTTATGGAAATTTTTTAATCCGAAATCTTTCCTGAGAATCGCTAAAAATCCACTCAATAAAACAAAAATACTTGTATAAACGTGGGTGTAGAAAAAGTAGAGATATTCTGATCTTTGCCCAACTTCCGTTTGCTTAATCATTAAAAAACTTACATCTGTTTTTAAAGGGATATATTCTAAAGTAATTTTCAGCATCAGCCAAAAGAAATATCCAAATCCGATGATTAAAAGGATTTTAAATGAGTTCGAAATATTTTTTTTAGTTGAAAGCATTTTAGTTTTTATTTACCTTCAAAAAAATCCATCACCAAAGAATTGAAAAGCTCCGGCTTTTCTTCAGGAACATAATGACTGGAATTCGGAATGATTGCCAACTGACCTTTTGGAATAAATTCAGCAATTTTTACAGTATGTTCTGTTTTTATTTCGTCTTTATCACCAGCAATAATTAATGACGGACATTGGATGGCTTTCAAGTTTTCATATTTAAGGTTAGGATATTTTAAATCCAGATTATACAGATCGATATAAACATCATTTTTGCCATTTTTATTTTCTCTGATAAGTTTTGCTAAGGTTTCTTTCATGTCTTCAAGGTCTTTATCAGTAATTCCTTCAGGAAATATATTGGCTCCGGAGCAGGCAATTTTATCAACCAGATCAGGATGTTTTAAAGCCATTAAAATCGCAAGAATTCCACCATCGCTCCAACCAAGAATCTTTACTTTTTTGATATTTTGCTGCTCCAGAAATTGTTTAAGATCTTCAACCTGAATATCAAAAGTAAGCTCTTTTGTTTTATCATAAGTCGATTTTCCTCTTTCTCTGCAATCAACAATAATCACTTTATATTTTTTAGAAAAATCCTCAACCTGATTCATAAATGCGCTGATTGATTGTCCGTTTCCGTGAAGCATCAAAAGAGGCTCGCCTTCACCGTATGTTTCATAATACATTTTGATGCCATTTACCTCTGCAAACTTTCCGTGAGGCATATTTCCAATAATGTTTTCACCTTTTATTAATAAGGATTTCTTTCCGCTAAAGGGTTTATTTTCTGACGTTTGAACAGTGAAATTTTTGATGTGTTTTTTATCTTTACTTATACCTTCACGCCAATCATTCGACATTAAATCTTCCTCAAAATCATTATTTTTTAGTGCAATTTTCGTCCATTTTTTTGATTTTCCATTGGTAACTTCTAATTTAAAATCGTCAAAATAAAAATCACCGTTATCTCGAGCAAAAGCACCAATATTTAACGTTTTTGCACTAGAGTCAATAGTTCCTTCTATAGTAAAAGTTTTCCATTCTGATGTTACTGTTATATCTGAATAGGCTTGGTTTTCAAAAAAACCGATCGTGTTATCTAATTTATCAATTCTGACCCAAATAGCGCATTTGGCATTATTGTCGTTTTCCTTTCTGATTTTTGCGGATACTCGAAATTTCCAATTTTGTTTATCTTGTACATTTACAGACTGTGCAACTGCAGTCCAGTCTGAAACTACAGCTTTGTCTTGCGCTACACACCAAAAAGAGAATGATAAAATAAGAAAGCTAATAAATTTTTTCATTTTGTATGTTTTTATGTTAGTCAATACGATTCAAATCCTGTGCAATCAGCCAAGCCTCACTCCAGCAAGCCTGAAAATTGAAACCACCCGTCACTGCGTCAATATTTAAAACTTCACCTGCAACGTAAAAGTTAGGCAAAATTTTCGAAGTCATATTTTTAAAGTTAATTTCCTTTAAATCAACACCTCCTGCGGTTACAAACTCATCTTTAAAAGTTGATTTTCCTGTAACATGAAATTTCTTTTTGCACAAATTTTCAAGAATTGTCTGCATTTCTTTTCCCGAAATTTGAGCAACCTGCTTATTCAGATCAACTTTTGAAACTTCCAGAATTCTCTGCCAAAAACGATTCGTAATATCAAAGATTTTCGATTGTCCGATGGTCTTTTTGGGGTTTGATTGTTTAAAGTTTTGGAATAATTCTTCCGCGTCGTCAATATCTTTAGAAATAAAATTAACCTCAATTTCAAAATTGTATTTCACTTTGGCTAAATTAATTGCTTCCCAAGCAGAGATTTTCAAAATTGCAGGTCCTGAAAGACCCCAATGCGTAATTAATAACGGTCCGCTCTCTTCTGTTTTCAACTTTGGAATTGATGTTTCAGCCATTTCAAAACTGGTTCCGGCTAAATCTTTCAGTAAATTATCTTTAATATTGAATGTAAAAAGCGACGGAACCAAATCAATGATTTTATGACCTAAATTCTCAATCATTTTTAAAGATTTCGGAGAACTTCCGGTTGTGTAAATCACAAAATCTGCTTCGAAATCTCCCAAACTTGTTTTAACAACATATTTTTCGTCATGTTTTTCGATTTCCTTGACAGAACATTTTGTCTTTACTTCAACATTTTTCTGCTGAATTTCATTTAAAAAAGTATTGATAATCGTCTGTGAAGAATTGCTTTCAGGAAAGATTCTGTTATCATTTTCTATTTTTAATGAGACTTTTCGCTGATCAAACCAGTCCATTGTATCTCCCGGCTGAAATTTGGTGAAAACACTCAACAGTTCCTTATTTCCACGAGGGTAAAACTGAACCAGCTCTCTCGGATCAAAGCACGCATGAGTTACATTACAGCGTCCACCTCCGGAAACTTTAACTTTCTGTAGAACATCTGAATTTTGCTCGAGAATTGTAATTTTATATTTCTTTTCGTCAAGATTTGATGCCGCGAAAAAGCCTGCTGCACCGCCTCCGATAATGATAATTTGCTTCATAATTATTTTAATCTTATGCTCAAGATTATTTTTCCAAAAGTACAATTTTTATAAACCATCTTATTTGAGTAATTTTGAAGAATATAATTTAATTATACTAAAACTGATTTTCAAATGATTTTTTACCATAAATTCGAAGTTCGTTGGAGTGATCTTGATGCCAACAAACATTTAGCAAACTCCTCTTACGTTCAATACTGTGCACAAACCAGAATGGCTTTTATGAAGCAGGAAAAAATGGGTGTTACCCAAATGAGCCGATGGGGAATTGGTCCTGTAATCATGCATGAAAGATTTTCTTTTTTTAAAGAAATATTTGCAGATCAGACCGTTATCGTAAGTCTGGAAATTGACGGATGTGCAGAAGACTGTTCCATTTATCGTTTTGTACACAAATTTTATACTCCTGAAGGTGAGCACTGTGCAACCTCGGAAGCAACAGGTGTCTGGATTGATACGATGTTGAGAAAGATGACAACACCGCCGGATGATGTAGTAGAAGCAATGAATAAATACAAATCACCCGAAACAGTGATCTTAACAAGAGAAGATTTTAAAAAGCTTCCTTTCCGTCCGGAAAATATTGATCCGGAAAAATTTGTTTAATTTAATTTAGATTTCAAAGTTTAATGTTTAGCGTTCAAACATTGCTTATTACCAATTACACATTACTTATAATTTAAAATTTATGTTTGAAGATAAAGAACCGGAATTGACGCCGATCTCGAAATTAGGAGAATTTGGTTTAATAAAACATCTTACACAATATTTCCCGTTATCCAATGAGTCTTCGGAGCTTGGAGTGGGAGATGATGCGGCAGTTATCAATCCGGGAAATAAAAAAGTTGTATTGACGACGGATGTTTTGGCAGAAGGTGTTCATTTCAATTTGGGATATGTTCCGTTGAAGCATTTGGGATATAAGGCTGTTGTTGTGAATCTTAGTGATATTGCAGCAATGAATGCGACTCCGACGCAGATTTTGGTTTCTCTGGCGGTTTCCAACCGTTTTCCGGTGGAAGCTTTGGAAGAAATTTATTCAGGAATTCAGGCAGCTTGCGGTCGTTATAAAGTTGATTTGATAGGCGGAGATACAACAAGCTCAAATGCAGGACTTGTAATGAGCATCACGGCAATTGGAATCGAAAATGATGAGAATATAGTAAAAAGGAGTACTGCAAAACCAAACGATCTTCTTGTGGTAACAGGAGATTTGGGTGGAGCTTACATGGGACTTCAGATTTTGGAAAGAGAACATGCTGTTTTCTTGGCAGATCCGAATATGCAGCCTGAAATGGAAGGCTACGACTATATTCTAGAAAGACAGTTAAAACCAGAAGCAAGAACTGATGTGAAAGCTATTTTAGAACAATTGGATATCAAACCAACATCTATGATTGATATTTCTGACGGTCTGGCTTCAGAAATTTTACATCTTTCTGACCAATCGAAAGTTGGTTTCAGATTGTATGAAGAGAAAGTTCCGATGGATAATCTGACGATTACAACGGCGGATGAATTTAATTTAAATCCTGTCATGACGGCTTTAAGTGGGGGTGAAGATTATGAATTATTGTTCACCATTTCTCCAAATGATTTTGATAAAATTAAAAACCATCCTGACTTCACGATTATCGGACATGCGGTTGAAAAAGAAGAGGGAAATTTTATGATTGCAAGAGGTTCTAATCAGTTGGTTGCTTTAACGGCGCAGGGTTGGGATGCTTTTTTGGGAAATCAAGGTTCTTAAAATGAAACTTTTCATATTTTTTATTTTTATTAGCCAATTTTTCCTCTCTCAATATTCAGAAAAGAAAATTAAGACAGACTCTTCTGAAATTGTAATTATCAAAAATTCCAAGTACAAAGTTCGAGAAGAAATATTTGATAATAAAGATTATATCATTCATAAATCGTGGCTTATTCAAGACACTGCAATGGTTAGCTCTGAAGGAGTCATGGACAAACAGCATCGGACAATTTCTTGGAAAGAATATACTGAAAATGGAGAATGGTTATATTCTCGAAATTATAAAACCGGTGAGTGCTCAATTAATAAATTTCTTTTTCCGAAGTATTTATTATTTGAAAAAATGAAGAAGAAGGCTGATGAATTAATTATAAAAGAATATGGGATTGAGTTTTTTTCTAATTATGTGAGATTTGAATGTGATGGTTTAGCATATAAAAAGCAAAGTATTAAAGATAGTAAAAATGATTTCTATTCAAAATATTTAGGATCTTGGACAGAACCATTTAAAGAAAATCCTGATGAATTAATATTTAAATATGCTGTTAAAATATCCGATTCTGAATGGAAAAGTGATATAATTGGAATTAAATTGGATAAAGTTGGAAACTATGTTATTAATGAAGATGTTGTAAATAATTATGGGTTTGAAAAGGTTGAAGAGAAATATAAAAAATTTTTTATCGATTATTCTAATTCAATTCAAATTGCAATTCAAAATGGTCTTAACAATAATAATGTATTGGGTCATTTTTTAGATTGGGAAAAAATAAATCCGAAACAATTTTACAGTGGGAGATTTATTTATTGTATTTCTGAACTTATAAGTGAAGAGAATTATAAGCATAATAATAGAAAAGGAAGACTTTCGCGATACAATGTCTACGTCTTCAATCCATGGACAGGAAAATTTATAGAAAAAAGAAAAATGAAATCCATTATTGAGTATGAAAATAATAGTGGAATGTCTACAGGATTAATTCCAGATAAAAATTAAAAAATCCAGCTCAATTGAGCTGGATTTTTATTTTATAAAGTCTTACGCTTTCACAATATTAATAATCACCTCAGTTGCCTTCTCCATGCTCTCCAAAGCCACATATTCATAAGGTCCGTGGAAATTCATTCCGCCTGCAAAAATATTTGGACAAGGTAATCCCATGTAAGATAATTGCGCTCCGTCTGTTCCTCCTCTGATAGCCTTGATTTTGGGCTCAATTCCGGCTTCTTTCATAGCTTCTGCTGCAATATCAATGATGTGCATTTTGCCTTCAAATTGCTGCTTCATATTACGGTATTGTTCTTTGATCTCAATTTCAGCTGTTCCTGCGCCGTGTTTTTGATTAAATTCAGCCACTTTTTCTTCCATGAATTTCTTTCTGGCTTCAAATTTATCAGCATCATGATCACGAATGATGTATTGAAGTTTAGCCTCAGAAATATCTGCATTAAGATCCATTAAATGATAAAATCCGTCAAAACCTTTCGTTGTTGCCGGAGTTTCATTTGCTGGAAGAGATTGAGCAAATTCGGAAGCCAATAAAACAGCGTTTATCATTTTTCCATAAGCATAACCGGGATGAACACTCAATCCGTGGATTTTCACAACGGCTCCTGCTGCGTTGAAGTTTTCATATTCCAATTCTCCAACTTCACTTCCATCCATAGTATAAGCAAATTCTGCCCCGAATTTAGCCACATCAAATTTATGTGCTCCTCTTCCGATTTCTTCATCGGGGGTAAATCCTACAGCAATTCTTCCATGCTTGATTTCAGGATGAGCGATCAAATATTCTGCAGCCGTTACGATTTCCGCACAACCTGCTTTGTCATCTGCTCCAAGAAGTGTATTCCCGTCGGTTGTAATTAATGTCTGACCGATATATTGTTTTAAACTTTCAAATTTTGAAGGAGATAAAGTAAATCCTGTTGTCTGGTTTAAAACCAAATCACCGCCGTCATAATTTTCCCAAACCTGAGGTTTTACATTTTCCCCGCTGAAATCCGGTGAAGTATCATAATGCGAAATAAATCCAATAGTAGGTTTGTCATCATTTTCAAGATTTGAAGGCACGTAACCCATGATATAACCGTTGTCATCAATCGAAACATTTTCTAAACCAATGGTTTTTAATTCCTCTGCGATGTATTTTGCAATGTCCCACTGTCTTTCTGTAGACGGTGTTGTCTCGCTTTCTGCATCACTGGTTGAATATATTTTTACATAATTAAGAAAACGGTTCAGTAACTTTTCTTTCCACAATTGGTTGAATTCTATTGCACTCATTATTAGTATAAATTTCCGGCAAAGTTAATAATTTTGATCTTCAGAATAATTTATTTGTAATCCAATATCAGTTATTGAAATTTTAAATGCATTATAAATATTTGATAATCAAAATAGTGGTAGATTTGTACGTTAGGTGACTAAACTTGTTTAGTTTTATTATATTTGAGAAAATCTAAAAGTAAAAATGTTTCTTACTGAATGTCCACGTGATGCAATGCAGGGTTGGGGAGAATTTATCCCGACAGATAAAAAAATAGATTATATCAACTCTCTAATGGATGTTGGTTTTGATGTATTGGATTGTCTGAGTTTTGTATCTCCAAAAGCGATTCCGCAAATGGCTGACTCTGATGAGGTTGCCGAAAATATTGATAAATCGCGTTCCAATACAAAAGTTTCTGCAATTATTGCAAATTATAAAGGAGCTGAAAAGGCTCTCAAACATCAGTCGGTAGATATTATTGGCTTTCCGTTTTCTATTTCTGAAACTTTTCAGCATAGAAATACCAATAAAAATCAGGAAGAGGCTTTTAATGAAATTGTAAGAATGCTTGAGCTGGTAAAAAGTGAAAACAGACAATTAAACATCTATTTTTCAATGGCTTTCGGAAACCCGTATGGCGAAATGTGGAAATGGGAAGATGTAGATTTTTGGGCTCAAAGGTTTTCTGAAATTGGAGTTAAGGATATCTTACTTTCTGATACAACGGGAGTTGCAACACCGGAAACGATCTCTCTTTTATTTGAAAAAATACCTTCAAAATATCCTGAAATCAATTTCGGAGGACATTTTCATAACCGTTATGAAGACTCTTATTCAAAATTAAAAGCAGCTTATGACCAAGGTTGCAGAAGATTTGACAGCGCCATAAAAGGAATCGGTGGTTGCCCGATGGCAAAAGATGATTTGGTGGGAAATATGCCGACCGAACAGGTAATCAACTTCATGAGCGTAGAAAAAGCAGATCATAAACTGAATTTGCTAAACTTCGAAAGTTCTTATAACAAAGCGAAAGATATTTTTCATTTTTAATAGTACAAATATCCGGATAATATCAGCGATGTCATCCTGAGCCTGTCGAAGGATCTTAAATAAAAACATCAATAGGAGCGGGCTAAAGCCCGCTTTAATATTCAAAAGCCAATTATAGGCTTTAGCCAAAATAGATTTAAATCAACCAAAAAATCAACAAAATGCTTCCAATAATCTCACCTTCCCAATTAAAAAATCTCCCAACCGAAAACCTTATCATCCTTGATGCAAGAGTGGGAAAAGATATTCATCAAATTTATTTGAATAAGCACATTAAAAACGCAAGATTCATTGATCTGGATAAAGATTTGGCGGAAATTGGAGAAGATGCAGCTTTTGGAGGGAGACATCCGCTTCCTGATGTTGAGAAATTCGCAAGAACGCTTTCAAATCTTGGAATTTCGGAAGGTTCTCATGTCATTATTTATGATGATAAAAATGGGGCAAATGCTGCGGCGAGAGCTTGGTGGATGCTGAAATCTTTCGGATTTGAAAAGGTTCAGGTTTTGGATGGAGGATTTCAGGCTGCGGAAGCAGAAGGATTGGAATTTTCATCGGGAGAAGAAATTTTTGAAAAAGCTGAATTAATTAAAAAAGATGATTGGTTTCTTCCAATTTCAAGCCTGGAAACTGTTGAAAATGAATTAACAAACAATTCTTCCACTGTAATTGATGTAAGGGATGCTTATCGTTATAAAGGTGAATCTGAACCCATTGATTTGGTTGCAGGTCATATTCCCGGAGCCATCAATATTCCTTTTTCTGAAAATCTTGATGAAAACGGGAATTTCCTTAAACCGGAAATTTTAAAAGAAAAATATTCTAAATTGTTACTGGGTAAACCACAGAACTTAATCATTCACTGCGGTTCGGGAGTGACGGCTTGTCATACGATTTTAGCGCTGGATTATGCAGGGTTAAAAATCCCGAATTTATATGTAGGTTCTTGGGGCGAATGGAGCAGAAGAGAAGGAAAAGAAATTGCAAAAGAGATATAAAAAAACTTCCACAGATCATGAAGACCTGTGAAAGCAAAAAATATAAAGTGGTTATAATGTTATCGTTAGGTTATTTTGCAACACCCATGCCTTCAAAATAATTTTTAAAAGCATTGATTTCCAGTGCAAAAACGCCATCATTTCCGATCATGTTAATTGGTCTCCAAAAACTTCCGTCAAAGAAGCTGATTAATCCCTGATAAGAATTCAGTCCATTCGGTTCGGTTACTCCCCACGGATTTCTCAGAATGATGTAATTTTTATTGTTAAAAGTTGACCATCCTAAAACTGTATAAGCATGATTTCCAACAATATTTGATCCTGTATAATCTTTTCCTGATCCGTAAGTCCACGCAACCATAGGATTGATTGTTTTAAAACTCATAGAATTTTCTCTTACAATTCCGAAAAGATCAAGAGCCGTTCTTGGGGAAGTATAATAATAAAGCGGAGTTTTATTGATAAGCTGTGCAACGGCTTTTACGGGGTCTCCATAAGCTGTTTTGGAAATATCAGGTTTGTCATCATTTGTGTTGTTGATCCATTTTGCGAAGGCTTTTTCATAAACTGCAGGCCAGATTTCTCCTGCGTCATTACTTCTGCAATACACAGGATTACTGGAAGAATTGATGATTGTGTTGTCGGTAACTTCTACCAATTTGCTTGCTGCGTCTTTTCCGCCACCTTTTGTGTAAAACTGAATGGCATTGGTGCGATCTGTTTCTCCTGTGCCTGTTGCTCTCACTTTATGTTCGATAGAAAATGGTGATGCCCATGCAATTGCTGCAATAGCAGAGATGAAATAACAATTAGCCACAGATCCCTGAATTGGATCGTTGTATTCTGTAACGTCATTGAAAAAGTTTCCTCTGTCGCTCCACGAAGTGTTTGCCGGTGTCCATCCTGTTGCGGTTGCAACTCCGAAAAGAATATTTTTAATAGAAGGAGAAATCAGTTTATTATTAATTGTATTGTTCAGTTTTGGAATGTTTAATACAACTTTTACTTCACCTTTGTCTAATCTTGCATTTCTTACAGGTATGCTATTGAGGTCTTTTATGCCTGTATTTGAAAGGTCATTAAGGCTTCTGATGTTTGAAAGATCCACAGATTGTAGCTTATCTGTCGCTCTCAGTTTAATATCTTCTACTTTTACTGCTTTTACCGTATTGTCTCGGTTGAGTTCCAAACCAGCATATAGCGGGGAATTGTATTTAATATCAAAAAGTTCTGAATAGTTTGTTTCCAGGGCTTCTTCAAGAATTTGGGAAGATTTTGGGTCTTTCCAGTCAAATCTTCTTCCTGTAATAGCTTCGGTTAATGCATAAGGATTGATTACTCCTATGAACATTTCTTTAGGTGCTTGATCCATGATAATTGGTTTTTTAAGGGTTAATGTTTTGATTAATAAGATTTAAAAAATCGGGATTATATAGGTACAGAAAGCGGTTGAACAGGGAAATTCCTGCTTCATCATCGGCGGCGATTATGATTTTTTTAGCATTAATATCGATACTTCTCTGGCTTCCTCCTGTCATATTTGACGGTTTTTCAGAATTCTCTTTTTTTTCTAATAAAGAAAGAAGCTGTTGAAGGATTTCAATATTGAATTTCTTTGATTCAGATAAAATCGTTTCTTCATTTATATCATATCCCTTAAAAAGTTTCAGTTCGGCATTTCCTGTTTCTTCAGAAAAGACAATCTCATACCTGTAAGCATATGTTGGAGGAACGCTTCCGTTGTTAAATGAAACAATGACTTTATTTGCTTTCATACTATTTTTTCTTACACCAAAAGTATATGAAGCTGATTGTCTATGTATTAGGGATTACACTAATTCGTAATGGGGAAACAACGGAGAAAGAAAAAGGCTGTCTCATTTTGAAACAGCCAACTATTTAATAGGGTGATATTAAATTTTATTGTAGCACTATATTTGAAAATAACAGAATACAGTGTCTTTAAGCTTTTGTTAAAATATTAAAGCATTCCTAGCTCAAACTTCGCTTCTTCGCTCATCATATCTTTATTCCAGCTAGGTTCAAAAGTAAGTTCCAGGTCTACGCTTTTCACATTTTCTACTTCTGCAACCTTGTCTTTTACCTCTTGTGGAAGGGTTTCAGCAACGGGACAGTTCGGAGTCGTAAGTGTCATTATGATTTTAACATCCGCATCATCGGAAATTTGTACGTCATAAACCAAACCCAATTCGTAGATATCTACCGGAATTTCAGGGTCATATACGCTTTTTAAAACTGTGATGATTTCTTCACCGATGTCGGCAATCTGATCGTCTGTAAATTTCATTTTTTAATCTAAATTGATGTACCTTTTCAACAAATCTTCCTGACGCATCCGTCGGAAAATGTTTGCCAAAGTTAAGACATCTTTTTCACAATAGTCAACTATTCTTTGCAAGTCTTTTTCTATGTAGTAGATTGATGAAACCATTGAACCGTCAATGTCGTCTTTCGGAGTGGGAATTCCGAAAAGATGAGCCAATAATTCCAATGAAACAAAACTTTTGTAGTCTCCGAATTTCCAAAGTTCCATCGTATCGATATGCGGAATTTCCCAAGGCTTTTTTCCAAACATCTGAAATGGAGTAGGAGGCATGATTCCGTTGATTAAAAAACGTCTTGCAATCCACGGGAAGTCAAATTCTTTTCCGTTGTGGGCACAAAGGATTACATCACGAAGTCTCGGACTGTTAAAAATCTCGCCAAATTCGAGCAACAGTTTCTTTTCATCATCACCCGCGAAGCTTTTGATTTTTAAAGTGTCGTTTTTTTCGACCATTCCGATGGTAATGCAGATGATTTTTCCAAATTCTGCCATAATTCCGGCTCTTTCGGGATAAAATTCTTCAGCAGAAAATTCATCCTTTCTCTGGAATCTCGTTTTTTTATCCCAAAGCATTTGTTCGGTTTCAGATAAATCCTCCCACATTCCAAAGCCCGGAACAGTTTCAATATCAATAAATAAGATTTTTTCTAAAGGAATTTTTTGTATCATTTGCTTTGATGAATTTAATTTGTAGCGTGCTCAAACCTAACAGGTTTCAAAAACCTGTTAGGTTTTATTAGTGAATAAATATTTAGCCAACCTGCCCTCCATTTTTTACGGGCAATGAAGGCGATAAAAGCGTAACATCTTTTTTATCTTCACCATAAACTCCCAACACAAGACATTCGCTGAAAAAATTAGCAATTTGTTTCTTTGGAAAATTAACGACAGCCAAAATTTGTTGACCGATTAATTCTTCTTTCTTATATAATGAAGTAATTTGTGCTGAGGATTTTTTTATGCCTAAGTCTCCAAAATCTATTTCTAATTGATAAGAAGGATTTCTGGCTTTGTCAAAATCGCTTACTGAGATGATGGTTCCACATCGAATGTCTATTTTTTCAAAATCTGTCCATGAGATTTCAGGTTTTATGATCATGATAATGAATTGATTAATTGTTCTACTTCTGTTTTCTGTACTGCATATTTTTGTTGCAGATCAGAACCTTCGCCCATTCTTTTGTAATATTCCAGTGCTTTATTTCCAAACGCTTTTTTATGAAAATTGGAAACTTCGGGAATTTGAGGAAAAACAGTATGGAAAAGCATCTCGTAATATGCCTGGAACTCTCTTTCATTCTTGTCTTCAATCACCTGTCCCGGAGCCTTTTGTCTTACATGGAGCATTTCATGAGCTACCATATTTAAGACTAAATTCAGATCAAAATCAAATAAATTTTTGGGAATCATTACTTTTTGTAAGCCTCCCAATTCTCCTTCTGCCGTTAAAAGTAACGAGTTGGGAGAAAGTTCTTCCCGGAAACCAAATCCGCCGAAGTTTTCGTGTTCCAGATCAAAAGAACGGATTAAGTATTCTGCCGCATCAATGATTTGGTCGTGTTCTTTGTAAGCTTCAAGGTGTAGATTGACTTGTTCGAAATTCATCTTAAAATATGTTTTAACAAATGTATTAAAATAATGAAAATTAAAAATCATTTTAAAATATAAAAATTTTACTATTGAAAATCAATTGGTTATTAATTTTTTGAAACATTTTTGTTAATTCTCATGCAAGATTTGCAAAAAAACGGATTTATATAAGTGAGTACTCAAAGGAATAATGTTTAATGCTAAAAATTTAAGAAGAATGAAGAAATTAACAGTACTTAAATCTTTTATGATTGCAATGGTTGCAGTTTTAGGATTTTCTCTAATGTCTTGTAACGATGAAAGATATGAGCCGGTTGCCGTGACACTGAATGATGTAAATGGAAATTACAAAGCAAGATTGATCACTTCACAAGGAGGAAAATTTAATGAAAAGATCATTGATTTTGTGGCCAAGGATACAATCATCACTTTCAAGGATTTTCCTGTGAGAGAAATTGTAAAAACAATCGTGACTGATCCTGTAAAAGCAGATAGCGCTTTGGCACACATCGGAAAAATTGAATATAAATTAGATTATAAATCAAAATTAAATACGGATCAGAATGTAGTAGAGCTGACTTTTGAACCAAAAATGCTGGCTTTCCAAATTCCGGTAAACGGAACAACAAAAAATGCAGTAGTGAAATTCGCAGCTAAGCAAAAAGGGTTCTTTGTAGGATACGACTGGTCTATAAGATTTGGGTTGGAAGCAGAAAAAATAACTGTTGACGGAGTGGATTTGACTCCTTATCAGATCATAAAATATGAAATCCCGATCAGTGTTAAGAATTAAATAATGGTTATTGTCAAGTAGGTTAAGCCTCAACTTGAGGCTGCCTATCTTTGCATTATGTTAAATTGATAGTTAGTTGGGATGATGACATCATTAGTTAATGAAAGATAATAAGGAGCAGATTTTGGTAAACCGCCTTTTGCAAAAGGAAGAAGCGGCTTGGAAGGAGCTTTTCGGAGCTTATTCAGGCAGTCTTACCTATGTCTGTTCGAGATATGTCATTGACAGAGAAGATGTTCACGATGTCTTGCAGAATAGTTTTATACAGATGTTCCGTTCGATCGGTTCTTTTGAATATAGAGGAAGTGGTTCTTTGAAAGCCTGGATTACAAGGATTGTGGTAAATGAATCTTTAAAACACATCAGGCAAAGTGTTGATTTTAAGGTAGCTTCTGAGGATTTTGAAATTCCTGATGAGCTGAATGATGAAGATCCTGATTTTGAAGAAATCTCACAAGATGCCATCATGATGATGATTCGCTCTCTTCCGGAAGGTTACAGAACGGTTTTTAATTTATATGTTTTTGAGAAAAAGAGCCATAAAGAGATTGCAGAAACACTGGGAATTGCAGAAAATTCTTCGGCTTCGCAGTTTCACAGAGCAAAATCAATGCTTGCCCAGAAAATAAAAGAATATAAAATGTCTAAAGCAGCGCAATATGAATAATGAATGGTTGAATGATCTGCGCAGAAAAATGGAAGGTCACTCGGAAGATGTTCCTGATGGATTGTGGGAAGATATTAGGGACGAATTATTTGAAGAAGGTGAAGTGAAGAACGCTGTTCTTGGCTTAATGAACGATGATCTGAAAGCGCAGGGAAAAACTGTGAAAGAAAGTAATCGGAAATCTCTATTTTATCGTATTGGTGGTGTTGCGGCGGCGATTGCAATGTTCTTTATTTTGGGCAGGTTAATTGATTTTAATGGCAAAAAAGAACCTTTACAACAACCAAAATATGTCGGTAAAACCAAAGAAGAATCCCAAGAAGCAATTTCTTATCATCAGAAACTACCAATCGAAAAAGAGAATACGGCTGTTGAAAATTCTTTTAAAGAAAGAAATCATGTAAACGTAATTAATACGGATAAAGAAAAACAAGAAAATCAGGTTTTCAAGAAAAATATTTTTGAAAATCTTTTTAATAAAACAAAAAATCCTGAGACGGATCTTTGGGCCAACAAAATTCCTGAAAGCAAAAAACAAAATCAGGCTGAGAAATTATTTAACCAAAATAATCAAAACCTGGCTCAGGAACAAAACAGTACTGCTGTTGAAAAACAAAAAAATAATGAAGAAGTAGAAACTCACGAGCTCCTTACAAAACAGGAAAGAGAATGGAAGGAAAAATTTGAGGAAGCGAAAAAAACGAAGTTAGCTGGATATAAATCTAAAAAAACCTGGATGTTAGGAGTACTCACAGGAAATGCTTCTTCGAATTCGACCGACCAGTTCCCCGGATATGCTACTTTAAATGGGACTACACTAAGTCTTCCTGAAGTTTGGAGCGTGGGTTATGAGGAAAATCCTTTGATGGCAATACTTATAGCCAATCAGGATAAAAAAGTGGATGCGACAATTAAGCATAAAACACCGATCACTTTCGGGGCTTCTGTTTACTATAATGTTGGAAAAAGATGGGGAATAGGAACAGGAATTAACTACACAAAACTTTCGGCGGGACTTACTTCCGGAAGCAATGATTATTTTATCAGCAGTGAGCAGAATATTCATTATGTGGGAATTCCGGTGCAGGTTAATTATAATGTCATTCAGAAAGGAGCTTTTATGGGTTATGTGACGGGAGGAGGAGTTGTTGAAAAAGCCATTTCGGGAGATATTAAAACAAAATATATCGTGGATGGAGTAGTAAAGGAGGAAACCACGGAAGATATCCGTGAAAAACCTGTTCAGGTTTCGGTAAATACCGCAGTCGGATTGCAGCTTAAAGTAATTAAAAACATTGGGATTTACGCCGAGCCGGGAATTGGGTATCATTTTAATGACAACAGCTCATTAAATACCATTTATAAAGAAAAACCTTTGAATTTCAACCTGAAATTCGGGATCAGAGTATTGCTTGATTAATTAAGCTTTAAACACCAAATCAAATAAATTCTTTATATGAAAGCAAGACTAATTTTTTTAAGTCTTTTATTTTTAAGTGTCTTAAATCTAAAAGCACAGCAATGTACTCCTACAATCACAAGTCCAAGATTGGGAACAATGTTTCAGGACAAAGTAATTTTCTGTAACTCGGAAAGTGAAACGCTTTCCACAACGCAGACTTATGCTACTTATCAATGGTACAAGCAGGAATGGGATTGGCAAACACCGAATACAAATCCTTGGGTTGCAATTCCGGGAGCAACTTCACAGACTTTGACGATTAACGGATCAAGCGACATGCTGTATTATTTCAAAGTTGTGGTTAACGAAAATGATTGCGCTGGTGAAAGTGAACCGATTATGGCAGATGGATATGTTTACGGACTTCCATTTATGATGGCAGATTTCCAGCCGGGAACTTACGAAGAAGTGAATGGAGAATATAATGTTTGTAATGGAGCTTCTGTACAGCTTAATGATGGGTTTCCATTAGTTTACGGAGTTCATACTTGGTTTAAATGTGTTCCAGGCACAATTCCGGCTTCACCAGCAGATCCTTGTATTATTCCGGGTGAAACGGGAGATTCTTACACGGCAACAACCTCCGGAAATTACGGATTTTATGCCTGCACGCAATATTGCCCTGATCAATGTGAATTTTTAGGTGATTTTGCATTTATCAAATTAAATTTCGGAAACTGGAATTTCTGTGAAACTCTTTCTACAGGAGAAACCAAGCCGAAAGAAAATAGCTTAAGCATTTATCCGAATCCTGCAACACAGGTTTTATACATCGGAAGAGAATCTGACAAAAAATATCCTGAAGTTTCTATCATCGATATGTCAGGAAAACTGATACAGCAAAAAAGAGATCATCAATATAATGAAGCAATCAACGTGAGCAGCCTTGTTCCGGGAACATACATGATTGTTTCTAAAAGTGCAGACGGCAAGCTGTACAGAAATAAGTTCATCAAAAAATAGAGCATAGAAAAATCCAATACAGTGGATTTAGTTTTTTCAATAATTCTCTCAAGAGACTGTTTTTTAAGCAGTCTCTTTTTATGTAATAAACCAAAAAAAACTGCCTCATTCTTGAAGCAGTTTATTAAACTAAAATTTATTTTTTAATCCACCATTGGCTGTCTTTTCTGTCAGAACGCTTCACTCCATTATTCAAAGTATAAGCAAAGCCAACCCCTAAAGTTTGCTTAAGCTGCGTTTTTTGGATTTGATTGTGGTCATACAAGACATCAACCGTTATGTTCGAAGAAATGAATTTGTTAACCTTTAAATTCAAAATCATTCCATAAGCCAAAACCAATCTTTCAGGATGTTCCAGATAATTAGAGAAAACAGAAGCCGTATTTGTTATATTGACATTTTCCATTAGTTTAACTTTATATAAAGCCGTGCCCAGAAAACCGAATTGCAGTAAGGAAGAATCGCCGTCGGCTTTTAAACCATAATTTCCCGCCAATTGCAAATCTTTATCTAAAACAAAAACCCATCTCGCATTGGTAGGACGAAGGGTTACATTAATATTATCATTTGGTCTATAGGTAATCCCCATACCGACATTCAGATACCCGGGAGCCATAAAATTGGATATTTTTTTCGCTTCAGGATTATTTCCGTCTTCATATCCCGTAGAAAACTGAGACTGAAAACCTGCTCCTGCCGAAAGATACCAGCTTTTTGAAACTTTTCTTCCGTAATTCGTAGAAACATTAATTACGTCTTGGGTTTTTCTTACGCCAATTCCCTGTGTATCATTTTGTCCATAATTTAAAAGGATGAGGTTTTCCCACAGATCTTTGTCTTTTTCATAGGTAATATTATAATCGATTCCGGCAAGCCAACCCACGTTGTTTGCGCCACCGCCGACCCAATTCGAAAAGGCTGCCTGATTAATCATTAAAGATTGTTTTCCCAGTACCGACCAGTGTTTTACTGTATCTACAACTACAGAATCTTTTTTTACTTTTTCCTGTGCATGAGCAAAGATTCCTAAAGAAATGGATAGAACCATTAGAAACTTCTTCATTATTCAAAAATTTTCATTTACAAAAGTATTAATTATAATTTTTCAGGTTAAACAAGGCTTAAACTTGCTATAAATACCTGCAAATGCGGTTTTTCCTCTTTTGCATACTAAAACCAAGCCACTTTAATTATTTAAATGACAAAATATTATGTTAAAAATTTAAAACTGATCAAAATCATAACTTTTTGTCTGAAATAAAAATCAAAGTCAACAATTCATCGACATTTTTTCCGAAATTTATCATTGGCTTTCCATTTGACGTTGAAAGGTTATGTTTAAAAATAATGTAATTTCCAAAAAGGCTGTTATTTATCCTTTGCTGATGCTTGCAGCAATGTGGTTGGGCTATTTCTTACAGCAGCTGGGCTTTTTCCAAAGTTGCTTCGGGGCGATTATCCCATTGTTGCCGGAAGGTTTATTGGGAATTATCACTTCTCCTCTTTTACATGGAAATATGGAGCATATTGTAGGGAATTCGATACCGATTGCGGTGCTGATGTTTTTGCTCTATCAATTTTATCCTTTAGTTGCCAATAAAGTTTTTATTATAGGCTGGCTGGCAACCGGTTTTTTGGTTTGGCTCCTTCCGCCGATTGATATTATGACAGGAGATTATCTTTATACCTGTACCATCGGAGCAAGTGGTGTAGTATATGTTCTTGCCTTTTTCCTGTTTTTTAGTGGAGTTTTTAAATGGAATACAACACTTCTCACCATTTCTTTATTGGTCGTTCTATATTATGGAAGTTTGGTTTGGGGGATGTTGCCGGAAGAATTATTTTCCAATCTTCAGGAACCGAGCAAAATTTCGTGGCAGGCTCACCTTGCAGGAGGTTTTGTAGGGATTATTCTTGCTTTTATGTTTAAGAAAGTAGGAGATAAAAAGAAAAAATACATTTGGGAATTTCCCAACTATTATAGCGAGAAAGACGACAAACTTTGGCAGGAATACAAAGAAAATCATCCTGAAGATTTTATGGAACTGCCTTATAAAAAGAAAGATGACATCTGGGATCGTCTGGATGAATTAAGAGGAAAGTAAAATAAATTTTTTACATTTGTCAAAACAACACAAATGTATTCTGAAGAGCATCTTTATGCGATCGCTTTACGCGAATGTAACCTAATTGGTGATATCAATTTCTATAAACTTGTCAGGATTTTCGGAAGCGCTAAAAATGCTTGGGAAAACACGAAAAATGAGTATAAAAAACTTGGAGGATTCGGGCATAAAATGGTTTCTGATATCGGAAATTCCCAACATTTGAAATTTGCAGAAAAAGAATTAGAATTTTGCGAAAAAAATAATATCAAAATTAATCTCAGACATCTTCACGATCTTCCACAATTATTAAACGAATGCGACGACGCTCCTGCAATTTTATATCAAAAAGGGAATTTTGATGATTCTAAACAAAAAATAAGCATCGTTGGAACGAGAAATATGACTTCTTACGGAAAACAGTTTATTCAGGATTTTTTTGAAGAAACAAAATCCTGTGGATATATTTCGGTGAGTGGTTTGGCTTTAGGAGTTGATAAGGAAGTTCATGAACAATCAATTCATAATCAAATACCTACAATTGCTGTTTTAGCACACGGATTTCATCTTTTATATCCTGCGAAAAACAGAAAATTATCAGAAAAAATTATTGAAGAAGGCGGGACTTTATTCACGGAATTTAATTCGTCCAGAAAACCCGATCGTGAAAATTTTATTCAGCGAAACAGAATTGTTGCGGGAATTTCTCCTTCAACAATTGTTGTGGAAACGGCTTTTGGTGGTGGCTCAATAAGTACGGCAACATTTGCAAATAATTACAACAGGGAAGTGTTTGCCCTTCCGGGGAAAATTACAGATAAACAAAGCCAAGGCTGCAATCATTTGATTTTTCAGAACAAAGCAACGACAATTTCAACAATAAAAGATTTGATTGATAATTTAGGATTTAATAATGCAAAATCGAAAACAGAGGAATTATTTCCTCGTAATGAAATAAGTATTCAATTAACTGAAAATCAAGAATTAATATTTAATGTGATTGTAAATCATCCACAGATTTCGCTGGATGATATTGTTGCAAAAATTAATCTCTCATCACATAAAATTTTACCCATAATTTTAGAATTGGAACTTTTAGGGAAACTAAAATCATTTTCGGGGAGACAATTTGTGGTGATATGACAATTAACGATTTCTTAATATTACATTGTTTTTGAGATAATATTTAATTTTTAACAAAATTAAAGCTCAAATTATCAGTTTAATAATATTAAGACATTATATTATTAAATTTTCAACAATCATTCTTTAAGGTGTTGTGAATCTTGAAAAAAAAATTAAATTTGTTGGCAATAATATTCAACCCTAATATATGGAACAATATAATATTGACCAGAAAATCCAGGAGTTTATTGCAAAAATTGAGGCAAAAAACCCTAATGAGCCAGAATTTTTACAAGCCGTAAAAGAAGTTGCTGTTACTGTAATTCCGTTTATTATGACCAAAAAGGAATACACAGGAATGAAACTTCTTGAAAGAATGGCGGAACCTGAAAGAGTAATCATTTTCAGAGTTCCATGGGTTGACGATAAAGGAGAAATCCAGGTAAACAGAGGTTTCAGAATACAAATGAACTCTGCAATCGGACCATACAAAGGAGGAATCCGTTTCCATCCTACGGTAAATCTTTCGGTGCTTAAATTCTTAGCTTTCGAGCAAGTTTTCAAAAACTCTTTAACTACGCTTCCGATGGGAGGGGGTAAAGGAGGTTCAGACTTCGATCCACAAGGTAAATCTGATATGGAAGTAATGCGTTTTTGCCAGGCTTTCATGACAGAATTATGTAAACATATCGGTCCTGAAACTGACGTTCCTGCGGGAGACATCGGTGTAGGAGCAAGAGAAATCGGATATTTATTCGGGCAATACAAGAAAATCAGAAATGAATTTACAGGTGTATTGACTGGTAAAGGTCTTGCTTACGGTGGATCATTAATTCGTCCTGAAGCTACAGGATACGGAGTTGTTTATTTTGCTGAGCAAATGCTTAAGACAATCGGACAAACTTTCAAGGATAAAATAGTAACTGTTTCAGGTTTCGGAAACGTAGCTTGGGGAGTTATCAAAAAAATATCTGAACTGGGAGGAAAAGTAGTAACTATTTCAGGTCCGGACGGATATATTTATGATAAAGACGGTATCGACGGAGAAAAGATTGATTATCTGCTAGAGCTTAGAAATTCAGGAAATAACAGAGCGGAAGATTACGCTAAAAAATATCCGTCTGCACAATTCTTCGCTGGAAAACGTCCTTGGGAAGTGAAGTGTGATGTTGCTATGCCTTCTGCAACTCAAAACGAACTGGATCTGGAAGATGCTAAATTATTGGTTGAAAATGGATGTGTTTGTGTAACTGAAGCAGCAAATATGCCTTCAACTTTAGATGCAATCAATTATTTCCTAGACAATAAAGTATTGTTCTCTCCAGGTAAAGCGTCTAACGCGGGTGGAGTTGCAACTTCAGGATTGGAAATGACTCAAAACTCAATTCGTCTGAACTGGACTTCTGAAGAAGTAGACGCAAGATTGAAAGAGATCATGATCGGAATCCACAAAGCTTGTAGAGACTACGGAAAAGAAGAAGATGGCTATGTAAACTACGTAAAAGGCGCAAATATTGCCGGATTCGTGAAAGTTGCAGAAGCAATGTTAGCTCAGGGAGTAGTATAAAATATAAAGGTTGGGAAATTTTCCCGACCTTTTTTGATACAGCCTGTTCCCGGGATTTATAAATGGGAAAAAAGTAAAAAGTGAAAGGAGAAAGCGTTGAATATATCAACGCTTTTTTTATTTGATTAAAAGTGTAAATATTCATTAATTTTAATGCTTCTGTTTTCATTATTAGCATCTTCTATAGCTTTCAAAATAGTTTTTATTTGGTTTTTGTTTATGGCATATTTATTAAAAAACACATATTCAATAGTCTTTGTATTCCTAATATTCTCTAACGGATTTTTTCTAAGCAGAACCAGATCGGAATAATATCCCGCTTTTATTTTTCCGGTCTTGGTTTTCATCCAATTGGCTGGTTCAACAGTTGCAGAATAAATGGCTTGTGAGCTAGTCATTCCTGATTTAGATAAAGATTCTAACTCATTATGAAGAGAAAATCCAGGGACAGAAACAGGTACATTAGCATCTGTTCCTGCCATAATGAGAACTTTATGATCTACCAATGCTTTTGTCATGATGTGTATAGCTTCTACATAGGTTTTCCAAAAAGTTAATGATGATTTTCTTGCTTTGGGCTCATCTTTTCCATCATATTCATATCCGTTTTTGCCGGGTAGCCAACCCATTTTATAGAGGGGAGTTCCTTCAATAATTTTGGGGTTTGCGTATTTTAATTCTACTTCTTTAAGTTTAGATTTTAAATTAAATCGTTGTCCCACAAAACTTTCACACAGCCAAACCGTTGAAGTAACACTGATATTATTTTCTTTTAATTTTTCAGCAATCTGAGCAGAACGTGCTTTTAAAAATGTAAGATATTTTTCGGGATTTTTAGAAATTGGCTTTCCGAATTCTTCAATTGTTTTAATGGTAAGTTCTTCAATATGAGCTACTTCTTTTTGACCTGATTGATAAAAGGTTTCTAAATTAACCAAAGGTATATGTCCAATCACAGGAATATTATTTTCTTTAGCAATCTCATTGGTTGTTTTAACCATTTCCGGATTCACAAAACCGTACATTTTAATTGCATCATAGCCTTGTTTGTATATTTTTTTAATTACTTTTTGAGCATCCTTTTTATTTGAATAGTTGATAGATTTTCTTGTCCAGCTATAATAATAACCTGTCAATCCGCTCTCACTGTAAATTGGTGGAGATGCAATGAACATTCGTGGACCGAGACCGTTTTTCTGTATTGATTTTCTCCATTCTAAAACAACAGGTTGTCCCGCCATTTCTCTGATGAAAGTAATCCCATTCGCCAAATATAAAAACAAATCATTTTTACTTTCTTTTAAATGAACATGGCTATCAACCAAACCAGGAATCAGATATTGGTTTGTTCCGTCAATAATAACAGCATCTTTATTTTTAGCTAGATTCTTACCTAATTGAAGAATCAGACCGTCTTTAATGAGTATATTTTGATTTTTAATAAAATGACTGCAATCTTCTGAAAGAACGTTGACATTTCTTATCTGAAGTATTTTAGAAGGTTTAATAATCGAAGAAATATCAATAGTCTTGGTAGATTTCCCCATAACTTTATTTAATTCATAATCAGCCCAAATAAAAGCACAGATAACAACACCTAATAATGCCATAACCGAATACAAAATTCTTCTAACCCAACGTTTTTTCATAAATTATCTCTTGTTTAATTTGAAAAAACAAAATAAATACAAATACTCTCTAAAACTATGTTGAAATGGGGATTAGGTATGAAATATGCCGTTTTAGGTACGGAAATTATAAAGCCAATAAATGTTCTCTGTAATTTTTAGAAACAGGAAGCTCAATTTGGGTAAGAGAAATCGTATCTTGATTTTTCCAGGCCTTAAAATGAGATGGATTTATCAAGTGTGAACGATGAACCTGAACTAAAAAATCAAAATCGGTTTGAATTTTTTTAAGCGTACTTCGGATGAGTTTTGTTTTTAGCTCGCCACTATCTATAAAAAAGATTTCGACATAATTTTGCGAATTTGAAACACAGATCAGATCATCTTTTCTTATTTTTAAAATATCCAATTTATTCTCTCCTCTCATAATGATGTTATCATCTTTCGCAGGAATTAATGTAACAGCATATATTCTTGCTAAAACGATTATGGGGGTTGAAATCAAAGCTGATTTAAGAATTATCATCTTTAAAAAGGTGAAAAAATCATACCCTCCATGTAAAACAGGACTTTTATAAAAACAAAAAGTAAATACCAAAAACAGGAGTTGGAAAAAAAGTAGACTGGCTATCTCAAATCCAACATTCCATTTTGAGAGTTGATGATAAATCTTTTTTTGAAGGAAAGCAAGTACGCTATAACATAGAAATGCGATGAAACTGAATCCAATGCTGATAATAATCCATACTTTAAAACTTATCGTTCCATCGTCAAACGGTCTTATAAAAAAGGCAAAGGTAAAAAGCCAGATACTGAGGAAAATCCCTATGAGTAAATGATGCTTAATCGATGGGTTTAGTTTTTTCATGCAATAAGAAAATGGCTATTATATATTGAATAATTATTCATACATATTTACAAAAAAATCCTGAAACATTACATTCCAGGATCTCATTTCTACTTTATTTAAATTTGAATACTACTTAGATTTTTTCTTTTTAGACTTCTTTTCTTCTTTCGTCGCGTCTGTTGGTTTTGCTGCATCAACGGCTGTATCTGTACTCACGCTTGCTGTAGTTTCAGTAGCAGTTGTTACCGGAGTTGTATCAACAGTCGCTGTTGCCGTTGTATTTTGGCTTTGGGAAGTTGAGGCTGTCTGTGAATTCTTTTGTTGAGTTTGAGTTGTCGTTTGGTTATTAGGGTTTTGCGACGGGTTTTGTTGAGTTGTTGTTTCCGTCTGAGCCGATACTGCGATTACTCCGACTAATGTAAACGCTGCTGTTAAAACTAACTTTTTCATAATACTAATATTTTAAATGGTTGTTTAAATGAAACGCCACTTTATTATTAAATAGTATATCTAAAGTATTTATTTAACGGACTTTATAATTATTTAAGATTGATTTTGGATTATAGTTTACTTTCCTAAATTTTTCATAATTCTTTCCACAAACTCATAAGCTGCAGGGCAAATCACCGTATTTTTAATCATCAAATTATTAATCTGATAGATCTTTTTTCTGTCAGTATGAGGATACTCTCTGCATGCTTTTGGTCGAACTTCGTAGATCGAACAGGTATTATCGTCGTTTAGGAAAAAACAAGGCAAATTTTGCAGAACTTTATCATTGTCTTCATCCACTCTTAGAAATTTTGCTTCAAAATCTGCGGGTTTCATACGAAGATGTTTCGAAATTCTCTCAATATCTTTTTCGGTATATAGAGGTCCGGTTGTTTTACAGCAATTGGCACATTGAAGGCAGTCGATTACTTCTTCAAAGACTTCATCATGAGTTTCCTGAACAATATAATCAAGGTTCTTGGGCGGTTTTTTTTTCAGACTGTCCAGAAATTTTTTATGCTCTTTTTGTTTTTGAAGAGCCTGTTTTTTGTAAAGTTCTAAATCCATTTATTATTGTTCTTCCACAAAAACGGGAAGATCTGCTTTTTGATAATCATTAATTTTATCCAGATCCAAAACCGTAGAAAGGTTCTCTTTATCAGGATAATACATCGGAATAAACTTCGCGCCGTAGATTATTTCCTTTGAAACATAAGAAGACCTTTGAACCACGGTATTCGAAAACACTTCATCAAACGCACGAACATGAACAATGATTTCAATATTTGTATTTTTAAAATCATCGTCGGAAAAACCATAAAATGGTGATTCTTCATCTATTTTATGAACGACAGTCCAATTGAGAGCCAATGTATTAATTTTATTTAATTGAACCTTTAACTGATAAAAATTTGTCTTCGGAACACTTTCATCAATCACTTCAATGGCTGTTGAAACAATGACATCTGCATCTGTAAGAGCATTATTTTTATAAGGAGCCAATCTGAACATTAAAGCAGAAGTGCCTTTAAACGGAGCGATTACCGCAATGTCAGAAAATTTCAAATACGCTCTTGGTCTGGAAAATCTCCCATAAAAAAGTCCTGTTGCAATAGCAAAGGTAAGCAATCCAAGAAAAGCCTCAAAAGTTGCCACCAAACTCGCCATAAAGCCAACCGGTGCAATTCTTCCGTATCCAACAGTCGTGAATGTCTGTGAACTGAAGAAAAAGACATCGATAAATTCATTAATCGGGTCACTTTTATCAATTCCGGTTAAGTGTTCTACCCCAATCAGATAATAAATTAAAGCAAAGAAAATATTCACCAAAATATAAGCAATGACCAAATAGGAAAGAAACTGAAATGTCGACAAATCCAGCATTGTATGATACCAACTGAATCTGTTGAAGATGTTTACTCCTTTTCTGTGGACGTTCGGAAGTCCGTCTTTATTGATAAACCTCCCGGAAGCATTATCACCGAAACCACTGTTTTCCGTATTTTTTTGATGAATTTTTTGTCTGAATCCTCTTGCCATTTTTTATATCATTTGGTTTGATTTAAAATGCAAAGATAAAATATTGTTTTCATGAAATTTATCAAAAGCTTTTGATAAAGTCAGTTATCAAAACTTAATATAATCAAAAATCTAAAAATAAACCCTAACAAATCAATTTGTCAGCTCATTTAAAGTAAAATATCCTCAATCTATTTCCCATTTTATATAACATTTTCCTTATTTAATATTTTAATACGTCAAGTTTTGGCGCTTTGCTTATATACTTTTGTATTAGTAATTAAATAATAAGGATTTATCCTCAGTAATTATTTGTATGTGCACAATACAAATAAAATAAAAAGTTTGATTACTAGAGCTCATGCTAGGATTGTACGGGCAAAAATTTAATTTTAATAATTTAAAAAAAATTATGGGAGATCTTATAAAAATATCAACTTTTTATGGAGACTTTGCAACAGCGTTCTCCACTTGTAAATATCTTGAAATAGATGTAGATGTGGATTGTAATAATCAACCTGTTTATTTACCACAAGATGGTTTACTTTATTTCACTGGTGGGGTATTAAAAAATTTTGGGGTATTAAATGGACAAAATACAGCAATTGAGAGTATTGTCGATACTAAAATTTTTTGTTATAACCGTACTTCACAATATATTGATGGAAATTTCAATATTCCTGAATGGAAAGTAGCTTGGTTTGGAGTAGTAAATGATGGACAAGTACACGAAGAAAGTCAACAGATTATTCCTTTTTCCGGAACTGATAATTATGATGGCTTTCAAAAAGCTTTAGATTGTGCATATAAAACGTTTCCGAAAAAAGTAATTGCTCCAAAAGGGACTTTTCGACTTTTAAAAGGCTTGCAAATGGGTTATACAGATTTTTGTAACATTAATTTTGTAGGTGAGACTGGTATTTTTAAATGGTATCCTGAAAATCAATTTGAAGGAACCACTTTATTATGTGAAGGTGAATATGGCATTTCCGTGAATTCATCTTTTTTTTCAGAAATTAATGGTATAACTATTATAGGAATGAATTATCCGTTTCTAAAAAATGGACGCAAAATAGGCAATGTTTTTGACGAGGCTGGTCTTGACACTAGAGAAGGTTGGGTTGGAGATATTACTAAACAGAAATATAAAGAAGAAGGCTTTTCACGATATTGTCCTTATGGAGGTATTATTGTAGATGGTTTTAGATTTGTAGCTGGTGCAACTGATGAAACTTGGAATAGTTATACTAAGTATGATGCACCTTCCTTACCACCATTTGTCTCAGTACCAATGTATTTCGATCCTGCAATTGTGAACAGTGGTACAAACATAAGTACCAATACAAAATTGATAAAATGTTGTGTTCAAGGTTTTGTAGTCGGTGTTGCATATAGCGCTTCAGCAAGTGACTACAACAATGATTTTAATGACATTGAAAATTGCTTAATCACAAATAATGCTTATAATGTCGTAGTATGCCACACACAATCCAGACTTCTTAATGTATACAATTCCAGATTAGGAGGAGCATTCACTATATTTGACAATAAGACATTCGGGCAAGGAAAAGGGTGTATCAACATGCTTGTAACAAATTGTGATTTTGAAAGCTGTTATCAAATTATTGATTTAGACACGATTTATGCGGCTCCATGTGTATTTAAACATTGTGGTGCTGAAAGTATTTATAAGATTGGTAATGCGGGAACTCAATACGTTTCAAAAGGAAGTAATACAATCACTTTTGAGGACTGTTTTTTTAGGCAGCGCGAAACTAAACAAGAAAACCTATCTGAAACAGGAGTCCCTTTTTCAATGGTAAATGGTCCCGTTAATTTTGTTCGTTGTTATATTACTACAGAAAGAAATCTTTTTGTTGTTGGGCCATTGTCAAGATCATTTGAAATGTCCGATTTTAAATATGACCAAACTACAATTGCGAATTTGGCTGATCAGAATTTAGATAATATGATTAGACATATTGATTTTCCTATATTAAGCTTTAATAATGCAGTATCCACCAATGATGTTTTCCAACGAAATCCTTTTTCTATTTCCCAAATATTTGAGGAAATGCAGGTTTACGGTAATGGATATAATAATTTAGAAATTTTGAAACGGAAACTTTGGGAAAGATATGAACCCTATTTTAGCGGAAATATAGTATATAACGGAAATAATAATACATTAACTATTAATATAACCGACAAATATGTATATGGAGTAAATGATCTAATTGACTTGAGAGGAGATATAGCTACTTGCCACCTCGGAACTGGAATTATTACTGGAAACACAGGATCTGCTATCATTGTAAAGCTTACTAATAATTTTAAAAAATCCTTAGATGATATTTATACATTAATCGAAAGTCATGATGTTCATTTTTTCAGATTAATATCATCAAAACAAAGACAGTTTAATGTGCCTATAATGGTGGATGAAGTAATAGATAATTCTACAATTAAAATAAATACTTCACATCCAGCAATTACAATAGGAAGAAAATTAGATTTTTTCAACAGTTATCCTAATAACCCATTTACATACGGTAATATGAGTTCGATTATTGCATATATATATCCAGATGGATTAACTATTCAATTTTTGGGGGATATTTATGCACAAAGAGGACAACATATAAATGGTTACTTTCTTAATAGCACCGATACAGATTATGATTATTGGGCTGATAATTTTGATTTTGTATAATGGGGAATGCTCACTAAATGGAAAATATTTAGGGTTAAGGATTGGGTCTATTGATTTTTAAATTCTAGGTGATAATATAATTAAATGACCAATCAAAAAAGCTATTGGAATATTAACTGATTCATTATTCAGTTTTTAATTATACAAACTATGGAGTTGCTAACAAAGGTAGCAACTCCATATTAAAGGAGTTCTTAATTTTCAGCGACTTAAAATTATAATTTAAATAAAATTTTGATTAAAAAAACTTTTGATAATGAAATTTATCAACTCAATGATTGAATTTCTCAATTGATTTTAAATTAACTTTGATGTATGAAAAAATTGGAATCAAGAGAAGATATTGAACATCTTGTGAATTCATTTTATGCCAAAGTCGTTAAGGATGAAACGATTGGGTTTTTCTTTAAAGATGTTGCTAAAGTGGATTGGGATAAACATTTACCGAAAATGTATTCGTTTTGGGAAACAATTCTTTTTGGGCAGATGTCTTACAAAGGAAATCCGATGGGCGCTCATTTTCCGATTAATGAAATTCAGGCGATGGAACAGAAACATTTCAACCGTTGGCTGGAACTTTGGAAAATTTCGGTCGAAGAAAATTTTGTGGGCGAAAATGCAGATACAGCAATCTACAAATCCGAAAATATTGCCAAATTAATGTCTTTTAAAATGGATTTAGCGAGAAGATTGTAAGAGACTTAATATGAGTTTTGTTTAAAATATTAATTAAGGTACAATTACCGTAAAAATATAAGCGGCAAGATTTACCAATAAAACCGTTCCGTATAAAATATTTGTTTTTCCGCGACTTAAGGAAAGCATTACAATAAAAACCGATAAAGAAAGAAGGATAATGTCTTTTTTATCTAACCCCAAAACCAACGGGATGTCATACATAATACAAACGATCGCAACTGCAGGAATCGTTAATCCAATACTCGCCAAAGCTGATCCTAAAGCCAAATTCAGGCTCGACTGAATCTGATTGCTTCGAGCCGCTCTGATCGCTGCAACACCTTCCGGAAGAAGAACTACTGCAGCAATAATGACTCCGACTAAGGATTTTGGAGCTCCAAAACCCTGCACCATATTTTCGATCGTCGTAGAAAGACCTTTCGCCATCATCACAACAATTGCCAGACAGATGACTAAGAAAATAAAGCTGATAATTGTTTTTATAGTGGAAGGGATATAAACTCCTTCCGGATGCTCTTCGGCAACGATGAAGTAATTTCTGTGTCTTACCGTCTGAACCATTAAAAATATACCATAAATAACAAGACAGGCAATAGAAATGAAAATCAGTTGAGGGGTGTTATAAAAAGGTCCGTTGACGCTCGAAGTAAAATTAGGAAGAACTAAAGTTAAAACTAAAATGGAAACAATGCTTACTAAATAGGTTGTAGCTGAGGTTCTTGCGAAAAACTGTTCGTAATATTTTACACCACCTATCAAAATACAGATGCCTAAAATTCCGTTGAGAATAAGCATGACTGCGGCAAAAATAGTATCTCTTGCGAGTGTAATTGCCTGATCTCCACCGGCAATCATTAACGAAATAATTAAAGCAACTTCAATAATGGTAATACAGAGTGCCAAAATAATCGTTCCGAATGGTTCGCCTACTTTGTGGGCGACAACTTCTGCATGATGAACGGCAGATAAAACACTTCCCGTTAATAAAATTCCGGCAATTACATCAAAAAAAACGCCTGTTCCCATCAGTCCGGAAAAATAATATCCCACTGCCAGAAGAGGAAAAATGTAAGTATAATGTAAAAATTCCTTTAATTTCATAAGTGTTCCTAAAATACAAAAAATCTATGAGATTTGAAATTTTAAAAGAAAATATTAATAATATTTTAATGGCTCCAGAAGTAAAAATCCTGAAAATCCGTCAGCATATGAAACAAAAGTCCGATGCCGATAATTCTGATATTTCCTTTAAAGAAAAGCATCAAAAAATACACCGCAATAGCATAATAAGAATGTAAAAAGTGAAATCCGATACTCGCTCTGTCCGGATCAAAAATAGGGGTGGCAAAAAGATGATCGAGGTCTACAAGCATGGTTGCCAATAGAATGAAATACGCTTTTTTCCAGTTTTCACGATAAAAAATTAATGCAATAAAAACAGGAAATACAAAATGCAGGAAATAATGCGTAAAAGTTTTTATCAATAAAGTGTCAGAAGAAGCCATCAGCAAATTTTAGAGTCGCTTTTTACCATCTCAAAATTAAGGGCAATTCTCCTTTTTTAAATTGCAACTTCAAGTAATAATCCTGATCATTATTTCCATAGAAAATATAATCAATATCGGAAATTAATTTCTTTTCGGATGAGGTTAAAGATTTAAAAGAAGAAAGTAATAAAGCGTTATTCCTGACAAAAATATAATTTTCGTTTAACTTTGGGAATAGTTGAATGGATTTTCTGATTGATTTTATTTCAAATCCTGTTTTATTTTTTTCAATATAATTTGGCTGAAACGGAATTGCAGTGAATTGTTTCTGAGCATTAGTCCATTTTTTATTCTGAAAATATTGCTCAGTTTTTTCGGGATCTGAACTTTGAAAATTAATCACATAATTCGGCTGGATAATTTTTTGAATGCTCTTTTTTTCAACTTCATTGAAATTGTCGTCATAACCGTAAGTAATGATTGTGTCGTTTGCCTGTTCAAGCTCAGCGGTTGCTTTTAAATAATTAATCTGAGAAGAATTAGCAAACGTTTTATCAAAAAGAGAACTGAAGTTCTTAATATTTTCGGTATCTAATTCAGTTTCAATAAAAGATTTTGTATGCTGTAATTTGGAAATTATGGAAGGTGAATCGTTTGAATCCAAATTGTTTTTAATTATTATTTCATCCGAATTTAATTCAATAGAAAGATTGGAGCTGCCTTTATCGGAATTGAATAAAATAGTTCCTATACCATGATTGATAAGCTCTCCAGCATCAAGAATATTAATTTTTGAAGATGGAAGCATTTGATAATCGATACTGTCAAAACCTTTATCAGAAGTTCCTACGATGCAATTTTTATTTAATAATTTAATAAAAACCTGATTCTTTTTAAAAATGTTATTTCCCTGATCTGCAAATTTTTGCTGTTTTAAAAATGTGATAAATCTTTGTCTGTCTTTTAATTCGAAAACACTGTACCAATCGGAAAATTTTGAATTCTTCAAATGGAAAATCTGAAAAAAATCGGGAATTTCCACTCCCGATTTTATTATAGAAATTGAATTTTTATCTTCATTTTTGCTTCCAAACCATTGTGAAGGATGGGTTGCAAAATTGTAAACATATTGTCTCGTTAATTTTTTTGCATCGACTAAAATGATTACATCGGCATTTGCAGAAACAATGGTGAACTTGTTTTTTTTGTGATAAAAAATAAAATAAATAATCGCTGCAAACAGAAAAACAACTAAGACAATAAGTTTCTTTTTCATTTATAAAATGGGTGCTTTTTTCTCAGATTCGTTGTTCTTGTAGACTTCATCAAACAAATCGAAGAAATACATCAGGCTGTTTTCTGACGAATTTTTGATAGAATAATCTATTTCTGTTTCTATTCTGTCGCCTTTTGCTTCAGATTTAAAATACATTTCACCAACATTTTTCTTCACGAAATCCAATGTTTTTCTTTCAGAAGGACTCTTGAATTCTTTTTCCAGACCAATTAAAAGCCTTTCAATATCAAATCTTCCTGAAGCCGGATATTTAGCTGAATCTTTCGCCCAGTTTTTAGAAATATCAGACTGATTTTTAGGAAGAAGATTGTCTGTAGAAGTCGTTACGTAAACAACTCCGTTTTTTACAGTAAAAAACAACTGATCTACATAGCTGTCTTTTTTATCATCCTTAAACGAATAAAAATCTCCTTTTTTGATGAAATTTTTCGCGGTTTTTTTATTGGTTGTCAATACATTGAAAATACGGTTCCAATATCCTTCATTTTCCGTAGCAAAAGCAATAGTAAAATTTGGCATTGCCACTTCTTTGGTTTTCTTTACTTCTTTTTCGTTGTAATTGTCGTCATAGTCGTAATCTGTGTATTCTACTGTTTTTGTCTTTAATTCATTCAACACGAAAATCCCGTTTCCTGGGGCAATTTTAGCAATAGCTTCTTCATCCAGAACAATTTTCATGGTTTCCATCATCAGTTCCATTTCTTTCTGATATTCCGCTTCTCCTGAATTTTTCAGCAGGCTGTACATCAGATCGAAATATTTGCTTCCGTCTACATTAATAGAGTAGTAGCCAATGCTTTTATCATTGATAAGCGACATCAGATTCTTGTTTTTCTTTCCTTTATAAATGGCGGAAAAGTTTTTCTGAACTTCAGGATCTTTGTGCTGATAACTGCTTACCAGTCTTACTTTTTCTTTATCAAAATACAGATTGTATGAAGAATTGGAGTTGTACATTTTATTGAAAACCTGTCCGAATTCGTAAGTTTTCATCATTTTACCATAAACTCCTTCATTTACAATTCTGCCGTAATCTGTGTACACAAAGACATCAGAATCTGCATCACGGAAAGCCAGAATGTCTTTAGAAACTTCAAGTTCAAGATTTGAATTAAAATAGTTGCCGAAATCAGCTTCCGCCAGTTTTTTCACGATCTTGAATTTTTCTATATTCAAAGAATCCATTTCTTTCTTATAGTCAAAATTTTCTTCCGTTTCTGCCATATCTTCATCAATAATTGGCGGTGGCACAGCTTCAGCCTGCGGCTCATCCGAATATTCTTTATCCGTCGAATCTTTTTTCTCTTTCGGATATTCGTGATGCTTTTCAAGGTATTTGATGTCCTTTTGCATTCTTGCAATTTCCGCGTTGTGACCTTTAATATCTTCTTTTAAATCTTTAATATCATCTTTCAGATATTTGATTTCTTCCTTATAATCGAAAGGTTTTTCAGGTTCATCTACATAAGCGCTGTCTACCGCAACGGCAGCTGCACTGTCTACAACGGCAACGGCACTGTCTGCGACTATTGCTATACTATCAATTGCGTCACTATAGTCATCATATTTATAAGGTTTAGTATAGCTGATCATTTTCAAAACGGCACGATTTCCGTTCCATGCTACGAAAACATCATCATCAAGATTAATATAAGAATAATTGTTTTTCTTAGAAATTTCCAGTCCTTTTTTCTTGGTGGAATTAATGAATTCCTGAAATTTTTCTTTGTTGTCTAAAATAAAATGAGCGGTATAAGTTTTCACAGAATCATTAAAACTCGCATAATGATATTGTGTAGCATCATATTTAATTCCCGTTTTGGAATAGTCTGTCCAGGATGGTTTTTCTTTGCCTTTTTTGGTTACTTTCTGTAAAAAAGGGTTGAATTTTTCCCAGTTTATCTTTTTGTCAAGCTGTTTTCCGTTGATTTCCATATAGAAAACGGCATCCTTCGGAAGCTTCATTTTTTGCTGTGAAAATACCAGCGCAAAGCCGAAAAGCAAAAAGATAGTTGTCTGTATTTTTTGTAAAATAGAGTTCATGGTTTATTTATTGAAAGAGAATATTATTTTGAATTTGTTTTTTCTGAAGGATAAAATCTAAGACATTGGCTTCCAGTTTCACTGCTTTTTTGTTTGGAGAAAGCAAGTAAGAACTGTTCGTCTGAGATTTTATCGTATTTTCAAATTGCAGGACAGAAGTGTATTTGGCACCATTGAAGATTTCTTTATCAGCCTTACTCATCTTGTCATAATCGCTTTTGAAAGTATTTACTTTGTTTCTGGTAAATGATTTGCTGGCAATGTTTTGACTGTAAATCTGCGTCGGAATCATTTTTCCAAGAATATTTTTAGCTTTTAATTGTTCCAGCCCAGCGTTGATATTTTCAATTCTCTTGAAATTACAGCTTAATTTAATGATATAATTATCAAAATCCATTGAGGTTTTTACATTGCTGATTCCCGGAGTTGCTTTAAAAATCCTTGCAGCTTCATTGATTTTATTTTCGATTTCCGGTCTTTTCGGAACTTTTTTTCCGTTAATGGTTTCCATTTTTGAGATAGAAGCCAAACGTGTTTTGCTTTTGCTTGCGTTGAGAATAATGGTATATTCTCCGCTTCCGTCGGCCTTTACATTTGCTTTATCTAAAATATCGAAACAGCTCGACAGTAATAACAGAGGAATAAACAGAAAAAGCTGTTTAAGGAAATTTTTCATAGTTGGGTTTTTTGTAAAAGTACGATCTTATTTCTAAATTCTGCCTTTCAGATAATCCTGACGCAATTCTTCATCCAATTTTTCGATGGAATATCTCAGACAGGTTCTTGGCATTTCTTTGTAATATTTGTTGAGATAATTAATGAGTTCTGCCTCATTTTTCTGTCCCATTTCTCTTAAAAGCCAACCGTTTGCTTTGTGCATCAGATCATGAGAATGCTTTAAATTTTGGGTTACAAATTCTTTTGTAAGATCAAACGAACCTTTTTTTACGTAATGCATTGTTCCGACGACGGCGATTCTTTTGTGCCACATTTCATTGGAAGCAGAAAGCTTTTTTAATAAGTTTTCTCTCTGATTTTCAAAAGCATACCGGCCCAAAATCTTATAACAGCTTGAATCTACAAGATCCCAATTGTTAACATATTGCAGATGATTCAGATAGAATTCTACAATCTCATCTTTTACGGCTTTATCTTTTGTTTTTTCGAATTTTGAGATCAGCATAAACAATGCCGTTAATCGGTGTTCGTGATATTTTGAAGACAGCAATTCGCTTAATTCCTGTAAAGAAATTTTGGAGTAATATTCTTTTGCCACAGCTCTTTGATCCGGAACTTTCACACCGAGAAACAAATCTCCTTCTCCATATTCGCCTTTGCCGGTTTTGAAGAATTTTGGAAAAAATTCCGCTTTTTCGGGTATGGATAAGACGGATAAAGCTTCTTGTATTTCTTTAATGATTTTACTCATTTGGTTTCTAAATATTTAGTCAATATTATTTAATGTAATACTTTCCTTCGATTCTTCTTCTTTTGCAATCTTCTTTGGATTGGCAAGTTTTCCAATCGTAAGTCCTTGAACAATAATAGAAAATACAACGACACAATAAGTAATACTTAAAACAATGGTACTGTTTTCATTTTTTGGAATGGATAAAGCTAATGCAATGGAAACACCTCCACGAATTCCTCCCCAAACTAAAACTTTTACCGTCTGCGGACTAAACCTTGTTTTAGAAGGCATCAACTTCGTAGGCCCCCAAATCGATATAAAGCGGGCAAATAAAACAACAAGAACCGCAAGAACTCCCGGAATCATAAAATGCTTTAGATCTTTTATCATTAAAAGCTCAAAACCGATGAAAAGGAAAAGAACAGCATTCAGAATTTCGTCAATTAATTCCCAGAATTTGATAAGATAATCCTGCGTTATAGATTTCATTTTAAATTTAACATTAAAGTTACCCATAAATAATCCCGCTGCAACCATCGTCAAGGGTCCTGAAATATGCATCTGTCTTGCAATAAGATAGCCTCCCATTACTACAGAAAGCGTTACCAATACAGAAATGATATAATCGTCAACCTCACGCATTAATTTTGAAGTTACCCATCCTAAAATTACACCTAACAGAATTCCTCCACCAGCTTCTTTCAGCAATAAAATCCCAATAGTTTCGACACCAAGATCAACTTTATTACCGATTGCCAATTCAAGAACAACGGTAAAAATTACAACTGCTACACCATCATTGAATAGAGATTCTCCTGCAACTTTTGTTTCCAAAGCTTTGGAAACATTTGCCTGTTTCAGAATGCTTAAAACCGCAACAGGGTCAGTAGGAGAGATCAACGCTCCGAAAAGGAGACAGTAAATAAAAGGAAGCTGAAGCCCAACGAAAGGCAAAAGATAATACACTCCGAAACCAACCACAAACGTGGAAATCACAACACCCACTGTTGAAAATATCACAACAGGCCAGAGCTGTTCTTTAAGATCGTCTATATTAATGTGAATTCCTCCTGCGAACAGAAGAAAATTAAGCATTGCGCCCATTAAAACCTCCGTAAAATCGATGCCGTTCATCAGATTGTTAAGGTGTCCGAAAGTTCTCGGTAAAACGGCTTCCCCGAAGGAAACCAAAAATATTGAAACGACAATGGCAATCACCATAATTCCGATCGTACTCGGAAGTTTCAGGAATCTGTAATTAAGGTATGAAAATATTGATGCTAAAACTATTAAAGCTGAAAATGAATAATATAATTCCACTAAGCTGTTTTTTAAAAAATTTATTTAATTAATAATCGATATAAAGTACTTTGATATACACTTTGTTGTTTTCTTTTTCCCAAATGTCAAGAATTCCGTCTCTCATAGACTTTGAACCTCTTGTATATTCCTGCCCGAGATTCAGAATATTTAATAAGATATATTCGTCGCCTACAGAATTTACCAGATAAGGTGATTTTTCAGACTTCCCGTCACCGGATGCTCGAATTGCCCCCGTTAAAGCTCTGAACTGTCCGAGATGATGGATCACGTTATCGGCATCCTGTTTTACATCATAAGCTTTAAGCAAAATCAAAAGAATATCCATATTCGTAGGATCTTTCTCGTATAAAACTTTGCCCTGTTTTATGCATTCATCAAAATTTTCGGTTTTAAAAGCTTCGGCAAGACTTTTAAAATCATCATCGATGGTGGAAACAACATCTTTCCTGAAATTTCTTCCATAGTAAAGATGTTGGCTTTCTATCGTGTCCAAAGATTTCGGATAACCTTTATACTTAAAAATCAGTTTGTCATAATTGTAAGGTGATTTCTCATTTTTAAGATCTTTCTCAATAGCTTTAAAATCAATTTTTGATTTCTGACTAAAACCAAAAACAGAAACCAAAAGCAATAAAAGGAAAAAGTGGTATTTCATTAATCTTTATTGGTTTTTTCTTCTTCCTCGTCGTTATCGAAATATTCGAAAAGGAAATCGTTGTAGGGAAACCTTGAGATATGGATTTTCATCACCTCATCGTAGATCATTTTTTTCATTTCCGGGAAGTTTTCCTTCGTTAAAGCCGAAATGAAAACTGTCGGATATTTAGATTTTGCCATCCAGGTTTTCGTCCATTCTTCCAGAGAAATATTTTTATTCGTTGATGGAGTCAAATCATCCTCGTCTTTTTTCTCATAGTTGAAATCATCAATTTTATTGAAAACCATGATCATCGGTTTTTGATGCGCATTGATTTCCATTAAAATCTGATTCACAGAATCTATATGATCTTCAAAACTTTCGTGAGAAATATCAACAACGTGAATCAGAAGATCGGCTTCACGTACCTCATCCAAAGTAGATTTGAACGATTCTACAAGCTGAGTAGGTAGTTTTCTGATGAAACCAACCGTGTCTGTTAATAAAAACGGAAGATTTCCGATCACTACTTTTCTTACGGTTGTATCAAGCGTTGCGAATAATTTATTTTCAGCGAAAACATCAGATTTAGACAAAGCATTCATCAACGTAGATTTTCCAACGTTGGTATATCCTACCAAAGCAGCACGCACAACCTTTCCACGATTGTTTCGTTGGGTTGCCATTTGCTTATCGATTGTTTTCAGTTTGTCTTTTAACAATGAAATTCTGTCACGAATAATACGTCTGTCCGTTTCAATCTCCGTTTCACCGGGACCTCTCATCCCAATTCCCCCTTTCTGACGCTCCAAGTGAGTCCACATTCTTGTCAGTCGAGGCAAAAGATATTGATATTGAGCTAATTCCACTTGGGTTCTTGCATAAGAAGTCTGTGCTCTCTGTGCAAAAATGTCAAGAATAAGGTTGGTTCTGTCGAGAATTTTAACTTCAATTTCTCTTTCTAAATTTTTAAGCTGAGAAGGAGATAATTCGTCATCAAAAATAACAGTTCCTATTTCGTTTTCTTTTACATATTCTTTTATTTCCTGAGCTTTTCCGCTTCCGATAAAGGTTTTGGAATCCGGTTGGGTCAATTTCTGAGTAAAACGTCTGTCTACTGTAGCTCCGGCTGTAAAAGCCAAAAACTCAAGCTCATCCATATATTCCTGAAGTTTATCTTCATCCTGATGCTGTGTAATAACGCCTACCAAAACTGCCTTTTCGTAATTATGTTCTTTCTTTTCTAGCATTAAATTCTATCTGTATTTGTAAGATTTACAAGTTACCATTTTTCAGGAAAAAAACCAAGATGAATTTTTGCGGCATGTCTTTTTAGTGTTAATTTAAATTCATAATATCCTTGATTTATAGAAATTTAATACCTTTATGAATCGAATTCTCGGATAATATAAACGAAATTTGAAATTATAAAAAACTAACACTGAAAACACCATGATTGGCAATATTAAATGTATGATTATTGAGGATGATGAACTGGACAGACTGGTTCTTCATCAGCATATCAAGCAGTTTGAGAATATTGCTGTTGTGGGATCGTTCGATTCTGCTGAGAAGGCGATTCCGCATCTTAATACTCCGGTTGACCTTATTATTTTAGATATAGATTTACCGGGAATGAGTGGGATTGAATTCCGAAAAATGACTCAAAAAATCCCTGCCTGCATTTTCGTAAGTTCACATCCTGAATATGCGATCAATACATTCGAGGTTGATACTTTTGATTTTATTACGAAACCTCTGAAATCAGAACGTTTCAATTATTCTATGCAGAAGCTTTTTGATTTTTTTGAAATGAAGGAAAAGTCCGAAAACTTTGATGCTCTTGTGGGTGAAAATAATATCAGAATAAAAGAAGGAAACAGTATTTCACAGATTAAAATAAGTGATATTCTTTATCTTGAAGCACTCAAAGATTATACAAGAATTGTAACTACAGAGAAAAGGCATTGTATCCTGGATTCAATAGGAAATATTTTGAATAAAAGTTATTTTGATTCTTTTATCAGAATTCATAGGAGTTATGCGGTTCCCAGACATCTGATCAGAAGTAAAAATACCCATGAGGTGGAATTGGTACATCATATAAAATTACCGATCGGGAGAACTTATAAGAGTAATTTAGATTTTTTTGGAGCTTAAAGTGATTGTACTTCCCTGATTTTGTTCGGATTTAACTTCAATTTCCATATCAATGGCTCTGGAAAGATCTCTGATAAGATGCAAACCCAAACCTTTTTTGGTTCCGATAGTTACACTGTCATCAAATAATGCTTTGAATTTATCCGTTGAAGCGCCTTCTCCGTTGTCTGTAATAGTGATGTAATTTTTATTTTCATCCGAAAAAGCCTTCCAGATAATTACTTTTTTACCTTCTTTTTGTTCTAAAACTTTTACGGAATTATTGGTTAAATTCCTCGTAATCGTTTTAAGATATTCCTGATCTGTTGAGATGCTCATGTTTTCAGGAAAATCAAATATAAATTCGATATTTTCCACCCACGAAAAATTTTCTTCAATGTCTTTAAAAATATCTTTAATGAAAACCGTTTTGATTTCAGGAGAAAAATTATCCATCTGACCTTTGCTCCAAAGAAGAAGATCTTCCATTTGCTGCAGTAATTTTTCGGAAGCATTGATGACTTTATTTTCAAGACGTTTTTTTGTTTCATCGTCCATGATTTCCGGAGCTTCTTTCTGAAGATGAAGAAAATGAATCAACCCGACAACCGGACTTCGAAGATCGTGATTGAGAATCCCGAAAAACTTCATATTGGTTTTATTGGCTTTATCAAGTTCTATGTTCAGTTTTTGAAGCCTGTCGCTGTTCTTTTTTGATTGTTTATAGAGGAAAAACATCAAAACTCCGATTGTTAAAAGTGCAAAAAGTCCTAAAATGTAATATAATCTTTCTCTTTCTTTGTTTTTGATAATCAGTTTATTAAATTTAATTTCCTTGTTTTTCTGCTCGACGACTTTTTGGCTTTCCAGTTTTGCCATTTCGTTTTTTCTGCTTTGGGAATAGATGGAATCTCTTGTGTTATAATATTCCTGAATGTTTTCGGCATAACCATCAAGATCTCCTTTCAATCTGCTTAATTCCGACATTCCAAGATAATTGAACATCACCCATTGCTTATTATTGTTGTTTTCGGCAATGCTTTTACTGATCTCAAACTCTTTTTGAGCCTCTTTTAAAAGCTCATTTTTATTCCATTTCAGCTGATTCTGATATTTCCCATATTGTTTATAAAAATCCAGATACGTATAAGCGATATTGTAATGATTGGCAACCGACATATAATGATTAGGCGAAGTTTTGTCCCAGATTTCCTGTGCTTTCATCTGCATTTGGTAACTTTCCATCAATTTGGTTACATCCAGAAGAGACCAATTGGTAAAAAGCCACGCCTGTCCATACTCATTTTGAGTATTTTTGAAATATTGATAGGCTTTTTCAAAATTAATCTGAGCTTCTTTTAGTTTTCCGAGACTTCTGTCGATTTCAGCTAAAACTCCGTGACAAAATCCTAATGCCTCCTGCGAATTGGATTCCTGAGCGGCTTTCAGTGCTTTATTGATGTTTTCGTAAGATTTTTCTTTATTAGATTCATCAAGATAAAGAAAAGCTAAACTTCTGTACGCTGAATTAACGATCCAGAGATTTTTACTTTTTGTGCCTAAATCAATTGATTTTAAATAATTTTTGACAGCTTCTGCATGTTCTCCTTTCTGATGGGAAAGCCTTCCGAACATATAGTAATTATCTGCCAAAGTATATTCATCCTTGTTTTTTGTATTAATATTGAAAGATTCCTGATTGTATTTTAAAGCCTGACTGATTTTATTTTTTTCGGTATAATAACTTACCAATCCCAAAAAAGCTTTTCCTTTCCTGATATTCCATTTATTTTTTTTGATAAGTTCAAGATTCTTCTGAGTGTAAAAAAAACAGCTGTCAGGATTATAAATTCTGTAAATATTGACTAAGCTTTGCTGCAATTCAAAGCGCTTTTCTTCAGGAGGATTGGTTTTCAATTCTTTTTTGAAGAATTCGAGCTTCGAAAACTCCTGTGAGCATAATGGTAATGGCAAGAACAGGATAAAAAGTATGAATCTTGCAATCATAATGTGTTATTTCCACTAAGATAATGCTTTCTTAAATGTCATTCGTCGATTTTTTTTGTCGTTTATCTATTTTAAAAATATCCGCCTTTCATATGTGGTAATTTAGCGATTCAGAATTCTCTTTAAAATTTTGACTAAACCAATTAATAACCACAAAACCATTTTATATGAAAAGAACATCTATTCAATGCTTCTTTCTCATGCTACTTCTCATCCCCATCTCTTTGCTGAAAGCACAATCAGCAGTTTTGGCGACAGGAGCAGATGCTACAGGAAGTAACGGCTCGGTTTCTTATAGTGTAGGGCAGGCTGCTTATCTCGTAAAGGGAAGCAGCCGTCAGGTTTCTGAAGGCGTACAACAAGTCTACGAAATCACTACACTCGCAACCAGTGAAATCTCAAATTCAACTGAAGAAGGCATTTTACTTTATCCTAATCCTTTTAAAGATTATTTGTATCTGGACTTTACAACAAATAATTTCAAAGGTTCTGAGTATCAACTTTTCGATGCTCAGGGAAAATTAATTAAAACGGATAAAATAAGTCAGTCTAAGTCTGAATTCAACTTTTCTTATCTGCCATCCGCGATGTATATCATCAGGATAAATCAAGAAGGTAAAAACATTAAAACATTTAAAATCATTAAAAAATAACAACCATGAAAAAAATATTATTCGCGGCGGGACTTCTGCTTGGCACACATCTGGCCTTTGCACAGGCACCCGAAAAAATGAGCTATCAGGCGATCATTAGAAATACAACAGGACAGGTTTTACAAAATCAGAGTATAGGAGTAAGAGTAAGTATTCTACAGGGTTCACCTGCAGGAACAGTAGTTTATTCCGAAAGACTTACAGGAAGTACCAATACCAACGGTCTTATCACCATGGAAATAGGTACGGGAACGGTACTTTCAGGAACTTTCAATGCGATTAACTGGCCAACGGGAAGTTATTATTTAAAAACAGAAACCGACCCAACCGGAGGAACAACTTATACGATTACAGGAACAAGCCAGCTATTAAGCGTTCCTTATGCAATGTTTGCGAAATCAGCAGGTGCTGTAAGCGGTGGCGGAACCTTCACAATTCCTTATACAAATACAGTAAACAATGCAGGAACTCTTTTCTCTTTAACGAATGACGGTGACGGAACTTCTCTTGAAGGAAATAATACAACAACAACTTCAAGTATCGCCGCAGTAAGAGGTGCAGTTACCAACACTGCACCCGGCGGATTTTCTTCTGCAGTAAGGGGTATTAACAACGGTACAGGCGGTTTGGGAATCGGAGCTTGGGGATCTCAGGCCGGAAGCGGCTGGGGAGTTTACGGGGTTACACCTGCCGGACTAGGAGTTTATGGTAATTCATCAGCTGCCGGAACAGGGGTATATGCCAACAGTACTTCCGGAACGGGATTAACGGCAACAAGCACTAATGGTATTGGTGCAAGCATATCGATTTTTAATAATGCAAATAATAACAATGTCCTTAACGCAAATACAGTCGGAAACGGAACGGTAATTAATGTCAGTTCTACAGGAAGTGGAACAGGGGTTTTCAGTTCTACAGGATCAGGATTTGGTGTTCAGGGTGTTACCAGCCAACAAACCTCTGCCGGAATTGTAGGAGATAATAATGGAAATGGAGAAGCTGTTGTTGGTAGAACAACCAGTGGAATTGCAGGAGCTGTTGTCGGTAGAAATGACGGAGCAGGTTATGGTGTAAGAGGTTTCCTGGCCACGAATACTTCAGGAACCGGAGTTGGTGTTTTTGGGCAAGTGGGTATTAACGGAAGTACAGGGCGTGCCGGAAGATTTGAAAATACAAATTCCTCAAATGACAGAAATACTTTCGAAGTAGAATCAAACAGTACAGGAAACATTCCGGATAATACTTTAGGAAATGTCTCTTCATTTCTTTCAAATAATACAAACAGTGTAAGTGCCGCAGTAAGAGGAGAAACCAAAACGATCTTTGGAAATTTCGGTGCTGCAGGTATTTTCGGTGTAGCTTCAGGAACAGGAGGTTTCGGTGGTTTGTTTTACTCGTCAAACGTGAGTGGAAACGGGCGTGCTTTAGTTGCTCTAACCGATGGTAATGGTGATGCTATTGTTGCCAATGCCGGAAAAGATGGGGATGCAATAGAAGCCAATGTTGACGGAGCCGGTCGTGCCATCTATGGCTGGACACCAACATTCAGTTTAGGAAAACCAGCAGAATTCCAAAACTTTAACACATCAAATACCAATGCTGTAGTTACAGCAAAAACAGTCGGAAATGGTATGGGCGGAGATTTCTTTGTTGATAATACAAACGGAACCTCTGCTGCCCTGCATGGTAAAGTAAATTCAATATTTGCCAATTTCGGAACCGCGGGAGTTTATGGTGAATCTGTAGGAACCGGAGGTTATGGAGGTTTATTTTATTCCAGTAATGTCAGTGGAAACGGACCTGCATTATTGGCGCTGACAGAAGGTGCCGGAAACGGAATTACAGCAAATGCCGGCGGAAATGGAGACGGGGTTGAAGCTACAGTAGACGGGACAGGGTCTGCTATTTATGGATGGATTCCAAATTTTGGAACAGGTAGAGCAGGATACTTCAGAAACTTTAATAATTCCAATGGTCAACCAGTAGTCCAGATCACTACAACTGGGACAGGATCTACCTTGCTCATTAACCATCAGGGACCATCAGGAAGTATTGCCACTTATCAGAGTGCCTCAAGTAACGTAGCCCGTATCGATAAAACAGGAAAAGGATTTTTCAATGGAGGTACCCAAAACAGTGGAGCCGACGTTGCCGAAGCTTTCGATGTGGAAGGAAATACTTCAGAATACGAACCGGGAGATATTTTAATTATTTCAACAGACTCGGACAGAACGGTAGAAAAATCTTCAAAACCATATTCTAACCTGGTTGCAGGAGTTTATGCAACAAAACCGGGAGTTCTTTTAACAGAGGAAAATATTGATTCTGAATTGATCGGGAAAGTTCCGATGGGAGTAATCGGGGTAATTCCCACGAAAGTTTGTCTTGAAGGAGGAAAAATTAAAAGAGGAGATCTTTTAGTGACTTCATCAAAATCAGGAGTTGCAATGAAAGCTAATCCTAAAAAAGTGAAAATCGGACAGGTAATTGGTAAAGCTCTTCAGGATTACGATCAAAATGAAATCGGTAAAATCAAAGTATTAGTAAACATTAAATAAACTATCATGAAATCATTATATATCATTGCATTCTTAGCCTTAAGCGTAAATATTTATGCCCAGGAAAACAGAAAAGCTCCTGAAACACAGTCGCAGGAAGCTCCGAATTACAAAGAATCTAAAGAATTCGAGGCAAAAATGATGAAGGAAGCTCAGGAAAGAGCAGCAAAAAAGCCTTCAACAACACTTGTTTCTGAGCAGGGTCTTGAAGTAAAGCAGCAAGAAAAAAAGCCGGAAAAATCAAATAATACCGGAAAATTACTTCCAAATACGGCAAGTTTTGAAGATGTTTTGGCAACGATTCCAGGGAGAAAGTCTCATAAAGCTGGAAGCTCTAAAATAAACAACAATACTCAGGGATTGGTTAGTAATGCAGATTTAACACTACAGGATATCAAAAAAACTATTCCGAAAAACTAATAACTCAAACAGATTTTTCAACTAAAAGAAAGTCCATCTAACAAGGTGGACTTTTTATATTTTAAAATTTATTTGAATTAAAATTAATCCCAATCAGCAGCTATAAATTTCATTGAATTTCCATTATCATCGGTTAATGTCAAAAAATGTCCTTCAACTTTATAGTTCGTCATATTTTTAAAACCTTTAGAAAAACTGTCCTCTAGTTTCATATCTTGGCAAGCCATTAATGTTGACCCGATTCCAGAGATTTTTACTTTACCGTCTTTTTTAAATTCAGAAGAAAAAAACATCCTGTTACAACCCATAAAAGCTCCTCCTTTAATTTTTCCGTCTTCGATGGTTGAGGTTAAATCAATTTTAGCATTACTTTTAATTAAATCTTGTTTATCATAGCCTTCAAAAGAGATCAACATCCATTCTCTTTGGATCTGCGGATTTTTTACCGGAACTGAAGAGCAGTGTAGAGTAAATACCAGACATAAAACAGTTAAAATAGTAAACATTATCTTTTTCATAACTCACTCTAATCCATTTTCATACCATCACAGACATGAAACAGTAAAAATTTTAGTAAATTAGCGACACAAAAATTATTTTATAAAATGAAAAGAATATTACTACTATTCACTTTCCTTTTAAGTTTTGTTCAAATGAGGGCAGACGAGGGAATGTGGCTGTTAATGCTCGTAAAAAGACTTAATGGTGTGGATATGCAAAAAGAAGGTTTGCATCTTACGCCTGAAGAAATTTATTCTGTCAACAATTCAAGCTTGAAAGATGCGATTGTAAGTTTCGGTGGCTTCTGTACAGGTGAGATTGTATCCAGTCAAGGTCTTATTTTCACAAATCACCATTGTGGTTATGGTGCTGTAGCAGCAGCTTCTACACCGGAAAAAGACTATCTGAAGAACGGATTCTGGGCAATGAAGCAAAAAGACGAATTCAATGCAAAAGATCTTTATGTAAGATTTTTGGTAAGAATGGATGACGCTACACAAAGAATCAATTCTAAACTAAATAACAACATGTCTGCTGCAGAGAGAAAAGCTGTGATTGATGCCGAAACTAAAGCAATCCAGTCTGAAAACTCTGAAAACGGAAAATATACTGTAGTAGTAAGAGATTTCTTCAACGGGAACGAATTCTATTATTTTGTTTATCAAGATTACAAAGATATCAGATTGGTTGGAGCTCCGCCTTCATCATTAGGAAAATTTGGGGGTGATACAGATAACTGGGAGTGGCCGAGACACACTGCAGACTTTACGGTTTTCAGAGTATATGCTGATGCAGCTGGAAATCCTGCTGAATTTGCTCCAACGAACGTTCCTTTAAAGCCTAAACATTTCTTACCTGTTTCTCTTAAAGGAGTAAAACCTGGTGATTTCTCAATGATTTTAGGCTATCCGGGAAGAACAAACCGTTATTTAACTTCTTACGGAATTCAGCAAATGGTGGGTAAAGATTATCCGGCTTGGGTTGAAGCTTCTAAATTGGCAATGGACGTAATGAAGAAGTACATGGATAAAGATAAGGGAACTCAACTTAACTATGCTTCTCAATATGCTTCTGTAGCTAACTACTGGAAAAACAGACAAGGAACAATTGATGCCGTTATCAAAAACGGAACAATTACCGAGAAACAGGCTATTGAAGAAAAATTCAAAACATGGGCTGTACAACCTGCAAACATTGCTGAGTATGAAACAGTTTTGGATGATATAGGTATTTATTACAAACAGACTTCTGATAGAAATGTTGAAAGAAATTATGCTACTCAGCTTTTAAGAAATTCTAAATATTTCACTCTTGCACTACAGGTAGGTCCTGTTCTAAGAGCTTATGCTGAACAAGATATGAAAGGAAGATTGGCAATGAAGCCAAAAGTAGATGCTGCAATTAAAGCTGCTTACGAAAACATCAATACAAACCTTGAAGGTGAAATGATGAATTCAATGGTAAACCTTTACCAGACAAGAGTGAAAAGAGATGTTGCTTCTGAAACGATTATGGGATTAGATGCAAAAACTCTTTCTAATATTGCTTATTCTTCAATTTTTGCTAATAAAACTTCTGCTACAAACTTTGTTTTGAATCCGGACCGTTTAAAATTAGATGCAGATCCGCTTTTGAAAATTGCAAACGGAATTGTTGCCGATCAAAAAACTTCGGCTGAGAGATTCGTGAAAATCGATGATAATTTTGCTAAAAACAACAGATTATTCTTAGCAGGATTAATGAAAACTATGCCTGAAAAGAAATTCTATCCGGACGCTAACTCTACAATGAGATTAACGTACGGAACTGTAGATAAATTACCAATCAGAGAAGACAGAAACTATTTCGGTGTTACTGATAACTATTATACAGATATGACAGGTCTTGTAGGAAAATACAAGAAAGGTGATGAAGAATTTGATCTTCCACAAAGAGTAATCGACCTTTATAACATCAAAGATTTCGGTCAGTATGCAGATGCTAAAGGTTATATGCCTGTAAATTTCTTGTCAAACAACGATATTACAGGTGGTAACTCTGGTTCTCCGGTAATCGATGGAGACGGAAACCTTATCGGTATCGCATTCGACGGAAACAGTGAAGCTTTAAGCGGTGATATTGTTTTCGAACAAGAATGGCAAAAAACAATCAACGTAGACGTTCGTTTTGTTCTTTGGACAATCGACAAATATGCAGGTGCAAGAAGACTAATTGACGAATTACAATTAGTAAAAGATGCAAATACTCCTGCAGATACAAAAACTAAACCGGCTAAACCTTTAAAGGCAGCTAAAAAAGCAAAATAATCTTTATTGATATATTTAAAAAACCGTGAGAGTTTTCTTTCACGGTTTTTTTGTTTTTATAATATTAAAAAGTAATTTTTTTTGGATTAAGCATTCCAAAATTCCCGATCCAAACTTCTGTATTGTATCGCTTCAGAAATATGCTGAGAGAGGATGTTTTCAGATTGTTCAAGATCTGCAATTGTTCTGGCTACTTTCAGAATTCTGTCATAAGCTCTTGCTGAAAGATTCAGTTTTTCCATAGCTAATTTGATGAGGTTGAATGATGTAGAATCCAGTTCGCAAAATTTTTCTATTTCTCTGGGTCCGATTTGAGCATTATAGCTGATTTTTAAATCTTTATATCGTTCCATTTGAATCTCACGGGCAATCAATACACGTTTTCTGATATCTTCGCTTTTTTCTCCTTTTCTTTTTTCTGTCAATTGTTCAAATTCAACTTTTTGCACCTCAATATGAATATCAATTCTATCCAGGAGCGGCCCCGAAAGTTTACTCATATACCGCTGCATTTCGAAAGTTGTTGAAGTATTATTCGGATCGTCCGGAAAAAAACCACTGGGACTTGGATTCATCGAAGCTACCAACATAAAACTTGAAGGATAATTAACAGTAAATCTCGCCCGTGAAATTGTTACTTCACGATCTTCCAAAGGCTGTCGCATAACTTCTAAAACCGTTCTTTTGAATTCCGGCATTTCATCTAAGAATAAAACACCGTTATGAGCCAATGAAATTTCCCCGGGTTGCGGATAACCACCACCACCAACTAAAGCAACATCTGATATAGTATGGTGAGGTGCTCGAAAAGGACGAACTGTCATCAATGAAGTTTCTCTTCCCATCTTCCCCGCTACAGAATGTATTTTTGTGGTTTCTAACGCTTCTTTTAACGTTAATGGCGGCAAAATGCTCGGAACTCTTTTTGCAAGCATTGTTTTTCCGCTTCCGGGAGGTCCGATCAAAATAATATTATGTCCTCCTGCTGCGGCAACTTCCATGGCTCTTTTTGCTGTTTCCTGTCCTTTAACTTCAGAAAAATCAAAAGGAAAATCATTTATTTTCTCCTGAAATTCTTTTCTGGTATCAACTTCAATTTTTTGAAGCGGTTTTCCTTCATTAAAAAAGTCAATCACTTCTTTGATATTTTCTGCAGCATACACATCAAGGCTATTAACAATTGCTGCTTCACGAGTATTTTGTTTTGGCAGAATAATTCCTTTAAAACCTTCCTCACGAGCCTGAATGGCAATAGGCAAAACTCCCTGAATAGGCTGCAAGGTTCCATCAAGAGAAAGTTCTCCCATAATGATATAATCCTGAATATTTTCTGTAAGAATCTGGTCTGAAGCAGCAAGAATTCCGATGGCAATACTCAGATCATAAGCCGCTCCTTCTTTACGGAGATCTGCAGGGGCCATATTGATCGTGATTTTCTTTCCCGGAATTTTATAGCCTACATTTTTCAAAGCAGCTGAAATTCTGTAACTGCTTTCTTTGATGGCATTATCGGCAAGTCCGACCAAATGATAGCCGACACCGCCTGTATCTACATTTACTTCGATTGTAATTGTCTGTGCTGCAACTCCATGAATTGCACTTCCATAAATTTTGATCAGCATTTATCGTGTTTGCTGTAAATGTAAAAATTTTTTAATTAATAGTTTTTCTTATTAAAATTCACTTGAAAGTACAAAACGTAAAATATTATTCAGTTTTTTTAAAGTATTAAATATATTTTTACATTAAACATGAATAATTTGTGAAAAATTTTATTAGACTGATTGAAAAATCAGAGGATGCAAAATTTAAAAGGACTGTCTCATGATGAAACAGCCCTTTTTTTATTATCAATTATATATTGTTAAAACTCTATATCAACTTCTAATTTCTCTGCCAAAAGCTTTGAAATTTTTTCTTTTAAAGGCTCAATATCAATATTCTGCATTGCATCGTTTGCAAAAGCATATAATAATAAAGCCTGAGCTTCTTTTTTAGAAATACCTCTTGCTCTTAAATAGAACAATGCATCTTCATTTAACTGACCAACTGTACAGCCGTGAGAACATTTAACGTCGTCTGCGAAAATCTCCAATTGTGGTTTTGTATCAATCTTGGCACCTTCACTTAATAAAACATTGTTATTTTGCTGATAAGCATTTGTTTTCTGAGCAAGTTTATCCACAAAAACCTTTCCGTTGAAAACTCCATGAGAATTTCCACTGAAAATACCTTTGTAATTTTGGTAGCTTTCACAGTTTGGCTGATTGTGGTGAACTGCCGTGTGGTGATCTACCAGTTGGTCTTTCCCGATAATCGTGATTCCGTTCATGAATGAATTGATATTCGATCCGTTTTGAATAAAATCAAGGTTGTTTCTTACCAATTTACCTCCGAAAGAGAATGTATTTACAGTCGTTAAACTGTCTTTTTCCTGTTTTGCAAAAGTATTATCAATTAAATAAGAAGTATCATTATCGTTCTGAACTTTGTGCCAATCTGCTTTCGCATTTGGATATGTGAAAATTTCCGTCACAGAATTTGTCAATACATATGTGCTGTCAAAATTGTGGTGACTCTCAATGATTTCCACTTTTGCGCCTTCATCTACGATTAATAAATTTCTAGTGTTATAGAAAGTGTTTTCTTCCTGATTCTGAGAAATGTAAAAGACGTGAATCGGCTTTTCAATTACCACATTTTTAGGAACTTTTAAAAAGAAACCATACTTGCAATAAGCTTGATTTAAGTTCGTAAAGGCAGACTTGTTTGAAGCAATTGTATTAAAATACTGATCAAAAATATCTCTGTGTTTATCATCATTCAAAGCATAATTGAATGAAAGGAATTCAACATTTTCAATCGAAACTTTTGATAATTCTTTACGAAGTTTACCGTTCACGAAAGTAATCCAGTCAAAATTCTCTTCACCAAGATGCAATTCATCCAATTGCTCTTTGGTGATGTTGTGACTTTCTTTCGGGAAAAAGTTGTATCCTTTTTCGGTAATCTCCTTTAGGTTGGTATATTTATATTCTTCGTCTTTTTTTGTAGGAAAACCAAGTTTTTCAAACCTTTGAAGAGCAGCTTTTCTATCATCATCCAGAAATCTGTGACGAAGACTCTCCAAAAATTCATTGTGATTTTCTATAATTTGTTCTTTTAATGCCATTACTGGTATATCTGTGGTTTGCACCATTTTTTTCTTTTTATTTGGCTGAAATCTGTCATTCCGAAGAATGGATAATATATTAAACTTAGAGATTTTTAATTTTCATTAAACTAAAAAAATAATAAAGCCGAAATGTAAAAATCTCTGAATTTCTTACTCTTTTAATTAATTTAAAAGCCAGTCGTAACCTTTTTCTTCCAGTTCTAAAGCAAGAGATTTATCACCGGTTTTGATGATTTTTCCGTTTGCTAAAACGTGAACGAAGTCAGGCTGAATGTAGTTAAGCAATCTTTGATAGTGAGTAATCAAAAGCACTGCATTTCCTTCATTTTTAAAAGCATTTACACCGTCTGCAACGATTCTCAATGCATCAATGTCTAATCCTGAATCTGTTTCATCAAGAATAGCCAATTTCGGATCAAGCATCATCATCTGGAAGATCTCGTTTCTTTTCTTTTCACCTCCCGAAAAACCTTCGTTCAATGATCTTGAAAGGAAATCTTTTTTGATACCCAACTGCTCAGATTTTTCACGAATCATCGCCAACATTTCTTTTGCAGGCATTTCGGATAATCCTTTTGCCTTTCTGTTCTCGTTCATCGCAGCTTTGATGAAGTTGGTTACAGAAACTCCCGGAATTTCTACCGGATACTGGAAAGAAAGGAAAATTCCTTTGTGGGCTCTATCTTCAGGAGCGTCTTCGATGATATTTTCACCATCAAAAATAATTTCTCCGTCTGTAACTTCATAATCTTCTTTCCCTGCAATCACAGAAGAAAGAGTAGATTTTCCGGCTCCGTTCGGTCCCATGATGGCATGAACTTCACCCGGCTTTATTTCAAGATTGATACCTTTTAAAATTTCTGCGCCGTCTTCAATTTTGGCGTGCAAGTTTTTTATATTTAACATATGTTCAAATTTATCGCAAGGTCGGACTTTGAGTATATCCTTTGTAACACTAAACTACAATTAACAAAGGTGTTAACGCGTGCGAATGAAATATTATTTTTTATTTTTTTAATCTTAATTTCCCTTTTCAATAAAACTAAGATTACCCTACAGAACCTTCCAAAGAAATCTCAAGCAACTTTTGAGCTTCAATAGCGAATTCCATCGGTAATTTATTTAGAACTTCCTTACTGAAACCGTTTACGATCAAAGCAATTGCTCTTTCTGTATCAATACCTCTTTGGTTACAATAGAAAATCTGGTCTTCACCGATTTTTGAAGTGGTTGCTTCATGCTCTAACTGGGCTGTAGGATCTTTGATTTCGATGTAAGGGAAAGTATGTGCTCCACATTCATTACCCATCAATAAAGAGTCACACTGAGAGAAGTTTCTTGCTCCTTTTGCAGAAGGCATTACTTTTACCAAACCTCTGTATGAATTCTGAGATTTTCCGGCGGAAATACCTTTAGAAATAATCGTTGATCTCGTATTTTTACCGATATGAATCATTTTTGTTCCTGTATCAGCATATTGGTGATTATTTGTAACTGCGATAGAGTAGAACTCGCCGATTGAATTATCTCCTTTCAAAATACAAGAAGGATATTTCCATGTTACAGCAGAACCTGTTTCCACCTGAGTCCAAGAGATTTTTGCATTTCTTTCGCAAAGCCCTCTTTTTGTTACAAAATTGAAAACCCCACCTTTACCTTCTTCATTTCCGGGATACCAGTTTTGAACTGTTGAATATTTAATTTCAGCATTATCCATTGCAATCAACTCAACAACCGCAGCGTGAAGCTGGTTTTCGTCTCTCGAAGGAGCTGTACACCCTTCAAGATATGAAACGTAACTTCCTTCATCTGCAATTACAAGTGTTCTTTCAAACTGACCTGTTCCTGCCTGATTGATACGGAAATACGTTGATAATTCCATCGGACATCTTACGCCTTTTGGAATATAACAGAAACTTCCGTCAGAAAATACTGCGGAATTCAAAGCTGCATAGAAATTATCTCCTCTCGGAACGACTTTTCCAAGATATTTTCTTACTAAATCAGGGTGATTTTTAATAGCTTCGGAAATGGAGCAGAAAATAATTCCTTTTTCCATCAATGTATCCTGAAAAGTTGTCTTTACAGAAACTGAGTCTATTACGATATCGACAGCAACTCCCGAAAGCCTTTTCTGCTCCTCAATATTGATTCCTAATTTTGCAAAAGTTGCCAATAATTCAGGATCTACTTCATCTAAACTTTCCAATTCAGGCTTTGCCTTTGGAGCAGCATAATATTTAATCGCCTGAAAATCAGGTTTTGTATATTTAATGTTTGCCCATTCTGGTTCCGCCATTTTCAACCAGATTCTGAAAGATTCCAAACGCCATTCTGTCATCCATTCGGGTTCCTCTTTTTTAGCGGAAATCGCACGGACGATATCTTCATTTAAACCAGTGGGAAAATCTTCGTAATCGATCTTCGTTTCCCAACCGAATTCATATTTTTTATTTTCTAAATCGACTCTTAAGTCGTCTTCAGTATATTTACTCATTTTATTAGATTTTAGATGTCAGATTTCAGATGTCAAATTAATTTTAACATCTAGCTACTAACTTCTAATTATAAAGAAAAACTCTCTCCACAACCACACGTTCTGGATGCATTAGGATTGTTGAAAACAAACCCCTTTCCGTTTAATCCTCCTGAATATTCAAGGATTGTTCCCGCTAAATAAAGGATAGATTTTTTCTCAACAATGATTTTAACGTCATTATCTTCGAAAATTTGATCAGTTTCTGTCTTGTGATTGTCAAATCCCAGAACATATTCTAAACCAGAACATCCTCCACTTTTTACCCCTACTCTTATATAATCTTCAGCAGGGTTGAAACCATCCTCCGTCATAAGTTGGATAGCTTTTGCCTTTGCTTGGTCTGATACTTTTATCATTGTATTTATTTAGAATGATTTAATAGTGCAAAAATACGAACTAATTTCCGCAATCTCAAATCGAAGATATCTATTTTAATGATTCCGATCTTATTAAGTGTATTTTAAAGAGAAATGTGAATGTTAAAATTGTATAAATTTTCCTGCAAAAGCACTGAGACTCTGTTTTTGATTTAACTTTGAATCATATTTTTTATCTATAAATAAAATTAATGATGAGACAAAAATTACTTGGTTTTTTTGTGTTGTTTTTAGCAGCAATGTCATATGGACAGACCGCAAGGTATGTTTATGAAACTTATGTAAATCCGGATTCAATTAATCTGGTGAGCATGAAGATGGAAAAAACGTTTCTCGATATTAAAGGAAACAAGTCTTTATTCATCAGTGAAAATAAATTAATAAAAGATTCTCTTTTTGCTTCTCTTAAACCGGAAGAAAAAGTAAATAATAAGAAAGAAGAAAAAGATTTTTCTAAATCAGGAGCAAGAAAGCGTATTGAACCGACTTTTTTTGAATATTTTATCACTAAAAATATTCCTGAACAAAAAGTTTATTATTATGACAGAGTAGGCGGAAAACAAATTTATTATCAGGAAGACAGACCGCTAAAATGGGAAATAACAAACAGTATTGAAAAACAAAATGGTTATTCTGCACAAAAAGCGACTGTCACTTTTGGAGGGAGAATTTGGACGGCTTGGTTTACAAAAGACATTAATGTTTCGGATGGGCCTTACAAATTTTCCGGATTACCGGGACTGATTGTGAAACTCGAAGACGATAATGGTGATTATAAATTTGATCTTGTTAAAAAAATTATCGTTCAAAATTCTTTTGAAGAACCTGTGAGTTCTGATGCAAAACAAAGTACAAGAATTAATTTTCATGGTGATAAGGCTGCGTTGGAATTAGAATTTAATAAAAACAGAAAATCTATGGCAGGAAATAATGGCGGAGGAATGCAAGACTTTGGCGGCGGAAGACAAGGAGGAATGAACGGAGGCGGAATGAGAGGTAACGGAGGTCGTGGAATGCACAGAGGAGGAATGGGAATGGACGGAGGAAATAATAGTTTTCCAATGCAAAGTTCAGGAAGTGGAAATGTTCCTTTTAATGCAGGAAGCCAAAATCCGATAGAATTAAAATAAAAATATAATATAAATGAAAAAATTAGGCATTATTGCTTTAGCGTTATTCGTACAGACTGCATTTGCGCAAACGAACAGATTTGTGTATCAGGTTACTATGAAACCGGACGCGTCGAATAAAAGTGATATTAAAACAGAAAATGCATACCTGGATATTTCTCCCGAAAAATCAGTTTTTTATTCTGAAAACAGAATTAAAAGAGATTCTATTATGCAGGCAACTTTTCAAAGTGGGGGAGCGAGAAGTTTCAACAGAGACCAAATGGAAAATTTGAGGTCGAATATCAATTATTCTATCGAAAAAGATAAAAAAAATCAGAAAACGACTTTTAAAGACAGAATTGGTAGAGATGTTTATACTTACGAGGAAGACAGACCATTAAACTGGAAAATTTCTTCTGAAACCACAAAAATCGGTGAATATAAAGTTCAGAAGGCTGAAACAGATTTCGGAGGAAGAAAATGGACGGCTTGGTTTACAACAGATTTACCTTATCAGGATGGGCCATATAAATTTGGCGGACTTCCGGGATTAATTATAAAAGCAGAAGATGATAAAGGAGAATATTCTTTTGACTTAATGAAAAATTATAAAATCGCGGATTTCCCTACTTTAAACCAATTCGGAAATACAATTAAAGTAAAAAGAGGAGATTATGTAAAACAGCAGAAGAAATTCCAGGAAGATCCAATGTCATTCATGACGCAAGGCGGAGGCGGCGGTCCCATGAGAATTGGTGGCGGAGGCGGAAACCGTGGTGGTGGCGGTGGTGGAAATCAAAATCCTGCCGACATGAGAAAGAGAATGGAGGAGAGAATAAAAGACGAAGCAAAACGAAACAGTAATCCGATCGAATTACAATAAAACAAAACCCTGAAGGACTTCTTCAGGGTTTTAATTATTTAATTATTTTATTTCAAAAGCTGGTCGAAAGTATCACCTTGTCTGATGTCTCCGGTGTTATAGCCTTTCATGAACCATTCTTTACGTTGTGCGGAAGACCCGTGCGTAAAGCTTTCCTGATTTACATATCCCTGTGATCTTCTCTGGATATTGTCGTCTCCTACAGCTTCCGCAGCTTCTATTGCAGACTGAATATCCCCAGGTTCTAAAATATGTTCTCTGCTATCGGTTTGTTTTGCCCAGACTCCTGCATAGAAATCGGCTTGTAATTCTGTAGCCACAGAAACTCTGTTCATTTGCTCTTCAGAATATCTTCCGCTTTGTCTGAGTCCGTCTACTTTTTGAGTTGTTCCTAAAAGAGTTTGCACATGATGCCCCATTTCATGAGCCATTACATAAGCAATTGAAAACTCTGTAACCTTCGCTCCAAATCTTGATTCAAGCTCTTTAAAGAAGCTCATATCCATGTAAACAGATTGATCTGCAGGGCAATAAAACGGTCCCATTGCAGATTGTGCTGTTCCGCATCCTGATTGTGTGGTTTCTTCAAATAAGATAACTTTCGCGGGATGATATTGCATTCCGTTTTCAGCAAAAATTTTTGTCCACGTTTCTTCGTTTTCAGCGGTTACCATTTTTACAAATTCGCGAACCTGTAATTCGTTTGAGTTCAGTTGTCTCTGTTCTGTTCTTTGAGAGCCGGAACCTGCACCTGAAGAAAGAATAGAAGAAGGATCACCTCCTAAAAAGAATATAATTGCAGCAATAATAAGCGTTCCCAGTCCGCCACCTACAACGGCTCCTCCGCCAAGTCCGCGTCTGTCTTCAACATTATCACTTCTGTCGTCTGTCCATTTCATAGTTTGTATTTATTTGTATGTAAATTTAAAAATTTAAAGCATAATTTCTATGAATGGAGAAAATATTTTATAATTAATTAGCGGTTAAGCTGGTTTTTTTTCAGCCAATAAGAAGTAGATTGATAAGCAGAGATTGTTTCGTCAGTATATTTTTTATTCTGATCAGGCTCAGTTAAATATTTTTCGTCGAAATAAATATTAAATGCAGGATCCAAATTATTTTTTTGTTGAGTTAAAATATACTGTTTTACTTTTCTTAATGGAGAAATTACTGTTAAATAATTATCCTTTACAAATCCTAGATCCTGATAAGTTGCAATATAAGCTTTCGGCTGAAATTCTTTTTTGAAAACATCCTGACCTAAAAATTTAGATTGATAATTAAAATTCAGCAATCCGAAAAGAGTTGGCATCACATCAATCTGTGACATTGTTTTCGTAAACTTTTGCGGCTGAATAAATCCTTCAGAGAAAATCATTGCCGGAATTCTGTATTTATCCATTGGCAGTTCGGTGTCTCCTGCACTTGAGGCACAATGATCGGCGATGATTACAAAAACGGTATTTTTATACCAATCCTGTTTTTTTGCCATTTCGAAAAACTTACGCAAAGAATAATCGGAATATTTTACACCACCTTCACGAGATTTTGCATCTCCGGGAATGTCTATTCTTCCATTCGGATAGGTAAAAGGGCGGTGATTGGAAACCGTCATCCAATGATTGAAAAATGGTTTTCCGGATTTTGATTCCGTATTCATTGTTTGGACTGCCTTTTTAGCCATATCTTCATCGGCAACACCCCAAACGTTGGCAAAAGTAATTTCTTCAGGCTTAAAATTATTTCTATCCACAATTCCATACCCGTTTCCGGCAAAAAAATCCTGCATATTATCGAAATAACTGTAACCGCCGTATAAGAATTTTACATCATAACCTTTAGACTTGAAAACACTTCCGGTTGTGAATTTATTTTTATTGTTTTCTCTTTTAATAACACTTTCTCCTGCTGTTGGAGGAATGCAAAGTGTCAATGCCTCCAGACCACGAACAGTTCTGTTTCCGGTTGCATAAAGATCGGTAAACATCAAAGAATGGTCGGCTAAACTATCCAAAAAAGGTGTTATTTTTTGTGTATTTCCGTAATGTTCCATAAAATCTGCCGATAAGCTTTCAATAGAAATTAAAACAACATTTTTCTTTAATTCCGGCTCATCAGTAGTTATGTTTCTCTTTAAAGAAGGCTGGGAATATTGGCTTAAAAAGTTTTTTTCTGCCTGATTTTGATTGATTTCGGGGTAAAATTGGAAATAGTCTAATTCATTGTGTGTAAATGCCCAATAAAACTTGGGTAATCCATTTGCTTCGATTTCTTCTTCAAAAACATTCCCGGCTTTAATTTTTGTAGTAAAATTTAACCCAAATAAACTGATTCCCGCTAACACTAAAAATGAACCCAGCAAAATGAATTTTTGTTTTAAGTTCGGAAGTTCCAGAAGTTCATTTTTTGTTTTTTTATAAATGAAAATGGTAATTGAAATGGCAATCACAAAAATTCCCAGGAATAAAGGAACAACAGGATAGCTTTCCATCACGTTTCCAATGACTTCATTGGTGTAAATAAGATAATCTACTGCAATGAAATTATATCTTAAGCCAAATTCATTGTAAAAGAAATATTCGCTTACCGCATTGAAAACGATTAATAAAACATATAGAAAAATAGTAATAAAATATAATACATTTCTGATTTTTAGTCGGTTTTTGGGTAAGAAAAGCATTAATCCGAAGAAAATTATTTTTAAGCCAATAAAAGCCAAAGCAATTTCTGCAATCGAACCTCCGTATTGTTTAAAAATATTATTTGGAATGAGTAAAATGTACAGGAATAATATAATCAATATACCTAAAATGATTTGTCCGTAAGGTTTGTGGTATTTCGAATTAGATAAAAATAAAAAATAAAGAGCCAAAAAAGCACTCGCTAAAATGAAAACCAAAGCGTCATTTAAAATTCCTATAAGTAAAATTTTTAAGGTATCAAAAACTCCAAAACTTGCCGTAGTAATAGGATGGAAAAAGAATACAAATCTTAATATTAAAGAGATGATAAGGTAAAAAATTCCTAAATATAGGAATGGCTTTATTTTTTGAGTAAGCATCCGGTTAAAGCTATTAATTTTTATAAATATAGTTGATGTATAGAATCGTCTAATATAAAACTAAAATGCAATATTAATTATGAATTTTGAAGACATTTAGAATTTTTGTAAAATAATGGATATTTAATTTCTCAAAAGAAAAAAGGACTATTAAAAAATAGCCCTTTATATTTTAATGTAAAAAAACTTTATGAAGAATGTCCGAAACCAATGTTTCCTTTCTTATCAGAAAGATTTTTTTTGAAATCGATCATTCTTAACGCAGTTACTGCTGCTTCAACACCTTTATTTCCTAAATCTCCACCGCTTCTTGCGATAGACTGTTCTTTCGTGTCGTCTGTCAATACACAGAAAATGGTAGGAGTGTCTGTCAGGATGTTACAATCTTTGATTCCCTGAGCGACTGCCGAGCAAACATAATCGAAGTGAGGAGTTTCCCCACGAATTACACATCCGATGGAAATTACCGCGTCATATTTACGTTCTTTGCAAAGCTGCATGCTTGCATAATTGAGTTCAAAAGCTCCCGGAACCGGAAAAAGTTTGATGTTTTCAGATTTTACTCCTTCTTTTTGAAGGATTTCCAGAGCTGCATCACGAAGATTGTAGGTTACAAAATCATTCCACTCAGAAAAAACAATGCCGATAGAAAACTCATCGGCATTGGTTATATTAAGTGGCTTGTAATCAGAAAGATTAACTGTTGCCATTGTTTAGTAATATTTAGTCATTTCAATATAAGAATCAGACATTCCGTTGTCGTAGTCCTGATATTTTTCGTCAATTGTAGCAAAATATTTTTTAGCTTCTACTTTTTTATTTAAACCTAAAGCCAAAATACCTGCTTTTCTGGTAAAATAATAAGTTGTGTAAGGATCATTGGTTGCAGAAGATGCTTTGTCTAATAGCTGTAAAGCTTCATCATTCTTGTTAAGACCAGACTTTGCATCTGCCATTGCTCCGAATTTCATTGCCATCATCGTTTTGTTATCAGACGAAAAATTATCTAAAAGATCATATGCCTCCTGGAATTTCCCTTCCTTAAACTTCAAAATCCCTGCGTTGTAAGCAGAAAGTTTACCGATGTTTGTTGCAGAATATTCATTGTAAGTTCCTACAAAACCTGGGTTTGCAGCAGATTTTCCTCCCAATGCCTCTTTATCTTTACCATCGACAAGGTTTTTCTGAGCTGCAAGGAAACTTTTTACAGCTTCTGCATTTTTAGGAGTTACAACGAATTGTTTGTAACCGAAGAAACCCAGAACACCTAAAACAAGTACCCCAAAAACAATACCTAATTGTTTTGAGTATTTTTCAAGGAATTTTTCTGTGTTTAAAGCCTCTCTGTCAAGATCTTTAAAAAACTCAACTGTTTCTTTACCCTCTTGCTCGTTTGTAAGTTTTGCCATAAATTATTAAAAATTGAACTGCAAATTTAATTGTTTCTGAATGATTTACAAAATACTTTGTCAGTATTATTAATAAATATTTAAGTGAATGAATCAATTGTCGGTTTTCATTCAAAAAAAATACTTCATGAATAGGTTCATAAAGCATTTTTTAAATATTATTTCAAAAGGTTAATATTCTAAAATATGATAAACCTCTGCATTGAATTTTTTTAATTTCTCATCCCCCTTCAATCCTTTTAGACCAATCAGGAAGCTGAATTGTGAAACTGTTGCACCTTGTTTTTCAACTAGTTTTGCTGCGGCTTCCGTAGTTCCTCCTGTTGCCAAAAGATCATCGTGAATGAGAATTTTCTGTCCCGGTTTTATTTGTCCTTCACGGGTTTCGATGATGGCGCTTCCGTATTCCAGGTCATATTTTTCTAAAATGACAGGTGGAGGAAGTTTTCCTGCTTTTCTAATCAGGATAAACGGAACTTCTAAGGCTACCGCAATTGCAATCCCGAAAAGATAACCACGGCTTTCGATTCCGCAAACGGCATCAACTTTTCCTTTACTGAATTCCACCAGATCTGCAATTACATCTTCGTACAGTTTAGGATTTAAGAAAATAGGAGAGATGTCTTTGAACTGAATTCCCGGAATCGGAAAATCAGGAATATTTTCAATAGTTTCTTCTAATTTCTTAATTAATTCTTGTGAAGCCATTTTTTATGGATTGATTTTGTAGCTTGAAATTTTCCAGTCTCCGTTTACATTTTTAAGTCCGAAAGTTACTTTCAGAGAGGTTGTTTTTCCGCTTTTATCTGTAACGTCATAAGTAGCATTTACACTTGCAGCGCTTGTGTTATTGGCATTTGTTGTAATGTTTTTTATACTTACATTTTTCACAGATCCAAAACCTGAGTTTGGATTAGAAAAAGATTCATAGCTTCCCCAGCTTGGGTTATTTGCAGAATTGTATGCTGCCTTTAAATTTTGTGAGCTTACATTATTTAAGAAGCTGCTTACCGTATTTTTAGGATCTGCAGGTTGTTTTGGTGCTGTTGGAGTTGCTGCAGGTGTAGTCGCTGTTGCATTTGGATCCGTAGTTGTAGATGGCACAGTTGCTCCCGGATTATTAGGATCAATTACCGCAGGATCTTGGTTTACGGCTGTTGAATCTACTTTTGGAGCAGCGGGCACTTTCAATAAAGAAGGATTTACATCCAATCCTATTTTTGTCATTTTGAAAGTTTTTGCCGTTGTTTTTACTGAAATAGTAATATCAATTTTATTATCAACAACCTTAGAAGCAGGGATTGAAGAGAATTTTAAATTAAATCCTTTGAAATTATTATCCTGCATTAGGTTCTTCGCAGTAGAAAGTTTTACGCCATTACTGAAAACCTCTAAAGTCGCCTCTAAGCCTGCGCCGGTGAATGCAACCGGATTTCCGGCATTGTCAACCAATCTTGGTATAATCTGAAGTGCTGTTGGTGCTCCGGCTCCGTCGTCTCCGATCGGTCTTGTGATGATACTCAGTGAATTTGCTTTTACATCATTCGGATCACTTTCTTTTGCTGATTCATCACCGAAGATATTCATTTCTCCTAATGATGGAGGAGCTGTGCTTGCCCATTCGATACCATTTTTTTGTGCAATCTGGTCTGCCATTGTCATGATTTCAGGAACTTTTTTCCCGTTGATCAATTGTCCCAGAGCTTTTAATTCTGCTACATCGCCATCCGCTTCTACTCCGAAAGTTTTCAGGATGTAAAGAGCTTCATTAAATTTAATCTGTTTAATGGTCGGAAGACTAGCCGTCATATCATTGATACTCGACTGCAAAGTTTTAGTATTCGTAGCATCTACATGATCTTTCTTACATGCTGTGAAAAGCAATAAGCTGAGAATTAGTAGAAAAGAAAACTTTTTCATTTTTTTCGGTTTACCACAAAAATACTAAAACCTTTATTAATAGCGGATTTTATTTTTTATTTTGTTTCTCTTTTAAATCATCCTTAAAAAATGAGCTGAAAACAGTCTGCATATTCGGAAAAGATGGATCTTCCCAATATTTCGTTGCGTAGTCACTATTGTCTGTTTTGAATTTTACTTTTTCAATTTCGTTATCATTTTTGAAGTCTAATTCTGTAGGGTAGAAGTTGGTATAAAGAACTAATTGGTTGTATTCCGGTTCGCTTTTATGTTTAAGTTTAATAAAACCTATTTCGTTAAATTCTAATAAATCTCGCAATGTTTTTTTTGATGCTTTTTCGTAAGAAACATTCAAGATACTTTTCATATCAAAAAATCTATATCCGAACAGGGCAAACTCTTTTTTCTGTAATGCTTCCCCGGTGATTTCAATCTGATCTTTCTGCTCACCTTTCAATTCTTTCATTACAGAATTTCTTTGCTTATAATCTAAAATGTTTCCCACCTCTTTCAGGTCCGGGACTTCCATCGTTGCATCATAATCCCACATTGCGGTCTGCTTTTTTTCAAACTTTACATCTTCAAGTCTGTAAACTCGATATTGTTCTACGTTTGTACTTTTCAGTTTTTTTGTTTTGTTATCGAAGATGTAGGTTACAATTCCGTCGGCATAGCAATTCAGTTTGCTGTTTACCGTAACATAAGTATTAAAATTACCTTTTACAAAAATGTATTTTGCAGGTTTATTATTTTTAATGACAACCGCTTCTATGTCTTTTACTCTGTCATTAATTTTTATCACTTCTTTATCAAAATCCGAATAAGATAAACTTGCTACTGACAAATTATCATACACAATCTGAAATTTTTCCTGGTCGGGCTTTAATAATTGCTTTTCGATTTTACCATCAATATCTGAGAAGGCAAGAATGCTTCCGTCTTTCCCGAACACTGAAACTTTTGGTAAAGGCTTATTTGTTTTTTCTGAAATAAAAGTTATTGTCTGTGCATTAAAGAACTGCAAGGCAAAAATGAAAATGATTTGTAATAGGAAATTTTTTTTCATGGTTATTTTTTGTTTAAATATCATCTTTTAATAGTATGACAAATGAAAATGCAAAAGGTTACATGAAATTTCCCATCTTCACCTATGGCATAAAAAAAGACTGATCATAATAATCAGTCTTTCAAAGTTTTATTTTGTTACAAGTCCTTAGAAAGGATATTCGTAAATTTCAGATTCGTGTAAGAAAGGGTTTCCTGTAGGGATCAATTTTAATTTAGCTAATGCTGAAAGCACAGTAAACATAAATAACCCTGCTACGAATAAAACAGCTCCTACTACTAATAGGAATACTTCAGGAGTGTTCCAGTATGGCCCTACCGTTCCCGGCATTACCATGTTGAAGTAATCTAAAAGGTGTCCTAAGATAACAACTACAGCCATCGTTGTAACAACTTTGTAGTTTCTCTTGATGCTGCTGCTTACTAATACCAATAATGGTAATAAGAAGTTTACGATCAGCATCGGTAAGAAAGTAATACCATAGTGTTGGAATCTTCCAAAGAAATAGTTAACCTCTTCCGGAACGTTCGCATACCAATAAAGCATGAACTGAGCGAACCATGTATACGTCCAAAGCATACTTGTAGCGAAAAGGAATACTCCTAAATCGTGCAAATGATTATCATTGAACTGAGGAAGGAAACCGTTTTTCTTAAGATATACACTTAGTAAGATGATTACAGCGATACCACTTGAAAGACAGCTAACCATTGAATACCAGATATACATTGTAGAATACCAGTGAGGGTCAATAGACATCAACCAGTCCCAAGCCCAAGCTGCAGAAGCAAATCCGAAGAATGCAATATATCCTACTGCCCATCTGTAAAGCATTTGATATTCTACTTTATCAGACTTCGTGTCATCTACTTTTTTAGACTGAGCTTTAAGCTTCCATGAGAAGAAAGATGCACCTAAAACATAGATAAAAGTTCTGATTGCATAGAAAGGAATGTTTAAGAATCTTTTCTTTTCGAATAAGATCACATCAAAATGAGCAGAATTTGGATCTGTCAAATCAGGATCCATCCAGTGGAATAGATGTCCTTGGTGGAAGATATTTAAAAGCATTAAAATGATCAAAATAGCTCCTCCGTATGGAATATAAGAAGCAATAGCTTCCATTACTCTTGTAATAATAATTGGCCAACCTGCGTGAGCTGCATGCTGAATACAGTAAAAGAACAATACTGCACAACTTACTCCGAAGAAAAATACAGCTACAAAATGTATTGCCGCTAAAGGTTGGTTGTGAACCTGAAGTTCAGCGTGCTCTAAGTGAGCAGCATGATCTTGAGGACCTACCATTTCACTTGAATGCGTAGGTGCATTATGACCAGAAGCATGAACAGCCTCCATCATTTCTCCTATTTTTTCAGTAGAAAGTCCTTTATTCATAAAGAAACCAATACCAAACAGAACTAAACCTGCAACAAGAAGGATTATAGAAGTTGATTTTAATTTTGGTGAAAAACTATACATTTCTTTTCTTATTTTTTAGTTTCGGTAGTCGTTTCAGGTTTTGCTTCCGTTGTCGCTGTAGCGGCTGCAGGTGCTGCTGCTCCTTTTTTGAAGGCACTCATCACATACATTGCTACTCTCCATCTATCTCCTGCGTTCAATTGTCCCGCATAAGATCCCATCGCATTTCTACCGTTTGTTAATACATAATGAACAGATCCTACAGTAATTTCTCTATCGGCATAGTTTGGTACACCAGAGAAAGCTCCTGACTGAACGATTGGTCCCTGTCCATCTCCACCTACACCATGACAAGCCGAACAAGTATGGTCGAATAACATTTTTCCTCTTTCGATATCCTTAGCAGCATTTGCAGGATTTAAAGGAGAAGAAGTCATTGATTTTGATGCGTTATAACCAGCGTTATATTCATCTACGTTTTTTGGAAGCAAGCTTTCTTCAAAAACGCCGTCTTTATTCTGAGCAACACTTCCTTCTACAGGAGAAAGACCTGTTGCACCATTATTTTTAACAAATGCAGGGATTTCATTTTCGTGGTCTGAATACGCATCCTGAGCTTTCATCAATGGGTCATAAGCTACAGGAAAATACATATCAGGGAAATATACCAATGGAGTATTTTCTTTTGGTCCGCAAGAATTAAGTAAAACCGCTGTTAAACCTAAAACCGCTGTAATTTTTAATACATTCTTTTTCATTTTAAGCGTCTTTAACAGTTATTTCTTCAACTCCAGTTTCAATCAGCAACTGTTTTACAGATTCTACATCTTCAGTTACAAATTCCATCATGAATTTATCATCAGTAGTTCTTGGGTCAGGATTCTGAGCAGGAGCTCCAGGATACATTTTGTTTCTTACTAAGAAAGTCAATGACATCATGTGAGCAGCACAGAAAACCATCAATTCAAACATTGGAACTACGAATGCAGGCATGTTGTGTGCCCAGTCAAAAGCAGGTTTACCACCAATATTTTGAGGCCAGTCATGATTCATCACATACCAAGTTACAGTAGCACCAATGGTAACACCATAAAGGGCATAGAAGAATGCAGCATCAGAAATTCTAGTTTTCTTTAACCCTAAAGCTTTATCTAGTCCGTGAACCGGGAATGGAGTATAAACTTCATTTATCGCGATTCCTTTATCGTTGAATGCTTTAACGCCGTTCATTAAATCGTCGTCGTCAGCATAAAGTCCGTATACAATTTTAGTGGTGCTCATCTCCTTCTTTTGCTTTATAAGTTTCACCTGAAATTTTCAGAATCGATTTTAATTCAGCCTGTGCAATTACAGGGAATGTTCTTGCATATAATAAGAATAATACAGAGAAGAACCCGATTGTTCCTAAGTATACACCCACATCGATGATCGTTGGTTTAAACATTGTCCAAGATCCCGGTAAGTAGTCTCTTGAAAGGTTGATAACGATGATGTCAAAACGCTCGAACCACATACCGATGTTGATAATTAATGCAACAATGAAAGTCCAGATAATATTCGTTCTCAATCTCTTGAACCAGAATGAAGCAGGAACAATTAAGTTACAAGTAATCAATGCCCAGAAAGCCCACCAGTAAGGTCCAACAGCAGCACCTGGAGAAAGATAAGTGAAATCTTCAAATCTAGATCCAGAATACCATCCGATGAAATATTCAGTAGCATAAGCTACAGTTACCATACCACCTGTAAGGATGATTACGATGTTCATAATTTCGATATGGTACATTGTAATATAGTCTTCTAAGTGACAAACTTTTCTTGCAATCAACAATAGTGTCTGTACCATTGCAAATCCTGAGAAGATTGCTCCTGCAACGAAGTAAGGAGGATAGATCGTAGAGTGCCATCCTTTAATAACTGAAGTTGCGAAGTCAAAAGATACGGTAGTGTGTACTGAGAATACAAGCGGAGTTGCCAAACCTGCAAGAACCAAAGATAGTTCTTCGAATCTTTGCCAGTGTTTTGCTTTACCACCCCAACCAAATGCTAGGAATGTATAAATTTTCTTAGTCCAAGGAGTTTTTGCTCTATCTCTGATCATTGCAAAGTCAGGGATAAGTCCCATGAACCAGAATACAGTTGATACTGAGAAATACGTTGAGATCGCAAATACATCCCAAAGTAGAGGAGAGTTGAAGTTCCCCCAAAGAGAACCGAACTGGTTTGGCAATGGGAATACCCAATATCCGACCCAAACTCTACCCATGTGGATTACAGGGAAGATTGCTGCCTGTACAACTGCGAAGATAGTCATCGCTTCCGCTGAACGGTTTACAGACATTCTCCAACGCTGTCTAAATAATAATAATACTGCGGAGATAAGTGTTCCGGCGTGACCGATACCTACCCACCATACGAAGTTGGTAATATCCCAACCCCAGTTAATAGTTCTGTTAAGCCCCCATGCTCCAATACCTGTTCCGATAGTGTAGGCGATACAGCCGAATCCGTATAGAAATAGAACTAAGGCTGCGTATAGTGAGATCCACCATAATTTACCTGCTCTTTCTTCGATAGGTCGTGCAATATCTTCTGTGATATCGTGATAAGTTTTGTGACCAATAATTAGAGGTTCCCTTATCGGAGCTTCGTAATGTCCTGACATTTTTTACCTATTTATTATTTAAACGTTATTTTTCTACTCTGTTTCTTACTTTAGTGTGATAGAACACATTTGGTTTTGTTCCGATCTCTTCCAGTAAATAATATCTTCTGTTGCTAGAATATAATTCTCTCACTTCAGAATCTTTGTCATTCATGTCTCCAAACGTCATTGCTCCGGTAGAACAAGCTCCAGCACAAGCAACAGAATCCTTAAATTCATTGTCGGTTACTTTTCTGTTTTCCTTCTTAGCATTTAAGATGGTTGCCTGAGTCTTTTGGATACACAATGAACATTTTTCCATTACCCCTCTTGTTCTTACAACAACATCAGGGTTAAGTACCATTCTTCCTAAATCGTTATTTTGATTGAAATCAAATTTATCATTTAAGTTATAAGTAAACCAGTTAAAACGTCTTACTTTATAAGGACAGTTGTTAGCACAATATCTAGTACCGATACATCTGTTGTAAGCCATGTGGTTTTGCCCCTGCTTACCGTGTGAAGTAGCCGCTACCGGACATACAGTTTCACAAGGAGCGTGGTTACAGTGCTGACACATTACCGGCTGGAAGATTACATCCGGATTATCAGCTGGGTGGTTTAGTGCACCTCCGTCACCGCCAAAAGCAGTTCCGTACAATTCCGGTACAGCCATTCCTTCTTTTAATCCTTCATAAACCTCTACTTTCTGTCTTGAGGAATAGTAACGGTCAATTCTTAACCAATACATATCTCTGGACATTCTGATTTCTTCTTTACCAACAACAGGAACATTGTTTTCTGCCTGACAAGCAATGATACATGCTCCACAACCAGTACAAGAGTTCAAGTCGATAGATAAGTTGAAGTGAGGTCCGTCCGTATCATCGAAAGCGTCCCAAAGGTCAATCTTTCTAGCAGGAAGAGCTCCACTGATCGTGTGATATTCCAAAGGCTTATTCCATCCTTTATGTTCGTCGTCAAATGCTACGTTTAAGAATTCAGCTAAAGGAACTTCCTTCGCGATTTCGTAACGTCCCATTAATGTGTTTTGAAGCTGGATACCTGCAAATTCGTGATCTTCTCCTGTTTTTTCGATTTTAGCGTTAGAAACAACTAAGTTAGAACCATCAAATAAAGGATAAGCATTTACACCTGTATCAGCTGTTGCTCCTGAATCTTTTTTACCATAACCAAGTGCAAGACCTACAGATCCGTCAGCTTGACCGGGCTGAACGAATACAGGAACATCTTTTATTGTTACTCCGTTCACAGTAAGGTTTACGATAGAACCATCTAACTGCATTCTTGCGTTTAGATCGTTATCGATACCTAATCTTTCTGCATCTTTCGGAGAAATTGTCAAGTAATTATCCCAAGACATTCTTGTTAACGGATCCGGTAATTCCTGCAACCAAGGGTTGTTTGCCTGAGTTCCGTCTCCCATCGAAGTCTTAGTATATAATACCAATTCCAGATCAGAAGCTTTAAAGTTTCCTAATTCAGCTACTGCCTGAGCCCCGTTTCCACCAGCGTAAGACAATGTCGTAGCATTTGGAGAAACATTGATACCATTATATAAAGCTTTGTTGAAAGAAGTAGCTCCTAAAATAGAAGAAGCACTCGCTTTTAAATAATCATAGTAATTATTAGCAGCATTGTTTTTTCCGTTTTTCCAAACCAACAAAGATTCTTCAATCTGTCTTGATTTGTAGATTTTCTGGATTGTAGGCTGCATTAATGAATATACACCTGTCTGAGGTTCGATATCACCCCAAGATTCTAGCCAGTTAGCTACAGGAATTACAGCTTTAGCTGCTTTGTACATTTCATTTTTCTTATCAGCAACAGCGATTACATAAGGAACTTTAGATAGAGATTTTTTGAAATCTTCTCCTTTGTGGTAAGAATAAATAGGATCTACGTTGTTTGCGATTAAAACACCAACCTGACCAGCATTTACCCATCCAAGGAATTCCTCGAATCTTGCTTTGTCGAAATCTTTTAGGAAGTTTGCTTTACCAGTGAAAGCAACAGAGCCTAATTTTTGGTTAATTAAGTGAGCTAAAACCTGAGCACCTTTAGAACCGTCAGCGAAAACAACAGCTTTACTGCCTTTAGTCTGAAGTTCTTTTGCAAGTTCAGAAGCAACTTTGTCGGAAGTACCACCTCCTACGATTGCATTGTAAACTTCAACCAAAGTTTTGTTTACCTGACTTGGCTTTAGTCTAACTCTTTCATCAGCATTAGCTCCGGTAATAGACATGTTTGATTCCACTTGTATGTGTCTCAACATGTTTGCTCCCGGTTTTCTTGCTGCTGCATAAGAAGTTTCAACACTTCCTGCGTTATAATCTCCTAAGAAATCAGCCTGGAAAGCAACTACTAATTCAGATCCTTTAAGATCGTAAACAGGTAATGCTCTTTGTCCGAAAACTTCCTGAGCTGCATCTAATGCTGCAGAATAAGGGAAAGCATCATAAGTTACTAATTCAGCTGTAGGATATTTTTCTTTAAATTCAGCGAATAATTTTTTGAAAGTAGGTGAAGCAAAAGAATGTGATAATAACACGATTTTTTTACCTGAAGCCTTAGCTTCTTCCAACCCTTTAATTACAAAACTGTCTACTTTATCGAAAGTTTCGTCTTTACCTTCAAACTTAGGTTGTTTTACTTTATCGTTATCATAAAGAGAAAGTACACTTGCCTGAGCTCTTGCGTTAGTCTTACCTAAATCACCTGCTGCCGGGTTCGGATCAATTTTGATTGGTCTACCTTCACGAGTCTTTACTAAAACACTAGCAAAATCGAAACCATCAAAATATGTTGAAGCGTAGTAATTCGGAACCCCGGGAATAATATCGTGAGGTTTTACCACGTAAGGAATCGTTTTAATTACCGGAGCTTCACAGGCAGCCAATGTTACAGCTGCAGTAGAGAATCCTAATAATTTTAAGAAATCTCTTCTTGAAGTACTAGAACCATTCTGTTCAGCATCTCCAAGGAAATCTTCTACCGGAATTTCTTCCTGGAACTCTTTCTGAGCCAGCTTATTGTTTAAAGCAGGGTCTTTAAGTTCGTGAATACTTCTAAATTGTATTTTGTTTGAAGCCATTTATACTTCTAATTTTTAGTTATTAATAATGACATTTACCACACTCAAGACCTCCAATTGCATCTACAGTAATCTTACCACCATCTTTAGGGTATTGTTTTTTCAACTTGTCATGTAGATTCTTGAAGTATTCTTTATTATAACCGTTGTTCATATCAACCTCAGTAGTTCTGTGACACTCGATACACCATCCCATTGTGAAGTCATTAGCCATCTGAACAACATTCATTGTATCAATTTTTCCGTGACAAGCTTTACATACAACATCAATTTTGTTGTTAGGATTCTTTTTATTGAAAGAATTGATGATTGCTTGTTCACCCGCTACAACGTGTTGAGAGTGGTTGAAGTACACGAAATCCGGCATGTTGTGGATTCTTGTCCATTCAACTGGCTGAGTTTTTCCTGTGTACTGTTGTTTTGCAGGATCCCAACCTGTAGCAGCATAGATTTTCTGGATTTCTCCGTCATAGAATGCTTTGTCTTTTCCTGGTTCCATGTAATCATTTGCACCGTATTCAGAAATTGTTCTGTGACAGTTCATACAAACGTTCATTGATGGGATCTCAGATACTTTACCGTATTTAGCACTTGAGTGACAAAGTTGACAGTCAATTTTTTGCTCTCCAGCGTGAATTTTGTGTGAGAAATAGATAGGTTGTTCTGGCTTATATCCTTTGTAAACCCCGATCCACATGACCCAGTTCCAAACGCCATAAGTTGCCAGAAGTGCAAGAATTGCGATTAATCCTTTACCTACATAATGGTACTTTTCATAGATTTCACTAAACGATTTGATCCTCGTTTCATTAAGCCCTGCTAAGTCTTCAGACTGACCTAATTTTACTAATTGTCTTAGTTTAATTAAGATCCAAACCAATAAGGCAGCAATTGCTAAAAGTGAAATGATAACAATACTTGAAGTAGTATTGTTTGCTGGTGCAGTACCAGCCGTTTCTGTTGTTGGATTTTTAGGTCCTTCTACAACAGGCGCAGGAGGATTAGTTGTAAATGCTAAGATGTCATCAATATCCTTATCTGAAAGATTAGGGAAGAGCTGCATCTCAGTCTTATTGAATTTTTCGAAAATTTCATTAGCGTACTTGTCGCCAGAAGCTCTCAGTTCTTTGTTGTTTTTGATCCACTTGTGAAGCCAATCCGGGCCTACGCCTGCCTCTTCTTTAACTTTCGCAACAATCCCCTTCAAAGGTGGTCCTACAACTTGTTTGTCTAGTGCGTGACAAGCAGTACAATTTGCTTTGAAAAGCTTCTCACCATTTTTAGGATCGCCGTCCTGCCCGTAAATTGAAGCACTTGTCGATAACAATAAGCCTATTGCAATCAACGTTTGTCTATAATGCTTTCTCCAACTAATCATTTAAATTATCTTATGTTAGTAAATATTGAACATTCAATCAATCCCGCAAAAATAATATTTTTAACAGGAATTTAACGGTATATGGAAAGGGGAAAATGTCATTTACGTTTAATTTGTAATTATTCTAAATAACTGTGTTTGGTATAATTTTTTAATTTGTATAAATTTGCGCAAACAAGTTTAAATGAAAAATTTGATTAAATTATTTTCGATACTATCTTTATTGGCATTTTATGATATTGATGCACAGCAGATTGTGAAGAAAGATACCCTAGCCGGTACAGAGCTTATCATGACTATGGATTCTAAAGTAAACGGTGCTTTGGAGAGCCTTGAAGACAAGTGTTCAAAAACTACAACTGTCATATCTTCCAGAGATGATGATGAAGATTATGCATCTTCGAAGCCTACAAAGATCTATGTTCCCAGCAGAGAGCTGACAAATGCAGAGATTTGTAGAAAAAATCCGAGAATTCTGGGATATAAAATCCAGATCACTACAGTGAAAAGTAATGAGGAGGCAAATGAGGTGAAAGCATATTTCAGAAAAAGATTTCCAAATCTTAAGGTTGAAACGGACGCTTCATTAAGACCGAATTACAAAATTTTAGCAGGAAGCTATTTTACAAAACAAAGTGCATCATCTGATCTTTCAAAAGTAAAAGAATATTTTAAGTCTGCAATGGCGGTACAGTACAGAATCTTCTGTGCAGAAGCGAAATAAGATTTAATTTTAACATAAAAGCAAAAAATCCGGAAAATTATTTTCCGGATTTTTTTATTAATAATATGTATCTAAAAACCAAAAGAATTCTGTCATTCTGAGGTAATTATTTGTTGCCAGATAAGCGAATAAAATGCAGACAACAACAGTCAGGAATGATAGCATTTTCGGTGATTCTCTGTAACCATAAAACAGCCATCCCAAAAGTAAAGGATAAATAAATACAAAGTGACCACCATAAATGTAAGATGTGTGCAGACCAAACTTCATGATGCAATGAATAATGATGTCCAGTAAGAAAGAAATCATGAGCACCTGAGTCAATTTATTTTTAAAATTTTTAAAGTAACTCCAAAAAATCAATGCTAATAAAACGGTAATGAAAATATAGGGAACCCATGATGAATAGACATCCATTATAATACCTTTATAGTCGAAACCCTGCATATTGTGTTTGTCGCGGATGATAAAATTTGAAAACAAAATATTTCCGCCAAAAAAATAGGAAAGGAGCATGTCCCAGGTCGGAGTAGACCTTACGTTAGAGAATTTTTCGTACTGTTCATTCGTTTTGCTGAATATATTTTCATACTTAAAATCAATTCTGTTTAAATAAAGTAAGATAAAACAAATACAGGTGAAAATTACTCTGAAAGCAGCATTTCCAAATTTTTTCCAACTTCTGAAAAGACTTTTTTCGAAAGCGACAGGAATGAAAACTTTAGCAATATTTGTAACAGTTAAACCTCCTATAGAAATTCCAGAAAATGCTAATGCCAAAACTGGAATTTTCTCTTCCTTTTTGAGCTTTATTGCCGAATAATGGTTAAATAATGTCAGGAAAAACAAAGAATAAGTAAAATTTTCAGGAGTAAATGAAAGTAAGATTGTTGTAGAAAATGATCCGAAAAAAAGTATCAGTAAAAGATTGATTATCAATGGAAGTCTGATAATATTTTTTAAATATTTAAAAATCTGAAGGACACTGAGACTTACCGCAATGTTACTGAACCAAGCCAAAGCAAATCTAAAGTTTCCATCCATTTTCCCATTAGAAAAAAGCAGAGCCAATTCTCTGATCCAATTGAAAAAATAATAGGAGAGCGGGTGTCTTTCAAAGCTTCCGCCATACAAGACAATCGATTTATTATCAAAACTAAAATAGGCATCCCAAGGAATTCTGTTGTCGAAAATGATCTTGTAATTGATGGCAATATAGGATCCCAAATATCCATATGAAACCAAAAAGAAAAGAAAAACAACCAATTCAATCCCTGTTGAAGGAAAGAGTAGTTTGAAAAAATGAATAAATTTTGTTTTGAACTTTGACACGTGCTAGAACTTTTTGCAAAAATAAAATAAAAAACTCACCAATTTTGATGAGTTTGTATATTGATTTCGATGATTTTAAAATTAAGAACTGCAGGAAAGCATTGAGCATCCTGAAATATCGTCATAATCTGAAGGTCTTTTTGCTGAAAATTCCGGGTAAATCTTTTTGTATGGATTTTCTAATGCGTGAGTTAGTCTGTCCAGCATTTCTGTTTTTCCAGCATTGATTTCTTCGATACATTGATACAAAAGATAATTTCTCAGGATGAATTTAGGATTCGTTTTGTGCATAAGTTCCAAAGATTTTTCTTTTGAAATACTGTTTTTCTCCAACCTTGACTGATAATTTTTGATAAAATGGTTCAACTGAGTCAATTTTTCTTCATTTAAAAAAATATAAGAGACATTTTCAAACTGATCTCTCAAATCTTTTTGATCATCATATTTTTCAAGTTCATTAAAAAATAAAGTATAGTCGAATTGCAGATCCTGCATTAAACTCTGCCAATCGGTGAAGAATTTTTCGTCAGTTGCCAGCAATTCATCGAGCCCGAATTTTTTACAAAGCATTTTATCGTGAGATTCCCAGAAATAACTTCCGTAATCGTTCAGAATTTCTTCCAAAAACTTCTCATCTTTAATTAATGGATGAAGTGCATTTGCCAACTGCCAAAGATTCCATTGGGAAATCTGTCCCTGTTTTCCGAAAGCATACCTTCTTCCGGGAAGATCAGTCGTATTGGGAGTGAAATTTAAATTGTATTCATCCATCATCGAATAAGGACCATAATCGATTGTTAAACCTAAAACTGACATGTTATCGGTATTCATTACCCCATGAACGAATCCGACTCTGTACCATTCAACCATTAAATCAGCAGTTCTCCTGCAAACATTTTCAAAGAAATCTTTATACTTCTGAACTCCTTCTGAGGTAATTTCCGTAAAATAATTTTCAATAGTAAAATCAACAAGCCGTTCTAAAGTTTTATATTCCTGTTGAGCAGATAGTAATTCAAAATGGCCAAAACGAAGAAAGCTTTCTGCTGTTCTGATGATGACAGCGCCTTTTTCATCTTGTGGGTTTCCGCTGTACATTATGTCTCTCACTACCTCTTCTCCTGTGAAAGATAAGCTTAAAGCCCGTGTTGTTGGAACTCCCAAATGGAACATGGCTTCACTCATCAAATATTCTCGGACAGAAGATCGCAAAACAGCTCTTCCATCGGCGTGCCTTGAATAAGGTGTTGCTCCGGCTCCTTTCCATTGGATTTCGGTTTTTTTACCGGAATCGTTAGTGATTTCTCCGGCAAGAATTGCTCTTCCGTCGCCTAATTGTCCTGCCCAATTTCCAAACTGATGACCTGCATAAGCAGTGGAATAGGTTTTTACATTTTCAGGAAGATTGTTTCCAACCAGAAAGTTCAGATCTTTTTCTTCAAATTTTCCCAGTCCTATTTCTTCCGACAGTTTTTCATTAAATGCAATCATTTTCGGATGATCAAAACCAACAGGTTCAATGGTAGAGAATAAAACTTTTGGAGTGTTTCTCTGCATAGGGTTGCCTGACAAATCTCCGGGAAATATTTTTATAAAGGGTTGTTTGATGTTTTCAATATTCATACTTCAAAGGTATTAATTATAAAAGAAAAGACCTTCCAAATGATTGAAAGGTCTTATGTATTTCTAAAAGAGAAATTATTTATTATTGAAATCTATATCCTCTCCGGTGTTTAGGTTTTCATTCACATTTTCCTCTTTTTTACCTGGATTTTTCGGTCCGTTCGGTTCTGCTGGTTTTGGATTTTTAATCTCGTCGATTGTTTGTAATCCGCCGTCATCTCCATAACCTGAGCCTAATCCTTTCAGGTTAGAGCATCCGTCTTTCCATTCGGAAGGTTTTACAAACTTATCATCAGGTGAAATTCCTAAACTTTTATCAGCCCAGACTTTTTTCATGAAGATCGCCCAAATCGGAAGTGCCATTTTCGCACCCTGACCTTCACCGGTTCCTAAGAAGTGAGTTGCTCTGTCTTCCCATCCAACCCAGGCTCCAGTTGCCAGTTTTGGTACGATCCCCATAAACCAACCATCAGAGTTATTCTGAGTAGTACCGGTTTTTCCTGCAATTTCTATATCTTTTGAAATTCCTTTTCTTCCTAATTCTCCTGAAGCTGTACCGAATTGTGCAACACCTTTCATTAATTCAATCATGGTGTAAGCGTATAACGGGTTCATTACTTCTTTTGGATTTACGCTTACTTCTTTTATTACTCTTCCGTTTGCATCTTCAATTCTCCAGATCATTTCCGGTTTGTTGTAGTTACCATAGTTGGCAAAAGTACTGTAAGCTCCTACCATTTCGTAGATGGTGATGTCTGAAGAACCTAAAGCCATTGGTAAACTTGTGGAAATATCTTCGGTTACCCCAAGATCTCTTGCTGTTTGTATTACACTTTGTGTTCCTGTCATTTCTGCAAGACGTAAAGCCACAGGGTTTTGTGAATGCGCCAAAGCATCTTTTAAGGTAAGCATTCCGCCTCTTCCCGGAACGTGATAAGTTCCTTTATTAAAGCTAGCATTTGAAACCACAGAACAAGGAGTCATTCCCAGTTTCATAATGGCAGTTGCATATACAAAAGGTTTGAATGTTGAACCAACCTGTCTTTTACCCTGCTTAATGTGGTCATACTGGAAATGTTGCCAATCGATACCTCCAACCCAGGCTTTGATCTCTCCTGATCCCGGTGTAACTGACATTAATCCTGCCTGAGCAACTTTTTTGTGCCATCTGATAGAATCCCATGGAGACATTTCCACTTCTTCCTCTCCAGCCCATGTGAAACGGGATGTTTTAATTGGTTTCTTGAATTCAAGCATAATAGAATCTTCAGAAACTCCTGCGGCTTTCAACTGTTTGTAACGTCCGGTTCTCTTCATTGCCTGAAGCATAACTCCATTGATTTGCTTGTCGTTCAGATAATAGAAAGGCCAGTTTTTTCTTCCTCTCTGCTCTGCATCAAATCTTTTCTGCAGGTCTGTTAAATGTTCTCTGATTGATTCTTCTGCATATTTCTGCATTTTAGAATCAAGAGTTACATATATTTTTAATCCGTCTTTATAAAGGTTTAATTTTTTACCATTCTCTTTCTCGTATTCTGTAAGATACTGATCGATTTCCTTTTTTAAGTAAAACTTATAATAAGCCGAATAATCATCATTAATGCTTTTAATAGGATGATAATCTAAAGTAACCGGAGTACCGGTTGCTTTATCAAAAGTTGCCTGATCGATATAGCCTGTTTTTAACATTTGATCCAATACGACATCCCTTCTGGTTTTTGCTCTTTCGGGGTTTCTCATCGGATTGTTTTTCACGGGGTTTTCCAGCATTGCAACAAACATCGCAGCTTCCGGTAATGTAAGCTCGGACGTTTTTTTATTGAAATAGATTTTTGATGCCATTTCAATTCCGTTTGCATTATATAAAAAGTCAAACTTGTTGAAATATAAAGTAACGATTTCTTCTTTTGTATATCTTTTTTCAAGACTTACGGCAACAACCCATTCTTTCAGCTTTTGAAAAACTGCTTTGACTTTATTATCTGCTCTTTTTCCCGTAAAAAGTAATTTTGCTAACTGTTGGGTAATTGTAGAACCACCACCTCTTCCGCCACCAAAAACCACGGCTCTGGCAACAGATTGTAAATCAATTCCCGAGTGTTCTTTGAAGCGTTCATCCTCTTTTGCCTGTAAAGCATAAATTAAATAAGGAGGAAGGTCTTTATAGATAATAGGCTGAGTTTTTTCTTTCTCAAACTTGCCTAATAGAACACCATCTGAAGAATAGATTTCTGAAGCAACATAAATATCCGGATTTTCAAGTTCTTTTACATCGGGCATTTCTCCAAGAAAACCTTGGGAAACAGCGAAGAAAACTCCTGAAATTCCTAAAACTAAAGCAAAGAATCCGATCCAGATAAATTTAACCCATCTTTTCCAAGCGGTATTTTTCTTTTTGGGAGGAAGCGGGAAGGTTTTCCCTTTATTTCCTGTGTTTTGTTTGTTTACTTCCATTTATGATTACGGTTTAGCCGTTTCTATTTTTACTCCAATGTCTTCAATTCCCGGAAGGATATCATTTCTCATGGCTTGAGTAACGCCAATTTCATATTTCCCTTTAGCCGGAAACTGATAGTTCATTTTGTACTGAAATAAAGTTTCCTTCGTGTCACCAAATCCTGTACCAAGCCATTCTCCGTTTGGTTTTGCCAATACATAGTTCAAGGTATCGGTTTCTTTTTTCTTGCTTTGGAGGTTGGTGAAATTGACAATAAACCTAACATTGCTGTAAGGATAATCGTTGTTATTTCTTACAACAAATATAATATTTTTAGGATTTTGCGGATCTGAAATTTCAAGATTAAATTTTTGTTCACTTTTCTTATTCCATTTATTATCAACGGAATTCATTGTAACTTCTTCTTCTGAGGAAGAATTACAGCTAAAGAAAAGGATAAGAGTCAATAATCCTAAAATTTTATGCATTGTTGTCTTTTTTTGGAGGAAATTTCTTTTTAAATTTTTTCTTATTCGGGGCTGGTTTTTTCTCAACATCAGAACCTGATACAACATCAGCTTTTTCCAATTGAGCTTTTGGCTGTTGAGGCTTTTGCTGTCTTGGCTGGTTGTTAGAATTCGCATTAGGATTTTGTTGTCTTTCCTGCTTTTCCGGTCTTTCGGTTCTCTCAGGACGATCTTGTCTTTCCGGTCTGTTGTTGGGTCTTTTCGAACCTTGATTTTGACCTTGGTTTTGACTGTTCTGATTGCTGTTATTAGGTCTGTTCGAGCTTTTATGCCTGTTATTATTGCTCCTGTTTTTCTTCTCGAATCGGTCAACACTGTTCTCCTGAATAAGATCAATCGTCTGTAACGGTGCTTCAGGTTGTTTCAGGTCTTCAAGAGGCGGAACTCTTTCGCCTTTTTTGTTTTTTGCTATTAATTTTTTAACCAAATCAATATCAAAATCATACCAAGCCATAGAACTGTCTACATAAGCAAACCACATTTTCTTTTTGAAAACGTCGATTTTGATACAAAAAGCTCTTCCTTTTTCCGTATCCAACATGGTTGAAGAAGATGGGAAATTACTTAATGCATCAAGATAACTGTCTAATTCGTAATTAAGACAACATTTAAGCTTACCGCATTGTCCGGCTAATTTTTGAGGATTGATACTCAATTGCTGATATCTGGCAACATTGGTGTTAACAGATCTAAAATCCGTTAACCAGGTAGAACAGCAAAGTTCTCTTCCACAAGATCCGATTCCTCCTACTTTTGCAGCTTCCTGTCGGAAACCGATCTGCTTCATGTCGATTTTCGTTCTGAAAGCTCCGGCATATTCTTTAATCAACATTCTGAAATCTACACGACTATCAGCAGTATAATAAAACGTAACTTTTGAAGCATCACCTTGATACTCAACATCTGTGATCTTCATTTCAAGACCTAATCTGTGAGCTATTTTTCGTGCTTCTATTTTTACATTCTCTTCTTTTTTTCTTACTTCCTGCCAAACTTCAAGATCTTTTTGGTTGGCCTGTCTGTATATTTTAAGTGCTGCTTCTTCAGAAGATTTTTTCTTCTTCATCTGAATTTTCACTAGTTCGCCGGTGAGACTTACCACACCTACATCATGTCCGGGACTTGATTCTACTGTTACTACACTACCTATATGTAACGGGATATTATTTACATTTTTAAAAAACGATTTTCTGTCATTTTTAAATCTAACTTCCACAAAATCACACCTGTTTGGTGAGGGATTGTTGATGTTAGAAAGCCAGTCAAAAACACTTAATTTATAACTATTACCACAGGTATTTACATTTTCACAGCCATTCGCGGTTTTCTTGGGTCCGCAAGAATGTGCAGAATCGCCGGATGTTTTACATCCACAACTCATATATTATATATTTAATCTTGCAAATTTATAATTTTTTATCTTTATGCAATTCTAAAATAATCAAATATTCCGAAACATCATTGTTTAATATCAAACAAGTAATAAGATTGTTAGCTGAAATTCTATTAATACCTTAATAGCTATCTGTTTAAGTCTCTTTTTTGTGAAAGTGTTATTTTAAACATAATTTTCTTTGTTTATATTGTTTAAAATTTTATGATTTATTAACAGGTATAACTAAAATAATTTTATATTTGGGTTATATAATAATGGTCTATGAAAAAAATATTAGTATCAACTGCATTATTGGCAGGTGTTTTATCTTACGCTGGAGGCTTCAGGGTTTCTCTGCAAGGGGTAAAGCAATTGGCAATGGCACATACCAGTGCGCATGCTGAGGATGCAAGTGTGGCATTCTTTAATCCTGCGGGTATGTCATTCATTCCTTCGAAGCTGAGTATTGTTGCAGGAGGATTTGGAGCAAGTAATAAAGTTACTTTTCAGAATCTGAACACATTGAAAAGTACAGAAACTGATAACCCGATGGGAACGCCTATTTATGCGGCAATTGCTTACAGGGCAACTGAAAAATTATCAGTAGGTTTCAGTTTTACAACTCCTTTTGGTAGTACTATTGAATGGCCGAATGATTGGGAAGGAAAAGAGATGGTTCAAAAACTTGAGCTGAAAAGTTTCTACTTCCAGCCGATGGTTTCATATAAATTTAATGATTGGTTGGCTTTCGGGGCAAGCTATATCTATGCACGAGGAAACGTAAATTGGGATAAAGCCGTTACTCAATTCGGAGGGCAGCTTAATCTTGATAGCAAAGCAAGCGGACACGGTTATGGATTTGGATTCTATATGAGACCTGATCCGAAGCTGGATGTAAGTATTGCTTACCGTTCACCGGTTGATATGAAAGCTAAAGATGGAACAGCTACATTCAAATTCCCATCGGCTTCTATTTATCCGTTATTAGGTTTAGATGCGTCAACGGGAACAGACAGTTTTTCAGCGACTTTACCTTTGGTAGAAGAATATACTATAGGTTTAACATATAAGATTACTCCAAAATGGTTGATTTCTGGTGACTTCAACTATCACGGATGGTCTAGATACGGCAAATTGACTTTGGATTTTGCAACTGCTCCTGTTGGAAATCAGGCAGATCCTACGGTTTCTGTTTCTCCTAAAAACTTTAGAAATTCTAAGACTGTAAGATTAGGAACTCAGTATGCATTTACTAATATGATCTACGGACGTCTTGGTGCATATTATGATGAATCTCCTTATTCTGATGACAATTTTATTGCAGAAACTCCTTCATTCAATACTTATGTTGTAACAGGCGGGGTTGGATTTAAGTTAAAACAATTCGGAGTTGACATTGCCGGAGGCTATGCAATGCCACAAGCAAGAAATGTGAGTAATAAAGCTCTTGGCTTTTATGGACAGGCTAAAGCTACAGCGTTCTATCTAGGTTTAGGTTTATCTTATAACCCTTTTTAATTGAAAGACTATGAAAAAAATTATAATTTCTACATTCGCTATTTCCGCACTTCTTTTTACGACGAGTTGCGAGGATGATTTTGATAAAGATGTACAGGATATTGCGGTAACTTCCGGAGAAGCAAATTTTCAAAACTATGTTTCTATAGGAAATTCTTTAACGTCGGGATATAGGGATAACGCTTTGTATATTGACGGGCAGAATGAATCTTATCCAAACATTATTGCAGGACAAATGAAACTTGCGGGGGGAGGAAACTTCGTACAGCCTTTAATGGCAGATAATAATGGAGGGTTAGTGTTATTGGGAACTACTATTCAGGCAACAAAACTTTATATTAAATCATTTACAAACGGTTCTCCGGATATTACAAATGTTGCGGGAACTCCTACTACAAATGTTTTAACTAAAATTACAGGACCTTTGAATAATTTTGGAGTTCCGGGTGCAAAATCATACCATTTAGTAGCTGCAAATTATGGAAACCCTTCTGGGATTTTATTAGGAACGGCAAATCCTTATTATGCGAGATTTTCATCAAGTAATACTTCATCTGTTATAGATGATGTGGTAGCAAAAAGCCCTACATTCTTTTCTTACTGGATCGGGAATAATGATGTTTTAAGTTATGCTACAAGTGGTGGAGCAGGTGTAAATCAAACAGGAAATACAAATGCTGCAACATATGGAGCAAATGATATATCTGATCCTAATGTTGTTGCGGGTGCAATTAAACTGGGTCTTGATAAATTAAAAGCCGGAGGTGCTACAAAAGGAGTTATTGCGAATATTCCTTACGTGACATCTATTCCGTTTTTTACAACGGTGCCTTACAATCCATTAACTCCTGCTGCGTTAGGAGCAAATATAACTACATTAAATACCAATTTGTATGGGCCGTTAAAACAAGCTTTAACAGCTTTCGGAGCTGGAGACAGAATTAATTTACTTTCTTCTACATCTTCAAACCCTGTTTTAATAAAAGATACTTCTTTACCAAACTTATCTGCACAACTTACTGCTGCTCTTACACCTTCATTAGGGCTTCCTACTGCAACAGCTTTCGGACAGATTTTCGGACAGGCAAGACAGACAACAGTAGAAGACTATATTCTTCTTACTTCAAGATCTGTCATTGGAACTACTGTGACAGGAGCTCCTTCACCGGTTAATGTGTACGGAATTTCTTATCCATTGGAGAATCAGCATGTTTTATCAAAAACAGAAGCTGCGGCAGTAAAAACAGCTGTTGATGCTTATAACACGGCAATCAGAGGATTAGCAGATTCTTACGGATTGGCATTTGTAGATGCAAACAATAAAATGATTGATCTTAATTCTCAATCAGGAATTTCTTGGGACGGAGTGAAGTATACTGCAAAATTTGTTACTGGTGGTACTTTCTCTTTAGATGGAGTCCATCTTACAGGTAGAGGATATGCTATCGTTGCCAATGAGTTTATTAAAGCAATTAATAAAAAATACAGATCTACACTTCCACAAGTAGATCCTAATAATTATTCAGGAATAAAATTCCCGTAATATTTATATAAATAAAAACTTAAAAACCACAAGACTAATTCTTGTGGTTTTTTTTTAAATTTGCAAAATCTTTTAAAAAGTAAAAATGGCCGATCAGTTAAGTTATCTATTTAGTACAAGGACGAGTAAGGACTTGGCAGAAAAAATTGCCCAGCATTATGGGAAGGAATTAGGGAAAATCAACTTTCAGGAGTTCAGCGATGGCGAATTCGAGCCGGTTCTTGATGAATCTGTAAGAGGAGGAAGAGTTTTCTTAATCGGATCTACATTTCCCCCTGCAGACAATTTATTAGAGCTTCTTCTAATGATTGATGCAGCGAAAAGAGCATCTGCAAAAAGCATCACCGTTGTACTTCCTTATTTCGGACTTGCAAGACAAGACAGAAAAGACAAGCCAAGAGCGCCAATCGGTGCAAAATTGGTTGCCAATCTTTTGACTGCTGCAGGAGCAACAAGAATTATGACAATGGATCTTCACGCGGATCAAATCCAGGGATTCTTTGAAATTCCGGTAGACCATCTATATGCTTCTACAATTTTTGTAGATTATATAAGAGATCTGAATTTAGAGAATCTTACTATTGCTTCTCCGGATATGGGAGGCGCTAAAAGAGCTAAAAACTATGCAGGTCATCTTGGTGCAGATGTAGTTATTGCTTATAAAGAGAGAAAAAAAGCAAACGTTGTAGAAGAAATGTTCCTTATCGGAGATGTAGTAGGAAAGAATGTTATTCTTATCGATGACATGATCGACACAGCAGGGACACTTTGTAAAGCGGCAGACATCTTAATAGAAAAAGGAGCAAAATCTGTAAGAGCCATGGCAACTCATGGTGTGCTTTCTGGGAAGGCTTACGATAATATTGAGAAGTCAAAATTATTGGAAGTTATTGTAACCGACTCAATTCCTGTGAAAAATAATTTGTCGTCTAAAATAAAAGTGCTATCTTGCGCCCCATTATTTGCAGACGTTATGAAGATGGTTCATGAGCATCAATCAATTAGCAGTAAATTTATTATTTAATTGATTTTTAGTGGTTTGCAAATCAAAAATAAAACAATTTTTTAAATTTTTATAAATGAAATCTATTACAATTCAAGGTACAAAAAGAGAAAGCGTGGGCAAAAAGTCTACAAAAGCTTTACGTGATGCTGAATTAGTTCCTTGTGTTGTTTACGGAGGTGGTGAGCCATTGAACTTCTCTGCAGAAGAGAAAGCATTCAAAGGTTTGGTATATACTCCTGAAGCACACACGGTATCTATTGAAGTTGACGGACAGGTAATTCCTGCTGTTCTTCAGGATATTCAGTTCCACCCGATTACAGACAAAATTCTTCACGCAGACTTCTATCAATTAGCTGACGATAAGCCGGTTATTATGGAGGTTCCTGTAAGAATCACTGGTCGTTCTAAAGGTGTTGTAGCTGGTGGTGTTTTACGTCAGTCTTTCAGAAAATTGAAAGTAAAAGCTATTCCTGCAAACTTACCTGATGAGGTAGTTGTTGATATTACTTCTCTTAAGATTGGTAACAAACTTTATGTAGGTGGTATTAAAGCTGAAGGATATTCTTTCGTTCATCCAGACAATGCAGTTGTTGTAGCTGTTAAGATGTCTAGAAATGCAATGAAAGGAGGAGCGGTAATTGAAGATGATGAGGATGAAGAAGCAGCAGAAGAAGTAAAAGATCAATCTCCACTTGTTCCGACAACTGAAGAAAAATCTTTTGAAGAATAAGAATTCTTTATTTAAAATACATAAAACCTGTCAATTTTGGCAGGTTTTTGTTTTTTAGATTACATCTATAATTACTTTCTTATCATATCCTTTCGGAAAAAAGCCGTAAATTTGAAGTGTTCTAAATAAGAACTTTTAATTTAAAATTTTAATAAATGTTTGACATTCAGGAAATCAGAAGTCAGTTTTCTATATTAGACAGGCAGGTGAACGGTAAACCCTTGGTTTACTTAGATAATGCGGCGACATCTCAAAAACCAAATTCAGTTTTAGAAGTTTGGAATAAATATTATACAGAGCTTAACGCAAACGTACATAGAGGAATTCATACATTAAGTCAGTTGGCTACAGAAGAAATGGAGCTTTCGAGAAGAAAAATCCAGAAATTCATTAATGCTAAACATGATTTTGAAATAATTTTCACGAAAGGAACTACAGAAGGATTGAATCTCATCTCTTATATTTTAACTCAAAAATTAAAAAAAGACGATGAAATTATCATTTCTTATCTGGAGCATCACTCGAATATTGTTCCTTGGCAATTGCTTTGTGACAGAACCGGAGCAAAATTAAGAGTAATTCCAATGGATGAAAACGGAATTCTTCAGCTTGATTATCTGGATGAATTCTTAAGTGAGAAAACAAAGGTTGTTTCTGTTAATCAGGTTTCCAATGCTTTAGGAATTGTAAATCCGATCGAAGAAATTATTGCCAAAACAAGACAAAATTCGGATGCTTATATTGTAATCGACGGTGCACAATCTGCTCCGCACTTTACCATCGACGTTCAGAAAATGGATTGTGATTTCTTCGTTTTCTCGGGACATAAAATGTATGCTCCGATGGGAACAGGTATTTTATACGGCAAACAGGAAATTCTTGAAGATTTACCGCCATTTCATGGTGGAGGAGAGATGATTGCAACTTGTTCTTTTGACGGAACAACGTATGCAGGTCTTCCTTTTAAATTTGAAGCAGGAACTCCGAATGTTGGCGGAAATATTGCATTGGGAGCAGCAGTAGACTTTATCCAGAAAGTAGGGCACGAAAATATTCAGAATCATGAAAATGCTTTGCTGGAATATGCTCAAAGACAGCTTTTAGAACTTGAAGGAATAAAAATTTACGGTGAAAAGGCAGACAGAACGGGAGTTGTTTCCTTCAACTTAGAAGGTGTAGGGATCGCTTCTGATGTAGGAATGATTCTCGATAAATTGGGAGTTGCAGTAAGGACAGGGCATCATTGTACACAGCCTATCATGGATTTTTTTAATATCGCAGGAACTGTGAGAGCAAGTTTTGCTGTTTATAATACTTTCAACGAGATTGATGTATTGGTAGAAGGTGTCAAAAAAGCACAAAAAATGCTAAGCTAAACTAGTTTTAAATACAAATTATAATAAGAGACTCCTAAAAATTAGGGGTCTTTTTAGTTTTATAAATAAGTTTAAATATTAATCTTTTCAACCATAATCAAATTATGTTAAATAATTAATAACTAATTTTACACTACCACTAAAAACTTTACTATGAAACAATTATTAATTCCTTTTTTGTTGGTTTGTGCTTTTAGCAATGCGCAAATATTTTCAGAAAACTTTAACGGAGGATCTTTACCTTCCGGATGGACGACAAATAACCCAGATACTGTTTACAACTGGGGTGTGGGAACTCAAAACGGAGTTGCTTTATTTCCAAGTTCAGCGGCTTTTTTTGACGATGACAATGCAGGACCAGGAAGTGTAAATCACAATGCAAGACTTATTTCGCCTGTGATCAACCTTTCGGCAGCTTCTAATCCTAAATTGTCTTTTAAATATGCCAATATCATCTATGAGCTTAATTCAACCTTGAAAGTTGAGGTTTTTAACGGAACTTCTTGGGTTCAGGTGTTCGCTTTTTCAGGAGATGCAGGAGTTTTTACCATCGATTTGAGTACACTTAACTACATACTTACTACTTATGCAAATGCTACAAATATTGATTTAACACCGTATGCGAATGCCAATTTCCAGCTGAGATTTGTCTATGACGATATGGGAGATTATTCATATACAGCAGTGGTTGATGATATTGCTATTACAGCAGGTACAACTTTGGCGACTTCTGATATTTCGCTTCAGGATAAGGTGGAAGTGTATCCAAATCCTGTAAAAGACAATCTTTACATCAAATCTGATTTAAAATCTGACTCAAAAATTTCTGTAACTGATATGTCCGGAAAATTATTGAAAACTTTCACAGGAAAATCAGATGCTTATAATTTGTCTGACCTTCCGAAAGGAACCTATATGATCTTGATCGATAACGGTAAAGAAACAATCAGGAAAAAAATTATAAAACAATAAAATAATCAAAAGCTTCTGAAAATCAGGAGCTTTTTCGTTTAAATAAAGTGTTTGTTTTTTAATGTAAATTCAATTTTTAATGTTTTTTTGAAAAAAAAATTATTTACTGTGTAACCTTTTCAACTTTTCTTTGTCTTACTAGTAGAAACAAATAATTATGAAGCTTTTGTTCGGAAATAAAAAAGATGATTTGCTAAGCCGCCTGAAAAAACAGGATCCGGCTGCACAGAAAATCTTTTATGATCAGAATGTAAAGAAATTTCTGAGTGTAAGCAGAAGCTATATCAGCGATCTGTACCAGGCGGAAGATTGTCTTATCAAAGCGTTTTGCAAAATTTTTAAAAGTATTGAAAGTTTTCGCGGAGAAGGAAGTTTTGAGGGTTGGGCGAGAAGGATCGTGGTGAATGAATGCCTGAATTTTATTAAAAGTCATAAAACAGTTTTTTATCTGGATGATATCAACCAGTCTTATCTTGAAGAAATTCATGAAGAAGATGTGATTTTTGATTTTAACGCACAGGAACTTCTGGATCAGCTTCCGGACTCGTACAGAATGGTTTTTAACTTATATGTACTTGAAGATTATTCGCATCAGGAAATTGCGGATACACTGCAGATCTCAACGGCTGTGAGCAAAACACAATTATTCAGGGCAAAAGAAAAGATGAGGAAGATTTACTTTCAACAACAAAAAGCACTAAGAAATGAACACTACTAAAAATACGATAGAATATCAGATCAAGAAACAAATTAGCGAAAGGGAAATTGCTCCTTCGAGAGATTTGTGGTCTGAAATTGAGACTCAATCTTGGGATAAGTCTTCAAAGACAAAAATTAATTGGTTTTTGGTTGCGGCTTGCCTGGTTTTAGCATTCAGTTTAGGGGTTGTTTTGGTTTTTAATAAAGAAAATAATGACATTGTAAAACCTAAAATTGCAAAGGCTAACAATCCGAAAACTCAGCAAAATATAAAAACAACAACGGCAAAATCTCCTGTGTTGATCGAACAAAATCAAAAAGAATCTGTAGCAATAGAAAATATTTCTCCTGAGGAAAAAATTGAAACTACAAACTCACCAATCATCGCAGAGAAAAAATTGCCTTTAATGAAAGAAAATGCTTCTGAAATAGCATCTAATATTCCGCAAATTCCAGCAGAAAAGATCATCGCACAAGGAGATTCTGCAAAAAGCCCTGTAAAAAGGAAAAGATATGTAGATCCTTCCACACTGCTTTTTTCTGTTGAACATAAAGATGTCATTGAAAAGACAAAACAAAGTAACGTTGCGACCATCGATCTGAACGGAAAATAATACATTTTTAACAATTAAAACTTAATAATATGATCAAGAAAATTATCCTGATGGGATTCGTATGCCTTTTATCCGGCACTGTTTATTCGCAAAGAAATCTTAATAAACTGAATCTCCAGCCAAAAGAAGACACGGAAGTAAGCCCGATAGTAAAGGAGAAAGTGGATGAGTATGCTAAAAAGATTGATGCAATCATCCAGGAAGAAAAGAAACTAATGGAAGCAGAATTGCTTATTCTTCAGGCAAAAAATCTTGATAAAACCGAATTTGATAAGCAAAAATCAATCATCGCCGATCGGTTTTCGGAAAAAATAGATCAGAGAATCGAAGAATTAGGATTTGATCTTGATACGGTGATTCAAAAACAGGTAAGATATTCACTTCTTAATTCTGATGTGACTTCCAATGAAGAATTAAAAGAGAAGCTTTTGAAGAAATTCAGACCCACTAAAAACTTTGCAGGTTATATTTCATACGGAATTATGAATCTTACAAATAACAAAGCAGATAACAGTCTGGATAAAAATTTAGGATACGCAGGAAATTTTGAATTTGGGTTGAAATTCAATTATCAGTTTGGCAGAACCAGTCCGTGGGGATTAATTTCCGGAATCGGTTTTTCATGGAGAACGTTGAATATTGATAATAATATGTTTTTCATGAAAGATATAAATGCAGATGTTTTTCTGGCAAATTATGACAAGAATTTGAGCAAAAGTAAGCTTAGAACGGGTTATATTATAGTTCCTTTAGGGCTTCAATACAATTTTTCTAAGGTGAAAAATGCAGGAATGGATATTCAGTACAGAGATTATAATAATGGATTTAAGATTGGTGCGAATGTTTACGGAGGCGTAAAAATGGCAACCAATAACATCATAAAAGGAGACGGAATCAGTGATAGAGGAAGAGAAAATTATCAGGTAAATCCTTTTATTTATGGAGGTCAGTTTACGGTTTCTTACGATGATTTCAGCATTTTTGTGAAAAAAGATTTCGGAAATTTTTTTAAAGACAACAAGTTTGAGAATGATAAAGCATTGGTTTTCGGTGTCGCTCTTTGGTGGTAAACACATAATTCATTCATAGATAAATTGATAAAAAAGCGGCGGGAAAAATTTTTCCCGCCGCTTCGTACAATATTTAACTTTTAAATCTAATTTCTTATTTCAGGCTTCCCACCATATCTTCAGGCTTTACCCATTCATCAAATTGTTCAGCGGTTAAAAATCCGAGATTGACAGCTTCTTCTTTCAAAGTTGTACCGTTCTTGTGAGCGGTTTTTGCAATTTTTGCTGCATTTTCGTAACCGATATGAGTGTTCAAAGCTGTTACCAACATCAAAGATTTGTCTACCAATTCTTTAATTCTTTCATTGTTAGGTTCAATTCCAACTGCGCAATGATCATTAAATGAGATACATGCATCAGCAATTAACTGAGCGGATTGCAGGAAATTGTAAGCCATCACCGGTTTGAAAACATTCAGTTCATAATTTCCCTGAGTCCCAGCAAATGAAATTGTTGTATCGTTTCCTAAAACCTGAGCGCAAACCATTGTCAAAGCTTCATTTTGTGTAGGATTTACTTTTCCGGGCATGATGGAAGAACCCGGCTCATTTTCCGGAATATGAATTTCCCCAATCCCAGAACGCGGGCCGGAAGCCAACAATCTGATATCCTGAGCAATTTTATATAGTGAAACGGCTAATTGCTTCAACGCTCCATGTGATTCTACAATGGCATCATGAGCTGCCAAAGCTTCAAATTTATTTTCTGCCGTTACAAAAGGAAGGTTTGTGAATTTTGCAATATATTCCGCAACTTTTACATCGTAACCTTGAGGTGTATTTAATCCTGTTCCAACTGCAGTTCCTCCCAAAGCAAGCTCAGAAAGGTGTGGTAACGTGTTTTTTAATGCTTTAATTCCGTAATTCAACTGAGCAACATATCCTGAAAATTCCTGTCCCAACGTTAATGGTGTAGCATCCATTAAATGAGTTCTTCCGATTTTAACGATATCTTTAAAAGCTTCTGATTTTTCTTTTAATGTATCTCTTAATTTTTCAACAGCAGGAATCGTTGTTTCTACAACCTTTTTATAAGCTGCAATGTGCATTGCCGTTGGATAGGTGTCATTTGAAGATTGAGATTTATTCACATCATCATTCGCATGAATCTCAGATTTATCACCTAAATTTCCACCATTGTTTACATGCGCTTTGTTGGAAATAACTTCATTCACATTCATGTTTGACTGCGTTCCTGAACCTGTCTGCCAGATTACTAAAGGAAATTGATCGTTTAATTTTCCTTCTAAAATTTCTTCGCAAACTTTCGCGATCATATCTCTTTTTTCAGCTGGAAGAACACCTAAATCTGTATTAGTGAAGGCTGCAGCTTTCTTTAAAAATGCAAAAGCTTCAATAATTTCATGAGGCATCGAACCTTCCGGACCAATCTTGAAATTGTTTCTGGAACGTTCTGTCTGTGCACCCCAAAATTTATCTGCAGGAACCTGCACTTCGCCCATAGTGTCTTTTTCTATTCTGTAATTCATTGTGATTGAAATTTTTATTTCTGTTTAGTTTTAATTTTTTACCACAAATTTTAACCGTAATAATTATCCACTCATTTTGTCATTCCGTAGGAATCTCAGCAAAGAATTTAACGTACATAGTTTAGATTCCTACGGAATGACAAGGTGGATGTAAAAAAAATTGTGACTATTTTGTTTAAAATAAGTTCCCATAAAATTACTCAATAATAAAAACTCTCGCAATTTATAATCATTATAAATATCAATCTAAGTCACTGATTTTACTCATGCTTTTTTGTGTAAGCCGTATTTTTGCACCAATAAAAAATTGAAATGGAATTTAGATATCAGGATCCGTATCCGATTCAGAAAGATGATACGGTGTATAAGAAGCTTACATCAGATTATGTAAAAGTTGAAAAATTAGGTGAGAGAGAAATTTTAACCATCGACCCGAAAGGTCTTGAGTTATTGGCTGAAGAAGCGATGGCAGATGTTTCTTTTATGCTTCGTTCGTCTCACTTAGAAAGTTTGAAAAGAATTATCGATGATCCTGAAGCTACAGATAATGACAGATTCGTTGCCTATAATTTATTACAAAATGCTGCGGTTGCTGTGGAAGGGGCTTTGCCTTCTTGCCAGGATACAGGAACGGCGATCGTGATGGGTAAAAAAGGCGAAAATGTTTACACGGGGGTTGATGATGGTGAATATTTAAGCAAAGGAATCTACAATACCTACCAAAAAAGAAACTTAAGATATTCTCAGGTTGTGCCTTTAACGATGTTTGATGAGAAAAATTCTGGTTCAAATCTTCCGGCACAGATTGATATTTATGCTAAAAAAGGAGATTATTACGAATTTTTATTTTTAACGAAAGGAGGCGGTTCTGCCAACAAAACATTCCTTTATCAAAAAACTAAATCTTTACTAAACGAAAAATCTCTTGAAGCATTTGTAAAAGAGAGAATTTCAGATTTGGGAACGGCTGCTTGTCCGCCTTATCACTTAGCTTTGGTTATTGGAGGAACTTCTGCTGAAGCCAATTTGGCTGCAGTAAAAAAAGCATCTGCAAAATATTACGACAATCTTCCGACAGAAGGAAATGAAGGGGGGCAGGCTTTCAGAGATCTTGAATGGGAAGCAAAAGTTCAGAAAATCTGCCAGGAAAGTGCAATCGGAGCTCAGTTTGGCGGGAAATATTTAACACACGATGTTAGAGTAATCAGACTTCCTCGTCATGCTGCTTCTTGCCCTGTTGGAATGGGAGTTTCCTGTTCGGCAGACAGAAATATTAAAGGTAAAATTACAAAAGAAGGTATTTTTCTAGAGCAGTTGGAACAAGATCCGAAAAGATTTTTACCGGCAACTCCGCCACATTTGGAAGAAGCAGTTGAAATTGATCTGAATAAACCAATGCCTGAAATTTTAGCAGAGCTTTCAAAATATCCGATCAAAACAAGATTAAAATTAAACGGAACATTGATCGTTGCAAGAGATATTGCTCACGCAAAGATCAAAGAATTATTAGATTCGGGGAAACCAATGCCTGAATATTTCAAAAATCACCCGATTTATTATGCAGGACCGGCAAAAACTCCGGAAGGAATGGCTTCAGGAAGTTTCGGGCCAACGACTGCAGGAAGAATGGATGTGTATGTTGATGAATTCCAAAGCCACGGCGGAAGTATGGTGATGCTGGCAAAAGGAAACAGAACAGCTGATGTTACCAACGCATGTCATAAATACGGTGGATTCTACATTGGTTCAATCGGAGGTCCGGCTGCAATTTTAGCAAAGGATAATATTTTGTCGGTTGAGGTGGTAGATTTTCCGGAGTTAGGAATGGAAGCGGTAAGAAAAATAGAGGTAAAAGATTTCCCTGCATTTATCATTACGGATGATAAAGGAAACGATTTCTTCGCCAATCTTGCGCATTAATTAGTTTAAAATTAAAATAAATAATAAAAATAGGAGGTATATCTTTTGTGTACCAAAATAAAAAGTCCTATTTTTGCCTAAAATCTTTAAGAAATGATAACGATTTTATCAGCATTTTGGCCGTTTTACCAGTTCCTTTGGACAATTTTCTTCGTAACAATGTTCCTGGTAGGATTCTGGTGTATTTTTATGTTCTTCGGTTTTGTTATCCCATTGTGGTTAACTGAGGGATTGAAAGAATATTTCGGAAAAATAAAACCTTTTGATCCTGAAGATATCAGAAGAAAAGAAATGAATGAGCAGGAAGGAGTAGAGGTAATCTACAGCAGCCCTAAAGGTAACGGTCCTTTTTTACACGATAGTCACGGACATCATTAATTGATTGTCATTGCTTTTTCACCTGAATTCTGAAAAAGTAATATCAAAGCAAAACAACATATATAAACCACTTAATTTATTAGGTGGTTTTTTCGTTTATAGTGTTCTCAGTTTTTCCGGGGAAACACCAAATTTTTTCTTGAAAGCTCGGGTAAAATTCTGAACATATTCGTAACCGCATTCTATTGCAATTTCTTTGATCATAATGTCTTTATTAATGATCAGTTTTTTGGCTTTCAACATTCTAAGCTCTGAAATATAATCGCTCACCGTGATATGATACTGAGCTTTAAATTCTTTTCGGATTTTATTCTGATTAATCCCGATCAGCTTTCCGATTTCTTCAACTTTAATATTCTTGTGATAATTTTCATCAACAAATTTTTTAATCATTGAAGGTGTTTTCGGCGTTTCTTCAAAAGTATTTTTTTCATTGAATTGTTCAAAAATCAAGATTAAAAGTTTAATGATTTTAGCTTCAACAAATAGTTTCTGGATCACCCCTTTTTTAGAATAGCTTACAATTTCCTCTAAAATCATATGCATTTCAACAGTCATATAAGGCGGAGTTTGCTTGTGAAGAAAGATGTAATTGTTTTTGATCATACTTTCCAGAATATTGGCGCTTTCATTATTGGCTTCCGGATTGATGAGGTTGAAAATATAATTATAATCAATCTGGATTTGAAGATATTTCAAAACTTCCTGATTTTCAGACCATAATTCTCCCACATTTTCCTGAGAAGAATAATGAAGAATATATTGATTTTGTTTAAATAAAAAATGAGAGCTACAATCCTGAGCTTCCAAATGGATGCTTGGACTTAGCATAAATAAAAGATTAAAGCTTGATTTAGCTTCAATAATATTTGATCTTGAAAACTTTTCAGAGTACAAGTCTTCCTGTATTAATATCTGTATGTCATCGGATTGGAATAGCAATCTTTTTTTACTTTGTTTTTTCATGTAGAACAACTTATGGCAATGGTACAATTTGAAACTAAAGCCAGACATCGGATAACAAAAAGTTCGGAAATGATAACTTGAGGTTAATAATGTAAGGTATTTTTGCGCAAAATTAAATATAATTTAGAATAAATAAAAATAATATTTGTTATGTTCGGAAGTTTACATTTAGCAATGAAGAAAATTGGGTTAGGAATAGGTCTGCTTATCATCGCGGGTCATTATTTAAGTGCACAACAGTGGGAAAATGTCGGAAGTATGCAAACGGTTTCTGCTAGTGGAAGCAGTTATAATAATCTAGTAATAAATAATGGGAAATATTATGTTTCTTATTATGATACTTCTGTCGCTAAAGGCTCTGTACAGATGTTCAACGGAACTTCTTGGTCTTACGTTGGCGGAAACGCGGGGATTACAACCGGAACAGCGTTGTACAATTCTTTGTCGACAGATGGTTTGGATAATTTATATTATACAAGTCAGGGGACGGGTTTAGAAGTTCGTCAGTTTAACGGAATTTCCTGGACGCAATTGCCAAGTCCTACAACGACAACAGTTAATTATCAGGCTTCTGCAGTTTCTCCTGCAAATATTGTATTTACTTATTCAACACATAATTCAGGAACAGTTCAGCGTTATGTAAACGGAACTTGGGAACAGGTTGGAAATACAGGGTTTTCCGGCGGTGCAGCTTTTGCAGAAATGGTAATTGGTACAAATAACAAAGTATACACATGTAATGTATCAAGCGGAGTAAAAGTATATGAAAATACAACTACTGCAACAGCTTCAGATAACTGGACATTAGTCGGTGGAAGTATTGTAGATGCGGCGTCTTCAGGTGAGCAATATAATTCTGATATCGCAATTGATGCTAATAACAATCTTTATGTAGCTTATGTTTCGAATTCTGCAAACGGACAAAAACTAAACGTAAAGAAATTCGACGGAGCTAACTGGGTACAAGTAGGAAATGCTGATTTTTCCAGTGGAAAAGTACAACATGTTGCCATTGCAGTTACCTCTACAGGAACTCCTTATGTGGTAGCAAGCCGTTGGGAAAATGATGATTTTTTAAGAAATACAGCTTATAAACTGGATACAGCAACTCAAACATGGGGAGCTTTTGGGGGGAATTTTATTTCTGACGGACAGGCAACTTACAACGATTTGGCTGTTGATAAAACCAATAACTATCTTGTTTTAGCTTATTCACAAGGCGGAACAAAAGTGAAGAGAATTTCTCTTACTCCGGATTGCAACAATACTGATCCGGGAGTAAATGCAGGTGATTTAGGTTGTGTGAAATTCAGCTACAGAGGACAAACCGTTAGTTATACAACAGTAAGAGGTGCAGATGGGAAGGTGTGGCTTCAGCAGAATTTAGGAAGTTCTCAGGTTGCTGCGTCTTTTGATGATGCCAATTCTTTTGGAGATCTTTTCCAGTGGGGAAGATGGGACGATGGTCATCAATTGAGAAATTCTACGACGATTGCAGCGCCTTCCACCAATTCACCTGATGGATTATCAGGAATAAATTCATTCATTATTGGTTCTTCTTCAGCTTCCTGGTGGGGAACTAATGCAACCAGTGATGCATGGAATGCCCCTTCATCAGCGAATGTCACTCCGGCAATCGGAGTAGATCCATGTAAGGCAATCGGACAAGGCTGGAGACTTCCGACAACAGCAGAATGGGTAACATTGGTAGGAGCGGAATCCATCAACAATCCATCAACAGCCTATGCAAGTTATTTAAAATTACCGGCAGGAGGATATAGAAGCAGTTCATCAGGAGGATTCACTTTTGTTGGTCAGAGAGGATATTTCTGGAGTTCGGATACGGCAAGTACAGGAGGAAAATATTTATATGTAGGAACAACTATTGTAACTCCTGCTTCTGGAGGACCAAGAGGGCAGGGAGAATCTGTAAGATGCACTAAAGATTTTACGGGATTGGCAACTTCTGATGTTAATCTTACGATTAAAACAATTGGGATCTATCCAAATCCTACAAACGGAATTTTAAATGTTAAAGCAGATTCATCTATTGAAACAGTAAATGTTACCAATATTGTAGGACAAAAAATAAATGTTCAGTTCTCTAATAGTCAGATTAATATGCAGGGTCTTCCGAACGGAGTGTACATTGTAGAATTAAAATTAAAAAGCGGACAGATAATTTCTAAGAAAGTGGTTAAGAATTAATTTCCAAGCATATTTGATTGATAGACAAAGGTTTTGCAAAAGCCTTTCGTTTTAAAAGTGAGTTCATTTAAATTATATAGATTACGGCGATGTCCAAAGGACATCGCCGTAATCGCTTTTGCATAAAAAATATAGGGATGATGATATTGGAAAAAGATTAGATAACATTAATTTCTACATTAATATTTCCTCTCGTTGCCTTAGAATAAGGACAGGTTTGGTGAGCTTCTTCAGCTAATAATTTAGCCGTTTCGCTGTCAATTCCCGGAAGACTTATATTTAAACGGGCTTGCAAAAAATAAGCATCATCATTCATACAAAGATCAACTTCTGCATCTACCGCTGTTTCACGAGAAAGTCTGATTTTTCTTTTTCTCGCTGCAATGCCCAAAGCTCCGATAAAACAAGCCGACCAACCCGCTGCAAAAAGCTGTTCCGGATTTGTTCCCGGCTCACTTCCTCCCGGTGTTGAAAGTTTTACACTAAGATTTTCATCAGAGCTTTTAGAAAATCCGTCGCGACCGCCTGTTGTGTGAGTTTTTCCTGTGTATAATACTTTTTCTGCTTGTAAAGTTTGATTATTTTCCATTGTTAAAAAATTTAGATTGTTATTAATTGGTTTTAAATTATAAGTCAAAATTAGTTTAGATTAAATTTACATGTGAATTGGTCAATTATAAACCTGAATCTGACATTTTTAAGGATAAAATTATTTTGAATATCCGTCTACTTCAACAATTGCATCAGCAAAAGACTTTGGATCTTCTTGTGGAACATTGTGCCCGATTCCTTTTAAAATTTTATGAGAATACTTTCCTGTAAACTGATTTTCGTAAGCTTTGCCATCAATCGTAGCGCCATCAAAATCACTGCTGATTGTAATCGTAGGAATATTAATTTTAGGTTTTGTTGATAGTTTTTTCTCCAATTCCTCATATTGTGTTTCTCCTTTCGCCAAAGACAGTCTCCAACGGTAATTATGGATAACAATCGCAACATGATCAGGATTATTGAAAGATTGTGCTGTTTGATCGTAAGTTGCTTTATCAAAATTCCATAATGGAGAAGCAGTTTTCCAGATCAGTTTATTGAATTCATATGTATTGCCTTTATATCCTTTTTCACCACGATCTGTTGAAAAATAATATTGATACCACCAACCTAATTCCGCTGTCGGAGGTAATGGTTTCTTATTAAATTCAAGATTTGTAATCAAATAACCGCTCACGGAAACCAGTCCTTTTACTCGTTCAGGCCAAAGTACAGCCATCACATCTGCGGTTCTTGCGCCCCAATCGAATCCACCGACAATCGCTTTGTCAATTTTTAAAGCATCCATTAAAGCAATAATATCACTCGCAACTGCAGTTTGCTGTCCGTTTCTCATCGTTTTATCAGACAGAAATCTTGTGGTTCCGAAACCTCGTAAATAAGGTGTAATCACTCTGTAACCTTTCGCGGTAAGAATCGGAACAACTTCTTCATAACTGTGAATATCATAAGGCCAGCCGTGCAGTAAAATCACAGCGGTTCCATTGGGAGATCCTGCTTCTGTATAACCGACGTTCAGAACGCCTGCGTCGATTTGTTTTAAAGTTCCCAATGAACTTTTTGTTTCCTGAGCGTTTAATCCAATGTTGAAAATTAAAATAAGGATTGCGCTGATCAGATATTTTGTAGCAAAAGAAATCTGTTGTTGGTTTGATTTGGTAAGCATAATAGGTGAGTTTTTAAATTTGATAGCTCAAAAGTAGAAAGCATATTCATTCAAATCCATCATAAAGTAGCTCAACCGGACAAACTCAACCCTGAATTAGACAAAACAAAAAGGAAGAAATCATATTTGAGAAATTATTAGCCAATGCATAGTATTTCAATAGGTTAAACTTTCAATTTTTTAATAAAAAATGATAGATTTTGAAAAAATGAAGTATTTTAGTATTGAATTATTAAAAAAAACGAATTTTATGAAAAAATTTTATTCCGGTTTTTTGTTGTTTATCGTTACCCTCGTATTTGGGCAGATAAGCTATACAATTACTCCGAACCCGTTCAATGAAACGGATGCAATTACATTAACTGTCCCAGGAGATCAGATTGATGAAGCGGCTTGGGGAGTTACCAATAATGCGATTTATATCTGGACCTGGTCTTTGGATACCAATTATCAGAACAGTCAGGATTGTCCTACCAACGGAAGCTGGAACAATTCTAATGATTTGAATAAATTGAATTACAATTCCACAACGGATACTTATTCTTTAACATTTACGCCAACTACTTTTTACGCGAGAACCGGAATCGGAAGATTTGGATTTTTGTTAAAGGATAAAACAGGTTCTCATCAGACGACACCTGATATTTTTGTGAATGTCGGAGTTTTAAATTTAAACATGACAAACCCTGCAGCGAACAGCTTAACATCAGTTCCGACGGGAAATTCAATCAACATCACTGCGACCACGAGTGTTAATGCTACTTTCCAGTTAAAGGCAAACGGAGCAGTTGTGAATTCTACTTCCACAGCTTCAACGTCTTACTCTTATAATTATACAGTGACAGGAGACGCTAACATGGAATTGATTGCAACGGATGCGAATTCAAATTCCAAAAACGCGACATTTATCTTACAGGTTCCCAGAAATGTCGTTTCCGAAGCAATTCCGAGCTGGATAAGACAGGGAATCAATTATCATCCGACAGATAATACGAAAGTTGGCTTGGCTTTGTATGCTCCTTCTAAAAATTTCGTGCATGTGATCGGAAGTTTCAATAACTGGCTGGTAAATGATGCCTATTTAATGAAAAGAGATACCACAAACCCAGATTTGTATTGGATTGAATTAAGTGGTTTGACTCCTCAGCAATTATACACTTTCCAATACAGAACCAATGATTTGAGAAAAGTGGCAGATCCTTATTCTCCACAGATTTTATCTTCTTATGATGACCAGTATATTTCGGCCTCTACATATCCTGGGCTGCCTCCGTTCCCTGCAGGACAAGGCTTTGAGGTTTCTATGTTTAAAACAGGACAAACAGCTTACAACTGGCAAACAATCAATTTTCAACGTCCTGCAAAGGAAAATCTTGTTGTTTATGAATTGTTGCTAAGAGATTTTACACAGGAAAAAAACTGGCAGTCATTGATAAACAAAATCACTTATTTAAAAGGATTGAATATTAATGCGATAGAGCTTCTTCCGATCATGGAATTTGAAGGAAATCTTTCCTGGGGATACAATACATCTTTCCATTATGCTTTGGATAAAGCTTATGGAACTCCTGAAAAATTCAAAGAATTTGTTGATTTGTGTCATCAGAATGGGATCGCAGTTATTTTAGATATTGCTTTTAATCATGCTACGGGACGTTCTCCATTGGCAAGACTGTGGAATATTGATCCGGATGGTGACGGTTATGGAGATATTGCAGCAAACAATCCATATTTCAATCAGGTTCCGAAACATTCTTATAATGTATTTAATGATTTTAACCATACAAGTCCTTCCACCAAATATTACGTTGAAAGATGCCTTCAACAATGGTTGACAGAATATCATATTGATGGTTTCCGTTGGGATTTAACGAAAGGATTTACCCAAAGTTGTTCCGAAACAGATGAAGCTTGTACCAATGCTTATCAGCAGGACAGGGTAGACATTTTGAAATATTACGCAGACAAACAATGGGCGCTTGATCCGAATTCTTATATGATATTTGAACACCTGGGAACCGATCAGGAAGAACAGCAATGGGCGAATTACAGAATTGCAGAGGGAAAAGGTGTAATGCTTTGGAATAATCAGAATGGTCCTTATAACCAAAATACAATGGGTTATAAAGAAAACAGCAGTTTCGACAGAATGAATCATACTCTTCACGGTTTTACAAATATGAGCGGAGTAGGTTACGGAGAAAGTCATGATGAAGAAAGATTGATGTTCAAAAATCTTGCTTACGGAGCTGTAAACGGATCTTATGATGTTAAAAATTTAAATACAGCTTTAGAAAGAATGAAGGCTTTCGGAGCAACTTTCTTTACAATTCCCGGACCGAAAATGATCTGGCAATTTGGTGAGCTGGGTTATGAATTCAGTATCAACAGATGTGCAGACGGGTCAATCAACAACGGTTGTAGAACTGACGAAAAACCTATTGCGTTTACCCTAGGATATGATACAAATGTAAACAGAAAAGCAGTTTATGATACTTGGGCAAAAATTATTAATATCAGAAATATATATCCTGTTTTCAAATCAAAAACGTACACCGTAGAATCAAATAATCTGACAAATGATCCTAATGGATTGATTACAAGAATTTACGTGTATGACAATGCGATTACAAACGGAGTGAAAAACGTCGTAGTTTTAGCAAATTATACAACTGGATCTCAAAGTGTTGTACCCTATTTTCCGTATGTTGGGCAGTGGCAGAATTTAATGGATAATTCAGTTTCAAATATCACTTCTACAACGGCGCCAATCACGCTTCAACCGGGAGAATTCAGAATTTTTGGAAACTATGTCGGGACTTTATCTGCTATCGATGAAAACGCCGCGAACAAATTGTCGCTTCAGGTTGCCGATAATCCTGTGAAAAACGGTTTGGTAAAATTAATTTATCACAAAGCTAAAAACGGAGAAATAATAATCTACGACATGAGTGGTAAAAAATTAGATTCATTCAAACTAAAAAATGAAGATGGAACTTATGAATTAAAGACAAATTATCAGGCTGGAGCTTATTTGGTTCATTTAAAATCAGATACAGGTGTTTCGGTTCAGAAGATGATCGTAAAATAAATTTTTGAGAGACTGCTTTTAGTGGTCTCTTTTTTTATAAGTACCCTTCATAAAATTACTTACATTGTTAAAGAAAGAATTTAATACAGTGATAAACCACTGTCAAAAGTGATTTTTATCAACTAAAAACAGAAAATTAGTTTTAAAGGGATCAAAATATAAAGAGAAAAATATAAAATTTTCTCCCCGTTAAAAACAAGCTGGGTCGTGATAAAATTTTAGGAAAATTATTTACATTTAAATGAAAAGGGTTACTTCTTGCAGTCATTTTTCGTTAAATTAGCACATCTACAAATCAATCCGTATCTTTGCAAACTAAATTTTCATAATGTCTAAATCATTAATTCCAAAATTAGAAGCTATAAAACAACGATATAATGAGGTAGCAGACCTTATTATTCAGCCTGATGTCATTTCAGACCAAAAAAGATATTCTTCTTTAAACAAAGAATATAGTGACTTGGGGAAAATTGTAAAAGTTTATGATCAGTATAAAGGTGCTTTGGATTCAATCGAAGAATCTGAAGAAATTATTGCCGACGGATCAGACAGGGATTTGGTAGACTTGGCTAAAGAAGAAAAAATGGAAGCCCAGGCAAAACTTCCGGGTCTTGAAGAAGAACTGAAAGTTTTACTGATTCCTAAAGATCCTGCAGATGATAAAAACGTAATTGTTGAGTTACGTGCCGGAACAGGAGGTGATGAAGCAGCAATTTTTGTGGAAGATGTTTACAGAATGTATACGATGTATTTCAAAACGAAAGGCTGGAGACATGAAGTGACAGATTCTAATGAAGCAGCGAAAGGCTACAAAGAACTTATCATGAAAGTGGAAGGAGAAGGCGTTTACGGAATCATGAAATTCGAATCCGGAGTTCATCGTGTACAGCGTGTCCCTGAAACCGAATCTCAAGGCAGAGTTCATACTTCTGCAATTACAATTGCGGTTTTACCGGAAGCTGAAGAAGTGGATTTTGAACTGAATCCTGCCGATATTGAAATGCAGACTTCACGTTCAGGCGGAGCCGGAGGTCAGAACGTAAACAAGGTTGAAACTAAAGTACAGTTGACGCACAAACCTTCAGGAATGGTTGTTGTTTGTCAGCAGGCTCGTTCTCAGTTGGCAAACCGCGAATTGGCAATGGAAATGCTAAGAACAAAACTATACGATATTGAATTGCAAAAAGTACAGGGAGATATTGCAGCACAGCGTAAATCGATGGTTTCTACAGGTGACCGTTCTGCAAAGATCAAAACATACAATTATCCTCAGGGAAGAGTGACGGATCACAGAATCAACAAATCGATGTATAATCTTGATGCGTACATGAATGGTGATATTTCTGAAATGATAGATTCTGTAATCATGGCAGAAAATGCCGAAAAAATGAAAGGAGAGGAGGATAATTACTAAGATCTTTCTTTTAAAATATTAAAAGCTTCTGATTTTTCAGAAGCTTTTTTGTTTTTAATTCTGAAACATAAATAAAATGTTATTAATTAAGAATAACTATTAAAACTATCAGAAATAGAGTTTCAATGCATTAAAAAAATAAAACAAAAGATAAAAAAATACGTATATTTTTCGCTTAGAAGCTATTTTAATTCAATAATTTAAACTAAAAGTATTATTTTTGGTTTAAATTATTCTATTTAATTTCATTAAAATATATAGACAATTTTAAAAATAATAAATATATTTATAAAAATAACTCTTGGTTTTCAGGGTTTTTTTATACGCTAAGCTTGAAAATAAACTATTATTATGAAAAATCTTAAGATTATCTTACTGGTAATACTCATGTTTTGTGTCCAAAAACTAAAATCACAAAATATCTTACACCCGGAAAACGTATTTGATCTCTATTTTAAATCTTTTGTGAAATATGATGATGCTTCGGTGAGGGAACTTAACAGTTATCTTATCAATTTTATGGGAAAAGACCATACTTATAAAATGAGCCAGAAAGATTCATATGACAAAAAAGTCGACTATTTTACTCAGCTTTTTCTATCGAATCTTTCAGCTGAGGTAGCACAAGAATGCAAAAAAGAAGCACGTGATTATTTTTGTGTTTTTTGGTCTAATTTTAAAGAGGCGAAATACAATATCAAAAATATAAAAACTGTCTTTAATGAAAATATGAAAGATCAGGAAATATCTGAAGTTAACTATACCGTAAGTTTTAAAGTACCTTCCCATAAGATGTCAATAAATATAGGAGATATTAAAAAAATTGGTGCGGGTGAAATGAGAAAATATCTTATAGACATTACGGATTATTTTAGAAAAGCTGATAAAGTAGTTAGTACAGATCAGAAATTTATGATGTACCAGTTGAAACATGGTCGTGACACTTATTATTGGAACGGAGGCCCTGAGGAACTAGTCTGGCAACAGGAAGAATTTTATTTGAAAAGTATTAATTGATACATTTAAGCTGTCTTTAAGGCAGCTTTTTCTATTTAAAACAGAATCCTTATTTTTGGTAAAATCTAATTTAATATGAAATTCACACCTATTTTATTAACCGCCGGAGTTTTGTTTTCGGCAACATTTTATTCGCAAAAAATGATTTATCCAAAAGCATTAAAAGGAAATCAAACAGATACATATTTTGGAACTGCCGTTGCAGACCCGTTCAGAGATTTGGAGAATGATTCGGAAGCTACTAAAAAATGGGTAGACGAAGAAGTGGCAAACAGCCAGAATTATCTTTCAAAAATTCCGTTCCGAGATCAGATTAAAAATCAATTGAGAGACATCTGGAATTATGAAAAAATATCAGCCCCATTCAAAGAAGGAGATTACACCTATTATTATAAAAATGATGGACTTCAGGCTCAGTCTGTTTTATACAGAACCAATAACAAGACAAAAGCAACAGAAGTTTTTTTAGATCCAAATAAATTTTCAGAAAAGGGAACAACTTCTTTATCGCAGCTTTCTTTTAACAAAAAAGGAAATTTAGCAGCTTATTCAATTTCAGAAGGCGGAAGTGACTGGAACAAAATCATCACCATCGATGCAATTTCTAAAAAACAGATTGATGAAACTTTAATTGACGTAAAATTCAGTGGAATTTCTTGGCAAGGCGATGAAGGCTTCTATTATTCAAGCTACGATAAGCCGAAAGAAGGAACCGTACTTTCCGGAATGACGGACAAGCATAAAGTGTATTTCCACAAATTAGGAACAAAACAATCTGCAGATCAGTTGATTTTTGGAGGAGATAAAATGCCGAGAAGATATTTGGGAGCGGGTGTTTCCGAAGATCAGAGATATTTAATTATTTCAGCAGCCAATGCAACCAACGGAAATGAATTATATATTAAAGATTTAAAAAACGGGGGCGATTTTGTTCAGATCAATAAAGGTTTTGATATCAATGTAAATATTGTCGATACCCAAGGTGATGATCTTTATATTTTTACTGATAAAGATGCTCCAAATATGCGTTTAGTAAAAACAAGCATCAAAAATCCATCCCCGGAAACCTGGAAAGACTTGATTCCGGAAACTGAAAATGTTTTAGGAATTACGACGGGAGGAGGATATTTCTTTGCAACCTATATGATTGATGCTATTGACAAGGTAAAACAATTCGACAGAACCGGAAAATTAATAAGAGAGATTACTCTTCCGGGAAAAGGAAATATATCGGGTTTTGGCGGAAAAGAAAAGGAGAAAGAGCTATATTTTTCGTTTACCAATTACATTACACCGGGAACAACTTATAAATTCAATGCAGATTCTGGAAAATCAGAGGTTTATCAAAAACCAAAAGTGAAGTTTAATCCTGAAGATTACGTTTCTGAACAGGTTTTCTACACTTCAAAAGACGGAACGAAAATCCCAATGATGATCAATTATAAAAAAGGAACTAAGCTTGACGGGAAAAATCCTACAATTTTATATTCTTATGGAGGATTCAACATCAGTTTACAGCCGGCTTTCTCAGTAGTCAATGCGATCTGGATGCAAAATGGAGGAATTTATGCTGTTCCAAATATACGTGGAGGAGGAGAATATGGTAAAAAATGGCATGATGCAGGAACAAAACAACAAAAGAAAAATGTTTTCGAAGACTTCATCGCAGCTGGGGAATATTTACAGAATAAAGGCTACACTTCGAAGGATTTTATGGCTCTTTCCGGAAGATCAAACGGAGGATTATTAGTAGGTGCAACCATGACAATGCGCCCTGATTTAGCAAGAGTTGCTTTCCCGGGAGTTGGTGTTTTGGATATGTTGAGGTATAATAAATTTACGGCTGGTGCAGGCTGGTCTTATGATTACGGAACAGCAGAAGACAACAGGGAAATGTTTGAATATTTAAAATCATATTCTCCTGTTCATAATGTGAAGGCTGGAACCTGTTATCCGTCTACAATGATTATTACAAGTGATCACGATGATCGAGTTGTTCCGGCTCATTCTTTTAAATTTGGTGCAGAATTACAGGAAAAACAAGCCTGCAACAACCCGATTTTATTAAGAATTGAAAAAAATGCAGGGCACGGAGCAGGAAGGGCAACCGATCAGGTAATTAGTGAAAATGCAGACTTACTCTCATTCGCATTGTATGAAATGGGAATAAAAAAATTAGGAAAATAAATTAAACCATTAAGATTTTATTTAAGAAGTTAAGAGTATTAAGCTACTTCACTTAAGATCTAATTATAAATAAAACAATCAACATCAATAGGAACGGGCTTTAGCCCGTTTTTTAATTTATATCAATCCATTGGCTTTAGCCAAAACTTAATTTAAACTAATATTAATTTGAATATCCGTTTTTCAACCTAATCTATTTAAATAATGCAAAACTTTGTGTTCTTTTTTAAGTAGAACGCCTTTGTGTAACTTAAAAACATCTAGTAGTCAAAAAATCTTTGCGAACTTTGCGTTTAAATATTATGTATTAAAACGGACAATCAAAATATTCCCAATCATCTGTGTAAATCAGTGAAATCTGTGGGAACAAAACCAACACTCATTTATTAAAAAACAATACTATTTTAAAACAATTTTCATGAAAAAATTAACGCAAAATTATTATCTCAAAAATGTGTAATTTTAGCCATCTAATAAATCTGAAAGTATGAGAAGGGAAGTTCAGAATAAAACTCCTCAATTTAATAATATAACCGAAAAAAACACGGAAATCTATCCTTTCGAAAAAGATGGATTACAATTGAAATCATCCTACAAGGCAGGAGATGTTAAAAATGAATCTTTAACACAGACTTCACCGGGAATTGCACCTTATTTAAGAGGTCCGTATTCTACAATGTATGTTCAAAAACCCTGGACGGTTCGTCAATATGCAGGATTTTCAACAGCTGAAGAATCAAATGCATTTTACAGGAGAAACTTGGCAGCAGGTCAAAAAGGACTTTCCGTGGCGTTTGATTTGGCGACGCACAGAGGTTACGATTCAGATCACGCGAGAGTTGTCGGTGATGTGGGAAAAGCAGGAGTTGCGATCGATTCTGTCGAGGATATGAAGATCTTATTTAATGAAATTCCATTAGATCAGATCTCAGTTTCGATGACGATGAACGGGGCGGTTCTTCCGATTTTATCTTTCTACATTGTCGCTGCTGAAGAGCAGGGAGTTTCTCAGGAATTGCTTTCAGGAACGATTCAGAATGATATTTTAAAGGAGTTTATGGTACGGAACACTTATATTTATCCGCCGACTCCTTCGATGAAAATCATAGCTGATATTTTTGAATATACATCTAAAAATATTCCTAAATTCAACTCAATTTCAATTTCAGGATATCATATGCAGGAAGCTGGAGCGACTCCGGTTTTGGAAATGGCTTATACTTTGGCAGATGGTTTAGAATACGTAAGAACAGGAATCAAAGCAGGAATGAATGTTGATGATTTTGCACCAAGATTGTCGTTTTTCTGGGCGATAGGGATGAATCACTTCATGGAAATTGCTAAAATGCGTGCTGCAAGATATATTTGGGCTGAATTGTTGAAGCAGTTTAATCCTCAAAATCCAAAATCGTTAGCTTTAAGAACACATTCTCAGACTTCCGGTTGGTCTTTGACTGAGCAGGAACCTTTCAATAATATCACAAGAACTGCCATTGAAGCATTGTCTTCTGCTTTAGGGGGAACTCAATCTCTTCACACGAATGCTTTGGATGAAGCGATCGCACTTCCGACAGATTATTCTGCGAAAATTGCGAGAAATACTCAAATTATTCTTCAACAGGAAAGCGGAATCTGTGATGTTGTAGATCCGATGGGCGGAAGTAATTTGGTGGAAAGTCTTACGCAGCAGATGATCGAAGAAGCCATGAAATACATCGATGAGGTGGAGCAGGAAGGAGGAATGACAAAAGCCATTGAAGCCGGAATTCCAAAGATGAGAATCGAAGAAGCGGCTGCCAAAAAACAGGCTAAAATTGATAGCGGAGAAGAATTTATTATTGGAGTAAATTCATTCAGATCTTCATTAAAACAAGGTCAGATCGAGATTCTTGATATTGATAACACCGAAGTTCGCAGAAAGCAGATCGAAAGATTAGATTCAATTAAATTACATAGAAATTCCGAAGCGGTTGAACAGATTTTAAATGAAATCCGAGAATCTGCAAAGACCGGAAAAGGAAATCTCCTTGCATTATGCATCGAAGCGGCTCGCAGAAGAGTAACTCTGGGTGAAATGAGCGATGCCATGGAAGAAAGTTTCGGAAGATATAAAGCAAATATTAGAACAATTTCTGGAGTTTATGCCATGAATGCAGGAAAAAACGAATATTTTGAAAAAGCACTTCACCTTACTCAAAAATTTGAAGAAGAAGAAGGTCGTCGACCAAGACTAATGGTCGCAAAAATGGGACAGGACGGTCATGACAGAGGGGCGAAAGTGGTTGCAACGGCATTTGCAGATATGGGATTTGACGTTGATGTTGCCCCGTTATTCCAAACTCCGGAAGAGGTGGCAAAACAGGCGGTTGAGAATGATATTCATATTTTGGGAGTTTCCTCATTGGCGGCAGGTCACAAAACATTAGTTCCACAAGTGGTGGAAGAATTGAAAAAATTGGGTGCAGATGATATTACAATCGTTGTTGGTGGTGTAATTCCTCAACAGGATTATGAATTCCTTTATGCAAACGGTGCAGATTTCATCTTCGGTCCGGGAACGAATCTTCCGAAATGTGCGGTCGATATTTTAGAAAAATTTTTAGAAAAGTAAAAATTTATTTTGTTTTTCAGAAAAATGTATATCTTTGCAACTGAAAATCAAGTTCAACCATTAAAAAACAACGAAGCAATGTTCAAATTCAACTTACATTCAACAGTAGGATTGCCTTTTGCAAAGGCGAGGCTTCGTGGTTTGGTACACTCATAGAATAACAGTATATTGAAATATCAAAACCCGAAGTCGTAAAGATTTCGGGTTTTTTATTGCGCAATATTTCAAACTCAAAACAAGTTTCCCCGAAATCATTTTTTATTAGGAGCTTAATCCCGCTGTCCACTGTATCTTTTTTTGTCAACGCTTTTTTCAAGCCACTTCAAAAAAAGGATGCCGTTTCCATCGGGGCTATAAAAACACTCCAAATTGTCATTCTGACGAAGGAATAATCTATTTCTCATAAATCAAAATGACAACAAATCAAAATTCGACTAAGTGTTTAGTTGAAAAAATATCAGATGCTCAAAGTCTAACTTGTAGCACCTAATATCTAACATCTTATAAAAGAACAATGGGAAATTTAAAACTTAAAGGAAAAGATATATTAAAAATAGGCTATCCAAACAATCAGAGTATCAACATCGCTTTGGAAGTCATGAAAAGAAATTTTGCAACGAAAAATATTCATTATGTGAAATCTCTTTTAAAAGAAATTCTGACCAATCCGGAGAATTTTGAAAAAGATTTAACGTTCGGACAAATTGCAGAAGCCCTGCTTTCATCAAAGAAAACAGAAAAAAGAATGCTCACCACAAATCGTGCATCTTTCCATATTTTCGGAAATAATATTTCGGATGAAGCAAAAAACCAATTGTACACTGCATTGAAACTTCCAATTGCAATGCAGGGAGCCTTAATGCCCGATGCACACAGTGGTTACGGACTTCCGATCGGTGGGGTTCTCGCCGTAGAAAATGCCGTAATTCCTTATGGAGTCGGGATGGATATTGGCTGCAGAATGAGTCTCAGTATTTTGGATACCCCTATTTCATATCTGGACGGAGCAAGAGACAAATATGAAAAAGCTCTTGCCGAACACACCAAATTCGGGATGTACGAAATACATAAATCTCACATCGATCACGAGATTTTCGACAGAGATACTTTCGATATGATCCCGATTTTGAGAAGATTAAAAGGAAAAGCCATCAAACAAATGGGAAGTTCGGGCGGTGGAAATCACTTTGTAGAATTCGGGGAAGTTGAAATCATGGAAGAAGACGAGCAGATCGGACTTCCAAAAGGAAAATACCTCGGAATTCTTTCTCACAGCGGGTCACGTGGATTAGGAGCTGAGATTGCTCAATATTATTCAAGAGTTGCGACAGAACAATGTCCGTTGCCGAAAGAAGCCCAAAACTTCGCCTGGCTGGATTTGAACACACATCTTGGTTTAGAATATTGGACGGCGATGAATTTGGCAGGAGATTATGCTTCAGCGTGTCACAACGACATTCACAGGAGATTGGTGAAAGCAGTCGGAGGCAGAGTAAAAGCCAGAATTGAAAACCATCACAACTTCGCCTGGAAAGAAATCCACAACGGAAAAGAAGTGATTGTTCACAGGAAAGGCGCAACTCCGGCCAGTGAAAATGAATTGGGAATGATTCCCGGATCAATGACGGCAAAAGGTTTTATTATTCGCGGAAAAGGAAACCCGGATTCTTTGAATTCAGCTTCGCATGGAGCAGGACGAGCCTTTTCGAGAGGAGAATGCAGAAATCTTTTCACTCAAAATGACATCAAAAAAGAATTAAAACTCAAAAATGTCACTTTGATGGGCGGAAACACTGAAGAAGCACCAATGGCGTACAAAGACATCAATGAAGTCATGAACGCACAAAGTGAGTTGGTGGATATCCTCGGAACTTTTCAACCTAGGATTGTGAGAATGGACAGGTAAATTGGCTGACAGGTTATAGTTATTAGTGGATGGATTTTGGCTGACAACTATAAACCGTTAGCAATCAATTAAAATCTTTAGGAGCTATTTCCCGCTTTCCGCACTCGCTATTTTTTGGGTTTCGGCGGCGGCAAAGCCCCCCCCGAAACCCAGAAAATGAGCTCAAACAATTGCTG
>NZ_BAAAZJ010000011.1:502516-660092 GCF_039536845.1 Chryseobacterium ginsenosidimutans
TAAAAACCTATAAGGTTTAAATAATATCACTGTCATTAAAAATGCAACGAAAAGGAATGAAGAATCTTCAAAACAGATTTCTCACTACACTTTGTTTCGTTCGAAATGACAAAATAGAAAACCATTAAAAAGCAAAAAAATGGGAGCACCACATAACATAAAAAGATACGGTGAAGTCTGGCCGGAATTTAGAATTCAACATGGACTGGAAATTTTAGAGAAATTAAAAAATAAAGTCATTTTATCAGGAGGTTGGGCGTGGCATTTTATGACAGAAATAGGACACACGGAATACAAACACGCTCATGACCACAAGGATATTGATGTTTTTGTAAATAAGGAAAGTGTAGCTGAAGTCGTTATGATTCTTCAGCAGGAAGGTTTTCAGAAAGTCTGGACACGTTACGATCATCTGCCCAGCGAAGAAAACTTCCGCAGGTATGAGAAAACAATCGAACTGGAAAACGAAAAATTCCATAGAATAACGATTGATTTCTTTGAAAGAAATGATTTGGAAACTGTCGAAACCAATGGATTCAAAGTGGTGAAACCTGATGTTTTACTTTCATTTTACAGAAATATTCATTCCAGTGATAAATGTTGGGCGGTCATGGCTGCAAAAGATTTATTGGAAAAAGGAATTGATCCTGTCGGTCATCCGAGATTAAGTGAAATGCCAAAATAACAATGGAAAAACTAATACAAATAACCTCAGGAAGAGGACCCTTAGAATGTCAGTGGGTAGTGGCGAAAGTTCTGAAGGTATTCCTTGAGGAAGCAAAAGATAATAATATAGAGTACGAAATCATCCACCGTGAAAAAGGCGATGAAAATCTGACATTGAAATCCGTGACCATACTTTTAAAATCAAAAAATTTAAATGAATTTTTAAAAACATGGTTGGGAAGTATTTGTTGGACGGGAAAAAGTACATTCCGGAAACTGCACAAAAGAAGTAATTGGTTCATTGGTATTTTTGAACTGGAAGGTTTGGAGAAGATTAATTTTAATGAAAAAGATATCCAATTCCAAACAACAAGAAGTCAGGGAAGTGGCGGGCAAAATGTAAATAAAGTAAATACTGCCGTTCGCGCAACTCATGTACCGACGGGACAAAGTGTTTTCGTGCAGGATTCGCGTTCGCAATTGGAGAATAAAAAACTGTCTATTATAAGATTAAAAGAAAAAGTGATGGAACAGAATATTATTCAGCTTCAAAAAAGAATGCAGGAAACCTGGAACAATCATTTGCAGGTGCAGAGAGGAAATCCGATCCGTACATTTTCCGGAACAGATTTTAAAAAGAATTATCAGGAAAAATCTTTCAAAAAAGAAAGAAATCAACTGAAAAACGAATTAAAAAACTATAAAAATGACCTTAACTAAAAGTAAATACTATTTTGAGGCTTTAGATAATTATCCTTACAGCTTGCCGGATTGTCTGGAAGCGTTGAATTATGCGTTGTCCTACGATCCCGAAGATGCAGACAGTCTGTGTCTGATGGGTAGAATTTACAGCGAAATATTGATCGACTACGAAAAAGCAAAGCTTTATTTTGAAGAAGCAATGCAGTGTGATGTGACGAACTTAAATGTTCCACAATATTACATTAAATGTCTTTTGGACAACGAAGATTTCCATGAAGCCGAAAAGCTGATTCGGTATTCTTTGAAAATTAAAGGGATTGATAAATCTGCAATTTGGCTTCACCGATCGCTACTTTCTGAAAAAAGAGGAAGCTTAACAAATGCCTTGAAATTTTTAAATGAAGCTGAGAAACACTGTTTCACCTCATGTAATTTAGATTTGGTAAGAGACCGCAGGAAATTTATAAAATCTAAAATGCCAAAGAAAAAACAAATTAAAAAGAAGAAGGAGACAAAATAAGTCTCCTTTTTTTGTAAATTTAATAATGGAATTACTGTTTAAACTTAAACAACTTCAATTAAAAGAAACATTCTCAATTGCTTACGGAAATTACAATCATCGTGATGCATTATTAATAGAGCTGTCTCACCAAAATTATAAAGGCTACGGAGAGTGCGTTGCGATCGATTATTATCAGATCAATCTTCAAAGTTTTGTTTTAAAATTAAAAGAAATTCAGCCTAAAATTGAAGTTCAGAAAATCATTCATCCGAAAGAATTTTTCAAATTTTTATTGAGTTTAAATCTTCATCCGTTTCTACTTTCTGCTTTGGATTGTGCCTATTGGGATCTTTTCGGGAAACTGGAAAACAAAAGTTTTATTGAATTAAATCAGCTTCCTTCTGAAAATTTAGTGGAAAGTTCAATCACCATTTCTGTCGGGGAAATTGATAAACAGATTCAAAAAATTGAAAAAAGCAGTTGGAACAAATTCAAAGTAAAATGTAAAGGTTTAGATAAAAACAATGTCGAAAAATTGTTACAATTAAATAGAAATATCGCTTTAGACTCCAACGCAAGCTTTACCGATGAAGATTGTATCTGGCTTCAGGAAAATATTGAGGTTCAGAATTTTTCATATTTAGAGCAACCAAGACCCATTGATCAGTATAAAATTCTTAAAAAAGAAAGTTTCGCCAATTGGATGGCAGACGAAGATTGTCAAGATTTGGATTCATTGGACGAATTAATTCCTTATTACAAAAGCGTCAATATCAAATTAATGAAATGTGGCGGATTGACTCCCGCTTTGGAAATGATCAAAAAAGCAAGAGAATTAAATTACAAAATCATGATTGGCTGTATGACAGAATCCACCGTTGGTATTTCCGCAGGCTGTATTCTGACGGGGCTTGTTGATTATGCAGATTTAGACGGTGCAAATCTTATTTCCAATGATTACGCTACTGGAAATTTTGTGGATAACGGGAAAATAATTCTCTCCCAAAAACCAGGTTTGGGAATAGAATTAAAATAAAATAGACTTTCAGAAGAAAGCCTATTTTTTATTTACAGAAATCAGATAATCATAAACCATTTGGTGTTGGTCATCGCTCAATTTGGCTTTTGGAGCCATTCTACTCAATGTTTTTATCCATCCCTGATCGTCGTGTCTTGTCGGGTCCGGTAGTTTATGACATCTGTTGCATGAGTTTTCAAAAATTGTTTTTCCCTGAGTTAATTGCTCAGATGAAGTGTATTTTGGTCCGGTTACGGCTACACTTTTCGGTCCGCACGATACAACTAAAGATGCAGAACCTAAGATCATGCCCAAAATCAATTTTTTCATACTAATATTTTTTTAAGTGATTTATTTTTTCACAGATACGATATAGTCGTAAACCCACTGATGTTGCTCATCTGTAAGTTTCGCTTTTGGAGCCATAGAATTCATAATTCCTACCCACTGTACCGAAGTATGAGCTGTAGGATCTGGCAATTTGTGGCATCTTCCGCAAGAATTTTCGAAGATTGTTTTTCCCTGGGCGATCTGTTCTGCTGTAGAAGTTGCTACTGTCGGAGCTGTTGCTGTTGAGGCTTTTGGTGTACAAGATGCTAATAAAACAGCAGTGAATGATGCTACAGCGATTATTTTTTTCATGTTTAAACTATTTGATTAAAACAAATGTAGGAAAATCCCTTTCTCATTGATATAATGGTGCATAATTTAGAAGAAATACAAATTAGAGAAAAAACATTAAGTGATTTAACCTTTCATAATTGACGATTGACACTTCACTTTCTCATAATTAATTATTATTTTTGAATCAATGAAATTTTCTACAGAAGAGCTAATAGAAGGAATAAGATCGGGAAATAAACGTCTGATCGCAAAAGCTATCACATTAGTTGAAAGTAAAAAAGCTGAGCACAGGCAACAGGCAGAGGAATTATTAAAACAAATCATGCCTTTTACCGGAAACTCAATCAGAGTGGGAGTGACGGGAGTTCCGGGTGCCGGAAAATCAACTTTTATAGAAAATTTCGGAAGATTAGTTATTTCGAATGGTAAAAAAGTGGCTGTTTTAGCCATCGATCCGAGTTCGGCAATTAATAAAGGAAGTATTCTGGGTGATAAAACCAGAATGGAAGAGCTTTCCAAAGAAGAAAACGCTTTCATTCGTCCTTCCCCGAGTTCCGGTTTTTTGGGCGGAGTTGCCAATACTACTTTTGAAACAATGATGATTTGTGAAGCTGCAGGTTATGATTATATTTTAATTGAAACTGTTGGAGTGGGGCAGTCCGAAGTTTTGGTTGCAGATATTACCGATGTTTTTTTATTTCTAAAAATTATAGGTGGTGGAGACGAGCTTCAGGGAATCAAACGCGGAATTATGGAAATGGTGGATGTGGTTTTCATTAATAAAGTAGAAAAAGATAACCTTCAAAAAGCAAAAAATACAAGATTAGAATTAAAACGTGCTTTAGATTTTATTCCGCCAAAAGAAAAGAATTGGAAAATTCCGGTTTTATTGGGTTCTGCTTTACATAATGAAGGTCTGAGTGATGTTTTTGAAAAAATTAATGATTTTATAAATCTTAAAAAGAAAACCAACAGATTCGAACAAGTAAGAACGCAGCAGGCAGAAAAGCGCTTTGAATATTGGGTTCAGGAATATATTTTATCGATGATGAAAAGGGATAATTCCGTGGAAGAAGCGTATGTTCAGCACAAAAAAAATGCTTCGACAATGGTTTCAAATCCAAGTACCGAAGCAAAATTATTTGTTGAAAAATTTCTTAATAAAGACTAAAGCTTTTCTTTTTCCACTTCATTTTTTGAAATGAATCCGTCGTAAGAAATCGGTTGTCTGTCGTTGCTTCTTATCGATGTGTAAGCTTTTCCGTTTTTGAAAACTTCAATAATGATTTCATCAACAGTGCTTTGGTCGTTTACTTTAATTTTTACGATCCATTTTCCTTTTTTACCTTGAGATTTGGTTACTGTAAAATCTTTTGAAGTAAATCTGTAACTGTTTTGGCTGGTATTTCCGTAAGTCGGGTTAAAAACTCTTCCGAAATAAGGTAAAGTAACCTCAAGTTTGTCTTTTCTTAAATCAATGCTGTAATTGCTTCCCGAAAGATCCAAAATTCTGGTTGAGGTAGAATTCGGCATCGAATTCATTATATTAATAACATCGTAATTTGTAGGCGTTGCTCTTTCTGCACGAAATGAAAAATCTTCTGAATTTACAAGCTCAGTCAAATTTTGGGGATCAACTTTACTTTGAGAAAATCCGCTGTGGAAAATCAATAAAAATGCAAATGTGAATATGATTGAAATATACTTTTTCATGATAGTAAAATAATTGTTAAATTTAAATAGCAAAATGTATGCAAATATATTGCTTAGATTTTGTTTTGGAATAAAAATTGTAAAGGTTGAATTAATACACTCGAAACTATGAAAATAAAACACTTTTTTGAAATTGGAGCCATTGCTCTGTCAGTGGTAGCTTGTACTACAAACCCGATTACGGGAAGATCTTCTTTGCAACTGGCAAATAACTCAGAAATCATGACCATGTCTGCTCAGGAATACAAAACAACATTGGGCAAATCTAAAGTAATTGCAGGAACTGCAGATGCTAAAAGGGTGGTAAATGTAGGTTCCAGAATAAAATCTGCCGCTGAAAGATATTATCAGCAGATCGGACGTTCTGCGGATCTTGCAAATTATAATTGGGAGTTTAATCTTATCCAAAGCAACGAGCTGAATGCTTGGTGTATGCCGGGCGGAAAAGTTGCTGTTTATACAGGAATTTTACCGGTTACGAAAAATGATAACGGACTTGCCGTAGTTCTAGGACATGAAGTTTCTCACGCATTGGCGGGACACGGAAACGAAAGAATTTCTCAGGCAATGGTTGCTCAGTATGGAGGACAGATTTTGGGAGGAACAATTTCCAACGGTCAATGGGCTAGTGTTTTTGAAAAAGTTTATCCTATCGGTTCTCAGGTTGCATTGCTGAAATACGGAAGAAATCAGGAATCTGAGGCAGATCAAATGGGATTATATTTAATGGGAATGGCGGGATACGATCCAAGAGAGGCAATTCCTTTCTGGAATAGGATGGAATCTGCTGCTACAGGAGCAAGACAACCGGAATTCTTATCAACCCACCCGAATCCTGAAACAAGGATTTCAGACATCAATAAAAACCTACCTAAAGCTCTTGAATATTACAAAGCTGCAGGTGGAAAAGTATAAAACTATATAGAATTTTAATCCTGAGTAAAAGCCTTATTATATTTTCACTAAATTTGATAAGGCTTTTTATTTAATCACTTAAACACAACACTATGAAAAATTTAACCATTATCGGACTTGTACTTTTAGCATTATCGGTGCTTTTATTCTATTTAACATCATCCAATTTTACAATTAATGATTTGGGAATGCCTCATATCATGGGAATATTGGGAGGAATCGGAATCGGTTTGATTATCGGTGGAATGGTAGGATATGTAAGTAAAGGGAGTGCCATAAAAGAAGAACAAAAAAGAAAAGAATTCAAACAATTGCAAAAAGATAAAGAAGATCTGGAAAAACAGGCTGCCGAAATTGCAAGACGTGAAGCCGAACTTCGAAATCATGAAAATCAAAATCCTCAAATCTAAGACTTGAGGATTTTTTATAATTGTTATTTTCGTTGAATTTAGAATTTGTAGCCGACTCCTACCATAAATAAATTGGGTCTGTTGTCGTATCTTATTTCTTCTCCGGAAACTTTATTAATGAAGTTTCTCGAGTCCTTACTGAAAGCTCCTTCATATCTCGCATTCAAAAGTAATTTTTTGATTTCAAGCTGAGCTCCAAATTGATAGCCAACCGTGAAGTTATCTCTTGCATTTTCTTTAAAATCGTTGAAAGAATCTTCTTTACTTAAATTATAGCTCGCAACCGGACCCACAAAAACGCCTAAAAAATCTCCTAAAACTTTATGACCAACAAGAACCGGTAGATCAATACGATTGTTTTTAATATCAAAAGTTGTATTAGAAGTTGGATCTGTAAAATCACTTTTGAAAGAAGTGTAGTACAATTCCGGCATTAAGAAAAATGAGGCAGGAAGATTTGCTTTTAAGGAAAGACCAACGTTGAAACCAACATTATTTTTTCCTTCTCCTTCAATGGCTTGGTTTACTGTCCCTTTAATATTCTGCCAAGAAGGCGATCCTGTCGGGAAAATTAAATTTGCTTTCCCTGCCAAAGAAATTTGTGCAGAAGCAAACATAGAAAAACCTATTAATGCTATACTAAATACCTTTTTCATTATCGTCAATTTTTGTGATTGTATTCTCAATAGTTTTATTATTCTCAAGTAAATATTCTCTTAATTCTTTAAAGAGTTCCGAAGAATAAACGAAATCGATCAGATTTTTATTGCCTGCCGTGATCAGAATATCCTTGTTTCCTTCCCATTCTTTAATTCCTAATCTCAGATAAACAATTTTCTCGCCAATCGTCATTACGGAGTTCATATCATGTGTATTGATGATGGTGGTGGTGTTATATTCTTTTGTAATTTCCAGCAAAAGATCATCAATAATATTCGATGTATAAGGATCTAATCCTGAGTTGGGTTCGTCACAGAAAAGATATTTCGGGTGATTTACAATCGCTCTTGCAATCGCCACACGTTTTTGCATACCTCCGGAAATTTCTGATGGGAATTTTCTGTTGGCTTTATCTAAATGTACTCTTCCGATTACTTCAAAAACTCTTCTTTTTTTCTCTCTGAAAGTTAAGTTGGTGAACATGTCCAAAGGAAACATAATGTTTTCTTCAACAGTTAAAGAGTCAAACAGTGCACTTCCCTGAAACAATGTTCCGATCTCGGATCGTAAGTGCTGTTTTTCTTCTCTGTTCATGACGTTGATATCTCTGCCATCAAAAAGAATTTCTCCCGATGAAGGCTGATAAACATTCAGTAAACTTTTAAGGAAAACGGTTTTTCCGGAACCACTTTGCCCAATGATGAGATTTACTTTTCCTTTTTCAAAAGTTGTTGAAATCCCTTTAAGTACTTCAACTTCATCAAAACTTTTCTTAAGATCTTTTACCTCAATCATTAGCTTAATATTAATTGGGTTAATAGCAATTCTGAAAGGATAATGAATACCATCGTCCATACTACCGCCTGTGTACTCGCTCTACCTACTTCCAATGAACCTCCTTTTACATTATATCCGAAATATGAAGGTACGGTTGCAATGACGAATGCGAAAACAATAGTTTTAGTAAATGCATAATAAATGAAAAGATTAGGCATATACATTTGAATACCGGTGATATAGTCGTTTGTTGTCCAGTTTCCTGTTAAAATTCCTGCAATATATCCTCCGCCAATACCGAAAACAATACTTATGGCAATTAATAAAGGATTAAAAATCATACAAGCAAGTATCTTTGGTAAGATCAGAAAGTTAGGTGAGTTTACGCCCATAATATCCAACGCATCAATCTGTTCAGAAACTCTCATCGTTCCGATACTTGATGCAATATATGAACCTACTTTTCCGGCTAAGATCAGACTGATAATGGTAGGTGCAAATTCCAATACCAAAACTGCCTTTGTTGCATATCCTACAAATGAAGTAGGTATAGGGAAATCTGAAGCATCAAAATTATTAAACATTTGAATGGCAACAACAGCCCCAACAAATATAGATGTAAAGATCACCAACCCAAAAGAGTTGACTCCCAAATCGTTGATTTCTCTCATGAACAGCTTCCAGAACACTCTCATTTTCTGAGGTTTCTGCATGGATTTACCAATAAGGATAATGTATTCTCCTACTGCTGTAAAAAACTTTTTTAACATTCTGCTAAATTAGACTTTTTTTATTGAATTAAATTAAAGTTGAGATGAAGGCTAAGCCTCCGTTTTGCTATTAAAATTATATATCATAATGTAGACCAAAATCTTTATTTTGCGTTCTTATCTCCACCTACAACCAATAAAATGGTTTTTAAAATAATGACAAGATCAAGCACAAAACTCCAGTTTCTCACGTAGAAAGCATCTGCCAAAACTCGCTTATTCATTTCAACTTCTACGTCTCCGGCATCACCACGAAGCCCGTTTACTTGTGCAAGACCCGTAATTCCCGGACTTACCATGCTTCTCAAGCTATATCGTCCTATTTTCGGCTTATAATAGTTATCGACAGCCAACATATGCGGTCTTGGGCCTACGATTGACATTTGTCCCTTCAAGACATTCAAAAATTGTGGCATTTCGTCGAGACTTGTTTTTCTTAAAAATTTACCTATTTTTGTTATTCTTGCGTCATTTTCTGCTGTCGTTTTTGTCGAAGACTCTTCATTCACGACCATTGTTCTGAATTTAATACATTCAAAAACCTCTTCATGAAAACCATATCTTTTCTGTATGAAAAAAGCAGGCCCTTTTGATGAAGATTTAATTAAAATTATAATAATCGGGAATAGCCATGAACAAATCGTAACCAAAATTATAGCTGAAAAAACAATATCGAAAGTTCTTTTTAATAAAAAATTAGAATAATAATCTAAAGGATATCTTGCCTGATTAAGAACGGGTTGCGTCTGAATATATCCCATATCGTAAAGGAAAAAATCACTTTGTGTAATACTGGGAATCAACGAAATATGAACTTTATTGGCCTCTGCTAATCTAAAAAGCTCTTTTTCTGTTCTTTCATTGTAAGAATTTTCTGTCGGAATAAATAAGGTATGAATTCCGTTTGTTTTCCAGAATTCGATTAATTCTTCTGCTTTTATTTCAGGATTGGTGTAGTCGAAAATTTTGTAACCGTAATCTCTTCTGTCCTTTAAAATATTCTTTAAAACTTCCGTGGAACTGTTTTCATTTAAGAACATAATATTTCTGTGGTTAATACCCAAACTACGGAAATATTTAATTCCAAAGAATATTAATGATTTTGCTAAGAAAATAAAGAAAAACAGATAAAACGAAAGCCAGTAAATATCCGAATTGAAAAATACATTATAACTGACTTTTCCAATCAGTAAAACGCCAAGAATAAATAACAGAAAGTGTACGAGAAGCCGCTCCAGAAACAAGGTGTACGTCAAATTTCTCGGGATATTGTAGATCTTTGTTCTGCCGCTCAGAAGCATCCAAAACAAAAATAATAATACCAAAGAAAAAACATTCTGGTACCAGGTTTCCTGATTATATTTTAAATCCTGATTTCTGCTTACGAAAAAGAATATAAAAATAGATGCAATAACCAAAAGGTCAAGCAAAATAATGATCGATTTCAGGTATCTAGAGTATCGAATTCTCTGCATCTATCGGTTTTCTAGGGATACGAGGAGCGAAGTTACATATTTTTTACGGTATATTCAGATATTTATGGGTCTGAACTGATGCTCTCCATTCCGGGTGTTCCAAAATGAAGTCTGTAATTTTCGGGTACATTTCATCTCGTTTGCTCCATTCACTCTGAAGATATAGAGTACAGTTTTCCGAAACTTTCGCTGCCTGTTCCTGTGCAAATTTAAGGTCGTTATTATTGAAAACAATTACTTTAAGCTCGCTTGCCTTTTCATAAATTTCCTCTTTTGGAAGCCCAGTTTTCTTTGGTGAAAGGGTGATCCAGTCGATTTGTCCGCTCATCGGGTAAGCTCCTGAAGTTTCAATATGAATGGTGCATCCCAATTTTTTTAATTTGGATGTTAAAATATCAAGATTCCACATTAGCGGTTCACCGCCTGTTAAAACAATTGTTTTACAATGACTTGCCGCAATTCCTGCAATTTCTTCTGCATTCATTAATGGATGTAAAGCCGGATCCCAGCTTTCCTTTACATCACACCAGTGACACCCGACGTCGCAACCGCCCAATCTGATGAAATAGGCTGCTTTTCCGGTGTGTGCTCCTTCTCCCTGAAGAGTGTAAAAATGCTCCATTACAGGGAGCATTTTACCTTCTTTTAATAAAATATCTTCTTCTTTATTCATTTTAAAATTAGTCGTTATAGACTGAGGTTTTGTAAGCAATGATGGTGTTTTTCATCAACATCGCTCTTGTCATAGGACCGACACCTCCCGGAACCGGAGTGATCCAGCTTGCTTTTGCAGCACAGCTGTCAAAATCTACATCACCTGCCAAATAATATCCTTTTGGAGAATCGTCGTCTACTCTTGTAATTCCTACGTCCACAATCACCGCTCCGTCTTTGATCATTTCACCTTTTAAGAAGTGAGGGTCTCCTAAAGCTGTAATTACGATGTCTGCTTTTTTAGTATATTCTTCGATATCTTTTGTGTATGAATGCGTCAAAGTAACCGTTGAATTTCCTGGGAAATCTTTTCTTCCCATTAAGATACTCATTGGTCTTCCTACGATTTTACTTCTTCCGATGATGACACAATCTTTACCTTTTGTCTCTATATTGTATCTTTCTAATAAAGTTAAAATCCCGAATGGAGTTGCAGGCAAGAAAGTATCCATTTCCAAAGCCATTTTTCCGAAATTTGTAGGGTGGAAACCGTCAACATCTTTTCTTGGATCGATTGCGTTGATGATTTTTTCCTGATCAACCTGATCGGGCAAAGGCAACTGAACGATAAATCCGTCTACAGATTTATCCTTATTAAGTTCCTCGATTTTTTCCAATAATTCAGATTCGGAAACCGTGCTTGGAAATTTCACTAAGCTGGATTGAAATCCTACTTCTTCGCAGTCTTTCACTTTTGCATTTACATAAGCCTTGCTTGCTCCGTTGTTTCCAACAAGAATTGCCACCAAATGTGGTGCTCTTCTTTTGCTTGCGATGATCTTATCAACTTCAGCCTTGATTTCCTGTTTTATTTCTTTGGATACTTTTAATCCGTCAAGAATTTCTGCCATTTTTACTTTTATTAGATATTTACTTTCTTATTTATTTCCTTTATAATAATTAATCAACCCATTTGTAGAGCTGTCATGAGAATTAACTGTCTCATTATTTTCTAATTCCGGTAAGATTTTATTTGCCAATACTTTTCCTAATTCTACTCCGAATTGGTCGAAACTGAAAATATTCCAGATTACTCCCTGAACGAAAATTTTATGTTCATACAAAGCAATTAATTGTCCTAATGAAAAAGGAGTTAATTCATTGAATAATATCGAGTTAGTTGGAGTGTTTCCATGGAAGACCTTGTAGTTTAATAAGAAATCAATTTCCTCATCAGATTTTCCTGAATTTTTTAATTCTTCCTCAACTTCTTCTTCCGTTTTTCCAAAGGCAAGTGCTTCGGTCTGAGCAAAAAAGTTAGCCAGTAATTTATCTTGGTGATCAGAAACTTTGTTCGGACTTTTTGCATAGGCAATAAAATCCGCAGGGATCAATTCTGTTCCTTGGTGAATCAATTGATAGAAAGCATGTTGTCCATTTGTTCCCGGTTCTCCCCAAATGATTGGTCCTGTTTCATATTCTACAAATTCACCGTTTCTGTCAACACATTTTCCGTTACTTTCCATATCTCCTTGTTGGAAATAGGCAGGAAATCTGTCTAAATATTGAGAATAAGGAAGAATTGCAACTGTTGTGGCTGCATAAAAATTACGATACCAAATTCCTATTAATCCCATTAAAACAGGAATATTTTCAGAGAATTCTGCCGTCTGGAAATGTTGATCCGTATCGTAAGCTCCTCTTAATAATTGCTCGAAATTTTCATATCCGACCGAAAGAACGATACTTAAGCCGATTGCGCTCCAAAGTGAATATCTTCCGCCAACCCAATCCCAGAATTCGAAGATGTTTTCTTCTGCAATTCCGAATTCTTTAACTGCTTGAACGTTAGTTGATAAAGCAACAAAGTGTTTGGCTACATCTTCTTGTTTTCCTGCTTTTAAGAACCAATCTTTTGCTGAATTGGCATTGGTCATCGTTTCCTGCGTCGTAAACGTTTTAGAAGCAATGATAAATAAAGTTGTCTCAGGGTTTAAATTTTTAACAACTTCTGCGATATGATTTCCGTCCACATTGGAAACAAAATGAACGTTTAACCTTGTCTTAAAATGTTTCAAAGCCGAAACCACCATCACAGGTCCCAAATCAGAACCACCGATTCCGATATTGACAACGTCGGTAATTTCTTTTCCGCTGAATCCTTTATGATCTCCTGAAATGATGCTTTCAGAGAATGATTTCATGTGATTAAGAACTCTTCTGATCTGAGGTTTGATATTTTCTCCGTCTACCAAAATTTCCTTGTCGGAAAAATCTCTCAAAGCTGTATGTAAAACTGCTCTTCCTTCAGTTTCATTGATCTTATCTCCCGAAAACATTTTAGAAATTGCATCTTTCAATTGACATTCTTCTGCAAGATTCAATAAAAGGTTTTTAGTTTTAGAATCAATTAGGTTTTTAGAATAATCAAACAAAAAGTTAGATCTTTTAATAGAAAATTCATTAAAACGATTCGGATTATATGCAAAAAGGCTTCTTAAATCGAAATCATTATTTGCAAATTGTTCGTCAAGCGCTTTCCAGCTGTTTGTTTGAGTAGGATTTATTTTTGATAGCATATATTTAGAAATTAAGGTTTTAAGGCTTCGGATCTAGGATTGTTGAATGCCAAATCCTCATGCAAAATTATTGATTTGCAAATTTACGGAATTTTACTTCAATGATGTTAATTGATAATTAAAAATCAATTCTAAGTTTATTATAAATGAATTTTTTAATCTTTAAAATTATTACTTTTATGCTTAAATATTTTTCATTAAAATCATGCTTAACAGAAGAAATTTCATTAAAAAGTCATCTTTGGGACTTGGATTTTTTGTTTTACCAACCTCTGCAAAATTTTTATATACAGATGATTTCATTTCAAAAAGACCCAATTTAGCTCAAAGAAAATTTACTTCGGAAGTCGTTGAAAAAATGATTAAAACGATTAAAAAATCTATTGCTGATGAAGAGTTGGTGTGGATGTTTGAAAATTGTTTCCCCAATACTCTGGATACAACAGTAAAATTTTATCAAAAGAATAATAAACCTTATACATATGTAATCACAGGAGATATCGACGCGATGTGGCTTCGTGATTCTTCGGCACAGGTTTATCCGTATTTAAGCCTTGCTAATGAAGATGAAAAATTGAAAAATCTGTTGAAAGGAGTGATTAATAAACAAGTTGAATGTGTTCTTCTGGATCCTTATGCCAATGCTTTTTTTGATGATGTAAGCAAAATAAGTGAATGGAAAGACGATTCTACGCAAATGAAACCCGGAATTCATGAACGGAAATGGGAAATAGATTCTTTGTGTTATGTGATGCGTTTGTCTTACAATTATTGGAAAACGACGGGAGATTCTTCAGTTTTCGATACCGATTGGAAAAAAGCAATGTTATTAATTTTGCAGACTTTCAAAGAGCAGCAAAGAAAAGATTCCAAAGGACCGTATAAATTTCAAAGATCAAATGGAAATCCTTTAGACACTCAATTTGGTGGCGGTTATGGAAATCCAACGAAAAAAAATGGTTTAATTCATTCGATGTTCCGACCTTCTGATGATGCCACTTTTTATCCGTTTTTGGTTTCTTCCAATATGTTTGCGGTGGTTTCTTTGAGACAAATTGCCGAAATTTTTTCTAAGATTTTAAAAGATGAAAATTCTTCTGTTCAATTTAAAAATTTAGCTGAAGAAATTGATGAAGCAATTCAAAAGCATGCGATTCTAAATCATTCTGAAGCCGGAAAAATCTATGCTTTAGAAATCGACGGTTTCGGAAATGCTTTGTTTATGGATGATGCAAATGTTCCGAATTTGCTGTCAATTCCTTATTTGGGATATGCTTCAAAAGAAGATGAAATTTATAAAAACACCCGAAAATTTTCTTTAAGCAAAGCAAATCCGTGGTTCAGTGAAGGGAAATTTGCCAAAGGAATTGGCGGACCGCACATCGGAGAACATAAAATTTGGCCTTTAGGTTTGATTATGCAGGCTTTGACTACCGATAATGATGAAGAAATTATCTATTGTTTAAAAATATTAAAAGCAACTCACGCCGGAACCGGATTTATCCACGAGTCCTTTGATGTTGATAATCCGAAAGATTTTACAAGATCGTGGTTTGCTTGGGCAAATACGCTTTTCGGAGAGTTGATTCTTCATTTATATAAAACAAAGCCTGAAATTCTGAAAAGAAAATTCTAATCATAAAAACCTCCAGAATTCTGGAGGTTTTCTTGTAAAATTTAAAATATATATTGATAACCAAAGGTTAGGAAAGCTTATATTTCTGAGATATTCTGTTCTGATTTTTTACTTGGTTTTCTTTTTCTTAAAAAATAAACAATCGCAGCTCCGATCAATAAAATTGGCCAAATCATAATTAATCCCACCACAATTCTCTGGATTAAATAATATCCTTCTACAAAAGCGGATTTTGCACTGTAAATGAAATTGAATTTGTATTTATCGTCAATACTTTTTGTATTGGTAATAGCGATTTCGGCGATGCGGAGTTTCGGTTCTTTGATATAAATATCAACTGTACTGTATTTCAAATTATCCGTAACATCCATATTTGCCAATTGCTGTTGATTGTTTTCCGACATATTATCGTTACTCATATTGACTTTGTCTTTGTTGGTTTTCAGTTTGTCAATATTTTCGCCTGTTTTTTTAATTCTTTTTCCTTCCAGTTCAGCATATTTGATACTTGAAGTCACATCTTCAGCGTTAATTGATCTTGAGTTCAGGAATAATTTTTTACTGTTAATTAAGGTCAATAATTCTCCCAGTTTTTCTGTCGGAACTCTTAATTGCATCATATTTTCCGACTGATATTTTTTCACCAACATAGCTTCTTCGTTTGAAGTATTGTAAGTATCTTCTGAAACAACATTACTTTTCAAATTACTATGTGTTACAAATCCGCCCAATTCCTGAGCTGATTTTTCAATAGAAATTGTCGCTTCATAAACATCTTTCACTTCCATATTTACATCTGCTGTTTTGATAAATTGTTTGTCCTTTACTTTCATGGTTGCAACGGAAGAAATACTGTCTGATGTCACAATCGCGGCTGAATCTGCAGTTGCATATGCTTCAAGTTCTGTCGCAGAAGCTTCTCCTTTTTTGCATGAGTAAATTCCTAATAAAAGTGCTGTAGCGATTGATAATTTGATGTAAGTTGTTTTCATGATATTTATTTTTAATGTTTTGCTTATCCCAAAGTTCCAGCAGAATTTTTTGTAACGTTTGAAAATCACGAGTAAAAATTTTGTAAAGAAAAATTCTGTTTTAACTATTTTAAGATCAGCATTTTGTAAAATAAATTAGATGAAAGAGACTTGTTTTCGGATTAATTTTTGCTTAACTTTTACAAATCAATACACAAACAATTACTATGTCAAATACTTTTTCCAAAATCAGAAACGCAATAGATTTATTCAGATCAATAGATTTTGATCAGCTAAGTGCTATTTCTCAAAAAGTTGACCTGCCGAAACTGATGCAAAACTTTTCAAAACTCGATGATAAACAGCTCGGAGGTTTAATGAAAATGCTAGATCCCAACAAGAAAAAGAAAGAGCTTCCTCCAATCGACGGTGATTTCTACGATATTTATCACACTTTATCTCCCGAACAAAGAGAAATTCAGCTTAAAGTGAGAGCTTTTATGGAAAAAGAAGTAAAACCTTTGGTGAATCATTATTGGCTGAGAGATGAATTTCCGTTTGAATTAATTCCAAAATTCCAGAAATTGGATATTTGTGGTGTTACTTATGAAGGTTACGGATGTCCCGGAATGCCTTTTTTAATGGAAGGAGTTATTGCGATGGAAATGGCAAGAATTGATGCTTCGATCGCGACTTTCTTTGGAGTACAATCGGGTTTGTCGATGGGTTCTATTTATATCTGCGGTTCGGAAGAGCAAAAGCAAAAATGGCTTCCTCAAATGCAGAAATTTGAAAAAATAGGAGCATTTGGGTTAACAGAACCTGAAGTTGGCTCCGGAGCTGCAGGAGGTTTAACCGTAACCTGTAAAAAAACTCCGGAAGGCTGGATTTTGAACGGACAAAAAAAATGGATTGGAAACGCAACATTTGCAGATTTAATTATTATCTGGGCAAGAGACTTAGATGATGGAGAAGTAAAAGGTTTTATTGTTGAAAAAGATAATCCTGGGTATTCTGTTGAGAAAATTAAAGGAAAAATGGCGTTGAGAATTGTTCAGAACGGATTGATTACATTGAAGGATTGCTTAGTAACAGAAGAAAACAGATTGCAAAATGCCAATTCATTCAAAGACACGGCAAAAGTACTGAGAATGACCAGAGCAGGAGTTGCATGGATGGCAACAGGCTGCGCAAGAGGAGCTTATGAAAGTGCTTTAGATTATACCAGAAAAAGAGAACAATTTGGTAAACCAATTGCTTCTTTTCAGATGATTCAGGGACATTTGGTTGAAATGCTGTCGAATCTTACTGCAATGCAAACGATGGTCTTCAGGCTTTCCGAAATGCAGGATGAGGGTATTTTAAAAGACGAACACGCTTCTTTAGCCAAAGTTTTCTGTACATTAAGAACAAGAGATATTGTTTCCAGGGCACGTGAAGTAATGGGTGGAAATGGGATTCTTCTTGAATATGATGTAGCAAGGTTCGTAGCCGATTCGGAAGCAATTTATTCTTACGAAGGAACGAAAGAAATCAACTCACTGATTGTCGGCAGATCAATTACGGGATTCAGTGCATTCGTATAAAATTAATTTGAATGGTCAATTGTGTATTTTCATGAAAGTGAATTCACAATTGACCATCAATCATTAACAGCTTAGCTTACTAAAGCTTTATATTTTTCTTTATTGTCAATAATCATCCAAAGATTGATCAGGAATAGAACTCCTGCAATTGACATTCCCATGGTGGATTTATCCATCGTGAAAACGTGAACAACAATTCCTACCATAACCGGTAAAATGACAATAGCTCCTAAAGCTCTTGTTTTAGGGAAAATAAATAATAATCCGCCAATGACTTCTACAATTCCTACTAATGGCATCAACCAATGAATTTCTCCGAATGCTGCAAAAAGTTTCATTTGCTCCGGAGTAGGTTTTTCCATTGGCATATAATTAAAGAATTTGTTTAATCCGGCATTGATAAACATAAGTCCGAAAAGAAGGGACAGAATAAATTTTACGATTTTCATGATATGATTTTTTATTAAAATTAAATAAAATTATAATCGGTTGATTAAAAGAGATTAAAAAATATTTATATTCTCTTTTAAGGGAAATATTTTGCGGTTATATCTTTTGATTTTATATATTTGTTTCACAAGACAAATTAAAACGAAATAGTATGTTGAAAAATCTTAAAAAATTAAATCGTAGAGATTTAAAAGAAATTCAAGGTGGCGGAGGTCCCGGAAAATGTGATATCGGACCAATTGGCTGTCCATGTAAAATTCCACCAGGAGATCCTTGTTTAGGAGGTGGAGGCGGACCGACTGATCCTCCAGGAGATCCAATCGGATATTGTCCCGACAGTGGAACATACATTTATTGTACGGAAACCTGTCCGAACGGATTGCAGCCACTTTGTGCGGCATAAAAAATAAAAAGCCTTCAATTTGAAGGCTTTCTTTATATAAATTAATCAGGTTTAATTACTTATTACCAATTACTTATAATCAGTCCATTTCCTTTAAGGTAATATTCTTCGAGATCTTGTAGCTTTTTTTCTTTTTGTGTGGTCTTTCTTCTTCGCCTAATAATTTTCCCCAAGGTTTTAAACCATCCACTCTTTCAAAAATAATTTTAATAATTGCGATTGCCGGAATACACAGAAACATTCCTGCAATTCCCCAAAGATGTTCTCCAATGATAATTCCAAGAAAAGAAAATAATGCATTGATTTTTACCTTTGAACCGACTACAAATGGTAAAACAATATTTCCGTCAACAATGTGAATACCAATATAACCGATAGCTACATAAATACAGGTTGACGGAGTAGTGGTTGCAAAAGCAATAAAACATGAAATTAAAAGTGAAATACATATTCCCAAATAAGGAATTACATTTAATAAACCCGTTAAGATCCCCAAAAGAATAGCATATTTTACGCCTAAAATAGTTAAAACTGTTGATGTAAGAATAGAAACAATAATCACTTGCAGACAAAGTCCGAAAATGTATTTTTTGGTCATAATTCTCACTTCATTTACAATTTCCTGTACGCTTGCTTTATGTTTTTCATTAAAAACTGTTACGATAAAATTATTCAAAATCCTTCTGTAATTTAGAATAAAAATGAAAAATAAAATAAAGAAAACAATAAAACCAAGTCCCGTCGAGAAAACGCCAAAGGTGAAACCCAAAATAACGCCTGTCGAAGAGAGAAGCTTATCCAACCCCTGATCGAGATAAGTAAACTGCTCATCAATTTTTACATGAAAGGTTTTTGAAACCCAATGCTGAAGATCTGCAAAAACTGCTGTAAACTGTCCTCTTAAATGCGGAATATCTTTACTGAAATCGGATAATTGTGACCCGAAGAAATAAATTAATCCTGTTAAAATAATGAGCATAATCAAAACCGAAGCAATCGTAGACAACGATCTTGTAAATCTCAGTCTTTTTTCCATAAAAGTGGCAATCGGCAAAAAAAGCATTGCCATCAAAAATGCCAGAAAGAAAGGTGCTAAAATGCTTTCTCCCAACGCCAAAAGATAGCCAAGACCAATAATGGAAATGACAACAAGTGTAAGTTTGACCAAAAAAGGAAGTCGAAGTAAATTCATAATTTCAAAATCTTCAGCATAAAAATAAGAAAAACCCTCCGAATTGAAGGGTTTATTTCGTTAATTAACTTGAATTCTTTTTATAAGCTCTGGAGAATTGTATGCCATTAAGAAAAGGTCTCCCGATTTGATTTTTATGTTTTAATTTCCAATATTTAATTTTAAAATATTAATTGTAATAAGGCAGACGACAGATTATTACTATAAAATCAAAAACACGTCCCAAAAATATGAGACGTGTTTTCTTTTATTGAGAATGTTAATATGTATATTTATTTTTCGATCGCGATGTCAACTACTTCTTCCATTCTGTTGACATAGTGAACTTTAAGGTTTTTCAGGTAATCTTTTTTGATTTCTTCAACATCTTTTCTGTTGGCTACACAAAGAATTACTTCCTGAATTCCGGCTCTTGTTGCAGCCAGCAATTTTTCTTTAATTCCGCCTACAGGAAGTACTTTTCCTCTTAAGGTAATTTCACCTGTCATAGCAAGATGAGGTTTTACTTTTTTATTTTTAAACGAAGAAACCATCGAAGTCAGCATTGCGATTCCCGCAGAAGGACCGTCTTTCGGAGTTGCTCCTTCCGGAACGTGAACGTGGATGTTTTTCTTTTCGATATCGTCCTGAGAAATACCCAATTCATCATATTTTGCTTTAATATATTCCAAAGCAATTGTTGCAGATTCTTTCATCACAGTTCCTAAATTTCCTGTCATTGTTAAAGAACCTTTTCCATTGCTTAAAATGCTTTCAATGAATAAGATATCTCCTCCGACACTTGTCCATGCAAGACCGATGACAACGCCTGGAACTCCCGTGATTTCCGACAAGCTTTTTGGTCTTGGAACTCCTAAAATCTCATCCACTTTTTCAAGAGAAATTTTAGGATCATATTCTTTTACTAAAGCTGTCTGCAATGCAACCCAACGTGCGATTCCTGCAATTCTTTTTTCCAAAGATCTTACACCGCTTTCTGAAGTGTGAGCTTCAATAATATGTTTCAGTTCAGGATTTCCAAGTTTGAATGATTTTGAATCCAAACCGTTTTCTTCCTGTTGTTTTTTAATTAAATGTCTTTTTGCAATTTCAATTTTTTCCTCTAAAGTATAGCCTGCAATCTGAATGATTTCAGTTCTGTCCAAAAGCGGACTTTGAATCGTTGATAATGAGTTTGCCGTTGCAATGAACATTACTTTAGACAGATCATAACCCATTTCTAAGAAATTATCATAAAAAGATTTATTTTGTTCAGGATCAAGAACTTCAAGAAGTGCAGAGCTTGGATCACCGTGTAATCCTTGAGCAATTTTATCCATCTCATCCAAAACGATAACAGGATTGGAAGTTCCTGATTTCTTGATAGATTGCAAGATTCTTCCCGCCATTGCACCGATATATGTTTTTCTGTGTCCGCGGATTTCGCTTTCGTCGTGAAGCCCACCTAAAGAAAGTCTTACATATTTTCTTCCAAGCGCGTCTGCAATTGATTTTCCTAATGATGTTTTACCAACTCCCGGAGGTCCAACTAAAAGTAGAATAGGGGATTTCATGTTGTTTTTTAGTTTTAAAACAGCCATGTGCTCCAAAATTCTTTTCTTGATATCTTCTAAGCCAAAATGAGCCTTATCTAAGACCTTTTCGGCTTTTGCAATGTCAAAAACATCTTTTGTGTAGGTTTCCCAAGGTAAATCAGTGAAAAAGTCCAGATAATTTCTCTGAACATTATAATCCGGCGAGTTTGGGTTTTGACGTTGTAATCTGTTGATTTCCTTTTGGAAATGTTCTTCAACTTCATTGCTCCATTTTTTCTTTCTTGCTTTTGCAATCAGATCTTCAATATCACTTTCAGTTCCCCCTCCCAATTCTTCCTGAATGGTTCTAATCTGTTGATTCAGAAAGTATTCTTTCTGCTGTTTGTCAAGATCCTTTGATGTTTTCTGATGAATCTGATTTCTCAATTCCAGTTTTCTGAAATCTTCGTGCATCATTTCATAACATTTGTTCGCTCTTTCCATTAAATTTTTCTCTTCAAGCAGTTTTTGCTTTTCGGTAGAAGGGAAATTGGCGTTTGTGCAGATGAAATTTAACAGATCATCATTATTATTAATATTTTTTATCGCAAAATTCGCAGCATTGGGAATATTGGGATCCAGCTCGATTATTTTTAGAGCTAAATCTTTAACATTTTCCAGTAATGCTTCATATTCTTCCTTGTTTTTTGCTTTTCCGTCTTTCAATTTTGAAATTTCGGCTTTGAAATAAGGTTGATTTTCAACAATTTTTTTGATTTTAAACCTGTGAAAACCCTTAGTAATTGCAGTAATATTACCTTCAGGAAGTTTTATGATCTTAATAATTTTCGCTAAAGTTCCTGTCTGATAAAAATCTTTTTCGCCCGGTTGTTCCAGCTCAGAATTCTTCTGGCTTACAATTCCGATTAAATCTCCGTTTTTCTGAGCTTCCTCAAGAAGCTGAATAGATGTTTTTCTTCCTGCTGTAATAGGAATGACAACGTTCGGGAACATTACCATATTTCTTACGGGAAGGATAGGGAATATTTTTTGCTCAGAATTTTTTTCTGTCTCCGCAAGATCAGTAAGGTTGATCTCTTCAGCTACAATATCAAATCCGTCGCTTATCATTTCTTCTAAACTAATATCTTCAAATTCTGTCATAGTAAATCGAATGACAAATTGTCATTGTCGTTTTTATTCGTTAACGTGAAATTTCACAGTATGCTTTTAAATAGAGTAACATAGTATGTGCTCTTAAATTGCACAAGAGCCATGCCATTTGTTTTTTAGTAAAAAATATGGTCAAAATTTCCTTTTTTTGTAAAATTTGAATTTTAAAAATTAAAAAAAGCACTTGGAGTTCCGTAATTTCTTAAAAATGTGTATTTTCGCAAACTGATAAAAAACTATAATATATATAATGGCAATTTTAGGACAAATTAGGAGTAGACCTTGGCTTTTGATGGGAGTAATTGCATTGGCGCTTTTGGCGTTCCTTGTAAACCCCGATAGTATTGATAAGGTTTTTGGGAAAAATCCTGATGTTTTAGGAAAAGTAAATGGTGAGAAAATTACCCGTGAAGAGTTTAATGATCAACTTTTCGTGCTGCAGCAACAGGCCGACCAACAAGGTCAGCCAAAGACTGGTCTTGAAGAACAGGCTTGGCAGTTATTGGTACAATCCAAACTTATTAAGCAGCAGTTTGAGAAACTGGGCTTCGAAATGACAGAAGATTATTTCTGGAATCAGCTTCCTTATGATCAGATGTTTGCTCAGCAGAAGCAGTTCTTTGATGAGAAAGGTAACTTCAAAACTCAGGAACTTAAGAAACAGATTGAAGAAATGCAGGCTACTTCTCCTGAAAGTTACAACCAGTGGTTGAAAACCAGAAAATCAATCGAATACAGATTGATGGCGAGACAGGTTTTTGCTAATGTTTCTACAGGTATCACTACAGGTAAAAAAGAAGCGGAAGAATTAATGAAAGAAAGAGATCAGTTAGCTGATATCGATTTCGTGAAAATTGATTATGCAACTTATCTTCAAAAAAATAATATCAAAGTTACAACAGAAGACTTAGCGAATTATATCAATAAGCATCCTGTAATGTTCAAAGCTGAAGCAAGCAGAAATTTAGGTATTGTTTATTTTCCTTCTGCTCCAAGTGCAGCGGATGACGCAGCAGCTCAAAAAGAGATTACAAAATTATTCTCTGCCGGAACTGATGCAAGTGGCGGTACTGAAAACTTCCAGAATACAAAGAACGATTCTATGTTTGTAATGGCGAATTCTGATATGCCTTTCAATCCTCAGTATGTGACACCAAATCAGTTGCCACAAACTATTCAGGGACAAGTTGCAACCGCAGCTATCGGACAGACTTTCGGACCGTACAAAGAACAAAACTTCTATGTAGTTTCTAAACTTTTGGATAAAAAAGCTTCAGACTCTACATTATCTAAACATATTTTGATTGCCTATAAAGGTGCAGAAAGATCTACTGCTACAAGAACTAAAGAACAGGCAAAAAAGATTGCTGACAGTCTTTTAGCTGTGATTAAAGCTAATCCTGCTGCATTTGCAAACGGTCTTAAGCTTTCTGATGAACCAAATGCAGTTGAGAGAAACGGTAGTGTGGGATGGACGACTCCTCAAAGTCAGTTCGCTCCTGGATATCTTAATTTCTTGGCAAGTAATGCTAAAGGTTCTACAGGTCTTGCGGAAACAGAATTCGGTTATCACATCATCAATGTTGAAGATAAAAAAGCAGGAACGATGGGGTATAAAGTTGCTCATTTAGTAAAAGCCGTGAAGCCGTCTGATGCTACAGAAGCTGAAACGGATAAAAAAGCAAGAAGATTCATTCAACAGGTTCAAGGGAAATCTTTCAACGATTTCGTGAATATTGCTAAGAAAGGAAACTTCCAATTCTCTAATCCAAAACAAGCGAAAAGATTTGATGGTCAGCTTCAAGGTTTAGGAACTGAGAAAGATGGTGAAATCCTTGCGTGGGCTTTCGATAAGAAAAGAGAGAAAGGAGATACAGAATTCTTTACGGTAGACGGAACAGGAGATAAAATCGTAGTTTACTTAAACGGTAAGCAGGAAAAAGGAACTGCAGATCCTGAATCTGTAAGAGACCAGATCGAAGTGGTAGTGAAAAATAAATTGGCTGCAAAACAGATTTCTGATAAAATTGGTAAAGCAGGCAGTTTAGATCAGATTGCTAAGCAATTTGGAACTACAAAACAGACTGCACAGGTAAACCTGTTGAATCCATCAGTTGCAGGTTCAATGGAGCCTAAAGTTGCGGGTGCTGCATTCGGTGTAGCGAAAGGAAAACTTTCTAATCCGGTTGAAGGCGGAACAGGAGTTTATGTTTTAATCAAAAAGAACGAAACAGTAAACAAACAACCTGGAGATCTTAAACAATTCACAGAATCTGTTACTCAAAGAAGTGCAGGAATGTTCGGACAGGCTTGGTTAAAAAGCTTACAGGACAATGCTGATATTGATGACTACAGAATCGAGATCTGGAATAAGCTAGGTTCTCAACAATAAAAAATATTTCTCATAGAGATAAAAAGCGGCAAAGTTTTTGCCGCTTTTTTTGTATTTAACGCAGAGCAATAAAGAAAAACATTAATTTAAATGTAGTATATTTGCTCATTAGAAAAATTTTAGCAAGTGAAGTTCAGTAAAGAATTAAAAGCTGGTGTGATTGCACTTTTAGCCATTATTGGTTTCGTGGTGTTGTTTCAATTTATGAAAGGCAGAAGCCTTTTTACTACCGATAATATATTTTACGCACAATATGATAATGTAGAGGGATTAGCACAATCTTCTCCTGTTTCAATCAATGGTTTGAAAGTAGGACAGGTTGATAAAATCATTCCTCGTACCGGGAAAGACGGTAAAATCGATTTCTTAGTAAAAATAACGGTTGACAATAATTTTGAGTTTTCAAAAAATTCAACATTAGAGATTTTTGAACCGGGATTGATGTCTGGAAAGGAAATGAGAATTAATCTTATGTATGGTGGACAAACTGCAAAAGATGGAGATACTTTAAAAGGAGCCTTCAAATTAGGAACTTTAGGAAGTCTGTCTTCTCAGGTAGGTCCTGTAAAAGATCAGTTACAAACCGTTTTGCATAGAGTAGACTCGTTGATGACAAACGCAAATCAATTGGTAGATGCACAAAACAGACAGGAAATTAAAGCATTATTGGCTAATCTTAATAAAACCGTTGCTGCTTTACAAACAACTGCAGGAAGTGTAAATTCTTTAGTTGGTCACAACGATCCGAAACTTCAGAAAGTTTTAGATGATGCAAGTGTAACAATGCAGACAGGTAAAGTTACTTTAGATAAATACGGAAATTTAGCAGAAAGTATTGATACTAAAAAACTGAATGCAACCATTGCAAATTTGGATGCTACTGTTGGTCAGTTGAACAACGTAGTTTCAGGAATTGACAGAGGTGAAGGTAGTTTAGGTAAAATAATGAAAGACGACCAGCTTTATAATAATCTTAATGCAGCATCAAACAATTTGAATTCGTTGATTGAAGATTTGAAAGCTAACCCTAAGAAATATGTTAATTTCTCGGTTTTTGGTAAGAACAGTAAAGACTAATATATAGGCCATGCAATATATCGATAATGTTATTTTTCTGATCTTATTGGTTGTAGGTTTTGGGCTGTTTGCAAAAAGTCTGCAGAAGATATATAGAAACATCAGATTAGGACGGGAAATCAACCGAAACGACAGAAAAGGTGAGCGTTGGGAAACCATGGCAAGAGTGGCAATGGGACAGAGTAAAATGAGTAAACGTCCTGTAGCCGGGATTTTGCACCTTTTCGTGTATGTTGGTTTTGTCATTATTAATATTGAACTCGTTGAGATAATCGTTGATGGAATTTTCGGGACACATAGATTTTTATCAACTATTTTCGGACATACTTTTTACAATTTCTTTACAGCAACATTAGAAGTTTTAGCACTTTTAGTTGTGATCGGAGTTGTTACTTTCTTCATCCGTAGAAATTTTTACGGGGTTAAAAGATTAACAATGAAAGAACTTTTCGGATGGCCGAAACAAGATGCCAACTGGATTCTGATCATAGAATTTGCCTTAATGATGGCTTTCTTTAAAATGAATGCTTCAGACTTGATTCTACAAACAAGAGGTGTTGAAGGTTTTCATCATCTTGGATCATTCCCGATCAGTGAAATGATTTTTGTTCCTATTTTAGAAATTTTCAGTTTCGATAACGGATTTTTGATCTTTACGGAAAAAGCAGCTTGGTGGTTTCACTTTGTAGGAATTCTTTTTTTTATGAATTACCTTTATTATTCTAAGCATTTGCATATTATCTTGGCTTTCCCAAGCACTTGGTATGCAAATCTTGAGAAGAAAGGGAAATTCAATAATCTGGAATCTGTAACTAAAGAAATCAAGTTAATGATGGATCCAAATGCAGATCCTTATGCTGCTCCGGCAGAGGGGAGTGAAGCAGATGTTCCTTCAAAATTCGGTGCTGAAGATGTTTTTGATTTAAATCAGGTTCAGTTACTAAACGCCTATTCTTGCACGGAATGTGGTCGTTGTACATCTGTTTGTCCTGCAAATATTACAGGAAAAAAATTATCTCCCAGATTAATTTTAATGAAAACCAGAGATCGTCTGGAAGAAGTTGGAAGAAATATCGATAAGAATGGTAAATTCGAAGACGACGGAAAAAAACTTTTGAACGATTATATCACAAAAGAAGAACTTTGGGCTTGTACGACGTGTAATGCATGTACAGAAGCTTGTCCGGTTTTGCTTGATCCGCTTTCTATTATTTTCGAAATGAGAAGATTCCTTGTGATGGAACAGTCTGCTGCACCACAGGAACTGAATCTGATGATGACGAATGTGGAAAACAATGCTGCTCCTTGGCAATACAATCAGGCAGATCGTCTGAATTGGGCGAATGATTAATTAATGTAACAATGTAAATAATGTAACGATGTAACAATCATTCCATTGGTAAACTGTTACATTGCTATATTGATAAATTGATTTAAAATGGATTTCAATATAAAAACAATGGCAGAATATGCTGCCGAAGGAAAATCACCTGAAGTTTTATTCTGGGTGGGATGTGCAGGAAGTTTTGACGACCGTGCCAAAAAAATCACGAAAGCATTTTGCAAAATTTTAAATAAAATAGGCGTTGAATTCGCCGTTTTAGGACAGGAAGAAAGCTGTACCGGCGATCCTGCAAAACGTGCAGGAAACGAATTTGTTTTCCAGATGATGGCTTTAACGAACATTGAAGTTCTGAACGCTTACGAAGTAAAAAAAATAGTTACGGCTTGTCCGCACTGTTTCAATACCCTTAAAAATGAATATCCTAGCTTAGGAGGTAATTTCGAAGTTATTCACCACACTCAGTTTCTTAGAAAACTAATGGAAGATGGTCGTTTGAAGATCGAAGGTGGAGCTTTCAGAGGTAAAAAGATCACTTTCCACGATCCTTGCTATTTAGGAAGAGCAAATGATGAATATGAAGCTCCAAGAGTTTTACTTGAAAAACTGGATGCTGAGCTTGTAGAAATGAAGCGTTGTAAAACCAACGGACTTTGTTGTGGAGCAGGAGGAGCTCAGATGTTTAAAGAACCCGAAAAAGGTAAAAAAGACATCAATATCGAAAGAACTGAAGAAGCTTTATCTTTTGAACCGAAAGTAATTGCAACAGGTTGCCCGTTCTGTAATACAATGATGACAGACGGTGTAAAACACTTCAACAAAAATGAAGAAGTTGCTGTAAAAGATATCGTTGAGCTTCTTGCTGAAGCGGAAGATCTATAAAGTCTATTATGAAAGTAAAATGGGGGATTTCCTTTATTTTTACATTATTTGTTTTGGTGTTTCTTACATTTGGAAGCTATAAAAACAAAGTGTATGATTGGGATATGCCAGGTTATATAGGATGTCTATTTTCTTCAGAATATCCGGATTTTCCCCAAAAAGTTCATCGTTTTACTTATCAGTCCATAAAAAAGGAAGCGCCAGATTTACAGTTCAAAGATATTATTGGTCTCGATAAGATAAGTCCGGGTAAGGCAAAAAACTTCTTTTATAAAAATACACAAGCTTTCACTGAGCAGATTGCTTATTATAAGTTTAAAATTGGATACAATTTTTTAATTTTAATCCTTTATAAAGCAGGTCTTTCTGCACCGATGTCGGTTTTATGGATAAGTATTATTTCCTGTTTTTTTTCAGGATTACTACTTTTTTACATTATTAAAATCATATTTCCCGAAAATTATTTTTTACCCCCGATATTCACTTTTTTAGTACTGGTTTTACCGCCGGTTTTCCATATGTCGACTACACCTTCACCGGATATGCTGACTTTTTTATTTTTACTAATTTTTGCGGCAGCTTTATTAAGAAAATGTAATTCCTGGATTATTTTTTCAGTCCTTTTATTATTAATATTAATTCGTCCGGATTATATTATTTTTGCGTTGTCATATTTTGCCACAACAATAATATTTAATTTTTTTAATGTTAAAAAGTTTGATTTTCTATATTTATTTCAGGCTTTTATACTTTTAATTTTATATATTTTCATCGTTAAATATTATGAATATCCAGGTTGGAAAGAAGTTTTCTATGATACATTCATTGAAAGAAGGCCCTTGATTTCTGCAAAAGCGGCAGATTTCGGAGTAAGAGAATATTTTGAAATTTTATTTATCAAATTAATTAATTTTAAGAAAATTACACTTGTTTCTTTATCTCTCATTGGATTGATTTTTTACTTTTCAAAGGATCTGTGGATAAGGGTGTATTCAGGTTTTTTGTTTTTAAATATTTATATTAAATTTTTGTTTTTTCCGGCCTCTTCCGATACCAGATTTTTCATTGGCTTTATTGTTCTTCTTTTTATAATGTTTTTATATTCTCTGAGCAAAAAGTATAATGGTTTCAAACTCAGGAAAATTGCGTAATTTTGAACTTTAAATGTATCAGAAATGAAGATTGAAGAATCAAGCATAGTAGAAACCAACGATTATAGAGTTATTATATATCCTGCATCAAGACCTTTTGAAACAAAAGAGGCAAAGGTAATTACAGAAAAACTTTTTGATTTTCTGGCAACTTGGGCAGCCCACGGAAAACCACTTTCATCATCTTTTAAAATTGAAAAAAATCAGTTTATCGTCATTTGTGTAGACGAAGAAAAAGAAATGGCTTCTGGTTGCAGCATTGATGCATTAGGAAAGATTATGAGGGAGATTGATGGAGAATATCAGTTAGGTCTTTTCGACAGAATGAAAGCCAGTTTTGTAGAAAACGGGGAAGTAAAAACATTAAAACTTATTGATTTCAAGTCAAAAGTAAGGAGTGGAGAAATTTCTAAGGATATTCAGGTTTTTGACTTTTCAAAAAATACCTATATGGAGTTTATCGGAAATTTCCTTTTGCCTTTCGAAAGAAGCTGGGCAGCCGGAATTAAATAAAATTTATATTTAAATCAATGAAATAAAAAGTGGAGTTGTTCCACTTTTTTGCTTTAAAGTATATTTGTAAAAAATCAATCAATAAAAGATTTCTGATTAAAAAATGTCTAAAATCCTTTTTTTAACAACCGCCCACCGATACGACGATGATAGAATTTTTTATCATCAGGCGAAAGCGTTAAATGATAAGGGAAATAAGGTTAAAATCTGCAGTCTTTCTTCAGAATTTCAGGGAATTGTTGATGGAATTGAAGTTGAATCTTACCCGGTTTTAGAAAAAAGTACGGAAGAGAAAACGAAAGTTTTCGAAAGAGTTTTAGATTCTTACCAACCGGATTGTATTATTTGCTCGGAACCATTGTCGGTGATTGCTGCGAAAAAGTTTAAAAAAGAAAAAAAAATCAGCATTATTTATGACATTACAGAATGGTATCCTTCCATGAGAATGGTTGAAAATTATGCTTTTCCATTAAATATTATTCATGCCATTAAGTTTTTTTTGATTCAATTATATGCAGGATTGATAAGTACACATTATATTTTTGGAGAAGAGACCAAGAAATTTCCTTTGGCTTTCTTTTTTCCCTGGAAAAAAAGTGTCGTTTTACCTTATTATCCGGATGATGTTTATATTCATCAAAATAGTAAAAAATTAGAGCCAAATAAAATTACACTTTGCTACACCGGACAGTTTTCCGAAGAAAAAGGAATCGGAAATTTTTTCGCTGCGATAGACAGTTTAAGAAAAAAGAAACCTGAACTGGAAATTTCAATTCTGTTAATTGGCGGCTCCAGAAAGGAAAAAGATGAAAAATATTTTTCTGAATTGATTAAAAAATATAAGTTTGAAAATATTAAAATCGGAAAATCAACTTCTTTTGAAACTTTTACGGAAGCTTATTCGGATGCAGATATCTGTTTCGATTTGAGAACCATGAATTACGAAAATCATCACTGTCTGCCGATCAAAATATTTTATTATGCCGCTTCCGGAAAACCTGTAATATACACAGATCTGAAAGCAACGAGACAACATTTGGATGTTTCAAAATTCGGTTTTCTTGTAGATCCCGAAAATTCGGATGCGATTGCCAACAATATTCTACAATATATCGAAAACCCGGAATTATATTCAGATCATGCTCAAAATGCAAGAAAAGCATATGAGGAAAAATACAACTGGAATGTTATTAAAGAACAATTCGTAAACTTCATCAAAATCAATACAATAAAATGATGAAGAGCACTATTCTGAAAACTTTTGTTTCCCGGTTTTTAATTTTGATATTAAATTTCGGATTAGTCATTTACTCCACAAATATGTGGGGAAGTGAAGGGAAAGGAGTGATTTCGATAGTGATTGCGGATCTTACGATCATCAGTTTTTTTGCAAATATTTTTGTGGGAAGCAGCATGAGTTATTTTGCTTCAAAGTTTAAAACGGAAGAAATTTTACCGTTTGCTTATCTGTGGTCGATTTTAGTAGGGGTTTTAATTCCTGTTATTTTCAGTTTTAATCATGCTTTAGAATACTCAAATTATTTAATAGGACTTTCTGTCCTGTCTTCGCTTCTTGCTGCAAACGTAAATCTGTTTGTGGGACAGCATAATATTAAAATGTTCAACTTATACACGGTTTTACAGCAGATTGTACACATTGTATTTATTGCTGTCATCATTTATATTGTTAAAATTACCTCAGTTAATGCGTATTTTATTGCTCAGATAAGCTGTTTTGGAGTTTTGTTTTTGATGAGTGCTTTTCAGGTTATTAAGCATTGTGATTTTAGTAAGATTTCGTTTTCTAAAGCAATTGGCATCAAATTATTCGATTATGGATGGAAAACCCAGTTAAGTGCCTTTCTTCAGTTTTTAAATAACAGATTATCATTTTATTTCCTGGAATATTTTAAAGGAATTGTAAGTGTGGGAGTTTTTTCCGTCGGAATTGCCTTTTCAGAAGCGATCTGGACGGTTAGTCGAAGCCTTTCTGTAGTGCTTTATGCTGATGTTGTTAATAATGCAAACTCAAACGAAGCTATTGAAAAAACAAAAGTTTCTTTAAGGATAAGTTTTTTAATTACCTTATTATTTATCATTGTAATGTTGCTGATTCCTGCTCAATTGTACTCAATGATTTTCGGGAAAGATTTTAGCCAGACCAAAGAGATTGTTTTGTTTCTTTCACCCGGAATTTTAGCAATTGCGACAAGTAATATTATCGGATATTATTTTGCCGGAATTAATAAGCTAAGAATTTTAAATGTCAAAGCAATTATCGGGCTTATTTTTACCGTGATTTCTTCTTTTTTCATTATTCCGAAATGGGGAATTCGTGGAGCTTGTGTGATTACTTCAGTTTCATACTGTCTGTCGTCGGGATTATTATTCTGGAGATTTTATCGGATTACAGAATTTCATATTCATGATTTCATGCTTTCAAAAACTGAAATTAATTTACTTTTAAATAAAGTCTTAAAGAAAAATAAGATTACGAAATAAAAATAAGTTTTTATCTTTGTTGGAAATGAGGAATATTGTTTTTGGATTTCTGGTTGTTTTTTTCGCTTTTCTGAGCTGCAAAAGCGATGATGACGATTTGCAGAAAATTGATCAGATCTTAAATATTTATATGAAAAATGGTGCGGGACGGGATCTGTTTCATGCAAAGAAGGATATGACCTACTTCACCTATTCAATGAATGATGTAAATGGTGTTGCCGATCTTGCTCCGGTAAGCAGTTCGTTGAAAGCAACAGCAGATTCTACACTTTTTATAGAATACATTGCAGGAGCAAAAAGAGTAGGACTGGATACACTTGATCCAAACAATAAAACCTATCATTCGGTAATTACGGTATCAATGATAAAGAGATTAAACGCCACCGTTCTTGATACAATTAATGAAAAACTGGAAATTCAGTACAGAATGACACCATCGGTTTTTGAGGTCTCGAAAGTATATTATAATGATACGTTGAGATTTACAAAACAACCTGGAAGCTCAAACGTAGTTACTATCGTAAAATAATTTTTTACATTTGCAAAACTGTTGACATTTTGGTGCTCAACATTCTAATAACTAACATCTAAATAAAATGTTACAAGTCAATTTTTTGCGCGACAACAAAGAGCGCGTTTTAGAAGGTCTTAAGAAGAGACAATTCAAGAATCTTGAGTTGGTAGACGAGGCTATTGCTACTGACGAAGAAAGAAAAAAAATTCAGTTTGAATTAGATTCTCAACTTTCCGAAATCAACAAAATCTCCAAAGAAATCGGGATTTTAATGAAAGAAGGAAAAAAAGAAGAAGCAGAATCCTCAAAATCTAAAACAGCACAATACAAAGAGTCGACGTCGGAATTGAAAAATCAATTAGATGCAAAGGAAAAGGCTTTATTAGAGATTTTATATCAGCTTCCGAACATTCCGAATGAATTGGTGAAAAGCGGAGCTTCTGCAGATGATAATGAGATCATTTACCAGTCTCACGACGTGGAAGGTCTTGGTGAAGGAGCAATACCTCACTGGGAACTGGCAAAAAAATACAATCTTATCGATTTTGAATTGGGAGTAAAAATTGCAGGAGCAGGTTTTCCGGTTTATCTTGGAAAAGGAGCAAGATTGCAGAGAGCTTTGGTTCAGTATTTCTTAGATAAAAATGTTGAGAAAGGATATATGGAAGTAAATCCGCCTCACGTTGTGAATGAAGCATCCGGCTACGGAACAGGGCAATTACCTGATAAAGAAGGACAAATGTATTTTATTAATGAAGATAATTTATATTTAATTCCTACAGCGGAAGTTCCTGTGACTAATCTGTATCGTGATGTTTTATTGGAAGAGAAAGATCTTCCGATTAAAAATACGGCTTTCTCTCAATGTTACAGAAGAGAAGCGGGAAGTTACGGAGCTCACGTAAGAGGTTTGAACCGTCTTCATCAGTTCGAAAAGGTAGAAATCGTAAGAATTGAAAAGCCTGAAAATTCTTATGCTGTTTTGGAAGAAATGGTTGAGCATATCAAAGAAATTCTTACAGATCTTGAATTGCCTTACAGGGTGTTAAGACTTTGTGGTGGAGATACAGGTTTTGCTTCTGCAATGACGTATGATTTCGAAGTTTGGAGCGCGGCTCAGGAAATGTGGCTGGAAGTAAGTTCTGTTTCTAATTTTGAAACTTTCCAGGCGAACAGATTGAAGTGCCGTTACAAAGCAGACGGAAAATCTCAGCTGGTTCATACGCTGAATGGTTCTGCGATGGCTTTACCAAGAATTATGGCGGCTTTGCTTGAAAACAATCAGACAGCAGAAGGAATTAAGCTTCCGAAGAAGATTGCTGAATATGCGAGATTTGATGTGATTAATTAAGATTAAATAGAAACCCGCCGAAATTTTCGGTGGGTTTGTTTTTTATTCCGTAACAACAATTATTTTTTCATCAGCATTCAAAAGAGGTTTTCTATCGTTTTCTTTACTAAATAAATAACTGAGATCATAATTTATCTTTAAAGAATAATCATCGGTTTTGGTGATCCAGTCGTGTTTTCCGGTAATGGATTTTATTTTCTTCTCAAATCTTAATGTTGTACTTATTTTCTTGTACATCATTTTTACATATTCCAGTGAAGTTTGAGCTTGCGTAGAAGTAAATTCTTTATTCGTAAGGATATTTTTAATTCCATTGAGTGTCAGTTCACCAGTATCAATTGTCAGTGTTTTTCCATCCCATGAATTCATTGCCTGTTGATCGATTGGAAGCTGATAATTTTTTGATAATTGTCTTGCTGATTGATAATCACCTTTTGAAAAATGATCCATTTTCAGTGAAAATCCTGTCATTTCATCTTTGTCGAAATTAGATTTCAGAAAGATTTTTTTCATGATTTTAATGGAATCGGAACCTTCAATTTTGAGTTTTTTTATTTCTTTATTGAATTTGTAAACGCTTGTCCAGTTTTTCGGTATTTTTTCAAGATCTTCAATTCCGGTTTTTTTTGTCTGGGAAGAGTCTGCGATTCTTGATTTCAAAACAACAATGGCATCCTTCATATCAATGTCAACCATTGTGGTTGAAGTGTTGTTTTTATGAAAAATAACCTCAGATTCCACTGAACATGACTGAAGCGCAAAAAAACTGATTAAAAGTAAAAATAAAACCTTTCTCATAGATTTTGAATCTCTTTAATGGCAATTAACCTTGCTATGATCATGTGTACTGTGATCTCCGGGTAAATGACAGTCGCCCTGACTGTCTTTTGAAATCGTCATGGCTTCGGCTCGTGGAGAAATGTAAGGAATTCCCAACTCAAGACCTCTGATAATAAATAATCCGCCCAAAATAATCATAACCACAGGAATCACTTTTAAAACTTTTACTCTAAAGGCTTGATTCATAAGATTCCCGACCAAAACTACCGCAAACATGAATGGAAGTGTTCCCAATCCAAATAAAGCCATATATGAAGCTCCCTGCCATATTCCTCCGCTTGCTAAGCTTGCCGTTAAAGCCATATAAACCATTCCGCATGGTAAAAACCCATTTAATATTCCAGTTGTAAATCTGGAGCGGTAGTCTGCTTTTTGAAGCAATCTTCCTAAATTAGATTTTACGGAATACAAAAATTTAGAAAAGAAAGGGATTTTGGAAGCAAAATCTTTTCCTCCAAATGAAAAAAGAGCCATGATAATCAATAAAATTCCGACAGCAATCGTCAGATATTTTTGAAAACCAGCCATTTCAAAACCTTCACCAATAATTCCTAAAACAGCTCCTAAAAGGGAGTAGGTGAAAATTCTTCCGAACTGATAGGTAAGATTCTGAAGGTAATAATTGGTAGCCTGTTTTTTGGTTAATCCCATCGACAGGGCAATAGGTCCACACATCCCGATACAATGAAATCCGGAAGCAAAACCTAATCCAATCGCCGATACAATAAGTGCTATTTCCATATCACATCATAATCCATTCTGTAGTCTGTTTTGTCTTTCGTCCAATTTAATCTTAATGTATAATTCCCGATTTTCAAGACCTGTGCGGGAATTAAAAATGATTTGTCGGCATTAAGCTGTACCGATTTTTTTACATCTAAATTCTGGTCTTCGGTTCTGTTTAAAACAAATTTTACCGTTGTATTAGAATTGTCATAATCTTTTGGGAAAGTTACCTTAATTCCATTTTTATCCTGGCTGTAAACAGGTTTTTCCTGCAATTGGTCTGCTCTTTTTTTAGCATCAATTACATCCTGATATTTTAATTCTTCTTCATAGTAATTATCGGTTACCATTTCAGAGTTTTTCTGCCCGTTCGGGAAAAGAAACATCATGGATAATATAAAAATAATGAACGAAGCTAGTGCGATTACAACACCGTGTCCCCAACTAAAGTTTTTCATTTTTAAAAATTAAAATTGTAATTTAAATGGTCCTTCAAAATATGTTTTATAAGAATCGACCAGTTTTCCTTTCATGTCATAAACTCCGATCGTGATATTCTGTTTAGAAAGCTTCATATCATTTTCCGGGAAACTGATATTAATTGTTCCTTTCGTGATTTTATCTCTTTCTACAGGAATTTTGCTTGAAGCACTGTAAATAATTTCTCCATGTACAGGCTCAATCACTTTAATCGTAACGATTTTCTTATCGTTTGTTTTGTTTAAGAAAGTATAATTGTATGTATTGGTAATTTTTCCGTCTCTTACGAAGAATGTACTTCCGGCAGGTTTGATGAATTTGGCTTCCATTTCTGCTCTACTGGTAAGAAGATACCCTAAAAATACAGTCAGAAGTGCCAAAACGATGGCAAAACCTTTCATTCTGCCTGTAAACTTAAACGGAGTCTGGTTTTCGATTTCGTTTTCTGTGGCATATCTTATCAGTCCTTTGGGAAGACCAACTTTTTCCATCACTTCATCACAGGCATCAATACAAGCTGTACAGTTTATGCATTCCAGCTGTTGCCCGTCTCTGATGTCAATTCCGGTAGGACAAACTACTACACATTGGTGACAGTCGATACAATCGCCTTTTCCGGCTACTTTTCTGTCTTCACCTTTTCTCCATTTTGATCTGTTTTCACCTCTGTTAAAATCATAAAAAACATTTACCGTGTCTTTATCAATTAAAACTCCCTGTAATCTTCCGTACGGACAAACCAATGTACAAACCTGCTCTCTGAACCACGCAAATACAAAGTAAAATGCTGCTGTTAAGAGAATCATAACAATGAAATTGGTAGGATGAGTAAACGGTCCTTCAGATACAATTGTGAATACTTCTTTGTAGCCCACAATATACATGAACATGAAGTGAGTGATGATAAGCGAAATTATAAGGTAAACAGTCCATTTCAAACCTCTTTTCCATATCTTTTCGCTGTTCCATTCTTGTCTGTCAAGCTTCATCTGCTTGTTTCGGTCGCCTTCAATAAGATATTCTATTTTACGAAATATAGATTCCATAAAAATTGTCTGAGGACAAATCCACCCGCAGAAAATTCTTCCGAACGCAATCGTAAAAATGATAATTGATATTAAAGAGACAATGGCTCCTAGTGTAAGGATGAAAAAATCCTGAGGGTAGAAAGGTTGTCCGAAAATGAAAAACTCTCTATCGATTACATTAAATAAAATAAGCGGATTACCATTGATTTTAATAAATGGTACAGCAAAATAAACAAGTAGTAAAGTATAACTTACAAGGTTTCTATAATTGGTGTATTTACCTTTTGGCTTTCTGGGATATACCCATTTCCTTTTTCCGGATTGATACATTGTCCCGATAGAATCTCTGTAAGTTTCAGGGTCCAGAACTTGTCCCTGTCCGCCGCGTACTTCTGTTTCTTCTATATCTGACATTTTGTAAAGTATTTAAAAAAAGAAAAACATAATTCGTTACTATTTTTTATCTAATAACAAATTATGTTTTTTCATATGTTTTAATTTATTTTAAGTTAAATTATTCTTTTTCCCAATGAGCTTCAGTTCCCTGAGGAGCTGCTCCACCCTGAGCCTGTGTCACTGGAGGCTGTTCTTGGTTTATGTGGTAAACATACGCTGCTATTTTTTCAATTTCAGCACCAGAAACTTCTCCGTTTTTACCGAATGGTCTCATCGTAGGGTTATTAGGCGAACCGTTCCAGTCCATATGGAAAACATTTTTAAATAATGTTTTCTCAGGCTGATTGATCCAGAAATTATCTGTTAAGTTCGGACCAATACCACCACTACCATCTTCTTTGTGACAAGATGCACAGTTGGTTTTGAATAGCTCTTTACCTTCTGCAATATTATCAGCCGAATATTTAGCTGTTTCGATTGTTACAGGAGGTTGCTCACTGTTATATTTGTCAATTGCTGCCAATTGCTCTTTGTATTCTTTTTCATATTCGCTTAATGGATGAGCGAAATCTGTGAAAGAGAATGCACATATATAAACAATACAAAAAGCAGTCCCAAAATAGAATAAACCTACCCACCATTTTGGTAATTGGTTATCCAACTCCATGATTCCGTCGAAACCGTGGTCGATAAGGATGTCTTTTTCTTCAGCCGCAGATTGCTTTTTGAAGGCTGCATCATACATTCTTCTCAGGAAAGGAACTTTCTTTTCTGCTAAATATGCTGCCTTTTCCTCTGGAGATAATTTTTTGAATTTATTATTCTCAATCAAATCTCCGATTGCACTGTGGATATATGCTAAAATACCGCCAATCACTACAGTTCCCCAGAAATAAGGTGATCCTAAGAAATCATAACTTTGTACAAACAGATAATAAAAAACTATTAAAAGTCCAATTATTATTAAAATGTTTACAACAACCGGTGTTCTTTGTTTCATAATAAATAGTTTAATTTTTTAAATTAAAATCGTCATCCTGATCGTCCTGCAGAGGTGCTTCTTCTTCTTCCTTGTAATATTTTTTAGGCTTGCTAAAAACATAGATTACCAAAGCCACGAAGAACAGCATAAAGAAAATCAGAGCCAGTGTTTGGTAGAAACCTGCGTTTTCTGTATTGGATAATATATCTTTAAAGTTCTGAGGTATCATGATGTGAACCTTTTAATGTTTAGTTATTACTTGCTGTTTTTATTTCAGTTGTCTTGATATCCGTTCCTAATCTTTGTAAATAAGAGATAAGAGCTACTACTTCTTTTTTCTCTAATTCTCCTTTAGGTCTCTTAGCATAAGCTGTTTTTAAGTCGGCTGCTTCAGAGAAGATATCTTTTACAATTTTTGTTGCCTGATTATCTGCCCAAGAATTTGCAGAGTCAATTTCAGCTTTTGTGTAAGGTACATCAAATGCACTCTTCATTAGCTTCATTTTGTCTACCATCTTAGATCTGTCTAGATTTGTAGCGATCAACCAAGGGTAACGAGGCATGATAGAACCTGCAGATGTAGATCTTGGGTTATACATGTGTTTGTAATGCCAAGAACTTGGGTTTTTACCGCCTTCTCTATGTAAATCCGGTCCTGTTCTTTTTGATCCCCAAAGGAATGGTCTGTCGTAAATAAATTCTCCCGCTTTAGAGTACTGTCCGTTTTTACCGTTAAATCTCGTAATCTCATCTCTGAATGGTCTTACCATCTGTGAGTGACAAGCGTTACATCCTTCTCTGATATAGATATCTCTACCTTCTAATTCTAATGGAGAATATGGTTTAACAGCTGAAATTGTAGGTACGCTTTTCTTAAGTGATAGAGTAGGGATAATTTCCACCATACTACCAATTGAGATTGTTAATAAAGATAAAATACCTAACAATACAGGAGTTCTTTCCAACCAAAGGTGAGTTCCTTCTCCTTCTTTTCTGTTTTTTCCGATGTTTGCTAAAGCTGGTGCTTCTGCCGGAACATCTTTTTGGAATGATCCTTTTCTTACCGTTGCAATAAGGTTTACAACCATTAATAATCCTCCGGTAAGATAAAATAATCCTCCTACGAATCTCATTTTAAAGTAAGGAATAATTGCAGTTACCGTATCCAGCCAGTTTTTCCAAACTAAAGTTCCGTCCGGGTTGAATTGTTTCCACATTAGACCTTGTGTGAATCCTGAAATATACATTGGTACTGCATAGAAAATGATACCTAATGTACCTAACCAGAAATGCCAGTTAGCAAGTTTCACTGAATATATCTTAGTTCTCCACAAGATTGGGATTAGGTAATAAATAACACCGAACGCCATGAAACCATTCCATCCAAGTGCACCTAAATGTACGTGACCAATTACCCAGTCTGTAAAGTGACCAATTTTATTAATGTTTTTAGTTGCCAAAAGCGGACCTTCAAATGTTGCCATACCATAACAAGTAACTGCAACGACGAAGAACTTCAAAATAGGATTTTCTCTTACTTTATCCCAAGCTCCTCTCAGTGTAAGAAGTCCGTTTAGCATTCCTCCCCAAGATGGTGCAATAAGCATGATTGAGAAACCTGTTCCCACTGCTTGAGCCCAAGCTGGTAAAGCTGTATACTGAAGGTGGTGAGGACCAGCCCAGATATATACGAAAATTAATGACCAGAAGTGAATAATAGACAGTTTGTATGAGAACACCGGTCTGTCTGCAGCTTTTGGTAAGAAATAATACATCAAACCAAGAACCGGAGTCGTTAATACGAATGCAACCGCATTGTGACCGTACCACCATTGTACAATAGCATCTTTTACCCCTGCATAAGCCGAATAAGATTTCCAGCCTGTGAAAGATAGTGGAACTTCCAAGTTATTAAAAATATGAAGCATTGCTACTGCGATCCAAGTACCAATGTAGAACCAGATTGCTACATATAAGTGTCTTACTCTTCTTTTTGCAATAGTTAAGAACATATTTGCTCCGAAAATGACCCATGAAAATGTGATCAGAATATCAATTGGCCATTCGTGTTCTGCGTATTCTTTAGAAGTGTTAATTCCCATGAAGAATGTAACATAGGTCACCAAAATCATGATCTGCCAAGTCCAGAAGTGGATCCAAGACAATGTATCACTGTACATTCTTGTTTTTAATAATCGCTGTAAAGAGTAATAAACTCCTACATAAACGATGTTCATTACGAATGCAAAGATTACAGTGGTTGTGTGCAACATTCTGATTCTTCCGAATCCAAATGCACCATGTGTGTTTATTAATCCTTGAATACTACCACCCATACTGTTAATGGTTGTATCATCTGTTCCAAAAAAGAATTCTGGAAGTTCAGGATAGAAAAGCATTAATGCCGCTGTAAGCCCGAACAAAAACCCTATGATCCCGAATCCTACGGTCGCATAAAGGAATGCCCGAACAATACTGTTGTCATAACTAAACTTTTGTGTTTCCATATCAACTATTCACTTTTTTCTTCAATTTTATTATTTTCTCCTTTTTCATTATCGCTTTCTTTGTTGCCAGTTTCTTCTTTTTCCTTTATTTCATCGGAGTCAAAGAGAATTCTAACAGCCGGAGATTCATCATCTTCAAACTGTCCTTTTCTGGCGTATACTATAAACACGACCAGGAAAACTGCAGCCAAAGAAACACTGCAAAGGATCATTAAATATAGAATATCCATCAGACAACAAAATTAACCTATTTTCGGGGTTCAAATTTAGTGAAAAATAATGACATTCATCACGAAATACGGGTTTTGGCTAATTTAAAATCAGTCTAAATAAGGGCTTTTTAGCGCTTTATTTGAAGTATTTTCTGCCCAGAATCCAGGTTGAAAGTGTAGTGAATGAAACCACTGTAATAGAACTCGCAGGCATAAAAACAGCAGCGAAAAGAGGATGCATATGTCCTGTAACTGCGTAACTTAAACCGATAATATTGTAAAGAAAACTAATTATAAATGTAATTTTCACAATTGTGATCGAGCCTTTGCAAACATTAAGGTATTTGTCTAGTGCGACAACTTTTTCGCCGTTCATGATAACATCAGATGAAGGAGTGAAGCTGTTAGAGTCATCTGCAATAGCGATTCCTACGTTGCTTTGTTTTAAAGCTCCGGCATCATTCAGACCGTCTCCGAGCATCGCAACTTTCATTTTTTGATCCTGAAGATTCTTAATGTAATTGAGTTTGTCTTCCGGATTTTGATTGAAAGCCATTCCTTTGTAATTAGGAATTAATTCTTTCAGTTGATTCTCTTCAGAAGAATTGTCTCCGCTTAAGATGAAAACTTTATAATTGGTGAGTTTTTTGAAAAGATCTTTAAGATTTTCACGATATTCATTTTTAAAGATAAATTTCCCTAAAAACTCATCGTTTTTACTGATGTAAACTGCTGTTTCAAGGTTTTTAGATTCCTGATTGTTATAGCGAGCAGAGCCGATTTTATAAGTATTTCCTCTCACACTTGCTTCATAGCCTTTCCCTGAAATTTCCTTAAAATTTTCAACAGGGAAATAATCATCTTTAACTTCAGTAAATTCATAAAGAGATTTTGAAAGCGGGTGATTTGAATTCTTTAATAATGTTTTAATATTCTGTAAATCAAATTCTTTGATCTCGGAACCTTCAAATTTAATATTGGATTTTTTTCTGTGAGTAATGGTTCCTGTTTTATCAAAAACGATTGTGTCAAGTTTTGCAATTTTTTCGATTGTCAGGGTGTCTTTTACATAAAACTTATTTCGACCTAAAATCCTCATAATGTGTCCGAAAGTGAACGGAGCAGACAGTGCAAGTGCACAAGGACAGGCAATGATCAGGATGGCAGAAATCACCTGAAACATTATTTTTAAATCAATAAAATACCAATAGGTTCCTGCAATTAAAGCAATGCCTAAAATGATAAATGTGAAGTATTTACTTACATTATTGGTCAATGTATCAAGTCCTGTTTCGTGTTTTTTAAAAGCCTCTTTGTTCCAAAGCTGTGTAAGGTAACTTTGATCTACGTTTTTGATAACTTCCAGTTCCAGCGAAGAGCCGATCTGTTTTCCTCCCGCAAAAATTTTATCTCCGGGTTGTTTGCTGATGCTTTCGCTTTCTCCTGTGATAAAACTATTGTCAATATTTCCTTCCCCATTAATCAAAATAGCATCAACAGGGATAATTTCCTGATTTCTGACTAAAATCCTGTCTCCGATTTTAATTTCGGAGAGTAAAATATTGTTCTGTTTTCCTTCAAAATCAATTTTTGTTACTGCAATTGGGTAAAATGACTTGTAATCTCTGTCGTAGGAAAGTGCACTGTATGTTCTTTTCTGGAAAATTTTCCCTAAAAGCATGAAGAATAAAAGTCCACATAATGTGTCGAAATATCCTGAACCATAATTGGTTGCAACTTCATATAGGCTTCGTCCAAAAAGAACAATAATTCCCAAAACAATCGGGACATCAATGTTGACGATTTTGTTTTTTAAACCATACCATGCAGATTTGTAATAATCCGAAGCAGAGTAAACAACAACCGGAATTGCCAAAAAGCACATCAAAGCTCTGAAAAGTCCTTTATAATGATCCATCCAGTAATCTTCGCCACCAATATATTCAGGGAAAGAAAGAAACATTCCGTTACCGAACGCAAAAGCGGCAATCGCAAATTTTACAAGTAAAGATTTGTCGAGATGTTCTACGTTTTTATCGGCTGTTTCAAGGCTAATAACAGGTTTGTATCCTAAATTTGTTAAAAAATTAGCTAATTCGCTTAATTTAAGATCGTTATGGCTGAATGAGATTTGTAAAGTCTTTCTTGTGAAATTAACCTGAGAATATTTTATATTTTTGTTAATCGTATGAAGACTTTCTAATAGCCAAATGCAGGAAGAACAGTGGATTACAGGAATTTTGAATGTGACCAGACTTGTGCTTCCTTCAGAAAAATCCGTAACTTTATCGAAGATTTCCTGAGTATCTAAATAATCGTACTGCGTAGAATTTTCATCACCCGGACGAATTCCGGCTCTCTTATTTAGCTCGTAAAAATTAGTTAAATTATTGGTATTTAGAATTTCGTAGACCGATTTGCAGCCATTGCAACAGAAAATTCTTTCATCAAACAAAATTCTTTCCTTTTCGATCCCTTGACCACAATGAAAACAGTTCTCGCTCACCTCCATAAATTATTGAACTACAAAATTATAACAATTTTTTTTGTTTATCGAGTTAAAAAGTTCTATTTTTGTGATAAATGTCATATAAAATGTCGCAGGAACAACAGATTGCAATCGAGGAGAGGTTCGCCAGAGTTTTTAATGATAAATCATTTAAGGAAAGACTTTCTAGCGCTGATTTTGAGAAATACATTAACGCAAAAAAAAAACTGAGTTTTCAAAAGCACGATACCATTTTTGAGGATGGAGAAACACCGAAAGGAGTGTACTTTTTAGAGAAAGGTGCTGCCAAGTTATCAAAATCGGGAGCTTTTGGGAAAGATCAGATTTTAAGATTTATCAAAGAAGGAGATATCATCGGTTATCGTTCCTTACTTTGCGGAGAAAATTTTCAGGCAAAAGCCGAAGCAATGACAGACATTGAAGCTACTTTTTTACCTGCCGATGTTTTTATGTATCTTTTGGAAGTTGATCCTCAGCTTTCTTTTGTGATGCTTCAGAAAATTTCTTATGAATTGGGAGAATCATCCAATACGATTACTTTCCTTGCTCAGAAAACCGTGAGAGAAAGATTAGCAGAAATTTTATTGCTTTTGGAACAGAAACTGGGAGTTGATCCTGAAGGTTTCATCAAAATTTCTTTAACAAGGGAAGAAATCGCCAATATCATTGGAACGGCTACAGAAAGTGCAATTCGTCTGATTTCTGAGTTTAAGGGAGACAATCTCATCGAAGTAGACGGTAGAAATATAAGAATTCTCAACCACGACAAATTAATGAAACTAGGTCACGTAGTTTTATAAAATCATACAAAACTTTAAGTCGGCTCAGTGCCGACTTTTTTAACTTTTAAAAATAGATAAAATTATGTCTGTTCATTCTGAAATTAAAAAAGTTACGACTGAAACCTTGCGAAAAATGAAATTCGACAAGGAAAAAATAACGATGCTTACGGCATACGATTTTACCACTGCGAAAATGGTAGATGCGGGAGGAATTGATGCTGTTTTGATAGGAGATTCTGCAGCTAATGTAATGGCGGGTTTTGAAACGACTTTGCCGATTACTTTAGATCAGATGATTTATCATTCTCAAAGTGTGGTCAGAGGAACCGACAGGGCTTTGGTTGTTGCCGATTTACCGTTCGGAACATACCAGAGCAATCCTGAAAAAGCATTGGAATCTGCGGTAAGGATGATGAAAGAAGGAGGAGCTCATGCTGTGAAAATTGAAGGAGGAAAAGAGATTTCAAAATCTATTAAAAAAATTATCAACGCCGGAATTCCTGTAATGGGACATTTGGGCTTAACCCCTCAGTCGATTTATAAATTCGGAACCTATAAAGTAAGAGCGAAAGAAGAAGCTGAAGCTGAGAAATTAATTGCAGATGCCCAACTTTTGGAAGGATTAGGTTGTTTTGCAGTTGTTTTGGAAAAAATTCCGGCAGATCTGGCTAAAAAAGTTACGGAATCGATTTCAATCCCGACAATCGGAATCGGAGCCGGAGCTCATTGTGACGGACAGGTTTTGGTGTACCATGATATGGTGGGAATGAACAAAGGTTTCAGTCCGAAATTTTTAAGAAGATATCTTGATCTTTACACAGAAATTACAGGGGCCGTTGCTCAATATGTGAAAGATGTAAAAAGTCAGGAATTTCCTAACGAAAGCGAAAGTTATTAATTGATGAGAAATCAACAGTCTACGCAGGGAATTTTATCTATCGTTGCATTGGTTTGCCTCGCAGCAGGATGGTTCAATTTCTTTTCTCAGGAAATCAATGATCTGCTTTCCCGAAAAGTTTTTTATGTCTTAATTGGAATAAGTTTTTTCCTTCAGGCGCCTTCGCTGAACAATAAAAATTTTATGTATGCGATGTATGGTGCAGCTGCATTATGTGTTATTGGAGCATTTTTTCCTTTAGGTTGGAAAATTTCGGGAATAAAAACCATAGGTCTTTTGGCAGGAATTATTCTTTCATTTTCAAACAGACCCAATTATCGTCAGTAAAAAATGGAGGAGCAGATTGTTTATGAAGACAACCATCTTTTGGTCATTAATAAAAAAGTCGGGCAGCTTGTCCAGGGTGATAAAACCGGCGACGAATCTTTATTAGATTCAATCAAGAATTTTATAAAAATAAGAGATGACAAGCCGGGAAATGTTTTTCTCGGCTTGGTGCATCGTATTGACCGACCGACTTCGGGTTTGGTGATTTATGCCAAAACTTCCAAAGCACTTTCCCGTTTGACTCAAATGGTTAAAAACCGGGAGATTAAAAAGACCTATTGGGCAGTTGTAGCGAAAGAAATGATTCCAAAAACACAAAGGTTGGTCCATTATTTAAAGAAGAACGAAAAAAATAATAAAGCCATTGTTTTTCCAAAAGTTACGGATGGTGCAAAAGAAGCAATCCTGACTTACAATGTTATTAAAAGTTTAGATAATTATCTTTTATTGGAAATTGATCTGGAAACAGGAAGGCATCATCAAATAAGGGCTCAGTTGTCTAAAACAGGAGTTCCGATTAAAGGTGATTTGAAATACGGATCTCCAAGGTCTAATCCTGATGGAGGTATAAATCTTCATGCCAGAAAATTGGAGTTTATACATCCCGTAACCAAAGAAAATATTGAAATTGTTGCTCCTGTTCCGCAAAATGATGCGATTTGGAGAGCTTGTGAGGAATAAAAGAAAATCTTAATAAATAAAAGACTGTCTCAAATCGAGATGGTCTTTTTTATTTGCTGAAAAAATTGAAAATTTTGTTCATTTCAAAAAAATGTCTACCTTCGTCCCATACTTTAGGGGTGTCCGTTGAATAACGGGCTGAGATTTTACCCTTTGAACCTGATTCTAGATCATACTAGCGTAGGGAAAAGTGAGATGACTTTTGCTGTACATTCTACTGTACAATGATGGGCATTCCTAAAGTGTTTTAAAAAATTTAGGAATGGAACTCACAATCAATCACACACGAAAAACCTTTGATGTACTTCCCGAAACTCTGGAAGCATTAATGGCTATTGAGGCACCTCAAAAACAAAAAGGTATTGCAGTTGCCCTCAACAATCGTATTATTCCGCAGTCATTCTGGGCGGAAATAATTCTCAACAACAACGATTCAATTTTAATCATTACTGCTACTCAAGGCGGTTAAAAAATATTTTTATGGCTCATAAAATCACACGTTCGCCGTTTCCGAACTCAAAAAAAATCTATGTTGAAGGGAAAATTCACCCAATCAATGTAGCGATGCGCGAAATACACTTAAGTCCGACAAAGCTTACCAATGGAAAAATTGAAGAAAATCTTCCGGTTACAATTTACGATACGTCAGGTCCTTACACCGACGAAAATTCAGAAATTGATATCGAAAAAGGGCTTCCAAGGATCAGAGAACAATGGATTCTGGATAGAAATGATGTAGAAATTCTTGACGGAATTACTTCAGAATACGGAAAAGCCCGTCTAGCCGATTCAAAACTGGATGAACTGCGTTTTTCTTACAATCACAAGCCAAAAGTAGCGAAGGAAGGACAGGAAGTTACCCAATTGTATTACGCAAAACAAGGCATCATCACTCCTGAAATGGAATATATTGCCATCAGAGAAAATCAAAAGATAGAGCAATTGGATTCTGTTTCAAAAGACATGGCTTTTCAACATCCGGGAAACAGTTTTGGAGCAAGAACTCCGAAAAGCAAAATCACTCCCGAATTTGTAAGAGACGAAATTGCAGCCGGAAGAGCAATTATTCCCAATAACATCAATCACCCCGAAAGTGAACCGATGATTATCGGACGAAACTTTTTGGTTAAAATTAATGCCAACATTGGAAATAGCGCCGTTTCGTCAAGCATTGAAGAAGAAGTTGAAAAAGCAGTTTGGGCTTGTCGTTGGGGAGCCGATACAATTATGGATTTATCAACCGGAAAAAATATCCACGAAACCAGAGAATGGATTATCAGAAACAGTCCGGTTCCGATTGGTACCGTTCCGATTTATCAGGCATTGGAGAAAGTAAAAGGTGTGGCAGAAGATCTGACTTGGGAAATTTTTAAAGATACCTTAATCGAACAGGCAGAGCAGGGCGTTTCTTACTTCACGATTCATGCTGGAGTTTTGTTGAGATATATTCATTTGACGGCAAAACGTGTGACGGGAATTGTTTCCAGAGGAGGTTCTATCATGGCAAAATGGTGCCTGTATCATCATAAAGAAAACTTTTTGTACACCCATTTCGAGGAAATCTGTGAGATCATGAAAAAATATGACGTTGCCTTTTCTTTGGGTGACGGCCTTCGTCCGGGTTCGATTGCCGATGCGAATGATGAAGCACAGTTTGCAGAATTGGAAACTTTAGGGGAATTGACAAAAATCGCTTGGAAACATAATGTTCAGGTGATGATTGAAGGTCCCGGCCATGTTCCGATGCACATGATTAAAGAAAACATGGAGAAGCAATTAGAAGTATGCGCCGAAGCACCGTTTTACACATTAGGCCCTTTGACGACGGATATTGCACCCGGTTACGACCACATTACTTCAGGAATCGGAGCGGCGATGATTGGTTGGTTCGGTTGTGCGATGTTGTGTTATGTGACACCAAAAGAACATTTAGGGCTTCCGAATAAGGAAGATGTAAAAGTGGGAGTTATCACCTACAAACTGGCTGCTCATGCTGCAGATTTGGCGAAAGGTCATCCCGGCTCACAATATAGAGACAATGCTTTGAGCAAAGCCAGATTTGAGTTCCGTTGGGAAGATCAGTTCAATCTTTCACTAGATCCGGATACAGCAAGATCTTATCACGATGAGACACTTCCTGCGGACGGAGCGAAGATTGCACACTTCTGTTCGATGTGCGGCCCAAAATTCTGTTCCATGAAAATTACACAGGAAATCCGTGAATCCGCAGAAAAAGGAATGTTCGACAAATCACAGGAATTCATCGAAAAGGGGAAAGAAATTTATATATGATCATCGTAATCACTCCTGAAGAAGTTGTTCAGAACGAAACTGAATTAATTAACGAATTATTTCAGGAAGGATTGGATTTGCTTCACATCAGAAAACCTTTTATTAATTCCGAAGAAATGACGGATTTTATTCAAAAGATAGATTCTGAGTTTCATCATCGATTGGTTTTGCACAGTCATTATGATTTTGTGAAAAATTTTAATATTTCGAGATTGCATTTCAGAGAAATTGATAGGCAAAATGGTTTGTATAAATCTTTTGCAGATAGAACGATTTCAACGTCTGTTCATGATATTGAAGCTTTTAATCTATTAAATGAAGACTGGGAATATGCTTTTATCAGTCCGGTTTTTCCAAGTATTTCTAAAAAAGGATACGGAGAAAACTCAACGATTTTGAATGATATTAAAAAACGAGATAATCCAAATGTGAAACTGATTGCTTTAGGAGGAATTAATGAAAATAATATTAATAAAGTTTTTGATAATGATGTAGATGGAGTGGCTTTGTTAGGAGTAATTTGGGCAAGTAATGAACCTTTAAATATTTTCAAAAAATGCAGACAGAACGTCCTTTCGTAATGAGTATTGCAGGCTACGACCCAAGTGGTGGTGCCGGTTTATCGGCAGATATTAAAACATTTGAACAATTGAAAGTTCAAGGTTTGGGAGTTTGTACAGCAATGACTTTACAGACAGAATCTCAATGTTTGAGCCTGAATTGGCAACCTTTAGAGGAAATTCTGAACTCGATTGATGTTTTAATGAAAAATTATCACATTACTGCAGTTAAAATCGGAGTGGTAAAAGATGCTCAATTTTTAACTCAAATTGTAGAAAAAATTAGATCTATTAATTCTGAAGCAAAAATTGTTTGGGATCCTGTGTTGAAAAGCACTTCTGAATTTTCTTTTTTTGATTTGAATACAATTTCTGAACTTGAAGATGTTTTAAAACAAATTGATTTAATTACACCAAACTATAATGAATATAAGGTTTTACAGGAATTTAATCTTTTTAAAAATACAAAAAATTCATGTTCAGTTTTAATAAAAGGTGGACATCGAGAGGATAAGTTAGGCACAGATATTTTATTGGAGAATGGGAAAGAAATTTCAATTCATCCAACTGATGAAACTTCTGTTTATTATCCAAAACATGGTTCCGGCTGTGTGCTTTCTTCTGCGATTACAAGTCATTTAGCTTTAGGAAAAAATGTAGAAGAAGCCTGCCGAAACGGAAAATTATACATTGAAAATTTTTTAACAAGTAATTCTACTTTGCTAGGATTTCATTCAAATTAAATAATGGAAAAATTACAATACATATCTCAAGGATTTACCATAGAAGATCAGGAGCTGAACATTCGAAAAGCCCTTGATAATGGAGTAAAATGGATTCAGGTTCGCTGGAAAAATGCTCCGGAGAATGAATTCATCAAACTTTGTGAAATTTCAAAAAAATTATGTTCGGATAATCAAACGGTTTGTATCATTAACGACCATGTTCAGATTGCAAAAGAAATTGATGCAGACGGCGTTCACTTAGGATTAAAAGATACTTCCGTGGAAATTGCGAGACATATTTTAGGGGAAAATAAAATCATTGGAGGAACGGCAAACACCATTTCAGATGTTCTTCAGAGAATGAACGAATCATGTGATTATATTGGTTTGGGACCGTTAAGATTTACTTCGACTAAGGAACAGCTAAGTCCGATTTTAGGTTTTGAAGGGTATGAAAAAATCATTCAGGATTTAAACGAAAAATCATTAGACATTCCGAAAATATTCGCCATTGGTGGAGTGGTTTTGGAAGACATTGAATTATTACAACAAATCGGAATTTACGGAGTGGCAGTTTCGGGACAAATTACCAATAAGCCTTCCATTATCAACGAATTTAAAACTGTTTTACAATGAAAAATCATCCATTAATAATAGCAGACAGAATTTTTGAATCGAGATTGTTTTTAGGAACAGGAAAATTCGGAAATCTTTCAGAAATGACCGATTCTATCATCGCTTCAGGCAGCCAAATGGTAACAATGGCGTTGAAAAGAATTGATTCTCAATCTTCAGAAGATGATTTATTGAATGCTTTAAAACCAACAAAATCTCACCTTTTGCCCAATACTTCAGGAGCAAGAACAGCTAAGGAAGCAGTTTTGGCAGCACAATTAGCAAGAGAAGCGTTGGAAACCAATTGGATAAAATTGGAAATTCATCCGGATCCTAAATATTTGTTACCTGATCCGATTGAAACGTTGTACGCAACAGAAGAATTGGCAAAACTAGGATTTATCGTGATGCCTTATATTCATGCCGATCCGGTTTTGTGTAAGCGTCTGGAAGATGCAGGGACAGCAGTTGTAATGCCTCTCGGAGCACCGATTGGAACTAATAAAGGTCTGAGAACATTAGACTTTTTAGAAATAATCATCAGTCAGAGTAATGTTCCTGTTGTTGTAGACGCTGGAATTGGCGCACCTTCCGATGCTGCAAAAGCAATGGAAATGGGCGCTGATGCGGTTTTGGTGAATACAGCAGTTGCTGTTGCGAGAAATCCTGTGAATATGGCATTGGCTTTTAAAGAAGGCGTAATTGCCGGAAGAAGAGCTTTTGAATCCGGTTTGGGAGTCATTTCAAATCATGCGGAAGCGTCAAGTCCGCTCACTTCTTTTTTGTTTGATTAAAGCCAGCAAAATAAGAGCCCTGAAGGGACAATTCAGTAAAGGATAGGATGAAGTCCTATTCCATAATAGATTATTTAGATTAAAAGTAAATTTTATGAAAAGTTTTAAAGATTTTTTTGAAAAATACCAATGGGATGAGGTAAAGGCGAAACTTGAAAAAGTGACGTTATCTGATGTGGAAAGTAGTCTTCAAAAAAAGAATAAAACAATAGAAGATTTCCTGAATTTTCTTTCACCAGTTGCTGCTCAGAAATTAGAATTAATGGCAACAATGACACAACAGCTTACTCAAAAACGTTTTGGGAAAACAATTCAGTTGTATGCGCCGTTGTATCTGAGTAATGAATGCCAGAATATTTGTACATACTGCGGTTTTAGCTTAGATAATTCGATTAAAAGAAAAACACTTTCTGACACGGAATTAATGATTGAAGCATCCGTTTTGAAATCAATGGGAGTCAATCACGTTTTGTTGGTAAGCGGTGAAGCAAATAAAACAGTTGGTATTGATTATTTTCTGAATGCTGTTCGTTTATTGAAGCCTCATTTTGCAAATATTTCGATTGAAGTTCAGCCTTTATCGGAGGAGGAATATCAACAGCTTCATGATGCAGGTGTGAATGCCGTTTTGGTATATCAGGAAACTTATCATCAGGAAGTTTATAAAGAATATCATCCGAAAGGAAAGAAGTCAAATTTCAATTTCCGTCTGGAAACGCCTGACAGAATTGGAAAAGCAGGAATTCATAAAATGGGATTGGGCGTTTTGCTTGGTTTGGAAGATTGGAGAGTTGACAGTTTTTTTAACGCGCTTCACATCGATTATCTTCAAAAACAATATTGGAAAAGTAAATTTTCTGTTTCGTTTCCTAGATTAAGACCTGCGGAAGGAATTATCGAACCAAATTTTATCATGTCCGACAGAGATTTATTACAATTAATCTGCGCTTACCGAATTTGGAATGAGGACTTGGAAATTTCTATTTCTACGAGAGAAAATGAAAAATTCAGAGACAATATTATTTCACTGGGAGCAACAGCGATGAGTGCTGCTTCAAAAACAAATCCGGGAGGTTATGCGGTTGATAAAGAATCGTTGGAGCAATTTGAAACCAGCGACGAAAGAAGCATGGAGAAAATTAAAAATATCATTAAAAAAGCAGGTTACGATCCTGTGATGAAGGATTGGGATTCCGTTTATAGTGGAGTTGAAAAATAAAATCTTAATGGTTGAAACTTAAAATAGTATAATGAAAAGCAAAGACATTTTCTCAAGATACAGCCGACAGATTTTTATTGAAGAAATCGGTTTGGAAGGTCAACGGAAAATCATGAATTCAAAAGTTCTGGTGATAGGAGCGGGAGGATTAGGAAGTCCTGTTATTCAATATTTGGCTGCAGCGGGAGTTGGGACTTTGGGTGTTACAGATTTTGATGAGGTTGAATTGCATAATCTAAACCGACAGATCATTCATAATGAAAATTCTGTTGGGAAATCGAAAGTGAAAAGTGCGGAAGAGTTTGTGAAAAAACTGAATCATCATGTCAATTTTATCGGAATGGAAAATAAAATTGACGAATCCAACGCAGAAGAAATTATTTCTCAGTTTGATATTATCATTGATGGTTCTGATAATTTTAAAACCAGATATTTAATTAATGATACTTGTGTAAAACTTAGAAAACCTTTGGTTTACGGAAGTATTTTAGGGTTTTCAGGACAGATTGCTGTTTTCAATTATGACGGAAGCAAAAATCTAAGAGATTTATTTCCGGAACCACCTTTTGATGAAAACCTTCCGGATTGTGACAGCCTCGGAGTTTTGGGTGCTTTGCCGGGAATTGTAGGAAGTATGATGGCAAATCAGGCTTTGAAAATAATGACAGATTTGCCTTTAAATGTAAATCAAATCACGTTGATTGATACCTTACACTGGAGATTTCAGACGATTGATTTTTAATTTATATTGTTTTAAAAAGAACGAGTCAACAAGATATTTGCTGACTCGTTTTTAGTTTATTTATACTTTTGTTATTGCCCCTGTTGCATCACTCCGCTATTATCCTCTTTTTTCGTTTGATTCAAAATATTGGCGTCTTCTTTTGCTAATTTATTTCTCGTCGGAATTTTATAATTAATAGAAAATCCGAAATTTCTCGTATCATATTTACTGCTAATAACTACCGGAGTTCCCGATGGTGGATTAGAACGTACTTGCATTACCTGCCCGTTGAAAATATCATTTGCAAAAACAGAAACCGTTAAACGATTGTCCATAAATTTTTTCGTTAAACTAAGATCAAATGAATTATTGAAAGGTTTTTCAGCGGTAAAATAAAAATAACCGGCTTTTGGAGTTAAATAGCTGTAATTTGCCGTCAATTTGATGTCTTTCGGTAAAATAACCTGCGCCATTGCATTTAAAATCCAGAAACCTTTATTGTTCAGATTATCAATGTCATGTTTTTGATAACCGGCATATAAATACATGAAATTTATCTTGTCAGGATTGAAATCAAACTTCATGATTTCACTTAAAGGTTTACTGAAAACCATGAACGGAATCGGAAGTCCAATGTTGAAGTTATGAATTTTCATGTTCGAAATATTCACCTGTTCATTATATAATTTTCTGCCATCTTTCCTGATGATTTGAGCTACCTGATTATTGGCCGAACTTACACTGTATCCGATAAATGCATAATCGAAGGCCGAAATTTTCAATTCATAATTGTCAAAAATTGTGGGTTGCAGATTGGGATTTCCGGTTACTTCCGTACTTGGTCCTGAGAACGTTACGTTATTAGGATTCAACGCAGAAATACTTGGTAAACTTATTTTTTTGTTATAATTAGCAGCAATATAAACCTGATTCATCAAGTTGTATTGAACACTTGCGTTCGGAAATAATTTAAATTTATTAAAAGGAATTAAATCAGCTTGGGTCAGATTTCCATTTTTGTCATAAAATCGGGTAATACCGGAAATATCATAATTTTCAGCTCTGGAACCTAAAATAAAGTCGAATTTTTTCAGTTTAGCCTGAAATTCAAGATAAGTTGAAGCAGTTTGTCTTTGATAATCGAGGTTGGTGATTCCAAAGCTTTCTGTATTATAATCCTGTTTTTCATATAATCCTCCGAAATTTACTTTTCCGCCATCCAAAAGCTTAATGGGTTGAGAATAATCTACTTTGAAATTAAAAATATTCATTAAAGATTTATTATTCAAAACATCTTTTAAACCATTCGTCGGACTATTAATTGGCTGATTCGGAGCGAAAGTAAAATATCCATCCTGGAAAAAATTATCCTGGGCAAATTTACTATCGGAACGTGTATATCCAAACTGGAAGTCTAGTTTTTGAGATTTGTCGGCAAAGCGTTTTTGATATGTTGCAACGGCTTCCTGTCTCAAATTATCGGTATGAGCAACATCAGAAGAATTATAAAAAGCCTCTCTCAAATCTTTGGAATTATTTTGATAAGGTAAATCTCCATGACCATCACTGAAAGTATAGTTGTCATTATTATTGTGATAAATATCGTAGTTTAGTAACAATCTGTCTTGTCCAAGATCAAAAGTCAAACCGGATTTTGCAAAATATCCTCGTCCGTATCTGCTTGTATTACTTGTAAGCAACTCATCCTGTTGACCGTTCAGCATGCTTTCACGATAATTTTGACCGATGTTTAACTGCCATCCAAAAATCTTATTTCTGGCATTTAAGTTTAATGAATTTGTTGTTCTGCTTCGAAATTTATCATAATTCGTAAAAGAATAATTCCCTGAATACGTTGCAGTTAAATATTTATTTGCATTTTTGTTTGTGATAATATTCATGATCGCTCCTCCTGAAGTGGCAGGAAATTCTGCGCCGGGTTGTGTGATCACTTCAATTCTGTCTACTGAGTTTGCGGGCATTCCTTCAAGAAAAGAATTCAGTTCGTTGGAAGTAATATTTAAAGGTCTTCCGTTCAAATAAACATCAAGGATTTTTCCCTGATACATCATTCCTGCAATATCTGTGGAAACCAATCCCGGAAGTTTTTTAATTCCTTCTAAAACATTTCCGTTATTCAGCTGAGGCTGCTCAGAAAAATCAAAAATCGTGCGGTCGGCTTTTTGTTCAACGGCTTTTTTAGTTTTGGTGATAGTAACACCTTCGATTTGTTTTTCCTTGACTTGATTGTTGGTATTTTCCTGAGCAAAAGTAAATATGCTGCCCAAAAGAGATAACGCAATAATTGCTTTTTTCATAATTTTTTTCTACTTCTACTAAGTTAGACGTTGAAAAAGAATTTTTGTTACATAAGGAATTTGCTTGTTCTATTTTAATGAAGAGAATTCTGTATATGCAAACTCAGGTGATGAGGTGAATAATTGTCTTAAAACCGATGCATGACCGTTTCCTGCAATCACCAGTATTCTGTCTTCTGAAGTATGCGGAATATTCTGGATGTTTCTAAACATTCTCAGATTTCTGTCGTACCAATATAAAGCCAGCATATCTGCGCCGTCATGTTCTCTCAGTTTAAAATCCCCACTTAGATAGGCACCATATTCATACTGATGATATTCTTTGCTGTTCATGAATTTGAAAAGATCTAATAATGATTTGAAATTTTTCGGTTCTGAACTTTTAAAAAAGGCATTGTACTGTTTTGAAATAAGATCATCACTTAAAAAATCATAATCTGCACTCAGATTTTTAAAGTACATCGAGTCTTTTTTGCCAAATTTTTCCTGCAGATCATTCAAAACCGAGTTTGCATCAATACTGTATAGCTCGGTAAGATTTAGTTCTTTTGCTATACGCATCGCAATTTGATAACGTTCATCTCTTTGATCTGCGTACTTACCTTCTTTATATTCTTTTAATTTTTGATTGGCATTCCAGTTTGGCCATGCTTCGATTGCAATTTTTGTAGGCCTAAATTTTTTGATATAATTAATAAGTTCGGTCACTTCTTTTGCTGTTTTTGGCGATAAGACATCTACCCGATCATCTTTATCGGTTTTATGAGCATCAAGATTAGGATAATCGAAATGAAATGATCCTACAACTAAAACTTTCGTTTTTGGATTGGGAAAATATTCTGATGGTTTTCTCTGAGCAGAAAGTAGTGTTGATAAACAAAGCAAAAATGTATATAATAATGTTTTCATGAGATTGATTTTTGACAAAATTATCATTCATGGAATTATTATAAAACAGCATTTCGATAAACAGAATATGAAGAGGTATGAAACATTTTTCATCGGAAAAAATGAATCGTTTGTCGAAAAAAAGTGTTGAAATTTCTTAGAAAATCTATTTTTGCTATATGAAAATCAATAAACTTCTTTATCTGCATATTTTCTTTTGGGCAATTTATGTAACCGGAGCGGTTCTTATTCCTTATTGTGTTTTTAATTCGAAGAATACGATCTTTAATATTACTTTCTTTATCACAAGTATCATTTGTTTCTATGTTAATTATTTTGTGGTCGTTCCAAAGTTCTTTGATGGAGATAAAATTTACAAATCAGTCATTGTATTTTTCCTTAGTGCAAGTTGTTTTGTCGGCGTTCGTTATTTTATGGAAGAATGGTTTTTGCCGACCTTTTTCGGGGTTAGAAATTATGCGGAGGGAACTCAATTTATTTATTATTACTTCGATAATATTTTTTACAGCAGCACAACCATTTTTATTAGTACAACATTTTGGTTTTTTAGATACTTTATTAAAACAGAAGTAGAAAAAACAGAATTGGTGAAAGCTAAGAAGAATGCCGAATTGCAGGCTTTGAAAACACAGATCAATCCACATTTTATTTTTAATTCTTTGAATAATATTTATTCTTTGGTCTATCAGAATTCGGATAAAGCCTTACCTGCGATTGAAGAATTGAGTCAACTTTTGAGATATACTACAAAAGATCTTGAAAAAGATGTAATTTCTCTGGATAAAGAAATTGGTTATATCGATAGTTTAACGGCTCTTGAAAAGTTGAGAATTAAAAATTCGGAATTATTAATTATAGAGAAAAACATCAATTATCCTAAATTAAATATTTCTCCAATGATTTTGGTTCCTTTTGTGGAAAATGCTTTTAAACATGGCGATTTTAGAAATAAAGGTTTCGAAATGAAACTTTCAGATGATAATCAGATTCTACATTTTTATCTTTTAAATTATAAAAAAGAGAGAATGAAAGATTCACTTTCGGGGATCGGAATTGAAAATGTGAAAAAACGGTTGGAAATTCTATATCCTAAAAAATATGAATTAAACATAAAAAATTCAGAAACAGAATTTATTGTAGATTTAAAAATCAATTTGCGAAATGAATAAAATTAAATGTATTGTTGTGGACGACGAACCATTAGCGATTTCGCTGTTGGAAAGTTATGTACAGAAAATTCCTTTTCTTGAATTGATTTTCTCCACTGAAAATCCGATTGATGCCTTAGAATATATTCAAAATAATGAGTCGGATCTTGTTTTTCTGGATATCCAAATGCCGGAACTTACAGGGATTAATTTCATGAAAATCTTAGGTGATAAGCAGAAATATATCTTGACGACTGCCTATTCCGAATATGCTTTGGAAGGCTACGAACATAATATTGTTGATTATCTTTTAAAACCTATTTCTTTTGAACGTTTTTATAAAAGTGCTTTAAAAGCGCAGGAACGTTTTTCAATGAATGAAGGAAAAGAAGATTCTCATTTTTTTGTAAAATCTTCGGGACAGCAGCATAGAATTAATTTCGATGAAATTCTTTATGTTGAAAGTATCAAAGATTATGTAAATATCAGAACCGGAGAGGAGGAATATATAGTTTTGGATACATTAAAGTCGATGGAACAACAGCTTCCGGAAAATTCTTTTGTGAGAATTCATAAATCGTTTATCATTAATCTAAATCAGATTAAAAGCTTAGGAACAAAAAAAGTAACCTTGGTTTCGGATCAGGAAATCCCAATAGGAGAGAGCTTCCGGATGAATCTTTTAACAAAAATAAAATGAAAAAGCAGCTCCAATTTGAAGTTGCTTTTTCTATGATTAATTAAATCTAACAATTAATTTTCTTGTTGCTTAATCAGGTTTAATGCAGAACCAGCCTTAAACCAATCAATTTGCTGATCATTGTAAGTATGGTTTGCCATGATGATGTCTTTAGTTCCGTCTGAATGAATGAATTCTAAAGTCAGTTGTTTTCCTGGAGCAAACTGATCAAGATCTAAGAAATTGATTACATCGTCTTCTAAGATTTTGTCGTAATCTGCTTCATTAGCGAAAGTTATTCCTAACATCCCTTGTTTTTTCAGGTTTGTTTCGTGGATTCTTGCGAATGATTTTACCAATACTGCTTTTACACCAAGATGTCTTGGTTCCATTGCTGCATGTTCTCTTGAAGAACCTTCACCATAGTTTTGATCTCCGACAACGATTGAAGGAACACCTGCGGCTTTATATGCTCTCTGTACAGCAGGAACTTCTCCATATTCTGCCGTCAATACATTTTTTACCTTGTTTGTTTCCATGTTGAAAGCATTTACAGCTCCGATCAACATATTATTTGAAATATTATCAAGGTGACCTCTGTATTTCAACCAAGGTCCGGCCATAGAAATGTGGTCGGTTGTACATTTTCCGAAAGCTTTAATTAAAAGTCTTGCTCCGGTAATATTTTTACCATCCCAAGCAGGGAATTCTTCCAATAACTGAAGTCTGTCTGAAGTTGGGCTTACCTTTACAACAACTGAAGATCCGTCCGCAGATGGTGCCTGATATCCGTTGTCATCTACCGCAAAGCCTTTTGAAGGTAATTCAAAACCTTGAGGTTCGTTTAATTTTATTTGTTCACCAGATTCATTGGTTAATGTGTCCGTGATTGGGTTAAAATCTAATCTTCCTGAAATTGCAATGGCAGCTACCATTTCCGGTGAAGCTACGAATGCGTGAGTATTTGGATTACCATCTGCTCTTTTCGCGAAATTTCTGTTGAAAGAGTGGATAATTGAGTTTTTCTCACCTTTTTCGGCACCTTCTCTGTCCCATTGTCCGATACAAGGTCCACAAGCATTGGTAAAGATTCTTGCATTTTCAAATTTTCTGAAAGAATCCAAGAAACCATCTCTTTCGGCTGTGAATTTCACCTGCTCAGAACCCGGGTTAATTCCTAAGATCGCTTTCGGCTTAACACCTTTAGCAACAGCATCTTCAACGATAGAAGCCGCTCTTGATAAATCTTCATAAGAAGAGTTCGTACAAGAACCGATCAATGCCCATTCTACTTCAATTGGCCATCCGTTTGCTTCAGCTTTAGCTTTAAATTCAGAAACGGGAGTTGCTAAATCCGGAGTGAAAGGTCCGTTCAAATGTGGAGCCAACTCAGAAAGGTTGATTTCAATAACCTGATCGAAATATTGTTCCGGGTTTGCATAAACTTCAGCATCACCTGTTAAGTGTTCAGCAATAACATCAGCTGCGTCTACAACATCCTGTCTTCCTGTAGAAGCAAGGTATCTTCTCATAGAATCATCGTATCCGAAAGTAGAAGTCGTAGCTCCGATTTCAGCACCCATGTTACAGATTGTTCCTTTACCTGTTGCGGATAAAGATTGAGCACCTTCTCCGAAATATTCTACAATACATCCTGTTCCGCCTTTTACAGTAAGGATTCCTGCAACTTTTAAGATAACGTCTTTTGCAGAAGTCCAGCCAGACATTTTTCCGGTTAATTTTACACCGATTAATTTTGGCATTTTAAGCTCCCAAGCCATTCCTGCCATTACGTCTACGGCATCTGCACCACCAACTCCGATGGCAACCATTCCTAATCCTCCTGCATTTACCGTGTGAGAGTCAGTTCCGATCATCATTCCTCCCGGGAATGCGTAGTTTTCTAATACAACCTGGTGAATGATTCCTGCTCCCGGTTTCCAGAAACCGATTCCATATTTATCACAAACAGAACCCAAGAAGTTGAAAACCTCTGAATTCTTATTAAGACCTTCCTGTAAATCTGCCTGCGCACCTACTCTCGCCTGAATCAAGTGATCGGCGTGAGCCGTTGAAGGAACGGCTACTTTTGCTTTTCCAGCTTGCATGAATTGTAAAAGCGCCATTTGCGCCGTTGCATCCTGCATTGCTACTCTGTCCGGTGCGAAGTCTACATAAGAGTTTCCTCTTTCATATGCTTGTGTAGCATTACCTTCCCATAAGTGGGTATAAAGGATTTTTTCTGAAAGGGTAAGAGGTTTTCCCACGATTTGTCTTGCCGCAGCAATTCTGTCTGGGTAACGCTCGTACACTTTTTTGATCATGTCAATGTCGAAAGTCATATCTATTTTAATTTTTCTTTTCTAAAAAGTTTTTCCGGACTTTAATTTAAAATTAAATGCGGAAAATTTCCATAAATAAAAATTCATCAAATACTGTTCCTACCGTTATTAAAATGGTATAAATAAGATGAATATTTATGATTTTTAATACCTATCAAGTTAAGGAAAAAATAATTTTTGAATCGTTGACATAGGGTAAAATAATTCTTATGACTCTTAAATGGAAAGATTCTAAATAAAAAAGAAAGATTTTAATCCAATGGACTAAAATCTTTCTTATATAACTTAAAACAGTCTTTCGACTTATCGTCTAATTCTAATTAGTGACCAACCTGAACCAGCTCCTTGATAGGTGGAGCGAATTTAGTAAGATCAATGCCTTCAACTGCAGCTTTATATTCTTCAATATTAGGAATTCTTCCGATAATAGCAGATAAAACAACAACCGGAGTTGATGCTAATAGAGATTCTCCTTTTTTACGTTCAGAATCTTCAACCACTCTTCCTTGGAAAAGACGGGTAGAAGTTGCCAATACAGTATCTCCTTTAGCTGCTTTCTCTTGATTACCCATACAAAGGTTACAACCGGGGCGCTCAAGATACATCATGTTTTTGTATTCAACACGTGCTTCACCTTTAGGAGCATTGTCATCAAACTCGAATCCGGAATATTTTTCTAAGAATTCCCAGTCTCCTTCCGCTTTTAATTCGTCAATGATGTTATATGTTGGAGCAGCTACTACAAGTGGAGCATTGAATTCTACCTTACCTTTTTGTTTTTCAATGTTTCTAAGCATTTGAGAAACAATTTTCAAATCTCCTTTGTGAACCATACAAGATCCTACGAAACCAAGATCAACCTTTTTCTCTCCTCCATAATAAGAAAGCGCTCTGATCGTATCGTGAGTATATCTCTTAGAAACATCATCATTGTTTACATCCGGATCAGCAATCATTGGTTCAACGATTACATCAAGATCAACAACAACTTCAGCGTAATATTTTGCATTAGAATCCGGAGTCAGAGCAGGTTTATCACCTGTTTTAATCTCCTCAATTCTCTTATTAGCCTTATTAATCAATCCTTGAAGAACATGATTATGATTATCCATGCCTTTGTCGATCATGATCTGAATTCTGCCTTTTGCTATTTCCAATGACTCGATTAAAGTATCATCTTCAGAAATGTTGATAGAAGCTTTAGCCTTCATTTCTGCAGTCCAGTCTGTAAATGTAAATGCCTGATCTGCAGGAAGCGTTCCGATATGAACCTCAATGATTCTACCCTGGAATACGTTTTCTCCTCCAAACTGCTTCAGCATCTGAGCTTGAGTTGCATGAACAACATCACGGAAATCCATGTGTTCTTTCATGTTTCCTTTAAATGTTACTTTTACAGATTCGGGAATCGGCATAGATGCTTCACCAGTCGCTAAAGCAAGAGCAACAGTTCCTGAGTCAGCTCCAAAAGCAACACCTTTAGACATTCTTGTGTGAGAGTCACCACCGATGATGATCGCCCACTCGTCAATGGTAATATCGTTAAGAACTTTGTGAATAACGTCTGTCATTGCATGATATTCACCTTTCGGGTCACGAGCTGTGATCAAACCGAATTCGTTCATGAATTTCATTAATTTAGGAATATTAGCCTGAGCTTTTTTATCCCAAACAGAAGCAGTGTGACATCCGGACTGATAAGCACCGTCAACAATTGGAGAAATCACTGTAGCCGCCATTGATTCAAGTTCCTGAGCTGTCATTAAACCTGTTGTATCCTGAGAACCAACAATATTTACTTCTACACGAACGTCAGAACCAGCGTGTAATAATTTACCTTCAGTAACACCAACAGCATTTCTGTTGAAGATTTTTTCAACAGCCGTTAATCCTTGCCCTTCGTGAGAAATTTCTTTTGAAGGAGCAAAAACAAGGGGAGTTTCGATTCCTAAAAGTTTCGCAGCAAATGTTTGTAGTTTTTTACCGAAAACAATTGCATAAGATCCCCCGGCTTTGATGAATTCAACTTTCTGAGGAGTGAATGCTTTCGAGATGTCGATCAATTCCTGATCTCCATTATACAATTTTTTCGTTTTTGTATTGATGGTAAGAACTGTTCCTGTAGCAACTGAATAAGCTTCTTCAAGAATTGGTTCTCCGGCTTCGTTACGAATTGGGTTGCCATTTTCATCAAGCTTTTTAACCCAGTTTTTAAGGTCGATACCAATACCTCCTGTTACATCAACTGTAGTAAGGAAAATTGGAGAAATACCGTTTGTACCTCCAACAATCGGAGCAATATTTACAAATGGAATGTATGGGCTTGCTTGTTTACCTGTCCATAAAGCCACATTGTTTACACCTGACATTCTTGATGAACCAACACCCATCGTACCTTTTTCAGCGATAAGCATTACGCTTGCATCAGGATGTTGTGCCTGTAAAGCTTTAATTTCCTCCTGAGCCTGAGGAGTGATCATACATTTACCATGAAGTTCACGGTCTGATCTTGAGTGAGCCTGGTTACCCGGAGAAAGTAAATCTGTTGAGATATCTCCTTCACCAGCGATGAAAGTAACAACTTTAATTTCTTCAGCAACCTCCGGAAGTTTAGTGAAAAATTCAGCTTTTGCATAACTTTCAACAATTTCTTGTGCGATTTCGTTACCGCTATTGAATGCTTCCTTCAGACGATTTGTATCAGCATCATAAAGGAAAACCTGTGTTTTAAGAACGTTTGCTGCTTCTTTGGCGATAGTTATATCATTGCCCAAAGCCAGATCAAGCAATACTTCAATTGAAGGACCACCTTTCATGTGGGATAATAATTCAAAGGCGAAAGCAGGCGTTATTTCTTCTACTACGGATTCTCCAAGAATGATTTCTTTTAAAAACTTAGCTTTTACACCTGCAGCGCTTGTTGTTCCCGGCAAAGTGTTATAAATGAAAAATTTAAGAGAATCAGCCCTGTATTCATTAGCTGTATCTTTAATTTGTGCAATAATTTCACTTAATAGTTCTGCACTGTCAATTGGCTTTGGATGAAGCCCTTGGTTTTTTCTTTCTTCAATTTCTTGGAGGTAATCCTGATAAATATTCATAATAATAGAAATCTTTTCAATTTTAAACGTAGAGGTTAAAACAGTTGTTTATACTGTCAGGTTTTCTTAACAGTGTTCAAATTACAATAAAATTATTTAAATCTGCCGTAAAAAACGACCTGTAGTAGTAACAACATAATCTACTTCATTTATAATGTGAGATAATGTTCGCTTTATTGGAGGTGAGTATGATTTTCTGAAAGTGTAAGTATTTTACCTTGGATCTGTCTTGTTGCAAAAACTTTCTTTTGGGTAACATTTGTACACTTTTTGATAATATCAATACCAAAAACATATTTCCAAAACGTTTTTAGATTATCAAACACTTAAAAATGTTCCCAAATTTACGGATTTTTAATATTTTTTATACTCGAAATTATTTAGATTCTTTATAAATATGAATTTTATATTTTCTATTTTTAATGCTATTTTTGCATCCAAATGATGATTATGAAAAATGTAGTTCCATTTTTGTGTTTTTTTATTTCGATTTCCATTTTTTCTCAGACTCAATCTGTGAAGAAGCTATCCATTAAAAGCACGTCTAAAACTACTGTTAAAAAGAATTCTGCAACGACAAAGAAAAACCTTGACCTTCCTATTATTAATAAGGATCTTCCTGTTTTAATCCCTAAAAAGAAAGATGGGAATTTCGGTTATACAAATCAAAAAGGAAAATTTATCATTCAACCGGAATATCACATTGCTGTTTTTTTCTATGAAGACTGTAATCTTTTAAATTCTCCGAACGAAAAAGTCAGAAAATACGGGACTGCAGATTATGCAACGGTAGAAAAAAATGAAATATCATATAGAGTAGATAAAAAGGGTAAAAGAGTCTATCAGTTTAAACAGGAGGATCTTGGACAATGTGTTCATAAAGAATATATTCAGCAATTGTTTCAGGGGTACACAATGAATGGTTTTTACGGAATTATAGAGAAAGCTACATTTAAAAATCCTCAGGATTATAAACAGTTCCAAATTTATCCTCAATACGAATATTTATATATTTTAGAAGGCGATGATGTCTTAAATCCCATGATTATTGCTTCTAAAAATAATGTATTTGGAGTTATTGATGTTCATAATAATATCATTATTCCTTTTGAATATAATGATATTAAGCGTAATTTCAGCTGGAAACTGGGTAAAATGTTTGATGTTTCCAAAGATGGGAAGAACTATTATTATATTGATTCTAAGAACAAAACATATTAAATTGTTCGGCTTATATATTTTTTGTAATTTTGCGGCTGAAATAAAGGGGTGCTGTAGCAAGCTGAGATTATACCCAATGAACCTGGAACGGGTAATGCTGTTTAGGGAATTTAAAATGTACCGATGGAACAGTGTAACAATATACCAATTTGCATTGTTAGACTGCTAAATCAATAAATTGTTACATTATTTAATCCGCCCCTTTTATTCATTAAATTTTAAAGATTTATAGAATGAAAGGATTATTTTTTTTAGGGCTTACCGTTGGCTCTTTTGCTTTTTTACAAGCTCAAAATACCGATTCTCTGAAAGTAAGAGAGATTGAAGCCGTTAATTTTACCAAAAGACTTCCTGTTGCTAAAGAAATCATCAATGTCGCAAAAGATCTTGACAGCAAAAATCTTGGTCAGGATTTACCGATTTTACTTAAAAATCAAACTTCCATAATTTCAACTTCTGATGCCGGAAATGGTGTTGGCTATACAGGTTTTAGAATTCGTGGAGTTTCCGGAAGTGGAATTAATGTCATGATGAATGGTGTTCCGTACAACGATTCTGAAAGTCAGGGAACGTTTTTCGTGAATGTTCCGGATTTGACGAGTTCTGCTTCACAAATCGTTATACAGAGAGGAGTCGGAACTTCCAATAATGGAGTTTCTGCCTTTGGAGCGAGTATTAACGTGCTTTCAAAAGATCCGGAAGATAAGTTTTATTTTAAAACAGACGACAGTTACGGATCATTCAATACTTATAAATATTCTGCAGAAATAGGCTCGGGAAAATTCTGGGGCAACAGACTTTCTGTAATGGGACGTTATACTCACATTAATTCTGACGGGTATATCGACAGGGCTTCATCAAAATTAGATTCTTATAATTTCACTGCTTTATATGAAGAAGGAAATACCAGAATTCGTTTAATGGCTTTCGGAGGAAAAGAGAAAACATATCAGGCTTGGAACGGGATCGACAGAAAAACATGGGAAACAGATCCTAAGTTTAACTATTCCGGAGCTATTTATGATGCAAACTGGGAAAATATTGTTGGTTTTTATAACAATGAAACCGATAATTACAGACAAAATCATTATCAATTGCTTTGGGAACAGAAGTTTAATGATAAATGGAATTTAGAAACCACTTTACATTATACAAAAGGAAAGGGATATTACGAAAATTACAAGCAAGGCGATCCATTTGCGAGATATAATCTGGCTGATGTAAATGGTGAAGAATATTCGGATTTTATCAGAAAAAAATGGCTGAATAACGATTTCTACGGAATAGTTTCTACACTTTACGGGAAGCTGGGAATGGTGGATGTTAATTTTGGAGCTGTTGCCAATCAGTATTACGGAAGACATTTCGGAAATGTGACAGGAGTTTTTTTACCACAAATTGATGAGCACGAATATTACAGAAGCCGTTCTGTGAAAAATGAAGTCGCAGGTTTTGCAAAAGCGTTGATTAAACTGCATAATTTCGAAATCTTCGGAGATTTACAGCTGAGAAATATCGATTATGATACAAAAATTATCACTGCAGGAGATGATGAAGGTGCAAATCTGGACAAAAACTGGCTGTTCTTCAATCCAAAAGTTGGGGTTAATTATAAAATAGGAAACGGAAAAGTCTTTGTTTCTTACGCACATGCACATCGTGAGCCAAACAGAGACGATTTATTGGCAAACAATGATGTAAAAGCGGAAAAACTTCACGATTTTGAAGCAGGTTTTGAAAGACAATTCGGAATTGTATCATTTACGGCAAATCTATATTACATGTATTATGTTAATCAGTTGGTTTTGAATGGCGAACTGAATAATGTAGGAGCTTTCATCAGAACCAATTCAGGGAAAAGCTACAGAAGCGGAATCGAATTGGGAGCTTTGGCAAAACTTTCAAAACAATGGGAACTTATGGGAAATGTAAGTTTCAGCAACAACAGAAATTTAGATTTTAAAATAGAAAATGAAGATGCGGCTAAAAATTTAGGAAATACTCAAATTTCATTCTCGCCGGACATTATCACAAATTTAGGTTTGAAATTCAATCCGACCAAAAACTTCCAGTTTGCTTTGATGAATCAATACGTTGGAAAACAATATCTTGATAACACAGAAGATAAAAATTTACAGTTGAAAGACTATCTTTTGACGGATTTTAATGCTCAATATCAGTTTAAAATCAAAAATAATGACATTGCGTTGAAATTATTGGTTAATAATATCTTCAATAAAAAGTATGTCAATAACGGTGCTGTTTACGACGGCGAACCTTACTATTTTTCTCAGGCAGGAACCAATTTTATGTTTGGGATCAGCTGGAAAATTCAGTAAATCAATCAGGCTATATTTAAAATAAATTATAGTAAAAAGTAAAGTTAGATTTTTAAGGCTGCTTCGGCAGTCTTTTTTTTCTTTGAAGCTATTTCCCGCTTTCTGCTATATCTTTTTTATTACGGTCTCCGCTTCGCTCCGACCGCAATAAAAAAGGATGCCGCTCCAATCGGGGCTAGGATTTTGTCTTTTTTTAGATATTGTTCAGTAAATAACGAACAAATACCATGAAATTGAATAATTCGTAAAATTTAAAACTGTTTAAAGTCTTGTTCATAAAAAATAAATCTCGTTAAAAGTCATGAAAAAGTCATAAATTTGCGACCAAATGAATATTTCAGCTTACATTTTAGAATATTTGAAACAATTTGGAACTGTGATGGTTCCGAATTTTGGGGTATTTTCTCTAGAAAATTCCAAAGCAATTATCAATTCCGAAAATGGGAGTATTCTTCCTCCTGCCAGTAAAATTGTTTATGTGCCGGATTACGAAGTTCAGTCTGAGGAATTGGCAGGCTTTATAGCAAACCAGAAACAAATGACTTTGGAAGCTTCGAAAACAGATTTGCAGATTCAGACAGATTTTTGGAAGAAAAAACTGCAGGCAGACCAGACTTTGGAAATTCAAGGTTTGGGAGTAATTTTTATTGAAGACGGCGAAACTCATTTTAAAGGAAACAGATTACAGTCTGATCATCCTGATTTTTATGGTTTGGAAGAGATTAAAATTTCCGATATTAATAACAAAGATCTGAAACCAGGTGTTTCTGTAAATAAGGAAAAGGATTATAAATTTAATAAATCTATTCTTTGGGTTTTCCTGATTATTATTCCGGTTTTGGGAATTTTGTTTGTCGCTTATTCTCAACAGGAACTCCTTTTTGGTAAAAAATCTTTCGATAAAACAAATATTTCTGTACAGACAAAAACTCACAGAATTGAAAAAGACACTGTGAAAGTACAGGCGCATACTCCGGTTGTAGATTCTTTGAAAAAAGATTCAGTGGTGAAACAGCCTGTTCAACCTGTAGTAGAAAAGAGTGTAAAAACTCCTGTAACTACAAACAACACTAAGAATAATAAATGGCAAAAATAAAAAAGGCGTCAGAATCTCTGACGATAATGACGAATATTGTCCTTCCTAATGATACCAACCAGTTAAGAAATCTTTTCGGCGGCGAATTGTTGGCAAGAATGGACAGATGTGCTTCAATTTCCGCAACAAGACATTGCGAGAGAAGGGTAGTGACGGCGTCTGTAAATCATGTTTCATTCGATCATCCGATTCCGGAAGGAGGAATTGTAGTGATGGAATCCAAAGTTTCCAGAGCCTTTTCTACATCCATGGAAATTTATGTTGATGTTTGGCTGGATGATCCTATCAATCGTAAAAAAACACAAACCAACAAAGGGATTTACACATTTGTTGCAGTAGATGAATTCAACAGGCCAATCCCGATTCCTGAAATGGAGCCGGAAACAGAACTTGAAAAAGAAAGATTCGATGCTGCCTTGAGAAGAAAAGAATTATCATTAATCCTTTCCGGTAGAATGAAGCCTTCAGAATCTGTGGAATTGAAGAAACTCTTTCAGGAAGAGCCTAAATAATCTCTTTTAAAGAAAGGCCACAAAAAATTAATGTTACAATTACAGATATAACCGACAAAAATATTTGTCGGTTTTTTATTGAGTTTCTATCGAAGATTCCAGATAATTGTGATTATTTCTAAATGCTTTTTGAGGATAAAATAATATTAATCCTATAAAAAATAGAATGATCGCATTAATGCCAACATTCAGCAACAGAAATATTTTACTTCCAAATCCATCTGCACCTTCTGATGAGTAGTGAATCGGAATGGTTTCCTGAATTGATGGAAATTTTATCATCAATAATATTATATAGACTAAAAGTAAGAAAATTGAAAAGCCGAAAATAATTTTATGTAAATTCATTTGAATCAAAAATTGAAAAATTCTATCTCACAAAGGCTGTTTCTATAGCTTTGAATCTTACCTTTGCACAAGCAAATATAAGAATTATGTCTTCTATGAGAATTTTACTCCTCGATAAAAATCATCCATTAATTACTGAACAGCTTCTAGCAAAAAACTTTATATTGGAAGAAGATTTCACGTCTTCATACGATGAAGTTTGCAACAAAATTGAAAACTATGACGGACTTATTATCAGAAGTAGAATACCTTTAGATAAAAACTTTTTAGAGAAAGCAAAAAAGCTGAAATTTATAGCTAGGGTAGGAGCAGGAATGGAAAATATCGATATTCCGGTTGCTGAAAAATTGGGAATTCAATTGATTAATTCTCCGGAAGGAAACAGAGATTCTGTAGCAGAGCATGTTGTCGGGATGTTATTAATTTTAATGAACCGACTTTTTATCGCTTCTCAGGAAGTGAAAAACGGAATCTGGCTTCGTGAAGAAAACAGAGGTGACGAATTATTAGGGAAAACTGTCGGTTTGATTGGTTATGGAAATATGGGGAAGGCAACAGCAAAAAGATTTTCAGGCTTTGGATGTAAAGTGATTTTCCATGATATTTTGCCTGATCTTTCTGATGAATATGCAACTCAGGTTTCTTTAAATGAATTGAAAGAAAAAGCTGAGGTGCTGAGTTTACATATTCCTTTGACGGAAGAATCGTATTATCTGATCGACGGACCGTTCATTTCTGATATGAAAAATGACTTCTATTTTGTCAATACCGCAAGAGGAAAAAATATAGAAACTAAAAGTCTGGTTGAAGCTCTGAAAGCCGGAAAAGTAAAAGGAGCCTGTCTTGATGTTTTGGAATATGAAAAATCATCTTTTGAAAATTTAGAAGTAGAAAATGAAGATTTAAAATATCTTTTAGAATCCGAAAAAGTAATTGTTACACCGCATATCGCTGGTTGGACGCATCAAAGTAAAGAAAAACTGGCGCAGGTGATTGTTGATAAAATTGTGGCGGAGTTTGCTTAATTTAAATATAAAATGCTTCGACAAGCTCAGCATGACATTTCTCTAATACTATTTTTTAACGGTGTATTTTAGCAGTGTCATGCTGAGCTTGTCGAAGCATCAACATAATTCTGAAATTTTACCTTTTCTAGATTTTCCTGTTTTATGTTAAATAATTCATAATTCACCCTCAATATTTACTATTTATTTTGAGTTTTATTAAATTGCCGCTCATTTTGAAATCATGAGGATGCGTAATTTTATACTTATTTTATCTGCCTTTTTATTCCTTTTTTCCTGCAAAAAAAAATCTGAAACTCAAGAAAATGTCGCTGAAAATTCGACCAATCTTCCGAATTACGGGAATGTTGATTTAAGCAATGTTTTCACGAAAGGAGACAGTCAGATTCCTGACAAAGCATCTTTGGTTCGTTATATCGACCAATATTACAAAAGAGTTTGGGAAGGAAGCGATCTGAGTGGCGGAATTTTGGTGGCAAAAGGCGACGATATTATTTACGAAAATTACAGAGGTATTGCGAGACAAGATAATCAAAAAGCGATTGATAAAAATACACCGCTTCACGTAGCTTCCGTTTCAAAAACATTGACGGCAATGGCAATGCTGAAATTAGTAGAAGCCGGAAAAATTAAATTAACGGATCATCTGACACAGTTTTTTCCTGGATTTCCTTACCCGAATGTTACCGTTCAAACATTATTGGCGCAAAGAAGCGGGCTTCCGAAATACGAATATTTCATTACAAAAATTCAACCTGCTCCGGCAGAGCTTTCAAAGACTTTCATTACAAATCAGGATGTTTTAAATATGATTATTAAATACAAACCCGATTTGGCAAGAGATACAGACACGGGTTTCATGTACTGCAACACAAATTTTGCTATGCTGGCTTTACTGATCGAAAAAGTTACAAAAATGCCGTTTCCGCAGGCAATGAAGGCAATGATTTTTGATCCCTTGAAAATGAAAAATACTTACATTTTTCAGGAAAAAGATATTCCGACGGCTTCTCAATCATTTTATTATGGCGGAAACAGATTGTATCCTTTAGATCGCTTAGATTTAATTTACGGGGATAAAAACGTGTATACAACGCCAAGAGATCTGTATAATTTCTCAAAAGCAATGTTCTCGAAAGACTTTCTAAAACCGGATTTAATGGAAATGGTTTTCACACCTTACAGCAACGAAAAATTCGGAATGAATAATTACGGTCTTGGTTTCAGAATGAAAATTTTTGATAATGGTGAAAAATTAACCTATCACAACGGTTGGTGGCACGGAACAAACTCTGTTTTTGCCCATTTATTAAAATCGAAGGTGACCATTATTGCGATCGGGAACAAATATTCAAATAGAGTATATACAGCGTTGGCTTTATCGGGATTATTTGAGGATTTTCCGCCTCAGAAAGATAAACTTCACAGCATTATGAGTGATGATAAAGATACATTGAACGGACATAGTGAGGTTTATGGAGAATAATGTTTATTTTTGCGTAAACATGTTCATGAAAAGACTTCTTCTATTATTCGTCATCGGCTTTCTTTTGCAGTCCTGTGCAAGGGTGGGTTCGCCTGTTGGTGGAACGAAAGATACATTAGCCCCGAAATTTTTAAGTTCAAATATTGATACGACAAAAATTAATGTACCAAGAGACATTAAAGAATTGCGCATTGATTTTGATGAATATGTGACATTAAAAGATATCAATAAGAATTTAAGTATTTCTCCTCCGATTAAAAATATCAAGCGTATTATTCCTTCGAATATTGCCAATAAATTTATTCTGATTCAGTGGACGGATACTTTACAGGCAAATACAACGTACAATTTTAATTTCGGAAATGCTATTGCAGATAATAATGAGAATAATATTTTAAGATATTACAATTTTGCATTTTCTACGGGTGAAAAGCTGGATGATCTTTATGTCAGCGGAGAGGTTAAAGATGCTTTATCTACTAAAAAAGGAAGTGAAAATAAATTTGTCGTGGGCCTTTATCAGGTAAAGGATACGATCAATTACAAACAAAAACCTTACTATATCACAAAAGTAGACGACGACGGATATTATGAATTAAATTATCTGGCTCCCGGAAAATATAAAATCATTGCTTTTGAAGACGAAAATGGGAATTCAATGTATGATGCTGGTAAAGAAAAGGTTGGTTTCCAGAAAGATCCTGTGGAAGTTGAGAAATCTGTTTCCGGATTAAACTTAAAATTATATCCTTCTAAAAAAGCAGTGAAATATCTGGAAATGAAGGAAGCTGCGGGTGGAATTGTCATGACTTTTGAAGGGAGACCTAATAATGTGAAAGTTCAGCCATTAAGTGAAAAATTTAAGGATTATAAAGTGACGCATGCTCCAAAATCTGATACGGTAAGAATCTGGTTTGATGCTGTAAAAAGTGATGTTGGACAAACTGTAACGGAGAATTTGAAATTTGGTTATAATGCTGATCTTAAGAAAGATACTCTTTATAATGCATCTCTGTTTTACAAATACAATGCGAAAAACGTGATGGATGTCAACAGCGATAATGGAGGCGGAATGTTGGCTCCAAAATCAGACTTTAAGATCAGTTCAAATTATTATTTAGATAAAATCAATACAGATAAATGGACTTTGAAAGTGGGTGGTGATTCTATCAATACGATACCTTTTACTGCAAAAATTTCAGAAACGAATCCTTATCAGATTTTGGTTAATGCAGATTTTGTTTCCGGAAAAAAATATCAGCTGACAGTTCCGAAAGAGACGGTTTCATCTTTTTACGCTAAAAATTCTCAATCAAAACGTTTTGATTTTGAGGTTGATAAAATTGAAAACTTCGGAAGTCTGAAATTTATCTTGCAAAATGCACCGGCTTCAAGCTATTGGATTCAGCTTTTAGATACTTCTGATAAAGTTTTATTCCAAAAATATACGAAAGGAAGCGAAGTCAAATTTGATATTCTGAAACCCGGTGAATATATTGTAAGGATTTTGGTTGATAATAATGAAAATAAATTTTGGGATGAGGCCAATTTCCAGAATGATGTCTTTGCAGAAGATTCTTATATTTATTACAAAGCTGCGATTGTGAGACCACTTTGGGACAGTAATGAAAATTGGGATTTGAAAGATACCAGAGTATTGGATGTTTCAAAATTAAATATTCCGAAAACAAATACCGATACTCCAAAAGATACTAAGAAACTAGATTTAAAGACTGATAATGCAATGTTATCACCTACGAGGTAAGAATGAAGACGTTTAAAAAAATACTTTTCTGGAGTGTGGTTGGCTTTGCTTTAATGCAATTTATTCCGACCAATAAAGTGAATCAACCTGTGGATCATAAAATGAATTTTGTAGATGCTAAAAATACACCTGAAAAAATAAGGGGATTAATAAAAGGTGCCTGCTACGATTGCCATTCCAATGAAACGGTTTATCCGAAATACGCTTATATTGCCCCGATTTCGTGGTCTGTGAAAAGCCATATCAATGAAGGAAGAGAACATCTGAACTTTTCGATTTGGGGGACTTATAACAAAGAGTTGAAAGAAAGCATGCTCAGCCAGGCAATTGAAACAGTTCACGGGAAGACAATGCCGATGTCGGGATATATTGTTTATCACAAAGAAGCCAATTTATCTGATGCAGAAAGAATACTGCTGACAAAATATTTTGAAGAAATGCTGAAATCCAAAACTTATTGATTCAAGTTTAAATTAAAAAATCTCCCGCAACTTGCGGGAGATTTTTTAATTCTGAATTAAATATTCTTCAAATACTCTTCAAAAAACTTCTTCTGAGAATCAAAAGCAATATCTTCAAGATTCAATTCTTTTAACGGAATCCAGACTGCTTCAGAAATTTCAGTTAATTCAAGATTAACCTCGAATTTTTCAGAAACATTATATTCATAAAAAAGATCAATCGTATTATAATCAATCTCTTTGTATTGATATACATTCGGAAGGCTTGTTAAGTATTTTAAATTTGAAATATCAACATCAAGCTGCAGTTCCTCAAAAAGCTCTCTTTTGCACGTTTCTTCCGCGCTTTCCTTCGGATCAACAAATCCTCCGGCAAGATCGAGTTTTCCTTTTTTAGGGTCTCTGTTTCTTCTTGTAAGGTAAATTTCATCATTATATCTTATTACCACGGCTACTGCTCCGGCAACGTTGTTGTATAATGTGAAGTTACAGTTTGGGCAGCTCCATTTCTTTTCGCCATCCCATTGTAAAGATTCTTTGCCGCAGTTTGGGCAATATTTCAATATTTTCATTGAACAATATTAATATTTCTGGGGTGATAATTCAAGATTACATCCCGAAGTTCCTCTGTTTTCAGATGGGTGTAGATTTCTGTTGTAGTAATACTGGAATGACCAAGCATTTCCTGGATATAACGCAGATCTGCACCATTTTGCAGCAAATGTGTGGCAAAAGAATGTCTGAAAGTGTGAGGAGAGATTTTCTTGCTTACACCTGCTTTATCTGTTAGTTCTTTTATAATTAAGAATACGATGACTCTGGACATCGATGTTCCTCTGCTATTTAAGAAAAGCGTATCCTCGTACTTTTTATTGATTTTATTCTTAGAACGGGTATCCTGAATGTAACCTTTCAGCAATTCTGCGGTATACTCAGCCAAAGGTACGAAACGGGTTTTATTTCCTTTTCCATTTACTTTGATATACTGTTCTTTGATATTAATGTTAGAAATTTTGAGTTCGATAAGTTCCGAAACACGAAGTCCGCATCCGTATAATACTTCTATGATACACTGATTTCTTCTTCCCAGATCAGAATTTATTTCGATTGCGCTGATAATTTTGTTGATATCAACTAAACTTAATGTATCTGGTAAGTACAGACCCAATTTCGGACCTTCAAGCAAAGAAGCCGGATTGTCTTCACGATATTCATCCTCCAAAAGGAATTTGAAAAATGCTTTAATCGAAGATATCCATCTTGCCTGAGATCTCTCACTGAATTTTTTTTTGGAAAGATTGAAGATGTATTCCTGCAGATTTTCATAGCCTATAATATCCGGACCGACGTTTTCCAGATCTTCTACTGCGTATTCTTTTAGTTTTTTAATGTCTCGAATATAGGCGTCGAGAGTGTTTTCTGAAAAATTTCTTTCAAAGCGAAGAAATATTTCAAAATCCTTAATTTTTTCATCCCAAGTCATGTTGTTGTGTTATTTTTTTAGTTCACAGTCCGAAATTTGCTCTATTTCAATATTATGGTTTTTTAAAAATGATATCCCGTCATCGTCTGAATATTCATTAATGTAGACTAATCTGGCAATTCCTGCCTGGAGAATAAGCTTACTGCATTCTTTGCATGGAGACAGTGTTAAATATAACGTTCCGCCTTTTGCAGATTGCGTGGAAGATGCCAGTTTTAAAATAGCATTGGCTTCCGCATGCAGCACATACCAGTGCGTTTTGCCTTCATTGTCCTCACAGCAGTTTTCAAACCCCGAAGGAGTACCATTATAACCATCTGAAATAATCATCCTATCTTTTACAATAAGAGCTCCTACCTGCTTTCGTTTACAGTAGGATAGTTTTGCCCATTCCTGAGCCATTTTTAGATAAGCTTTATCAAACTTATTCATACAGCAGCATTAAGTTTTTTCGAAATAATTTGTATTAAGGGTAAAGTTTAGAAGTTTGGTTTTCTTTTTTCTAAAAACGCAGAAACTCCTTCTTTTTTATCATCTAAGTCAAAAAGCTCTCCGAAATATTTGATTTCGGTTTCAAAACCTTTGTCTGTATCTGATAAATTCACAGCATGAATTGCTTTAGAAATTGCCATCGGTGAATTGTGGGCAATAACGTTTGCTAATTCTGTTGTTTTGGTTAATAATTCTTCAATAGGGTATACTTCATTTACCAATCCGATTTCTTTTGCTCTCTGAGCGGGAACCATTTTGGCAGAGAAGATCATTTCGTTGGCAATACCTTTTCCTACAAGCTTCGGAAGTCTTTGAGTTCCGCCATAACCGGGAATTAATCCTAAAGTTACTTCGGGAAGTCCCAGTTTAGCATTCTCCGATGCATATCTGATGTGGCATGCCATTGCAAGCTCAAGACCACCTCCTAAAGCGAAACCGTTTACGGCTGCAATTACAGGTTTGGTCATATTTTCAATTTTGTTAAATAAAGCGTTTTGTCCGTTTCGTGCAAGTTCTTCTGCCTTTTCCTGTCCAAAATCACTGAATTCTTTGATGTCTGCTCCTGCAACGAAAGATTTTTCTCCGCTTCCTGTAAGGATAATCGCCCTACAAGATGTGTCAGAATTCAATTCGTCCAAAGCTGAACTTATTTCCCTGATTGTTTGAGCATTTAATGCATTTAAACTTTCAGGTCTGTTTATTGTAATGATAGATAATTTATCTTCTTTATTTAATAATATATTTTCGTAACTCATTTTTCACTTTAAAATATTATTCCACGCAAATTATAAATTTTTTACAAAAAAAAGGAAAAAATATTAACTTTTTTTCCTTCTGATTGAAATTATTCTTAAATGTAATTATTTGGAATGGTTCATCATATTGGCATCAATAACGACATTAAGCTGTGAAGCTACTTTCATGCCAAGCTCAATGTTGGCTCTGAAAAAGTGGCATAACTGGCGGTTAATGATCTCATCTTTTTTCGGACCGGTAATTCCCTGAAGACTTCCGACAATATTATTGACCAGGTTTTGTCTTTCTTCAGCATTCATTGCCTTTGAATACAATAATCCGGGTTGAGTGTAATGATCATCGTCGTTTTCGTTTCTGTTGTAGCTTGCAACATGAGCGCTGTCCAATTCGTATTCATAATTTTTATAGGAAGAATCAGCCTTAATATCATCAAAACTATTTGGGTGATAATTCGGCTTGTCCTGATATTCGCTTGAATCTGCCATGAAACCGTCTCTCTGATAGTTATTAACAGCAAAAGGGCATCTGTTGACTTCCAATAGATGAGAATTTACACCAACTCTGTATCTGTGGGCATCCGGATAAGAAAATAATCTTCCCTGAAGCATTTTATCCGGTGAGAAGCTGATTCCGTTGACTAAATTGCTTGGTGAAAAAGTGGATTGTTCAACGTGAGCAAAATAATTCACAGGAACTTCATTTAATTCCATTTCTCCTACTTCGATCATAGGGAAATCATCATGAAACCAAACTTTTGTTACGTCAAAAGGATTCCATCTGAAATCTCTTGCCTGTTCTTCAGTCATTACCTGGATATACATTGTCCATTTCGGAAAATTTCCTTCTTCAATTGCACTGCAAAGATCCTCCTGTGCGAAATCCGGGTTTTCTCCGGCCATTTTTATGGCATCATCGTTAGAGAAATTCTTGATTCCCTGTTTTGTTATAAAATGGAATTTCACCCAGACTCTTTCATTGTTGTCATTAATCATTGCGAAAGTGTGGGATCCGAAGCCATGCATGTGTCTATAACCGTGAGGAGTTCCTCTGTCTGACATTAGGATTAAAACCTGGTGCAATGATTCCGGGTTTAAGCTCCAGAAATCCCACATCATAGTTGCGCTTTTCAGGTTCGTTTTCGGAACTCTTTTTTGAGTGTGGATAAAGTCGGGGAATTTTTTAGCATCTTTAATAAAGAAAACAGGTGTGTTGTTACCCACCAAATCCCAGTTTCCGTCTTCTGTATAAAATTTTAAGGCAAAACCTCTTGGATCTCTTGCGGTATCGGCACTTCCTTTTTCTCCTCCCACGGTAGAAAAACGGGCAAACATTCGGCACGAATTCCCAACTTTTGAAAATAATTTTGCCTTCGTATATTGGCTTATATCATGTGTTACAGTAAAAGTCCCGTAAGCACCGCTTCCTTTTGCGTGAACAATTCTTTCAGGAATTCTTTCTCTCACAAAATGCGCAAGATTTTCCTGTAAAATGAAATCCTGCAGCAAGACCGGACCTCTCGGACCAACTGTTTGTGAATCCTGATGTTCAAAATAAGGAGAGCCGTTACTTAAAGTTAATTTTTTAGAATCCATAGAGTTATGATTTGAATAATCGGTTTTGTTAATAAACCGATTTATATTGACGTATTAAATATCAAATTTACTTCAATTTTTAATTACTAATAGCAAAAACATTTTATCTTTGTAATAGATAATATTAATCAAATGAACATTCAGCAACTGGAGTATCTTATCGCTGTAGATAAGTACAAACATTTTGGTAAAGCAGCTCAAGCATGCTTCATTACGCAGCCTACGTTAAGTGCAATGATACAGAAATTTGAGGATGAACTGGATGTAAAGGTATTCGACAGAACAACACATCCCATTCGTACGACAGATGTGGGACTACAAATTATTGATCAGGCAAAGGTTATCATAGAATCTGTCAATGAGCTGAAAAATAAAGCTAATTTGTTGAATAATATTTTAGGAGGAACTATTAATCTGGGAATTATCCCTACTGTTTCTTCTTTTATTTTACCGACTGAGATTTTCAAATTTTTGGAAGATAATCCGAAAATCCAGATGAATGTAAAAGAAATGACAACCGATAATATTATCAAAGCTTTGAAAGCAGGAGAGCTGGATGCCGGAATTATTTCAACTCCTTACGATACTGCTGATGAGTTTTATCAGGACTTCCTGTTTAATGAAGAATTAATGATTTATAGTTCTGATACTGAAGCAAATAAAAAAAATTCTTATGTAGTTCCCGAAGATCTTAATGTAGAAAAAGTCTGGTTGCTTGAAGAAGGAAATTGTCTGAGAAATCAATTTGAAAATATCTGTCATTTAAAAGAAAATACTTTGAAACCTAAGAATTTAGATTTCCTGGCTTCAAATATCCAGACTCTGGTTCATATGGTAGATAAAGTTGGAGGAATAAGTATTTTACCTGAACTTGCATTAAGCCAGCTTTCTGAGGTGCAGAAGGAAAATGTTTTCAGATTCAAAAAACCTTTTCCTTACAGAGAAATCAGTATTATTTATTACAAGCCGACATTCAAACAAAAAATTATTGACGAATTATCACATTCTATTAGAGCTTCATTAGAAAAAAAGTTGAATTATCACGAAAGTCCAAAAGAATTCGTAAGCATAAAACCACAATAGTTTTTTATTGTTAAAGCCTGATAAATCATTAATTTAAAGAAAATTATAATTAATAAGCAAAAATTTTGAGTATTAAAAAATAGTACTTAAATTTGCCAACGTTTACGAACGAGGAAAAATTTGACCTGATTGCAACCTCTATAAAAAAATGCTAAAACAGTATTACTTTTTTTAGACATTCTGGGCAATTATTCTTATTTTTCTTCGTGAATTTTTAATCTAAAAAACAAATAGAGTAATATGTCTTATTTATTTACATCTGAATCAGTTTCAGAAGGACATCCGGATAAAATTGCCGACCAAATTTCCGATGCATTAATCGACAACTTTTTAGCATACGACAAGTCTTCAAAAGTAGCTTGCGAAACTCTTGTTACAACAGGACAGGTAGTTTTGGCAGGGGAAGTAAAATCTGATGCCTATTTGGATGTTCAGACGATTGCAAGAGAAGTAATCAACGGGATTGGATATACAAAAGGAGAGTATATGTTTAACGGTGATTCTTGTGGAGTTATTTCTGCAATTCACGAGCAGTCTCCGGATATCAATCAGGGTGTTGACAGAGCTGTAAATGATGAGTCTTTTGAAGCTAAAGCAAATGCACAAGGCGCTGGAGATCAAGGGATGATGTTTGGTTATGCAACTAATGAAACGGCTAATTATATGCCTCTTGCATTGGATTTGGCACATACTATTCTTAAAGAACTTTCTGCGCTTAGAAGAGAAGATTCTGAAATCAAATATCTTCGTCCCGACGCAAAAAGCCAGGTAACAATCGAATATTCTGACGATCATAAGCCGGTAAGAATCGATTCTATCGTTGTTTCTACTCAACACGATGATTTCGGAGATGAAGAAGAAATGCTGAACAAAATCAGAGAAGACATCAAAAATATTTTGATTCCAAGAGTAGTTGCTTTACAGACTGAGGAAATCAAAGCGTTATTCAACGATCAGATCAAATATCACATCAACCCGACTGGTAAGTTTGTAATCGGTGGTCCTCACGGAGACACAGGTCTTACGGGAAGAAAAATCATCGTTGATACTTACGGTGGAAAAGGTGCTCACGGTGGTGGTGCGTTCTCAGGAAAAGATCCTTCAAAAGTAGACAGAAGTGCTGCTTATGCAACAAGACACATCGCTAAAAACTTAGTAGCTGCAGGTGTTGCTGATGAGGTTTTGGTACAGGTTTCTTACGCGATTGGCGTTGCTGAGCCATGTGGTTTATATATCAACACTTACGGAACAGCAAAAGTTGATCTTCACGATGGAGATATTGCTAAAAAAGTTTCTACAATTTTCGATTTAAGACCTTATGCAATCGAGCAAAACCTAAAATTGAGAAACCCAATTTATCAGGATACAGCTTCTTACGGACATATGGGAAGAGAGCATTATATTGCTGATAAAACTTTCAATAAAGGTCACAAGAACGAATTAACTCTTACGGGATTAGAATTCTTTACTTGGGAAAAACTTGACAAAGTAGATGAAATTAAAGCTTCTTTCGGGATTTAATTTTTTCTTTACATAATAAATAACTGCTTTATCTTTCAGGTAAGGCAGTTTTTTTTAATTTTACACTTAAATAAATAGAAGATGAAGCACGCTAGATTCGTAATTACAATCCTTTCCCTATTTTTCCTCAGTACATTCGCCAAAGCACAATATACGGTGCATAAAATGATAAGCGTAGGCTATACATATCAAAACCAGAGTTTCGGGGAATTGGGGGGTAAATTACTTTTCCTTAAAAATGATGATGTTATTTACAGATTGGGAGCCACTGCGATGATGGGTTCTGCGAATTCCAAATTTGCCATTATGCCGAAAGTTTCTGCGGATGTTTTGTTAAATTTTGAAAAAAATGTAGACTTCACTCACTCTTATTATTTCCTGATCGGAGCGGAAGGAACCAACAAATATATAGCACCAAAAATTGGAGTTACGATTTTTGGAATCCTTGATTTGGCAGGAGGATATGCTTTTCCGATAGGAGATAGCGGAATAAATGGCAAAGAATTGAAAGGTTTGAATATTAATTTTACACTAAATATCCCTACTGTGTTCATTCACGACATGTTTAACTGATTTTTTTTAAATTTTTCTCTTAAAAAATTAATAATAGGTTAACAGTTATTAAAATTTTATTATATTTACACCATATAAAATTGTATCCGCCTATTGATTATACTTTACTCTGAAGAATTGTTTTGTATTTACAGCTGAAACCAGATAAAATATCTGGAAAAAAGATTGTCAGCGAAAATATTTATTGAGAAGAAGTTATGAAATCAAAATCGGATAGTTTACTAATTTCCCTTTACCAGAAAGGAGACGAAGAGGCGTTATCGACCCTTATTCACCGTCATCAGAGAGAACTGTTTACATTCATTTTTTACAAAATTAATGATGAAGATTTAGCAAACGATGTGTTTCAGGATACATTCATGAAGATTATTGTTATGCTAAAAGAAGGACGTTATAACGAAGAAGGAAAATTCATCCTTTGGGCAAAAAGAATTGCTTATAATCTTATTATCGATCATTTCAGATCAAAAGCAAAAAATATTAAAGTTTCTGAAACTACTTTTGAAACAGACGAATATTCTATTTTTGATTTGTTGAGAGAACCTTCTGAAAATATTGAAGATCAATTGGTAACCAACCAGATTCAGGAAGACCTTTTAAGAATGCTTCAATTCTTGCCAGAAAACCAGCAAGAGGTGATTAAATTAAGGTTTTTTGATGGTTTAAGCTTTAAAGAAATCGCAGATCATACCGACATGAGTATCAATACTACACTAGGAAGAGTGCGTTATGCTTTGATCAACCTGAGAAAAATCATGGAAGAAAAAAATATTGTCTTAACGAGATAGATAATAATTTCGGAAAATTCTCGTTTTAAGGAAAAACATTTAATCGCCTATGAGAAAAAATGATTCCTTAAAAGTGAAAACTTTGAAACCTAAGAAACAAACAATTGAGTTTTTGCTCAGTTTTTCGAAGAGTCTTGAGATTGTGAAAGCCAAGAACAAGAATTATCCGATTTCTAAAAATTAAAATTATTAATTTTGTGCTGTATGAAAATTCAGCACATTTTTTTTGACCTGGACAATACGCTTTGGGATCACCGCAAGAACGCTTATCTTACCATCAAAGATCTTTTCGAGAAAGAAGAAATCGGTTTAAAATATGAGATCGATTTTGAAGAATTTCATTCTGTTTATCATGAGATCAATGAAAAACTATGGGAAGATATCCGCGACGGAATTATTGATAAGGAATATCTGAGAAAGCATCGTTTTTATGATACCTTCAAACATTTCAGAATTGATGATGAAGAGCTTTCGATGTATTTTGAAGAGCATTTTCTGGATAAAATTCTTAATCATAATGAATTGGTGGAAGGCGCAGAATATATTCTGGAATATCTTAAAGCTAAAAATTATACTTTGCACATCATTTCCAACGGCTTTAAAGAAGTAACGGAAAGAAAATGTATTTTATCAGGAATTGCTCAATATTTTCAAACTATTACAAGCGCAGATTCTGTTGGCGTAAGAAAGCCACGACCGGAAATTTTCGAATACTCTTTGGGGCTTTCTGATGCTACGAAAGAGAATAGTATTTTGATTGGTGATGACTGGATTGCAGATGTTGTCGGTGCGCAAAACTTCGGAATGGATGTCATTTTCTTTGATGTTTTGAATGAAAAAAGAGAAGAGGAAGGATTAAAAGTCATTAAGCATCTTTTGCAGATTAAAGAATATTTATAAAAAATAAAAGCCTTTCAATTTGAAAGGCTTTCTTATTATGTAAAAAGTCAGAATTAAATTCCCAAACTTTCTCTTACTCTTTTAATTGTTTCAGTCGCGATTACTCTTGTTTTTCCCGCTCCTTCCTGAAGTTTTGCTTCCAGTTCTTCAAGATTGTTCATATAATAAGAGAAAAGTTCTCTTTCTTTCTCAAATTTTACAAGAATCAAATCTAAAAGCTCTTTTTTAGCATGACCATAACCGAAGTTTCCGGCTAAGTATTTTGCTCTTAATTCTTCTGTCTGTTCAGGCGTTGCAATGAGTTCATAGATCGCAAAAGTCTTGTCCGTAGAAGGATCTTTAGGTTCTTCCAAAGATTTGGAATCACTTTCAATGCTCATTACCTGTTTTTTCAATTCCTTTTCAGGCAGGAAAATATTGATAATGTTTCCTCTGGATTTTGACATTTTGTGACCATCAACTCCGGGAACATATTTTGTGTTTTCCTGAAGCTCAGCCTGAGGTAAAACCAAAACTTCACCCATCTGATTATTAAACCTTGAAGCTACATCACGGGCAATTTCCAAATGCTGAAGCTGGTCTTTTCCAACAGGAACGATTTCCGCATCGTACAGCAAAATATCTGCGGCCATTAAAATCGGATAGGTAAACAAACCGGCATTTACATCCTGCAAACGGTCTGCTTTATCTTTAAATGAATGCGCTAAAGTCAATCTCTGATAAGGAAAAAAACAAGATAAATGCCAAGAAAGTTCACAGGTTTCAGGGATGTCACTCTGTCTGTAAAAAAATGTTTTTTCGGTATCTAATCCACAAGCAAGCCAAGCCGCAGCAATCTCGTAGGTATTCTGTTTAAGTTCTTTTGCATCTTTAATCTGTGTCAGCGAGTGAAGATTCGCGATAAATAAAAATGACTCATTTCCTTCCTGTTTCGATAATTCTATCGCAGGAATAATTGCACCCAACAAGTTTCCAAGGTGTGGTGTTCCGGTGGCTTGAATGCCGGTAAGAATTCTTGACATTGTTTAAAATTTATATTTAAAAATTAATGAATTGCAAATTTAATTATTTTCCCACTGATTGTACGGATTTTCACAGATGATTGTGTTTTATCTTTATTTAAACGCAAAGATTTTATTTCCAAACCTATTATTTTTAGAAGACAAAGGCAAATAAATTTGCTGCGCGAAGCTTGAAAAAGATGTTTATCAAATCAACTTGTTGATTCTTCGTTGCTCAATTGAAACTGTTTATTATTAAATTAAAACTTTGCGTCAAAAAAGTCAACCCAATCTGCAAAAAACAAAAAAACTAAGGAATCAAAACCTTATCTCCTCCGAATTTCGGTTCAACTCCTAAAATCAGGTCTAAGTATGCTTTTGCTTTAGCCAGATATTCTCTCATATTGGTTTTAAAGCCTGCATATTTATTCACATCTTTCGCATTAAATCCGAATGCTTGAATGCCGTTTTGTTTGGCTAAAAACACGGCTCTTTCATTGTGAAACTTCTGTGAAATAATAACCAGCTTGGTTTGTCCAAAGATTTCTTTAGCTCTTACAACAGAATCCAGCGTTCTGAAACCTGCAAAATCAAGGAATATTTTATCCTGCGGAATTCCATATTTCATTAATGTAAGCTGCATATCTTCAGGTTCGTTATAGTCTTTCTGACTGTTGTCTCCGCTTACAATGACATATTGGATCTTTCCACTTTTAAACAAATCGGCAGTTGCTTGGATTCTATTGTAAAAATAAGCATTCGGTTGTCCGTTACTTAGATTTTTACCTGTTCCTAAAAGTAATGCGGTTTTGGTTTGTGGAACATCAGCAATATTGTAAGAAATATGAGCATCGCTATCTTTTTTAATGCTATAATTCGCCCAGGCAATAAAAATAATTCCTGCAACGAGAAGAAGCAGGAAAATTTTAAAAATATTTTTAATGAGTTTTTTCATTGAGTGTAAGATCCTTTAAAATTCCAGACCGTTCGGGAAAGCTTTTTTTCTGAAAATCAATAATAAAGCTGCACCTACTGTAATCGCTGAATCTGCAACATTGAAAATATATTTAAAAAATTCAATATGTTTTCCTCCTATTAAAGGCCAGCTTTCAGGAACATTCCAGTCTACTAATGGAAAATGAAACATGTCAACCACACAGCCCTTCATAAAAGTAGAATATCCATGACCAAAAGCGGTAATTTTTGCAATACCATTATAATCAATCCACCGATCAATACTTGACTCGTAAACTGTTCCATAATCAAAGATTAATCCATAAAACATTCCGTCAATTAAATTTCCGATGGCTCCTGCAAAAATCATTGACATTGGAATCAGAAGATAGTTCGATTCTCCTTTTTGTAACCATTTTTTGAAAAGATAGATCATTCCTCCGATTAGAATAACTCTTATGATGACAAGGAAATATTTACCAATAATTCCACCGAAATGAAGTCCGTAAGCCATTCCCGGATTTTCTACAAAAGTAAGTTTGAAACCTGGAAGAATAGAAACACTATCACCTAAGTTGAAATGTGTTTTTACGTAAATTTTTGAGGCCTGATCAATTAATAAAATAAGAAAGGTTACAAATAATATCTTTTTCATTACAGGTTTGTCTTTGGTTTGTCTTTAAAGTTTTTCCCGGTATTTTCTTTTTTAGCAGGAGTTCGTGGCTCGAAGGTTTGAGTTTTTGCTCCTCTTGTATGAAATTTTTCGTAACGAATTCCCATATCTTTCATCACGCTTTTTAGTGCGTTCAGCTCCATTTGGTTCTTTGGGTGTACAATTAATGCCTCCATCTTTATTTTAATTTATTTTTTATTTTTTGGACAATTCATCCAATTTTTTCCGGTCCCGCGCAGATAAATCATTGATGCCGTTTTTGCCCATTTTACTTAAAAGTTCGTCGATCTCTTTTTCCCTGTCTCGTTTATCAGAATTGAATTTATCATCCATTGTGTAGTTTCGCTGCTTATCAGGAAAGAATCTGTTTTTGATCCAATCTTTGTATAAAAATCCTAAAACTGCGACAATAATAATTATTAAAATTAATGATTCGGTCATGGGTATACATTAAAAATTAGGTTTATAAAGTATTTCATGAAATACGATATAAACCCAAATTTATTTTTAATTAACCTAGTGGTTATTTCTGCATATTTTTCGCCTCGATACTTAATGTAGCATGAGGAACAGCCAACAATCTTTCCTTAGGAATCAGTTTTCCTGTTACTCTGCAAACTCCGTAAGTTTTATTTTCAATTCTTATAAGAGCATTCTTAAGATCACGCACGAATTTTTCCTGTCTTCCTGCTAAAATAGAATTTTGCTCTTTGCTCAACGTTTCTGCACCTTCTTCAAATGCTTTGAAGGTAGGTGAAGTATCATCAGTTCCGTTATTCTGGTCATTGATAAAACTCTCTCTGATCAGTTGTAAATCTTTTTCAGCTTTCTCTATTTTTTCTTTAATGATAGCTTTAAACTCTTGTAAATCAGCATCACTGTATCTTACTCTTTCGTCTGACATGTTCGTTTCTCTTTTTTAATAAAATTATGAAATGGTATTTGAAAAACAATAACTATATGTTAATTTTTTTCAACATTTATCTTAAAATTAACCTCATCTATTTCGATTTCGTTAAAATTTGAAAGTGAAGATACAATTTCTATTTTATTTGACAAGACCTCCGATGAAATATATTCCTCATTTTTCTGAATATCACTCAGAAAAGGAGCGTTTTCTTCAAGGAAAATATTGATTCTGTCTGTCAAATCGAAATCTTTCTCTTTTCGCAGGTTCTGAACTCTGTTGATGAATTCTCTTGCGATACCTTCAGATTTTAATTCATCTGTTAGCGTCAAATCTAATGCCACAGTTGTTTTTCCGTCGGAAGTTACTGTCCATCCCGGAATATCTTTTGTAGAAATTTCAACATCTTCAAGCGTAATTTCGTATCCCTGGATGTCTAATTTTCCTTCTTTTTCTAATTTTGAAATCTGTTCCGTATCAAGATTTGCGATCTCTCCACCAACCACTTTCATGTCTTTTCCTAATTTAGGACCAAGCGCTTTGAAATTTGGTTTTATCTGTTTTACAATTAAATGAGATGCTTCTTCTGCATTAATTAATTGCAATTCTTTAACATTAACTTCCTGTTTAATTAATTCTGCAACTGCCAAGATTTGCTCTTCCGTTTTTTTATCCAAAACAGGAATCAATATTCTTTGAAGTGGCTGTCTTACTTTTAAACTTTCTGCACGTCTGATTGAAAGCACCAAACTTGTTATCGTCTGAGCCAAATGCGTTTTTTCAACCAAATCCTGATCGATTAAACTTTCGTCAGCTACAGGGAAATCCGTTAAGTGAATTGATTCAGCATTTTCTTTACCAGTTACTTTATTTAAATCCTGATACAATTGATCCATAAAGAATGGAGCGATTGGCGCAGATAATTTAGCAACAGTTTCAAGACATGTATATAAAGTCTGATAAGCCGAGATCTTATCCTCCGAATAATCTCCTTTCCAGAAACGTCTTCTGCACAATCTTACGTACCAGTTACTCAAGTTATCATTTGCAAATGTGTTGATTGCTCTTGCAACTCTTGTCGGTTCGTAATCTTCGTAAAATGCTTTTACTTCTTTGATTAATAAATTTAATTCAGACAAAATCCATCTGTCGATTTCAGGACGATTTTCAACTTCTTTTTCAGAATAATTGAACCCGTCAACATTTGCATACAATGCAAAGAATGAATACGTGTTGTATAATGTTCCAAAGAATTTTCTCTGAGTTTCCTCAATTCCAGGAGAATATTCAGTAAAGTCTTCTCCATTTTCCTTATTAGGCTTAATCCAAGAGAATTTTAAATTTTCCCAAGGATTTGCATTCGAAATCATATACCAACGGGTAGCATCAGGACCATATTTGTTCACTGTATAAAACGGATCAACAGTATTTCCTTTGGATTTTGACATTTTGATGCCGTCTTTATCCAAAACAAGTCCGTTGCTCATTACATTTTTATAAGCAACAGAATCAAAAACTGTGGTTCCGATCGCATGAAGCGTGTAGAACCAACCACGAGTCTGGTCAACTCCTTCTGCAATGAAATCTGCAGGGAATGCTTTATGATTATCGATTAATTCTTTATTCTCAAAAGGATAATGCAACTGTGCATAAGGCATAGAACCTGAATCAAACCAAACGTCGATCAAGTCGCTTTCGCGGTTCATCGCTTTTCCTGAAGCTGAAACTAAAACAACTTTATCAACAATATTTTTATGCAGATCAACCAAAGAATAATTTTCTTCAGACATATCTCCGATTACAAAACCTTTGAAAGGATTTTCTGTCATGAATCCTGCTTCGATAGATTTTTCGATCTCATTATACAATTCTTCAACAGAACCGATGATGATTTCTTCTTTCAAATCTTCAGTTCTCCAGATTGGCAACGGAATTCCCCAATATCTTGAACGGGATAAATTCCAGTCGTTTACATTTTCTAACCAATTGCCGAAACGACCTTCTCCGGTTGATTTTGGTTTCCAGTTAATTTCTTTGTTCAACTCAACCAATCTGTCTTTTACAGCGGTCATTTTTACAAACCAGGAATCTAGAGGGTAATATAATAACGGTTCATCAGTTCTCCAACTGTGTGGGTAACTGTGAACGTATTTTTCAACTTTAAAAGCTTTATTTTCTTTTCTTAATTTTAAAGCAATTCTTTCGTCAACAGAAAGATAGTTTTTTAAGTCTGCGATGATTGATTTTAATTGCTCCTTCTGAATGTTGAATTCTGTGCCTTTTTCTTCGTCATTCAGATATTCTGCTTTTACATATTCGTTGGCAAAACCATAGACTTCATCTTTTACTAAAGACAAAAATCTACCTTGTAAATCCACTAATGGAACCGGATTTCCGTTTTCATTTAAAACCAACATTGGCGGAACTTCAGGAGTAGCCTCTTTAGCCACTTTCGCATCATCAGCACCAAAAGTCGGAGCTGTATGAACGATTCCTGTTCCATCTTCTGTCGTCACAAAATCTCCAGAAATTACTCTGAAAGCATTTTCCGGATTTTGGTAAGGTTTAGCGTAATCTAATAACTGCTCATATTTGATTCCAACCAAATCAGCCCCTTTGAATTCTGTTAAAATTTGGTAAGGAATAACTTTGCTTTCTGAAGTGTAATTTTCAAAATCTTCGTCTGTTCCTTCACTATATTTTTTTGCAAACTGTTTTCCAACCAACGCTTTAGCCAAAACAATATTGATCGGCTCAAAAGTATATTGATTGAAAGTTTTAACTAAAACATAATCGATTTTTGGTCCGACAGTCAAAGCTGTGTTCGAAGGCAACGTCCAGGGAGTTGTCGTCCAGGCTAAGAAATGTACGTCTCCAAAACCTTGTAAGAACGAAGGCAATGTTTCCGGAAGTGTCTTGAATTGTGCAACAACCGTTGTGTCAGAAACATCACGGTAAGCTCCGGGCTGGTTAACTTCGTGTGAAGAAAGTCCTGTTCCCGCTTTCGGAGAATAAGGCTGTATTGTGTAGCCTTTGTACAATAGTCCTTTATCATACAACTGCTTCAACAACCACCAAACCGTTTCCATGTATTTTGACTTATACGTGATATATGGATCTTCAAGATCAACCCAATACCCGATTTTCTCGGTAAGGTTATTCCAAACATCAGTGTAACGCATTACCGCTTCACGACAAGCTTTATTGTAATCTTCAATAGAAATTTTTGAGCCAATATCTTCTTTAGTGATTCCTAATTCTTTTTCTACGCCTAGCTCCACAGGAAGTCCGTGTGTATCCCAACCCGCTTTACGGAAAACCTGTTTCCCGTTCTGAGTCTGATAACGACAGAAAATATCCTTTAAAGCTCTGGCCATAACGTGATGAATTCCGGGCATACCGTTTGCTGAAGGCGGACCTTCATAAAAAACAAACTCAGGTTTCCCCTCACGAATCTCAACACTCTTATTGAAGGTTTTATTTTGTTTCCAAAATTCCGCTACATTCTCTGCTACGTCAATAAGGTTGAGGTTTTTGTATTCTTTAAATTGGCTCATTGTAATATCTCAATATCGTTGATTAATTAAGTTGGCAAATTTACTAAAATTTGTCGGTTTATAATATATGTTTTATTTTGATAGTTTGTATTAAAAAGTTCTGTTTCAGAAATATAAATGTTGAGATGTTTGAAATATGAATTATCAAGGGTGAATCAGTCGATTTTTTAAATGTAATTTTAAACAACTTTCTCAAAATTTTTGTTGGTTTTCATCAATAGGAGCGGGCTTTAGCCTGCTTAACTTAAAATGTTTCCAAATTGACTTTAGTCAAGACTTAAATTTCTTCTCACGCAGATTTTTAAACGCAAAGTTTTAATTTATTAATCACAATTTTAAGTGAGCAAAGAAGAATCAACAAGATGATTTGATGAAACTTTGTTTTCAAGCTTCGCGCGGCAAATTTATTTGCCTTTGCTTTCTGAATAAATAAACTTAATAAATTAAAACTTTGCGTTTAAATTAATTGAACACAAACATCTGTGAAAATCAGTGAAGTCAGTGGGAAATAAGAACAAAATTTCGTAATTTTAAAATACCACTTAAAACCATTTGTATGAAAGCCTTTTTCCGAATGATGTTCATTGTTTGTTTTTTTATCGGAACGATAATACAAGCTCAGAATAATTATCCCCAAAATTATTTCAGAAATCCTTTAAATATTCCCATCAATCTGGCTGCCAATTTCGGAGCGGTTCGTTCCAATCATTTTCACATGGGATTGGATATCCGTACAAACAGCCAAGAAAATTTATCTGTTGCAGCAGCGGCAGATGGTTATGTAAGCAGAATAAAAGTGGAACGTTATGGTTTTGGAAATGCGTTGTACATCACTCATCCAAATGGCTACACAACAGTTTATGCCCATTTGAATAAATATTTCGATAAACTCGACGAATTTGTAAAAGAGAAACAATACAAGGATGAAAAATGGGAACAGGATATTACTTTTTCTCCGAATCAATTTCCTGTAACGAAAGGACAGTTAATTGCTTTGAGCGGAAATACAGGAGGTTCAGCAGGTCCGCATCTGCATTTTGAAATCAGAGATACAAAAACAGAAGAATGTATCAATCCTTTACTTTTTGGATTTGGTATTGCGGATAATATTGCTCCGATTATCAGTGGTTTATATTGGTATGACAGACGTTTTAGCACTTATGAACCCGGAGCGAATGGAGTTGCTGTTAAAAAAAACGGCAATATTTATACTTCTAATATTATTCAGGTCAACTCTCCTGAAGTAAGCTTTGCGATAAAAGCGGTGGATAAAGCCAATCAAGGTTTTAATTTGGGAATTTATGGTGCGGAATTAATGATGGATGGAAAATTGGTTTACAGTTTTAAAATTGATAAAGTACATTATGATGATACCCGTTATATTAATGGCTGTATCGATTATATGAAATTTGTCCGTGATAAAATGAGTATTCAGCATTTATCGACTTTACCGGGAATGAAATTAAAAAATTACAGTTCCGGTTCGGATGGAATTATTAATCTTCAGGATAATGAGGTTCACAATATTGAAATTATTTTGAAAGACGTCAACGGAAATACAAGCAGGTTGACTACAAAAATTCAGTTCAATCAAGCTTCAGATAAAATTTTATCGAATGATAAAACGGTAAATCCAAACGAAGCAAAAACGATTAAAACCGAAAACGCAGAAATTAATTTAAGCAAAAATGCAGTTTATGATGTTGTAAATTTTAATATAAATGAAAAAACTGATGCTGAAGCGGTTTCTAATATTGTTATTTTAAATAATCCTTACATTCCGATTCATGATGAATATACGTTAAAAATTAGGTCTGACAGAAAATTGTCAAACGAAGAAAAAGACAAATCCGTCATAGAACTCAATTACGGAAGCGATAAAAATGTGGTCAAAGCAAAATGGAATGGTGATTGGGCAGAAGGTCAATTCAACAGATTAGGAACTGCCAGATTGTTATTGGATAATACTTCGCCATCAGTTTCTCCAGGTTGGAAAGAAGGAGCGGTTGTAACTGCAAATTCATTAAAATTAAAGGGAACGACGAAAATAGGGGATATTGAATATTTTCGTGCAGAACTGGATGGAAAATGGCTTCGTTTTTCCCGTGTAAAAGATGATTTTGTCTACATTTTCGATGAAAAATGTCCAAAAGGTTCTGGTTCACATACTTTGAAAGTTACAACAGCCAACACTGCCGGAAATACAAATACACAAACTTTTACTTTTCAGAGATAAAATGGTAGCCGGATCTAATTTTTAAATTTTTAATCATTCAATCTTTTAATTTTAAATAAATTTGTTCTTTAAAAATAAAAACCATTGGAATTTTATCCATCAATCGAAAAATCAGACATTCAGGAAATAAAAAAGTTTCAGGAGCAAAAACTTCAGGAACTTTTAACTTATCTTGAAATGCACTCACCTTTTTATCAGAAATTATTCAAAGAAAACAATATCGACATTGCTGATATTCAGACTTTAGAAGATCTGCAAAAAATTCCGACAACGACAAAGAATGATATCCAACAGAATAATGATGACTTTTTCTGCATTACTCCGGATAAAATAGTGGATTACAGTACGACGTCGGGAACGTTGGGAGATCCTGTAACTTTCGGATTATCAGATAACGACCTGGAAAGACTGGCTTACAACGAAGCAATTTCTTTTGCCTGTGCAGGAATCCAGAAAGGTGATGTTGTGCAGATGATTACAACGATTGACAAAAGATTCATGGCCGGACTTGCTTATTTTTTAGGATTGAGAAAAATGGGCGCAAGCGTTGTCAGAATGGGGCCCGGAATTCCTGAACTGCAATGGGATTCGATTTTCAGATATAAACCTAAGTATTTAATTACTGTTCCTTCTTTTCTGTTGAAAATGATCGATTATGCTGAAAAACATGGGGTAGATTATAAAAATTCCAGTGTTTACGGCGCTGTTTGTATCGGGGAAAGTATCAAAAATCAGGATTTTACAGATAATATTCTTTCACAAAAGATCAAAGAAAAATGGGATATTAGGCTATTCTCTACCTATGCTTCCACAGAAATGAGCACAGCTTTTACAGAATGCGAACATCAAATCGGAGGACATCAACATCCTGAATTAATCATCACAGAAATTCTTGATGAGAATGGAAATCTTGTTCAGGAAGGAGAAAGCGGAGAATTAACGATTACAACTTTAGGAGTTGAGGCACTTCCTTTATTGCGATTCAAAACAGGAGATATTGTAAAAGCACATTACGAACCTTGCCGGTGTGGAAGAAATACGATGAGATTAGGTCCTGTTGTCGGAAGAAAGCAGCAGATGATCAAATATAAAGGAACAACTTTGTATCCGCCTGCGATGAACGATATTTTGAATGATTTTAATACTATTTTGTGCTACCAGATCGTTATTCAGTCAAATGAAATCGGATTGGATGAAATTATCATTAAAATAAGTACAAACAGCGACTCAGAAAACTTTGTAAATGAAGTGAGAGATCATTTCCGAGCAAAACTGAGGGTAAGTCCGAAAATTGAGATTATAGATTTTGATGTTTTGTCTAAAGTTGTTTTTAATCCAAACAGCAGAAAACCAATTACATTTACAGATTTAAGATAAAAAACTAATAAAAAAACATGAAAAAAACATTATTTCTATTCTTTATAGCTTTTTCGTCATGTTTGGTGGCGCAAAGAGTGAAGGTGATTTCTGGGGATTATAATTTTTTGAAAGATCAGAAATTCATAAAAGTGGTTTTCAAATTTGAAGGAGTAACTTTTGCCAAGAAAAAAATCAGTGAAGATCAATTTATAGCGGATAGAATAAAAGAAATTGAAAAGAAAAGTGGTAAAGAAGAAGCTGAAAAATGGAAAGCTGATTGGCAATATTCTAAAGAAAAAACTTTTCAGGATAAGTTTCTAGCTTCTTGGAATAAAAACACAGATATAAAAGCTGCAACAAATTTCGAAATGACAAAATACACTTTAATGGTCGAGCCGATCTGGATTTTTCAGGGATTTTTTGGAGGAATTGGGAGTATTCCTGCAGAGATGAATTCTAAAATGACTTTTATAGAGACGGATAATCCGGATAATGTTTTAATGGTTGTCGAAGGAATAAAAGCAACTGGAGATAATGTCATTGGAATTCCAAATAATAATGACCGCATTGCAGAATGTTATGCAAAAACTTCAAAAATGCTGGCTTTGAAGGTGGATCATTATACTAAAAAATAAAATCTATTGAATATATTCAAACATTTAAAATAAAATTATAAAACATGAAAAAATTATTTTTGTTGATGCTTTTTGCTACATCAACAGTTGCGATGGCACAAAAATTTAAGATCCAAAGCGGCGATGCTAAATTTCTAAAAGGAACTGAAGTTGTTAATGTAATTTTCGATTATTCTGATATGAAGCTGATGAAAGAAAACTATACAGAAGCTGAATATATCCCGAGAAGAGTCGAAGAGCTTAATAAAAAGACTGAAGGAAGCGGTGAAATTTGGAGAAAACAATGGGAGAGAAGTAAAGAAGAACTTTGGAATCCAAAATTTATTATGTTATTCAACAAAATCTTTTCGAAAGAAAATATTAATACTAAATTAAAAGAAAACGCCGAAAGTCCATATACATTAATAGTGAAAGTTAAATGGATTTATCCAGGTTGGGACGCCGGAATTATGAAGCAGCCTGCGAAAGTAACAACACAACTTACTTTTGTAGAATCAAATACTAAGAAAGTTTTATTCGAAATTGAAAGTGTAGATGCTCCGGGAGATCAATGGGGAAGTAATTTTAATAATGAAACCAGGGTGGGTGAAGGTTTTGCAAAAACGGGTAAAACTCTTGCTCAGAGAATCGAGAGATATGTAAAGTAGAACCTTAAAAATAAAACCAAAAAACGGTCTGAAAATCTCAGACCGTTTTTTTATGATTGCATTTTTTCTGTTTTAATGAATTCTGCAAGATTCTTTATTGCAGTATCATGTATTCTTACAAATGTATTTTTTTTATCCCAAACATAGCCAGCTAAAACGGCGCAGATTTTTCTTTTAACATCAGGATTTTCCGGTTGATGGAAAAATAATTCTTGTAAATTTCCGGTGTACCATTCTTTCACGTAGGTTGTAAAAACATCAACCCCATATAAAATATAATCAGCAAATTCTGTTTGCCAGTCAACTTTTTCACCGTTCAGTTGCCTTATTGCCAATTTCGCAGCCGTCATTCCCCCTTCTGTTGCAAAAGCCATTCCTGAAGAGAAAACAGGATCAAGGAATTCCGAAGCATTTCCTGTCAATGCAAATCCGTCTCCGAATAATTTTTTCACCGAACAGGAATAATCTTTCAGATGTTTCGGCTCAAAAAGAAAATCGACATTTCCGAAACGTTTTACATAATAATCAGAAAGTGAGATTGCTTTTTTCAACGCTTCCGTTGTGTCTCCGTTTTCAGATAGTTTGTCGATATATTCAGTCGGACCAACAATTCCTACACTCGTATTCCCATTTGAAAAAGGAATTACCCAAAGCCAGACTTCAGTTTCAATAATATCAAAAGAAATCAATGTTCCTTCCGTTCCTTCCTCTCTGTTAACATCTTCTACATGGGCAAAAATCGCTGAATGAGGAGACAGTTTTGAGGGTTTTTCTAAATCTAAAAGTCTCGGTAAAACTCTTCCGTAACCACTGGAATCGATCACAAATTTAGCATGAATTTCCTTCGTTTTACCGTCCTTGTTTTTTACAGTTGTGATAGAGTCTGTCCCATTAAATTCAATACCTATTACTTCTGTTTCAAATTCAAGGTCAATTCCTTTATTAATGACTTCCTGAGCAAGAGTATTATCAAAATCAGCTCTAGGAACCTGCCAAGTCCAGTCCCAGCCTTCGCCGAATTTATCACTGAAATCAAAAATGCAGACTTCGTTGCCACGTAAAAAACGCGCTCCCAATTTCTTTTCAAAACCCATTTTATCCAAAGCAGGAAATAATCCGGCTTCATCAAAATGATCCATTACTCTTGGAATTAAACTTTCACCGACAACCAATCTTGGAAACTTCGTCTTTTCAACAACTTTTACGTTGACATTGTTTTTCTTTAAGTATGAAGAAGATACGCAACCCGACGGTCCCGCGCCGATTACAAGAACGTCAACAAATTCTTTGCTCATCTTTGATTTTTTATTTTAATAATAACTTCTATCTTTGCCGCAAAATTAATGACAATTAATTAATAATTACAAAATTATCTATTATTACTTTTAATTAATGAAAATAAATAACTTTTTAGAACTGAACGACTTTAAAAAAATTATCATTGAGAATGAAAAAATAGAACTGGATGAAACACTTCTTGCCAGAGTGGATAAAAGTTTTCATTTCTTGAAGGATTTTTCGAAAAATAAAGTAATATATGGTGTGAACACCGGTTTTGGACCGATGGCACAGTTCAAAATCAGCGATGAAGATACCCATCAATTACAATATAATTTAATCAGAAGTCACTCTTCGGGAATTGGAAATCCGCTTCCTCCGACAGAGGTTAAGGCTTGTATGTTGGCAAGATTGAATACTTTGTCTCTTGGAAATTCAGGGGTTCATCATTCTGTTGTTAATTTACTTAAAGAATTAATAAACAGAGATATTACGCCATTGATCTTCGAACACGGAGGGGTTGGTGCAAGTGGTGATTTGGTGCAATTAGCTCACCTGGCTTTGGTTTTAATTGGCGAAGGCGAAGTTTTCTACAAAGGTGAAAGAAAATCTACAAAAGAAGTTTTTGAAATTGAAGGTTTGGAACCAATTCAGGTTGAAATACGTGAAGGTTTGGCTTTAATGAACGGAACCTCTGTAATGTCGGGAATTGGTATTGTTAATGCGTACAAAACCAATCAATTAACTGATATTTCCATTAAATTATCTTGTGCGATTAATGAAATTGTTCAGGCTTATGATGATCATTTATCTGAAGCTTTGAACGGAACAAAACTTCATGCAGGTCAGCAAAAAATTGCAGCAAGAATGCGCGAACATTTGTCTGACAGTAAATTGATAAGAAAAAGAGAAGACCATTTATATACTCACTTTGAAGAGCAGGAAAAGGTTTTCAAAGAAAAAGTTCAGGAATATTATTCATTAAGATGTGTTCCGCAGATTTTGGGACCTGTTTTAGATACATTGGAATATACGGAAAAAGTATTGGAAAATGAGATCAATTCAGCGAATGATAATCCTATTATAAACGTTGAAGATCAACATGTTTACCACGGCGGAAATTTCCACGGAGATTATATTTCTCTGGAAATGGACAAGTTAAAAATTGTGGTGACAAAGTTGACAATGCTGGCTGAAAGACAATTAAACTATCTTTTAAATGCTAAAATCAACGAAATTTTGCCGCCTTTTGTCAATTTAGGTAAGTTGGGGTTCAATTTCGGGATGCAGGGCGTTCAGTTTACTGCAACTTCTACAACCGCGGAAAGCCAGATGCTGTCGAATCCCATGTATGTTCACAGTATACCTAATAATAATGATAATCAGGATATTGTAAGCATGGGGACGAACGCTGCTGTGATTTGCAGAAAGGTGATTGATAATGCTTTCGAAGTATTGGCAATTGAAGCGATTACGATTGTTCAGGCTATTGAATATCTTGATTTTAAAGATAAAGTTTCATCTTCAACAAAAGAGTTGTACGATGAAATAAGAAAGATCATTCCTGCGTTCTCAGATGATATGGTAATGTATCCATATTTAGAAAATGTTAAACAATATTTAAAGACAATGTAATTTTTAACTAAAATTAATTGTCATAATAAAAGGAAAATTACTTAAAAAAACTAATATAGCAAACACATGAAATGTGCAATCATCACAGGAGGCTCTAGGGGAATTGGAAGAGCAATCTGTATAAAACTGGCAGAAGAAAAAAATTATCATATTTTAATTAATTACACTTCAAATGAAGCTGCAGCAAAGGATACCTTGGCTAAAGTTAAAGAATTGGGTTCTACAGGAGAAATTCTTAAATTCGATGTAGGAAATGCCGAAGAAACCTTAAAGGTTTTGGGGGAATGGCAGGAAAATAACCCAAAAGCTATTGTTGAAGTGATCGTAAATAATGCCGGAATTACAAGAGACGGTTTATTCATGTGGATGCCAAGTGAAGATTGGAACGCTGTGATTAACACAAGTTTAAATGGATTTTTTAACGTAACCAATTTCTTTATACAAAAATTGTTGCGTAACAAATATGGCAGAATTATCAATATGGTTTCTGTTTCCGGAGTGAAAGGAACAGCAGGTCAAACGAATTATTCTGCAGCCAAAGGAGCTTTGGTGGGAGCTACAAAAGCTCTTGCACAAGAGGTGGCAAAAAGAAATATCACTGTAAATGCAGTCGCACCGGGATTCATCAGAACAGATATGACTCAGGAATTCAATGAAGACGAATTGAAAGCAATGATTCCTGCAAACAGATTCGGTGAAGCGGAAGAAGTGGCAGATTTGGTTGCGTTCCTGGCTTCTAAAAAATCTTCGTACATTACAGGTGAAGTTATTAATATTAACGGAGGAATCTACTCATAAATAATAAAATAATGTAGCAATATAACAATTTACCAGTGTACCAATTATTGTTACATTGTCAAACTGATACATTGTTAAATTTATAAAAATGGAAAATAGGGTTGTAATTACCGGGATGGGAATTTATTCCTGCATCGGGACTTCTTTGGAAGAGGTGAAAGAATCTTTATTTCAAGGGAAATCCGGAATTGTTTTAGTGGACGAAAGAAAAGAATTTGGTTTCAGATCAGGATTAACGGGAGTTGTTCCGAAGCCGGATCTGAAAAATCTTTTGAACAGAAGACAACGCGTAAGCATGGGTGAAGAAAGCGAATATGCTTATGTTGCTACGCTTGATGCTTTAAAACAGGCAAATATTGACCAAGACTTTTTAGATAATAACGAAGTCGGAATTTTATACGGAAACGACAGTGTTTCTCAGGCAGTTGTAGAATCTATCGACATTGCAAGAGAGAAAAAAGATACAACTTTAATGGGTTCAGGAGCGATTTTCAAATCGATGAATTCCACGGTTACCATGAATCTTTCAACGATTTTTAAATTAAGAGGAATCAATTTAACGATCAGTGCAGCCTGCGCAAGCGGCTCTCATTCTTTGGGATTGGCTTATATGATGATTAAAAACGGTTTTCAGGATATAATTGTTTGTGGAGGAGCCCAGGAAACCAATAAATATTCAATGGCGAGTTTCGATGGATTAGGCGTATTTTCTGTAAGAGAAGATGAACCTGCAAGAGCTTCAAGACCTTTTGATAAGGACAGAGACGGCTTGATTCCTAGTGGAGGAGCGGCTTCTTTAATTGTTGAAAGTCTAGAATCAGCACAAAAAAGAGGAGCTACAATTTTAGCTGAAATTGTAGGTTATGGTTTTTCTTCAAATGGAGGACATATTTCTACACCTAATGTTGACGGGCCTGCTTTAGCAATGAATAGAGCTTTGCAACAGTCTGGTTTACAGGTGAAAGATATTGATTATATTAATGCTCATGCGACTTCTACACCGATTGGTGATGCAAATGAAGCAAAAGCCATCTACGAGATTTTCGGAAGCGAAGTTCCGGTAAGTTCTACAAAATCTATGACCGGTCACGAATGTTGGATGGCAGGTGCAAGTGAAGTAGTTTACTCAATTTTGATGATGCAAAATGATTTCGTTGCCCCGAATATCAACCTGGAAAATCCTGACGATGAGGCGAAAAGGATAAATTTAGTAGCAGAAACAAAAAGTCAAAAAATTGACGTATTTTTGTCGAATTCTTTCGGATTTGGGGGAACCAATTCCGCATTAATCGTTAAAAAATTTAATTAAAAACATGGAAAGGGAGAAAATTATTGCTATTGTGAACGATTTTTTAGTAAATGAATTCGAAGTAGACGGCGATGAGATCAGCAATGAAGCAAACTTAAAAACAACTTTAGGCTTAGACAGCTTAGATTACATTGATATGGTTGTGGTGATTGAATCTAATTTCGGAGTGAAATTAGGTGAAGCAGACTTTAAAAAAATGATCACTTTTGATGATTTTTATTCAACAATCGAAAATAAAATCACTGAAAAAAACGCATAACTATTGATTAAAATTTACTCTGAAAAAATGTAACAATATAGCAATCTAGCAGTTTACCAATGTTTACAATATTGTTACATTGTTAGACTGATACATTGTTAAATTAATAGTATGAACAAGTGGAAAGGTAAATCTAAAGGGACGATTCTGGGCTATAGAATTTTCGTCTGGTGCATTAGAAATATCGGGATCAGAAGTTCATATTTCGTGCTTTATTTTGTTGCGCTATACTACTTTTTATTCGAAAAAAACAGCAACAAATATTACAGATATTATTTCCAGAAAAGACTGAATTACGGATTTTGGAAAACAAAGCTTTCTTTATATAAAAGTTACTTCACTTTTGGAACTGTTTTGATTGATAAAACGGCTATTTCTGCAGGATTAAGAGATAAATATACTTATGAGTTCGATGGGGTTGAAAACCTCAAAAATCTTTTAGCAGAAAAAAAAGGCGGCGTTTTAATCAGTGCCCATATCGGGAATTTTGAAATTGCAGAACATTTTTTCGCAGAGATTGATTTTGATTGTCAGATTAATTTAGTAACAACAGATCAGGAAGTTACGGTCATTAAAGAATACCTTGAAAGTGTTACCGTTAAAAAAAGCAATATCAAATTCATTTATGTAAAAGAGGATATGTCGCATATTTTTGACATCAATGAAGCTTTGTCAAAAAATGAATTGATCTGTTTTACAGGAGACCGTTATTTTGAAGGGTCAAAATTTTTGGAAGGAGATCTTCTCGGCAAAAGTGCAAAATTTCCGGCAGGTCCTTTCCTGATTGCTTCCCGATTGGGAGTTCCTGTTGTGTATGTGTATGTAATGAAAGAAAAAAATCTTCATTATCATTTATTTGCAAGAGTCGCTCAACAAGTGAAAAAACGTGATGCGCAGGGACTTTTGAATTCTTACACCCAAAATCTGGAATCTATGATTAAAAAATATCCTCTTCAATGGTTCAATTACTTCGATTTTTGGGATGATATGGATTAATTTCCTACTTTTACTCCCGAAAAACTAATATTTAAAAACTCAAACCTTTAAGATTATTTAGAATTAATTATTAAGTTTTAATTTGCACCTGATTCTATTCTCATAGTTTGTCATTCCGTAGGAATCTAAGCGATATTGAGACTTTCAGCCTGACAAATCGACTTTTGATTCTAAATTTCTTACCTTTAAAGAAAACGCATTTTCTCCATTGAAAAAAGAATACGACATACTTGTAATCGGCAGCGGATTGGGAGGTCTTATTTCGGCTCTAATTTTGGCGAAAGAAGGCCTGAAGGTCTGTGTCCTGGAGAAAAATAATCAGTACGGAGGAAATTTACAGACATTTTCCCGTGATAAACTGATTTTCGATACCGGAGTTCATTATCTTGGTGGACTTTCAGAAGGTCAAAACTTACATCAATATTTTTCTTATCTGGAAATTATGGATGAGCTTGAAATCCAGCAAATGGATGAAGACGGTTATGACAAAATAACTTTTGAAAATGATGAAATCGCATATCCCCATGCTCAAGGATATGAAAATTTTGTTGAACAGTTATCTCAGTATTTTCCTGAGGAAAGAGAAAATTTAGAAGATTATTGTGAAGAAATTCAGAGAGTTTGCGGTCAGTTTCCGAGATACAATGTGGTCGGAAAGGATAATTACAATGAAGAAATTCTCCATTTAAATACAAAAAGATTCATTGAATCGATTACTTCAAATAAAAAACTACAATCTGTTTTATTAGGATCAAATTTTTTATATGGTGGTGATTCTGAAAATGTTCCGTTTTACGTTCATGCCTTGACGGTGAATTCTTATATTCAAAGTGCGTACAAATGCGTAAAAGGTGGAAGCCAGATTTCTAAATTATTAATTCGAAAACTTCGTCAATACGGAGCAGAAGTACATAAACATTCGGAAGTTTCGCAATTTATTTTTAATGAAAATAATACGTTAACGGGTGCAAAGACCAAATCAGGAAAAGAATATTCTGCAAAACAGATTATTTCAAATATAGAAATCCGTTCAACAATTAAATTGATTGGAGAAGATCGCTTAAAAAAATCCTTTTTAAACAGAGTGTTGAGTTGGGAACCTGTTCCTTCATGTTTCAGTGTTTATTTTGTGTTGAAACCTCATTCTATTCCAAATTTCAATTATAATATTTACCATTATTCATCAGAAGAATTGGTTTGGAACGCTTATCAATACAAAAAAGAAAGCTGGCCGGAAACTTATATGCTTTCATCAACACAGTCCAAACACGAACCTGAATTTGCAGAAAGCTTAACCGCAATTTCTTATATGGATTTTGATGAAGTTAAAGAATGGGCGAAAACCGTCAATACGGTTGCAGATGAACATGAAAGAGGAAAACAGTATGAAAGGTTTAAACTTGAAAAAGCAGAAAAAATGATTAATGCTTTGGAAAAGAAAATTCCGGATTTAAGAGGTTCAATTAAAAGTATTTACACCTCTTCTCCGCTGTCTTACCGAGATTATATCGGAAGCTTTGAAGGAAATATGTACGGCTACATTAAAAGCTCTGAGAATCCTTTAAAAACAATGGTTTCCCCAAGAACTAAGATCAATAATCTGTTTCTTACAGGCCAATCCGTCAATATGCACGGAATTCTGGGCTGTACAATCGGTGCTTTCAATACCTGTGCGGAAATTTTAGGAAAAGAGCTGATCGATGAACGGTTGACACAAATGATTAATAAAAATAAACGTGAAAAATAATATACAGTCTGTCATTCTGAATGGAGCAAAGCCTAATGAAGAATCTAAATTAATTTATAAAGATTCTTCCTGTCATCAGAATGACAAATACCGCAAAATAAAGGTTTTATTTTACTTATTTTTGATAATTAACCTTACATCTTGTGGTGTCAGAAAATCTATAAAACACATTCCTGAAGTAAAACAATATGCACTTGAAATTCCGGAGGTTAATAAAATAAACGATTCAACTTTTAGCTTTAATCAAAATTATTTGACCAAAAACAAGCAACAGCTTTGGGAATTATATATCAAAGGAAATCCTTTGCAACTGGGTTACAATAACGGAGCTTTGACGCAAAATTTGATGCAGAAACAGGAAGAGATTTTCTTTTCAAAAGTGGAAGGTTTTGTTCCGTCGAAGTTTAAGCAGAATTTATTACGAGGTTTTCTGAAATGGTACAACCGAAAAATGTACCTGAATGTTCGTGAAGATTTTCAGGCAGAATTGTACGGATTATCTCAATATTCATCGGATAAATATGATTTTATTGCTCCAAAATTTCTAAGAAGCATGTATTTGCACGGAGCGCACGATATCGGTCATGCAATGCAGGATTTGATGGTTGTAGGCTGTACTTCTCTCGCAGTCTGGAACGAAAATACAGAAGATGGAGATTTATTGATTGGAAGAAATTTTGATTTTTATGTTGGGGATGATTTTGCTAAAAATAAACTGATCGAATTTGTAGAACCGGAAAACGGAATTCCTTACATATCTGTAAGTTGGCCCGGGATGATTGGAGTGGTTTCGGGAATGAATAAAGAAGGAATTACAGTGACAATCAATGCCGGAAAATCGAAAATTCCTTTAACAGCAAAAACACCAATTTCTTTAGTGACAAGAGAAATTTTACAATATGCTACAACTATTGATGAAGCGATTGAGATTGCCAAAAAAAGAAAAGTTTTCGTATCCGAATCGATTTTGGTGGGAAGTGCAAATGATAAAAGCGCCGTAATTATTGAAGTTTCTCCGGATAATTTCGGAGTTTACAAAGTTGAAAATACCAGCCGGGTTTTCTGTACAAATCATTTTCAGTCAGATGCTTACAAAAATGATAAAAGAAATCAAAAACATATTCTTGAAAGTCATTCTGAATACCGTTACGAAAAGCTACAGGAACTTTTACAGGAAAATAAAAAGCTGACTCCTGAAAAAATGGCTTCAATTTTAAGAGATAAATCTGGTTTAAAAGGGCAGAAGATTGGTTATGGAAATGAAAAAGCAATTAACCAGTTATTGGCACATCATGCGGTGATTTTTTCGCCACAGAAAAAATTGGTTTGGGTGTCTGCAAATCCTTATCAGTTGGGAGAATTTGTATGTTATGATCTGAATGAAATTTTTTCCGATAAGAGATTAAAAAACGGTAAATTTTCAAAATCTGAATTGAATATTGCAAAAGATCCTTTTGTAGATTCTCAGGAATTTAAAAATTATGAAGAATATAAGTTTGCCAGTTCTGAAGTTAATAATGCAGCTGATGATAAAGATATGATACTTACGGATGATTTTCTCCCATATTATCAATCTTTGAATCCTGATTTTTGGTTGGTTTATTATCAATCCGGAAAGTATTATTTTAATAAAAAAGAATATTCTAAAGCGAAAATTGAATTTGAAAAAGCTTTGACGAAGGAAATCACAACCGTTCCTGATAAAGAAAATATTGAAAAATATTTAAATAAAACAAAGAAGAAACTAAAGAATTAACATGAAGAAATTTTTACATCTAATTTTGATTTTTGTATCATTATTTTCGTTTGCTCAAAACAGAAAAGAGCTTGGTTCTCAATTCATCAAAACGTTGTTTACCGATAAAAATATGGAAAAAGCCCATGCTTTTTTTGATCCATCAATGGGCGGACAGGTTTCTCCGGAAGATTTAAAATCTTTGGAAGAGCAATTGGAAGGACAATTGGGCGGACTTAGAAATATTCTTGAAACTAATAACGAAAAAGATACATATTACTTCTATTCCGACTTTTCTAAAGCAAAATTAGACATTCAGATTACCTTTAATGAAAGTAATAAGATCGTTGGTTTTTACTTTGTTCCTCATAAAATTTTTGATAAAGCTGATGATAAAACTGTTTTAAAAATAAAAAGTGATGGTATTGATCTGAACGGAATTCTTCTGCAGCCTGAGCAAAACAATAATAAAAAACTGGTTATTCTAGTTCATGGTTCAGGACCACAAGATCGAGATGAAACGATAGGAGAGAACAAGCCCTTCAAAGACATTGCTGAATATCTTTTAAAAAACGGAATTTCTTCGTACAGATATGACAAAAGAACGTATTCAAATCCTGAGACTTTTAATGATCAGTCTACGGTTGAGCAGGAGACAATCAATGATGCGGTAAATATTTCGAATTATTTTAAAAATAATGAAAATTTTAAAGGATATCAGATTATTGTTTTGGGACACAGTCAAGGTGCTTATCTGATGCCTGTAATTGCGGAAAAAGCTCAGGTTTCAAAATATGTTTTCATGGCTGGAAATGCAAGACCACTGCAGAATTTATTAGTTGAGCAATTTGAATATCTTCATAAAATCGATCCTTCAAAAGTTTCAGATAAAGATGTTTTGGATATGAAGAAAAAAGTTGACTTTTTGAATTCGAGTAAATTTAATTTGAATACTCCAAAATCCGAACTTCCTTTGGAACAATCTGCGGCATACTGGAAATATTTGATTGATTATAAGCCTCTTGAAGCTGTAAAATCAATCAAAACCCCGATGTTTTTTGCACAGGGAGGAAGAGATTATCAGGTAACGGAAAAAGATTTTGTACTTTGGAAAAATCAGTTGAAAAGTAATAAATCAGCAGAATTTAAGTTTTATCCGGGTTTAAGTCACTTGTTTATAATGGGTTCCGGAACGCCCTCTCCGAAAGATTATGAAATCAAAGGAAATGTAAATGAACAGTTTTTAAAGGATCTTACTCAATTTATTCTAAAGTAAATTTTACACTCAGTTTCACTCCGTAGAAATCTAAGCACAGATTTTCGCAATTCGATCTCTTAAAAATGGATTTGGATTCCTATGGAATGACAAACGTTGTGGTTATTTTGAAAAATTGAGAAAGGCGATTTCAATCAGGGAAATAACTTTCAAAGAAATCAATTATTATCAGGACTTACTTTGTTCAGGAAAAGAAAAGTGGCAATTCCTGAAATCGCAGACATTGATGTTGCCAAAATAAAACTTCCGATAATGTACTGAAGCAGGTTGTTTTTTATCAATTCAAAATTCCATTCCTGGTTTAGAATATTACTTTCTCCATGTACGAATGGAGATCCTAAAAATAATGCCGCAGCAATAATAAAAGGAATAAAAGGCGGCAAACTTACATTGGAAGCTACGAAAGCTAAAACTTTATTGAGCTTAAAAAGTACGGCTAAAGAAATAGTAAGCAACGTATGAAATCCCCAAAAAGGAGAGAACCCTATAAATACTCCAAGAGCGATAGAAAATGCCTTTGTACGGTTGGTTCCGTCGCTTTCCAGCACATCTTCTTTTATGAATCTTTTAAAGCTTTTTTTTTTGAAATTATTCACGAAGTTTCTCGGAATAATGTAAACTAAAGCAATTGTCACCAAAATCGTATTCAGAATACTGATTCTCGTGAAATCTTTGAAAGGTCTGAAATGTGAAACCCTTTCCGCAGGATCGTAAAGCACTTTTATGGGAACATTTTTTACAGGAATGTGTCTCCATGCAGTTCTTACAATAATTTCAATCTCAAACTCGAATTTTGGGGTGAAATATTTCTTTGGAATTTTGTGTAAAGGATACAATCTGTAACCGGATTGCGTGTCTTCCAGTTTAATTCCGGTTTCAAACCAAAACCAGAAATTAGAAAAACGATTCCCGAAGCTGCTTTTCTTTGGAATGCCATCTTGTGACATATTTCTGTTTCCGATCAGAAGAATATCTTCTTTTTCTTCTAACAAAGCCTCTACAAAAACAGGAATATCATCCGGATAATGCTGTCCGTCGGAATCTATTGTAATGGCGTAATTGTAGCCTAATTCTTTTGCCTTTCTGAAGCCGATTTTAAGACCATTTCCCTTTCCTTTATTCTCAGGTAAATTAATTACGTTGATTTGAGGATAATCATGTAAAATTTTCAGTGTGGAATCGGTGGAACCATCATTCACAACAATAATATTCTCAGTATAATCCAAAACACCGTCGATCACTCTTTTCAGCGTTTTTTCGTTGTTGTAAGTGGGTATTAAAACACAGATTTTCTTTTCAGAAATTGCATTTTGTACTTCAGGAAGGATCATTGTTTTATTTTAATGTTGCTCTTTCTGCTTCTGTCATTGTTTTAGATTGAGCTGCAAATCTTTTGATATAATTTTTCAATGCAGTATTCTGCTTAGCGTAATTATTTAATAGAAATGCTTTGTCATCTTTTAAACTTCCTCTGTATCCCACAATTTTAGGAATATTTTCCTGAACGCTCATTCTTATTACTCTTAGCTCGGCGTTGTTCGGATTACTTTTAATAATTGCTTCAAGACTTGTTGCACCGGTTTTTACGAGGGCTTTTCTGTTTTTAGTTGCAATTTTGGCTCCCATAATCTGCGCAGCTGCTTTATATCCCTGAATCACAGCATCAGAACCTGAAGTTTTTTCGGCAATATTGATGAAAGCTTCTGTATTTGCATTCGATAAATTTGCCTTTGCATAGCTTTCTCTTAATGATTCAAGACCTGACTGGAAAAAAAGAGTGAAAAAAACGGTTAAGAATGAAAAGATAAGCTTCATGAGATCAATTTTTGATAGTTTACTGACATTTTTAATGCAATAGTCTCGCCAAAAGAAGTGATGTTTTTTACTTTAACGTCTTCTTCCGTTTGTGTAATATCTAATTGCAGTTTCAGATCCGGTGTTTCAAATGGATTGATAATTGCCATAAATTTCACATTAGAAGCTGTTTTTAAGAATAATTGTAAACCTGTAAATTCTTCAGTCAGTTCCTTTACGATCTGCATCATACAAACGCCTGGAGTCACTGGATTTCCAGGGAAATGACCTTTGAAAATATCATGATCTCTATTTAAAGAAATATGGGCAATAAAACTTCCGCTTTCTGTTTTTTCGTATGATTGTAACGTATAAAAGTCTGTAAGAATGGTCTGCATTGGCTACTCAGTTTCAGTTATTTGAAATAGTTTTATGTTGATCTTGAAATCTTTATGTTGAAGATTCAAACTATCCGCGAAGATATGTTTTTTTGCATCAAAAGTAAAATCGATTTTTTCCTTATTATTTTTCGTGTAAACGATTTGTTTTAATAAATTATTTTCTTTGTTGAAGAATAAATAGTAGGATTTTTTATCAATTTTTGAAAGATAAATATCAGAATTACCATTTTCAAAACTTTCATTAACAGGATATTTTTGTCTTAAAAGATGTTGAAAATCGTTCTTTAAAAAGTTGATGACAATTTTTTTATCCAGATCCGGTAAAACATAATTCAACTTAAAATCATTCTCAAAAATCTCAAAATCAATTAATTTATTTCCGAAATCCGAAGTTAACACAACGCGGTGAGTGGTTTCGTTGATTTTTTTGATAATTAAAATTCCGCTTACATGATTTTTATAAATATCCATCTGACATTTATAAACATAGTCTTCAGTGGAAGAAAAATATAAATTTTCAACCGTTTTCTCAGAATTTGAAACAGGTTTTGCGTCTGTTAATTTGTATGTTTTACAAGAGAGAAACAACAATGAAATCAGACTATAAAGAAAACTCTGAAGCAGAAATCGGCGCATTGATTTTTGTGTTTTTAAAAACAATATTCGTTGTATCCCCCGAAGCTTCCGTCATATTCACCTGCGAAACCGTCGATTGGTTTTTAGGAAAATGAAGTTCGATTTGCTTAATATATTTCAGCAATTGAGCAGATTTCGGAGTAAATTTTGCAATGTTGAAATTGGCATTTTTCAAATAAGTAACAGAAAATTCAGGATCATTAAACATTTGCCCGTTTGAACTTCCGACAATCAGTTTGTTGATTTTTTCAAACGTTTTGCTCTTTGCATCAACCGAAGACTTTTTTCCCTGATCATTAATGAAAATTTTATTGTCCTTAAAAATAATGCTGTACTGATAAGGTTTTAGATATTTCCAGCTTAAAATATTAGGTGTTTTTAAAGACATTCTCCCGTAGGTCACAATGCTTTTATCCAAGAAATCCATTTTTTTGGTTTGAGTAAAATCAGCTTGTAGAGATTTTATTTCTTTGGTTTCCGATGAAACTTTGGTTACAAATGCTTTTGCTTCCGCTCCTGTCATTGCCGTATTTTGTGCAAAAAATAGAGTAGAAACTAATAAAAATGCTCCGAAAGCAATATTTTTAATCATTTTTTTTGATTTTTAATCATTGAATCAACCGTAAAAGTTGAATAATTTTTATCCTTCAAAAATAACAATAAATCTACTAAGACATTGTAAGTTTTCTCCGAAGTATCGTGAAGAAGAATGATGCTTCCTTTTTTTAATCCCTTAGTTACTTTTTTGTAAATTTTTTTCTCGTCGTCTATGATCGTATCCAATGAACGAACATTCCAGCCAATGCTTTTTTTGTGAGTTCTTTTGATGGCTTTTGCAATATTAGGATTGGTAACGCCAAAAGGAGGTCGGTATAAATTAGTTTTTATATTTCCAACTTTCAACATTACTTCATCACATTTTTCAATTTCCTCAACCATTTTTGATGTTGATAAAAATCCTGTATTATTCGAATGCGAAAGCGTATGATTTCCAATCGTGTGACCTTCTTCGATAATTCTTCGGAAAGTTTCAGGGTATTTTTCGATCTGTTTTCCGATACAGAAAAAGGTTGCTTTTACCTGATTTTCTTTTAAAATATCTAAAAATTTTGGAGTGAATTCAGTCGGTCCATCATCAAAAGTCAAAGCTACTTCCTTGATTTTTGTTCGTTTATGAGTAATACTGTTGACAAAATATCCTAATTCAATATCAAAAGAACCCCAAGCCAAAACCGCCGTAAATCCAAGAAAACAAAAGAAATACACCAAAAAACCTCCGTGAAACGTGTAAATAAAAACGTTACAGAAAAGATAAAATAGGATAAACGGGTAATGTTTCATCTTTATTGTTTTTGAATTTTTTGGTTTAAATATTCTATTTTTTTAAGCGGCATGTTTGTCATTCTGTAAGAATCTCGGTGTAAATTTTAACGTTGCTTAGATTCCACGCTACACTTCATTTCGCTCTGAATGACCAAAAAGACTGATTATCTTGCGTAAAAAAACTCAACAAACTAAGCTCTCTCTAATAAAACCAAACTAGGATCACTCCCTCCAAGATGATTATAAAGCAGAACATTTTTAATTTCCTCCTTCTTCATAGAATTAATCATCATCACTTCCGGAATCTCCTGATTTTTAAGAATATGGCAAGCCATAAACGTTGAAAAACCACTTGCAGTATTGAATTCTCCACTCAAATGTTTGTAATACAACAAAGCTGAATCTGGAAATAAATCCATCGATTTTTTATAATAAGAATCAGATTCTTTGTCTCCGCTAAATCCTAAAATTACAGCATCAATTTCATCATTTTTCAAATTATTTTTAACTAAAAAATCTTCAATAAATTGTTGAGTTTCTTCTAAATCTAATCGGTTACTGATCTGAATATCTTTTAATTGAGCATAAGAACTTTCCGTTTTATCTTTTCCTAAAACAAAGAAACTTGCTCCTTCTCCCCAAATTACTCCATCAGTTGTTGAGGTCAGATAATCAACGGGAAAATTTTCTTCTTTTTTAATGGTTTTGTTTAATTTGTACAATTCCATTGTTCTGTCGGTTTGCTCGTCTGTTGAACCTACCAAAACATTTTCCGCTTCGCCGTCATTGATCTGTAATTTTGCATCCAAAAACGAAAATTCCAGCGACGAAGAAGTGTTCACATACGTGAAATTATAAGCGTGACATTGCAAACCTAAAGCGATTTGCCCTGCAACAGTATTGTGTGTCGATTGAATAAAAAAAGTCGGAGTCAAAAACTCTTCATTATTATCCAAAACATTTTTTAAGAACTTTTCAGAATCCTGTGAACAACCCATTCCTGTTCCGACAATAATGGCGTCAGGATTTTCAATTCCGGCTTCTTGTAGAGCATATTTCGAAGCGACAGAACTCATTTTTACTGTTTTAGACATTCTCCTGATCATTGCAGGAGGAATAAATTCTTTGTAAGCCGGTTCGATAGCTTTTAAAACCTGAGTGGAATTTTCAGGTTTAAGATTTTCGAAGAAATTTTCATTTAAAGTGTCCTGAACTGAAATACAGGCTGCACTGTTGATGTAAACCGCACTCATGATTTCGAGAAAATTAAAGTTGAACAATTTCCTCCAAAGCCAAATGAATTAGAAAGAACGTGGTTGATATTTTTCTCCTTTAATTCAGTAACCGGTGTCAAATCAAATTCTTCCATCTTATTTTTAAAATTCAAATTAGGAAAAATGATATTATTTTGAATGGCTAACAACGAATAAACTGCTTCAATTCCTGCTGCTGCAGCCAAAGTATGACCTGTAAAAGCTTTCGTAGAACTGAATTCCGGAACATTGTTCTCACCAAAAATTCGGATCATTGCAATTCCTTCTGATAAATCATTATTTGGAGTTGCAGTCCCGTGAACGTTGATGTAATCAATATTTTCTTTATTTAAGCCTGAAATTTTTAACGCTTTTTCCATTGCTAAAAATGCACCTTGTCCATTTTCCGAAGAAGCGGTTTGGTGATGGGCATCGTTTGCATTTCCGTATCCTGAAAGATAACCCAAAACTTTTTTATTTTCTTTTTTCACGACTTCATCAGATTCCAAAACAATAAAAGCTGCTGCTTCACCAAGATTCAGACCTTTTCTGTCGTTATCGAAAGGTGTATTGTATGAATCCGTCAAAATCATCAGCGTATTAAATCCATTCAAGGTAAATTTTGAAAGAGAATCAGTTCCGCCAACAATTACACGGTCTAAAACTCCATTTTTAATCAGTTTTGCACCCATCATAATCGCATTGGCCGCAGATGAACAAGCTGTACTGATGGTTGAAACCATCCCTTTCAAGCCAAGATAGTCTGCAATGAGTAATGATGAATTTCCCGCATCGTGTGAGTCTATATATTTTTGCTTTTCAGGAAAGTCTTCGTAGGTGTAGAAATATTTTTCGGTGATATCCATTCCGCCAACACTGGTTGAGGAAATAAGACCTGTTTTATATTCATTAATGTCAGAAATTCCGGCACTTTCTACGGCTTCTTTTGCAGCAACCATGCCTAATAAAGCAGTTCTTGTTGCATTATTATCTTCATTCAGCTGAAGTTTCTGCACCAATTCTTCATTAGATAATTTTATCTCACCTGTTTTGATATTTCCGGTGTGACGGGTTTCAAACAATTGGATATCTGAAATTCCGTGTTTTCCGGTTGTCAGCGAAATAAAATTTTCCTCTACATTGTTTCCAATGGAGGAAATGATTCCCATTCCTGTTATGGCAATTTTTTGACTCATTTTTACAAAATGTAACAATGTATCAATGTAACAGTTTACCAATTGCTAGACTGTTACATTGATACATTGGTATATTAATTTATTTTGTTCTGTTTTCTTCAATGAATTTCGCCATTGTATCGATAGAAGAAAAAATTTCCTTTCCTTTTTTCGGATCGGCTAATTTTATTCCGTATTCTTTATCAAGAAGAACGATCAATTCAAGAGCGTCGATAGAATCCAGTCCAAGACCTCCTCCGAATAACGGATCTGTATCTTTGATTTCTTCTACTGCAACGTCTTCAAGGTTAAGGACTTCAATGATTTTGTGTTTTAATTCTTCTTTTAAGTTTTCCATAAATAAATTTCATTTATAATGTACCAATGTAGAAGTTTAACAATGTAATAATAATTATAGATTATTTTAAATATTGATAAACCGGTACATCTTTATATTGTTAAATTACATAGTCAGCAAATATACAAAAGCTTTATAACTTTCCTGATAGAGTTCTACCCAGCCACACAAGACTTTATCAGCCTTGCCTGACTGTAAAATCTGTTCTGAGTAATCGTTTAAAAATTTTTCATCAAATTCATCTAAAACGAAAAAAGCATTCTCTGTCTGCATTTTGTGTCTGATACTAATCTCACCGACACAAATATTTGGTAATGTATAAACAAAAACAGCAGGACTCGGAAAATAATTTCCTTGAGAATTGATGCTTTCCTGATATTTGAAATCGGTGTCTAAACTTGATGATTTATTAGCAAAAACTAATGCTGTTCTACTATGATCTTCATCTTTTAAAATCATTTCAGAAGCTAGAAAAGCAAGCTTACTTAAGTTATCCATCTTATGAAATTTAGGATAACTCAGTTCTAAACTTTTATAGGCTTCTTTCGCAAAATCTGAAAAGTTTTCGGTCGGGGTTTCAAAAACAATTTCGTTATTGAGTATTATTTTTGAGTTTTTTATGGTGCAAATGTCTGTTTTCTTCATTAATAAATTTTAAGGCTTTTTCTCTGGATTTTGGTGAGTATTGAAAACAGCAAAAACAATAATATTATTTTCTATAATTTGATAAATGATTACGTAAGGGAACTTTTGAATGTATGCCTTCCGTAAGTTTCTTTTTTTTAAAGGAAAATGCAATGGATTATTTTGAATTCTGAAAAAATAAGATTCAACCTTTTGTGCAAATTTTTCTCCAAGTCCGGTTTGCTGACTTTCGTACCATGATGCGGCTTCTAGCAAATCGGCTTCAGCATTTGGAGATAAAGAAAATTGATAAATCATAATTTTTTCATCAATCTTTCTTTTACTTCCTCCCAGCTGGATGTTTTTACTTCTCCTTTCAGATATTTTTCACGCTCTTCTTCGATTCGGTCATAGACATAATCTGGAACAGCTGGATAATTATCCTCCTGTTCTTCAGCATCAATAATTCCTTTGAAAATACGTAGAATTCTCTCATCCGCAATATCAATGAATTCATGAATTTTTTTTCTGATTTCTAAAGTAGATTCCATTTTCTAAAACTTTATATCTATCAAAATTACAAAATTAATTTTATGCTTTTTCCAAAACAATTGCCGCATTACACCCACCAAAACCTGAAGCTGTTTTCAAAATATATTTGATTTCCGCAGGTTGGTTTTCTTTTATAATGTTCAAAGACTGGGAAGTTCCCGTCTCTTTAAAGTTTTTAGATGGAATTAATATATTCTTCAATGCACTTTCCATTGAAATAATGCTTTCCAATAAACCCGATGCTCCCAAACAATGTCCGTAATAACCTTTCATACTGTTTAAAGGAACGTTTTGTAACTCCATTCTGTTAAAAGCGATGGCTTCCATTTCGTCGTTATATATTGTTGCCGTTCCGTGTGCAGAAATAAAATCGATTTTCTCTGCAGGAATATTTGCTTCTGTCATTGCAGTGTTAATGCTTGCAAACAATCCATCTCCTGTTCTTGAAGGACCGGAAATATGATTCGCATCGTTGATGGCTGAATCTCCTAAAATTTTGAAACGAAATTTTTCGTTTGAGATTGCTTCGTCACCTCGTTCCTCGCAATGACCTGTGATATAAACTGCTGCAGTTGCTTCACCAATATTAATTCCGTCACGGTTTTTATCGTAAGGTTTACAGATTTCTGTTCCGATTGCCTGAAAAGAATTGAAGCCTGAAATTACAAACTCCGAAATTTCGTCTCCGGCAATCACAAAAGCATCTTTATATTTTCCTGCCTGAATCATATTTTTCGCAACAGCAATTGCCATCACTCCGGAAACACAGGCATTAGAAACAACAATTGGTTTCGTTTTAAATCCAAAAAAAGCAGCAATTTTTTGAGCTAAGCTTGAAAGATAAACGCCTTCCGGTAAAGTAGTTTGATTTTTTAATAAACTGATATTTCCTTTTGTTGTAGATAAAATGAAAGCAGTTTCTTCTGAAATATGATGTCTTTCAACCAAAGGTTTTAAGCTTAACAAAAACATTTTTTCAAGTCTTGTGAAATTTGCATTGTCGTTTTGAGCTAAGTCGAAGAATCTATTAAACTCTTCTTCCAATTTTTCAGAATCAATCATGGACGCATAAAAAGCTTCCTGATTTTCTATGATTTCGTGTAAAGCTACGCCGGATTTTCCTTCTAAAAGGGCATTCCAATTCGAAGAAACATCAAAACCTAAAGGTGTGACGCAGTTGTAATCTGTGATGTAAATTTCCTTCTTCATTATAATCCCATTTTATCTTTCCAAGCCTGAAAAAACTCGGGATTGTATAAACATAAATTATTTTCGGAATCCAAGAAAACCTGAATCGTTTCTCCAGAACAGACCAATTTATTTTCTTCGTTAAAAAGCTCGTATCTGTAAATTAATTTCGCCGAAGTTGAATTCACGAAAGTTGTTACAATATTGAATGTTTCGCCATATTTTAAAGGAAGAAAATGCTCACAAGTACTTTTTACAATGGGAGTTACATATCCAGCTTTTTGAATGTCAAGATACGTTAATCCATGTTCACGCCCGAAAGCTTCTCTGCCATCCTCAAAATACACGATGTAATGTCCATGCCAGACAATTCCCAATGGGTCTGTCTCATTGAATCTTACGCGGACTTTTTCGGTACAGGTTAATATAATTTCTTCTTTAGACTGCATTCTGTTTTCTTTCGTAAATTAATGAAATACCTACCATCGCAAGATAAAATAAAAATAAGAAAGTAAGCTCTTTTGCAATTCCGCTGATCCCACTGTTTCTTAAAATGATGTCGTAATAAGCATTTAATCCCCAATTCATTGGAGAGAATTTGGCAATGGTCTGCATAAATTCAGGCATTAAAAATACAGGAACCCAGATTCCTCCGACAGCTGCTAAAACCACAACCGAAGTCGCTCCAAACGGCGCCGACTGTTCCTGAGTGTCAGCAATTGTTCCTAATAAAACTCCGAAGCCAATTGCGGCCAATCCTGAAAATAAGGTTACAACAATAAGCTGGAACATTTTTCCTGTGACATCAAATTGTGGTAAATCCATGTAAGGGAAAAGGTAGACTCCTACCGCAACCATTAACAGAAACTGGATGATACAAATGATAAGATAGGTGAATGTTTTTCCTAAAATGTGTATAAAATAAGGAGTCGGGCTGATTCTTGCTCTTACGCTCGTTCCCTGACTTTTTTCTTTAACTAAATTAATAGATAATGGCACGACAATAAAGAAAATCGCAAACAATGCCCAAGCCGGAACATTGTGCTGAACGGAATTTGGCATTACGTCCATTTTTCCTTTTTTAGGAGTGATTTCTTTAAAGCTGATTAGGTTTTTATTTTCTTCAAGATTTTCGGTTGTTCCCAGTTGATCCTGGAAAGCTTTGTAAATTTTTTTATTTTCGATTTCAAAAACCATTTTATTTACGGCATTGATCACATTGTTTTTGAAACCAACATTGGTTGCAGGATCAAAATAAAGGTGAATATCTTTTGCTTTTATGGCTTTTAACTGAGTTTTATCTGAATTTTCTTCCAAACCAAACGAACTTACAATCGTCTGAACTTTAGAATCAATATTTGAATTTAAATCTTTCGTTAAATTCGCAGGAATTACGATTGCCATCTGATAATCTCCGCCAAAAACGGCTTCTTGGGCAGATTTTTCAGTATAATTGGTCAAAAGCTCGAAAGTTTTGCTGCTTTCCAGTTCGTGTTTTATATTTTTTGAAATCTCAGATTTATCATTATCAATGAAAATAATAGGAATTTTTGAACCTTCCAGATTTTTGAAAGTAGAATCCTGAATCAATGTAATCGTGATAATTAATAATAAAGGCATCACGAAAATAATGACGATTCCTCCGATATCTCTTTTCAGTAAAAGGATTTCCTTAACGAAACTTCTCCACAATTTATACAACAACATCTCTTAATTCTTTTCCGGTTAATGAAATAAAAACATCTTCTAAATTCTCTGCACTCGCAACTCTATTTACTAATTCTTCAGGCGTTCCGACAGCATGGATTTTTCCATGATCAATGATGGCAATTTTTGTGCAAAATTCTTCTGCTTCAGAAAGGTGATGAGAAGTGTAAATGATGCATGTTCCTTTTTTATTTAAATCCAAAAGATAATCAATAATTGCTTTTTTAGACTGCACATCAACGCCCACAGTCGGTTCGTCCAAGAATAAAATCTTAGGATTATGAAGGGTTCCTGCGATAAGGTTGCAACGGCGCTTCATACCTCCTGAGAATTGTTCAACTTTTTTATCAGCGAATTTTGACAGCCCCATAATTTCTAAAGATTCATCGATAGCGTTTCTTAATTTTTTATGGCTTAAACCGTACAGGCTTCCGAAGAACATTAAGTTTTCTTTAGCTGTTAAAGTTGGGTAAAGTGCATATTCCTGTGGAACGATTCCGATGATTTGTCTTAATTTATAGCCATCTTTTTGAGGAGATAGTCCGTTGATCTTAAAGGATCCTGAAGTAGGCTTTATCAATCCGGAAAGCATGGAAATTAATGTTGTTTTTCCTGCTCCGTTTGGTCCTAAAATTCCGTAAATTTCGTTTTTTTCAATATTCAACGAGATATCATTTACAGAAAAATCATCTGCATTTTTATATTTTTTATACAGGTTTTTTATTTCAATGATGTTCTCCATTAAATTGCTTTTCTCAGTTTTTTATAGAAAGCTTCTTCCAGGTCTGCAATATGAAGCATTGTTTTGGAAAGCTGGTTGTAAATATCGCTTTTTGAATTTCTGTTTTTGTAAACCCTCGCAATATCCACAGCAAAATCTCTCCAAAGGTCACCGATTGTTGTGATTTCCTTTGAAAGTTCTTTCAACTCGTCATTATTAAGAATTACTGCAGCTTCCTGCAAAAATGCCCCATAAATAAATCTAAAACCGCCACCGCCGGTTCCGATTTCTTCCTGCATTCTGATTAATTGCCCAAGATAATGATTGGTCGTTTTTGTTCCTTTTTTTGCAGCCCATTTCGGGATACTTCTTGCTACCCATCTCATGGCTTTAACACCAATAATCGGAACAGGAGCTAACATGTTTTTACAGGTGTCTTTAATTCCTTTTTTGATGGCTTCTTCCAGATTTACATTTTCAGGAATGTAGATGGGGTAGTACATATGACCTTTCGGCGGAAGTGCACCTTTTGCATATCTTACTTTTTCCAGTTCGGCTTCGGTAAGAGTTGTTGTATAATCCATTACGGGATCACTGATGAGGAATTTCCCGTCTTCTTTTCCGTAAACGACTAAATTGTGAGCGTTGAAGTGGAACTTGTATTCTTCAGGGAAGTAAGTAAGGTTGAAAACTCCGACCTGTAAGCCTGTCGGTATATTTTGATCTAAATTTCGTTCTAAAGCTTTTTGGGCTTCTGCAGGATTTGAAAATTTTTCTCTTTTAATTTTAATTCCCAGCCTTTTTGCTGCTTTGCTGAAAATCGCTCCAGGCATTGGTCTGTAACTGAAACCGGGTGCGAAATTTACTTTTAAAAAAGGTAAATACACGAAAAATAAACCGGAACCGATTCCGAAAATCATGGGTTCGCTGAGTTTCAACCCTTTGTTGAGTAATAAATTGGAGGCAACACCGTTTTCGCAATGTGCTGTTTGGTGATGTTCAAAATTGAGTTCCATTCTAGCTTTTATCTTTTATCAGGAAATTAAAATGTTTTATTTTCCGTTGAAATTTTTTAATTCATCCACTGAAATTCCGAAAGCATCGGCGTATTTTTTCAGTACGGATTCGCTTAGTGTTTTAAATATTTTCGGTTTTGCATGCCTTTTTACACGCCATTGCCACATTCCGACGTAGGCTGCAAGAACCTGTAAATCCATTTTATTTAATTCCATGAAATATATAATAGGACTTACAATATTGTTGGCGACGTTTTGTTTTGCTTCTTCGATTCTTTCGTTAATTAAAGCCAAAGATTCATCCAAGGCAGCTTTTTTAATATCCCAGCCGATACTGTTCGCTGTGGTATAATTATTATTCTCATCAGTCACATACAGGACTTCAGTCATGTTTGCGGACTTTAGATTGCTTTCATCTTGAGGAAGGTCTTGTTTTTTCACCCGAAATAATTCTGTTAAATTATTGCTTAAATCAATTGGCTAAGATAATAAAAATGCAGGACATGGTATAATGACGATTTCAGGGCGTTTTTAATCTAAAATTAAACTTTAAGGAGTTAAAATATTGATAATAAAAGATATTTGAAGAATATTAATAATAATATATCAAAGCTTGGTTTAAGGATCTTAAATGTTTTACCGTGAAAACCTCAGGTATAAAATACCACAAAATGGTTATTTCTTTGAGGCACGAAAAGGTGTAGATTTATAATTATTAACGATATGAAAATATTTTTATATTCAATATTCAGATTGATAGTGAGAGTATTACATTCTGAACGTGGAATATTAAATTATCTAAACGAATAACCATTAAATACTCATGTTATGATTAAAAAACATTTTCAAAAAGAGATTGAAATTTCCGGAACACAATCCAGAACCGGAGCTAATGTTTCAAAAGAAGTTTCAAAAATTCAGAGCTGGCTCAATCTGTATGCTTTTTCAAATCCGAATTTAGGGATAACAACTAATATAGACGGTGATTTTGGTCCCGCTACTGAAAAAGCAGTAAAAAACTATCAGGCTGCAAAAGGGCATACTGCTAATGGTGTTGTAACTAAGCAACTGTTTGAAGAAATGTCTAATGTGATGAAAGTTGCTTTTACACAGCCAATCCCAGGTTCAGGATTAAGAGAATTGGTTGTAAATGCTGCCAAAATGCACCTAAATGCTGCTCCAAGAGAACTTGTGATAAAAGGGCAAAGCAACAGCGGTCCATGGGTAAGAGCTTATATGGATGGGAATGAAGGAAAAGACTGGCTTTGGTGTATGGGATTTGTACAGACTGTATTGGATCAGGCGACCAGCCAGATAGGGCAGCAGTTTACAGATATTGTTAAAAGAAGTTTTAGCTGTGATACTGTTGCAATTTATGCTAAACAAAAGAATAATTTTATAAGCTACAGTTCTGTGAGAAAAACTCCTTCTCTTGTAAAACCCGGTGATATATTTCTTTTACAAAGCAATAAAAACAGCAACGACTGGATTCATACAGGTCTTATTCTTGGTGTAAATGATGAAGTTTTTGAGACGATCGAAGGAAATACCAATGCAGATGGCAGTGAGAATGGTTATGGTGTGCTGAGAAGATCAAGAAATTTTATGAAAAGTAAATTGGATATCATCAGAATAGTATAATCTGACGAATAATTTTTGCTAAAAACAAAAACCAACCTCATCAAAGGTTGGTTTTATATTTTATATTGTTCTCTAAGACTTTACTTCCTGGATAAACAAGTTGATTTCTGCCCGGATTAATAATTCATCATTATTAAAAGTTTCGCAAAAGATATTGCAGATGTTTTCAAACTGAGAAATCAGTGATGCTTTCGAAATGATCTTGTCGCCAACTTTCGGTAAAGCAAAAACTTCAATTTTTTTGATATTGGTAATAAAACCAATCACTTTTGTATCTGTTGCAGGATTTTCGAAGAAACTTTGTCCGAGAATTGATGAACAGGTTTGAGCTAAATTTTCGATCAATCCAGCTTCCACAAACTCATTATTGTGAACAAAAACATTGTCTTCTAAAATTTCGAAGGAAGTCACAACTTTTTCTTTGGTCAGTTCCAGAATATAATCTGCCATTAACATCGGTTCGCGATGAGGCAAGAAGTTGTGAATGTTGATAATATTTTCTTCCTTGATTTCCATTACATTATCTATTGTTTCCGAATTTATTTTAACGCAAAGTTCGCAAAGTTTTTTTGAAAAGTTAAACGTTTTTAAGTTCACAAAGGCGTTTCACTTAGCAAAGAGCATAAATTTCAATTCAAATATTTAATAATTTACATTACAACAGTTTTCATTTGAGATTTTGCAATAACCTCATCGTTGATTTTTGTCACGATATCGACCAAAGTCACGCCCATCATTTCATTAATAATGGAAACTTCTGAAGTTAAGTGATCTCCTAATTTTGGTAATTTTGTTGTCTCGAATGTTTTGATGGCACCAATATAACCTGTCGGAGCTTCTTTTCCTAACAAATAGAACTTATAGCCGGTGTGTAAAGCCACACTTTGGGCCTGATGTTCTACCAAACCGGAAGCCTGAAAAATGCCGTTCTGAACAAAAATATTTTCCTCTTTTATTTCAAATCCTGAAACCAGTTGAGTTTCGGAATAATCTGCAATGCTGTTTACCATTACAAAAGGAAATCGCTGTGGAATTAAACTTTCCACAAAATTCTGATCAGATGTAGGTAATTTGTTTTCCATTAGCAAACCGTTAATAAAGCACAAGAATAGGCGAATCTTCCACTTTCAGGAACACAAAGAAGCAGTTTTTCTCCTTTTTTCAGCTTTCCTGAATTCATTAATTCTTCCAAAGCCACAAAAATAGAACCTGCACCGATATTTCCGATGTCTGAAAGATTATAGAACCATTTTTCCCAAGGGAAATCCAATCCTACGTTGGCAAATTCTTCTTTTAAACCTTCTTTAAAGTAACCTGAAGAAATATGTGCTAAAACGTGGTCAATAGATTCAGGGTCTAAATTATGTTTATCAAAAGATGATCTTAAACTTTCGGCACCTTTTACCAGAATATACTTATCTAAGATTTTCGTATCTTGTTTTATCGCAAAAATAGACTGCTTCAGCCACTCATCAGACGGGTAATCTGCCCAAGATTTCAGGCTTCCGTCTTCCTGTTTTTCGCAGCCTGCATACATACAAGCTTCAATCTCATGAGCGTAAGAATAGAAGTCTATCCATTCTACTTTTAGATTGGTTTGGTTTTCTCTTGGTTTGTTTTCCAGTAAGAAAGCTCCGGCTCCGTCAGAAAGCATCCATCTCAAAAACTCTCTTTTGAAAGCAATGATCGGTCTTTCTTCGAGCAAAATTAAATTTTCAGCTTCGTGATTGAATTTATCTGCCGTCATCCAAGCGGACATTCTCTCAGAACCTGCACAGACAGCAGCGTCCTGAACTCCGGCTTTGATGGAAAGGAATCCGTAGTTCAGGGCGTTCATTCCCGAATTACAAAGTCCTGTAGCGGTATTAATTTCAATAGATTTTCCGATGTTTAGCTCACCATGAACCATTGAAGCGTGTGATGGCTGGATCTGATCCGGAGAAGTTGTTCCTACAGACAATAATTTCATGTCCTCTTTTTTGAAATTTTCATCAAAAAGTCCCTCAATTGCCTTTGCCGTTAATTGTGCATTGGTGTGAGTAGGGTTTCCTTCTTTATCTAAAGCATAATATCTTGTTGTGATCTTGTTATTTCTTAAAATAATTCCTTTTGCCTTAGATTTTGCGCCATTTATATAACCAAGATACGTTTCCATTTCATCATTTGAAACCGGCTCATTGGGTAAGTATTTTGATGCTTTTGTTATAAATACGTCGTACATTCTATTTTAAATTAATTCCTTGTAAATATTCTCTTTGTCTTTTTCTTTTAAACCAAAAAATTGGTGTTGTCAATAGGTGCAGAACCAACACGATTGGCGAAATAACCCATATCGCAGCCATCAAATATACCTTAAAGAATTTGATCAGCAATGGTCGCTTCTCTTTTTTCTTGATAATGAGGTTAGACCAAATAGTGAAGATTTTGTTTCCTACTTTCTCTACTCTTACCAAAAATGCCCTGATTTCCACGGCTCCGTTTTTTACCAAATCCGGCTGAAGTGTATCTAAATCATTATTTTTTAAATGCCTTTCGATTATTTCTCCATATTTTCCGGCACCATTAATTTCTTCGTCCGAAACTCCGGCTGCAGGAAGTAGCCCTGATTTTGCTTTTTGTCCGCCTACCATCCAGCGAACCACCGTTAATACACTTGTATAGTTATCATGCCTGTCTACCAATGCAATGTTCCCAACAAGTATGGCTTTCATGTCTTTTAAATATACCTTCAGTTTTTCCTGAGAAAACATCCACATATTTCTTGTTCCGGAAATGGTAACAACAGGAGTGTCTTTCAGGATCTGTTCTGCATACCCGCTTTTCAGAAATGAAATGATCGGAATAGACGGTGTTAGATACCAAACCTGATATCCGAAAATAATAAGGTCGTATTTTTTATTTAATACTTCTTCCGATGGCGGAAGAATTTCACTCGGAATCTGCAGGTAAGACTCCGGAAATGCATTGAAAAATACATCACTCGACCACGGAAAAGGGAAATCCTTTTTCATTTGGATATTGTAATAAGTCACGTTGTACTCATCCTTTTTTGCTTCAAAAGGTTGGGCAACGTTCTTTACAATATCCGTCAGCTGACCGGTTTGCGAATAGTATATAACGAGTATATTTTTTTGCATTAGTTTTTTTTATCGGTTACAAAAATATGCTTTTCATATTTATTATTTAGCTTTGAATACTTTTAATGATTCAGAACTAAACGCTAATGTATAATTGATATTCTCGAAAGAATTGTTTTTTATATTCACAAAAATGACTGTTTCAGGCAATTCTGTAACGTCATTCATATTGAAATTTTCATCGGAAACCAAAAGTATATCAATTTTTTTATTGATTTCTGTGGTATCTTTTATATAATTTATTTTCCTTCTTTTTACTAAATAAGTCTGTTCGGCAGTTTCTCTTCTTTCATCATTTTTAATTAAAGTAAAAATCCTTCTGCCTGCTTGCTGAAGTGTCAATACAATATCTTTCTGTCCGAAATCATTGGCAAAGTGTAAAATATTGGCATCTTTCGGAATATGTTTGTTCAGTTCAAAGTAAATGGATTTGTTGGTGTTGAAATCTTGCTTTACTTCTTTTACAACTTCATTATCTTTATATAAATAGCTTAAAAATAGCTTTTTCTTAAAATAATTTTCATCTTCAAGTTCGCCTCTCAGTTTTGCAAACTCACTTCTGAAGTAGGAATTGATTATTTTAGTTCTTTCGGAATAATTTTTTCCGAAATTCAAATCATCTTTGTCAATTCTTTCGCCAACTTTTATCGTAATTGCTCCGTCGTAGATAATAAAATCACCTTTCGGAAGCACTTCCGAATTCCCGTGAATATAAACAGGAACAACATCCAATCCGAATTGTTCTGCAATATAAAAAGCACCTTTATGAAATCTTTTCACATCATTGGTATAAGAACGTTCCGCTTCCGGAAATACCATTAAGGAATAACCCTGATCGATTTTTTCCTTTAATTTATCTATTCCGTTTTCAATACCTTGAGAAACGGGGAAAAAGCCAAGTGCTTTTACCAATTTCCCAAAAACCGGAGAATCATAAACCCAGTCATTAACTAAGTAAACAATTTTATGGGTTGCCATCGCCAACGCCAAAGTATCCAAAAACGAAGTGTGGTTGGCAATAATCACGGAAGGTTTGCTGAAATCTTCATTGGGATTTTTAATGACCGTTTTCTTTACAAATGGTGTAAGATGCAAAACGGATTTTAAAAATAAGGCAATTGCTTTTTTGATGTTGTCTAATGTTTTTCCTTTTGCTTTTTTTACGAAGAAATGCCCAAAGAAAGAAAAGAAAAGTCCACCCAATCCGTAATATAAAAATGACAAAACAGAACGGACAAACAGTCTGAACGTAATCGGGGACAGTCCTTTTTTTGCCCTGTTTGTAATCAATAATCTAAACCAGAAAGGATATAATGTTGAGGTAATGATGATTACAGAGAACATTCCGATCAACGCAACCAAAGCTAATGAATGTAAAGCAGGATGTTTTGCAAATATCAAAGATCCGATAGATAAAATGGTTGTGAAAACCGCCAAAATAATGGAAGTTCTATATGTAGGAAGTTCATTTTTCCCTGTCGTGTGTTCCTTTTGCATGGCTTGAGTAAGGAAAATACTGAAATCGTCTCCAACCCCAAAAACCAACGTACAGACAACCGTACTGAAAATATTTAATTCCAACCCCAAGAAATAGAGAATTCCTGCGGTTACAATTCCTGTTAAAACAATTGGGAACATGGTAAGAATTGTCAATTCGAAGTTTCTGAAGAAAACAATGATCGTTAAAACAATTGCCAGAAGAGAATAATTAATCAAAGTGTTAAAATCTCTTTTCAATAAGCCTAAAAAGTTTTCATTCATCTGTTGACGGTCGATTGCTAAAGCGTCATGTTTCTTTTCAACATCTTTGATGAAAGCGTCTCTTTTCTTTTCATCCACTTTTACAACATTTGAAACTGTGTAAAACCCATTTTCCTGGCTCAAAAATTCGGAAATCTGTAGTGCTTTTACTTTTTCGTAGTCTTTTAGGGTTAAAGTAGAATAGCTTTTATTTAAATTTTCATTAAACTGATCGAATGCGGAACTATTAAAGCCAAATTTGTTTCCGTTATTGATTAATTCAGAAATTGTCTGATTCTTTTTATTGTCACTCCAGAATTTTTTCCACTCTTCTATCTTTTTTTGTTGATCTTTTTTAGATAAAACAACATTTCCAAGAGAATTATAACTTAAAATTTTACCAGCTTTCTTTTCTTTTTCTAAAAATTGACTCAATTGAGAGTTTCTTGCTAAAGCCTGTTCTTCAGAATCTCCGTAAGAAATTGTGTAAATAGATTTAGAAGTGATATCTGAAAGTTTTTCCAGTTTTGCTTCACTGATCTTTAAGTCTTTTGGAATGTAATTCAAATCTCCAATGTCTTCATTAAAACCGACATGCCTGAACCCGAAAAGACAGGCAACAATAATGATCGAACAAACAATAATTAAAGGTTTGTTTTTTTCGTAAGGATAAGAACCGATTTTATCAATGAAGTTTGCGTTGACCTCTTTTTCTTTCGATTTTGGTTTATATAACTGAGGAACGATAATCAATGCGGTAATTGAAGACAAAATTACAGTTATCGCTGCAAAAAGACCAAGATCTTTCAATGCTTCCGAACGTACAAAAACCAGACACAGAAAAGAAACCGCTGTTGTTGCACTACTTAAAATAATAGGTTGCGTGATTTCCTTGTAAAGTTCTTCAATATTGTTGTTGTGTTTATAATGAGTCAAAATATGCAAGGCATAATCAATCGTAATTCCTATCAAAATTGCTCCGACACTTAATGAAATGGCTGAAATTTTATCTTTGATAAAGTATAAAATCAACAAAGCCAACAAAACTGAGAAAACAGTCGGGAGAAAAACAATAATCGGTGTAAAGAAATTCCTGAAATAATAAATCAGCAAAATCAAAAGCACCGTCATAGAAATCATGACCGTATTTTGAATGTCTTTTTTGATCTGTTGCGCATTGGCAACTGCAATTACCGGAGAACCGAAATAACTGACTTCTGTTTTCCCTTTGAATTGTTTGTTGAGGTTATCTTTTATTGTATTTAATTGATTGACAAATGTTTCGTTGTTTTTGGTGTCGTTACTTTTGTTTTTGGGTTCGATAAAAAGTAAGAGGTTTTTTCCGTCTTTGGTAACGATGTAGTTGTCTTCCAGCTTAAAATCTTTACTGATATTTAAGGTATTCAGTTTTTTTATGCCTAAAAAAGTAATTCCCAGCGGATCTTTTTTGATGAATTCTTTCGTTACCAAACTCGTCGGAGAAACCAGAGAAACGTAATTATTTTCGACTTGCTTTGCAATACTGTCTTTCTGCAGCTTCCTTTCAATTTCCTTATAATCGTTTTCATTCAGGAACAGAGGAAGGTTTTGATTCACAAAATCAAATGTTTCCGAAATTTCATTGTCATTTACTTTCCCCTGAATTGTACCAATGTATTTTTGGAGCGGTTCAATTTTATTTAAAAAAGTATCTGCCGTTTCAGAAAGCTGAAAATTATCTTCTTTGGATTTGTTTTCAATAATGACAATGATCTTATCTGAAAAATTAAGCTGTTTCAGAACTTTTGCCGTAAGGTCAGATTTTTCATTTTTTGGAATGATCTGATTGATATCCTCTTCAAAATTAATTTTTGAAGCAAAAAAACCACACAAAACGGCTATTCCAACTGCAAAAAATACAGAAAGAAGTTTGTTTTTAGAGATCAGATAATATAAATATATAAAGAACCGATGCATTACATTGTGAAATCAAGTTTGCAAATTTAAATTTTTCATTATTAGTTCAAAATGTTTTAACAATAAGTTTTACCTGAAAATCAATAAAATATTTAGCCGAAATGAAAAAAAAATCTACTTTTGCAAAAGTTCCCAATTGATGAAACGCGTTTTAAAACAAAAATTAACTAAGCAATAAGACTTAGATTTTGATATGTTTAAAATATTTGATGAAAAAATTAACGGATTTTTATTTGTAATAATTCTCCCTTTCCTGCTTTTTTTTATGTCCTATTACGGATTTGAGACCTCTTATGTGGTCGGAATCAAATCCTGGGAAAAAGCACCGGATTTTATGTTCTCCTCGGTTTACGCTTATCGTGTCATCCCGAATTTTCTGAGTGTACATGTAACAGACACGGTAACTTTTATCGTGGATAATTATTTGCCGTTCGCAAAGAGTTTTCTTCTGAAGCAAGGTTCATTATTTTACCACAGTACTTTTCTTACCAATGTTTTCTTTTTTATTCTGACTTCGGTTGTTTTAAATAAAATTTTAAAATTAAAACCAGTAGAACTTCTTTTAAATCAGAATGTAAGAAGAATGGTTCATCTGATTGCGATATTTTTTATTGTGATCTTACAGTATGTTCCTACAAATTGTGATTTGATTGCGGTGTTTTTTTATATCTGGGGTGTTTTTTTTACCTTACAATATCTACAAAACAGAAAACCAACAGACCTGATTGTTTTGAGTATTATTATTTTTATCTCAACATTTATAAGAGAAACTGCTTGCCTGAATATTGCTTTCTTCGCAGCTCTTTTCATTGATTTCGAGAATTTAAAGAAAAGAAATTTTGCTTTTGTGAAAGAATTGGTGGTTTTAATTATTGCTTTTATTTTACCGTATATTGGTTTGAGAATGATAATTCATCAGGATGCTTCTTTCGTTGAAGGCGTCTATTTGATTAAAAATTTTACAAGCCCTTATAACCTGATGGGACTTTTGTTTGGAATACTAAGTATTTATTTCAGTTACAAATTTTCTGATGAGGTCGGGAAAATGATGATTAAAAAATATCTGTTTTTCTCTTCACCTTATCTTATAATGATTACTTTAGTGGGGCTTTTTTGGGAAACAAGATTGTTTATGCCTTTGATTCTTACGGGAGTTGTGATGGCATCTTATCAGTTTAAAAAACATTATATCTAAGGAATGCATTTATTACACCCATATTATATCATTGCCATTATTTATATGATGATTTTCAGTTATCAGGAAGTTTTTCATGGTAAGGTTGAAAAAAAGTGGCTTTGGGCTTTAGGAGTATATTTTATAGTTATTGCAGGGCTTCGTGATCAGGTAGGTCCGGATTACGGAAGCTACCGGGGTATCTATGTTTATTCTGATACTAAAGATTATATATCAATTATCATGAAAGCGTTCGGAATGAACGGGCCGCAACCGATGGAAGTCGAATGGCTGTATGTTTTTATCAATAAAATTTTACTGAATATTTTCAATGCACCATTTTATATACTGACTTTTGTAATTGCTATTCTGGCGATATATTTCAAGGTAGAATATACGAATGATAATACTTTTTATCCGTTTACCTTTATGCTTTTTATGTTTATTCCGGGATTTTTTATTGGAGAAAGTGGGCAGATCAGGCAGAATTTAGGTTCATTTATCGCATATTTTGGGATAAGGTTTATCAAAGAGCGGAAACTCTGGGCATATCTTATTTGTATTTATCTCGCAGCAGGTGTTCACACGGTTTGTTATGTGTTTTTACCGATGTACTGGCTGGTAAGAATTCCTCTGAATAAATTTGTCATGCTGAGTTTGATCATAATTTCGGTGTTTTTATCACCGTTTGAAGTATATCGTGTATTTGGTAATCTACTTACAAGTATTGCGTCAGACAACACCCTTGCGGTAGGGTTCAATGGATATATGGATGAGACTGTAGAGAGATTGAACGGGGCAATCGGAATTCCGGAAGTAATGATGGCGATTCTCACATTTTTCCTCTTTACTTTCGATACAAAGATGAAAGAAAAATTTCCTTACTACGAATATCATCGGGTCTATGTTGTCATTGGGATCTGTTTTTATTTTATTTTCAGAAACAATCCTATTTTCGCATCCAGATTGGCGGGAGCGTTCATCGGGTTTGCTTATATTATTATTCCTAATGCGATGTATGTAGTTTCTTCAAACTCCAAAAAAGCAATTTATTCTTTTATTATTGCATTAACGATTTTTAATTTTGTAGTATTCTCAAGCTTCAAGAATATTATTGGAGGAAGGTTTACTTGGGAGCTTTATAATAATCATATTTTACCCTAAAATAAAGTTAAGAAAAGCTAAAAAAAAGACAATGTTGAATAAACATTGTCTTTTTTTATTCTATTATTTATGCCATCTATATAATTTTCTATTATTAAAATTAATTCAAAATGAGCATACTCATAAAAATTTTCTTAAAAAATACTGTATTTTCGCAATTCCTAAGTTTGAAATGAAAATTGCGTATATATAATTTAATAATTTTATTATTTCTGTATATTAATTTTATTATTATTTGGTTATTTATAAAATAAATTGATTTTTTTTAACAAGGGTTTAAATGTTGTATTTCTTACATAACAGCACAAAATTAAGGATATGAAAAAGTCAGTTAAAAATTTAGCGGCAATACTGTATTGCCTGGTCTCGCATGGAATCTACGCTAAAGAAGGTTTGGAAATCAAGAAGTTTGATCGTTTTGAAATATCAAAAAATGTATATTTTAAAAGTTCGGATTCCTTAATCAAATCTTTGGTAAGTTTAGATAGAAAACACAATAGTGATGGAAATACCACAAAATCCATTGTTTTAAACGACATTCCGACTTTAAATAATTCATCCAAAGTGGCTCTCCCGGACTGGACAAAGGCTCCTAATAGCTTTATATTCGATCCCAGTCAAAACAGTGATGGTCTTTTTATTCCTGTAAAGAAAGCTTATTTTATGTGGGGACAGGATAAATACATAGGAGGATTTACTATTCCGAACGGAAAAATTACGGCTGATGTTTTATGGGAAGACGTTCCTGGATTGATAAAATCCGGAGCTGGTTATGCTTTGGAGGTTTTGGATTCCGGACAGAATGCAAAGATCAAAGTTCCTGTAAATAAAGCGAAAAAAGGAAATGCAGTAATTGCTTTCAGGGTAGACGGAGAAATTTACTGGTCATGGCATGTTTGGGTAACAGATGATCCTTCCAACGGATCGAAATATAAAAGTTATCCGAATGTAAATAGACAGAGAACAGACGGGACAGTTGAGGCAATTCCCGATACAGACTGGGGCTGGATGGATAGAAATCTTGGAGCGGTAAGCAATTCTCTTACAGCAAACGAATGGAGCCGAAACGGAGGTCTTCTTTATCAGTGGGGAAGAAAAGATCCTATTCCGCCACTGGTTTACAAAGGAAATGATTTTTATGAAGTTACCGGATCTATCGGAAGAATAAGACATCGTGGAGCAAAAAACTTCACCGGAGCAACGAATTTTGATAACTTAAGAAAGTTTGTCCTGCTTTCTAATGCTACTGTTATTAATAATATAAGACTTTCGGTAAAAAATCCGATGAGTCTGATGTATGTAAATAAAGATGATAATTCAGGAATTGCTTATTACAATAATAATGCGAATCTTATGGTTAATTGGTTTGGTAAAATGCCTGGAGTAAATGATAACCAATTACCGGAGCTTAATCTTTGGTCTGATAATTCTCAGGGAAGAATTGATACAAATTACAATGCTGATGATGCAGCCCGACCTTACAGAAATAAATCTCCTTATGATCCTTGTCCCAACGGTTGGAGAGTACCGTCTGCTTTAGTGGCAAATTTAGCTTCCTCAACGTATGTAGATGATATCAGAGTAGATTATTCGCCTTTCGGAGTAAGAACCAATATGGCTAAAAATGTTTTTGAGGCTAACAATTATCACAAAATAAAACCTACAGATTCAGGAGTTCCGGGGTTCATGACAAATTTTAAGCTTTATCCCAATGTTGGATTTGATTTATCCAATGCAGGAGGTCTTAATATGGGAGTTTTCCCCGGAACCGGAGCCATTGTTTTTAATGCTCACCAAGGTCAATATACGGATCAGCATCAGACAACCTTATGGACGGCAACAATGGCGAGACATTTTGATACAACTCCAGCTGTTGGCGCAAGAACTTTATTTATGATTCCGGACAAAATACAGCAGGATGTTCCGGATTCTAATTTTCCGAATGTTCAGGGAAGATACTGGTATTTTCCTTTGGGAAGTAATTCTACAACAGATGCGGCAGGTTGCAGATGTATCAAAGATCCTTTATATGTGGTGAATGATTACGATTTTCCAACGGAATATCTGATTCCTGAAACAGAATACCGTGAAGGTCTTAATAATCCGAATACTTATCAGGTTGTAAAAAATACTGCAGCTTTTACTGTAGACATTCCGGTTAGTAAGGCGTTTTCTGTGCAAAGCCAGCTTTTAAACAATAAGGATATTTTAAATTCCGTTAATTTTAATAATCTTAAAGCTAATATTCTTTGGACAACGAATACAAATTTAATAAATAATGCAACGGTTGTTAATCCGTCACCAAGTTCTTTAGGAGCAATTTCATCTTCAAAAATTTCAGTAACAATCAATCCTAATCAAAGTGGAAATGCTGTAATTACTCTACATAACGGAAGTATTTCAAATCCTGTTTACTGGTCTTGGCATATTTGGGTAACGGATACTGCAGTTGGTTCTTACAGCTATACAACAGAATTACCGATGACTGCAGCAACGAATTATGTGAACTATGTACCAAAAGCAGATAATGTTTTTCAGACAGAGTTTATGGATAGAAACTTGGGAGCAACAGATGCGTTTCCGGTTGTTGCGAATCCACTTACACCAACTGCTGCAGAATTAGCAAAAATTAAAGCTTCCACAGGGATGCATTATCAATGGGGAAGAAAAGATCCGATTCCGGTTTTCCAATATGCGGATGACAGAGCGTCTTATTCTATTTATTTAGGCTCTCTTACAGCAAGTGGAACGACAACTTATACAACGCTTCCTTATGCTGCTTATAATGATTTGGCAGGAAATTATATTGTGCCTTACAATACTTATACAAATGCTGCAAACGCAAATGTTTCAGCGACAGATAAAGTTTCGGATAAGATTGCAAAAGTTTTGTCTTATTCTGTGAAAAATCCTTTGGTATATATGATTCCTAGTACATTTGCAGCATATAACAGTGCAAATCCTCTGTATACTAACGGAACAGACTGGTTGGCAAATGAACCGAATTTAGCACCTGACAGATGGGGAAGAGGTGGCAAAAAATCACCTTTCGATCCATGTCCTGAAGGTTGGAGAATACCGGATCTGACGGGAGTGTCGATTGTTTCCGGACAGGATTTTGGTTTGACGCCTTGGTATAAAAAAGATAAAAATGCAGCAACTTCATACAGTGTTATTAATGATTATTTAGGTCAGAGAGTAAGAAGAAGTGCTTCTGCGAGTTATACAATCGGCTATATTTACAATGATCCTTCTTACAAAGTCGGGAACTATCCGAATTCAGGTTCGAGAGGTTTCAGAAGTGTAACAACGAATCAGCCAGCAACAGGTACTTTTAATACAATTAATTATCAGTACCCAGGAGTTTGGACAGCTGCGTTGAACACGAATTACATCGGAAGACCAATTAACATCTTGTTTGATGCCGCTTCTACAGCCAACCGTATGATTGCTTTTCATGATAATAATGATCCTTATTTCGGGATGAGCTGTCGTTGTGCAAAAATAAAATATGATGCCAATGGAAATGAAGAAGGCGTAATTCCGAGACTTCCGATTACTTCTTTGCCAATAGCAAAACCTGCAGAAATTTTGGCCGCAAAAGATGTTCAGGATGTTGTAAAGGAAGATAAAATTTCATTTTTCCCAAATCCTGTGAAAGATGAATTGCATATTCAGGCGAGAGATAATAAAGACGGTTATTATTATCAGGTTTACAATATGTCTGGTCAGCTTGTGAAATCAGGCAAATTTGAAAATGGAAAAACCAATCTTTCTTCCTTGATTTCCGGAGCATATTTAGTAAGAATTAATGATTCTAAAGAAATTGTAAAAATTATCAAGGAATAATTGAGATTTAATAAATAGCTAAAGAGAAATAAAGCGGCAATTAAGTTAAAATCATTATTTTTGAACCCTGAAAATGATGAATACAAACTGAAAACTGTTTTGTTTCTCTTTTTTTTCAAATATTTTTAAAACACATTATGAAGTTAGACAAGGTTGTACAATACTTTAATATTAAAGTTTTTATTTATTTTCTTATTGCAGTGACGGCTGTTTATACGCTTATATTTACCTATTATTACAATCTTAAAGACGACGGATATATTCTTGCTGACTGGCTGATTAACTATCAGGACGGCGGTTTCAAAAGGAGAGGTTTGTCGGGAAGTTTCTTTTTTCTTCTGCAGGATATTACGCATATCAGACTTAATTATTTAGTATATTTTTTCCAGTTTATAATTATTTCAGGATTCTTTTGGCTTTATACAAAACTGATTTGTTATAAAGTTACAGATCTGTTGTATTTGTCACTTTTATTGTCTTCAATTGGATTTGTGGGACTTTTAAACACAGTGACTTATGTGGGTAAAAAAGAATTTATTGTTTTTCTCTTATTTACTTGGTTTGTCTATCTTTTGGATCATGATAAGCTCTCAAAAAATAAAGAATATATTTTCTGTATTGCATTATTTGTGACAACTTTTTTACACGAAGTGGTTTTATTTTATGTTCCTTATTTTGCTATTGCCTTGTATTTAAAAGAAGGAAAATTTGAGTTTAAAAGGTATATTAAATATTTCCTGTCAGTTGGGATTCCCACACTTTTGATTTTAAAATTTGGGAAAAACATCAATGAAGGAATGTCGCTTCAAATCCTTTGTAACAGAGGAGTTCATCCTACATACGGAATCTTCTATTGGAATATCAATGAAAGAGATTATATTAAAGGACATATCAATGAATACCTTTTGTACTTTATAAGTCTTGCTTTTAGTATTTTTCATTTAGGGTATTATTTAAAGTATCTAAATAACAGAAAGGTATTATCTATTTTATTAATTGGTGCATTTTTATTCTCTTTTCCCTTGTTTTATCTGGCAATTGATTGGGGAAGATGGATGTATATTCACATGATGCTGATCATCGTACTTTTTGCTCTATTATTGAAGAAAAGCAAGTCTGCATACGCGTTTGAGCCGATTGTTATCAACAGGAAATTCTACATTACATTGTTCATTATTATTTTCTCATTAATTTATAGGGTAGAGATGTCCGGAAAGGGCTTTACCTTCGAAGGAATTCTGTACAGAGTCTTCGTTGCACCCCTAGAATTATTAAATAAAATGTAATTCCAAAACCTATCTAATAAAAAAACTTTACTTTTGCAAAAATTTTTAGAATGTCGAAAAATTTAGTAATCGTCGAGTCACCGGCAAAAGCAAAAACTATTCAGAAGTATTTAGGCAAGGATTTCGAGGTGAAATCCAGCTTCGGACACATCCGGGATTTGCCTAAAAAAGGAATGGGGATTGATCTTGCCACTTTTAGTCCGGATTACGAAGTTTCGGCGGATAAGAAAAAACTGGTAACAGAATTGAAAGCCGCTGTGAAAAAAGCCGAAATGGTTTGGCTGGCTTCCGATGAAGACCGCGAGGGAGAAGCTATTGCATGGCACTTGGCGGACGAATTGAAATTAAAACCCGAAAACAGAAAAAGAATTGTTTTCCATGAGATTACTAAAAATGCGATTCTAAAAGCGATCGAAAATCCCAGAGATATTGACCAAAACTTAGTAAATGCTCAACAGGCGAGAAGAGTTTTAGACAGAATCGTAGGTTTCGAAATGTCACCCGTTCTTTGGAAAAAAGTAAAACCGGGATTATCAGCAGGAAGAGTACAGTCGGTTGCAGTAAGATTAATTGTTGAAAGAGAAAAAGAAATCCGTGATTTTAAACCGAAAGCGAGTTTCAAATTAGACGGTATTTTCTTAAACAGAACCGGACAGGAAATTGCTGCTAAGCTTAAAAAAGACTTCGAAAAAGAAGAAGACGCAGAAAAATTCTTAGAATTAGCAAAAACTACCGAGTTTAAAGTTTTAAATGTTGAAACAAAACCGGGGACACGTTCTGCTTCTGCACCTTTCACAACATCAACATTGCAGCAGGAAGCTTCTTCAAGATTAGGATATAATGTGACAAATACAATGCGTCTTGCACAAAGACTGTACGAAGAAGGTTATATTACCTATATGAGAACCGACTCGGTAAACCTATCTCAGGAAGCGATTGAAGGGGCTAAAAAACAAATTACTTCAGAATACGGAGCAGAGTATTCTTCACCAAGAAATTACACAACAAAATCGGCATCTGCGCAGGAAGCTCACGAAGCGATCCGCCCGACTGATTTTGCTGTAAAAAGTATCGGTGATGCCCAGTTAAACAGATTATATCAATTAATTTACAGAAGAACACTGGCTTCTCAGATGGCAAATGCTAAAATTGAGAAAACAGTAATCGAAATAGGTAACTCAAAACTGCCCCAAAACTTTGAAGCGCAAGGCGAGGTTATCATTTTTGATGGTTTCTTAAAAGCATACGGAATCGTTAAAACTGAAGATGATGATGAAGAAAACAACGAAAAGTTACTTCCGAAAGTAAGCGTTGGAGAAGCTTTAGACTATAAAAGAATCACGGCAACAGAAAAATTCACAAGACCAAGTGCAAGATATACTGAAGCTGGTTTGGTTAGAAAATTGGAAGAATTGGGAATCGGTCGTCCATCGACTTATGCTCCGACAATTCAGACGATCCAAAACCGTGAATATGTCGACAAACACGAAATTGATCCGCAAACTCGTGAGATCGTTAAAATGTCTTTAGTAAAAGATAAAATTAAAAAAGAAGTTCTTGACGAAAAATTCGGAGGGGATAAAAATAAATTCATTCCAACGGACACCGGTGAAGTTGTAAGTGATTTCCTGACCAATAATTTTACGGAAATTTTAGATTACGGATTCACAGCGAGAGTAGAAGAAAGCTTCGACGAAATCGCAAACGGTGGGCAAAAATGGAAAGAAATGATGACGGATTTCTACTCAAAATTCCATCCGAGAATTGAAGATGTAGAAGAGAATGCGGACAGAGCAACAGGTGACAGACTTTTAGGAGTTGATCCAAAAACCGGAAAAAATGTTCATGCAAGAATCGGAAGATTCGGAGCAATGATTCAAATTGGAGAGACGGAAGATGAAGAAAAGCCAATTTTCGCATCATTAATGTCCGGACAAAATATAGCAACTATTACTTTTGAAGAAGCGTTGGAATTGTTCAGACTTCCTTTTGATTTGAATGAAGTTGACGCACAGCCGGTTTCTGTAGGTGTCGGAAGATTCGGACCTTATGTGAAATGGGGTGAAACTTATATCAGTATTCCTAAAGGTGAAGATCCACTTTCTGTAGATCAAAAACGTGCCGAAGAAATCATTAATGAAAAGAAAATTGCAGACGCTCCAATTGCAAATTACAAAGGTGAACCTGTAACAAAAGGAACGGGAAGATTCGGACCTTTCATCAAATACAGAAGCATTTTTGTGAATGTTCCTAAGAAATATGATTTTGAAAATCTTTCTCAAAGTGACATCAATGAATTGATTGATGCTAAGCTTGAAAAAGAAGCCAACCGATACATTCAACAGTGGGAAAAAGAGAAAATTTCTATTGAAAACGGAAGATGGGGCCCATTCGTTAAATTCGGGAAAGCAATGTTTAAAATTCCGAAGAAAGCCGATGATACAAAATATGAAGGCGAAGAATTGAAAGATATTTCTCTTGATGAGGTTAAAAAATGGATTACCGATCAGGATCCGAAAGCTTTTGCTGAGAAGAAAAAGCCTGCTGCGAAGAAAGCCACGACAGCTAAAAAAGCGACAACAACTGTGAAAAAGCCTGCGGCTAAGAAACCTACAGCAAAAAAGTAATAGTTTTTACTTAAATATAACCCCCTTTTGAAATTTTCAGAAGGGGATTTTACATATATGATTTTAATCATCGGTAACTAAATCGGGCTATTAATTCTTTTACCCGATCCATTATGAAATTACTCTTTTTATCAAGATAAACCATTTCCAAATCGTCAGGTTCAGGAAAAGGTCCTTCATTTTTAGCTTCTAAATATGCTTTTTTAAAATATGAATCTCTCTTTTTTAGCCAATACAGTTGCTCGTTTTTTAGTTTAGTTTGCTCAGTACTATTTAAATTAGCTTTTAGTTTTTTATAAACAATATTTAATAAACTATCGGATTGATTATAGTATTTAGCCGAACAGTTTTTCATGTTAATTCCAGTATCTAAGCAATCTTGATGTTTATTTTCAAATTGCTCTATGGTTTTCAGTGTTTGAGAGTTGCAACTTGACCATGTTGAAATAAGGATTATTACTAATAATGTTTTTTTTATCATTAAATTGTTTTTTATAAAAAATTATGTACATGTTTCGGAGGCTTTCTTTGAATTCAGATAGGCTTTCGAAATACAAAAACAATCATTTAACATTGTACGAAGTGTTTTTATTCTATTAAGATTTCACTTTTCAATAATATAAATTTAGGATTTCCATTTTTATCTTTTTTAAATTTTAAAATATGTCTTTCAGGTGTTATTGAGGTTTCCAAGGTAAAACCTTTTTTGGTTTCAATTATTGCTTCTTTAATTCCATCTGAATCAATATCTTCAAATCTCAATTTTCCTAAATCGGCACCCAATGTTGGTCCAATTTTAATTTCAATTTTTGATTTTAAGTACGGTGTAAATTCTACATATCGTTCTGTTGCTCCAGGATAATCTTTTTTCCAAATCACGTTTTCGTAGGGATTGTCATTTTTATAATATAAAAACAAAACGATTAACAAAATTAGTCCTGTAAAAAATAGAACTTTTGCTTTCATTCTTGATTTTTTTTTACTTATCATTGTGAATTTATCTGTTTTAAGGATTAAAAATAATTAATTTTTGGTAAAGTCACTGATATTCAAATTAAACCAGAAAGCGTAGGTGCTCAATCTTGGTGTTGCCATTACATTAGCTTTAAGTCAATACTATGAGTGTATGCAAAAATATCACCCGCAAAGAGTTTTTTAAAAACTTCAGCTTTGAGTATTGGCGAAGTAATTCTTAGTATTAACGTTCATCGAAGAACAAAGGTTGAGTCCTGCGCAAACAGCCAAGTAAAACCATTTACCTGCGTTTTTGTTGCTTTATATTTTTCATCCATTTAATAGCATCCTTCATAGGCTCTTGATCTTTTGAGAATGCAGTATTATGTCCTAATGCTGGAAATAATTTATATTCATAATGTTTGCCTTTGGATTTTAATGTATTAAGATGCTCAATGGATAAATTTACGGGTACCTGAATATCTTTTCCGCCATAAATCCACAATCCCGGAATTGATAATTTGGTAAGAACATCTATTGGGTCTGTGTCTATAAACTCGTATTTATCAGGGTCAGTCATTGTGTGTTTGCGTGCATCTTCTTCTGTGTGTGTATCCCAGAAATTTGAATTTCCGTTGGTGTAAAACTGAAACCTAAGTTGTTCTTTTACGGTTATAAGTGCTCCACTAAATATAGCCATAAATTTAACTTTCTTGTTTTTTTCTGCAGTCAGCGGAATAATCCATCCGGCTTGGCTTCCGCCAATTAAACCTATTGGGATTTGATTGTCTGATAAATATTTGGATAACACATTCACTGCAGTACTCGCATCCAGAGATAAAAGATTAAGATTTTGGGCGTCCACATTATTGGTTCCTACTTCGGGTCCTGCATAAGTACCGGCAGATTCTCCGACACCACGTTTGTCGTAAGTGAAAACGGCAATATCATTTTTAGCCAGTAATGCTGCAAATTCTGTCATTCTTTTCTCCTGTCCGGATCCGTGAACTATTACAACTGCCGCAGAAATATGATCCGGCTTATAAAATGTTCCGGAAAGCGAGTCTCCTTCGCTTAGAAATTTTATATTCTTGGTTGTAAAACCTGGAGGAATTGCTAGCACATGATTAATAGTACTAAAAAGAAATAATACCAGAAGAAAACGCCTGCAAAATTGTTTTGTACTTATGTAGTTTTTAAAAACAGTCAGTTTATTTGTAATTTTCATGTTGTCATTTTTATTTATGGTTCAATTGAAATGGTTATATTATTTTAAAAAAGCGTCAAGATAGTTTAATATTACCTTCGTTTGCATCATAAGACTCACATGTCCCTGTGAAGGAACAACAGCCAGGTGGGATTTTGGCATGGATTCCAAATCAGATACGCCACCTCCAAGTAGTTGGTAAGTTTTCATCAGCTCAATTTTATCAAGCCCGTCATTATCACCCGAAATGAGCAGTACCGGCATAGTCATCTTCGCAATATTAGCATCACCGCAGTCAAATGGTACTCCTGCAAAATCAATCATCTGCTGTACGAACTTTCTCCATTTCGTTTTGTCTGGTGCTATCGAATCGTACGCTGCTTTCAATGGAGTGTTGTCGAAAAAATCAGGTTTAAAATTTTTAAAAGCCCCGTTTACTGTTGGCAGCCAACCACTGGTTTTATAGGTAGAAGAAATAATTACTAATTTTCGTACCCGTTTAGGACTTTGTATTGCCAATTGGTAAGCTACTGAGCCACCCATACTGAATCCTGCAACATCAGCACTGTCAATTTTTAAATATTTCATTACACCTTCCACATCACTTGCAAGGGTAACTATATCCAGTTTTCTGTCTGAGAAAGGCGAGTGTCCATGTCCTTGAAATTCAAGTGCAATTACTTTTCTTGTTTTTGACAATTCTGGTATTAATTCACCCCAATTCATGCTAATATTATAAAAAGCACCATGCAGCAAAACGATGGGTTCTCCTTTTCCGTAAACCTCGTAATACACTTTAATACCATTTACGGGAGCATAGCCGCTTTCGATAGGTTTGCTCTGTTGTGCCTTAAACTGAAATACAGTAAGAAAAAGCGCAGCAAATATAAAAACCGATTTTTGGACATTAAATCCTTTAAATAATTTTTTCATAAAATATTATTTAATTTTTCAATAGTTCCTCTAAGGAATTTAATGTCATTGTGAAACCTTCTTTGAAGCCCATTTCAATCATTTTTTCCATACGTTCAAGCGAGTCGTTATAAATAATAATACTCACTTTCGTAATTCCGTTTTGCTCGGTAAAGGTTAAATCCCAATCAGAACCGGGGAGTTGAATGTTTTCATCTTTGTCTGCAAAAGCATTCAAATATTTAAAATTCGTTTGTGGAGTGATGGAGGTATATTTCTGAATTGCCCACATCTCTTGCCCTTCAGGGTTCACCATTGCGTAAAACCTTCTGCCTCCTACTTTAAAGTCCATGGATTTGGTTTTGGATGCAAAAGGCTTGGGAGCCCACCATTGGTCAAGAATTTCTTGTTTAGTAAATGCGTCCCAGACAAGTGAGAGTTCTGCGTCAAATTCTCGTGCTATGAATACCGTTTTCGCTGCTTTGTCAACGGTGAAATCAAATAATAAATTGTTCATTTTTTCTGGTTTTTAATTGTTGATAATAAATTGTCTAATTGGTTGAATTTTGTTTCCCAAATCTTTTTGAATTGTTCCATCCAATTATCTATTTCTTTCATTTTGTCGATCTCAAGCGAGTAGTAAATTTCTCTTCCTTTTTGTTCTTGTTTTACAAGTTCGCATTCTGCCAAAATGCGTAAGTGTTTTGAAACTGCTTGTCGCGTTGTATTGAAGTTTTCGGCAATGGCATTGGGCGTCATTGCCTGTGAGGCAATTAAGACAATTATAGCTCGTCTTGTCGGGTCTGCAACTGCCTGAAAAATATCTCTTCGCATCGTTTTAGTTATTTTAATGAAACCAATCAGTTGCAAATATATGTGCAACTTTTCGGTTTCGCAAATTTATTTTAAGATTTTTTTTTAAAAGTGAAATGTGGGGAAGTTTGAAGTAGTGGAATATCGCTGTAGCATTATTGCTAATTATTTCCCAACTCACCGAAAAGACTGAATTACACCCGAAACCGCAGGATACTGTTTGATTCTATTTCTATTAAATTAGCTTTCAAATAAATAGAATGAACAAACCTTTCACACGCAGAGATTTTTTACAGACTTCAGCTTTAGGAATCGCGGCTGTGGTTTTGGGATCATCATTTACGAGTTTACTATCTTCAGAAGATAAGCCTTATTTTAATTTAAAACCCATCGGGCGGCAATTTTCTTTGGAAGGTTACTATATCTGGTGCAGTTCTCCGGTTTGGGGTGAAGATGGGAAAGTCCATCTTTTTTATTCCAGATGGAAAAAAGAAAAAGGAATGGGTGGTTGGCTCAATGGTTCTGAAATCTGTCGTGCCGAAGCAGATTCCCCTTTTCATAAATTCGAGCACAAACAAGTTATTTTAGCTCCAAGAGGTGAAGGTTTTTGGGATGCGACAACCTGTCACAATCCTTTAATTAAAAAAATAAAAGACCAATATTTGCTTTTTTTTATGGGAAATTCCAATGGGAAAACAAATACCAAAAGAATCGGATTGGCTACTTCGAAAAGTCTTGACGGAGAATGGACAAGACCTGATCAGCCATTACTTCTTCCTGGAAAAGAAGGTTCTTGGGACGATCATTGTACGACAAATCCAGCTTTTGTAAAAGGAAATGACGGAAAATATTGGCTGTTTTATAAATCCTGGAACACCAAGGAATATGAAACTCAGAAAGGGCCAATCCGAGGAAACCGGAAATACGGATTGGCAAAAGCAGATTCTCCGATGGGACCTTACATAAAAGTGTCTGAAAATCCTGTCATTGATTTTTCATCATTGCCGAATAATGTTCAGTTGGAAGATGCTTTTATCTGGAAACAGAAAGGAAAATTTCACATGGTTGCCCGTGACATGGGATTTTTTAATCATGAGTATGGGTTGCATTTAACAACAAAAGACGGACTTCATTGGACGAAACCCGAAGTTGCCTATCTTAATATGAAAAGTTATGTTGATGAACCAACTCCTTCAAAAAATTTAAACCGATTCGGAAGACTGGAGCGTCCAATGCTTTTATTAGATAAAGATGGTGAAACTCCTAAGTTTTTATTTGGAGCAACACAAGGCGGCGAATTTGAAACTTCGACGACTTTTGTGTTTGAGATTAAAAGCAGTAAGGTTTAAAGTGGTATAGTCGTAAAAGGACCCGTAGAAAAGGGATAATGTTAAAATAATGATACAAAGTCATTAACAAACACTGTTAATGGTTTTTTTATGTGTGGTAAATAATTTAATTTTAATACTTTTGATCCATTAAGACTTATTGAGAGAATGAATTTTGAAGATTTTATCATATCCCCAAGAAATTTCAAGACTGAAAATTGGCAAATCGGGAATCAGATCACGAAAGATATAAAGGAAGACAGCATTGTTCTGCTGTTTGTTTCGGATTACAGAGGAGCGAATGGTGATGCGGAAGTACAGGATTTTACGAATATCAGAAAAGAATTTTATAAACTTTCACAACTGGATTTTGAAGTTCCGATTGTGGATCTGGGAGATTTGGTTTCAGGGAAGTCTGTTCAGGATTCTCATTATATTTTACAGGAAGTGTTGTCGGCTTGTCATTACAAAAGAGCGCTCCCGGTGATTGTAGGAGGTTCCAATGACTTTGCTTTTTCACTTTTTTCTGCTTTAAATTTCCATACAAAAAGTATTAATTACACTCAGATAAGCAATATTATTTCTCTTAAACAAGGCGAAATGATTAATGAACATACTTTTTTAAGTAAAATGTTTGGCGCTAAAAACTTTTCGATTAAAAATTATCATCATTTAGGGTATCAGAAACATTTAAATGAAGCCGATTCTGTAAGGTTAATCAAAGAAGTTGAGTTCGATATTATTCGATTGGCAGAAATGATGAATTCTACCGAAAAAACAGAACCTTTTTTCAGAAAAGCAGATTTGGTGACGGTAAATTGCGATGCAATCGAAAGTTTCAGCGAGCCTTTTTCAATGAATCCGCAGGTGAATGGATTGAACAGAAGAGAAATCTGCGCCTATATGAAAGAAATCGGGTTAAGTGAAAATCTGAAATCTGTAGGAATCTTTAATTATAATATTTATTCTGAAAATCAATTAAATCACCAGCTTCTCGCACAAATGATCTGGTATCTGATGGAAGGGATCAACATTCAGAGATCTCATCCCAAAGAAAGACATTACGAAGTATTTTATGTATTGGTTGATGATAGGGAATATGCTTTCAAGCGTGATACTTTCAGTAATCTTTGGTATTTTGGAGATGATGAAAATATAGAAAACTGTATTCCCTGTTCGAGGAAAGATTTCGACGAAGCCAAAAAAGGCTGGTTGAATGCACGACTGACGAAAATTTAATGTATGACAAACGTTCCCTCAAAAGTTTCCATCATTGTTCCCGTTTATAATGTCGAAAATTATTTGGCAAAATGCCTTGATTCTTTGATTAATCAGACCCATCAAAATATTGAAATTCTGGTTGTAAATGATGGAAGTAAAGACAATTCTGAAAAAATTATTCAGGGATATGCTCAAAAATATCCTGAAAAAATTAAACCTTTTAATAAAGAAAACGGTGGTTTAAGTGATGCCCGAAATTTCGGGATCGATCGGGCAACAGGAGATTACATCGGTTTTGTAGACAGCGACGATTATGTAACTCCGACGATGTTTGAAGAAATGACAACCCTTGCGGAAAAATACCGGTCGAAAATGGTAATCTGCAATATTCAAAAGGTGGATCAAAATGGAAATGTGACGCAAAAACTGACGCAAATTCCCAACATGCCCGAGAAAATTGATCTTGAAAAAAACTTTTCGATTTTTTCTGACTTAAGTTATTTTGCCTGTAACAAATTGTTTAAAAAAGAACTTTTTGAGAGTAAAAGATTTAAAAAAGGGGTCCATTTTGAAGATATTCAATTAATTCCGCAGCTTTTATTGGAATGTGAAACAATTGCTCAGACGCAAAATTATCATTATCAGTATCTTGAACGTACGGATTCTATCACAAAAACTCATACAGAAAAAGGTCTTGATATTTTGAAAGCCGTAAAAGATGTAGAAAATTATTTCAAAGACTCAAATTATTCTCATAAAAATAAAGAACTTAAAAATTTCCAGATTTTTGAGGGGGTTTATTCATTTTTGGCATATCTGGCTTTTGTAAAAGATGGTAATATTTTTTATGAAATGTCTGAAAAATTGGAGCTTTTCATGAAGGAAAGAGGCTTAAAATTGAAAGATATATTGAGTTATAGTCGTTTTGATAAGAATTATCTGTTATCTTTGCCACTGAAAAAAAAGATGTTTTACCTGTTGTTTTTTGCAGGGCAGAAAAAATTGATAAGAAAATTAGTTTAAACACAAATGTAAGTACTATTGTTTCGGTATTGCGAAAACTAAGGATGAAGTTTAAAAAACCTTTCTTAATGAAACATAAAGTACTTGAATAGAAAAAAATGAAGAATTTTGAATTGTTCTTAACTCAATCTGGTGTTCCTATTTTTTACGTAAAAATAGGACTGGGTTTTTTATTCTCGTTCCTAATCACGTTTTTTTCCGTTCCTACCATTATCAAGATTTCCAGAAGGAAAAACTTAATGGATGAACCGGGCGTGAGAAGTTCCCACTTGCGGAAAATCCCTAATCTTGGGGGTATTGCTATTTTTTATTCCATAGGAATTAGTGCATCGGTCTTTGCCTATGAGCTTTTTGATCTGTATAAATTTTTATTTGCATCTCTGATTATTCTTCTTTACATCGGTGTAATGGATGATATTGTTGTGATGAGAGCATATAAAAAATTGGTGGCGCAGATTGTTGTTTCAGCATTAATCGTTATAGGTTCAGACATCAGAATCCGAAGTCTTTTCGGGATTTTCGGTATTTATGAGATGAGTTATTTTGTGAGTGTCTTATTTAGTGTTATTACTTTTATTATCCTTATTAATGCATTTAATTTAATTGACGGAATTGACGGTCTTGCCGGAGGATATTCCTTGATTTGCAGTGCACTTTTTGGAATAAGCTATTATAGATTAGGTGAATATAATTATCCTTTAGTAGTTTTATCGGCGATAATAATTGGAGCTGTTCTGGCATTTTTGTATTATAATTTGTCGAATTACAGGACGAATAAGATTTTTATGGGAGATACGGGCTCAATGCTTTTAGGATTTTTACTGGCGTTTACTTCTATTTGTTTTATTGATATTTTTATAGATAAAAAACTCCCTGATATTCCGAGATATCATTTGCAGTCTGCTCCCGTTGTGGCAGTTGCTATTTTGATTTTACCAATTGTTGATACCCTGAACGTAATTATCATAAGGCTTGCCAACAAAAAGTCGCCTTTTGACGCAGACAAAAATCATATACATCACAAACTTTTAAAACTGAATCTTACGCACAGAAGATCTAGCTTTTATATCATAATGTATTATCTTTTTGTAGTTACTGTAGCTTATTATTTCAGACATATAAATGTTAATCTATTATTGGTAATTATCTTATTCTTAGGCTTTTTAGGAGCTTATATTCCGGATTTTATCTATGTTTTGAAAAATAATAAAAAGACTATCAATTAAATCTTTATTTTTGCAAACAACTTGAAAAATATGATGAAGAATTTTAAGTATTTATTCCTTTTAGTATTACCCTTTTTAATTACAACCTCTTGTGTCACAACGAAAGATGTTCGATACATGCAGCCAAATGAAAGTCTTGTAATTAACGAAGAAGGTTTAGTTCCCTATAATATTCCTGTTTACAGAATTACAAAGAATGATATTTTAAACCTGAATATTGTTACAACTCCAAAAGGAGATGCAGCACAGTTTTACTCTTCTTTAAACACCTCAGGATCATCTGTTGCGTCTACTAGTAATGTTGTTGCCAATGGAGGTGGCGGCATGGCTTCATCGACCGGAGGAAATTCCGGAGGAAATGTTGTCTTTTATTTCAGTGGCTTAAAAGTGGATTCAAATGGCGATATCAATGTTTTTGGTATCGGATTTATAAAAGCTGAAGGCAGGACAATTGATGAGATCACTAAGGAGATTCAGGATAAAGTAAATGAGAATTTCCAGGAAGGAAAATCTGAAGTAAGATTAAATACAAACGGAATTACTTTCTATGTTTTAGGAGATGTAGAAACAACCGGTGTTACAGGTGAAAAAGTAGTTCATAAAAATACACTTACCATTACTGAAGCTCTCGCTATCAGTGGAGGTTTAAACAGAACTGTTGACAGAAAAAATATTGTTATCCACAGAAAATTACCTGAAGGAATAAAAATCGCAAGAATAGATCTTACCAGAGAAGATGTAATGAATTCCCCATATTATTACGTGCAAAATGGTGACGAAATTTACCTGAATACAAGAGCAAAGAGCTTGAACGGATTCGGAAAAGATCCTATTCAGACTTTAACGACTGGAGTTTCAGTGATTACGACGGCTTTATCAATTTATCTACTTCTAAAAAACCTTTAATATCATGATTCCAGAAAAAGACGCTAAGGTAGAGAAGGCTGATTCTCAAAAGGAAAAATACGGTTCTTTCGCTCTGTTTGATATTGAACATTTTTTAAGAAGAGTTTTAAGAAATTGGTACTGGTTTGTTTTGATGCTTTTTATTGGCTATGGAATCTCTTGGGTTTATAGTAAATATTATGCGCAAAATATTTATGCATCCAATTTATCATTAAGTATATCTAATAATACATCGAGTTATTTTACTCCAACCCAGTCGATTAATTTCATTTGGGGACAAGGAGGAAATCAGGATGGGGTGTATCTGAAGAAAATGCTTTTATCAAGAACTCATAACGAGTTTTTGGTGAAGGAATTAGATCTTTTTGTAAATTATTCTACAAAAGGAGTTATAAAATCTACTTATTTGGATAAGGATGATTCTCCTGTTTTCTTACAGATTGATAAAAAATCTCCTCAACAGGTTGATTATCCGATTACTTTGATCCCTAAAAGTAAGAATACTTATGAAGTTGTTTTGCCTGAAGAGGGGCAGTCGACAAATTTATACAGCTATCAGGTAGAAGGATTTTCTACTATTAATCCTTTTGAAAGACCGGCTAATAAAGTTATAAAGATAGGAGAGTGGTATACATCTCCGAATTTAAGATTTAGATTAGTTTCAAATCCTGTTGCTCCAAAGATTAAATTGAATAACATTATTGTTTATCTAAGTACTGTCAATCAGGCTGTTAATGATATTGTTTCTACAATAGGAGTGGATTTTGATAAAGAAATTAATACCATTATGATTATTTCTAAAAAAGGATATAATCTTAATAGCACTGTAAATTTTCTGAATATGTCCGTTAGCCAGCTTCAAAAGAAAAGGCTTGCAGATAAAATAACTGTTGATAAAAATACAGACATTTATTTACAGGAAAATCTTGATAAAATCAGAAAAAAATTAGATTCAAGCGCGGATGTCTTGAATTTTATGAAAACCAATGAAAAGCTTTATGATATTAAGGACAGAGATGAAAAATCTTTATCTAAAATTAAAGATTTAGAGGCTAAAAGAGCAGATATTGAAAGTAAATTAACTTCATTAGATCAAATAAGACAAAGTATTGAAGCTCAGAATTTTGAAAAAATGATCAGTACAACAGCGGCTGGTTTCCAGGATGGTTTGTTTACTGCATCTGTTTCAGAATTAAAGGCACTTTATCTTAAAAGAAGGGAAATGGCTTTGATTTATAAGCCGAATTCTGAACCTATGAAAGAGATCAACAGATTGATTGATGAAGCTAAAATGAGTTCAAATGGTGCGCTAAGGAATTATTATTCAGGATATTATTCTGAAATTAATAAAATAAATCAACAAGTAAATGATGCGAATGCAGATTTAGCCACTTATCCTGAAAAAGAAAGGAAATATCTGGATGCTGAAAGAGGATATAACATGATTGAGGCAACTTATAACAGTTTGTTGGGGAGACAGAACGAAACGCAATTGAGAATGGCTGCAAATCAGTCTGATATCAGCGTGATTGACCCTGCTAAAAATGTGGGACAACCTCCGATCGGTCCAAATGTACAAGCAACAAAAGCAGGTATTATCGCAGGTCTGTTAGTTTTGCCGCTACTATTTATTTTAATAGGAGAATTTCTTGACAGTAAGATCAGAAGCATTAAAGAATTGCTTAACGCTACTAAAATTCCGTTACTTGGCGTAATTGGAAATAATAGCAATGAAAATATGCTTACAGTTCTGGATCAGCCTAAATCTTCGGTTTCTGAAGCATTTAGAGGAATCAGAGCGAATGTAAGGTTCTTATCCGGTGAAAATGATGGTAGTAAAGTTATTTTAGTGACTTCTTCCATCGGTGGTGAAGGAAAGACATATGTTTCTATCAACTTAGCCTCAGTTCTTGGTTTAAGTGATAAAAAGACGATTCTTTTGGGAATGGACTTAAGAAAGCCTAAAATTTTCGGAGATTTTAAAATTGATAATAAGTACGGAATTTCGAATTATCTTACGGGGGAAGTAGGAATAGACCAGATTATTAATAAGACAAGAATACCCAACCTTGATGTGGCAACTTCGGGACCTATTCCGCCGAATCCATCAGAACTTTTGATGAGTGATAAAAATATTAAGTTCATTGAAGATCTAAAAAAACTGTATGATTTTATCATTATTGATTCTCCACCGGTAGGTTTGGTGGCAGATTCTTATGAATTAATGAAGTATTCGGATGCAAATATTTATGTTGTTCGTCATGAATACACAGAAAAATATATGCTGAAAATGATCACTGAGAAATATCATAATGGAGAAATAGATCATTTAGGACTTGTTTATAATGACTATAACACAAAGCAGGGATACGGTTATGGCTACGGTTACGGCTATGGTTACGGCTACGGGTATGGCTATTTTGATGAGGATAAAAACTATAAAGAACCATTGTTGATAAGAATTAGGAATAAAGTGCAGTCAATATTCAATAAAAAATAATACATTTAAGCCCTCATTTAATGGGGGTTTATTATATGAATGATAATTTTGATTCTATTAAAAAAAGAATAATTTAGCGAGTTTATCGTTTACTTTATAACAAATTATGTTTTTTTGTTTATTTTTAACTAAACATTAAGATTATCATTAATATAAAAATGTTTTATATTTGCAAAAATTAAATTTTAAAATAACCATAAATCCATATTCTTTTATGAATAGAAAATTATTGTTTAGCTTCCTTGCCGCCCTAGGAACTGTGGTAAGTGTTAAAGCTCAAAGAAACGAACTTGGAGTTCGTCTAGGTATGAGTAACCTAGTTGGGGATATAGGGAGAACGAATTATATTTTACAGAAGCCATTGGATTTAAGTAAAGCGTCGGACTGGGGAGTTCCGTTTTATGGAGGTATTTTATATAGGTTTAATTTTAATCCTCATCAGACAGTAAGGTTAGATCTAGGATACAATCAAATTCAGTTTAGTGATAAAGTTGCTAAAGAAGAATACAGGCAAAACAGAAATGCTTACGGAAAGAACAATGTTTATGAAGCAAGTTTAGTATTCGAATATAATTTCTTTCCTGTAAATAATGAGCAGAAAGGTATGTTGAGCCCATATATATTTGGTGGGGTAGGTGCTTTAATGTTTGATGCTCCGAAAGCGACTATGGTGAATGACTTTAGAAGAGATGCAGATGGTGTTGCTCAGGCTCCTATTAATGAACTCGACTTTACAACTACACCGGTTTACACTACGGGGAAAAAGACAACGATGCATATTCCTTTTGGGGTAGGTTTAAAATATAAATTTAATTATAGCTGGGCGATTTTTGCAGAAGCTACATTTAGATATACTCTGACAGATCAGCTGGATTATAGCAAGATTTTGAGTAAAGATGTAGTATCTACCTATAATGCGGATATTTTAAGTCCTATTACGGGAGGCTCTCTACTTCAGTCAGATGCTTATTATGTTGTATCTAAAGAAAGAGAAGCAGCACTTACAGGACAAAGAAATGTTGGAGATCTTAAGTCTAAAGATTGGATGAACACCGTAAGCTTAGGCTTGACGTATTCATTCGGAAGACCTCCATGCTATTGTGATTAATATGTCATTGATAAAAGATAAAATAGATCCTGAGAATTTACCAAAACATGTTGCTATCATCATGGATGGTAATGGGAGGTGGGCAAAATCTCGTGGCGAGCAAAGAACTTTCGGTCACAAGAATGCCATTGATGCAGTAAGGAATGCCATTAATGCATGTAATGAAATACATATTCCATACTTAACGCTTTATACCTTTTCTTCGGAAAACTGGAGTCGTCCTGCGGAAGAAGTAAATACTTTAATGAATTTACTTGTAGAAACTTTATTGCTCGAGGCAGAAGAAATTTTCAGTAAAGGGTTAAGAATGCATGTGATTGGTAATCTTGAAAAATTACCGTCACTTGTAAAAGACCAACTCCTTAGAGTGGTGGAATTAACAAAAGAAAACACAAAAGGGAATTTGGTATTGGCGATCAGTTATGGTTCGCAAAATGAAATACTGAATGCCGTAAAAAGTATTAGCGAGGACGTAAAGGAAGGTAAAGTAGATGTCGAGAATATTGATGAAAAATTATTCGAAAACTATCTGTATACTAAAGATTTTCCACCCGTTGATTTATTAATCAGAACAAGTGGTGAAATAAGAATCAGTAATTTCCTACTTTGGCAGATCGCTTATGCGGAACTGCAGTTTTTAGATGTTCTATGGCCGGATTTTACAAAAGATATTTTCTTTCAGTGTATTGTTGATTATCAAAACAAGGAAAGAAGATTCGGGATGACCGGAGAACAAATAAAGATCCAGTAAATTTTAAGAAAAGAAAGACTACGATAAAATGAAGTTTAGACTATTACCCATCATTATGTTTGTTGCTTCTGCACATTTTTATGGACAGGTAACTCCACAGGACAGCACACAGGTGAGCAATTCTGTACACGCAGAAAACCAAGCAGGAACATATACATTGAAAGACATCGTTGTAGATGGGGTTAAAAAATATACGCCGGCTCAGATTTTAAGATTTACAGGTTTATCCAAAGGAGAAACTGTAGATATTCCGGGGCAGAAAATCAGTAACGCTGTAAAAAAACTTTGGGATACTCAATCCTTTTCTGAGGTAGAGGTATATGTTCAGAGTATTGAAGGCGAGACGATTATCTTAAAATTTTACTTACAGGATCTGAAAGACCTTGGTGAAGTGAAATTCACAGGTAAAGGGATTGGTAAATCTAAAAACGAAAAGATGGCTAAAGATAACAATCTGAAGCCGGGAACTAAAATTACTCAAAATTTAGTTTCAAGTCTTAAAACAAATGTCCCTAAAGATTTTGTTAAAAAAGGATTTGCAGATGCTAAAATCACGATTCAGGATAAAGTAAATGCGGGTGATCCTAATTTAGTTGACTGGACTATTAATGTTGATAAGGGCAAAAGAGTAAAGATCGATCATATAGAATTCGAAGGAAATGAAGCTGTTTCCGACAGAAAACTTAGAAAAAAAGCTTTTAAAGAAACTAAACAGAAAAGATTCGGTATCGGTGGTATTTTAAAATCTTCAAAATTTATTGAGGATAAATATCAGGAAGACAAGCAAAATCTTATCAATTACTACAACTCTATGGGATATAGAGATGCTGCGATTGTTTCTGATTCGGTTTGGAGAAATAAAAGAAATAATTATCAGATCGATGTAAAACTGAAAGAAGGTAAGCAATATTACATTGGTGATATTACATTTACCGGAAATACAGTTTTTGCGACAGATTATCTACAAAGACTTTTAGGATATAAAAAAGGTGAAATCTACGATGCAGTAGGTTTCAACAAAAAAGTAGGTGAAGACGGAGGTAAAGAAGATGATTCTGATATCAAGTCTGTATACATGAACAACGGTTACCTTTTCTCAAATGTAACTCCTGTTGAAAAATCGGTGAACGGAGACAAAATCAACCTTGAAATCCGTATCAACGAAGGTGAAAAAGCAACTTGGAACAGAGTAACTTGGGAAGGTAATACAACGACTCATGACCACGTAATTCTTAGAGCTTTAAGAACTAAGCCGGGAAACCTTTTTGCTAAAAGTGATATTAAGAGAACGTATTTCGATTTGGCGGGGATGTCATTCTTTGATCCACAACAAGTTGGACAAGAGATTCAGCCGAATCAACAGGATAATACGGTAGATATTAATTGGAAATTGGTTGAGAAAGGTTCTTCTCAGGTTCAGTTGCAGGCTGGTTACGGTGGTAACAGTTTCATCGGAACTTTAGGATTAACTTTCAACAACTTCTCATTAAAGAACTTCCTTAAATTTAAAGACTTTAAACCTGTTCCTCAAGGTGATGGACAAACTCTATCTCTTCAGGCTCAGGCAGGACAATATTTCCAAAATTACGGAGTTTCATTCACTGAACCTTGGTTATTTGGAACAAGACCAACAGCACTTTCTGTAAGTTTAAACAACTCTAGAGTAAAATATTCTGATGCTTACGGCGCTTCTCAGAAGTTGAATATTTTCTCTGCTTCAGTTGGTTTAAACAGATTATTGAAATGGCCGGATGATTATTTCTCATTATACACTGGTCTTCAATATCAGAAGTACGACTTTAAAAACTATCCTTTCGATTTCGGAGGAACTACAGAATATTATGGTACAGCAAATAACTTAAGTATCAACTTAGGTTTAAGCAGAAACTCTGCAGGTATCGACCCGATTTTCCCGACAACAGGCTCAAATTTGGATCTATCGGTGAAATTCACACTTCCTTATTCAGCGTTTAGTAACAAAGATTACTCTACAATGAGTCCTACGGAAAAATATAAGTGGATGGAATTCTACAAAGTAAAGTTCAAGGCTGATGTTTACAACGAGATTGTTGGAAAATTAGTTTTAAGATCTTCTGCTGAAATGGGGTTCATGGATGGATATAATTCTAAATTGGGAGCTCCGCCATTTGAAAGATTCTATGTGGGAGGTACCGGTTTATTCGGTGGTAGATACGATGGTAGAGAATTGATTCCGTTAAGAGGTTATGAAAATGCTTCTACATACGGAGGAACTTCTGAAGATATTACTCCAACAGGTGGAGGTACTATTTATAACAGATTTACGTTAGAATTAAGATACCCGATTTCATTAAACCAAACTGCAAAAATTTATGCATTAACGTTTGCTGAAGGAGGTAACGTGTGGAATTCTTGGGGAACTTATAATCCATTCCAGTTGAAAAGATCATTAGGTGTTGGGGTAAGAGTTTATATGGGAGCATTTGGTTTAATTGGATTTGATTTCGCTTACGGATTCGACAAAACAGTTACAGGAACTGAGCCTTCTGGATGGAAGACACATTTCTTGATGAACCAATCATTATAATCCACAATATGAAAAACTTTAGAATTTTTTTCTCGTTCGTATTATTCTTGCTTTTCGGTTTAAGTAATGCTCAGAAAGTGGGTGTTGTCGATACCGATTATATTTTGAATAAAATGCCTCAATATAAAGAAGCGGAAGCAAGACTAAATGCGCAGATTGACACTTGGCAATCGGAACTCCAGAATTTGCAGTCGGAATATGAGCGTAAAAGATCTGCTTTTGAAAGTGAAAAAGTGCTTTTAATTGGTGATCAGTTGAAGCTTAGAGAAAAAGAAGTAATGGATTTGGAAAAAAATATCAAAACCACTACAAGTTTACGTTTCGGAGCAACGGGTGAGATTAAAAAACTGAGAACGAATTTAGTACAGCCTTTCCAGGATCAGATCTGGGGTGCAATCAAAACGATGGCTGAGAAAAACGGAGTGGGCATAGTTCTTGATAATACTAGCAACAATGTCTTGTTTCTTCAAAAAAGATTCGATTATTCAGATAAAGTATTAGATATCTTATTAAAGGATACCGATAAAAAAGAAAAAACTAAGACCAAAAAATAAAAGTTTAACTTTTATTAAATTTACAGATCTAAAAACAAATTAAATTATTTATTTACCAATTATGAAAAAATTAAGTGTATTATTTGCAGCGGTAATGATGGTTGTATCGGTAGGTATGGCAAAAGCTCAAAAAATTGCTACTTTAGACGTTATAGGTGTTCTTAATGCAATGCCTGAAAAGAAAAAAGCCGATACTGATCTTAAAGCTTTCTTAGATACTAAACAAGCTGAAATCAAGAAAAAAGCTGATGCTGGACAAGCAAAATTAAAGCTGTATTCTGAAGAAGCTCCTAAGAAATCTGCTGAAGAAAACAAAGCCAGAGAAGGTGAATTAGCAAAAATGCAGGAAGAAATCCAGCAAATGAACGACAAAGCTCAAAAAGATTTTGTTGCTAAACAAGACTTAGCTTACGAACCAATCGAGAAGAAATTAAACGAAGCAGTTTCTAAAGTTGCTAAAGCAAACGGATATGACTATATCATGGATGCTAACTCTTCTGCTTTTGTATTCAAAGGTGGTCCTGATGCAACTCCAGCTGTGAAAAAAGAACTAGGTGTTCAATAATTTTTAGAAATTAACAAACATTTATAAAATAACCACCTCTCATCGGGGTGGTTTTTTTATTTTTGCAAAATGGAAAGAGAAGTATCAACCACGGTTAAGGTCAGATTCAGCGACTGTGATCCGATTGGGCATTTAAATAATGTGAAATATCTGGATTATATGTTCAACGCCAGAGAAGATCATGTAGAAACATTTTATGGTTTCACGTATGAAGAATACACAAAGTTGACAGGCTGTACATGGATCGCAATTCAAAACGAAATTGCTTATTTAAAAGAAGTAAGATACAATACCTCGGTTGTTATCAGCAGCAAAACCATCGAAGTTGGAGAAAGAACGGCAAAAGTGGAAATTTTAATGAAAAGCTTGGATGAAAAAACAATTCATGCCGTGTTGTGGGTGACGGTTATTTATTTTAATATTAAGACAAGAAAATCGGAAGTACATCCGGAAGATATCAAAGGAACATTCAACAAATTTTATGTAGATTTGGAACAGAAAGATTTCCAGTCGAGAGTTAAATTTTTAAGATCACAAAACGCAAAAAATTCATGAAAAAAATACTAGTAGTAGGAGCAAACGGACAATTAGGAAATTGCATCAGGAAAATTGCTCCGGATTTTGAACTGGATTACGAATTTATTTTTACAGATTCTCAAACTTTAGATATTACAAATGCAGATCAGGTAAATAATTTCTTTTCAGAAAATAAACCGGATTTTTGTATCAACGCATCAGCTTACACTGCAGTCGACCTTGCAGAAAAAGAAAAAGAAAAAGCATTTGCTGTAAATGCGGAAGGTGTTGCCAATCTTGCTCAGGGCTGTATGGATTTTAAAACGACTTTAATTCATGTTTCTACGGATTATGTTTTTGACGGTGAAACGAATTTATGTTATTCTGAAGATGACTTCACAAGTCCGATCGGAGTTTATGGCGAATCAAAGCTGAAAGGAGAAGAGCTGGCTTTAGAAATAAATCCAAATACAATTATTTTAAGAACTTCTTGGTTGTATTCTGAGTTTAATAAAAACTTTGTGAAGACAATGCTGAATCTTTTCTCTCAAAAAGACGAGCTGGGAATTGTGGGAGATCAGTTTGGGCAGCCAACCAATGCGAACGATTTGGCAGAAGCGATAATGAATATCATCGAAGCTCCGCAAAAAACTTTCGGAGTTTTTCATTTCTCAAACTATCCGGAAACAACTTGGTTTGAGTTCGCTGAAAAAATTGCCGAATTTTCAAAATCTAAAATTAAATTGAATCAATTAACGACCGAACAATACCCAACTCCGGCAAAAAGACCGAAAAGAAGTACAATGTGTCTGGATAAAATTGAGGAAGTTTATAAAATCGAACCCAAACACTGGGAAAACAGTCTGGAAGAATGTGTAAATATCCTTGCACAATAATATATATAGAATGAAAAAAATAATAATCGCTGTTTTTGTCTTTTTGATTCATTTTTTTAATGCACAAAATGTGTATTTAACGAAAGTTGAAAAAACAAATGAAAATACGGATAAGACCTTGTATAGAATAAATGAAGAAGTAAAAGAAGCCGAGTATTTAGGAGAAGTTGAAGTTCAGGGTTTCTCAAAATATGATGATGAAGTTTTTTCATTAATATATAAGAAGGCAAAGGAAATCGGGGCAAATACATTTACATTAAAACCTTTCGAAAATGTTGACGGTTCTTTACAGAATTTTAATCCGGCAAATTATAGGCTGAGTTTATATTTTTTGCCAAAAGAAAAATTATCAGACCAAACCGGATATTTGTATCTGTTCGCATCTTCGGAAAAAGACCAGAAAATAGCCCTGAATAAAAAAGACTATATAATCTCTCCAAGATCTTACCTGAGATTAAAAACGATTCCGGGTGAAGTTTACACCATTTCTACTAAAAAACTTTTAGGTTCTACGATAAAAGTTCAGCCAAAAGAAAGTAGTTCGAATCATTATTTCCAGATTTCAGCAGCAAAAGTAAAATCAGATGAAACTGGAGTAGGAGGTTTAAATTTAAAAAGTGGCGACATTATTGGTTTAGAAAAATCTTATGCAGAATTTTTGACTACCATTTATAATAAAGACAAGCAGAGTAACTAACCTCTGCTTTTTTCTTTTCATTTGTAGTCTCCACTCGAATTCTGTACTGAGCTTGTCAAAGTAAAGCCCTCTCAAACTTTCACAACAACACTTTCCATCAAGTTTGTCATTTCGACGAAGTAGAAATCCGGGCATTAATAATTCCTCATTCATCATTTTT
>NZ_BAAAZJ010000012.1:0-1508 GCF_039536845.1 Chryseobacterium ginsenosidimutans
TATCAGTGGTATTTAAATGGGGTTGCCATTACGGGAGCTACACAAAATACCTTCACTCCTGTAAATGCAGGAAACTATACGGTAAAAGTAACTATGGGAACCTGCCCTCCGGTGACAACACCTATCTACAAAGTATTTGCATGTACAAGAAATACAACAGCAAGCATCAATGTCTGTGCAACTAAGGTTATTACACCTGCCTTCTCATTCACAACATCGCAGACTCCCGTACCAAGTACAGTTACAATACTTACCCAGCCTACACACGGAGTAGCAACCATTAACTCTGCAGGCCAGATCACTTATATTCCTAACGCGGGATATCTGGGTCCTGACACTATCGTTTACCAGTTCTGTGGTAATGCAGCAGAATTTATTGACTGTGAACATGTAACTCTAAACTTAAATGTTGTTCCTTTCGTTTTAATGGATACAACAATTAAAGCGTGTCAGTACAACGGAAAAGGATTCTTTGATCTTACAGCAGCTGTTGTAACATTATATGATCCGGTAACCAAGAAATTCTACCCTACTCTGGCTGATCTTAATGCAGGAACCAATCAGATTATGAACCCTACCAATTATCTTGCTGCTGCAGGATCGGTTTATGTAAAAGTAACAACGAACGAAGGATGTACAGGAAATGCTAAAATCACTTTAGCCTACCTTCCGACTCCGGTGGTAACGGAAGCTACTTTAAGCGAATGTTTCCTTGATATTGATGAAACTAAAGCGAAGTTTGATTTAAGGATTGCAGCCGTTTCAACAGAAACTCCAATCACTAAAAAATACTATCCGACATTCGTAGATGCAAGCAATGCCACTAATGAAATAGTAAATCCTGACATTTACATCTCAGGGAATGCAACTGTTTATATCAGAGTTTACAACAGCAGTCAGTGTTATGCCATTGCCAAAGTAAACTTAAAAGTAATTCCTCCGAAAAGATCTCCTTTACTGGTTGACAAAATAATCTGTATCGACAGCAGAACAAACCTTGATCCAGGACCAGGATATCAGTCTTACCAATGGAGCACAGGGGCTACCACTCAGGTATTATCAGGAGTTAGTGTAGGTGATTACTGGGTAATCCTTAAAGATAACGGATGTTTCGTGAAACAGTTTGTAAGCGTTAAGAAAGCGGAAGATCCTGTTATTACGGAAATCGAAATCTCTAACAATACGGTAACCGTTCATGTAACAGGTGGAAAAGCTCCTTATCAATACGCTGTGGATTCGCCTGCGAACTGGCAGGATTCTAATGTATTCACAGGACTTACAAGAGGACAGCATACATTCTATGTAAAAGATTCTTACAACTGTACACCGGTTTCTGTAGAAGTTACAGTACCCAACCTGCTGAATGCCATCACTCCGAACGGGGATAACAAAAATGACTTTATCGACTACAGTGAATTAGCTTACAAGGATAACCTTACTTTCGTGATCTATGACAGATACGGAAACAAGATATTCACAGGGGATAAATTCAACAATTACAAATGGGA
>NZ_BAAAZJ010000013.1:0-788 GCF_039536845.1 Chryseobacterium ginsenosidimutans
GTTTTGAGAAAACTATTAAAACTGTCGGGGCGGCAGGATTCGAACCTGCGACCTCCTGGTCCCAAACCAGGCGCGATGACCGGACTACGCTACGCCCCGATTAAGGTCATCTTTTAACAAGTATTACCTTGTTTTTTGTGGGTGCAAATATAGAGTCTTTTTTTTAATTATGAAAATAAATTTGGAATAATTTTTATTAATTTTTTTGGAACAGTTTTTTACTAACTTTACATGATTAATAACCATTGTTTTAGATGAAAATGGAAAATGAAAAATAAAATTTTATTTTTGTTCTTTTTGTTGCTAATAAGTTCTTTTGTTTCCAATTTTTATATTGAGCGAAAACTTCAGATATCTTTTTCAAAAATTAAAATTAAAACCATCAAAGGTTTAGAGCACCGGTCTAATAAGAACTTCTGTAAAAATGAAATTGAAAATATCGGTAAAAGTTTGCAACAGGAATTAATAAAAATGAATGTTGATAAATGTACATTGAATGTAAGGAAAGATTATTTTTTCTTTTTCCAAAACAAAGTTATCTATATCAAAAACAACAAAACTTGTTTAAGAATAAATGTAAAATATTTGATCTTTAAATCAATATTTCAAATTGAAGGATATCAAAGCTGAACTAATGATTTAATCCATTAAAAACAAAAAAGCTCACAATAAAATTGTGAGCTTTTTTGTGAGCGCGAAAGGATTCGAACCTTTGACCGTCTGCTTAGAAGGCAGATGCTCTATCCAGCTGAGCTACGCACCCATTGAATAGTTTTGAGAAAACTATT
>NZ_BAAAZJ010000014.1:0-764 GCF_039536845.1 Chryseobacterium ginsenosidimutans
GTAAAGCCCTCTCAAACTTTCACAACAACACTTTCCATCAAGTTTGTCATTTCGACGAAGTAGAAATCCGGGCATTAATAATTCCTCATTCATCATTTTTTTGAGGAGCTTGATCCCGCTCTCCACTGTATCTTTTTTGTTACGGTCTGCGCTTCGCTACGCCCGCCACAAAAAAGGATGCCGTTTCTATCGGGGCTATGGCATAGTATGTAATATATACAATATTTTTCAAAAATCAGCCTCCCCAATTCTCCACACAAAAATAGATCAGCCTCATAACTCTAAAATCAATAGCCATCCACAACATTCCCCACCTTTGGAGGGGTGTCAAAAATTCAGAGAATTTTTGACGGGATGGTTCAGCAGTATTACATTCACCGATCTCTTATCTATAAATAGTCTGCCTCCAACCCCAAATTCCGAATACTCTCACTTATTAAATCACATCCTATATATAATAAGATAACCTTTCAAACGTATTTTCCACACTATAAAACCGATCTTATAAAACGTTTACATATAATTCGGATAATGTGGATAAGTGTGTATAAGGTTATAACATAAAATATATCAGATATTTAACTGTAATACTTTCCCACAATCGCTATATTCTCTTTGACATTATGTTAAGTAAATTAGGATTGTATTACTCAAACAGCCTATCTTTGCCCCACTGAAAACGAGAGTATATTCGGTAGCGCAGGAGAGCTTTTAGGTAAGCGGAAAAATTAAGGAACTACTTTTATAATATATCGATAAGATCG
>NZ_BAAAZJ010000015.1:0-1928 GCF_039536845.1 Chryseobacterium ginsenosidimutans
ACAGTGAATTAGCTTACAAGGATAACCTTACTTTCGTGATCTATGACAGATACGGAAACAAGATATTCACAGGGGATAAATTCAACAATTACAAATGGGATGGTAAACATTATGACAAAAAATTAGTGACCGGAACCTATTGGTATCACATCAACTGGAATGAACCCAATAAAAACAAAACACCAATCAAATACACCGGTTGGATTTTAGTCAAAAACATAGACTAACACTTCTTAAATAAATTTACAACCCACGATTTTTTCCAAATCGTGGGTTTTTTTATATATTTAATTGCTCTTTTTTAGAAATAATATAGAGAACTTATCAAATATTCCGTTATTTTTGCAATAATCCTAATTCCATAATTATGAAAAGATTTCTACTATCTTTCGTATTAATGTTCCTTAGCATTAATACCCTCTTTGCACAAAGGGATACAGACCACTGGATTGCACCTTATTATGCATCCACCTCAGGATATACCAATGCGGTATATCTGTCAACGGACTCTACAACTCCTTTTGATGTCAAGATTTACAACAATAACGTTCTTATTCAGACTGTTACCATCAGTAAAGGAAACCCTCAGTCCTATACTGTTGCTGCTGCTAACATTTCAGCAACAGCTACAACGGAAGCCTTTCAGGTCATCACTAAAGGACTTTATCTAAAAGGAGACAAACCTTTTTACTGTACCTTAAGATCTGCTCAGGGATCTCACGGTGAGATTATCACCTCAAAAGGAAAAGCCGGAATCGGTAAATTATTTTATGTAGCCAATCCTCCTAACACAAGTGCAGGAACCGGTACGGCAAACAACTTCACAGCAGGAATTCTGGCAACTGAAGACAATACTTTAGTTACTGTTTCCTGGACGACTACAGGACTTCAATTCATTGGAGCTCCCGCAGGTTTTAGTGGAAACTCTCAGTCTTTTACTCTAAATAAAGGACAATCATACCTTGTAGCCGGAAACAATGGTACTCCTGCAAACCTTACTGGGTTTATCGGAGCCAAAGTTGTTTCGGATAAGCCTGTAACCCTTACCAATGGAAGTTCCAATGGTAACTTTGGTGCTTTAGGCTCAAGTGGTTCAGATTTAATTATGGACCAGTCGGTTCCCGTAGAAAGGTTGGGAAATACCTTTGCCATGGTAAAAACAAGATCTACCGCACCCGCTGAAAATATGGAGGGCGGAATTGTCATTGCAACAGAAGATAACACGGAGATCTATGTTAACGGTGGTACAACTCCTCTTGCAACCATCAATGCAGGCCAATGGTACAGAATTAATGAAACCAACTATGTAGAACAAACTGCAGGAAGCGGACATTTCAACATGCTTGTTTCCACTTCTAAAAATGTTTATTTATATCAGTTGGTTGGTGTAGGTACAGCAAACAACACGGGAGGATACAACTATATCCCGCCGTTAAACTGTTTCTTACCCAGAAAAATTGATGAGATCGGGAAAATTAACGAAATGCCTAGTGTAACAGGTATTACACTTAAACTGAATATCTTAACAGAAACAGGAGCCGCTGTTACTTATAGCATTAATGGCGGAGCACCGACAACTCCAACTGCTGCACAGGGTCCTTATCCGTTAACAGGAAATACAAACTGGGTAACTTATGCCATCGACAATCCAACAGGAAACGTAACCGTAACCTCAACAAAAGCGGTAACTGCCGGTATAAATGGTGGATATAGTTCAGCAGGATACGGTGGATACTTTGCAGGATTCTCTTCTATTCCGGTAATTGCTAAACAAACAGGAGACTGTATCCCGGGAATTATTCTGGAAGTGGATGACAGCTACGAAACGTATCAGTGGTATTTAAATGGGGTTGCCATTACGGGAGCTACACAAAATACCTTCACTCCTGTAAATGCAGGAAACTATACGGTAAAAGTAACTATGGGAA
>NZ_BAAAZJ010000016.1:0-181416 GCF_039536845.1 Chryseobacterium ginsenosidimutans
TCGCTTTTTACCATAATTGGAGGAACTGCACTGATTAAAACTGCTTTTTTAGCTCTTCCGTTGGCATATTTGTTAACATAACGGATTACTTCACCACCACCCGTTGAATGTCCGATATGAACCACGTCTTTCAGGTCAAGGAATTCTACCAGTTCAGCTGCATCAGAAGCATACTGTTCAATGGTGTGATTGTAAATGTCCTGGCTGGAACGACCGTGACCTCTTCTGTCGTGGGCAATTACTCTATAACCTTTCTGTAAGAAGAAAATGACCTGTGCATCCCAATCATCTGATGATAAAGGCCATCCGTGGTGAAACATCAGTACTGGTCCTTGTCCCTGATCTTTGTAGAAAATCTCTGTTCCGTCTTTTAATTTTAATGTACTCATAGCTTGATTTTTTTTAATGTTATTAATATTTTATTATTATTCGAATAGGTTTTTATTTCTTATTTGTAAAGCAAATTTAGAGTAAAATTTTTATCATAATTTTAACTTAGGTTAAATTTTAATAAATAATTAATAACTATTATAAATTATATAAAATGGATTTTGACAATTGATTTAACTATATTAATAAAAGTGTAAATTTCCTTATTTTACAATAGACTAAAAACAAAAAAAACCTCAAAGAAAATTTGAGGTTTGATATTTTAAATCAGATTTTTGATCTGATTATTGGATTATTTAGCTGGTTTTTTAGGACTCATCATCATAATCATTCTTTTTCCTTCAAGTTTAGGAAGCTGATCTACTTTTCCAACGTGCTCCAGTTCCTGAGCCAGTTTTAGAAGCAAAATTTCTCCCTGATCTTTAAAGATAATCGAACGTCCTTTAAAAAATACGTAGGTTTTTAATTTTGAACCTTCTTCAAGGAATTTTTCAGCATGTTTTTTCTTAAACTCATAATCGTGTTCGTCAGTCTGAGGTCCGAAACGGATCTCTTTTACAACTACTTTTACTTGCTTAGCTTTTAGTTCCTTTTGCTTTTTCTTTTGCTCATATAAGAATTTTTTATATTCTAATATTCTCGCAATAAACGGTTCAGCCTTATCGGAAATTACTACTAGATCCAATTCTTGTTCAGCAGCAATCTGTCTTGCTTTGTCAATTGGATAAATTCCCGGCTCTACGTTATCGCCCACCAAACGTAGCTCTCTCACACGAATTTTATCGTTAATCAAGTGTAAGTCCTCCTGTACAGGACGTCTTTGTGGGCCCCTGTTGTTAAATCTTTGTGCTATTGTATTATAATTTTATTGGTTAACTTTCTATTCTAAAATTAAAAAATTTAGAGATTCAGAAATTATTATTGCTAATATCTTAATCTCTGAGTAATTTAATCTTTTAATTAAATTTTATATCGCAGATTCTTTCTTAAAATAAGAAACGAAATCTTCCATATTCATTACTCCAAGATCTCCTTCTCCACGTCTTCTTACAGAAATTGTGCCGTCTTTTTCTTCATTTTCTCCTACAACCAGCATGAATGGAATCTTATTCAATTCTGCATCACGGATCTTTTTACCAGTTTTCTCATTTCTGTCATCAATCTGACCGCTAATATCGTGATTTTCTAAAAATTGTGAAACTTTTTTCGAATAATCTACATATTTTTCGCTGATCGGAAGAATAATAAACTGATCCGGACTCAGCCATAATGGGAAATCTCCTGCAGTATTTTCCAGCAAAATGGCAATGAAACGTTCCATAGAACCAAATGGTGCTCTGTGAATCATTACCGGTCTGTGTTTCTCATTATCGTTTCCAATATAGTGAAGATCAAATCTTTCCGGTAAGTTATAATCAACCTGGATAGTTCCAAGCTGCCATTTTCTACCTAAAGCATCTTTTACCATGAAATCCAGTTTCGGACCATAAAATGCTGCTTCACCATATTCAACAACTGTTTTCAAACCTTTGTTTGCTGCTGCTGTGATGATAGCATTTTCTGCTTTTTCCCAGTTCTCATCAGAACCGATATATTTTTCTCTGTTCTCAGGATCTCTCAACGAAACCTGAGTCATGAAATCTTCAAAACCTAAAGATTTGAAAACATACAATACAAGATCGATTACTGCTTCAAATTCTCCCAACAGCTGATCCGGAGTACAGAAAAGGTGAGCATCATCCTGAGTAAATCCACGAACTCTTGTCAATCCGTGAAGTTCCCCGCTTTGCTCATACCTGTAAACAGTTCCGAATTCCGCATATCTTTTCGGTAAATCTCTGTAGCTCCATTGTGAAGTTTTGTAAATTTCACAGTGGTGAGGACAGTTCATCGGCTTCAGCATAAATTCTTCTCCTTCATTTGGAGTTCTGATCGGCTGGAAGCTGTCTGCTCCATATTTATCCCAGTGTCCGGAAGTTACATACAAATCTTTTGACCCAATATGTGGTGTCATTACAAATTCATAACCTCCTTTTTTCTGAGCAACAGAAAGGAAATTTTCTAATTTTCTTCTCAAAGCGGTACCTTTTGGTAACCATAATGGTAAACCGGCACCTACTTTTTCAGAAAAAGCGAAAATTCCTAATTCTTTACCTAATTTTCTGTGGTCTCTTCTTTTTGCTTCTTCTAATCTTTCAAGATATTCTGTTAATTCTTTCTGTTTTGGGAAAGAAATACCATAAACCCTTGTTAACTGAGGATTTTTTTCATTTCCTCTCCAGTAAGCTCCGGCTGCATTCAAAATCTTCATTGCCTTTACAATACTAGTGTTTGGAATGTGTCCTCCACGACAAAGATCTGTGAAATCATCGTGTGTTACAAAAGTGATTTCTCCATCATTAAGATTAGAAATCAATTCTACTTTATAAGGATTATCTGCATAAGTTTTTAACGCTTCTTCTTTAGAAACAGGGTATAATGAGAAAGTTGAACCTTTTTTAGCATTTTCCAATACTTTTTTCTCAATTTTCTCAAAATCTTTTTCAGATAAACTTTCGTCCCCGAAATCTACATCATAATAGAATCCGCTTTCGATGGCAGGACCGATTGTCAACTTAGCATTTGGATAAAATTCAAGGATAGCCTGCGCCAAAAGGTGGGCAGAAGAGTGCCAAAAAGCCTTCTTTCCAAGATCATCATTCCAAGTCAACAACTGTACCGTAGAATCCGTGGTTATAGGTGTGGTTGTTTCTACTTGTTTGTCATTAACAACTGCAGAGATGGTATTTCTAGCCAATCCCTCGCTTATAGATTTTGCCACATCTAGCGGAGTAACTCCCGCCTCGAATTCTTTGACGCTATTGTCTGGAAGTGTAATTTTTATCATTGTTTACTAAGAAATTTTAAGATGCAAAAATACGCATTTTTTATTTAAAATACTACAATACGGCATATTTGAAGCGATATTTAATACTAAAAACGGAATAAAATCGTTTTTAATAATTAAGAATTAATCAAGAGTCTAATTATGAATAAGTTAAAAAGGCTCTTATACAACTTTAATTATTCCTTTTATACCTCACTTTTTCCTTAATAATTTCAATTACATCTACATTTCTTACTTTAGATTTTACCCAACCGTGTATATCTATATATAATAATGATCTTCTGTAATATTCATTTTCCGAAAAAAGATCGAGCTTTTTGTTAAATTCTTTAAAAGATTCCAGTTGTTTATCAGGAGTCAGATCGTTCAGGTTTTTAAAAAATTTAATACTTTCAAAATGAAATTCATCCGGTTTTTTCATCTTTTTTGTAAACTTTAAAGTAGCTTTTATAAATTCATCATAATCTTCATCATTTCCTGATTCATATTTTGTCATTAAAATCAAAATTCTGGTATGAAAGAGTAAATCCTCCTGCACATTCCCCTTAGATTCAATTACTTTCAATGAATATTTTATAGACTCTTTAAACTTTTTGCTTCCAAAGAACATTGCTGCCATTTTTAAATAAAGAATCATAAAATGATGCTCATCAATTTTATCACGGAATCTTTCCATTTTCAGTTCAATTTCAGGGATTAATTTTGTTCCCGAAAAGAATTCACCTTTTACAAAATGGATATTCATTAAGGTATTATAAAAAGTCAAAAATACAAGAGATTGTATGTTTTCATTTTGAGTAAAACTGGAAGAATGAACAACCTCATTAAAATCTTTGAAACGATTTTCTAGAATATCGATATTTCCGTAAATAAAAAGGATTTTTAAAAGATAAGTATTACCCTTAATGTACCAAACAGGATGACTTACAATCATCTCCGGATTTTTGTGAAACAAATCAACCCATTGAAAAGCATATTTCAAAGTATATTTATATTCCTGAAGCAATTGGTTTTTCCAGACATGCGCTTTGAAATACCATAGTTTTTCTGTGAAATTTAATTTTTCAAAGTTGATTTTTTGAATCTGAGTATTAAAAATCTCCATAATTTCAGCACGGTCTTCGTTATTTTTTACATAACCATGCGTCAACATTTCGCTGTATAATTTCAATGAAAGATTGGATAATTCAGTCGCATAATGATTTTGTTCGCTGATCTCAGTGGATTGTTTTATCAATTCATCGGCGCGACCTTCAATGCTTCGTGTAATAAACTGTGATTCAATTACTTTTTCTAAGTCAATAATTTCGGAAGCAATATTTTTTTCATCTAAATCTAAAGCTGCTTGTTTGCTTTTATCTAAAATCTTCAAAGCCTGTTTATGAAGTCCTTTCTGATACAAAATATTTGCAAAATCAAGCTGTTCGCGCAATTGTATCCTGTAATTCTGATGACTTGGATTCATTCTTAAACTTACCAAAATCTGCTTGTAAAGATGAGCTTTCAGGTTTGACAGCTGTTGTTTTGTAGAAATTTTTTTATCAAGGATAATATTTTCGTCATACTCTTTCATCTTATCCAGTTCTGAAAAAAGAAGAAGAAATTTTGCGTCAACATTAATTCCAAGTCGGTTTACATACAGCTTGAATTGCCTTTTTTCGGAAGTTGTTAACGACTTAATTAATACAAATAAAAAATCTTTATGCAATTCTGCCATTGTAAATTTTTATAATTTAAAATAATGATAATCAGTTGATTGAAATTAAAAAACATTATTTTGAGTATTGTAATTTTTACAAAAACTAAAAATGAATAAACGTTTCATCTTTCTAGTTTTGAATCAAAATTAAGTAAAAACTTCATTATGAATTCCGAAAAAGTCGAAATTTTTGATACCACATTGCGTGATGGAGAACAAGTTCCCGGTTGTAAATTAAACACAGAGCAAAAATTAATTATTGCTGAGAAACTGGACGAGTTGGGTGTAGATGTTATAGAAGCTGGTTTCCCAATTTCAAGTCCCGGAGATTTTCATTCGGTTTCGGAGATTTCAAAACTGGTAAAAAATGCAAAAGTCTGCGGATTAACAAGAGCTAATCAAAAAGATATCGACACTGCTGCAGAGTCATTAAAATTCGCCAAAAAACCTAGAATTCATACAGGAATCGGAACTTCTGATTCTCATATTAAATTTAAATTCAATTCGAATAGAGAAGATATTATTGAAAGAGCTGTTCAGGCCGTAAAATATGCTAAATCTTATGTCGAAGACGTAGAGTTCTACGCAGAAGACGCTGGTAGAACCGACAACGATTATTTGGCAAAAGTTTGTGAAGAAGTTATTAAAGCCGGTGCAACAGTTCTCAATATTCCTGACACAACAGGATATTGTCTCCCTGAAGAATACGGAGAAAAAATCAAGTATCTGAAGGAAAATGTAAAAGGAATCGACAACGTAATTTTATCTTGTCACTGTCACAATGATCTGGGAATGGCAACTGCCAATTCTATTGCAGGAGTTATCAATGGAGCCAGACAAATCGAATGTACCATCAACGGATTGGGAGAAAGAGCCGGAAATACAGCGTTGGAGGAAGTTGTGATGGTTTTAAAGCAGCATCCATATTTAAAATTATACACCGATGTTCAGTCCAAAATGCTCAATCCTATGAGTGTTTTGGTTTCTGAGCTGATGGGAATGCCTGTTCAGCCGAATAAAGCGATTGTGGGAGCTAATGCTTTTGCGCACAGTTCAGGAATTCATCAGGATGGAGTGATCAAAAACAGAGAAACTTACGAAATTATCGATCCTTCAGAAGTAGGCGTAAATGCTTCAACAATTGTATTGACGGCCAGAAGCGGACGGTCTGCTTTGGCATACAGATTCAAACATATTGGTTTTGATGTTACTAAAAATGAACTAGATTTTCTCTATCAGGAGTTTTTGAAAATCGCTGATAGTAAAAAAGAAGTTAATAATGATGATTTAAGTTCAATTATTGAAAAAGTGACGAGAAAAATAGGGTAGGATTTGATTTTAAATATGGATAAAATTAAAATGAACAACGATAAAAAAACACTTTTTGATAAAGTCTGGGATGCTCATGTTGTAGAAACAATTCCGGACGGACCTCAAATTATATACATTGACAAACATCTGATTCATGAAGTAACGAGCCCACAAGCTTTTGCAGAATTGGAATCCAGAAATCTTGAAGTTTTCCGACCAAAGCAAATTGTTGCGACAGCCGATCACAATGTTCCAACCTTGGATCAGGATAAACCAATTCGTGATGATTCTTCGAGAAATCAGGTTGAACAGCTAACAGAAAATTGTAAGAAAAACAATATCGAACTGTATGGTTTAGGACATCAATATCAAGGAATTGTGCATATTATAGCTCCTGAATTGGGAGTTACACAACCTGGGATGAGCATTGTTTGTGGCGACAGCCATACTTCAACGCATGGTGCTTTTGGTTCGATTGCTTTTGGAATTGGGACGAGTCAGGTTGCCCAGGTTTTTGCAAGTCAATGTCTGTTGTTGAACAAACCAAAATCGATGAGAATTACCGTAAATGGTAAATTAAATAAAAATGTTCAGCCTAAAGATGTGATTTTATACATCATTTCAAAAGTAGGAACGGATGGCGGAACAGGTTATTTCTGTGAATATGCAGGAAATGTTTTCGAAGAAATGTCGATGGAAGGAAGAATGACCGTTTGTAATATGAGTATCGAAATGGGTGCTCGTGGAGGAATGATTGCTCCTGATGAAACGACTTTCGATTATGTTAAAGGCAGAACTTTTGCTCCAAAAGGTGAAGAATGGGATGAAAAATTAGAATATTGGAAAACATTGAAAACAGATGATGAAGCGGTTTTTGATACGGAATTTTCTTTCGATGCTTCTGAAATTTATCCAATGATTACATACGGAACAAATCCGGGAATGGGGATTTCTATCAATCAAAATATTCCGAATCCACAGAATGAGTCTGAGGAAAAGGCTTTGAAATACATGGGTTTAAAAGCCGGACAAGCACTTTCAGATATTAAAGTGAATTATGTTTTTATTGGAAGTTGTACCAATGCAAGAATTGAAGACTTCCGCTCTGCAGCGAATTATATTAAAGGAAAAAGTAAATCAGAACATGTTCAGGCTTTGATTGTTCCGGGCTCGCAACAGGTTGTAAAACAAATTTTTGAAGAAGGTTTAGATAAGGTTTTTAACGAAGCTGGTTTTCAGATCAGACAACCGGGATGTTCAGCGTGTTTGGCAATGAATGACGATAAAATTCCTGAAGGTGAATATTGTGTTTCAACTTCCAACAGAAATTTTGAAGGAAGACAGGGACAAGGAGCAAGAACAATTCTGGCAAGTCCTTTAACCGCCGCGAAAGTTGCTATTGAAGGTCGAATTTCAGTTTTTGAAAATTTAAACTAAACGAATTAAAATTATTTTGATTTCAATAAAATGCAAAAATTAACTATTATAAAATCCAGGGCAATTCCTTTGCCGGCAGAAAATATAGATACGGATCAGATTATTCCGGCCAGATTTTTAAAAAGTATTGATAAAAACGGTTTTGGAGACAATCTTTTCAGGGATTGGAGATATAATGTTCATACGAATGAGCCGAATTCTGATTTTGTTCTGAACAATTCAAAATATAGCGGTGAAATTTTGGTTGCCGGAAACAATTTCGGTTGCGGAAGCAGTCGTGAACATGCAGCCTGGTCATTGACGGATTATGGTTTTAAAGTCGTTGTTTCAAGTTTTTTTGCAGATATTTTTAAAGGTAATGCATTGAATAACGGATTATTGCCCGTAAAAGTTTCTGAAGAGTTTTTAAAAGAAATTTTAAATAACATTACAGAAAATCCTGAAAAAGAAATTTTAGTAGATGTTGAAAAACAGACGATTACTTTCAACGATAAAACGGAGAATTTTGAAATTGATTCTTATAAAAAAATATGTCTGATAAATGGTTATGATGATATTGACTTTTTAATCAGCAGAAAACAGGCGATCAAAGAATTTGAACTAAAAACACAAAAAGTATATGAAAACTAATTTTAAAATTGCGGTTCTTCCGGGAGATGGAATTGGGCCGGAAGTTGTTGCCGAAAGCATTAAGATTTTAGATGCCATTGCCGAAGCTTTTCATTACCAATTCGATTTTAAATACGGGTTAACAGGAGCTGAAGCGATTTTTAAAACCGGAAATCCTTTACCAGATGAAACGTTAGAAATCTGCAAAGAATCTGATGCCGTGCTTTTCGGAGCAATTGGCGATCCGTCTTTTGATAATAATCCTGATGCAAAAGTTCGTCCAGAGCAAGGTTTGTTGAAACTTCGTAAAGAGTTAGGACTTTTTGCCAACATCCGACCTTTGAAAACGTTCAATTCTTTAATTGAAAAAAGTCCTTTGAAAAAAGAAATAGTTGAAGGAACTGATATTCAGATTTTCAGGGAATTGGTGAGCGGAATTTATTTTGGTGAAAAATTTACGGATGAAGAAGCCGGTTATGCTTATGATATTTGTAAATATAATCGTGATGAAATCGCACCAATCGTTCATATGGCTTTTCAGGAAGCACAAAAACGCAGAAAAAAATTAACCTTAATTGATAAAGCAAACGTTTTAGATACTTCAAGATTATGGAGAAAAGTCTGTAAAGAAATTGCTGCGGAATATCCTGATGTGGAGCTTGATTTTATGTTTGTAGATAATGCAGCGATGCAGTTAATTTTAAATCCGAAACAATTTGATGTCATCGTTACAGAAAATATGTTCGGAGATATTATTTCTGACGAAGCAAGTGTGATCGGAGGTTCTATCGGACTGCTTCCGTCGGCTTCGATTGGTAACGAGAATGCTATGTTTGAGCCTATTCACGGTTCTTATCCGCAGGCGAAAGGAAAGGGAATTGCCAATCCTATTGCTTCCATTTTGAGTACTGCGATGATGCTTGATTATTTAAAACTTGAGCAGGCTGCAGAAAAATTGCGAGCATCTGTGGAATATGCGATTGAAAATAAATATGTTACAATCGACCTGAATTCGGAGCAGCCTTATTCTACAGGCGAAGTAGGAAGTTTTATTGCAGATTATATTAAATATTCCGAGAAGACGTATTATAATTTTGAAAATGTGAAAATCGGAAAATCAACGATTGTTTAAAAAAAGTGAATTGTCAATTTTGCTTCGTAAGTCAACAGCCGAATAGTTAGGGTAGTTTACGAGCGGAGCAATTGACCACTTTAAGTTTATAAGATATTTGATTTTTATTTGTATATTTTTTTTAAAAAGGTTCCATCTCTATGAGACAGAACCTTTTTTATTGTAAGATTATTCTTTCGTGTTATCCGTTTTTCCAGATTTGTTTTTTGAAGATTTTTGTACATCTTCCTTGTCAATATCAGGCGGATTCGTTTTTTTTGATGATGCAGGAATATTAGGAAAATCCTGATTTTGTCTCTTTGTCTCTGCGGTATTGGCAGATTCTTTCTTTTTGTCGTTTGAGTCCATAATTTTAAATTTTATGATTTGAAACAGGACTTTAAAAACTTAAATATAAAGCTAAAATTTCTATAGTCCAAGAATACCGATCTTTCCGGTTTTATCTTCTATGGTATAGTTCAAAGCCTTTGCCAAAACGAAAATATTATTAAGATTTTCCATCAATTGTTTGCGGCCTTCCGTTCTCAGTTTATTTTGATCAATAGATTTAATGGCCGTATCTTTTGCTTTTTGAGTTACATTTTTGATGTCCTTTTCAGAAATTCTATTAAAAAAAGAATCGTCCAGAGACTGAATTTCCACACTTGGAGTGATTCTGATATCTGCATCCGGAAGTTCCGTTATGATCAGTTTTTTGTTGATAGAATCTACTTCCATCTTCATTTTATTAAGATCATAAGAAACCTGCGCATTGGTTTTTGTGTAAGTAATAATACTGTTGCTCGATACTTCTTTCCCGAAAAATTCGTAACCCATTTTTGTCTTCTGCATTGCGGAAGAATTCTGCTCCAGAACTACCATTTTATTCATCTTTGAAATCTGGTTGGTCAAAATATAATAATCTGACTTTTCTGTTTTTTCACTAGGATTAAAACAAGATTTAAAGCTGAAAAAAAGAATCGTCATTAAGACAATTCCAGCCAAAAACGGTACTATTATTCTGATATTTCTCAAAGTTTATTTGCTAAAAATTTCTTTAATCACAGACTGATCATCTTTCTTCAAAATCTCAACCAAATCTCTTTCTATATATCCGGTTGTAGGCATTTCTATAATTCTTCCGATTTCCTTACCATATTTTTCAACAATAATTGTCGGAACTTTTTGAAGGTTATAACGGGCTTCGTCGCCTGTCGGAGATTCTTTTTTACGGTTCACAGCAATGATGGTTAACTTACCTTCAGGGTATTTCACTTCTTCCAAAATCTTCATTAATCTTGGAAAATCTCTGTGACTGTCTTCACACCAGGTTCCCATAAAAACTATGATATTATAAGAATTGATCTTACCTTTTTTTAGTTCACCGACTGCTTTTTGATCTAATGCGTATTCGTCGTGTTCTTTCACATACCAATCTGCATATGGAGCTTCAAGAAATTTGCTTTTCAACTGATTTCCCAAAAGCATTTTGCCGTCATTCGTTGTTTCGACTTCACGGCCCACCACAACTTTTTGTGCTGTAAGCTGTTGACTTGCCAAAAGTAAAGCTGAAACAGCAAAAACATTTGTAATAATTTTTTTCATACTATTTTTCGATAATTGTCTTCAAATCAGCAGGAGAATAGTATTTATTTTTCAAAACTTTATGATCAGCTTTTCTATATACATTAAATTTCTCACCTGATTTTTCATAAAATGATTCTACATCTTTTTCTTTGTAAAATTCAACCGTTTCCTGTGCCTGTTCTTCGTTATCGCAAGCTTTAGACATATTCGAACGCTGAACTTCGTTGAACAATTCTACAAATTTGTTGCCAAGTCCGAATTCCAGAACCGCACCGCTCAAAACATATTGCAAATCGCACAATGCATCAGCAATTTCTACGATATCATTGTCGGCAAGTGCCTGTTTTAATTCATTCAGTTCTTCCTGTAAAAGTTCAACTCTAAGGTTGCATCTTTCCTGCGAAGGAATTTGTGGAGTATCTAAAATAGGGGCTTTGAAAGTTGTGTGGAATTCTGCTACTTGGTTCAGGCTGTCAATTTTATCCATGAATATTTTTAATTTAAGGCAAATATAAAAATTACGAATTAGATATCAGGAATTAAGACTTAGGTTTTTTGTTGAATTATTTAATAAGTGATATTGGAGGAAGAATCTATTTTTTATTTTAAAAATTAAAGCAGAGATGTTTCGACTGCTTTGCACTCGACATGACAATGCTTATGATATTAAGTACTCATCATTCATTAATAAAATTACTCATTACCCATAAAAAAAGACTGCCCGTTTCCAGACAGCCTTTTATCCCGTGTTTAAATTCGAGAAGAGTATTAGTTTTTGATGAATCTCTTAGAGACTTCTCCAACCTGGATCATATAAGCACCTTTGATAAGATTGCTTACATTTACAGAGCCTCTTTCAAGTTTTCCTGAATTGATTAGTTTTCCACCCATATCGAAGATTTTATAATCTTCATTCGTCGTATTTGAAATATTTAAAAAATCTTTAGCAGGATTTGGATATAATTTAATATCAGTCAATAAATCTTTTGTATTAACCTCACCTCTTGCTGATGAAGCAATATTTAAAGTGTAGTCTTCAACCTGTCCGTATGTGTAAGTTCCGCAAGATGATGTAGGAACAGAGCTATACTGCATCATTACTCTCATTCTTGTAGTACCAACAGTTGCCGTTGAAGGAATCGTGATCGATCCTGTTGCCGGAGTTGTTGTAGAACCGGTTTTAGACCATGCTAATTCTCCGCTGTCTGTAAAGTCTCCATCTCCGTTGTAATCAATATAAACTGCATAAGCTTCACTGTAAACCGTTGATGTCCAAACCGGAGTTACAGAAATTGCATAAGCAGAACCTTTTGTTACGTTGGTAGAAATTGCCGTAAAGTTTTCATAACCTGCAGTTCCTGTGGAAGTATTATTAATTGTTCCGAATTTCACATTTCCGATTCTTTCATCAGCCGTGTTGTTGGCAGAAGCTGAACAATAAGAAACTGTACTTCCTGCAAGAGTTGTTACAGAAACCGTATTGCTTGAAGGCGAAACATTTCCTGCCGCGTCTTTTGCTTTTACTGAGAAACTATACGTTGTAGAAGGAGTCAAACTTGTTACAGTATAAGAAGTCGAAGCTGTGGAACCGATCAATGAAGCACCCTGATAAACGTCGTAGCCCGTAACTGCTACATTGTCTGTTGCTCCTGACCAAGAAAGATTTGTGCTTATAGAAGTAGTGCCTGAAGCTGCCAATGTAGGTGCTGTCGGAGCAAGTACATCTCCTGTCCCTGAACCTGCATTTACAGTAATATTTGCGTTGTTTACATCAAAGAAAATATGGTTTGAACCTTTTACCATAATTCTTCCCGTTGTAGTAGAAGTATTTGGAATTACAACAGCCTGAGTTCCGTCATTTGGAGTTCCGGCAAGTAGAGTAGTCCATGTTGTTCCTGAATCGGTAGACCAGAGAATATCTACATTTGCTGCATTTACATTGTTTGCTGTAGTTCCGGCAACATTCCACGTTACGGTTTGAGAAGTTCCGCCTGTATAAGTTGTTGCCGAGTTTTGAGAACTTACACTGAAAGGTCCTGCAGTTCCGTTCACAGTAATTACTGCATCATCTGAATTATTTCCTGAACCTCCGGCTCTGTTATCACGAACAGTGAATCTGAAATTATAAGTTCTTGCTACATTAGATAGCGCTTCAACTGTAATTTCTGAACCTGCCGTTGTTGTTGCTCCTGTTAAGACTGAAGCCATTCTTGGGAAATATCTTACAGGTGTAGTTTGTGGAGTCCATGACCTGAAAGTTGGTCCTGTTGCTTTTGTAGCACTTGCTGCCGAACTTGCTCCTGTCTGAGAAGAAGAAGCATTGTCCATCTGCTCCCAAACATATGTTAAGGAATCTCCGTTTGCATCTGTTCCGGTTCCTGTTAACATGAAAGGTGTTCCTTTTGGAATTGTATAATCTAAACCTGCGCCTGCTGTTGGAATAGAATTTCCAGTATTTGTGCTTACCGGGCAAGTTTTAGCTTTGATATTATTGGTAATCTGCTGAATACTTATCGCGTGGAAGAAAGCGTCTGAATGTGGCTGAATATCTTGGGCAGTAATTCCTGCATATCCCATGATTGTTGATCCGGATCCAGGTTCCATATTTGCACCTGTTCCTTCGTTATTCATTGAGAATGTGTGGTTTCCTCCAAATTGATGCCCCATTTCGTGAGCTACATAATCAATATCAAAATTATCTCCTGATGGAATTGCATCTGTGGGAGATGTATAACCGCTTCCTTTTGAACCGTTTGTACAAACACAACCAATACAACCTGCGTTTCCGCCACCTCCTGAAGCTCCGAATAAATGTCCGATGTCGTAGTTTGCTTCACCGATTACTGACGTTAAAGTTGATTGTAATTGAGAATTCCAGTTATTCATTTGTGCAGCAGGAGAATATGGATCAGATGAAGCGCTTGTATAAATTACCGCATCATTATTAGCAATAAGAACCATTCTCGCTGAGAAATCTTTTTCAAAAACTCCGTTTACACGGGTCATTGTGTTGTTCATTGCGGCTAAAGCGTTCGCTTTTGTTCCTCCAAAATAAGCAGTGTATTCTCCCGTAGAAGATAATGCTAATCTGAATGTTCTTAGTTTGGCATCATCCGCGTTTGGTCTTGCGGCAAGATTACTTGTATTGGCAACACCTTTTTGAGCTACATCAATTACAGTACATTCAAATTTATTTAAGTTATCTTTTTTATCTGATTTTTTGTAAACTACATAAGTTGAAAGATCTTTTGTGTAAGGCTCAATAAAAACCGCGGATTTATCACCATAAATTTCCATCGATGATAAACCGAGTGGTGAAACACTGAAATAAACTGTCGAATTTGAATCTCCGAAACCTTCGCCTACATAAGATTTGATATCCGGATATTTTGCGGCTAATTGAGGATCAAAATTGGAATTCTCTCTTACCTTAAAGTTTTCCATTTTCCCGTCAGAATTAGGAAAGGAGATAATAATCTCTGATTTTTCTCCTGCAGCCAACCTTTTTGGAGCTTTTGCCAAAACATTTTTTAAACCATTAATATCCAAACTGTAAATCTTCGGATTATTAATACTTGATTTGTTTTCAAAAATTTCTGAACTTGTTTTTTTAGACCCTTCAGACCAAAGACGATCGGTCTGCGCGAAAGAGATGCCCGATAGAAGCAGCATCCCAATCATCGATAATTGTTTTTTCATATAATCTCTATTTTGATTGTGGGATATCAAAGCTAATAAAAATTTTATTACGAAAAACAAAATTTTTTAAGAAAATTTTAGAGTATATATCTAAACAATTATGCAATACATTGAATATCATTAAAATTTTATTTTCTCAAAAAAAGAAAATAGCACCCGCAAAACGCGGGTGCTATTCACTTATTGATGATATAATTCTAAATTTCTAAAATTTATCGTCAGCAGTCGGTCCGTACAATCCCGGAACTTTATTTCCTGTAGATCTTAAATAAACAACCAACTCGCCTCTGTGATGATACAAATGATTATACAAAAATGAACGAATTACCTGAATTTTTGGCATAGGAGGGAAGAGTGAATTTCCGTCCATTTCCATTTTCCATTCATTAAAATAAGTGTTTTCGTCTGAATTTTCTATGATTTGCTGAGCTTTTGCAACATTTTCTTCAAACTTAGCAACAATATTTTCTACTTTTGAAATATTACCTTTATCATATTTGTATGTTCCCATATCAAATACATCCTGATTGAAAGTGGATTCAAACCAATTGTAAACCTCTGCAATGTGAGAAGCCAACTGACCTGTTGTCCAATTAATTTCGGATGGTTTAAAATCTAAAGCACTGTCCGGAATTGATTTTAAAAGTTTTCTGGTACTTTCTGCTTCATGCAAAAATTCGCCTAATAATGCCTGTTTAATCATTTGTATGTTTTTTTATAAATAATTTATTTTGTAATATCTCTGCCGATAACTAATCTTTGGATTTCAGAAGTACCTTCTCCGATTGTACAAAGCTTAGAATCTCTGTAAAATTTCTCAGCAGGGAAGTCTTTTGTATAACCATAACCTCCGAAAATCTGAACGGCATTATTCGAAATTCTTACACAAGCTTCAGAAGCATACAATTTTGCCATTGCTCCTTCTCTTGTCATTTTTTGTTTAGCATTTTTTAAAGTTGCAGCTCTTTGAATCAATAATTCAGAAGCGTCGATTTCTGTTGCCATATCTGCCAACATGAAGTTGATCGCCTGAAATTCTGAAATAGATTTTCCGAATTGCTGTCTTTCTTTAGCATATTTCAAAGCCGCCTTGTAAGCTCCTCTTGCAGTTCCTAAACTTAAAGCAGCGATAGAAATTCTACCCCCGTCAAGAATTTTCATTGCTTGTTTGAAACCTTCTCCAACTTCTCCCAAACGATTGGCATCAGGAATACGAACGTTATCGAAAATCAATTCTGCAGTTTCAGAAGCTCTCATTCCTAATTTATTCTCTTTTTTACCGGAAGAAAAACCAGGCATTCCTTTTTCTAAAACAAAAGCCGTTGAGTTGTTTTTTGCACCAATCTCACCTGTTCTTGTCATTACAACTGCAATATCACCCGAAATAGCGTGAGTAATGAAGTTTTTAGCACCATTAATGATCCATTCGTCACCGTCTCTTACGGCTGTAGTAGACATACCCCCTGAATCTGAACCTGTATTATGCTCTGTCAATCCCCAAGCTCCGATTACTTTACCTGAAGCTAGCTGAGGAAGCCATTTGTTTCTTTGCTCTTCATTTCCGAATTCATAAATATGATTAGTACAAAGTGAATTGTGTGCTGCCACTGAAAGACCTATAGAAGGATCTACCTGAGAAATTTCGTCAAGGATCGTAACATATTCATGATATCCAAGACCAGAACCACCATATTGTTCCGGAATAACAATACCCATGAAACCCATCTCTCCTAACTCATGAAACAGATCTTTAGGGAAAGTCTGGCTTTCGTCCCACTCCATAATATTAGGTCTAATATTCTTCTCAGCAAATTCTCTTGCTGTTTCCGCTATCATTTTGATATTGTCAATTGTCTCTGTATTCATATATATAAATAGTTAGTGCCCAAAGATAACCAAATTGACGGAATGCCAAAGAAAATTATTTTACAGCTACTATTTTATATGCAAAACTTTAATTTTCAATTTTTTATATTTTAAAAATTAATGATTTTTTAATAAAATTTTCAGAACTTTGAGTAGATTAATTTACTATTTTAGCCACCCAATTTTAAAGCATGAAAAAATTTCTACTTCCAATTATTTTGATTTCATCCTGTTTTGCAGCTCAGGCTCCGGCAGGATATTACGATGGAACAGCAGGCTTGACGGGTTACGCCTTAAAATCGAAATTGCATGATATTATTTCGGCAAAAAATATAAACTGGAATTATGGTGATCTTACCAACTATTACAATCAGACAGATTTAGATAAATATTACGATCATGATGCTACCAATACGACTATACTATTAGACATGTATTCTGAAATTCCGACAGGACCGGATGTTTACGAATATACAACAGCTAATATTATCGGAAGTGCTTCTGCGGAAGGACAGGGCTGGAACAGAGAGCATATGATGCCTCAAAGTACATTCTACAGTAATTATCCTATGTATTCTGATTTGTTTTATGTAGTTCCTACGGATGCAAGAATTAATCAGCTGAGAAGTAACTATCCTTATGGAATTGTAGGCTCTACTATATATTATACGTTTACTAATTCTTCACGAATAGGCAACTGTGCAATTCCGGGGATGACTTATACCGGACGTGTTTATGAACCGATTAATGAATTTAAAGGCGATGTAGCAAGAAGTTTACTGTATTTTGCGGTAAGATATGAAGGGAAATTAGGTACTTTTAATTTTAATAATAATGCAAATCCTGCTTCTGACACCAATCCTTTGGATGGTACAGAGGAAAGGTCTTTTGATCCGGCTTATATTACAATGCTTCTCCAGTGGAATCAGCAAGATCCTGTTTCTCAAAAGGAAATTGACAGAAATAATGCAGTCTATAATTTACAGAAAAACCGAAATCCTTTTATTGATAATCCTGCATGGATAAGTGCAATTTGGGGACAAACTCCGGATGCAATTGTACCACAAACACCTGCCAATTTAACTGTAACTCAAAACAGTGCTTATTTTTCAACATTAAGCTGGACGCCAAGTTCAAGCACAGATGTAATCGGTTATAAAATCTACCAGAACGGAGCTTTAGTTGGAGCGACGAAAAATACAACATTCAGTATAGATCATTTAACACCTTCTACAGCTTATACTTTTACAGTTAAAGCTTATGACAGTGGATATTTATTGTCATCGGACAGCAATGTTGCTTCAACAACAACTTTAGCATCGGATATTTATGCTAAAGATTTAATGGTTACAAAATATCTGGAAGGATCTTCAAATAATAAAGCTTTAGAAATCACTAATAAAACAGGGCACCCTGTTAATTTAAGCGATTACAGATTGTCCATTCAGTTTTATAGCGGAACAAATTACTATTTCGTAGATCCTTATGAATTGGAAGGAATAGTTCAAAATAACGAAACTTTCGTTGTCCTAAATCCAAGTGCAAATTTTTCTTGTTATACCGTAAATCAGGCAAAATTTGTAACGGCGGCTCCACAGATGACTTTTACGGGAAGTAATTATCTAGAATTGAGATATAAATCTTCAAGTGTGGATGCGATAGGTGTGAGCGGGCAGTCGAATTCGTCTGTTTTAGGAAATGTTTCTTTATACCGAAAAACCAATATTAATCAGCCGACAACAACATTTACAATTGGTGAATGGGATTCATATGCGAGCGATTATTGTCAGAGTTTAGGAACTTTAGCAACTTCTGACGCAATTTTTGCTCAAAATAATGAGTTTAAAATTTATCCAAATCCTGTTAACGACAATATTTTCGTTAACGGAAAAATTGAAAATATAAAAACGGCTCAGATTTTAGATTTCTCAGGAAAAGTAATTTCTACAGAACAAAATCCTTTTAAAAATAAGAAAACTATTTCAGCTCAAAGCTTGCCGACAGGTTCTTATTTATTAAAATTAGATAATAAAATTTATCAGTTTATTAAGAAGTAAGGTATTTTTAATATGCTATGATGCTTCGACAAACTCAGCATGACAACTCTGATACTAACCGGTTCTATTTAGAAGTTAATTTATAGTGGTGTCATGCTGAGCTTGTCGAAGCATCCCAATTATAAAAGAGCAATTAAAAATAATTTTATTAAAAATATCCTGAAATCAGGTATTTACAACATCATCGATATAAGCAGATTCACTAATAATCAATATCTATAAGTGTATCTGCTTATATTTTTTATTTATAAGTAATTATGCTTATATTTGCAAAATGATAGCGGTACTTACCGGAGACATTATAAATTCACAACACGCGGAAACAGAAGTTTGGATGACCAAGCTCAAAAATCTTCTCGAACAATGGGGAAGCGCACCTCAAACATGGGAAATCTACAGAGGCGACGAATTTCAGTTCAAATGTAATATCGATGAAGTTTTCTGGCGTTTCTTAGCCATAAAATCATTAATAAAAAGTCAGGAAAATTTAGATGTAAGAATTGCCATTGGTATTGGCGAAGAAAACTTTTCATCTGAAAAAATTACAGAATCCAACGGAACGGCATATGTATATTCCGGAAGATTACTAAACGACTTAAAGAACGACGGGCACACCGTTTCTATCAAAACCTCCAACGATTCTGTTGACAGAGACTTAAATATTTTACTGAAATGGTCTTCGAAAGATTTTGATAACTGGACAATGGCAACATCCGAAATCATCCACGAAATGATCATGAATAAAGATATCACTCAGGAAGATCTTGCAAAAAGATTTGCAATCTCCCAATCATCTATAAGCCAGAGACTGAAGCGTGCAAACTATGAGCTTATCGTGGAAACCAATCAATATTTTAAAAAGAAAATCTCAGAACTGTAAGCATGATTTTTACTAAACTCATATTGGCACATTTATTTGGAGACTTTATTCTTCAGCCAAATTCTTGGGTTGCAGAGAAAGAAAGCAAAAAACTGAAGAGCAAATATTTGTACCTTCATGTTCTGATTCATATGGTTTTAAGTTTTATTTTCCTTTGGGATATTCAACTTTGGTGGGTAGCTGTTTTAGTAGGAATTACACATTTTATTATTGATGCAGCGAAACTGAATTTTCAGACTGTTAAAAATAAGAAAAACTGGTTTTTCTTTGATCAGGCTCTTCATATTTTAGTAATTGCCGGAGTTTCTTTTTATTTTAATGAATTCAATTTTGAATTTTTAAAAGATCAGGAAATTTTAAAAATATTGATGGCTGCTTTGTTTTTAACAACACCAGCTTCAATTTTTATCAAAATATTATTGTCTTCATGGACCCCCGTTCCGGAGACTACGGGTAACATACAAACCGAATCTTTATCGAGTGCCGGAAAATATATTGGAATTTTAGAACGTTTATTGGTATTCACTTTTATTTTGGTGAATCACTGGGAAGGCGTTGGTTTTATGGTGGCCGCAAAATCTGTTTTCAGATTCAGCGACTTAGCACAGGCCAAACAAAGAAAATTAACGGAATATGTATTAATCGGTACGCTTCTGAGTTTTGGGTTGGCAGTTTTAACAGGAATTTTAATTAAATAATAAAAATAAATCTAGTAAGAAATGGAAAAGAAAGAAATGTTGTACGAAGGTAAAGCGAAACAAGTATTTGCTACCGATAATCCTGACCAAGTTGTAGTTCGTTTCAAGGACGATGCTACTGCATTTAATGCTCAAAAAAGAGGATCTGTTGATTTGAAAGGTGAAATGAACAACGCCATCACAACTTTGATCTTTGAATATTTAAATGAAAAAGGGATTAAGACTCATTTCATTAAACAATTGAACGAAAGAGAGCAATTGGTGAGAAAAGTATCTATCATTCCTTTAGAAATGGTTGTAAGAAACTATTCTGCAGGAAGTATGGCTCAAAGATTAGGCGTTGAAGAAGGAATTAAATCTCCTGTTACTATCTTCGATATCTGCTACAAAAAAGACGAGTTGGGAGATCCGCTTATCAACGATCACCACGCTGTTTTCTTAGGTGCTGCAACGTATGAAGAGCTTGATGAAATGTATGAATTAACATCAGACATCAACGAAATCCTGATCGATCTTTTCGACAAAATGAATATCATCCTGGTTGATTTCAAAATTGAATTAGGAAAAACTTCTGACGGTGAAATCATCCTTGCAGACGAAATTTCTCCTGACACATGCAGACTTTGGGACAAGGATACAATGAAGAAGTTGGATAAAGACAGATTCAGAAGAGACTTAGGAGAAGTTACTGAAGCTTACGTTGAGATCTACAACAGATTGAAAGTAGCTTTAGGCAAATAAGATTTTAGATAAAATTAGATGTTAAGTTTTCTTATTTAACATAATATTTAATTTTTCATCTAATTTATAAATCTATCAAAATAAAATCTAGATTAGAAAAAATAGAAATGAAAAGTTTAGACATTCATAAAAGTGAATATTTAAAACAATTTGAAACTCAAACCTACGGAAGAAATCTTTTCAGAACGCAGGAAGAAGAAAGACTTGATGCTCCGAATGAGGAGTGCGGTATCTTCGGAATGTATTCTGATAACGATTTGGACACGTTTTCTCTTTCGCAGTTCGGGCTTTTTGCGTTACAGCACAGAGGTCAGGAAGCATGTGGTATTTCTGTTTTAAAGGATGGAAAAATCACCAATATGAAAGATGAAGGGTTGGTTTTAGATGTTTATAAAGAGATCCAGGATCCTGAAACTTTTATGGGAAATTCTGCAATCGGACACACTCGTTATACGACTGCAGGAGACAAAAAGAAGTATAATTTCCAGCCATTTTTCGCGAAAAACGAATATGACCAGATTATCCTTTCTATAGCGCATAACGGTAACCTTACCAATGCAAAAGAATTAAAACGAGAACTGGAAGCTGAAGGCGTAGTTTTCAGAGCAACTTCCGACTCTGAAGTGATTTTAAGATTAATCCAAAAAAATCTTGATTTAGGTCTTCGTGGGGCTATCAAGGCAACAATGGAGAAAATTGAAGGTGCATATTCTGTTGTCGGAATGACGAGAAATAAATTTTTCGCATTCAGAGATTTCAACGGAATCAGACCTTTGGTTTTGGGAGCAATCAACGAAAATTCTTACGTTGTAGCTTCTGAATCTGTAGCTTTAGATGCTGTTGGAGCTCAGTATGTTCGTGATATTTTACCGGGAGAAATCATTTATACAAATGAAAACGAACCTGGAAAATTAAACTCGTACATGGTAAATGAAGAAAAAGGAAAGCAAAGAATCTGTTCTTTTGAATATATCTATTTTGCAAGACCCGATTCTACATTAGAAAATATAAATGTTTACGAAATTAGAGAAAAATCCGGAGAGAAAATCTGGGAACAGGCTCCTGTAGAAGCTGATTTGGTGATTGGTGTTCCGGATTCCGGAGTTCCTGCTGCGATTGGTTTCTCTAAAGCTTCCGGAATACCTTTCCGTCCGGTTTTGATAAAAAACAGATATATCGGAAGAAGTTTCATCGTACCAACTCAGGAAATGAGAGAAAGGGTAGTGAACCTTAAATTAAACCCGATTATTTCTGAAATCAAAGGCAAAAGAGTTGTTATCATAGACGATTCAATCGTTCGTGGAACTACTTCAAAAAGACTGGTTAAGATTCTGAAAGAAGCTGGTGTAAAGGAAATTCACTTCAGAAGTGTTTCTCCGCCAATTATTGCACCTTGTTATTTAGGAATTGACACCCCATCAAAAGATGATTTGATTTCTGCAAATATGACGACTGAAGAGCTTAGAGACTATTTAGGAGTAGATTCTTTAGAGTTTTTAAGCACAGATAACCTAAAAGCAATTTTAGGTTCTTCCAATCACTGTTTTGGATGTTTTACAGAAGAATATCCTGTAGAGAAAGGAGAGGAAGTGGAATTATTTAGTTAAAATTTTTTATTTTTAAATAAATCAAAAAGGTCAGGTTTCATGATGAAATCTGACCTTTTATATTGAAATCAAATTGTTTTTAGTTGAATTTATATGCTAAACCAATCTGAAAAACATTGTTTTTACCTGTAGCATCAGGCCCCATAGTTTCCTTAGGAATGTCTACTACACCAGCAACATATCTTGCTGTAATTCCAAAATTGTCTGTGACATAGTATCCTGCACCAAGACCGATTCCAAAATCAAAAGTTTTAATATAATCATTAGCTTTTACAGATGCAGACTGATATTTGAATTTAGAATCTACTAAAAAGCTAAATTGTGGTCCTGCTTCTAGATAAAAGTTTGGAATTACATTATACTGAAACATTACAGGAACCGAAATATAACTTAAGTTTATCTTAAAATCATTTAATTGTTCGTCTTTAGCTCCTAATCCACTGTACATAACTTCCGGCTGAATGCTGAAGCTTGATGCGATAGGAATATTTGCAAACGCGCCTCCGTAAAATCCAGCTTTCGCCTTAGAATCTCCACCAGAAATAGTAGAAATGTTAAGACCTGCTTTTAAACCAAATCTTACTGAAGAAGACGATTCCTTAGCTTTTTCCTGAGCAAACGCCAATGAACTAGCTGTAATTGCTAATCCTAAAATTAGTTTTTTCATAGTTATTATTTTAAATTTATTAATAAATAGTTTATTTGCCAAAATTGCAGCAAATTTCTTGCCAATGTTTATTAATTGATTTAATAATTGATAAATATAGTCTCATAAGTAAAGCAAAAAGTCAATTTATTGTAAAAATTAAATGGTTAATAATAAGAAAGGTCAGACTTAAAAATTAAGTCTGACCTTTTATTGAAATCAAAATTGTTTTTATGAATTAGAATTTGAAGTATACACCTCCTTGAAATGTATTATTTCTGTTTTTATTCCCGTCGTTTTGAAGAGAAGTATTTCCATTCGTATTACTGTCTTTTTTATTAATATCTGTAAATCCGGCAACATATCTAGCACTAACACCAAAGTTTGGAGTAATATCATATCCTAGACCAAGACCTACACCCATATTAAATCCTGAAAAATAATCTTTAACGTCACCAGATTCTGATGTTGTAGTAGTTGTAGATCCATTTACCGTAGTTGTACTTGCATCTTTAGTTTTTGCACTTACCAAAAATCCAAATTCAGGACCTGCTTCCACATAAAATGCAGGTGTCGCTCTAAATTGAAGCATTAAAGGAACTGTAATATAATCTAAATTCAAAGTAGCAGAACTTTTTGAAGTAAAACTATTTCCTAAAATTGTACCACTCGAGCTATTAGTAACCTTTGATCCCATTTGAGAATACATTACTTCCGGTTGAATGCTGAACATTTCTGAAACAGGAATGTTTGCGAAAACACCTCCGGCAAATCCTACTTTAGATTTAGCATCTTCATATCCATCTTTTGAAATTGATGATACATTTATTCCAGCTTTTATACCGAATTTTACCGGACTTGTAGATGACATATTCGAACTTGAAGTCGTTGTTTGAGCGAATGCTAATGAACTTGCTGTTACTGCTATTCCTAAGATTAACTTTTTCATAACTTTAATTTTTTAATTTTTACTATTTCTAATTTTAAATTTTACTACTCGTCATTTTTTCATTTGACGGTGAGTATCTTTCAAATTGCTTGCCAAAAAACTAAATATGATGAAAATCAGTAAAAAATCCACCTATAAAATAAGTGGATTTTATTTTTATAATATTGAATTTCAAATAGTTAAAAATTCAATTAAACATTTGTTTAGAAATAATCTAAATTGACAATTTTGTTAAAGTACATAGAATTTATATCCTCATTTCATGAAAATAACCTTATGCATCGTTTAGTTTTCTGTAAAAATTCAAAGATTTGGTGATATTTTTAAGGTGGCATTGATGGTCAAACGTACAAGAACCAATTCCTGAAAGCAAAGAAAAATTGATTTTGCTGTCTACATTCTTTTTATCGTTTAATAACAAATCAAAAATATCTTCATCTTTAAAATCACTGATATCTAAATAAGGATAGTATTTTTGAATGTTTTCAATAATTAGTTTTGAGTCTTCCTCAGAAATTAAACCTTCCAAATAAGCAAGATGTGCTTCGGAAATCATTCCCATCGCAACCGCTTCACCATGAAGAATGGGATTCCCTTGGTTTAAGCATAAGCTTTCGATTGCATGCCCAATTGTATGTCCGAAATTCAATGTTTTTCTAATATTTTTCTCATGAAAATCCTGTTCTACAACAAGTTGTTTGATGTTCATAGAAGTTTGAATATGAGGAATTACACTTTCAATATCTAATTTATGAATCTGTATCAAGTTTTCCCAATGCGCTTTGTCTGCAATTAATCCGTGTTTCAGCATTTCTGCAAAACCACTTCTTAATTCTTTAAAAGGTAAGGTTTCTAAAAATTTAGGATAAGCAAAGATCTTTTCTGGGAAGCTGAAAGTTCCTACCATATTCTTATAATGCATCAGATCAATTCCTGTTTTTCCGCCGATTGAAGCGTCACACATTGAAAGAAGAGTGGTGGGAATATTAATAAATTCAATTCCTCTCTTATATGTAGAAGCTACAAAACCTCCCATATCTGTAATCACACCGCCACCAAGATTGATAACCAGTGCTTTTCGGTCTGCTCTCATTTCTGTCAGAATTTCCCAAAGCTGGTTTGCCGTCTGAATATTTTTCATCTCTTCACCAGCTTCCACTTCCAGAATTTCAAAACCAAGATCTGTTTCCATATTTCCTAAAAGAACAGGAAGGCAATATTCATGTGTATTTTCATCAACCAAAATAAAAATTTTGCTGAAAGATTTTTCGTGTAAAAAGGAGTTTAACTGTGAGAAATTATCGTCTACTATTGTTATCATTTTCGGTTTTCCTGTAATGTTAGAATTAAACTATATTGCAAAGTTATGATTCTTAATTTTTAACTCGTTACTAAATTAACTATCTTTGCACAAATATTTAGCATGAGCAGAGACAATAATTCAGGAAGACCAAAGAAACCAAGAAGTTCAACAAGAAATAATTCTGATGATTCTCGTGCTTCAAGATCAGGAAATTCTTCTGGTTCAAAACCTTTTAAAAAACCATTTCCAAAAGCTGGAGAGAGAAATTCTGATTCCAGGAGAAGCGGTGACACCAGTTACCAGGCTCGTATGGATAAGAAATATGGGAAAAATGATCAAGAACCATTTATTACCAGTACAGGCGAAGAAAAAAAACCTTTCAGTAAATCAGCTCCGAAAAGAGGGGGAAGTAGACCTAGTAGCTTTGATACCAGAGATAAGTATGAAAGAGGGAGCTTAAAATACGGAAGAAGACCGGGAAGTGGAGATGACAGAAATCAGGACGGTGCAAAATCTTTTGTGCAAAAAAGAAGACTGAATAAAATAGAAAAAGATATTCATAAAGATACTATACGTCTTAATAAATACATCGCCAATTCAGGAATCTGCAGCAGAAGAGAAGCAGATGAATTGATCACTCAAGGTTTAGTAGAAGTAAATGGAAAAGTAGTTACTGAAATGGGGTACCAGGTTCAGAAAGTCGATAAAGTAGTTTTCGACGGACAAAATATCACTCCGGAAAAACCCGTGTATGTACTTCTTAATAAGCCAAAAGGTTATATTTCTACGACGAAAGACGACAAAGCAAGAAAAACAGTAATGGATTTGGTGGCAAATGCTTCTCCTTACCGTGTTTTCCCTGTCGGAAGACTGGATCGTTCTACAACGGGAGTTATTCTTCTAACGAACGACGGACACATGACGAAAAAACTGACGCACCCATCTTTTGATGCCAAGAAAATCTATCATGTGACTTTGGATAAAAAATTAAGTCATGAAGATATGAAACTGATCGTTGAAGGAATCCGTTTGGATGAAGGTGTAGCTGTTGTAGATCAAATTTCATATATTGAAGGAAAACCTAAAAATGAAGTCGGAATTGAAATCCATATCGGTTGGAATCGTGTTATCAGAAGAATTTTCCAGAGATTAGGATATGAAGTGGAGGCTCTTGACAGAGTAATGTTTGCAGGATTAACGAAGAAAAATATCAAGAGAGGACACTGGAGAATCCTTACTGAACTTGAAGTAAACAATCTTAAAATGCTTTAATTCAAAAGTATATTTTAAGTTAAAAAATAAAAAGACGTTGAAAATTCAACGTCTTTTTTGTTGTTTGTAAGGCTTCGAGAGCCTCAGCCTGACAGAAGAGTTGAAAAGTTACGAAAATAGTATTCGCGTTGTCAGGCTGAGGCTCTCGAAGCCTTTATTCAGTTTAAATTTATATAAAACTATCCTAAAACCGTCACTCCTTTTTGAATCATTTCGTAGATCGCGTCTCTTCCATTATCAGGTTTTACGTTTACAGCACGGGTTCCGTTAAAGTGAAGGCAAGTAACATAACCATTTGCAACAGCATCTGTACATGTGAATTTTACACAATAGTCCATAGCTAAACCTACAATTTCCAACAATTGAATATCATGGTATTTCAAGAAATCATCCAAACCTGTTTTCATAAAATGGTTGTTGTCCTGAAAACCGCTGTACGCATCAATTTCAGTATTTTTTCCTTTTTGGATGACGTGAGTTACTTTATCTCTGTTGAGATCTTTATGAAATTCTGCTCCGAAAGTTCCCTGGATACAGTGATCAGGCCACATAAACTGCGGAACACCATTTAAAATAATACTTTCACCAACCTTTCTGCCATTATTGCTGGCAAAACTTTTATGATTTGCAGGATGCCAATCCTGAGTTAAAACAATTTGATCATACTCGTTTTCTTCCATCAGAGCATTGATATACGGAATCACTTCATTTGCCCCCGGAACTGCCAATGCACCGCCTTCACAAAAGTCATTCTGAACATCTACGATTATTAACGCTTTTTTCATATTTAAAATTCTCGAATTATTGATAAATTTACGAAAACTACTATTCAAAAAATTGTCCAATCTGGAAATATCGGACAAATCGGCATTTAGAACAATAATTTTTGACTAAGATTTATACATTTAATCAGACCAGTTTTTAATCGCAAAGGTGCAAATTAGAATTAGCAAATATATTTTTAAGGTGCAAGGGTTTTATCTGCGATAAAATTATACAGTTTCAAACTAGAATTTTGCTAAAAATCTTTGATTTTCCTGCGCCTTAAAAACATCATCAAAATTAAAAATCTTTGCGACTTTGCGGTTTTCCAACAAAATAGGATCTTCACTTTTTTACTAGCATTCAGTTTCGATACATAAACCAAATTTCAATAGCTTATCTTTGCAGGAAATAAGTTTTTATGTCATTTGAATCGTTAGGATTATCACACAATATTATTCGTTCCGTCAATAAATTAGGTTATCTGAAGCCATTCCCGATTCAGGAGCAGGCTGTCCCTGTTATTTTGCAGGGAAAAGATTTAATGGGAATTGCACAGACAGGTTCCGGAAAAACAGCTTGTTTTGTGATGCCTATTTTAGAAAAGTTACAAAATGCAGAGGTTAAAAAAGATCGTAATGTTCAGGTTTTAATATTGGTTCCTACGCGTGAATTGGCGATTCAGATTGATGAAGTATTCAGGGCTTTTACAGAAAATTTGAAACGTGAGATCCGTACAATGGCTGTTTATGGTGGTGTTTCCATCAATCCGCAGATGAAAGGAATGTTTGGTGTGGAAGTTCTTATTGCAACTCCAGGGCGGTTATTGGATTTGATTGATCATAATGCATTGAGTATTTCGGGAATTCAGCATTTGGTGATTGATGAAGCGGATAAAATGTTTCAGTTAGGTTTTGGGGAAGAAATGAATAAACTTTTCGCTTTGATGCCTGTTGCAAAGCAAACGACTTTGTTTTCAGCGACTTTAAATGATAAGGTTTCTGAAATGAAAGAACGTTTATCCATCAATCCTGTAATGATTGAAATCAAAAAAGAGGAAGTTGAAATAGATAATATCGAGCAATTGGCTTATCACGTTTCTCCGGAAAATAAAGGTCCTTTTTTACGTTATTTAATCAAAGAAAAGAAGGTTGAAAAAGCATTAATCTTTGTTTCATCCACAAGATCTGCAGATAATTTGGTTGAAAAACTTAAAAAAAATAAAATTAAAGCCGTAGCTATTCACAGTCAGAAATCGCAGGGTGCACGTAGAAATAATTTAGAAGAATTTAAAGTAAACGGCGCTCAGATTTTGGTTGCGACAGATTTGATTGGTCGTGGTATTCACATCGAATCTTTGCCTTGTGTCATCAATTACGAACTGCCACGTTCGCCTTTAGATTATATTCACCGCATCGGTAGAACAGGTCGTGCAAATGAAAAAGGCACTGCGATCAGTATTCTGACGGATGACGAATTGCAGCATTTCAGAGTGATTCAAAAGAAAATGGGGAAGAAGGTGACGCTACAAAGAACGGGCGATATTGATTTACACGGTTATTAGTGAAAGAATTTAAATAATAAAGACTTCGATTTATAAAATTGAGGTCTTTTTTAATTATAAGAATCAATGATTTAGGTAATAAAAAATCAATAAATGAATCAAGTTTAGCATTTATTAATGCTCTTTTCATTTTATATTCTCAAATATTTAATAAATTTACAAAAACTAATATTCGAAAAATTGTCCAAACTTTATTATCGGACAAATCAGCATTTTATGAAAGAATTTACCATTGTTCGTGGATTATTTGATACAAGAAAGCGATCATTGATCATCGATGAGAATTTTATAAAATTTGAAAATAAAGATCGTATTAATGATCTTTTTACTATTCTTAATAAAAAAGATATTGCCGGACTTCGCTACGGAATTCACTTTATCAAAGGTTATAGATTCTATATAGGAAGAGAGTATCAGATTTTTATCCGAACTCAATCAAATAAGGAATTAAAAATATATTTCAAACTTTTTTACAGAAGAAAATTAAACGAAAAACATCAGCTGTATTGTGATATTATTGATGAATTATGGGATAAATTTGTAGATGATATAGTTGATGATTACTATCAAAAATTTAAAAATAAGGAAAAAGTCAGCATTGCAGATATTGAAATTTTAGAGGATAGAATTAAATTTGATAAAAAAGAAATTCTGTTTGAAGATTTAGAATTTAAAAAATACCGTCATCATTTTATGATCTTCTCGAAAGAGGACAATTATAAAAACAAAATGTTATATTACTTAAAAGATAAAGATGCTGTAATTTTACTGAGCGTTTTAAACAACATAATTAAAAATGAACAACTTAGAACAAAAAAAGTTTCCGATAGGACAGTTTGAACAGCCTGAAAATATCTGCGACATCAAACTAGACGAATATATAAAAGTTATCAAAGATTTTCCTGGAAGGCTGAAAAACCTGATCGAAGATTTCAACGATGACCAACTTGATACCCAATACAGAGAAGGCGGCTGGACAGTGAGACAGGTTGTCAATCATCTTGCAGACAGTCATATCAATAGTTTTATGCGTTTCAAATTGGCTCTTACAGAAGATAATCCGACCATAAAACCTTATGATGAGGCAAAATGGGCAGAACTTCAGGACAGCTTAAATATGCCCGTAAAACCGGCAATGAGAATGCTTAAAGGAACGCATCAAAGATGGACAGCTTTATTAAAAAGTATGACCAATAAACACTTTGAAAGAACTTTCCACCATCCTGAACAGAATAAAGATTATGATCTGAGACATTGCCTTGCTCATTACGCTTGGCATTGCAATCACCATTTTGCTCACATCGAAAATCTGAAGAAAGAAAAAGGTTGGTAAAGAAAAGTCTCCATAATCCAATTTATTTTGAGGAAATCATAAAAAGAATTTCCGATTTGACTGAAAATTCCCAGGCAAAATGGGGGAAAATGGATGTTGCTCAGATGTTGAGACATTGTAATTCCGTTCTTCAGGTTCCGTTGAAAAAAATTGAACTTCCTAATATTAATCGCATTTTTGGAGCTATTGGAATTCTTACCAAATTGGAAATGCAGATTTTTAATAACGGAATTCCCCGAAATATGCCAACTTTTCAAAAACTTATCATTAATTTTGAGTGTGATTTTGATGAAGAAAAAGAAAAACTTCTGAGAACGCTTGATGAATATATAATTAACTCCAAAAAAGATAATTTGCCTGATCGTCATGTGCTTTTCGGAAAAATGAAAAAAAAGGACTGGGGATTTCTGGAGTATAAACATCTTAATCATCACCTAAAACAGTTTAACGTATGAGTTTTTTTGATAAAATATTCGGAGGAAAAGAAGAAACGAAAGAACAGAAATCATTTTGGAAGAAAATAGAATCCGAAGAAGATTTACAAAAAGCTATTGACCACTCATTTCAAAACAGAATAGCAATATTCAAGCATTCAACGAGTTGCTTTATCAGCAAAACGGTATTGAGAAATTTTGAAAAAGAAAGCTTAGATCAAAAAGTAGGGTTATATTACTTAGATTTGTTGGCACACAGATCTATCTCAAATAAAATTGCAAATGATCTTGGAGTAACACACCAAAGTCCGCAATTAATTGTAATAGAAAACGGAAAAGCAATTAACAATGCTTCGCACCAGGATATATCGGCAGACCAAATTACAGGATGAAAAATATTAATAATTATTTAGCGAAAGTTTTAGATGTTCCTTTGGAAAAGGTCAACATGTGCAGTCTGCATTATGAAGTGAAGAAAGTTCAGAAGAACCAGTTTCTTTTACAGTATGGTGAAGTCTGCAGATACATTTATTTTGTCGAAAAAGGACTTTTAAAAATGTATTCTATTGATAAAAACGGAAAGGAACACATCATTCAGTTTGCCCCTGAAAGTTGGCTGACCTCCGACCGAAGCAGTCTTTATTTCAACGAAAAATCAGTTTATTATATTGAAGCCGTTGAAGATTCTGAAGTACTTTTGCTGCATCCTGATTTCATCAATAAACTAATCGGAGAGTTCCCGAACAGCCTCGAAAAAAGCGATATTTTACTTCAAAAACATATTAAAAGTCTTCAGGACAGAATTAATTCTTTACTAGGCGAAACAGCGGAAGAAAGATACATGAAATTCATCAAAATGTATCCGGATTTATTATTAAGGGTTCCTCAATGGATGATCGCTTCTTACCTGGGAATCACTCCTGAAAGTTTGAGCCGTGTAAGAAAAGAACTGGCCAGGAAAAACTTCGTTCCTGATAGTAAATAATCAAGTTATAATATCAAAATATCTTTTGTCATTCCGTAGGAATCTAAACTATTTACGTTTAAAATTCTTTGCATAAATTCCTACGGAATGATAAACTCAATATTAAGATTTAATTTTAAAGTTTATAATTAAATCTCTTAAATTCTTTTCGCCAGATTCCCAACCCGTCTCAATTTCAATTGTGTTTCTTCGGTCCATGGCAAACCGATGCAAAGTCTCATACAGTTTTCAAACTGATTTTGTAAAGTAAACATTCTTCCCGGAGCTATGCTTATATTTTCTTTAATAGCAAGATCATACAATTCTGTTGTTTTAATATTTTTATTAAATTCTACCCAAAGTGATAATCCGCCTTGTGGACGGCTTGTTTTTGTGCCTTCAGGAAAAGATTCTGCGATAGTCTGAACATAATTTTGGTAATTATTCTGCAGAGATTTTCTCATTTGCTGAAGATGTTTTTCATAGCCGTTTTTCATGAAATTGGCAACTGCTTCATTCACAATCGAAATCGATGAAGTAGAGTGAAGGAGCTTTAATTTTAAAATTTTATCCTTGTATTTTCCGGGAGCAATCCAGCCGACACGATAACCGGGAGCCAATGTTTTTGAAATGGAACTGCAATACAAAACATTTCCTTCTTTATCAAATGATTTGCAGCATTTTGGGCGTGTTGAACCAAAATAGAGATCTCCATAAACATCATCTTCAATCAAAGGAATATTATTTTCTGATAAAAGTTTTACGACCTCTTTTTTATTTTCATCGGACATCACACTTCCCAAAGGTGCATTGTAATTAGGAATCAAAAGACACAGATCGATCTTGGGAATTACTTTTTTTAAAGCTTCAATTTCAATTCCTGTTGTCGGGTGGGTAGGAAGTTCCAGAACTTTTAAGCCTAAACCATTTGCCAACTGTAAAATTCCCGGATAACACGGACTTTCAATGGCAATAGTATCACCGGGTTTTCCCAAAGCCATTAAGCAAAACGATAAGGCATTCATTCCGCCGTTTGTGGTAACCAGATCATTTTCATGAAAATTTCCGCCCCATTGCAGAGATCTCATCGCGATCATTCTTCGCAGTTTCATATTTCCCTGGATTTCTTCGTATTCTGTTCCGCCTTCTTTTAAAGTTCGGATCGCGTTGATGATTTCTTTTTTAAGTTTTGCTTGTGGTAAAAGATCTCCCGACGGAATTCCGATGGAAAATATCGTCATATCTTTTTTGCCGATATTTTCATACACTTTATTAATCAGTTCATCGGGTTCGTCATTATTAGCTATTAAAGAAGGTTTACTTACATCGGGTAAAGGCAGTTTTATAGAAAGAAAATTACTCACAAAATAACCTGATTGTGGTTTTGAATCTACCAAAGACTGCGATTCCAGTTCAAGGAAAACACGTTTTGCAGTGTTCATGCTGATTTGATGATCCTGACATAATTTCCTTACAGAAGGTAATTTATCACCGACTTTTAATATACCTTTTCGGATCTGTGATGCAATTCCGTTGGCTATTTCCGTATATAAGTATTCTTTGTTCATTTCTAAAACTGTGCTCATACAAATATACAAAACTGAGACTGTGTTTATTTATTTAACCTTAATAATTTTGAAACATTCAATAAGACTTCAATAGAATGACAACAACTACAATATCAAAAGATCAGGCTTTACAGGGATGGATTAACGGTTTCATCGGAGTTTTACTTTTCAGCGGAGGAATGCCTGCAACAAAATTGGCTGTAATGGAAATGAGTCCGATTTTCGTAACGATTGCAAGAGCGGGGATTGCCGGAGTTTTGGCACTTTCTGTTTTGCTTATTTTTAAGGAAAAACGACCTGCAAAAGTTCAGGTATTTCCTCTAATTTTAGTTTCGTTGGGTTGCGTAATAGGATTTCCTTTGCTTTCTGCAATGGCTTTACAATATTTAACTTCAGCACATTCGATTGTATTTTTGGGAATGTTACCGCTAATGACCGCTTTATTCGGAGTTTTTCGAGGAGGAGAAAGACCACACCCGATATTCTGGTTCTTTTCTATTCTTGGAAGTTTATTAGTGATTGGGTATGCCTTTTTACAAGGAATTTCTGCATCTCCAATTGGCGATATTTTAATGCTATTAGCTGTCATTCTTTGTGGAATGGGCTATGCAGAAGGCGCAAAACTATCAAAGACCTTGGGAGGATGGCAAGTGATTTCCTGGGCATTAGTTTTGGCTTTACCGTTAATGCTTCCTTTATTTTTTATTTATTTCCCCGAAAATATTGAAACAGTGAGCTTTCAGGGTTGGTTTGGATTAGGTTATATTTCTTTATTCAGTATGTTTATCGGCTTTATATTCTGGTATAAAGGTTTAGCGCAGGGCGGAATAACAACGGTCGGACAATTACAGCTTTTACAACCCTTTTTCGGATTGGCTTTAGCTGCATATTTTCTTCATGAACAAGTAAGTCTTGGAATGGTAGGCGTAACAATAGGAGTAATTCTTTGTGTCGCAGGCACGAAAAAATTTGCTAAATAAAACACATCAAAATAAAAATATGATTGAGATCATAATTTGTTAACATGATGTTTTTCTAGCTTTGATAATCACCACTTAAATATATTATTATGAACTGCAAGTAATGCTTAGATTTCTCAGATTTTTGTCCTGAGTTTCAAATATAAGTTTACTTAAAATCAAGCGATCTCATTTTTTCGTTAGATTAAATCACAAAATAATTAAATGCCATTAGATAAATAAACCTCATTTACAATTAAACGGGGTTTATTTATTTTCTATATCGAATTAATACTATTGTTGAAATTTCAATTTTACATTACTTTATTTTTAAAATTCACATTAATAATTTTAAAATATTTAAAATTTAATAAAATAAATGTATTTAATTATTAAAACAGAAACACAAGGCTTAATATTTGCATTCAACTAACTAAGACCATACTTTATTCCTACTAAAATGCTCAGACTTTAATAGGAATATTAAAAATAACAACCTAATAAATAACAAATTTTACAGTCAATAGAATTAATATCAAGAATTATAAATTTAAAGATGGTAAAATTTTGTATTATTTTTTCTAATATAAGATTTATGGTCTTTTTTTTGTAAGGAATTCTAAAAAAAACTTAGGATATGAAAACTATAAGCTGTATGAACATCGACTCTGAAATTCTATATTCTTTCGGCGGAGAAGACAAGAATTACAAAACAGGAGATATTATTTACAGAGAGGGAGACAATGCACTTTATTATTATCAGATTGTAACGGGAAAAGTAAAGCAAAATAATTACAATGAAGAAGGAAAAGAATTCATTCATAATATTTTAGGAGAAAAGCAAAGTTTTGGTGAACCAATGCTTTTTTTGGAGAAATTTTATGTAATGAATGCAGTCTGTTTATCTGCAGTAGAAATTATCAGGCTTCCTAAAAACAATTTCATAGAACTTTTGGACAAAAACCCGAAGCTTTCTATGGAGATGAATGCATGTCTATCGCAAAGGCTTTATTTCAAGGCAATTATGTTGCAAAGTATGTCTTCACAGAATCCTGTTTTACGATTAAAAGGTTTGTTGGATTACCTGAAAAGCTATCATGACGGAGACTGTGAACATTGTTTTCATGTAGAATTTACCCGACAGCAGATCGCAAATCTTACAGGATTACGTGTTGAAACCGTGATCAGAACCTTAAAAAAGATGGAAAAACAGGGAAATCTTAAAATAGATAACCGAAAAATTCTATACTAGTATTTACATGACTCAAGTCATAAGAAATACAGTTGTTTTAAATGTAAATTTAATAATTATCATTTCAGAATTTTTATTAAGGCATCTAATAAAGCTAAAATAATAAGAATACCAAATTACTCTTGATGTAAATCGGAGTAATTATTAGTAAAATAAAGTCAGGTAGAATTTTCTATGTGGCTTTTTCAAAGTAAAATACTTAATCACATCACTTAAAATATTAAAATTATGGAATTTCAAAAGAACCTTTTAGAATACATCAGTCAGTCTCTGATGACGACAGGTGAAACTATTTCGGTCGTAGAAAGTGTAACTTCAGGCTGCTTACAATTAGCTTTTTCACAAATGCCGAATGCTTCTCTGTTTTATAAAGGCGGAATGACGGCTTATACTTTACCCGAAAAAGTAAGATTATTAAATATAGACAAAGCAGAAGCAGAAGACTGCGACTGTGTTTCAGAAAATATTGCCGAAACAATGGCTTTAAATGTTGCCAAACTTTTTGAAACCGACTGGGCAATCGCTACAACCGGTTATTGCACGCCAACTCGTAATTCATCCTATAAAATTTTTGCATTTTTCTCTTTTGTTTATAAAGGTGAAATTATTTTAACAAAAAAATTAGAACTGCATCCTAAAACTCAAGCTCTGAATGCCCAATTATATTACACAGAATTTATTTTAGGTTGCTTTAAAAGTGAAATCAATCAAACATTAATTTTAAAATAAATAAGCTGAATATCAAAAATAATTTTAATTATGGGTGAATTAAAGTTAAAAAACAAATCCGTACTCATCACCGGAGCCGACAGTGGAATTGGTAAGGCTGTTGCTTTGCTTTTTGCAAAAGAAGGAGCAAATATTGCGATTATTTATCATTCAAATACCGAGGACGCAGAAAAAACAAAATCGGAAGTTGAAAATTTGGGAAGAAGATCTTTTATTTTCAAAGGTGATATTAATGATTATGAATTTTGTGAAAAAACAGTCCAGAAAGTCGTTTCAGAATTTAATGGGATTGATATTTTAATCAACAACGCCGGAGTTCAGTTTCCGTCTGAAAATATTGAAGACCTTAAAGAAGAAAACATCAGAAAAACCTTCGATTCAAATATTATAGGAATGATTTTGTTGACGAAAGTTGTTTTCCCTTATTTAAAAGAGGGAAATTCTGTGATTAATACTACATCGGCAGCGGCTTATCAGGGACATCCTGAATTGCTGGATTATTCTGCAACAAAAGGTGCAATTGTTTCCTTTACGCGTTCTTTAGCTTTACAGGCAAAACCGAAAGGAATCCGCATCAATGCCGTTGCTCCAGGACCTGTGGCAACACCTTTAACAGAAAAAACTTTCGGAGAAGAGGAAGAAGATATAAACAAACCACCTTTCGAAAGAAATGCTTCCCCGGAAGAAATAGCGACAAGTTTCCTATTTCTGGCAAGTGATGATGCCACTCAGATCACAGGACAGATTCTCCATCCAAACGGCGGATTGATCGTTAATGGATAAAATAAATAAGTCTTAGTTTTAATATAGCTAGTCAAACCCATATATTTTGTATGGGTTATTTTGTTTATATTTAATTCAGAATTTCTTCGAAATTGGTTTATAATTTTGCAAAATGAAAATCCTGATCATAGAAGACGAGCTGGAACTGGCGAAAAGTATTGCAGAATATCTTTCAGAAGAAAAATATTTGTGCGAATTTGCATTCACCTTTGCCGAAGCAATGGACAAAATTGAGACATTTCAATATGACTGTATCGTTTTGGACATCATGCTTCCCGACGGAAACGGACTTAAAATTTTGGAAGAATTAAAGAAACAGGATAAAGAGGACGGAGTAATTATCGTTTCAGCAAAAAATGCGTTGGATGATAGAATTTATGGCTTACAGATGGGAGCGGATGATTATCTTACAAAACCTTTTCATCTTTCAGAATTAATGGCGAGAATTTATTCCATTATACGCAGAAAACAGTTTAATAATTCAAATACCATCAAACAAAATGAATTACAGATTGATCTTTTGGCAAAAACGGTTTCTATCAACGATCAACCCATTAATTTGACAAAAAAAGAATTCGGCCTTTTAATTTATTTTATCGGAAACAAAAATAAAGTAATTTCAAAAAGCACTTTAGCTGAACACCTCTCAGGAGATTTTGCAGATATGCTGGATAGCCATGATTTTGTATATGCTCATGTGAAAAATTTAAAGAAAAAACTGTATGATGCGGGTTGTGAACATTATCTGAAAACTGTTTACGGAACGGGATATAAGTGGGATATTAATAATTAAACATTAACACCAACAATTAAACTTGAAGCCATTATTGAACAAGACCACAAAACCCTTTCTCATCTATGTCCTGATTATTCTGGTCATAAGTATTCCTGTTTATTATTGGGTTATCGATACGATCTGGCAAAGTGAATTGGATGAACACAATAAGACAATTGCAGAGAAAACGGCTTACGAATTCAACCATCTGAAACTTTCGGATCAGGAGTTGACTAAAAGTATTGAACTCTGGAATCATATTCAGCCGGAAACCAATATTGAAGGAATTCTGGTAAATAATTTAAAAAGAGATGTATACACAACCATAGAGAAACCCGAAACATTTTCTGATAACCCGGAAATCGAACGTTACAGATGCCTGAAAACTGTGGTTCAGATTAATAATAAACCATTTCTTTTTACAATCCAGACCAATATTGAAGAATCCCATGAAACCATTGCTGTTATTGCTGTTACAACGGTTTTCTTTTTTATAATAATTGTTTTGGGACTTTTATATTTAAACAGAAAACTTTCTGCAACAATCTGGAAACCTTTCCGAAATACTTTGGAAAAATTAAAAAACTTCAATCTTAATCATCAAAACAATATTGAGTTTGAAATAACAGATACTACAGAATTTGAGGAGCTTCATTTGTCTTTAAATAAACTGATAGAAAAGAATATTTCAGTCTATCAAACTCAAAAAGAATTCACGGAAAATGCTTCTCATGAATTACAGACGCCGTTAGCAATTATTAAACACAAACTGGATCTTCTGCTGCAAAATAAAGATATTACGGAAAAACAATATCAAATTGTTGAAGACATCAATAAAGCCCTAACCAGAAGTTCAAGAATTAATAAAAATCTATTATTGCTCGCAAAAATTGATAACAGTCAGTTTGATAATACTGAAAAAATCCAGCTTGATATTTTGGTAAGACAGAGTGTTGAATTGCTGGAAGAGCATTTTCTGCAGAAAAATATTTCCGTAAAATCCTATATTCTTCCTGAAGTTTATGTAAATGGAAATTCAGGCTTAACGGAAGTTCTAATTAATAATTTATTGATTAATGCGATTCGCCACACTTCAAAAGATGCTTCGATTTCTATAGAACTTACGGAAACATCATTTAAAGTTTCAAATTCAGGAACAAGCAAACTTGACAAAGATCTTTTATTTAAAAGGTTTTCAAGAGGTTCTGCTGATAATAATGGAAGTGGTTTAGGATTAGCAATTATCAAAGAAATCTGCAAATTCCAGAATTGGACCATTGATTATACATTCGAAAACAATAATCATATTTTTATTATAAATCTATAATTTATTTTAAAAATATGATTATTGATTTCAAAGATAAAACAATACTAATTTTAACCTTTTTTAAGAGGCTTTCTTCGAAATTTATTCGAAATTGAATGGCAATTTTGTATTAATAATTAATCTTAAAGATACAGAATTAGCTCATGAAAGGTTTACTATCAAGCTTATTATTAATTGTTCTAAGCTTCCAAAGAATTCACGCACAAGACAGTTTACAGGTTGAAAAAATTAATGATTCAGCTGCTGTTTCAAAAAATATTTCACTGGATAAAACGCATCAGTTCAGCTATAAAAAATTGATTGTTCCGACTGTTTTGATCTCTTATGGAGTTGCAAGTCTGGGCATCGACGGACTAAAAAGGCTGAATTCATCTACACAATACGAAATCAGCGAACATAAACCGGATCATATTAAACTCGACAGTTATTCCCAATTTGCGCCTGCAGCGTTAGTTTATGGTCTGAATGCCTTCGGAGTGCAAGGAAAACATAATTTAAGAGACAGAAGTATTATCTATGGAACTTCTTTATTGATTACAACAGCGATCACCGTTCCTCTGAAACACGCTGTAAAAGAGGAAAGACCTGATTTATCAAATAAGCTGTCTTTTCCTTCCGGGCATACGGCGATAGCTTTTGCTTCCGCTCAGTTTATGTTTCGGGAATACAAAGATTCTAATTTTTTACTGGCTGTTTCAGGATATTCTCTTGCAGTTTTCACAGGAGTTTACAGAATGCTGAACAATAAACATTGGTTCGGAGATGTTGTTGGAGGGGCTGGGTTTGGAATTTTGTCAACGGAATTAGCGTATTGGCTATATCCGAAAATTACTACTCTTTTGGGCGGAAAAAAAGAAAATTCCTCATCGATGATTATGCCATATTATCAGAAAGGAAATGCAGGAATTGGTTTTGTAAAGAATTTCTAAATTCAATCATGACTTCAAATCTAGGTTCCAGAAGTTTTTTTGGAAAAAAGGAAAACATGCGAGAGCACATACGGAGCTTCTTCGATTCCTGTGAATTCCATTCCTCTGTGGAAATTCAGACTATCTTTGAAATTGAGTAGTTTTTTTATATTTTTAATTTTGTAATCGAAAAAGCAGTGAAATTTTTTCACTGCTTTTTTATTGATGTTCATTAAAATTAAATCGTAGCGTTTCCTTCTACACCATCAGAATTATTAGTGGTTTTTCCTGTAATTGCAGAAGCAACAAAGGTGAATAAACTTACCAGTTTTCCTGCTTTTGTATCCCAATAATACGTTTCTGATGGCTCTACGCGAATAATAGAAACGTTAGGGTCGTCTTTTCCTTCCTCAAACCAAGCTTTTGCCATCGGTGACCATTTATCTTCGATGGTTGTTTTATCTTTGTAAATTGAGGCTTCTCCGAATACTGAAAGATATTGATAATCCGAATTATTCATGAAAAATAACTGAACTCTTCGGTCATCTTTTATTTCAAAATTTTTGTTGCTGGTATCACCGCTGATAAACCAGAGATTTCCTTCATCATCAGTTTCTTGTAAAGTCATTGGACGGGAGTTGATCGGGAGAGTTTGCAATTCTGTACAAAACATACAGATTTTTGCACTTTCCGACAGTTCTTTAATTTTTTTGATCGCTTCTAAATGCGTAAGATTTTCTGTTGACATAATATTATATTTTAAGTGATTGGTTTACATTAAACTAGAAATTTAATTACGTTTACTATTCAAAAACCTGACCAAAAAACCGATTTACTTTAATGGAGAATTGTTCAGCCATTCAATAATTGTTTGTTATTTATATTTATGAAAAATTTACATCATAAAATATTCTTTAAAGAATAATAATCAAGCTATTTTATTTATTTTTGATAATGCAAATTTCTCCGCCAAAACATTTAACATCTTATATTAAACATTATATCTTTTTGGGAAATTCTGAAGATAATATGAAGAAATTAAGGTTATTTACCGACGGAAATACCGGACTTATTTTATCGGATAATATCAATATATTCGATATTTCCGGGAACGATCTTCCTCTTTCTTTTTTTTACGGACAGCTGACCCAGTATAAAGACCTTTTTATCAAAGGAAGATTTTCTTTGATTGCAGTGGTTTTTCAGCCTTATTTTTTTAATGCTTTTCTTGGAATTTCTGTAAAAGAAGTTCAGGATCAAATTATCTCAGTAAAAGATGTAGTAAAAAATGAAATGCACCTTTTTCAGGAAAAACTATTTTATAAAACGGATCCTAAATTAATTATAGATGATCTGAATGTATATTTCACAAAAATTCTATCTAAAGTAATTAGTTCCGACTATGATTTTGTGACGGCAGTTCAACACTATATTCTTCAAAATAAAGGCTCTGTTACATTAAAAGATCTGGAGTATTTCACAGGATATTCCGAGCGGCATATTGAAAGGAAATTTAAAAATTACATGGGAGTTTCTCCTAAAAAATATAGCAATATCGCCCGGCTTCATTATTTTTTAAGCTTAATTAATTGTAATATTAATCATGAAAGCATTATAGGTCTTTCATATAATGCAGGCTACGCCGACCAATCTCATCTGATCAAAGAATTTAAAAATAATATTGGGCTTACTCCCAATCAGTATCTAAAAACAGAAAATAAACTGGCTGTAAACTTTATCGAATTAAATTAAGAAATCAATGTCGGTTTTATACAATTTTAAAATTTTTGAGTGTTCTAATTTTGTCAAAAAAAAGAATGGACAACCTAAAAATTTCAACGGCGCAATTCGAAAACAGAAGCGGAGATAAAGAATATAATCTTTCGGTTATAGAAACACTTGCTGAGAAAGCTGCATCTAATGGTTCTCATGTAATCGCTTTTCATGAATGCTCAATTACAGGCTATACATTTGCCAGAAAACTGACCAAAGAACAAATGCTTGATATTGCAGAAATTATTCCTGAAGGAAAAAGCATTCAAAAATTACAGCAGATTGCAGGTAAATTTGATATCATCATATTAGCAGGGCTTTTTGAAAAGGATGAAAACAATAATTTATTTAAAGCTTATGTCTGTGTAGATAAAAAAGGGTTGGTTGCAAAATACAGAAAATTACATCCGTTCATTAATCCCAGTTTAACACCCGGAAACGAATACTGTGTTTTTGAAATTCATGGCTGGAAATGTGGCATTTTGATCTGCTATGACAACAATATTATTGAAAATGTAAGAGCCACCAAACTTCTGGGCGCGGATATTATCTTCATGCCTCATGTTACCATGTGTACGCCTTCTACAAGACCGGGTGCTGGTTTTGTGGATCCAAAACTATGGGAAAGCAGAGAAACTGATCCTACATCTCTCCGTTTAGAATTTGATGGAATGAAAGGCAGAGACTGGTTGATGAAATGGCTTCCTTCAAGAGCTTACGACAACGGAGCTTATATCGTTTTTTCTAATCCTATCGGGATGGATGATAACCAATTGAAAAACGGATGCTCGATGATTATTGACCCTTTTGGGGATGTTATTGCAGAATGCCGCTCGTTTGATAACAGCTTTGAAACAGCTCTCATAACTCCTGAGAAACTGACCCAAGCGGGCGGTTACAGATACATTAATGCCCGAAGACCGGAATTATATAAAGACATTCTTGGAAAAGAACATCTGGCCCAGCAAAAAGTTGTATGGATTGATAATGAAAATAGTTAAATTTTAAGCGCTCCCTCTGTAAAGATTTTCAAAAGAGGATTCTTTATTACTTTTAATCAAACTCTTGTAGTATTCTGAGGGAGTTTTTCCTATAATTTCTTTAAAATAGCGGTTAAAAGAAGACTTTGATTTAAAGCCTGATTCATAAGCAAAAGACAAAAAATTAATATTTTCATTCGTTTGAATTGCTTTTTCAACCATGCTTTTGAAGTATTCGATGCGGTATTCGTTGATATATCGGTAAAATGGCTTGTGTTTGTAACCGTTTAACATTTCGCTGATCTGGTATTTATTGATTTCTGTTTTCAAAGCCAATTGGTCAAGATTTAAATCACAATCTCTGAACAGTTGTTTCTGCTTTACAGAATTATCCATTTTCTGCCACAATTCATTGAATTTTATTTCGTAATCAAGCGTATTTAAAGGAAAATTTTCTTTTTCCTGCGGGATATTTTCAACTGCAATTTTAAGATGATTCTCAGGAGTTTCCGGAAGTTGGAGAGCCTCTGTTTTAAGGCTTTTTCTTACAATTAAAAGACAAATGACCAAAAGTAAAAAGTATGCAACAGTTCTCACCGAAATATTAATGATCTGAAAATCTTCAGGATAAATATGAATCAATGTCTTCGATGCAACAACGAGCAGTTCCATAAAAAGAATACAGTAAGAAATTCTTTTAATCACATCATATTCAATCTTTTGAGAAGTTTTAAATTGATTTTTATTGATAATTAAAACACTTCTTAACGGATAATATAAATTGATCATGAAAAGTACAATTAAGCTGAAATCATTATATAAATCAAGCAACTTTTGATCCACACGATGAAGGACGAAAAACACACAGGCAACCGTTAAATAGGCAATCATCAGAATAAAAAGCGGTATAAAGGTGTACCATTTTTTTGCCAGAGAAAAATCTTTTTTGGTCTTACTTAAAGTATATAAATAAATCAAAGGACCATAACAGACCCCGATAAACGTATTCATCTGCTGTCTGATACTTTCGTCAGGAATAAAATTGAAAATAACAAATTTGATAATGAGGTGAACCGCAATCGCGGAAAGCAAGAAAATAAACAGATAATTGGAAGGTGATTTTCTCTCTCTGAACTGTAAAAGCCAAAGCGCCACAAGTGCCTGAAAAGCCCCAATGATAATTATATATTGCATTCTTCCTTAGGTTTTCACAAAATAAATACAAAATCATCACTTTACCATCGTCAATACTATTATTTATCTATTAAAAATTTTCTTTAGCTATTAATATTAGGTTCATAAATAAATAACAAATAGTTAAATCAATTTAAGTAATTAAAAATCAATACATTAAAAGTATCAATCCAACGAGTGATACGGTTTTTAATATGGTTTTTTCCTATGGACGAAATGATATTTTGATTCGCGCAATTTTGCCACAAAAAAATTCCTATGAATAATTCTATTGGTTTTTCAAAACACAAGTCGAGGATCATACAGATATCTGCTTTTTTCCTGATAGCATCTTTTGGAACCATTCATGCACAGACTATCAAAGGAACCGTTGTAGGTAAAACGAACGGGGCACTTCCTGGAGCTAATATTTCGATTATAGATGTTGATGCGAAAGCTGTTTCGTCCCTGGACGGAGATTTCAATTTACTTTCACCAAAACTGGGGGAAATCAATATTAAAGTTGAATATATCGGCTATGAAACGAAAATTTTTCCGATCACAATAAAAGAAGGAACAAACGATATCGGCTATATCACCATTGCTCCCGAAGAAAAGAAGAGTAAGGATAAAACAACTGATATTGAAGGTGTTGTTATTTCAAGACCGAATGCTCTAACTCAGGCAAAAGCCTACGAGATCAAAAAAAATAATAACGCCATCATGGAAGTAATCGCCGCCGATGCGATTGGGAAACTTCCGGACAGAAATGCTGCAGAAGCTGTGCAAAGAGTTCAGGGTGTGGCTGTTGCAAGGTATCACGGTGAAGCAGATCAGGCGACCGTTCGGGGAACTCCTTTTGCATGGACTTCTGCATTATTCAACGGAAACCGTCTTCCGAGTGCGAATGTTTTGGGAAACAGATCTTTCGTTTTGGATGTTATTCCTTCTGAATTAATTCAGTTTGTACAGGTTTCGAAAGCAGTTACACCCGATATGGACGGTGACGCGATCGGTGGAAGTATCAATTTTATTACCAGAACCGCTCCCGCAAAGAAAACATTAAGTGTAAGTGGAGCAGGAGGTTATAATACTTTTTCTCAAAATGCGACGTACAATGGTTCAATTGTTTACGGAGACCGTTTTTTCAAAAATAAATTGGGAGTTATTTTGTCGGGTGCAATTTGGGACAGACAATGGGGAGCAGATTCATTTGATGTGACTTACAATACAGGTGCAGCAAATGATGTCCAAAGAAAATCCATCAGCACGATCATGATGAAACGATATATGGGAACGAGAAGAACGATCGGTCTGAATGGTGGATTGGAATATAAATTTAATGCAAATAATAAAATTTATTTCCGTGGAATGTTTAATAAGTTTGATGATATTCGTCCGGTTTATGAATCTTATGTAGATTATACAAACAGCCGTTATCAGTACAATTTCAGATATTCTCACTATCAAACGGAATTATATGGAATGGAATTGGGCGGCGAACACAGCATTTCTTCAAAATTAAACATCGACTGGATGGTAAGTGACTATCAGGCAAAATATTTCCTTGATACTCCGCCGACAAATGATATTAAAGGTCTTCCGATTGCTACTTTCAGACAAAAAATTACTGGTGGATTTGCTAATTTATCAAGTGACGGAAAACGATATTGGGGATTTGATTCACCAGAAGGAATAGGAGGTGAGTATCATGATTACAGCTCTGATGCGGCTAATCCGAATGAAGTGATGAGCGCCAATAAATTATTGCTTTCTCAATTGGTCATTTCCAAATTGGATAATAATGAAAGAGATAAAATCGGCAGGGTAAATTTAAAATATGATATAAATTCCAGTATTACATTAAAAATAGGAGCAAAATACCGTGAAAAAGACAGAAACAGTACTTATGGATATACCGCGGTTTTCCTTCCGAATGCATCTTTAGGAATTCCGAATTCTCCGGCTTTGCTGACGCTGTCTCAATTAACAACAACTGAAGCTCCAAAAGGAACCACTTTTCTCAACGGAATGAACGGAGATTATAGTCAATACATCATGAATCCACCTACAAAAGATCAGCTTTTCCAGATGTATTCTCCTGAATTTTTGCAGCAGAATGGTTTTAAAGATTTTTCAAATGCAGAAACCAATGCAACAAGCGTTTACACAGGCGAAGAAAATGTTTTTGCAGCGTACGCAATGGCTGAAATCAAAGCAAGCGATAAGTTTAAAATCGTCGGAGGTTTTAGAAATGAAACCACAAGATTAACTTTAAACGGAGCTAAAGCAACCAAATCAGGAACTCCCGGCACAACGGTAATCAGTGAATCAATTGTGGAAAGCAACTATAATGCTTTTCTTCCGATGCTTCATTTGCGTTATAATTTTTCACCAAAAGCTAGTGTAAGGTTTGCTTATACAAGATCGTTCATCAGACCGAATTTCGGAGATATGTCTCCGGGATCGAGCATTGACAATACTTCAAGTCCTAACAAAATTACAAGAGGAAATCCGGATTTACAGCCGACCTTCAGTCATAATTTTGATTTGATGGGTGAATATTACTTTAACAATATCGGTATTCTTTCAGGAGGTGTCTTTTACAAAAAAATCTCAGACATTGTATTTTCAGACACCTCTATTATGAACCTTAACGGTACCGATTATATGGTAACTCAGGCGAAAAACCTTCAGGATTCCAATTTGTTGGGATTGGAAGTGGGAATCAACAAACGTCTTGATTTTTTACCGGGATTCTGGAACGGTTTCGGGGTTGAATTTAATTATACATTCATCGATTCGAGTGTTGAAGTTCCGAGAACGACAAATGGAGTTCAGTATTTCGATAAAACAACGCTTCCGAATCAGTCTAAAAACCTTTTCAATGCGATTCTTTATTATGAAAGCAATAAAGTAATGATCCGTCTTGCAGGGAATTACAGGGGGAAGTCTGTTGAAACCATCAATCAAAATCTAGGTCCGAATTATTATATCTGGTCTGATAAAAACTTTACGATCGATTTTTCTGCAAGTTATGACATCAGCAAGAAAGTGAAATTATTTGTTGAATTAAATAACCTAAGCAACGAGAATTTAAGGCTTTATATGGGCGACAATAAAAAAAGAGTAACGTCGAACGAATGGTATGGAAGCAGAGGACAACTGGGAGTTCGTTGGCAAATATTTTAAAATTTTATCTATGAAAAAAATAGTATTAACATTAGCAATCGTTGCTTGTGGAGCGACAACAAATGCACAGATTAAAGACAGTCTTCGAAGAGTTGTAAAAATGGAAGGAGCCTATAATTTTAGAGATACAGGAGGTTACAAAACGACTGACGGAAAAGAAGTTGTGCTAGGAAAAGTATACCGAAGTGACGCCATTAATAAATTATCTGATAAAGATTTACAGACTTTTAAGGATAAAAAAATCGTAACGGTGGTAGATTTCAGAGGGATTGAAGAGGCTAAAAAAGCACAGGACAGACTTCCGGAAAATACAAGTTACATTCTTTGTCCGGCTGGAAGCAACAACCTTCCGACGGCTCAGGATATGGCTAAATTCCTGAAAGACAAAAATTTTTTATTCGATATGTACGGCGAAGGCGGATTGCCGTATTTCGGAGAAAGATACAGAAGTTTATTTGTTCAGTTATTGACTTTAAAGCCCGATGAAGCCCTGTTATTTCACTGCACAGGAGGGCGCGACAGAACGGGAATGGCATCGGCATTATTCCTGAAAATTCTGGGAGTTCCGCAAGATGTTATTGAAAGTGATTATGTTGCTTCTAACTTTTATTTAGCAAAAAATCCAACGATGAATCAAATGTATTCCGGGCTTACAAAAATGACGGGAATGAGTGAAGCGGAAATCAAACAGCAAATGGAATTAAGACCAGAACTGATTAGAAATTTCTTTGCAGCCATCAATAAAAAATATGGAAGCGTAGAAAACTTCTTCCAGATTGAAATGGGAATCGGGCCGAGAGAAATTGCGGTTTTAAAACAGAAATATTTGAAATAGTCAGTTTCAACTCATATCAAAACTTAGTTAGATTTTTATAAAAGTAAGCCGTCTCAAATTTGGGACGGTTTATTTTTTTAATATTAATTACATTTGTATCAGAAATTTCACCATGCAGGAAAAACCGATACAGCCTTCCACAGAGCCTTTGATTAATTATTTTAATTCGCTAATCCCTTTAAATAATGAAGAATCTCAATTGGTGAGAGAACTTTTCAAATCAAGACTATATCGAAAAAAGCAATATGTATTACAGGAAAATGATATTTGTAATCAATTCAATTTTGTGGTTCGGGGTTGTCTGAGAATGTATAAAGTTGATGAAAAAGGAAATACCCACATCATCCAATTTGCTTCAGAAAACTGGTGGATGGTCGATATTGGAAGCTTTCATCAGAAAAAATCATCAGACTTGAGCATCGATGCACTGGAAGACACAATGGTTCTTCAGATCAGCTATGAAAATTTAATCAAATTGTATACTTCCGCTCCGAAATTCGACAGGATTTTCAGGGTTTTAATTGAAAACAGCTTTGTTACGCTTCAAAATCGTCTTTTACAAAACATCAGTTCGACTGCTGAAGAGCGTTATCTTTCTTTTATGGAAACGTATTCTCATCTTTCCAACCGGCTTCCGCAAACGCAGATTGCCTCGTTTTTAGGAATCACTCCCGAATTTCTCAGTAAGCTTAAAAGTAAAATCATTAAAACAAAATCTTAATCTACATTAAGACCATTTCTTAATTCAGTTCATTGGAAAAAGCCTCCTTTTCGATGGAAATTTGCATTATAAATTTTAAAAATAAATAGTAATGACAACAACATCAAAAGTAGCCGTAATCGGTTTAGGAAATATCGGACAGGCAGTTGCGGGAAATCTTGCAAAATCTGAAAATCAGTTTATCGTTGCCGACAGAAATCTTGAAAAAGCAAAAGAATTATCTGTAAAATGGGGAAATAATGTTCTTCCGAGTGATATTGCAAGCGCAGTGAAAAATGCCCGGATTATCGTATTGGCAATTCCATTTGGAGCGATTGAAGGGTTTTTAAAGGAATATTCTAAAGATTTAGAAGGAAAAATTATTGTTGATCCTTCCAATCCGATTGCTATGGACGAAAATGGAGGTTTCAAAAAAATTATTGGAGAAAATGAATCTGCAGGAGAAATTAACCGTAAATTTTTACCTGAAAATGCAAAATTGGTTAAAGCATTAGGAACTTTAGGAGCTTCATCCATAACAGAATCTGCTTATCAAAATCCTGAAAAAACAGTTTTATTTTATGCTTCAGATGATGAGAGTATTGATGCTGAAGCTGAAAATTTAATTAAGAATAATGGTTTTGAGCCTTTAAAAATCGGAGGAATCGATCAATCTGTTAGAATTGAAGTTTTTGGAGATCTCCATGAATTCGGTGCGTTGGGTAAAACGGTTACATTGTCGGAAGCAAAAGGGAAAATTTAATGTTTAATTATACAATTTTATCATTAATAATTACCATCATGTCGACTACAGCTGTTTCTGCGCAATCTATACGATTCGAAAACAAAGAATTTGAAATTTCTAATGTAAAGGCTTCTGTCATTGATTTTAAAGGTGAAAAAGTTTTGCAATTAGAAAGAGATCTAAACAAAATATCTTTCGATGTCAATCATCTGGAAAATACGGTTGATGAACCAACTTTTGTGAAATTGACCAAAACAGAAATTGAAAACGGAATCATTGAGGTAAAAATCTATAGCCAGATTCAGAATCCTTCACCTTTTGAATTTGCACAGGGTTTTATAGGTCTTGCTTTTAATATTAATAAAGATAACTCTGCTTTCGAATCGATTTATCTGAGACCGAAAGCTGCAAGATCAGACAGTCAATTCGGAAGAAATCACAGTGTGCAATATTACGCTTATCCTGATTTTAAGTTTGAAAAATTAAGAAAGCCGGAATTCAAAGGGCAGTATGAAACGTATGCCGATACTGGTTTGAATGAATGGATCACATTACGAATCGAACTGAAAAACGGGAAAGCTGTTTTGTATGTGAATAATCAAAAACACCCTTCATTTATTGTGAGTGAACGAAAAGGCAACCTGAAATCGGGAAGTATCGGACTTTGGGTTGATATTGGTACCATCGGTTATTTCAAAGATTTTAAAGTGATTAAAAATTAATCAAATAATTTCTTGTTTTTATAGTAATTTCGGAAGGGGATAATCTTCTCTTCCGAAATTTTTATTTTAAGTTAAAACTTTCTTTCAAATCACTCCAAGCTCCGCCGTTATGAACATTTTTAAAACCTTTTTCTTTTAAAATATGCTCGACTTTTACACTTCTTAAACCATGCGAACAAACCGTGATATACGTTTTATTCGGATCAAGTTCTACATATCTTTCCCGGATTGTTCCCAACGAAATATTCTTTGATCCAGCAATATGTCCGCTTTCGTATTCTTTTTCGGTTCTTACATCCAGAATGACAGCTCCATTCTTAATTAATTTATCCAAACCATCATCTAAAGTTTGGTATTTATACACTCGATAAACAAGGTAAATCAGTAAAATAATTCCGCAAAAAATCAACGCATTTTTCATAGTTTGCTTAATATTTTTTTATCAATATAAAATGTTCCAAACGGAATAATACACGCTAAAAGTACTTTCCAGGTTATTTCTTTAAACTTCCAGTTTTGTTCGATACCAACGCTTAACGTATTAAATAAAAAAAGCAGAAATAATGAACCGTGAATCGGTCCCATCATCTTTACAAAAGCGGGATTATCAAATCCATATTTCATTGGAACTGCGACAAATACTAAAGTTAATAATGAAATTCCTTCAAGGATCGCAATAATTCTTAACCGTCCGATTTTAGTTTTAAATAAATCAATCATAATTATCTGAAATAAGGTCTGTTAGCAAGAGGAGAAAAGGGCCACGGAATGGCGATGAAAATAATGAGTAAAGCAATCGTAAAATAAATCAGCATTGTTTTAAATTTCTCTTTATCAGTCGGTTTTCTTTTTGAAATTGCCGAGCCAATCGTTATTAAAATAATTGAAAACAGCATCAGAAAAATGTGAATCAATCCGAAAAATAAAAGATCGAATGATTCTTTCGCTTCACTGAAATGAGTCCAAAAGTATTTGATGATAGGGCTTTGAGAGTATAAAGTGATTCCCAGAACCAATTGAATGTGAGCAATTGTTGCTGTCCAATGTCTTACAGAATTGTCCTTTTTTGAAAATTCTTTATTTGAAAAATAACCTTTGTAAGCCGTGAAAATAGCATAAATTAAACTTAATAATACCAACCACCGAAAAGTGGAATGCAGAAAGGTAAGTGTCTGATACATTTATCAATTTTTAATAATTTGACAAAGATATAATAAAAACATACTAATTAGTATGTTTTTTAATAAAAAAATATTACACTGAATCAAAATAAGCCTTAAGTCCTTTTAAATAAACAAGATACACGGATTTAGAATTTTCTAATTTACCCAAATTTCTTACTCCCCAATAGCCCGACATCACAAAAACGGCAATTTCTTTGGCATTAACATCGGCTTTAATTTTCCCATTTTCTTTTGCTTTTTCAATGGCATCGATCATTGTCTGTTCCCATTGCCTAGTAAGTTCGTTCAAAGCCTTGGTAAAATCAATATTCCAGGGGGCCATTTCCTGAGTAAAATTGGAAGCGGGACAGCCATATTCAACCTTTAATGTTTCATTCTCAATCAACAAATAATGCATTAAATCATAAATTGCATCCAGCGGATTTACAACACCTTGAAATGGTTCAATGAAAGTATTTTTGAAGTTGGGAATCATGAGTTCGTTGATGATTGCCAAACCCATTTCGTCCTTAGTTTTAAAATGATAATAGAATGCGCCTTTCGTTACCTGAGTAGTCGCAATAATCTCATCAACACTGGTCGTTTGATAGCCGTTGGTATAAATTAATTCAAATGCTTTTTGAAGAATATTTAAGCGGGTTGCTTCCGATTTTTTCATAATAATACCACTTGGTCTTTTTTACAAAGAAACGATTTTTTATATAACAAAAAAAGAGCTGTTATGAAACAACTCTTTATCAAATTAAAGCTTAAGGAATAATTTTTTCTGCCTTTAATTTTTCAAAAACATCTATGAATGATCTTTCTGTATTCTGATATTCATTGAAGCCTAAATTTCGGCTGTTAGTCATATCACACATTACTTCAAGAGGTCTTCCCAAGTCAAGATCTGTATGCCAGGCGGAGGATAATCTGGTTAAATTTTCTTCTTTTAAACCATATTTTTGTGCGATTTGTCTCCATATTTCCTGATCGTTTTCCATTTCTTTTTCGAGTGGTTTGATTTCATTGTCAAAACCGACAGCTTCAATTTGGAACCAATCAGCCAGTCTTTTCCAAAGCCATTTCCAACGGAAAACATCTCCATTTGCAATATTGAAAGCCCTATTTTTTGCAGATTCTGTTGTTGACGCCCAAACTAGTTGTTTCGCTAAGATTCTGGCATCCGTCACATCAGAAATTCCGTTCCATTGTTCGGAAGATCCCGGCCAGATAAACTTTCGACCCGTTTCTTTGCAAATACTGGCGTAAACCGCTAAGGTCGAAGCTATATTCATTAGATTTCCAACAGCATAACCAACCACAGTATGCGGTCTGTGAACACTCCATGCAAAACCATCTCTTTCAGAAGCTTTATATACTTCATCTTCCTGAGCATAATAAAAATTGGGAAGAGGAAGTCTCGGATGTTCCTCTCTTACTGGCGTTTCGGGTAGTTTTCCTTCTTTTGCATAGGCTTCAAAAGGTCCTAAATAATGTTTCAGTCCTGTTACTAATGCCACATGTTTTATAGATTTTTTTGGAGATAAAACTTCCAGAAGATTTCTTACTAATGCGCTGTTAACACGGATATTTTCTTCTTCAGTATCATTCCGCATCCACGTTGTGAAATAAACATGAGTAGGAGAGATATTTTCTAAAGCTTTTTCCAGATTCTGAATATCTAATAAGTCTGCTTTAACATGAACTAAATTCTCAATAGTATTATTAGAAGTTCTTGACAATCCGTAAGTTGTAAAACCTTGTAAAATAAGCTCCTGTGCAAGATTACTTCCCGTAATTCCGGTAGTACCGACTACCAGTGCAATATTTTTATTTCCCATAAAATATAAAAATTTATTTTACAAAATTATGGACAGAATCTATCGAAATACTTGACCTGAATCACAGCTTTTTGTTGATCTGAATCAAGTTTTATTTAAAAGAAATCTTTTTACGGATTCTACTGACCGTTTCGGGAGCCAAACCAAGATAGGACGCAATTAAATTATGAGGAACCCTTTTAATAATTTCCGGATTATTTTTCATTAATTGAGTATATTTTTCTTCCGCAGTAAAGCCACTGGAAACGATTAATCTGTAATCTTTTGTCACCAGACTATTTTGATATAAAATTCTGAAATATCTTTCCATAGCAGGAATTTCCAACATCAGTTTTTCATAATCATCGCGGGTGATCATTAGCAGCTCTGTTTCTTCAATTGCATCAATATTTAAAACCGCTTTTTCCTGATTAATAAAACTGTTAAAATCCGAAATCCACCAGCCTTCAAAAGCAAACATATTGATATGTTCACCACCTTTTTCATCTAAAAAATAGGATTTTAACAAACCTTTTCTTACAAAAGAAATATGTTTACACATATCACCTTCCTGCAATAGATACTGCTTTTTTCGCAGTTTTTTAAATACGAAAAATGACTGTAATTCAATTTTTTCTTCTTTACTTAAATCGACTTTATTCTGAATATGGGAAAGGAGAACTTTAAACATTAAAAAAAATATTTGTTCAAAATTACTATTTTAACTAAAATAATTCTTTATTTTTTGAAATTTCGAAGTATAATTTCATTATGATTAAAATAAAAAATATTTTTTATTTACTATTTTCCGGTTTACATTTTTCATAAAACCAAAACAATCCAAAAAGATAAAAGGAATGCAATAATTGCGCTTCAATTGCCGACCAGTTTTCAATAGAACAACTTCCAAAAATCAAAATACTCATTAATACCAAAGCAGCATATAAAGTCTGCTTTGTTTTAAAATTAATTAATAACAAAATCCCGATAACAGCTTCTGCAAGTGGTAAAATATAACTGAACGGAACAATCAAAGCCGCAGGAATCATTGATTTTTCCATCGTACTAACCATCCATTCACTGAATGTTGCCAGTTTTGGAATCCTAACGAATCCGTGTCCCAATAATGAAACTGCAACGGGAAGTCTTAAAAAGAAAAAAGCAGTTTTGAAGTTTTTCATGGTGAATTTTTTTAAGAAAACGGCAAAATCACGAAATCATAAATTTGCCGTTTATTTTTTAAGATAGTTAATAATTCCGATCACATCATCTTTTCCAAAGCCTGCATCATGAGCGGCTTGGTAGGTTTCAATCAGAGTTTTTGACAAAGGAAAATCGGCACCTGCATTTTTTGCCAGCAAAATATCTTTCAACATCAAATCTAAAGCAAAGGCGGCCTCATAATTATCATTAATCAATACAGGAGTTTTAACTTTTGTGGCACCGCTTCCGCTTGCACTTTCGTTAATGATTTCGAGGATATCTTTTCGCTCAATTCCTAATTTGTCAGACAGCAAAATAGTTTCTGCCAATCCTTGATAAATTGCTGAAATAAAATAATTAACCGATAATTTCGCAGCAAGTCCTTTTCCGTTTTCGCCTAAATGCTTCACCTGTTTTCCTAATTTTTCAAAATAGGGAAGAGCCTTTTCCAAATCTTTTTCTTCACCTCCAACCATGATGATTAAAGTTCCGTCTGCAGCTGGTTTTGTGCTTCCTGCAACCGGAGCGTCGATAAACGAGCCTTCTTTTATTTTAACAGCCTTCGAAATTTCATTACTCACTTCAGGAGAAATTGTACTCATATCGATGAATAATTTTCCTGAAATATTTAATGTTAAAACTTTTTCGTAGACAATCTTTACAGCTTCATCGTTTGTTAACATCGTGAAAATAATATCGGAATTTTTCACTAAGTCCGAGATATTTTGATAAACGGTAGATTTTTCTTTAAAATCTTCAGCTTTTTCAATCGTTCTGTTGTACACGGAAAGGGGAAATCCTGCTTTTTCTAAGTTTTTTGCCATCGGATATCCCATGTTTCCCAATCCGATGAACCCTATTTTTTCTTGAGCCATTGTATTGTTTTTAATGAAATCAATTAAAGAAATTTATTTTATGTGACTGTAAAAATCAGGAGTAGGATTCAGACTTTTATTCTGCCATTGATGCCAATAAGGATAAATCGGAGGAACTTCACTTGCCTTATCCAATTTTTCAATCTGTTCACGAGTTAAGTTCCAGCCAACAGCTTCAAGATTTTGCTTTAATTGTTCCTCATTTCTTGCTCCAATAATGATACTGGAAACCGTAGGACGCTGCAAAAGCCAGTTTAAAGCAACCTGAGCGACGTTTTTACCCACTTCTTCAGCAATTTCTTCTAACGCATCAATCGTGTTGTAAAATATTTCTTCCTGAACAACAGCCTCCGGAACCGGGCTTCCGCCTTGTGCAATTCTGCTTTCCTTCGGAATAGGCTTATTTCTTCCGTATTTTCCGCTCAAACGTCCTGATGAAAGGGGAGACCATACAATAGCTCCTACATTTTGATCTAATCCGAGAGGCATTAATTCCCATTCGTATTCGCGGTTTGCTAAAGAATAGTAAACCTGATGAGCGATATATTTGCTCCAGCCATATTTTTCCGAAACACCGATAGATTTCATTAAATTCCAGCCTGAAAAATTAGAAGCCGCAATATAACGCACTTTTCCGCTTGTGACTAGATCGTCCAAAACTTTCAATGTTTCTTCAACAGGCGTATTTCCATCGAATCCGTGCATGTGATAAATATCGATATAATCTGTTCCTAAACGTTTTAAACTTCCTTCAATCTGTTTTAAAATATGTGTTCTGGAAGAACCCTGATTCAATGGATTTTTACCAAAAGTAAAGGTACTTTTAGTAGATAAAATAAGTTGATCGCGGGAAATTCCTTCAATAGCTTTTCCTAAAACTTCTTCGGATTTTCCATCAGAATAAATATCCGCAGTATCAAATAAATTGACTCCTGCATCCAAACAGATATTAATCAGTTTTTTTGCTTCATCTGCCTGTGTGCTTCCCCAAGCTTTGAAGAAATCACCTTCGCCGCCAAAAGTGGCAGTTCCGAAACTTAGAACAGGAACTTGTAATCCTGATTTACCTAAAAATCTATATTCCATATTTCTTATTATTAATTGATGTTTTTTTAATTGGTATTTACTGGCTTTTCAGTTTTTTCATAAATTCCATGATTGAAGGTCTCAATTCTTCAAACAAATGATGCTGTTTGTTTTTAAGCATGACTTCTGTGAAGAGTTTCAAACCTAAAGCGAATTCCCGCGCTGTCTGTTCATTACTAAAAATATTTTTAGATTTAATTACATCAAGAATCTGAAATATATCGTCATGATTTTCAAAATCAAATTCTAGTGTTTTTGTACCGCCAGAACCGTCTTTTAAAGATAATTCTTTCAGTTCGAGATGATATTTGTTGCTTCTTTTTTCCATTGTTTAAAATGAATTGTGAATGATCAATTTAAAATCAACCATTCACAAAATATTTAAAAATTATTTACAAGCTCGTCAATTGCAGCTAATTCTTCTTTGCTCAAGTTGATCTCAATTGCTTTTGCATTTTGTACCGCCTGATCTGCATTTCTCGCTCCTGCCAAAGCAATGGTAATTCCAGGTCTCTCGATTGTCCAACGGAGAACCAATTGTCCCAAAGTAGCATTGTGCTGTTCTGCAATCGGTTTAATTTTATCTAAAAGCTGATTTGTTTTTTCAATAAAATCAGGTTGAAAATGTTTGTGACCTGCCCGGTGATCACCTTCCTGAAATTTATACCCATTGTATATTTTTCCGGTTAACAAACCTCTTTCCAATGGGCTGTATGCTAAAATTGATTTATTATTTTCGATGCAGTAAGGAACCGTTTCTTCCTCAATTCCTCGATTCACCATACTGAAAGGGATTTGATTTGAAACTAAATTCAAAGTCTTTTCCGCTTCTGCCATTTGTTGAACATTATAGTTGCAAACTCCGGCAAAACGTACTTTTCCTTGTTCGATCAACCTTAAAACAGCCTCAAAAGTTTCATCAATCGGAGTCGTAGAATCCGGCCAGTGAATTTGATACAAATCGATAAAATCTGTTCCTAATCTCTTTAAACTTTGCTCACATTCGTAGATAATGCTGTCTTTACCCGCATATTTGTAAATATCAATTGCGTCACCATTATTTTTAAAGCTGTTAAAGCCGAAATCACCTTTTGCAAGATCCCAGCGCATTCCGAATTTCGTCAGAATCTGAACTTTGTCACGGGAAATGCCTTTGATGGCTTCACCTACAATTTCCTCGCTTGTTCCCTGCCCGTAAATCGGAGCGGTGTCGATTGAAGTTACTCCAACATCATAAGAAGCTTTTATCGCTTCAACGGCTTCATTTCTATCTGTGCTTCCCCACATCCAGCCTCCTGCAGCCCAAGCTCCAAAGGTAATTGCTGAAATTTCCAGTTCGCTGTTTCCTAATTTTCTGTATTCCATATTTTTTTAATGATATTTTTTAAGAATGAGAATAATTTAATCTTAAAATTATTTTAATGAAATTCTTAAGACTTCTACAAATTTTGTCAAAAAAATCCATTTTAAGGTTGTAGAAATCATTTAACAAATTGTAATTTTATTACATGAAACGAAAACAGTTTGAACTTTTAGAAGTTGATACTTTTGAAGCAGTGGTATATCCTTTTCCAAGACATAGCCATACTTATTATGAGTTGGTTTATATTTTCAAAGGTTTGGGAAATCATCTCATCAATAAAATTATTATTCCGTATAAATCAGGAGATTTATTTCTGATTTCTCCTGATGATGAACATTTTTTCGACATCAAAAAATCAACCAAATTCTGTTTTATTAAATTCAATGATGGGTATTTTGAAAACAATAAACATCTTGTTCCTGATAATCTGATTACCGCTTCACCTACAGATATCATGCGGAATTCTCAACTTAAAGAAGAAAAACTGATCTTTGATGAGCCCTGCAAAACAATCCTCAGAAAGACTGTCGAAAATATTTTTGATTACGATCAGTTTCATAAAATTTCAGATTCGCCTATTGTATTTTTCCAGATTTTGTCGATTTTTGGGTTGATTCGTGAAGCTTCGGTGAAAATGAATCTCAGAATAGACAACGGCAGTCCAAAAAAGGACGATTTGATTACTTATATTCACCAAAATATTTATAGTCCCGAAAAAATCAGAATACAGACTGTTTCGGAACATTTTAATATTTCAAAAACTTATTTCAGTTCTTATTTTAAGCGGAATTTCGATGTTTCTTATCGAAAATATATTACCGATTATAAGTTAAAATTGATTGAAAGAAGAATTCAGTCCGGACAAATGACAATGAAGCAAATCGCTTTTGAATTTGGTTTTACGGATGAAAGTCATTTGACTAATTATTTCAAAAAACAGATGAAAATCAATCCTTCTGATTATAAATTTCAACACGCTTTATGATTAAATTTCTTTGCTGCAATTTTTAAAATCAGTAAATCTTACGGAAATTTGTAAAAAATAAATAAATGAAGGTAATAGATATTGAAAACTGGAACAGAAAGGAGCATTTTGAATTTTTTTCAAAGATGAAAAGTCCGTTTTTCGGGTTTACAACAGAAGTAGACTGTACAAAAGCTTATGATAAAGCTAAAGAAGAGGGTAAATCTTTCTATGCTGTTTATCTATATAAATCAATGGTTGCCATCAATAAAGTTGACGAATTAAAGCTCAGAATTGTTGATGGAAAAGTGATTTTGTATGATGAAGTACACGTTGGAGGTACAATTGCAAGACCTGATGGAACATTTGGTTTTTCATTTTTCCATTATTCCGAAAATTTTGAAACTTTTAATGAAGAATTGCAAAAAGAAATAAAATCGGTGCAGAATTCAACAGGGTTGGGAATAAGCAATGACGTTTTGCCGATCAACCATATAAGACATACGACGATTCCCTGGAATTCATTTAGCGCTTTGCTACATCCGACAAATTTTGATCCTAAAGAATGTATTCCGAAAATCACATTCGGGAAATTTAGTATTCGTGAAGGTAAAAAATACCTTCCGGTTTCTATTGAAGCCCATCACGGTTTGGCAGACGGCATTCATTTAGCAAGATATGTTGAAGAATTTCAGAAACAGCTTGACAAATAAATTTACTACAAACTTTCCATTTATAAAAGATCAACCATAGCTGTGGTTTTTTGGTATATCTAAATATCAAATAATTTTTTTATTCAGAAATAATTCATTTTTCTTGATTCTATTGATTACGATCATAAAAAAATAAGCAAAAAAAATCTAGTTTTGACCTCTAATAACGGAAATATCTAAAAGTTTAGATTTAAAATAAAAAAATCATTCCCAAAGAATTAACGTGGTATGTATGTGGTATTCCAATTCAGGAAAATTTTAATCATTTTTTCTTTCTTTGTCTTTACCTAAAATAATTATCACCTGTTTTTGTGGGAATTTTTTAATCTTAAATCCAAAAACAATAAAAAAGTAATTAGTTAGATGTTTTCAAAATGATAAAATATTACATAAAAGTAAGCTTCAAAAAAACAGCGTTTATAAAAACCCTCCAATTGAAGTAAAGTGTGAAGAGAGATATAATACTGGAGCTTATCAGAGGGCAACAGAAATTAGTAGAGATGAGAAAAAAACTATGAGAAACGAAAAAACTGAATTCAATTTAGAAGATTTAAATCAAAAGATTTTTGTACAAGACGAAATTTTAACATTAGCAAAAGAAAATTCTCCTCGTCTGTTGAACAAATTCAGATTAGTTGATCCGGATTTTTTTAGCAAATTGTCTGCAATCCAGCCGAATCTTAAAAATTCTGAACTGATTTTTTGTATTTATTTAAAACTTAATTTAACTACAAAAGAAATTGCAACATACACGTTTGTAACTCCCAAAGCTATTCAGAATAGAAAGAACAGGCTTAGAAAAAAACTGAATATTGCTTCGGATGTCGATATTTATAAATGGTTTAATGATATTTAAACCATTTTTTTACGTTTATAATTCTAAAACAGCTTTGTCGAGATCGTGGTACAGCAATACTTTCCAATGGTTTTCAATGGCTTCCTTTTGCCATTTTATCCTTAATTCCATAGCTTTTCTGCCATCAAAATCACTTTTATAAGCTAAATGATATTTTAAATACTGTTCCTGCGGAAGATCATCGGCTCCGTAAAAAACAGTTTCATTATTTTCTTTAATCCAGAAAACCTGCATAAAAGGAGTGTGTCCGCCAACTACTTCATATAAAATCTCATCGGTAATATTTCCTTTATCATCATCCATCCAGACAATATTATCCAGTTCGATCAGTTTTTCCAGTGTGTCAAAATCGAAAGAATAATTTCCCTGATTTTCCATTGCAAAACCCAGCTCACGCTTTTGAATATAAATTTCCGCATTCGGAAAAGTAGCTTCAAAACCGTTTTCGGTACGTGTTATTGTGGTTTCTATATGATCTTTGTGAAGATGTGAAAGCAATACTTTAGTTATTTGATTAGGGTGAATATTTTCCTTTTCAAGAATTTCAGAAATCATCGTTTTCCCGTTCTCATTTTTCCATCCGATCCCTGCGTCCAAAAGAATAATATCCTTTTCTGTAACAATTAAAAAAGGAGTGACAGACATTTTAATTCCTTTAACGGTATCAAAATTTTCTTTTGTTAATAAAGTAAAGTCTTTGGTCTTGTTTGTAGAAAAAATTCCTTCTTTTAATGGTATAATTTTCATACTGCAAAGTTCTTTATTATTTTTAAATCTGTAAAACGTTTTTTTTCGATTCAAATCATCGTTAAAACCGATAAAATCTTAATTAATGCTTCATCTTAAATAAGTACTTTTGCATTACAAACTCAGAAAAACTTCAGTAAAGTTTAAAATAAATTAAAATGAAAATAGAAATCTGGTCGGATGTGATGTGTCCGTTTTGTTATATAGGAAAGAATAATTTTGAACAGGCTTTGGAAAAACTGCCTTTCAAAGATGAAATAGAAGTAGAGTGGAAAAGTTTTCAGCTTGACCCGACTTTAGATCCGAAAGAAGCAAAAAATACTTTTGAATATTTAAGGGAAAAGAAAGGACTTCCTGAAACTCAGGCTCAACAGATGATCGGACAGGTTTCACAAATGGGAAAAGGTGCAGGAATTGATTTTAATTTCGAAAAAGCATTAATTACCAACACTTTTTCTGCCCATAAACTGTTGCATCTAGCTAAAAAATATAACAAAGCAAACGAAATGGAAGAAGCGCTTTTTGTTGCTCATTTCATTGATGGAAAGAACGTTGGAGATCTTGAGACTTTGATTTCTCTTGCTGATTCTTTAGGCATTGATAAAGAGGAGGCCAAAAATGTTTTGACTTCGGAAGAGTTTGATAATGAAGTAAATCAGGATATTCTTGAAGCCCGAAATAACGGGGTTACCGGAGTTCCTTTTTTCATTCTGAATGGAAAATATGCCGTTTCCGGAGCGCAGCCTGTTGAACTTTTTGCAAATGCCCTTCAACAAACCTATGATGAAACCGTTTCTCCTTTAAAGAACCTTTCAAACGGCGAAAATTCCTGTGATACAGATGGTTGCAGCATTTAATCTAAACTTTATAAAATAAATGAGATCCTCAAAATTTGAGGATTTTTTACTTTTCGTTTTAATCGTTTTTAAACTTCAATTATTACGCACAATTCTCTATTTTTGAAGAGAATTTAATATTCAGTTTTTCTCATGATTAAAATAAACGACGAACATCAATTTTCTATTGAAGAAACCCTTTTCGTTTTTGCTTTGGATTCGGAAGCGGGAAAGGTTTTTAATAATAAAAACAAACTAATTACAGGTATAGGAAAAGTAAATGCCGCAATGGAATTAACCAAAGAAATTCATCGGACAAAACCAAAATTAATCGTAAATCTAGGTTCTGCAGGTAGTAAAAATTTTCATAAAGGAGATGTAGTTTGCTGTACAAAATTCATCCAGAGAGATATGGATGTGAGAGGTTTGGGATTTCAATTGTACGAAACTCCACTTTCCGGAGTTCCGCCTGTTTTAGAGTATGGTTTAAAGAAAAATGGTCTTCCTGAAGGCATTTGCGGAAGCGGTGACAGTTTTGAAATGAATCATTCTGAAACGGTCTACAACATTGTCGATATGGAAGCTTATCCTTTAGCTTTGATTGCAATGAAAGAAAATATTCCGTTCTTATGTTTAAAATACATTTCAGATGATGCAGGAAGCGAAGCAGCAGATGATTGGACGGTTCAGGTTCATTTGGCTTCCGAAGCTTTTGACAAAATTTTATTTTCATCAATTTAAAATCTGAAGAATTTCTTCGGATTTTATTTTTGTGACTACTTTTCTCTTTTTCAAGCGTTTTTTAAGAAAAATTTATTTTAAAATGAAAGTTAATTTCTATAAACCTAATCATCCTGTTCTTAAAAAATATATTGAAGGATATTATTTTATGACGAAGGATGAATCTAATGAAAGTCTGAATTATCTTACATTTCCTGATAACTATTTTATTATTTCCGCATGTCAGAATGTTACGTTTTTTCAGGATCAAAACATGGTAGAAATTAGTCAGTCTTCGGAAGAAAATATTTTTATTGATTTTGTTTCACGCTGTAATTCTCCTGTTGAAATTTATTATAAACAGCTCATTAATGAAGTTACTGTTTACTTTAGACCGTTAGGAATCTATCATTTTTTCGAGTCAAATGAATGTAAATTTTTGCATGATGAAATTATTTCCTCTGATTTTAAGGATTTAATGAAAATTATTCTGAATGAAACTGAAAGAAAAACACAAATTGAAAAGCTTGAAAATTACTGGATTTCAAAATTCAATGAAAAAAAATTAAGTAAAATAGAAGCAATCGTCAATGCTTTCGAATCTGAATTTAGTATTGAAGAAATTGCTCAGAAAAATCAAATAACAAGACAATATTTAAATAAAATCTGCACAAAATATCTGGGAAAACCGGCTTCAGAGTTCAGGAAAATTCAGCGTTTCAGAAATTCGGTGATTCAGAATAAAAGCGTGAAAAATTTAACCGAACTTTCCTATGAAAATCTTTTTTATGATCAGTCACATTTCATTAAAGATTTTAAAGACCTGACTAAGATTCAGCCCAGAAAGTTTTTCGAAAATGTAAATACAGAACAGAAAAATATCTGGTTTTTTATCTGAGTTTCCATTTTTACAATTTTTACAGTCGGTATTGGAATAATTTTGCTTAAAATAAATGCTGTTTCAATGAAAAAAACATCTCTTCTGATTTCAATAGTATTGTGTTCATCAATGTTTGGACAAAGCGACAAATCAACAGTTCTCGCGGAAATTTCAGAAAAAATCAAGCAAAATTATATTGATGAAAAAGTTTTTAAAAGTGTAGATTCTTTATTTCAGAATGAAGGAGCATCCGAAAATTTTAATTCATTAAATGAAAAAGATTTTGCAGAAAATTTAACGCAAAAATTAAGAAACGTTACAAAAGACAAACATTTTTTCGTAAAATATCTCGAAAATTATACTCCTGAAAAAAAAATAAATGAGAAAGAAAATGAGAAATTAAACAATTTTCATAACAGCCTGGAAAATTTCGGATTTGAAAAAGCAGAAAGGCTTGCCGGAAATATCGGATATCTTAATTACAAAGGTTTTGCAGAACCAAAATCCAGTGAAAAAGCATTAGAAGCTGCGATGAATTTTGTCGCCAATACAAATTCCTTAATCATCGACTTACGTGAAAATGGAGGCGGAGACAACGGAATGCTTTTATTATTTTGCAGTTATTTTTTCGATAAGAAAACCGAATTATATACAACCTATTTCCGAAATTCAGGGAAAACGGTTAAAAATAATACCCAATCAGAAGTTTCAGGTAAAAAATATCTTAATAAGAGTATTTATTTTCTCACAAGCAGTAACACTTTTTCTGCAGGTGAAGCTTTGGCCTATTTTTTACAGGAACGGAAATTGGCGACAGTAATCGGAGAAAAAACTGGTGGTGCTGCCAATCCGGTTGATCCTTTTTTTATCCAAAATAAATATATGTTGCTAATTCCTGATGGTAAAATAACTTCAACAATTTCAGGTAAAAATTGGGAACATACAGGAGTGATTCCGGACGAAAATGTGAATGTAGAAACTGCTTTGAAAACGGCTTATCTATTAGCTTTAAAATCAATTGTAAATACAAAAACAAAAACAGATCTTTCAGAAGCTGAAATAAAAAATCTTATTATTAAATTAGAACAGTAAATTAAAAAAAATGACATCAATAACAATCAAAAAGGCTTCAACTGAAGATCTGGAAACCATACAAAATGTAGGAAGAGAAACCTTTTACGAGACTTTTGCAAAACATAATTCGGAGGATGAAATGCAAAAATATCTGGATGAAAGTTTTGCATCAGAAAAATTAATAAAAGAATTAAATACTCCTGATTCTCAGTTTTTTATTGCCTGGGAAGATGAAAATCCGATTGGCTACCTGAAAGTTAATTCCGGGAAATCACAAACCGAACTTCAGGATGAAAATTCCATAGAAATTGAAAGGATTTATGTGAAAAGCGAATATCACGGGAAAAAAGTTGGTCAGATTTTATATGACAAAGCTTTGGAAATTGCTTTACAGGAAAAGAAAAAATATCTTTGGCTGGGCGTTTGGGAAGAAAATGTGAGAGCAGTTAATTTTTACAAAAAGAATGGTTTCGTAGAATTTGACAAACATATTTTCAAACTTGGAAACGAAGAACAGACTGATTTGATGATGAGAAAAGTTTTAGATTAAATCTCATAAATTTCAGCATCCGTAAAAACATAGAATCTTCCTTTTTTAGGAAGATTTTTCGTGTCCAATCCCGTAAATTCACTGAAAGCAGGAAGCAGTAATTGGTTTTCAGTCACCACAAAACAAGGCAGTTTAATATTTTTCACAGAAGAATTAATAACAAAGCCTGGATGAATATGTCCGGTGATCTGAAATTTGTCCTGATCTTTTTCAAAATCATGGATAAAAATAAAATCATCCGTTTCTAAAGATTTTGATTTAAAATTTAAACATAATTTTGATTCTAATTTTTGGGAAATTCTATCATGATTTCCTTCAATTAAATAAAATTGTAAATCGGGATATTGATTTCTCCACGCGCAAAATTCATCGACATCAGAATTATCTCCGGCATGAAGCAGATCTCCTACAACGATGAATTTCTCTGGTTGAAAATATTCTATTAAAATCGATAAACGCTCCAAATCGTTCTTCATAATCTGATTGGCAAGAGCAATTCCGTTTTTCCGAAAATGAGCGGTTTTTCCGATGTGTAAATCTGACAAAATCAACGATTTTTCTTTTTTCCAAAATAAAGCACGCTGATTGGTTATCGTAAAAATTTCGTTCTGAATAGATATATTTTTTGTAACAATATTCACTTGTAAATTCTGGTATTTTAATCTTTTATATTTCTTCCGGATTGCTTGATCAGTTTTTGAATTCTCATGTCAAGACTTTCACTCGTAAGAGTCTGTCGCAAACTGTCAACCTTAATCGGGAAGCTCAAAGGTGTAAAAGTATTGGCAAATTTCAGGATAATTTTTGATTTTTCAATTCTTTTAAAAGCTTCTACAAGCCGTTGTTCCTGCAACTGCATATTGAAAACTTCCGTATAAGCCTGTCTTACCAAAAAATGATTAGGATCGTGATCTTCCAATACTTTGAAAATCAGTCCGGCAGAGCTTTGCAATGCTTTATTTGATCGCTGTTGTCCCGGAAAATTTTGAATCACCATTCCTGAAATTACGGCAATATCTCTAAATTTTCGCCTTGCCATTTCCGCAGAATTAATACTTGAAATTACATCAACCATCAAATTTTCTCGGGTTAAAATTTTATTTAAATTTTCTTCATTTAACGGAATTTCTTTATCACTGAATAATTCAAAACCGTAATCATTCATCGCCATTGAAAAAGAGATTGGAGCCAGTTTTGAAACTCGGTATGCAATCAAGGCAGCCATTACTTCATGCACCAAACGCCCCTCAAAAGGATACATAAACAAATGATAGCCTTCACGGTTTTTAATCAATTCAACCAAAAATTCATCCTCTTTCGGGATATGTGAACGTTCTTCCTGATTTATTAATAATGGATGTAAAAATTTCAGTTCTTTCTCAGAAGCTTTTGGATTTAAAGCTCCAGATAATTTTTCTCTTAAGAAATGTCCTAAATTTGAGCTTAACGGCAGCCTTCCGCCCAAATAACTTGGCGCCAAAGCTTTTCCTTTTGACAATCGGACATATACCGTCATATCTTTTACCATCGCCACTTCCAAAACTCTTCCGGCAAGTATAAATTTTTCTTCTTTTTTTAATTTTGAGATAAAATATTCCTCAACCATTCCGATATATCCGCCCGAAATAAATTTCACTTTCAACATCGCATCGCTTACGATCGCTCCCATATTCATACGATGGAGCATCGCGATTCTTCTTGAAGTCACTTTAAACAAACCATCGTCCATCACGACAACTTTGTGGTATTCTTCATAACTTTTTAAAGCACTTCCTCCAATTGTCAAAAAGTCAAGAATACTTTTCCATTCATCATCAGTGATTTCCTGAAAAGTATAAATTTGTTTAATCCTTTCATAGGTTTCTTCAGGATAAAATCCGTCACCGATCGCTAAAGTCATTAAAAACTGAACCAAAACATCAAAACACAAAACCTGCGGTTCACGAGGTTCGATGACATTTTGCTTAACAGCCTCTTTTAATGCAGCAACTTCAATCAATTCTAAAGAATGAGTAGGAACACAATAAATTTTTGATGTTTCAAAAGGGGAGTGACCGCTGCGTCCGGCTCGTTGGAGAAATCTTGCAACACCTTTTGCGGAACCTATTTGTATCACGGTATCAACAGGTTTAAAGTCAATACCTAAATCTAAAGATGAAGTGGAAACAACTGCTTTTAATTTTCCGTTACTCAAATTTTCTTCGATCCAGATTCTCAAATGAGCGTCGATCGAACTGTGATGAATCGCAATTTGTCCGGCAAAATCAGGATAAGCATCAAGCAATAACTGATACCACATTTCGCTCTGACTGCGGGTATTTGTAAAAACGATCGTTGATTTTGAGTCTAAAATAATCGGAACGACTTTATCAGCCAATTTATGTCCAAGATGTCCTGCCCATGGCAAAATTTCTACTTCATCCGGAAAAACAGGAATAATATCAATCTTTTTATGCTCTTTGGCGGTAACTTTTGTCTTTTTAATATCATAAGGAATTAAAACTTCCATTGCTTCATCAAGATTTCCGATGGTTGCCGTAATTCCCCAAATTTTCAGTTTCGGAACATGTTTTCTAAGTTGAGAAACACCCAATTCAACAATAACTCCACGTTTTGAACCCAACAATTCATGCCACTCATCAATGACAATACTTTGCAGGTTTTGAAAGAACCTCGGATGATTTTTTTGCCCGAGAAGCAAGTGTAAGCTTTCGGGTGTTGCAACTAAAATTTCAGGCATATTTTTGACCTGTTGCTGTCGAACTTTCGGATCTGTATCTCCGTTTCTGACGCCAACTGCCCAATCTAATCCTATCTCGTCAATCGCTTCCTGCATTGCTTTTGCGATATCTTTAGAAAGCGAACGAAGGGGAGTGATCCAGATCATTTTCAGACCGTTTTTGTATTTCTCGGGATGGTTTAAAAAATCTGAAATTAAGGCTAAAAAAACAGAATAAGTCTTCCCAAAACCTGTCGGCGCAACAACCATTCCGCTGTAACCGTTGCCGAATTTTTTCCAGGTATCGACCTGAAATTTGAATGGTGAAATACCTTTATCCGCCATCCATTGCTGAATGACGTTAAATCCGTTGGTATTTTCAAATGTTGACAAATTATATTTTTAATTAAATTATAATTATTGTATCAGTTTTTTAATCTCTTCCAAATCATCAATTTCATTGACAGTTTTATCTTTCCGCCATCTTACAATTCTCGGAAAACGTAATGCTACCCCGCTTTTATGGCGATTGCTGAAACCAATTCCTTCAAAAGCAATCTCAAAAACAAGCTCAGCTCTTACAGTTCGGACAGGACCGAATTTTTCAATTGCATTTTTATTAACGAACTTACTGACTTCCATAATTTCTTTATCTGTCAACCCGGAATATGCTTTTGCAATTGTAACTAATTTATCTTCATTTTTCACGGCAAAAGTGTAGTCAGTATAATAAGCACTTCGTCGCCCGCTACCTTTTTGAGCGTAAATTAAGACTGCATCAATAGTCAATGGATTAATTTTCCATTTCCACCAATCGCCTTTTTTTCGTCCGGAATGATAGGGCGAACTCTTTTGTTTTAGCATCAAACCTTCACTGTTAATTTCTCTGGAATTTTCTCTGATTTGGTTTAAATTTTCCCATTTTTCAAAGTCAATGACTTGAGAAATTTTTATATTTTCAGGAGCTTCATTTAATAATAATTCTTCCAGCATTGCCCTTCTAGCGGAGATTGGTTTTTCCCGTAAATCAGTTCCTTCCAATTCCAATAAATCATAAGTGAAAACTTCAATCGGAATTTCAGAGAGCATTTTTTTAGTTAAAGTTTTCCTGTTTAATCTTTTTTGTAATTCATTAAAATTTAAAACTTTATCATCCTTTACCGCAAGTATTTCTCCATCTAAAACAAAGTTTCCTTTCATCGTTTTTACAACCTCTGTAATTTCAGGAAATTGCTCAGTAATCAATTCTTCTCCTCTTGACCAGATAAAAACTTCGTCATTTCTTTTGATGATTTGTCCACGAATTCCGTCCCATTTATATTCGATTTGCCATTCATCAGGAGTTCCCAATTCTTCCGGTTCTTTTTCCAAAGGATAAGCTAAACAGAAAGGATAAGGTTTGGAGTTATCTGGGTTAATTTTTTCCGCCGAAATCAGTTCTTTAAATGAAATTTCATCAGGTAGCCATTTTCCCATTAAACTATGTGTTAACGTACTTGATTCCTGATCTGAAAATTTTGTTAGGGCATTAATTAAAGTTTTATCCGAAACTCCAATCCGGAAACTTCCACCTAGTAATTTATTGAAAATCAAACGTTCCGTATAATCTAAACCATTCCAGGAATTTAAAACAAATTCTTTTTTTTCAATATCCGATTTATTTTTTAAACTAATAATATCATTCATCCATTGAGAAAGTGTACGGTCAATTTTTTCCGTGGGAGGAGGCAGAATCAGCGAAAGTGTTTCACCTAAATCTCCCACCGAAGAATAGCTCTCCTGAAACAGCCAAAACGGTAATTTTGTAATTTCCAAAGCCCATTCTTTCATATAGTTTGTATTGACATTCCGCTTCGGTCTTTTGCCTGTAAACAAAGCGATAAACCACACTTTATCCTCATCCGGAGCGCGTTCCAAATAATCGATGATCGCATCAATTTTGGCATTGGTTTTATTGGTGCTTTCTAAAACGTTGATAAGGTCTGCGAAATGTTTCATAGTCTATTTTTATTAAACCTTCAAGGTTTTTGAAACCTTGAAGGTTTGGAGATTGCTATTAGGGATTTTCGATAGTTTCTTTCTCAGTTTCTTCCTCATCATCACCATATAGAGTTTCCACTACATCGGATTTTATTCCGATTTCATTTAAATATTTAGAAAAAACTTCGGTTTGTCCATGCGTTACATGAACAATTTCCGCTTCTGTAGCTTTTATGGCTTGTAATAAACCTTTCCAGTCTGCGTGATCACTCATAGGAAATCCTGCATCTGCACTTCGCCATCTTCGGGCACCGCGAACCTGCATCCAGCCTGAACAAATCGCTGTTGCAGCGTCCGGTATTTTCTTAATTACGTTACTGTCTAACAAAGCAGGTGGAACGATTACAATTTCGCCTTGAACATGTTTTACACTTTCTCTAAAATCCGGAATTTCGTAATCGGGAAGAATAATTCCAGCTTCTTCAAACGCTTTATTGAGTTTACCGATAGAGTAGTGAACATTGATTTTTCCTAAGCCTTCCACCGCTTTCATAATTCTTTGAGCTTTCCCCAAAGAATAACCGATAAATACTGATGTTTTCTGATTCTCTTTATTTCGTAAAACCCAATTTTGAAGTTTTTTATTTAAGTCTTCAACTTCAAGCCAATTATAAATAGGAAGACCGAAGGTACTTTCAGTAACAAATTCATTGCATTTTACTACTTCAAAAGGGGTACTTAAACCATCATCCTGAACTTTGTAATCACCGGAAATTACGCTCACATATCCTTTATATTCCAAACGGATTTGCGCAGAACCAATAATGTGACCTGCAGGGTGAAGTGAAAGTTTAACTCCATTAATAATTAAAACTTCACCATATTGCAACGTCTGACATTCGATATCTTCAGCAATTCTTTTCTTTAAAATAGGTTTTGTAAAATGATGACAAAGGTATTTTTTCATTCCCCAACGCGCGTGATCGGCGTGACCATGCGTAATGACCGCCAAATCAACAGGTCGCCAAGGATCAATGTAAAATTTTCCCTGGGGACAGTAAATTCCTTTATTTGTGAATGTGATTAGTTTCAATGGTGTGATTGGTTTATATTTTACAATTCAAAAATCTAACCAAAAAAGTAATCAGGTAAGCAATCTTACCGTTTTAGAAAAAATTTCTATACTTTTTTCCATTTCATTAAAATTAAGATTTCCATAGCCCAATCTCATCGCGCTAAGGTTTTTATTTTGATAGAGTAGTGTTTTTGGAATGAATAAATTATTTTTTGCGCATTCACGGCTGAGTTGCATCAAATTAACCGGAATTTTCCATTCTGTCCAAATCGCCAGTCCACCGGAAGGTTTCTGAAAATCAATACATTCATTCAAATATTCTTTCAAAAGCAAGGAAAAATGATCTCTCCGTTCTTTATAAATCTTCAAAGATTTTTTTAGATAACGATTGATTTCGCCTTCTGCGATCATTTCGCCCAGCACGTGTTCCATCAATACATCGCCCTGTCGATCAATGATCCCGAGGTATTTCCGCATTTCGGTCATTAAATTTTCAGGTGCCACGATAAATCCGGTACGAAAACCTGGTGCGAGAGATTTTCCGAAAGAACCGATGTACACAACCATTCCGTTCGTATCAGCACTCGCGAGAGGAAGAATCGGACTTTTATCATAATGAAAATCATAATCGTAATCGTCTTCAAGGATAATAAATCCGAACTCGTTCGCGAGATTTAATAATTCCAATCTTCGCTGGGCACTCAAAGTAACGGTTGTGGGATAATGATGATGTGGCGTCAGGTACAACATCCTGATCTTTTGTTTTTCACAGATTTTTCTTACTTCTTCGACGTTAATCCCCTCGTTATCAATAGGAATGGGCTGAATTTTAACGACTGCTTTCTGAAAAATCATATTGACTGAAAAATAGCTTAATTCACCCACCAAAACTGTATCTCCTTGTGACAATAGAATTTCAGAAACAATATAAATGCTCATTTCCGTACTTCTTGTGATTAGAAGATTATTCTTTGAAATCGGCAATCCTCTTGATAAATTTAAATATTGAGAAAGGTTTTTCTTAAAAAATTCACTCCCATCCTGATTGTATTGCCCGATTTTATGGGCTTTTCTTTTTAAAATAGAGCTGTAAATTCTGGAATGCTGATCAATTTGAGTCAAACGAATATCGGGAATGCCGTCATTGAAAATATATTCACAGTTTGAATGCTCGAAAGGATTGTCTAAAATATTGGACGTTTTAAAAGAAAATCCTACTGTTTTGGGATAGTTTTCGAGATTATTTTTTTCGAAATTTTTAATTTTTAACGGTTGATCCTGATCCTTTCCAATGACAAAAGTTCCTTTATTGGGAAGGCTTTCCACCCAACCTTGTGCAAATAATTCGTCATAAACCGCAACAATCGTATTTCTGTGGACTTCCAAAATCTGGCTCAAAGCTCTCGTTCCCGGAAGTTTTGTTCCGAACGGAAGATAACCTCGTTGAATCGCATTAATCAACTGATTTGCGATCTGCATATACAAAGAAACATCAGAACCTCTATCGGTTTTTATAAAACTTTGATAAGGAATTTCAACCGGACTATCCATAATATTAAAACTGGCACCATTCAACCATCCGGCAATATACTACATTTGGCCATAAAATAAAAACATATGGAATTTTACAATCTGCTTGAAAGAATTGTACAGGATAATGAAACCCACGCCAAATGGCTCAACACACTTTCTTTCATGGAAAACGCCGGAGCAAGAAAAATTTCTGCCTGTGAACATCCGACAAAAGTAAGTTTAATCCAACTAAAACACGCTGCAGAAGAGCATCGCCACGCTTATTATCTTAAAAAACAAATTGGAAAATTAGATTCTGAATTTTGCAAAACCTATGATGGGAAAGAACTTTTAGCATCTATTGCGACACGACAATATCTCCATTCTTTGGATGTTAAAGCTTGCAAATACCTTCAGAATAATTTCAATTTAACAAAAGAGGAATTAAAATATGCAGCTTATCTTTTTGTGACGTATGCGATTGAAGTTCGTGCTGATGAATTGTATCCGGTTTATCAGGATATTCTGACAAAAACTTCGTCAAAAATCATGGTAAAATCAATTATTCTGGAAGAAGAAGGGCATTTGGAGGAAATGATTAATCAATTGGATGAATTTTCTGAAAATTGGAAGCCACACGCTGAAAATATTTTAAAAATCGAACATGAACTTCATGAACAATGGATCAATGCGATCATTGAGGAAGTTGCAAAGTTTAATTATGCTTAACAATTTTAATCATTTTCTGGAAGCTTTAGAAAAAAGAAAAGAAGACGGAACTTTGAGAATTTTACAGCCAAAATCAGAAGGAATAGATTTTTATTCTAATGACTATTTGGGATTGGCGAGAAATAAGGAACTGCAAAATTTATTAGTCAATCAAATCATAGAAAATCCTCAATTTCTTTCTGGGAGTACCGGTTCTAGGTTGATAAGTGGAAACAGTTCGACCATTATTGAAACCGAAAATTATATTGCAAAAGAGCACAACTATTCTTCTGCCTTGCTTTTTTCTTCTGGTTACAATGCCAATTTAGCTTTATTTTCAACACTTCCAACTCGTCATGATACGATTATCGTTGATGAAAAAATTCATCGTTCTGTGCATGATGCCTGTAAAATGTCCCATGCGAGAAAGTTGAAATTTAAGCATAATGATTATCAAGATTTAGAACAAATTTTAAAAAGGCAAACCGGAAATTGTTACATCGCAATCGAAAGCCTATACTCGATGGATGGGGATTTTGCGCCGATTCAAGAGATTGTAGAAATTGCTGAAAAGTACAATGCTCATTTAATGATTGACGAAGCTCATGCTTTTGGGGTTTTCGGATATGGTTTGGTTGAAAAACATCAATTACAAGATAAAATTATGGCTACAGTTGTAACTTATGGGAAAGCTTTAGGAACAAATGGTGCAGCCATTTTAACCAACGATACAATCAAATCTTATCTCATCAATTTTGCATCGCCATTCATCTACACAACCTCAGCTCAGGATGTTCAATGGATGAGTATAAAAACAGGCTATGAATTTTTAAAAGCAAATTCTGAATTATCAATAAAACTCAAAAAAAACATTAGAGTTTTTCGCCAACAGAATTTAAGAACTCCGTCTTATGAAAAGAGTCCGATTCAGGCGATTGTAATCCCAGATAATGATCGTTTGAAAATGGTGAAAGAAACTTTATTGTATGAAGGATTTTTAACCTATGCGGTTTTCAGTCCGACTGTAAAAGAAGGATCGGAAAGATTGAGAATTTGCCTGCACAGCTTTAATACAGAAGAGGAAATTATACAGTTAGCTAAAATTATTAAGGAATTTATTTGAAGTAAAATATCCATCTATTTTGTCATTCCGTAGGAATCTAGACAATTATATTGATCCAAAACTAAGTTTAGATTCCTACGGAATGACAAAGTGAGTGAATAAAAATTATGAATACAAAATTTAAAATACAAAATTCGCAACAAATACAACTTTTTGTAACCGGAATCGGAACGGAAGTAGGAAAAACCGTTTGTTCGGCAATTTTAACGAAATATTTTAATGCTGATTATTGGAAACCGATTCAGTCAGGGGATTTACATTTTTCAGATAGCATGAAAATTAAGGATTGGCTAGGAGAGCATGTTGTTTGTCATCCTGAAACGTATCGTTTACAACTAGCGGCATCACCTCACCAATCGGCTGCGGAAGAAGGAATTTTAATTAACATCAATGATTTTACACTTCCTGAAACTCAAAATAATTTAATTATAGAAGGAGCGGGCGGATTAATGGTTCCGTTGTCTGACAGCGAATTTATGTTTGATTTAATTGAAAATTTAAATATTCCTGTTGTTCTTGTCGTGAGAAATTATTTAGGCTGCATCAATCACAGTTTATTGTCGATTATGGCTTTAAACCAAAGAAAAATTAATCTAAAATTTTTAATTCTTAACGGAAATTTTCCATCTGAAACAGAAAGAGTCATTTGTAAAAATATTCAACCGGAAACCGAGATTATTAGGATTCCCGACATCGAAAATATAACAAAAGAAAACATAGAAAGTACTATAAAACAATTAACAAAAATAGGATAATGGATAAAACAAAATTAAGAAATAACTGGACAAAAGAAGAAATAGAAGAGATTTACAATTTACCGTTACTTGAGCTTATTTACAAAGCTGCAACCGTTCACCGCGAGTGGCACAATCCTGAAGAAGTTCAGATGTCAACATTATTATCGATAAAAACGGGAGGTTGCCCGGAAGATTGTTCGTATTGCGGGCAGGCAGCGCGTTATCACACCAATATCAAAGTGCAGGCTTTGCTTCCAACGGAACAAGTTATTGAACATGCCCAAAAAGCAAAAGACAGCGGTTCGTCCCGTTTCTGTATGGCTGCAGCCTGGAGAGAAGTCCGTAACAACCGTGATTTTGATCGTGTAATCGACATGGTAAAAGGCGTGAATGATCTTGGACTGGAAGTTTGTTGTACCCTTGGAATGTTGACAGAAGAACAGGCAATTCGCCTTCAGGAAGCAGGTTTGTACGCTTATAATCATAATCTTGATACATCGGAGCAGTATTATGAAGAGATCATTTCTACAAGAACTTTTGATAACAGAATTAACACCATAAACAATGTCAGAAAAGCAGGAATTACGGTTTGTTCAGGGGGAATTATCGGTCTTGGAGAAACGCACAGAGACAGAATTTCTATGCTTTTAACGTTAGCAACCATGCCAAAACATCCGGAGTCTGTTCCCATCAATGCATTGGCAAGAGTAGCAGGAACTCCGCTTGAAAATAATGAAAAAACGGATACCTGGGAAATGGTGAGAATGATTGCCACCGCAAGAATTGTAATGCCTTCATCAATGGTTCGTCTGAGTGCCGGAAGAATTGAAATGACAGAATTTGAGCAAGGCTGGTGCTTTATGGCAGGTGCGAATTCGATCTTTACGGGAGAAAGAGAAACCTTATTGGTAACGCCAAATCCGGGAGTTTCCGAAGATATGCAAATGCTGCAGACTTTAGGATTAAAACCGATGAAAAGACAAGCAGAAAAAGTGATGGATCAGTTTGAAACCTGGAAAACTAACGCTTAGCCCAATTTCTAAAATTATGAATCTACAAGAACGTGACAGACTTGTCAACTGGCATCCGTACACCCAAATGAAAACCGCCGACGACGCTATTCCAATTTTCAAAGGTAAAGGAGTTTATCTTTTTGATGATCAGGGAAATAAATATATTGATGCCGTTTCTTCGTGGTGGGTAACGCTTCACGGTCATGCACACCCTTATATTGCACAGCGTGTTTCTGAGCAGTTGAATACGTTGGAACAGGTTATTTTTGCAGGTTTTACGCATGAACCGGCGATACAGCTTTCAGAGAATTTATTAAAGCTTTTACCTAAAAATCAAGAAAAAGTTTTTTATTCTGACAATGGTTCGACAGCGGTGGAAGTTGCTTTGAAAATGTGTATTCAACACGCTTACAATCAGGGAAAAGAAAAAACAAAGATTTTAGCTTTTAAAAATGCTTATCACGGCGATACTTTCGGGGCGATGTCTGTGAGTGGAAGAAGTGTCTGGACAAAACCCTTTGGGGAAATGCTGTTTGAAGTTATTTTTATCGATATTCCGACTTCTGGAAATCTGGAAAATTTGAAAAATCAGATTAAAAATCACGCGAATGAAATTGCATGTTTTATTTACGAACCGTTAGTTCAGGGTGCAGCGGGAATGTTAATGTATGAAGCTCAGAATTTGGATGAATTAATGAAATTCTGTCGCGAACAGAAAATTTTAATGGTTCAGGATGAAGTTTTTACAGGTTTTGGGCGGACAGGAAAGCTTTTTGCAGCCAATTACCTTTCGGAAAAGCCCGATATTATGTGCTTTTCAAAAGGTTTGACAGGCGGAACGATGCCAATGGGAATTACAACCTGTTCGAACGATATTTTCAATGCTTTTTTGTCTGATGATAAATATAAAACGTTGTTTCACGGACATTCTTTTACAGCAAATCCGTTGGCGTGTACGGCTGCTTTGGCAAGTATGGAATTATTATTAGGTGAAGAAACCCAACAAAATATTCAGCGAATTTCTGAACAGCATTCTCAGTTTTCGGAAGTTTTAACACAACATTCAAAAGTTGAAAATGTACGACAGACAGGAACAATTCTAGCCTGGGAAATTAAAAATGATGAACAAGCTTCTTATTTTAACGAAATCGGGAAAATTTTATACAACGAATTTTTAAAAAGAGGAATTATCATGCGGCCTTTGGGAAATGTGATGTATCTCGTTCTGCCGTATTGCATTACTTCGGAGGAATTGTTTTTTATTTATACTCAGATTTTAGAGGTTTTGGATGAGCTTTAACATTAAAATCCTAATTTTGTCTGTTTTTAAATTAAAACCATGCAACTTTTTACAGAAAGATTATTATTAAGAGATATCACAGTTGATGATAAGCAGGCAATTTTCGATTACCGTTCAGACTCGGAAGCCAATAAATTCCAAAGCTGGATTCCAAAAACGTTGGAAGATGTTGAAGGTTTTATCCAGAGGAATAGTAAAGAATTCAATCAACCGGAAAGCTGGTATCAGATTTTAATTACGGATAAAGAAACGAAAGCCGTCATCGGAGATGTTGGAATTCATTTTTTCGGAAATGAAAATTTGCAGGTGGAACTGGGAATTACTTTAAACAAAAACTTTCAAAGAAAAGGCTATGCTTCTGAGGCTTTAAAAGGAGTTATCAATTTTCTTTTTAATGATTTGAAAAAGCATAGAATCATGACTTCTGTTGATCCCGATAATATTGATTCACTTAATTTAATGGAACGAATCGGTTTCAGAAAAGAAGGTCATTTTGTGAAAAGCTTATTCTGGAAAAATAATTGGGTCGATGATGTAATTTATGCATTACTTCAGGAAGACTGGATTAAAAAATAATATAAAAACCGCCTTATTTAAAGCGGTTTTTATGTTTTAGTTTTGATATCTATAAACATTCGGGGAGATTCCCACTCTTTGTTTAAAAAGTCTTGTAAAATGTTGTGGATATTTAAAACCAAGATCATAAGCGATCTCGCTAATCGATTTATCAACATCGAAAATCATTTCTTTCGCAATATCGATCACCTTCGACTGAATATATTCCTGTGAAGAAATTCCTGTCTCTTTTTTTATTAAATCTCCGAAATAATTGGCAGAAAGATTCATTTCTTCGGCACACCATGCAACAGACGGAAGTCCGATTTTCTGAGGTTTGTCGGATGAAAAATAATTATTTAAAATATTTTCAAATCGCTCTAAAATTCCTTTATTGGCATTATCTCTCGTGATAAATTGTCGGTCGTAGAAACGGGTGCAATAATTTAGAAATAATTCAATATTAGAAGCGATCAATGTTTTGCTGTGCTTATCTATATTCTGCTCCAATTCATCCTGAATTTTCAGGAAACAATCCATCACGATATGTTTTTCTTTTTCAGAAAGATGCAGCGCTTCATTAGAATCATAAGAAAAGAAATTATACTCCTGAATATGTTTTCCTAGCAACGTTCCTTTGATAAGATCCGGATGAAAAACCAATGCCCAACCTTTTGGCGCAACAGTTTCCGTTCTTGCATGAACCTGCATAATCTGTCCCGGAGCAACACAAACCAGCGTTCCTTCCTGATAATCGTAGGTACTTCTGCCATACCTCAATTCTCCGCATTTTAATTCTTTTAAATAAATTGCATACAGTCCGAAATTGAAAGTTTCTTCTGGCAGAGATTTAGCTTTAGACAAATCAAGCACGCTCACCAAAGGATTCAAAGTCTCTACACCACGAAGTTTATTGTAGAAATCTACTGTATTGATTTTTATAATCTTTTCCATGATTCAATCATTTTCCTGATACAAATGTAGGCAATACAACGTCTTGAAAATCATTACAGAACCTCAAACAGTAATTTTGGTAATAAATACAGTAATCCGTATACAAAAGTGATCCTTTAAACTTGCCAACTTTGCAAAGAAGAAAGTGAATTATGAATGTGTAATTGTTGGAATAGCACAAAGACGCAAAGGTTATATTTAAAACTATATTTTTAAGGCACAAGGATTTTATCTGCGATAAAATTGAAAGTTTAATTATTGAAATCTTTGATTTTATTGTGCCTTAAAAACAGCATAATTATTAAAAAAGCTTTGCGCCTTTGTAATATTCCAGCAAAATTACTAGCAAAGGAAAATTCACAATTGACATTTATTAATTAACATTTTACAAAAATTAAATTTATGAAAACAAGAGTTTTAGGAAACAGTGGATTAGAAGTTTCAACATTGGGATTAGGCTGTATGGGATTAAGTTTCGGATATGGTCCTGCAACTGAAAAAAACGAAGCCATCAAATTATTACAAAAAGCCTTCGATTCAGGAATCACATTTTTTGATTCCGCAGAAGCTTACGGACCTTTCCACAACGAAGAATTATTAGGAGAAGCTTTGGCTCCGTTCAGAGATAAAGTGGTGATTGCTACAAAATTCGGGTTTAAAAATGCAATTCCAACGGAAGGTGTTGACAGCAGACCGGAGCATATTGTTGAGGTGGTGGAAGCTTCTTTAAAAAGATTAAAAACAGACATTATCGATCTTTTATATCAACACAGAACCGACCCGAATGTGCCGATTGAAGATGTTGCAGGAACAGTAAAAGACCTTATTCAACAAGGAAAAGTAAAACATTTCGGAATGTCTGAAGCGGGTGTGGAATCTATTAGAAAAGCTCATGCAGTACAACCTTTGACCGCTTTACAAAGCGAATATTCTCTTTGGTGGAGAGAACCGGAAAAAGAAATTCTGCCGACTTTGGAAGAATTAGGAATTGGTTTTGTCCCGTTCAGTCCGCTTGGAAAAGGATTTTTGACAGGAACAATTAATGAAAACACTCAGTTTGATCAAACTGATTTTAGAAATATCCTTCCAAGATTTACGGAAGAGAATAGAAAAGCAAATCTTGTAATGTCAGAGCTTTTACAGCAGATCGCTGCAGAGAAAAACGCAACTCCGGCACAGATCGCTTTAGCTTGGTTATTAGCTCAGAAACCTTGGATTTCACCGATTCCGGGAACTACGAAGATCCACCGTTTAGAAGAAAATATCGAAGCTGTACATATTGAATTAACAATAGAAGATTTACAAAAAATAGAAGAATCCGCCTCAAAAATTACGATTACAGGCGAAAGATACCCTAAACTCTTTCAAGACAGGGTAGGAAAATAACTACAATACATGAAAAAAGTACTAATAATCGGGGCTACAGGAAGTCTTGCCCAATATGTTATCGAAGCAGTGAAACCTTTGGAAAATACCGAAATAACGTTGTTTATGAGAAATAAAAACAGGCTTCCGAAATATCTTTCAGATAATTGCAGAATGATAGAAGGCGATGCTTTAAATTTTAATGATATTAAAAAAGCCGTAAAAAATCAGGACATTGTCTACATCAATCTCGACGGAGATCTTGAAAAAATGTCTAAAAATATCGTTAGAGCAATGAAAGAAGAGCATGTCGAAAGAGTAATTGCCATCAGTTCGATTGGAATTTACGGAAAACCTTTGCGTCCGGTTTTAGAACCTTACAGAAAATTGGCTGATGTGATTGAAGATTCGGGATTACATTATACAATTCTACGACCGGATTGGTTTACCAACAATGACGAAATTGACTACGCTGTAACATTGAAAGGCTCTCCGGAAACAGGTTCTGCGATTTCCAGAAGAAGTATTGCAGATTTTGTCTCAAAGCTGATCAATTATCCGAATTTATATATTAATGAAAATCTGGGAATAAGTAAACCGGCTTAATTTGATATTTTGTGAATGGTGAATTTTGACCTATAAATCAATTATGAATTAGAATTTATCATTCACATTTTATCAAAAAAATGTATTTTTAATCTATGGAAAACGCCAATTTCGAATCCAATTCTTTATTTGAACTATATCAACATCTGAATCTTCCTGTTAATCTTATCGATACGGCAGAAGGCTTTTCGATATTTAATTTAAAAGAAGTTGGTTTTGAACTTCCATATCAGTCGAAACCTTATCGTCCGAATTTTTTCTCTTTACTTTTTATTAAAGATGGAGCAGGGAATTATACCATTGATGATTATTCTTTTGAAGTGAAGGCACATTCGGTCTATTTTACAAACCCAAGCAATTACAGGACATTTTGTTGGGAAAGAATTGAAGAAATTTACTTAGTCACTTTTGATGAAACCTTTCTTAAAAAACATATTGGCAAAGAAGTTTTTGAAACATTTCCTTTTCTTTTAACAGAAACTGTAAAACCTAAAATTGTAACGGATGAATTTTATGAAATTTTAGAAAAAATTTATCTTCAGGTTCATGCAGAATATACAGGAACTTACACTTACAAATACAAAATCATCGGACATCTTCTCGCCGTTTTGTTTTATAAGATTAAAGAGTATTTCTGGCAGGATTACAACCCGATCTACGAAGGAAACAGAAGTTCGCAGATCGTAAAATCTTTTAAACAGCTTCTGGAAAAGCATTATCGTGATCTAAGTTCAGATAAAGTGGAAACTGTTTTCAGGGTTCAGGATTATGCCAATGCACAAAACCTTCATCCCAATTATTTAAGCACCGTCATCAAATCAAAAACCGGAAAGCCCATTACAATATGGATCGCCGAGAAAACTATTTCTGAGGCAAAAGCGTTATTACAGAATTCCTCAATTTCCATTAAAGAAATTACCTTTAAACTGGGATTTTCAGAAGCGGCACATTTCAGCAATTATTTTAAAAAACATACAGGAACAACACCTGCCCAATACAGAAAAGAAGGAATCGAAAGTAAATAATCTTTACATTTTTCAAGTTATATTTAAAATTTGCAACTAATGCTTTAGAATTTGCAATAAACCCGGTCTGCACTCGTCCTACCTTTGTCATGTAAAATTAAACAATCAAAAACATGAACAATTTATCAGACAAAGTAGTCCTTGTAACAGGCGCTTCAAAAGGGATCGGGGCTGAAGTTGCTAAAAAATTAGCAGAAGCCGGAGCAAAAGTAATCGTCAACTTCGCAGGAAGTAAAACAGATGCCGACAACGTAGTAGAAACCATCAAAACAAATGGCGGAGAAGCTATCGCAGTTCAGGCTGATGTAAGTAAACCTGAAGATGTGAAAAATCTTTTCGACCAGTCGATCGCACATTTTGGAAGAATTGATGTTTTGGTAAACAATGCCGGAATTATGATCACAAAAACTATTCAGGAAACTACGGATGAGGATTTTGACCGTCATTTTAATATCAATGTGAAAGGAGTTTTCAACACACTTAGAGAAGCTTCGACAAAATTAGTAGATAATGGTAGTATCATTAATTTTTCAACTTCTGTCAACAGATTAATGCTTCCCAGTTACGGAACTTATGTGGCAACAAAATCTGCGGTAGAGCAATTGACAAGAGTTTTTTCAAAAGAAATCGGGCACAGAGGAATTAATGTAAACTCAGTTTCTCCCGGTCCGACTGCTACAGCATTATTTCTAGAAGGAAAATCTCAGGAAAGCATCGACAGATTAGCATCATTAAATCCTTTCGGAAGAATTGCAGAAACCGATGATATCGCAAACGTAGTTGTTTTCTTAGCAAGCAACGAAGCAAAATGGATCAATGCCCAAAATATCGGTGTAAACGGAGGAATGGCTTAAATATGAGCAATGAGTAATAAGTAATGGGCAATTATTGGAACCTTTACTTATTTACTCATCATTCAGAAATTACTTATTACCCATTATTAATTATTTACAAAAATGAAAAACAATTTACACGGCAAAACAGCCTTAATTACAGGTTCAGCCAGAGGTTTAGGAAAAGCGATTGCAGAGCGTTATGCAGCATTGGGAGCAAATATTGTGATCAATTATTCAAGAGATAAAACTTCCGCAGATGAGGTGGTTTCAAATATCAAAGCGATGAATGTTGGTGTGATTGCAGTTCAGGCAGATGTGAGCAAAGTGGCAGATATTAAAAGACTCTTTAATGAAGCAAAAAATGCTTTCGGGAAAATAGATATCGTCATTGCCAATGCAGGCATCGAAATGGTAGAAACACCCGTGACAGAGTTTACAGAAGAGCAATTCGACCGTTTGTTCAGCATTAATACAAAAGGAGCTTATTTCACGATGCAACAGGCTGCAAAAAACGTGGAAGACAATGGAAGGATCATTTACATCGCATCCAGTACGACATCTTTTCCGGTTCCGGGAATGGCAGTTTATGGTGGGAGTAAAACAACGCCGAGATATATGGTAGATGTACTTTCTAAGGAAATCGGACATCGTGGAGTTACGGTAAATTCTATTATTCCTTTTGCGGTAGATCATTCCGGGATTTTCGCAGAAGAAAACAGCTATCCTGAATTAAGAAAATCACTTCTCGACAGCTGTCCGATGGGAAGATTAGCAGAAGTGGAAGATGTTGCGAATGTTGCAGAATTTTTCGCCAGTGATCTTTCGTCTTTCGTGAATGGACAGCATTTATTAATCAACGGTGGAGCAACACAATAATCAATAGTTTTTAATAATAAAATTTAATATCAAATTAAAAAAATGAACACACTAAAAAACAAAAAAGTAATCGTACTTGGAGCAAGTTCAGGATTAGGATTGGCAACAGCAAAAGCTGCGTCAGAGGAAGGAGCGAGTGTTGTCATAGTTTCAAGCAATCAACAAAGAATTGATGAAGCTTTACAAGATTTTCCGGAAGGAACTCAGGGTTATGCTATCGATTTAAGCAAAGAAGAAAATATCAAACATTTCTTTGAAAATATTGGTAAATTTGATCATTTGGTTTACACTGCGGGTGAAAATTTAAATTTAACCAATCTTTCAGAAACAGATCTACAACAGGCAAGAAATTTCTTTACACTTCGTTATTGGGGAGCTTTAGCATCCATAAAATATGCAACTCCAAACATTAATGAAGGCGGTTCTATTAACTTAATGAGCGGAACTGCAAATCAAAGACCGGGGGCAGGTTGGGCATTGGCTTCGAGTATTTGTGGTGCGATGGATGGTTTGTGCAGAGCAATGGCGGTAGAATTGGCTCCGATTAGAGTAAATGCAGTTTCTGCGGGAGTTATCAAGACTAATCTTTGGAACGGAATTCCGGAAGAGCAGAGAAATGAATTTTACAAAAACATTGGAGATTCTTTATTGGTAAAAAGAGTAGGAAAGGCAGAAGAAATTGCACAGACATTCGTTTTTCTGATGAAACAGGCTTTTGCAACAGGACAGATTATTACAATTGATGGCGGTTCGGTTTTAGTTTAAATCTTTTTTAGATAAGATTTCTATTGGCAAAATGCTGCAGTTCTTTAAACTAGGTTAAAAGCTTTCACTTTTCTTGGCGTATTTTTTGGACATTTGAAAATAAATAATTTTCTATGTTGTCCATATTTCTCTTACAATTAGACTGGAAAGAATTATTGATGGGACATGAAGAATGGTCGTTTATTCTGGAGATCATTTTGCGTACTGCCATCATGTTTTTAACGATCATTATCGGACTCAGAGTTCTGGGAAAAAGGGGAGTGAAACAACTTTCTATTTTCGAGCTTGTTGTGATTATAGGTCTCGGTTCTGCAGCAGGAGATCCGATGTTTAATAAAGATGTCGGAATTGTTTCATCAATCATGGTTTTTATCGTTATTATTCTGTTATATACGATTGTTACTTATTTAATCGCAAAAAATAAGAAATTTGAACAGTTAATTGAAGGAAAGCCTATCTGCCTGATCGAAAACGGAGAATTTTCTATTGATAATTTTAAAAAAGAGAATCTTGGAAGTGACGAATTCTTTGCCGAATTAAGGTTAAGAGGTATTTCACAATTGGGACAGATCGAAAAAGCAATTGAAGAGAGTTCCGGCGAGATAAGCGTGTTTTTCTTCGAAGATGAAAAGGTAAAATACGGACTTCCCATCATGCCTGATTCCTTAGATCAACCATTGAAAATGATTAAACAAAGAGATCATTATTCATGTACATTTTGCGGATATACTGAAGAAAAACAAACCGGAGAAGCAGGAAGCTGTAAAAAATGTAAGAAAGACGAGTGGATCTGCTCCAGCAATAAAAAACGTATTACTTAAAAACAAAAAGGCTCCTAAGGAGGAGCCTAAAAAAACACAAATGATGAAAAAAAATTATTTCGATTCACAAATATAGTAAAAATATTTATTATGCAGAGCATAGCACAGCAGATATTTATAAAATCTATTATATTTTAATAACCTTATCCTGCATTTAGTCTTTGTGAAGTGGTGAAAACTCCAAATGCAAATAATGCCAAAATACCTACTGCAAAGACTGTTGCGGTATTTTTAATTCCCTTGGAAGTTTCCTGGCTTCCACTTTTTAATCTCAGAATTTGAGACAAATATTTTTTTGCTTCCATAATTAGTAAAATCATCAAATATTAAACCATAATTATTCCTTAAAGACTTCATTTAATCCTGAATATCACTTAATTAAATATAATTAAAATTTATAACAAATTATATGATTCTGATCATAAAAAAATTATGCAAAGCCCAGTAAATTTGAAAATAACACAATAATTCACATTTCATATTTTAAAATGTACAAAACCCTTCTTTTTGAAGGGTTTACTGTATATCTCCTTCAGAAAAATATCTTTTTTAGTTTATCATTTTCAGTTTAATATAAATTTCAATTAAAAATTATGTTTTTAATAATAAAAAAACTTAATTTTAATTTGATTTAAGTTTATTTAATATTTTTTAACAAAAACTTTATTTATATTTTTGCACCAAACATTTATTATTTATGAAAAAACTTTTGTTATCTATTTCCCTTTCTATGGGAATTTTTGCGTTTTCACAAGACACAAAAACAGACGCTCCGGTCGCTGATACCGTAAAAGCATGGAGTATTCAAGGGCAGAATACCTTAATGCTTAATCAGGCTGCCTTTTCAAACTGGGTGGGTGGTGGAGCCAACAATGTAGGTTGGCTTGCCGGAGTAAATTACAATCTTACATACGAAAAAGGAAAAGACTTGTGGGAAAACGTCATCATCTTGGGATACGGACAAAATAACACGAAAGGAGTAGGAACCAGAAAAACTCAGGATGTGATCAACCTTTCTACGAATTACGGTAGAGAATTTGCGAAGAACTGGTACATTTCTATGGGAGCAAGTATCCAGACACAATTTGCAGCTGGTTATGAAGATGGGAATAATCCGGAAGCCGCGAAAATTTCAAATTTTATGGCACCGGGTTATGTAAACGTTGGAGCAGGAGTTACTTATCGTCCAAATGATAACCTTACTGTTACTTTACGTCCTGCCAACGCCAGATGGACTTTCGTATTGGATGATGATCTTCAGTATGCGGGAACTTACGGCTTGAAAAATGACGGAGATTCTTCACTTTTCCAGTTCGGTTTTCTGGGAACAGCGATTTATAAACTGAAAATTATGGATAATATTACATTAACAAATACAGGTTCTGTTTTCTCCAATTATCTCGACCATCCTGAAAGACTAGTTCTTGCCTACAGCGGAATTCTGAATATGAAAATTAATAAGTTTATTTCCACCAATATCACTTTAGATTTATTGTACGATCACAACCAAATCAGGAAAACACAGTTGAAACAGACTTTAGGTGTTGGATTTGCTTACAATCTTCAAAACGGAAAAAAACGTTCTGAAAATAAAGACAATCAGTCCTGGTTAAAAAAATAAGAAGAAGTAAATGGTGAATAAGCTGATCCGTTTCGCATTCAGTTAAAAAAAATTTATATTAGAATTTATATAAAAATCCCTTTCTGAAAAATCGGAAAGGGATCAACAGCTATAATAAGGAACTCAGACAATAAACAAAGATGCAATTGCCTGTGCATCACTTCCACTTAAAATTTCGTCGTAAGCTGCAGAACCAGCCGCAGCTCCAAACGCAGTACTGGTATTAAAACCTGCCTGATTTATATTATCTTCTCCGGCATAAACAGGATTGGTTGCAGCAGGCATATTTCCGCCATTTGCCAATTCTATCCAGCCTTTGTTGGCTCTCATTCTTCTTACCTGAGATGCATGTCTCGCTTCCACAGAGTGAATTTGTAAAGCCGCCTGTAAAACCGCTTTATTAGACATTACATTTCCTGCCTGTCCTTTGTAAGCTCTTACTCCGGTATCTTCAAAAGCCTGAGCAAGAATTAAAAATTGATTGTAATCGCTAAAAGGTGCAAAACTTCCTCCTGCGGTAAAGTCGAAATTTGGTTTCGCTCCCGGAGTTACTCCTAAAGAAGTCAATGTACTTTTTAAGAAATTAACGTGGGCAGATTCATGTTTTGCTATCTGCATAAAAACAGGTCTGTCTGCCGTTGGTATTAGTGTTCCTGATCCTAAGCCCGTTGCATAATATTCGTTTTCCAAATATTCCAGAACCAATGCAAGCTGTAAAGCATCAGTTAAAACCGTTTTAAATAATGGTCCTCCTTTCGCAGCATCTACTGTTTCTGCTTTTGCAGGAGTTGTCATCAATGCTCCCAAACCTAATGGAATTGCTGCAACCGCCGCTTTTTTTCCAAATGCTGAAATATTGGTAAGAGTTTCTAATCTTGAAGTTTCTGTTGTAAAAAATTTATCGTCAGAAAGCTTATCTAGTAACTTTAAAATGTTCATAATGGTAATTTTTTGAGATTAATGATTAAGCAATACCTTGTTCTTTCCAAGTGAAAGGAGTTTTTATAAATCCTCCGGCTGCCATTACAATATCTTTAGGCTCTTTTGCAAGGTCTAATCCGTTCGCATCAATTACATCATCTCCTGAAAATGCTGCTGTTCCGGGATTAATTAAATTTCTGATCGCTGAAGCATGTCTTGCTTCCACAGAAACAATTTTTCCTGCAAGTACCAGATAAGCCGGATTTGTAATGTACTTTCCTGCACCGTTATAGGCTGCAACTCCTGTGTCTTCCAAAGCTTTTGCTGTCGCAAGGACAGAGTTTCTGTCATTAAAATTCACATTCGGATATTGAAATTCAAGGGTCGGTAAAACATTGGTAGTTGCACCGCTGATTGCTGCCTTGAAAAAATCTCTGTGAATTACCTCATGATGATAAAGGTCTGTAAACAGCTCTTTTTCAATAGTCGAAATTCCGGAGTAAAAATTATTGACAACTTTAGTATAAAAATCCGCTTCCAACTGTTCCAATGCATATGCATAGTTCAAAACTCCGACATCACCCATTCCAAGGTCAAAAACATTAGGATTGTTTACGAAATCGAAATTATCATCATCACAACCGATCAATGTAAGTCCGGCCATTGCCAATCCTACACCGCCCAGTTTCAAAAAATTTCTTCTGCCTGTATCCAGAGTAGCTCCCTGGTTAGAAACATTAATAGTTTTTTTCATAATATTATTTTGTTTGAGGTTTATATTTTTATTTGGGAAAATAAGAGGAGAAAAAAAACAGCATAAAAAACTTATGCTGTTCAAAAACTATAAAACCATTACGGCATCAACACCGTATCAATCACATGAATTACTCCGTTTGACTGATTTACATCAGCAATCGTAACTTTTGCATCATTTCCTTTTGCGTCTCTTACATAAAGATCTTTTCCTTTAGTCCAGAAAGTAAGTTCTTCACCTTCTACTGTTTTCATCATTGCTTTTCCGTTTCCTGCTTTTACAGCTGCCCAGATTTGTTTTGCGTTGTATTTTCCGGCAAGAACGTGATAAGTTAAAATTTTAGTCAGCATAGCCTTGTTTTCAGGTTTTACTAAGCTTTCAACTGTTCCTTTAGGAAGTTTTGCGAAGGCTGCATCTGTAGGAGCCAATACTGTGAAAGGGCCTGCTCCCTGTAAAGTTTCTACCAACCCTGCGGCTTTTACAGCGGCTACTAAAGTTTTGTGATCTTTAGAATTTACTGCATTTTCGATAATATTTTTAGATGGATACATCGGCGCGCCGCCTACCATTACTGTTTTTTCTTTCGTCATCTGTGCAGCTACGTTTCCACTGAAAGCAAATGATAAAGCTATCATTCCTAAAACTGCAATTTTTGATTTTGTGTTCATTTTTTTTGATTTTTTAAGTTAAATATGTATTTGAATTGTGTTCTGAACTCATTTACGAGAGTGGTTTTGTTTTAGATTTAAAAATTTTGATAAAAATCACAATCAATTGAAAAACAGTCTATTAATTTTCAATTTTAACATATAAAATTTTATTATCGTTAACAATTCCTTAATATAAATGCTAAATTGATGATGATTTAAAAGAATTATTAAATATTGTTTATAATAAATTTTAATTCATATATTTGGAGAGAAAAATAATTCATTATTAAAACAAAGTATTCGGAAGAGCAATTAATCGTTTTATTACAGCAAAAAAACGAAGCTGGTTTTCATCATTTGTATGATCACTATTCCGGTGCATTATATGGAGTAGTTCTGCGAATTGTTCAGTCTAAAGAATATACTGAAGAAATTATTCAGGATGTCTTCGTCAAAATCTGGACTTCTATCAACCAGTACGACTCATCAAAAGGAAGATTTTATACCTGGATGATCAATATTGCAAGAAATACAGCAATAGATTATTTAAAATCGAAGGGTTTCCAAAACCAATTAAAAAACCAATCGATTCCCGATTTCGTATATAATTCTGCAGAACTTTCAACGACCAATAATTCATCTGATTATATCGGATTTAACAAGGTCCTGGAAAATCTGGAAGTTGACAAACAGGAACTTATCGATCTCGCGTACTATCAAGGATATACCCAAAACGAAATATCCGAAAAATTGAAAATACCGCTTGGAACGGTAAAAACCAAAATGCGAAATGCGCTGTTAAAATTAAAAGATTTGCTTAAAGATTATCAATAAATTGAACACTAAAGAATACATATCATCCGGAATTATAGAATCTTATATTCTAGGTCTTGCTTCACCCGATGAAGCAGGGATTTTGGAGTGTGTGATGAAAAACAATACTGAAGTAAAGGCTGCTTTCGAAGAAGCACAAAAAACTTTGGAAGATCTGGCTACAGCTCAGGCTGTGACACCTCCAATCGATTTAAAATCAAAGATTTGGAGTAAAATTCAACAGGAGGAGACTGTTGAAGAAATAAAGACTGCCGTTTCTACGGATATTCCTGCAGCAAAACCTCAGGAAGAAATTAAAATTCAGGGAAACAGCAATTGGAAAGTATATGCTATCGCAGCTTCAGTCTTATTTTTAGTAAGCGTTGCGGGAAATCTTTTCTGGATGAACGATCGGTCTGAAACAAAAGAAAAGATTGCAAAAATGCAGACTGAGAAGCAATCTCAGGATTTGGCGATGCAAAAAATGAATCAGAAAATGGAAATGATTTCCAATCCTGATATGCAAATGGTGATGCTGAAAGGTGTTGAGAAACACTTGGATTCTAAAGCTATGGTTTTCTGGGACAAAAAAACAAAACAAGTCTATCTGAATGGTGAAAACCTTCCAAAAGCACCGGAAGGAATGCAATATCAGCTTTGGGCAATCGCCGACGGAAAACCGGTGAGTGCAGGGATGTACACCAAAGAAAAAGACAGTAAAATAGCTCTTGCAAACATTCCAAAAGCTCAGGCTTTCGCGATCACTCTTGAGAAGCAGGGCGGAAGTCCGACTCCTACCATGGAAAACATGTATGTAATGGGCGAAATTTAACGAAATTTCAACTTATAAAATATAAAGACCAGCCAAAAAGCTGGTCTTTTTCATTGAGAAAAGAAATGGATTTCATAGAAAGATTAAACCATTAAGCGAAGTTAAATTTCCTACCTTTAATCCCGTCAAAAATCATTCTTTAATCGTAAAATAGCTCTATGGAAAAAAGAAAAATTAAAAATACCGATCTGTCAATTGCACCGATCAATTTTGGAGGAAACGTCTTCGGATGGACGCTGGATGAAAAACAGTCATTTGATATATTAGATAAATTTGCAGAAGGAGGTTTCAATTTTATAGACACAGCTGACACCTATTCTTGGTGGGTGAACGGAAAAGGCGGTCAATCTGAGGAAATCATCGGAAAATGGATGAAAAGCCGTGGAAACAGAAACGATCTGGTAATCGCTACAAAAGTAGGATCAGAAACAAAAGAACACGGTTACGATATCAGCAAAAAGCATATTTTAAAATCTGTTGATGAATCTCTGCAAAGACTTCAGACAGATCATATCGATTTGTATTATACTCATTTTGATGATAATAAAACACCTGTTGAAGAGACTTTATCAGCTTATGATGAAATCGTAAAAGCCGGAAAAGTGCGTTATATTGCTGCTTCCAATTTATCTCCTGAAAGGTTGAAAGAATCTTTTGAAGTTGCCGAAAAGAATAATTTCCCTAAATATGTTGCGCTTCAGCCTCATTATAATCTAATGGAAAGAGATGGTTTTGAGAAAAACTATGCTCCTTTGGTTGAAGAATTCGATTTAAGTGTATTTCCATATTGGTCTTTGGCGGCAGGATTTTTAACCGGAAAATACCGTGATGAAGCAGATTTGTCGAAAAGTCAAAGGGGAGAAGGTGCGAGAAAATATTTGAATCCGAAAGGGTTGGAAGTTTTAAAAGCATTAGATCAGATCAGTAAAAAATATGATTCAAAACCGGCGACTGTTGCATTGGCCTGGTTATTGGCGAATCCGTTGATTACAGCTCCGATTGTAAGCGCAACAAGCGAATCTCAGCTTGAAACATTATTTGCAGCCCCAAAATTACAGCTGAGCAACGAAGACGTTGAACTGTTGAATACAGCAAGCAATTAATTCAGACTAAATTTTTTCTTCTATAAAAAGCCGTTCAAATATTATATTGAACGGCTTTTTTATTTTTATTAAAATTATTCCGAATATTCTTTTAATAACTGCCTGTAACTCATTAAGATTGTAGATTTTGAAATAAATCCGATGAATTTATTATTATCATCAACAACAGGTAAATTCCAGACTCCGGTATCATCGAAAATCTGGAGAATTTCTAAGGGTTGATTATCAGGATGAACAATTGCAGGCGGCGTTTTCATCATCTGAATAATTGTAACAGAAACTTCTTCAGTCGTAAATAAATATGGTCTAATATCATCCAATGTCAGAATTCCTCTTAATGTTTTCTGACCGTCAAGAACAGCAAAAATATTCTTGTCGCCGTTCTTCACCAATTCAAACAATTCTGTAACAGGGGCATTTTCGTTAACAGCCTGAGAATATCTGTCAATGAAATCTTCTGTTTTTAATGAAGATAATAAATTTTTATCATGCTTATTGGTGAAGATCTTTCCTTCATCGGCTAAAAATTTTAATTCCGGGGAAATAGGGGAGAACCATTTTGCAATCAGATAAGACATGATTGAAACGATCATCAAAGGGATAAAAAGATCATACCCAAAACTTGATTCTGCGATCAGGAAAATGGCTGTCAACGGGGCATACATTACACCGCTCATCGCACCTGCCATTCCTACTAAAACCAAATTGGTGACCGGAACTTCCGTGAAGCCAATCTGCTGGCAAACAATCGCAAATAAATATCCAACCGTTCCGCCCGCAAAAAGTGAAGGTGCAAAATTACCTCCGTTTCCTCCACTGAAAATTGTAAAAGATGTTGCAAATGCTTTCAACAGAAGAACAAGAATTAAGAAAATAATAATCGTAAAATTTTTAATTTCAAAATATCTGAAAAAGCTATTCTCTATAATATTGTGAGTATTTCCGTTTGTGAAAGCTTTTACGGTATCATAACCTTCTCCAAACAAAGGCGGGAAAAGAACGCAGAGTAATGACAGTACCGCTCCGCCAAACATCGCTTTTCGCAAGCGCGACATTTTTAAACCTTTAATAAAATGCTCAACTTTCTGAGAAATCACTAAAAAATATCTCGCGTATAAACCCGTTACAATTCCTAAAAGCAAATAATACGGAATATTTTTATAATTAAAAGCATCCCTCGCATAAAACCTGAAAAGCACATCTTCCTGAAGTAAAATTCTCGATAATAAACTTCCGCAAACCGCTGCAACAACCAAAGGAATAAAATCTGTGAAAACAACACCTGTTAACAAAATTTCAAAAGCAAACATAATTCCCGCAATCGGTGCATTAAAAGCAGATGCAATTCCGGCAGTTGCTCCTGCAGCCAACAAAAGCGTTCGTTCTTTATAGCTTAAGCGGTAAGTTTGGGCGAAATTGGAACCAATAGCTGCACCTGTTACCGCAATCGGACTTTCCAGACCTGCGGAACCTCCAAGTCCGACAGTCACTGCACTTTGAACGATCTGGGAATACATTTTAACCGAAGAAACAATGCTTGAGTTTTGGGCAATTTCGTATAAAATCGCTCCGATCCCTTTTCTGTCCTGTCCTTTAAATATAGTCAAAACAATACTTGTTGTCAACACAATTCCTAAAAAAGGAAAGATAATATAAAATAAGATCTGATATTCAAAATGAACTTTAGTTGTGATGAAATGATGAATATTATGAACTAAAGTTTTCAGGATAACCCCCGCCAAACCTGCCGAACAGCCAACGATAATTCCGGATAATACAAGAAACTGATTTCTGCTGAGCCTGTTATTCAGCCAATGAAGAATGAGTTCGTAACTTCTCGCTTTTTCAAGTCCATATTTTTGAAAGTCTCTTTTAAACTTCAGAAAGCTAAGAAACTTTTTTTTGTTATGAATTTTCACTTTTTTGGAGATTTTTATGCTATAACCGAATTGTTACCGCTTCGTAAATTTATGAAATATATCAGGAAGATAAAAATTATTATGGCTCATAAGGTACATTCTGAATCCGGTGTACTAGAGCAGAAATGTAGTGTACTGGAATAAAATTGTAAGTGATAATATTTAAGGTAATAAGTTTACAACGGTAATATCTCACATTGTATTAAAGTATGAAGAATGAGAACAAATTCACAAAGCAGCAAATGGTTTTCTACCAAGTGTTAAAAAATAAAGATGACTATTTTAATTGGCGGAGTAATACTAATTAAATTATACATGTTCATCCTCTTTTCGGTCTTAAAATAAGTCGTATCGAAGGATTATTAGTAATAAATAATCTCAGCCAGGTAAACGCCAGACGAACTTTACTTCTAAACCCAACCAAAGGAATAATATGGATAAAAAGCCACGTCAGCCAAGCCAAAAAACCTTTAAATGAAAACTTAGGAAGATCCACAACTGCATTGAATTTCGAAATAATTGCCATACTTCCTTTATCATTATATTTAAAAGGAATTAAAACTTTTTCGTCTTCAATTCTTTTAAAATTTTCACCTAAATTCTTCGCATGCTGAATCGCAACCTGTGCCAATTGTGGATGACCTTTCGGGTATTTTTCTTCGGTAAGCTGTAAAGCAATATCACCTAAAGCATAAATATTTTTCGTCCCCTGAACCTTATTATATGAATCCACCAGTAGCCTTCTGCCTTTTCCCACACTTTCTTCCGGAATTCCGGGAACTTCACGACCGATAACTCCGGAAGTCCAGATCAGAGTTTCTGTTTCAATGGTTTTTCCATCGGCTAAAATTACTTTTCCATCAACATAATCTTTTACGGCAACATTCAGAATAATTTTTACGCCCAATGTTTTAAGTTTATTATAAGCGGCTTCCTGAGCCAGTTTACTCATCGGAGAAAGCAAGGTAGGTAAGGCATCAATTAAATAAATATTTGAAAGTGAGAGCTTAATTTCGCGATATTCTTTTTCGGCAATATAGGTTCCCATTTCAGCAATCATTCCTGCAAGTTCCACTCCGGTTGGTCCGCCGCCGGCAATAACGATATTCTGTAATTTTTGGGCTTCTTTTATATCTTTATTTCGTGCCGCTTCTTCGAGATTCAGTAGCATATAATTCCTTAAATAAAGTGCTTCTTCAATGTTTTTCATCGGAAGTGAACATCGTTGGACGTTTTCCATTCCGAAAAAATTAGACTCAGTTCCCAATGCCAGAACCAAATAATCATATTGAAGAGTTCCCGTATCTGTTTCTACAGAATTATTTTCAGGATTAACTTTTACTAAACTTCCCATATGGAAATTCACATTTTTATAATTCGAAAACAGTCTTCTAAAAGGGTAACTGATATTTGAGGCCTCAATAAAAGACGTTGCAACCTGATAAATAAGCGGCGGGAAAAAGTGGTAATTATTCTTATCAACCAGCGTAATCCTGAATCTTTTGTCGTTTACCAAAGATTTCACCAGGTTGATTCCGGCAAAACCTCCGCCGACAATAACGATGTGCTTTTTCATATTTCATAGGTATTGAAGTGGTCATAAAATTGCTTCAAGAATAGAGCCAAAGGAAGAAAAGTAATGTTAATTATCTGTTTGAAATAAATGTAAGATAAACTATGATTCCCTGCACGATGTTTGTACTTTATAAAAAACCAACATCTTAAATATAAAAATATGAAACCAGACATTTTAACAGAAAAACACAGATTAGGATTGGGCGGAGTAGCCATCGGAACTGCTTTTGAAAAATTGACTGATGGAGAATCTTACGAAGTTTTACAAAAAGCCTGGGATTTGGGAATCAGATATTACGATACCTCTCCCTGGTACGGATTGACGAAAAGTGAAAGAAGATTCGGAAATTTTCTTCATGGTCAAAACAGAGACGAATTCATATTTTCTACAAAAGTCGGTCGGTTATTTGTAGAAGTTCCTGAAAATGAGGTTCCGCCAACAATGTGGAAAGCTCCTCTTAATTATGATTTTGAACACAATTATACCGCAGATGCCATCAAAAGATCAATTGAAGACAGTTTGGAAAGATCCCGCCTGAACCATATTGATATTGTTTATGTTCATGATCTGTCGGAAGATCAGGTTGGAGACCGTTATCCTTATTTCTTGAAACAAGCCAGAGAAGGAGCTTTTAGAGTTTTATCAGAATTGAGAGATCAAGGCGTAATCAAAGCTTGGGAATGGGAGTTAACAAAATAGAACCGATTTTAGATTGTTTAGATTCTGCCGACCCGGATATTTGTCTTTCGGCAACGCAATATTCTATTTTGGAACATGAAGATGCGGTTGACAGATTACTTCCTGCCGTGAAAAAAGCAGGCGTAAAATTAGTTTCAGGCGCTGGATACAATTCTGGTTTTATTGCGGGAAGAGATCGATTTAATTATGTTGATGTAATTCCAAAAGGGATGACAGAAAAGCGTAACAGAATCAATGAAATTGCAAAGAAATACAATACAAATATCCTTCATGCAGCTCTTCAGTTTGTTTTGGCAGCCGATGAATTTGCAGCCATAATTCCCGGAGCAAGCAAGCCTGAACAAGTTGAGGATAATGTTAAAGCTTTAAATGAAAAAATCTCTGTAGATTTCTGGAAAGAACTAAGATCAGAAGGTTTAATTTATGAAAAAGCACAAGTCCCCAATTAAATTAATTAGATATTATTTCAGGCCTCTCAAGTTGAGAGGCTTTTTGTTATCTCGTTTTTAAAACTTAAGATTAATAAAAACTTAAATAAAAATTAAAGCCGCTAATATTGATTAACAGTGATATTTTAACAAAAATTACCCTTTAAAAAGTAGAGAAACAACATATCCAAATAAATCCTTTTAATTTTTTTTTAAGGAAATGTTAAATATTTTGTCATGTAATATTATCTGTATGTTAACGCACTGAGAATACACTTCGGAATAATTTTGTCATACAATTTTGAAGTATAAAAAAATGAAAAAAATAATCTGTGCTATAGCATTATTATCTTTCAGTCTTGCCTTCTCGCAAGAAACCAGCTCTAAAATTTTCGGAAGATTAAGAGGAACAAATTCCGAAATGACCATCAAAGTAATTCACGTTCCCACAAACAGTAGTTTTGAAACGAAAAGTAACAAAAACGGACAATTCAGTTTAGACAATCTACAACCGGGCGGACCTTACACTATTGAGGTAATGGACGATTCAAATGTTGTATATTCCAACAGCAACGTACAGCTTTCTTTAGGAAATAATGACCTTCCTACAGTAGAAGTCGGAAACAAAGAAAAGATGATTGATGAAGTAAAACTGACTTCCAAGAGAACAACCGCTGCAAAATTCGGGGTAGGAATCAGTCAGGCACAGATTTCAGGACTTCCGAATATCAACAGAGGAATTCAGGATGTTACAAAATTGGTTCCTCAAAGTGCAAACAATTCTTTTAACGGAACAAATTTCAGATATAATAACGTTACGATCGACGGTTCTATCAACAATGATGCGATTGGATTCAGCCCATCTTTAGGCGGGCAAACGGGAACTTCAGGAATGCCGGGAAGCAGTACGCGTTCGAATTCCATCAGTCTGGATGCTATTCAGGATGTGCAGGTTTATATCGCTCCTTATGATGTAAAATTAGGAAATTTCTTAGGTGGAAGCATCAATGCCGTTACAAGAAGCGGAAGTAATAATACTGAGGGATCTTTGTATATGTACGGTAGAAATGCTTCTATCACAGGGAATAACAGAGTAGGTGATAATTCTAAAATGCCAAGTTCTTTCGAAGATTTTATTTACGGTGGAAGAGTAGGATTGCCTGTCGTGAAAGACAAACTTTTCTTATTTACCAACCTTGAATATACGAAAAGAACAGATCCGGTTTTCTATAATGCAGGAGATCAGGGATCATTGGTAAGCAGTTCTGTCGCTCAGCAAATTTCAGATTTTGTCAGAAGCAAATATGGTTTCGATGCCGGAAGTTTCAATCAGTACAATAATTTCTCGGAAAGCGCGAAACTTTTCAACAAATTAGACTGGAAAATTAATGATAAACATACTTTATCCATTAAAAACAATACGGTATTCTCACAAGCTTCAAACCTTGAAAGAGATGGTGCCAATTTCCGTTTTTCAGGGATGGATTTTGTTCAGAAAAACAATGCTTCCACAACAACTTTAGAATTAAAAAGCCGTTTTAATGATAAATGGAATAACAATTTAATTTTAGGATATTCTTCGATCCATGATTACAGAGATCCTACATCTCAAAATGCAATGTTTCCGCAAGTTGAAATTGCATACAACGGGGGAACAATTTTATTAGGAAACGACAGGGAAGCCACTGTTTTCAACATGAAACAGAAAACTTTTGAAATTACAGATAACCTAACATACAAAGCCGGTCATCACACATTTTTATTAGGAACGCACAATGAACTTTACAATATCGATTATGGCTTCGTAAACGCTCTCAATGGAAGAATTTCTTATAAAAGCTTAAACGATTTTTATAATTCAAATCCGGCAAGAATCCGAGGAACTTATCCTTTTAATGGGGAAAGCAGGGAGGATATATTTAATAATCCTTATGCTCAGTATAAAGTTAATTTGTTATCTGCTTATTTCCAGGACGAGATCAATTGGGGACGATTAAGATTAACTCCGGGAGTGAGAGTTGATTACACTGATCTACCCAACAAACCACTTTTAAGCCCTGCTGTAAACAATTCTCCTGCAGATTCGAATTATGGAAATACTTATACTTACACACCTTTAAACCAGCTTACAAACGATTATCTTAATAAACCAACAGTCTCTCCAAGATTAGGATTCAACTTAGATCTTACCCAAGACAGATCTCTTGTCATGAGAGGAGGATCTGGGATTTTTGTAGGAAGAATACCTTTTGCATGGTTGGGTTATGCATATTATAACGACGGTGTTGGTTTCGGAAGTTATGATTACAATGCTCCAACAGCGGCTCAATTAGCCACAAACGGAGATCCTTTGGTAAGCGGAAATTTCAAGAATTGGCAGAACTCTTCAAAAGTACAGGTAGATTTAATTGATAATAATTTCAAAATGCCGAGAGTATGGAGAAGTTCATTAGCATTTGATTATACGGTTTCAGGATATAAATTGACCTTGGAAGGAATTTATACAAAAGTTTTATATGATTTAAAATTTCAACAGGTTAATAAAACGGATAATGTGACGTATTTCAGCTATGATACCAATCACGAGATGCCGATTTACACGACAAATATCAACAGTAACTTCTCGAATGCTTACATGCTTTCCAACACAAAAGAAGGATACAGATACAACTTGACAGCGCAACTTCAAAAATCATATAATTTTGGGTTAAATTTCTTCGTAGCATATACTTATGGTGATGCAAAAGACATCACAAACGGTATCAGAAACTCAATGGAAAGTAACTGGCAAATGAACCAGTCTTTAACACCGAACAATCCACAATTGACAACTTCAAACTTTGCCATCAAAAACAGAGTAGTTGCGAATGTAGGATATTCTTTACCACTTTCTCAGTCCAACAGGTTGTCTGCGAATGTTTACTTTAATGCTCAGTCAGGAAATCCTTTCTCTTGGGGATTTGTGAACAGCACGATTGCTAATACAGGACAAGCTGCAGGTTTAGCCTATATCTTTAAAGACGCCGCAGAAGCTACAAAATACATTGCTCCTATAAAAGACGGTTCAGGAAATATTTTGGTAAGTACGGCTCAACAGGTTGCAGATTATGAAAAATTTGTCAACAGTAATGAATCTTTGAACAGCAGAAGAGGGAAGTTTACAGAAAGAAACGGAGATTTCACTCCTTGGAACATTCAGGCGGATTTTAGAATTATGGATGAAATAAGGTTAAGTGAAAAATCGAAAAATACAATTCAGATATCATTAAGCATCATCAATTTGACTAATTTATTAAACAAAGACTGGGGTAAAGTATATTTCGTACCAAATACATTCAATTCTACGGCGAGTGTAGGTTTAACAAAAGTTGGAAATATCGCAGCAGGACAGCCTTCTGCAGGAGATCCTACTTACAATTTTACAACTCCTGGGTTGCCTTATACGATCGATCAGTTCGCTTCAAGATTCCAGGCACAGCTGGGAATTCGATATAATTTTTAATTCATATTTCAATATTTTCTACAATAGATTTATTAGATTCTTTCAAGGTGAGGTCCGGATATTCTTTCCGGGCTTCTTTTTCGTTGATTATATAACTATGCACTTAGTTATATTTATTATATTTGCTGACTTTAAAAACAGATAAAAATTTTAAAATAAATAATTAAGATGAAAAAGTTAATTACAACATTTTCTTTAGTTGCAGGGCTTTTCCTTGCTTCAAACCTAGTAAATGCACAGCAGAAAATAGGTCATGTAAATTCTGACGACGTTTTCAATAATCTTCCGGAAGCGAAAACTGCAGAAGCATCTTTAGATACTTTTACAAAAACTAAGCAAACTGAAATTGAAAAGTTGATTACAACTTACCAGACTAAGTTAAAAGCTGCTCAGGATAAGGAAAAAACAATTAGTGAAGCTAATAAAGAAGCCGTAATTAAAGAATTAACAGCTGCACAGACAGAATTGCAGACTTTAGGGAAAGACATCGAGGCTGCAAGAACAAAAGCTGCTCAGGACGTTTCTAAAAAACAATCTGAATTATTCACACCTATTCAGCAAAAAGTAGCAACTACTATTTCTGCTGTTGCAAAAGAAAAAGGTTTGGCTTATGTGTTTGATGTATCTACTTCACAAGGAAATAACAACATCGCTTATATGGATGGCGGAGAAGATATTACTCCAGCTGTAAAGTCTAAATTGGGAGCTACAACAGCAAAAAAATAACCCAAAACCAACATAAAATAGAAAGTCCGGAATAGTTTTCCGGACTTTTTGCATTTTGCACAGGAATAATTTTAAAATACCATAACGTAATTCTGTGCTAAAATTTCGCGAAAATGGATTAAACTTTTAGGCACTTATCGAAATACATTTGTCATATCAAAATCAATAAAAATTTAACAAAAAATAAAATTATGGCAAAAACAGTTTTTATTACAGGTGCATCAAGAGGTTTCGGAAAATTATGGGCAGAAGCCTTTTTAAAAAGAGGTGATAAAGTAGCGGCTTCCGCAAGAAATATTTCAGCATTGGATGATCTTGTAGAGAAATATGGTGACAATATTCTTCCGGTTCAATTGGATGTTACTAAAAAAGACGATGTAAAAAATGCAGTTGAGAATATAAAAAATCACTTCGGAAGCATTGATATTCTTATTAATAATGCGGGTTATGGACTTTTCGGAACGGTTGAAGAAACGACAGAAGAACAGGCCAGAGCTCAGATGGAAACCAACTTCTTTGGATTGTTGTGGGTAACGCAAGCCGTACTTCCAGTGATGAGAGCTCAAAAAAGCGGGCATATCATTCAGGTTTCAAGCTTCCTGGGCTTAACAACACTTCCGATGTTAGGCTTATATAATGCATCAAAATTCGCAGTGGAAGGTCTAAGTGAAACCATCGCAACAGAAGTGGCACATTTAGGAATAAAATTCACATTAATCGAGCCCAACGGATTCTCTACGGAATGGGCGGGAAGTTCAGCAGTACAGACCACATCCGATATCGCAGATTACAACCCTGTGCGTGAAGGTTTTGCAGAAGGAACAGACAATTCTGATATTTGGGGAGACCCGAAAGCAACGGTAGAACCTATCTTACAGGTTGTTGACAGTGAAAATCCACCATTAAGATTATTATTCGGAAAAATTGCTTACCACTCAATTAACGATGTTTATACCAACCGGTTGAAAGAAATTGAAGAATGGAAAGATGTAAGTATCGCAGCTCACGGTCATTAATTTTTAATATAGATTTTAATCATAACATTTTGAGCTTAAAGTAAATATTATCCGGTAATTTTGAAACTTCAAATAAAAAAATTCTCATGAAACATTATAAAACCATTACCGAACTTCATGCAGGAAATCTTTGGGATGCGCCTCAGAATCCACTTTTTGGAATGGTCGGCTGTCTTTCTACCTGTACTTTGGGAAATCAAAAATTTACCACGAACAGTTATATTATCGCCTTTAAAAAGATAAAATCGGGAATTTTCATGTACGGAAAAACACCTTACGATCATGACAATGGCTGTATGTTTTTCACAAAGCCAAGACAAGTGATTGAAATGAAGGATCTTGAGTTTGAAGAAAATGGTTTTATGCTTATGATTGATCCTGATTATCTGAATGGTCATGAATTATTCAAATCCATCGAGCAGCACGGATTTTTTGATTATGAAGTAACGGAAGCCATTCATCTTTCTCCAAAAGAAGAGCAGATTATTTTTGAGCTTCATGAAAAAATTCAGAACGAATATTTCAATAATCCTGATGAATACAGCCGTGAAATTATTTTAAGTCATATTTCATCAATTTTGCAGTATTCTCAGCGTTTTTATAAAAGACAATTTATTGACCGTGCTCAGATATCGGGTAAAACTACTTCAAAATTCAATGATATATTAAAAAAATACACCCAAGAAGGTAATCTTGAAAAAACAGGACTTCCTAATGTAGCTTATATTGCCGAACAACTGGCAATTTCACCTCGCTATTTAAGTGATTTACTGAAACAGGAATCAGGCAAAACAGCAATAGAGCTTATCCATATATTTTTAATTTCCGAAGCTAAAAATTTATTGAGAATCGGAGAAAAAGGAGTAACGGAAATTGCTTATGAACTGGGATTTGAGAACTCTTCATATTTCACGCGTCTTTTCAAAAAACAAACCGGAATGAAACCTTTAGAATTCAGAAAAACGAGTTTGAATTAAATCTAATTTTTATTATTGAGTCTCCTGTAAGAAAGTGCAGGAGATTTTTTTGGTCTGAACAATCAATAAAAAAAGCTGGAAATTAAGAATTTATGTCTTCCCATTTCCAGCTTTCTATCTTCAGTTTTTTACATTAATCTAATCTAAGGGTTTTCGACCTGATATAAGATTATAAAGTACTACAATGATTGCAATTACAAGCAATACGTGAACTAAATATCCCGTACTCATTCCCGGTACGATGCCCAACATTCCTAAAAGCCATACTACAATACAAATGACTGCGACTAACCATAATATACTTCTCATGACTAAATATTTTTAAGTGATTTGATTTAATATATGCACATACTGTGCCTTTTTATATATTATCTCTTAAAAACAGATACCACAAATTCAATTATGATTAATAATTTTATTGTTTAAAGGCTTAAAACTAAAGAATTCCGAAATGAGCTAAAGCCAATTCAATTCCATGATTATCAACTTCTTCGGTTACAAAATCTGCAATTTCTTTTACATTATCATTGGCATTACCCATTGCTACGCCGATTTTTGTAAATTTTAACATAGAAATATCATTTCCACCATCACCAAAAGACATTGTTGCAGAAACATCAATTCCAAAATATTTACAGAAATTCTCAACGCCATTTTGCTTGCTTATTCCTCCGGGATTCACATCTGCAAAAAGGGGAGTCCATCTTGAAGAAATAGAATTGGGCATTACATTTTCCATAAAAGATTTTTCTTCATCCGGACCGAGAAAAATATTTGCCTGAAGTACATTTTCAATATCAATATTTTCTTTATCGTGGATTGGCGGAACCGGAAGATTTACATGTGAATACATTCCGACAACCTCCGGAGTGGCATCATTGATTTCAACTTTATCTTCATACATCAAAGAAAAACTTAAAGGAAAATCCTGTGAATAATCAACCAATCTTTGAATATCTTCGGAATTAATGGTTTGTTTAAACATCAATTTTCCATCTGCTGAAACACAATAACCGCCGTTAAATGTGATAAATCCGTCGAAAGTCATATGCTTAATATGATCAAGAGAATTAATTGACCGACCTGTTGCTACAATTACTTTGATTCCTTTTTCGCGAAGTTTTTTAATGGCTTCTTGGGTAGATTCGGGAATTTTATTGGTTTTAAAACTGATTAATGTACCGTCAACATCGAAAAATACAGCTTTAATTTTTGTAGAAATTTCAGTATTTAAAGTATTCATCATTAGAAATCGTTTGAATATATTAACTTATATAACAAAATTACAACAATAATATTTCTGATTAATTGTTTAACCTTTTATTTAATTATTAAATTTGATTGAATTGAACTTGTAATATGAAACCAAAAAACATTATCCATCAAGAATTTGAACCGCCGGAAAAACTGTGCGATTCTATAAAATGTTTTTGGTATAATAAATCTGATTTTGGAGAAACAGAAACCGGTTTTGAAGTGATTCCAGATGGTTATGCAGAAATTATTTTCCATTTTGGAAATGGTTGCAGTATATCTCGCAATGGAGTTTTGCAGAAACTGCCTTCGCCTTTTCTTGTCGGTTTACTCAATCAGCCTGTTCATTTTTACACTAAAAAAAGTTTCGAAATCATTGCCGTAAGATGTTTTCCCTGGGCAGTTTTCGATTTGCTCGGATTATCATCTAATAATAATGGTGTACATACTTTTGAACATCCGATTGCAGAACTTCAACCTTTATTAAGTAATTGTATTGAAAATAATAAAATTGAAGAAGCAATTGGTTTAGTAAAACAGTATTTTTTGAATATACACAGTAAAATTTCAGCCGATAGCTTATTATTTAAAGCAGGAAAAGCCATGAGAAAAGCTAACGGAAGCATTCCCGTCAATCAGATTGCAAATGCAGCTCATTCAACGGTTCGTACGTTGGAACGAAAATTCAAACAATCTTCCGGTCATACCGTGAAAGACGTTTCCGGATTAATGCGCTTTGAACGGGTTCGAAATACTTTATGGCTGCATCCGGATTTTAATCTCGCAGAATTGGCAATTGAGTCTGGCTATACAGATCAGGCTCATTTAAGTAAAGAATTTAAAAAATACAGCGGAACAACACCTGCAAAATTTGCAAAAAAAGCAAAGACAGAACAAATTCCCGACATTGATTTTGTCGCATTTCTACAATCTTAAGAATAAAACATTTCAGAATTTTGTTGTCAAATTAATATCGTAAAAATGCACAACAATTTATTGAAAAATAAAAAAGCAGCAATTATCGGAGCCGGACCGGTTGGTTTGACAATGGCAAGATTATTACAGCAAAACGGAGTAGAAGTTACTGTTTATGAAAGAGATAAAAATCCTGATGCAAGAATTTGGGGCGGTACACTCGATCTTCATAAAATTTCCGGGCAGAAAGTTTTAAAAGAAGCCGGATTGTTGGAAAAATATTACGAAGTGTCAGTTCCGATGGGTGTAAATTTTGCCGATAAAAAAGGAAACATATTGGCTACACAAGAAATAACTCCCGAAAATCAATTTGATAATCCTGAAATTAACCGTAATGATTTAAGAAAAATTTTGCTTGAAAGTCTGAAAAACAGTACCGTAATTTGGGACAGGAAATTGATCAATCTTGAAGACAACAACGGAAAATGGCTCTTACAATTTGAAAATAACTTTGAGAAAAAAGCTGATTTTGTTATCGTTGCAAATGGAGGAATGTCAAAAGCAAGAAAATATGTTACAGATACTGAAGTTGAAGATACCGGAACTTTCATTCTGCAGGGAGATGTTCCTCAACCGGAAATCAATTGTCCGGAATTTTATCAATTATGCGATGGGAAAAGACTAATGAGCTCTTGTCATGGTAATTTATTGGTGGCAAATCCTTATAATAATGATACTTTAACGTACGGTCTGATTTTCAAAATGCCAGTAGAATGGGAAAATGGAATTGGACTTGATTTCCAAAATACAAAAGAAGTTGTTGATTTTCTTTCTCAAAGACTTTCAGATTGGGATGAAATATATCAAAAACTGTTTCAGGCGACAACTTTTTTTGTAGGGTTACCGACAAGAAAACTTCCCATAAACAAGCCCTGGAAATCCAGTCGTCCTTTACCTATCACATTAATCGGTGATGCAGCGCATCTGATGCCGCCTTTTGCCGGACAAGGTGTAAATATCGGATTGGTCGATGTTTTACATTTATCACAAAATTTAATGAGCAAACAATTTAAAACCATTGAAGAAGCTATTCAGGATTACGAAGAAAAAATGTTCGTTTATGCACAGGAAGCTCAAGCCGAATCCAGTGAAAATGAAATAGAAATGCACAATCCAGATTTTTCTTTTCTGAAATTTATGAATCATTAGCAATTACCATCAAAATCTTCCCTCTATATAAGGTACAATTCTTGCACAATTTTCATACACCACAAAATGTTTAATTATGGAAAATCAAGAAGAAGTATCAGTTTTAAATGATTTGCTTCATATTACCAATGACCGTATTCAGGGATTTGCGAAAGTAGAGGGAAAGATCTGGGAAAAATATCCTGATGTTAAAAAAGATTACGACAGAATAATCACGCAATCCAAGATCATGAAAAACGAACTGATTGATCTTATTAAAGAAAATGGAGGAGAAGCCAGCGATTCAGCATCGGTTGCAGGAACTCTTCACAGAACATGGATTGATATTAAAAACTCCTTTACCGTCGGAAATATTGAAGAATCTACTTTGGAAAATGTAATTTTCGGTGAAAATGCTGCTGTTGATGCTTACCAAAATGCCATTGATAAAGGAAACCTGAGTGAAAAAAGTTTAGATATAGTTTTTGAACAATTAAAACATATTAAAGATTCTTACCATCAATTTCAAGGAATAAGCAATTACAAAAACAAAGACTGATAGCAAAGAAAATTTATTCACGATTAATAATTTCAAAAACAACTTCTTAAATGAGAAGTTGTTTTTATTTTCAGTCTCTAAAATCCTTTCATTTTTTTTACAGCTTTTTTTTCAATAATGTTATTCACAGGAGTTTTCAGCAACAATAATTATGAAAAAAATATTATAAAATCTTAAAATCGAATTTTAATATCTTAAAAACTATCAAAAATATGGGAATTATGAAATAATAAATTAATATTTAAAAACATTTTATTTTTTAGAATTATTAATTTTAATAGTAAGAAAATCAAATACATATTATAGGGAATGGGATATTCAAAAAATATCAATTATATTAATCAAATATTAAGTCATAAAAATATTTTGATAATTTTTTCAAAATAATATTGGCATATTATAATTTTTCATATCTTAGTGATGTATTAATCATATAAATATTTTACTCATGAAAAACTTAAAAAAATTGAACAGAAACGAATTGAAAACTATCTCAGGAGCTGGACTTCTTGATAATGTATTTGGTGTAGTAACCGGTACAGTAAATGCTACTACAGGTATCCTAAACGGTGTTGGTACTGTTGTAGGTAACACTGTAAATGGTGTAGGTGCTACGGTAGGAGCTACAGTAAGTGGAACTGTTACAGTTTTAACAGGTGGATTATGCCAGGTACAGTGTGTACTAAATGGTGTTGTTTCTATACACGTATTAAACTGTGGATCAGCTACTTGCTAAAAGTAAAATACAGTAAAATACAGCCGCTCAAATGAGCGGCTTTTTTATGAAATTTAAAGAATAATCACAAAAAATTTATTATGAAAAACTTAAAAAAATTAAATAGAAAAGACATGAAAACCATTTCAGGAAATGGCTTACTTGATGACATTGCCGGAGCTTTAGATTTTTTAGACCCGCTTGTAAAACCTATTGCCAATACACTGAATAATGTATTTTGCAGGATAGAATGCGTATCAAATGGAACAATTGTAATTAAGTTCCTTCCATGTGAATCTTCTTGCTAAGATCAATTACATCAAAAATATTGACCGTTCTAAAAAAGAGCGGTTTTTTTTATGTCAAGAATTAATTCTTATATATATTCAATTTAACATAATATAAATTATAGGATTTATTTATTTGAAATGTAGGGGGAGTTAATATCTTATTATGCTCCTTTTTTATTTAAATTTTAATCAAATTTTATTTTGATATAACCCCGTATTAAACCTTCTTATATTTGCTAAGAACCAAGGCTATCAGAATTATTTTCAAGCCCATTCACGCATATAAAATCCACAGTGAATTTAATTTTTACATTCCAATCAAATCGGAATTGTTGTAGGTTTAATTATCAACCGAACTGTATCATTTTTGATTTAAAACTAAAATTCTTCAATAAAAATTTGCGTAGCCAAATAACTTCATTTAAATTTATAGTCAAATAACTACATAATGAATTTAAGACGAGATGTATTTCAAGCGATAGCCGATCCTACCAGAAGATCAATATTGATGCTGGTTGCGACACAGTCGATGACGGCAGGTTCTATTGCTTCGAATTTTGATACCGCAAGACCTACCGTTTCAAAACATCTTCAGATCCTTACAGAATGTGAATTATTGAAATCTGAGCAAAACGGTCGTGAAATAATTTATCATCTTAACGCAAATAAAATGAAAGAAATTGCTGATTTCATAGAACCTTTCCGCAAAATGTGGGACGACAGATTCAATAAACTGGAAGATATTATGAAAAATTACCAATCGAAAAAATAGAAAAATATGGAACTGAAAACAAAAATCCAAGCCGAAGACGGAAAACAGGAAATCTTCATTACCAGAGAGTTTGAGCTCCCCGTTGATTTACTTTTTAAAGCTTATACAGAAGCTGAACTTTTTGAGCAATGGATGGGAACAAAAGTTATAAAATTCGAAAATAAGCAACACGGTAGTTATCAGTTTGAAACCTCTAATTCTCAAGGCGATATAGTTTTTAGAGCTAATGGAACGATTCATGAAATTATTTCAAATCAGAAAATTACAAGAACTTTTCAGATGGAAAATACACCTTTTCCTGTTCAGATTGAATTTTTAGAATTTGAAAAACTTTCTGATAAAACCAGCAAAATTACCATTCACACGATTTATAAATCTGTAGATTTCAGAGATCAGATGCTGAAATTACCATTTGCACAAGGTATCAATATGGCTCACAACAGATTACAAGAAATAATTCAAAAGCTAGACGCCGGAAATTAGAGTTTAGATCAAAAATTACAAAAACCACTCATTATTAATCACTTACAATCATGAATCCAAAAGTTGATTTCTTCTTTGACAAAGCCAAACAATGGCAGAAAGAATTTGAAAAATTACGGGCAATTGCTTTAGACACAGGACTTGAGGAAGATTTGAAATGGGGATGCCCTTGCTATACCTACCATGAGAAAAATATTTTCTTAATTCACGGTTTCAAAGAATATTGTGCTCTCCTGTTTTTTAAAGGAGCTTTGTTGAATGACACTGATAATATTCTTATCCAACAGACCGAAAATGTACAGGCTGCGAGACAAATTCGTTTTACAAGCTTACAACAGATCATTGATTTGGAAAAAGTTATTAAAACTTATATATACGAAGCTGTTGAAGTCGAAAGGTCAGGTGTAAAAGTTGAAATGAAAAAAACAAAAGAGTTCGAAATACCTGAAGAATTTCAAAAGAAACTGGACGAAAATTCAGAATTAAAAAAATCCTTTGAAGCTCTAACACAAGGCAGACAAAGAGCTTACCTACTCTATTTTTCTTCTGCAAAACAATCCAAAACAAGAGAATCCAGAATTAAAAAATACATTCCGGAAATTCTTAAAGGAAAAGGAATAAATGATTAAAATTTTAAACCAATAAAAATGGAAACAAAAAAAACTCAGAAAAGAAATACAATCATCTATTGGATTTTTACTCTTTGGATGTCTCTAGGAATGGTTTCAACAGCTGTTGTTCAACTTTTAAGACATAAAGATGAAGTCGCCAACTTTACAAATTTGGGATATCCGCTTTATTTAATGACAATCATCGGGATCTGGAAAATTTTAGGCGTTATTGCTGTATTAATTCCGAAATTTCCACTACTGAAAGAATGGGCTTATGCAGGATTTTTCTTTGTTATGTCCGGAGCTATCATTTCGCATATCATTGTTAATGACTCGTTTAGCAAAATACTTCCAGCAGTTTTATTATTTGTCTTAGTAATTATTTCTTGGTATTTTAGACCTGTTGATAGAAAATTTTCTGTTAATCATTAAACACCTAAACAAATTTGATATGAATAAAAAGAAACTAACTTTAGAACAAAACAAAGCGCTTTTAAAAGTTTTGAAAACCCGTTTTGAGAAAAATATGACACGTCACAAAGGATTGGATTGGGATAAAATTCAGGCAAAATTAGAGAAAAATCCTGAAAAAATCTGGTCTTTAAATGAAATGGAAGAAACTGAAGGCGAACCGGATGTCGTTGATTATGATAAAAAAACGGACGAATATATTTTCTTCGACTGCTCTACTGAAAGTCCGAAACGAAGAAGTCTCTGTTACGATTATCAAGCCTGGGAATCCAGAAAAGCCAACAAACCGGAAAATAATGTCATCGATAAAGCTGCAGAAATGGGCATCGAGCTTTTGACTGAAGAACAATATCATCAACTTCAGCAATTAGGAAAATTTGATCTAAAAACTTCGAGTTGGATAAAGACACCTTCAAATATAAGAGAATTGGGAGGTGCTGTTTTCTGTGACCGTCGATACAATACTGTTTTCCTTTATCATAATGGTGCAGATTCTTATTATGCGGCAAGAGGTTTCCGTGGTTGCCTTAAAGTTTAAAAAAGTTATGAGTTGTGAATTTTCATGATCTTTTATTTTAAAGCTACACGCAAAATTATTCAGTAAGAAAATTTTAAACGGATTCTCAGCGATTAGAAAATTTTTATTAATTATTTAAAATTGAAAAATTATTCTTTATTTACATTAAATTTATTCTCATATAGAAATAGTATTGTTATTTTAGCACTATCGAAATTTGATTTAAATATAATAAGGATATGAAAAAATTAATCTTATTGAGTTCATTATCTGTTTTTTTAATGAACTGTAATAAAAAAACAGAAGCTCCGGTTACTGAAACAGCTCCGGTTGACACGACAGCTGCAACGGAAAAAGTAATTGATACACTTGGTGCAAAATCTTTCTGCTACATGGGAATCACCGGAAAAGACACTGTTTTCGTAAGCATTGACGATAATCTGGGAACAATCACCGGAAAAATGGCAACAAAAAATAGTGAAAAAGACAGTAATAAAGGCGATTTATCTGGTTTCAAATCCGGAGATACGCTTAAGTTGACTTATGAATTTTCAGCGGAAGGAGTTTCAGGAAATAAAAATGATATTTATTTCCTTCAGACAAAAGATGGTTTAAATGAAGGAATCGGCGACAGAGATACTGAAACCGGAACAAAATACGCTAACGAAAAGAAAATTAAATACGCAGGAGGAAGAAATCTGAAACTAGCGGATTGTAATACGGTTTCAAATGCTCTAAAATAAGAAATTTAAATAAATCACTAATTTTAGATTTATTTTCCAAAATAAAAAACAGCCTATAATCAGGCTGTTTTCTTTTTATTTATAATTCTTTTTTAATAATTTCAATAAAATCATTTACTGGTTCTTCACCTGTATTCCATGAAGTGATCAAACGAATCGCGGAAAAATTTTCATTAATTTTCTTCCAGACATAAAATTCAAACTTTTCTGATAATTTTCCTATTAAATCATTGCTTAAAATCGGAAAAATCTGGTTGGTATACGTGTCAGAAAGAAACAGTACTCCCTTTTCTTTCATGGCATTTTTGATTTTCATTGCCTGTTGATTGGCGTGTTTTGCCAAATCAAAATACAGATCATTTTTCATCAGTTCCAAAAACTGGATTCCCAACAATCTTCCTTTTGCCAACAATGCACCTTTTTGTTTAATATTAAAAGCAAAATCCTGCTGAAGTTCCTGATTATTAATGACAATTGCTTCACCAATCAAAGCTCCGTTTTTAGTTCCGCCGAGATAAAAAATATCCGTCAGTTCGGCAACTTTTTCTAGTGTCAGATCACTAATTTCAGAAGTCAGACCATGTCCCATTCTTGCTCCATCCATGAAAAGGTAGAGATTATTTTCTTTACAAAAATTTGAAAGTTCTTCTAATTCTTTTAAGGTATAAATCGTTCCCAACTCCGTAGAATTCGAGATATAAACCAGTTTCGGCATTACCTGATGCGGAATATTTCTATGGCTTTCCAAAACAGGAGCAATATCTTCAGGTGTAAGTTTTCCGTCTTCTTTTTCTATGCCTAAAATCTTGTGTCCTGTTGCTTCGATGGCACCGGTTTCATTATTTAAGATATGTCCTGTTGAAGCAGAAACCGTACATTGATAAGGTCTTAAAATTGAAGAAATTACGATAAGATTTGCCTGTGTTCCTCCTGAGACAAGATAAACTTCCGAATTGGGATTTTTAATCTTTTCCTTAATCAATTCTTTAGCCTGTAAAGAATATTCATCTTCTCCATAACCTGCCTGCTGATCAAGATTATGCTGTAAAAGTGCTTGTAAAATATTGGGATGACAACCTTCTGAATAGTCGTTTTTAAATGAAAATTTCATAGAGTAAAATTAAAAAAAGTTCACCTAACAAGCACAAATAATTAATAATATTTTGTTAGATTTGTAATGAAAATCATCTAACATTTTGAGAACAACATTAACAGAAGAAAATTATCTGAAGGCTTTGTTTCATCTAGTTGACAATGAAGGAAAAGTAACGATTAACGAATTGAGCAAATTTTTAAATGTAAAAATGCCGAGCGTTAACAATATGATGAAGAAATTTGCAGATAAAAGCTGGGTGATTTACGAAACCTATAAACCTCTGATTGTCACAGAAAAAGGAAGACAAGAAGCTGCATTAGTTGTAAGAAAACACAGGCTTACCGAAATGTTTTTAGTTAAAAAAATGAATTTCGGCTGGGAAAATGTACACGAAATCGCAGAGCAGCTGGAGCACGTCCACTCTACTATTTTCTTCGATAAAATGGATGAAATTCTTGATCATCCGAAATTCGATCCACACGGAGAACCGATTCCTGATAAAGAAGGAAACATTATTGCCCAGGATTTACAGCGATTAAGCAATTGTGAGGTTGGTGAAACTGTTATTTTTGCTTCTGTAACACTTTCTGATGATGCTTTTCTGAATTATTTAACGGAAAGAAAATTACTTTTAAATACCAAAATCAGGATCATAAAAATTGAAAATTTTGATAAATCTGTAACAGTTGAAGTAGCTGGAAAACAGGAGGTTTTGAGTAGAAAAGCAACTGAGAAAATATTGGTTAAAAAATAATTTCTAACCATTAAATAGTAAGTTTATTTAAATGCTTCGACAGGCTCAGCGTGACACCGCTACAAAATGACGGTTAGTATTAGGAATGTCATGCTGAGCCTGTCGAAGCATCTGAATTTTTGAATTATTGTAAGCTATTTTTTAAAATTCCAGAAACTTTTTCAATTTCTTCCACCGTATTAAAATAATGTGGTGATAATCTTACAATTCCATTAATGTTTTTATTCGTAAAATCAATTAAAGCTGAATTTTTATAAGTTGCAGAGAAAAATACATTATTTTTTTTCAGAACTTTTTGAATATTTTCAAGATCTCCGTCAGGACCTGAAAAAGTAATAATACTGCTCAGATTATTTCCTAAATCCCAAATGTTGAAACCGTTATTTTTAAGATTTTCTCTTAATTTTTCTGATAATTTTCTGTTATAATTTTCAATATTATCTAAACCAATATCATTTGCATATTTTAAAGCTTCAGTAAAACCAAGCAAAGAAGCGTAAGAAATTTCCCAATGCTCAAATCTTTTGGCTGTTTTAAATAATTCATAATCATTATATTCCGTCCAGTTTGCTCCTCTCATATCTAACAATAAAGGGGCATAATTCTGTTCTAAAACTCTCTCCGAAACATATAAAAATCCTGTTCCTCTTGGTCCTCGCATAAATTTTCTTCCTGTTGCTGTCAGAAAATCACAGCCGATTTTTTCGACATCGACTACCATTTGACCAACTGACTGACAAGCATCAACCAAATACAAAACGTTGTATTGCTTACAAATTTTTCCAACGCCTTCTACATTTTGAATCAATCCGGAATTTGTAGGAATATGGGTTACGGCAACTAATTTTGGACTATGTTGTTTAATTAAGCTTTCTAAATTTTCCAAATCCAGTTCATTATCTGAAAGATTTTTCGTCCTGACGATTTTTACATTTAATTTTTTCTGCAATGAAATAAATGTAATCTGATTAGAAATATAATCATCAACACTTGTAATAATTACATCTCCTTCCTTGAAGATAATACTTGACAAAGCCTTTGCAAATGCCTCAGTTGCACTTGTCGCAAAAGCAATATTGGATGGTTTACAGTTAATTAACTTTGCGGTTTCGTCATAAAATTGCTCTAATAATTCTGCATTTCTGTTGGCAACTTCATATCCTCCAAATTGTTCTTCCTGATGTAAATAATCAATCATGGAATCGATAACTATTTTAGGCATTAATGAAGAACCCGCATTATTTAGAAAAATTTTTCCATCTGAAAGTCCTCTTATGTCTTGTCTTATTTTATCTATGTTCATTTTTTTAATTATTTTTTTACGTAACGTTCTGTCATTCTGAGTAAGGAAAATCTATTTTTAATTTTCGATGCTTTAATTCCCACGGAATGACAATTTTAATTCAAACAATTTTACACAAAAAATCCCGAAATTTTGATAACGGGATTTATATTTTAAGTTGATATTATATTAATCTAAAACGCTCCAACCTCTTTTCGGATTGCTATTGTTTGAAACTTCCTGTTCATTAACAATGATATTTTCTTTTCTCTGACCTATGTAATCAAGTTCGCTCAGTTTAGAGAAAATAGTTTCCAAACTCCTCAACATTTGCTGGATATAAACGAAAGGTTCTCCGCAATTGTGATGATCATAATTGGTTTCTGCAACGATAGAAAGCTGATTTAATAAAGTATGAGGTGCAATTTCACTCCATTCTAAACTGTAATTCAACATTTCTTCCAATTCTGCAGGAACGATAACCTGAGTCGCATTGTACATACGAAGTGCCAGTTTTGCGAAAGATTCGATCAAAAACACAGGTGGTTGATAAGGTGTAATATTTCTGAACTGGAAATACATATCACCAAAAGTATTAATCATCGTATTACACAAATACTTAACATTCTGTGCTAACGCTGTATTTTGGTTTTTATGAGAAGTTTTCTGAATGATCTTAAAAGCATACTGCTGTAAATTCCCGATAGATTTTGCAAAATTATTGTAATAATCCAACAATGCCGGATGGCTCTGAATCGATGTACACGGCGGAATAAAATTAGAATCAACCTGAGCAATATTTCCTTTTAAATCTACTTTTCCGATGATCAGATAATTTCCTCCGGAATAACTACTGTTCAAAGAAGTTACGGGAAGTAATTCAATATGATGATTGGATTGTGTATTCGGATGTCTCGGCGGAATTTCTTCCGGGTCAATATCCCCGAAAGGTACTTTATCAAACGGATTTACAGAAATTAAGATAAAATATTCTCCATCAGCCTGCTCTTCATTCATCGATTTTGCTAATGATTTTACGCTTACTCTCCTATCATTTAGCTCGATTCTATAACCAGCCAAAGTAACTGCGCTACACCGTTTTATTACTAACTGAACATCATTTGTTGCCGTATTATGAACATCAAAAATCGTTCGATCTGTAAATTCGTTTGAAATCGGTAAAAGTCCATAATTATATGTTGTGATTGCCAATGAATTGGCATCTCTGATGGTATCAATTAAAAAGTTATCCTGATCATTAAGATGTCTCTGGGAAACCTTCATCCCGTCAACCCAATTGATGGCAAAATGCTTAATAGGCTGTATCATATTCTATATTTTTTAAACTGTGTGTGATTGTGGTTTTCTTAGTCCTTCTTCTTCGTGCTGAATCACTCTTTTACAAATGACAACATCGTTTTCTGCGACACTATTTTGTGTAATATCCTGATCAAAATCAATATATTTTCTAAAACTGAAAAATGATTTCTTTGTGTAAAAAATCCAGTAATAAGGCTCTTTTGCTTCATCTGAAAGGTGAATAATAGAGTTCGGATTTTTATGGTTGTAATCGTCAACTACTCTATAAAACCAGTCTCCGAAAGTTACACCTGTAGGAAGCGTTTTTGCCTTAATTCTGAATCGGTTTGTATCTTCAAGATTCTTGCTTAATTCTACATTTAATACCATCAATCTGTCAAAATCTGCCCCTTCAAAATCCGGAAGCCTCTGATCCGGCGAATATCTCCAGGTTTTATAAATATCAACAGGAATACTGATTAATTGGATATAACAATAATGAAAAACCAGCGGAACCAGAAAGATAAGCATACTCGTTGCCGACATGATGGGATATCCTGTTCCTTTGCTCATCCAATTGAAAATCAGATAAAAAAGATAACCTCCCGCTCCAATACAGGTTATTGAAAGTACAGATTCAAACAAAATACTTTTTGTAAGAGAATTAAAGTGTTTTTTAAAATATCTATCCGATAAATTAACATGGATAATACCTAAAATAAGGTAAACGATCTGCGCAATAAGATACCAATAAGGATTAAAAAGATTCCCGGCAAAACCGAAAATTCCTGGAATTGCAAGACACAAACTGCAAAGCAGAACATATATAATGATGGTTTTGATTTTAATTGCAGGCTTATTTCTTCTGATAATTCCTAAAACTACCATCATGATTACCGCAAATAAAGGCATTAAAATATACCTTAAAAAGATCCCTTTTACTGAAGAAATTTCCATTTGTCTTTTTTCGAATTAATATTTTTCTTGGTGAATGTAAATATACTTAAAAATTTTCACAGGAATGTAGAGTAACCGAGCCTGTTTGCATTTCTTTCATCATCTTCCAGAGCAAAAGAATATTCCTTTTTTTCTGTGATAAAATTCTCCTCTACATCTACGCTTACAGGTAAAAAATAATCATACAAAGCCTGAAGAACTTTCCTGAACGGATTGCCGTCGATATACTTTTTCATATCCGAATAAGGAATAGGCCCGATGTTTACTACCCAATTTCTCTGTCCATCCATATGTCTTCCACTTGGAATGTATGTCACGCCTAATCTGGAATTTCCCAACAGCATTGAATCGTCTTCTTCCTCCATTCCGTCGATAACATTGGAAGAAAAAGTAATCTCAACCGGAACCTGCAAAAATGCGCTCATACATCTTTCAAACCATTTTTTATCTCCTCTGATCTGGTGAAAAAAAGGTAAAATATAAATGAAAATATAGGCATTTTGTTTATCCAGCATATTGATCAAAGGCCAAAGTTCGCTGACTGTATCCAATAACGAATCGGTATCGCTTGAAATTTCAAAATCAAATTCTTTAAGCAAAGCACTGATTTCGGTGAAAAATATTTCCAGCTCGAATGGTCGGAAAAATTTTCTTGCGTCCTCTTCTACTTTTTTCTGTTTACGGATTTCGCGGACAACAGTTTCAACATTTTTTCTGGAAGTTCCCAATGAAGGCGGATGAAATAAGCCTTCCGGAAGATAATCGTAAATACCTTCTCGATAGGTTTCTATCGTGAAAACTTCTTCATCAAAACCTAAATAATTACTCGAGATACTTTTAATATCTTTCAAATAAGCCCTGTCATTGATTCCGATTCTCTCAATAAAAATATTGCTTACCGTCCTTTGATATTTCAAAAGATTAACTGCCACAGCTTCAGCCTTGAAATCTGTCTGCAGCTTATTGTAATTCATATCTACAATATTATTTTCATACATGGTTTTTCCTGCGATTTTGGCTTGTAAAAGTAATATATCTCAAATTATTGAAAAAATATTTTCCTATTAATTTTATTCTAAAAATACTAAATTATTGATAGTAAAACCAATAATATAAAGCATAAATAGTAAAAATACGGAAAATTGAGATTCGAATTAAAGCTAAGGATAAGAAAATAAATATTTTACATCATATTTTAATTTTCAGTTAAATTTATAAAGCTCTTGTATTAATCTTAGTTCTCAACCTTAAATTTAACCTTATCTTTGCACCCTGAAAATGTTATTTACAATGAAAAGTATTTATTCTAAAATTCTGATTTTAGCATTCATTACATCTTCGCTTTATTCTTATGCATGGGGATTGACGGGGCACAGAATTATTGCAGAAATTGCAGAAAATCATCTTTCCGGAAGGGCAAGAAGAGAAATCAAAAAAATCATGGGCAAAGAGCGTCTTGCTTATTGGGCAAACTGGCCGGATTTCATTAAATCTGATACAACAGGTGCCTGGAAAGAAGCTTCGGCTTGGCATTATGTAAATATTGATCCGCAAACTGATTTTAAAGTTTTTGAAGAAAAATTGCAAGCACAGGCTGGTCCTAGTTTATACACTCAGATTAAAACTTTGTCGAGCCAGATCAAAGATGAAAAAACTTCTGAAAAAGACAGAAAAATAGCATTAATTTTCCTGATCCATATTATGGGAGATCTAGCTCAGCCTTTGCATGTTGGAAGAGCGGAAGATTTGGGTGGAAATAAAATTAATGTGACTTATTTTGGAGAAAAAACAAATTTACACTCCGTTTGGGACGGTAAATTAATAGATTCGCAAAAATATAGCTATACGGAATATGCTAAACTTTTAGATATTAAATCTAATGATGAAGTTAAACAAATCCAAACAGGAACATTGGAAGACTGGTTGTATGATTCTCATAAAATTGCCAATAAAATCTACGCACAGACTCCAAACGACTCAAAATTAGCTTACGATTATCAATATAAATTTAATGATACAGTTGAAAGACAGCTTCTTTACGGAGGTTTGAGACTTTCAAAATTGTTGAATGATCTGTTTTAATGGTTGATCGTTTTTAGTTGATTGTCAAACTTAAAATTTATATAAGCGGAACTTTTTGTTTCGCTTTTTTGTTTTAAACTATAAATTGGCACTAATTTTCACTTTCTAAATTAAAATTTCAGGAAAATAAGAAAATCCAAAATCGCCATCCTGTAACATGAGATCGATAATTTACGACTATTTTTTCAATTCAAAATTAATTAAATAAAAAATTATTGAAACAAGTGTAACCTTTTTACCTTTTCAAACGTATAATATAATAGAAACTCTTTTTGAGGATATAATAGATGAGACAATTAAAAATCACTAAGCAGGTTACCAACAGGGAAACTGCTTCATTAGACAAGTATTTGCAGGAAATTGGTAAAGTGGAACTAATTACTGCGGACGAAGAGGTAGATTTGGCACAAAGAATTCGTGCAGGCGACAGAGCAGCATTAGAGAAATTAATTAAAGCCAACCTTCGTTTCGTAGTATCAGTATCTAAACAGTACCAAAATCAAGGTCTTTCTTTACCTGATTTGATTAATGAAGGTAACTTAGGACTTATGAAAGCGGCAAAAAGGTATGATGAAACAAGAGGTTTCAAATTTATCTCTTACGCAGTTTGGTGGATTCGTCAGTCGATTTTACAGGCTTTGGCAGAACAGTCAAGAATTGTAAGATTGCCGTTGAACAAAATCGGTTCCATCAATAAAATCAACAAAGCTTACGCGCACCTTGAGCAGGAAAATGAAAGACCACCTTCTCCGGAAGAATTGGCTGAAGTTCTTGACATGAGCGAGGAAGATATCAAAGAATCTATGAAGAATTCCGGTAGACACTTGTCTATGGATGCGCCTTTGGTAGAAGGTGAAGATTCTAATCTTTATGATGTATTACGTTCTGGAGAATCTCCAAGTCCGGATAAAGATCTAATGCTTGAATCTCTACAAATCGAGATCGAAAGAGCATTGAATACTTTGACTCCAAGAGAGGCTGATTTGGTAAGATTATACTTCGGATTGAACGGAAAACATCCAATGACTTTAGAGGAAATCGGTGAAACTTTCGACCTTACAAGAGAAAGAGTGCGCCAGATCAAAGAAAAAGCGATCAAGAGATTGAAACACAATACCAGAAGTAAGATTTTGAAATCTTATTTAGGTAAATAAAATTTTAACGTAAAATTTACTAGGCGGAGCTTGATTTTCAGGTTCCGCTTTTTTATTTTTGTTGAAATGAATGAATCATATTTTTTTATTGGAGGATTTATCCTTTTTCTTATTGTTGCTAATACATTAATTTATTTTTACTTAAAATATAAATGAAAACTCTTTTTTGATTATATAAAAGATAGAAAATATACCTTAATCCCAAATGTCGAAACTGAGATCGAAGGACATTCGCAACTTGGATCAAAAATAAGTTATAGGAAAGCTGATATTGTGTTTTTGGATGATCATATTTTCATCCTCTCATTTAATAAATCCATAATTCATCTTACAAAGAATCAGGAAGTTTTTCCAAGCATTATTCATCAATTTATATATGATTCAAAATTAAAAGTAAATAACAGGCTTGAAATAAAAACTTTCAATCGGAACCTACAAGTGAATTTAAACTTAAAGAATAAAAATTTTGATTTAGAACAATATTTAAATGAATCGAATAAATTTTTAAATATAAAAACTATCATAACATTTAATAACCATGAAAAAATTATTTCTCACTTCCACTCTATTTTTATTACTATTTTCTTGTCAGGAAAATAAACCTACTGATACAGATATTGTTGAACAAGCTGCAAAAAATACGGAATCAAGTTTTCCTATAAAACGAATGAGCAGATCTGAAGCAATAATTGACGGAATATATGATGAAAAAATTAAGACTAACGAAAAGCTTAAAGACTTTGACAAGAGATTTTTAAGTTTGCAGAATGATAGTGAAATCATGAAGGATCTTTATGATGACATTATAAAATCATCTGAAAATTATTATTCTGATGCAGAAAGAAGGGCAAAAAACATCATGGATTCTGCTTTACAAAAAGAAGTTTTAAATCTTTTAAAAAACAGTTCAGAAAAATATGATATAAAAATTAATAAACTAAATGCATTAAAGATTCAAATAAATCTCAATTTTATAAAACTTAATTCTTTTTATGATGTTTATAAAATTAAAAAAACGCTCCCTGAAATCGAAAATTATCAGGAAATACATCCTTTGGAAACAGATAGTTTAGAAAACTTTATCAATAAGCAAAACCAATTATTGAATGAATTGAAAAATTTTAAATAATGAATTCAATCTCAATAGTCGGAGCAGGAATCGGTGGTTTGACGCTTGGAAATATCCTGAACCAACATAATTTAGATTTTACTATTTACGAATCTGCCCCGGAAATAAAACCTGTCGGAGCCGGAATTATGATGGCTGTAAATGCAATGCAGATCTTTGATCAACTTGGTTTAAAAGAAAAAATTGAAAATGCAGGGAATAAAATTCATGGAATTTCGATTACGGATGAAAAATTAAAACCTATTTCAAAAACCAATATTCTTGAGCTGGAACAAAATTACAATTCCGGCAATATAGCTATTCATAGAGCAGAATTACAAAAGATTTTAGCTGTAAATATAAGCCTTGAAAACATCAAACTAAATCACTTTTTAAGCTCCATTCAGAAAAAAGAAAATTATATTTTAAACTTTGAAAACAAAATTGAAATAGAAAGCAAAATAGTCTTTGGAGCAGACGGAATTCATTCTAAAATAAGAAATCAGATTTTTGAAACAGGAAAAATTCGGAATGCCAGACAAATGTGTTGGCGTGGATTGGTAGACTTCGAATTACCCGAAAAATATCATCATGAAGCTTTTGAAGTTTGGGGAAAAGGTAAACGCTTCGGTTTTGTAAAGCTTTCAGACAAAAAAGTATACTGGTATGCACTGATTAATGAAAGTAAGTATAAAAGCTATTCAAGGCTGGTTGATTATTTTTATGATTTTGATCCTTTAGTTTTAAATATTCTTGAATCAACTTTAGAAGAAAATATTATCCTCAACGACATTATAGACCTCTCGCCTATTCCAAAGTGGTATTCTGAAAACCTTTGCTTAATCGGCGATGCAGCTCATGCAACAACTCCGAATATGGGACAAGGTGCTTGTCAGGCAATTGAAGACGCTTATATTATTGGGAAATTATTAGAAAAAAATAAAGATTTTAATTCTATTTTCGAAAAGTTTCAGAAGATCCGTAGGAAAAAAGTTAATTACGTTGTCAATACCAGCTGGAAAATTGGACAAATTTCTCAATGGGAAAACGGAAATTCTTTGCGAAACTTTTTTATGCGATTAATTCCGGAAAGTTTCAATCTGCAATTAGCTGAAAAAATTATCAAATTGGAAAGATAAAGAACTCTTTTTGAGTTCTTTTTTTATTGCATAAATAGAAATACATTAATATTTTTCATCAAAAAACGTGAAATTAATTACAGAATATTATTTTTTTTGAATTTTTATTAAAATGATATACCACATTTATGTGAATTTCAATGATTAAAACAGTCCTGCTTTTCTCTTATATGAAACATTGTTTTTCTTTGTGGTACAAACAAAATAACTCTACTTTTTAATATCTAAAAAAAATCAACCAAAAGGGATTTAAAATTATTTTTAAAATTATCCCAATATATTGATTTAAAATATTTTACATAACTACCTATAAAGTAATTGTTTAATACAAAAAATATAATACTTTTGTAAAAAACAAACGATAACCTGACTTTAAACTCATGAAAGCAAATTATTTTATACTTCCACTATTTTTAATTTTATCATCTAAATTAATCGCTCAAGTAGGAATAGGAACTACAACCATTCAACCAGGTATAATGCTTCAGGTTGAAAGCACAAACAAAGGAGTCTTATTACCCAACGTAAATTTAACCTCCACAACAGTCTTTTCTCCTGTAACCGGAACACAAACTAATGGTTTGATAGTCTATAATACCAATACTGCAGGATCAGGAAACACTGCTGTAACACCTGGATTCTATTACTGGGACGGATCAAATTCGGTATGGACAAAAGTGCAGCAGAAAAATGCAAATGAAACAGCCTTGTTTTCCAATCAAAATACCTCTACCAACATCAATTCGGGTGCAGGTGTTTATACAGATCTTTTTGCTAACGTAAGATTTAATAATAATAACAGCCTTTATGAAAAAGTAGATAATACAACTTTAAAAATAAATGAAACGGGCTATTATAAAGTAATGTTGAATCTGGACTTATTTTCACAAGGAAACAGGGATAACTTCGGTATTGAGATCCTTGTCAACAATCAGGAAAATATTGTTTCTGAAAATCTATATGTTCCGGGAAGAGCCATAAGTTCGCAGCCAAACAGCAGGGCTTATGTAATGTATGTTCCCATTAATGTTGCAGGATATACTTTAAGAGTCAGGTCATATGAAATTGATCCCAATACCGATGTATATTTCAGAAATGCAAACAGCTCCACTATTTCTATAGAAAAAATAAGATAATAAAAAACATGAGAAAAAATATTTTATCAGTAATCCTATTTTTAGGATTATCAGTACCTCTTTTGGCTCAAACCGGAATAGCAACCGGCACGGTATCAGATGGTGTGATACTGCAATTAGGCACTAATAATAAAGGTTTACTTTTATCCAGAATACCTTTAACATCGAGAACTTCCACTTCCCCTTTACCAACATCAATTCCAACAGGAACGATGGTATTCAATACGGCAACAACCGGGAGTTTCCCCAATCTTATCACTCCCGGAATCTATTGGTGGAGCGCTGAAGATACACAATGGACAAGCTTAAGCACCAATCTTGAAACTGCAGCTGTAAAATATACAAGCTCCGAAACAGCAACCAATTACAATACAACAACCTTGCAAAATGTAAAGCTGTTCGGAAATATGGTTTACAATGAAAGCAGCAGTATTTATTCTGTAAATACAACAGCTCAAACGCTGACTGTAAAAAGACAGGGGCTTTACTCTATTTCTTCAATACTATCTTTTGACAGATTCACTGGTGGAAATGGTTCTATGGTTTCTTTAACAGCAAGAATTTTCATCAATGAAAATCCTGCAGGAACCGAACAGGTCTTCTCACCTGAAGAAACAGCTTCCGTAAATAGCAACAGAGGATTATTCTCTCATTCTTTCACAGAATACCTGCAATTGAGTACTAATGATGTGATAAGCATCAGAATAAAGAAAACAGACGGAACCTATTCCGGCGGATATGGTGATTCACCCGTGAGATTTCATCAAAATGGAGATTCCAGTATCGCATTAATACGCATAAGATAAAAAATAGAGACATGAAAAAATTACTTATAATAGGCTTTTCAATATTTTCAACATTATACTTAAAATCACAAGTCGGTATAGGTACACCCAGTCCTGCAACATCGGCTGTTCTTGATATTACAAGCACAAATAAAGGTACTCTATTTCCAAGAGTAGCTTTGATTGCAACGAATAATAAAGCGCCTTTATCAGGAAATATTCCGAACGGAACACTGGTTTTCAACACGGCAAGCAACGGAACTGATGCTACAGCCGTATTTCCCGGAGTTTATCAATGGAATAATACCGAATGGATTTATCCGTCAGCTTTAGGTGAACCAAAAGGAAAAGCTGTAAAATTTACAAATTCGGCTTCAAGCACAACGAATTTTAATTCTGCGACAATCGCATCTCCTACTAATATCGACATTTTTACTACTTTAAGTTTTAACGATGATACCAATATTTTTGAGAAAATTAATGATTATCAGCTAAGAATAAAACAAGCCGGGCTTTACCTTGTTTCCGTAAATCTTGCTTTAAAACAAAATCCCGCCGTACAGGATTCAGAAGTTTACAATTATATTTATTTTAATCTGGATGGAACTTTAGCATCTTCAAGCATTGCTACTCTACCACCACAGTATAATCCAGGCAGGATCAATATAAACGGAAGATTTGCTTTTAGCTCAAATTCCTATGTTTATGCTACTGCAGGACAAATTCTTACATTACATTCCAAAAGATGGAAAGATGGAAGCACCTACAACGGAACGGTAAATTTTGACACGAACAGTCTTTCAAGTGTAACAATTATTAAACTAAAATAATAATTAAATTTTGCTGAAAAAAGGAACTCAAATTGAGTTCCTTTTAATTTTAATACGTTAAAGTAATTCCGGCTCCCCATCCCATTTCATTGTCATAATTTCCTGAAACAGATATATATTTTTGTAAAATATAACGTAATCCTGTATTAAATTCCCCATCAGAATTCACACTGAAATTTCCTCTCAATCTTCGCGAAAGCGGAATATCTTCACGGCTAAATTCCAACAAAACTTTTCCGTTTTGATCTACACTTGCATCCGCTGTCACCAACATTGGCAAAAGATATTGCATACCAACAATTGCAGTTGCTTTATTTTTAGAAGCCTTTTGCTGTCCAAACCACGTTTTCTTTCCATGAAAATCCTCACCCATTTCTTCCGCCATTTGTCTTTCCATGATTTCATGATTTTTTTGGATCCTGAAACCTGCATAAGGTAAAGCCCATTGAAATTTCCCTAAAAATCTTCCAACTTTAAAATTTCCGTCAAAATGATTAAAATCCCAGTTTGAATGAAATTCATTTAAATTTGCCCATCTCGGTCCGAACATCGTCATTGTTTCTGCATGAATTTTATTACTCTGAATATCAAGCATCGCCATCGAACTTATCATTCTGTTATCTTTCATAAAATCTTTCCATGCTAATTTTCTGTCCGGAAGCTGCGGATTCGGTGCTGAATTTTCATAACTAAAAATCCTTCCCATGCCCGCCATCATGTGATACAAAATATGACAGTGGAAAAACCAGTCACCATCTTGATTGGCTGCAAATTCAATCGTATTGGTTTCCATCGGCATAATATCTACTACATTTTTCAATGGCGAATATTCTCCTTTTGAATTAATAAGTCTGAAATCATGACCGTGAAGGTGCATCGGATGGCGCATCATAGAATTATTGTACATGGTAATTCTTAGAATTTCCCCTTTTTTTACTAAAATTTTGTCCGTTTCAGTAACTGTTTTATTGTCTAAAGTCCACAGATAATGATTCATGTTTCCTTGCAGTGTAAATTTCATTTCACGCACATTTTCTGTTGGGAGAATTGTTTTTTCCGGAGATTTCAAGATGTTGTAAGCCAATCTTTTAATAGACTTTTCTTCCTTCATATCCATCTTAGAATGATTTGAATGATCTTCTTTTGCAGAATCTTTTGTTTTGATTCCCATCATTTCGTTGATGTGCTTCATCGTCATTTTTCGTTGACTTTCAGGAAGTTCGGGGTACATTACTTCATTCATATCCATCATTTGATTTCCCATCGTCATATTCATAGGCTTCATATTTCCGCTCATTTCCATCATGCTGTTCATCATTTTCATGCCTTCAAAAAGCTGTAATCTTGGTAAATTAGGAGCTTCAATTTTTTCACCTGAACCTAGCCAAAGCGATGCATGACCGATTCTGTCCTCCGAAGTCGCACGAAATTCAAAACTTTTATTTTCAGGAATGGTGACTTCAATATCATAGGTTTCAGAAACTCCAACAATCAGACGGTCAACTTCTACCGGAACAACATCATTTCCGTCATTCCCGACAACTTTTATCTTTCCGCCTCCGAAATTCAACCAGAAATAAGTGGAAGAACCTCCATTAGCAACTCTTAACCGAACTTTATCACCTGCTTTTAAATTGGAATATTCAGAACTTGGCTGCCCATTGATAAGAAATTTGTCGTAAAAAACATCGCTTACGTCCATAGCTTCCATTCTTTTCCACTCATTCAGAGCTTTTGTTCCGAAATTTCCGGATTTTATTGCTTCCCAATAACTTTGAACTGCATTTTTTTTAATTGCATACCAATCCGTATTTGCCATATGAAGCCGTCTTGCAATCTGCATCGGATCATCATCACTCCAATCTCCCAATAATACAGGGATTTCTTTGGTATAATTGACTTTTGGCTCGCCTTCTCTTTTATTGAAAACTAAAATCCCATTCATCCCGATTTGTTCCTGCAACCCTTCATGAGAGTGATACCAATAGGTTCCGTTCTGAGAAATTTTGAATTTATATAAATGCGTTTCTCCCGGTTTTACAGGCTTTGTTGTCAGATATGGCACTCCGTCATGTTCGTTTGGTAGAATCACGCCATGCCAGTGAAAACCTGTGTTTTCTTTCAGCATATTGTGAAGATAGATTTCAGCCGTATCACCTTCTGTAAAATACAAAGTCGGCGCCTGTAATTTTCCGTTTACAGCAATTGCTCTTCGGTTTTTCCCCGTAAAATTTACAATCGTATCTTTTACATATAAATCATAGCGAACCGTTTTTCCACCAAAACTTACTTTTCCATTTTCAAAGTTTCTTTTTAAAACAGAATTTTCTTCTTTTTGATCTTCAATGATTTGTTGATTATGATCTTCTTTTTCAACCAGATCCATTCCGCATTTTGGGCATTTTCCAGGTTTTTCTGAAGAAATTTCCGGGTGCATCAGACAGGTATAAATTCTTTTAGATTCAGGTTTAGGTAAAATTTTGGTTTGGTCTTTAACATTTACAAAAGGGGTAACTTTATTAGCCTTTTTAGCTTTATTTGTTTTAATTTCAGGTTTAGCTTTGACCTTATTTTTTACTTCTGCTGGTTTTGTTTCTATTTTTGGTGAAAGTTTTGCCTGCGATTTTGCAACAGCTTTAGGTTTTATTACAACAGTTTTTTTCACAAGCGTCATTCCGCATTTTGGACAGTCTCCAGGTTTTGAAGATACAACTTCAGGATCCATCGGACATGTGAAATATGTTTTTGTGGTTTGTGAAAAACTGAAAAAAGAGAACAAAAGCATCAGAAATAGTATCAACTTTTTCATAATATTTCGAACTTTTATTAAGTTGTACAGTTCAAATTAATAATTAAAGTTAATTCTAACTTAAACTATACAACTTGTTATTTTAAAGACAAATAAGAAGACTATTTAATTGTCAACTTTACATTTCCGCATGAAAGCATAGACTTTCCGTAATAAGGATTTACGATTTTTGATTCGTCGCTCAGCCAACTTCCATCAGCCATTGGACAATACTGAACATAGATTGGATTTTCAGAAAGTTTAAATTCTTTTGTCAAAGCAATCATATTGTCCGAAAGATTCATAAAAGTTTCTCTTTGAGTACTTATATTCCTTGCCTCGGAAATTGCTGTTGCATCTTTTCTAAGAATATTTAAATTACCTTCTGAAACTTGTTTATAATCAATTGCAGAAGCAGTTTTAATAAATTCTGTTGCTGCTTTTGAAGTTTTATCTGCATCGTCGGAAGCTAATGCTGATTTTATCATAATATAATTCTGATAAAGCTTAGAAACCTGAGCATCTTTCTTAGATTGAGCTGAAATTGAAATAATTGAGAATATAGAAAATACTACTGTAATGATATATTTTTTCATTGTTTTTAAATTTTAGAATGAATAGATTTTAATAAAGAATTGTTTAAGAAATCGCATTATGCGACAAGACATGTCGTTCGTAATGATAAGTAAATCAAACGACTGACGAATTCTAAATTCTAAAATTACAATGATTAATAAAAATCGGAACCGACCGAATTTCCGGCGGCGCATTGATCTGGACCTGAGTAAATTTTGTAGCTGAAAAAGATTGATCTACAAAGAAAAATTCATGAATTTTAACTTCTGAAATCCGTTTTAGAAAGTCAATTTTAAGAAAATCTGATTTCTGAGAATCATCAACTTTTACAACTCTAATTTCTGTTTTGCAACAGTCTTTTTTGCTTTTAACACCGCATTTACTGCAGATATCATCAACTTTTTGGCTCACCGAAGCAAATTCTTCCATACAATAATGAACACTAAAAACTGCTCCGGAAGAAAACCCGAAGTAGAAAATAGAGAAAAGTATGGCAAGAATCTTTTTCATTGAGACAAAGGTAGAAATATCTTTGATACGAATGTTATAGAATTTTGTAATGTTGTTATAAAATTTGGGAAATAAAAAACTCCTGAGATTTTCAGGAGTTTTTATTTTTTTATTATTGTTTCCCGCAGATTTCGCGGATTTACACAGATTTTTGAGGATATTTTTAATTAAAATCAAAAATCTATTTAATTTTAAATTCAAGCTTCACATTAAAGAAACGACCCGTCAAACGTACCGGAACCGGATACATTAAGTTGGTATTCGCATCTGTAATCCACTGGTTTGCAACGGTATTTCTAATATTAAAGGCATTGAAAACCTGTACTCCTAAAGTTAATTCATCAAAATTACCCCAGAAACCGTAAGTTTTTTTGTTTTCTTTTCTGTCTATAAATACTTTTGAAAGTCCTATATCAACCCTTTTGTATGAAGGTAACGTTTTCTGATAAGTATAACCTGCCAAATAATCGATCTGTCTGTTTTCATCCAAAACAATTGGTGATCCTGTTGGTAATCCCATTGCATACACCAAGGTAAGATTGACACGCATTGAAGGGAATCTCGGCATATAATCCTGATAGAACATCGCAAATCTTAGCCTCTGATCCGTAGGTCTCGGAATATCTCCTCTTCCATCGATATTTTCATAAACTCTGGCATAACTTGCAGACAGCCAAGAATCAACACCCGGAACAAATTCTCCGAATAATCTCGTATCAATTCCGTAAGCATAGCCTGAAGCGTTATTTTTCCCTGAATATCTGATCCTCACATTATCCATAAAATATGGAATCAGATCATTCATTTTTTTGTAATACAATTCTGTCGTAAGCTTAAACGGACGATCCTCAAATTCAAATTCATAATCGTTTGCCAAAATCGCCTGAATTGATCTCTGAGATTTTATATTCGGGTTAAAATTGCCATCTAAATCCTTGATTTCCTTATAGAACGGCGCCTGATAATAAATACCTCCGGAAAGTCTGAATAACATATCCGTATCCCAATCCGGCTTAATTGCAAACTGTGCTCTTGGAGAAAAAATAGTTTCATTATTAAAACTCCAGTGTGCAACTCTCGCCCCTGCATTTACAAATACTTTATTGCTTCCCCAGAAAAACTTCTGAGAATATTGTGCGTAAGCCGACATTCTCGTTGGCTCGATATGATTATTTCCTGAAATATTGTAATACAAGTTAAGATCAGGCGGATTTCTAGGATCAATAAGAGCTGAAATTGGCGTGCTATACCCTGCAGAATCGACTAATTTCCACTCATTGGTAAGATCCTTAAGGTTTTCTTTTTCGTACTTAAATCCTACTTCAATATCCGTATTCACATTCGGTGAAAAACGGGTTCTGAACTGAGTTCCGTAAGTTCTTACAAACAAATCATTTCGGGCGTGCTCTATTTGCCCGCCAGTATCATAAGAAGTAACAGGATCTCCTGTAATAGGATCAAAAGTCTGTAAAACGTAAGCTGAAGCAATGGAATAATATTCTCTTTCGCGGTTTTGGTAAGCAAAAGCATCCAAAGTAAATCTCCATTTATCTGATGGTTTATAGTTCATGGAAAACGTTCCCATCATGTTTTTATACTTATCATCTTCACGACCGGCATAATTTACAGTAAGATTAATTGGCCTTTGTAAAGAACCAAAATCTATACTTCTCTCTTTCGGAATCATTTCATAATCATTCTGAGAATAGTATCCGATGAAGGAAACCGTAAATTTAGGGCTAAAATGATAATTCAGATACGTTTGAAAATCCATATATTTAGGATTAAAGTCCGTATCTTCTTTTAAAGTATTAAGAACAAGGTTTGTATTTCTGTATCGTCCTGAAAATAAAGCAGTAAACTTTTTATTACCTTCACTATCCTTTCCTGCAGCAAAACCGGTTGTTAATCTTCCTCCGATTAAGCTACCCTCTCCCGAAACTTCGAATTTTTCAGGTTCTCGATAGTAAATATTTAAAGCTGAAGACATTTTATCACCATATCTCGGTTCAAAACCTCCTGCAGAGAAATTCACTGTTGAAACCATGTCCGGATTAATGATACTTAAACCTTCCTGTTGAGAATTTCTAATCAGAAAAGGTCTGTAAATCTCAATATCATTAATGTAGATAAGGTTTTCGTCATAGTTTCCACCACGAACCATATATTGTGAAGAAAGTTCCGTATTTGAGTTTACAGAAGGTAAAGTTTTAAGAATTCCTTCAATACCCCCGGAAATACTCGCCACATTCTGAGCATCTTTTGCTGAAATTTTCACAGCGGTCATGTCATTCGTTTTTCCGGTAACTTTTTTCTGGAAAACGACTTCCTCAATATCGGTGGTTTTCAGAGTATCCTTCTTCTTTCTTACCTGAGAGAATACTAACATGGGAACCATAAGGCTCAATGGTAAAACTAGTTTTTTCAAAAGAAATGTTTTAAAATTTCAAACGTGAATATATAAATTTTATTTTAACTTATTTAAACTTTATTTAACATTAAAAAAACAGAAAATTTTAATAATGAATATACTCTACTTTCAGACTTTACGTCTATTATTAAAAGTTTAGAAAACAATTTAAAATTTTCTAAAAATGATTTTTTAACGTTAAATAGTTATTTCAAAATCTAAATAAATTTTTACTTAAAAGAATTATAAAATTGCTTCTCTGACTCTTGTTAATTTTTGCAACAAATCTTCTAATAAATCTAATCTCAGCATATTTGCGCCATCAGATAAAGCGGTTTCCGGAGTTGGATGCGTTTCGATGAAAATTCCGTCTGCACCTACTGCAATTCCTGCTTTTGCAACCGTTTCAATAAGATCCGGTCTACCTCCTGTAACACCTGAGCTTTGATTCGGCTGTTGTAAAGAATGTGTAACGTCCAGAATTACAGGCGCATATTGTCTCATAGTAGGAATTCCTCTGTAATCAACAATTAAATCTGTATAACCAAAAGAATTTCCTCTTTCGATAATGGCAACTCTCGGATTATCTGAATCTGTAACTTTTTGCACGGCAAATTTCATCGATTCAGGAGAAAGAAATTGTCCTTTTTTTAAAGAAACACATTTTCCAGTTTTTGCAGCAGCAATCAAAAGATCTGTCTGACGTACCAAAAATGCCGGAATCTGCAGAACATCGACATATTGAGCAGCCAAAGCAGCATGTTCATTCTCATGAATATCTGTTGTTGTCGGAATATTAAAAGTTTCACCAACTTTTTTAAGAATTTCCAAAGATTTTTCTTCACCAATTGTCGTAAAAGAATCTACTCTACTTCTGTTAGCTTTTTTGAAACTTCCTTTGAAAATGTAAGGAATATTATATTTATTTGTTAATTCTACCACCTTTTCAGCAATTCTAAGTGCCATATCTTCGCCTTCAATAATACAAGGTCCCGCAATTAAGAAAAAGTTTTTTGAATCTTTGTGATGAATATTATCTAAATACTGAATCATTTTTATTTTAATTATAAAGTTCAGTAAAAATACTGAGAAAGTTCGGAAATCCGAAATTATTTGAAGGCTTTAACAGACTATGGCTGCAATAGTTTTGGTCTTTTAGATTTTATTTGATTAAGTATTGATATTTCTTAGCAGATTTGAAAGATTATATTAATCTGTACGAGAATATTAAATCAAAACTTCTTTAAAATTTTCTCAAAAGTATTAATATTTCTACTCGTAAACTGATCTTTTAAACTTTTCTTACCTAAAATTTTTCCGAAAGTAGAATCTAATGTATTTCCTTTTGGAACTTGCCAATAGAAAATATTAGTCACGATCTTTGCATCTTCATTTTCGGTTTTTAAGGAATTCTCGAATTCTTTCATCAAAATATTCTCTATTCCGTAGTTTCCGACGAAAGTATAGGAATGAAGGTCATCATTTTTTTCAAAAGGATTTCTATTCCAGAAATTCTCTATTTCTTCCTGAGATTTTATGAATAAAAATGCTTCATAAGAAAAATGTTCAGACATGGCTTTTTCAAGGATTTTCTTTAATTCATCAGCATTTTTATCAGACGAAAAAACAATATTTCCCGAAGCCAGAATTGAAACCACATTTTCCATTCCCGCATCTTTGAAGACCTGACAGACTTCCGCCATTTTCATGTTGGTTCCTTTTACGTTGACGCCTCGGAGAAAAGCACAGTATTTCATTTTTGTTGTGTTGAAGATTATTTAGTGTTTTAGAGTTTGAGACTCGGAGAGTTTTTAATTAAAATATGTTTTTAATTTCCAATCCTTTCGTATAAATTATAATCTGTTCCGGAAGGTTTTAAAATATAGATTTTCTCTAAGATTTTATTGTCACTTTTTAGGTGATCTTTTACCCTGAATTCTTTTAATAATTTATAATGAATTTTGAAGTATTCTGCATCTTTTGTTGTGTACAAATCATCGTAAGAAAGCAGATATTTCGGTTTTCTTTTTTTTACGGTATTGATCCAGAAATTCGGTTTATCTTTTTTGATTTCGTCCTGAACTTCTTTATCTACCAAACCAACTTCATCAATCGTTTTTAATCCTGAAAAATAAGGAACATAACCTGCAGGTTCAAGCAAAATCCATTGGTTTTTATCTTTTTCATATTGTCCCAGAAAAACACCGATGGTTCTTCTGTAATTCCATTCTCCATTTCCGGTTGCGATGGAATGAATGGTTTGGAAAGCGAGCATCGGTATAATATAAATGACAATTAATAACGAAAGCCACAAATTTCTTTTAGCCTTCTGCTCCAAAATAAAAATTAAAACAGGAATAAAAAGCAATATCTGAGGTACCCAGTAATACCAATCGAAAAGGCTTTTCTGAGAAAGAAAAATCATTTGTTTTACCCATCCGAAAATAAAGATCATCCAAAGAAAATAGTTTCTTTTTTCTCTTTGTCTTATTAAATAAATGAAACATAGTATCTCAAAAATCAATAATAAAACAGTCAATGGATTATAATCTCCCGGAAGTTTTAGCATCCCCCACATATTTCCGAAATTCAGTCGGAAATATTCTAGATCCTGAGCAAATGTAAAATGTTTATCGTAAGCCAGTTTTTTAGCAACAATCGTATTATTGACGATTTCTCCAAAGTAAAACCAGTTGAAAGCCAAAGCCGTTGAAACGCCTAAAACACCACCTAAAATATAGCTCCATTTTATTTTTTTAGTCCAGAATAAATCAACCAAAAATACAATTCCCAAGAAAATAACAGTATCAATTCTAGTGAATAAAATTAAGATCGGGAGAATGATCAAAGCCCATTTTTTACCTTTATTAAAGCCATAATACAGTAAAGCCATTTCCAAAAAGAAAAGAATTCCGTATTCCATTCCGAGAATCGAAATTTTTATTGCTGGAGGTAAAATTCCGACTAAAAATATAAAAATTGCTTTGTGCCAGACATTTTTCAAAACCAAATGTGAAAGCAGCAAACTTCCTATCGTAAAAAGTATTGAATTAAAGATAAGAATCGGTTCAATAAAGTTTTCTTTTCCGAAAATCAAATTAAAAAACCAGGAAACAAAAACGTATAAATGCGTTGTAGATGCAGAGATTTTCGTAGTTCCATTGAACCCTATTACTCCATAATCCAAAAGGTTTTGAGCGACTCTCCAGGTAATGAAGGCATCTTCCTGAATGTAATGTGTTAATAAAAATAAAAATTTAAAAACGACTGTAACAGCTACAGCATAAATTGGGATTTTGTTGTTTTTCGTTTCTGCCATTGTGCTTCTTTGAATAGGCAAATATAATCTTAAAATTTTTGAATCCAAACACATAAAAAAAACGGAACCGAAGTCCCGTTTTAAATTTTGTTATTATTGCGTTGCTTTAATAATCGAATTGGTGATCTGATTTTCCTTTTCTTTCGAATAAGTAGAATCAAAAGGTTCCATTATATCAAATAAATATTGGTAGAATGGGGTGATCTTTTGCACCTGTTCAGACTCGGTCATTGCTTTTTCCTTGCCCATTTCTTTAAGGTTTTCAATGAATGTATTGAATTTCTTATCGATAGGCTCTATCGATTTTACAAGGTAATCGTAAGCTTTATCTTTTTGTCCGATTCTTGTGTAACCGTCTGTGACAGCAGAAATTACTAATGAATATTCCATCGGTTTTGTTCTGATCTGTTTTCTCAGATAACTTTGATCAGATTTGCTTAAACTCATGTAATAATCATACTCTTCAAAAATTCCTTTTTTCAGTACTTCTGCCAATTGTAATCCTTTTTTCTCCTGTCCTGCAACGATGTATCCGTAAACCATTGAACTTAAAGAACGTGGGTCATTATATTTTTGTGCAGGAATTTCTTTTGAAGCTAAATCCAGCAATTCAAGTGCTTTTCCTTTTTGACCCATTGTCGCTAAAGCTGCTGCTGCTCTACTTGCAGACGCTCTGTAGCTCATAATGTTCGAAGTTGCAGTTTCATCAAAGTGACTATTCAGATCTTTGAAATTACCCCATCTGAAATTTTTAACAACATTATATAAAGAATTAGCATCTACTCTTCCCATTTCACCATCCGGAGTTTGAGGCGTATGAATCGGGATCAATCTATAACTGAATCCGTCAAACTGAAGATATTCGTCTAAGTAGAAAATATTTTCGCTGTCGTAAATACCGCCTGACGAGAAATTGATTGGTCTTTTCCAGTCGAAGTTTGCTAAAACATCAAGCAAGATCAGATTATTTTTGTAAAGTGTATTTCCTTTATAAGTAATCATGATTTGATTTACTGTATTTGGAAGATCTGCCTGATTGATAATTCCGGCTTGTAAAGCATTGACTTTATTTACTGGTAAAATGAATTTATTTACTGGTAAAATATTGTATTTCTCATACTTTTCTTCTCCAAAATACATTTTAAGAAGTTCATTTTTCGCAGGAGACGAATGTTTAAGGAAATTAATAGCTTCCTTCATTGTCATAGAATCCTGAGTAAGATATTTTCTGAATTCAGCAAATTCTGTTGCCGGAGCTCCCTGTTCTTTCAGCATGGAGAAAACTCCTTGCCAGTCATCTTTTTTCATCATGTAGATCTGGTCGTTAACACCATCTCTGTAATCATCATGAGTCAATACTCCCGGAACAGCCGCTGCATTGTAAGTTCTTCTTTTAATCTGATCGATGTTCCAAGGTGTTGAAGCCAATGTAAAATTAACGACTTTTACATCATCTCTCAATTGTTCAGTTTCCTGAATTGCCCAAACCGGATACGTGTCATTATCACCATAAACAAACATAATATCGTTTTTCGGTAAAGATTTTAATACCGAATATCCGTAATCATAAGAAGTATATCTGTTGTGTCTGTTGTGTACATTATAATTCTGGAAGCCCATCATAAAAGGAACTCCTAATAGAATGACACCTGCTGCAATGTTGGCTACATTCGATTTGATTTTTGATTGCAGTAACCAAAGAATTCCTCCGGCTCCAAGTCCGATCCAAATAGCAAAGGCGTAGAAGGAACCAACCATTGCGTAATCTCTCTCTCTCGGCTCAAAAGGTTTTACACCTGTATAGAAAACAATTCCGACACTTGTAATTACAAATAAAGACAAGATTGCGTAGAATCTTCCGAAATCTTTGTTTAATTGGAAGAAGAACCCAATTAATCCTAATAATAAAGGTAAGAAGAAGAATTTTACAGTACTCTCATTTTTGAATTTTGCAGGCATTTTCTCCTGATTTCCCCACAAAGCGTCATCAATAAAAGAAATCCCTGAAACCCAGTTTCCTCTTGTGCTTTCCATGTTCCCTTCAAGGTCATTTTGGCGTCCTACGAAGTTCCACATTAAATACCTTACAAAATAATATCCGTTTTGGAAAGTAATAAAATAATCTAAATTCTGAGCTAAAGAAGGCTTTTGAACATTGATTAAGTTATAAGGTTTTACTTTTAAATAATCAGAAGCCGTGATCGACTTGTTTTCATATTTCTGTCTTAATTCTTCAAAGATCTGTTTAGCTTCAGGACTGTCTGCAACATCTTCATTTGAATAATTAAATGTAAAATCCGGTGCTCCGTACATAGAAATGTAATTTGCCATTACATCTTTATCCTCATTAAACATTCTTGGCATGAAACCTACATGAGCTTTATTAAAGACATAATTAAATCTGTCTCCTGTTTTTCTGTAAGTTCCTGTTTTCTCGTCTTTTTCGTAGATTTCTCCCGTTTTCTGAGTTTTGAAACTTCCGTCTTCATTTTTCTCAATTCCGTTTGCATCTAAGAAAGCTGTATAATTTTGACCATAAATTGTAGGCCAGTCACCATATTGCTCTCTGTTATAATAATCCAGCATACCGATCGCGTTGTCCGGATCATTAAGGTTCATTGGAGGATTTGCATTAGCTCTGATAGGAATTACCATCCAGCAAGAGAAACCGATCATCATGAAAACTACCGATAAAGCAATGGTCTGATAAAGATTTTTCTTCATCTTTTTTGCATAAGAAATCAGGAAATAACAAATCGCAATCATTAATATAAATGCTGCAATTGTACCTGAATGGAAAGGCAGTCCTAATCCATTTACAAAGAAAATTTCAAGCTTTCCGAACATTGTCATAATTAGCGGGAAGATTCCTTTAAATACAATAGCTAAAATAAGTAATGTAATAAGATTCGCCCAAATGAAATTTTTCCATGTGAATTTGTATTTTCTGGCATAATACACAAAACAAACCGCCGGAATTGCCAACATACACATCATGTGAACCCCAACAGAAAGTCCTAAAATAAAGAAAATAAGAATAATCCATCTTTCGTTGTCTGCAGACAAATATTCATTTTCCCATTTTGTGATTAACCAAACTAAAAGTGCGATGAACATTGATGCCATCGAATAAACTTCACCTTCTACCGCAGAAAACCAGAACGTATCTGAAAATGTGAAGCACAAAGCTCCAACCATTCCTGCAAAAAGAATAGAAATTTCCTGGCGTTTTGTAATCTCTTCAAAATCTTTGTTTAAAAGTCTTCTTACGAAATGTGTAATGGTCCAGAACAAAAACAAAATCGTAAATGCACTAAACAATGCAGACATCGCGTTGATCACGATAGAATAATTTTCTCCTTTTCCTAAAGCAAAAATGGCTGCCACAGCACCCACAATCTGGAATAATGCAGCTCCCGGAGCGTGCGTTACTTCAAGCTTTACAGCCGAGGAAATATACTCGCCACAATCCCAAAAACTGAAATTGGGTTCTATGGTGGACAAGTACGTGAAAAATGCAATGACGAAAACAGCCCATCCGAGGACAGTGTTCCATTGCCTAAAAGCCCAATTTTTCATAGTATTAAATCAATTACGCGAAAATAAGGCTTTTATATGATTTTAGGTGGTTTTTAACAAAATTTAAAGATTTTGGCTCACTTTTTGAAAACTTTCGGGTTTACATAGTAACAGAAAATAAAATTTTATATATTTTAGAGGTTAGAAATCAAACAAAAGTTTAGAAATAAATTTATTTTTTTGTATTTTTGCCGACAGATTTTTATTGAAAAATAACAAATAATGAGTAATGTTTACGATAATATACTTGGCCTTATAGGAAATACTCCTATGGTGAAGCTTAACACTGTGACGAAAGATATTCCTGCAACCGTGTATGCCAAGTTAGAATCATATAATCCTGGACATTCCACTAAAGACAGAATCGCACTTCATATTATAGACAACGCTGAGAAAAAAGGTTTATTAAAAGAAGATTCCGTAGTTGTAGAAACTACATCAGGAAACACAGGATTTTCAATTGCAATGGTTTGCATTATTAAAGGATATAAATGTATTCTTGCGGTAAGTGATAAAACCAAACCTGAGAAAATTGCCTATCTTAAAGCACTTGGGGCTATCGTTTATATTTGTCCTGCAAATGTTCCTGCAGATGATCCAAGATCTTATTATGAGGTAGCAAAAAGAATTGCTTCAGAAACACCAAATTCAGTTTACATCAATCAATATTTTAACGAATTGAATATTGATGCGCACTATCAAACTACAGGTCCTGAAATTTGGGAACAGACAGAAGGTAAGATCACCCACCTTTTTGCCTGTACTGGAACAGGTGGAACTTTATCCGGTTCGGCGAAATTTTTAAAAGAAAAAAATCCTGACATTAAGATTATTGGTGTTGATGCAGATGGTTCTATTTTAAAAAGCTATCACGAAACAGGAGAAATTCATAAAGAAGACGTTCATCCTTATCAAATAGAAGGAATGGGGAAAAATTTGATCCCTTCTGCCCTTCTTTTTGACAAAGTAGATGAATTTGTAAGAGTAAATGATGAAATGTCAGCATACAGAACCCGTGAAATTGCATTGAAAGAAGCCATCATGGGAGGTTATACAACTGGTGCTGTTACCCAGGCATTGATTCAGTATGCTCAATCTTACGAATTTTCTGAAAACGATATCGTTGTGTTAATCTATCCCGATCACGGTTCAAGATACATCACAAAAGTGTACAGCGACAAATGGATGGCTGAACAAGGTTTCGTTAACAATTGTGTTCATAATTACGATGAAGTTTTTAAAACGGAATTCATCAAATAAGAATAAATAAATCTATACAAATCAAGCCTTTTTTGTAGACCACAAAAGGCTTTTTTACTTAAATATTAATAAAATGTTAGATATTTTTGATCGTATTAAACAAAATCCCGGTCCATTAGGACAATTTGCTGATTATGCTGAAGGATATTTTGTTTTCCCAAAACTGGAAGGTCCGATTGGTCCAAGAATGAAATTTCAGGGTAAAGATGTGATTTTCTGGAGCGCGAACGACTATTTAGGTCTTTGCAACCACCCGGAAGTTTTAGAAGCTGATGCAAAAGCTGCTGCAGAATTCGGAATGTTTTATCCGATGGGCGCAAGAGCAATGTCAGGAGAAACCCAACAACACCAGCAATTGGAAAAAGAATTGGCAGAATTTACTCAGAAAGAAGCTGCTTATCTTTTGAATTTCGGTTACCAGGGAATGGTTTCTGCAATTGACGCATTGGTTACAAGACATGATGTAATTGTTTATGATGCAGATTCTCATGCTTGTATTGTTGACGGAGTTCGTCTTCACATGGGTAAAAGTTTTACGTTCAAACATAACGATATTGCAAGTTTAGAAAAGAACTTGGCAAGAGCGACTAAAGTAGCCGAAGAAAACGGAGGCGGAATTTTGGTGATTACAGAAGGAGTTTTCGGAATGAGAGGAATGCAGGGGAAACTGAAAGAAATCTGTGATTTGAAATCTAAATTCAATTTCAGACTTTTAGTTGATGATGCACATGGTTTCGGAACTTTAGGTAAAACCGGAGCCGGAGCAGGTGAAGAACAAGGATGTCAAGATCAGATTGATGTTTATTTTTCGACTTTTGCTAAATCTATGGCAGGTTTCGGAGCATTTCTTTCAGGAGATGAAGCGATCATTAGATTTTTAAAATACAATCTTCGTTCTCAGATTTTTGCGAAATCTTTAACAATGCCAATGGTAATCGGAGGTTTGAAAAGACTAGAATTGCTAAGAACACGTCCCGAAATTAAAAATAAATTGTGGGAAAACGTAAATAAACTTCAAAACGGATTAAAAGAAAGAGGTTTCAACCTCGGAAACACTAATACTTGTGTAACACCTGTTTTCATTGAAGGAACTACGATTGAAGCTACTCTTTTGGCAAAAGACTTAAGAGAAAATTACGGAGTTTTCACATCAGTTGTTGTATATCCTGTAATTCCAAAAGGAATGATCTTATTAAGACTAATTCCTACGGCTTCACATACAGATTCTGAAATTAATGAAACATTGGCTGCTTTTGAAGGTATCAAAGAAAAATTAACTTCTGGCGTATATGCAGAAATGGAAAAACAAATGAATATCGAATACAAACAAATGTAATTGATTTTCAATTTAAAATAAATGAAAACCGTTAGAAAAATCTAACGGTTTTTTTAAAACAAATCATTAGAGAAATCTAAAGATTTAAAATAACTTTGCAAAAATTTTACTGTTGAAAGATCTCCTTCTTATCACTCCGCCTTTTACCCAACTCAACACTCCTTATCCTGCAACGGCTTATATTAAAGGTTTTTTGAACACCAAAAATATTTCAAGCTATCAGATGGATTTGGGGATTGAAGTAATTTTGGCATTATTTTCCAAAGATGGAATTCAGAAAATTTTTAATACAGAAATTAATCTTCAGAATATTTCAGAAAACTCTCAGAGAATTTTTACATTGAGAGATGAATATATAAAGACAATCGATCAGGTTATTTCTTTTCTGCAAGGTAAAACTCCGACGTTAGCAAGACAAATCTGTTCAATGAATTTTCTACCGGAAGCTTCCCGGTTTAATCAATTGGATGATATGGAATTTGCTTTCGGAAACATGGGTTTACAGGATAAAGCTAAACATTTGGCTACCTTATATTTAGAAGATTTATCCGATTATATTGTTGAAAATGTTGATGCAGATTTCGGTTTCAGCAGATACGCGGAAAGATTAGGAAAAAGTGCTAATTCTTTTGATGAATTATATTCAAAACTAGCAGAAAATCAGACATTTATTGATGGTTTTACGTTGAAGCTTATTCAGGAAAAATTGGATTTTGTTCAACCGAAACTGGTTTGTTTTTCTATTCCTTTTCCTGGAAATTTATATTCGGCTTTTCGATGTGCAAAGTTTATAAAAGAAAACTACCCTCATATTAAAATTGCGATGGGTGGAGGTTTTCCGAATACAGAATTAAGGGAAGTAAAAGATCAGCGAGTTTTTGAGTTTTTTGATTTTATTACTCTAGATGACGGTGAGCTTCCGATTGAATTACTTTATGAAAATTTAGATAAAAATCAAGAAAATCCAGAGTTCAAAAGAACTTTTTTAATTGAAAATCAAGAAGTTGTTTATAAAAATAATTCAAAAAGACACGATTATAAGCAAGTTGACATTGGAACTCCCGATTATCTTGATTTGCAATTAGATAGATATATTTCGGTAATAGAAATTGCCAATCCGATGCACAGTTTATGGAGCGACGGAAGATGGAATAAATTGACGATGGCGCACGGTTGCTATTGGGGAAAATGCACTTTTTGTGATATTTCTTTAGATTACATTAAAATTTACGAACCCATTTCTGCCAAAATTTTGGTTGACAGAATGGAAGAATTGATTCAGACAACCGGAGAAACAGGATTCCATTTTGTGGATGAAGCTGCTCCACCCGCTCTGATGCGGGAAGTTGCTCTGGAAATTTTACGGAGAAATTTAGTCGTCACTTGGTGGACGAATATCAGATTTGAAAAAAGTTTCACCCGAGATTTATGTTTCTTATTAAAACTTTCCGGCTGCGTTGCTGTTTCAGGAGGACTGGAAGTTGCAAGTGACCGATTATTGAAACTAATTGACAAAGGAATTTCTGTGGAACAGGTTGCAAAAGTGACCAGAAATTTTACAGAAGCCGGAATCATGATTCATGCTTATTTAATGTATGGTTATCCGACTCAGACGATCCAGGAAACGATCGATTCATTGGAAATGGTTCGTCAGTTGTTTGAAATGGGAATTTTACAAAGTGGATTTTGGCATCAGTTTGCGATGACCGCTCATTCACCTGTTGGTTTGAATCCCGAAGAATTTGGTGTGACTCCATTGAAACAGGAAATCCTGTTTGCTAATAATGATATTGATTTTACAGACAAAACAGGAATCGATCACAGTAAATTTAGTTTGGGATTAAAAAAATCTCTTTTCAATTATATGCACGGAATTAATTTTGAACTTTCTCTTCAGGAATGGTTTGATTTTAAAATTCCAAGAACGACAATTCATCCTGATTATATTCATGACTGTTTGCTGGAGGAAGAAGATTTTAAGTTTAAAGGAAATTCTAAAGTGATTTTTTTAACGAAAAACGTAATCGCTGAGAATCGCATAAAAACAAAAAAGCAACATAATTATCCGTATACAAAAATTACAATTCACTTAAAAACGAATGTCATAAGCATAGATTTGGAGCAGGAACAGGCAGAATGGCTCTTGAAAATGTTTGAAGAAAATTCTACAGATCAATCGAAAAAGGTTACACTTCAGCAGCTTAAAACAAATTTCGAGGAAAATCTTGAAGATTTTGAATTATTCTGGTTTTCAAAACCGATACAGCAATTGAAAGAAAATGGGGTAATTTTGAGCTTGTAAACTTTGAAAACTATTTTCTTTAATAACTTTCATACATAAAAGATACAACATCAAGTTTGTCATTCCATAGGAATCTCAATATAGTTTTGCTAAAATTGAGGGTTTAGATTCCTATGGAATGACAAACTAAATGGAAAAATAAAACTCCCGAAAATCAATTTTCGGGAGTTTTTATAAATTTTAAATAAATTAATTCTACTTCTGAACACCATCTTTTACAACCTCTCCTACAATTACTTTTTCCTGAATTTTTATAAAATTCGGATCCATAATTGCCATTCGTTCTGCAATTGCTTTATAAGTCGGAAATTTTAAAATCGATGCTCTACCAGACATTTCCCTATAAATGGTAAAAGTCTTTCCGCCAGAACTTTTTAATTGTTTTGTTGTTGTAATATACTTGCCTATAAATTTACTGTTAGCATCGTAAATTTCAATATCAACAAAAGTTTTGTCGGTAATTGTATCTTCTGCACCGAAACTTACAGGCAAATTAGTGAAATATCCCACAGGTTTTCCGTTACTCAAAATCTCTCCAACGTTATTAACTGTGATATTTAATTTATCAATTTTTGCTTTTGTTGTATAAGCTTCTTTTGTTTTGGTATCTAATTTTCTTTTCGGATTGTTTTTAAAAAGTTCATCCAGATTTTTGATATTAATACCTCTTTCATCAATGATTTTAAGTCCCTTTATCGAAGTGTAAACTGCTGATTTTTCTTCACCCGAAAATGCAGATGGAGAAATATAATCAAGCTCAAGAACTTTCTCCTGATTATAAATTCTGTTTAACTTAATATAGCTGTCTCTTACAGAATCAACTATACTTTTGTCGACAAATTCGATCGTATAGATTGGAGTTTCTTTTAGATCCATAAAAGTATAGACATTTCCCCTATCTGAAATTTTTGCTACATGAATACCGTCAAGACTTACAATACCTCTTTTGGTTTTAATATCTTGAGCATTGAATACAACTCCTAAAATTGTAAATAAAATGATTAAACTTTTGTTCATAAAATCAGATTCTTACATAAAATAAAAAAGTGTAACCAAAGTTACACTTTCTTGAAAATATATTTAGCTTTTCATTTAATTATTCACAAAGGATAATTCCTTTATTATGATTAAATTCTACAACACCGCTTTTGATAGGATAAGAAAAAACAGAGTCTTTCTCATTTTCTTTAGTAAAGTTTTTAGTATAAGCTTCATCAATAGATTTAGCAAAAAGCTTCACTTTACCACCGATCAAAGAAGAAACGATTCCTGCATGGTTTGTCATAATGTGAAATTCACCATTTTTTCCAGGCAACAATACTGAGTCTACTTCTCCTTCAAAAACCACGTATTCTGGTGTTAAAATTTTTATATTCATTTTAATTTAGATTTGAAGATTTCAGAATTCAGATTTCAGACATAAAAGTCTCATGTCTAGAATCTGACATCTTGTGTCTAATTAATTTTATTAAGCGTTATCAGCTAACATTTTTTGTCCGGCTGCGATAGCTTCCTCGATAGTTCCTTTCAGGTTGAAAGCAGCTTCCGGTAAGTGATCTAATTCACCATCCATAATCATTGTAAATCCTTTGATCGTATCTTTGATATCTACCAATGATCCCGGAATACCTGTAAACTGTTCAGCTACGTGGAAAGGCTGAGAAAGGAATCTCTGAACTTTTCTAGCTCTGTAAACCACTGATTTATCTTCTTCAGAAAGCTCTTCCATACCAAGGATCGCGATAATATCCTGAAGTGCTTTGTATCTCTGAAGAATTTCTTTTACTCTCTGAGCACAGTTATAATGCTCTTCACCGATAATTTCCGGAGCCAGGATTCTTGACGTAGAAGCCAATGGATCTACCGCTGGATAAATACCTAATGAAGCGATTTTTCTATCTAGTACCGTAGTTGCATCCAAGTGAGCAAACGTCGTTGCAGGAGCCGGGTCAGTTAAGTCATCCGCAGGTACATAAACCGCCTGTACTGAAGTAATTGAACCATTTTTAGTTGAAGTAATTCTTTCCTGCATCGCACCCATTTCAGAGGCCAATGTTGGTTGGTAACCTACCGCAGAAGGCATACGACCAAGAAGTGCAGATACCTCAGAACCAGCCTGTGTAAAACGGAAGATGTTGTCTACGAAGAAAAGTACGTCTCTACCTTGCCCGCTTTCTCCACCGTCTCTGTAATACTCGGCTAATGTAAGACCAGAAAGTGCTACTCTAGCTCTTGCTCCAGGTGGCTCGTTCATCTGTCCGAAAACGAATGCAGCTTTAGATTCTTTCATAGCTTCTAAGTCTACTTTAGAAAGATCCCAACCTCCGTTTTCCATAGAGTGCATGAAATCATCACCGTATTTAATAATACCTGATTCTAGCATCTCTCTCAAAAGGTCATTTCCTTCTCTCGTTCTTTCACCTACTCCGGCAAAAACTGAAAGACCTCCGTGTCCTTTTGCAATATTGTTAATCAACTCCTGAATCAATACTGTTTTACCTACACCGGCACCACCGAACAAACCAATCTTACCCCCTTTTGCGTAAGGCTCAACTAAGTCGATTACTTTAATACCTGTAAATAAAACTTCTGCAGAAGTTGAAAGTTGATCAAATTTCGGAGCTGGTCTGTGAATTGGAAGACCACCTTCCTTAGAAATATTTTGAAGCCCATCGATAGCATCCCCAACAACGTTGAAAAGTCTTCCGTTTACAGCTTCACCGATTGGCATAGTAATAGGATTTCCGTATCCGATTACTTCCTGCCCTCTTTGAAGACCATCTGTAGCATCCATTGCGATACATCTTACTGTATCTTCACCAATATGTTGTTCTACTTCTAAGACTACTTTTTCACCGTTTCCTTTTGTAATTTCCAACGCATCATAAATACTTGGAATTGCTTCCACATTTGAGAAGACTACGTCGATTACAGGACCAATAATTTGAGAAATTTTTCCTTTAATTTGGTTTGCCATTGCTAAATTTTTTCTTGGTGCAAATATAATGATTCTTCATAAACCTACAATTGGTAAAAAAAAGATTTTTATCATGCTTTTTGAAGATTTTTAATTTCAAATTTTACTGTTTATTTTTTTGAATTCTGCTCTGTTTTTAATATAATAATGCGTTTTAAAGATAAAAAGAATAAAATAAATCATCTATATAATAGATACTGTAAAAAATCATAAGTTGAAAATAACTCTTCTGATATAATAATAGATCATTTTAAAGGCTTTATATTTGCAGTCAAATTTTTTTCTGTTTTGAAAGTTTTCAAGAATTTTAAAGATTATACTTCTCAAAAGCCTTTAGCATTGTCTTTAGGAATGTTCGACGGGGTGCATCTTGGTCATAAAAGTATTATAAATGAGTTAAATAAAATTGGCTCAGAAAACAATTTGGAAACTGCTGTCCTTACTTTTTGGCCGCATCCGAGATTTGTTTTTAATCCAAATGAAAATTTAAAACTTCTGAATACATTGGAAGAAAAAAAATTTTTAATGGAAAAATACAGCATTGAAAATTTATTTCTTAAAGAATTCGACGAAGAGTTTAGAAATTTAACGGGTGAAGAATTTGTTCGTCAGATATTAATTGAAAAATTAAATGTAAAATATTTAATTATAGGTTACGATCATTCTTTCGGAAAAAATAAAAGCGGAAATTTCGAATTGCTTCAAAAATTATCAAAGGAACTTGATTTTGAAGTAGAACAAATGGAAGCGATCAACATTCATGAAAATAATATCAGTTCTACCAAAGTTCGCAACGCTCTTTTAGCAGGAAATATTAAGGAAGCCAATGAAATGTTGGGTTACTCCTACTCTGTTTCCGGAACGGTGGTTCATGGAAAGAAGATCGGAAGAACGATCGGTTATCCGACAGCGAATATTGATACTGAATCTATTAAATTGCTGCCAAAAAAAGGCGCATATATCGTTGAAGTTTTTGTAAAAGGAAAACAATATAAAGGAATGTTGAGTGTTGGTACAAATCCAACTGTCAATGGAGAAAAATTAACTGTTGAAGTTTACATTCTTGATTTTGAAGGAGATATTTATGATGAAAAAATTACTGTGAAGTTCAGGGATTTTCTTCATGACGAAATTAAGTTTGAAGGTTTGGAAAAATTAATTGAAAGGCTTGATGAAGATAAAAAACTAACTGAGAATTTTTTATTTTAGAGTAAAACTATAATAATTAATCTTTTGATTATTTAGTTTTCCAATTCTATCGGATTCTCATATTTCCTGTTTTCTTCTTTTTGTATTTCTTTTTGCCTTAACATTTCCTGCCCTTTTATAATAGTAGTTCCATAGCTAGCTAATACTCCGGCTGCATTGGTTTCAGCATTTCTTACAGCTTGCTTAAGTTTCGTCTGTGTTGTTTCTACGGCTTCAGTATATCTGCTTTTTTTAATATTAACTAATTTTCCTTTTAATTGAGAATTAGGTACTGATTTCACCAACTCGAAATCAAAATCTCCTTTGTCATCGGTTATTTTGATAATCAGTCCCGGTAATCCGCTAAATTTATAAGGTCCATAAGGAAACGGAATTTCCGGGGAATACCATGCAATCCAGTTTCTTCCTTTAGAGGTAACTTCTGCTTTTTTACAATTGATGGTATTGATCACTTTTGTTTCATCCACAAGTTTCCAATTCTTTATCACCGGCTCTTTATAGGTAAGTAATATCATTCCGGCTGATCTAAAATATTGTGTATTTTCATTTGATTGTACGATGGTAAAAGATAAACCTGTTTTCGGAATCTCTACATTTTTTTTGAAACCAAGGGTTATACTTCCATCGGAATTATTTGTCGTTGTTCCAAAATTCGCCATTACAGAATCACCTTTCAGCGATACTGTACTCGCAAAAAATGAACGATTATCAGCTACTTGTAATAAAAAAAACTCTTCGTGTCTATTATCAGTTCGTTTGTCGAATTTACCTTTAAACTGATAAGTAAACTCACCACGCAAAGTATCCTGTTTGTATGATTGAGCATAGAATATAATGCTATATAATATAATCAATAGTTGAAATATTTTTTTGTAGAAATACATAAAAGCTATTTTCATAGTAAAAATTGCACTTATAGTCTAAATTTACTAAACTATAAGTGCTTAAATTAACATTAATTTTACGCTAAATTTGTAGAAGAACCACTATGAGTTGGTGGCGGACAATAATTTTGTTCGATTTTTTCGAACCATTCTTGTGCCTGTTGTGGTGTCCAATCCTGAGTAGTTGTAGCAGTTACACCACAAGAAGTTTCTGCATACCAAACCGTTGGTAATTTCCCACCATTTACTGTTTTAAGTTCTTCACGAGATAATTTTTTTAAATTTTTCATTGTAATAAAATTTTTGATTAATAATTTGTGTTTAAACTTCTTGCGCATTGGTTTTCAACAATTCAAAGAAAAAAAATAAAAAAGAAATATACAATAGTAATTATCATTATTTTTTGAAAATTTATTATGTTAATCAATTAATTATTAAATACTTAAAAATATTTACGTCTAATTTTTCATCAAAAATAACCTCATTATGTTGTCATATTTTTAAACTCTAAATATTTTTAGACACAGTTAATTTTTTTTGAAAAAATATATTAATAAAATTCAGAGATTCTCTTCACTAAGAAATTAAATTCGAATGACCCCACGAAGATAATAGACTGACGGAGAAATTTCAATTTTAAAATAAAAAATGCTTACAAAATCTGTAAGCATTTTCTTTTGTTCTATTTGTAACCCAAAATCTGGTTTTCTGCGTTAATTGCTTCTTCCACAAATTTTTTGAACTCAGGATATTGTTGTGCTTTAATATTATCCCAAGGCGTATCTGCAATCCTTGTGATTTTCAGCTTATTATTTTTCTGTAATTCGTAGTTGATAGAATATTTAAAATTATTATAAGCTAACGTTTTATTTTCAGGAATTTCAATGAATTTCATGGTGTCAGGAATATTCAGATATACTTCTTCAATATAATTGTTTTGTCTTTCATATTTCGTGTACTGAATATCTGTTCTTCTATTTTCCGTTGCCACAACTTCTTTCGTAAAAGGTTTTGTTACAAAAGGAATTTTCATGATCTTCAGACTTCCGACAGACTGGGGTTTGTCATTGATGTTAAACTGAACTTCATACGCAAGAGGTTTTGATGTAAGATCTTTTCCTTCAATAAGTTTCACTGTTTTTACGCTGATCACTTTATCTAAAACAGAGCCAAATTCTTCTTCCACATTTTTTTTACGGAAATCATCTGTCTGGGAATCCTGAAAGAAATCATTATAATGACTTTTCGATTCTCCCATTACATATTGTTTTGTGATAAAGTTTTGATTATCACCGTTTACATTGACTTCACTTACTGTTTTACAAGTTGTTTTTGTATTGTTATCAGTCGGAATTTCAATTAAGCCAGTCGATTCTGCCGTATTTTTATCTGTATTAATCACCAGTCCTTTTGCTTTGTAATTCCCTAACACCATAGAATTGAACGGTAAAAACTTATCTGTCATTTCAAGAAAAGTTTCTTTTCCGTCGAGATTTACTTTTACGATACAGTGATTAAAACTTAAATTCGGCAAGATCAGGCGCTGCACAGAATTGTCATTGGTCTGTACCAAAACAAGATTAGATTTTAGACCTGCCTGATTTCCAAGAATAACAAACAACGTTGAAAGATCCTTACAATCTCCTAATTTTGTACTTAACGTTTTAGAAGGTTTCTGCGGAATATAACCGCTCTGACGGAAATCTACCGAGCTGTACGTTACATTTTTTTCAATATAATTATAAATCTTTTCTGCCTTTTCAGTTTCCTTCATTCCTGAAGTTCCGTTCGGGAAAATTTCTTTAAATGCTTTTTCTACAACTTTATCCGAAACCAGACTTTTCTTTGTAAGATCTGCATACCAATTGGCAATTTCCTGCCATGTTTTAATAGAATTTGCCGTTACAGAAATTGTCGCGTCATAATAACTTGGACCGTAATATTCATCAAAATTCACTTCATCCAGATTATCCAGTTTCCAGGTTTGATATAATTTTCCTGCAATTTTTTTCTTTGTGGAGGTTACTTCTTTATTATTACTTTTAACCTGATAATTAACATTTTCCGGAGTAATTACCGTAAAAATAGATTCTACAACAGGATATTCCGAATTAAAATAAGAACTTAAATTAAAATCCTTGTAAAATCTTCCGCTATTCCTTTCCAGACTTTCTTTTTGAATTAAAATAACGTCGCCAACAGCAAGATTCGTAAAAACAATCTGATCATCAGATTTTTCTCCCGGAATAATGCTTCCGTTAGGTTTTACAATTTCAGATTTTAATACATTATCATAATAATTAATTCCGTATTCTTTTAATTCTTCAATTCCGTTTTCAGAAGTAATTTCGTAAGCATAAGTACTTCGCTTTTTGAAACCGCCTTCAGGATAGACATTTACAATATATTCATCCAAAAGTGTTGTCACGCCTTTTTTACCTTTTACTGACTTATTTCTGCGTTCTTTTGCAAGACTGTAAAGGTCTTTGATGCTCACCTGATCGATTTCGTCCTGTGTCTGATCGATATCTCTTACCAGCTTATGCATCTGTTCATTTTCAGTGTTGTGAGAAAGCGAAAGTTTTGCAAACTGTACAGCTTCATTTTTTTTGTTCAGTTTTGCCAGATATTCAGCTTTCGCAGCTAATAATGAATATGAATAAGGGAAATTTGCCAATGCATTTTCAAGCTCCGTTCCGTATTCGGGATTCTGAACATTATCATCCAAAAGATCAAGATATTGAGTTCTGAAAGAATTCATAGAAGGATATAATTCCGAATACTTTTTAAGAATTTTCTTTTGATCTTCTACTCTGTTTGACTTTTGATACAAACTGTAAAGAGCCGTCATTATATCCGGACTGCTTTTCTGAGCAAAAACTTCTTCAAATTTTTTAATCGTTGAACTCTGGTCTTTCTTGTCTATATCTTCCAAAGTTGTGAAAATCGTGAAAAACTTTTCGTTATTGGCAAAACTTTTCTTAAGGTTCGCGATATGCACTTTTGCTTTTTCCATGTCTCTGTTTCTCATGGAAATAACGACATCGAAAAAACCACCGATCGCTTTAGCTTTCGTTTTATTTAAAATATCCCTGTACTTTTCAAGCTCAGGAATAGACATACTTTGAAATTTTTCACCATCCATCATTTTCAGAAGAGGGACAAGAAAATATTCGGAATCATTGATTTCTATATTTTTAAAAACTTCGTTGATCTTTTCTTTATCGTCAAGATTGGTGTAATAAGCTGTCAAAAGCCCCTGAACCAAAGAAGCTTTAGGATAATTTTTCAGCATATCGTCAATAATTTCCTTTGCCTGATCATTCTGATAATTATTGAGATAACCTGCCGCCAATAAATATTTATAAAAGAAACTGTTAGGATTTTGAACCAGTTTTTCTTTTAATATTTTTTCAAATTTCAGCGGTAATTCTTTTGGCTGCAACTGAGCCACAGAGCTTTTCTGATAATCTTTATAAGTATCAAAATATTTTAAATCAGATATTTTTTGAAAATTCGTATCAAAAGGAACTACCATGAAGGCATTTTTAGAATCCTTCATATCGATCTTCACCAGAAGCCTGTTCATTCCTTTTGGCAAATTAATTTCCACTACATGAGCTCCAAGATTAGAATAACCATCACTTGTGCTTGATAAAATTTCAGTATCATTTAAAAATAATCTGAATTCCGTATTGGTATCAACCTCAAGTAGAATTTTTCGCTCTGCAGGATTTTCAACAAAACTTTGAGCGTACATGATTCCTCTTCCATATTCTGCTTCGTTCATGAAAAATTCAAAACCGTCATTTGAAGGGAATTTTCTGTTGTACCAACCTACATTTCCAAAACTGTTGGCATTGAAAAGCTTGTCGTTATTAGCATGATTTTCAGGTTCGTATTCGTTGTAAAGCCCGCTTCCGTTAAGGTTTTCAAAGACTCCTGCAAACTGCCATTTATCGATTCTATTGATTTTTGCTAAATATTCATCTGCGCTTTTAGGATTATTTCTAATCCTCTCCATTGTAGATTTATACTCAATAACAGAAATATTCTGACCGTAAGCAGGATCCTGCGCTAAAAAATCTATTTTTTTGTACGAATTATCATCAAATCCTGAAGTTTCATAGTCTGCTAAAATAAAAGCCTTTTTGAAGATCGGATACAAATAGGAGTCATCTAACTTGAGATCAGCAAAATTTTTAACAAATGTATCGTCAAAGATCATTTCACCCATTTCTTCATCGATCATTGCATCAAGAAAAAGATTTTCAAAGTCTTTTGTTTTATTTTCTTTTAAATTTTTATCATAAAATGTCCTTGCCTCTACCCTTTTGTTATTCAGTAAAAGATCCCAGGTTTTAGCCTGTTCTTTCGATTGCGCAAATGCACCGACTGACAAAAAATAGACAGCAGAAATTAATACTTTCCTCATGTTTTTAGTTTCGTTTTATTAAGGATTAATAATTGTATTTTGAATTTTCCTGGTCAAAGATTTAAAAACCAGATCATAAGACTGATCGATAAGCTGTAAGATAAGATCTCTTTTCAAGCCGTCTACCAAAACGGAATTCCAATGGGTTTTGTTCATATGAAAAGCTCCTGTTATCTGTGGATATCGCTCTCGAAGCTCGGCGCTCCATTCCGGATCTGTTTTTACATTGATCTGAAGCGGCTGTTTTTCCAATGGAATCAGGAGAAACATTTTGTCGCCAACTTTCAGAACAAGGGTTTCATTATCAAAAGGGAAAGTTTCGGTAACTCCTTTTTTGGCAAGGCAATAATCCAGAATTTCATTTGTGTCCATGTAAATTAATTAGTTTGAAAATTAAAACATCAATATTATTAAAATTTTGTAAATTTAAAAGACAAATCATTAAATTATTTAATCCAAAACCTAATTTTAATATGAAAGCTCTAATAATCGGTGCTACAGGTGCCACAGGAAAGGATTTGGTCAATCAGTTACTCAATGATAAAGATTTTGAAGAAGTTGATATTTTTGTAAGAAAGCCTGTTGATATTCAAAATGATAAGTTAAAAACTCATGTTGTAGATTTTGAAAATCCTGAAGAGTGGAAAAATCTGGTGAAAGGAGATGTTGTTTTTTCCTGTCTTGGGACGACTTTAAAAACTGCGGGGAGTAAGGAAGCCCAAAGGAAAGTTGACTACGATTATCAATACCACTTTGCAAAAGCCGCCAAAGAAAATAATGTTGATGATTACATTCTGGTTTCCGCTTACGGAGCCGATCCAAAATCGAGAATTTTTTATTCTAAAATGAAAGGAGAGCTGGAAGAAGCTGTAAAACAGTTACATTTCAATAAAATTACCATTTTCAACCCCGGAATGCTGGAAAGAAAAGATTCTGACAGAACCGGAGAGGTTTTAGGAAGCAGAATTATAAAATTCGCCAATAAAATCGGATTATTAGAAAGCCAAAAACCTTTACCAACAGATATTTTAGCCAAAGCAATGATTAATTCTTCGAAAATAAAAAGCAATGGATATTCTAATATAAAACTGGGGAATATTTTTTGTTTTGCGGAGAAAACAAATGAATGATTTTCACGTGAATAAATAATCGTCGATTATTTCTAAATCTTACAAATTTTTATAAAGTTCAACTCCGCTCAACTTGACACTAAAACGGTCTTGCTGAGCGGAGTTGAATTTTATTATATTATATATTATTTAAATATTTTACTTCAAATACTTTGTAATCGCTTCATCTGTAGGTTTTGTAGTACTTACAAAAGAATCGATTAATTTTCCGTTTTCATCGATTAAGAATTTTGTGAAATTCCAAAGGATGGTTGTATTTTTTACTCCGTTTAAGTCTTTTTCAGTTAAATATTTAAAGATTGGAGCCGTATCATCACCTTTTACAGAAACTTTAGAAGCTAAAGGAAATGTTACACCATAATTTTTTTGACAAAAAGCACCGATTTCAGTATTTGTTCCAGGTTCCTGTCCTCCGAAATTGTTGGCTGGAAAACCTACCACAACCAATTTATCTTTGTATTGCTCGTAAACTTTCTCAAGATCAGCATATTGCGGAGTGAATCCACATTCTGAAGCTGTATTTACAATAAGGATTTTCTTTCCTTTGAAATCTGCAAAATTGATTTGTTTTCCTTCTTCCAAGGCATCAACTTTGAAATCATATATTGATTTTCCCATAAGTTCTTTGGTTTTCGCTTTAGACGCATCGCTCTTTTTCTGAGCGCAGCTATTGAAAAATGCTACAAAAGAAAGCAGCACTAAAAACAATTTTTTCATAACTAAATTTTATTTTATTAATTAAAATTTAAAAGTATTGGCAGGAAACACTTTATTCACATCAATCCTGTTAATCAGCATTACATAATCTCCGTCTTTCTTTGGGCTTGAAGATTCAATTCTGAAGGGCATTGAAAAATTCCCTACTTTTTTATAATCAGAATAAGTTAAAGCTTCATCTTTTTTCACTTCTTTTAAAAGCATAAAGCTTTTTGTATCGAAATAATAAATGTTCTTATTTACGTTTTTCGTTAATTCCACTTTATGGCAGTAAATATCTCCTATTTTTTCTTTACCTAAATATTTTGCCTCAAAACCTTTATTTTCCCAATCAATAAAATCGTTATCGAAGCTTTCGGGAACATATTCTGCATATTCCTGAACTTTATTTGTTGCATAGTTCATTGCATATCCTTTCGTTCCGTTGTACCCCTCAATGGCTGTATCTTTTCCATTAATTGTAATAATTGTTTTCGTAAGATTCGGGCGCTGCTGGTATATTTTAATAGGATATTCATCTTTAATTCCCAAGATTACTTTCCCTTGAAGCAGTACTGAATTTAATAATTTCCAATTCGTTAATCCTCCGGATAATTCAATATTTTTATCTATAATTTCCTTTGCTGTCTGAGCAAAAGACAATTGCGAAAATATCAGGACGAATACTAAAAGTAATTTCTTCATTAATTCAATTTATAATTCAAATATAAGGCTTTATTAATTTACCAATGTATTAGTTTAACAATTTACCAATTAATTAGATAGTAATTTTCTGGCTTTCTCCAGATCTTCCGGCGTATCGATTCCTACTCCGATGAAATTGGTTTCTATCAGCTTGATTTTCATACCATATTCAAGATAGCGGATACATTCTATTTTTTCTGAAATTTCCAAAGGTTTCATTTCTAATTTTGAAAACTGAATCAAAGCATGTTTTCTGAAAGCATAAACGCCAATGTGTTTAAAATAACTTACATCGTAAGAAATTTCCCTGTGAAAAGGAATCACAGAACGGCTGAAATATAATGCAAAACCATTATTATCAGTAATAACTTTTACATTATTCGGGTTTTCAATTTCCTCTTTGTCAGTGAGTTTTATTTTTAATGATGCTAAAGAAATTTCCTGATTTTCATCGTTATGAAAAACTTCAATTAATTGTTTTAAAGGCTCTAATTTTAAGAACGGCTCATCACCCTGAACATTGATAACAATATCGCAATCAATATTTTGCACAGCTTCTGCAATTCGGTCGCTGCCTGTTTCATGTTGATCGGTCATAACAGCTTTTCCGCCATTTTTTACAATTTCATCAAAAATAATTTGTGAATCTGTCGCTACAAAAACTTCATCAAATAAACCTGTTTCCACAACATTCTGATATGTTGTTGTAATAACCGTTTTTTCTCCCAACATCTGCATTAATTTTGCCGGAAAACGGCTTGCTTCGTAACGTGCAGGAATGACTGCGATGATTTTCATTTTATTAATTATAAATTTTAATTATGAATTTTTTTTAACCTAAATAAGTAACCAAAAAGATGATTCCATAAATCCAAGAGATATACAGAAATGAATAAAAAAATCCGAAACCTAAACTTCTTAGCAATTGTCCTTTACAATGTCTCGAATTTTTAAATACTAAACGTAAAGCTCGGAAAAAAATCCAATATAGCATTGCTGTGAAAAACAAAATTGTTGCCCAAAAGAAAATTCCCAGAAAATATAAAAGAAAAACAAGGACAATAGAAACCAATATCCACAAAATAATGGAAAGGATAATACCTCCAATTCCATCTCCCAATGCAGGACCATCAAAGTCAAAACCTTCCATTTGAAGGGGATTATCTGAATATTTTTTGATTCTTTCTTTAGTTAAAATATGTCCCACATTATCTTTTAATTTTAAACCATAATATAATCCCAGACTTATAAACAGGAAAAAAATAACAGCTAAAATTGAAGTTGAGACAATTGAATTCCGAAATAAAGAACGATGAGAGCCAGTTCCTGAAAGCCAAACACTTACGATTACTAAAATGATAATTCCTAATGTTGAATAACTCAACAATTTTGTTTCGAGAAAAGACTTTCCGGAAAGTTTCATTTTAAAATCTAATTAAAAATGCTTCGACAAGCTCAGCATGACAATCCTAATACTAACTGTTTAACAGTATACTTATAGAGATGTCATGCTGAGCGAAGTCGAAGCATCTATATTTTAAAAATTATTTTAAATTATTCAAAGCTGTTTCTAATTTCGGCATCATTGCAGAAATTTCTTCAGTAGCTAAACCTCCGACAGAAGCTCTGAACCAAGGTTCAGATTTTTCTTCTCCGAAAGCAGAGAAAGGAACCAAAGCAACTCCGGCTTCATTGATTAAATAGAATACCAAATCGGAAGAATTTCCGATAACTGTACCGTCTGGTTTTGTTTTTCCGATATAATCTAATTTGATTGTCAAATAAAGCGCTCCCATCGGCTCAATACTGTCAACAGCAAGACCTTTTCCTTTTAAATCCTGAATTCCACTGTGAAGAACTTTTAAGCTATCCTCCAATTTCCCTTTGAAATCTTCTACGAAAGAATTTACGTCTTCAGGATTTTCAAAATATTTTGCAGTCGCTTCCTGCTCAGGTTTTGGTGCCCAAGCTCCAACATGCGTTAAAAGAGCCTTCATTTTATCTAAAATATGAGAAGGACCGAATCCCCAACCTACACGAACCCCTGTTGCAGCAAGACATTTTGAGATACCATCAATATAAATCGTATATTCTCTCATTTCTGGGAAAAGAGATACAGGATCAACGTGTTCTGCACCAAAAGTAAGGTTAGAATAGATCTGATCGTACATTAAATATAACGGTTTTTCGCTCTCTCCTCTTTTCTTGTTTTCTTCTAAGATCAATTCGCAGATTTCCGAAAGCTGCTCTTTTGTAAACATTGTTCCAGTCGGATTTAATGGCGAACAAAGCGCAACCAAAACCGCTCCTGACAAATGAGGTCTTAAATCATCTGCAGTCGGAAGGAAATTGTTTTCCTGAGTTGTTTTCACTTCTACAGCATCAGCCGAAGTAAGGTAAGCATAGTGGTTGTTGTTCCAAGACGGTATCGGATAAACTACTTTATCTCCTTCATCAACGATTGTTTTATAAACCGCATAAATCAATGGTCTTGAACCAGCTGTGATCAAAATATCGTTAGGCGAATAATCAAGATTCCATCTTGTTTTTAAATCTTTAGAAACTTCTTTTCTTAAAGATAAAAGTCCATTTGCAGGCGGATAATTTGTCAGATTATTCTGATAAGCTTTCTGAATTTCCTCCTTCAATTTTGCAGGAATCGGATAAATATTAGAATTTAAATCACCAATCGTAAGATTAGCAATCTCCGCTCCTTTTGCCTTTAAATCATTTACTTCATTACCAATTTTTACAATTTCAGAACCGATCAGGTTCGCCGCTAATTTTGAAACTTTCACTTTATTTTTATTTAGAATTATATTTATTTTAAGGTTCTAGGAATTAGGTTTTAGGATTTAGTTTCTGCATGTGAAAAATTCTAATTCCTAATTCCCATTTACGTTAGTTGTAAATCGTTTTTTACCTGATTAATTTTCTCTTCCAAGGATTTTAACTTGTCTCTGAAATCTGCTTCAGAAGTAATTGAATCTTTTACTGAAATATAAAATTTAATTTTCGGTTCTGTTCCTGAAGGTCTTACACAAACTTTTGTTCCGTCCTGAGTGTAATAAATCAATACGTTCGATTTTGGAATGTCGTTCATTACTAATTTTTCATTTTTAGAAACTACAAAATTTGTCTGTTCTTTGAAATCTTTTACTTCTTCAACCAATGAACCAGCCAATTCTTTTGGAGGATTTTCACGGAAATTCTTCATCATATTTTGTATTTCTTCTGCTCCGTCTTTACCTTTTCGTACCAAATTCACCAAACCTTCGTAATACATACCGGTTTCCTGATAAATTTCGATAAGGTATTGGTACATTGTTCTTCCGTTAGCTTTACACCAAGCTGCAATTTCACATGCCAAAACAATACTTCCGCAAGAATCTTTATCACGAACGAAATCTCCCGTCATAAATCCGAAACTTTCTTCACCGCCGCAAATAAATTTCTCTTTTCCTTCAACATCACGAATCATTTTTCCGATCCATTTGAACCCTGTTAATCCAGCTTTGCATTGAACACCGAATTTCTGAGCAATATCAAAGAAAATATCAGAAGTTACGATTGTAGAACCGATAAATTCTTTTCCGGTGATTTTTCCCTGTTTTCTCCATTCATTTAAAATATAATACGTTAAGATTGTATTACACTGATTTCCATTTAATAACTGAATTTCACCATCTAAATTTCTTACTGCAATTCCTAATCTGTCACCATCCGGATCTGTTCCGATAACGATGTCTGCATTGGTAATTTTTGCAAGATCCATCGCCATTTCCAAAGCTGCGGGTTCTTCAGGGTTTGGAGAATCTACTGTCGGGAAATTTCCACTGGGAATCATTTGCTCCTTAACTAAATCTATTTTCTTAAAACCAGCTTTTCTCAAAGCTTGAGGAACTGTTGTATATGTCGTTCCGTGGATTGATGTGAAAACAATATTTAAATTTTCTTTTCCATCATTCTGATAGGTAGAATTTTCGATACATGCATCAATGTAAACTTCATCCTGCTCTTCTCCGATCCATTCGATCAGATCATCATTTCCGTTGAATTTAATTTCATCAAATTTTACAGAATATACTTCATTGATAATCGCTTCATCATGTGGCGGAACAATCTGCGCTCCGTCATTCCAATATACTTTATAACCGTTGTATTCCGGTGGGTTGTGAGAAGCCGTTAATACAATTCCTCCGTTACATTTTTTGTCACGAACTGTAAAAGACAATTCAGGAGTTGGTCTGTGATCTTTGAAAAGTAACACTTTAATTCCGTTTGCCGTTAAAACATCCGCAACTAATTTTCCAAATTCTCTTGAGTTGTGTCTTACGTCATAAGCAATCGCAACGCTGATTTCTTCACCTTGAAATTGCTTTAACATATAATTCGCAAGTCCCTGTGTTGCTTGACCTAACGTATATTTATTTAAACGATTGGTTCCTACACCCATAATTCCACGCATCCCTCCTGTTCCGAATTCCAGCTCTCGGTAAAAAGAGTCTTCCAGATCAGGTGAATTGCTGTCTATTAAAAGTTGAACAGCGTCTCTTGTTTCTTTATCGAATGTATCACTTAACCAAAGTTTTGCTTTTTCTAATGTTGACATATTTGTATTTTGTTCTTTATAGTTTGTAAAGTTCTAATTTTAAGTTTGGCAGTCTTTCTCTTAATGAATTTAATTTTAACTGCAGATCATTTAATTCAAAAATAGAATCTCCAAAAAGTTCTTTGCTAATTTCAAAGCTGATTATTGTAGAGTTTTCGGAAATTTCAGTTTCAGAAATTTCTTTAAAAACCGTATATCCTTTTTCGAAAATAAAATGACCTTTTTGTTTATTCCAAATTGTTTTTAATTCACATTTTTCCGAGACAGCATTGATTGTTGTCATTCCAACACGGCAGAATTCATCTCCTACTTCCAAATGTTTTTTCTCGTTGCTACAAGCTCCTATTTTTGTCATGATGCATTCAGCTTTAGTTAAATCCCAAGATTTTTCCAAAGACATTCCTGCATTATATTTTACACGTAATGAATTCTTTTCAGCATTAATAATAATTTCAGTGCAATTATCATCAAAATATTCGTCAATAGCATGACAAAGAGTTCCAAATACAAGAGAGTTTAAATTGTTTTCTTTAAAACAATCTTCAAAATAAAGCTGAGGACGAAGCCTTACATGCTCCATTCCTTCAATACTTTGAATATCACTAGCTATGTATTTTTTCTCTTCCAATTAATCCAGTTTTTTGTTCTCGACTTTTGTCGTTTTATCTATTTTAAATGCTCTTATCGGGTCATTATAATAAATAAATTTCGCTGTATTCTGCACATTTCCTTTTAATGAATCTTTTACATTTACTTCTGCGTAATTTCCGTTTTTAGAATCAATATTCAGATTTTCAATTTTCCAGTAAGGAGCGATCAAACTTGCTGTATCAGAGATCTTTATCACTGCATCTTTAGTTTGACCTAAAAAGTTGGCCCTGCTTCGGTTCAGCATTTCAACTTCTGCTCTTCTTGTGTTTACCGAACCCATAAAAGTAGCGTAATTTTTTAAATTAAGCTTAAAATTATCGGTCTTAATTTCACTCGAAATATTCATTTCCACAGAATCGGAAATTGAAACTTTCTCAAGATTATATTTAGAATAGATCGTTACATTATAGAAATCTACTCCTTTTGTTCTTCTTTTTTCTTTGATAGAAAGTGTTTTATCGTTCACATCAACATCAAGATTATCAGCAATATTCGGGTATGTTTCTATTTCTACAAAGTTTTTTGTTCCTCTCGCATAAAACACACGAAATTTCCCTTCCAGATCAAGATTCACAAATTCTGAAACATCTACATCTTTCCTTTCAATAGCTCCTTCCGGAGAAACTTTTCCGCAGGAAACCACTGCTAACAAAATGAATGTGTAAAATATATTTTTCATATTTAATTTAAAATATTGTATATAAAGCTACAATTATCGTAAGACTTTCTACTCCCATCAAAACATAAAGAATCAATACTCTCCAAAGTAAACCTGGTTTTGAGTATGAATTTTTAAAAGCATTCCAATAAGTGACTGCGGGGAAGAGAATAGAAAGACCGAAGATAATTTTATCAAAAATATTGAAAATCTTTGAAACAGGCTTCCATAAACCTATTAAACTTGCAATATCACTTAGCAAAAATATGATTAAAATTCCTAAAAGACTCACTGTTCCGATGATAAAATGCTCGGCAATATTTAATTTTATTCTTTTAAAAAGAAAATAAGCGTTAACAGCCAGCATCGGAATAATGACAAACAATATCGTTTTGGAATATTTTGAGAAAAAATCTCTGATCTGAAAATCATCGGCTAATGTTTCCGGAGGTGCAAATTTTTCGTAAAAATGCAATCCCAACACATTAAAACCAAAAAGAATCAGTAACAACGATATAAAATTGTTGTATCTGATTCTTTTTCCTGAAATATAATCCATCGCCGTTCTTCCGGGTCTGAACAAAATATCTTTTAAAGTCTGGAAAAATCTGGCTTCAACATGCCAAATAGATCCCAAAATATCATTTTTAATAAGTGAATGTGGAGTTATTCTTGCTGTGTCGGCTTTCTGTCCGCAATGAGCACAAAACTCGTCGGAGACTGAATGACCGCAGTTCAAACAACTTTTTTTATTCATTTATTAAATCACTTCGTCAATATTATAATTCTTATGTTCTCTGTTCGTTCTGATAATCATTTCTCCCAAAAATCCTGCTACGAAAAGCAAAGTTCCCATAATCATCATGGTTAAAGCAATGAAAAACCAAGGATTATTGGTAATTAAATGTCCGTAAATTCCTCTGGCAACATCAATTAATTTTGAAACTCCCAGCCAAAGTGCAGAAAGAAAACCTAAAATAAACATGATCGTTCCTACAGCTCCGAAAAAGTGCATTGGTCTTCCGCCAAAACGACTTACAAACCAAAGTGTTACCAAATCCAGGAAACCTCTGATAAATCTTTCTGTTCCGAATTTTGAAGTTCCGTAAGGTCTTGCCTGATGTTTTACTTCTTTCTCGGTAATTCTTCTGAAACCTGCATTGGCAGCCAAAACCGGAATGTAACGGTGCATGTCTCCATATACATCGATCGTTTTTACAACTTGTTTTTTGTATGCTTTTAATCCACAATTAAAATCGTGAAGCTCAACTCCCGAAACTTTTCTTGCCGCAGCATTGAATAATTTTGACGGAACATTCTTCGTCATAACATTATCAAAACGCTTCTTTTTCCAGCCGGAAACAATGTCGTAATTATCCTGAACTACCATATTGTACAATTCCGGAATTTCTTCCGGAAAATCCTGTAAATCAGCATCCATTGTGATAATTACATCTCCGCTTGTTCTTTCAAAAGCGGCATGAAGCGCCTGAGATTTTCCGTAATTTTTGGAAAATTTAATACCGTGAATCTGAGGATTCTGAACTTTCAAATTCTCAATAATACTCCACGATAAATCTGTACTTCCGTCATCTACAAACCAGATTTCGTATGATAAACTGTTTGATTTACAAACACTATCAATCCTTGAAAAAAGCTCTTCCAGAGAGTCTTCTTCGTTCAATAACGGAATAACTATAGATAAATTCATTTAATTTTAATAAAAATTATTCTTGATTTTCTGTTTCCTGATACATCGTTTTCGTTCTGAAAAACGCTCCGAAAAACACCGACAAAATTACGTAAAATATAAGAATTGCCGCAAAATATCCTGAAAAATGACTTGCCGTAAGCATATCTTTTCCTTTTACAGCCTCCGGAGAAAAACTTGGAAGTCTTTCTCTGTATTTTTTATCAAGTTCGTCAATATCTTTCTGATGTTTTAAAATCTTTCTTGCAGAAACGTATTCTTTATCCATTTCGGCTTTTTGTCTCGTTACATATTGGTAATTCAACAATTTTTTTGCATCTGTATCAGCAAAATTTAAAAATGCATAAATACTGAAAATTGAAAGAATTCCTCCGATAAACATGGGAACGAAAGATCTTTTGAATGCCTGCTTGAAACTTACCTCTTTATGGTTGTTCCAGAATGTTTTTACTGACCAAAATGCAGCACCTGCATAAATAAGCGGCAGCACAAAAGCATTGGCTTTCAGTGAAATATCAAAATAATTGATCCCCGAGAAAAAAGTGTACACTACAAAAAAAATGATCATTGTAGCGATAAAAAGTATAATTCCTAATGTTGATGGACTTTTAGTCATATTTAATTTTTTTTGAAAAAAGTTGAAAAATTATTCCGTTAAATTTCAGCTGTTTAGCTTTATCATTGGATTTTTTCAGCTAATTTTCTTTAATAATATTTTGAAGTTTATAATTTATTCCTACCTTTGCAACGGCAAGTCCTAAACAACCAGCTCCTGAGAATCCTCCAGGGTGGGAACGCAGCAAAGGTAATTGGTCGTAGCGGTGTGATTTAGGTAGCTTGCCATTTTTTATTGGTTTAAGTTGAAGAGAGGTAATTTGAAGATTATCTTTTTTTATGTCTAAACTTTCCAATATTTCTATTCTAATTTTCAAATTACCTTTCTAAATTTTATTTAAAATTCGAACTCCTCTCCCAATTTCGGTAAAACAAGCTCTACATTTTTATCTGCAAAATGCTTCAATGCACTTTCATGATTAATTTCAATCGCAGGGAAAGTATCAAAATGACATCCGATAACTTTCGGAGTTTTCAACAATTCTGCTGCTGCAAAAGCTGCTTTTCTAGGACACATCGTGTAGTGACTGCCAATCGGAAGGATTGAAAGGTTTAAATTCCCGTATAATCTTGGAAATAGCTCCATATCTGCCATTACCCCTGTATCACCTGCCAAATAAACATTTTTACCTTCAGGAAGTCTGAAAATATATCCTACAGGTACACCTCCATAGCTTCCGTCAGGAAAAGAACTTGTATGGTGAGCCGGAACCATGGAAATTTTAAGATCGTCGATTTTTGCCGACCCTCCTAAGTTCACATCGTCTTTATTTTTTGCCGTTTTGAAGTATGCACAAATTTCAGGAACCGCAATAATTGTAGCTTCCGGGTGAAACTGTAACACTTCTTCTACGTCTGCAATGTGATCTCCGTGTGCGTGAGTCAATAAAATATAATCGATTTTCTGAGCTGAAATATCAAACCCTGATTCTGCTTTTTTATAGTTGTAGAAAGGGTCGCATAAAATCGTTTTGTCTTTATATGTGAACAAAAAACAGTTTTGTCCTAAGTATTGTATTTTCATTTTTAATTTATTTTTTTGATTTTTATTTAATGGAGATGCTTCGACTCTGCTCAGCATGACATTGCTAATACCAACTGTTTTATACATGAAGTTTTAACAGTGCCATGCTGAGCGGAGTCGAAGCATTTTTTTTATTTTTGTGGAAATTTATCCTCAATTAATCTCAAATTAATTCCATGCTCAAGATATGCTTTACAGCCATCAAGAACTGTTGTGAAACCTCCTGTGTTATCATTAATAATTTTCAAAAGATCTTCCCCGGTTTGAGAATATCCGTAACTTTTAATGACAACCAAAGTTCCTTTTTCCATTTCTTTGAATTCGTAGTCTACATTCGTTGAAGGTTCGCCCCACTCTGTTTTTATCAGCTGGTTTTGAATAACTTGCAGAACTTTAACATCCGTTTTTGCTCCATACATTTCCCATTCCCAAGTTATTATTTTGCTTTCTTCTAATTTTCCGGTTGATTTTGTAAACCAGAAATTAGTTGTCACCTCCGGGTTGATAAATGCTTCAAAAACATCTTCAATTGGCTTTCGGATAAGCATTTGGGCTTCAACGTAAATATTAGAATTCATAATTTATATTTTAATGAAAAAAGTTAAGTCCAAAAGCAGTAAGAACTGCCATTACGAAAGTCATGATTCCTACTTGCTTTAAAAATGGATCTAATTCTTTTGGATTTTTTACAGCCATAATTTTTCTTCTCAATTTCATTAATGGAAGCAATAAAATCATCACGATGAAGACATAATAATTTTGAGTCTGAAAGAATCCGTTTACTCCTAAAAACATTAGGATTAAAATTAACGGAAGCTGTAATAAAACCATTTCGTAAATCATTGCATTTTTGAAGCCGATTCTCAATGCAAAACTGTTTTTACCTGATAATTTATCGCTTTCTATGTCTCTCATATTGTTAAGATTCAAAACAGCCATACTCATCATTCCAATCGCTGTTCCGGGCAAAAGCATATCCCAGCTGAACGATTTTGTAAATAAGAAATAGCTTCCGCAAACCGAAACCAACCCGAAAAAGATAAATACGAAAAGGTCTCCCAATCCCATATATCCGTAAGGTTTTTTACCAACTGTATACCCAATTGCCGCTAAAATACTTGCCACTCCCAACCCGATGAAAATATAAAATTCATTCATATATTTTGGAATGAAAGCAACGTACAAAAGTGCAATCGTAGCAGCAAAAGATAAAATCGAGAAAAGAATTACCGCGTTTCTCATTTGTTTTGCTGTAATTTTTCCGGATGCAACTGCTCTTGCTTCCGCTTCTGTCGCTCTTTTTGCATCTGTTCCTTTTATTCCATCTCCGTAATCATTCGCATAATTTGAAAGAACCTGATACAACAAAGTCACAACCAATGCCAATGCAAAGATTTTCCAGTCCCAAATTCCACCTTCACCATAAAGCCTCCATTTTGCAATGAAAGCTCCCATTATAATTCCGCTTAAAGAAAGCGGTAAAGTTCGTAGCCTTGCGGCTTTTATCCAATCTTTCATATTATTTAGTTGATGGTTGATGGTTTATAGTTGTTGGTAAATTCTATCAACCAACAACCATAAACTAGCAACTAATTATGATATCCATTTATCTTTTCCGAAATCCGGTTTTCTTTTTTCTAAGAAAGCATTTCTTCCTTCCTGAGCTTCTTCCGTCATATAAGCCAGACGTGTTGCTTCTCCTGCAAAAACCTGCTGACCAACCATTCCGTCGTCAGTTAAGTTCATTGCGAATTTCAGCATTCTGATAGACATCGGAGATTTTGCTAAAATTTCCTGTGCCCATTCGTAAGCAGTATCTTCTAATTCCGCGTGAGGAATAACGGCATTTACCATTCCCATATCCAATGCTTCCTGAGCAGAATAATTTCTACCTAAAAAGAAAATTTCACGAGCTTTTTTCTGTCCGACCATTTTTGCCAGATATGCAGAACCGTAACCACCGTCAAAACTTGTAACATCGGCATCGGTTTGTTTGAAAATTGCATGCTCTTTACTTGCTAAAGTCAAATCACAAACAACATGAAGAGAGTGACCTCCACCAACTGCCCAACCCGGAACAACCGCGATTACAACCTTCGGCATAAAACGAATCAAACGCTGAACTTCCAAAATATTCAAACGGTGTCTTCCATCTTCACCTACATAACCCTGATGTCCTCTCGCTTTCTGATCACCTCCACTGCAGAAAGCCCAACCTCCGTCTTTAGGACTTGGCCCTTCCCCGGAAAGTAAAACAACACCTATCGAAGGATCTTCTGAGGCATCGTAAAAAGCATCATATAACTCTGAAGTAGTTTTGGGTCTGAAAGCGTTACGAATTTCCGGTCTGTTGAAAGCAATTCTCGCTACACCATTACATTTTTTGTATGTAATATCTTCGTATTCTTTGGCGGTTTTCCACTCAATCATTTTTGTAAAAATTTTTCCCAAAGATAAGGAATTACAGAGAATTCTAATGTTGATTTTTAATGTTAATCGTTGGAAAAACCGCTGATATTTTCAGTCTAAGATTTATTTTACTTTGAACGATTAAGAGTTATTAAGAAGTTAAGTTTAGCTTAAGCCTTGACTAAAGCCAAATTGTAGGTTTGTATGCTGAAAATGAACTAAGCTTATTTCTAAATTTATGTTTTAGTGATTTATAAAAAACATATTCTTCACTTCGTTCTGAATGACATTATGAAATAAAAAAACCGAAACAAAGCGCTCCGGTTTTTTTATTATTTTAAATGAAATTATTGTTTAGGCTTAAGTTCAGCTTCTTTAGCTTTCATTTCATTATATTTTGCTGTATTTTTAGTCGTGTTGTAGATGTCCTTCAACGTCTGAATAGCATTGATATCTGTCGGCATAGCCTGATACCATTTTTCCGCATAAGGTATAGCCTTGTTGAATCTTTCTTTTCTAGCTTCAATTAATTTTGTAGCGTCATCCGGCTTGGTTTTTCTTAATGCATTGATATCAGCAACAGCTTTTTCATCATCTCCAATTACTACATAAACCAAGTTTTGATAAGCATTCGCGAAATCGGGCTTTAATTCGACCGCTTTCTGAAGTGAAACAATTGCATCAGCTTCAGTTGCAGGATTTTTAGACTGAAGAACTCCTAAATTATACCAGTTTGTAGCATCGTTAGGGTTTTTAGCTAACTGCTCTTTCAAATTCGTCATGAATTTGTCCGTATTTCCAGTTGCGTACAATGCAGATCCCTGATATTCTTTTAGTTTAGCACTATTTGGGAATTTAGCCAATCCTTTTTCGATAATTGCTAAAGCTTCGTCATTTTTCTTAGCATTCAACAATAAAGTCGACAAAGTTTCATACAAATCCGATTCTACGCTTGGAGACTGCTCAGTTTTGAAATCTGAATAATCTTTAGATGCTGTTTTTTTCAGCAATTCCCAAGTTCCTTTGTCATAGTTTACAACCTGACCTGTTTTATTATCTTTTGCTGTATAATTTGTTTCAACACCAGTGTAACCAGAATTGATCAAATCTGTATATATTTTTGTAGCCTGAGGAATGTCATTTGCCAAAGCATAATTAAGACCTGAGTAATACATATATACTTTATTGTCCTGTCCGCTTGTTTTCAGTAAGTTGTAAACTTCCATAAACTTAGGAGCTGCAACTGCATAATTTTTTGCATTATATGCATCCATTGCAACTTTGTTAGCTTCTTGCAGCTTAGCGTTTGCATCTTCCTTCTGCCCGAAAACAAAAGCCGAAGCAACGATAGCCATACCCAAAATTAGCTTTTTCATAATCACTATTTTATATTAATTGTACAATATTATTCTTCCGAATCAGAATTCTCAGTTTCCTCTGTAGAATCTTGGTCTTCTATCTGAGGTGTTGTTTCTGTATTGTTTTCCTGGTTATCAGCTGCAATTTCTGCTCCTTCTACATCTTCTTCAGAATCCTCCTCAACTACATCTCTATCCATTTCTACTTTTGCAATGGCTGCAATTTCGTCATTTTTCTTAAGGTTAATCATTCTTACCCCTTGAGTATTTCTACCCATCACTCTCATCTCATCCATATTCATACGAATTGCAACACCGGATTTGTTGATAATCATCAATCCATCTTCATCTGTCACGTTTTGAATAGCAATAAGATTTCCTGTTTTTTCGGTAATATTTAAAGTGATAACTCCTTTTCCTCCTCTGTTGGTTTCTCTGTAGTCTAAAACAGCTGTTCTCTTCCCATATCCTTTTTCAGATACCACAAGAACGGTTTCATTTTCAAGATCATTGACAACAATCATACCAATTGCTTCGTCATTATCTTCCATACTGATACCACGAACTCCGATAGAACCTCTACCTACTTCTCTTACTTTTTCTTCAGGGAAACGGATACATTTACCGTTTTTGGTAGCGATCATGATCTGAGAAGTTCCGTTTGTTAAGTAAGCACCTAACAATTGGTCATTATCTCTAATTTCGATAGCATTAACACCATTTACTCTTGGTCTTGAATACGCTTCCAATGAAGTTTTCTTGATCGTACCGTTTTTAGTAACCATCACCACACTCATTTGATTGACGTATTCAGAATCTTTTAAGTTATTGGTTCTGATGTATGCTTTAATCTTATCGTCCGGTTCGATGTTAATTAAGTTCTGTACCGCTCTTCCTTTTGCCGTTTTAGAACCTTCAGGAATTTCAAATACTCTTAACCAATAACATCTTCCTTTTTCTGTGAAGAATAACATATATTGGTGATTGGTCGCAGAAACAATATACTCCAAGAAGTCTGAATCTCTTGTTGTCGCTGCTTTATTTCCTACACCGCCTCTACTTTGGATTTTGTATTCCGAAAGCAAAGTTCTTTTTACATATCCTGCGTGAGAAATCGTAAGAACTACCGATTCATTTGGAATGATGTCTTCAATAGACATTTCTCCACCAGAATAATCGATTTCTGTTCTTCTTTCGTCACCGTATTTTTCTCTTACTTCAATTAATTCGTCCTTAATGATCTGGAATCTTCTTACTTCATTAGCCAAAATATCCTCCAAATCAGCAATTTCTTTCATGATTGTATCATATTCATCGCGGATTTTATCAAGCTCCATTCCTGTTAAACGAGCAAGACGTAAGTCAAGAATCGCCTGAGCCTGAATGTCGGAAAGTTCGAACGCTTCAATTAAGCCTTCTTTCGCAGCCTGTGGATTTGCAGAGTGACGGATGATTGAGATTGCTCTATCCAGAGAATCCTGTGTTCCGATCACTTTCATGAAACCTTCTAAGATATGAGCTCTTTCCTTCGCTTTTCTAAGCTCATATTGAGTTCTTCTTACAATTACTTCATGTCTGTGCTCTACGAAATGGTGAATGATATCCTTTAAATTCAATTGTTCCGGTCTACCATGTACCAAAGCAATATTATTAACACTAAAAGATGTCTGAAGTGAAGTATATTTATATAATAAGTTTAATACAACATTAGGAATCGCATCATTTTTTAATTCATAAACAATACGAAGACCTCTTCTATCCGACTCGTCTCTGATCTCATAAATTCCTGGAATTTTCTCATCCTTTACAAGTTCAGCTGTCCTTGCAATCATTTCAGCTTTATTAACCTGATACGGAATTTCGTTGACGATAATTGCATTTCTGTTTCCGATTTCCTCGAAGGCAACTTTAGCTCTAAGAACTACTCTACCTCTCCCTGTATGGAAAGCATCCCTTACCCCATCATAACCGTAGATAATCCCTCCTGTCGGGAAATCCGGAGCAATGATGTGCTGCATTAATTCGTCAATTGTAATCTCTCTGTTGTCAATATAAGCACAAATAGCATTTACAGCCTCCGTTAAATTATGAGGAGCCATATTTGTTGCCATACCTACCGCAATACCTGAAGTTCCGTTTACCAATAGGTTTGGAATTTTTGAAGGCATTACTGTCGGTTCAGTCAAACTATCATCGAAGTTATTCTGGAAATCTACCGTTTCTTTGTCTAAGTCTGAAAGAACCTCATCAGAGATTTTTTTCAGTCTTGCTTCAGTGTAACGCATTGCTGCAGGCGGGTCACCATCCATGGAACCAAAGTTCCCCTGACCGTCTACCTGAGGATAACGTAAGCTCCAGTCTTGAGCCATTCTCACCATCGCATCATATACAGAGGAGTCTCCATGCGGGTGATACTTACCCAAAACATCCCCAACGATTCTGGCAGATTTTAAATATTTTCTATTAGAAAAAACCCCTAATCCATACATACCGTAAAGCACTCTTCTATGAACGGGTTTCAAGCCATCTCTTACATCCGGTAATGCTCTAGAAACAATAACGGACATCGAATAATCGATATAAGATGATTTCATTTCATCAACAATGTTGATAGGAATCAATCTTTCTCCTTCTTTTTGCATAAACAAATTTTATTATAATGATTGTCAGACCCTTAGCTGTATGTCTGAAAATTATGTATTTCGTTTTTTTATTAACGTGCTAATTTACGAAAAATTTGTCGATTTTTGCTGTAGAATTTATCCAAAAAATCTTAAAAATTCATAAAATATGAGCGTATTAAGTATAACTTTCCACTGTACGAAAGATAATCTGGAAGAATGGGAAAATTATATGGACGAAACCTTGGTTTTAATGACAGAAAACCTGCTGGATGTAGATAAATATATTCTTTCTGAGGTTCACAGTGATTATATTGAAGACGGAAAAAACTATAATCTTCTTCTAATTTTTGACAATGATGATGTTCGTGAAGATTTTATTAAAAGCGAAATGTTAAATATTGCAGAAATAGTCGAGAAAAAATTTGGACAGGAAGTAATGATTTTTAATACTTTCCTGAATCCTAAAAAATCGAGACTATAAAGATTCAAGGCAATTAGTTAAAATAAAAAAGCACTGATAATTTCAGTGCTTTTTATTTACAATCTTACAACCACTACCGGTCTGCTATAATAAACACGGTGAGGTCTTTGAGAATAGTATCTGTGTCTTACAGGTCTGTAATAATGCCTTTTGTAATAATGTCCCGGAGGTCTGTGATACACAACCTTTCTGTAATAGGGTCTGCGCGGACCGCCATAATAATGTTTCGACGAGCCATGACCATGGCCGTGACCATGACCTCTCTGGAGCGGAGCTGCATCGTAATAAGCAAAGGAAAAAACGATTAAGAAAAATCCTATTATTTTAGTTAACATCTTCATAAGTAAATTATTTTCAAATTACATTACAGAAACTTACAATACCAGTGCCAATAAAGCTTTATTATTAGATTCTATATAATTTTTAAGAAAATTTAATACTTTTTAAGATTTAGAGGACGATTTCACTTCTTTTTTCGAACATGATAAGATCTTTCCATTCTCCATTAAGTTTTCCGATTTTTTTTCTTGTCCCTACTATTCGGAAACCATTTTTCTGATGAAATTTTATTGAAGCTTCATTTTCTGGGAAGATATTTGCCTGTAAAGTCCAAAATCCGTGGCTTTCACTATCCAAAATCATCTTTTTAAGCAAAACTGAACCCAAACCTTTCCCTTGATAATTATTATCAAAATAAATACTTACTTCTGCAACTCCTTTGAAACACTCTTTTTTACTTACCGGTCTCAAAGCACACCAACCGACAACTTCATTGGTTTCATTTTCCAAAACCCATCTGCAATCGTTCAAAAACTCCATATTCCAGGCTTCGGCTGTAGGGATTAGTGTTTCGAAAGTAGCAGTTCCTCCGTCGACACCCTGTTTAAATATTTCTAAAACTTTCGCTTCATCACTGGGAAGCATTTCTCTAAGCTCGTAGTTCATTTTATCTGAGATATTTTCGTTTATTTTTTCTTTTGATTCTGGAATAATTAGTCTGTTTACTTTTTTCATCCTCAGAAACAACACTGATGTTTCCGTCAACTTCAAGAATGGCCAGTTTTACATTTTTAGTTCCGTCTACACCATGTTCTCTGATAGCTTCCTGCAGTTCTTCCTTACTAATTTTAACCTCATCTAAAGCCTTTTCATCAATTACACCATCTTTGATCAAAATTACAGGATCATCTTCTAAAAAACTTTCGAATTTTCGATTGGAAAACATTAATCTTTTAACGATAAAATTTGCTGCAAAAAGAACCAAAGCAGCGATTAATCCGCCTTGAAGTGATGTATCCTGCCCTACCATTGCATTCTGAACAGCATTTGAGATCAGAAGCAACAGAACTACATCTCCTGCATTGAGCTGAGAAAGCTGGTTTTTACCAAACAAACGAATAGCAACTACCATGAAAAGGTAAACGCAAAGTGATCGGACAACGACATCAAGAATGGGATTCACGATAGTTTTATTATACCATCAAATGTATTAAATTTTTGTATTGATTTAGAAAAAACGGAAGGAATAAAAAAACCAAAATTTTAGATATGAGAAATTTATATTTTATAAATAAAAAACCGCCTTATAAAAAGCGGCTTAATCATTAAGGACATTGTGCAATCGGAACTGTGCTGCAAACTGTCTTGTTTAATCTTTCGCAGTAAACGCAGTATTGTTTTGGCTGTCCGCCGTACACTGATTTTAGTTCTGTTTTACTTAGTTTCTTTAAATTTTTCATATCGTTTTAATTTTGTGGATTAAATTTAAAACGAAAATTATTACAAATTATTACAAATTTATGTTCAGAATTTTCACGATTTACACCTGAAAAATAAAAGCCATACAGAAATTCTGCATGGCTTAATATAAAAGATTTTATGAATATTATCTGTTGTTTATTTCTACCGTCACAGGCATTACATAAGTATAAGCAACCATATTATCATTTATTTTTTTGCGGTCTACTCTATAATCTAGTTCGCTTAAAACAGTTTCAATTTCTTTGCTTACATTTTTGCAATCACCGTTAGAATGAACATTTACTATTTTTCCGTTTTTTGCAATATCGAATTTTACTACCGAATTCACCGTGCCTTGCTTATAATCAACATTCGTAAGGTCGAAATTTTCCATCAGTCGGCTTCTGATATCATTAAAAGTATCATTTTTAGTCAACTGAATTTCTTCGATTGTATTATTTGCAGTTTGTGCTTTAGCAGTATTCATTACGGATGCAAATCCAAAAACGAAAAGTGAAGCAACTAATATCTGAATTTTATTTTTCATAACTCTTTGGTTTTAAATATTATATTAAACTTATTTTGTATCTCTTACCAAAGATATATAAAATTATTCATATTAATTTCACATACAGTTAACATTGAGTTAACATTAAAATATAAAAGGCTGATTTACAATTAGATAAAATTTAAAAATAATTGAAAATTTAATATTGAAAGTTGATATTAAACATAAAAAAGGCTAAACTTTGTCGTTTAGCCTTAATATTTGTCTGTTGTTTGTCATTCCGTAGGAATCTAAACCCCTTTACGTTAACTTCATTATCGAGATTCCTACGGAATGACAAAGATTGTGTTTAAAGTTTGCGTTTTAAGATTATATTGAATTTACTCCAATTCCCTTTTCAAAAACTTTCCTGTCAAACTCTTTTTTGACTTTACAATTTCCTCGGGAGTTCCCTGTGCAACGATCTGTCCTCCGTGTTTTCCTCCTTCCGGACCAACGTCGATAATATGATCTGCCAGTTTTATTACATCCATATTATGTTCAATAATAATGAATGAGTTTCCTAATTCCACTAATTTATTAATAGCTTCCATCAGGATTTTTACGTCTTCAAAATGAAGTCCGGTTGTCGGTTCATCAAGAATGTATAACGTATTTCCGGTTTGTCTCTTTGCCAATTCCGTTGCTAACTTGATACGCTGTGCTTCTCCTCCCGAAAGTGTCGTAGATTGTTGTCCCATCGTAATATATCCCAAACCAACATCCTGTAAAGTTTTCACTCTTGCAAAAATCTTAGGAATCGGCTGGAAGAAATCTACCGCTTCATCGATTGTCATATCCAACACATCGGAAATTGATTTTCCTTTGTAGCGAACCTCCAGTGTTTCTCTGTTGAAACGTTTTCCGTTGCACGTTTCACAGTGAACATAAACATCCGGTAAGAAATTCATTTCAATAACTTTCAAACCGCCTCCCTGACAAGTTTCGCATCTTCCGCCTTTTACGTTGAAAGAAAATCTTCCCGGTTTGTAACCACGGATTTTACTTTCCGGCAATTCTGCAAACAGATTTCTGATATCCGTAAACATTCCTGTGTACGTTGCAGGATTCGAACGAGGTGTTCTTCCGATCGGAGTCTGGTCTACGTCTACAATTTTATCTATATTTTCAAGACCTTCGATTTTCTTGTAAGGCAATGGTTCCTGAACGGCTCTGTAAAAATGTTTGTTCAGAATCGGATACAGCGTTCCATTAATCAGAGAAGATTTTCCGCTTCCTGAAATCCCTGAAACAACAACCAATTTTCCAAGAGGAATATCAAGTGTTACATTTTTAAGATTATTTCCTGTAGCCCCCTTTAACAATATATTTTTGCCATTTCCTTCTCTTCTTACTTCCGGAACGGCAATTTTCCTTTTTCCGTTGATGTATTGAGCTGTAATTGTATCGGCTTTTAACAAATCTTTCGGTTTTCCCTGCCAAAGAATTTCTCCACCAAATTTTCCGGCTCTCGGACCAATATCCAAAACCTCATCGGCTTCCAGAATCATATCTTTATCGTGTTCTACCACTAAAACAGAGTTTCCTATGTCACGAAGATTTTTTAATGATTTAATTAATCTTTCGTTATCTCTTTGGTGAAGCCCGATACTTGGTTCATCCAAAATATAAAGTACATTCACCAATTGAGAACCAATCTGTGTCGCCAGACGAATTCTCTGAGATTCTCCCCCGGAAAGGGTTTTCGAACTTCTGCTCAAACTTAAATAATCCAAACCGACATCCAATAAAAACTGAAGTCTGGTTTCGATTTCCTTTAAAATTTCATGAGCAATGATTTTATTTTTTTCTGAGAATTTATCTTTAACATCAGCTAACCATTCTTTTAAGTCCGATAAACTCAATCCGTTAACTTCAGCAATATTCTTTCCGTCAATTTTAAAACTTAAACTTGAAGGCTGAAGACGTGTTCCTTTACATTCCGGACAGGTTTCTTCTGTTGTGAAATGTCTTTCCAGCAAAATGGCTTCGTAGGATTCTCTCTCTTCAATTAATTCTTCCATAAAAGGAATCAAACCATCAAAACTGATTTTAATTTTTTTGGTAATTCCTGCGTATTTTAAATCTTTATTGAATTCCTTATTACAGCCATTGTAAATATAATCCAATGCTTCTTCCGGAATATCTTTAAAAGGAGTTGCTAAACCTAAACCGAAAATTTCCAGAATATTTTTAATCTGAGAAAGAATCCATTTGTTAGATTTAATATCTTCCAAAGGCAACAAACCTCCCTGATTGATTGATAATTTTGGGTTTTCAACAAAATAATCGGTATTGATTTTTTTAATTGTTCCTAATCCTTTACAACTCGGGCAGCTTCCTTTCGGAGAGTTGAAAGAAAAAGTATTCGGTTCCGGCAAAGCTAATGAATGGCCGGTTTCGGCATCCATCAAGTTTTTAGAGAAATATTCAATATCCGTACTTCCCAGTTTTTGAATTCCGATTAATCCTTCTCCCATTTCCATCGCTGTTCTCAACGATTTTTCCATTCTTCCTTCTGAAGCACTTTCTCCGATAATCCAACGGTCGATTACGATATCAATATCGTGGGTTTTGTAACGGTCAAGCTTTAAATCATATTCGATATCCTGCAATTCACCGTCAATTCTTGCCTGTCCGTAACCTTTCTTCGCCATTTGCACAAAAAGTTCGTGATAATGCCCTTTTCTGGAACGCACAACAGGCGCCATCAACATGATCTTTTCGCCTTTATAATTTTCTTTGATCGCCTCAAGGATCTGATCTTCGGTATAACTTACCAGTTTCTTCCCTGTGGTCTGAGAATACGCATCCGAAACTCTTGCAAACAAAAGACGCAGGTAATCATATAATTCCGTCACCGTTCCTACGGTTGATCGAGGATTTTTATTGGTTGTTTTCTGTTCGATCGCAATTACGGGAGACAATCCTTCAATTTTATCGACATCAGGACGTTCCAAACCTCCTAAAAACTGCCTCGCATACGCAGAAAACGTTTCGATGTAACGACGCTGACCTTCCGCAAAAATAGTATCAAAAGCCAATGAAGATTTTCCGCTTCCCGAAAGTCCGGTAATTACAACCAATTCGTTACGCGGGATTTTGACATTAATGTTTTTAAGATTATGTTCTCTGGCTCCGTAAACTTCTATATACTCTGTTGATTTACTCATAATTTGGTGTGATTCTACCTGAAAATCACGATGTGCAAAATTACGGAATTTTATGGAATTTTTCGTGTTAAAAAATGTTATAGATTTTGGATTTATTTAATCATAAAAGTTTTTATTTTAGGTTTAATTTAAATTACTTTATATGAATTCTGACTTACTGGGAATCCTTCGACTGCTTCGCGCTCAGGATGACACTGGTAATTATTCTGCCTATTATTGTTTCAAAAATAAAAACAGTTAGAATTAGCGTTGTCATCCTGAGCGAAGTCGAAGGATCTTTAATTCAAATCGTTCGTACAAGCTTAATCAAAATTTAATTAAATTTACATTTCATAAAACCATCACCATGAACAGACTGAGGGAACATATCGAAGCAATAACTCCAATTACAGACGATGAATTTGAGTATATTCGAGCATTCTTTACCCTTAAAAAAGTTCGTAAAAATCAATTCCTCATTCATGAAGGAGATGAAGTGAAGTATGAGTTCTTAGCTTTGGACGGAATTTATAAAGTATTTTATATTGATGAAGGCGGTAAAGAACACATTTTACAGTTTGCGAAAAAAAATTGGTGGATGTCCGATTATATAGGATTCTTCAAACAAACCAGCTCTAAAATGTTCATTGAATGTCTAAAAGACGGTGAAGTCGTAAGCCTTACATTACAGGGAAGAGAAAAACTTGCTTCCGAGTTTCATAAAATGGATCATTTCTTTAGAGTAAAACTTACCAATGGTTATATCGCTTTACAACAGAGAATTATTCTTTTGTTATCAGGCACACCTCAGCAACGGTATGAAGAATTTTCAAAATTATATCCGGACCTCATCTCACAGATTCCTAAAAAATATGTTGCGGAATATCTTGGAGTAAGCCGGGAAACGCTAAGCAGATTATATTCAAACAATAATAAATAAAAAAGTGTGATCTGGATCACACTTTTTTTGTGACTTCACTCCTTCTCTTGAGACATCGGATCGACATAGATTTGCTATAGAAATTAAAATAATTTCAAAAGATCAAACAAAAATATTTAATTAACTAAAAAATTTAATGTCATGAATCCAAAAGTATTAATCATTGTATCCAATGCCAACTCAATCGGACCAAACCACAGAAGAACAGGAACTTTCTTATCCGAAGTGGCACATCCTTACGCAGAATTTGAAAAAGCGGGTTATCACATAGATTTCGCAAGCTTAACTGGTGAATCTCCGTTTTTAGATGCTTTAAATTTAGCCGACGATCCTGATAATTTGAAATTCTTAACAGGAAAAGGTTGGGAAAAAATGCATAATGCAGGAAAACTTTCAGAGGTAAATACGGATGAATACGACGCCGTTTTCGTTCCCGGAGGTTTAGCTCCAATGGTTGACATGCCGGAAGCTGCAGAACTTAAAAAGGTAATTGCCGAATTTTATGAAAGTAATCGTGTTGTCGGAGCTGTTTGTCATGGTCCTGTTTCTCTTTTAAATGTAAAATTGAGCGACGGAACTTATATCGTGAATGGTAAAAATATTACTTCTTTCACTACTGAAGAAGAAGATAACTACGCAAGACCGGACGTTCCTTTCGATTTACAAACGGCTTTGACTGAACAAGGCGCCATTTTTCACGCTGCTGAACCTTGGTCTGCCAACAGTATTGCGGACGGAAATCTTGTGACAGGTCAAAATCCAGCTTCCGCAAAAGGTGTCGGTGAAAAAATCGTTGCTCTTTTGGAGGCAAAAAAAAGCTTAATTTAATTTTAAAAATAAAAAAATGGATCAAAATACTGTATTTGTTCATGCCAAATGGCAGGTAAAAGAAGGAAAACTGGATGCCGTTCTTCAATTAATGAAAGAAGCCGGAGAGAAAAGTATTCAGGAAAAAGGGAATTTGTTTTATAAGCTGCATCAAAGTCAACAAGATCAGAATACCATTATTTTATATGAAGGCTATGCAGATGCAAGTGCTGTGGAAGCACATCGTAATTCCGAGCATTTCAAAAGTATAGTCTTGGAGCAGGTCGTTCCTTTACTCGAAAACAGAGAGGTGATTCTGATGAATAAGTTATTTTAATAAGTATTTTTTAATGAGTTTCGGGCAAACCTTTGGTTTGCCCGAAACTTTTTTATAATTGCTTGAGATCCTTCGACAAGCTCAGGATGACAGCGCTAATACTAACTGTTTTTATTCGTCTAAACTGAAAAGTGCAGGAGGTTTTTACAGTGTCATCCTGAGCGTAAAGCAGTCGAAGGATCTCTTTAGTTTAAAATCATTTAATTATCTCCAAAATCTGAATCTTCATTCGTGATCTTTACGAGATATTCAATTCCATCGATGGCTTTTGAAATGATTTGGTTTCTAAGAATATTGGCCATATTTTCCCAATATACCCTTCCGTAGAAAGAATAATTTTGCGGAATAATTTCAACCTCAACCGTTCTGATGAAGCCTTCTTTCGGTTTATTGCTGATCATTGTTCCACGTGTGACTCTTACATCTTTCAGTTCATCTTTCAAAACCATTCTGCAATAGTTTTTCACATCTTCCAGAGAAATAATTTTATCTCTCGTCGTCAAAGCGTATTTGTATGCCTGAATGCTATCGGTTCCTTTTTGTTCTTCCGCTCCGCCGATTGTTTCTGTTAAAAGAACCAGCATTTGTGATTTTAATTGATTTGAAAGTTCAGTTCCGGGACGCATATGATTTGCCAGCGTTGCATGTGTGATCCAAAATGAAGCATAGGTATGATCCGTTTTGTCGACAGGCTCCATAATGACGTAGTTCAGTTCCTGTTTGATGCTTCTTTTCGCATTATTTACTTTCTGAACCATTGATTTCATCTTGTCGGACATTTCGCTTAAAACACCTTTCACATTATCCCTGTTTAGTAAAGAAAATGCTGCAATTTCATCTCTCGTTAATTCCAAAACGTTCGCAATCATATCGACTGCATTTCTATTGGTAAAACGTTCCATTCCTCCTTTTCTTACGGTGTACAACCCTTTTCTCAGATCGTCATTTGGTGTAAAAGGAATTTCAGTATATCGTCTTCCGTCTCCGTCCTGAACCTCATCAACGTATAAAAAATGTTCGCCTTCATCCGTCACGAGAGGAATATTATTTCCCATAATGTCTAAACTGTATTCCGTTTTCTTCCAACCACGGTTATAAATCGGAAAAGCATTCAATACAAATGAAAAATTATCTAAAATTTCTGCAGAAAACTGCGGTGGAAACTCGAAAGTAAGCCATAAATAGCGTTTTCCGTCGATGTATTTTGTAATTTCTTCTTTATAATCAACAAACTCCAGATTTTCGGGAAGTTTTCCGTGTTCGGAAAATAGTGTATTTGAAATTCCGCTAACTTCAATAAACTTATGATGATAAATGCTTTTTACGTCTTCAATCAGCTTATTTTGAATGGACTGTTCGCGAAACATTTGTTCGTATCCATCGGCTTGTGTATTTTTGTAATACGTTAAGCCTTCTTTTATGAATAATGGGTTTCCGTTGCTTGAAACTGTGATGTAAGGCAACAATTTATAGGTAAAATCCAAATGTTCAAATGCGGGATTTGAGCAATAAATACTTAAATTTTTAGGAAAAGTTTCATTTGAATATTTCGTCACATCAATTCCGATCGTTACTTTTCTGTAATCTTCCGGTTTTCCCTGAAATCTTGCGATAGGAATTTTATTCAGCCTGTCATCAACACTGTAGCAGGTATTTCCTACAAACATGATGGAAGTCTGAACTTTATTAATTCTAACATTTCCAATCGGTGTAAAGGGAATATTAATTTGTTTATCCGACTCAGACTTTATCGTGGAAGTCATCTGTTTTCTGAAAAAGAATTCTGTGTGTTCCAACAAAATTTCAGATGATTCATAAGGCTGCGTAAACGCAATTGCGTGAGACGGAATCGGGTGTGTATAAATGGATGGCGTTAATAATTTTGCCAGTTTCTCTAAAATTCTGGCATTGACGGTTTGTATTTCGTTATTTGCTTTGAAAACTTCCGTGCTGAATGCATCAATTAATAATTTCACGAACGGATCAAGAGACTGCGGACTTTTAAGTCCCCAAACTTTGGTCGCATTCTGAAGCATTCTCGCTTTTACGGATTCTTTGGAATATATATTCTGGTCTAAGTTCATAAGTTTCGGTTACAGTTAATAAAAGGAATTAATCAATCGACATCGGGCTCAAAAACAATTCCGTAGAAAAGCTGAAACGCTCTCCGGAATCTTCCATTTTAGCATTGATGGCAATTCTCACTTTCTTTTTGATTTCGGTGTGTTCTTTTGTGTCGTAGCTGTGTTCTACAATTTGTATGTAAGCTTCAATCTGCGGTTGAACAATTCTGGGTTCGTATTCCTGTATCTGTCTTTTTAAACTTTTTATGAAAACAGTTTCCCAAACGGCGCTTGTAATTCCGTTATCGAATTCCAGGTTCCAAACGTCGTTTCCGTAATTTTCATCATATCTGTTTTCGCCTTTTTTGGTGGTGATCAACAACATAATGTTGTGGGCAATACTTTCACCCATGTCGCAGGTGTCGATACTTCCACCCTCCGTCATTAGTGTTGAAGGTACAAAAGGCATTCTGTAATTTGGTGTGTCCATGATTCAGCTTCTTATTTTTTACTTCATATTATGGTTTATATAAACGAAATACCAAATTAAGCATTTTCAAATAATAAAATGTTATGTGAAATTAAATTATACGAAAGTATTATGTAAATGCTTCGAGAGCCTCAGCATGACATTCTTAATACTAGCTTTTTTATTAGCATTATTTTTTAATGGTGTCATGCTGAGGCTCTCGAAGCATCTTTCAAGTTTCTATAAAGTTTGTCATTCAGATTTCTATGACAAGCTAAATGTTATTTTCCCGCGTTGAAACAAATGACGATTTTTTAGCCCCGATTGGAGCATTTGTTTGAGCTCATTTTTTTTGGTTTCGGCTTTGGGGGGTTT
>NZ_BAAAZJ010000016.1:181550-317832 GCF_039536845.1 Chryseobacterium ginsenosidimutans
AGCTTTTAAATTTATTCTTCAATTTTCTTATTTCGATTAATAAAATAATATACCGGAAGTCCGAGCAGAACCATTACGAATCCAGGCCAAGTGTATTGTTGTTTGTAAATTAATAATAAAATACAGAAGCCTGTTCCTATCAATAAATAAATGATTGGTGTAACTGGATATAACCAAGTTTTGTAAGGTCTTTCTAAATTCGGTTGTTTAATTCTTAAATAAATAACTCCGAAAACGGTAATCATATAAAATAAAACGATCACGAAAGAGATCATATCCAAAAGATTGCCGTATTGACCACTTAAACATAAGATAGAAGCCCAAACTCCCTGCATCCATAATGCATTGGCGGGAACTTCATTTTTGTTGTTTTTTTCGGCTTGTTTGAAGAACATTCCGTCTTTTGCCATGGTCTGGAAAACTCTGGCTCCAGCCAAAATTAATCCGTTGTTACAGCCAAAAGTCGAAACCATTACCAGAATAGCAATAATTACGGTTCCTGCGCTTCCAAAGATAAAATGTGAAGCAGCAACCGCTACTCTATCATTTTCAGCAAAGGCAATCGCATTTCTGTCTAAAGCATTTAAGTAGACATAATTTACAGCAATATATAGAATCATCACGGCAGTGGTTCCGTAGATCATTGATTTTACAACATTTTTCTTTGGATTTTCAATTTCACCCGAAACGAAAGTTACACTTTCCCAAGCTACGGAACTGAAAACCGAGCCTACCATTGCTGCTGCAATTCCACCCAGTAAAGTCATTCCACCGATGGGTTCCCAACCTTCTTTAAGGAAATTCCCAAGAGCATCTTTTTTAAGATTATTAAAAGAATCATATCCTAAACTGAAATTTTCAGCTAAATGAGAAAAATCAACCAAAATAAATCCGGCAGCAATTAAGCCTACTATTGCAATGATTTTAGAACCCGTGAAAATATTTTGCAATATTTTACCGCTTTCTACCCCTCTTGTGTTCAGTTGTGTCAATAAAATTATCGTACCGATTGCTAAAATCTGAATCCATGTAATTTTAAACTCTCCACTCTGGAAAATCGGAGCTGCATCATTTAAAGCAGGAACCAGATAGGCTGTAAATTTCCCGAAAGCCATTGCTACAGCCGCAATTGTCCCTGTCTGAATCACTGTAAACAATCCCCATCCGTAAAGGAAACCCATCTTTTTACCAAAGATTTCTTTAAGATAAGTATATTGTCCTCCCGCTTTTGGAAACAATGCTGAAAGTTCCCCATAACTGATTGCCGCTGCAACCGTCATAATTCCTGTGATCACCCAAACGACGATCAGCCAGTATCCTGAACCGAGATTTCGCATCATATCAGCACTTACAATGAAGATTCCACTACCGATCATTGACCCCATTACGAGCATAATGGCGTCCCAAAGTTTTAGTTTTTTTTGCATAGTCGAGTATAGGCGTCAAATATAAATAAATATGCGGTTGTTTTGTGATTTTATTTGAAATTATGGAAGAGAATTCTTTGTTGCCAATCGCAAAGACGCAAAGGTTTTTAATCTTTATATTGTAAGGCGCAAGAAAATCAATATTTTCAGCAAATGCTTACTATAAAAAACTTTACAAATTTTATCACAGATAAAATCTTTGCACCTTAAAGCAGTCTTTTTTAATTTGCGCCTTTGCGATTTCCATACAATAAAAAATTCAAGTTAAATATTTATTTAAATATGAATTTAAACACGATAAAAACCTGACCTGTCTTTTATCAAGTTTTTCTCAATTTATGATTCAATTTTTATTAGTACTTTTGAAAAAAATATTAAAAATGAAATTCAAAGCGATATTATTTGCGGTAGCGGTAAGTGCATCTACTTTAGCTTTTGCACAGGAGACTAAAAAATTCGGACCTCCTGCAGGAAATGCATTGGTAGGTGATACATACGGAAGCGCTGTAACTTCGGGAACAGAATCTAAAGCAATCTCAGTAGATAAATTAAGCAAAAAGCTTAAAAAAGAGAATAAAAAAGTAGAAAATGTAGCTGTAAAAGGAAAGGTTACAGATGTTTGCGATAAAAAAGGATGTTGGTTAACGATTCAGACTGAAGATAATTCTCAGTTTTTTGTAAAAATGAAAGATTATGCTTTCTTCGTTCCGACTGCTTTGAAGGGTAAAACTGTTGTTTTAGACGGAACCGCTGAAAGAAAAATAACTTCTGTTGATGAGCAAAAACATTACGCAGAAGATGCTAAGAAGCCTCAATCTGAAATCGATGCCATTACAACTCCGAAAGAAGAAATCAGATTTGTAGCCAACGGAATCAAAGTTGTGAATTAATTCACCCCTGTCATTCTGAACGAAGTTAAGAATCTCTAAGCTTTTATTGATTTCTCCTGTCATTTGGATGACAGTCAGTATAAAAACAAAAAGCGGAACAAATTGAAATGTTCCGCTTTTTGTTTTTAGTCTTCTATTTTAAAGTTTACTTCTGCGTCTAATTTCGGATATTTATTGGCCGAAACAAATTTCTTCCCGGTACAGTCGATTTCCAGCCAGCCTTTTTTCTCTTTTACATCTCCTACTTCCATTACAAAAGGGACAAAAGATATTTCGTCTTTTCCTTCTTCCATAATTTCTCTGTACTGAACGGCAACGTCTAAAATACATTCGTGGTCGGTATTTAATTTTACATTTCTGTAAACGATGTCGTAATGCGTTTCCCTGTTTTCATGAATATCGAGATACTTTTCCCAACCTTCAATATCAGAATTTAATTCACTGATTGCTTTCAAAGCATAATACAATGCAATCGTATAATATTTCCTCGTTCCTTTTCTAGTATAGTCGTCGATAAAATGTCCGCCTTCAAAAAGAATCGTAGGCATTCCTGCTTTAATAAAATTATCACCTGTAGAAGTCGGATAAAATTCGTCGGAATATCTTCCGATCTGGTTTGGGATTAATTCTTTCAAATGATTATACACTTCCGCAATTACTGCCATACATTTTTTCCTGTTATCCGTGACTGTCCTTTCGTAATCTTCTGACGGTGCCAAAAAAGAAAGAGTCGCCGGATGGATTCCGTCTGTTGTAAAAATTGTTCTCTGCTCATGAAGATTCAGAGCGTAATCATATTTTTTGGAAGCTGCTTCAGCTTTCAGAAATTTTATCTCTTTGCTTGATTCGTTATGGAAGTCTCTGTTCAAATCAATATCGACTGCATTCAACCTTGTCCATTTTTCCGAACCATCGGGATTTAACATAAAAATAAAATCCAATTTGATCTTACTGAATAATTCTTCCTTTAGTTCCGGAGCTTTATCTAAAGTCATTAACAAGTCGAGCATTGCATGAGTAGCGTTCGATTCGTTTCCATGCATTTGTGACCAGGCAAGAAGATTAATGGCTCCGGTTCCGACTGTCAGTTTATAAATAGGTTTTTCTAAATACGATTTTCCAATCTCCTGAATATGATCGCTGAGATTTGTCTGTAGATAATAAAATAATTTTTCAGGGGAAATATAGCGATTTGGGAAATCAGGATTCTGCTGATAGATCTGTTCAAAGTTCATTAGATGATAGTTTACAAGAGTCAAATTTAACGAATTTTGAGAGAAAAATAAAATTTACATTTGTAATTAAATTAAACATTGTTGACTGCCATAATGTCTGTGGATAAAATTGTGGATTGATAATAATTTAATTGAATTCATTTAATTAGTTACAATTCAATAATTTATGAGATTCATATAAATAAGTATTGTAACATTACTTTAAGTGTATAACTATATGTTTATTGGTATTTAGGAGTAATTTTATTAAACATTACAAATGTGGAAAACTCTGTAAATAATTGAAATATACAAATGTAAATTTTAATTCTATTTTCAAAATTATTTACATTTCCAAGCTGAATTTAATAATGTAAACTGCTATAATTAGCACTTTATTTAAAACACCTTTTGCATATAAAGTAGTACTTAAAAGTCTGTTTATTATTGTTTTTTACAATCCTAAACCTCCTAGGTATGCATAAATAGGAGGTTTATCAGACATTTAAGTGATCTACTACTATCAGTAAGATAAACCTGTGCAAAAATAACTTTATTAGATAAACCTGGATATTTATTCAGAATAACTTATCCATAAGTTATCTACGTTATGATCTATCAACACAGAATTTTAATGTCTGATTGTTGATAAACTTTTATAAAATACTAGTCAATAATTTAGTTTAATACATAATCGGCTGTATTTCATGCGTTTATTCAGTTTACATTTGTATTTAATTACCGTTTACATTTGTTTATTTGAATGATTTGCATTTGTAAATTAATTTATTTACATTTGTAACATCATTAAAAACCTATTTTTATGAGTTTAAACGAGAGAATTTCCAAAGTTATAGAGTATTCCAATCTTACCTCTTCCGAATTTGCAGATGAGATAGATGTTCAAAGGTCTTCTATTTCCCACATCACTTCGGGAAGGAATAAACCGTCTCTCGAATTTATCATAAAGATAAAATCACGTTTCCCGGAGATTCTTTGGGACTGGTTGGTAACCGGTGAAGGAGAAATGCTAAAGTCTGAACTTCCGGAAATGGAAATACAAGAGAAGAAAACTGAAGAAGTTCATGAAGAGGAAAAATCTAAGACAACTTCTCTACCCGACCTTTTTACGATGATGAATAACGATGAAGATTTCGGAACTGAAGAAACGGAAATTGAGCAACCAAAAACGATTCCACGAGAATCAATTATATCGAATCAATCTACGACTCAGGAAAAAATATCCGATTCTCAGCGATTAGAAAATTCTAATGAACAAATAGTAAGTCAAGCTATTGGAAATCAAACAAGTAAAATAAAACGTATCGTTATTTTCTACGAAAACGGGAAATTCGAAAGTTTTGAGCCATAAAAAACCTGATCAGAAGAAAAATGATCAGGCTAAAAAATATTTGAAGAAGAAAACTACAGCATATTGCTTTTATAGTTCTATTGTGATCAACTTTATTTACTCTTATTATGTTTAATGATAAAAACCTGATTTGTAAAAATCCTTAATTAGAATTAAATCAGAAGAGCAAGTTTAGTTTTATGGGCTTAATTTTTATTTTGTTAATCAAATATAAGAATTGTTAATTAAATCAACAATAAAAATTTAAATATTTTGATTTAAATTTAAAACAATTTAATTTTAGCACAATTATCGTTAATTTCAGTGAAATTATCAACTATAAAAAAAAGCCTCACAAAAATTTGTAAGGCTGTTCTATTTAAATAAAGAAAATTATTTATTTATTTTTCTTCTTTCCAGTTCTTTACCAATAAGACCAAGCTCTCTTCCGGTTTGTCCTGCAACAGAAGTATTTTCCTGAGCTCTTCTTGTAAGATACGGAACCACGTCTTTTACAGGTCCGTATGGAAGATATTTTGCCACGTTATAGCCTTTATCAGATAAATAGAATGTAATGTTGTCACTCATTCCATATAGCTGTCCAAAATACACATGAGGATTACCGTTTTCAAGACCTGCAGACTTCATTTTATCCATCACCAATTCCGAAGAAATCTCGTTGTGAGTCCCAAAAAATGCTGAAACTTTATCCAGATGGTTCATTACAAAATCAATTCCTGCATTGTAGTTTTTATCTGAAGATTCTTTATTGGGCTGAATCGGATCTGCATACCCTTTTTCTGCTGCTCTTGCTCTTTCCTTTTCCATGTAAGCACCACGAACAATCTTATAACCAATAAAATAGCCTTTTTCTCTAGCTCTTTGAAGATGCCCTTCCATATATTCCAATCTTCCGGTTCTGTACATTTGGATCGTATTCCAAACGATGGGTTTTTCCTGATTGTATTTCTCCATCATCTCTTCGCAAAGGTGATCTGCTGCATCCTGCATCCAGGTTTCTTCCGCATCTACCATTACTTTTTTGTCGTTTTCATGGCATAGTTTACAAACTTCATCAAACCTTTTTACCACTCTCTCCCATTCTTCTTTTTGACTTGAAGTAAGCTCTGCATTCTTTCCAACTGCTTCATATAAATCAATTCTACCAAAAGCCGTAGGTTTAAAAACGATAAAAGGAATAGCAGGATTTCCTACAGAAAATCTCACAATATCTTTGATCTCTTTGCAAACAGCGTCAAAAGTTGTTTCATCTTCTTTCCCTTCAATAGAATAGTCGAAAATACTTCCAACTCCTCTTTTGAAGAGCTGCTTCACCACTTTCATACTTTCTTCACGTGTTTCACCACCGCAAAACTGCTCAAACAAAGTGTTTTTTACAATTCCGGTAACGAATGGAAAATTATTATGAATGGAAAAATTAAGAACAGAAGTTCCGATTTTTGTAAGTGAAGGCTGCTCGATCATTTTGAACATCCAATACGCTTTTCTTAACTGTGCATCAGATTTATCTGCAAATGCGACTTTAGTATCGTTAAAAATGGGCATTACTTTTATATAAATTTAAGGTTTTGCAAAGGTAAGAAAATGTAAGGTTTTTTTGAGAAAATTTTCTATAATTTACCTTCCAAACCGTTTAAAAGCATTGCAATAATTCCTACGAAAACCCAAAATCTTAAAATATTAAGAGTCATAAACTTACTTCTTCTCGAATGATTTAAAAGAAGATAAATACATAAAATAAAAACAAATAATCCACCTGCAAAGTAATAAGCCATGAATCCGGAAATACCTGTTTTAAGAATCAGCTTCATAGAAACAGCCATCGTGATCATCAATAAAGAAATGATAATTCCTTTTGTTGTTTTACTTTTAAAATAATTTGGAATTGTAATGTAACCAAAAGCTTTGTCAACACTTTTCGTTAATGTATCTTTCACAATATCAATACATAAAAGAATCAAAAAAAGAAAAATTGCCATTAATAAAACTTTCTTGGAAAAAGTTTCATAATACACCATCATTCCGAAAAACGGGTATAAAGTAAGGCTTACAAAGGTGAGATTATTTAGAATTAAAATCCGGCTTAATTTGTGACTGTAAAACCACATAAAGAATTGATAAACAACAAAGAAAGCAAAAACATTATGTGAAATCATCCATGCAACTCCCAAAGAAATTACACTTAGAATCAAATAAACATATAAAAAATATTTTTGCTTAATGAAGCTTTGAAGTCTTGTTCTGAAAGGTTTTACGACATGATCTTTTTCAAAATCATAGAACTGATTGATAATTCCTCCCGCTAAAATCGTTAAAACGGTACAGAAAATAATTCCGTGAACTTTAAAATCAAAGACAAATTTTCTGAAAGTTTCATCCTGATTAAAAAGGAAAAATGTTGAAACGTATAACGCAAAAGTAAGCAGAACAGCAACAAAAAAGCGAGCTCCCAAAAGAAAGCCCACAAATTGTGAAAATCTGTAAAAAAAAGATTTTTGAATATAATTTTTCTGTTGGAAATTTTCTTTTTCAGAATTCATTCCCTAACTTATTAAAATCTGTAAATCACTTCTTTATGGAAGCCATCAAGCATTTTTTCAGCTTTTTCGTAGTCTTTGGTGAAACCTAAAATATAACCGCCACCACCGCTTCCGCAGAGTTTTAAGTAATAAGCGTTAGAATCCAGACCTTTTTTCCAGATATTAAAAATACTTTCAGGAATCATCGGACGGAAATGTTCATACGCCCAGTGCGAAAGTTTTTTAAGGTTTCTGAAGAAAGGATTCATATCTTTTTTAAGGAAAGAATCAATACAGGCGTTATTGTAACGGATAAATTCTTCTTTCATGGTTTTTCTGAAACCTTCAGTCTTCATTTTTTCAAAGAAAATCTGGATCATTGGTCCTGTTTCGCCTGTAATTCCTGAATCGATCAAGAAAATAGCACCTTTTCCCTCTTCTCCATCCGGAATAGAAACCTTGTCTAAATTTTCTTTGTTTTCGATCAAAATAGGAAGATTCATATAGCAGATCAACGGATCCATTCCTGAGCTTTTTCCGTGAAAATAGCTTTCCATTTCTCCAAAAACAGTCTTCAGATTTTTTAAAATATCTTTAGAAATATTTTCAGGATCATGTTTTTTTAAAGAATACTTTTCGAAAATAGCAGCCACCAAAGCTCCTGAACTTCCCACTCCATATCCTTGCGGAATATTAGAATCAAAGAAAAGTCCGTTTGCAATATCTTGTTTGAATTTTATAACGTCTAGCTTAAAATCATCAGAAAGGTTTAAATCTGCAAGATAATCAGAATATTTCTGCAGATGCCCGTTTGATTTTTTTTCGAATTCGGACTCCGACTCAGAGAACTTTAAAGTTCCTTTGTAAAAGCTATATGGAACAACAAGACCTTGCGAGTCTTCGATCATTCCATATTCTCCGAAAAGAATTATTTTAGCATAAAATAGAGGGTTCGTCATTTTGACAATAAATTTTTTGCAAATTTAAAATTATTCCGCTGAATATAAGCAAAATTCGCGCCGAATTCTAACATATTTTAACAGCAAAATGAATTCAGACTTTAACTTATCTCTTAAAATCTGTGTTTCTTATCTTAAAGATAGCAAAAAAGCCTGAAATAATCAGGCTTTTTTTATTAAATATTCAAAAACATTTCACAACGTGGTAATTTGGTGACTTTATATTCAAAATTAAAACTTTTCGTCAGCTCCTTTTTGTTCTGAGTTGTATTCAATTAAAGTAGCAAAAGCTTTTTTTAATCTTTCAACCAAACTATTGTCATTTTTGAATTCAAAAGGATCCGAATAATCATTATAATTCGGCCCGCCAATAGACAATTCATTATAATTGCCACCTCTGGCTTCGTATCCTTTTTCACATGCAGTACGCACTATGCCTGTACCTTTTACATAAAAATCGGCAGAATATTCTGAAGATGAACCTGTAATTTTATTTAAATATATTGTAGTATCGCAACTATAAACACCAACCTGTTTTCTGTAAACAAATTCTCCGTTTGAAAAAGAAATGAATTCTCTGTTTCCAGCTAATTTTTCTTTCATTTTTCCTCCAATCCAATCTATTGTTTCTTGCTTGGTCGGTTTTACGGTTTTGCTTTCAGTAGTTGATTTTGTAGTTTTTACAGTTGCTTTTTTTTGAGCATTTACACTCATCCCTACAATTGTTAACATCAATACAATTGCTAATTTTAAATTTTTTGTCATTATTTTCTATTTAATGTTAAATATTCGTCAAATTATTGTTTAATCAGTTTCTTGGTAACTTTTTGTTTTTCCGTTTCCACCGTTACGACATAATTTCCGGTCTGCATTGAAGAAATATTAACCTCAAATTTAGTTCCCTTTAAAGATGATTCCGATTTAATTAATCTTCCTGCCTCATCGTATATTTTAAATGATTTTAAAGCATCTTTAGAAAAAATTGTAATCAGGTTTTTCGCCGGATTCGGATAAATATTTACCGAATTATCTTTTATATTTACATCTTCTACTGCTAAGACTGCACAAGAGAAATTAGCTTTCCAACCGATACCAGTTTCGGCAGGATCGGAAACAAATCTTACGGTAATCGCTCCTGAAGGGTGTGTAGATGTAAATGATCCCGGTACTGTAGTTCCCGTTAAAGCATTTCCTGCTGCAAACAAAGGTGAGCTTGTAGACGGACCATTATAAATATACATAAAATCATAATCCTGCTCCAGGCCAAATTCTGTGAATGACATTGTTAAAGCTCCTGAACTTGGATAGAATGTTTTTACGATCGTTTGATTATCACCATAATTTCCTGTAGTTCCTCCAGTATCCGTGAACTGAAATCCGTTGCACCAATCTGCATCTGTCAAGAATAACTGTGTTCTCTGGTAAGCCGCAGAACATTCCGTTCCTACAGATAAAAGATAATACGTTGCCGGCTGAAGATTTGAGAAACTGAATGACTGAGTTGCTGTCGTCCCGTTTGTAACCGGAGTTCCGTCAAATTTTGTCAGCTTATATTTCCATGAAGTTGAAGTCGCATCTGTAAATGCTGCGCTTGCAGAAGTTTGTGTAATATTTGAGACAGACATTCCTGTAACTGTTGTTGTACAAGCTGTTGTACAATTTGTTCCCAGACAAGCTTTAGAATCTACTGTACTTCTGATCAAAGCACCGGGTTGAAGACCAAAACCGTTTGCAAAATTAATTCCTACCCCTGAAACCAAGTGACAGTAGCTCATGATTGTTCCTTTTACAGTGGATGAAGGAATCGGTCCCGTCGGGCATGATCCTTCCGGATAACCTGCTACAGTACCACAACCGTCGATTGCCGTAGAATTTCCGTTCCATGCACAAGCATGAGTGTGAGGAGAGCCCAAGCTGTGCCCCATTTCATGCGTCATCGCTTCGATCGTCCAAGAATAAACAGGAACGTTGTTATACGTCTGAGAAGCTCCCGAATAAGCATGTCTGCTTGTAGTACAAAGAGAATTTACATACGCTACACTCGTTGTAGAAGGTTGGTTTACCAAATGCGCCAAATCTCCGTTAAAAGTCTGTCTGTTGGTTCTGAAACTTGCCAGATTTGCGTTTGGAGTTCCTGTATAAGGATCTGCTGTTGTCCAGATATAAATCTCATTCAGAGCAATTCTGATATCATCATTATTATAAAGAGTAGAGATATTATTATGAATTGCGGTCAACCAATTTGATGTTGTCGTTGTATCGGAACCGTTATTTACATAGGGTGTGTAGCAAACTTCATAATAAATCCTAACACAGTTTTGCGTTAATACTTTTCCAGTGTTTTTTTGAGTATTAGGGTCGAAAGAAACTTTCTGTTTCTGATTTTCCGCTAATTCATCAACACCGCAAATGAAAGGATTTAAACCTGTTAATTTTGAGTCTGAATAACTTACAAAATCTGTAGAATTTTTAACTTTTCCTAGAATAACATTTCCTAATTCCATTGTAGAAGCAACTCCTACAATATCATTATCAAAGAAACTGAATGCTACAACAGACTCATTATCACCTTTTACAATTCCCTGATAATAAGCTCCGGGAGTGTAATTTACGATTTCCCCTTTGTTGGTAGTAACTTTAAAATCGTTAGTAAAAATCTGATTTTTATACAATTCTAAAGTAATCTGTTTTCCGTCGAACGGAAAAGAAATCTCAAGGTATTCCGGTTTTTCGTAAACGAGTTTTTTTAACTGTTTTGCATCAACATTGATAACCGAAATGTCTGTCGCCGCTCTTTTGTATTCGGCTAATTTTTCTGAAGTTTTGTTAACTGTGAATAAATCATACTTTTCAAAGTTTTTCTTTTGAGCATGATATTCCGAAACTTTTTGGGCAACGGGTTTCATGTTTTGAGAAAAACCAAAGACTGCACATTGTAAAATGCAGAGGGTTAAGAGTTTTTTTATCATTATTACTATTTATTTACAATTTGCAAATAAACAAAAAAAATATAAAAAGAATGAAAAATTGCCAGGTTTTTCACATATTTTAAAAATTAATATTACATGAAAAAGAATTATAGCTTATAAAATTTATAATATCAATTTAATTAAAAAATAAAAAAAGGCGCTAAAAAAATTTAGCGCCTTGAGTTTTTATTAAGAATTCTTACCTTTCTGTATTCCGAGTTTCACAAATCGAATTAAGATTAACCCGACCCCGAAGAACAAAGTCATCGAAAGTGCCGCGATTCGCATATTATTGAAATGCTCAATCAATGTTGCAAAAATGAATGTTCCGATAATAATAGCAATCTTTTCCAAAACATCATAAAAACTAAAGAATGTTGTATTTTCCATAGAATTTTCCGGTAAAAGCTTTGAGTAAGTAGATCTCGACATCGCCTGAAGACCTCCCATTACAAGTCCGACAACTGCTGCAACTCCATAAAATTGATATTCAACCGTAGGATTTTCTTTGTTTAAGAAATATGCCCAAAGACAAGCTACGATCCAAAGAACAATGGCAATAGAAATTACATTTTTGTTCCCTATTCTTTTTGATAATTTTGAGAAAATAATCGCTCCGATAATTGCCTCGATCTGAATAACCAAAAGCGTTCCGATCAGTTTATCCTGAGCCAGATTGATTTCGCTTTTCCCAAATAATGTTGCCATCAGGAAAATAGTCTGCATTCCGACACTGTAAAAGAAGAAACTTGAAAGGAAAAATTTCAGGTTATGATCTTTAAATAATTCATTTCCTACTTTAAATAATTCATGGAAACTTTCTTTAGCAATATCTTTATAGAAGCTTAAATTATCTTTTAGAACTTCAAAAAATCCACCTTGTTCTTCGTGTTTTTTGAAGATATTTTTATAGTTTAATAATACTAAATCTTTCGGAAGTTTTTCCTTAACATCACCAAACTGAGGAAGATGTTTGAAAGTATATTGTGAAAATCCGAACCACCAAGCTCCTGTCAAAAGGAAACTAATTCTGGTAAATAATAACTGTTTTTCAGGATTTCCTTTACCTACAACCTGAATTAATATCAAACAGATCACCACCAAAACCACAGAACCGATATATCCGTAAACATATCCTTTCGCCGAAAGTGCATCCTGTTTATCCCTGGTTGCAATATCCGGTAAAAATGAATTGTAAAATACTAAACTTCCCCAGAAACCGACACTCGCGGTAATACTGAATAATAATCCTAAAAAGACATTATGCATTCCTGTAAACATCGCCAATCCCATACAAGAAGTTGCTCCCAGATAACAGAAAAACTGTAAGAAAGATTTTTTATTCCCAATTGTATCTGCCAAAGAAGACAGGAAAGGTGATAATAAAACGACAATAAAGAAAGAGATCGTTAATGAATATCCGTAAACCGCATCCGGCTGATATTCTTTACCAAAGATCTTAATCATGTGCCGCACAGGAACGTCAATCCAGGATTTTGTTGCCGCCACATATTCTTTCTTTTCGTACGCCGTGGTAAGAATAGAATAATAAATCGGGAAAATAGTAGAAGTAATTACCAAAGAATAAACGGAGTTTGCCCAGTCATACACTGCCCAAGCTTTCATGATCTTTGGATTATTCTTTATGTTTTGAGGTTGTTGATTCTCAATTTCAGACATTTCAAATAAATATTAGTAGCACAAAAATATAAAAACCATTGAACATTCGGTGCTTTTTTTTATTAATTAGAATTTAAGAGAAAATATAAATCCTTTTTTATGAAAAACTAAATATTTTTATCAACAAAAAAGTGACACATTTCTGCATCACTTCTTATTTTTTTAAAAGATTTAATTTAGTCAATTATCCTGTATATTTTTCCATCCATTTTTGCTTTAATTCTGCTCTGGCGTTAATAAATTCAATATCTGTACCCTGCGCTATTGCATCAAGCGGATAACGCAAAGGTCGTGTTCCCTGCTCCATATTCACAAGTTTCAATACACCGTCTGCAATTACCTGAGGATTCATATCAAACTCCTGCATCTTTCCAAATAGCCCTGCTCCGATTACATTAAACATCTCTGCAGCTACAGGATTATATTCTTCTGTGATTTCCGGTTTATCAGCTTGTATACCTACTTTACTTCCCGAATTCATTTCTGTAGGATAAACTCCGGGCTGGATTGTTACATTTTCTATATTGAATTGTGACAATTCATCCTGAATAGCTTCCGTAATTGCCTCAACCCCAAATTTAGAGGCCAAATATGGTCCCATAAAAGGCATTGAATGTCCACTTGCTCCAGAAGTTAAATTAATGATTAATCCTGATTTTGCTTTTCTCATGCTTGGCAAAACAGCCTGATAAGTACGAATTACGCCATAAAAATTGACTTCAAAAAACTTTTTAATCTGATCTATAGAATAAGCTTCTACTAAACCAAATCCTGCCAAACCTGCATTGTTAACCAAAACATCAACGCGACCGTGCTTAGCTAAAACATTATCAAATGCATTGGTAACAGAAGCGTCATCTGTAATATCAATATCTACAACTTCAACATTTTTGAGTGCTGAAAGTTCTTTGGCAACCTCTACATTTTTTCCTAAAGTTCCGCGCATTCCTGCAATTACTGTGTGACCTGCTTTAGAAAGTGTAATTGTCATTAATTTTCCAAACCCTGTACTTGTTCCTGTAATGAAAACTATTTTGTTCATTTCTTTTAAATTTTTTGTTTAATTAATGAGACAAAATTACTGACATAAGCGACTAAGATTCGTTGATATTTAGCGGAAAAAACTATTGATAATTGTCAATGGTTTTCACTTTTTTGCAGACTGTGACCTAATTCTGCTAAGTGTTTCTGCAGATATTCCGAGGTAGGAAGCGATCATATGTTGGGGAATACGATTGATTACTGATGGATATTTATGAATAAAATCCTGATACTTTTCTTCGATCGACAAACTTATATTCGCGTGTATCCTTTTTTGGGAAGCAAGGAAACTTCTGTGAAGAATTTCATTTGCCATTCTATAAAATTGCGGAATCTGCTTACAGATAATATCAAAATCTTCTTTTTCAATTAAAACAATTTCCGAATTTTCTAATGCAACGATATTAAATTCTGAAGGAGTTCCTGTTGTAAGGCTTTCTCTGTCACCTGCCCAATGATTTTCGGGAGAGAAATTCATGATATGCTCCTGCCCTTTATGATCAACCGAAAATGTTTTCAACAGACCACTAGAAATAAAAGCATTATATTTCCAAACATCTCCTTCCTGTAATAAATACTGATGTTTACGAAGCTTTTTAAGTATTAAGAAACTCTTAATCAGGTCAAGCTCATACTCCGAAAGGGTAATTTTATTTTCTAAATAATCTTTAAAATTATCAAACATTGAATAGTTGTGAATTTTAAATTAAAGATAAATATTTTAATCTCAAATTAAACTCTATAAAAACAAAAATTGGAGCCGAATGACCCCAATTTTATATTAAATCTTAAAATTTAATTATATATTCTCAATAACAATCGCCGAAGCCCCACCACCACCGTTACAGATAGCTGCAGCACCGTATTTTGCATTGTTTTGTTTTAAAACATTGATCAAAGTAACGATAATTCTAGAGCCTGAACTTCCAAGTGGATGACCTATAGCCACTGCTCCACCATTTACGTTTACTTTAGAAGCATCTAATCCTAAGATTTTGTTATTTGCTAAACCTACAACAGAAAAAGCTTCGTTGAATTCGAAGAAATCGATATCTGTAAGCTCTAAACCGGCTTTTTTAAGAGCAATTGGTAAAGCTTTTGAAGGAGAAGTTGTAAAATCTTCCGGTGCCTGAGCAGCATCAGCATAAGAAACGATTCTTGCTAATGGCTTAAGACCCAATTCTTCCATTTTTTCTTTTGAAACAAGAATTAATGCAGAAGCTCCGTCATTAAGAGTGGAAGCATTTGCAGCTGTTACCGTTCCTTCTTCTTTTTTGAAAACTGTAGGAAGTGTAGGAATTCTGTCGAAATTTACTGCTTTATATTCTTCATCTTCAGCAAAAACGATAGGATCTCCTTTTCTCTGAGGAATTGATACAGGAACAATTTCTTCAGCGAATTTCCCTTCGCTCCAAGCTTTTGCAGCTTTTTTGTAAGATCCGATGGCAAAATTATCCTGCTCTTCTCTTGAAATACTATAATCTGCAGCACATTTTTCTGCGCAAACTCCCATATGAACTTTGTTGTAAACGTCCGTAAGACCATCTAAAAGCATTCCGTCCTGCATTTTAACATCACCTAATTTCGTGGCATTTCTTGCATTATAATAATGAGGAACTGAAGACATGTTTTCCATACCTCCTGCAACAATTACCTCTGCATCACCAGCTTTGATTGCCTGTGCAGCCATCGTTACAGCCTTCATCCCTGAAGCACAAACTTTATTGATTGTTGTAGCAATCGTTTCATTCGAAAGCCCCGCCCCTAAAGCAACCTGACGAGCCGGAGCCTGCCCTTCTCCAGCCTGTAAAACGTTCCCCATGTAAATTTCCTGAACCGATTTCGGATCAAGACCGATTTTGTCTAATGCTCCTTTTACAGCAACAGATCCTAACTTAGTAGCAGGAACCGTTGATAAACTTCCCAAAAAACTTCCCATCGGAGTTCTCACTGCGGAAACGATGAATACTTCTTTCATGTGTATATACTTTATTTCTATTTTTTGTTTTCTATTATTTTTTGCAATGGCAGGTCATATTTCTCACCATTCATTACACTTTCAATTCTTAAAAAATTATCCTGACTTGCAAATATTTTATTTGAATAAACATCTCCTACTTTTACAGGATTGTCTTTCTCTGATTTTTCCAGCACAATAACCTTATAATTACAGTCGTCAAGAAAAACCATGCTGGATTTTATGAAATCTTTTCCGTCATTATAATATTCTGTCTGAACATTATCTTTCACTGTCATATACCAAAGGTTTTTGGGATAATTAATGCGTAAAAAAGTTCCTTCTTTGATATTGCTGCATTTTACAGGATTATCTAATGGTTTTTGTTTTACCGTTTCTGTTTTAGGCTTAGTAATTTCTTTTTTCTGTGCATCGATTTGGGAAATGCATAAAAATAATGCCGCTGCTGAAAATACTTTTAAAAAGTTCATATATGTGTTTATTTATTCTTATTTTTTGCTAAAAGGATGATAAAAGCTCCTAAAAATTCTACGATCCAGCCCCATCTTAATTTTACAATACCCGCCAATTTTTCCTGCCAGGATTTAAAAGGCATAAAGCTAAAGTATTCTAAAGACTGCATTTTTACAGCAAATAAAGTGAAGCCAAATAAAAGGATTAGAAGAATCGCAAAAATTCTTACCATTTTCACACTATTGTTCACAATCCCAAAAAGAGCTCCTGCAGAAAAAACCCAACATGTAACAGCTAAATAGTAATCCAACTTCCAGTAATTCCAGTTTCCTATAATGGGAACGTGAACTAATGGCAGAAAGCTTCCTATTACAACTAATAACAATCCTAATAACTGAATATTTTTCATAATTCTTAAAGTGCCAAAATACAAAAAAAAATACACTTAGAATAAGTGTATTTTAAATATAGTAATTTACAATTAACTAATTATTAATAATAAAAATTTCAAAACAATATTTAATAATCTACAAAAAAGAATAAACATTATTGATGATTTAAAAATTAACATTCATTATTTCTATACCAATCTGTAGTCCATATTTGTGAGTCAGATTAGCATTATTATTAAATGTTGGTGTAAAATCTTTCTGAATGTAAATATTGAATCCTGCGTAACCTATTCCCAGCTTTCCACCAACCACAAAATCATTTACACCATGCGTCAGTCTTTCTCTCTCTACAATCCTGTTGCTGAATTCATTAGAATATTTGTTATAAATATTACTTGTGATTCTTGCACCTCCATAAACTCCTGCAATAATATTAAACTGGCTTTTCCTATTATCCAGATATTTTACTCCGTCATACTCAATATATTTAGGATTTAAAACAAATCTGAAGTCCACCGGAACAAAAATATAATGATTATCCAGATGAGTTTCTTTCAGATTTCCTTTCGTAAAATCTTTGATTGCCAATGTATTATTATCCTGAGTAAAAACCTGTCCGTATTTCGGTTTTACCTGATCCCATCTGTAAGCAACTCCCAAACGATAAAATACAGGGCTTGTGAACCCGCCCAGCTGATTTTCATATCGTATCACAAAACTGGAAGAGTTGAAAACTACATTTTTTATATCAGAACTTTTATCATAGAATTTGAAAGGATTATCTTTTGAAGCATAACTCGTCCCCACAAGCGCAAGAGAGTATTCCCAGGAATTAAGAAAATCTTTTGGTGTTTTCTTTTCCGTATCCATACGTGCTTTGATTCCTCCCAATCCAAACATTATTTGATTTTTACCACCTCTTGAAGAATCATTCGGTTTCAAAACGGCATCTTTTACTATTTCTCTGGTAGCCTCTTCCAGTTCAGATTTTTGGGCATCAACTTTTTCATTGATGCTCTGTTCGTATTTTGAAGCGATTTCGGCTCTTTGCTTTTGTTTTTCATCAATATTAATCTTGTTATTATTGAAATTTTTATCAATATCATCAAGTTCCTTATTCATTTTTATTTTCTCTGAAATCACAATGCTGTCAATTTTTCTCGAATAGCTTTTCATTAAAGGATTTGCATGTGGATTTTCCTGTGCAAAGGTGTAAGAAAAAGCCATTAAGGCGGTCATTAAAGCAATTTTTGTTTTCATATATTTTAGATTATTATTAGACAATATTTCACCTCTGTTCATTTTATGAACAGTATTTTAAGATTAAAAAATTTTAAGGTTTATTTAGAATCAACGTATACGGATACTCCCAAAACCGTAACATTATCTATTTTAGGCTTATCAAAATTAAAAACTCCGAATTTCACATCATTTTTATACGGATTCTCGCGCGTTTTATCAAATTCTCGCCCTAAAAGAAGTTCATTGGAATTAATGTAGCTTGATTTAACTTTTTTGGCTTCTGCAATTATCGGAAGTGGCGTATTATTTTCAATTTTTATCGGCTTAATCTCAATATTTTCAGATTGTTTGATTGCAATTTGAGATGTTTTAAATTTTGAAATTTGAGGTTGAATGATTTCCTGTTCTATTTCTGGAACTAACCTTTTTTCAGAACTATTTTTTTGATTTTCAACAATAACTTTTACATCATTGCTTTCTATTTTTTCAATATTTGGAATAACTGCTCGATTCTCAAATTCCGGATTTATTGGATTGACTGTATTTTCTAAGCCTTTTTTAACAATAAAATCTGTTGTTTTATAGTTAAAGCTGTTTTTATAATTAAAATAAATAAAACCTCCCACCGAGATCAACAATAAAACAACCGCTGCATATTTCCACCAAAAAAAAGATGTTTTCGAAACAATTTCAGATGTTTCGTCCAACTTTTGATCCAGTTTGTCCCAAAGTTCCGATGAAGGCTTTATTTCAAGCTCTTCATAGTCAGACTTTAATTTATTTAACATATTGTTTTTCATCTTTCTTTTGTTTTAAAAAATCTGCGATCCATTTCTTAGATTTGCTCAGCTGGCTTTTGCTTGTGCCTTCAGAAATATTGAGAATTTCCGCAATTTCGTAATGCTTTTTATCTTCAAAAACATAAAGATTAAAGATCAGTCTGTATCCGTCCGGCATTTTAGAAAAAATTTCCTCCATGTTGAGCTCTTCTGTTTCATCCTCCCAATCGTCTTCTATATTTCCAATTTCATTTACCTCAACATCTGTATAAAGAATATTTTTATTTTTCCTGATGAAATTAATCGAATTATTAACCACAATTTTCCTCAGCCAAAACTGAAAACTTTTCCATTCTCTGCATTCATCAATTTTTGAAAAACAGGTAAAAAAAGAATTCATTAAAATATCTTCCGCATCATGGAGATTATTGACATAAGAATTTGCAATGGCAAGCATTTTCGCCGAAAACATCTCGTAAAGAGCTTTCTGCCCTCTCCGATCCTGCTTTTTTGCCAGTTTAAAATTCTCTTCTAAGTTCTTCATTTATCAGTTTCTATTTATAAGACGAAAGATTGTTTAAAAGGTTGCCTTAAAAACAAAAAAAATTGCACTTTTTTTGAAAATGCAATTTAATATATTAAAAATCAATGATATAAAATTAATGTTTTATCTCTGAGATTTCTGCAGGATTGTGCTTATGTCTGAATAAAACAGCAAACAAAACAGCCAAAATCAAAGCATAAGCTGCAAAAGCAAGCCAGATATTTTGCCAGTCTCTCAGCATTACTGCGGATGATAAAGTACCATCTGTATTTATTGCTGAATTAAATGTATTTTTCAGAATCTCAATAAAACTGGGGTTATTTGGTGTTGTATCCAGGTAAGCTGATAACTCCGTCGCATTTGTAAACTTGTGTGTGAAAAATTTATCAATTGCCCAACCTGCAATATTACTCCCGAAATAAGCTCCGAAACCATTCGTCATCATCATAAATAATCCTTGGGCAGAAGAACGGATCTTTTTGTCTGTGGTAGTTTCTACGAAAAGTGACCCCGAAATATTGAAAAAATCGAAAGCCATCCCGTAAACAATACAGGATAAAATGATTAGTGATACACCATATCCTTCCGGAGTTCCGTAGGCAAAGAATCCGAATCTTAATACCCATGCAAACATTGAAATCAACATTACTTTTTTAATTCCGTATCGCTTTAAAAAGAAAGGAATCGCCAAAATAAATAATGTTTCAGAAACCTGAGAAATTGACATCACAATCGTTGATCTCTGAACTACAAAAGAATCTGCATATTTTGGAAAATGAGAAAACTCACTTAGAAAAACATCTCCATAAGCGTTTGTTAACTGCAATGCAGCTCCTAAAAGCATAGAAAACCCAAAGAACAAAGCCATTTTATAATTTCCGAACAATTTAAATGCATTCAGACCTAATTGTTCAAATAAAGGAGCATTTTTATCTATTAATTTCTGTGGCGGACATTTAGGTAAAGTCAATGCATAGATTCCCAATATAATAGCGGCTACTCCTCCAATATAAAACTGCCCTTCTGTAGCTTTATTTCCTGTAAGATTAGTAACCCACATTGCCACAATAAAGCCAATGGTTCCCCAAACACGAATCGGTGGAAAATCTTTAACAACATCCAAATTACTGTTCTTTAAAACAGTGTAAGAAATAGAGTTTGCCAATGCGATTGTCGGCATATAAAAGCACATCGCAGCCAACATTACATAATAAAAAGAATTAGGATTTTCAGTATGTGGTAAAAAGAAAAGAACTAAACCATAGAGGATTTGTAAAACCGAAAAAATTCGTTCAGCATTTACCCAACGGTCGGCAATAATTCCTGTGATGGTCGGCATAAAAATGGATGCAATCCCCATTGTTCCGAAAACAGCTCCAAACTGCGCTCCATCCCAATGTTTTGTACCGAACCAAAAATTAGCCATCGTAATCAGCCATGCTCCCCAAACGAAGAACTGCAGAAAACTTAAGATGGTAAGTCGTAATTTTAAATTCATAATTAGTGTAAAATATCTCTTTTAATCAATTTTCTTTTTTCTCCTCTTGATTTCTTCCTGAATCTCCAAGGCAGTGTCATAGTCTTCTTCTTTTACGGCTTCTTCCAATAATTTTTGAAGTTCTTCCATAGAAACAGATTTCAGACTGTCTTCTGTCTGAATAGTTTCAGAAAACGATTCATCTTCTTTAGCAACATCTTCCAGTTCCAGAAGAATTCCTGCTTCGTTCAACACTTGCTGAGTCGTAAAAATAGGAGCATCAAATCTTACTGCCATTGCCACTGCATCAGAAGTTCTTGCATCGAGGATTAGTTCTTCATCATTTGCTTTATTTTTAAAGTTGATGTTTGAGAAGAAAACTCCGTCTACAATCTGATAAATGATTACAGAGATTAATTCATAATTAGCAGAAACTATAAATTTTGTGAATAAATCGTGTGTAAGAGGACGAGGCGGATGAATGTCTTTCTCCAGACCAAGAGAAATGGATTGTGCCTCGAAATTTCCTATAACAACAGGTAATTTTATATGTGTTTCTTCATGTTCCAATAACAACGCGTACGCCCCGGATTGTGTCTGGCTGTACGATATTCCGCGAATAATTAACTGTTTATAATCCATAACTACAAATATAAATTAATTTTTTATTGTAGGATTTAATTTTAGACAAAAATAAAAGCCCGGAAAGCCGAGCTTTTATTATATTATGAGAATTTGTAAATCGTGAATTAACTTTCTTTGTCAGATTTTTAAAATTCACTGTTACCTTTTCTTATCCTTTGATAGCTTTAATTTTCTCCGTTAATGCAGGGATAATTTGGAAAGCATCTCCTACTACACCATAATCAGCCGATTTGAAGAACGGCGCTTCAACATCACTATTGATTACAACGATAGTTTTAGAAGAGTTTACTCCTGCCAAATGCTGAATTGCACCTGAAATACCGATCGCAATATAAAGATTTGGGGAAATTGCTTTACCAGTCTGTCCTACGTGTTCTGTGTGAGGTCTCCAACCGATGTCTGAAACCGGTTTAGAACAAGCTGTAGCAGCACCTAAAACATTTGCCAATTCTTCTACCATTCCCCAGTTTTCAGGACCTTTCAATCCTCTACCTGCAGAAACTACAATCTCAGCTTCTTTAAGATCTAATTTCCCTGAACTCTGTTCGTGAGAAATTACTTTAGTATCTTCATTGGCAACAGATAAGTTTTTTATTTCTTCTGAACCAGATACAGCATTTTCTTTAACACCGAAAGCATTCTGAGAAACTGTAACGATTACTCCCGCTCCTTCAGCTTTTGCATGCATAAAACCTTTTCCTGAGAAAGATCTTCTTTTCACCTGAAATGGAGAAAGGCTTTCCGGTACAGCAATAGCATTGGTGATTAAAGAATGTCCGTTCATAATAGACAACATCGGAGCAATAGAAGAAGCATCGGTAGTGTGAGGGAAAACAATAAGATTTCCGTTTGCTACTTCACTTACAGCCTGAGCATAAGCTTTAGCCGAGAAACTTTTAAGACCTTCGTCTTTGATATTGATAACGTTTGATGCTCCATATTTATATAATAAATCTGAAGAATCTGTTGGGTTTACAGAGATTGCCGTAACTGTTTCACCAGCTTGATCTGCAATAGCTTTAGCATAAGCAACTGCCTCGAAAGCCGCTTTTTTGTAAACTCCGTTTATATTTTCTGCGTATACGAATACTGCCATTTTTTTGATTTTTTAGGTTGTAGGGTTTAGGTTTGAGGAATTAGGTTCAAGAAGGAAGCATTAAGCTATTACCTTTTACCTAAGACCTATTCACTTTTTAGATAACTTTAGCTTCTTCGTGAAGTAATCTTACCAATTCATCCAAATTATCAGGAGAAACCAATTTCACAGCAGCTCTTGGCGGCACGCTGTCGTAAGAAACTCCCTGAACTTTCACTTCAGAAGAAGTTGGCTCTACCACCTGCAAAGGTTTTGTTCTTGCAGACATAATTCCTCTCATGTTTGGAATAATCAAATCTTTTTCATCCACTAATCCTTTCTGACCAGCAATTACAGCCGGTAATTTTACAGAAATAGTTTCTTTACCTCCTTCAATTTCTCTTACAGCAGTTGCTTCGCTTCCATTTATATCTAAACCTACAGATGCATTTACGAAAGGCTGATTCAATAACTGAGCAACCATTCCCGGAACAGAACCACCGTTGTAATCGATAGATTCTTTACCACAAAGAATTAAGTCGTAACCGCCGTTTTGAGCAACAGCAGCGATTTCTTTTGCTGTAGAATAACTGTCTTTAGGATCCAAATTTACTCTGACTGCATCATTTGCACCGATTGCCAATGCTTTTCTTACAACAGGCTCGGTAGCAGCATCACCAACGTTGATTACCGTTACAGTAGCACCTTGAGACTCCTGAAGTTTAATCGCTTTTGTCAACGCGAATTCATCTAACGGGTTGATAACCCACTGAATTCCGTTTTTGTCGAAAGCAGATTTGTCTGCTGTAAAGTTAATTTTGGAAGTAGTATCCGGAACACTACTTATACAAACTAATATTTTCATGTGTACTATATTTATTGTTTCTCTATTCGTATAAAAATTAGGGGATTTATACAGAGATTTAGTTTTAATTAATTTTCGCTAATATAAATAAAAAATATATTATGCATGCATAATACTTATTAATTTACTATTCAACGCATTAGATGTATTTAACGTGCTGGTTTTGTTGCCCTAAATTCAATCTTACTCGGTAAAACTCTCGGATTCATTTTTAAAATATCCAAAACCAGATTTCCCATATCTTCCGGCTGAATCTTCCAGTCATCTTTTTCCGACGGAGTATTTCCGTTGAAGTTTGTCGCAACAGAACCGGGCATAATTACAGTTGTCTTGATATTATATTTCCTTAAATCAATCATTGCTGCCTGTGTAAAGCCAACAACACCGAATTTTGAAGCATTGTAACCCGTTCCGTTTTCGAAGAAATTAGCACCTGCAAGACTTGAAACCGTGATATAATAACCTTCTGTCTTTTTTAATTCTTCTACAGAAGCTTTTAATGTAAAGAAAACTCCCGTTAAATTGGTTTCAATCATATCATTCCATTCTGCTGCAGATAATTCGTCTACGGGTTTAAAAATCCCTAAACCTGCATTAGCAATTGCAAAATCCAGTCTTCCGAATTTTTCTACAGTGTATTTTACAGCTTCTTCTTCACTTTCAAGATTTCTTACGTCAGAAACAATTCCTAAAACATTTTCAGAAATTTGTCTTAATTGTTGCTCTGCCTTTTCCACATCATCTCTTTTTCTCCCCGAAAACGCTACCGAAACTCCGTTTTCAAGCAGAATCTTTGCAATTCCGAAACCGATACCTTTCGTTCCGCCTGTTATATAAGCCACTTTATTTTCTAACATAATATTTCTATGATTAAGTCTTAAAAATAATAAAAACGCTCCAATTGGAACGTTTTTATTAACCAACATTTGTCAGTTTAAATTTTTACGAGTAATAAAACACTTTTGGCTAAAGCGTTTTAAAATTTATTTAGGATAAATTATTTCTTGATGAATTTTGGGGAGTTTTATTTCCTTTAGATTCTATATTGATAATGTAATAATCTGCATTGAGATTTTTAACATTTTATTGTTTACATAATAAATATAATCAAATAGTTATCAAAAAAAAGCTACTTCCTAAATGAAGTAGCTTCAATAACAAAATTATTTTTATTATTCTTTTATTAATTTTTTCGTTACAAAACCTTCATCAGTTTTAATGCCCAATAAATAACTTCCTGTTTGTAAAGTTGAAACATTCACTTTATTTCCACTTAAAGAAAGATCTATTCTTTTTCCGGAAAGATCATAAGCATATACTGAAATGATTTTATTTTTACCTTCAATAGTTACAACGTCTTTTGCAGGATTGGGATAAATTTTAAATTCATTTTCCAACTTTTTGTCACTTTCATTAACGCCTAACAGATTAACAGCACTTACGGCAGTTACTGTTATATTATCAAATAAATGATCCGATGATGCTGCATTTGCAGTTCCTCCTGAAAATGCCATTAAATAAATACCTGCAGGATCAGTCCCTGTCGCTGCTCCGGTAACATAGCCATTGAACCCTGGACCTTTCCAATAAACATTTCCGGTAGTTTTGTCAAATGCTAATCCAACTCTAATCCAAGTACTTGCAGTAAGTACAAGATCTGCAGGTACAGTACTTGTTCCTCCTAAATAAAATCCATAATTAGCAAGTGAACCTCCTGATAAAGTTGCATCATAGTAGCCAACACCTTGTATAACTTTAGTATCTTGAGTTAGTGAGACACCTGATAAGATTTTAGCTAAAGTAGAATCATAGATGTAAAATCTAGTTGCATTTTTAGAAGTTGTTGCAGGACCTGTATAAATATCAAACTCCACCTGAACAATATTATTTCCTGAAGTTCTTGTTGCCCACAAGGAAGCAATAGATTTTGAAATATACCGAGATCCTAAAGTACTTGCAGAACCTATAATTTTTGCAACTTTATCATGAGTTGCATCATTTGTTACGATTTGAAATGAAGCATTGGTAACTCCAGTATCAGTCGATGTTGCAGTCGTATACCATCCTCCCTGTCCTGCTGATGCACCAGTTGTAGATGTTCCAACATTTCCAACAGTATAGGAATTCAAATTATCCGTCAATAATGTTTGAGCGTTTGCCAAACTAAATCCTAAGATTAAAGGAAATAAAAGTTTCTTCATAAATATTTTTTTTATTCTATGTAAATATAAAAAATATCTATCAATTATAAAAAAAATATTTGTTAAAACAAATAGCACTTCAATTGAAGTGCTATTTTATTATTAAATCAATAAATATTGAATATTTTTATCTGAAGAAATTTATTTCGAATAATTCTCAAAAAACAAAGGAATACTTTCAATTCCTTTATAGAAATTAAACAATCCGTAATGCTCATTAGGAGAGTGGATCGCGTCAGAATCTAATCCGAAGCCCATCAAGACAGATTTAGCACCTAAAACCTGCTCAAACATCGCCGTAATCGGAATACTTCCGCCTCCTCTGTAAGGAAGAACCTCTTTTCCGAAAGCCGTTTCCATCGCCTGTTTCGCAGCTAAGAATTCTTTTGTATCGGTTGGTAAAACATAAGGCATTCCTCCATGATGTGGCGTAACTTTCACTTTTACGTTATCCGGAGCAATTTTCTCAAAATATTTTGTAAATTTCTCAGTAATTTCTTGTGGAGTCTGATAAGGAACTAAACGCATTGAAATTTTAGCAGAAGCCTTAGAAGGAATCACTGTTTTTGCACCTTCACCTGTGTAACCACCCCAAATTCCGTTGCAGTCTAAAGTAGGACGAATAGATGTTCTTTCCAGTGTTGTGTAGCCTTTTTCACCTTCGACTCCACTTAATCCGATGGATTTTTTGAACTCTTCAGGATTGTCTTTCAATTTATTCATATCTGCTCTGTCGGCATCAGAAACAGCTTCTACATTATCATAGAATCCGTCGATTGTGATATGACCATTTTCATCGATTAACTTAGCAATCATTCTTGAAAGCACATGAATCGGGTTCGGAACTGCCCCACCATAAAGTCCGGAGTGTAAATCTCTGTTTGGACCTTCAATTTCAACTTCTACATAACTCAAACCTCTTAAACCTGTTGTAACAGTCGGTTGTTCGTTGCTATAAATATGTGTATCGGAAATTAAAATACAGTCGCAAGATAATTTCTCTTTATTTTCATTAACAAAATCGCCTAAGCTTACAGAACCAACTTCCTCTTCTCCTTCCAAAATAAATTTAACATTACAAGGAAGAGCATTGGTCTTCATCATTGCTTCAAAAGCCTTTAAATGCATGAAGAATTGCCCTTTATCATCTGCAGAACCTCTTGCAAAGATCGCTCCGTCCGGATGAAGTTCAGTTTTCTCGATATATGGTTCAAAAGGTGGTTTTGTCCATAATTCTAACGGATCTGCAGGCTGAACATCATAATGCCCGTAAACCAAAACCGTCGGCAGGTTTTTATCTAAAATTTTATCCCCATAAACGATAGGATATCCCTTTGTTTCGCAAATTTCTACATTGTCAGCACCTGCATTTTTAAGGTATTCTGCTACAACATCCGCACATTTCAGTACGTCGTTTTTATAGGCAGGATCTGCAGAAATAGAAGGAATTCTCAATAATTCAAATAATTCATCCACAAAACGCTGTTTGTTTTCGTTGATGTAATTTAATGTCTCTTGCATTGTAAAATTTTATTTTGTTAAAAGTAAAAAAATTGCCCCGCAGGAACAAACAAAATCATATAATTTTCCTCAGGTTTATTATTAACTGATAATTAAACATTTATCAATTTTAATTCACAACAATTTATAATTTTTTAAAGATTAAATCTAACGTACAGAAAACAAAAAATGTCCCACATTCCTGTGAGACATTCTTTATATTGTACTAATTAATTAGTGTTCAGCTTTTGGAGTATGCTCTTCCGCCGGTTTTACAGCAGCTTTTGCGCTATCTGCTTTTGGAGCTTCTTCCCCATGCTTTTCGGCAGTTGCTTCCTCTTTATGTTCTGCCGCAGCTTCGTGACCATGAGCTTCTGCTCCGCCTTGTGGATCATCAGAATATCTTTCGATCCCTTCTTCAAGTTTCAAAGTATTCTTATTTCCTCCAGCCTGAATTTTTTTACAGCTTACAGCAACAGTCGCAAGGGCTAAACATATAACTAATTTTTTCATATGCAAAATTTATTTTTTAAAGGTCATATGGAATCGCATTATCTTAGCCTTTATGATTATTTTATCAGCAAGCGATTTCATGTTTCAATTTTTGATTGCCCAAAATTAAGGATTCCTATTTTTTTCAGCAACATTTTTATACTGATTTTAATATTATTTTACCTTTTTTGGATTGTGTAAAAATAAGATAGTTTTCTCCACCATCTTTTAAATCATATTTTTTCTTGATTTCTTCAGGTTTTAAAGGATAATTTTTTGAAATAATATTAAACTGACTTTTCTTTTTAATATGTTTAGCATCAACAATTTCCATTTCAAAAATCCTTCCCGGGAAATCATTGAGTTTTTCATCTGAAGTATAAAAATGAGAATTCGGATGAAGCTTTTTTAACTGAAATTTTTCTGAAATTAAATTAAAAATTCCGGCTTTTAAAATCGAATTATTTGGAATATAAATAAATTTTTCAGGTTCAGAATATTCTGCATGAGCATTTTCTTCTTCTCCAAAATTGAATGTGAATGCTGATTCCCCACTTTCAAGATTGACACAATTGCAAATTATCCCGTCCGAATTTTTATTTGGCAGGAAGGCAACAACTTCTTTTACATCATTTTTAACAGCAATAATTTCAATTCTGACAATACTCGGCAACACTGAAATCAAATATTTTAAATCGATTAAAGGCGATAGTTTTATAGCAACTTCATTAGAAATCGAAAGCAGTTTTTCCTGAATTTCAATAATATTCGGCGACAGGTCTTCCAGCAAAAAGACTTTATTTTTATTATTGTCTCTTCGAGCCGGATCAAGGTAAATTACATCAAAAGTTTTTTTATTTTCATTAAGAAAATCTTCCAGTTTCTGATTGATGAAGGTTGCTTTTTTTCCTAAAATATTCCAATTATGCTCAACAATTTCTAAAAGCTCAGAATTTTGTTCTACAAGCGTTATCTCTTTAAAATTTTTAGATAAATAATAGGCATCGATTCCGAAACCGCTCGTTAAATCAATAAACTTTTTACCTTTTAAAATTTCTGATTTATAACGTGCCGTTTTTTCGGATGAAGATTGTTCTAAATTTAATTGTGGTGGAAAAATGATTCCTTCTTTCAACAAAAACGGAAACTTTTTCTGCGCCACCTGCTTTCCTTTGATCTGCTGAACGATTTCCTGTATTGAAACTTCTGGAAATGGGGATTTTTTTAAGAGTAATGAGTGCAGATCTGTGTTTAGATTTGCATTGATGTATTGTTGAACTTCGTTATTTAGTATTTTATTTCCCACAGATTTTCCTGAATTACTCATAATGTTCGCTTATCGAAATGCTTCGAGAGCCTCAGCATGACAACGCTACAAATTTACTACAAATAAAACCAGTTATATTAGACATGCTACAATGACTCTCGAAGTATGTTTCAACACGACAACGCTACAAATTAACCGCAAATAAACCAGCTAGTATTAGAAATGCTGCGCTGACTCTCAAGCATGTTTCAACACGACAACGCTACAAATTTATTACAAATAAAATCAGTTATATTAGACATACTGCAATGACTCTAGAAGCATGTTTCAACACGACAACGCTACAAATTAACCGCAAATAAAATCAGTTAGTATTAGAAATGTCATGCTGAGGCTCTCGAAGCATCTTTACAAATTTATTTGAAACTATCTTTTATAAAAAATATAATCCGTCAATAGGGGATCAATACCATTTTGTTTCAACAAAGAATTGATTTGTCCTCTATGATAAGTTGAATGATTCATTGCCTGAAAAAGCATTTCAAAAATACTGTTTTCAAACTTTGTTCCTCTTGAATTTTGATATTCAATTCTTTGATCTAAATCAAAATTTTCTATAATCTGAATACTTTTCTGAAAGTTTTGATGATTGATTTCATTCAAATTTTCAAAAGGATTGATTTGCCAAACTTCAAAAGATTTTTCACCTAAAATTCGAGAATTCCAAATCTGTTGGGCATTTAAAGTATGATTCATTAAACTGATCGTTTTTTCATCGACTTTTTCAAAATTTTCGGAAATAACTGTAATCATTTCTTTGTTGAAATGATAGGTATATTCAAATAAATCAACCAGTTTTTCTTTCATTATTCAAACATTTCTGCCCAACGAACGGGTTTAATTTTTTTTTCGTTATAAAGGTCTTCAACGGACTTTTTAACGTCTAATTTTGGATATAAGTTCACCCCAATCAGCTTTATCTTTCCTTCCTCAACCCATGTTTGTTCTTCAACAGCATGGTCGTATATTTTTTTCTGAATAATTCCCTGTTTTAAAAGCTCTAAATATCCGCCATTTTCTTCGATTTCTACAAATAAGGCCCAGGATTTTTCTGCAATCTGTTGTGTTACATCTTCAACATAATAGCTTCCGTTTGAAGCATCTTCAAAGACATTGATGATACTTTCATAAGCCAAAACGATCTGCTGTTTGAAGGAAATTTCTTCTGAATTTTCCGTACTTCTGTCAACCAGGTAATTATTACTGAAAACGGCATCAGCACCTCCAATCATTGCAGAAGCAAGCTCTAAGGTTGAACGGATCAGGTTATTTTCACTATCAGAAATGGCTTTATTTCTTAACGAAGTTTCTGCAAAAATATATGGAATTTCGTCTAAATTATATTCTTTTGAAAGTTGATTGAAAACTATTTTAAAAGCTCTTAATTTTGCCATTTCAAAGAAATAATTTCCTCCGACAGCAATTTTGAAAATCAGTTTATTTAAAATTTCAGAACCATAAAGTTCAACCAGTTCTTTAGTTTTTGCCAAAGCAATTCCTAATTGCTGGTAAATTGCAGCTCCGGCATTCTGATGAAGAGAAATATCTACGCAAATATTTCTTTTAAATTCTTTTGCTAATAACTCTTTCACCAATTGATCATTAATTAGAGCTTCTTTTTCATCAAAAACATCAATTAACGAAAAATATTGATCTTCTTCTTTCGGACTGATATGTCCTGCTAAATCTACATTATTAACGAAAATTGTCTTCTGTTCCAGATTTTCTACATTATGATCCAAAATAAATGCAAAAACATCTTCTTCCAAACTTTCATGATATCTTGCTACCAAATGAGTACTTTCTTCAATTTTCGGCAGGTTTACCAAGGGTTTCTGAACCGAGTTATAAAAAGGCTTTACATCAATTCCTTCCAAATTTTCTTTTTTCAGAATGGAATAAATATCCTCGGTTTTAAGTTGTTTTTTTACTAAATTTTCCCAGTTTGGAAATGTATTATTTGACATTCAGTGTAGAATTATGAAGTTTTAGAGTTATTAATTATGAACGTTATTTCTTATCAACATTTGTGCTGTCAACTACCAGAATGAAAATCTCTTCATCCGGTTTTTTCATAAAATAATTTTCTCTTGCGTATTTTTCTTTTTCAGATTTATTATTCATCAATTTTTTATAAAACGTATCGTTCTTTTCGTATTCCGTTTTATAATATTGAAGCTGTTCTTCGTATTTGTTAATCTCACCATTCAGTTCATTAATTACCAAAAACGAAGTTTTATCAAAGAAAATCATCCAGACCAGAAACATACAGATCGTAATGGTGTATTTATTCAAAACATATTTTTGAATAACTTTAAAAGTTTCAGACTTTGGCTGGATGTCTTTAATAAGTTTGTTTTCTTTCATTTTTAATGTTTTCTCAACGAATTTTTAATAACAGTAGTTAAAAAATCAATCGCTACGGAATTCTGCCTCATGTTGGGAATAATAAGATCCGCTTCATTTTTGGAAGGCTCGATAAATTCCTGATGCATCGGTTTCAAAGTCGTCTGATAACGGTGTAAAACTTCTCCCAAATCCCTTCCTCTGTCCTGAGTATCTCTTCTGATTCTTCGGATCAATCTTTCATCGGAATCTGCATGTACAAACACTTTTAAGTCAAACTCTTTTAATAATTCTTTGTTGGTAAGAACTAAAATTCCTTCTACCACCAATACATTTCTAGGTTCTACAGTTACATGATCTCCGGTTCGTCCATGTGTTACAAAGCTGTAAATCGGCTGTTCAATCGGCTCATTATTTTTTAAAGCTTTTACATGCTGTATCAGCAAATCAAAATCGATGGATTTTGGATGATCATAATTTAAAGCTTCTCTTTCTGTAAGCGTAAGATTATGATTATCATGATAATAATTATCCTGAGAAAGGATATTCATTCCTTCGATATCAAGCTGTTGAAGTATTTTATCAACAACCGTAGTTTTGCCGGATCCTGTACCTCCTGCAATTCCTATTACAAGCATTCTTTTTTGTTTCTTTATAGTTTTTACAAATATACTATTTTAGTTGAATGCAAATAAAATAATGAAAGCTGAATTTCTCAAGAAAAAATCCGATGCATAAACACCGGATTTAATATTTCAATTGAATTTTATTTTTTAATAAATTTTGTAGAGATTTCCAAGCCTTTTATTCTTAAAATATAATCTCCAAGCTGTAGATGTGAGACATTAACTGTATTTCTTCCGTTTCCAATTGTTGTTTCCATCACTTTTCTTCCTTCCATGTTGTAGATTTCTGCTTTTTCTTCTTTATTTATTTTCATGGAAATATTTAAAATATCAGAAACAGGATTGGGATAAACAGCGACGATATCTTTTTTAGATGTTTCCTCAACAGCTAAAATACAGGTATAAGCTGGCAAAACGTAACCTGCTGCTGTAAATTCCTGTGTCATCTGGGTAATATCTGAACAATTAAATCCAAATGTTCCCAACATATCAATTGCAGCCTGTCTTACGGCGATAGCTGCGCTTTGTTGGTTTGTAGCTGAATCAGTCATGCTCAATCCTTCTAAAAATGCTCTATCAGTCTTTGCTCTCCCTATTTTATCATAAATTCTCATAAGAGCGGATGCCCAAATCTGCCCTCTTGTATGGATTGCTCCGGAACCAGGATATAAAACCGTATAATTGGTAATTCTCCCTGCCCAATATTCATTGTGCCCGTCCCAACTGAACATCCAGTTGTAAGCCGGCGCAGATGTAACCCACTGATTAAGGCTTCTGCTATATGATTGTGCCCAATAATCTCCACAGCCTTCGCTTAATCCCTGAACTTGGGATAAACTTCCGTTGGTAAGCCAATCGTGGATTCCGTGTCCCAATTCATGCAAAACAACATCGGCATCTTCAGCATCATCTACTCCACCTTCTCCAAAAACAAGCTGTCCGTTGGTATAATAAGAGTTATCATCACCATCCAAACCGTGAGGGTCAAACCATAAAATTCCTGCATTGGTTAATGGTTTGCAATCAATGCTCAATGTTTCATTAATATAACGTAAGCTGTTATCAATATGCCAGTAAGCGTTTACAGCTTCAAATCCCTGATCGTTTCTATTAAATAAAAACTGATTGGTTGCTTGTGTAAAAAGACCAGTTGACGGTGTTTCAAGATCTTTGATCTCCGCATAGGAACCTTTTAACTTATAAACCCCGGCTATTAAATCCAACTCAGGAATTGTAACCAGCGTTCTGGCAGCGTCTAAACTTGCATTCGTGGCGTCATTATTATCCACATATTGTCCTGCATAAGCAACCTGCATTTTAGAAAGCGGATCCGGATTGAAAATATATCCACTTCCTGAAACTAAAACCTTTTTAGCTTTAGTATTCTTTTTATTTGATTTCTTTTCCTGATTAACAGGGTTTCTTTCTTTTTCTTTATAGTAATAAGCCACATCTTTAACGCTTATTACCTCACCAGTTTGTGCATCTATGATTGTCTCCCAACTTCCGGGATTTTTGAAAGAACTCGTTAAAACACGATAAACCAATTTTGTGTCTCCCGAATCTGTAAGGTATACATACAGTTTATTATCTTCACGGGTAATTCTCCCTTTCGTATGGGAAGCTTGGTGAGCTTTTGTAAGGGCATCAGACGCGGCAAACGAAGGAATTACACTAATCTCTTTTATATCTTTTTTAAAACTTTCGGTAGAAGTATAAGATATCCCTCCATTTTTATTAAAATGAACAACAAGCTCAGACTGGAAAACAGGAACATCTTTCATCATCTGCTGAAAACGTAATGTTTCTCCTGAGCTTCCTTTTCTTACAAAATTTAATTTAAACCGGCTAAAATTCTGAACACCCAGATTTCTCGAATTTTCTGTAATCCATCTTCTGGCGGGTGTTTCAAAAGATGATTCCTGCCCCATCAGTGCAGAACATGACAATACACATCCAAGAAGCAAAGAATTAATTTTCAATTTCATGATTATTGTTTTTTTGATGTTAATGATGCTAATATAATAAACATTAGTGGAATATTAACATAAATTAAAAAAACATTAAAACTAAAACTGTTTAAAAAATAAAAAGCTCCAACTATTGTCGGAGCTTTGAATTATACTATTTCGCTTGTTAATTGCCTTGAAATTAATTTTTCATGCATTGGTTTCAGAATATCAATCGAGCCTGTTTTTACCGTGCATTTGCCTTTGTAGTGTACCAACATCGTACATTGTTCGGCCTGTTCTAAGGTATGCTTACAAATCTCTATTAAAGAATCAATCACATAATCAAAGGTATGTATATCATCGTTATGTAATACCAATTTGTAAATTTCATCCGTATCGTCTAAAACAAGAACTTCTTCTTCATACTGACGCTTCGGATCTTCGTAATCTTTTATACTGTTATAAAAAATCATTGTAATATTGTTTAAGACTTATTAAACTTCTCCTATTTTGTCTGCAAGATCATTGATCATATTTGGTTCGTCGTAAACCAATTCTACAAGTTCTACGCTTTTATTATTCATTTTTAAAATCTTAAAATGATAATTTTCAAGGTCAAATTCCTGGTTTTCTTCGGGAATATCTTCTAAAGCATGAAGAATGAAACCTGCTAATGAATTGTACTCGCTTTCTTCTGAGACAGTTAATTTTTTAGGTAAAAACTCATTGATCTCATCCAGCGGCTGCGTTGCCTGAACCCAATAGGTATTGTGCCCTATTTTATCAACAATTTTTTCTTCATCATCCTCTTCATCCTGAATTTCTCCTACCAATTCTTCCAAAATATCTTCAAGAGTGATAATACCTTCCGTACCACCAAACTCATCAATTACAATTGCCAAATGCTGTTTCTTTTGTTGGAAAATTTTTAATAGATCTGAAATTTTCTTGCTTCCAACCACAAAAAAGGCATCACGCATTAACTCTTTTAAATCCTCATGATTTATCTCTCCTTTTCTTCTGACGAATTCCCGGATAATTTCTTTTGTATATAAAATACCAATCACATTATCAATAGAATCAACATAAACCGGAATACGGGAATAACCGCTATCCATTATTTTATTGATGATTTCGTTAATATCTTCTTCGAAATCAATCGATGTGATGTTCTGACGGGGAACCATGATCTGTTTTGCCGAGTGATCTGTAAAATCAAACGCATTTTTAATGATCTCATAGTTTTCTTCCTCAATTTCTCCACTGTCAGCACTTTGTTTTACCAATAGCTGAAGTTCTTCTGTCGAATGAATTTCCTGTTCGGAAGCCGGATGTATTTTTATTAATCTTAAAAATGTATTCGACATTAGATTCATCAACCATATAAACGGTTTGAAGACCGTATAAAAAACTCTCAATGGAACTGCCGTTGCCATTGTAGTTGCTTCTGATTTTCTGATCGCTATCGATTTAGGAATAAGTTCACCAAATACAATATGCATAACAGTAATTAATACAAAGCTTGTCACCACCGAAATTGTGGTAATCGTTGCTTGAGTCAAATCAATACTCAAAGAGCTGAAAATACTTTCAACTACGTGATGAAGAGCACTTTCTCCCACCCAACCAAGGGCAAGAGATGCCAAAGTAATCCCAAGTTGTGTTGCAGAAAGATATTCATCAAGATGCTTGATGATGTGTTCTGCCTGCTTTGCCATAGAGTTACCTTCGGCTGCTTTTAACTGGATTTGTGAATAACGAACTTTAACAATTGAAAATTCTGCGGCTACGAAAAAGCCATTTAATAATACAAGAAATAAGGCTAGCAAAAGCCTGACTATGTCCGAGTCCATTTAGAAATTATAAATTTATTGCTACAAAGATATATAAAATAAAAATAACAAAAAAAGCATCGAGTATATCGATGCTTTAATATTATGTTAAAAATAATTCTTTATGAATTTTTCAAAGCTTCTGCTCCGGAAACGATCTCCAAGATTTCGTTTGTAATGGCAGCCTGTCTTGCTTTGTTGTAGAAGATAACCAAGTCATTCTTCAGCTCCTGTGCGTTATCAGTTGCTTTATGCATTGCTGTCATTCTCGCACCGTGCTCAGACGCTACAGAGTCTAAAACAGCTTTAAAAACCTGAGTTTTAATAGATTTAGGAATCAAATTATCTAAGATTTCTGCTCTGTTTGGCTCAAAAATATAATCTGTTTCTACCTGAGGCTGTGTAGCATCAACTTCAGCCATAGTGATAGGAAGAAGTTGTTCTGTAGTAACTTCCTGAGTAGCAGCATTAACAAATTTATTGTAAATCACATAAACTTCGTCAAATTTTCCCTCTTTGAAGCTAGTCATTACTGCTTCAGTAACATTAGCAACTGTATCAAAATTCAGATTATCAAAAACGGCGCTTTCATTTGAATAAACTGTACGAGTTTTTCTTACAGCATCGTAAGCTTTTTTACCTATTGAAAGAACTTCAACCTCGTATTGAGCATTGTTCTGAAACTGAATATTAAGCTCTTTTACAATAGATGAGTTGAAAGCACCTGCCAAACCTCTGTTTGAAGTTACAGCAATGAAAAGCACTCTTTTAACTTCTCTTTTCTGAGCATAAATAGAAACCTGATCAGGATCTGAACTAGAATTTACATTCTGGATGATCTCCTGTAGTTTTTCAGAATAAGGTCTTAACATTACGATTGCATCCTGTGCTTTTTTAAGTTTCGCAGCGGAAACCATTTTCATAGCACGTGTAATTTGCATCGTAGATGAAATTGAACTGATTCTTCCTCGTATTTCTTTTAAGTTTGCCATATTTGGTTAGTTGTTGGTTGTCGGTTGTTGGTTGCTAGTTTTAGAAAATTCTGTCAACTATCAACCAAAAACCATCAACTAATTTTTAGTTATATTTTGCAGCTAAATCGTTAGCAGCCTGCTTAAGAACACCAGTGATAGAATCATCGATTTTCCCAGCCTTAATTGCAGCCATAGTTTCAGGGTGCTTAGATCTTAAGAACTCGATATACTCGATTTGGAATTCTTTTACTTTTCTGATAGGAACGTTTCTTAGTAAGTTCTCGGTTCCAGCGTAGATCATTGCCACTTGGCTGTCTACAGGAAGTGGAGAGTTTACCGGCTGCTTAAGAATCTCAACGTTTCTTTCACCTTTAGAGATAACCGCTAAAGTTGAAGCATCAAGGTCTGAACCGAATTTAGCAAACGCTTCTAATTCTTTATATTGAGCCTGGTCTAATTTAAGAGTACCAGAAACCTTTTTCATTGATTTGATCTGAGCGTTACCTCCTACTCTCGATACAGAGATACCCACGTTGATCGCCGGACGAACCCCTGAGTTGAATAGATCAGACTCCAAGAAGATCTGTCCGTCAGTAATAGAGATTACGTTAGTCGGAATATACGCAGAAACGTCACCCGCCTGAGTTTCAATAATAGGAAGTGCAGTTAATGAACCACCACCTTTCACGATTGGTCTTAAAGACTCAGGTAAATCGTTCATTTGGCTTGCGATATTGTCATCAGCGATAACTTTCGCAGCTCTTTCCAATAATCTTGAGTGAAGATAGAAAACGTCTCCAGGATAAGCCTCACGTCCCGGTGGTCTTCTCAATAGTAGAGAAAGCTCACGGTAAGCAACCGCTTGTTTAGATAAATCATCATAAACGATCAATGCCGGTCTACCAGAGTCTCTGAAGAACTCACCGATAGATGCACCTGCCATTGCAGAATAAACCTGCATTGGAACTGGATCTGATGCGTTAGCAGCAACGATTACAGTATATGCTAAAGCTCCTTTATCAGAAAGAGTTTTAACAATTTGTGCTACAGTAGAAGCTTTCTGACCGATAGCAACATATATACAATATACAGGGTTTCCTGCATCAAAAAATTCTCTTTGGTTGATAATGGTATCAATCGCAACAGTAGTTTTACCTGTTTGTCTGTCACCAATGATAAGCTCTCTTTGTCCTCTTCCTACAGGGATCATAGAGTCGATTGCAACGATACCTGTTTGTAAAGGTTCAGTTACAGGCTGTCTGTAGATAACCCCAGGAGCTTTTCTTTCCAATGGCATTTCGTATAAATCCCCAGTAATAGGACCTTTACCATCGATAGGGTTACCAAGAGTATCAACTACTCTGCCTAACATTCCTTCTCCTACTTTGATAGAAGAAATTCTGTTTGTTCTTCTTACTGTGTCTCCTTCTTTTACTAATTTACTTTCACCAAGTAGAGCAACACCTACGTTGTCTTCTTCAAGGTTTAGTACAATACCTTCTACATCACTAGAAAATTTCACCAACTCTCCGTATTGTACGTTTTCTAACCCGTATACACGAGCAATACCATCACCGATGGTTAAAACTGTACCTACTTCCTCAACGTTTGATTGAGTATCGAAGTTGGCCAATTGCTGTTTTAAGATCGCAGATACTTCTGCCGGATTTATTTCTGCCATTGTATGGTTGTTTTTTCTTTTTTAAAATAATTTTTATCTTCCAATACTAATATTTACACCGTTTCTTGGTCTCGAATCTTGGATGATAACTGTATTTGTTCCATTGGAGTTTTGTAATTCGTCTCTCTTTTTTGAGAATTCAAATCCCATCTTTTTTGAAAGTAATTGTAGTTTATCCATATTTACACTTCCGTCTTCATTTATTACTTTAGCATTATAAATAGTTTTTACAAAACCTTCAGTATATCTGCACATGAAACAGAAATTAAAAGCATACTCGAAATAAGTAGTATTAAGATCTGGTGAATATACTTCAAAATAGTGAACTTTACCTTGCGGATTATCTCTATCAATAAATTTTGAATCTAAATAATGATTTAGTTTAAGATAAAATAGATCATCACCTTTAAGAGAAGAAATTACATAATTATCATCTGAAGTTGCATCTTTCTTTACAATTACAAAATCTTTTCCATCTACGATAGCTAAATCTTTTTTATATTTCACCTTTTGTCCAAAAGTAAAACAAGAAGCTATCAGTAAAAAACCAAATAAAACTTTTTTCATCCTTGTGTGTTATTAGTTTAATTGAAAATCTTTTTTAATACTGTTAAGTTTAGATTTTACAGAAGCGTCTATCTGTTGGTCTCCAACTCTTAGAATGTATCCACCTAAAATTTCAGGTTTTACATTCACTTTTAGATCAAAGTTTGAGTTTGCATTAACCAAGTTGGTAGATCTTAAAATCTGATCAAGATTTTCCTTTGAAAGCTGAGTCGCTGTCGTAAGAGTAATCCTCTGTACTCCATTGATATCTTCAACTTTGTTGATAAATTCCTGAGCGATATTTTTTAACTGATTTTCACGACCGTGTTTGATAACCAAAGTAATCAAATTTTGAGACGACTGTGATAAACCTTTAAAAATCTGGCTTGCTACTTCTACCTTCTTTTTAGAATCGATGTACGGTGTAAGGAAAAATTTGTTTAAATCCTGAGATTCTCCCATAATCTTTACTACATCTTTCATTTCAGAAAATACAGTAGCCGTTTGCCCTGATTCATTAGTAAAATCAAGTAAACCTTGTGCGTATCTTTTAGCTACTTTAGATGTAAGCATTATTAGTTAAGGTTTGATTTATTTAAATAATTTTGAACTAATTCGTTTTGAGCTTCGCTATTATCAAGCTTTTGCTGCAAGATAGATTCTGCAATATTTACAGACAAAGCACCAATTTGAGTTTTAATATCTGCCATTGCAGCATTTTTCTCAGCATTGATAGTTTGTTTAGCAGCTTCGATCAATTTATCTCCTTCAGATTTAGCAGCATCTTTAGCTTCACCTACGATTCTATCTTTAATTTCTCTAGCTTCTTTAAGGATAGCATCTCTTTCAATTTTTGCTTCACGAATGATTCTTTCGTTATCCTCTTTTAAAGTTTCCATCTCTTTTCTAGCCAATGTAGCCTGATTAAGAGCGTCAACAATAGAAGTTTCTCTATCATTAATAGATTTTAAAATAGGTTTCCAAGCAAATTTACCTAGCAAAAATAACAGAGCTAGAAAAATAACAGACTGAATAATAAATAATCCTGATGAAAACTGATGAATTAATTCCATTATATTAATGTATAAATAATTATTACTTTTTTTCTTAAATAACCACTATCTGTAACCAACCGTTACGGATAGTGGTTTTAGTTTTAATTAGTTTACTGCGAATAAAGCAGCAAACGCAACACCTTCTACAAGGGCAGCAGCGATAAGCATAGCTGTTTGGATTTTTCCAGATTGTTCAGGTTGTCTAGCGATAGCTTCAAGAGCAGCAGCTCCGATTTTACCAAGACCGATACCTACACCTAGTACTACGATACCAGCACCTACAATTTTAGGGATTTCCATAATATATAATTTTAAAAATTTGTTTCTTTTTAATATTTTAAATCTAATGATTAGTGAGCAGCATGGTGTTCGTGCTCATGCTCCTGTACAGCCATTCCGATGAACAATGCTGATAACATTGTAAAGATATAAGCCTGTAAGAATGCTACCAATACTTCCAATAAATAGATTACCAATGTTAAGAATGGGAATGCAACTCCTGCTGCAAAATTCTTAAATACATAAATTAATCCGATCAAACTCATTACTACGATATGTCCTGCAGTCATGTTTGCAAAAAGACGGATCATCAATGCGAAAGGCTTGGTAATAGTTCCTAATAATTCGATTGGCAACATGATCAATTTCATTGGCACAGGTACTCCCGGCATCCAGAAGATGTGTTTCCAATAATCTTTATTTGCAGAAAATGTAGTAATTAGATAAGTAAGGATAGCCAAGAAGAATGTCATTGTAATATTACCTGTAACATTAATTCCGAAAGGCATTAATCCTAATACGTTTAAAAATAAGATGAAGAAAAATACTGTTAATAAATAACCGATAAATCTTTTATATTTATGTCCGATATTCGGGATAGCGATCTCATCTCTTACGAAAATTACAAGAGGCTCTAAAAATTTAGTAGCACCTGTAGGAACCTGAGATTTTTTGTAAGATTTAGCCATTCCCGTAAACAATATCAACATGAAGATCGAAACTAAGATAAGAATAAGTACACTCTTCGTAATTGATAAGTCTAACACTTTTTCTGAAGTTACGTGACCTTCTTTATCAAATGCTAAAGTTCCAGCAGCGTCAGTCTTATAGATTTTCTCGTGGTGTAATTTATAGAAAGATCCGTCAACTTCAGTTGTTTCACCATGCATGAACCCTTCTTTGTTACTCATGAAAGAGCGAAAACCGTTATCATAAAAAATAACCGGAAGAGGGAAACCGATGTGGTGACCTTCTTTGTCAACCATTAATGTAAAATCGTGAGCATCCAACAAGTGATGATCTATGAACTCTTTGTTTTCTTTACTTACTTTGTCTTTCTCTGAAAGCTCTGTAGCTGGAACCGCCTCAGCAGTAGCCTCACCGTGCTGTGCAGACACTAAGTTTAATACAAAAATACTGTAGAATAAAACTGCGAATTTCTTAAACATTGATAGGTTTTTTTCGTTGTGCAAAAATATAATTTTTTTTCTAGTTTCAATAATTAATTTTCCTGTTTTTTGTCATGATTAATCAGCTTAATTGCATAGTATGTAAGCAGTGTTGTCAGGACAAAATATGGTATTATAAAGTGAAACTTATAGTTAGGAATCGCTTCAAAGTTTAATTTCTTTCTAATTAAATACATCAAACCGAATTTTAAAAGGATCAAGCCAATTACAGACAGACCTAAAAATTCCGGCACTACTTTATTAATTAATATAATAAGAGTGATCATCATCATAAACATGACGCTTAAGAATAAATAAAATTTCACGATTACAATTTCATCCAAATGAAAAACAAATTTCCACAAAGAAAAATGAATCAGAAATGTTAAAAAGAATACTATTGTAACCAGAATATTTGGATTAACCTTCATTACTAAATTTATTTTTACCTAACATCTATTAGGCTTATTTTAATTTATCGCAAAAATAGACTTTTTCTATCGTATTTTTATATGATTTGATTTTTATCATCTCAAAGAATTTATACCTTATATATAATATTACGTGTTGAAGTCTTTAATTATACCAAAAAATCACTATTTTTGCAGACCTATAATTTACAATACATATGTTTAATAGTTTACAGGATAAATTAGACAAAGCGCTTCATAATATTTCCGGAAGAGGAAAAATCACGGAAATCAATGTTGCGGAAACCGTAAAAGAGATTCGTAGAGCATTGGTAGATGCCGATGTTAATTATAAAGTTGCAAAAGATCTTACGAAAAGAGTTCAGGATAAGGCATTGGGAAAAAACGTTCTTACTTCGCTTACTCCGGGACAGTTGATGACGAAAATTGTTCATGATGAATTAGTAGATCTAATGGGAGGTTCTCAGGAAGGAATTAACCTTTCAGGAAAACCATCTGTAATTCTTATTGCAGGTCTTCAAGGTTCTGGTAAGACTACTTTCTCCGGAAAACTGGCTAATTATTTAAAAACAAAAAGAAATAAAAAACCTCTTTTGGTAGCTTGCGACGTTTATCGTCCTGCTGCGATTGATCAGCTTAAAGTTTTAGGCGGGCAAATCGGGGTTCCTGTTTTCACGGAAGAAGGTTCTACAAATCCTTCTACGATTGCTGAAAATGCGATTGCTTTTGCAAAATCAAACGGTCATGATGTCGTGATCGTGGATACAGCAGGTCGTTTGGCGATTGATGAGCAGATGATGAATGAGATTAAATCGGTTCATTATTTCATTAAACCGGATGAAACACTATTCGTTGTTGACTCAATGACAGGTCAGGATGCTGTAAACACAGCAAAAGCGTTCAATGAAGCTTTAAATTTTGACGGAGTTGTTTTAACAAAATTAGACGGTGACACACGAGGTGGAGCTGCCTTAACGATTCGTTCCGTAGTTGAAAAACCAATCAAATTCATTTCTACAGGTGAGAAAATGGAAGCTTTGGATCTTTTCTACCCTGAAAGGATGGCAGACAGAATCTTGGGAATGGGAGACGTTGTTTCCCTAGTAGAAAGAGCTCAGGAGCAGTTTGACGAAGAAGAAGCAAAAAAACTTCACAAGAAAATCGCTAAAAACGAGTTTGGTTTTGATGATTTCTTAAAACAGATCAACCAAATCAAGAAAATGGGTAACATGAAGGATTTGATGGGGATGATTCCGGGAGTTGGAAAAGCGATCAAAGATGTTGAAATAAGCGATGATGCCTTTAAACATATTGAAGCGATTATTTATTCTATGACTCCGGATGAAAGAAGAAGACCTTCTATTATCAATACTCAAAGAAAAAGCAGAATTGCGAAAGGTGCAGGCAGAAAAGTTGAAGATGTAAACCAACTGATGAAGCAATTCGACCAAATGGGTAAGATGATGAAGATGATGCAAGGCCCACAAGGAAAACAAATGATGCAGATGATGAGCAAAATGCCAAACATGCCTGGAATGGGCGGAATGTTCGGAAAATAATACACACCAAAAAAAACGATTAAAAAAATATTATTATGGAAATTCAAGGAAAACAAGAAAATTACAACAACCAACAACCTTACAAATCAGAGAAAAAGCTTGTTGCAGGTCTTTTAGGTATCTTATTGGGTACATTTGCTATCCACAAATTTTACTTAGGTTATACAAAAACCGGAATCATCCAATTGGTTCTTAGTATTGTAACATGTGGGATTGTTGGAATTGTAGGCTTCATTGAAGGTATTATCTATCTTACAAAATCAGATGAAGAATTTGACAGAACGTATGTTCAAAACCAAAAAGAATGGTTCTAACAAAAAGTTTTTGTTAAATTAAAATATAAAATCCGACTCAAAATTGAGTCGGATTTTTGTTTTTTATGCCTAAATAAAATTAATTATTTATCTCCTTTTTGAGCTTTAGCCTTGATGAAATAAGAGAAACCTACATTTACACCGAAATTACTTGTTGTTGTTTTAACTTCTGTTCCAAAATAAGTGTCCTTGTTATAAAACTGATCAAAACCAACCCCTAAGTTGATCCCTAAAGACTGAGTTGCCATATAAGTAACTCCCGCTTTTGCTTTCCAAGCTAAACCGTCTGTTGTACTATCTCCTTCAAAAAGAATTGGATCCATAATTGAATTTGAAAGACTATACTTTGTTTTGCTTGATGCATAGCCAACACCTGCACCTACGAAAGGAAAAAATTTGCTTCCTGTCTGGAAATAATATGTTGCAGTTGGCATTACAGAGAATGTAGAAACAGTTACCTTATCTCCGTCCTGCTTAGTTGTTCTGCTATCAAATCCTAAATCAATTCCTACAGCCAATCCATCAATTACGAAATAACCTACAGAAGGAGTCACGGAAAAACTGCTGATTTTAGGTCCGTCTTCAGACTGCCCGTTAGCTTTAATTTTAGAACTTGTCGCGTTGAAACCAAGACCTGTATTTCCACTGATTACCCAGTCACCTTTAGTCATTTGAGCATTAGATAATCCAAAAAGTGCGATTGCACCTGCTAATAATAATTTTTTCATAGTTATTTATTTAAATTGTTTTATAAGTAGAAAAAGCCCTAAGTGAACTTAGGACTTTTATAAACATTATATTGTATGTTTATTATTTTGCGAATACATACTTAACTCCGAAAGTTACAGAAGATAAGTTTAAACCAAAGTTGTAGTTGTTTGTAGCATCACCATCTTTTGGTTTGTAGTTGTTATAACCAAACTCCCCTATTGTAGCTTCGATAGACCAGTTTTTGTTTAAGAAATAATCTAAACCTGGTTTTACAGTAACACCAACTTGAGTGTATTTAGCTTCAGAAGAAGTTGAAGATGTAGTAGTTGTAGAACCTGAAGTAGCTACAGTACTGTTTTCAATTTCAGTTTTTCCAAACTGCATTGGCACTGCCAATTGTCCGAAGATAAACAATTTATCAGATAAAGTCCAATATTTTCTCACGAAAGGAGCAACAACGAAAGCTGGTTCCTTAACCTCGTTAGTAGATACGATTGTAGTACCTCCTATTTGCGTTGTAGCAATGTTTGTATCTTTCTGAGTTTGGTATCCGATTCCTAAACCTACTGCTAAGTTTGGAGCTACGAAATATCCAACTGTAGGTAATACGTTGAAGTTTTCTGTTTTATTGTTACCGTTGTTAGTTTCTACTTGAGAATACCCAACAGATCCTGATAAATATGCAGTTCCTTTAGCAATTTGAGCATTCGATAAACCGAAAAGTGCAATAGCACCTGCTAATAATACTTTTTTCATTTTTTAAAAATTTTAATACTTTCTGACTGCAAATTTACAGTGGTGCCTTCTAATATTAAAATTTGTTAACCTGATTAATATCATTGATGATTATTAGCAATTTCCAACAATAAAACGTATTAAATAAGAGTTTTTGACTTATTCACAAATTTTTGAATAAAAAAACTCCAATTCTGCAATCGGAGTTAAGATTATTTGATTTATAAAAATTCTAGTTCAGGAAAAAATTGACACCAAAATTAACAGCACCAAAATTATGTCTGCTGTCATCATGCCAGTAAGGACCATAATCCTTGTACTTGCTGCTGATGCTTTGGAATCCTAAATACAATTCTGCCTTTTTCATTTGATAACCTACTCTTGGCGCAACATATAAACCACTATTGATATAATCTCTGGTTGAAATAGCCGCTCCTAAATCCAATCCTACAAAAAGAGGAATTTTAGCGAATTTATATTTTCCGGAAGCTGCAATAGGCACAAAACCAAAATCATCTACATGATCTTTTCCAAAAAAATGAGAATATCCTGTCGTAACACCGATATCTAATCCCTTAGTAATATTCCACATATAAGCAGCATCTACACCTAATGTAACACTTGCAGCATCAGAAGCATCACCTAGTGGAGCACCAACATGAGCTCCTAATCTAAAACCCTCCTGAGCCTGCACACCAATACCTAAAAGCGCAAAAGCACCCGCTAATAATAGTTTTTTCATTTTAATAAGTTTAAATATTGAAATTAAAAATTTTGTATACGAATAAAAATGTGGTATTATTCAATACAAAAAAGCGACACAAATTTTGTGCCGCTTTACCTTTTATAGTAAAAATAATTTTAGTTACCGCCGAATTTGAACCCTACCCCGATTTGTGCGAAGCTGTTTGTTACTTTTCCTCCACTTCCGTCATTAGAAAGATTAGATACACCTAAACTGTATCTTGCATCAAAGAAAAGTCCGTTTTCCAACATATATTCTACACCTACAAATGGAGCAATGTTTAATTTCTTGATATCATCTTTAATATCTATTTCACCTGAGCCATCTTCTCCTTCCACATCCATGCTAATAAAATCAGAACCAATTACAGTTTTTTGCTTAGCTGTTAAGATAACTCCAAAGTTAGCACCTGCAGCAACCGAAAAACCTTCTGTGATGAAATATTTTGCTGAAATCGGCACCAAAAGAGTTCCCAAATTAACCTTAGTTTGCTCACCCACAAAAACAACTCCTGCATTTACTCCATCAATTTTTTCTTTTGCACCAAGTGGAGAGTATAAAACTTCCGCCTGAAAACCAAAATTATCATTGATCTTGTATTCTGCCATACCTCCTACATAGAAAGTATATTTAGGATCCATATTTCTTTTACCAAGATTATCCTGCTTTTCATCAATTTTAAGTGTTGACATTGCGAAACCTACTTTAGGTCCAAATCGAAATTCCTGAGCCTTTACACTCATTCCCATTACAGCGACCGCTGCAAGAAGTACAATTTTTTTCATGTTTAAATTAGTTTTTTTTAATTAAATTTAGGTCGCAAAAATAGTCTTTTTTTTCAAATATCAAAATTTTAGATTTTTGTATTCATAAAAGCAGAATAATTTTCATTATTCTGCTTTTATGATTAGTCCTTTTGGTTAAATTAATCGTTTCTCTGTCTTTTATCTTCATCATTATAAGCAATGATAATTTTTCTTACAACAGGGTGTCTTACAACATCTTCTTCCGTAAGGTGCACAAACCCGATTTCCTTCACATCACTTAAAATCCTCATTGCCTCCTTCAATCCCGATTGCTGTTTTGGCGGCAAATCTACCTGAGTCGGATCTCCTGTAATGATGAATTTTGCATTCATCCCCATTCTGGTTAAAAACATTTTCATCTGAGAATGGGTTGTATTTTGTGCTTCATCCAAAATTACAAAAGCATCATCCAAAGTTCTACCTCTCATAAAAGCCAAAGGTGCAACCTCGATTATCTTTTTTTCCATAAAACCTTCCAGTTTTTCATGCGGAATCATATCTCGAAGAGCATCATACAAAGGCTGTAAATACGGATCCAGCTTTTCTTTAAGATCTCCCGGCAAAAAGCCCAGACTCTCCCCTGCTTCCACAGCAGGTCTTGTCAAAACAATTCTTTTAACCTGTTTATCTTTTAAAGCTCTGGCTGCCAAAGCAACACTCGTATAAGTTTTCCCCGTTCCCGCAGGTCCGATCGCAAAAACCATATCTTTCTTCTCGCTTTCTTTTACTAATTTTTTAAGATTAGTAGTTTTGGCTTTAATTATTTTACCGTTTACTCCTTTTACAATAATATCCTGATCAAAAACCAGTTGTTTTTCGTTTTCGTCTTTAATATTCAGAATATTTTCAACGTCTTTCAGGTTGATAGAATTGTTTTTGGTAATAAATTTTACAATATCATCAAGCTTCTGCTTAAAAATATCCAGAGCTTCCTGGTTACCCATCGCAAAAATATAGTGATCTCTTCCTGTAATTTTTAGGGTCGGAAAAGTAGATTTTATCAGATTGAAATATTGGTTATTAACTCCATAGAAGATTTTCGCATCGATATCCTCCAAATCATATGTTAATTCAAACATGCAGTATTATTATTAATTTTAGATTTTAAATTTAAAGCTTTTTTTGAAATTTATATCAAATTCTTTTCCATAATATTTCGGGCTTTCTTTTTATTTTAAATAAATTTGCAATTCTATTATCCTATAAACAACCAATGTCAATCATTACCCTTACTTCAGATTTCGGAAATTTGGATTACAGAGTCGCCGCTGTGAAAGGGAGCATTCTTTCTCTGAATCAGAAAGTTAACATTATTGATATTACCCACGATATTCAGGCTTTCAACCTTGTACAGACGTCTTATATCGTAAGAAATGCATATAAATACTTTCCCAAAGGCACAATCCATATTATTTCTGTAGACAGTTTTCATAACAGATCCAGGAAAAATATTTTGTATAAAGCAAACGGACATTACTTTTTGGCGGCCGATAACGGACTTTTAAGTTTAATTTTTTTTGATATTAAGCCTGAAGCCATTTATGAAATCACGTTAAACAACCGATTTGATGATATTGTAAATTTTACTTCTACTGATGTTTTTGTTCCTGCAGCCGTACATTTGGCAAATGGCGGGCTTCCGGAAGTCATCGGACGAAAAATTGATACCGCCAAACAGCTTTTATTCCCAAAACCGGTTTATAATGAGTCTGAAAAGATGATTATCGGTGAGGTAAATTACATTGATAATTTCGGAAATATAATATCAAATATCAGTAAAGACTTTTTTGAAAGTACAGGCAACGGATACGAAAATTTTACTATAAAATTCAGAAATTTAAGTCTTTCAAGAGTCTTTTCAAGCCATACAGAAGTGGTATCGGATTGGGAAAGAGAGACAGAATACCATGGGCAGTCTGCAGCAATTTTCAATGACAGTCAGCTTTTGGAGTTAACCATCTACAAAGGGAGCAAAAAAAACGGTGCAAAATCTTTGTTCGGACTGAATGTTGGAGAAAATATTTACATCGAATTTTTCTAAAATTTAATATTTCATAAAAAAATCGTTTTTTTTTATATATTTGTCAAAATCTAAAAAATAAAAATGGCAGAGTACAAATTATTGCTTCCTTCCATGGGAGAAGGTGTTATGGAAGCGACAATTATCACTTGGTTGTTCAACGAAGGTGATAGTGTGAAAGAAGATGATTCCGTAGTAGAAATTGCAACAGACAAGGTAGATTCAGACGTTCCGACACCAGTTTCGGGGAAAATCGTAAAGATTCTGAAACAAAAAGACGAAGTTGCAAAAGTGGGTGAAGCTATTGCTATTTTAGAAATTGAAGGAGAAGGAGAAAATACCGCTTCAGAAGAAGTAAAAGCTGAAACTTCGGCTGCAACTCCTGATCCCGACACTTTAAAAACGATTGAACAGCCTCTGCAAGTAGCTGCTTCAACAGAATTTTCGGGAGATCTTTACTTATCTCCACTTGTAAAATCAATTGCACAACAAGAAAATATTTCTGAAACTGAACTTAAATCTATCCAGGGAAGCGGTTTAGAAGGAAGAATTACTAAAGAAGATATTTTAGCTTACGTTAAAAACAGAGGAAGTCAGCCAGTTCAGCAAGCTGCACCTGTACAACAAGTAGCTTCTGCTCCACAACCGGTTGCAACTTCAGCTCCGGCTTCTACAATTACTGTGGCAGCAGGTGACGAGATCATTCCTATGGACAGAATGAGAAAGATCATTGCTGAAAACATGGTAAAAGCAAAACAAATTGCTCCACACGTGACTTCTTTCATCGAAACAGACGTTACCAACGTTGTAAAATGGAGAAATAAGAACAAAGATATGTTCGAAAAACGTGAAGGTGAGAAATTGACTTTCATGCCGATTTTCGTAAAAGCGATTGTGAAAGCGATTCAGGATTTCCCAATGATTAATGTTTCTTTAAATGGGGATAACATTATCAAAAAGAAAAATATCAACATCGGTATGGCAACTGCTTTACCAGACGGAAACCTTATTGTTCCGGTTATTAAAAATGCGGATCAGTTATCACTTTCAGGATTGGCAAAAGCGATCAATGATTTAGCTTACAGAGCAAGAAACAAAAAATTAAGACCTGAAGATACTCAAGGCGCAACATACACAATTTCTAACGTAGGAAGCTTCGGGAATCTTATGGGAACACCGATTATCCCTCAACCTCAGGTTGCAATCATGGCAATCGGAGCTATTGTTAAAAAGCCTGCAGTTCTTGAAACTAAAGATGGTGACGTAATTGCAATCCGTCAGTTGATGTTTATGTCTCACTCTTACGATCACAGAGTTGTAGATGGTTCTTTAGGTGGAATGATGCTGAAACATGTTCATGATTACCTTCAAAACTGGGATCTGAACACAGAAATATAATTATAAATGATGGAAGATAAGTTATAAGTGATTTCAAATGTCTTGTTGAGCTTGTCGAAACATCTTTAAAATATAAACCTTCGAATTTTTTCGGAGGTTTTTGTTTAGGTTTAAGTTAATTTCCTTTATTTTTAAAAACTTATATAACACAGATGAATTTTAATTCAAAAGAAATAAACTACGTTAAGCTGTTTACTTTTTCAGAAGAACAGAAAAAACAAGTTTTCAAAGTTTATGACAGACTTTGCAAAATATATAATGTTTCAGTTATTGACATTAAAGATTCTCCCTTGTTTCTATTCAAACCACTTGTAGAAAATCAGAATTTCGTTCCTCAAATTTGCTATTTAATTAAAAGTGAAAATAATTCATTTTATCTTTACATTATCATCAGAATCGTACATTACAAAGGAAAATATAGTGATAAAACAGAAGAATTTTTAGAAGTTTGGGGAATAAAAAAATTGGATGAAGATTTTGGGGATATTTTAATTAGAAAAGAAAATTTTTCCAATAAAATCACTGAGCTTTTTAAAACTTTCGACATTGATTTTAATGATGACCCACAATTTAGCAAAACTTTCTATGTTTTAGGGGAAAATGAAGCACAGGCCAGAATATTTTTAAGCCAATCAAGAAGACGACTTCTAAAATCATTTCCTGATAAAGATTTTCAGCTTGAAGTCAAAAATAATATTTTAAGTTTTGGTTTACCTAAAAAACTATCAATACCTCGCGTACTAGAGATTTCTAAATTTTTAAAAGATATTTAATGCTTAATTTTTCATTTTAATAAAAATCAGATTAAATTTGAGTATGCTGAAAATTTTCACCCTTCTTCGAAGAAGTCTCAAAAAATCTTTCGACAATATCCGAAACGAACAACTGAAGAACAACCTTCTTCAGGCAATTCCTTTTTGGATTGGATCGGTGATTACAGGCTTTGTGGCGGTGATGTATGCAAAAATATTCGCGTGGGGTGAAAATTTGTTACATATCATTCTTGATTGGCATTTATGGACGATTTTCATTATTGCCCCAATCGGTTTTGTTTTGTCTTGGTGGCTGGTAAAAGAATTTGCTCCCAATGCAAAAGGAAGCGGAATTCCACAAGTAATGGCCGCTGTAGAACTTGCCAATCCGAAAGAGCATACAAAAATAAGAAGTTTATTAAGTTTAAAAATTATCGTCTTTAAAATTATTTCATCTGTAATTTTAGTGATTGGAGGTGGTGCAGTAGGTAGAGAAGGTCCTACGATTCAGATTGCAGGTTCGGTTTTCAGAAAAGTGAATGAATATCTTCCTCACTGGTGGCCAAAAATTTCAAAGAAAAACATGATTATGACGGGCGCCGCAGCAGGACTTGCAGCAGCTTTCAACACTCCTCTCGGTGGAATTGTATTTGCTGTTGAAGAACTTTCAAAAACGCATATCAATTATTTTAAAACTGCTTTATTTACGGCGGTTATTATTGCTGGTTTAACGGCTCAGACTTTGGCTGGATCATATTTATATCTAGGTTATCCGAAAACGAATGACGTTTCTTTAATGGTAATGTTTCCGATAATTCTTGTTGCAGGAGTTTCCGGAATTTTGGCAAGCCAGCTTTCCGTAACCATGTTGAAAATGAACGACTGGAAAAAGAGAAAATTAAAAACCGACAGAGCTAATGTAGCTTTCCTGATAATCTGTGCTTTAATCATCGCTTCTATTGCCTTCTTTATTAACAGAGAAATTCTCGGTTCCGGAAAAGAAATCATGGAACGGGTACTTTTCACCTCCGAAAAACATGAAGAATGGTATGTCCCGATTTTAAGAATGCTGGGTCCTGCCCTATCTTTCACTTCCGGTGGCGCAGGAGGAATCTTTGCACCTGCGTTGACAGCTGGAGCAAGTATAGGCTCTGTGATTTCGGGATTTATTCATTTAACCCCGAATGAAACTAACGTTGTAATTCTTGCCGGAATGGTAGCTTTTTTAACGGGAATTACAAGAGCTCCCTTTACATCTGCCATTATTGTCTTGGAGATGACAGACAGACATTCGTTAATTTTTCATCTAATGTTAGCGGGAATGGTTTCTTCTATTGCTTCGATTTTAGTAAGCAGGCATTCTTTATATGATTTGATCAAAGTAAATTTTCTGAATGAAATTCGATCAGAGAAAAAGGAATAATTTTTAATAAATCAATCTTTTTTAAGCATGATTTGTAAATCTTTCATTGCTTCCAATAATTCTACGGCAGCTTCATAATCAGTAAATTTAATTACAAGTTTATCAAGCTCAGAGTTAGATTTTTTGATTTTATACGTCACAATATTCAGATAAAAAACATTATTTTTTCGTGCTGAAATATTATGAAATTTCACAACTTTGCTTAAATCCCATATCCCGCCCTCATCTACAACACGACCTTTTTTGTTGATGGAATTTATTTTAATCTTGTCACCTTCAAATTCAGCTTGAAGCCTTTGATTATCATTCTCCCTGTCGATTCCAAACTCATTTATTTTATTGATAATGAAACTTTTAGCATCATCAACATTAGAGTACTTTCCAAAAACTTCAGCTTTACCATTGTTATATGTTATCTGAAAAATCTCAGATTTATTTAAAGAATGTGTAGGACCATCAGGATTATCCATTTCTTTATAAATAATATTTGAAGATCCGATTTCAATGATTTTTGCATCAAACTGTTCTCCGTTTTTCTTGGAAATCTTGTCCTGACAAAAGCAAAAAGTGCCAATAAATAATAATGGTAGAATATAACTTTTGTTGTTCATGGTATTAAATTAAGTTTTTAGTTTTGAAATTGAAAAAACGAAAATACAAAAATCCACAATTATTCAAATGAAAAGTTGTATATTTTATAAAATTACTGTACTTTTGCACCTCGAAATAATTAACAAATTCATTTAACATTATGAACAATTACGAAACTGTTTTCATTTTAACTCCCGTTCTATCTGACGCACAGGTGGAGGAAGCAGTGAAAAAATTTGAAGATCTTATCAAAGAAAAGAACTGCGAAATCGTTGCTAAAGAAAACTGGGGATTGAAAAAATTAGCTTATCCAATTCAATTGAAAAAGAATGGATTCTATACTTTAATCGAGTTTAAAGGTGAAGGAAGTGTAGTTGCTGATCTAGAATTAGCATTCAAACGTGACGAGAGAGTAATCCGTTACCTGACTACAAAACTAGACAAGCACGCTATTGAGTACGCTATCACTAGAAGAACTAAAGTAAAAACAGCTAAGGCTTAATATTAACCCAATTTTAAAAAAGACAAAGACATGGCAATAGATGATATGGCTAAACAAGCCTCAGCTGGAGGAGAATCTGAAGTAAAATTCCTTACTCCACTTGATATCAATACAAAATCTGAAAAGAAATATTGTAGATTTAAAAAATTCGGAATCAAGCACGTTGATTACAAAGATGCTGATTTCTTATTACAGTTCGTAAACGAGCAAGGTAAAATCTTACCAAGAAGATATACTGGAACTTCTTTAAAATACCAAAGAAAAGTTTCTGCTGCTATCAAAAGAGCAAGACACCTTTCTTTACTACCTTACGTAGCTGACTTATTGAAATAAGACAAAATAAATAAAAGAAGAGAGCAATCTCTTCTTTTGTTGCTGAATAAATAATTTTAATTCTAACTTAATTTAGATTCATAGATCTCAGATTAAAGATTTCAGACTTAATGTCTAATATCTAATGTCTAATATCTACATCTAAATCCTAAAAAAGGACAACAACAATGGACATTATCCTAAAAAAAGACGTAGAAAACTTAGGTCTTGAATTTGACACTGTAAGTGTAAAGCCTGGTTATGCTAGAAACTTTTTACTTCCTCAAGGTATCGCTCTTTTAGCTACACCTAAAAATAAAGCAGCTCTTGAAGCTACTTTGGAAGCTAGAAAAGAAGAAGAAGCTAAATTAATCGCTACAGCAAACGGTGTAGTAGATCAATTGAAGAAAACTTCTATCACTATTCCTGCAAAAGTAGGTTCTGGTGACAAATTATTCGGATCTATCAACAATGCAGATCTTTCTGCTGCTCTTGCTAAAGCTGGAGTTTCTGTTGACAAGAAATATATCAAAATTCCTGGGAACACTATTAAGAGAACAGGTAAAGTAACTGCAAACATCAGATTACACAGAAATGTTGAGTACAACTTCGAATTCGACATCGTATCTGACGCACCGGTAGAAGCTCCTAAACCAGCTGCTCCTAAAGCAAAAGTAGTAGAAGAAACTCCTTCTGAAGAAGCTTAATATTGAAGAGATTTTTCTCAAAATATAAAAAAACCACTTCGTTTGAAGTGGTTTTTTTATGTCATTGCGCAGAGCGAAGCGACGAAGCAATCTTTTTAAATTAAAGCATATTTTACAAAGTGAATGAAATTATAAAAGATTTAGTTTAAAACTCTTAAACACTCCAACTCTCCTACTTAAACACTTCCTTTTAACTTCTGCTGATATTCAGTCGGCGGTATACCAATCACCTTTTTGAATATATTACTGAATGATGAAAGACTGTTATATCCCACCATCATTGCAATTTCATACATATTATACTTTCCTTCAATCATTAATTCTAAAGAACGGGTAATTCGCAAAGCCCGCAGGAAACGAACGTAATTCATGCCTAAAATCTCTTTAAATTTCCTTGACAAAGTTCTTGTACTCATTCCGAATTCTTTCGCCGTAGATTCGATGCTTAAAGGTTTTTCCAGATTAGCGTGAATGTACTGAGCAACCTTTAATAAAGTTTCATCATTAGGAAAAGGATGCTGAACAGGAAATGCCAAATTCTTATCTCTTTTTTCAGGCAGAATTCCTTTTAACGCTTTAAGAAAATAATATTTAGAATCATCATTTTTTGTGATTTTTCCATCCCAGTCTTTTGTATATAAAATCATTTCTCTGAGTAAATGACTGACAGAATAGATATCAATTTCATCAAAAAAGCCATTTTCATTTTCCTCTTTTTTAAAATAAAAATTGTACAAATCTACTTTCGGGCTGGTCGAAAAAATATAATGTGGTATTCCTGCGGGAATCCACATAAAACATCTTGCCGGTAAATACCAGTGCTTCAGATCTGTAAAAACATGCACAATACCGCCCTCTGCATAAACTAATTGTGCAGAGCTGTGATGATGCTTTTCAGTTTTCACATCTCCTTTCAGGACATGATAAATATAAAATTCAGCATCTTTTTCTTCAACTGCTCCAAAATGACTGTTATTCATGAAATAAAAGTAAGAAGAAAATTTCACTTTGGCGTAAATGAGCAAATATTTTTCTGTTTTCACAAATCGTGTCCTATATTTCGCCTCGTAACTTTGCACTATCAAAATCAATTCAGCAAAAAACCTTTAATTAAATTATGAAAATGATATTTAACGCAAAAAAATATCAATGTATTATTTTGTGCTTATTTTTAATAAGCGGTTTGCTACACTCACAAGTGATCGATTATCAACACTTAAGTTTACAGCAGGCTTTGGAAATAGGTCTTAAGAATAACAAAAATATTCAGATCAGTCATCTAAAAAATGAAATGTCGGAGACAAAAGAAAAAGATCTTAAAATGGAAAAGCTTCCGGATATTGAATTTCATACAAGCTACAATCAGGTTACGAATCTTTTTCAGCAGGAAAATGGCGTATTCGGAAAAGCCACAAAATACAATATCATTAACGGCATGTATGATTTCACGCTTTCAGCTTCGATCCCTGTTTATATGGGTGGAAAGATCAAAAACACAGAGAAAAAAGCAGCCATCAATACCGAAATTTCTTCATTGAAAACGCATTTGGATGAAAGACAATTAACCATGGAAATCATCACCGCTTTCCTTCAAATCCATCACTTAAAAGAACAGCAAAGCTTAATTAATGATAAAATGAAGGAAGATTCCGTAAATATCAAACAGGTAAAAGCTTTGAAAGCAAACGGAGTTGTAACCGTAAATGAAGTCTTAAGAACTTCTTTACAGCTTTCCAATCACAAAATGAGCTGGACAGAACTGGATAACGATATTCAGATTGCTGAACATAAACTGAAAACTATTCTTTCACTTCCCGAAAATCAGGAAATACATGTAGATACAGAAGATTTGATTTCAGAAAATGCAGAAATTCCTTATGTAAATGAGTTAACGGAAATCGCTTTGCACAAAAATGAATCCGTTGAAATGACAACCAAAAATCTTTCGTTGAAAGAATTAGACCAAAAAATTATAAAATCGAATTATTTACCAAAAATTACAGCAGGCGGAGAATATTTTTTAAAATATCCGAACATGATGTTTTTCCCGCCCGAACCTTATGCGTATCGACTGGGAATGATTGGGGTAAACCTTACCTATCCTATCGAAAGTCTTTATAAAAATAAGTACAAAATGCAGGAAGCAAAGGAAAATATTAGCCTCGCAAAATTGCAGATTGAGGAAAACGAAGAAAATATAAGACATAATGTTTATGAGGCTTACAAGAAGTTTGAAGAAACCAACCAAAAGGTAAAAATTGCAGAAGAAGCAATTAATCAGGCGAAAGAGAACTACCGTATTGTAAAAACAAAATATTCCAATAAGCTAAGCTTAATCACAGAATTAATCGATGCCGATAATTCTTATCTGGAAGCTCAATCCAATCTTATTTCCGTAAAAATTAACAGACAACTTAAATATTATCAACTCCAATATACGATTGGAAACCTGTAAAAACTATGGCACAGAAGCAATTAACACGAAAGGAGAAAAGAATCAACAAAACAATCACTTTATTAGCCTGGATTCTCATTATCAGCGGAATAACCGGAATGGTAAGCTTTTATCTTTTCTCCAGAAAAAATGTTACGACAAACGATGCGCAAATCGAACAATATATTACCCCTGTTTCAAGCAAAGTTTCAGGTTTCATTAAAACCATTAAGTTTAACGAAAATCAATTTGTCCACAAAGGCGATACTTTGATTGTCATTGATAATCGTGAATTCGTGAATCAGGTGAAAATGGCTGAAGCTAATCTTAATGCCAATTCTGAAAATATTCACACTATCGAAAGTGGCGTAAGCACAAAAGCTAGTGATACAAAAATCATTGATGCCAAAATTGCTTCCGCAAAAATAGACATCTGGAGAACTGAACAGGATTTTAAAAGATATAAAAATTTAGTTTCAGAAGACGCTGCAACCGAACAGCAGTTTGAAAACGTAAAAGCATCATACGAACAGGCAAAAGCCAACCTTCTAGCTTTAGAACAACAAAAAAATGCAGTAAGAGCAAGTGTAAATGAACAGGAAACAAAAGTTGCTCCGGTAAAAAGCCAGATCCAACAAAGTTCTGCCAGCTTGAATAATGCTAAGCTTTTTCTTTCTTACACAGTTGTTACAGCTCCTTATGACGGCTGGGTGGGAAAGAAAACCATTCAGGAAGGTCAGTTGATCAAAGAAGGTCAGGCTTTGGTACAGATCGTGAGCAAAGAAAGATGGATTATCGCCAATTATAAAGAAACTCAACTGGGTCAAATCGATCAAAAACAGGAAGTCATCATCACAGCTGATGCCTATCCTGACGTAGAATTCAAAGGAAAAATAGTTTCTGTTTCTCCAGCTTCCGGTTCGCAGTTTTCCTTAGTAAAACCGGATAATGCGACAGGAAATTTTGTAAAAATCGAACAAAGATTTCCCGTGAAAATTATTCTGGATAATAACCAAAATAATGAAAAATTACTTTCCGGAATGAATGTTCTGGTGAGTGCGAAAAAAATATAGAGTTTGAGTGTAGAAGGGTTTGAGAGTTTTATGCGCTCGTCCGATTTTATGTAAAACATTTAAAATTTCTCAAATCCTTTTTTTCCAAATTTAAAACAACCAATTAAATTATTTTCAGCGAAAAGGCAGAATCGCAAGTTTATCATTTTACCTTTATATCTTTTGCCCTTTTGTCTTTTCGCATTTTGTTTAAAAAAATCATGCAGCACAATACAATTTATCATCAATGGGTACCACAATGGCTGAAACTGCCTCTTTTGGTTCTGGCGCTTTTCCCCCACCTGATGTTGTTGTCGATATTACATTCTAATAGCGCCTTCACATCTTCTTTTATGGATGTAGATTCAGACGACATCCAATACTTAATGATTTTGATGTATGGGACATTTGTGGTTACCCTTTTAGTGATACAGCGGTTTATGGCCTATTTCAGCGTAAAATATTATGTTTTGCTGATGTCTTCCATTTCCGTTATTATTCTCTACCTTTTGTCCGTCACAAGTAATTATCATATCATTTTAGTGATCAGATTTTTAGAAGGAATTTTCGGGGTATTGGAAGGAGCTATTTTTTTACCGTTAATTATTGCTGAATTAAAAACCAGACACGCCAAAATCATCGCCTATCTTTTCATGTACACGATCATGTTAACGGGTGGAACGATCACAACTTCTTTATTAAAATCAAGCATTCAGGATTACGATTTTCAGCATATGATCTTAATGATGGTTTATTTTCATATTTTTATTTTGATTATCGGAATTGCGATTTTCAACAGAAATAGATTTTTCCCGAAAAAACCTCTGTATCAATTAGATACCACAAGCTGGTTCTTACTTTGGACTTGTCTGCAATCGGGAGGTTATGCTATTATTTATGGAAAAAGGCTGATGTGGTTTGAATCGGATACGATTATCATATGTCTTTTCATTTTCTTGATTTCAGGAGGATTATTCATGTTAAAACAAAGGAATTCCAAACGACCACTTTTTCATTTTGAAGTTTTCAGTTCCAAAAATGTGATTGTAGGAATGTTATTATTCTTCATATTTTACTTAATCCGTTCAGGCTTAAATAATGTGTATATTATTATGGCAACAGTCTGGAAATGGCCGTGGGATTACATCGTTGACATTCAGTACTGGAATGTTTTCGGAACACTTTTAGGTGTTTTTATATCAGGAATTTGTTTAACGAAAGGCGTTTCCTCAAGAATCGTTTTCTTCACAGGATTTTTATTATTAGCAGTTGATTGTGCCTGGTTTACTTACACTTTTTATCCCGACACTACCCTTTCAACGATTTGTCCGCCTTTATTTTTGCAGGGAATTGCGCAGGGTTTATTATTTACACCTTTAGTTTTCTTTTTGATTTCCGGAATGCCTGAAGAATATGTTGCCAATGCAACAGCTTTAGGAACAACCACCCGTTTCTGGACAACCGCAATCGGATACGCCTTAATGCAAAATCTGATGTTATTTTTAACATTAAAACATTCGGATGCTTTGAGTTATAATTTAACAGATACCAATCCTGTCTTCTACTCACAATGGAATCAGATTTTCGGAGCTAATATTTCAAAAATGCCGGTTAATGAGTCTTTATCAATGACTATAGGGGTTTTTAAAGCAAAAATTAATGCACAGGCAATCTTGCTTTCCAATATGGAAATTTTCACAGGATTATTTTGGTTAGCATTAATTACAGCATTGCTTTTATTATTATATCATCCTGTAAAAATCGCGATCAGAAATATTATGTAAAGTTTAGGCAGAAAATTTGCATTAATTTCTGAAATTCATCGTATGGAAATTAAGGAAATCGTAACAAAACAAAAAGATTTTTTCAAGACACAGCAAACGAAAAATATAAAATTTCGGAAAATGTACCTTGAAAAACTCAAAGATTTAATTATTAAAAATGAAAACCTTTTGTACGAAGCGATTTACAAAGATTTCGGCAAATCAAAGTTTGATACTTTTACTACGGAGATTTCCTTTATTTTAAATGATATTAATTATTATTTAAAGAATTTAAAATCACTTTCAAAACCTAAAAAAGTAAGAACTAATCTTGTCAATCAAATCGGAAAAAGCAGGATTCATTCTGAACCTCTAGGAAATATTTTGGTAATTGGAGCCTGGAATTATCCTTATCAATTGTCGATTTCTCCTATTATTGCAGCTTTGGTAGCCGGAAATTGCTGTATTTTAAAACCAAGTGAAATTGCAGAAAATACGATGAAAGCAATGGCAAAAATTATCAATGAAAATTTTCCACCGGAATATTTATACGTTTACGAAGGCGGAATTGATGAAACAACAGAACTTTTAAAACTAAAATTCGACAAAATATTTTTTACAGGAAGCTCAAAAGTTGGGAAAATTGTCTACAAAGCGGCTGCAGAAAACTTAACTCCCGTTACTTTAGAATTAGGTGGAAAATCTCCTGCGATCATTACAAAAGATGCCAATCTTGAAGTGGCTGCTAAAAGAATTGTCTGGGGGAAATTTGTAAATGCAGGTCAGACCTGCGTCGCTCCGGATTATTTATTGGTCGAAGAATCTGTGCAGGAACAATTTTTGGAAACGCTTAGAAATTATATTAAAAAATTCAATTATCAACCTGATTCTGAACATTACACCAGAATTATTAATCAAAAGAATTTTGAAAGATTAATCAAATTAATTGATAAAAATAAAATTTACTTTGGCGGAAATTTCAACAAAGAAAAATTATATATCGAACCTACGATTTTAATGGACATCAATTGGAAAGATGACGTGATGCAGGAAGAAATTTTCGGACCGATTTTACCTGTGCTTTCTTTTAATAATCTTAATCTTATTTTAAATGAAATTTTAGAACTGGAAAAACCTCTTGCCGCTTATTTATTCACCAATAATTCTGAAGAAAAAGAAAATTTCACAAAGAAGCTTTCCTTTGGAGGTGGCTGTATCAATGATGTCATGATGCATTTGGGAAATGAAAATCTTCCATTCGGCGGTGTTGGCAATTCCGGAATTGGAAATTATCATGGGAAATTCGGTTTTGAAACTTTTTCTCATCAAAAAGCTATTTTAGAAAAAGTAACTTGGGGAGAACCCAACATTAAATATCCTCCATATCTTGAGAAAAACCTAAATTGGATCAAAAGATTCCTTTAAAAACAAAAACCGGGAAAATTTCCCGGTTTTTCTATTATGATTTCTTAGGAGCCCATTGATTAAAGAACTCTTTCACTTTTTCAAGGCTGTATCCTTTTCCTTCCTCCAAAACATCACTTTGCTGAACATGGATCATTTTTCCGTTTTTATCCAAAACAATGAAAACCGGATAGCCGAATTTCTCCCCCGGATTACCATATTTTGCAAATGTTTTTTCATTTTTATTTTCCGGAGAATAATTTAAATGATAATAAATGTAATTTTTATCAACAATATTCTTCAATTCCGGTGTTGTCTGCACATACTGATTAAATCTTAAACACCAGATACACCAGTTTCCACCCGCCTGAATCATGATGTTTTTCTTTTCCTTTTTGGCTTTTGCAATTAGATTTTGAATATCTTTTTCTGGATCAGCCTTCGCATCATAAGGTTTTGGCAGTTTTGCTTTTTCTTCTGCAGCTTTTTTCTTTGCATCCAGTTCCGCATGATCGGCTTTTACCAATAATGTTTTATCCTTGTCCCTATCTTCAGGTTTATCCTTTAATTCCTGAGAAAAAGCAAAAAAACTTAATCCCAAAAATGCTATTAACGATAATTTTTTCATAACATAAAAATAAAAAAATAATAGTTATTATCAGCAAAAATAGAACCATAATTTTATTATCCGTAAATTTGCCTGTTTTATGAATTTCCTGATCAAAATATTATACCTGATTTCTAAGCTTCCGCTGAAAATATTATACATTTTTTCGGACATTATATTCTTTTTGAATTATTATCTCGTGGGTTATAGAAAAAATGTAATCACGAATAATTTAAAGAATTCATTTCCTGAAAAATCTGAAGACGAAATCAAAGAAATTAGAAAAAAGTTCTATCTTAATTTCTCAGATTATTTGGCTGAGACTGTAAAATCATTTAGTATTTCTGAGCTGGAATCCCGTGTCAGAATGCAGCATATCAATCAGCACTTATTCCACGAAGCTAAAGCTGAAGGCAAGAATATTATTCTAATGGCTGGGCATGTTTTTAACTGGGAATGGATGAATGCTTTAGCTACCATCACACCGCAAAAAAACTCTCATCCTGTTTACAGAAGGGTAAACAGCAGTTTTTGGGAAGATCAGATGAAGAAAGTCCGCAATAAATTCGGAAATGAAGCACTGGAAGCAAATGAAGTTATTTTAAATATTTTCAGAAAACAGAATGACGGTGAATCGATCTATATGTTTGTAGCAGACCAGACTCCCCACGTTTCTCATGTCAACTATGGGCTACAATTTCTAAATCAGAAAACACCCGCTTTTATCGGTTATGATAAACTGGCAACAAGAATGGATCTTATTTTCATTTACTGTGAAATGAAGAAGGTAAAAAGAGGTTTTTATCAGGTAAATTACCATAGAATTTATCCCGATGGTGAAAAGTTTGTGAAAAATGAAGTGGTAAGAAAATTTCATCATTTACTTGAAAATACGATTCGTAAAAACCCTGACAATTATCTTTGGTCACACAGAAAATGGAAATATCAGGATGCTATTAAAACTTATGATGGCGAATAAATGACAGAAGAAACTAAAAATATTGCAGTTGTAATTTTAAACTGGAATGGTACAAACTGGCTTCAAAAATTCCTTCCCAGTGTAATCAAACATTCCGGATTAGCTGAAATATATGTAATTGATAATCAATCAACAGATAATTCGGTTGAATTTTTGAAAAATGAATTTCCTAGTGTAAAAATTGTCGTTAATGATAAAAATTACGGCTTTGCAGGAGGTTATAATGAAGGTTTAAAGGAAATTAAAAGTGAATATTACTGCCTTCTCAACTCTGATGTAGAAGTTACAGAAAACTGGATCGAACCTGTTTTGAATTTATTTGAAAAAGATTTAGCAATTTCCGCTATTCAGCCTAAAATTTTATCCTTCAACAATAAAAATTATTTTGAATTTGCCGGGGCTGCAGGTGGTTTGATCGATAATCTCGGTTATCCCTATTGCAGAGGAAGAATTTTCGACGATTTGGAAGAAGATAAAGGACAGTATGATGATGAAACAGAGATTTTCTGGGCTTCAGGATGTTGTTTATTTATCCGTTCAAAAGATTTTTGGGAGCAGAAAGGTTTTGATGAAAGATTTTTTGCACATCAGGAGGAAATTGATCTTTGCTGGAGGTTAATCAATTCCGGAAAGAAGGTTTTTTATACTGGAAAATCTAAAGTCTATCACGTCGGAGGTGGAACTTTAAATAAGCAAAACGCTCAAAAAACATATTTAAATATCAGAAATAATCTTTCTATGATGTTGAAAAATCTATCTTTTCCTAAACTAATTGGATTGATTTTTTTCCGATTATGTTTAGATGGAATTGCAGGAATTTATTTTGGTTTAAAACAAGGTTTTCCACATCTTTGGGCAGTTGTAAGAGCTCATTTTGCATTTTACGGACAAGCTCCGGGAACTTGGAGATTAAGACAAAAACATCAGAAGGATAAATTTTACCAATCAAAATGGTTGATTTTTAAACATTTTCTAGGTGGAAAATAATTCTTAAATTATATTCAAATTTTACTTTAAAGATTATTACAACTCATAATTAATTTAAAATGGATTTTTGTGCATTAGATTTCGAAACCGCCACTCATGAGAAAAACTCTGCTTGTGAGCTGGGAATTTGTATTGTACAGGATTCTAAAATTGTAGAAACCAAAACCTGGCTGATAAAACCTCCCAGTTACCCATATTTTAGCAGATTTAATGTTGATGTCCACGGAATTGTTCCTGATGATGTGAAAAACTCTCCTACTTTTGACGAAATCTGGTACGAAGTTGAAGAAATGATGTACGGAACTTTAATGATTGCTCACAATGCAAGTTTTGATGCAGGAGTTTTGCGTGGATGTCTGGATTATTATGGAATGTTTACTCCGAAACTGGACTATTTATGCAGTATTCAGTTAGCCAAAAAATCATGGAATTATTTACCCAAATATGGTTTAAAACATTTAGCAGAGCACCATCAAATTAAATTTAACCATCACAGAGCAGGTGATGATGCGGAAGTCTGTGCAAAAATTTCTTTACTTGCTTTTGAAAAACTATTTCTCACCAGCAATGAAGAAGTTTCAGAATATATGAAGCTGAAGATTAAAAAACTTTAAATCTCCTTCTCACTACCCACCTTTTTTGCCTTAATTACTTAAGACTTCGGACAACAAATTAAACTTAGGAATATCTATTTCAAAATTTTCCTGAGTTTCCATGTTTTTAACCAAGTATTTTCCGCTCATATTTCCCACTCCGGAACGAAGCATTACATTCGAGAAATAAGCAAAATTTTCATTTGAAGGGATCTCAGGTGTTAAACCAATCACTCCATCACCGATAATTTCCGTATATCCAAAACCAACATCGAAGATCAGCCATTTTCTTTTAAGAATTTTTATAGGAAAATTTCCAACATTTTCAATCGTTATGCTATATTTAAAAACGTATCTGTTTTCGGACGGAAAACTGTTTTTACTATCATATTCAGGTATTACTGAAACTTTGATATTTGAGGTCGTTTTAGAGAACATCATCTTAGTATTTCTTAAATAAATACAAAAATCTCGCCTTTTTGGGGCGAGATTTGAAATTTATATTATAATTTTCTTAAGAACTTATAATCCAAGACCTTTTCTTTCGTCTCCTCCCATTAAAATAGCAACAGGATTGTCGATAGCTTCTTTTACCGCAACAAGGAATCCTACAGACTCTTTACCGTCGATAATTCTGTGGTCATAAGACATTGCAACATACATCATTGGACGAATTACAACTTGCCCGTCAACAGCAACCGGTCTTTGAATAATGTTGTGCATTCCCAAGATTGCAGATTGAGGAGGGTTGATAATCGGTGTAGACATCATAGATCCGAAAGTACCACCGTTTGTAATAGTGAAAGTACCCCCTGTCATTTCGTCAACAGTGATTTTTCCGTCTCTTACTTTGATAGCCAAATCTTTGATGTTTGCTTCAACGCTCTGGAAAGACATATTTTCAGCATTTCTCAATACAGGAACCATTAATCCTTTAGGACCTGAAACCGCAATTGAAATATCGCAGAAATCATAGTTTATTTTGAAATCTCCGTCGATAGATGCATTTACATCAGGATACAGCTGTAATGCTCTTGTAACCGCTTTTGTGAAGAAAGACATGAAACCAAGTCCTACTCCATGCTTTTGAGCAAATTCTTCTTTATATTGTTTTCTCAGTCTAAAGATTTCAGACATGTCAACTTCATTGAAAGTCGTTAACATTGCCGTTTCATTCTTTACAGAAACTAATCTCTGAGCAATTTTTCTTCTAAGAACTGAAAGTTTAGTTGTAGTAGTAGATCTAGAACCTGTAGCAGAAATAGGATTTCCTCCCAATGCAGGAACAGCAGCTAATTCAGCGTCAGATTTAGAGATTCTTCCATCTCTTCCAGATCCTGAAACCTGAGAAGCATCGATACCTTTTTCGTCTAGAATTTTCTTAGCTGCAGGAGATGGAGCACCTGTTGCATAAGTCTGAGTTGCAGCAGCTGCAACTGGTTGAGCAGCAGGTTTTGGAGCTTCCTGTTTAGCTGGTTCAGCCGCTTTCGGAGCCTCCTCTTGTTTTGGAGCTTCAGCAGCAGGAGCAGCACTACCCGCAGGTTTTGCAGCATCCATATCAATTAAACAAACAACCTGTCCTACCTGTACCACGTCACCTTCTTCTGCTTTCAACGTAATAATTCCACTTTCTTCAGCTGGCAATTCAAGAGTTGCTTTGTCTGAATCTACTTCAGCGATTGGTTGATCTTTTTCTACGTAATCACCATCTTTCACAAGCCAAGTTGCAATTTCAACTTCTGTTATTGATTCGCCCGGTGAAGGAACTTTCATTTCTAAAACTGACATATCGTATTTTTTATTTTTTAAATGATTATTATTTTAAATTAAGCTGTTACAGGTCTTTTTACAGGCGCATCGTTTCTGTCGAATACTCTGTTGATCACTGCATTTTGGTTTTTCTCAAACATTTTATGACTTCCAGGAGCCGGAGCACCACTTGGTACCGGAGAAATCACCTGAATTCCTGTATCTCTGAAGTTTCTTAAGATATAAGACCAAGCTCCCATATTTTCCGGTTCTTCCTGAGCCCAGACAATTTCTTTTCTGTTTGAATATTTTTCGAAGATCGCTTCGATTGCATCTGTCTGAAGAGGATACAACTGTTCGAATCTTACCAATGCGATATTTTCAGCATTTAATTCTTCTTTTTTAGCTAATAATTCGAAGTATAATTTACCTGAACAAAGAACTAATTTTTCTACTTTTTTAGGATCTGCAGTAGGATCATCTAAAATTGGCTGGAATCCTTTGTTTGAGAAGTCTTCAAGCGGAGAAACTACTTTCGGATGTCTTAATAAAGATTTCGGACTCATTACAATTAATGGTTTTCTGAATGCCCATTTCAATTGTCTTCTCAACAAGTGGAAATAGTTTGCAGGAGAAGTAATATTCGCTACAACCATATTTTCATTTGCACAAAGCGTTAAGAATCTTTCCAATCTGGCTGAAGAGTGTTCTGCTCCTTGTCCTTCAGAACCGTGAGGCAACAACATTACCAAACCATCCTGAATTTTCCATTTTTCTTCTGCAGCAGCCAAATACTGGTCAACAATAATCTGAGCACCATTCACGAAATCTCCGAACTGAGCTTCCCAAATCGTTAATGTATTAGGAGAAGCCATCGCATAACCATAATCGAAACCTAGAACACCATATTCGGAAAGGTGAGAGTTGAATACATCGAATCTGCTTTCTGAAACCTCTTTTAAAGGCACATATTCTTCTTCAGTATCCTCAGTTTTTACAACTGCGTGTCTGTGAGAGAAAGTACCTCTTTCAACATCTTCACCTGAAATTCTCACATTGTGACCTTCTACAAGAAGTGTAGCATAAGCTAACCATTCTCCTAGAGCCCAATCTAAAGAGTTTCCTTCAATAGCTTTAATTCTGTTTTCGAAAAGTCTTGTAATTTTATTAAGGAACTTTTTATCAGCCGGAAGCGTTGACATTTTAATTGCCAATTCTTTAAGCTTTTCTAAGTCATATTTCGTATCAACAGGCAACTGAACCGCTCCTCTCTTTCCGATCGGATAGTTTGTCCAATCTTCTGCCATGAACAAATCCATTACATTTTTCTCGATCTCTTTAGAAGCATCAAAATCTTTATCTAAAAGACCTTTGAAATCGGCTTCCATTTTAGCGATCACATCGTTTGATGTAACGTTGTCTTTTAATAATTTATCTTTATAAATCTCTCTTGGATTCGGGTGCTTAGAAATTGTTTTATATAAATTAGGCTGAGTAAATCTTGGTTCATCACCTTCGTTGTGACCATATTTTCTGTATCCTAATAAATCGATATAAACATCTTTACCGAATTTAGCTCTGAAATCCGCAGCAAAATGAATTGCATGAACTACCGCTTCTGCATCATCCGCATTTACGTGCATTACAGGAGATTCTGTAACTTTCGCAACATCTGTACAATAAGTAGAAGATCTTGCATCCATATAGTTCGTTGTAAATGAAACCTGGTTATTTACAACAATATGAACCGTACCGCCAGTTTTATATCCTTCCAAAGTCATCATCTGAGCAACTTCATAAGCGATACCCTGACCAGCTAATGCACCGTCACCGTGAATAATGATTGGTAAAACCTTAGAATAGTCTTTATACTTATCATCAACTTTCGCACGGCAGATCCCTTCTACAAGGGCTGCAACCGTTTCAAGGTGAGAAGGGTTCGGAGTCAAATTGATAGCAACTTCTTCTCCAGAAGCTGTTTTTATTTTTCTTGAAGAACCTAAGTGATATTTTACGTCACCCGAGAATACATCTTCTTCAAATTCTTTACCTTCAAATTCCGAGAAAATCTGTTTGTAAGATTTACCGAAAATATTTGTCAATACATTCAGTCTACCTCTGTGAGCCATTCCTAATACAACCTCATCAACGCCCAGCTGAGAAGATCTTGAGATCAACTGATCCAATGCAGGAATCAAAGTTTCACCACCTTCTAATGAGAATCTTTTCTGACCAACAAATTTTGTGTGAAGATAATTTTCAAACGCTACCGCCTGATTTAATTTTAATAAAATTTCAGTTTTTTCATTTGCAGAAAGGTTTGGATGGTTTTCGTTAACCTGAAGCCATTGCTTGATGAAATCTTTTTCTTCTACATTGTTGATATGCATATACTCAACACCAATAGAATCACAATAAATGTTTTCTAAATGCGTGATTAACTCCTGTAAAGTTGCAGGACCTTTCATCCCTGTTTCAACTGCACAATTGAATTTTGTATTTAAATCTGACTTATCAAGACCGAAATTTTCGATGTCCAAAGTCGGAGTATAATGTCTTCTTTCTCTTACAGGGTTTGTTTTTGTAAACAAATGCCCTCTCATTCTGTAAGCCTCAATAAGGTTTACAACTTTGAATTCTTTTTTGATATGCTCGGGAACCTCACCATTTGAAGCTGCCTGATTTGCTTGCTGCACTACCGGAGCAGAAGCTGCCGGAACCTGAATATATTGGATGTTATCATCATCACCATAGTTTTCCAAGGCAAAATCGAAACCTTGAAAAAAGGCTTTCCATGATGGTTCTAAAGAGTCCGGGAATTTTAAGTACTGTTGGTATAAATCCTCAATTAACTGAGAATGAGCTGCGTTTAGGAATGAAAATCTGTCCATTATTACAGTTTATCTGTTATTAAAATTTGTTTGTAGAATTAATCCTCAAATTTAATAAAAAAAACCGACTTGGAACAGCCTTTAAACTATTAAAAAAACTATAAAATAAATAAATTCAGTCAATTTACTTAAATACTGATAATGAGAGCTTCATATTGACATCCTGATCATCCATCGGGCGTTCTATAAAAGTCTGACGGATATCACCAAAACGCATTTCATCATTTTTTGCCTTCTGGATAAGCTGTTGGATTGCTTTTACCCTTCCTTCGTAACTTCCTTTGTAATACATCACATAATTCTGTGTAGGATTTTGTGTTCTGAAACTAAAGTTATTATCCGTAACACCGAACTTTTTAGATAAAGGAATTCCAAGGAAATAAGACACTTCTTTGTCTTTATAATTATCTGCATCCGTGACCAAAATCGGAAACCCGAATTCGTCATCTTTTTTACCTAAATCCATCGTCGTGTAATTATAGATTTTATTATAATTCATCACGATGTTTTTGTAAAGTGCATCTTTTTTATTGGAAGTACTCACGTTGATTCCCAATAACAGCTTTTCCTCTTCTTTTTCCACCATCAGGCTGTCGTATTTTATTGCAGCCATCTGGTTATCTTTTTCGACTTTATTTCCTAAAACATTTTTAAGATTGGCCATACTTTTATCAATGTTTTCTGCAAATCTGTCTTCTGTCCAGAAGTTTTCAACCCTTCTCAATACCGATAACTTCGGAGTATGAACAACCCATGTTATATTTGTTTTTTCTGCTGAAATGGCTTTAAATTTGACCTCGACCACAGTCGGATTTTCATTTTTGTCCTCAAAAAGCTGATATCTTAATCCTTTGTTGACTTTTTCGTAACGGATAAACATTTCTCCATCTGTATCGTTTTTCGGATCTACATAACTGATGGAGCTACCCTGTCCTTCGTAAGGTGTATAATAATCGATATCAATGGATTGAGAGCTCGTAAAGAAATTATTCCAACGGGTAAAATTCTGTAAATTATTGAACTGTGAAAAGACTTTCTCCAAAGGATAATCCACTTCCTTTTCAATCTTAAAGTCTTTGCTTTCATCCACAAAATAATACATGGAAGCCGCATAAGCTCCAACCAACAAAACAATAAATATCGCTATGATCTTAAAAAAACGCATCGCACAAATGTATAGAAAATAACAAGAGTGACCAATATGTTGATCACTCTTGTTTTATGTTTTAATTAAAATTACCCAATATGAGTTCCCGGTTTCAAAATAGCACCTTTCTTCACAACAATGATTCCGTCCTGAACTGAATGTGTTCCATAATCTCCGTCTTTAAGATGTTTTCCACCGATAATTCTTACGTTATCTCCGATGTAACAGTTTTTATCTAAAATTGCTTTTTCTATATAACAATACTTCCCGATTCCCATATTGGGCAGACCTTTCCTGTCGTTAACTACAATTTCCGTAGTATCCTGATAGAAATCCGCACCCATTACATAAGAATTCACGATTGTACTACCTTTATCAATTCTGGTTCTGTTTCCAATGACTGAATTTTCAATTTTATCAGCCATAATGATACAGCCATCTCCAAAAACAGCTTTGCTTACATATGAACCGTTAATTTTCGACGGCGGAAGCATTCTCGCTCTTGTGTAAATCGGTGACGATGAGAAAAGATTAAACTGAGGAAAATCCTGACAAAGATCTAAGTTGGCTTCGTAGAAAGATTCAATTGTCCCGATATCCGTCCAATATCCTTCATACTGATAGCTTAATGTTGTATATTTTCCGATAGAATTTGGAATGATATCTTTTCCGAAATCATCTCCGGCTCCCTCTTCAAACATTTTTTTAAGAATGCTTTTCGTGAAAATATAAATTCCCATTGAAGCCAGATATTCTTTTCCTGCATGTTTATTTTCTTCGGAAACTTCAGATTTTAAGCCATCTAATAAATCGTAACCCGGTTTTTCAACAAATGAAGTAATATTTCCTTCATCATCAGAGCTTAAAATTCCGAAACCTGTCGCATCTTTAGCATTTACAGGAATAGTTGCAATGGTGACGTCGCCCCCTTTTTTAATATGAAAATCCAGCATTTCCCTGAAATCCATCTGATACAACTGGTCTCCCGAAAGAATCAAAATATAATCATAATCATACTTTTCCAAATGCTTCATCGACTGACGAACCGCATCTGCCGTTCCCTGATACCAGCTTTCATTTTCAACATTCTGCTCCGCAGCCAAAATATCCACGAAACCTTTGCTGAAAATATCAAAATGATACGAGTTCTTAATATGCGAATTTAAAGAAGCTGAATTAAACTGTGTTAAAACAAGAATTTTATTCAATCCTGAGTTTAAACAATTTGAAATAGGAATATCTACCAATCTGTATTTTCCTGCAATAGGCACAGCCGGTTTCGATCTTGAATATGTAAGAGGGAAAAGTCTCGTTCCTCTACCTCCTCCCAAAACAATGGAAATAACGTTGCGATTCATAAGTTTATGTTGCGTTTTATTTTATTAGGTTTACTGTTCTGTTTTTAATGTCCACATTTACAGTAAATGCAATTGTAGAATAATCTTTGTAAATATTTACTTTATAAAAATCATGTCTATCCAGTTCTTTGGCATCCTTTTCCACATCATCAATTTCTATATTATAACTGGCAAGTTTTTTTCTGAACATTTTATTAGTGATTAAAATATCCATAATATCCACTTGTTTCATTGTAAAATCTTCGATGTCTTTCTCATAATCTTTTTCCCAGTTTTTACCATATTTTTTCTGAAGTGCAACATTTGTTTTTTTGTTTTCAATTCTTACACTGTCCATTAATTCTTCTGTGATGACACAACCTGCAACTCTTATGGTTTTTATTTTCCATTTTTCGCTAATTCCATCTTCCAATTTAATTCTTTGAAAATTAGGATAACCGTATGATAAAAACCAATAATATCCATCTTCATGAATCATTGTACCCTCTTTCTTTTCACACGAAAAAGTTAACATTAATGCCAATAGGAAAGACAGTATTTTCAACATTTTAATTCTTATATAAAGCTATATATTTTTCTGCTGATTTCTCCCATGCAAAATCAAAATTCATATTTGCATTAATGAGATTTTTCATTTCATCTTTTTGATTATACACTAATAATGCTCTGTTCATTGCGTGAATAATATCATCAACTCCGGGATAGGTAAAATTAATTCCCGCTCCACCTGTCGAAATATCCTCTACTGTATCTCTCAAACCTCCCGTATATCTTACAATCGGAACGGTTCCGTATCTCATAGAGTACATCTGATTCAATCCGCAAGGTTCAACCCTGGAAGGCATCAGTAAAAAATCTGCCGAAGCATATATTTTATGTGAAAGATGTTCTTTATACCCTAAATCCAATGCGAAATTGGTGTAAGTATAATCGTATTCTTTCAGTTTATTTTCAATATAAGAATTTCCTGAACCCAAAATCATGATATTTAAAGCCCCGTAACTTTGTTTAATGCTTTTCCAAACTACATCAGGAAGAAAATCTGCTCCTTTTTCCGTTGCAAATCTCCCGATAAAAGCAAACAGTGGGAGCTCAGGTTTTAGACCATATTCTTTACAGAGTTTTTCTTTATTTTTTTTCTTTTGGGCAATCGCATTTTTAATATTATAATTAAAATCAAGCATTGGATCGGTTTTGGGATTCCAGACTTCCGTATCAATTCCGTTAATGATTCCGTAAGCTTTTCCGAACTCATCTCGAACCAGACTTTCCAATCCTCTGAAACTTACGAAAAGCTCTTCAAGATAGCCCTGAGAAACCGTTGTAAACGCAGTTGAACATTTAATCATACTTGCCAGAGGATTTATAAATCCGTTCCAATCCATCAAACCCCATTTGTACTGATCGAAAGAAGGCAAATAGTTTGCCATTTCCCAGCTCATCATTCCCTGATATTCACCGTTATGAATGGTTCCTATTGTTTTTACCCCTTTTAAAAACTCAAATTCACCACAATGTTCAATCATAAAAGGAACCAAACCTGTATGATAATCATGACAATGCAAAACATCCGGACGGATTTTCATTGCACTCAGCCAATGCAAAACACCGTGCTGAAAAGCCAAAAACTGAAAACTTTCATCCTGATACCCATAAGGATTTTCACGGTCTAAAAGCCCTGGAATTTTCACCATATACAATTCAAATCCCAAAACATCGGTTTTCTCTTTTAAAACCTGTACCTGAAGCATGTTTAATCCCTGATGAATGAAGCCATCAAAAACTATGTCAAACTCATGATCATAAACGAAAGGCTTGTTATACCAAGGCATAACGACTTTAGCGTCAACATCTTTTATTTTGTTCTGATATTTTGGTAAAGCTCCGACTACATCTGCCAAACCGCCCACTTTTGCTATCGGATAACACTCCGTACTTAGATGATAAACTACCATGATTCCTTTTTATCTTTTGTGTTGCTTAATTCTCTGTGATTTATATTTTTTATCTCTTTTCTGTTTCAAAATAATTCCTGCAAGAGGAGGTAAATTTAAACTGATAGATTTCGGATGATGCATATAATCCTCATACTGCTCTTTGAAAACATTAGGTTTCACTCCACTTCCTGCATATCTTTCGTCATCAGAATTAAAAATCACTTCCCAATTCGTTCCTGCGTTCACACCAATTTTATAGTCTAAAGCTTGTGGTGTTAAATTTAAAATTACCATAAAAACATCATCACGCTTTTTCCCTTTCCTTAAATATACAAAAACGGAATTATCTGCATCATCTGCCTGAATCCATTCAAAACCATTTGGATTAAACTGATTTTCGTAAAAAGCAGATTCGTATCTGTAAATATGATTTAAATCTTTAACTAAAGTCTGCAACCCTTTATGAACAGGATATTTCAGCAAATGCCAATCTAAACTCTGTTTAAAATTCCATTCATTGGTCTGTCCGAATTCATCACCCATGAAAAGCAATTTTGCTCCCGGATGCGTAAACATATACACATACAGCGTACGAAGATTGGCAAATTTCTGCCATTCATCTCCCGGCATTTTATAGATCAGACTTGCTTTTCCGTGTACTACTTCATCGTGTGACAAAGGCATCATATAATTTTCATTATACATATACATGGAGGCAAAAGTCAGTTTATGATGATGAAATTTTCTGTTATGAGGTTCTTCTTTAAAATAATTTAGTGTATCATGCATCCAGCCCATCATCCATTTCATTCCAAAACCGACACCACCATCATGAACAGGCTTCGTCAACATCGGGAAATCCGAACTTTCTTCTGCAATCGTCATGATATTATCTCCAAACTCTTTATAAACAGCCGTATTAAAATCCTGTAAAAACGCTTCTGCTTCAAGATTTACATTTCCCCCATGAATATTGGGTTCCCATTCGCCTTCATTCCTTGAATAATCAAGATGAAGCATGGATGTTACCGCATCTACACGCAATCCATCCGCATGATATCTTTCCAGCCAAAACATGGCATTTGAAACCAAGAAAGACTTCACCTCATTTCTACCATAATTGAAAATATAGGACTTCCAATCAGGATGAAAACCTTTTCGCGGATCTTCATGTTCATATAGATAAGAACCGTCAAATCTGTGCAAACCATTTGCATCACCCGGAAAATGTGAAGGAACCCAATCTAAAATTACGCCAATATCATTATTGTGAAGTTCATCAATCAAAAACATTAGATCCTGTGGCGAACCAAATCGTGAAGTCGCCGCATAAAATCCCGTAATCTGGTATCCCCAACTCGGATCATAAGGATATTCCATCACAGGCATGAATTCTACGTGGGTAAATCCCATTTCTTTCACATAAGGAACTAATTTTTCAGCTATATCCCGATAGTTCAAAAACTTTTTCGGGTCATCTCCTTCCTTCATCCAGGAAGCCAAATGAATCTCATACACCGAAATCGGAGCATTAAGACTATTTTTTTTCCAGCGGTTTTCGAGCCATTTTTTATCTCTCCACTCGTACCAGGTTGTTGAAACCATTGATGCTGCCTGAAGATTTTGTTCCCAACTCAAAGCATAAGGATCACTTTTTTCTAAAATTTCTCCCCGGGGAGTTTCTATCGCGTACTTGTACAAAGTTCCCCATGTTAAACCTGCAATAAAACCTTCCCAGATACCTGATTCATCCCATCGCGGAAATAAAATATGGTCTTTATCATTCCAGTTATTAAAGTTTCCGATAACCGAAACCTTTTTTGCATTCGGAGCCCAAACAGAGAAATAAACACCTTTTATACCGTCTTTTTCAGTAGAATGTGCGCCAAATTTATCATACAGCTTATAATGTTTACCTTCCTTAAAAAGGTAAATATCCTGATCTGTAAAAAGGGTATATGTTTTAACCGAATTCATCACGGTTTTAATTTAATTTTTTATTTTGTTTGAAACTACTAAAAATATTAACAAGAGCTGTTAAATATTATTGAAATAATTATTATGTTAAACCATTTCTATAAGATGGTTCTATCAAATATAGAGCTTTTTAATCACTCTTTCATGATTTTAAAAATAATTTGAAATAAAAAGATTTTTTATAAATTTAGCGTTTAGAATTTATTAAACACCTCTGATGAGATTTGAACTTTATACTGAAGAAAGTGATGATAGAGCAATATACATTACCGGAAATTTCAACATTTGGAATCCGAAAGATTCCGGCTATCAACTTACAAAATTAGACGCTCAAAATTATTTCATTGAAATTAATGATCAGGTTTTACCAGATATTATTGAATACAAATTCACAAAAGGCGGCTGGGAAAACGTAGAACTCGACAAATACGGAAATATCACTCCAAACAGAAAAGTTCCCAAGTCTATAGGAAAAGTTTCTGATATCATTGAAAAGTGGAGACTGAATTGGGGACCTTTCAAAGACGAATACTTCCCGATTGCAGAAATTATTTCAGAAGAATTTTACATTCCTCAGCTTGAACGTTATCGAAAAGTCTGGGCACTTCTACCGTATGATTATTATGTTTCCAATAAAAGCTACCCTGTTTTATATCTTCAGGACGCTCAAAATCTTTTCAATGAAGGCAGTGGATATGGAAACTGGGAAATTGACAAAAAACTTTCAATTCTAGCAGAATACGGACGTGGAGATGTCATTGTAATTGCCGTAGAACATGGAAGCGAAGAAAGAATTAAGGAATATATTTTTGATAACGATAACATTGCAAACGGTTCGGAAGGAAAAAAATACATCCGTTTCATCACCGACACTCTAAAACCTTTTGTAGACGAACATTATCGCACAAAAAGAGACAGAGACAATACAGGAATCGGCGGAAGCTCTCTAGGTGCTTTAATCAGCATTTACAGTGGCTTTCTTTATCCTGAAGTCTATTCAAAATTATTGATTTTCTCTCCTTCACTTTGGGTTGAACCCAATAATAATTTCCCGATGATGAGTTTTCGGGTTCCTTTTAAAACTAAAATTTATTTGTACGGAGGCGGTCAGGAAGGTTCAAAAATGGTAAAAAGAATTCATGTTTTTGAAGAATATTTAAAACGTTGGGAAAAGAAAAATTTATTTGATTTTGAATTCAGAACAAGCATCAATCCTGAAGGAACCCATAGCGAATTTTACTGGTCGCAGGAGTTTCCAAGAGCAATCGAATGGCTTTACTATAACAATACAGAAAATCCGGTGGAAGTAAAACCACAGCAAAAAAGCATTAAAAATTAAATTATGAAATTAATCAACAAAAAAAATAAAAACTACACCCAGGTCTTTCATCTATTTACTGAAGAAGAATGGACGAAAACGGGTAAAAATTTCAATAAAAATATTCCCACTTTTTTCACAGGAAAAAAACATGAGATCTTTGTAAATGCTCATGAAGAAGGGATTACTTACTTTATCGGTTTAGGAAAGTCTACATTCCAAAATTTTGAAATCCAACAGGTTGCCAATAAATTTTCTCAAAGTCAAAAGAAGAATTTACAGGCAGTCCCGACTTTGATTTTAGCAGATTTTATGACTGAAAAACAATTCGAGGAATTTGTAAAAGGTCTTTTGATAGGAACTTACAACTACCCTTTCGAAAAAACGCATGCTTTCTGGAATACAAAATTTGAGCTGCATTTCGAAAATACAAGTCAGAAAAAATTAGATCATATCAGTAAGAGAGCTTTGGCTTTAAGCAATGGCCAAATCGCCTGTCAGGACTGGCTTAATAAACCTGCAAACCTCAAAAAACCTGACATTTTCAGTTTGTATCTTAAAAATTTAGCAAAGAAATACGACATAAAATATACGTCTTTCAACAGAAAAAAATGTGAGGAACTTGGTTTGGGTGCTTATCTTTCTGTAAATCAAGGAAGTGCTTATGATGCTGCTTTTACTATTTTGGAGTATAAAACTACCGTTAAAAATGCCAAAACTTTCGGATTGGTCGGAAAATGTGTTTTGTTTGACACGGGTGGAATTTCATTAAAAAATCCGGACAATATGCACTACATGAAATCCGATATGGGAGGTGCAACAGCTGTTTTGGGAACATTAATTTATGCTGCTGAAATGCAATTGCCTGTAAATATTGTTGCCATTTTACCAATTACCGATAATGCGATTTCTGAAAACGCTTTCCTTCCAAGTGACGTAATTACGGCTTATAACGGAAAAACTATCGAAGTTTTAAATACCGATGCAGAAGGCAGGATGATTTTGGCAGACGGACTTTCCTACATGGCAAAAAATTTCAAAACAGACTTCCTGATTGACCTTGCTACTTTAACGGGAAGCTCGGTGAGAATGTTCGGCGATACTTGCGGAGCTATGTTTTCGAATAATGAGGAATTAAAAAATATATTAATAAAAACCGGCGACAAAACCAATCAGAGAGTATGGAATTTACCACTTTGGGACGTTTGGAAAGACGATATCCAGTCTGATGTTGCAGATATGAAAAATATTTCAATGAAACCGATCGGAGACTGCATTGTTGCAGCAAAATTCCTGGAGCAATTCATCGAAAACCATCCAAAATGGGCACATCTGGATATTGCAGGTGTTGCTTTCGGAAGTGTTGGCTACGCAAAAGAAAAAGCAGCAACCGGTTTTGGAGTACAATTATTGGCAGATTTAATCGAAAATTATCACTAAAAATTAGTTTATTACAAAAATTCTCTGTATAATTGAAATAGGATTTTCAAAAGCGCATGATATTTTAATTTTTAACATTAAATAATCAATAAAAATTAGCTTTTATTTTTGAAAGTTCATCAAAAACTAAAAAACATTATATGGAGGAGAAAACAATAGTATGTATTTCGTGCTATTACAAGGGTTATGATTTCATGGATGAAATGAAAAGACTCGGTAATAAAATAATCTTAGTAACATCAGAAAATCTTAAAGAAAAAAACTGGCCGTGGCATGCAATAGATGAAACATTCTATATGCCTGAAGTAAAGCCATCTGTCTGGAATCTTGATCATCTTATTCAGGGGTTTTCACACCTGATGCAGACCAAAAAAGTAGACGCTGTAATTGCCTTAGACGACTACGACGTGGAAAAAGCTGCCCTGATAAGAGAAACTTTCCGAATTCCGGGAATGGGACAAACCACACATCGCTACTTCAGAGATAAGTTGGCTATGAGACAAAAAGCAAAAGATTCAGGAATCAATGTTCCCGAGTTTACTGCGGTTTTTAATAACGACGAGGTTAATCGTTTCGTTGAAAAAGTTCCTGCTCCATGGGTTTTAAAGCCCCGTTCAGAGGCTTCGGCTTCCGGGATAAAAAAACTTACTTCCAAAGATGATCTTTGGGATGCTTTAAATGCCCTTGGAGAAGAACGTCATTTATTTCTTCTTGAAAGCTTTAAACCTGGTGATGTTTATCATGTTGACAGTTTGACATTTAATAAAGAAATTGTTTTCACATCTGCATCAAAATATCTTGCCCCTCCAATGCAGGTATCCCATGAAGGTGGCGTTTTCAGAACAAAAACATTGGGAAGATATTCGGATGAATTTAAGGCTCTTGATGAAGCTAACTCAAAAGTTCTTTCCAATTTCGGATTAATGAACGGTGCAACTCATACGGAATTTATCAGAAGTAAAGACAATGGAAAATATTATTTTCTGGAAACTTCTTCACGAGTTGGAGGAGCACATATTCCCGATTTGGTTGAGGCTTCAAGTAATATTAACATCTGGAAAGAATGGGCAAAAATTGAAGATTCATTACTGAGAGGTAAAAACTATGAAGTTTCAAAACCTACAGGATATTATTCAGGTTTAATTATAGCTTTAATTAAAGATAAAGAACCTGATTACAATGAATTTGAATGTGAAGAAGCCGTAAAATTTTTACCGATTGATTATCATGTCGGAATTGTTTATAAATCAAATGATTCCACCATTGTTCAGGAAAGATTAGACAGAGCGGCAGAAAAAATTCATGCAGAAATGCTGAATATTCTTCCCCCGAAAGGCAAACCCACTTCATAATTTCAATGAACAGAGACATTAATATTAAAGAAATTATTGATTTTATAAAATTTAATTTAACTAAAGAATCTAATTTAATAAGTAATTTAGAACCAATTGAACCCGGAAAGTGGGAAAGCAAAGCTTATTATAAATTTGTTGATTCTACGAATGCAAATCAGCTTGGTTCAAGATGGCAGTTTAAAGAAAATATTGTTTTGGAACATCCAAAATTTAAAACGATTGTATTAGATATTTTTGAAAACGATCAATTAGGAGGAATTGAATTTATTAAATTCATATAATCTCAAGAGTATAATTTTAAACCCAAACAAGAAAAAAAATGCCGCAAATAGAGCATACAGATTTTTACTCACATATTTTAGGAATGAGCCTTAAAGTAGAAGTTACGGGACATTATGGTCATCCGATTATCATGTTTCCGACTTCACAAGGTCAATATACCCAAAACCATGATTTTCATTTGAATGGAAGCATCAATTGGTTTATAGAACAGGGAAAAGTAAAACTTTATAATATTCAGACCATTGATGCATGGAGCTTTTATGATGATAATATTTCGCCGCAACAAAGGATTAAAAATTACGAAAGATATGTTCAGTTCTTGATTCAGGAGTTTGTACCTTATATTCAAAAGATTCATAAAGTACATCGTGTGGCTTTTGCAGGAGCGAGCTTCGGAGGTTATCATGCTGCGAATTTTGCCTTTAGATTCCCGGATGTGGTTTCGCATCTTTTCTGTCTTTCGGGAGCTTTCAGTATCAGAAATTTTATGGATGGATATTCTGATGATTTGGTTTATTTTAACTGTCCGAGAGAATTTGTAAAAAACGATGAAGCATGGAAATACAAGCACATGCATATTGTTTTAAGCACATCAGATCAGGACATCTGTAAAGATAAAAACCTTGAAATGGCAGATATTTTAAGAGCGAAAGGAATTGATTTCTGGTATGACGAAAGAAAATGGATCAATCACGACTGGCCACTTTGGAGAATGGTTTTCCCGACATTTATCGGAGCATTTTTCTCCTAACAACTTAATTATAATAAAAAATCAAATAATAAAACAAAAACATACAATTATGGCAAAAAAAGTAGGAATTCTATTCGGTATGGAAGATACGTTTCCTTGGGCTTTTATCGATAAAGTAAATGAATTGGGAGGTGGAGAAATCATCGCTGAAGCAGTAAATATTGACAAATTAGAACAAGGCGCAGATTACGGGTATGCCGTGATTATCGACAGAATTTCACAGGATGTTCCTTTCTACAGAGCTTATCTTAAAAATGCAGCTCTAAATGGAACTTACGTAATCAACAACCCATTTTGGTGGAGTGCAGACGAAAAGTTTTTCAATAATGCATTAATGTCAAAACTGGGAATTCCACTTCCGAAAACAGTGTTGTTACCTTCTCATGAAAGACCGACAGATACTACAGAAACATCATTCAGAAATTTAAAATTTCCTCACGATTGGGAGTATATTTTCGAGTATGTAGGCTTCCCTGCTTACATGAAACCCCACGACGGAGGTGGCTGGAAAAGCGTTTACAGGGTAGAAAATCCAGAGGATCTTTGGAATAAACTGAGCGAAACAGAACAGTTGGTTATGATGGTTCAGGAAGAAATTGTTTTTGATGATTATTACAGAGTGTATTGCCTTGGACAAAAATATGTCCACATTATGCCTTATGAACCTAGAAATGCACATCATTTGAGATACGCAACAACTCACCAGACTCAAGGTGAAGAATTGGAAAAATTATTAAAAACAATTCACGATTACACCATTAAAATGAATGAAGCTCTTGGATATGATTTCAACACGGTTGAATTTGCTATCAGAGACGGAATTCCTTATGCAATTGATTTCTGTAATCCTGCTCCAGATGCAGACAGAAATTCTGTAGGTGAAGAAAATTTCGCATGGATTGTAGAACATTCTGCAAAATTAGCCATAGAAAAAGCTAAAGAATATGTTCCGGGAAAACCTAATATTTCTTGGGGAACTTTCGTGAAAGACTCTGTAAAATAAAAAATAAAAAACACGAAAAAAAATGCATCAATTTACTATTGGAATCGAAGAAGAATATCAAATCATTGATGTTGAAAGCAGAGATCTGATTTCTCATGTTTCGAAAATTATTGAAGGCGGAAAAGCTGTTTTAAGTGAAAATTTAAAACACGAGATGCACGAATCCATGATCGAAATGGAAACAGGAATCTGCCAGAACATTCAGGAAGCAAGAGCTGAACTGACGAATTTAAGAAGACATCTTATCAATACTGCTCATGAACAAGGTCTTCGCGTTTCAGGAGGCGGAACACATCCGTTTTCAAATTGGGAACATAATACGATTACAGACGGAGAGCGCTACAACAAAATCGTAGACGATATGGGTGATGTAGCGCGTGGAAACCTAATTTTCGGATTACACGTTCACATCGGAATCCCAAATCGTGAAGAAGGAGTGAGAATTCAGAATGTCATGCGTTATTTTCTTCCTCACGTTTATGCTTTGTCTACCAACTCTCCCTTCTGGATCGGGAGAAATACGGGGTTTAAATCTTACAGACAGGAAATTTTTGTAAAATTCCCAAGAACCGGAATTCCAAGTTATTTCAATTCTTTAGCGGAATTTGATAGTTATGTTGAACTGTTGGTTAAAACAGGAACGATTGATAATGCCAAGAAAATCTGGTGGGATCTAAGAGTTCATCCATTCTACCCTACGATTGAATTCAGAATCTGCGATATGCCTTTAAGAATTGACGAAACTGTTTGTATGGCAGCAATTATGCAGGCTTTGGTGGCTAAAATCTATAAGCTTCACCAGCAGAATTTAAGTTTCAGAAGTTACAGAAGACTATTATTAAATGAAAACAAATGGAGAGCTTCCAAAAGTGGAATCGAAGCCCATTTGATTGATTTCGGTAAAGAAGAGTCTGTTCCTTATCCTGATTTATTAAAAGAGCTTCTTGAGTTTATCGATGATGTTGTAGACGAATTAGGATGCAGAAAAGAAGTCGAGTACGCATGGAAAATTTTGGAGTACGGAACCGGAGCAGACAGACAGCTTCAGATCTTTAAAGAAACAGGAGATTTAACAAAAGTAGTAGATTACATGATCTCAGAAACAGAGTATGGCATAACACATAGCGAACATGCTTCATAATATTTTTGGTAACTTTGCAAGAAATATAATGTAGTATGAAAGATATTCGAATCGCTTTGCTGGATATGAATAACAACCATGTAAACCAAGGTTTTAGAAATATAAAAGAAATTTCTGAAGCATTTCAGCAGAGCACTGAGGAAAATGTAAGTATTAAAACTTTTGATGTAAGATTCAAAAATGAAATTCCGGATATTGAAGATTTTGACATATTCATTTCTTCAGGCGGCCCCGGAGATCCTCACAGAGAAGGACTAGAATGGGAAGATAAATTTGCGAAGTTTTTAGATGATATTTTTGAGCATAATAAATTTAGTAACGATAAAAAATTTCTATTCCTGATTTGTCATTCTTTCCAATTGGCAAGTATTCATTGGGAATTGGGTAATATCAATAAAAGAAAATCCTATTCTTTTGGGGTAATGCCGGTTCACAAAACAGAAGAAGGCGAGCAGGAATTTTTATTAAAAAACCTTTCGAATCCTTTTTACGCCGTAGATTCAAGAGCTTATCAATTTATTGAGCCTAATCATGAGCGTTTTGAAGAATTAGGAATGAAAATCGTTGCCATTGAAAAATTCCGTCCTCATATCAATCTGGAAAGAGCGGTAATGGCGATCCGTTTTTCAGAAGAAATTTTTGGAACTCAGTTTCATCCTGAAGCTAATCCTGCAGGCATGATTGAAAACCTGAAAGACGAGAAAAATAAAGAAGCTATGATCGAGAATTTCGGAATGGAAAAATATCTTGAAACAATTGACAGAATGGATGATGAAGACAAAATCATTCTGACACAGGCTCAGATTCTTCCAAGATTCTTACAGTTTGCAAAAAAAAACGTTTTGAAGCAGATTGAAGTAACAGCTTAGATTGATACAGATGCTTCGACAAGCTCAGGATGATATTTCTAATATTGACTATTTTATTAGACTTAAATTTGTAGCGATGTCATGCTGAGCCCCTGTCGAAGCATCTTAAAATATAAAATTATTTATAAAGAAAATCGGGCAAAAATTGTCCGATTTTTTAAATCACAAAAGAATAAGAATATGATTCCAAAATATAGAAAGCAGTTTAATCAGGAGTTTTCACAGGAAAAATACAATCAGTTTAAAGAAATTTTAAAACAAAAAAGCGGTTTAGAACCTGCATTCAGAATTTCCGAAAGTCCATTATTTCTGACCAAAGAATTTGAATCTAAATTAATTGATGCCAGTGAAAGTATTATTGATCAGATCAAAGCTCTGCCCGAAGAAATATTACAAAAAGCTATTCCTGATAATTGCAGAGTTCCCAATGATACCAAACAACCCCATTTTTTCACCATAGATTTTGGAATCTGCAAAAGCGAGAATGGAGAAATTGAACCTCAATTAATTGAACTTCAGGCATTTCCTTCATTGTATGCCTTTCAAAAAGTTTTTGAAGATACATTTTGCGAAGTTTATCCTTTTCTTTCTGAGATTAGAAATAAAATGCCTTATGAAGAATTTAAAAATTATATGAAGGATTTAATTCTTGGCAATGAAAATCCTGAAAATGTAATTCTTCTTGAAATTTATCCTGAAAAGCAAAAAACCGCAATCGATTTTGTTTTAACTGAAAAACTATTGGGGATAAAAACCGTTTGCTTAACTAAAATAAAGAAAGAAGGTAAAAAATTATTCTACGAAAACGATGATAAATTAGTTGAAATCAAAAGGATTTACAATAGAGTAATTTTTGATGAATTAGACAGAATTCCTGACCTGAAAACCGAATTTGATTTCCGTGAAGATATTTATGTAACCTGGGTTACGCATCCAAACTGGTTCTTTAAAATTTCTAAATTTTTATTGCCACTTTTACAACATCAGTTTGTCCCAAAAAGTTATTTTTTACATGAATTTCCGAAAAATGAGAAGCTTGAAAATTTTGTTTTGAAACCTTTATTTTCGTTTGCAGGAAGTGGAGTTAATTTAAATCCAACAAAAGAAATAACCGACGCTATTGATGATAAAGAAAATTATATTTTACAAAGGAAAGTAACCTACGAACCGATTTTTGAAGATATCAACGGTGAATTTTCAAAAGCAGAAATTCGTTTATTATATATTTGGAGAGAAAATGACGAGCGGCCTATCCTATTGGAAAATCTTGGAAGAATGACGAAAGCCGCAATGGTAAACGTAGATTTCAACAAAAAAGATGCAATTTGGATTGGGAGTTCTAATGCGTTTTTTGGAGAAGAATAATTTAAAAAAATATATTAATGCTTCGACAGGCTCAGCATAACATTGCTACAAAAAAAACTTTTATAATTAGCCCATTAGTATTAGGTATGTCATGCCAAGCCTGTCAAAGCATCTAAAAATATAAAACAACGCCTTCGAAATTATCGAGGGTTTTTCATTTTTAAATTTCTAATTATTCCCTGTTGTTTTTATACCACATACACAAAATAAAATTTTGATTATCAATATTTTAAAAATTCACAATAATTTGATTTATTTACAGTATTTTTTTTTATTTTTAACATAAGCTTTTAATCACAAAACAAATACTATGAAAACAACAATTTCAAATGACGAATTTTATGCTGGTTTGCAGCAACTTCCAAAACCCCAGTATCCCTTTCCTGATTTTATTCACTCCGATTTCCAACAACAGCGACAAGAATATTACGACTGGATAGACAGGGAATATGTTTTTCACAGCAAAGAAGCCCGTGAAAAGCACAAGAAGCATAATCTAGTTGATATTGCATCGAGGGGCTGTCCTTTTTTAAAAACCCTTGCAGAATTGCGTCCGCTAGCAAGTTATGCCGCTAATGGTGCTATGATGGATGACTATTGGGATCGTTGTTCATATAAAGAAATGGACGAAATATGCAATCGTATTATGACATTACTTACTGGTGACGAATCTAATGAGCCTACCGATAATGGTATATTTCATCAATTTTGGGTATTAAGACAGGATTGTATAAAATGCGAAATGCCTGAGCGATTATATAAAAAATTCATAAAAACAATACATGATGTTCTTATCGGATATTCGTATGAAAGGGTTTATTACAGAGCGAATGCTATTCCGCCTCTACCTGTTTATCTTCTTATTCGGGAAGCCACTAGCGGGGCACATCCTTTTTGTCAATATGTAGCCATGCAGAAAGAATATCGCCAATTTCCCGATGAGATATTAGAACACCCACATATTAAACGTTTCCATACGCTCGCTGCCATGATGATAGGCATCCACAATGATATTATTTCCTTACCTAAAGAACTTCACAGGGAAGAGGATACCATGAATCTTGTAAAAGTATTGCAACAGGAGCACAAAATATCCACAACAGAGGCCTATATGAAAGCACTTGAGCTTCATGATGATTATTTAAAAGAATTTTTAGTATTACAGGAACATTTGCCGCCATTTGATAAATGGCAGGATATGGTCTATAATTATGTGCAGGATCTAGGTATCATGATAGCTGGAGTTTATGCATGGCACACAAATGACACAACTCGCTACGTCAACGGCGGGTATGTAGATGGTGAATATATCAGTCAGGGCTAAAACAATAAATAGAAAATCCCTGAAATTAGATTAAAAAAGCACCTAGTTTCAGGGATTTCTATTATTTTTAAATGTATATTAAGGCTTAAATCTTGTCATCCTCAAGCAATTCTCTTGCCTGATATTCCTGTACAAGATCAATAGCATTGGAAATAACATCGCTTAGAGCCGTGATAAAAGTCCCTTCTTCTGCCATTCCCATTGCGTGTTTCAAAGCATCAATTTCTTTAGGAATAGTTTCATAGCTTACATCTTTTCCGGCTTCATTAATTCCGTCTATAATTAATCCGTTAATCTCTTCTTCAGTTCTACCACGAAGATGTTTTTCATTTCTAATGATGATATAATCAAACATTCTGCCTGCGATTTTTCCGCATAATTTGATATCTTCATCTCTTCTGTCTCCAACCCCGGAAATGATTCCGATTTTCTTCGTAGATTCTACATTTTTAAGATAATCTTCAATCGCTTCGTACCCTGCAGGATTATGAGCGAAATCAATTAGTACTTTGAAATTTTTAAATTTAAAAACATTCAGTCTTCCTGGAGTAAGCTGTGCGCTCGGAAGAAAAGTTCTTAAAGAATTTGAAATATCTTCAATTCCAAAACCTTGCAGATAACTTGCCAAACTTGCCGCTAAAACATTTTCAATCATGAATTTAGCTTTACCTTCCATTGTGATCGGGAAATCTTTAGCTTTACCGATTCTTATCTTCCAGTCCCCTTTTTTAATGGTTACAAAACCTTCTTCATAAATGCAGGTAATTTTTCCTTCTTTTGCAAATTTCTTAATGTGCTTATTATTTTCATCCATACTGAAAATCGCCACATTGCAGTGAAGATCATTAACAATTCGCATAGAATATTCATCATCCGCATTCATTACGCTCCATCCGTTCTTTTTTACACTGTCAAGAACTACTCTTTTTACTTTGGTAAGATCTTTCAGATTGTGAATATCATTCAGTCCTAAATGATCCTCTTTAATATTCGTTAAAACACCAATATCACATTGAGAAAAACCTAATCCTGAACGTAGAATTCCTCCTCTTGCTGTTTCCAGAACGGCAAATTCTACGGTTGGATCTTTTAGTATAAATTCAGCTGAAAGAGGTCCCGTTGTATCTCCTTTCGTCAGCATCGTATTTTGAATATAGATTCCGTCCGAAGTAGTGAAACCTACTCTATAACCGTTACTTTTAACGATATGTGAAATTAATCTTGTTGTTGTTGTTTTTCCGTTTGTTCCTGTTACAGCAATGATCGGAATGGTAAAAGGTTTTCCCTGCGGATACAACATATCTACCACCGGAGCCGCAACGTTTCTTGGTAATCCTTCACTTGGAGCCAGGTGCATTCTGAATCCCGGAGCAGCATTCACTTCAATGATAGCACCACCACTTTCTTTTAAAGGCTGGGTAAGGTTTTCTGCCATAATATCGATTCCGCAGACATCAAGACCAATGATTTTTGAAATCCTTTCCGCCATGGTAATATTTTCCGGGTGAACCATGTCTGTTACGTCAATTGAAGTTCCTCCTGTTGAAAGATTTGCCGTTGATTTCAAATAAACAACTTCTCCTTTGTGCGGAACAGTTTCAAGTGTATATTGAAGTTTCTCAAGAAGTTCTGTGGTATCTTTATCTACTTCAATCTCGGTTAAGACATTTTCGTGACCGTATCCTCTTCTCGGATCTTTATTTTCTTTTTCAATTAATTGCTGAAGATTATGTTCACCGTCACCTACAACATGAGCAGGAACTCTTCTTGCTGCTGCAACCATTTTATTATTAATAACCAAAACACGGAAATCATATCCCGTAATATATTTTTCAACAATTACCTTTTTGGAGTATTTCTGTGCGTGCTCTAATCCTATTTTTGCAGCTTCCCAATCATTAACGTTAATTGAAGAACCTTTTCCGTGATTTCCATCTAGGGGCTTAATTACAACAGGGTAATTTATTTTTCTGATTACACTGCCTAAACCTTCTTCATCTACGATCAAATCTCCTATCGGAACAGGAATCGCGGCATCATGAAGCATTCTTTTTGTTAACTCTTTATTACATGCAATATCTACGGCAATTGAGCTGGTTTTCCCTGTAATAGTCGCCTGAAATCTTTGTTGATTAACACCGTAACCAAGCTGTACCAAAGAGTTTGTACCCAAACGAATCCAAGGAATTCTTCTGGAAACCGCTTCTTCAACAATACTTCCCGTTGAAGGACCAAGACGAACCCTTTCTCTGATTTCTTTTAATCTATGAATACAGGCATTTAAGTCATATTCTTCTCCTTTAATTAAAGTTTCTGCAATTTTTACCGCTTCTTCCGCTGCATAAATTCCCGCATTTTCTTCGATATAATTAAATACTACATTATAAATTCCCGGAGTTTTTGTTTCGCGTGTTCTTCCGAAACCAACATCCATTCCCGCCAAAGTCTGGATTTCTAAAGCGATATGTTCAATAACGTGCCCCATCCACGTTCCTGTTTCTATGCGGTGGAAAAAACCGCCTTCAACCCCTTCGGAACATCTGTGAGTATACAAAGATGGAATCAGTTTTTCTATCCTTTCGCGGAAGCCTTCAATTTTGTTGGTAGGGAAATTTTCCATTTCTTCGAGATCCAACCTCATCTGTATCAGCTTCTTTCTTCTGATACTCCAAATATTTGGACCACGCAGCGCCTGTATCTTCTCAATTTTCATAATCTATTTGCATTTTTAATAGTTAACAATAACTCCATTTAAAATCAAAGATAATGTAAAAGCCTAAAAAAAACTATACCACAGTTAAACATTTATTAAAAAATAGAGAAAATTTATTAACAATTCTAAAATCCTCACAATCAATTAAAATGTGGTAGGAATTTCGTCAAATGTTAATTATTTTTTAAATTTGCACTCTATGATGAAACCCGTTGGAAAATTAATTGTTATCGGAGGCGCTGTAAACAAGGGCAGTTTTGCTGAAACCGATTTTGATCAGAACATAGAGAAAAACCTTAATTTCTTTGAAAGAGGCATTCTTCGAAAGATCATCAATGAATCAAAACTTAAAGAAGATTCCGTTATTGAAATTGTAACGACAGCTTCACAAATACCTCAAATTGTAGGATCAGAATATAAAAAAGCATTTGAATTCTTAGGTGCTAAAAATGTAAATATACTTGATGTTCATAATCGTGAGGAAGCTAATTCTGATGCTATTGTAGCCAGAGCAAACGCTGCAGATGTTGTCATGTTCACAGGAGGAGATCAGTTAAGATTAACTTCAATTCTTGGCGGAACAAGATTTCACGACACAATTTTACTAAAATATCAGGAGCAGGATTTTATCTATTCCGGAACTTCTGCCGGAGCTGCTGCTGCTTCTGAAAATATGATTTATCAGGGAAGCAGTTCTGAAGCTTTGCTGAAAGGTGAAATAAAAACTACGCAAGGTTTAGGACTTATTGACAATGTCATTATTGATACCCATTTTGTACAAAGAGGAAGAATCGGAAGACTTTTCCAGGCTGTGGTAAACAATCCGAGAACTTTGGGAATCGGTTTGGGAGAAGATACTGGTCTTTTTATTCATAATGATGTAATGACCGCGGTTGGTTCCGGACTTGTAATTTTGGTGGACGGAAGATTTATTAAAGACACCAATCTTACGAACATTAATCTAGGAGAGCCTATTTCTATTGATAATTTAACGGTTCACGTAATGTCGATGAATGATCATTATGATTTGACGACGAAAACATTAACGATCGAAAATTCTCAGTTTAATCCGATTCCGCAAGACAGATAATTCAAGCGAGATGAGTTATGAATAATAAATGATGAGTTGTAAGACACAAGTAGAATTGTAGATTTCAACTCAAATTTTCATTTTACTAAAATTCATAATTATCAATCACTTATAATTTTATAACTTTCAAAATTATGAAACTAATCATCCACGGCGGATTTTTCTCGGAAAGCGATCAGAGCCACGAAATAAAAGTTGCCAAACAGGAATCTTTAAAAAATATAGCTCAAAAGGCTTTTGAATATCTTCAATCACATTCTGCGTTTGATACAGTTGCTTATGCTGTTTCTTTGCTGGAAGATGATGAATTGTACAATGCCGGAATCGGCTCACAAATTCAAAGTGATGGCGTAATCCGGATGAGTGCCGCCATTATGAACGGTGAAACTCAGAAACTAAGCGGTGTAATCAATATTCAGAATGTAAAAAACCCGATTTTTGTTGCTAAAGATTTAATCAATGAGGACGACAGAGTTTTAGGAGGAAATGGTGCAAAAATCTATGCTAATGAAAACGGTTTCGAAAATTTTTCAACTGAAATTCCTCAAAGAAGAAAAGAATACGAAGCTAAACTGCAAAACGGCGGAAAAGGAACTGTTGGTTGTGTTGCCATCGATAAAGACGGAAGATTAGCCGTTGCCACTTCAACAGGAGGAAAAGGTTTTGAAATTCCGGGAAGGATTTCAGATTCTGCCACTGTTGCCGGAAATTATGCCAATTCTTTCTGCGCTGTAAGCTGTACAGGAGTTGGTGAAGATATTGTAAGCAATGCGACTGCAACAAAAATCGTAACAAGAGTTACCGACGGAATGTCGTTGGAAAATGCTTTCACAAAAACTTTTGAAGAATTAAAAACAATTGACGGGTTTGCAGGTGCGATTGCCATTGACAAAAACGGAAATATTTATCATCAGGATTCTTATCCTACGATGGTTTATGCAAGTTTTGATGGTGAGAATTTTGAAGTTTTCAATTAATTTTAACATTATTTTATCATTCCATTTAATTTTTTGGCACACATTTTACATGATTACTAATATCAAACTTTAATATTAACATTAAAAAATAGAAATCATGGGAAATAAGACAAAAGGCCTTTTAGCATTAGTAGGTTTAGGAGCATTGGCATATTGGAAATATAAAAATTCAAGTGCTGAAGAACAACAGGCTGTAAAAGATAAAATTAATAATGCAAAAGATAACCTAAACAAATGGGGAAATGATCTGAAGGATAAAGCTAATAACGTTGCTTCTCAGGTTCAGGATAAAGTAGATGAAGTGAAGAATAAAGCACAGGAAACTGTAAACTAAAATTAGTTTATTTAACATTCATATATACAGAAAGTCATCGTAATTCAGAACTACGATGACTTTTTTTGTGCTTCGATGGCAAAAACCAACGGTATTTTGTTTCCGAATTGAGAAATTCTCCATTTTCCTTTTTCAAATTCATCAACATGCCTGAAACATGGATAAGGTGACCAATCGAATTCTTTAAAATTTTCTATCTGAAGATCATTTTCAATTAAATTTTGAAGTACCTCAGCCAAAGAATGATTCCACATTACATAATCCTGTACAATGTCTGCAGATTGATCGGCGTAAGTTCCTTCATAGGTTTCGATAATTGGTTTTTCATTGAAATAATTGTATTTCACCCCTTCAAAATCGTCATCAAACATCCATACAACAGGGTGAAATTCTGCCATTACAAATTTCCCGTCCGGTTTTAGAAAATGATTGATAATTTCTGCCCATTTACTCAAATCCGGAAGCCAGCCAATTGTTCCGTAGCTTGTAAAAACAATATCAAATTTTTGATTCAAAACACTCGGTAGATTATATAAATCCGTGCAAATGAATTCTGTGTCTGTACCCACTTTCTGAGCTAAATCTTTTGCTGTTTCAATCGCTTTATCAGATAAATCAATTCCGGTAACTTTTGCTCCCATTCTCGATAACGAGATTGAATCCTGACCAAAATGACACTGCAAATGAAGAATCTTTTTGTCTTTTATATCTCCTAAAAGTTCGAGCTCAATTGAATTTAATGAATTTCTGCCCATCAAAAATTCATCCACAAAATAAAAATCTGACTTTAAATGCGGTTCTACTTTGGCATTCCAGGAGTTTTTGTTGATTTCTAAATAATTTTCCATTGGTTTTTAGCTTTATAATCTTAATATTTATATCATTGGTTCCGGTTTATAATTTTTCTAAAAGCTTCTTCTTCTGTACTGCAAATTCTTCTTCGGTTAAAATTCCGCCTTCTCTCAACTGAGCCAATTTTTCCAGTTGTTTAAAAACGGCTTCTGATGAAATGGCCTTCACTTCATCCGATTGTTTTTGATACTTTTCCTTATTGTAGATTTTTTTGATAAAATTATAGAAGTCTTCAGCATAATCTTTATTCAGAAAAGATTCAAATTCAACAATCTTATCGTTTGTATGGATTTTAATAATTGGCGACAAAAAGCTTTTCACAAAACTTACTTCAAGAATATTTTCATTAAGATATTCATTGACTTTTGCCGGAGAAAACATTGCTTTAGAAACAGAAATGATCCTTTTTGGAGTGACCAGTAAGATTCCCGCATCTACGGTTTTTGAAAACTGAGCATCTGTAATTGCTAAAATTACTTCATCTGGTGCAAGAATATGCGGCAGTTCTTTGATCTCTCCTTTCGCAAACATGGAAAGATTTGCTTTTAGCTGATCCAGCTGTTGTTTTATTTCTTTCAGCCTTTTTTTGTAAAGATCTTTAGATAATAAACCTTGCTCAGAGTTTGTGATTACAGATAAATTTTCATTTGGAATTTCTTCTGTTCCTTCCTTATCTATTTTACCATCTTGTATTAAGGTTTTAATATCATTAATATTGAAATTATGCAGATCATAAAGCAATTCCTGATTGATATTACTGGCTTTTTCCAGACATTGATTACAAAGAATATTGTCGTCTGAAAGCTTATTTTCGCCCAATATTGTATCTAGCGAAGTCAATTTATTTCCGCATAATCCGCAATGATCGTTCATGTTTTTTATGTTTTTAATTGAAAATTTAAAGTCTTTCCAATAATTTTTTCTTCTGTTCTGCAAATTCTTCTTCGGTTAAAACTCCCATTTCTCTTAACTTTCCAAGCTTTTCCAGTTGTTCGAAAATAACTTCCGTCGACTCTTTATTTACATGAGATGAACTTGATGGAGCCGGTTTTGGAGCACTTTGCTGAAATGGCGATTCTGAAGTCGGCAGATTATAAAGATTGAAAGACGAAGCCTGAATTTGTTGTTGCTGTTGTTGTTGTGGAGATTGTTTTACAGAACCGTTGAGGTAAGAATTTACGGCATTCAAAAATGTTCTGCCGTCGCTTTTTGTATGCAGCTTAAATTCTGCTGCCCCACCATTTTTCGTCAATATTTTAAGTGATGAATACAAAAGATTTTCAATATGATCTATTGATCTGATATTTTGATGAAAATATTCATCTTTTTGTACGTTTCCAAAGAATTTTTTATCAATAAAAACAACTCTTTTCTGTGTCGAAAAAATAAGACCTTCCACTTTTCCGGGAACTGTTAAACCTTCAGCAACGGCAATCAATTTCTCATCCCTATCTAAAACATTCGCTAATTCCTTCACTTCATCATTCACAAAAATACTCAGTCTCGCATTGAGAGCCACGATCTGATCTTTGATTTCGTCAAGTCTTGTCACGGCACCTCCGAATCCAAAACTCTGATTTACATTATTTTGAACATCAGAAACCTGCGAAGTCACAGGGTTTTCTGATTCACCGATTTTCCCCTGAAGAATAATTCCTCTGATTTCGGGAAGAAAAAACTGATTAAGATTATTAACAATATCTTTATTAATATTTGTAGCCTGATTCAGGCATTTATTGCACAAAATATGACCGTCTGCCAATTTATTTTCTCCCAAAACAGTATCCATAGCCGTTAATGGTGTTCCGCACAACCCACAAATGTTATTCATCTGGTTTTAAGTTTATCGTTTTTAAAATAATTTATGAACCTAAATTACTATTTTCTTCAAATATAATTTAATTCAACCTAAAAATTTTAAGTTTCAGAAGGAATTACGATTGAAGTATAAAGGCTGTAAAGCTCCCAATCCAATGATTCGTACAACGATTTACCTTCTTCTGTCGCAACTAAAAAATTCTGGGAAACTCCTTTTGATAAAGCAATCTGTTCAAGTTGTTTCATTAAAAAAGTGGCAAGTCCTTTTCTTTTGTGATTATTTTCGGTCGAAATCCTGTCATAAATGGCAAGTTTTTCCACAATGACAACCCTGCCTGTTGAAGCAAGTTCATTATTTTTAGTCATAATTCTAACGACAAATGTTGAGTTATAACTTTCAAATTCTAATTTATAATCGTCATGAAGCTCAATATCGGGAATTTTCATCCGATGAAAACAAGACATCATATAGCCTTGTGGCTGGATTTGCCATCTTTCAGGGATCTTATCTTTAAAATCGTCGAAAGGCACACAAATTTTCAGAAAAACCCAGGGTTCATCAATTGATTCTGCCAATTGTAGAAAGTCTTCGTTCAGTTCAGAAAAAACATAGCGGATTTTCTGTTTTTCATCTCCAACTTTTACTTTAAAACCTGATCTGTATTGAAAAGGCAAAGGCAGATCTCTTGATAAAGACCAGCCTTTTAACCATTTTTCTATTATATCTTTGGAAATTTCTTTTTTCAACGTTGATTATCCTAAAAATTCCTCTAAAGAAACCGTTTTCTGTTCTCCGGCTTCAAGATCTTTATAGGTAACGTTTCCGTTTTTAATCTCTTCTTCACCTAAGAAAACAAGATTTTTTATGCCTTTCTTTTCTGCGTAAGTGAATTGTTTTCCGATTTTTGCAGCTTCAGGATATATCTCTGCAGAAATTCCTTTTCCTCTTAATTGTCTGATTAATTTTAAAGCTTCCAAAGTTTCGTTTCCTCCAAAGTTGGCGAATAAATATTCGATTTTTGTTGTTGCTTCTTCAGGGAAAAGCCCGAGTTCTTCCATCACCAGATAAATTCTGTCGAGACCGAAAGAGATCCCGATTCCCGGAATATTTTTCACTCCGAAAACTTCCGTAAGATTATCATATCTTCCGCCGCCGCCGATAGAACCCATCTGAACTTCATCAGCTTTCACCTCAAAAATCGCTCCGGTATAATAATCCAAACCTCTTGCCAACGTAATATCAAAAATAAGGTTCTGAATATCAACACCAAGACTTAGAGATTGCGTAATCACAGTTTCCAATTCTTCAACACCTTTTAAGCCTATTTCATTTCCTGCAAATTTTTCTTTTAACTGAAGAAGATTTTCCAACGCATCATTGGATTGTGTGAATAAGAAATCAAGTTTATCGATTGATTCCTGAGAAATACCTCTTTCCAATAATTCTTTTACAACACCTTCTTTCCCTATTTTGTCTAATTTATCAAGAGCAACTGTAAAATCGATTAATTTATCTGTAATTCCTGCAAATTCTGCTAAACCGGAAAGAATTTTTCTGTTATTAATATGAATTGTCACAGAAACACCAAGCTCTGCAAATGATTTTAAATATAACTGAACCAAATCTACTTCCTGCAAAAGACTTTCGCTTCCCACAACATCTGCATCACATTGGTAAAATTCTCTGAATCTTCCCTTTTGAGGACGATCTGCTCTCCAAACCGGTTGAATTTGGTAACGTTTAAAAGGGAAAGTCAATTGATTATGATTCATCGCCACAAATCTTGCAAAAGGCACGGTAAGGTCGTAACGAAGGGCTTTATCAGTTATATTTTCTGAGCTAAAAGGTTTGTCTAATGCTTTTTGAAAATCAAGAAGCATCGTATTTTTTTTATCCTCTTTCGCTTCATTAATACTTGAATTCAAAATCTTAAAAATCAAGCGATCCCCTTCTTCTCCGTATTTCCCTGTCAATGTCGAAAGATTTTCAAAGCTCGGCGTTTCCAATGGCTGGAATCCGAATAATTCGAAGTTTTTTTGTAAAATATTGATAATAAATCTTCTTCTTGCAACTTCCAATGCCGTAAAATCTCTCGTCCCTTTTGCTAAACCTGGTTTCATTTTATAATAGATAAATAATGATTAATATTCATAAGTATTGCAAAAATAAGGAATTGAAAGGACTTTTAAGCTAAACAAAAAAAGCAGGAGAAAAAGATATTATTCCCCGGCTTTCATTATAATCATAATATTTCCATCATTTGTGTTTCTTATTATTGAAAAATCAGATGCTTTCTAAAATTTCCAGAATTTCTTCACCGTAATTTTCTATTTTGTGTTTTCCAAAACCTTTAATGTCGAGCAATTCTTCTTTCTTGGCAGGTTTGTATTTGGCGACAGACATCAGTTCTTTATTGGTTGCAATAAAATAAGAGGGCAAATTCTGTTCTCTAGCTTTCTCTGATCTCCAATATTTTAAGGCTTCAAGAATTTTTTCTTCGTCAGAATTCAACTCATCATTTTCTACAGAATATTTTGTTGGTTTTGATTCTTTTACGATTTGCCGAATAATTTTCAATTCATCAAAATACAAAACTACAGACCAATAATCTTCATCATTTACAAAAGCTGTTTCTACCTTTATAATTTCATGAGATTCTAAAAAAGCATCTAATGTTTTCTGATCTTCATGAAGAAATTCTTCCGGCAATCTTATTTTAAAAACTTTTACTTTCATGATTCCAGTTTTTTGTTTTATTTACTTCCTAAAAGCAGAATTTCATCTACCCGAATTTCCGTGATATACCTTTTTACTCCATCTTTATCGTCGTAAGATCTGTATGTGAGTTTTCCTTCCACAGCAATCTCTTTTCCTTTCGGAACATATTTCTGGAAAATTTCGGCAGTCTTTCCGAATGCAACTAAATTGTGCCATTGCGTTTCCTCTACTTTCTCACCTTTTGCATTCGTGTAGTGATCAGAAGTAGCCAGAGATACACTTGCTTTTACATTTCCGTTTTCAAAACTTATCATTTCAACTTCTTTACCTGTGTGACCGATAAGTGTTACTTGATTTCTTAGTGACATAACTTTTAAATTTTAGGATTAATAATCAGATAAGAGACGCTCACTGTCTTTCTCAAATCTCTGTTGCAAAGATTGCGGAAATGAAAAATCAGAGTCGGTTGCAAACTATTTAAATTCGTTTGTAGTCATTTGAAAACGTTTTAATCATTAACAATCAAATAATTATAAAATATTGATTGTTTAAATAATTTTAAAAATTTTCTATTCTTTTTTGATAAAGGATTAAATTGAATGTATCAACAGTCGTTTGCAAACGGATAATTATGTATATTTGAACATATATGAAGAAGACAATAAAAAGAACATTCAGGGTTTCAAAATATGTAATCTATAAAGAAACGCTGGTTGATTACAAAGAGCATTTCTGGTCCTTTCTGGGAGCATTTTTCGGAATCGGAATTATCGCTTTCATACAATCGCATGCTTTGTCTGCTACAGAAAATATCTTTCTGATCGGTTCTTTCGGAGCTTCAAGTGTTTTAATTTACGGAGCCATTCAAAGTCCGCTCGCCCAACCAAGAAATCTGATTGGAGGTCATGTTCTTTCTGCGTTGGTAGGGGTTACAGTTTATAAAATTGTTCCGGATATTATCTGGCTTTCTGCGCCTTTAGCCGTAGCTTTTTCGATTGTCTTAATGCAATATACGAAGACTTTACATCCACCCGGAGGTGCAACAGCACTGATTGCAGTCAGTTCGACAGGGAAAATTCCTGAATTAGGATTTTGGTATGCTCTTTCTCCTGTTCTTTCAGGATGTATTATTTTATTGATTATTGCTTTGATTTTTAACAATATTACCACAAACAGAAGTTATCCGAATCATAACAGATTCAAATATTTACTCAGGAAAAAACACGAACATCCACACAAAATGAAAAAATAAAAATTATGAATTGTCTTGAATGTGGCGAAAAAATTATCGGGAGATCAGACAAAAAATTCTGCAACGATGCCTGCCGAAACGCCTATAATAATAAGCAGAATAAGGATTCCAGCAATCTGATGCGAAATATTAATAATAAACTTCGCAAAAATTACAGAATTCTGGTAGAAATAAATACAGATGGCAAAACAAAAATTGCAAAATCCAAGCTTGATGGCTTAGGTTTTGATTTTGAATATTTTACTAATCTTAAAGTTTATAAAAACGGTTCGGAATATAGATTTGTCTACGATTACGGTTATAAACTTTTAGAAGAAGATTTTGTTTTGATTGTAAAAAATCAGGCATAATATCAAAATTTAAATTATTTACATGAAAGAAATTATCCTGATCACCGGAGCCAACGGTTTAGTCGCCAAAGAATTATCAAAAAAGCTTGAAAAAGAATTTTCTGTAAGGTTTTTAACCCGAAAAAAGAAAAATGCTAATGAATTTGAATGGGATATCAAAAACCAGTCAATCGATGAAAAAGCTTTCGAAAATGTTTCCCATATTATTCACTTAGCCGGAGCAAATATTTCTGAAAAACGCTGGACAGATGAACGGAAAAAAGAATTAATTTCAAGCCGTGTAGATTCTGCCAATTTAATTTTAAAAACTCTGCGAGCAAAGAATATGAAGTTGAAATCTTTCATTTCTGCATCAGGAATCAATTATTACGGAACAAAAACAACAGAGAAAATTTTCACGGAAAAAGACAATCCCGGAAATGACTTTCTAAGTGAAGTTGTCGTGTTGTGGGAAAGAGCTGCAGACGATTTCAAGGAACAAAATGTAGCTGAAAGAGTTGTAAAAATCCGAACGGCAGTTGTCCTTTCTGAAAAAGACGGAGCATTGAAAAAGATGATTCCGACCATAAAAATGGGGATCGGTTCACCGTTAGGAACCGGAAAACAATACATGCCGTGGATTCATATTAAAGATATTTGCTCGATTTACAAATTTGCTTTAAAAAATTCAGATTTAGATGGGGCTTTTAATGCCACTTCCCCAGAACATACAACCAATGAAAACTTAACAAAAAAAATTGCAGAAGTTTTGAAAAAACCTTTATTCATGCCGAATGTTCCCAGTTTTGTATTAAAATTATTATTTGGAGAATTGGCAAGTGCTTTGCTGGAAGGTTCACGGGCTTCTTCAGAAAAAATTCAGAAAGCTGGAGTTGTTTTTGAATTCCCTGATTTAGAGGGAGCTTTGGAAGATTTATTAAAAAATTAGTTAAGAAAATTTAATCAAGATTGTACGATCTATGAATGATATCAACGTAAATATTGAAAAAACAGAAATATTATCCGACAACTGGTATACTTTGAAAAAAGTAACTTTCAATATTCAAAAAAATGACGGAACTGTTGAACAGCAAAGCCGTGAAGCTTATGACCGCGGAAACGGTGCTGTAATTTTACTTTATAATAAAAATTCTGAAACGGTAATTTTAACCCGGCAATTCAGATTGCCTACTTTCATTAATGGAAATCCGAGCGGAATGCTGATCGAAGCCTGTGCAGGATTACTTGACAACGATAATCCTGAAGAATGCATTAAAAGAGAAACTGAGGAAGAAACAGGCTATAAAATTTCGAAAGTTGAAAAAATTTTTGAAGCTTATATGTCACCTGGTTCTGTAACTGAAATTCTTCATTTTTTTATTGCAGAATATTCAAAAGAAATGAAAATTACAGATGGTGGCGGGCTGGATGAAGAAGGTGAAAACATTGAAGTTTTAGAACTTTCTTTTGAAGAAACATTAAAAATGATCGATTCCGGAGAAATTAAAGATGCAAAAACGATTATGCTGTTGCAATATATAAAAATCAAAAACATCCTATAAAATTTAAACCTGAACATTATGAAACTACTATATACAATAAGCCTTTCTTTATTTCTATCCGCTTCTGTTTTTGGGCAGAAAACTGAAAAGGCGGGTCCGAAGGATAAAGCGGTCATTGAACATTTTAAAAATGATTATAAAAAGAAAAATTATAAAAAATTTGCAGGAAAAATGACTGTCAATGATAATCAGATATTGTTTGACAATAAAATTATTTTTTACGACAAAGCCGATAAAATCACAGAATTAATGCTAAAAGAAGGATTAATTTATCCTCAGCTTTTAACTGATTATCAAATCGATAAATTCGAAAACGAAGACAGTGACAGAACACAGAAAAGGTTTGCCAAACTTCAGAAAAACTGGAAAGATGCTTTCGAAGTGAATAATATCAAGCTAAGTAATGCTTCTGAGTTAACATTTTTAAGCTCTGATGAGAAAGTAAAAAGGTTCAAAATTGTTTGTAAAGATCCAAAATTTCCGAATCTGATGATTTACTATTTTGAACTTACAGATAAAAACGCAACGAAAGGAACTTCGGTTCAGGATTTTATTAAAAATGCGAAGCTGACATATATTTATCAGAGAACAGAGTAAGAAAGTTATGGAAATCAAAAATATCGATCATATCGTTTTAACTGTTGCAGACATTGATAAAACCATAGATTTTTACACCAATATTCTAGGTTTTAAAGTTGTAGCTTTTGGAGACGATAGAAAAGCATTGACTTTTGGCGGTCAGAAAATCAATCTTCACCAAAAAGGAAGAGAATTTGAACCAAAAGCAGAATATCCAACTTCTGGTTCTGCAGATTTATGTTTTATTGCTGAGACAGATATTCATGACATTTTGGAAGAATTGAAACTGAAAAATATTGAAATCATTGAAGGAATTGTTGAAAGAACCGGAGCTTTGGGGAAGATAAAATCTGTGTATTTCAGAGATCCGGATTTGAATTTGATTGAAGTAAGTAATTATTTTTGAAGTGAATTTTGAATTTTCATGAAAATCAATTTATTTGGAAAAAATATGACACCAATTGAAAAATATATTGAACATTTAGATAATATCTTTCAGCAAGAACCTTTATTCTATAATAACGAAAGTCTAATTGATGGAGTTAAAGGAGTTACTTCAATCGTCTATAGAGATATTCCGGAAAAAGGTTTTATAACAGCGATTACATACGGTTTGTCTTTAATTGAGCATCCAGAATGGAAACTTGGAAGACCTGAATTGTGTATTTCTGTTGAATCTGAAAATCTGGATTGGGGTATTGTTGCAGGGTTTATTGCTAATCAACTCAGAGGAAAAGCATCGTTTTGTTATGGTGAAACAATCAATTTCGGAGAACAAATAAGTGAAGATTCTGAAATGAATGCTTTTTTGATATTTGCTCCAAGTATTTTGGATAAAGATGATTATTTAGATATCGACGTTGGAACAGATTATAAAATCAATATTGCTGGACTTTATCCAATTTATTCTGATGAAATTGAAGTATATAATCAAATTGGATTAAAAGAATTCTGGTTTCATCCAAATTTTGATAATTATAGCGTAAATAGAAAAAGAATAAAATTTTAATCAAAGATTTTATTTTAACTAATATTTTTTCAAACAAATATTCCCTACATTTGCCCCTGAAAACAGTTCTTTAACATACTTCATCAAACGGAAAAGGTTTTACATAACGTAGATTAATAGGGAATCGTGTGAGAATCACGAGCTGTCGCGCAACTGTAAGTAACACACCAAAAGTTTTTGTCCGAGTATATCCACTGTGCAAACGGGAAGGATGACAAAAGCTGTTACAAGTCAGGAGACCTGCCTGTTCCGAATTGACAATGCTTTCGCGGTTTGAAGCTTTTTGGTCATACAGATGATACTTTTTGAATGTATTGGGTTTAAAATTTAATCTTAATTTTTTAAACGCAAAGATTTTTTAGTTATAGCTTCTTATTTTTAGGGAGCAAAGAATTGCGACTTTGTCGCTAATGAAGCTAGTGCTTTTTATGCGTTCGCTTCTTAAAATCAATGAAATTGATTCTTCTTTGCCTTCTTGAATATTGAAGATTTTTTAATTAAAACTTTGCGTCAAAAAAATAAGTTTCTTTTATTAAAAGGAAAAAATACGTCTTCATTGTATCTCTATATTTCTCAAAATCTCTTTCCAAGACAGCATTGCGAAGCATTCTAAAAGAGCTTTAAAATTATTGTTTAATTTAAAAGTTTAAAAGAAAATGCAAACGCACATTCTTGGCTATCCGCGAATTGGTAGCAACAGAGAACTCAAAAAAGCCTGCGAGCAATATTGGTCAGGTAAGATTGTTTTAGCCGAATTGTTGGAAGTCGGAAAAATCATCACTCAAAACAACTGGAAACTTCAGCAGGAAGCAGGAATTGATCTTATTCCCTGCAACGATTTTTCGTATTATGATCAGGTTTTGGATATGACATTGACGGTTGGAGCCATTCCGGAACGTTATCAGGAAATTGGTTTCAAAAAATCTGAAACTGATCTTTACTTTGCAATGGCAAGAGGTTTTCAACAAGACGATTTGGATATCACCGCGATGGAAATGACAAAATGGTTTGACACCAATTATCATTACATTGTCCCTGAATTTCAGAAAAATCAGGAATTCAAATTATTTTCCAATAAAATCATCCAGGAATTTATCAGCGCAAAACAGGCAGGAATCAACGCAAAACCTGTGATTATTGGCTTGCTGACGTATTTGTTGTTGGGAAAAGAAAAAGAAGAAGGTTTTGATAAATTGGATTTAGCGCAAAATTTACTTCCTGTTTATATTCAAATTTTAAAGGAACTGGAAAATCATGGTGCGGAATATATTCAGTTTGATGAGCCATTTTTAGCATTGGATTTAAATGTAAAAGCAAAAGAAACCTATCAGTTTATTTATGCTGAAATCAGGAAACAGTTTCCAAATTTAAAATTCATTATTACAACTTATTTTGAAGGATTAAAAGACAATCTTTCATTGGCAACTTCCCTTCCGATCGATGTTTTACATATTGATTTAGTTCGTTCCCCCGAACAGTTGGATGAAGTTTTAAATAATATTCCTGAAACCTTGAGCCTTTCTTTAGGAATCGTCGACGGAAGAAATATATGGAAAAATGATTTTGAAAAGTCTTTACATTTAATTGAAAAAGCAGTTCAGAAAATTGGTTCTGATAGAGTTTTCATTGCACCTTCCTGTTCACTGCTCCACTCTCCTTTTGATCTTGATTCAGAAAAAAATGAAGAAATTTTATCTCCTGAAATCAAACAATGGATGGCTTTTGCAAAACAGAAAGTCTATGAAATTGTGAATTTAAAAAAATTAGCTTCAGGAAATCCGGATTACAATGCTTTGCAAGTTTTAGCTGAAAATAAAAAGGCGATTGAAAACCGTAAAATCTCTACATTAATTCACAATCAAGACGTGAAAAACCGTGTTGATGTGACAACTGAAGAGGATGCACAGAGAAATTCGCCCTTCAATATCAGAAAAGAAACACAGCAAAAAGTTTTGGATCTTCCTTTGTTCCCGACAACGACAATAGGTTCGTTTCCACAGACGAAAGAAGTGAGAACTTGGCGTTCAAAATTCAAAAAAGGGGAATTGAATGCCGAACAATACGATATTTTATTAAAACAGGAAACAGAAAGAACCATCCGTTGGCAGGAAGAAATCGGGATAGATGTATTGGTTCACGGGGAGTTTGAGCGAAACGATATGGTGGAATATTTTGGGGAACAATTGGCTGGATTTGCGTTTACTCAAAACGGTTGGGTACAAAGTTACGGAAGCCGTTGCGTGAAACCGCCAGTAATTTTTGGTGATGTTCACAGACCGAATCCAATGACGGTGTATTGGTCGGAATATGCTCAGTCTTTAACTCAAAAATGGGTCAAAGGAATGTTGACTGGACCTGTGACAATTCTTCAATGGTCTTTTGTGCGTGACGATCAGCCTCGTTCATTGACTTGTAAACAAATTGCGTTGGCGATTCGTGATGAGGTGAATGATTTGGAAAAAGCGGGAATCAGAATCATCCAGATTGATGAACCGGCGATTCGTGAAGGTCTTCCATTGAGAAAATCTGACTGGCAGAATTATTTGAAATGGGCAGTTGAAGCCTTCAGAATTTCGGCAAGCGGTGTGGAAGATGCGACACAGATTCATACGCATATGTGTTATTCTGAATTTAATGATATCATCCAAAATATTGCCGATATGGATGCTGATGTGATCACGATAGAATGCTCCAGAAGCCAGATGGAATTGTTAAATGCTTTTGCAAATTTCAAATATCCGAATGAGATCGGTCCGGGAGTTTACGATATTCACTCACCGAGAGTTCCGTCCAAAGAGGAAATGGTGGAATTGCTGAAAAAAGCTCAAGCCGTCATTCCTGCACAGCAACTTTGGGTAAATCCTGATTGTGGCTTGAAAACCCGTCATTGGGATGAAACGGAAAGGGCGTTGATTGCTATGGTGGAAGCATCGAAGGAAGCGAGTAGGGAGTTTGCTTTAGAGATATTTTAATTTGTTGATATTTTTGCAGGAGCTTTAGGGCTCCTGTTTTGTTTACAATTTATATTTTTAATAAAAATGAATTTAATGTAATAAATGATAATTTTTATATTTATCTGAAAAGAATTTTGCTTCAAAACTTTATTGCGCAATAAAATATTGCCTATATTAGATTTAATAAAATTTCTAATAACACAATAATGAAAAAATTATCTGCAATAATAATTCTTATTTTTTTCACAGGATGTACAAATAATAAAACCACCGCCATAGAAAAAATGTCGGAAGTAGATTATAATAAATATTTAAACAAAAAAACAATTGAAAATACTCCTATTGAAGTTGTAAATTTAGGTAAATTATATCTTCCAAGCGGTGAAATTGTAGCTTGTGATCCACTTGCTAATCCAGAATCAAAGCCTTTCAGTAGAAAAGTATTTCCAGGAATATATAATGTTAAAATTTATATCGCAAAAACTGAAAAATCGGGCAACAGAGTTGCATTTGCAAAATTAGAATTTAATAATAAAAAAGCTATTAAATGGGTTTTAGCAACAATAGATGGAGATGATATTTCAAAGTTAAAGAAAGATGAGTATTTAGGTTTTGGTGTAGATGCAGGAGTAGGAAGTTTTTTTGATTATCAATCAGGAATCGCTTATAATAAGTTTTTAGAAAATTTTTACAAGCAAAATGATAGCCTTAATATCTACGATGATTTATTAGCCAAAGAATTCAAAAAAAATGCTAAAAATCCAAATGATCAAAAAGATACTGGTGATTGGGTAAACTTTAAAATACCAAATGAAAATCTAAATGTTATTATGTTTCAGTCAGGTTATGGCGATGGGGTTTACCCTGCTTATTGGGGTTTGGCAAACGATAATTTACCTACATGTTTAATTATAGATTTTCTGATTTTTAATTAAAAAAACATTTTGATATAGCTTTTCAAATAATTAATGATCGCTATATTAATTATACTCGATAGTTTACCTTTAATTACCAATCATTTATTTTTTATTTGAAACAAAAAAACAACCGTAATTTTAGCACCAAATAAATTAATACTGAATAACTTACAATTTTCTCAATTAAAAACCTTACTTTTGCACCGCGAAATAAGGATCATACGTTATGAAAAGAATAGGTGAACACAGAAAACTTCTTGGAGTAGATAATACCGCTACATTAAAAGAATTAAAAACAATTTACAGAAATGCGATGAAAGATACGCATCCTGATAAATTTGTGAATGATGAAGCCGGACAACTGGAAGCGGAAGAAAAAAGCAAATCTGTGATTGAAGCCTATCATTTTTTGGTAAGCATTAATCCTGAAACGCAGGAAAAATATAAAGAAGAATATACGGAAACGATTACAACATCGATCATTACTGACTTTTATCTTGAAAAACAGATTTTAAAAGTTCAGCATTTAAATGGAAAGATGTTTGAATATATTGGTGTCCCAAGAAATATTTATATCAAAATGGTGAACGCTGATTCGCCAAGCCGTTTTGCAAGAAGGCACATCTACGGAAATTTTATCTACAGAAAGTCCGGAGAGGTAATGGCAGATTAATTTCTACAAAAAAATAAAAAAAGCTTTCAGAATCATCTGGAAGCTTTTTTTATGACCTTCAAAAATAAAGACAAACTTTTCATCAGAAAAAATACATTTAATGATCTGATCCAAAATTTAATTTTTCAAATCGATTAAAGTTTTCCGGTAAAAATTCTTTTTTTTGACGTCCCGAAGTCCTTTTTTGTGGTTCTTCACGTCAAAAATGGGATTTACAGCCTGAAAGATGAGGTTCAATTCGTCAAAAATGACGTCCACTAGCCTCATTTTTGGCGTCAAAGACCACAAATTTGACGTTGAGAACCCCATTTTTGGCGTTACTAAACGTATATTTTGGCTACAAAGACGTCAAAAGTACCTTATTTAATACATTCTTTGTATTTCAAAAAATAAAACCATTATTTTTAATTTAAATTTATATATAGAAACTAAAAAAGCGCATCATTTCTGATACGCTTTTTCGGTCAATTAAGGTTTATATTAATCTACGTGTTTCGGTGTGAAACCATCATCACTTAGTTCTTTATGTACATAATCAGCTTTCATTTCAGCTTCGTAATCTACTTTTTCATGTTTACCCATTCTTCTTAAAATTGAATCAAATAAAGAGTAAACTACCGGTACAATGATCAACGTAAGGAATAATGACGATGTCAAACCACCAATAACTACCCAAGCCAATCCGTTGTTCATCTCCGCTCCTGCTCCTTTTGCAATGGCAATCGGGATCATACCGAAGATCATCGCGATCGTAGTCATCAGGATCGGACGAAGACGTGCGTGGTTTGCCTGAACCAAAGCGTCATGTGTATTTGCACCTGCCGCTTTTCTCATGTTCGCAAAGTCGACAATCATAATCGCGTTCTTCGCTACCAAACCAATCAACATAATCATACCCAACATCGTAAAGATATTTAATGAATTTCCTGTTAATGCAAGAATTACCATTACCCCGATCAATGCCAAAGGAATTGAGAACAATACCACAAACGGATACACAAAACTGTCATATAGCGAAACCATTACCAGGTAAACCAATACAATAGCCGCCATCAAAGCAATTCCTAATGTACCGAAACCTTCTGTCTGGTTTTCCATATCACCGCTCCAGATATAATTAACTCCGGCTGGTTTTGTTTTTTCGTTATCCATAAATTGTGCAGACCATTCGTTGGCAACGTCTCCTACAGGACGACCCACCACTTTTGAAAGCACTTTTACAGAAGGTGATTTATCTCTACGTTGCAGCAAACTCGGTCCTGAGCTCATATCTACATTCGCAAACTGGCTCAGTCTGATCTGTTCTCCGTTATTATTCGTAAACATCAGGTTTCTTACATCATCAATAGATTTTCTGTTGTTGTCTGCGAAACGGATGTTGATGTCATATTCATATTCTCCGGCTCTGTATTTTCCGTCTGTATTTCCGTTGAATGCAGTCTGCATCGCCTGTCCTACATTAGAAAGATTCAAACCTAAAGAAGCCATTTTATCTCTGTCGATATTTACTCTTACCTCCGGACTTCCAGTATCCGTAGATAATTCAGCATCTACAGAACCCGGAACTTTTTTCAGTAATTCTAAAATTCTTGTTGCTTCTTTGGTAGCTGTTGCATTATCAGGTGCTGTTACCACCATCTCGATTGGCGCATTATCTGCTCCCATCAATCCGATTGGTGCTGTTTTGAACTCAACTCCGGTGAATTTTTCTTCTAAATCACGCTTCATTTTTGCAGCGATGATATCTGTACTTTCTGCTCTTTCAGATTTATCGATAAGATTCACCTGAACTTCCGACTGATAAACCGTTGCCTGTGAAGCTCCAAAACCTGAAGACTGCTGACCAACTGTTGTGATCAAATCCACTACATCTTTATCGTTTCTTAAATATTTTTCAACTTCTAAAGTTACCTGATTGGTTTTTTCAACAGTAGCATCTTTTGATAATTCGATCTGAACCAAGAACTGTCCACGGTCCATTTTCGGGAAGAATTCACCTCCGATAAATCCGAATGCCACCAACATGAATGAAGAAATCAAAATAAGGAATGTTACAATAACAGTCATTACTCTTCTTAAAGTTGATTTTAAACACCATTCAAGAATTCCTGTGATCCAGTGTGTGAATTTATCCAATTGTCTTTCAAACCAAAGAATGAATTTTTCGAAAGGATTTTTACCTGTTAAATGTACAAGCTTCCCGAATCTTGAAGACAACCAAGGAATGATTGTAAATGATGCCAACAATGATAACATTGTAGCAATAACTACGGTCACACAGAACTGCGCCAAGATATCAGAAACCAAACCTGAACTCATTGCAATCGGTAAGAATACCACTACAATTACCAACGTAATCGCCGAAACGGTAAATCCAATTTCCGAAGCACCGTCATACGCTGCACGAATCCTGCTTTTTCCCATCTCCATGTGACGGTAAACGTTCTCCAATACAACGATTGCGTCATCCACAAGAATACCTACAACCAATGAAAGTCCCAGTAAACTCATCAAGTTCAGCGTGTATCCCATTAAGTACATTCCAATTACGGTAGCAATCAACGAAACCGGAATAGAAACCATTACAATGAATGCGTTACGGATATTATGAAGGAATAATAACATTACAACGGCTACCAAAATTACCGCTAAGAACAAGTCAAAAATAACGTGATCTGCAGCTTCCAAGGTAAAATCTGTACTGTTATCTACAATTTTCACTTTTACCCCCTGAGTTGCATAATTCTTCATCACCTCATCCACAGTTTTCTGAATGCTTTCTGAAACCGCCACCGCATTCGCATCTGATTGTTTCTTTACCTGCATCAAAATAGTCGGATTCTGATTAAATCTTGCAATTTTTTCTACATCCTCCTGAGCATCAAAAACTGTTGCTACATCAGAAAGTCTTACCTGAGCTCCGTTTTTGTTGGAAATAACAAGATTGCTCATTTCTCCGATAGACTTGTATTTCCCTGATAATCTGATGGTAGATTTAGTCGTTCTTGATTTTAAACTTCCTGTCGGGAAATCTAAGTTGGACGAAAGAATTGCCTGTTGTACGTCTCCGATTGAAAGACCGTAACCCTGCAATTTTTTCTCATCAATACTCACCTGAATTTCTCTCTCCTGTCCACCTACAAGGTCAACCTGAGCTACACCGTTCACACGGGAGAAAATAGGTTCTATTTTTTTATCTAATAAGTCGTAAAGCTCTTTGCTGTTCAGTTTATCACTGGAAACACTCATCGTCATGATCGGCAGATCGTCTAATGAGAATTTGTTCAGTGAAGGAGCATCTGCGTCGTCCGGAAGTTCCGAAAGGATGGCATTTACTTTACGTTGTGCATCATTCAGGGCATAGTTAACATCAGCTCCTGTATTTAACTGAACCATGATCACCGAAAGACTTTCGTAAGATGATGATTCTACTTTTTTCACGTTTTCCAAAGCACCAACGGCATCTTCTATCTTTCGGGTTACCGAAGTTTCCACCTCACTCGGCGAAGCTCCCGGATAAACCGTAGAAATAGTAACCATGTTGGTTTCAAATTTCGGAATCAATTCGTACCCCATCAAGGTGTAACTCAAGATTCCACCCAGCGTAAGTATCGTAAATAATACGATTACTAAGGATGGTCTTTTAATGGATATTTCTGCTAACTTCATCTCTTATTTTACGATATTGATTTTAGACCCATTTTCAAGGTTGATCTGTCCGCTGGTAATTACCTGTTCGCCGCCATTAAGACCACTTAAAATCTGTACTTTATCTCCATATACTTTTCCAATGGTAACTTTGATCAGTTTAGCAGCTCCGTTCTGAACGATGAATAGCTGCCCTGAACTTACTCCATTCACGAAAGCTTCAGCAGGAACTGTCAACATATTTTGAGTTTCAGCCCCATGATTTGTTTTAAATAAAGCTGTTGCGTACATACCCGCTTTTAAGTTTCCTCTGTTCTGAACTTCAATTTCAACAGGGAAATTCAAAGAAGCATCACTTTTAGGAGCAATAAACGTAATTCTACCCGTGAAAGAATCTTCCGGCAAAACATTAACATTAATCGGAACTTCCTGACCTAAAGCGATTCTTCCGATCTGGCTTTCATCCACTAAAACTGAAAGTTTTAAGCTGTTAATATTTACAATTTCGAACATAGAAGTTCCTATAGAAACGACAGTTCCCGGCTCAACCATTTTCTTGTTGATCGTTCCGCTGATTCCTGCACGAATGCTTGTATCATTTACTCTTACTCCCTGAGCTTTTACAGCAACCTGTGCATTTTTCAATTGTAATCTTGAATTATCCAGCTGTTGTTTTGTAACACCTCCTGTTTTGTAGGCATTTTCATAACGCTGGTTATCAATAATAGCATTCTGCAAGTTGTTTTGAGCCTGAGAAATATCAACTTCGATCGCATCTCTCTTAATTGTTGCTAAAACCTGGCCTGCACCAACTTTTGAACCTTCTTTCACCAAAACGTTTACAATACGTCCTGCAATTTCAGAAGCCTGATTCATTTCCTGTTTTGGAAGAAAAGTTCCGTTCGCTGAATAGTCTGTGTCGATATTTTCTCTTGCTACCGTTACAATATTTACGTTGATTTTATCAACCTGCTTGGCAACTTCTTTTACTTCTGTCTCCTGTTTCTTCTTATTATCGGCAATCTTATAGGCTCCCAAACCGATAAGGACAGCTGCTACGATGATATATATTAAAGTCTTTTTCATAGTTTATTACGGGTTTTGTAGTGTGTTTAATTCTCCTTTTGCTTTAATTAACTTAATTTCAGCCTGTTTGTAATCCAATAATGCGTTTGCATAGTTCTGTTTAGCCTGCGTCAGAGCATTTTCAGCGTCCAACACTTCTGTAAGCGTTGCCAAGCCGTACTGGTAATTGGATTGAGTATTTTTCTGAACTCTTTCCGCCAAACCTACATTGTCTTTCATACTTTCGATATTAATTAATGCATTTTCCATATTGGTAATGGCATTTCTATAATCTAAACTTAAGCTCAATTGAGTGTTCTGGATATCCTGATCAAGATCCTGAATATCGATTTCCGCCTGATTGATCTTAGCTTTTGTAGCACCCCCCGTGAAAATCGGGATATTGACATTTAAACCAATTGCTGAATAATCGCTCCAAAGAACTCCGTTGTTGATCCCGTTGGTAAGTGGAAATTTTCTACCTTGCCCTCCCCAACCGTAGTTGGCAACTAAATTTACTGTCGGATATAGATAAGCTTCTGTTGCTTTTTTATTGAATACCAAAAGTTCTCTGTTTTTATTTAAAACTTTCACTTCTGTACGTTCATCAAGATTAACAGTGCTTGCAATCAGTTCAGGTTTTGGTTCGATTGTTTTTTCTTCAAGCTCAATATCTGTAGAGATCGGTACGCCCATATAAAATTTCAAAGCATTTTTTGAAAGCTCAACAGAATTAATTAATGTCTGCTTGTTTGAACCAATATTCGTCAGCTGAACATTGGTACGATCCAAATCTATTGATTTTGCCAAACCGTTGTCAACCAAGCTTTTAATAACATTTCTTACTTTTTCCGTATTGGCATAGCTCGCTTCTACTGTTTTCAGATTTTCTTCCTGAACAAAAACCTGATAGTAAGCTGTTGCTACGTTTTCAATGATTTGTTCATTTGTCAACTGAGCATTCAGAACATAAAATTCTCTTGTTGATTTTGCAGCTTTAAGGCCTGTAAACACTCTCTGATCAAAAATAGCCTGCTGAAGCTGTACAGAGGCAGTTGAACTCCACGGCTGCCCCAATTGAGCTCTGATTCTTTCTCCACCGAATTCCAGCAAAGACTCCTGAATAACAGGATTGTAGGTTAAACCCGCCGTTGCACTTATCTGTGGTAAAGCTCCGGCTCTGGCTTCATCAATTTTGTATTCGGCTTTTTTGATCTGTAAAGCAGCTTTTTTCGCCTCTGCTTTGTTTTGAAGTGCCTGTTTGATGGCTTCCTGAAGAGAAACCTGCTGTTGCGCAGACACGGATGAAAAACCGAAAATCATAAATGCAGCCGCTATCCCAATTTTTAGCTTGTTTGCAGTTATACGTTTTCTTTTCATAATTTTATACTTCGTTTATTTTTTTAATGTAATTTCTCTCTTTGATGTAATTATTTCTAAATGACGTATCATTTCTTAAAATACTTTAACATTTTTTTAATTTTTGAATAATATATTCAAAATGATCTCTTTTCTTTCAGAAATGATCTTATCAAATTCTTTCTCCCCAATCATCAGATTCTCCATCAACAAGGGTCTTACCGCACTTGGGAAAACCAATAAGGAAATCATGTTTAAGACAAACTGAATCGGTTCCATTTTATCGATATTACCGAGTTCCATTTCTTTTCTTATATCTTCATATAATTTGTTCAGTTCTCCTTCTTCAATATCTTTATGATGGCAGGTTCCTTTGTTAATTTGTGATACAATATAAGTTTCCAGATACGGATATTGTAAGCTTGTCGATAAACTTCCGTCTATAAACTGACCGATTTTTTCTTTGAAAGGCAAATCGGAATTCATAATAATTTCTGATTTTTCCTTTTCTACTTTTTGCGCTTCATCAAAAATGATCTGAATCAGATTATCTCTCGAACGGAAATAATAATTAATAAGCGTTCTGTTGACTCCCGCTGCATCAGCAATTTCCTGAGTAGTAGCGTCAAACTTTCCCTTCACAAAGAATAAATTCTTCGCGGTGTCCTTGATTAATTCTTGTGTTTGGTCTTTTTTTGCTTGATTTGACATTTTTGTTAAACAAATTTGTGCAAATATAAATCAATCAATCGTTTTGACAAAATTGTTAAACAAAATAATTAAACAAATTTGTATGATTTGCATCAGGTTTTGGAATTTATCATAATTAAACTGATAGTAAAAAAATAGCTTAACATAATAAAATATATTTTCTATGATGAAGAATTTCAGGAAATAATTTTAAATTTGTATTAGCACAAAAACACACTTATTGGATGAAAATGAATGTTCCTACACATCTATACTTCCCTTCTATGCAATTACAGGAAAGGGAATATAACTATAACTACTTTAAAAAAAGTAATATTGCTGAAAAAGCTTTGTCTTTTGATTTTACTTTTATCCATAATGGGCGAACTTCTGAAGAACCTAAAAGACCTGTTGTAAAAATTAATCGGAATAATTTACTTATTAATTATGAAAAGCCGGACGAAACACTTGTTGGTGACTTGGTTTATTCCGCTTCGCAAGCACTTTTTCCTTTAAAATTAGTCATAAATTCTTATGGTTATTCGAAAGGCATTTATAATCATTCAGAAATTTTGGAGCGCTGGAAAAGCTTTATACCCAGATTTCAGACGTATTATGAAAAAGGAAAATCTACACAATTACTGAACGAAATAGGAAGACTTTATAAAAGCTCTGAAAAATTAATTAAAAGCCTACAAAACGATTGTTTTTTTTCTTGGTTTTTTTTTCCTGTTTATGGTGATTATGAAATAGGTAGGGTTTCAACAATTAACAATTATGAATTTTCTTTTATTTCGGGACAAAAAATAAAATATTCGTTGGATTTAGAACTTCAAAAGGATTATACTGAAAATGGAAAAATAAGAATTTCTGTGGAAGGAAAATCTGAATTAATAGAAAACGATACCATCTCAGGATACTTTCTTCTTAATAAAGACCGAAGCATTCATGAGGTTAAAATAAACTTTTACTTATCAACTTATCAGGAAGAAATAAAAATTCACATTCAGGAAACAAAAGAACTTATTGAAAGAAAAACAGATATAAATGTTGTATTTGATGAAAGAGAAGAAAGAGAAAAATTACAAAAATCCAGAGGCTTTTTTGTAGAAGAAATTGAAGATAACAATTTACCCAAACACAATATTAGAAGATGAAAAAAGGAATTATTTACATTGTAAAGAAAGGCGAAACATTAGAAAGTATTGCCGACGATTACGGAATTTCCGTGTATCAGCTTAGAAGCTTCCACAATCTTTGGTGCGAAGATATTAATGACGGAATTGGTTATAATATATGGGAAGGTAAAAAACTTACCGTAGAAAAAGAAAAGCCATCCAAGGAAGTAATTGAACAACGAAAAGAAGAAGAATATCAGCAGGAAAAAGAAAAAAAAGAATCCCAAAAACAAAAAGAAGAGGAAGCGAAGCAAACTGAGCATGAAGATAAATTCTTTGTTGTAGACGGGGCTAAATGTTTATGTGACAAAGGCTTAAATCCTGCTACTTTAAAAGTAACTTCCCACTCGAAAACTATTTTTAACAGTCGTAATAATGATGAAAAACACACTGCTACTTTGGAAGATGTTCAGTTTAAAGAAGGAAATTCTTGTTTTGGGAGCTGTAAAGTAAAGAATAATAATCCGTGTGCTTTTGTTCCCGTAGGAAAATGGAAGAAGCCGTATGAAAAGCTAAAAATCATGGATAAGGAAGCCATTATCGAAATATCATATCTTATGTGTTCTGTTGGTGGAAAAATTACAATACAACATCATGGGCAAAGCGTAAAGATGGGAAGTAATAATATACAAAAAGCAGATGCGGAATTATTAAACCAAGTGTTGCCTGGTCTTGATTTTGAAGAATTTCAATCTGAATATGATGAAAACCGATACTATCTGTAAACTATGGGAAATATATTAAAAGGAATAGACGGAGAGCGTTTCCCAATAATTGGAGGAATTACAAGGTATAGTGTAACTTTTACAGAAACGGCGGATATTAGTTCGGTAAACGATGATCAAATTCTATGGCAGGTATATTGGTCTAATGAGTACAGTGAGTATGAAAAAGTGCCATTCTCAGGACAGAAAAAAGGAAGAGTAACGACGTATAAGTTTCTACAAAATCTACAGGGTAAAAACCTGCAATTAAAGGCGACCTATAAAGGCGAAACAGCAGAACTGCACATTACTCCACAAGCTAACGGAGAGGTAAAGATAGTTGATATATTTTTTCTCGATGTAGAATATAAAATACAGAATACCGACAATTTGAAATATTTAAATAGTGTAAACCTACAAATTTACACTTTGAATATGATGGGAAAATATGTAGAGTTTAAAATTTATGATACTGTAGACGGGCGAGATGTTGAAGTGGCGAAAAGTTCTGAGCCTATGCAGATTGTTCAGAAAAATGGTATTGTAAAAACTAAAAAATCTATATTGTTAAGCCCTGCGATGTATATCCAGACTCAACAAAATATGTCTGCCAGTGAGCATCATTATAAAGTAAAAGTTTGGGAGAAAGATAATGAAGCTAATTTCTATGAAGAAGAGCTAAAAATAAAAAATGAGTTGGGACAAATGAGTGTTCCCCAAGATTCTCAAACGCCTGTGAAAACGGGGACTTCTGAACCGCTAAAGAAGGAAGAAGAGGTGAAAAAAGGCGATGGAAAGTGCTTTTGTGATAGAGATTTGGAATTAGAAGAACTTAAATTAATTGTAAAACAATTGAGGTTATCAGAAAAAATAATATCCACATCTCTATTTAGTGATGAAAATTGTCCTCTTTTAAATTCTGATAAAACTTATGATAAATTACTAGAAGAACTGAATAAAACATTTAGCAAATATCATATTAATACTTGCATTAGAAAAATTCACTTTCTATCGCAATCATATCACGAAACCTCAAGGTTAGGAACTACTTTAGAATATGCAAGTGGTAAAGGGTATGATCCAGGAAAACATTCAGAATCCTCTGCTCATGGTCACACAATAGTTGGTGACGGTCCAAGATACAAAGGTCGTGGTGCAATGCAATTAACTTGGAGGGATACCCAAAAGGAATATTTTGAATATATCATTTCCAAAAATTCACCACTTGTAGGAAATAAAAAAATTGATGAATTATTTAATCGAAAAAAGCAATATCAGGAAAAATATATTTATTTTAAAGATAAATTGGATAAAAATGGGAAACCAATTATCAATTCAAAAGGAAAAAAGGAAAGAGAAAAAGTCATAGATTTAATTGATGTTGATAGTGCTGGCTTATTAGCAAATAATTTGTTTTTTGCTATTGATTCTGCTGGATGGTTTTGGGATATATATAAAACAATAGAATACGGTAGTAAAGCAAACAAAGAAAAATATAAGGAAATATTACATAAAAATTTAAATGAAGTTTCAGACTATGGAGATAAATATCTTACTATTATTTCAAAATTTGTAAATGGTGGAGGTAATGGAATGGCTGAAAGACATGTGTATTATAATGAGTTAAAAAATAATGTTTTTAAATTTAACACAAAATGTGTTAATCGTAGTAAAATTAAGAAATAATGAGAATACCGTATTTAATATTTTTTATTAGCAACCTATTATTTGCACAAACAAAGCTGATAAAGGATGTAGATCTTGATGGAATCAAAGACACTATTTATATTGATGCTGAAAATTCAAAATTAGTATCATTACTGTCTACGCAAAATTTTAAAAAGGTAAATAGTGGAGAAATAGAATCTTTAGATGGGCAAGTAAGTTTAAAGAGTACTTCAAATGGCTTCAGACTTAATATTGATTGGATGAGAGCTGGGTATGCTTGTCAGTTTAGATATAACAAACTGGAAAAAGAAATACAACTTATCGGAATGAGTAGATACGAATTTGGACCCGCCAATAACGATGGAAGTGGGGAATCAAGTGTGAATTTATTAACAGGAAATTATATTGGGGACTGGAATTATTATGATTTAAGAAAAGAACAATTAATAAAAATACCTAAGATTAATATAAAAATGATTTTACCTAAAACTTTTTTCGAGGATTTTAGTGAAAGTATCGTTTCTAATTATTCTGAAAAATGCGCAAACCTTTTTAACAAAAGAAAGAAACAACTTCAAAAAAGAAATTAAAACATAAAAAAAGGAGCAGAAAATTCTGCCCGTTTTTTATGTTTATATTAATTTGATTTTATCTTCTAAAATATCAATAATTTTATCCTTATAAAGTCCGCCGATCGCTTTCTTAAAGTTCTTTTTACTCATCTGAATTTCATCTTTGATCTCTTCCGGTGTAGATTTGTCTGAAAGATGAAGCAAACCGTAATTTTCTTCCAATTTATCTAAAATCTTCTTTTTAAACTCATCAATATTTTCAAAACCTTGAGGTTGTAAAGAAACATCTATTTTCCCATCCTCTCTAATTTCTTTAATATAGCCTGACTCTTCCGATAAAGGATATAGCTTTTTGAAAACATCTGAACTGTAAATTAACCCGATATATTTTTTATTGATGACAACATTCCAGCCCAATTCACTTTCATTCATCATAATCAGATCAACTCTGTCCCCTTTCTGGAAAGGCAGGTTCTCATATTGGGGGTTTCTTTTGAACTTTGTTGTTCCGGTAATCAAATCAAGATCTTCGTCAACATAAATATTGACCAAATATCTTTTTCCTTCAACAATTTTAGATTTCTGCTGTTTGTAAGGAATGAATAAATCTTTAATAATCCCCCAATCCATAAAGGCTCCGCTTGGAAGGCTCTGAACAGCACTCATTACTGCAAACTCCCCTACTTCCGCTAGAGGAATTTCTGTTGTTGCTTTTAATTTACTGTCATCCTGGTACACAAAAACCTCAATTTCATCACCAATTTCTTTTTCATCCTGAGTGAAAATTTTTGGCAGAAAAGCTTTTTCACCGGATTCATCCGTTAAGATCCATCCTGAATTATTTTTTTCTGAAATTTTTAAAGTCTGAGTTTTTCCGAGTAGCATGTATGATAAATTAGTCGACAAAGGTACGGAAAATGAAAATTTTAACCTATTTATATTCCTCTAAATCTTTTCTCAGAGTTTTGGACTCTTCTAAATAGCCATCTTCTAAATCGGCATGTTCAGAAATTCCCGTGACCTGTCTGAGTTCTTCATTAATATAATAATATTTTGCTTCTGATAAGTATTTAGGATTTTTCATGTACCCGTTTTCATCAACGATTTGGTACGTTTTTGTTAAAACAAAAATCAATTTCCCTTTTTCTGAGAAGAAATATTGTGTAATAATCGCGCAAGATGAAAGTCCGACGAAATGTTCAATTTTCTTAAGTTTACCGTCTTTATAAAATCCCTTCAGTTCAATCCCATTGTCTGAAATCTGATTTTTATCCATGAAATACGAATTAGGAACGATTTTAACTTTATAATTTTTTATATGATTGATATCCGCAACCGTTTTACTGATCGATTTAATATTCTGACTAAAAGAAAAACCTGAAATAAAAATAAATATGGCTAAGAAAAATGGTCTCATGTTTTTTATTCAATATACAAAAAAGAGAGACAAAACGTCTCTCTTAAATTATACAAATGATTATATTTTAATCAAATATTACATATGAATCGGTCTTTTCGCTGTTGCATCCAATGCAGCTTCTTTAATAGCTTCTGCATATGTCGGGTGAGCGTGAGAACTTCTTGCGATATCTTCAGCACTTGCACGGAATTCCATTGCGATTACTCCTTCTGCGATAAGGTCTGCAGCTCTTGCTCCTACAATGTGCATTCCTAAAACTTCGTCTGTTTTTTCGTCTGCAATGATTTTTACCAAACCATCAACATCACCACTCGCGCGGCTTCTTCCTAGCGCTCTCATTGGGAAAGACCCTACTTTAATAGCAACACCTTCTTCCTTCAACTGCTCTTCAGTTTTACCAACTCCAGCAACTTCAGGCCAAGTATAAACAACACCCGGAATCAAGTTATAGTTAATGTGAGGTTTTTGTCCGGCTAATGTTTCAGCAACAAAAACTCCTTCTTCTTCAGCTTTGTGAGCCAACATTGCACCTTTGATAACGTCTCCGATTGCGTAGATGTTGGCAACGTTTGTCTGCAAATGATCATTTGTTTTTACTCTTCCTCTTTCGTCCAGTTCAACACCAGCTTTCTCTAATCCAAGTCCGTCTGTGTAAGGTTTTCTACCTACAGAAACCAAACAATAATCTCCCTCTACAACTACTTCTTCTCCTTTTTTATCCTTAGCAGTAACTTTCACAGAATCTCCATTTCTTTCAACCGCAGAAACCGCCGTAGAAAGCATGAATTTCATTCCTTGTTTTTTAAGAACTTTAGTTAATTCTTTACTTAAAGCTCCATCCATTGTAGGAATAATCTTATCCATAAATTCAACAACCGTTACCTGAGCTCCTAATCTTAGGTAAACAGAACCTAATTCAAGACCAATAACTCCACCTCCGATAACTACTAAATGTTTAGGAATTTCCTTAAGATTTAAAGCTTCCGTAGAAGTAATCACTCTTTCTTTATCTAAAGTAATGAAAGGTAAAGAAGATGGCTTAGAACCTGTTGCAATGATTGTATATTTTGAATCGATCGTTTCCGTAGAACCGTCGTTTTTCGTCACTTTGATCTGAGTTGCAGATTCGAAGCTTCCAACACCTTCAAAAACAGTGATTTTGTTTTTGTTCATCAGGTAATTGATTCCGTCTGTATTTTGTTTTACTACCTCATTTTTACGCTCGATCATTCTTGCGATATCAGCTTGAGGCTCGTTGATAATGATTCCGTGACCTGCAAAATTGTGTTTTGCGTTCTCAAAATGCTCAGAGCTATCTAAAAGCGCTTTTGAGGGAATACATCCTACGTTAAGGCAAGTTCCTCCCAAAGTTGGATATTTTTCAATAATTGCTGTTGTGAAACCTAATTGTGCAGCACGGATTGCAGCAACATAACCACCAGGACCAGAACCGATTACGGTAACATCGAATTGACTCATGTTATTTTATGAATTTGTTTATTATTAACTTTCTTTATTCTTACAAATTTACTGATTAATTACCACGTGAGAAAGTGAGATTTGTCAAATTTTTGAGATGGATTTAAAGCTGTATATTTTTAATTAAAGTAAGACTAAATTGGGATGCTTCGACAGGCTCAGCATGACATCTCTAATACTAACTGTTTTATTTAACGTTAAATTTTTAGCGTTGTCATGCTGAGCCTGTCGAAGCATCTATATTTTTATTGTAATCATTTAATCCACCAAAATTTCCTCATATTTATTGAAAATATCTTAAGAGTATAAATTAATAGAAGTTTTCAGTGTAATGGAAAATTATAAATCAACATTCATTTTCCCTTGTCCAAAAGTTCCAGTACTTTCAAAATACGATCCTCCATACACATACCATTCAAGGTTTTCCAGAAATTCCACTGCATTTTCGGGAGTTATTTGTGAGCGGTCTTTTTTAGAAACGATCCCTTTGTACCATCTTCCGGATTTAGGAAAACTTTCAAATTCAACAAAATAATGAATCCATATTCTCTGACACAATTTGCACTGTTGAATCGTTACTTCTGCATGTCTTCCGCTAGTATGATCTATGCCTAATTCAGAACTCCTATATTCAGTATAATTTGAGGTAGGTTTTTCACAAGCGCATCCGATTTGGGCGATTTTATTCATTGATTATGTTGATTTTTCAGAGGTCAAATGTAAGAAAATAAGACTCTATAAGGCAAATGTGCAAAATGCTATTTCATCAGATCCATTAAAACCTTTTCATATTTATCTAAAATAATATTCTTCGAAAACCTAGATTTTATTGAATTTTTTATTGAATCTCGGTCATAACTTCTTTGCAGAATAGTAAGAATTTTCTCAGCAAAATCTTCATGATTTTCAATATCAGCAATTTCTCCATTGGTATTATCCTGAATAATTTCATTGATTCCGCCGGGACAATTATTGGCTAAAGAATAGGTTCCGCAAGCTCCGGCTTCCAATAAAACATTTGGAAAACCTTCATACCTTGACGAAAGAATGAACAAATCTGCAAACTTTAAAAACTGATACGGGTTTTCCTGTCTTCCATGAAAAACAACGTGTTTTAGTCCCAGAAAATCTTTCATCTGATGAAGAATTTCACGATCCTGCCCGTCTCCTAAAATGTGAAGAATAACATTTTCATTTTTAAGTCTTGAAAAAACCTTCAACAAATTATCAAAACCCTTTCTGGCAGATAAATTCCCGATGGCTACAACGTTTTTATAATTGTATTTAAAACTTTCGGGTTTTGTAGAAGTTTCAAGTTTTGCATTAATAAAATCAAAATCCACAGGATTATTAATCTTGACAATTTTGTTGTGCCTGATATTAAAATTATCAATTAAGTCCTTCTTCATATCATCACTTTGCGCAATAATTCTCTGGTAATTATTATAAAAATTGTAGAAAAATTTTATTTCTTTTCGGGTAACATGTTCACTCACTACATTGGTTTCCCTTGCAATGAATTTTGTCCTCGGAAAAAGTTTGATAAATAATGACAAATAAGCATTTACTTCACCAAAACCTGAGAAAACAATATCTGGTTTTCTTCTGTAAATTTCCCTTAAAATAGGTTTTAAAGAATGCCTGATTCTTTCGGTATTAATATCGATAATTTCAACATCTTTTTCCAAAAAATTGAGATAACCGCCTTTTTTCCGTAAAAGCAAAATCTTAGGCTCAAATCGATCTCGGGAGAGGTGATTCGCAATGGTGGTAACAATCCTTTCTGCGCCTCCGGTTTCCAAATCCGGCAGAATAAATATGACAGAAATCTTTTTCATCACTGTAAAGTTAGTAAAAAGTTTTCTTAACCTTCAAACCCAACTCTTCAAAAACAGGAAGAATCTCGTTAATATTTTCTACACTTAAAAAGGCATACTTGTCTTCATCGAAATTCATTCCGCTTCTTTTGAAAAACGAAAATGGTTCGTCATTTCTTCCAAAAATAGTTTCAGGTTCTCCGAAAATTATATTTCCAAAAAATTGACTGTTCATTTCAGCATTGATCTGATCAATTTCTATGAACTTTATTTGTTTTTCAATATCATTAGTAGATTTTTCTGCAATAATTATTCTTTGATTTGTTATGATATAATAATTGCTTTTTAAATCAAAATATTTTAAAATCCATTTAAAAATAGCAAAATATAGTCCTACACAAAGCATTAAAACTCCAAATATAAGAACAGGAGATTTATTATTTATAAAAAACAGGGCAACTAAAAGATAAAAAATTGAAAAAACAATTCTCAACTTTTCTGTTGTATTAAAAAAGAAACTCTTCCGTGGAAGAATTTCTTTTAAAATTATTTCGTTATCGTTTAAAATCATCTTAGTTTGCGACGTCGCTGATAAATTTTATTCTCAACATTCTCACTTCTTCATCAGAAAGTTCGTCGCCGAATTCATCCAATAAGATTTTCATGCTGTCGCTATCAGATTCGTTCATGAATTCCATAAAACCGTCTACAATATCTTCATCAAAATTGTCTTCGATATAGTAATCAATATTCAACTTAGTTCCCTGATAAACAATACGTTCCATCTCTTTCAACAGTTCATCCATTGAAATATTTTTGGCTCTTGCAATATCTTCAAGGTCTATTTTTTTATCCGTACTCTGAATGATGAAAACTTTGTGACTGGATTTATTCGCAACCTGCTTTAGCACCATATCCTGAGTACGTTCGATATTATTGTCTTCTACATATTTATTGATAAAATCTGCGAATTCTTTACCATATTTCTTAGCTTTTCCTTCCCCAACTCCATAGATTTTTGCGATTTCGTCTACCGTGATCGGATACTGAACCGTCATATCTTCAAGACTTGGATCCATGAAAACCGTGTAAGGCGGAATTCCGTGCTTTTTGGCAACTTTTTTTCTTAATTCCTTTAATAAATTGAATAAATTCTGATCCAATCCACCTGCAGACTGCATTTGAATCTGATCACTTTCTGCTTTTGTCTGAGAAAGATCAAATTCTCTGTCTTCTGCAATTAAAAATGGCTGTTCAAGTTTATTATTTAAAGCTAATTTTCCTTTTTCAGACATTTTTAAAACACCGTATGTTTCAATATCTTTTTGTAAAAAATTCTGAACGGTTGCCTGTCTTAAGATAGTTTTCCAATGATTCTCTGTTTTCTCTTTTCCAAAACCGAAATAGGAATTTTGCTCAAGTTTATAAGACTTCGTTACAGCGTTTTCCTTTCCGACAATCACTGAAATTAAATCTTTTGATTTAAATTTCTCACCAGTATCATTGATTAATTCGAGAACTTTCGACAAGTCATCACTTGCATCTTTCAATTTTGGAGGATTCGATGAGTTATCACACATATTTGCTCCGTCTCCATTTATCGGATCAAAATTTTCACCAAAATAATAAAGAATATACTGTCTTCGGCTCATGGAAGTTTCGGCATAACCAACCACTTCATTCAAAAGCTGCAAACCGATTTCTCTCTCGGAAACAGGCTTTTGAGCCAGAAATTTTTCTAATTTTTCAATGTCTTTCGGATCATAGAACGCCAAACAATGACCTTCACCTCCGTCTCGACCTGCACGCCCAGTTTCCTGGTAATAACTTTCCAAAGATTTCGGAAAATCATAATGAATAACAAAACGTACATCCGGCTTGTCAATTCCCATTCCGAATGCGATGGTTGCTACAATGACATCTGCTTCTTCCATGAGGAATTTATCCTGATTTGCCACCCTTATCTTTTGGTCAAGACCAGCATGATAAGGCAGAGCATTGATTCCGTTTACCTGTAAAAGCTGAGCAAATTCTTCAACTTTTCTTCGGCTCAAACAGTATACAATTCCTGATTTTGCTTTATTTTGACTTATAAATTTTACGATTTCCTTATCTACATTTACTTTTGGCTGTACTTCATAATAAAGATTCGGTCTGTTGAAACTTTCTTTGAAAACCAATGCATTAGCCATTCCTAGAGTTTTCTGGATATCATCCTGAACTTTGGGAGTTGCTGTAGCCGTCAAAGCAATCACAGGAACATCTGCAATTTTGTCGATAATTGATTTGAGATTTCTGTATTCGGGTCTGAAATCATGCCCCCATTCTGAAATACAGTGTGCTTCATCTATCGCAACGAAAGAAATTTTAACATCTTTCAAAAACTCTAAATAATCTTCCTTAATCAGCGATTCCGGAGCTACATACAAAAGTTTTGTCTTACCACTTTTAATATCATCGAAAACCTGTTTGGTCTGCGTTTTATTTAATGATGAATTCAAAACATGTGCTACTCCATCCTCAGAAGAAAGACCATTCACGGCATCTACCTGATTTTTCATTAACGCGATCAAAGGAGAAACTACAATTGCCGTGCCTTCTGAAATAAGTGCCGGAAGCTGATAACATAAGGATTTACCACCTCCTGTCGGCATCAATACAAATATATCCTTTCCTTCCAACAGGTTTTCTATAATTTGTTCTTGTTGTCCCTTAAAAGTAGAAAACCCGAAGTATTTTTTCAATTCGCCTGATAAATTGGCTTTTTTTGCGCTCATCTAATTTTCTATTGCTAAATTTGCATCTAATCCAAAGTTATGAATTTTTCGCTTAAAATAAAAGCGAACGAATTTATAAAAATAAAATTTATGTAAATTATTCTTTTTTAAATATAACGTTTTTTTAGCGATTTTTTGTACACCTATAAAAGAAAAATGGAAAAAGCCAATATTATTTCAATTGCGAGAACAACCTTAGAAATAGAAATTTCGGAACTTGAAAAACTTAAAAACAGACTCGACGACGATTTTGTAAAAGCAGTTGAGATCATTCATTCCGCAAAAGGAAAATTGATTGTTGTAGGAATCGGAAAATCTGCCCATGTAGGAAATAAAATTGTGGCAACATTGAATTCCACAGGAACTCCTTCACAATTTCTTCATGCTTCAGAGGCTATTCACGGAGATTTGGGGGTGATTCAGAAGCAGGATGTTGTTTTATGTATTTCAAACTCAGGCAATTCACCTGAAATTGTAAATTTGGTTCCTTATTTAAAAGATTATTCTTCTGCATTAATAGGAATGACAGGAAATAAATCAAGTAAACTTGCCGAATTTTCCGAAGTTATTTTAGATACTCACGTTGACATGGAAGCCTGCCCGAACAAATTGGCTCCAACAAGCTCAACAACGCTGCAAATGGCTCTTGGAGATGCGTTGGCAGTTTCTTTGATGGAGATGAATGATTTTAAAGCAAATGATTTTGCAAAATTTCATCCGGGTGGAAGTTTAGGGAAAAATTTAATCTCAAAAGTTGACGATTTTCTTTCTTCACAAAAGCCTCATGTTACGGAAAATGAAACCGTTAAGGATGTTATTATTTCAATAAGCAGTTCAAGACACGGAATTACGGTTGTCACCAATGAAAATGAAATTATCGGTGTAATCACAGATGGGGATTTGAGAAGAATGCTGATGAAAGGTGATGATATTTCCAAAGTTTTAGCAAAAGACATCATGTCTGCCAATCCAAAAACGATCGAAAGAACAGCTTTGGCGAAAGAAGCCATGAAAATTTTAAAAGAAAACAACATCGGACAGCTTATCGTAACGGAAAACGGAAAATATTTCGGAATTATAGATCTGCATAAATTGCTGGACGAAGGAATTAATTAGGCTGAATATTAAACTTCCCGTTTCCCTTTCATAACTTCCTATTTTAGTGAAACTTTTTTCATAAATTTGAGTCCTTAAAAAATATTATTCTGTGAGTGAAGGTAAAGACATGTCCTTTCTTGGGCATATTGGAGAATTAAGAGGTCATCTTGTACGTTCTATCATTGCTATTATTATTGCTGCTTTTGCTGTAGGCTTTAATATCAACTGGATCATGGATCATATCTTTTTTGGTCCTACGAGAAACGATTTTCCGACTTTTGAAGTAGTCAATCACTTTTCAAAAATGATCCTGGGTGAAGACAGCATTCACCTTCCTAAAGACTTCCCGGTTCGTGCAAGCAAGCTTTATCAGCAGTTTAATGTTATGATGGCGGTTTCCATTTTTGGCGGAATTGTTGCGGCTTTTCCTTACATCGTTTGGGAACTTTGGAGATTCATCAGTCCGGCTTTACATCCGAAAGAAAGAAAGAATTCAATCTTTATTATCAATTCGGTTTGGATTTTGTTCATGACGGGTGTTTTATGCGGATATTTTTTAATCCTCCCTTTTGCTATTAATTTTGGAGTTATCTTTAAAATTTCAGATATCATTGTTCCGCTTTATGACCTGAGCGATTATACAGCATTATTTTTGCAGGTTATCTTGGGAATGGGAGTCATTTTCCTTTTCCCTGTTCTTATCTATTTCCTTACAACTATCGGAATTTTGACACCGGTATTTATGAGGACTTACCGTCGCCACGCCATTGTTTTGATTATGGTTGTAGCTGCAATTATTACTCCTGCCGATGTTTTGAGTATGATGATGGCAGCTTTACCATTACTTTTACTTTATGAATTCAGTATTTTAATGTGTTCTTACACTTATAAAAAAGTACAGAAATCTGCTGGAAACTTACCTGCTGTTCAGAAATAATTTTGAGATAAAATCTTTTTTTAAAATTTAAAATGTTTTCCCGTAGATTAATTCTGCGGGATTTTTTTTGGAGCTTTTTCCCGCTTTCCGCTGCAATCTTTTTTTTCAAAAAAGGATTTTCTCTGCAATCGGGGCTAGGATTTTTGTCGGAATTTTGAAACTTTCTGTAATACGATCAAAGTTTGTTATTCGTATGAATCTAAAGAATATCCGTAAATTATTTTGTATTAAACCACCCCGTCAAAAATTCTTTCAGAATTTTCGCCACCCCTCCAAAGGAGGGGAATTTATATACTCTGGACTTAACAGGTAAACTCGGAAATAGTTTTCAAAAATGTAACAAAATTTCCTTTCCTTCGTCTAATCAAAAATATAATAGCTTAAACTTTTAAATTATTATAGTCGATTAATTCTTATTTTTAGTAAATTAATTTTAATTCAGATGAAAAAGCTTTCATATACACTTTTATTTGCTTCAGGATTGGTTTTCGGGCAGTTCTTCGAAAAAGATAAAACTTTCACAAAACAAGATACTTTAAAAGGTTCAAACACTCAATTCCGAAATTTTTGGGATGTAAAAAAATATGATCTTTCTGTAGAACCCGATTTTACAAAGAAAAGTATCAAAGGAAACAATAAAATCAGTTTTGAGATCATCAAAGACGTTGCAAATCCTACCTTTCAGATTGATCTTCAGCAACCAATGAAAGCAGATAAAGTGGAAGCAAGTTTTCCCATTGCCGATTACAAACAGGATGGCGACTTTATTTGGATTAAAACCAATAAAAACTTCAAAAAAGGCGAAAAATATACGATTGACGTAACCTATTCCGGAAATCCTACGATTGCAAAACGTGCGCCTTGGGACGGAGGCTGGGTTTTTACAAAAGACGAAAAAGGAAATCCGTGGATGAGCGTTGCCGATGAAGGAATCGGAGCCTCAATATGGCTTCCTACAAAAGATATCTGGAGCGATGAGCCGGATAACGGAGTCGTGATGAAGATTATTACACCTAAAGATTTAGTGGGTGTCGGAAACGGAAAATTGATCGACAAAAAAGCTCAGGGCGATAAAATGTCTTATACCTGGGAAGTTAAAAATCCGATTAATGCCTATTCTATCATTCCGAATATTGGCAAATATGTGAATTTTAAAGACACTTTCAACGGAGAAAAAGGAAAACTCGATTTAGATTATTGGGTTATAGATTATAATTTAGAAAAAGCTAAAAAACAGTTTCAACAGGTAAAACCAATGCTTTCTGCGTTTGAATACTGGTTCGGACCGTATCCTTTCTATGAAGACTCTTATAAATTGGTCGATTCACCATACCTTGGAATGGAACATCAAAGCAACGTTGCCTATGGAAACGGATATCAAAACGGGTATTTAGGAAATGATCTTTCGGGCACGGGAGTTGGTCTAAACTGGGATTATATCATCATTCATGAAAGCGGACATGAGTGGTTTGCGAATAATATTACAGCTAAAGATCAAGCAGATATGTGGGTTCACGAAGGGTTTACAATGTATTCTGAAGTTCTTTTCACTGAAAAGTATATGGATAAAAAATCTGCGGATACTTACATGCAGGGAATCCATAGAACTGTTGATAATGATTATCCGATCATCGGAAAATATGGTGTAAGAAATGAAGGAAGCGGCGATATGTATCCAAAAGGAGCAAGTATGCTTCACACAATTCGTCAGGTTATCAATAATGACGAAAAATTCAGGGAGATTTTAAGAGGTATTAATAAAGATTTTTACCATCAAACGGTAACAACGGAACAAATTGAAAACTATATTTCAAAAAAATCCGGAATTGATTTTTCAACTGTGTTTAACCAATATCTGAGAACTACAAAAATTCCGACTTTAGAATATTCGCAGAAAGGAGAAGAATTAAAATTCCGATATACCAATATTGTTAAAAACTTAAAACTTCCGATCATCGTTCAGGGTACAACCATTAATCCGACCGAAGAATGGCAAACCGTAAAACTAAAGAAAGATAGTCCGGTAGAATTTAACCAGAATTATTATATTGATTATAAGAAAGTTCAATAATCTAAAAGAAGGACAAAATTGCAGTTTTGCCCTTCTTTTTTTTAAGCTTTTTTAATTTTACAATGTTGACTTTTTAATTTTAAGAAAAGTTTAATACACCATTTCGTAACAAATTTACTTTTTCAGCAACTATTTAACTATAATTTGAACTCAATGAAAAAAATAGCACTAAGTTTAGGAGTTTTAACGACCTTTTTAGTTAATGCTCAATCTATCAAAACGACAATCGATCTTGTAAATGTAAAAGACGATAAAGTTGCCGTTACGATGGAATTCCCAAAGATGAAATCGGGAGATGTGAAATTTCACTTTCCTAAAACTGTTCCGGGAACGTATTCTATCGATGATTACGGAAGATTCGTGGAAGGTATCAAGTTTTTTGATAATAAAGGAAAGGAATTGACTTTCACAAAAGTTAATGATAATACCTATTCATTAAAGAATGCGCAAAATTTAACTAAAGTTACTTACTTTGTTAATGACAGTTTTGATGATGAATTGGATGCTTCAAAGCATAAAGCCGTATTTTCACCTTCAGGAACAGATATTGAGCAAGGAAAAATTTACCTGGTAAATACTCATGGTTTTGTAGGATATATCGACAATATGCAGGATGTTCCTTATCAATTGGTGATTCAAAAGCCGACTGATTTCTACGGAACAACAGCTTTGGTGGATCAGGATAAATCTGAATCGACAGACACTTTTACGTTAGCCAATTATGCTAAAGTAACAGATTCTCCATTGATGTATACAAAACCGGATTACATTACGTTCAACGCAGGCGGAATGGATCTTGTCTTAGGCGTTTATTCTCCGACAGGAAAATATAAAGCTGCAGATTTTAAAGAAAATTTAGAAAAAATGGTTATAGCTCAAAAGAAATTTTTGGGCGATATGAACACCAATAAAAAATATGCGATCATGCTTTATCTTTCCGGAGGTGAAGGACCGCAGATAAAAGGTTTCGGAGCATTGGAACACCACGAATCTACAAGTGTTGTACTGCCTGAAATGATGCCTAAAGAAGCGATTGACAAAACAATTACCGATGTGGTTTCTCACGAATTTTTCCATACGGTGAATCCTTTGAAAACGCATTCGGAAGAAATTCATTACTTCGATTATGCAGATCCGAAAATGTCTCAGCATCTTTGGATGTATGAAGGCGGAACGGAATATTTTGCTAATTTGTTCCAGATTCAGGAAGGTTTGATCAATAAAGACGAATTCCTTCAAAGAATGAACGAAAAAATTACAAATTCTAAGAACTATAACGACACAATGCCTTTTACGGTGATGAGTAAAAATGTTCTTCAGGACGAATATAAAGATCAATACAGAAACGTTTACGAAAAAGGTGCGCTTTTGGCAATGTGCCTTGATATTGAATTAAGAAAACTGTCAAACGGTGAAATGGGTTATCGTGATATGATCAGAAAATTATCTCAGAGATTTGGTGAAAACAAGCCTTTTAAAGATGATAAATTAATTGATGAACTGGTAGCGGTTACAGGTTATCCTCAAGTAAGAGATTTCTATAACAAATACATTGCGGGAAGCCAGCCAACTCCTTATATAGAATATCTGAATCAGGTAGGTGTAGAAGCAAAAAAACAGGAAACGCCACCGATTTTCTGGTTTATTAAAGATCCACAACAGACAGGTTATGATGATAAGGACAACGCATTTGTATTTGACGAAAGTTCAGCATTATCACCTTTCTCAAAAAGTATAGGATTTAAAATTACAGATAAAATCGTTGCTTTGGACGGAAAAACAATCAACATTCAAAATATTCAGGAATTTATTGGTTATGCCAAAACCGTGAAAGAAGGACAAAACGTAACGGTAACAGTTCTAAGAAAGAATGGTGATAAAACCGATAAAATCGACCTTAAAGGAAAAGCTGTTCTTGATAAAATGACAGTGGAGACACTTGCATTTAAAGCTAATCCAACGCCTGCAGAACAGAAACTTCAGAATCAGTGGCTGACCGGAAAGAAATAAGTTTTAATGAAGAATTAAAATTGAAAAATTAATAATTAGGCGGGGAATTTTCTCCGCTTTGTTGTTTTTAAACACAAATCTTCACTAATATTTTCACAAATAAACACTTTAAAATTTGTGTGATTAGTGAAAACATTTGTGTTTATTAGTGTTTAAATTACGCTTTCTTGATCATTATCCTAAAAGTCGTCCCCTTTCCCACTTCTGTCTGGGTAATTCTAATATCACCGTTATGATATTCCTGCACTACTCTTTTTGCCAATGACAATCCTAATCCCCAACCTCTTTTTTTTGTTGAATAACCCGGTTTAAAAGCATTTCTTGCCTGTTGCTTTGTCATTCCGCTTCCGTTATCCTGAACTTCGACTAAAATATTTTTATTACGTTCAAAAACGGACATTGAGATTGAACCTTCCCCTTTCATTGCATCTACAGCATTTTTCACCAGATTTTCGATTACCCAGCTCATCAGAATTTTGTTGTGCGGAACAGAAATATCATAGCTCGGAAGATGTAAGCCAAAATTGATTTTTCGTGAAATTCTAGTTTTTAAATAATCGTAATTTTCCTGAATCGTTGTATTGAAATCTCTGTCATTCAGCTCTGGAACGGAACCAATCTTAGAAAACCTTTCAGAAATAGTTCTTAATCTTTCAATATCTTTTTCAATCTCATGAACGCCTTCAGAATCGGGATCATCGAGTTTCATGATTTCCATCCAGCCTATCATTGATGATAACGGGGTTCCGATCTGGTGAGCTGTTTCTTTCGCCAAGCCCGCCCAAAGATAGCCTTCGTCAGTTTTTTTAATCGTTCTAAAAAACCAAAATGAAAATAAGAAATAACACAAAATAAAAAATCCTAATATAAATGGAGAATAACGCAAATTGTTCAACAAAGGAGAATTGTCATAAAAAACGACCTGCTTGTTTCCTTTTACAATTTCAATTTCAATAGGTGTATAGCTTTTTGCCATTTTCTTCGCCAGACCAACTATTTTTAAAGGATCATTTTCTATATCCTGAGGAATATTTTTATGCTCTATAATCTGATCATGCTTATCTAAAATAATCAGAGGGATTGTGGTATTTGAGCTATAAATTTGAAGAAGTAATGCCTGAATTTCCAAATTAGGATTGGCTACTTCCTGTTGGAATTTCAAAGCACTCACTAAAATATCGACTCTTTTAACCTCTTCCTTTCGAAGAAAGTTAATCAGAATCGTAGAAGCTATAACAACTGTAAGAACAACAATTGTCATCAAAACAAAAATGATCCAGTTATTTAATCTTGAAACTATGGATTTTTTCAAAGTAATTTATTTTAATACATTCAGAATTTTCTGCAGTTCTGTACTTCCGCTTCCCTGATAATTGTTAATAATGATTGAAAATACATATTTTTTTCCATCTTTCGAAGTATGATAGCCAGCAAAAGATTTGGTATCCTTCATGGTTCCGCTTTTCATTTTCATTCCATTGTCCTGCGTTGGAAAACCATCGTAGTAAGAATCAAACCAAGGTTGTTTTTTAGCGTACAGCAAAGCCTGAACTTCAGCTTTTGCAGCTACATAATTTTGTGGTGAAAGTCCGCTTCCATCGGCAAAATTGATCATATTCGGATTGATTCCTTTTGATTTCCAGAATTCTTTCAGAAACGCTACTCCACTTTTAAAACTCGGGTTTGCTTTTTTCTCTTTTCCTAACGTTTTAATTAGCGTTTCACCATAAAAATTAATACTTTTCCTCAAAAACCAATAAACAATTTTATCTAAAGTCGGAGATTCGTAGGTAAGAATCACATTACTTTTCGGAACTTCAAGCGGTTTCTTTCCCTCAATTTCAAGTTGAGAATTAGTCACTACTTTTCCGGTAAATTCAATTCCTGATTCTTTTAACCATTGTTTCACTTCAACCCCTAATTGCAAAGGCGGATTAGGAGTAGAACCTGAAACTGTGACTGTTTTTGCTGGTAAAGTTCCGTTAATTAAAGCCACATTGGAATGCGGTGCTGTAAAAATCAGACTTTGATCCGAACTTCCTCCAACTTTCACATCATTCAACCAATTGATGCCTTCCAAAGGATAAGAAAAGTTTTTGAATTCTGTTCCGTTAATATTGATATCAAACTGATTTTCACGCCAGTTTATCCCCCAAACTCCGGCTCCGTAATAATTCCCCAAATCGTCCCACGGCCAACCTCCCGGAATTGTCTGATGGTCGAAATAAGAATCGTCAATAACAAGATCACCCGAAATTTTTTTAATTCCTGATTTTTTTACGGCTTCAATTAATTTTTGTTTAAAATTTTCAGGTTTGTAGGCATCATATCTCCAGCTTCCTAATGTAGGATCTCCGGTTGAACTGACGAAAAGATTTCCGCTCAGATTCCCCCCTGAAATACTTCCTGAATAGCTTGAAGTTGTTTTAAATGTATAATTTTTGCCCAACGTTTCCAAAGCTGCAGCTGCCGTGAATATTTTCTGCGTAGAAGCTGTTGAAAGTCCTTTACTTCCCTGATAATCATAAATTAAATTTCCGTTTTCATCGGAAACATAAAAAGATAACCCCGACGAAATTGCTCCCGAAGAATCCATTAGACTCTTGGTTACAGCATCCAGTTTTTGAGTAATATTCTGAGCAAAAATAATCTGTGTTGATAAAGTAAGAACACCAAATGCCTTTTTCATTTTTTTAATTCTCTTGTAAATTCAATTACCTATTTAAATGCTTCGACAGGCTCAGCATGATATTTCTAATACGAAACGTTTTTTATTAGCAATTAATTATTAGCATTGTCATGCTGAGCCTGTCGAAGCACCTTTTAACCTTATTCAAATATAATTAAATTAAAAATTATAGTTCTGAGCCCGCTTCGATCTCGTAAGGTTCTTTATCTTTTTCGAAAATCCTTGTCAATTCATTTCCTTCCACTGTAATTTTATTTCCTATTTTTCTGATCCAGTTTCCTTCACGAAGTCCGACAACTTTTAAATCATTTTGAGTCAGGAATTCTTTAATTCTGGTTTCTCTGGTTTCTCCGTTGTGTTTCAAATCAGGATTCGGATCTAAGTAATGTGGATTTAAGTTGAAGGGAACCAATCCCATACAATCAAAACTCTGTGGATAAACAATTGGCATATCGTTCGTTGTCTTCATGTTTTGCCCACCAATATTACTTCCTGCACTGCATCCCAAATAAGGTTTTCTATTTTCTATATTTGATTTTAAAACAGACATTAAACCTTCTTCATGTAAAGTTTTAACCAATAAAAATGTATTTCCGCCACCTGTAAAAAACCCTTTTGCTTTGTTTACGGCTTCAATTTTATCTTCAAATTCGTGAAGGCCTTTCACTTTTATATTTATCGTTTCAAAGAAGGAGCATGCTTTTGCAGTGTAATCTTCGTGGGAAATCCCTCCTGGTCGGGCGAAAGGAACGAAAATTATTTCATCGATTCCTTCATATAATTTAATTAATTCTTCTCTTAAATATTCTAAATATTCTCCACCGAAAAGTGTGGAAGTTGAGGCTAAGATGATATTCATACAGGGAAATATATTGATTAATAAAAAAACAGTTGAATCACAAAGATAAACCGCAAATGCCAACGAATCAAAAATTAAGCTAAAAAAATAGTTATCCCGTTAATATTTTCTAAAAAAACTTAAAGCTTCTAAAATTTACGTCTTTGTGGAATTATTATTGAACTTTAAAATTTAGAAATTTTAAAATGTAAGAATATGAAAATGACTAAAATTAATATCAAAAATCTGTTTTTAGGTTTAATGCTTATTGGAGGTGCAAGTTTTTTAAATGCACAAACGACTCAAACAGATAGCGCAAATAATACAGCTAGTACTGCTGCTACAAGCCAATCAGGTAACCCAACTATTGATGGTCTTAAAAAACAAATTGAAGCCAATCCAAAAGATACAGAAGCATTGGCAAAACTTGCCGGAGCTTATCAGGAAGCTTCAGACTGGACAAATGCAATCAATACGTGGAAAAAAATATCCGCTCTATTACCGGATTGGGCTCCATCATATTACAGTCAGGCATATGCTTATCAATCTGCTAAAGATGATGCCAATGCAAAACTTTCTTATGAAAAATATATCGCGACTGTAAAACCAGAAGAAGTGGAACAGAATAAGAAAAATCTGGCTTACGCTTATTTTTACATCGCATTTGCCGAACAGCAAAGTGATCCTGCTAAAGCGAAAGAACATATTGCCAAATCGATACAGTATGATCCAACCAATCAGGATGCTGTAAAACTTAACAAAGTTTTAAATTCATAAATAAAAAATCCGGAAAAATTTTCCGGATTTTTTTTGATTTTTACTTTAATTAATTTTCTTGCCGAAAAAATCAGTTTCACCATGCAGATGCCGGATGATTTTTTCAATATTTCTTTTGATGCTTTCTTCGGTTTTAAGATTGTTAATATATCGGATTAATTCTAATTTCCTTGATGGAATCAGGTTTTCAAAGTTTGCAGAAGCAACAGAACTTTCTTTAATTGCCCTCTCCAATTGTGGATGAATGGAAATCGATCTGTCGGAATCATCAAATTCAACAAAAACTTCAATTATTTCACCTACTCTTTTGGGTGAATTTTTAAGCATTGTTAAATTAATATATAATCGCCATTCTCCTAAATATTTCATCAGGTTTTGCTTAAATTCTTTACCATTTACAGTTCCTTTCACGGGAATCGGACTTTTATTCTTTCCTGATCTTTCGAAAATCTGGTTTAAGATTTCTTCAGGAACGAAAACAAAAGGATTGATGCCGATGATTTCTAATGTTGCTGTGAAGTGGTTGTTTTCCATGATAAGTAAAAATACGATTTTTGCAGTTATTGGAATATATTAAGATGCTTCGACGGAGCTCAGCATGACACTTCTAATACTAAATGTCTAAGCAATATTCTGATCAGCGGTATCATGTTGAGCTCCGTCGAAGCATCTATTTATTAAAAAAACTTAAACCTGAAACGTTAAACCAAATTAAAATTTTCCACTCAAAAAGGAATGTTTATCTTTGTATAAAATAAATCTGTAAAACAAATGAAATTTTTTATTGACACTGCTAATCTAGAGCAAATTAAAGAAGCTAAAGATCTTGGAATCCTTGATGGAGTAACAACAAACCCTTCATTAATGGCAAAAGAAGGTATTCAGGGAGCTGAAGCGATTAAAAATCATTATAAAGCAATCTGCGAAATCGTAGACGGAGATATTTCTGCGGAAGTTCTTTCTACAACTTACGAAGAAATGATAAAAGAAGGTGATGAATTGGCAGCAATCCACCCAAATATCGTAGTGAAAATACCAATGATTAAAGATGGTATCAAAGCATTAAAATATTTTTCTGACAAAGGAATCAAAACTAACTGTACATTGATTTTCTCTGCAGGACAAGCTCTTTTGGCAGCAAAAGCCGGTGCAACTTATGTTTCTCCGTTCTTAGGAAGACTTGATGATATTTCAACTGACGGATTAGCTTTGATCCAGGAAATCAGATTGATTTTTGATAACTATATGTATGAAACTGAAATTTTAGCAGCTTCTATCCGTCACCAAATGCACATTATTGATTGTGCTAAAATTGGTGCTGATGTGATCACGTCCCCACTTCCTCCGATCTTGAGCTTGCTAAGACATCCATTAACAGACAGCGGATTGGCTCAATTTATTGCGGATTCTCAGAAATTAGCTTAGTAATTGACAATCTTTTAGATATAATTCGGCGCGGAAACTTCGTTTCCGC
>NZ_BAAAZJ010000016.1:317968-368819 GCF_039536845.1 Chryseobacterium ginsenosidimutans
TCCAGCTTATTTCCTTTTTCATCTGTCATTATTATTTTAGTTCCACTTGCAAGCATTTGTCGCATTCCTTTTGTAGGATTAATCCGGTAGTCAAGGAACTGTTTTTTATATTTTTCTTGATTTAAAGGAATTAATGCTCCGAATCTATGATTTTCTTCCTGACTTTTCCATTCCTGATCTTTTAAATTTTTAATTTCTTTTAAAATAAAAGAATGTGAATTAGTCTTATCTTCAAGCTTAACAATTAAACCCGGTAATCCATGAAATTTATACGGCCCGTCCTGAATCGGGATATCTGTAACAAACCACGCAGTCCATTTTCTTCCGGCAAAATCTGTTGTTGCTTTTTGTGCATTAAATTCACCAACTTTCTCTTTTTCCATTAAAATTTTCCAGTTCAATTTCCTTTCATCGGAAACTTTATATTCATCCATATCCAAACGATTGAAAAACAAAATTTTATAGTCAGGATAGGACTTTTCTACAACATACGGTATCATTCCGAACTTAATTTTAGAAAAATCTCTGTTCTGATTTTTAGACTGAGCCTCGATCACTGAATCTGAAATAAATTTGTCTTTGCTGTAAAATTTCGAACCTTTCTTAGAAACATCAAGAAATATCGATTCAGTTTTAGATTCATCTTTTTTTGTAGAATCTGAAACAAATTTGTACTCATAAACAAATCGTTTATTTTGAGCATTGATAAGCATTGTTAAAAAAAATACAAAGATAAAAGCTATTTTCTTCATTATTATTTATTTCGTTTAATCTTAATTTTCATTAATAATATTCTTCACAACTTTACATGGATTTCCCACTGCAACTACGTTATCAGGAAGGTTTTTTGTAACAACGCTTCCCGCCCCGATTACAGAATTATTTCCGATAGAAATTCCAGGAAGAACAACCACATTTCCGCCAAACCAGACATTATCTCCTACTTTAATAGGATGAGCCGACTCCAAACCTTCGTTTCTCTGTTTAACGTCAATTGGGTGATTAGCTGTGTAAAAACTGCAATTCGGACCGATGAAAACATTGTCTCCGAAAGTGACTTTTGTACAATCCAAAATAACAAGATTATGATTGGCATAAAAGTTTTCTCCGACTTCGATATTGTAGCCATAATCGCACCAGAAATTCGGTTCTATACAGATATTTTCTTGCGTTTTTCCTAGAATTTTTTTAATTAAAAGGTTTCTTCCTTCAGAATCAGAATTTTTCAGTTGATTGTATTCTAAGCAAAGATCTTTAACGGAAATTCTTTCATTAATCAGTTCCTGATCGTAATTGGCATTATATAAAAGTCCGTTCTCGCATTTTTCCTTTTCTGTCATTTTGATTTAGTTTAGATTTTGTGATTCGTATATTTTTTGATTTTAAAGATAACAAAAACAAAACAGGATGAAAATAACTTTCACCCTGCTTTTTCAAGAATATTTTTTGTTCTTATTTTACTAAATCCGGTTCAATAGGATTATTATTTTTTGCTAAAGATTCCTTTGTTCTTTTTTCCATTTCTCTGAAAACCTGGTTAGGATCTGAAATTTCTTTCCCGTCTGAGCTTCTTACTTTAAAAGATACTTTTGAATTTTCTGTATTTCCCATCATCATTTGTCTCATGTTTTTAGTAGGATCATTTACATAATCTTTCCAGACTTTTTTGTACTGCTCTTTTGTTACTTCAATTTCTTTTCCGCCGATTCCCATCACTCTTACGTTCCCGGGCATTTCCAGTTCTTTTTGTTGGGCAGGAGCTTCTATTTTTTTATTTCCGACTAAAGTTATGATGTGCGAACCTGTTGTGTCCTCCAATTTCACGATTAATCCCGGAAGTCCGTAGAATTTGTAAGGTCCGTCCTGAAAAGGGATATCTGTTGTGAACCACGCAATCCATTCTCTTCCGCCGTAATTTGCGGTTGCTTTCTGAGTATTGTATTCTCCTATTTTTTGTTTATCAGAAAGAATTTTCCATTCCGGCTTTTGATCTTCTTTTACTTTATACTGATCTGTAGAAACTCTTGTAAAAAGGTAAGTTTTAAAATCCGGGTACGATTTCATGACTTTATAAGAAGTTGTTCCCGGGCTTTCTCTTCTGTTGACACTGATACTTCCGCCGCCGCCTTTAATTTGCTTCTGAATTTCTGCCATCGAAGTAGAATCTGCCACAAATTTGTCCCGGCTATAATAGCTTGATCCGTTTTTATCAATATCCAAAAACATCATTTCCTTCTTCACATCTTCTTTATTATTAGAATCCGGAATAGATTTGTATTCATAAAAAAAACGATTGATCTGTGCGTTGGTAAGCACCCCTAAAAACAAAAAGAGTAAAATGCTATTTTTCATACGTTGTATTTTAAGTTTAAATAAGAAAAGCTTTGTCAATAAGTTGGTTTAAAATTCAAAATTTGAGGTTTGAAATTTTATGTTTACTGACAAAGCCTATAATTGGAACTTTATATAATTAATTTTTTGTTTCGATTCTTATTTCTCCCGAACTGTCGCCGTCTTTTGATCTTTTATTGACGTTCATATTTTTGATTTTATTTGGTTCCAAAGCTTCCAGTTCTTGTTTTGTCACTTCTTTCCCATCAATATAAAATTTCATATTATTCATGTCTCCGGTATACTTTTTCAGACCTGCTCCTGCAATAATTTTGACATTATCATTCATCGTCATTACCCTTGTCTTGTCGAATTTCATCGGCTTAAAAGTATTACTAGTATTGCCGTAAATATATACTCTTCGATCACCATCTAAAGCTCTTCTTTCTGCATTTAGCTTAGCTCTCTCAACTTCAAGTTTGGCTCTTTTTTCATCCAGCTTTGCTCTTTCTTTCTCTAATTTCGCTCTTTTTCTAGCTGTAGAGGCTGATTCCTTCTCTCTTCCTGAAGATTTAAAAATCATGTCGGAATCTGGAGACCATTTCATATCCTTTACATCTTTGAAAGTATACACTTTTACTTTAGGAGCATTTGGTGCATTCGGAGAACTTGGCGGTGGTGGCGGAGCATCCGGGAAATCAATATTTATTTCAGGAATATCAGGGATTTCTACATTAATATCTTCAATTTCTCTTACTTTATCTTTCCATTCTTTTGATTTGAAATAATCATTGATATTAATATCTTTACCATCCATTTTGATTACCATCGCAGATTTTAGGAAATCCTGAGAACTTGCAATCTTTCCAATTTCTCCTGATAATTTCCCTATTTCTTCTAAATTCTTACTGTAATCTTTACTTTCAGGTTTAAGGTTTTTTAAGGTTTCACTTTTTTCCTGAATTTTTTTACTCAGATCAGCAATTTTCTTATCATCTTCTGCTCTTTTATATACTCTTGGAGTAACTATAACATTGTTTTTGGATGAATCCGGAGTGATCGTATCTTTTTTTATCGTGATATGATCATCCTTTTTGATTTGAGAAACCGCTTTCTCAATTTCTATATTGGTTGCTTTAATTTCTGTATTCTTAGCATTTACCAGGTAGGCGAAAGCTACCGAAAATAGGACAGGCAATGCAAAAATTCTACGCGCATACCCGAATTTGGTGTTAGGTTTTTGTAACATTTTTAATCGTTTTTTAAGGTTTGAACTTAAGAACGGACTTGTCGCAGGCAACTGGTTTCCGGAAAAGTGGCTTGCTAAAAGCATCTGCGCAAATGCTTTTGTGTCCGATTGTTTTACGGCTTTTTTATCAGCCAAGTATTCGTGAATTAAACTAATTTCTTTTTTAATGATATGAAAAAAAGGATTGAACCAGAAAACAGAGGTAATGATCTCAATAAAAATTTTATCGAATGAGTGTTTCTGCTCTATATGCACCATTTCGTGCTTTAAAATCTGTTTTCCGACTTCAGAGTTCAACATAATGGAACTCTTCCAGAAAAGGTTTTTAAAGTAAGAAAACGGAGCTTCAGTAAGGTTTGTATGGTAAAAATTGATACCGTCGAAACTTTCTTTCTGAAATTGACTTTTAAGCTGTTGGATTCTGAAAATCCCGTAGATAAACCTTCCTAAAAAATAGAAAGAAGCCAATCCCAAAGCTGAAAAAATAATTCTAAAATAAATGTAGTCATTGTTTGAGTTTTTAGTTGTATTAAAATTCTGTACTTTATCTATTAGCTTATATATGTCACTGCTTACTTCAATTGTAAAGTCTTCAACCTTTATTAAAGGAAGCAACAACGATATCAGCATCGCCGACAAAAGATAAAATCTGTTGTAGTGATGAAATGTCTTGTCTTTTAAAGACAACTGATAATACAAAAACATTACACCAGAACATAAAATTACTTTTCCGAAGTATAGAAGTACAGTTTCCATAGTTGTTAATTTTTCTTTTTAAGTTCGTCTAATAGCATTTCAAGATCTTCTACCGTCATTTCATTCTTTTCTACCAAGAAAGAAACGGCGCTTTTATATGAACCTTTAAAATAATTTTTTACAAGACTTTTCATTGTTTTTCCCGAGTACTGCTCCTGGGAAATCAATGGAAAATACTCGTGCTGTCTTCCGTAAACACTGTAGTCTACGAATTCTTTTTCCTTCAGCACTTTCAAAATAGTAGAAACTGTATTGGTGTGAGGCTTTGGTTCAGGGAAAAGATCAAGAACATCTTTTAGAAATCCTTTTTCCAGTTTCCATAAATACTGCATCACCTGCTCTTCTGCTTTTGTTAAAGTCTGAATTTTCATATCCTTTTCATTTTATCATTAATTGTGACATAAAATTTTCACTTAATTCTATATCACTAAGAAATTAGTTATACAAATGTAGAAATAAAATCATTTGAAACAACTATTTTTTTAGTGATAAACTTAAAACCAATATAACTAATTGAAAATCAAATAAATAATTTTTATTAAAATATGTTAAATTTTTAATATACTTAATTTATTGTCTGTTTAATCGACAGAAAAATCTTTGTTTACAAAAGAAATTCTTAAAACTTGTTAAATTTTATTAAATAAAATTAAAATCTATTTGTTTAAACCGAGAAAATATATTTATTTTAGTGCTTTAAAAATTTCTCATGAAAAGATATAATCTGTTAATTGTACTATTACTACTTATTTTTAACGTTACTACGGCTCAAAAGAAAGGTTCTCCTGCTGCGGATTTCAGTGCAGTAAGAGAGGCTAAAGCTAAAATCGAAAATACAGTTCCATTAGTTATCAAGCATTTAAAGGAGATCAGCGAAAAGGAAAATGATCCAAATATTCTCACCAACGGCAAAACAGCTTTGGCAAAAGAATATGGAAAAATTGATCTGGAATGGCGTTTATACAGAGGGAATATGAATAACTGTATTCTAAATAACTCTTCTAAAAAAGCTAAAAAATGTATGGAGTATCATAACTCTATGTTCAGAGGTACAATGATTAATTATAACAACTACATCACAAACCTTACAAGAAAGAACGGATATCTTGGTGTAGAAGGTGATACAAAATTTGAATTTAATCCTGCTGAAATCTCTACAAAACTAAGCGAATCTTATTTCAACGGAAGCGATGCTTCAGGAAGAATGAAAGGAAGTCAGAAGAAAGAATTTCTAGGTCAGACAACAGCTGATGATTATGCTCTTACGCCTTATAATCAACTGGCACAATAATTATTTATTAAATGATATTTTAAATCCTGCTTTTTATGAGCGGGATTTTTTGTTAGAAATAATTATATATTTTTTTTCCAAAGTTTGTCCAAAATTTAAAATTCGGTTGTCATTAAAGTATAACAGTTAAAATATTATATTTTATGGAACCAAGAATCAATTTATTCGAAAAAGGAAAAAAAGCAATCACTCCAATTTTTGGAATTAATCAGTATCTAAAACATTCTTCTATTGACAGACAATTAATGGAGCTTATCGATTTCAGAATTTCTCAGATCAATCAATGTGCTTACTGCCTAGACATGCACTCAAAAGAACTTCGTGCAATGGGTGAAACAGAGCAGCGTCTTTACGGTTTAAGTGCCTGGAGAGAAACTCCATATTTCACAGACAGAGAAAGAGCAGCTTTTGAATATGCTGAGGCGGTAAATGCTCTTCACGTCTCTGATGAAGTGTATGAAAATACCAAAAAACAATTTTCTGAAGAAGAAATTATCGATCTTACGCTGGTTGTAAATACTATTAATGTTTGGAACAGATTCAATATTGCTTTCCGACAAGTTCCCGGAGATTATCAGGTAGGAATGTTTGGATAGAATATCCCCAAATTTAGATTTGATTTATTAAAAAAGAGAACCACATTGTGATTCTCTTTTTAGTTTTCATGATATAATTATTGGCACAATAGATGTTCTTTTCAGATATATTTAATCTTTGAAAATGATTGCATTCAAAAAAGGAGATATGGTAAAATGGAGGTTCAGCAATGGTGAAACTCACGGAATTATTATCAAAATTCATACAAGAGATTTTGTTTTTATGAACAGGCAACGACGTGCTTCAGAAGAAAATCCGCAATATGAAGTAATGAGTGAAAAAACAGGTAAGAAAGCCGTACATAAATCTTCTGCCCTCAAAAAGATTTGAATTGATTTAAATATCAGTTAATATCCTCATTATTTCAAGATAGATTAAATTATGATAAAATCATTTTAATTCACAACTAAGAGAAATAAAAAAAGAGGATTCCAAAAATTTGAAATCCTCTTTAAAATAGTAGCGGGAACCGGACTCGAACCGATGACCTTCGGGTTATGAGCCCGACGAGCTACCTACTGCTCCATCCCGCGGTATATTTTTTAAAACGCTACCGACAAACGTTTAATTAGTAGCGGGAACCGGACTCGAACCGATGACCTTCGGGTTATGAGCCCGACGAGCTACCTACTGCTCCATCCCGCGGTATATTTTTAGAATGTTTACCGAAAACACTTAGCTTAGTAGCGGGAACCGGACTCGAACCGATGACCTTCGGGTTATGAGCCCGACGAGCTACCTACTGCTCCATCCCGCGGTATATTTTTTAAAACGTTACCGACAAACGTTTAATTAGTAGCGGGAACCGGACTCGAACCGATGACCTTCGGGTTATGAGCCCGACGAGCTACCTACTGCTCCATCCCGCGATATTGGACTGCAAATGTACGACTATTTTTTGAAAATCCTAATTTTTCTTTTAAATAAAGGACTTTTATGAAAACTATTTTAATATTCGTATCTTTGAACTATGGCAAAAATATTAAAAATTTACCCTGATAATCCTCAGGAAAACCTTATCAATGAGGTTATTAAAACGCTAAATAACGGTGGATTAATTATTTATCCTTCAGATACGATCTACGCCCTTGGATGTAATATTTTTGATGTAAAAGCCATGGAAAAACTGGCTCAGATAAAAAAAATCAAATTAGAAAAGGCTCAGTTCTCTATAATTTGTAATGATCTGAGTCATCTTTCAGATTTTACAAGACCGATAGATACGTCCGTTTTCAGGTTTTTGAAAAGCCATCTTCCAGGACCTTTCACATTTATTCTTGATGCCAATAAAAGTTTACCATTGGCTTACAAAGGTCACAAAACAATTGGTATTCGTGTTCCGGATCATCCGATTCCTCAGTTGATTGTTGAAAAATTGGGACATCCGATTGCTTCAACTTCTATTAAAGATGATGATGAAGTTCTAGAATATTCTACAGATCCCGAACTGATCGCAGAAAAATATGATAATTTGGTAGACATCGTGATCGATTCCGGTTATGGAGATAACATCGCTTCAACGATTGTTGATCTTACTTCCGGAGAACCTGAAGTTATCAGACAGGGAAAAGGAACGATTTAGTATTATTAATGGTAAATAAATTGTCAATTTTTGCATTGATAGTATGAATCTTAACGGAAAATATTCTTGGGGAATTTTGCTGACCTTTGTCTTGTTGGCTTCAGTGATGTTGTATATTTTTCCTTTTATTAATATAATAACAGGGACTACAAATATCACAGCTGAAAAATTTTTCTATTCCAGAATTGCTATCTGGTTGGTTTTAGCCATCACCTTTCTTTATAGTTTTTTCATTGAAAAACATTCTTTTTTACTTTGGAAAAACAAAAAATATTCAGTGTTATTTTACATTGGCGCTGTAGTTTGCCTTTATTTTATTTGTGCAATTGGAGGAGCACTTTTAAATGGGGTGATCTTTCTTATTACGCATGAAAAAATAAGTGATAAACTCATTCAGCTACAATCTATCTTTAAAAACAATTATTTTTTAATTATTTTTACTTGCCTAACTGCGGGCGTTGTAGAAGAGGTTTTAATGAGAGGTTACATCCAGCCCAGAATTGAAAAAATATACAACAGTCCGGTTTTAGGAGTCATGATCTCCGCAATTTTATTTGGAATTCTTCATAGCACCTACGGAACGATTGGTCAGGTTGTAGGACCTTTCTTTATCGGGATCGTTTTTGCTGTATTTTATAAATTATATTCGAATATTAAAATCATTATCATTTGCCATTTTCTATTTGATTTTGTGTCTTTAATGGTCATGAATTTTATTGATATTAAACATTTATCTGCATTTTAACATTATGAAAATAGTAACATCTCCTGCTAAATTAATGAATGTAGAAAATTCAACTGATCTGTTGAAATCTACTACCCCGAAATTCATTGAACAGGCAGAATTTATACAATCTTATTTAAAACACAAGTCACCAAAATACCTTTCCGAATTAATGGAAATTTCGCCAAAACTGGCAGACGAAAACTGGGAAAGAAACCAAAAATGGAAGGCAAAACCAACCGCAAAAGAATCTGCTCCTGCAATGTTCGCTTTTACAGGCGAAGTTTACAGAGGTTTAGATGCCAAAACACTTGATAAAACGGCAGTTGATTATCTGCAGAAAAATTACAGAATGCTTTCCGGATTGTACGGTTTACTGAAACCTTCCGACAAAGTAATGCTTTACCGACTGGAAATGGGAAGACCTTTCGAGTTTGATGAATACAAGAATCTTTACGAATTTTGGAGAGAAAAGATTACTGAGCAGCTTAATTCTGAAATGAAAAAAAATGAAATTCTTCTCAATCTCGGAAGTAACGAATATTTTAAAGTAATCGACCGTAAAAAACTGAATCACAAAGTAATTGATTTCGATTTCTATGAATTGAAAGAAGGAAAACTGAAAACGATTGTGGTTTATACAAAGCACGCAAGAGGTTTGGTAGTAAGGTTCTGTGCCCAAACCAATGCTCAGATATTGGAAGATGTGAAAGCCTTCAATTATGAAGGTTACAGAATTGATGAGGAAAAATCGACGGATACAAAACTGGTTTTTACAAGATAAATGACGATTTCAGAATTTAAAACATACTTTAAAACAGAACTTTCCGGGTTATATACAGATTCGGAAAGTGCGTTTTTGTCATCAATCTTCATTGAAAAAATTACCGGATTCAGCAGCTTTGATCAGAGAAAACTTTCAGATCAGGAGTTAGTGATTGATGATGAAAAAAAACTTTTAAAACTTATTTCAGAATTAAAAACCAGTAAACCTTACCAACAGATTTTAGGTGAAACAGAATTCTACGGAATGACCTTTTTTGTTGATGAAAATGTCCTGATTCCTCGTCCGGAGACAGAAGAATTACTAGAGTTCGCGATAAAAAAAATTAGATCTTCTGTTATTCAGAACGAAATGAAGTGGAGTGAAAAATCTACAATAGATTCCTCATCCCTTGGAATGACAAACAACCCGTTGAAAATCCTCGACATCGGAACCGGAAGCGGAATTATTCCTCTGGTTTTAAAGAAACATTTCTCTCAGGCCGAAGTTACTTCGATCGACTTTTCAGAAAAAGCTTTGGAAACGGCCAGAAAAAATGCAGATTTTCATCAGCTTCAAGTTAATTTTATTCATGCTGATTATCTGAATTTCGATTTGAATCAAAACTTTGATATCATCATTTCGAATCCACCTTATATCGGCATTGATGAAGAATATGAAATTGCCGATTCTGTCAAGGAATTTGAACCGAAAATGGCACTCTTCTCTCCCACTTCTGATGCTTTGATTTTCTATAAGAAAATCGCAGAAGATTCCAAAAAATATCTGAATAAAGACGGACTTTTATTTTTGGAAATCAATCAGAAATTGGGTCCTGAAACTTTGGAATTATATGTTGATGGTTTCTCTGAAGCAGAATTAATAAAAGATTTATCTGAAAATGACCGATTTATTTTTGGAAGGAAATAAAATAATTGCTCATTATTTTATCTTTAATTTTAGCGTTTCATTTTCTTCCTTTAAACTTTCGATTTCCTTTTCTAATTTTTCGATATATTTTTTCTGAGTTTCTATAAAGAAATCCGGGATATTGGAATAATTAATATTACTTCCTGCATGATCATGAAAAGTAGAATTTTCAAATTGAAATGAAAATTTTGCATCCTCTTCTTTAATGTCTTCCACTGGGACTTCTAATGTTTTTGCCAGTTTTTCCCATTCGTCATCAAAAATCTTTACTTCCCCGCGTTCTTTTCGGGAGTAATTTGAAGTATCTGTTCCTAATATCTTTGCCATTTTTTCTTGAGATATGCCTTTCTGTTTTCTTAGATTTTTTAATTTTTCCTGAACTATCATTGTGTAATTATTTATACAAATATGCAAAATGTGTACACATTTTACAAGAAAAATGCAAAAAAATTGCAAATTTTATTTCCCTCCCATTGAGTTTTAATTTTTAGTTTTGATCTATTCAACGTTGACAAAAACTTTTAAGAAGTTGTTTGTATGTGCACAATACAAATATAGGCTTAAAATCCCCATGTCAGGGTTTGTATGACAAAAAATAATTTATAAATTTAAGCAATTTAAACAGATGAAAAATTTGAAAAAACTTTCGAGAAATGATTTGAAAAATGTAATTGGCGGCAAATTACTTGGCGGCGGAGGATCATGCAGAATTAGTGTTCAATATGCAGGTGGAGGATATGGCGTTTTCGATACTCCTACAAGTGGTTCTTGCTCAAACCAACAAACACAAGCTAATACTCAGTGTCTTAATTTAATAGGAAATCCTAATAGCGGAACAAGATGTTCTTATGATTGTGGTTGCGATGGATATGGACATTAAAAGAATTGGGAAGAATATATTATTCTTCCCATTTATACTATTCACATTTATTAATTGTCAAAAAAATGATAGTTTTAGTAAAAATGAGATAAAATCACAAAAAATTGACACATTGAATGTAATTACAAATGTTTCATTTTTTGATACAGGAACATTTGCTTTAAACAGTCTCATAAATCAGAGAAATTTTAATTTTAGTATTTCAGGAACAAGAAAAAATGCAAAAGAAAGTAAGAAAATAACCTTAACAAAACCAACAATTTTTGAGTCTTATGCGCTTGTAAATGGGAAAGCTAAAGTTCAAAGATATTTTGTTTTCAGTAAAAATGACACACTAAAATTTGAATTTCATAAAGATGGTTCAGTATATAAAGGAAATAAAAATAATGCTATTTTAAATACTCTAATAGCAGATAATATTGTTTATTCCATTGAGGAACCCGATAATTCTGTTAATTATATAGAATTACTTAAAAAAAAATATGAAGATAATTTAAGAATAATTAAGCAAAATTCCATTCATTATACAGATTTCCAGTATACTGCTATAAATGATTACTTAAAGCTATATTTTTATTATAAGCTTTTTAATGTGGATTTTTCAAAAATTAGAGATCCTAAAGTGATTGAAGAACTTGATAGTTATTATAATATAGTTAATAACAATATTCAAATATTAGATAAACTGAATGCTGTACAGAATAAAGGTTTAATTTTTAATTTATTGCGTTATATATCATTTAAAAAGAGAAATCCCAAAATAATAGATAATTTACAGTTTCTTGATAAAAAATTATATAAAACAGAAGCTTTAGACGGTTTTTTATTAGATTATATAGAATACGATTACACTCTAAGCCAAAATGAGATAATTAATATAAAAAAATATATTAAAAAAAATCCTCTTAATGCAGAGATTATTAATAAAAGACAAAATCTTTCTAAAGATATTTTAGATTCAAATATTGAAGATGTTACATCAACGAAAATTATTTTTAAAAATATACTATCAATAAAAGCGGAGAAACTAATAATTATAGATTTATGGGCAACTTGGTGTGTACCATGTTTAAGTGAAATGCCAGAATGGAAAAAAGCACAGCAAAAATATACAGGTAAGATAAAATTTATTAGAATAAGTATAGATCAAGATCAAAAAAAATGGCATACATTTTTAGCAAAACAAAAAGATACAGACATAAATTACATTATATCGAATCCTAATCATCCTTTCATTGGCTATTTTAAAGTCAACTCTATACCAAGATTCATTTTATTGAATAAAAATTACGAAGTCATTTCTGATGATTTTTTAAGACCTTCTAATCCAAATTTCAACCAAGAAATTGAAGAATACATAAAGTAATAAAATATATAGTAGAGAAATTTGATAAACAAAAAAAGTCAGCAGAATTTACTAACTCTAACTTTATTGTTGACATTTTTTAATGCAGATCAACAATATAAAAATTCCCACCAAAACAGTTTATTTTCGAGAAGAATAGAAAGAAACATTTCAATTTTGTTGACAGTTCATAAAGAACCTTGAAAAATTGACGTCATAAATCATAAAAACCGGTTGTTTTTATCGGTTATTTTTTTTGCTTTTTAAATATGCATTTCACAATTAAGCAATTTTTTTATTCAATGATTCACTTTTTCGGAAAGCAAATTTAAACCCGGTTCCTTTGGTTATACGATTAATATATTTTCAATAAAAGTCCCGAAAACATTTTTAATAAAGAGAAATCCAACAAATTTTAAACAAATTCCACAACACAAAGAATCATATAAAATATTTATATATATTTACGTGTAATCGATTACACATTATCAAATCAATTTTAAATCAATCAAAAAATTACTAATCATGAAAAATACACTATCATTTTTTATGCTCGTTTTTGGATATATTTTCCTGACAGCACAGGTTACGATTACACAAGCCACAGGCTGGCTGGAATCTGCTTATGTAAAATGGGCTCCTGTAAGCGGAGCCGACAGTTATAAAGTTTATTATACCGGAGGTGGCTCAACAGATAAGATTATTGACACCCAATTAATAAGAAGTTACGGTTCATATTTCAGGGCAGATATTTTAGGTTTAAGTCCCGGAAATTATACCATCAAGGTTGCACCCGTAACAAATAATGTAGAAGGAACGGCAACAGTTTCAAGTTCGGTAACGGTTTTACCACATGACAGAAACGGATTTGCGCACAGTAACGGGCGAATTCCCGGTGCTTATAATCTCGACGGAACTTTGAAAGCCAATGCTGTCGTTCTCTATATCACTCAGAATAGCAAAAATACTGTTTCCATGAATGTTACAGGAGCTACAGCCAATCCTTGTGTCGGTTTGCAGACTATTCTGGATGGCTTTAAAAAAGGATACGACACCCGTCCTTTAGCCATAAGATTTATAGGAAATATTACGGATCCAAGTTATTTATTAAACGGAGATGCGGTTGTAGAAAATAAAAATATTGCGGCAAGTTCGATCACTCTTGAAGGTGTTGGTTCGGATGCTTTAATTAACGGCTGGGGAATCAGAATCAAAAATGCGACGAATATTGAAGTCCGAAATCTTGGTTTCATGCTGACAGATGCTGCAGAAGGTGATAATTTAAGCTTACAGCAAGACAACAGCTATATCTGGGCTCACAACTGTGATCTTTTCTACGGAAAACCGGGAAGCGATGCAGATCAGGTGAAAGGTGACGGAGCTTTGGATGCCAAAAAATCAACATATGTAACTTTCTCGTACAATCACTTTTGGGATAACGGAAAAAGCTGTCTTTTAGGTTTAAGCGAAGGAACAACTGCCGGATTATATATTACTTATCATCACAATTGGTTCGATCATTCAGATTCCAGACATCCGAGAATCAGATACTATTCTGCTCATGTCTATAATAATTATTACGACGGAAATTCTAAATATGGTGTAGGTTCTACGTTAGGATCATCAGTTTTTGTAGAAGGAAATTATTTCAGAAATGCAAAATATCCTATTCTTACCTCAAAACAGGGAACAGATGTAGCGAATGGTGCAACCGGAACTTTTTCCGGAGAAAACGGCGGCGTGGTAAAAGCTTTTAGCAATTATATGATCGGGCAAAATGCTTTTGTTCCGTACAATGCAACAACAGCAGCAAATCAGTTTGATGCATATGTTGCCTCTGCAAGAAATGAAGTTTTAGGAACAAATATTAAAGCCTTCCAGGGAAATGGAACGTATAATAATTTTGATACCGATACCTCATTGTATGTGAATGCTTTGGTTCCGGATTCACCAACGGCTGCGAAAGATAAAGCAACACAATATTCGGGAAGAGTCTCAGGCGGAGATATCAACTGGACTTTCAACAATGCAGTAGATGACACTTCTGATACTGTGAATACAGGATTAATGGCAGTTCTGCAGAATTATATTTCGTCTTTAGTTTCTGTACAGGGAGAAACAGCGGTTGCAGCAAGTACACAAACATTGCTTATTGCTTCCAATAATGATCAGACTGTAGCTTCCGGAAACGCAATCTCACCGATGGTTTTCACTTGGGGCGGAACAGCAACTGATGCAACTGTGACGGGACTTCCGGCTTCAGGAATTAGTTTTGTTAAAAATACAACAGCAAAAACGATCACCGTTTCAGGAACTCCGACGGCGGATTTAGATTTTACAGTAACAACTGTTGGTTCTACAGGAACTCCGGTTTCGGGAATGGGAAGCATTTCGGTGACAGCCACAGGAACAAATCCTCAGGGAAATGAAATTCATAATTTCACAACTTCTAATTTAACCAGCTCATTCTACACATTTACCTCAGCAAACATCAATTCTACTGATGGAAGTGCAACCTATGACGGATTAACTTTAACCAAAAGATTAAAAATAGAATCTGCAACAGGAATCACTTATACGACTTCTGCCCAGTCTTCCTTAACGCTTGTTTTCGATCCTGCTTTCAGCGGAACAATTAAGGTGGATAATGTTTCTTATACAGCTTCTTCGGGCGTTGTGACGATTCCAAATGTACAGGCTGGTTCACATTCTATCACAAAAGGAAGTGTGGCGAATCTTTTCTATATTAAAACTCAATATTCTTCTGCAACAGTTTTGGCGACTAAAGAAAATAGTATTTCGGAAAAATTAAAAGTTTATCCCAATCCCGTTGAAACATCTTTCAATATTTCAACTCCGGAGACAGTTGAAATGGTAAACATTATTAACAATGCAGGTGAAACCGTAAAAACAATCAGAGGAAATAATAAAAATATAAATATAAGCGATCTAACCAGCGGAACATATTTCGTTCAGATCAAAACCAATAAAGAAACTATTCATCAGAAAATCATTAAAAAGTAAATAAAATCAGGTCTTTAAACATTTAAGTTTACCGTCTCAATTTTTTGGGGCGGTTTTTGTTTTTTTAATCAAAAGAGCAATGAATTTTTAAATCCATTGCCCTTATATTCTAAATTAGATCAATTCTTTTATCCTATTCTTTTCCTTACAAAAATCTCGTAGCTTAAATAAACCAATGGAAGCGCCATAATTCCAATATATAAAGAATTTGCCATTGCTTCCTGCGGCTGATTGGCAACTGCATATACCAAACCGAAAAACGCTCCTCCCAAATGCGCTGCATGACCAATGTTATCGTGCTCTCTTGGGTTCAACATCATATAAACCGAATATCCGAAATAAACCAGTCCGAAAATATATCCCGGAATTGGAATTGGAATAAAAAACATATAAATTCCAATATTGGGAATCATTGCAATAGAAGCAAATAAAATCCCGGAAACTCCTCCACTCGCACCAATTGCAGAATACCAAGGCTGTTTTTGATAAATAAATAATGAAAAAATATTACCTAATAATATTGATCCAAAATAAATAATCAGAAATCCCAGATTTCCAAAACCCTCAATAACAACCGGACCAAAGAAATACAGTGTTAACATATTAAACACCAAGTGCATAATATCCGCATGGAGAAAACCTGCAGAAAGCAAACGGATGTATTCCTTTCTGTTCAGGATTGCTCCTACGCTGAACTTATATTTTTCAAAATTACTGCTTCCATTGGGTGCAACAAAGCTTATGATTGCAGTAATTGCTATAATTAGTATTAAAATGTTCATTTGTCTTTTTTATTTAATTTTTTGAATGGTAAGCTCTTTAGAATCTCCATTTTCTGAAGGAATCATTCTGCTTTTGATGTAAAATTTACCGTCTTTGCTATACAAAAAGTAATCCAAATCTATTCCCGTATCTTCTCCTTCTGAAATAATTTCAGGTAAAAATTTAATCTCATTATTTTCATTGCCTATTTTTCCAAAACTCCCGTAAACATGGTGCATTCCTACCTTTACAGTATCATTTGGTTTTTCATACCAAAGATAGAAATGTCCGTCTTCGGAAGAATCAAGAATCAACTTTACTTTAAGTTTTGTCCCGTCATTTTCCCCTGCATAATCGATATAATCTAAAAAATATTCTCCTTTCCATTTTTCGAAATCTTTTTCATCAACCTGATCGTAATCCAGATCAGATTTAGTGCTTTCGGAATCAACAGATTCTTCAGCTTGAGATATTTTAGCTGAATCAGCAGTTTTATTGGTTGAAACTACAGTTGTTTCCTTTTTAAATTCCTTCTTTTTACAGGAAAAACTTATAACGGAAACTAAAATAACAGGAAATAATATTCTTTTCAATTTGTGTTTTTTATTTTAGTTATGCTTCATTATCCCCGTCATCACTTTGGAATAAATCGCCGATTGTACCTCCATCATCATCACCTTCTGTACGTTCCGGTTCCTCATAAACTTCAGGTTCCTCTTCTTCCGGTTCCGGAATGTTGATATTAATTGATTTTACTTTGAATTTGGTGAACTGATTTCCAATTGCTTTGATTCCTTTTACCCCGATAAATTCATCAATATTTACCGTTTCAGGATCGCGGTCTTTACCTTTGTCTTTAGCAAAAATAATTTCGGCAGTCGCACCATTCGAAACGATTACATTTTCTATAAATGATTTTGAATGTTCCGATGGCATGAAAGTCTGTACATTTGGGCTATTTTCGAATAAAAATCTCTTAATGAAATAGATATCCTTTTCCCCGTCAAAATAAATACACGTTACAGGCTGATTTGGTCGCCATTTTTCAAGCACTAAATATTCATCATCAAAACGGTTTCCAAGATCGAAAGATATTAATTTCGCTTCTCCGTTTGTATTGATCGTCAATATTTTATCATCACCTTTAAAACTGCCCAACAATGTTCCTCTCCCATCTGCGTTTAATCTTCTTACAGTATCGTCAAACCAGATTTTTCTCGGTGCCAAAGTAGAAACTCCCTCTTCTTTCAGGTCTACTTTTTTTATCGAATATTTTGTGACCAAATTTCCCTTTGAATCACGGCCTTTAATAGCCAACTCTGAGAAATCAATATCCATTTTATTCTTTCTGATTCTTGGATTTGGTTTCAGAAGAACACTTACCGTTTCCGCTTCACCATTAGGATTTGCTGAAAAATAAAGCGTTTCCGAACCTTTTTTATCTGAAGCTAAAGGATAATCGGTATTTCTTGTGACACCTGTTACAGAAAAACGTTTCATATAATATGGTCCGTCGCGTCCTTCACGATAGATCATGTTGTAAACCGTTCTTTTATCATTTTTCTTGAAAATTGCAACATGTAAAATATCTTTTCCGATGAAAGTTTTCGCTTCAACTTTTACCACTTTCATACTTCCGTCTTTTCTGAAAGTAATGATGTCGTCGATATCTGAACAATCGAATAAATACTGATCTTTTTTCAGGGAAGTTCCGATGAAACCTTCCTCAAAATTGGCATAGAATTTCTCATTCGCAACGGCAACTTTTGTAGCATCAATTGTATCGAAAATTCTAAGTTCAGTCTTTCTCTGTCTGTCTTTTCCGTATTTTTTCTGAATATTTAAATAATAATCAATAGCATACTGAATAAGATTTTCCAAATGATGTTTTACCTGCTCGATTTTACCTTCAAGCGCGGCAATATTTTCTTTAAATTTATCTAAATCGAACCTTGAAATTCTCTTGATTCTGATTTCCGTTAATTTTAAAATATCTTCTTCCGTTACAGATCTTAAAAGATGTTTTGTATGAGGTTTTAACCCCTCATCGATTGTTTTTATGACATCTTCCCAAGTTTCAACTTCTTCAATATCGTGATAGATTCTGTTTTCAATAAAAATTCTTTCCAGTGAAGAAAAATGCCAACTTTCCTGTAACTCGTGAAGCTCAATCTCCAGTTCTTTTTTAAGCAACGAAACCGTGTGATCCGTATTTCTTCTTAAAATCTCAGAAACATTCAGGAACATCGGTTTATCACCAACAATTACACAGGCATTCGGAGAAATCGTAACCTGACAATCGGTGAAAGCATACAGCGCATCGATCGTTTTATCAGGCGAAGAATCATTAGGAAGATGAATCAGAATTTCTACTTTATCTGATGTATTATCTTCAATTTTTTTGATCTTAATTTTACCTTTTTCATTGGCTTTCAAGATCGAGTCAATAAGATCACCGGTATTTTTAGAAAAAGGCAGCTCGGTAATCATCAAAGTATGCTTGTCGACCTGAATGATTCTTGCTCTGGCTCGTACTTTTCCACCTCTGTGACCGTCGTTGTATTCTGAAACATCCAAATAACCTGCCGTTAAAAAGTCCGGGAAAAGCTCAAACTTTTTACCTTTAAGATGAGCAACGGATGCATTAATTAATTCATTAAAATTATGCGGAAGAATTTTCGTAGAAAGACCAACTCCGATTCCTTCAACTCCCTGAGCCAAAAGCAGTGGGAATTTTACCGGTAAATCGATCGGTTCGTTGTTTCTGCCGTCATAAGATTTTGCCCATTCCGTAGTTTTTGGGTTGAATACAACTTCCAAAGCGAAAGGTGTTAGTCTTGCTTCGATATATCTCGCTGCCGCCGCTGAATCACCTGTGTAGATGTTTCCCCAGTTTCCCTGAGTATCAATCAAAAGCTCTCTCTGCCCGATTCCTACCATCGCATCGGTAATTGAAGCATCACCATGAGGGTGATATTTCATGGTATTTCCTACGATATTGGCAACTTTATTGTAACGTCCGTCTTCCAGCTCTCGCATGGAATGCATAATTCTTCTCTGAACAGGCTTAAAACCATCATAAACTGACGGAATTGCCCTATCTAAAATTACATAAGAAGCATAATCTAAAAACCAGTCTTTGTAAAGTCCGGAAACTTTTTTTAAGCTCTCACCATCATTATGTGAGTATTCTTCTGTCATCATTTATATATTAGCTCTTTTTCTGTTTATTAGCTTTAACTACTTTATTTAAGGAGAATTTTAAATCATTAATTTCCTTTCTTGATAAATATGAAACTTCATATTTCAGCATTGTGGAACCACTATTTTTGCTTGAGATCGTAATATATAATCTCTTTACAAAGAAAATATCAATTACCTCAAAGTTCAACAGTTTGTACTTTGGAAATTCATCACTTAATGGCTTGTGCAAAAAAGGAATGATATCTCTGTTTCTGAAATGAAGTGCTTCTCCGTCACTGTCATATTCAAAAATCTGTCTTCCATTAAGATAAGAAAATACTACTAAAAAGACCGGAATAATGATCAATAATGAACTTTCCCATCCTAAAATATTAAATCTATACTCTTCCAACAGATAAGCTCCTACTCCGCCTATTAAAAACATAATAATCAGGGTATTTACGAAGCTGTAAACCGAAGCTTTATTACGGTTACTAAGTCTCATATTATTAATAGTTTGTGATTGTGTTTTTTTTCTTAAAATTATAACTTCAATTAATTTTCATCTATAATCTCACTTAATATTTCTTTTTTATTGATATCCGGATCTTCAACTACAAGATTTTCAAGGATAAACACCTGTCTGTCCGGAGTATTTTTACCCATATAAAACTCAAGCAACTGCTCAATGGTCTGGTCTTTACCTATTACTACAGGCTCCAGACGGATATCTTTCCCGATAAAATGCTTGAATTCGTCAGGAGAAATCTCTCCCAGTCCCTTAAATCGTGTAATTTCCGGATTTTTCCCCAATTCGTTCAAAGCTTTAATTCTTTCCAACTCTGAGTAACAATATCTTGTTTCTTTTTTATTTCTAACTCTGAATAATGGTGTCTGAAGAATATAAAGGTGATTATTCTTAATTAAATCCGGGAAAAACTGTAAAAAGAATGTAATCATTAACAGACGGATGTGCATTCCGTCGACATCGGCATCTGTTGCAATAATTACCTGATTATATCTAAGATCTTCTAAACTTTCTTCAATATTCAATGCTGCCTGAAGAAGATTGAACTCTTCATTTTCATATACTACTTTTTTCGTTAAGCCATAACAGTTCAACGGCTTACCTTTCAAAGAAAATACAGCCTGAGTTTCAACATCTCTGGATTTTGTGATCGATCCGGATGCAGAATCTCCCTCGGTGATAAAAATCTGGGTTTCCCCTTTTCTTTCGTTTTTCTGATCGTTGTAATGCTGCCTGCAGTCACGAAGTTTTTTATTGTGAAGAGAAACTTTTTTCGCTCTTTCTCTCGCCAGTTTCTGGATTCCGGAAAGTTCTTTTCTTTCTCTTTCAGAAATTAATATTTTTCTTTGAATCGCTTCTGCAATTTCCGGATTTTGGTGTAGGAAATTATCTAATTTACTTTTTAAGAAATCAATAATAAAAGTTCTTACCGTCGGTCCGTTTGGTCCCATGTCATTCGAACCTAATTTTGTCTTCGTCTGAGATTCAAAAACTGGTTCTTCAACATTGATGGAAATTGCTGCAACAATCGATTTTCTTACATCCGAAGCATCAAAAGTTTTATTAAAAAACTCACGGATCGTTTTTACATATGCTTCACGGAAAGCATTCAGATGTGTTCCTCCCTGTGTTGTATTCTGTCCGTTTACAAATGAAAAATACGTTTCTGTCTGAGATTTATCTGTATGTGTAATCGCAACTTCTATATCATTATCTTTCAGGTGAATGATAGGATATAATGTTTCATTTTCCAGCTCTTCATCCAGTAAATCTTTAAGACCGTTTTCAGAAAAGAAAGTTTCACCGTTAAAAAGAATTTTTAACCCCGGATTCAGGTAAGAATAGTTACGAAGCATTCTTTCGATGTATTCTTTTCTGTATTTAAAGTGAAGAAAAATATCAGCATCGGGAATAAAGGAAATTTCGGTTCCGTTTCTGTCGGAAGTATCCTTTTCTTCATGATCTTCCGTAATCAATCCACGGGAAAATTCGGCAATTTTCATCCTTCCGTCACGGAAAGACCGCACTCGGAAATAATCTGAAAGAGCATTTACGGCTTTTGTACCCACTCCGTTCAGACCAACTGATTTTTTGAAGGCTTTACTGTCGTACTTACCTCCGGTATTCATTTTTGAAACGGCATCTACCACTTTTCCTAGCGGAATTCCACGACCAAAGTCACGGATGGTAACTTTACCGTCGTCTACTTTTATTTCAATTCTTTTGCCCGATTTCATTCTGAACTCATCAATCGAGTTGTCGAGAATTTCTTTAAGCAAAATATAAATACCATCATCAGCAGACGAACCGTCTCCGAGCTTCCCGATATACATTCCGGGGCGCAAACGGATGTGTTCCTGCCAATCGAGGGTTCTGATATTATCTTCGGAATAGATCGGATTTATTTCTTGTGACATATGTAATTTCAGCAAACATACAAAAATACGAAATTGGCGAAAATTATCCGAATCTTTTAATTCATTTTTTATCAATATTTATTATTAAGTGTTGGATAGTTATTAATGAAACTCTATATTTACATTATTCAATAGTATGTGAATAACAGGATTTTAGTATTTTTTGACATTTATTAAACAAATTAATTAAATACTTAATCTCTTCCCTCCAAAACAATAAAAATAGATTAAACATGATTAAACGCAACTAACTATAAATTAAAAACCAAACCAAACTAACACCATGAAAAATCATTTACATGCCTGCATCATCGATGCCCAAGATGACGGCGAGTCTATTTCCCAACTTCTGAAAAATGAATTTCCTGAATTTGAAATCGATTTTCAGACCAACAGCATTCAATACGCTTCCGACTACCTAAGCAAAAATTCCCCGGATATTTTATTCGTCGATATTCAGTTAATAGATGAAACAGCGGTTAAAATTTTATCCAAATTCAGGCAAAATCCCTCACCAATCATTTTCATTACCGATTCCGAACAATCTGCAATTCAAGCTATTAAAAAAGGAATTACAGATTATTTATTAAAACCTGTAAAAAATATAGATTTTGTTCTCACTGTCAATAAAGTGATTGAAAATTTTAAAAAAAATAAAACTCTAATTCTTAATAATTCTATCCAGAATAAAATCAACCTTCCTACTCTTCAGGGTTTTAAAAGAGTAAATATCGATGAAATTATTCGCTGTGAAGCAGATTCAAACTACACATTCATTTATTTATTAGACAAAACCAAAGTAATGGTTTCCAAGACATTGTATGATTTTGAAAAAAACCTTTCCGAATATAATTTCTTCAGGATCCATCATAAACATTTAATTAATCTTGAACATTTAAAAGAATACATTAAAGGAAAAGGCGGGCAGGTTGTAATGGCAGACAATTCTGTTCTGGACGTTTCTATTCGTAGAAAAAATGAATTCTTACACAAAATAGCTTAATAATTCACACATAATTGAAAAATATCAACATCTGCTCATTTTTCAATTACAGTTAATCACTTATGATAGGCTTACGTTTAATGCTTTGATACTTTTGGAAAACAATCAAACATTATATTATCATTATGAAAAAAAGTCTATTTAACGCGAAAAACCTTATCGCAACAGCAATGATTTTCTCAACCGGAATGATGAACGCACAATGGTTAACTACAGGAAATGCAGGAACTACGACAGCAAGCTACGCCGGAACTACCGGTGCGACTGCATTTTATCTGAGAACAAACGGAGCCGCCGCGATTCCGGGACAGGCCATTCTTAATGAGTTCGGAAGCTTTATCGTTGACGGAGATAACAATACTAATATCGTAAAAACCAAAGGAAGTATTGCTGTAGGTGCAAGCAATAATCTTGGCGCAAATGCAGGAAGTTCAATTGTAAGTGGCTGGGGAAATAATCTGGCTGCCGGTGGAGGCGCAAACCTTATCGCTGGACAAGACAACGTTGTATTAAACAATGCAGGAAAATCAGTGGCTTTGGGATGGAAAAATGTCATTAGAAATGCCAATCAGTTTGCGATCGGGGTTGGAATTGATTTAACTAATTTTTATTCCGGAGGTTTCGGGGTTGATCTTGCTGCAACAGGCGATCGATCTTTCGTTATCGGGTCCGGAACAGGCGGCACAAAATTAACCAACAGTATTCCGCGTTCTATCATGTTCGGAATGTCTCCTACTTCTACCATGCTTATTGTAGATCAGTCAGTTGGAGTAAGAACCAATGCTCCGACCGCCAATTTCCATACTGTTGGAACTGTTCGTCTTCAGGGACTTCCAAGCGGATCAGGAAGAGCCTTGGTAGTTGATAATGACGGAAATGTAATGGTTGCAACAAGTATTATTACAAGGCAGGCAAATCAGAATGATGCAGATCTTCAGCTTCAGATCGATGAGCTTAAAAATGAAATTAAAGAGCTTAAAGATTTACTAAAACAGAATAAAATGAGCGTTGATCTTAGCTCAACTTCAAATGATCCAAAATTGTATCAGAACGTTCCAAATCCGGGAAGAGGTGAAACTACAATCAAATATTTCCTTCCAGATAATAGTAGAACAGCTTCCATCGGGATTTACAATATTTCAGGGCAGTTAATTAAAACAATCGATCTGAAAGAAAAAGGAAACGGAAGCATCAATATTTCCGGAATTCAGGGAGGTTCTTATGTTTACAACCTTACTGTTGACGGGAAAAATATTGATTCAAAAAAAATGCTGATCCAGAACTAACAGCATTATCTCTCTAATAAATTTTATTAAATGCACAGGACTGTCTTCGGACAGTCTTTTTATTTAACATTTATTAACAGAATATGAACACTTAATCAAAATATAAGCACACTTGCTTAGTCACCTTAGTGTGATATTGTATTTACTGATACTTTTATGTAACAAAATAAAAAAATAACCTGAAGAAAACTTAGTACAAACTAAAAACGGTGAAAACCAAAATCAAATTAAATGAGTATTAATTCTTAAAGTTTTTGTTGGTTTTTGATTTATAAAATCAATGTTTCATCATGGTAAGAATGTATTTTTTAGCCTTGTATCTTTTACTGGGAAGTTTTATGTTCGCACAAAACACCCCGCCTTGTTCAGATTTCAATGATCCTTCCAATCCTTATGGCAACTGGGCTCCTGCTCCTGCTCCAAACGGAAATGTAAGTGTAGGAGTTGGTTCTCCCAATGCTCTGGACGGATCACAATATCTTATTCTCAAAGATCTTTCCGGTGGGTCGTGGTATCAAAACTGGAAAGATTATCAATATCTCGGGAAATTCTTTTTAGGACAATGTATCTATTTTGATTTCTATCTTGAAAATGACAGTGGTTACGGAATGCCTTATCATCCAAACATTACCATTTCTGATGGCACAAACAGTGCAACTTTCGTAGCAAATATTACAGTAACTCCTGGAAGCGGCTGGGTGCGCGTGAAAGCTCCGATCCAGCTTTCAAGTGGCGGTGTTCTTCCGAGTAATTCTGACGGAGCATGGACAATGAGCCCTGTAAATGCAGCGGTTTTTGATAATATTATCATGAATACACAAGTAATCGGTATCTCTCCTGATATGACATCAACACAACAGGAAATTGTTTATTTTGATAACATTTGCGTAAAACCGTGTGAAGGCTGTAATGAATGTAATTCAAACTTCAAAATCCAGACAACAACAAGTACTTCAGGAAACTTTACAATTGCTCAGATCTTCCTTGAAAGCACAAATTCACCAAGTTTATACAAAGTAGATTGGGGCGATGGAACAGTGAGTGACGTGATGACTTCTCACACGTATACGAGTCCCGGATCTTACAAAGTTTGTGTGACTCAGTATGAAGGCGACAAACCAAAATGTACGACTTGTGTAGAAATCTGTATTCCAAAACCTTTCCAGGTGGGTAAAACTGCAGGTAACACAAATTTAACATCCCCTCTTAAAGAGATTGCAGCCATTGCAAGAGCCGAAATCGGAACTCCGAATGATGTGAAAGATTATACCTTGGTTCCAAATCCTGCTAAAAACTATGTGGATGTACAGATGAATCTTGCTAAAAAAGGAAATGTCTCTGTAAAAATCAGTGATATGTCCGGAAAAGCCATCATCGAAAAATCTGAAACAGTTGAAAACGGACGTCAAAGTATTAAGATTAATACAGAAAAACTAATTCAGGGAACTTATATGGTTGAAATAAAATCTGAAAACAAAACTTCTTCCCAGAAACTTTTGATTTCAAAGTAAGTGGTTGATATAAAATTCAAAGGAAAGGCTGTCTTTTTTAAGGCAGTCTTTTTATTTATGAATGAGTTGATTGTTGCATATTTTTAAATAATTAAAAGTTATCGCTTTAATATCATATTTTTTAGCCTCAAATTTGAAAAAATAAATTAAATTCGGTGTAAGTAAAAAATTCGCTTTAATGATACAACTTCCTTTATCGAAACTTTCCAATGTAGGAACGACTATTTTCAGTCAGATGACGCAGCTTGCCAATGAAAATGAAGCCATTAATCTTTCACAGGGGTTCCCGGATTTTATGCCGGATTCTGAACTCTTGGATCTGGTTGACAATTTCATCAAAAAAGGTTTTAATCAATATGCTCCGATGGGAGGAATGATTGGTTTAAAGGAAGAAATAGCAAAAAAAATTGAAAATTCTCATCAAGCTGTTTATCATCCGGATTCCGAAATTACTGTTACTGCAGGCGGAACTCAGGCTATTTTTACAGCGATCGCAACTTTCGTAAAAAAAGATGATGAAGTGATTATTTTCGAACCGGCTTATGATTGCTACGAACCTACCGTAGAGCTTTTCGGTGGAATTGTAAAACGTTTTGAAATGAAAGCTCCAGATTATGAAATTGACTGGGATGTCGTGAAAAATCTGGTTTCAGATAAAACCAAAATGATTATTCTAAACAATCCGAATAACCCTTCCGGAAAGATCCTGAAGGAAAATGATATTCAGGAATTAATTAAGATTGTAGAAGGAACTTCGATTCTTATTTTAAGTGATGAAGTCTATGAAAATATTGTTTTTGATGGAAAACAGCATTTAAGTATCTGTAAATATCCTGAATTAAAACAAAGAAGTCTTTTGGTTGCCTCTTTCGGGAAATTATTCCACGTGACAGGCTGGAAAATCGGATATTGCGCCGCTCCGAAAATTTTGACGGACGAATTCAGAAAAATACATCAGTTCAATGTTTTTTCTGTGAATACTCCGATTCAGCTTGCTTTGGCAGAATACATGAAAAATCCGGATCATTACAATTATTTAAATCAATTTTTTCAGGAAAAGAGAGATTTTTTAAGAGAAGGTTTAGCCAATACTTCTTTTGAATTATTAGATTGTGAAGGAACTTATTTTCAGGCTTTGAAATATGATAAAATTTCTGATAAAAGCGATTTTGATTTCGCAAGTGAATTGACGATTACCCATAAAGTCGCAAGTGTTCCGTTTTCTTCTTTTTATAAAAATAAACTAAATGAAAATGTGATCCGTCTGTGTTTTGCAAAAAAACAGGAAACTTTGGAAAAAGCAATTGAAAACCTGTCCAAATTATAAAAGAAAAGCAGTAGAAATTCTACTGCTTTTTTATTTCTTTCTTTTTAAAACCTAAATTTCAAATCAAAATATTTTTTATAAAAACATTCCGCCTGAAGCTTCAATTCTCTGTCCGTTGATCCATCTTGCATCTTCAGTGCATAAAAATGCCACTACTCCGCCAATATCGTCTGGAACTCCTACTCTTCCTAAAGCTGTAGCACCTGCAATCATATCATTTACTTCCTTAATGTCTCTCACAACTCCGCCTCCAAAATCCGTTTCAATCGCACCCGGAGCAACCACATTAACTTTGATTTTTCTTGAGCCTAATTCTTTCGCCATATATTTCGTCAACATTTCAATTCCTGCTTTGACAGAACCATAAATAGCATATCCCGGCGTTGCAAATCTCGCCAATCCTGAAGAGATATTTATGATTCCTCCATTTTCATTAATAAACGGCAAAAATTTCTGAGTTAAGAAAAATACTCCTTTAAAATGTATATCCACAACATCATCCAACTGTTCTTCCGTTACTTCCGTAATTGATGAATGCAAAGATGTTCCGGCGTTATTCACTAAGTAATCAATATTTCGGCTTCCTGTATTTTCTTCCAGATGATCTCCAACTTGCTTTATAAAAGCATCAAAACTTTTAAGATCCTTCGTATCCAATTGATAAGCAATTGCTTTTCTTCCCAAAGCCTGAATTTCTTCAACTACTTTATCTGCTTCTTCCTTATTGCTTCTGTATGTGATGATAACATCAAGACCTTTTTGAGCGATTTTAATAGCAGAATTTCTTCCTAATCCGCGGCTTCCGCCAGTTACTAATACGATTTTTGTTCTTGTTTCCATTTTTTTTATTCTTTTTTTATTCTTTTTGATGGGACAAAGTTCAGCCTTTTTTTTAGGCAAGTGTTTGCTTCAATCAAACTGAAATTTGCAAAATTCAAATCACGAACGAAATTCTAAAGGAGCCAATGAAGTTTTCTTTTTAAAGAAGTTGGAGAAATGCGCAATCTCTTCAAATCCTAAGGCATAAGCAATTTCCGATACATTCCATTTTGTTTGTTTTAATAATATTTTGGCTTCCTGAATGATTCTTTCTGCAATGATTTCGGTTGTTGTTTTTCCTGTGCTTTCTTTCAGTTTTTTATTTAAATAATTCACATGAACCGCTAATCGGTCTGCATAATCTTTAGCCGTTTTCAGCTGTAATCTCTGATCCGAAGATTCAATAGGAAACTGCCTTTCCAATAATTCGATAAACAAAGAAACTACTCGTAATGAAGCATCATTCGAAGTAGATAATTTTGAAGCAGGCTGTAGTTTTTGTCCGTAATGAATTAATTCCAGTACATAATTTCTGATTAAATCATATTTAAAAATATAATCGGAATTAATTTCTTTTTTAATCTTGTTAAACAATTCTTCTATTTCGTTCGCCAATTCATCATCAATCTCAAACAAAGGAATATTTCCCGGCTGGAAAATCGGCAGATCTTCAAGTGTGCTGTGAGATTTATCTTTAATAAAAAAATCTTCGGTAAAAACACAGAAACTTCCCGACTGATCCGGATCTTCAGGAACCCAGTGATAAGGAACCTTTGGTGTTGCAAATAATAAAGCATTATTCTTAATCTGAATAATTTTATCTGCATATTCTGCCCTGTTTCTTCCTCTTATCAAACTGATTTTGTAATATTTCCTTCTATTATAGGGCATTTCGGAAGTTGCTCTTGCTCTCTCAATAGTTTGGGCAATATCAAACACATTAAAGTGACCAATATCTTTATGAAGACCCTTTGGAAAGATACTTTCAAGATCAGTCCCAAGCTTTTCGGTCATTTCCTGATAGAAATCTTCGAGTGAAGTACGAACGATTTTTTCCATAATATACTGTTTGCAAAAATCAAATGTACGAAATAATTGATCTGTGTTTCAAAAGATAAATTATTTGGGCAGCTAAATAAATTTATCCAATAAAAGTGATTTATTTATATTAATTTTCTTAACTTAGTTTTACTAACTCATTAAAAATCAATAATTATGAAAAATCAAAATGCACAAAAAGGCAAAAAGCTAAACAAAAAAGAATTGAGAGCAATCACAGGCGGTTTGATGGACTGTATTGATCCCAGAACCGGCGGATGCAGAATCGTCTCAATGGGTTGTGCACAATTACAATGCAGACCTGAGCTTCCTTAATTGATTAATACACAACACTCCCAAAAACTGCAAAAAACGCTCCCAAAATACATTGGAAGCGTTTTTCAATTATAACTAACTTTAATATTTTCTTATACGTTGAATCTAAAGTGCATGATGTCACCATCCTGAACAATATATTCTTTACCTTCCACAGAAAGTTTTCCGGCTTCTTTTATTTTTATTTCAGAGCCGTACGTCATATAATCATCGTACTTGATAACCTCAGCACGAATGAATCCTTTTTCAAAATCTGTGTGAATTACTCCGGCAGCTTGAGGAGCAGTCCAACCCTGCCCGATCGTCCAGGCTCTTACTTCTTTTACTCCCGCCGTGAAATACGTCTGAAGCTTCAGTAAATCGTATGCTTTTCTGATTAAACGGTTGACTCCAGGTTCTGTAAGACCAAGCTCTTCAAGGAAAATCTCTCTTTCTTCAAAAGTCTCTAATTCGTTGATATCCGCTTCAATCTGGGCTGCTAAAACTACTACTTCAGCACCTTCATTTTTAGCCATTTCTTCGATTTTAGCGATCCAGTCGTTTCCGTTTTTAATTGAATTTTCATCAACATTACAAACGTATAGAACAGGCTTATTTGTTAAAAGCTGAACATCTGAAATCACTGATTTTGCAAAATCATCCATCGGAAACTCTCTTGCATTTTTACCGTCTTCGATAAATTTCTCAAGATTTTTAAGTGTTTCGTAAGTCTGAATATCATCTTTTTTTCCAGATTTGATGAATTTTTTAGCCTTTTCAACAGCTTTTCCAACTGTTTCAAGGTCTTTCAACTGAAGTTCGATATCGATAATTTCTTTATCTCTCATCGGATCTACAGAACCTTCAACGTGAATGATATTTCCATTGTCAAAACATCTTAAAACGTGAATAATTGCTTCACACTCACGGATATTTGCCAAAAACTGATTTCCTAAACCTTCTCCTTTACTTGCACCTTTTACAAGACCTGCGATATCTACAATCTCCACAACAGCCGGTAAAACTCTCTCCGGTTTTACTATTTTTTCCAATTCGAATAATCTTTGATCCGGTACAGAAACTGTTCCCAGGTTTGGTTCGATTGTACAGAAAGGATAGTTTGCCGATTGAGCTTTTGCATTGCTCAGACAGTTAAAAAGAGTTGATTTACCTACATTCGGTAAGCCTACGATTCCACATTTCATATTGTAAAATTCTAAGTTTAAGGTTTAGTATTCAAGGTTTAGACAAATTCTGTTTTAAATTTTAAATTCAGAACCTTGAACTTTAAGCGTGCAAAGATAGTGATTTTAGGGAGAGTTTCATAATAAAAAAATCTGCCAAATATTTGACAGATTTTCAATAATTTAAATTCACCGATTGGGTTTTATGGATTATCTCCTGTAGCTTCCTGAGCCAAAGGAACACCATTTGGTGCATTTTGTAATGTTTTATCTAAAGTAAACAGAGATTCATCCGTAGCTCTGTCGCCACCTGCGATTTTTAACTTGTCGATAAGATTAGAAGCTAATGTTTCTTCTTCAATCTGTTCCTGAACAAACCATTGCATAAAATTCCATGTTGCCCAGTCTTTTTCTTCCAAAGACAAATCTACGATTCTGTAAATTGCCGTTGTATTATCTACTTCATGCTTGAAAACTCCTTCAAAACAATCCGTTAAAGATTCCGGATCTGCAGGAGGAGCAGGAATTGCATCAACTTTGGGTTTTCCTCCTCTGTTTAAGACATATTCCATGAATTTAATCGAATGATTTCTTTCTTCCTGAGCATGTCTGTAAAGAAAATTGGCAATTCCCTGATATCCTTTATCATCTGCCCAGATTCCATAAGATAAAAAAACGTGTGATGCGTGAATTTCTTTGTTCATTTGATCGCTCAATGCCTTTTCTATCGTCGGGGAAAGTCTGTTAGTATTCATAATAAAAATATTTTTGGTGATTATGGAAGTAATTATGCAAAAATGATTCCGATAAGATTTTATTTTTAATTACTTATTAAAAAATACTTTATAATATCCTGAATTACTTCATTTTAATCTAATAATTTATAGTTATTCTAAAATAAAATTGACATAAAAATATCTCATATCAGCCCCGTCTGAAGCTTAAAGATAGTTTACTTTACAAGCTTATATTCAAAGAGCTTTTTCCATTTAGAGAGTGTCGTTCTGCTTATATTATACTTTTTTGACATATAAGTAATAGAAAAGCCGTGCTTCTTTTGATACTTTAAAATTTTTAGCTTACTATAATCATCATATGATTTCAGTTTTTGATTCTTCCTTAAACTTTCATCAGACTGTGTAAAGAGTTTTTTATTTAAACTCAGTACGTTTTCCGTGGTGCTAAGGTTTTGCAAAAGATTAATTATTTGAGGGTCTTGTAATTTATCCGGAAAATCTATCTGTATCATATCCCGGTAAATCTGGGTATAGTTGGGTGGCATAACGATTGGTTTATTTCTTAAAACTATTCATGCTTTTTTAACCACCTATACAGCGTGGTTTTGGGAATAGCATAGCGTTTAATAACATCATCCGGACTTATCTCTTCCGAACGGATTCTTCTTATGATAAAATCTTTAATCTCCTGGGTATAAATACTTTTACGAAAATAAGGCAGCTTATCAGAAGTTATAATTTTTCTGCCCCCAACTCTGGCAGGTGGGGAATATAAGATCAGGTGGGCAGAATATAACCGGAAAAAATCATACTCTAAGATCTTGCACAATCTTAGTAATACATTTGTGTTTATTGATTCGTTCCGGTATATTTCTTCAACAAAATCTTCGGTGCAGCTCAAAAAATTGCATATCCTCTCCATACTCATCTGCTTTTCTTCAACCAGCTCCATGATAAGCTTACCTATATGGATTTCTTTATATAGCATTAAAGACGATTATTAATTAAGATAAGAAGCATTAAAAGACATGGAAATAGGATTACATGTCATATTCTGTCCGGAAGTAGTAGCTCCTCCGCTTCTTATCATTCTGACATCAATATCATGAGAACCTTCCGATAAAAATTTGACAGAACTAAGTGTATATTGTGTTTGTGCCTGTGTTGTTGGTTCCTGAGTTCTTAAAAAAACATTGGTAGCAACATTGTCAATAAATAATCTGGCCTCGTAAAAAGATGCCCCTCCTCCAGTGGGTGTGCTTGTATAATCAATTCCTAACATAAAATTAATAAATAATGCTTTGCCTCCTGTAGGAATAACAATACTCTGAGGGGTACCCGTTACTGTTGTATAACCCAAATTATTCACATTAAAAGTTGCTCCACTGGTTGAAGCCACCTCTGCTGTTGCCACTGAGGTAGCTGTTGCATTTAAAGTCCCACTGCTTAAAGAAAGTCCTGTTCCCAGTGTTACGTCTGTTAATTGTCCGGTTGCAGTATCCACTCCAAGGATGGTATTGGCAGTACCTGTTCTGGTAGATACCCTTGCATTACCCCTAACATCTAAAGTAGAAGCAGGGGCAGTAGTATGGAATCCAATGGCGGTATTCCCGTTTTTAAGAATAGTTAGTGCATTTTGTCGGGTAGCATCATTAGTACCTGCTCCTACCTGTACCAATGGATCAGTTGCTATCCAGTTTAATGCATCACCCGTTGTAAAAGTATTGAAACGGCCAGTATTAAATTCATTTGATGATGGCGTTTTTAATCCCTGTCCAATAGCTGCTGAAATATTACCTGATCCATTATTCCCTATACCAAAAATAACAGAACCTCCAGAAGCCAATGTATTACTTTGACCTGATACCATATTATATAATCCCCCAGTCACTGTATTAGAGCCTCCAAATACAGCACTTGAAGAGGATGATACCGTATTGCTACCGCCAGTTACAATATTTGTACTGCCAAAACCGAGACCACCAGCATTTATTATATTATTTGCACCAAAAATAACATTTGAGTTTGCATTCCCTAAATTCGTAGGATCAGCTATTTTACTATTATTTCCCCAAATAAAGTTTCGATTATTGCCACCGTTATTGGTAGCAATAGCTACAGCAGAGCCATTGGCTCCTCCAAAGGCATTGCTATTATTGTCTATGATAAAACGTTTAATGCTTCCGGTACCCAGTACAAGATTCTGAGTATCAGTCGTACCAATAAAGTTACCATCTGTCGCTAAACCTATCGCATTTGTTCCCGGATTCGTTGCCGTATTTCCAGTTAATTTCCATGCAGAAAGATCGGTATTAAGTTTTGTCCAGACTGAGCCATTGTAATAGTAATATCCCAAAGCATCTATATTTACTGCTGTACCAGAAAGTGTACCTGTTGAAATACTATTTACATAAATAAGTGTAGACGTAGGAACACCTGTCATACTTTGTGCTCTTTGGCGGTCTACTCTTGGTACTAAAAGTCCATCTACATTGGTTGTCGTTCCGGTTGTATTTTTTGCCGTCACATCCAAAGTAGATGTGGGTGTTGCCGTATTGATACCTACCTGCGCTTTTGCTGTTGTAAATAATGTAGATGAAATAAAAATAATTGATAAAATGTGTTTTCTCATAATTGGTTTTTAAGTATTATTCTTTTTCCCTTTGAAGTTCTCTGCAAATGTGTCATTATTAAATCAAACAAACACAAAAACAAGGGGATACAGATGTACTACACCAAATTTATATGACTGATTTACAGTACACTAAAATAACACAGCCAATAATGTTAAATTATCTCAAACCTTATCATTAGATTATATTTTTTTTAAAAACAAATAAATATCTTCATTAAGAGGGATACCCAGTTTCTTTCGTAAACGTTGTTTTTTCACCTGTACTGTTTTGGGTTGAACAAAAATATATTGGGCAATATCTTTAGAAGAAAAGTTTAACCAAATCATAGCACATAGAATAAGTTCTGTATTTACTAGCTTCGGATTTAATTCTATCAGCTTGTAATAAACTTCAGGATAAACCTCCTGGAAACGAGCCAAAAAAGCGGGATCATTTTGCTTGGCTAATTGTATGACTTCATCAAAAGCAGTGTTTACTTTTTGTTTCAGTTCTTTGTTTTCAACTTCTCCTCTCTCGATGGTTTCCTGTTTGATTTGCAATAAGACTTCTTTCTCTTTTTTCTTCTTTTTATAAAAAATGCAACCAGCTATAATCAATACTAAAACAAAAAAAATGATAAACCCAAGTACATAATAGGTATCTGTTTTCAACATTTCTTTTTCCTGATTTTTGTCTTTTATAAATTTATCTACAGAAATATTCACAGCATCTTTTTCGACTTGGCTCAGGCTGTCATTCAGATAAGTATATTTATAAAGGTATTCTTTGGCTTTTTTCTCATCATTCATAGCGTTGTAGGCATCGGCAATCGAATGATATAAGCTGCGAGTATCATGCACCCTTTTTATTTTCTTTGAAATATCAATAGCTTTAAAATAAGCATCCAATGCTTTGTCATATTGTTTTTGAACAGTATAAAATTCCCCATAATTCATATAAACAACCATTTTATCAAATAAAGGAAAAGTTTTTGTTTCCAAAGTATGTGTAGCAGCCGCCAGATAATAAGCCGCGGAATCAGCATTCTTTTTCCTTTCTAAATAATAATTGGCAATATTGGCAGCGGTAATAGGTGCAGGAATAATATGATAGGCTTTTTGCAGATTCGCATATATAGAATCGGATTGATTAAAAGCTTCGAAATTTTTCACCTTACTGGCATATATATAATGAAATAGCTTATCTCTTCTGCTTTTATTGATGACATTTTTATTCAGAATAATGGCTTTATCATAATTTTCATTGGATAGTTGAAATAATGCCAGTGCGTTGTACTCTCTTCCATATTCGGCATATAATAAGGTCTTCAAATAATCTTCATTGATCTTTTTCAGCTCTGCTTCTGCAAGACCGAGATATTTTAAGCTTTCTTCATAATTATTACGCGTACATAAAATATTACCAATGTTGATATATCCCCAAGCTATTCCTTTTGTATAGTTCAGCGTCTCCGATTTTCGAATCAGCTTTTTATTGAGTGCAATTGCATCATCAAATTTTCCTTTTACCCGAAGGCTGTAGTTGTCTTTGGATAAGGCGCTGTCGATCTCAGGATAAGAAGGTTCTTGCCCATTACCGAATAAAAATAAAACGATAAAAACGAGCATAAAAATGCGAATCATAGCTTACGGAATAATGTTTTTTCAAAAGCAAAGATAGAAAATCGAAAAATTCATGTGATTATTTTTAAATAAAATTCATAATAATGGATATCAAAAAAAGCTCCCGATACCTATTAAAAAATCATTCATATCATTAACTATTAGCTCAATCTGGTTATGTAGCGGCAAATTTACTATATTAAATAATTCTTCCATAATATTTATAATTTGGAAATAGTCAATATCAAACCTGTTTAACCTTTTGTTGAAGTTTACAGCTCTTTTTTGTTGGAAACTGCAAAGGCACAAAGTTTTTATATTATACAGCTTTTAAACTTAAGAACACTTCGACAGGCTCAGTGTGACAAAAGATTTCATTAAATATTTTACGATAAAACGGTAAGGTAAAGTCCTTGTGCTTTAAAACAGGAGTTTTAATTATACTTTGCACCTTTCTGGTTTCCAGCTATCAAAAATAAAAGCTGAAACAGGTTCATCATTAAAAACTCAGCAATCAATCAAGATCGCTGAGTTTTCATTTTTAGTATATTTTATTAAAATTACTTTATTTTCTTCGCCATATAGTCACTTTCGTTTCCTAATCTGTCAATGGCTTTAATGGCAACTGCATTCAACGTTTTACCGTCTTTATATTTAGGAATGTCTTTTGAAAGCTGATCCAGAGTCAGTATTTCCGTTTCCCAAACTCCGTTGTATTGGGTAAAAAGTACCCATTGGAAAACATCTTTTATATTTTTATTGCTCCAGCTCGTCTGTACAAAACTTCCGTTATCATTAATAAATAATGTTGGAGTCTGCAACGGAACAGTTTTTAGCCAAGGTGATTTCGGAACCAGTGCTTTTTCTTTGTAGGGTCCGTTTTTTAATGTTGGAAGCATGCTCGTATTTTTTGTTAAACCTGCAATACTCCAGTGAATTTCTCCCGCATCTTTTCCTAAAACCTGTCTTGAGATCTCAATCTGATTTTTAATTTCCGTCGGACGGTCTGAAGTTTTAATTTCAACCGTATTCAATCCCGGCCAAAGATGGCGATTCAATGTATTTTCGGTTTTCCACCAGTTCAATAGTGCTTCAAAAGGCTGTCCTTTTGATTCGATCGGCCAGTATAATTGGGGTGAGAAATAATCTACCCAGCCTTTATTCAGCCATAATTTAGCATCTGCATACAACTCGTCGTATTGCGAAGAACCAACAATTCCTTCAGGATAGCCAGGCTTCCAGATTCCAAACGGGCTGATTCCGAATCTTACATAGTTTTTCTCGGCATGAATTTCTTTATAAATTCTTTCTACAAATTTGTTTACATTATCTCTTCTCCAGTCTGCTCTGGATAAAGTTCCCCCACTGCTTACATAAGCGCTCCAGGTTGCATTGTCCGGGAAATCTGCACCTTTGTTATATGTTGCATACGGATAAAAATAATCGTCAAAATGAACGGCATCAATATCATATCTTTTTACAATATCTTTTACCACATTGGAAACGTGACCCTGTGTTTTCGGATCTGCGGGATCAAACCAATACATTCCGTTTTTTAACCTTACGACAATATCGGAAAGCTTATTCGCCATTGACAAGCTATTCGGAGAACCACCGTTCGTATGATGCGCACGATAAGGGTTTAACCAGACATGAAGTTCCAATCCTCTTTTGTGAGCTTCATCGATCCAGAATTGTAAAGGATCGTAGTTCGGATAAGGAGCTTTTCCTGTTTCACCTGTCAGAAAGTATGACCACGGTTCGACATTACTGGTATACAAAGCATCTGCAGAAGGGCGAACCTGAAAAATTACTGCATTGAAGTTGTTATCTTTCAGTATATCCAACATATTGATGGCTTCCGCTTTTTGCTGATCTACTGTTAAATTATTTCTTGAAGGCCAGTTGATATTCGCCACACTTGCAATCCACGCTCCGCGAAATTCTCTGTTGATGTCAGGGAGATTGGTTCTGAACACCTCATCTCCCGGAGGAGTTGTTACAGGTTTTGTATTGGCAATCGGTTCTTTTGGAATTGATATATTATTGTTCGGCTTTGTTGTATTTTTTGTCGGACTTGTTGCTTTTACCGCATTATTCTGAACAGAACAGGAAGTAAAAGATGTAAAAATTCCAAATAAAAATACCAGCTTTAGTTTATTCATTTTCATAGTCTGCAAAACTACATTAAATTATTTTTTTGATTTTAAAAATTACAATAATAAAATGTATTTTTTAATTTTAACTTGTTTAAACTTTTATTTGATAGTTTTAAATCGCAAAGGCGCAAAAGTATAGTTAAAACTCTTGTTTTAAGGCGCAAGGATTTATCTGCGATAAAATTTTACAACACAAACTTACTGAAAATCTTTTGTCACACTGAGCCTGTCGAAGTGTTCCTGAATTTTTAAAACAATATAAAGGTTAAAAATCTTTGCACCTTTGCGATTTTCCAGCAAAAATTCATTTCTTATGTAAACAGAACTTTTATTACTCACATAGTAAGTTTTGGCTAAAGCCAATTTATTAATTCGAATATTGAAAGCGGACTAAAGTCCGCTCCTATTGAATCATCCTAATGCGAAAATGTAAAACAAAAAAGCCCCGAAAATCGAGGCTTTCAATATATTTAAGAATTTGAGATTACGCTTTTGCTCCTCTTTCCATTCTTTTTCTTTCTTCTTCAGAAAGGATTTTCTTTCTCATACGGATGAAGTTTGGAGTTACCTCGATTGCTTCATCACCCTGGATATATTCCATACATTCTTCAAGAGAGAATAAGATTTTTGGTGCAACACCTGTATCTTTATCTTTCCCAGAAGCTCTCATGTTGTTCAACTGTTTTGCTTCAACGATATTTACAACTAAGTCACCCGGCTTGTTCTGCTCACCGATAACCATCCCTGCGTAGATCTCCTCACCCGGATCAACATAGAACTTACCTCTATCCTGTAATTTAGCAATAGAATATTCTGTAGCAGGACCTTGAGTTTTGCTGATCAATACCCCGTTACTTCTTCCAGGAATAGCCCCTTTGAAAGGCTTGTATTCTGTGAAACGGTGTGCCATAATAGCTTCACCTGCAGTAGCTGTCAACATCTGAGAACGCAATCCGATCAAACCTCTTGAAGGAATTTCGAATTCCATGTGCTGCATTTCACCTTTAGTTTCCATAATGTGAAGGTCACCTTTTCTCTGAGTCGCTAAGTCGATTACTCTTGAAGCATATTCTTCAGGAACATCAACAACCAAAGATTCGTAAGGTTCACATTTTTCTCCGTCGATTTCTCTCAGGATAACCTGTGGCTGACCAATTGTCATTTCGTACCCTTCTCTTCTCATTGTTTCAATTAAAACTGACAAGTGAAGAATACCTCTACCGAATACCAGGAAAGTGTTGGCATCATCAGTCTGCTCAACTCTTAATGCTAAGTTTTTCTCTAATTCTTTTGTTAATCTTTCTTTCAGGTGGTTAGAAGTTACATACTTACCGTCTTTTCCGAAGAAAGGTGAATTGTTGATCGAGAACGTCATGTTCAATGTAGGCTCATCAATAGCGGTTCTTGGTAATGGTTCAGGATTTTCAAGATCTACGAATGAATCTCCGATCTGGAATGCATCAAAACCTACAACAGCACAGATATCTCCTGCTTTTACTTCTGTAACTTTTTTCTTTCCTAACCCTTCGAAAACATAAAGCTCTTTTACTTTTCCTTTCAATACTTTACCGTCTGCCTGAGCAAGACCGATCCATTGAGATTCTTTGATCTCTCCTCTGATTACTTTTCCGATAGCAATTCTTCCTAAGAAAGAAGAAAAGTCTAAAGAAACGATCTGCATCTGTAAGTTTCCTTCTTCAACTTTAGGTTCAGGAACATATTGTAAGATACCATCTAATAATGGGAAAATATTGTCTGTCTGCTCTAATGAAGTGTTAAACCAACCTTGTTTGGATGAACCGTAGAACGTTGGGAAATCCAACTGCTCTTCAGTAGCCTCCAGGTTGAAGAATAAATCAAATACCTGATCATGAACTTCGTCAGGACGACAGTTTGGCTTATCAACTTTATTGATAACCACCAATGGTCTTAATCCTAATTCCAAAGCTTTCTGAAGTACGAATCTTGTCTGTGGCATTGGTCCTTCAAACGCATCTACCAACAAAATAACGCCATCAGCCATTTTTAAAACTCTCTCTACTTCCCCACCAAAATCGGCGTGACCGGGAGTATCGATTACGTTAATTTTAACGTCTTTATAAGTAACAGAAATATTCTTGGATAAGATCGTGATTCCTCTTTCTCTTTCAAGGTCATTGTTATCCATAATTAATTCCCCACTCTCCTGATTTTCTCTGAAAATATTGGTAGCGTGGATGATCTTGTCAACCAAAGTAGTCTTCCCGTGGTCAACGTGTGCGATAATCGCAATATTTCTAATGTTTTGCATAAAAGATTTTTACGGGTGCAAAATTAGTGATTTTTAATGAAATAATCAGCAACAAGTTTTATTAATTAATAATTTCATAATGAAGAAGTTAAAAGAAAAGCCCTTCTTACTCCTTTACATTGAATGAATTATCCTGATATCCAAATAAAAAAAACAGAATAAAAGATTAAATTTTTAATTAGTAATCTTAAAAATATTTTTGAAAAAAGTAAATCAGCACGACCTGAATCACTACAATCAATCCGAATTTCAACAAGAAAGATATCTTTGAAATCTTGTGCCTGAAGATGAGCATTCCCAATATGGCTCCGATTGTTCCACCCAGGAAGGAAAATCCCAACAAAGTATTTTCAGAAATTCGTCTTTGGTGTTTTATTGATTTTCTTTTGTCTGCACCAAAAATAATGAAAGTAATAAGATTAAGTATTGCTAATAGGTAAAACATAAGCAAATCTAAAACAAAAAAACAATGGTAAAACAAGAATCTTTAAATTTGTAATTCTTAATAACAAATCAATGACAGTACAGGAATTAGTGGGCAGCTATTCTGTTCAGGGCAACAATCAGGAGGAAACCGACCACATCTCTTATCATGGAATATTAACTTTGTCTCTCGATGAAAACAACCGCATTATCGCTCAATGGATTCTTGGTGACCATGAACAGAACGGTACAGGGTTTTATAAAGACGAGATCTTAGTCATTAACTTTAATTACGAAGGAGATGACCGTCGTATTTACAAAGGCGTAGCTGTATATCGTTGCATTGGCAAGGATGTTTTGGATGGATTCTGGTCTGAGAAGCATGGTGATCCGAGGTATCTTGGGAGTGAATATTGTGTGAGGATTAATACTTCTGAGTTTTTGAATTGATGTAAATTTTAAATTATTGGCAGGGTAATTCCTATTTTATAAATTTTATTATAAGCTTTTATTTCGTCATTTAACAGATTATCTAATAATAGTGCTTCATCGTTTTTATTGTCAATAGTTTTTGGATATATGATTAAACAAGGAATTTCTTCATTAATATCATTAACTCCCAATTCTTGTCGAACTTTTTTTAACCTTGCATACCCAGAAACCTGCCTTATATCTTCATGAATCTGACTATAATTATAATGCAATTTATATTTAGCATCTACAACCATCTTCTTTTCACCAGAATTTATTAAAAAGTCCAGTGAATTACCATAAGTTGAAAATTGATAATTCAGATCTTTCTTTTTTAAATGAGGGTTATCCTTCAATAATTTTGCAAATACATACAACTCAAACATTTTTGGCATATCGATCCAAAACGGTGGTGTTGAGATTTTTTCCTCTGTAGTTTTAGTAATATTGTAAGAAAATCTTTTTAAGATCTGTTGTCCTATGGTGAGAGCTTCTTTATATTCTTTAAAAAAAGGATTATGCTTGTAATGCTTTATCTCTTGTAAATTAACCTCTGAACCAAGATGTTCAAATGCGGGACGAATATAGTTGATAAGCCAGGAAATATCTTTTTTTTCTTTAAAATAATACTTATGGTTTTCTACATAATTAATACAAAAAGTAAATACTTTCTTTAAGAAACGGTTTTCTAAAGAATCTTCACCGAAAACCTGATATTCGCATACGGTATTGGTAAAACGATTTTTAAAAATATTTTGTTTGATTTGCCGACCTACTAATATTTTTCCTTTTACTCTGTTTCTTAAATTCTCCTGAACTTTATAATAGGACTTTTTCAAACCCTTTTTAGTGATCGCCTGTAAAATATTTAAGAATTTAGCAATAAGGAAAGGAGTTAATAAATCCTGTTTCTGGGTAACCGGAATTTCCTGAGCATCCCAATCTATTAGGAGCAGATTATTTGTATATTCAGAGATTTCTGCGTGAGACATAATCTGCAAAAGCATTCCAATTACATCTACTTCTTTTTCTTTGAGAGGATTATTATTTTCAGCGTGTTTTTTTGCTTCAGTATCAATTTTATTTATGTTCTCCTGCGATATATTCTCATTTTCCAATTCAGTTACTTTTTCAAAAGATTCTATCACGAAACAATTCAGCTTGGGTTCTACGTGAACATATCTTTTTTTCTCTTCACAAATCCAGTCGATGCCGACATAATAATTGGACTCCAATAGAATTTTGTTATCATCTTTTTTAAGCTGATAACAATTATAATCTTTATTTCTTTCTCTCTTGAAATTTCTAGGCGTTTTAGTTTTAATAAAATTAAAAGTTTCAAAAGATACATTTATTGTATAATCCTGTTCAGAAAACATACTATCAACGGCATTTTCTTCTTCACTTAAAAATACCGTTGCAGTTTTATGTTCTTGTAATTTGAAGCCCATCCACTTAAATTTTCAAATTAAAATCACTTTCAATCTTCTCGATTTGTTCTGCAGCATTATTTTTCAATACACCGTCTCTTATGTATTCTAAAAGAATCGGCTTAATTTCATAATTCCATCTTGTTTTATTATCTCCCCCTTCTGCTGTTTTATCAATAAAATAAGAGTGTCCTAATGCAACGTCTTTTGGCTCAAATTCATGAGAAATAAAATCTGATTTTGTTATATAGTCATCCGTTGTAAAGAGTGCTTTTACGGCTAAAAATAAATCGGTATAAAACTCACCATCCTTCATTTCTGCAGTTAAGTCTTTTGGTAAAACATCTACAAAAGCGAACCTTCTTCTTATAGCGTAATCAATATGTCCTACACTTCGGTCTGCAGTGTTCATTGTCCCGATAATCAATAGATTTTTGGGAAGAACTAACTTTTGAGAACCATCCACTTCATACATTGATTCTACTTCTTCATCACGATATTCTAAAGCATAGATAAGCTCTCCTAAAACAGATGAGAGATTTGCTCGGTTGATTTCGTCGATGATTAAAACATATTTTTTTTCACCTTCATTAATGATCAAATCATTTTTATGTGCTTCATAAAATTCCTTATATTTTGTATACAATTCAAAAAAATATGTTGCGTGGCTTTTTGTTAACGATTTTAGTGAAGTATTCTTTACAATATTCTTTCTAATTTCAGGATTACTCTCAATGACTTTTTTAAGTTCAGAAAAACGAATATTTAGACCTTTTGGATGTCTTTTCCAATTATCACCTTTATATTTGAATTTTTTTTCATCTACTTCTGAGATATAGATATTATTTGTCAGTTCAAATTTTTCATCTTCTGCGATTTTTAAAATTATAGAAAGCCTGAATTGCTCGAAAACTTCTTCATCATAAATATTAAGTGAAGATTTTTGTAAACCTTCTAAATTTTTTATAGCATCTTCAGCAAATTTACCCAAAGTTTTATTCTCTGCTTCGTAGGTAATGCCTTCACCATCATCATTTGGTTTGGCAACAATTCCTCTTACAAAATCTTCATAAGTATAGCTTGGATGAAACTGTACAGTTTTTACTGTATCTTTATTTTTTTCTAACAGAAAGTCATATATATGTTTACTAATACTTACTAGATAAGAAGCATTACCGTTTTGGTTCCATTGGGATATTTTATCGTTCCAGCCTTTGCTTTCATAACATTTTAATATTTGATCAAAAGTTACTGGATATTCATTAACGGGGGCAGATTGGGGAATAATTATTATTCTTTTAATCAGAATATCAACTTCTTTTATCTGGAATGAATAATTTTCTTTAGTTTTCAACGTAAGTCCTTCATAAATAATATCTCCAATATGTTTATGAGAAATATTTTCGGGTACATTTTTAGAAGAGATAGCTTCTGCTAATAATTTTGCTTCTCGGGTTTTTCCTGTTCCTGGAGGTCCTTGAAGTATTATTTGCTTCTTATAATTCAATAGATCTATATTTTCTTTCATTTTACTCATATATTTTGTTTGAGAGAATATTCTGTTTATATCTCCTTCAAAAGATATTTCTTCGAGCGTATTTGCATACCATTTAATATCAGTTAGATCAAATTCTTCATTAGTTATCCAATCAATTTTAATTGATGACTTAGATAATATCTCAGTAACTATACCTATCTGACTAATTCTTAAGTAGCTTTTTGCATCTGGTTTTCTTCCTCGCACATATGTTGACTTTAAAGCAAAGTAATCACCAATAGAAATCTCAGAAAACAATTCGGAATATTTATCTTCTTCATATCCATTTTCCCAAATCCCATTATCTACAAATCTATCAAACTGGCTTTGTTTATTCCAAGTATATCCCCCAATAAAATATCTCATATTTTTATTAATTCTCTATGAACAGTTATTTTATATTAATTCAAAATCTCAATCCTACCTGCAAAATGCGACTCCAACATTCTTTCCAATAGCTGAAACGCTCTCGAATCTGCAAAATCGCTTGTTCCACTTGAATGAAAATGAAATTCTAAAATTCCTTTGGGATCATCAATGTTGTATTCAAAATAAAAATGATTTGCATATTGCTCTCCTTTGTGAGAGATTATCTTCCCTGAATCATCAACTTCCCAAGATCGAATCTCATTATCGATAATTTTATCATTGATGTCATTTTGTAAGTCTTTCGGACTTTTTGTAGATACTTTTAAAATTTTCATAGTTTAGTTTTTAATAAAAAAATTATTGTATGCAATTATATATATAACTGCTCATGAAAACTTACGGAAACCCGTAAATAAGATTAAAGATTACGAAGCCACCCCATCAATAAATACATCTACAAAATCTTGCACTTTCTGAATAATTCTCCTTCCGATATTATTACGTTCAGTCAGCTTTGGTTTTATTTCAAGTAGCTTTAGTGTTTCACTTATTTTTGGAGTTTTAGAAGTAAAAAGGAAGTCGTCTATAGCATCTCGAAATCTATCTTTATTCAGAGATTCTTCTGTGGCAATTTTTTCAAAAGCTGAGGCTTTTTCTTTATTCCAGTATTTTTCAAATTCTTCATTGACGTTGTCTCCGTCAGAAATATGAGGGAGATTTTCTTCTATGAACTTTTCTATAAGTTCTTTCTTACTTCTCAGTTTTGCATCTCCGGAAAGAATATCTCTAATTTCTTTTTTCTTTTTTTCTAATTTATCTCCTTTCAGATTTGAATCAGTAAGATTGGCTAAAAGAGAAAGTATATAACTTACATTGATTTCATCACGATGAATCAATTCCAGCTCAAAGTCAACATCATCTAAAATACTAGTTTTTCCTTCTGTTCCTACTTTTCCTTTTAAGTCGGTCCAAATATCTAAATACTTACTTTTATACCCATCAAATTCATATTCGGTCATTTCTAATTTATCAAAATCAAAATCAGCAAATGATTTTAAGACATTCAGAACACGCATTACTTCACGAAAAGCGGTTATAAATTCAAATTTTTTCTGTTCAGTTTGATAATTGTTGACACTGTCAATTTCCGGAGCAACAATCTTTAATGTATCTAAAGCAGCATTGAAAAGCTCAATATAATCTTCAATCGGATGAATAATAATTTCCTGAATCGCTTCTTTATTAGAAAATAAAGTTACGGCATCATCAGTTGCAGATTTTAGATTACGGAAACAAACAATATTTCCTTGCGATTTCTTTTCGCCTAACAATCTGTTGGTACGCGAAAATGCTTGTATTAATCCGTGATATTTCAGATTTTTATCAACAAATAAAGTATTCAATTGTGGACTGTCAAATCCTGTCAGAAACATATTGACGACAATAATCAAGTCAATTTCTTTATTACGGACTCTTTTAGCAATATCATTATAATAATTGTAAAAACTCTGGCTGTCTTTGGTCGTAAAATTGGTTCCAAACATTTCATTGTAATGACCAATATATCTTTCCAACACATTTCTGCTGTGAGAATCTCCATATTGTGCCTGTACTTCTGCGACCATTCCTAACTCCGGTTCCTCGTAAATTCCGGTGGCATCTTTAGACTCTTCATTGGTTCCATAGCTGAAAATTGTTGCAATTTTCAAGTTGTGCCTGTTTTCCTCTTTTTTCTTCTGAAAAAGATCATAATATTTCTGCAAAACATCAATACTGCTTACACAAAACATTGCATTAAAAGTACCGTTATGCGTTTTCCTTCCGTATTCTGCTATTAAATAATCTGCAATCTTTTCAAGACGTTTCTGACTTTCAAGCAGTTCCTGTGTATCTATGGCTTCAACATCAGTATCAATGTACGTATTGCTTCCTTCTTTTTCCTTGTATCTTCCCACATATTCCACAGAAAACTTTAAAACATTATCATCACGAATGGCATCTGTAATCACATATTTATGCAGACAGTCTTCAAAAAGTCTATTCGTCGTTGCCGGAGCGCCGTCTATTTTCCCAATTGAATTCACTTCAGAAATCGGAGTTCCTGTAAAGCCTATCATTTGGGCATTTTTAAAGTATTTTTTGATGTTCTGATGCGTATCACCAAACTGACTTCTGTGACATTCATCAAAAATGAAAACCACCTTTTTATCTTTCAGTTTGTCAATTTTATTGCCGTGTTTTTCTTTGGTAATTGCCGTATTTAACTTCTGTAAAGTCGTTACAATAAGTTTAGTATTATCAGAAAGTTGTTTAACCAAATGTGCTGTATTTTCCGTAGCATCCACACTTCCTTTTTCAAAAGCATCAAATTCTTTTTGAGTCTGGTAATCCAAATCTTTTCGGTCAACCACAAAAACAACCTTCTCAACTTTCGGAATTTCTTTCAGAATCTGACTGGCTTTAAATGAAGTCAATGTCTTCCCCGAACCTGTTGTATGCCAGATAAAACCGTTCTTATCGGTATTTCTTACTCTGTCAACAATTTTCTCAACGGCATAATATTGATAAGGTCTTAAAACCATCAATATTTTATTCGTTTCATTCAAAACGATATACTTGGTAATCATTTTGGCAATATGACAAGGCTCTAAAAATGCAGGAGCAAAATGGTCGAGTTGAGTGATGTTATTGTTGTGTTCATCAGACCAAAAGAAAGTTTGCTTAAATGTCTGCTTTGCGTTGTTGGAATAATATTTTGTATTAACTCCGTTACTTATGATAAACAACTGAACATAATTAAACAATCCACTTCCAGCATTGAAAGACTGATGATGATAACGGTTGATTTGATTGAAAGCCTCTTTCATTTCAAGACCACGGCGTTTCAGCTCAATTTGTACCAAAGGTAGTCCGTTGATTAGGATGGTTACATCATATCTGTTTTTAAAGTTTCCTTCCTGAGCAATTTGATTCGTTACCTGAAACTGATTCTGACACCAATGGTCTTGGCTGATAAATTCAATCCATTCCGAAGTTCCGTCGTCTTTAAAAAAATGAAAACGGTCACGTAATGTTTTAGCTTTTTCAAAAACATTTCCTTTTGAAAGATGATTGAGGATTTTTTCAAACTCAGTATCTGAGAATGTTTTTTTATTGTGAATTTCGAGCTGAGTCTTTAGATTTTTAATTAGGTCTGCCTCATTACATATTGTAACTTTTTTGTGACCTAACTGTTGTAATTGTTCTACTAATTTCTGCTCTAAAATATATTCCGGCTGACTTGACATTCGGTTTTGAGTTTTGGTTAAAAACTTTGTCAGAAGTATGAGTTCTGACAAAGTGATTGATAGTTTTACCAAATGTAAGAAATTATCAACGATAACTAAAACTATTTTAGTGCTTTAAACATCTGGTCGATTGCTTTCTTCTTCTGTTCAAGATTTGGATGCACATACAAATTCAAAGTTGTACTGATATTCGAATGACCAAGCAAAACGCTCACGGTTTTATAGTCGCATTTGCTTTCGATACAACGGGTTGCAAAACTGTGTCTCAAACCGTGAAATTTGATATCTGGAATTTCCAGAAAACGCATCAGGTTTTTATAATAGCTTCGGTAAGTTCTCGGTTCCGTAGGTTTAGAATCGTTTGTTAGTACATAAAAAGCAGGATTCACAATTTTCTTAAAAGGTTTGAGCATTCTCAATAAATCTCTACTCATTGGGATTTCCCGGATGGAATTTTTTGTTTTAGGCGTATCAATCAACAATTCTGTTTTTCTTTCACCATCTTCAATGACGTAAATTCTCTGAATGGTTTTTCGAATATTGATAATCCCATTATCGGTATCAATATCTTCCCAAGTCAACGCACAAATCTCGCCAATCCGCATTCCCGAACAAAGACAGATATAAACACCTAAATTTCTAAAGGTAAAATGCTCCTGAATATAGCTCATCACTTTTTTCTGATGCGTTCTGCTCAACACTTCAATCGTATGCGTTTCACGAACTGTAGGATACTGAACGTCAAAATTGATAAACTCAATCCATTTATTCTTTGCACCAAACTTTAACACCATTTTCAAAACAATAAGAATGTCTTTGATACTTTTCTGACTTAATCCCTGCTCTAGCTTTTGAAATACAAACTTCTGTACATCTTTGTCCTCAATCTCAGAATAGTCTTTAAATACAGGCAATAAATGATTTTCCAACAACAGCACATAAGCCGAAAAGGTTGATTTTTTCACATACAGCTTTTTGTCATTCTTCCATAGTTCAGCGATTTCTGCCAATGTCTTCTTTCTTGTCATAATTTTTTTGATTTTTAAATGATTTTCTAACTAGTCTCAAAAGTTATGAATTAACATTGGGGATTTTTAGTTATTGAGCTTTAACCTGAGTTTTAATCAATCTTTGCCTTTCCTAATTTACGATTTCCAAAGTTTGAAGGGGATTGGAAAATGATTAGGTTAGGTGAATTAACCAAATTAATAACAAAAGGCACTACACCTAAAAAATTTGTAAGTGAAGGTGTAAAATTTATAAAAATTGAGTGTTTTGAAGATAATATAATTAATTCAGAAAAATGTTTATACATAGGTGAGAAAGTACATTATAAAGAATTAAGACGTTCTATATTAGAGGAAAATGATTTACTTTTCGCAATTGCAGGAGCAACCATTGGAAAAACTAACATTGTAACAAAGGAAATTTTACCTGCTAATACGAATCAAGCACTCGCAATTATAAGATTAAATACAAATGAAAATATAAATTTTATATATCAGATTTTAAAATCTGATATAATGCAAAAATATATTAAAGATTCCATTTCTGTTGGAGCTCAACCAAATTTAAATTTGCAACAGATGAATGATTTTTCATTTCATCATCCATCATTATCTGAACAAAACAAAATTTCATCTTTGTTTACTTCTATTGATGAAAGAATCCAAACTCAAAGGAAAATAATTGAGAAGTTAAAAACCTTAATGAAAGGGAGCCGTGAAAAAATATTTTCGCAGAAATTAAGACTTAAAGATGAATATGGAAATCATTTTTCTGATTGGAGAGTTGAATATTTAGGCAATATTTCTACTATTACTACAGGTTCTTCAAATAGAGCAGACTCCATCTTAGATGGAGATTATACGTTTTTCGACAGGTCGCAAGATATTCGAACAAGTTCACGATATCTATTTGATAAAGAAGCTATTATTGTTCCTGGAGAAGGGCAAGAGTTTATACCTAAATATTTTGTTGGAAAATTTGATTTACATCAAAGGACATATGCTATTTTCGACTTTTTACATATCAATGGTAGATTTCTTTACTATCAAATATTAAACGACGATAGACACTTGCAATCGCAAGCTGTTGGCTCAACAGTGAAGTCATTAAGATTACCAATGTTCCAATCAATGCCAATAAAATTACCATCCTTAAAGGAGCAAATTAAAATAGTCAATTTTTTATCTTCTATTCAAGAAAAAATTGATATAGAAAAAGAGATTTTAGAAAAGTTAGAACTTCAAAAGAAGTTTCTTTTGACTAATTTGTTTGTTTGATGAAAAAGCCTGTCAAGGTTCAAAACCTGACATGGCTCTTTGAACTTAAGCTTAAACAAAAAGATTTTGTAATAAATACTTTTTCTGATTTTCGTATTGAGTAAGCAATTCGTTTTCTATGTTTATTTTTTCATCAAACTTTGATAAAAAACGAGCCACTTTATTTTGTATAGCTAAACTTGGAATTGTAATTTTTAGATTCAATAAAGTATTTTCGTGAATCCGTTTACTTCCAGAGCCGCTAGCTATATCTTCTAACTTTTTATAAAATGATTCTCTTGAAAAAAAATAAAATAGATACTTAGCATTAACTATATTTTCGTTAATATCCAAAGCGGGGACATCTGCGGATGATAAAAAACCATCATATTTATCAGGAATTATTGCAAAAGCTCCATTAAATAGGTTTTGCTTACCATAGATGAATTGCCCTTTTTTTCTAATAAAATAATTTGTTGCGCCTAATGATAGTGAATCTGAATTTTCATTTTTATGAACACCCTTTAAATGTAGTTTTACAGTTAACAATTTTTCTTTATCAATAATATTAGGCTTTACTTTGTTTGGAATTTTTAAGAAATCACTTAAAAGAATTGTATTTAAATCTGATAGATTTTGTTTAAATAATTTTTTAATTATAAAATTCTTTTGCGTTATTAAACCCTCAATTATTTTCATTGAACATAATATCCTCTTATCCAAAATAGATAGAAATTCAGAAATCTTTTGTTGTTCTGAAAGTGAGGGAAAGGATAAATGAATATTAGAAATCCTACCCACATTAATGCTTAATACTTTAGAGCCTTGTGCTTCTCTTTTTATCTGATTTCTTACAAAATCAGATTTTAATAAATATCCAAGAAAACCTTTAGAAAAATTATTTTTTTGCGGTCTTGCTAAAAGAGTATGCAAACCAGAAAGTAATTTTTCTCCATTAAGATTTGTAATTTCGATACTTTTTCCAACATCATTTAAATCTTCAGAAGCATCTGCAAAAATTATGTCTCCTTCTTGACAATAAAAATCTTCTGAAATCCTATTTAGAAGAATATCTTCATTTATATATGGGACATTTTCTTTTCCTAAATCAAAAAGAGTTTGAAATTTAGTATGAATATCTCCATAGTGAACATTTTTTACGGTTCCTGATTCATAATTGAGATTATCTCTTGAATAAGAATTAGTTACTTTGAAATTCATTAAGTCTCCCAGTTTCTTATTTTTCCATTCATCATTGAATTTCAAAAACCTCAGTTTGGGTATATTTCTCGAATTAGGAAA
>NZ_BAAAZJ010000016.1:368943-371501 GCF_039536845.1 Chryseobacterium ginsenosidimutans
AGCTTACTAATCCCAATTCTTTCAAATAAACTTCAATTTCAGAATCCAATTGAGAACGCTTTGCTTCAAGCTCCTTAATTTCTGCCATTACCGCCTGAATATCAATTTCCTCTTCTTCCTCAAAAGTGTCAACATAGCGAGGAATATTTAGATTGTAATCATTATCTGCAACTTCCTGTAATGTCGCTTTATGACTGAACTTTTCAATTACCGTACGATTTTGGTAAGTATCAACAATTTTATTGATATGAGCATTAAGCAACACATTTTGGTTTTTCTGCTTTTCAAATTCTTTGCTTGCATCTACAAACAAAATATCTTCATCGGCTTCACGACATTTTTTAAAGATTAAAATACAAGTCGGAATGCTTGTTCCAAAGAAAATATTGGCAGGTAAACCAATCACAGCATCTAAATAGTTCTTCTCTTTAATCAGATATTTTCTAATAACTAATTCGGCTGCACCACGGAACAGAACACCGTGTGGCATTACAACAGCCATAATTCCGTTTTCATCCAAATGATAAATCATATGCTGGATAAACGCAAAGTCTGCTTTTGAAGAAGGTGCTAATTTTCCGTATTGTGAAAATCTCTCATCTAATAGAAGTAATTCATTAGAACTCCATTTAGCAGAAAAAGGAGGATTGGCGACAATCGCATCAAATGTCTTATCTAGGTGTTGAGGTTTTTCAAGCGTATCTTCCTGTCGAATATCAAAATTACTATAATTGACACCGTGAAGAATCATATTCATCCTTGCTAAGTTGTATGTGGTACGGTTCATTTCCTGACCGTAAAAATCACTTACTTTTGCTTCACGGGCAACACGTAATAACAAAGAACCACTTCCACAAGTCGGATCATAAACGGATTTTAACTGTGACTTTCTGCTGGTCACAATTCTTGCTAAAATCGTAGAAACTTGTTGAGGTGTGTAGAATTCACCGGCTTTCTTCCCCGCTCCACTGGCAAACTGGGCAATTAAATATTCGTAAGCATCTCCCAGAACATCAGCATTGGTATCTGATAAATTGAAATCAATATCATCCAGATGATACAGAACTTTTGAGATCAATGTATTTTTTTCATCTTCTGTTCTTCCCAATTTGGAAGAAGTAAGATCCAAATCATCAAAAAGACCTTCAAAATCATCTTCGCTACTGGTTCCCAGTGTAGATTGCTCAATATTATTAAGGATTTTGGAAAGTTCAGCAAGAATAAAATTGGATTTACCTTCCTGCTTCTGATGTCCTTTTTTGGCAATATTACTGAAAAGTTCCGAAGGTTTGAGGAAATATCCCAAATCTTCAACGACTTCTTCGTAAATAGCTTCAACAATTTCTTTTCCTTCCTCAGAATTTTCATCAACATCATTATAATCAACCTCTTCACCAGAATCTAATAAGATTTTGTTGGCTGTAAAATGGATTTTCTCAGACAGATATTTATAAAAAATAAATCCTAAGATATAATCACGGAATTCATCTGCATCCATTTTACCACGTAAAGTATTCGCTATATTCCAAAGTTGCTGCTGCAGCTGACGTTTCTGTTCTTCTGACATTATCCTTAATTAAAAAGCTTAAAGGTATTATTTTTTAATGTTTCCCCCAATACAATGTGATTTTTTAATTCAATAAATTAACTGTACATTCTTGGGAAATCGTTTATAGAATCACCATAATTATTTAAAAAAATCCCCACCCTTCCAGATGGAGATCAACATTAAACGACTGTAAAAACTCCCAGATACGAACTGTTACACGCCAGCTTCTCTTTCTCGTCATTAAAAAACGCCCAGACCTGAATTTCTTTTCCTGAATAATAATTGGGCAGTGTAATATCTGCCATTAATGCAGTTCTGTCGGCAACCGATTCGAAAATTTCAAAGGTTTTTAATTCCTCACAATAACAGACTGCATTGGCTTTATCTGTTGCGCTTGCATTTCCCTGAACGGAATTATCTTCCCATGTAAGTTTCAGCATATTTCCGGCTTGGGGAACGGCTGTCACATTCTGAAAACCTGCCAGATCTCCTTTTGTGATCAGTACTTTATTGTAGACCAACTCGGGAACATCTGCAACCATCTGGATAGCCTCGCTAATCGTGTAAGAAACCGCCATGTTCACTCTCGATTTTGAACCGCTGCCTGATCCGAAATATTTTGTCTGAATATTTTTGACAGGCTGCAGAAAGCCGATTACCAGCTTAAACTTCATCTGCTGAAGAGCCTGCTTCTCACTTGGCGGTCTGCTGCTTGGTTTTGGGGTACTTCTGATGATGTCCTGACCGCGCCAGTTTGCACCTACAATTGTTCCTACTTTTCCTGAAAATCCTCCAAGGATTCCTTTTGTTATTCTTGCCATTTTTTTGTATTTTTTTGATTAACAGAAACGAAGGTATAAAGGAATTTTCCACTTTTCATTATGATGAAAACTATGACCGGTTTTGACAGATTTTGACGTTTTTTGACTGGTTTTCTCTACCCTTTCTTCGGGTCTTCTTCGGATCACCTTCGGGTCGGCTTCGGAAAAAACATTTTTTTTCCGAAGCC
>NZ_BAAAZJ010000016.1:371631-371856 GCF_039536845.1 Chryseobacterium ginsenosidimutans
GCAAAAGTGCAGGAACACTTCGACAGGCTCAGTGTGACAAAAGGGTTTCAGTAAATTGGCATTGTGAAATTTTATTGCAGATAAAATCCTTGCGCCTTACAACAGTATTTCAACTGTAATTTGCGCCTTTGCGATTGACCAACTATAAAAGCGCAAACACACTTCGACAGACTCAGTGTGACAAAGCGTTTTCAGTAAGTTTCCATTGTGAAATTTTATAGCAGA
>NZ_BAAAZJ010000017.1:0-70712 GCF_039536845.1 Chryseobacterium ginsenosidimutans
GGTTACCCCGCAGTAAGCTTCGGCTCTGAAAGAAAGTGTAGGAACGAGGAGTATGAGTGGATAGCAGGAGTAAGCTCCTTAAAAACTATTGCTTTGCTGACTAGGAGGGCATTAGAAATTAATAATTCCAGTGCAAAAAAATGATTACTGTTTTAAATAATGGAAATGTAAAAATTAGAAAAATAGCTCCTACGACTCTTCTACATATAAAAAACAATACAAGTCCGTGTAGATGGGACACAAGGAAGCGGAAAGATACTTACTTCTGATACAAATGTTAATACTTCATGGCAGATATTAGCTGTATCTGCAATTCCAGGAACTTGAGAAATTACAGTCAAAAATTTTACTTCTTACGGAACAGGAGCTCCTGCAAATATCAGTTTATATGAAAATAAATAAAATGTATTTTGAATTAAATAGCGCTTACGGTAAATATGATACTGCTTTGATAGGCTGTAGCAGGAATGGTCACAGAAACTCCGCTTAATTCCAGCTGTATATTAATTCCGGTATAGGAACCCAAAGCCAGAATTGCCTGTATTCTGAATAATTCAATAGCTGTTTGAGTAACTGTATGATAGGTGGTTCCCCCTGTTATAGTACATAAACCGCATGTAGTTGATCCATTATTTGTTCTTTTGGCGGATAAAATTAATGAATTGTGCCAAGTGGGGTTAGCTTGATAATGAACTGATACTTTTGCATTCCCTAATACTAAAGGAACAGTTACTGCCAGTATAATCTGATTGGTAGCACTTTCATAAAGACCTGCATAATTATTTCCTGCTTCTGTGATTGAAGGGATGCTTACTGTCCAGTTAGTGCCCGTAACTGTAACTGTCTGTGCCTTAAAACAGGATGTTAATAATATCAAAAAAATGATATAAAAATTATGAAATATAATATTTGTTTTCATTAGATTCTTCTTTTATTCAGTAATAGTATAGGTGATTATTACAGGAGTATTAGTTCGTGTATTAAGATTGGCATAATTGTTTACGACAAGGCTTATAGTCAATCTGTGACCGTTATTGGCTCCGTTCCCGGTAAAAGCTCCTCCGATTCCTGTGATAATATTTACCGCTGTTGTAGAAAGAGTAACCTGTGCTGTGGGAGTTCCTAATGTTCCTCCGCCTGAACCTGCGGCTGCAGCTGCCTGTAACCTGATGTCAACACCGGGAATAGTTTGGTTTACGGATGCTGTTACTCTTCTGGTAAGACCTGCCGGAGCGATGGCTGAAGTATAATTGATCCATTTAGTAATATTTTGTGCAGGAGCAGTTAAAGGCTGCCCTGCTTCGGTGGGAGCTGTAAAATTCATAGCAATAGTTCCGGTAGGTTCTATATCCAATAAAGTGACTATCGGTAAGGTTACGGCAACCGTTTTACTTCCCGTTGTTTGTGAGAATGATAAATTATATATCAAACAGAAAATTATTAATATTGTGTGAGTAGCTACTTTCATTTTTTCTTCTTTATTTCATTATACCCTACTTTTATACTTTCCTGTTGGTATTTAATTTCACTTTGTTGTTTTGTAATATGAATTGTTATGTTCTGTTTTTCTGAAGGTTTTAGAGTTAAATCAAAATTTTCTACGGAGATTTTATATCGTTTATCTAAACCGTTTCTGTAAATCTTCACTTTCCAATCTCCAGGGCGGAGATAAGTGAAATCGAAACTGTCACCGATAAATGCTATTTTTCGATAAGTCTGTTCACCGTTGTTTGCTTCAATGATAATGCTTTCCCTTTTCTTTTTATCTTTATTAAGCTGAAGTTTAGCAAAGCTATATGATCTTTCATTTTCAGAAAGCTGTATGGTTCCTTCAATGCTTGCTGCTTTCATTAATCCGAAATTAAAAATATTCTCTTTATTGGTAAGATTTAATGATACGGGTAAAGATATACTTGTAATGTCATTTATATCTGTTGTGGAACGATCTATTTCAAGATAATAATCTCCCGGAATAATATTTTTAAATGTATAATTCCCATTTTTATCAGTTATAGAAAGGTAACTTCCCAACATTAATTTTATTCCTTCAGTTTTGTTGACTCCTAAGTTGTTTATGTTTCCAGATAAGGAAGTGTAATCGGCAATTTTCTGTACCGGAACGCGAAGTCTTAATGTATATCTCAATGAGAATATGAAGTCTTTATTTCCTAATTCTCCTCTTTGAAGCGAATATCTGCCCGAAAGATCCAATTCATTTCCTAGAAAAATCTGCTGATGAAAAAGAAGTTCAAAAAGATTTCTGTCCTTAAAATATTCTTCCGGCATGTAATTATTCTGATAAAAAAGGCTGAAGTTAGTTTTGTCCGAAAATCTGCTGATAATTCTCGCACCGTAATATATTTGTTTTTGATTTTGTAATTGATAACGAGAGGTTATGGCATAGCTCGCATAAATAGTAAAAGAAGTTTTAAGTCTTTCAAAAGATAAATTAGCTGTATAAAAACTTGAATTTCCTGAAAATCCTGTGAGATAATTTTCTGTTTTTCCGAATTGTCCTTCAAGATTTACCTGAAATATTCCTATTTTCTGGTCTATACTTACCTTAAAAAAACGATCGTGATAATCAAATTGTTTCGGTTCGAGACGATCCTGATATTTTTGAAATCCATTATAAAGCATGAGGAATCCATTCGCAAGATATTTATATTGTAAACCGTATTGTAAGAAGTTTCTGTAAGGTGCTGCCAGAAATAAAGTATCCCGCTGGAAATTTTTGGCATCGCGCATATAATTAGCAAACACATTAAGGTTACTGGAAATTCGATATTGGAGGTTTCCATTGAAGGTACTGGTATTTGTAAAATAACCCGCAAACTGGGGACTGGATCTCATATACATAATATTTCCATTAAGCTTTTCGAATGTAGCTTGGGTTTGCACCATATAAGCACTGCCTTCCATTGTATCGGTCTTACTGTATGCGAGTTCACCTGATACCATTATATTTTTTGATATTTTAAATTTTCCTGAGGTGTAAGGAAGATGAGCTTCGGAGTCAAGTCGAATGTTTCCGAAATTCATTTCTCCTTTTCTGGGTATTTTGTAAAGATATCCTGCTGTAATTTCTGATTCCTTATGAATTTTAAATATTGAATACACATTCAATTCATCTTTAATATCGCGAAAAAACCTGGGATGATTATAAAATCCGCCCAGACTTACCTTTTTGAAATCATATCGTATTTCTGCTCCTCTTCCGTACCGGGCAAATTCCGTAAGGTATGAGGCAGAATAATTTTTATCTCCTAAATGAACAAAGAAATTCTCTCTTTTATAATTAATAAAATACTCTTCATATTGTGTAAACGAATTAAATTCCACAGGATTCTTAGTTACAGCATGAAATTCAAAATTGTTTTTATTTTCTTTATCAAGACTTCCTTTACCGTAAATTTCCCCCTGAAAACCATCCTGAAAAACTCCCATATTTTGCATTCCGATAAAAGACAAGGAAGTGGCAACTGAAAGTCTGTGGTAAATATCATCTTCAACAGGTTTTACGGAAATGATTTTTATACTTACATAAGCAGACTGATTTTCTGTGGGGTTTTCTTGAGAGGAAACGGAAAGATTAAGGTTCTGATATTCATTTTGTCCAAGCTCGGCACTTGTTACTTTGCGTATTGTAATTATTTTTGCTTCACCGGGTTGCATGTTTAAATAAGTATCATGATCAACTATTGCATTTTTACTTTCAAGGATAAGATTCTCAACAATATTTCCACTGTTTTTTAAAAGAAAAGAAGCTTGAATAGTTTCTCCTGCTCTGATGAATTCCGGAGCCTGAAGAGCCGTTAATGAAAGCTTTCTGCTTCCTGAAACAATAATATCCACATTTTTTGTGAAACGGCTTCCGTCATATTGATCAGTTCCATTAATGATAATGGAATATTTTCCCTGTGGTGCTTCTGTCGCAATGCGTAACGGGACAATGTAAGATTTGTTTTCACCAGCCGAAATGCTGAATTCTCCCTTAGATAAAATCGGGATTATATTCGGATTAGAAGTGGTAACTTCAATTGTGTATTTTTTATTTTCGGATTTAGGATTTTCTAAAATAAAGGAAATAGAAGTAGATGTTCCCGGTAGCAGACTATCTTTTTTATTAACAATTTCTCTGGATTGTTGTTGAGAAAAAATAAGTACAGGGAATAATAAGGAAATATATATAAACCAAATTTTAATCATTTTTTACTTCTAGTTCCACATTGAGGGCGAAAGCATTTTCGTTTTCATCAGTAGCTATGATGACCGCATTGTAATGATCAGGCGGTACTTTACTGATGTCAATAGGAAATGATTTGGAGGTATAAGGTAGTAATCCCATTTCAAGACTGGAAAAACTTCCTATCTTTTCTCCGGTTTTACGATTATAGATTTCAATGGTAGCGGAAGGTTTGCAATATAAGTTGCCGTTATTGGCTATGGCAATTTTTGCTAATTTAATTCCTTCTTCTTTATCAATTTTCACACTTTCAAATTTAAGATCCGGCTTTGCCTTTTCAGAATCGTAGTCCGTAATGACCTGAATAGCATATCGTACAATAGATGTGATGCTCACTCCTTGCTTACTGTCGCTTGGTTTTATATCATCCACAGGTTCTACCATGATTACGCTCCAATAGCTTCCCGGCTCAGAAATTTTATTGGGAACGGTAATTTCATAATAGACTTCAGTTTTTTGCTTGGCTTTAATTGTAACTAAATTTGTATTGAATTTTATCCAGTCGATATTCGTCCTGTTATTGGTATGTGGAACTGAATAATTGATCGTTCCATCAGATTTATAGCTAAAATCCTGAAGAAATAATTTTACATTTTGCGGTTGATTTCCAGTATTTTCTATAGCAATTTTTCCTTTGTAAACTTTTCCGTTTTCTACTTTGTAAGTATGAGAAAGACCATTAAGAATAACAATACTTGCTCTCAAAGAAGCAAACTGAAGGCTGAAAATTAGCAATAAAAGAATACGCTTTATCATGTTTATGTAAAGTTTAGGGTTTAAAATGATGATACAAGGCAAAGAAGAAACTTTTATGAGATTTCTTCTTGCCTGTACTTAAAGATGAAACTGGACGAGTATTAGTTGTCCGATATTGTGTAGGTAACTGTAGCTACAGTGGTAGCAGTTGCCTGCAAGTCAGCATACACTGCAACTCCACCAGGACCACTTCCCGGCGCTAATGCATACGTTAAATTATGACCATTATTGGCTCCGTTACCAGTATAAGCACTTCCGATTCCTGAGATAATTGTCTGCTCTGCAGCACTCAATGTAAGCTGAGCAGATGGAGTTCCCAAAGTTCCTCCTCCTGAACCTGTAGCTGCCGCTGCTGTTACATGGATATCAATTCCCGGAATAATAGCATTTAATTTTACAGATACGTTACGGGTAGGATCAGCAACAGATTTAATAGAAGAATAATTTAGCCAAAGCGTATTATTGGCAGCATTTGCCACGACAGGATTACCGGCTTCTGTAGGAGCTGTGAATCCTAAAGTAATGTTTTTGGTGGCAGCAGGTTCAATATCTACCAATGCGACTTCCGGTACAGAAATCGTTACTGTATGATTGTCTGTGTTTGTGTCTTGTGCGCTAATATTCTCGAATGTAAACGCAAATAAACATAAAGATAAAGTGAATTTAATTTTTTTCATGGTGGTATATTTAGAATGAAGTGAAGTTAATAAAATTCAACATACTATGAAATATTTTTAACAATATATTTTCATGTCTATCAGTTCGTTAATAATATTTTAATGCATGTTGTGTGAAAATTTTTTTGCATATTAATCAAAAATAAGGTTAAGATTTTATGACTATACTCAGTAAAATAAAAAGCCTTATACAAATTCTGCATAAGGCTTTAATTATTTCTTTACTGATGAGCTGTTTACCCCCAATGAGGATCTGAAACAGTAGGTTTTCCAGTTTCCAGCCTTCCTGCAAAGCACCAGGTATTGTTTTCTGATGTAATTTTCAGATCGTACCAGCCTTTCATTTTATTAACATTGATAATTACTTTTTCTTCATTTAGCTGTAATGGAATTTTCTTCTTATTTTTTAAATAGAAATCTTCTAAAGTGATGGAAATGTTATTTTTAGTATTCTTTTTAATAATTAACTCCACTTCATCGTTAGATGGATTATTATTCAACGAAATTTCTAGTTCGGGCTGGTTTTCTCCTTTAAAGTTTCTGTAAAAACCATTCGGACCGAAAATCTCATAATCATATTTTCCAGAATTTACAGGGTGTGATAATTCCTGTTTTGAATATAAAGCATAAGAAAAATGGAAATTGTCCGTATCAAATTTTGTTCTGTCATAAATTATCAACGGAACGGCTCTTTCTTTTAGATTGGTCATTTTAATTTTTCCATCCTCAAAATTGATATGATAATTATACGGAAGTGAGTTCGATGGCTTCAAGCCTCTCTCCTGAATTTCCAGTAAATTGTTATTCAATTCATTTTCGTCATACCATTTCAAATTCGGGACAGGTTTATTTTTCGCTGAATTGATGGTTTTGGCATAATCTTTTTGATCCAGATAATCCATCTTCGGAATTTTGACAGTAGATGAATTAAATGCTGAAATCAGATTTCCACAAATTGCCCTTCTCCAATCGCTGATATTATCAATCGTCACATCTTTATTAAATTTTTTCTGAATAAAATTTTCCAAAAACTGCAGCACAGAAGTGTGATCCGAAACCTCAGAATTCACAAAACCTCCTTTCGTCCACGGCGAAGCAATAATCATCGGAACTCTGAAGCCTAAACCAACGGTTCCTTCAATTCTTTCATGATCTTTCAGCTTTTGAGTCGACATGTATTCCTGAGTTTTATCCACATATTCTACACCGTCTTTTCCGTTCATATCAACAGGCTCACTAGGATTCATCGGTGGAGCAAAGGGTAAAACATGATCGAAATATCCGTCATTTTCATCATAATTAATAATGAAAATGGTTTTTTTCCAGGTTTCAGGATCTTTGGTTAAAATATTCAATACCTCAGAAATATACCACGCTCCGTACCAAGGCGAACCAGGATGATCGGAAAAATGTTCCGGAGCGACAAGCCATGAAACCAACGGCAATTTTTTATCTTCAACATCTTTTCTGAACTGAAATAAAACATCACTTTTCGGGACAACTAATTTTTCTCCTTTTTTATCTGTTCCGATTTCTAAATTCCAAAAATCGGGATCATCAGAATTGGTGGTGAATGCTTTTTCGTGAAGATTTTTTTCTGTCTGCGAAAGTTTTGCGTAATTATCAGGATGATATTTAATTTTATCTTCTTCAAGTTCTGCAATCATTCCTTCGAATCTTTCTTTTTGCTTCGGATTTTTTTCAATTTCTGCTTTTAAATAAGAAATGATATTCGGAATGTTCTGATAATATCCTTTAGAAAATTTTACATTAAATTTTGAAAACCATTCGATCGGATTGTCTGTAAAGTTGCTCAGCCAGGCTTCCTGTTCACCAGACATTCCTTTCGGAAGACTGATTTCATTCTGATAAATTTTCCATGAAATATTTTGCTCTTCCAGAATTTCAGGAAAGCTTTTCCATTTTGCCTGATGGTTTTTATCGTAATCGATATTTTCATTATAAACGTTGGCTTTTACTTTACCATTTTTCTGTTCACGCAACGTTCCCGACCAATGAAAAAGTCGGTTGGGTGTTGTTCCCGTTAATGATGAACAAAAATATTGGTCAAAAATCGTAAACGCATCCGCGAGCTGATAATAAAAAGGCAAATCTTCGCGATTATAATACCCCAACGTCAAAGGGATATCTTTGTAATCTTTATTTCCCGAAGCTTTTGCTTGAAGCCATTGATCGTATTTTCCTTTATTCAAAGCTTTTTGTTGATTGTCCCATGAATGCGGGAGCGAACTCATCCACGTAGATTTTGTATTTCTTAAATCTAAACGGGCAGGAGCTGCATATTTTCCGCCGTCATTTTTTTGAAAAAAAACAGAATGACCGTCTTGCTTTTTAAATGTTCTTTGATCTAAAAAACCTCTTACTCCTTTCAAAGCTCCGAAAGCATGATCGAAAGAGCGGTTTTCCTGCATCAAAATCACAACATGTTCAGCATCATAAAATGTTGACTGTGCAGTAGGTTCAATGGTTAAAGCTTTTAAAATAGCAGGATGTAAAACACCTGAAGTTCCCAATCCGGCTAATAAAATGCTTGATTTTTCTAAAAATTCTCTTCTGTCCATTTTATATTGTAATACAAAGAAACCGCAAGTTAAGATGAATTTTCCTGCGATTTCTTTTAATTGTTGTTAAAAATATCTTAGATTTTTATTGCAGCCACCACGGTTTAGAATTGATATTATCGCTTCCGCCGTATTGTGCAACCAAAGCAGCCTGAAGATTTGCATTGTTGTAATTGTACTCAGCTTGTGGATATCTGAATCTGAAAGGAGCAGAAACTCCCGTTTGTAAAGGATAATTCGGATAACCTGTTCTCAGATAATCGTAATAAGAAGTCCATTGCGACTGGTGGAACATCGTCATGTATTTTTGCGTCATGATTTGTTCTAATTGCGTTGCCAAAGGAGCAGAATTATTATAAATAACCAAAGGTGTAGCGAGATAATTATTCACATCAAATCCTGCGAAATATTGATTTGGGTTTTTAACATACGTTTGATAAAAACTGAAACTTGCCTTAACTGCATTGTCGTAATGTGTCTTTGCAGATCCGGAAATCCAGCCTCTCGCGGTAGCTTCAGCCAAAATAAATTCTAATTCGGAATAGCTTAAAACTGATGAAGGTTCATTGGTTGCATCCTTGTAGAAACGGTCGTTTACTTTAGAAATATTTTTTGCTGTGATCAAAGCAGCGTTGTCAGAATAAGGAGATATAGGATTTCCTCCGTTATATCCTGTAAAATCGGTAAGTGGCTTTCCTGCTTCTTTTGCACCCGTCGTCTGTGCTGCAAAAGTGAATAAACGCGGATCCTGTCTGGCTTTAAATAAATCAATGAAATAATTCGCCATATATAAACTCGAACCGTAACCACTGTTATTAAACATCGTGTATCGACTGTCTGCAGCGTCTGCAAATTTCAATTCTCCGTTGTCTGTAATCGAAGTCATTAAGGTTTGACTTCCTGTGATGGATGCGAATTCTGTCGCAACATTGTAGCTTCCGATTGTTGTTTTTTTAGACATTGTAATTAATATCTTTAGACGGAAAGAATTGATTAATTTTTTCCATTTTGTAGCGTCACCGTTGTAGATAATATCTCCTTCGATTTTATCGTTTGAGTTAATTAAATCGTTCGCTTCTTTTAATTCAGTTAAAATTCCTGCCATCACGGTTTCCTGAGAATCATATTTTGGCTGAGTGATTCCAGATTCCCCTTTTACAGCCTCAGAATAAGGAATACTTCCGAATTTTAAACTTAAATTAAAGAAATAATATGCTCTGTAAAATTTACCGATCGCCTGATAATTTTTATTGTTGATCTTTTCTGCTTCCTGCACCATTTTTACTGTATTCAGAAGACCTTTTGTGTAAACATCGAAAGAAGCATCGCTCCATTTCATGTACTGATAGGTGTTTTCTCCGTCTGTTCCGATCATCATTCTTGATGCGTACATGTTGTCGCCATTCACCTGGAAAGCATTGGAAGAAACGTAGGTCAATAAAAATTTAGGATCTACACTTGCCTGATCATTTGGGTTTTCGTTGATCGTGTCAAGATTGGATTCACAAGAAGTCAATGCCAATAATCCTACCACAAAAACTGATTTTATAATATTTTTCATTTTGATTTTCTGCTTTTAATTAAAATTTAAGATTAAATCCAACTCCGATCCATCTGCTTGAAGGATCCTGAATGTCATTCCCTGTTCCGATTTTGTAATCCGGATCTGAATACAGATTTTTAGATTTTTTCCATATTGCAAGATTATATCCTGAAATATTTGCGGTGAAACTTTTTATCATTCCTTTCGGATTTAAGAGATAAGAGAAGTCATATTCAAGAACAACGGATCTCAATTTCACGAAAGTTCTGTCGAAAACGTTGGCAAATAATTCACTTTCATCTTCTGTTACTCTAGCCTGATAAGGATAATTCTGTGCCCAATCCTGGAAGCTGATTGCTTTTGTGTGTGGAGTGTAAGTTCCGGTTGCAGAGTTATAATTCACACCATCCGGTACGAAATAATAAGTTCCCGGATTTGCGTATTCAAGATCTCTGTAAGCTGTGGAATTCGGATGTTTTCCGCCCCACCACATTTTTTCTACTACCTGCGATCTCATTACACCACCGACACTTCCGTCGATTCCGACATTTAAAGTAAACTTTTTATATTTGAAGGTATTGGTAAAACCAAAAGTCCAGTCCGGATTGAAATGCCCTAAATTTGTAGGAGTTGTTGCTCTTGTCGGCATTCCTGTATTCGCATTCAGAATTACTTTTCCATCCGGAGATTTTTGCCAGGTGTAGTCGTAGTAACTGTCCATTCTTTCGCCTAATTTGATGTTGTTGTAATTTGGCATGTCTGCATAAATGGAAGTCAGCTTTTGTTCGTACGTGCTCCAGTTGATTAACGATTTCCAGGTGAAATTGTTTGTCTTAACCGGTGTTAAGCCTAATGAAATTTCAAGACCTTGCGTTGTATATTCGTTTCCGTTTACATATTGAGAAGTGAAACCTGAAGATTGTGCGGCTGGAAACTGAAGAATATTATTATAATCTAACGTTCTGAAATAAGTAGCATCAAAAGTAATTCTGTTGTTGAATAATCCTGCGCTCAAACCTAATTCATAAGATTTTGTCTGTTCAGGTTTTAAGGTGTTTTCAACATTTAAAGTAGTAGGATAATAATACGTCGGATTTCCATTGAATGTAACTCCGCCATTGTTTACATAATAATTTCTGATCGAGTAGGGCTGAAAATCATACGCCACTTTTGCCCAAGAAGCGGATAATTTTAACATGTTAACAGCTTCCGGCATTTTAACTAAATTCGAAATCATGGCACTTAATGAAGCAGAAGGGTAGAAGTACGATCTGTTGGCTTTTGGTAAGGTTGAAGACCAGTCGTTACGTCCTGAAACATTCAGGAAAAATGCGTTGTACAAACCAACGTCAATCGTTGTATAAGCACTGTAAATTAATTTTTCTTTTAAATAATCATAATATTTTACAGCTCCGATTGAATTGTCTAATGTATATAATTCAGGAATTTTCAATCCGTCTGTGGAAGCATTATCAATATCATTTTTGTAATAAAAAGCTGAACCTCCGGCATTGATTGCAAAATCAAAGTTTTCTGAAATTTTCTTTTTATAGGTTGCTAAAACATCGTAGTTAAGATTCCATGTTTTGGTATCGTTCAAAATATAACCGCCACTTCTCGGCGCACTGTAATTGAAGTAAGAATAGGGACTCAGGATTTCCTGCTTGTTGTGATTTTCAACTAAGGAAATTTTTCCTTTTACCGAAAGATCATTCGTCGCTTTGTATTCTAAACCGGTTTGGGCATTGATAACGTTGGTTCTGTTTTTATTTTTATAATATTCAGCGCCGAACCAAGGGTTATTGTACCATGCGTAATTCCAGTTGGCTTGTGCAGTTCCGGTTTGTCCCGGAATCCACATATGGTTTTTAAGATCTCTTCCGTCTACATCACCTCCCATCCAAATCAAAATCGTGTACATGTGACCACTTGGATTGTAGTCGTAATTAGGGATATTTGGCGTAAAAGTCTGAGTAAAATTAAATTTAGTATCAAAAATTAATTTTTCACCCAAATGATTTTCAGAAGAAAAGTTCATTCCATAACGTTGTAAATAAGACTCAGGAACTCTGTCATCATAATTCATGAAATTCCCCGAAAGCCTGTAAACGTCTTTGTTATTTTTATAACTGATGGAAAAATTGTTATTGTTAATTACCGCAGGCTTCAGAAAGATGTCAAGATTGTCATGATATTGCCAGTCAATCGGAACTCTTTCATATCTTGATTTATCATTATACTGACTTCCAGATACACCACCATACCAAGGAATTATCTGTCCGGTAACTTTATCCCTGATGGGGCTGTTCCATTGAGCGATTTTTAAACCCGGAACGAATTTCGGTCCCCAAATCATATCTCCATCGTTTACACCTCCGTCTGCACCGTCCCAGAATTCATACTTTCCGTGAGATCCATTTCCGTATTCGGTCTGTGTTTTCGGAAGATTGGTAAATCCGGCTGTCACCATAGTGTTTTGAGAGAATTCAACGGTAAATCCTTTCTTTTTAGCACTTTTTGTAGTAATTAAAACAGCTCCGTATCGACCTCTTGAACCGTAAAGAGCAGAAGCTGTTGCTCCTTTTAATACGTTGATATTGTCAATATTATTCGGATCTAAATTTTGAAAAACTGTTTTCTCAACAATTACCCCATCGATAACGAAAACCAGATTTGAATTTCCTCTTAAAGTAAATTCCGGAGCCTGCTGCATTCCTGTGGGGTTTGAAACATTCAAGCCGGCAACCTGCCCTGAAAATAAATTTCCGATACTCGGCGTGGTAATCGTTTCAAATTGTTTTGTCCCGACTTCCTGAGTAGAATATCCGATTTTTTCTTTCTTTTTCGCGATACCAAGAGCGGTAATTACGACTCCTTCAATCTGTTTTTCATTTACCTTTTTCAGAACAACAGAATAATTTCTTCTGTTTGAAACTTCAATGGTGTAGGAAGAAAACTCAGGTGAAAAAAATTCAAGAATATCTTTGGGATTGGCTGAGATCGTAAAATTACCGTTTTCATCAGTAATGGCGGTCTTCCCTGTATTTTTATCAGTAATGTTTACCCCGGAAACACTGGTGCCGTTTTCAGATTTTACATTTCCGGAAATATTGACTTCCTGAGCGGTAAGATAGAGGGGGAGCAAAAAAATTGCAAAAGTAGCTAAAGTCTTCTTCATTTTTTTGAAGGCAAATTTAGCCCGACTCTGTTACCTCAGTTTTAATAGGGTATTACGATAAATATATCATTTGAAGGTGATACAAGAGAAAAAATTAATATAATAATAAAGCGAAAAACTGTGGTAGGTTCACAAATTTTTAGTTTTTTTTAATATACTATTATATAGAATTGATGATACTTTGAAGCTAGAATCTACTCAGAATTCCCCAGTGGATTTTGATATCATTAAATTTAAATGGGTTTCCAAATTCATTACCATTGGAAAGCTGGAAGCTCATCAAGCCGATCGGAATGAAGAAATTAAAACCGAGCCCGACACTGTAGAGTTTGGGTTTTACATTCAGAGATTTGTTGTTGAGCTGTCCGTATTGTCCGAAAACATCAAAGAAAGCCTGATTTCCGATGAGATACCGGTATTCTAAACTTCCGTAATAATAAAAGTCGGCGGCGAGAGAATTTTCATTGAAACCCCGCATGGAATTCCAGCCTCCGAAACGGTAGAGTTCGTTGGCAGAAAAATCAATTTTTGAATCCATCATCGCACCTTCCGCTTTTATATTGAGGAAATGATTTCCGTTGATATGATAATTATGTTCCCCGAAAAAGTAAAACTGATTTTGCGGAGATTTTATATTGTCTTTCGTGTAAGTCGTTGTCAGATAATCATATCCTGCGTTGATCTTTGTTTTGTAAAGGAAAAGATCAATATCGGTTGGTTCAACCATTTCAAACCAGATTCCGATTCCTTTTTTGTTATAATCTTTACCCTGAACGTATAAAGTGTCGATAATACTTGAGCTTTCGAATGTTCCTCTCAAACCAATTTTATTTCTGGAATTAATGTGATAATAAAGAGCCGGAAGTGCTTTTACATTGGCATAAGTAGAATCCTGTCTGAAAATATTTACCTTCATATTCAATCCGACATTGGATTTAAAAAGATAAGGAACATCGGTCTGAAGATCAAAAGTCTGCCCTTTATCAGGGTTTCTCTGCCAATATAAATTCACCGTTTCAAAACTGTTGAATATGTTTCTGAAATTAACATTCAGCGTTCCGTTTAAGGTAAATTTATCCGTTTTATCATTTCCGAAACCGATCACACCGTCAAAACTGTTCGTCTTTTTCTTTTCCATGAAAAGATAAATACTCGTAGAATCTTTTGTAAACAAAGTTTGTGGAGGTCTTTCCAACGTGACGAACTGATGACTCTGGAAAGATTTATTAATAGCAATAAGGTTTTTGTCGTCGTAAGTTTTACCCTTGAATTCCTTTTCAAGATTTTTCATAAATCTTTTGGGAACACTGGTATAACCTTTTACCACAAAATGATCGATAGTTCTCTTGTCATTTTTATTAATATCAAGTTCTACAATCGGATAGCCGTTTTTCTGACCTTTATATTTCGACTTGATTCTACTGAAAGCAAAACCGTCATCAATATAGACCTTGTTAATCTTTTTCTTGGTCGAGTCTAAATTTTTAGTAAAAAATTCTTTCTGAATTTTAGTTTTCTGAGAAATTGAATCGGAAAGATTAACATAAGTTTCGTTGAAATTTTTGCCTTTGTCGTAAATGATTTCTGTACTGTCGCCAATTTTCTTCACTTCTTTCAGTTGAGTAAAAAAGTAATTATTCTGAGCCAAAGAATCCAGAAATTTCACAGCAGAAGTAGAATCTTTTACCTTTTTTCTGACCTTCGTCTCCGAATCAATAAGAAAATAATGCTTCTTTTGCGCTTGGGTGAAAACGCAAAACAGCACAAAAAATATTTTTAGAAATAACTTCAACTAATACAAAATTTTAAATCTTGTTTTTGTCATTCCGTAGGAATCTCAGCAAAAAATTTAACATAAATTAGTTTAGATTCCTACGGAATGACAAAAATGCTGTTTTATTTAAGAAGATTTATAGTTAAAAATAAAAAGTTTAAATAAGTTTAACTGAAACTAAGCCAGCTTATTATATTTCTTCATTAAATTCTCATAAGTTCCCTGTGGAAGAATCCATTTCAAAGGCACTCCGATTTTCTGCCCGAATTTACCAAAATAATAATGAGCTTTCCATTTATTTTTATTTAAAAGTTGATTGACGTATTCTGCAACTTCCAAAGGTTCGGTTCCATCACCAACATGAGAATTCATCAAACCATACACTTTGTCGAAAACATTTTTATAGGGTTCAGAAACTTTTGTTCTTACTCGGTTTTCTGCAATATTGGTTTTAATATCACCCAAATGAAGCGAACAAACATTGATATTCCAAGGATAAACTTCATATCTCATTGCTTCAGTTACTTTATCCAAAGCTGATTTTGAAGCCGAATAAAATCCACGGAAAGGCAATCCCATTTCGCTTCCGATGCTGGAAACGTTGATGATCTGTCCGAATTTATTTTCACGCATTTTCGGCATCACTGCGCTCATCATCTGAACTGAACCGACCAAATTCAGATTGAATAACTTTAAAATATCTTCTTTTGAAGAATCTTCCACGGCTCCTACCATTCCCATTCCTGCATTGTTGATCAGAACATCGATTCTGGTTTCTGTTTTTAATACTTCAGCAATTGCATTTTGAATAGCTTCATTATCCGTAACATCTGTCGGAATAGATTTGAAATACTGACTTTCGGTATGTTTTCGGCTCAAACCATACACCTTGTGACCTTTCTTTCCGAAATATTCTGCTAACACGAAACCGATTCCTGATGAGGTTCCTGTGATGATTATAGTTTTATTTGATGACATTTTATTTCTGTAAGTGATATTATTTTTTCAGTCCTTTTGTCATTCCGAACGTAACGAGTGAAGAATCTATGCTTTTGAGATTTCTTCTTCGTTGAAATAACAACTGCAATATTGATATTCTCGAGTTAATTTTATTCTTTAATTAATACATTTTCCAAATCCTCCCAAAACATCGGGTAAGACTTTTCCACCACATCTTCATCTTCAATATTCAATTCTTTAATTAAACAAAACGGCGCAAAACTCATCGCCATTCTGTGATCCTGATAGGTTTTGATGGAAATATTGTCTTCCGGATCATTAAAACTGATGGATTTGATCGTTAAATCTGTGATTTCAGTTTCTGTTCCCAGTTTTTTCAATTCATTGTATAAAGCTAACAATCTGTCGGTTTCTTTTACGCGTAAAGTTCCCAATCCTGAAATTTCGAAAGGAATTTTCAACGCTGCTGCAGTTACACAAAGAGTTTGGGCAATGTCTGGACAATTATTCATGTCCAAAACGATTTTTTCCGGAAATTGAAAATTAGAATCTGACTGAAGCGTCAATTTATGTTCGTCTTCTGTGAAAGTTGTTTTAATCCCGAAAAACTCATCATAAATTTTTGCAATCGCAGAATCTCCCTGAGTTGATTCTTTGTAAAAACTTTTCAAGTGAATAGTTTCTCTTCCCAACGCTGCAAAAGAGTAGAAATAAGAAGCCGAACTCCAGTCACTTTCTACTTCATAGTTGATGGTTGATAGTTTATGGTTGATGGGTTCTATTTTGATCGTATTTCCTATGAAGCTGCTTTTAATTCCGAATTTAGTTAAAATGCTCAATGTCATTTCGATATAAGACCGTGAAGTAACTTCGCCAACCAAATTTATTTCCAATCCATTTTCTAATTTTCCTGCAATTAATAGAAGAGAAGTGATAAACTGGCTTGAAATATTTGCAGGAACATCCACTTTGATTTTGGTGATTTTTCTTCCTTTGATTTTAAGTGGGGGAAAACCTTCATTTTCCATATATTCGATCTCGACTCCCAAGTTTTGCAAAGCTGTGACCAGATTTTTAATTGGTCTTTCTTTCATTCTTTTCGAACCGGTAAGAATTGTTGTTTTCCCCTCTTGGATAGAATAATAAGAAGTAAGAAAACGCATCGCCGTTCCTGCATGATGAATATCGACAATTTCCGTGTTTTGTTCAGAAGATTCTTGCTTTTTTTCAAGGTCTTCACGAACCTCTGACGAGGTTTCAGACAATGCTTTTTTTAACAATTGCGTATCCTGAGAATTAGATAAATTCCCGATTTGTATGTTTTTAAACAAACTTTCTAAAATCAACAAACGATTCGAAATGCTTTTCGAACCGCTGATTTGTATGGTTTTGTTTCCTGTTAATTTTGATTTTTCAAGCTTCTTCATTATTTCTTCAGATTTTAGATTCAAGATATCGGATTTCGGACTTTTAATGATCTGGTGTCTGAAATCTGACATCTCATATCTTATTTTAATTTCTCATTATTCTGATGACGGTTCTTGTCGCGATCAGTTTTTATCTTCATTTTTTTATCGAAAGCTTCCTGCAGATTGACTCCGGTTTGATTGGCCAAACATAATGTTACAAATAACACATCCGCCAATTCTTCACCCAAATCTTTATTTTTATCACTTTCTTTTTCGCTTTGTTCGCCGTATCGTCTGGCTATAATTCTTGCAACTTCACCAACTTCTTCCGTCAACATTGCCATATTGGTCAGCTCATTAAAATAACGAACGCCAATTGTTTTTATCCATTCATCGACTTGTTGTTGCAGATTTGTGATTTCCATTATGGTATATTGTTAACTTTTTGTTCCAGAGTGATGATTTTTGTTTTTAATCTTTTTAATTCTTCTTCATTATTGGCTGATTTTCCAATGTTTTCAGTGAAATCTGCAAACTTTTTGAAAAGTTTTCTTACAATAAGATAAACTAAGATTAAAGAAATAAAACCTATAATTTTCACAATATTAAAATCCATCTTCTTTAGATATTATATTAAAAATACTGATAAGCTCCGATTGTCGGATTTGAAGTTCTTGAAACATTCGTAATATCTGTAGGAACCGTCGCTGCAACAGTTGTGCTTCCTTTTCCGATTGCCGGAGAATTCTGTTTTACTCTCAAATTCATCTGAGCCGCAAAATAATTAACAAACAAAGGATCCTCATTTTTAATCGACTGAATTACACTTGGCAATGTGTAATCAAAACCAGCTTCTGATGTGTTAGAATATTTAATTAAGCAGTTTTGAATTGTATAATTGAATAAGCTAGGCGGTACGTATTCAAGATTTATAGAATTATCTCTGTCAGAGTAAACAATACTATTTCTTATATTAAGAATAAGTGCGCCGGGATCACTCTGCCCGGATTCGTTCTTCCATTCATTGGTAGCAAAAATTCCTAATCTGTTATATGAATGGAGAAGATCAGAATAATTGGCAATTGTACAATGGGTAAAATTGTGGGTTCCACCTTTGACAATTCCTATTGCTGATTCTCCGCAATTATTCATAACAACGTTATTGGCAGTAATAGTGGAGCCGATAGCATAAATTCCGTATTCCTGGAAAGTATGAATGAAAGAATTGTTGATTGTAGCATTGGCTTGTTTCATTTCCAGACCTTTTGTACCTCCGAAAAGTCTTGCGTAGTTCATATTAATTGTAGAACCGGCATCCATTTTAATAGAATTCCAGTTTTTAGGAATTGTATCATAAGCAGGATCGTTTCTGTCGCCCCGAAGAGTTACGTTATTTGCAAGAGTTCCATTTATATTTAAAGTAGCACCGGTCAAGACTTTCATACCACTGTTTTTATGAAAGTAAACTTTTGTTCCCTGCTGAATATTTAAAATAACGTTTTGATCAATGGTAAGATCTCCGTAAATAATTTTAGCTTTATTATTTGTCCACGTTGCATCAGAAGTAATGATATTAGGATTTGTTGGGCTTTTGATAAAGAATTCCGCATCCTGAACCACAGAGAATAAAACAACCTGTTGCTGCCCTAGCGGACTCTGGAACAAAATTTTGTCTTCGGCAATAGCTTCCGGTCCGGTTGCTTCTGGTGCAATTTCAACGAAAATATATAAACTGTCTTTTTTTCTTAAAGGAACATCTTTAAAATCATAGCCGGGTTTTCCGTCTACATTGATCTTATATAAAGAGGTTGCCCCTTTTTCCAGATGAATTCTTGGGATCAGAATATCCTTGTCTTCATTATTGTATACTTTTACAGCATAGGTTTCAGAGCGAACCTGATGATAAACGGTGTCACAAAAAACCGTATCTCTTGAAAAGCTTAATTCCTGTGAAGGAGCATCAAAGCTAATGTCGTCCTTATTACAAGATACAGTCATGACAAGCATCCAAAAAGAAAAAGCCAGTAATAATTTGAATTTCATCGAAATTAAAGTTTAAATAGATTTCAAATTTAACGAAAATACTTTGAATTTCTTATCTAGAAAAAAATATTGAAAGCTTATTTGGAAATTTAAAAAAAAATTGTATTTTTGCACCCTAAAATTAGCAGAGAAATATCCATTACTATTTCGAAAGCAAACCTTAATTTTTTTAAAAATTGTATTATGAAAAACGGAATTCACCCAGAAAATTATAGACTTGTTGTTTTCAAAGATATGAGTAACGACGAGGTGTTTCTTTGCAAATCTACTGCAGAAACAAAAGATACTATCGAGTACGAAGGACAAGAGTACCCATTAATCAAAATGGAAATCTCTTCAACTTCTCACCCTTTCTACACTGGTAAAGTAAAATTAGTTGACACTGCAGGTAGAGTTGATAAGTTCATGAACAAATACAAAAAATTCGCGAAGTAATTTTTTGTCATTAAAATATTAAAAGTCTTCCAAGTTTTTGGGAGACTTTTTTATTCGTATTTTTGTTGTGACTAGAAATAAAAGTTGGAAATTAGAAGTTAGTATATCCAAAAACTTCAGGTTTCCATTCTCTAACTTCTAGTTTCTAACATCTAACTTCTATCAAATGCAATTAGTATTTTCAGATGCGCAATATTGGGAAGATTTTCTTCCGCTTACATTTACCCGTCCTGTTGCAGAAATGCGATGCGGAATTCTCACTTTTTCCGAAAGATGGCAGAAAATTTTAGAGAACACGGAAATTTCTTACTTCACAGAAACTTATCTTCAGAATAAATTTCAGGAACCTGAAAAAAAAGAAAGTCTTTTTTTGGTAACGAACTTTTTGCCGACGGAAAATGTTATCAGGCAAATTAAAGATTTGAAACAAGGAGAAGCTTTGGTTTATGAAGATGAATTAGTCGCGGCAAAAATTAATATGGATGGTTTTTCTTTGCATCAGATCGAAAAAATGACTGATATTAAGGAAGAACTTACTTTTTTTAAAAAACCGACTGACCTTTTTACTTATAATGATAAAGCCATCGATTTTGATTTTGAATTATTAACAAGAGGGAAAACTTCACAGGAACTTTCTCCAACCAACGGATTTTTGGGAGATAAAAATCATTTATTCATAGAAGAAGGTACTCAAATCGAATTTTCAACGATCAATACCAAAACAGGAAAAATTTATATAGGAAAAAATGCTGAGGTGATGGAAGGTTGTAATCTTCGTGGTCCGATTGCACTTTGTGAAGAATCTAAGTTTAATTTAGGATCAAAAATTTACGGTGCGACTACAATTGGGCCCCATTGTAAAGTAGGAGGTGAAGTTAACAATATCATTATTTTCGGTTATTCTAATAAAGGACACGATGGTTTTGTAGGAAATTCTGTAATCGGCGAATGGTGTAATTTAGGAGCAGATACAAATTCTTCTAATCTTAAGAATAATTACGGTCACGTAAAATTGTGGAATTACAGGACAAAATCTTTCGAAGATACAGGGCTTCAATTTGCAGGTTTAATCATGGGGGATCATTCTAAAACGGCAATCAATACCCAATTAAATACAGGAACAGTGATTGGAGTTGCTTCCAATATTTTCAAAGAAGGTTTTCCTCCTAATCTTGTAGAAAATTTTTCGTGGGGCGGTTTTAAAGATGATGAAAGATTCAAATTAGACAAAGCCTACGAAGTTGCAGAAAAAGCAATGGCAAGACGAAAAGTGCCTTTAACAGACGATGATAAGGCGATTTTTAAATATATTTTTGATACGTATTAATATAATTATATAAAAACTTCAAAATTTTTTGAAGTTTTTTTGTTTTTAATGTAATAAAATGTAAAATCTGGTTGTCTTACTAATAGAAACAAAACTTATGACTCAGGAAATTTTCAAGAATACGGTATTTATTCTCAAAAATGAGATGTATCGCTTTGCGAAAAGGTTTGTCATGAGCAGTGATGAGGCAGAAGATGTGGTGCAGGATCTGATGATAAAATTCTGGCAGAAGAGGGAAGAGCTGGAGCAGTTCGGGAATTTAAAATCCTATGCGTTGAAATCCGTCCGGAACGAATGCCTGAACAGATTGAAACATCACGATGTAAAGTTGGGTTTTGCAGATATGCAGCTTCATCGCTCAGAGCTTTACAGTATGGAGGTGAATAATTTAAAAGAACACATTATTGGTTTTATTAATCAGCTTCCGGAAAAACAAAAGACAGTGATCCATTTGAAAGATGTAGAAGAATATGAAGTCCCGGAAATAGCAGAAATGCTGGAAATGGAAGAAAATGCAGTAAGAGTAAATCTTATGCGGGCTAGACAAAAAGTAAAAGAACAAATTTCACAATTGATGAATTATGAGCAACGACAAATTTCAAGATAAATACGACGAAATCTTCCAAAGTATAAAGGAAGAAAAAATGGACTGGGATTTTGAAGATTTCCTGAAAAAAGCAGAAGGAAAAGATGATGAGGTTCAGAATGATGAAGCGCCAATTATCCCGATTGACAGTAAAAATAAACCTTCGTTTCCAAAATGGTTCTGGATGGCTGCAAGTGTGGTTTTGCTATTGAGTATCGGATTTATTTTTAATTATAATAAAGATTCTGATGTAGAAGATCAGGCGCAATTGGTTGAAAATCAAATTAAAAAACAGAAAAATGATTTCATCGAAGAAAATAGTGATCATCAGGAACAGGTAGCTTTGAATCATACTTCTGATTCTATTGCCGGAGCGAAGAAAGATTCGATTTTCCAGGAAAATACGGTTGCTGAGAAAGATGTTTTAGATGAAATTCTACCAAAAAGAGGAAGACTTAAGAAAGAAAGAAAACCAAAGTTTGTTTATAATTCCTCTTATAATAAAGCTTCAAAAGATTCTACAGGATACAAAGATTCTTACGTGATCGTAAACGGAAAAAGAATCGAAAATGTAGAAGAAGCCATTAATGTGACTAAGTATTCATTCCAAATATTTGCAAATAACGTCAGTGAAAAATTAGTAAAACCTACAGTCGTTGACGACGATTATTAATTAACCTTAAAAAAAGATTATGCACCTGATCAGGCAATAATAATCAAATAAATAAAAATTGACTCATGAAAAAAATATTCATACTATTCGCACTCGCTTTTACTCATTTTTTCAATGTGTATGGGCAAAAAGATAAACTAGACCAGCTTTTTGACAAATATCAGGAAGTGGAAGGAGTAACTTCCATCAAGATTGCAAAACCGATGTTCGGAATGTTAAGCAGCCTGGATTTGGGAGATGCAGAATTGGATCAGATCAAACCTTTATTGTCAAAAATTAATGGGCTAAAAGTTTTTATTGCCGAAAAACCTCAGGACGGAAGTTCTGCAAAAGGGCAGAAGCTGTCCCAGATCAGTAAAGATATTTCTTCTTATTTAAGCAATCTGAACTACAGCGAAATCATGACCATGAACAGTGGTGGTGCTAAAATAAAATTCCTTTCTGCGGAAGAAAAAAATGGAGTTCTTGATGATCTTTTGTTAAGCATCGACAGCGGTGGCGAAGAAAGCATCTTGGTAAAACTCGACGGGAAACTGTCGATGGATGATATCAACAGAATTGTAAACTCCTCTGAAACAAAAATTAACCCTGTTACCAACATAAGAAATAGCATTACGTCAGAAAATAATTCTTCTTATCTGAATGGTGAATCCAGAAATGTAGGCGAATTCTCAGGAATTCATGTGAGTACAGGTGTGAATTTGGTATTCAAACAGGAAAGTCCGACGAATGTAAAGGTGATTGCTGATGCGGATAAACTTCAATATATTATCACTAAAGTTGAGGACGGAGTTTTAAAAGTGTATGTTGATAATAAAGGACAGAAAAACTTGAAATTCAAAAATATCAACGTGAATGTTTCTTCTCCAAGAATGGATAATCTTAAAGCATCTTCAGGAGCGACCTTTACAACAATCAATTCTGTGAATGAAAATAATCTTACGATTGATGCATCTTCGGGTTCTGTGGTAAAAGGAAAATTCAATATTGCAAACAATACGAATGTTGAAGCAACTTCCGGAACAAATGTGAAAGTTGAGGTAAATTCTAAAAGTTTGGTCTTCAAAGGTTCAAGCGGATCTGATACAATTATTGGAGGACAAGCCGGAACGGCGACTTTCGACATCAGCAGCGGTGCACTTCTTAAAGGCGAAAACTTCAGAGTGAATCAGGTGGAGGCAGAATCAACCTCGGGAGGAAGCCTTTCTGTAAATGTGGTTGAAAAATTAAAAGCAAAAGCTTCTTCAGGAGGTTTGATCAAATACAAAGGAAATCCGGAAATCACTTCCGATATCAGCAAAATGTCCGGCGGATCTTTAAAGGAAATTAATTAAAAATTTAACAACAAATCCAAATTGCCATGAAAACAATAAAAAACATTTTTCTTATCGTTTGTACGATGTTTATGATGCAGTCCTGCATAGTTTCTTCAGGAAAAGGAAATATGGCTTATTTTTCAGATTCCGGGAACGATTTTAAAGGAGCGAAATTTACAAGCATCAATGTTCCTATGTTTTTAGCAAAGCCTGTTATTAAAAAAGCATTGCGGGAAGACGGAAAAGACAATGAGGAAATTATTCAGATGATTAAAAAAGTTTCTAAAATTAAAGTCCTGACAGTAGAAAATGGAGACAGAGAAATGCTTAAAGATTTTGCTAATTATCTAAATGATAATAATTACGAAGAATGGGCAACGATAAAACATGATGGCGACAATGTAAACATTCGAGTGAAACAAAAAGGAGATGCGATCAAAAATATGCTCATCACTGTAAATTCAGATAAAGAGTTGGTTTTTGTGGATGTCAGAGGAAATTTTACAGCAAATGATATCTCAAAAATGATTGCTTCAGCAACAGATAAATAGACACTTCATATTCATATCATATACTAAATTTTATTTTGTACAAGAAGACCGTTCCTGAATTTGGAGCGGTTTTTCGATTTAAGTTATTGATTATTAAGTTTTATTTAAACTATCAAAATCGATTTTCGTATCTCGCTGAAAAGTCTTAATTTTGCAAGAAAGTAAAGATGTCTATTCATAACAAAATTGTAGAGACAGCCATCACTTTCGATGACGTGCTTCTAGTTCCTTCTTATTCTGAAGTTTTACCTAATCAGGTTTCATTAAAATCAAGACTTACCGACAAAATTACGCTTAATGTTCCGATAGTTTCTGCTGCGATGGACACGGTGACAGAAGCTGAATTGGCAATTGCATTGGCAAGAGTCGGCGGTTTAGGATTTATTCATAAAAACATGACAATCGCTGAACAGGCTGCACAGGTTAATCGTGTAAAGCGTTCGGAAAACGGAATGATTTCAGATCCTGTTACCCTTTCTAAAGATCATACTTTGGCTCAGGCTAAAGAAACAATGGCGAAATATAAAATCTCCGGTCTTCCTGTAGTTGATGCTGAAAATACATTGATCGGTATCATCACAAACAGAGACGTGAAATATCAGGAAAACCTTGATATGAAGGTTGAGGAGATTATGACGAAAGAAAACCTTATCACTTCTGATAAAGATACCAATCTTGAAAAAGCGAAAGAAATTCTTCTTAAAAGCAGAATTGAAAAGCTTCCTATCGTTGATAAAGACAATAAGTTAGTTGGTTTAATTACGATTAAAGATATCGACAATCAATTAGAATATCCAAATGCAAACAAAGACGAAAACGGTCGTTTGATCGTTGGAGCCGGAGTTGGAGTTGGTGAAGATACATTGGATAGGATTGCTGCTTTGGTTCAGGCTGGAGTTGATATTATCGGTATCGATTCAGCTCACGGACATTCAAAAGGAGTTTTAGATAAAATTTCTGAAATCAGAAAGGCATATCCTGATTTGGATATCGTTGGTGGAAATATTGTAACGGCTGAAGCTGCAGAAGATTTGATCAAAGCTGGAGCAAATGTTCTTAAAGTAGGTGTTGGTCCCGGTTCTATCTGTACAACGAGAGTTGTTGCGGGAGTTGGAGTTCCTCAATTATCTGCTATTTATAACGTTTACGAATATGCTCAATCTAAAAATGTTGCCGTAATTGCTGATGGAGGGATAAAACTTTCTGGTGATATCGTGAAAGCGATCGCAAGTGGAGCAGGAGCAGTGATGTTGGGTTCTCTTTTAGCCGGAACTGATGAAGCTCCGGGTGAAGAAATTATCTTCCAGGGTAGAAAATTCAAGACATATCAGGGAATGGGAAGTCTTTCTGCAATGAAAAGAGGCGGAAAAGAAAGATATTTCCAAAGTGAGGCTAAGAAATTCGTTCCGGAAGGAATCGAAGGAAGAGTTCCGAGTAAAGGATCTTTAGAAGAAGTAATTTTCCAGTTGACAGGAGGGTTAAGAGCGGGAATGGGATATTGTGGAGCTAAAGATATTAAAGCTTTACAAACAGAAACAAAAATGGTAATGATCACAGGAAGCGGCTTGAAAGAGTCTCACCCACATGATGTTATTATTACGCAGGAAGCTCCGAATTATTCTTTATAATAATAAATTAAATATATTAAATAAGGCTATCTCAGTTTTGAGGTAGCCTTATTTTTTATCAATAAGAGCGGGCTTTAGCCCGCTTTCATTAATGGATGAACGAATTTGGCTTTAGCCAAAACTTATATTTTATTAAATTATTTAATAAAAATCTTCAACTAAGAAATTAGGTTAATAAAAGAATCATACGTTCCATCATAATCTTCCCACTTTTGGTTATTTACAAAAAATGATGGAGTTCCGTTTACACCGCTTCTTACGCCACCTTCAAAATCATTCTCAATTTTATCCTGAATATCTCCGGTGTTGATATCATTTTCAATTTTATTAAAATCTAATCGTAAACTTTTTACACACTCTTTCAGCATTTCATTGCTTAATTGATCCTGATTTTCATAAATAAGATCGTGCATTTCCCAAAACTTTCCCTGATTTCCTGCTGCTTCGGCAATCGTTGCGGCTGCCATTGCAAATTCGTGAGAATCCGTCAAAGGAAAGTTCCTGAAAACAAAAGCTACATCATCACCATATTCTTCAACGAATTGTTTCACCAAAGGAAAGGCATGACCGCAATAAGGACACTGATAATCTCCATATTCAACTAAAACGATTTTTGCTGTTTCCGGATTTCCCTGAACATGGTCGTTTGGACCGATTGGGATTCTTAATGTCGACATAGTTATGAGTTTTTATTTAAATTTTCTAGTGCATCGATAATTCCGTCAGCTCCGGGATTGATTCCGTCGGGTGAAAGGTAACTCCATTGAATCACTCCGTCTTTATCAATGACGAATAATGCTCTTTTTGAAGTTCCGTTCTCTTCGTTGTAAACGCCATATTTTTTTGAAACCTCACCTTTAGGATTAAAATCGGCAAGAAGAGGGTAGTGTAATTTCCTGTCTGCCATAAAAGCGTCGTGACACCAGGAGCTATCTACTGAAATTCCTAGAATATCTGCATTGTATTTGTGAAAAATGCTTAACATTTCATTATACAAAGCAACCTGATCTCCACAAACAGGGCTCCAGTCTGCAGGATAAAAAACTAAGATGAGGTTTTTGCCTAAAAAATCAGAACGTTTCAGTTTCTGATCGGGAGTAGAGCGGAGTTCAAAATCCGGTGCTGAGGTTCCTTTTTCTAATATCATATTTGTAGTGATTTTTGGTTAGAAGAATATTGAGTTTGATTATTATAAAATAAAATTAGCGATAAGTATTTAATTACATGCAATCGGTTTACTTAAATTAATATTAAATCAAACTTCCTTATTTAATCTTCGTGTATTTAAATTTTGGTTTGATAACATAGTTTAGAAATCTTCCTTTGGATTGTACGGTTTTGAATCGGTCAAAGGTTTCCTGAGGTACTTTCAGATAATCATAAACTGCTCCCGACTGATATATAATTCTCAATATTTCAGTCTCCGGAAAGTATTTATAATTATTAATTACTGAGGAAGGCATACGAAATTTTGTACAAAAAATGTTCCTTGATTAAAATAAACTTGTTTTATTTCTTTCCAGATATGAAAAAATGTAACTAGAACCAATGATTTTATAATCAAAGGAAAGAAAATCATCATCAAAGTCGCTAAAAGTATAAGTAAAGTCAGGAGTTTTATATTTACAGGAGCAAGAATATAAAACAAAGGTGTAAGAAGTATAATCCCAGTCGGTAGTTTTATACCCACAGGTATAAGAATTTAAATCGCAGGATGACACATTATCATCAAAGTTGCTAAAAGTATAAATGAAGTTGAAAATTTTACACTTAGCTGTGGAATATTTTTAATTGAAATTCTTTTTGTGATTTTGTAGAATTATTTTAAGTAGTCATAAATCCCCCCCTCCACATTTATAATAATTTTTTCTCAATCAAATGAAATATACTTTTTAGATTGTTACAATTTATAATAACAACTAATACGGGTTTATGGTTATATTTAAGATTTTATTTTATAAATTTTGAATATATTTGAGTTAAAATTAAATATTAAACCTGCATTTTAATATTTAAACATTCTTGTTAAATAATTCATGAAATTTAGAGACGATATTTCCTTTCTTCGAGCGATATCTGTAATTGCTGTCATATTATATCATTTTAAATTTACTTTTTTTAAAGGAGGTTTTATTGGTGTAGACATTTTTTTTGTGATATCAGGTTACCTGATGACCCGAATCATTCTAACCGGATTTTCTAAACATAATTTTTCTATTCTTGATTTTTATAAAAAAAGGGTTATAAGGATTTTTCCTGCATTGCTGGTAATGATAACTTTTTTTGCGATATCGATTTATTTTTTAATTCCGACTCAATTCCTTAATTATATTAAATTTTATTTTTCAAGTAGTTTATTTTTTTCCAATATTTATTATTATTTCAATGCAGGCTATTTTAATGCTCCTTCGCAGGTCAATTTTCTTTTGCATACTTGGTCATTGTCTGTAGAATGGCAATTTTATATGGTGTATCCATTGGTCTTGATGACTTTCAGGAAAATTTATATAAACAATAAAAAATTATTTCATTTGATTTTTTTGATGTTAATTTTCCTATCTATGGGATCAATGTATTTCCATTATATATTTAACAGGACTTATTCATTTTATATGTTTTACACAAGAGCATGGGAAATGATGTTTGGAGGATTGGCATTTTTATTTGCGAACTTATTTAAAGAAAAAAAAAGTATTACAAAAAAGATGTTTTTCTATTCCTCTCTGATAATTATTATCTTCTTTATCATATTTACAGATCAACATTCTGTAAGATGGCCATCTTTAATAACTATAATACCCGTTGCTTGTATAACACTAATTTTATTATTGAATCTGGAGCTTAAACTTTTTGAAAATAAAATAATACAGTACATTGGAAATATTTCCTATTCTTTATATTTGTGGCATTGGCCTTTATTTGTTTTCAGTTTATTTTTTGGATTGAATGAAAACTTAACATATAAAATAATTTTTATCTTATTTTCTGTAATTTTTTCGATAATATCTTATCATTTCATCGAAAAAAGAAATTATCAACATAATTATAAATGGATTTTAGGCTCTGCTATTATTCTTTTTTTATCATCATTTTTTATTTCGAAATTAAATCCGAAATATTTATTTAATGATAAAATTGCTAATTTGGCGTATGCTACAACGCATTATAAAAATAGTGAAGAAGCATATCGACAATTCAGTCATGGAAATAAGCATTTATTAGATGTTCAATCTTTTAAAGATTATGATTTAAATAATTTGAAAATTAATAGGGACCAAAAAAATATAATTTTACTGGGAGACAGTCATGCTGGTATGTTCTCTCAAACAATTAATAATATTTTTGATAAAAATAAATATAATCTGATACAAGTTACAGGAGATGCAACCTATCCGATAATAGACGCAGAAATAGGATACCCCGGTCCGAAAGCTCTTTTTAATTACTTTTTTAAAGATTATTTTCCTAAGAATTATAAAAGCATTGATCTTGTGATTATTAGTGCAAATTATTATGATTTTTATAAAGATGACCTGATAAAGAAGATCAATTTTAATGAAAGCTATTTTAATAAGTATAATGTTCCTGTGGTCTATTTAGGCCAAACTGATAATTACGCTGTAGATTTTCCGACACATTTTTATTTGAAAAATAGGTTTGGTGTAGAAAATGTAGAAACAGCTCATCTAACAAATAAAGTTCGTTTGGCAAATCAATATTTGCAAAAAAGGCTTGGAAATCGTTATATAAATCTGCTTGATTATAAAATAAAAAGAGTGGATGAAGCGGGGAGGCCTTATATTAACGATCAAAATCATTTAACGTATTATGGAACGGAGTTGTATAGGTGCCTTATTGCAAAGTTGTTGTTATCGAATTGTATTTGTCATCATGTCGTTAGTAAAAAGTGAAGATTAAAAATATTTTTTGCATGACCTGTTTCGCTCACGGAGCTTTTTGTGTTTTTCATATTTGTCTTTTTTATTGTAAAACAAATATATAAGATTATTCTATTAATTTGCCGAAAACGAAAATTAATCATTTAATTAACAGATAGTTGCAAAATTATTATTTGATATTATTTTTATTATTAAATGGATTAATTGTTTTTTGAAATTTTATAGAATAATTTTTTACAATGGATTATAATTCTTTGATTTTTATGAGATAAAAGATGTCTAGTTTTTGGGGAGACTTACAAATAACAAACCCCACCTTTTTTCGGTGGGGTTTGTTTTTATCCGCTCAAAGTCGGGAGACTTTGCGCAGCAGGCAACATTCGCTCCAATGAGGCTGTTCATTACATAAATATTTCTATTTTATCTATTGATATATAATGAATCTTTTAAATATATATTCTTTTTGTATATCACATAATTCAATTTATTATAATTAATTAAAGAATCTATACTTTTAACATCTTCATTTGTATAATTATCAAATCTTATTTTTGTGTTTTCATCGTTAAAAATCTTGTTACAATAAGATTTATTATCACAATATTGATAATTATTAAAAGCTAAGAATATTTCTCTTTTAGAATTTTTTGGGAAGAAAAATAACGAATTTGAGAATTCTTCATAATTTTTCATTATCGCCATTTTATAAGCTTCATGAGAAATCCCCTTATATAGTCTTTTTTCAGTAAATTCTTGTAACAAAAATTCCATCTTACTATCTAACTTATTTGTAGAATCTGAAGTTATAATCTGTGAAGGAATTGACTGTAACATCTTATTATCTAAATAAAAAGTTGGAGTTATAGGAATCAAATAATTTTTATTACCGTTGTTTTTAATAATTAGTTTGACCAGCAAGCAATGACTATTAAGTTGTTGCTTGCTTTCTACACAGATTTCTATATCCTTTTTTTCTTTTTCATTACACGATAAAACGAAAATTAACAATAATATTATTAAACTAAATTTTCTCATAATTTTCTATTTTACTAAATCTTTAATAGCATTATATATATGATTATATTGTTGACCTGGGGCATAATGATCACTCCAATAAATACCCCATGAATCATGTATTAGTCCAGATAAACCCTTTGAACCGTATTTATTTATAAAATCTCTTTCTATACCCCATATTGCGCCATGTTCAATACTGACGCCTGTCTTAAGTCCATTATGTAGTAACATTTCTGGCTCATAAACTTCTTTGCCATTTTTCTGAACTTTAACTTGTAGAAAGAATCGTAAAGATTCATTCATAAAAATTTTAGCATGAGCCACTTCATGTGTCATAACATATTCTAATCTTAACTTTGAAGCAAAGGCTGTTTTTGCTAAATTCATGGATGTAGTATTATTCCAATTATTAAATCTCGTATACCCACCTGCTCTACCTTTATCTACAGTATCATAATACCAGTCACCGTCTCTAATATACCTCTTAGTTGGATGATCAGCATAAAAGCTACGTGCTCCTGTACCATCTTCGTTCCAATGTTTCTCATAGAAAGTTTTCCACATAGTACGAGGTGATGCATCTACTGGAAAAGAATTATCTGATTCTAAGAATTTAAGATCCTCCTCTGTAATATTATGGTAACTATAATGAGGTGTTGTTAACATCATTAATACTTTACTAATACCGTAGCCTATTCCTGCCATTGCACCACCCATTATAGCACCTCTGTATAATCCTGTAAAGAAGTTTTGATGATTAAACAATGCATCAACTCCTCCACTAACAGCCCCATTCATACTTCCTACAACAACAGCCCCATTAAAACTACTGGCAGACATTCCGCCGGTTAATCCTCCTGTTGCTGCTCCCGTAACTGCACCTATCAGTAAGCTTTTGGCAAAGCCACTCCAAGACCATGTACCATTAACAATAGATTTCAATATATACATTCCTGCGGCAACCATTGTTCCTACGATTGCTCCTGCAAGCCATGATGCCATTAACACACCAAACAAAGGAACAAAACATTCTCCGTTAGGATCATTAAACATTAATGGATTGTTTAATACATATCCATATTTGTTATAGTTTTGGGTATTTGTAGGATCCTGAATATTTTCATCTGCATTTAAGAATCTTCTTAATAGCGGATCATATAATCTACCATTCATGTGAATAATGCCTACTTCAGGAAAGTATTCATGACCTGTATACCCTCTGTCTATTAATAAGTTTCCATTAGCAATAATCGTATTAATTTGATTACGATCCGTGACAATCGCGTTATTTCCTTTTTTATAATGGGTCATATTACCCCACGCATCAAAATGCTTTTGCTCTAAATTGTTTCCTGCTTCATCAGTTATAGCTAATATACTTCCAAGATAGTCTTTATGTAAGAATTTATATGAACCTGTTGTTTCAGCATAATTTTTAACAAAGATAATATTACTTTCATAAGGTGATCCTCCTATATACAGAATATGTTTTTCCGCCCCTGTTGTGTTATTTACCTGTACTTCAAAACTTCCGTCTTCACTGTAGAATTTGGTAAAGGTTCCGTCTCCGTCTGCAGAAAAGTTTCCTCCATAGGTTACTCTTTGTCTCATACTTGTCAACCCATACTGGAAGGCAATGTCACCTTTCATACCGTCAATAAATACAGGATCATTATTTTCATTATAAGTAATGGTCTGGATTAAATCATTATTATAATTTTGCTCTCCTGCTGTATTTAGAGTCATTCCGGTAGGCTGATAAATCTTCGAAGAATTTTCGTACTTCATTGTTCCCACCTGATCATTCTCTGTTATTCTTCCTTTAACATCATATGTATTGTATGACATTTGTCCGGTAACAGGATTCGTCCAGTTTACCAGTCTGTTATTATCATCATAATTAAATAATTCTGTGATGTTAAAATCTCCTCCTCTTGTTCTGCTTTTCAACTCGTTTTTAATAATATCAAAAGAATAAGTCTGCTGAAGGATTCCTCCATTGTTTTGAGTTGAATGAGTAATATTGACTAAAGATCTGTTATTAATATCATAACTATTACTAATATCAACTGCTCCTAACTTAGCGCTTAAAACCTGACCTTTTGCATTTGTTTCGTTAAGCTGCCAAAGTATTTTTCCTGAAGTCTGGTCTTTCAATTGATATAATTCTCCATTCCAAGGACTATAAACATTTTCGATCTTTACTTTTGTCATTGTCCCTGAAGAGTATAGCTGTTTTTCGTACGAAACTACTCTTCCTTTGTCATCATAAGTAATACCTTTTTGTATAAAATATTTTCCATTGCTACTTTCTGATGAAGAAACTGTTCTACCTTGTGGATCAAAAGTAATATTTGAGCTATATGCTTTCCCTTTTGATATCCCTGATTTAGAAATTACTCTTCCTTTATTATCATATGTGAAACTAATTGTTTTATTAGTAGCCTGTCCGCCGTCTAATGTTGATAAATCTTTTTGAGTAACAAGCTGACCAAGATTATTATAAGTAAATTCTTTGGTTCCTTTAGGGCTAATTATTTTTTTAGTTTCCCCTAAGCCATCATACTCATACTTATAAGTTCCATTTGATGGATCACTAAACTCTGATTTTCTTCCCCATACATCGTACTTTGTTGTTACAATATTTTCAGCATACTGAGCCTTAATCTGCTCTCCAGCTGCATTATATGTAAATACAATTGTGCCTCCTTTGTCTGATGAAGAAATTACATTCCCTAAGGCATCCGAAGTTTTCGAAGTTGTTCTAGCGTATCCATTATTCTCAGTTGTGGTTACTGTGTTTCCGGTATTAACAACTGTTAATTGTTTTCCAGCAAAAGACGTCATTACATCCTGATTACTGAATGTGGCTAAAGACGTTGTAGTTACTTTTGCGGGATATACAGAATCATCGTATGCTAAAGCATTCCATTGAGTGGGTGCCTGCCCTTCAAAATATGGTTCACTCTCTCTAAGCTTTCTTCCTAAGATATCATATTTAAAGTCTTGTGAAACAAATTGTCCTTGTACAAACGCTTTTGTCGATACTTTATATTCCTGACCTAATTTATTAGTATATTTTATGGAAATATCGCCGTCAGAATCATTTTGAGTTATTGCTATATTAGAATTACTATCTCTATTATATTGATAGGTAACTGTTCCAGACAAATTACTTTTGGATGTTAGTGTTTTTCCCCAATCATCATAAGTATTGGTAATGGTATTTCCTAGTGGATCTATTTGTGTTAAAATCTGTCCCCTATCATTATATGTGAAACTTGTCTCTAATCCTAAGTTATCTGTTGTTTTTTCAACAAATCTGCCTTTTGAATCATATGCAGTTTTTGTAGTTTGTGATTGTGAATCAATACTATTACTTAAAACTTTTTGTATAATATTTCCCTGACTATTGTAATCATAAGTTTCTAATAAATAGCCTGTATTATCTCTATTCCAAGTTTTTAATGTTTTTAAAAGATTATTTTCATAAATATATTCTTCTTTTGTAGATTTTGTATCACCATAGGCTTGTGTTACATCTGTCTTAGATTTTGGTCGACCAATATAATAATCTGAACCTAATCCTGAAGGATTATGAATATATTCAAAAAATGTATTTATAGTAGAAAAATTATTATTTAGATTTATCTGCGTACTAGCCGGCAGATAATAATTATCATACGTCACAGATTTTGTAGATACAATATTCCTTAGAAAATCTTTTTCAATAATTGTCTCCGGAAGAATAACATCAACTTTATTTGGCAGTTGCTGAATAGAGTAATTATTCTGTTTAAATGATAATAATTGTGTATTATTAACTGATAAATCTGTTGGGAAAACTAGATTTTCATCGTTTGTTCTTATAGTCCATTCTTTTACAGGCTGACCAAATTTTTGAGCGTCTGTTTCCACTCCACTCCAAATTTTTGTATTTTCCATACCATCGGCATACCATGAAGAACGAGCCATTTGTTGATATCCAATACTTCCTCGACCTTGTAGATGCCCGGTCATTCCTCTATATCTGAAATCCTGTTTCCTACCAACTTGTTGAAGCTGAGAAACTACAAATGTCTGATCTACTCTTTCTAATGAAAAATATGGATAGAACTCTTTTTTAGTCTTCTTATAGACATTATTTCCAGAAGCGGGTATAGCTTCTGTATAAAAAACTCCAGTAATAATACTTCCATTTCCTTGATTAATAGACTTAATTCTTGCTAATTCAGAAAGCGGAGTTGGTGCTTTTATTCTATGTAAATGCTGTTTCCAATATAAAAATACATTATAATAGTTATTATTTGCTTTTATAGGGTTAGTAAGAGGGGTAAACAATGTTAAATCTTCAATATCCTGTACTGCATATGTAGGACTTGAAAATGATGGAGCAGATGCAAAATTCAGCGTTCCATCGGATGCCGATCCATTTGCTAACCTCGTGCTTATAACATATCCGAAATCCCTTTGCCCTTGCGCACTGAAGTTATTAATTTGATTATATGAAAATATCTGAATAACATCCGATTTACCATCTTTATTCATATCTGCTACAGAAAAGAAATATTGTCTGGCAAATTGAACATAACTATTATTTGCTTGTGTCTGACGTTTTCTATATGAAAAGAACTCAACTTTCAGAAAATTGGTAAAACCTGTACCAGTTCCTATATAAAATCTCCAGTTATCTGGCTTTCCAATGGCATTATCTGTAACCGGAATAGTAAAATCAAGTTTTCCGTCCCCATTAAAATCCCCAAATAATACAGGAAATTCAGGATCTTTTGTCTCAACTAAATTATTTGTAAATCTAATTTTTTTAAGATATTGATTCAAAGCTGTTTTTACGAACTCCAATACCGTATAAGATGAATTAGAAACGTTAACAATTTCAACTTTACCATCTCCATCTATATCCATATATTGCTGGCTTTGGTAAGAACTTTCATTTACACCAAAATCATTACTAAAGGTAGATATAGGGTTATTAACATTCTTTAGATCAATTATAAAACTTCCTACTTCAGAATTATAGCATTGGGTTCCTATAGGAAGTTTACTTTCATCTTCAACTGGTTCTAATCCTATATCTGGTCCACCAGAAATATAACATTCTCTTTTGGTTAAAGTCAAAAATATATCTTCAATTCCATCTCCATCAAGATCTCCATTTTTAAGCTTTGTTGTAATACTACATAAAGCAGTGCCTGGATTACATTCTTTTTGATATACAAATTTGTTGAATACTTTTACAAAAGCATTGTTTCTAAAAATATATCCACAAATATATCCATCTTCATACTGTACAATTCCGTTACCATTATATATTTGCCCTTCTTCATCTAATAAAGTGCTTACAACTACTGCTGTACTATTAAATATTTTATTGGTAGCTATGGTGGCAAAACTATCATTATTAAATGCGCCTAATTTTAAAGACCCATTATTCATTGCAAAATCTATATAAGAATCTCCATTAAAATCTCCTGTTAATTTCACATTACTAAAAGGATCATCACTTTGCAAATAATCATAATCTACAGATATTTGTGTCTGCGATGGATATTCAAATGCTATTGGATTAGCAGATGCTCCCTGTGGGTTGGATTCTGTAATTTTATTTACAAATTGGTAATTAGTTCCATTTTGCCCATATTCTATAGCATATTTTTTAAAAATATTACCATTTGTTTTTACAGTGATATCTGTTAACAATTTATTTTGAACAAACTTAGATCCAGCTATATAAAATTCCTCGGCCAAATTTCGGGTTGTATAATTAAAATCTATTCTATTAAAATTTGGTTTATTTAAAATATCATTTCCTCCCCATTCTATTGCTGAAATACTAGAAACATTGTTTGCTTGGGAATACTGATAGTTGATATAATTTCCTTGAGCATCACGCCATTTAATAATATTATATTCTAAGGGTGTACGACCAGTACTAAACTCAACATTACTGTCACTTGCACCATACCATGCTTGAGATCCATCTTCAAATGTTACTTCCCAATATTGAGGTCCATTAATATTTTGAACTGGAAAGCCTTGCAATGATCCAATTGATTTTATCTTAACATTAGAATATTTCTCTGTCATGTACTCTGCACCGTCTTGACCATAATTTCCAGATTTTAAAATCAATCGTTGACCATTAAAGCTAAAATAATCAGAGTAATCTAATTTTATACCTGTAAGTTCTCCATCTTTTTCAATAGTTTTTCCAATTCTTGAAATACTTGTAACCGCAGACAATGTCCAACCAAACCCTGCTATACCGTTTCCTGAATTACTAAAGTAAATTAGACTTACATTAGGGGATACATTTTTTACCCCAAATGGTAAAGCGATAGGTAAAGTAAATTGCAACTGACCAGCTCCTGTTACTTCAATATTTCCTTTAGTATCATGGAATTTCTGTTCAGAAGAGGATGTAGTTGTTCCAGTGGGATTATTAGCTCCTGCATTTGAATCTATAGGTCCTCCTCCCGGACTTTCCGTGGTAGGTCCAATCTTAGCTATAAAAGGATTCGAAACATTTGAAGTAGCATAAAATCCTTGAGCTAGCAAAACAGTCTGCGGATCCTGTACTGTTCGGGTTGTACTTTCTGCCTGATACAATATGGTCTGCGAAAAGCCCATGACTGAACATAAGGACAGTATAAATGATGAAAATAATTTCATATTCATTGTTATTAGTAATATTTTTTAGTTATTAGTTTATCGTTTTGTGATGTTTCTGCTGAACACCCTTCCATCCTTCAGAGTGAAATTCAGTACATAAACACCCCAGTCATAACCGGTCATATTGATTTTCAACTGTCTGTTTAGGCTCGGAATATTTTGCTGCTGGAATTTCCAGTGAACGGTGCTGTGCTGATAAAGCGAAACAGATTCAATAAGGCTGTCAACTTCTTCCGTCCAGTCAATGGTAAGATAATCGTTAACCGGAACCGGATATAATCTGATTTGCTTCCAGAAAGCTTTTTCATCCATAACGGGGTCTTGTTTTACAGAAGCTACGGTCTTGATTTCTTCCACTTTTTTTATTTCCTCAGGAGCCGTTTTACCTGCTGAATTAGTCCCTCTGTATCTTTGGTTTCCGGCTTCGTCATACTTGAAGTAAACTTCTGTTTGGGAAAAGCCGAAGAAACCTATCAATAAAGAAAAAAGGGAAAGTATTTTTCTTTTCATGGGTGTTTATTTTTTTGTTGATAATAATTCCTGAACCTGTTTTTTAAGTTCTTTGATATCTGCAGCTTGAGATTTTAAAATTTTATTTTCTTCCTGAAGCTGTTTTATATGCTTGTTTTGCTCAATAGAATAAAGTGTCAACTCTTCGATTTTTTCAAGAAGCTTAGCGTCCATTTCTCCCAGATTAATCCCATTTTTCACCACATCCTCCGCTGCCGGAATATTAGGCAAATGACCCTTTTCTTCAATATGTTTTTCAACTTCTTCTAAGCTTCTAAGTTTGTATTCTTTTTTAAATACATAATCAGCCCAACCATTGGCAGATGATAATTCAACTTTGACTTTTTCAGCCTTTATACCATTTTTTACAAATAATTTATATTCCACACAATCAGCACATCCAGCTAAAGTATAATCTGTTCTTGAACCAATAAATACATTACCATTTGCTCTTACTGAAAAAATAGGTTTAGCCCAATCAGAAGCACTTGACGCAGATGATAATGTTAGCATCCCAATTTCATTTGGTTGATAATATTTGAAAGAAAGCCACATTAAATCTGACCCCGTTAAAATATTAGGAGCATCATTGAAGAAAATAAAACTATCTTCTGGTCTCAGTGAAGTAAACATAGTCTTTCCCTGTAGATTAATTGCCCAGTTAGGTTTAGCTTGAGCTCCAATTCCTATTTCACCACTTGATGTAACACGCATTCTTTCAATATTATTTGTTCTAATAACCAAATCTTTAGAGTCAGAGGTACCCATAAAATTAGTGGATGGATCTGTACCAGTATTTCCAGTTAGATTCCATTGTCCAAATACAAAAGACGATGCTAATAAAGCAAACGATAATAATTGTTTTTTCATAAAAGTTAAAAATATGTTAAATTTAATAAGTTGCAAAAGTATATTTTTTAATCCTCACTAAAAAGATCTATTAATGAGATTTAACGTGAATATTGTTATCTTTTTGCAAAGATATATTCACAAGGCGACGGAACTTGTCGTGTTATTTTTAAAGTGACTATTAATGATCATATAGAAAATCCATCTCTATAATAGTAGGTATGTAATTCATTTGTGTATTATTTAATTCTGCAAATTAAAAAAAACTATAAAAATATATTATAAAATAAATATATAATCATTTATTTATAATATTATACAAATCTAATAATATTCAAATAATTGTATGAAATTCAAAAATAAATAAAGCCTTCGAATTTTCGAAGGCTAGTATATAAATTAATAATCTTTAAAATATTACTTTTTCACAAACTTAAATTCGTGAGTCTGGAAATTCTTCGTATTAATTTTCAGCAAATAAACTCCTGAATAAAGTTCAGAAACATTTATTTTCTGATCAAATGCCTCAGATTTTACCAATTGACCAGCCATATTATAGATCTGAATCGATTGCCCGTTATTAATACCAGAAATTCTAATCACTTCAGCTACGGGATTCGGGAAAATCTGTATTTTTGAATTATCTGTTTTTACATCAGATGTTGCAAGAGATGAAGCATGCAGATCTCCTGTCATTGTGGAATTGGAAGTAGTAAGATTTCCTCCGCAAGCTCCGGATGTGACTGCAGTATTTTCAATCCAAGTTCCAAAGGTGATGGCAGGAGGGTTGGGTAGAAAATTATTATTTCCGGTAGAATTATAATAAATCAAATTTGGACTTGCAAAAGTTCCATTTCCTTCATCTGCAAGGAATTCCCATCTAGATAAGGTATTATTCCACTGGATTTTAAATTCACATGTTCCCAATCCTCCGCAATCCTGATCTCCGGTGACAGGGGTAGTAATGTAAATACTTTTATTATAGGCATCAACTCCTGTTTTGTTGAAAACATAAGTATTGTTGTCAAACAAATTATGACAGCCATTGAATGTAATGGTCTGCGCGAAAGCCAAACTTCCGAGAGCAAGACATAATAAATATAGACTTTTCATAATATTTTAAAATTGTGATGGGAAAACTCCTTGTAAAGAGATAATACATTTTAGTGTAATAAACGGTGGTCTATTTTCGTGAGGCTGGCTTCCTCCAGTTGGATTTACCATTGTTGATTTCATTGTTGTATTTGCGTTCGCATCGGAATATTCTTTGTCCAAAACTTTTGTATCTGCCGGAAGTGTGTTGGTAGGAGAGTTTTGGTTTCCGTCAGACGTTACAGCGTTTACTGTATGTGAGTGAGCCGGCATTTGTGTTACTAGTAGGGTAACAGATTCTGTTCCGCCGGTTTGTCCCATTGTGTAGTTAGTTGGTCCTCCGGGAGCCTGTCCTTCGTGAACAAGTACTCTTCCTCTCATATCAGGTAATGCAAATGTAGTTGTTCCATTTCCTCCATATTGAGTGCCTAAAAGAGAAAAAAGTGCTTGGTTTTGTGCAATTGATAATAATTGTCCGTTGCAGGCTGCCCAGTTTTTGGGTACAAAATTGTAAGGTACGAATGCGATTTGTCCTAGAAAAGGTTCAGAAGCTTGTGCTTTTAAAGCAGATGTAGATGCAATGCCCAAAAGCAATGTGCATGCTAGTGCTAGTTTTTTCATGATAAAAATTAGTTTTAGTTAGGTAATGCTAAGTTAAATATTATTCTACATATTTTAATTATGAAAATAAAAAACCTTTCAGAATTGCCTGAAAGGTGAGAATATAATAATATGTTTCTTGCTATTTATATAAGTTATCCTTAAAATCATCGATCCTGAAATCTGTTAAAGCATTTCCTTTTTCCACTTTTTCTTTAGAATACAGTCGGAAATCGTTTTCTGTTTTTTCTAAAAGATAATCATAAGGTCCGATATGAGAAATTAACTTAACCAAAACCGGAGAAATTTCCAGACAGATAAAAAGTCCCATAATGAAAGACGCTGCCAAACCAATGATCGCAGAATTTTTCCCCAATTCATCCAAAGCCTGCAGTCTCGCTGCAAATCCGTTGAATTTATCTTCAAATGTTTCCGTAGATTTTCTTTCTGTTTCTAAATTGGTATACACTTTCGAAATTTCTTTGTCCAAATATTCCATTCTTGAGGCAACTTGTTTTTGATAGCTTTCAAGATCCTGTCGTCTTTGTTCTTTCAGTTCCTGCTTGCGTTTTGCATTAGGTCCGAAACCTTCTTTCCCGCTCGTTAAGCCGGATTGCTTTCCTAAAATTTCTTTTTCAAGTTCTACGGATGCAGAGTCATAAGATTTTTGATAATTGGCAATTTTGTCGGCAATCTGTTTTTTTTCCGTTTCGAAAGGTCCGCTTTGCTGAAGAATCCTTCCGTTCATTTCACCCTGAAGTTGTTTTTTATTCCTTTGAATGATGGTGTTTAATTGTTTATTAACTTCCTTTTCAAAAATTTTAAGCTCTAAAGGTTTAGAAATAATAATTCCTAAAAAAGTTGCCAAAATCAATCTGGGAATTGCCATTAAAATCTGATTCCACCAGGTTCCTGTTTTTTTGATGGATGAAACAATATAACGGTCTAGATTGAAAATCATTAAACCCCATAAAACGCCAAACCCGATTGCTGTCCAGATGTCATCAAAAACGGTGTACATTGCATATCCTGCAGAAAGCGTAGCAAAAACAGCCGTAAAAAGAACGATTCCGCCGATTCCTGCAAACTTGTTCCATTCGCTCGGTGTTTTTCTTAAAATATGAATATTTCCTCCGGAACAGACCATCAGAAACTTCTGGAACCAATTTATTTTATGATTCACCTGATTTATAGTTTGTTGGTTATTTTTCATGATAGAAAATTTATACAAATGTAATACTAAAAATCATACCAATGTTAAAGATAGTATTATGTTTTACCAAGTATAATTATATGTAAATTTAAATTATTGAATTTCAATGATTTATTTTCATTAATTAAAATAATCTTATCTTTAAGTATCAATCCACAAAAAATTAGTTATGAAAAATGTAATCAAGCTTTCATTAATGTGCATGACATTGGTTTTAGTTTCATGTAAAAAAGAAAAAACTATTGACGATGAATTGAAAGAAGCTGCCGCAAGTATGAATAAACTGACACCGCAAATTCTCAATGACGGAGTTCGCCTCGACAGCGTTTCAGCGTTACCGAATAAAGTTTTTAAATATAATTATACTTTAACCGACGATGTGAAAGAGAGTGTAACGCCGGAAGAAATAGAAACTTTTAAAAGTCAGGCAAAAGAAGGTGCAATAAAGGTTGCGAAAACTTCTGCAGATATGGAAGAATTTAGAAAAAATGATGTAACTCTGCAATATTTTTATTCAGATAAAAACGGAAAACCAACAGCAGAATTTACAATCACTCCTACAGAATATAAGAGTAAATAATTGCAATATTAAATTCTTATTACTTTAAACGATTCGGATTTTGTTTTAAAAAACTTTCCCAACCGGTGTAAGCTTTTGTGTCTGCAATTGTTCCGGAATTAAAATGATGACAAACTGCCACCGCCAAACCATCGGAAGCATCAAGATATTTTGTCGGAAATTCTTTTAGGTTTAAAAGACTTTGCAGCATTCCGGCAACCTGCTCTTTACTAGCATTTCCGTTTCCGGTAATTGCCATTTTTATTTTTTTCGGAGAATATTCTGTGATCGGAATATTTCTGTGTAGGCTTGCTGCCATCGCAACACCTTGAGCGCGACCCAATTTTAACATACTCTGAACATTTTTCCCGTAAAAAGGAGCTTCCAATGCTACTTCATCAGGATGAAACTCGTCAATTAATGCTAAAGTTTTGTCAAAAATATATTTAAGTTTGGTTTCGTGATTCGGATATTTTTTCAACAACAATTCATGGATGGAAATCATTTCCATTTTGCCTTTTTTTACGGAAATAATTCCAAAACCCATTATGGTAGTTCCAGGGTCGATTCCTAAAATAATTTTCTCTGCGATCATTGGGTCAAAGATATGACTTTCTAACATTTTAAGTCATGAAAAAAATGAATACGGTTATATATCATAATTAAAATTCTTCTTAACTTAAACAAAATTATAGCTATGAGAAATTTGATTATTTTTTTAACCTTACCTTTTTATTTCTGCTGTAACATTTTGCAGGATAAATATTTAAATGGAAAATCTGAAAATGAAACTATCAGTATATTGAATAAAAATGCTCAGATTGTTTATCTTTTTTTTAAAATAGAAAAAACGGATTCCGGTTCTGAAAAAATTACTTTACAGGAAAAGAAAATCGTAGATGGAAAATTAAAATCAAATCCGATTTTTGATGAAAATGAAGGAAAAACGGGAGATTTCGTAGTTTCTATGACCGATGCAAACGGAAAAGAAATCGTAAAACAATTGGTAGAAGATCCGTTAAACCCAACAAGAGAAGTATATGGTGATAAAATCAGCAGACAGACGATTACATTACAAAATGCTGAATTCAGTATAAGATATTCACATTCTGCAGAAATTCAGATGGTGAGAATCGAGAAAATTACCAATTCCGGAAAACAATTACTATTCACTCAAAAACTATAACCATGAAAAAGACTTTATTATTACTTTTTATCGGAAGCTTTTGTTTTGCTCAGGTTTTTGATGTGGTTCCGGTTTTGCAGAACGGAACGAATGATAAACGAATCAATATTGCAGTTTTAGGAGACGGATTTACCTCGGCTCAGCTTCCTGCTTTTGTAACTTCGGCGCAGAATACAGTCAATTATCTTTTTACAAAAAGTCCTTACACGGAATATAAAAATTATTTTAATGCGTACGCCATCAAAGTAATATCTCTAGAATCTGGAGTAAAACATCCGGGAACTGCGACAGATGTTACAGAGCCTGTTTTTCCGGTTTCCAATCCCAACAATTATTTTAGTTCCACTTTTGACAACGGAGTTCACCGATGCTATTATGGAAATACAACAAAAGTTACACAGGTTTTGGCTGCCAATCTTCCGGATTTCGACATTGCCTATATCTTAGGAAATACTCCTGAATATGGTGGTTGTGGCGGAACGTATGCTTTTGCTTCACTAAATTCTTCTGCGAATGAAATCGTAGTTCATGAATTAGGGCATTCTTTTGGAAGTCTGGCCGATGAATATTGGTTTTCAGGGACAGGGGAAAGGGCTAATAAAACTCAGGTTTCCGATCCTGCAACGATAAAATGGAAAAATTGGGTAGGACTGAATGGAGTAGGAGTTTATCCTCATGCTGAAAGTCCGACTTGGTACCGACCGCATCAGAGCTGTGAGATGAGGTATCTGAATCAGCAGTTTTGTTCGGTTTGCAAAGAAGCTATTATTGAAAAGATTCATGCTCTGGTTTCCCCTGTGGATTCATATATTCCGGCAAATGGTTCGGCTGTGAGCGGTAATTCTTCAGTAACTTTTACCGTTACGGAAATTCTTCCGATCCCGAATACTTTGGTGAATTCCTGGACGTTGAACGGAACGGCGTTAGCTTCTACAAGCAATTCGATCATGATTGTTCCGGGACAATTGAATAATGGAAATAATACACTGATTTTTTCGGTGAATGATAATAACCCTTTGATAAAAGTAAATAATCACAGCACAGTTCATTTTACGAATATTACCTGGACTTTAAATAAATCAACATTGAAAACATCTGAAGTAAAGGCTGAAGAAAGAAGATATGCCATTTATCCGAATCCCGCTGAAAACGAGTTTTATATTAAAGGAAAACAGGATTTTTCTAAGAATATCAATGTTGTTTTATACGATGCTTCAGGAAAAATAATTCCTGTGAAGTTTGATTTAAGAGATTCTTTGACATTATTTGTTGATATTAATAATTTACCTTCCGGAACTTATACTTTGAATGTTGCTGAAAATAAAGGGCTAATCATTTCTCAGAAAATCATTAAAGAATAATCTTTTACTTAAAATAATAAGCTGAAAACCGATTCTTAGAGTCGGTTTTTGTATTTTAATAATTAAATGCTGCCCAGTTTTTTCTCTGCAATCGGAACCCAGTTTTCATCATGACGAAGCAAAATTATTTTGTCAACTAAAAATTTAGTTTTGTAATCTTTGTCCTTATAAATTTCCCATGCTTTTAGATAATTCTCATAAGTCAGATTTCTGTAGCCGACTGTCATATGAGGATTAAAAGTGTATTTCATGAAATTAAACCTTTGATGAACTTTTAAGTATAATTCTTTTAATCGATCATTGTTTTCCAGCTGTACAAAAAGCACAGGATTCTTCGGATTTGCAAAACTTCCGAAACCATTTAATTCAATTTCAAATGGAGAAATAGTAGTGTCAATTTTTTGAAAGGCTTCATGAATATCATTTTCTAAATCTAGCTCTCTGGAAAATGGAGGAAACAAAGTTATATGTGCATCATTTTTCAATGCTTTTGAATTTTCGTAGTTGACGGCAAGATCTTTTTTAAAGATTTTTATCTCTTCAATAATTTCCTGTGGTGGATAAATCGCAATGAAATATAGTTTCTTCATCCATTGAAATTAATAAAATTAAAAATAAATTTCATACATAAGAAAATTATGTATAGATTTGCTAGGTATAAAAGATATGAAAAAGAACAGTCTTTACAAAGGAACCCTGCAAAACATCATTCTAAAGCTACTCGCAAAAGAAGTGAAAATGTATGGTTATCAAATCACTCAGCGTGCAAAAGAACTCACGCAAGGGGAACTTGAAATGACGGAAGGCGCGCTATATCCGCTTTTGCATAAACTGGAAGCGGAAGGAATGATTATGTCCGAAATTCAAAAAATAAATGGAAGAGACCGTAAGTATTACCTTTTGACCGAAAAAGGAAAAAAACAGCAAGTGGAACAGGAAAATGAAATGAAAAATTATTTATTCAACCTAAACACGATTTTTAATATATGATAACCATAGAACAAGACAGACAAATTACATTATATCTGAATTCTAAAAAATTGGATTCACAATTGCTCATCGAAGTTAAAGATCATTTTATTTCCCAAATTTCTAACCTGATGGAAAGAAAAGATCTCAATTTTCAGGAAGCTTTTTTGGATACTAAATTAAGCTGGGCAAAAGAACTCGAAATGGTAAAAGCGGATCTTTTTTCTTTCAGAAAAATTGCAAAAATAGAGAAAGAAATTCTTCACAGAAGATTTCGAAAAATGATGATGATTGCGTTTTTGTGTGCGCTAATTTTAGTCGCTGTTTTCAACTTAAATGAAAATGTTTATTTGTGTTTACAAGGCAGTCTGATTGTTCTGCATTTTGGATTTGTTTTATACAACTTTATCTTCAAAAAGATGAAATTTACAGAATACCGACAGATGAGTTTTCATCCTTTATTATTACGAAACTTATTGTTATTATTGTTTGTTATTCCGGCTTCCAATATGTTGTTTTCAACAAGAGAGGGTTTTTGGGAATTTCCGTTGAATCATGTTTTTATCACTTACGCAGTGATTATCCAAATTCAGTTACTTTATTTTAGAATTAAAAAGATAAATGTTTTATTGACATGATAAATAAATTGCAAGAGCAGCAAATAACAGATTATCTTATTCTTCACAGACTTCCGTTAGACATTTTACTGGAAGTAAAAGATCATATGATTTCGCAGGTTTTGGATATTCAGATCAATGAAGATCTGAGCTTTGATGAAGCGCTTCATAAGACCCAGAAATTGTGGGAAAGTGAATTTAAAATGACCAAATATTCCGTATTTTACAAAGAGGAAATTCCTGTGATTGTAAAGAAAATTATAAGAGAGAAGTATAATAATATCATTAAAAAATCTTTATTCTTTGGATTAATTTCTTTTGCAGTAAATCTATTATTTGTTTATTGGTCGGCTGATCAGGAAGTTTATAATGAACTTTCCAGAATGCAGAACTGTTTATTTGTTTTGACTCCTTTTTTGATTTGGATTTTTAATTCTAAAATGAGAAAATATGTAAGGCAAGATTTTAAATATCAAGGTAAATTATTGTACACAATGTATCAGCAAAATTTAGGTTTATTCGTTGTAAGCATGAATGTTATGTTTCAAGTGGTTATTCGAGATGACAAACATGTATTTAAGTTTTTCAGAACACAAGCGCCCATAGAAATATTTCCGTTAAGTATTGCTTTAATCGTACCTTTTATTTTACAGGTAATTGTCATTTTTGTTTTAATTAATTTTTTCGAACACAAAAAAGCATTAGCCAAAATGCAAAATTTCCTGAATATTTCAACACAATAATCTTTACATTTTTATCAGTGTGTTTTTTGTGCTATGTTTCATTTCAGCGATTGTATTTTCAATGGCATCTGTGATTTTTTTGATCTCAACGTGAGGTTTAAAAGTAAATACTTTTCCCTTTTCTTCATCGGCAATATTCGAAAGAATAATGACAGACGTTTTTGTTTCCGGATAGAAAATATTCAGGGAAGGAGAACCTTTCACATAACCACTGTGAAAATAAGCAGAAGGCTTTCCTGTATTGGACATAATTCCGTAACCATAACCCATTTTCCCGAAAATAGGATGATGTCTTTCTGCACTTTTGGTTTCGAATTTTTGTAAAGTTTCAGAATTTAAAATTTTCCCATTATATAAAGCATTATTCCACATGTGAAGATCATCAATTGTAGATAAAATTCCACCCGCAGGAATTCCGATATCTTTATTGCCTAATCTTTTGGGCATATTTTGGATTTTTTCAAAAACTTTTCCATTTCCAAGATAAGCTCCTGCGAAATTTTCCCCTTCAAATAAATTTCCTGTGGAAGAATGGCTCATTCCGACTTTTTTGAATAATTCCAAAGCATTTTCATCGTAAGATCTACCTGAAACTTTTTCTACAATTTTTCCAAGCGTATTAAAACCGTCATTAGAATAAAAGAAATCCGATCCGCTTTTAAACTGAAGTTTTCCTCCCAAAGTATTCAATCCGGAAGTGTGATTCAAAAGCTGATGAATGGTGATGTTTTCGTAGTCTTTATTTTGAAAATCTTTTAAATATTTTGAAACTTTATCTTCAACACTCAATTTTCCCTGTTGCATTTGAAGTAAAACCAAAACTGCCGTAAATTGTTTACTTACAGAGCCAATTGCAAAAACGGTGTTGCTGTCAATTTTTATTTTATCCTTAAAATCAGAAAACCCCTGATTTTTTCTATACAATTCTAACGAATCTTTGAAAACAGCAATACTTCCGTTAAATTCATACTTTTTGAAAACAGAGTCAATTTGATTTTTTAAAAGATTTTTTTCAAAAACAGTAATTGTACTGTCGATGATGGCTTTCTTATCAACATTAATGGTTTTTACTGATTTAATCTCCTGTTGACATGAAATTAAATTAAGTAATAAAAATGTTATCAGGATGGGAGAGAGTAATTTTTTATTCATTTAATGTTTTTCTTTTTGTAAGCAATTTGTATGCCTTTAGAACAAAAAACTTCTAATTCTGATGAAGAGGTTTAGTATAAATTATATAAAATATTAATTAAAAAGAGACCGTATTGACATTGTTTGTTTCTGAAGTTGTAAAAGTATTTTTTTAGTTGGTAAAAATGTGTCGGTGAATGAGAAGTTTTTAATTAAATTGAAATATTTTGAAACATTCTTATTTTGAAATCAAATCACAGAACCAGAAAACATATTCTCCGGCTTCTTCATTTTCATCAGCCTTTGGCCTTGGATAAGTTTTCTTTACCGTTTCTCCAATTTCAAACTCAATTGGGTTTTTAAAAATCGGTCCATCAAAAGTAAAGGTGTGAAATTCTCCATTTTCTCCGCAAGGATCAACATTTTCAGGTAAATCATTAATAAAATTCTTATCAATAATTCTTCCGGCAAAACTTTTATCGAGATACGTTTCGTTAACGCAAGTGACAATTGTTTTAAAACCAAGATCTAAAAATTCATTGATGAGGTCGGTTGTATCAATTTTCCAAAGCGGAAAAACGCCTTTCATTCCAATTGCCTCTAACTGATCTTCACGATATTTCTTTAAGTCTTCCAGAAAAATATCTCCGAAAATCGAATGAGTAACGCCCTGAGATTGTATTTCCTCCATTGTTTTACTCATAATTTCACGATATTCTTCCATGGATGGCTCTTTCGGAAGCTCCATTTTAATTAAAGGAAAGCCTAAACTTTCAGCCTGCTTTTCTAAAAGCGAAACATGAACACCGTGCATTGAAATTCGCTGGAATTCTTTATTAATGCTTGTCAACAAAGAAGTAACCTCAAATTGGTCTTCTTTTAAAGTTTTGTATAAGGCAAGAGCGGAGTCTTTTCCGCTGCTCCAGTTGAAAATGGCTTTTGGTTTCATTTTGTAAATATTAAACCTTCAAGGTTTTGAAAACCTTGAAGGTTTGAATTATACGAGTTAAAATTCAATAATAAATTCGTTAATATCTGAATAATCCTTTTCCCCAAGATGGTAAAGTTTAAAATAATCCTCATTTTTAAAAAGTTCGGTTACAAATTTCCTGTTGAGTTTGGTTGGCTTATGAGAAATAATGCTTTGATAAGAGCTCCAAGGATAATCCCAAATATAATCTGAAAAACCATGTTTTACAGGATTGAAATGAATATAATGGATGAGTTTTTTGAAATATGCTATTGTAGGAACTTCTTTTCTTTCAAAGTTTTTTTCAAACAAACTGCCGGTTCTGTTGTATCGCTTATTAATGGCTTTAGCATAAGAATTAAAAAAATGTCCAAATTGTAGATGGACATCAATCTTTTTAGGAATTTCGGTTGCCGTGTATTCTAATTTTTCAATCTTTATTTCTTCAAAAGGCTTCACATAAACCAAAATGTGAAAATGATTTTTTAATAAGACCCAGGCAATTGTATCGCAAAATGGAGAAATGTATTGATGAAATCTATTCAGAAAAAAGGTGTAATTCTCAGGATCAAAAAAAATATTCTGTCCATTATTACCTCTATTATAAATATGATAGTATTTACCAGATTCTAGTAAAGGTTTGTTGTTCATTTTATCATTTGTGTGTATTATAAACCTTCAAGGTTTTTAAAACCTTGAAGGTTTGTTTTATGTGACTACATATTTCTTCTATACTTCCCACCCACTTCAAACAAAGCATTGGTAATTTGTCCAAGAGAGCAATATTTCACGGCATCCATCATTACATTAAATAAATTTTGCTGATTGATAGCAGCGTGTTGTAATGTTTTTAAAGCGGCTTCAGATTTATCTTCATTAGATTTTTGGAAATTATGAAGCGTTTCAATCTGAACCTGCTTTTCTTCCTCGGTCGAACGGATAACTTCTCCAGGGCGAACCGTTGGCGAACCATCTTTTCCTAAGAAAGTATTTACTCCAATGATCGGATATTCTCCTGTATGCTTCAACCATTCGTAATGCATGGATTCTTCCTGAATTTTAGAACGTTGGTACATTGTCTCCATTGCTCCTAAAACGCCACCTCTTTCTGTGATTCTGTCGAACTCTGCATAAACAGCTTCTTCCACCAAATCCGTTAATTCTTCAATAATAAATGAACCTTGAAGCGGATTTTCATTTTTCGCTAATCCTAATTCTTTATTAATAATCAACTGAATAGCCATTGCTCTTCTTACAGACTGCTCAGTCGGAGTCGTAATCGCTTCGTCATAAGCATTGGTGTGAAGTGAATTACAGTTGTCATAAATTGCGTAAAGCGCCTGAAGCGTTGTTCTGATATCGTTAAAATCAATTTCCTGAGCGTGAAGCGAACGTCCTGAAGTTTGAATATGATACTTCAACATTTGGCTTCTTTCGTCTGCGCCGTATTTCAGTTTCATCGCTTTTGCCCAGATTCTTCTTGCCACACGTCCAATCACTGAATATTCAGGGTCGATTCCGTTAGAGAAGAAGAACGATAAGTTTGGAGCGAAATCATTGATATCCATTCCTCTTGACAAATAATATTCAACATAAGTAAAACCGTTTGCCAAAGTAAATGCCAACTGAGAAACCGGATTTGCACCCGCTTCTGCAATGTGATATCCTGAAATAGAAACCGAGTAGAAGTTTCTTACTTTTTCTGTGATAAAATATTCCTGAACGTCACCCATTAATCTCAAGGCAAATTCAGTAGAGAAGATACAGGTATTCTGAGCCTGATCTTCTTTTAAAATATCGGCCTGAACCGTACCACGAACGGTCGCGATCGTTTTAGCCTTAATTTCAGCATAAGCTTCAGCAGGAATAACTTCATCTCCCGTGATTCCTAATAATTTCAACCCTAAACCATTATTGGAAGGAGGTAATTCTCCGTTATATTTTGGTCTTTCTAAGCCTTTGTCATCGAATTTTGCTTTTAAAACAGCTTCAACTTTAGCTTCTAATTTATGTTCAGCAATATATTTTTCAACATTCTGGTCGATGGCAGCATTCATGAAGAAAGCCAACAGCATCGGAGCCGGTCCGTTGATTGTCATTGAAACTGAAGTCATCGCATTCACCAAATCAAATCCGGAATACAATTTTTTCGCATCATCTAAAGTTGCGATAGAAACTCCCGCATTTCCGATTTTACCATAAATATCCGGTGGTAAAGCAGGATCTTGTCCATACAATGTTACAGAGTCAAACGCTGTTGAAAGACGTTTTGCATCCATTTCCGCAGAAACGTAGTGAAATCTTCTGTTGGTTCTTTCTGGTCCTCCTTCTCCTGCGAACATTCTTGTCGGATCTTCTCCTGTTCTTTTGAATGGATAAATTCCGGCTGTGTAAGGAAATGCTCCCGGAAGATTTTCCTGACCTTTCCATTGGATCAAATCACCCCAATCATTATATTTTGGTAAAGAAATTTTTGGAATTCTTAAGTGGGATAAAGATTCTGTTGAGGTTTCAACTTTAATTTCTTTTCCACGAACGAAATAGGAATAAAACTCAGCTTTGAAAGCCTGTTTCGTATCATCCCAATTTTTTAAGAAGTCGATATTTTCCTGTTGAAGATCTTTTTCTGCTTTTTGGTATTCAGAATCTAAAGTTTCATTGGAAAGGAATTTTTTCACTCCTTCAATGTGATACATTTTTCTTGCTAATCCAGCCTGTTTTTGAACATTAGCATCGTATTGTCTGTTGTTTTCAACGATTTCTGATAAATAACGAACTCTTTTTGGAGGAATGATCGTTACTTCTTCCGTAATTTCCTGTTCAACAAAACCTTGAAACTGTGGAGCGTTGTCACCCTGAGCTTGTCGAAGGGTTTCATTAACTTTTGAAATTAATCTGTTGAATAATTCAGTTGTTCCATGATCATTGAACTGAGAAGCTTTTGTTGCGTAAACCGGCATGTCATCCAATGGACTTTCCCACAACAAATGATTTCTCTGGAACTGCTTTCTAACGGCTTGAAGCGCATCCAAAGCGCCACGTTTGTCAGATTTATTTAAAGCAACCAAATCCGCGTAATCCAACATGTCGATTTTTTCCAACTGAGTGGAAGCTCCGTATTCAGGAGTCATCACGTACATGGAAACATCCGCAAAATCAGAGACTTCCGAACCTGATTGACCGATGCCCGAAGTTTCCAAAATGATAACATCAGGATGAGCCAATTTCAATACATTCAATGCTGAATGAATAAACGGAGAAACAGAAACGTTGTTTTCCCTCGTCGCCATCGAACGCATATAAACTCTCGGATCATTGATCGCATTCATACGAATTCTGTCACCCAACAATGCACCTCCGGTTTTCTTTTTCGAAGGATCAATTGAGATGATGGCAATCTTTTTATCTGTATTGGAACGTAAGAAACGTCTTACCAATTCATCTGTTAAAGAAGATTTTCCGGCTCCACCGGTTCCTGTGATCCCGATAATCGGAATATTTAAGTCTTTTGATTTTTCGTCAATGGCTTTTACCAATTCCGGTTTTTCTTCTGAGAAGTTTTCAACCGCAGAAATGATCTTAGCAATGCTTATAGAATTTTCAAAACTAATTAAATCTAAATCATTTGCTGTAACATCTTTTCCTGTCGCGAAATCTGATCTTTTCACCAAATCATCGATCATTCCCTGTAAACCAAGCTCACGACCGTCGTCCGGAGAATAAATTCTGTCGATTCCGTAAGCCATGATATCTTCGATTTCTTCAGGCAGAATTACACCACCGCCACCGCCGAAAATTTTGATCTGCGGAGAGTTTTTCTCTCTTAAAAGGTCGTAGATATATTTGAAATATTCGTTGTGACCGCCTTGATAAGATGTTAATGCAATTGCGTTGGCATCTTCCTGAATCGCTGTGTTTACAACTTCTTCAGCAGATTTATCGTGACCAAGGTGAATAACTTCGCATCCTGTTCCCTGAATGACACGACGCATGATATTAATCGCAGCATCATGACCGTCGAATAACGACGCAGCTGTCACGATTCTTACTTTATTTGTTGGAGTATATTTTTGGGTTTCCATAAAAAATCTAGAAAATTTCTGAATTTCCAAATATAATAATAAAATAAGAACCTGTGTTTTATATTTAAATTATTGAAAATTAATTGTTTAAATGTTTTTTAAGAATGGGTTGTTCCCCAGCAGAACAAACATTCGTTTAGAAATGATAACTAAAATCTTTATTTTTGCATCATATTATATTAAGGTATGAAAAAAGCATTACTGTATTTTGCATTGGGAACTGTTTTAAGTTTTTTAATTAATTATTTCTTTTACAGTTCTGAAAACCTTGGTCTGGATATTTATTATGCTTTGGCTTTCGGTATAGCATGGGGAATTGCTTATTATCTGGATACACCCAATTTTACATTACCCCAAAAATTAGGTTTGTCTTTCGTGGCAATGGGGATTTTGGTTCTTGTCGGTACTTTATTATTCGGTTTAGAATTGGCGATACCTTCGATTCTTAAATTTTCAACTGTTTTTGTGGCTTATTATTTAATTGCAAGTTTTAGAGGAAGCAAGTCATTGAGAAAATAAAAAAAGAGACTGCCTTTTATAAGACAGTCCCTTTTTTATTTAATGGATCATCAGAAAGCTTACTAAAGCAAGACCGATGACCAAAAGCATAAATGCAAAGAAATTTATTGTAAATAATATGATCCCAATTATAAAGCTTACTGCTCCGTGGATGTGATAGACTCGGCGATGGGCAATAAAGAAGTAGACCATACTATACAGCAGTAAAACTGCTATCAATAAATATAATAGAATATTAATAAAACCAATATTTATTATACTTGTCAATTTTGCAATTAAAAATATAAATAAAATATTCAGCAAAAGAAAAGAGAAGTAATGCAGCGTGAAGATTCCATGATCGAAATACCACCATTTTTTTTTGCTGTGAAAAATCCAGAGAAAGAAAGCAAACAACGGAAGATAAATGAAAAGAGCCTTCGGCATATTATGGAATGATTTTTCTGCCAGATTTTTAAAGATTTCGGATTTTTTGACCCCATTTTCTTTTAATTCGAAAAATTTGTGAGCCAATGGATTTTGTATAAAATCAATAACTGATGGATTTTTAGCTGCTGCAGAATCATAGGACTTTCTTGTTTTAAACCCTTTATAATTAATATCTGCATCAATTTTCTTATCCATTTCGAAAGTTTCTTTGAAATCATTTATTTCGGAAGAATCGGACAATAACGCATTAAGTTTTTTAACCGTTGCGGAATCTTCCTGACTTAGATTTTTTTCTGCTTTTATACTGTCGAGTATTTTCTGTACCTCTGCAGCTTTTATTTTTTCGAAAAAACTTGTTTTATTGTGGTTTCCGGCATCTTTCTTATCTGGCTTATCTGATAAATTAATATTTATCATCGGAAAAAGAGCAAACATAAAAAAAGTGATGAAGCTGACAAAAATATAAAGCTTTACAGGCGGTACGAATTTCTGTCTTTTACCTTCCAGATAGATACTTGTCAATTTTCCGGGTCTGAAAAGAAGATTTTTAATGGTACCCCAGAACTGTCCGTCGTAATGTGTAAAATCTTCTACAAAGTGCGTGAAAAGATAATGGAACGGCTGTCTTGTCTGTATGTTTTCCTGTCCGCAGTGTGCGCAGAACCTTTCCTCTACGATATGTTCGCAATTCAGGCAGTTTTTTTCATCTCTCAGTTTTCCGTGACTCATGTTTTTAGTTGTTTGGGCAAATATAATTATTTCAGAAAATAAAAAATGATTTTTAATTTTAAATATACGTAAGAAAACATAATTTATTCATTTCTATTTGATTGATTATATGATCTTAAAGGGTTTTAGCTTGGCCAAATTGTATTGGATAAATTCTTAATAATACTATTTTCAATACATTAGATGTGAATATGTTTTTGCATTCCGAAAATAATTTGTACCTTTGCACACCCTTTTAGGGGGAAATTATGTTTAATCTTTAACTAAAACGTGTGAATACATTAAGTTACAAAACTGTTTCAGCGAACAAAGCTACTGCTAATAAAGAATGGGTTGTGGTAGACGCTGAAGGACAGCCGTTAGGAAGACTAGCTTCTACGGTTGCAAAGATTTTGAGAGGTAAGCACAAAACGAACTTTACACCTCACGTAGATTGTGGTGATAACGTAATCGTTTTGAATGCTGGGAAAGTTACTCTTTCAGGAAACAAGTGGAACGATAAGACTTATATCTGGCATACAGGTTATCCTGGAGGACAGAAGTCTATGACAGCTCTTGAACTTCAGAAAAAAGATTCTTTAAAAGTATTGGAAAAATCTGTAAAAGGTATGCTTCCAAAAAACAGATTAGGATCTGCATTGCTTAAAAACCTTTATTTATATGAAGGAACTGAGCACAAGCATGAAGCTCAACAGCCTAAAACAATTAATGTTAACGAATTTAAATAATTAATTATGTCTATAGTTCACAAAATCGGAAGAAGAAAAACTGCTGTAGCAAGAGTTTATGTAAGACCAGGTTCTGGAATCATTACAGTAAACCGTAAAGATGCTAAAGAATATTTCTCTACAGACGTGATGGTTTATAAATTGAACCAGCCGTTCATCCTTTCTGAAACTGTTGGTCAGTATGACGTTACCGTAAATGTTTTCGGTGGTGGTAATACAGGTCAGGCAGAAGCTATCAGATTAGGTATTTCAAGAGCTTTATGCGAAATCAATGCTGAGTTCAGATTAGCTTTGAAACCTGCTGGTTTACTTACAAGAGACGCAAGAATGGTGGAAAGAAAGAAGCCAGGTCAGAAAAAAGCAAGAAAGAGATTCCAATTCTCAAAACGTTAAGAATTGCGGAAAGCTTAAAGCAATATGCAATAAGCTATTTGAAAAACTTATTAAACTTTTTAACTCGCTTGAAGCTTGCAGCTTAATGCCTAAGGCCGAAAGCAAATTGCCCGTTACGTTTAGCATCCAAACACTTCTCCCATCTAAAGAAGTTGTTGATTGTTTAAGAAACGGAAAGTAAACTAACAAAAACAGAAAACATGGCAAAAGCAAATGTAAAAGACCTTCTAGAGGCTGGTGTACACTTCGGTCACATGACTAGAAAGTGGAATCCAAATATGGCTCCATACATTTTTATGGAGAAAAATGGTATTCACATTGTAGACTTACATAAAACAGCAGTTAAATTAGATGAAGCTTGTAACGCTTTAGAAAAATTAACTTCTGCAGGTAAAAAAGTTCTTTTCGTAGCTACTAAGAAGCAAGCGAAAGAAGTTGTTGCAAAACACGCTTCTGAACTTAATATGCCTTATATTACAGAAAGATGGCCAGGTGGTATGTTGACGAACTTCGTTACTATCAGAAAGGCTGTAAAGAAAATGAACCATATCGACAAAATGAAAAAAGACGGTACGTTCGAAACTTTATCTAAAAAAGAAAGATTACAGGTAGACAGACAAAGAGCTAACTTAGAGAAAAACTTAGGTTCTATCTCTGACATGGTTCGTCTTCCTTCTGCGATCTTCGTTGTAGATATCATGAGAGAACATATCGCTGTAACTGAAGCTAAGAAATTAGGTATTCCAGTTTTCGGTATTGTTGATACAAACTCTGACCCTAGAAAAGTTGATTTCGTTATCCCAGGAAACGATGATGCTTCTAAATCTATCGATATGATCTTGAGCGTTGTTTCAGAATCTATCAAAGATGGTCAGACTCAAAGAAAAGCTGATAAAGAAAAATCTAAAGAAGAAGGAGAAGTAGTATCTGCTGATAAAGATGCAGATTTCGATTCTGCTGAATAATTGAAGATTTATCTTTAAAATAAAAAAACGCTGAACTTTTGTTCGGCGTTTTTTATTTTATAAAATTGTAGATTAATAATTTTCTATAGTTTTTTATTTAATTCGAAACTGTCACATTATAAGAGCTGGTAACAAACTTTGTTTTCTGATAAACAGAATTACAAACCATCCCTGAAATATTGTAATTTTGGTTTTTTAAAACCATTGCCGAACCGATTTTATTGGCTGCGATCGGAATTTTCTTAAAATAGTTATTTCCACTTATTGTTAAAACCATGTTACATCGGGAATTATTTTCTACGGTGATTGATGTTTTTGGGCTGTCTTCGGAACCGTTTAATAAATCTGTTAAAACTTCTGCTGTTTCGGATTTATACGTCTTAATTAAGGCTTGATATTCTCTTTCAGTCTGAGTTGCGGAAGTGTTACTGCTTCCTGTATTTGAAGTAGGAGGATAGGGCTTTCTTACAGGATAATTCGTCTTATAAGTTGTTGTACTGCCACAACTGTTCAAGAATGTAATAAGAGCTATTGAATAAGGCAATAGTTTTTTCATATTTAAATTTTCGTTGTGTAAATTTAATCAGTTTTTCTGATAGTATTTTTATTTTCAGCTACTTTAGGGTTATTTATAGTTAAAAAAATACTCTTTTTAATGTCTTTTTGAGAAGAATATATTACATCACAAATGTTGCTTGTTAAAGTATAAGATCCTTTATTAATAACAATAAAGTTTTCGCCTTTGGCAGGTACCGCCATATTGTAAAAATTCTTTCCGTGGATTCTTAAAACAAGATTACAGTCCGAATTATTTTTAAATAAAAGTATGACTTCTTTACTGCTTATATCTTCATTAAACATGGCATTGAGAAGCTTTACAGTTTTTTCTTTATGTTCCGTGGAAGTGGAAGCTATAAGCTTTTTGAACTCTTCAGCATCGGAAGAGCCTGGATTTTTCATTATGCTGGTTGAGATTTCGGAAATAATAGGGCGTGCTTCCATTGGTTTTGCTCCTATTTTACCCTTTGTCCATTCGGAGTTTTTTAGAGCAATTAATTTAGGTTTTAAAACATTTTTCCTGGGATCGTCGGGATGACAGGATTTTAGAAACTCTTCAATTTCTTGAATGTTTTTACTTTCCAGAATGTTTTTGGAAGTGCTTTTTACATTACTGGTAGAACAAGATATCACTATTGTAAATAATGATATAATTAAGGCATTTTTTTTCATGACTTGAATTCTTAAAGTTGAATAAATTTTTGTGTTTTATAAATGACAATATGAGGATGTAAAATTTTACAACCTTTGGTTTTTTAAGTGAATTTTATTACTTAAAAATTAATAATACGTTAAATTTTTAAAGCTATTTGAATGAATAGGTGTTTTTTCATCATTTGTTTGTCTTTAATTAATTTTAAATTTAATATAAGTAATCGTTTTTCCTTTTGCGGAAAACAACTCTTCATAATATGTTCTGATGTCTCTCAAATGCGGCGTATTGGGATCATATTCTGCAGCTCCGTAGATATCGTGATGAGCACTTACAATTTCATAACCTGCACCTTGCAGGAAGCCCAAAGTATAGCCATGAAGGAATTCAGAATCTGTTTTTAAATGAACGATTCCGCCGGGTTTTAAGAATTTTTTATATCTGTCTAAAAAATCAGGGTGAGTTAATCTGTGTTTCGTACGTCTGTATTTGATTTGTGGATCAGGAAAGGTAATCCAGATTTCATCCACTTCATTTTCTCCGAAAAAGTGATCTACAAGCTCGATCTGGCTTCTTAGGAATGCAACATTGTGCATTCCGTTGTCAACGGCTTCTTTGGCTCCAAACCAGAATCTCGCTCCTTTGATATCGATTCCTATAAAATTTTTCTCAGGAAAAGTTTTCGCAAGACCTACGGAATATTCTCCTTTTCCACAACCTAACTCCAAAACTATCGGACTGTCATTCTTAAAGAAATCTGTTCTCCATTTTCCTTTAAGTTCGAAACCGTTTAAAGCTTCTTCTCTTGTAGGCTGAATAACGTTTGGTAATATTTTGTTTTCGGCGAATCTTGCTAGTTTGTTTTTACCCATGAGAAATTTATAAAATCCCGCAAAAATAATGAATTTTACGCAAATGCTTCGTTTTTAACAATGAAAAATAGAAATTGCAAAATTATTTTTTAGCAGAACTTCCCAAAGCCACCATCAAAGGTTTCTGAATGGTCTTTTGTGAAGCATATTGCGCACCGCAAACAATACCTGTAAATAAGTAATCACCTTTTTGTACTACGATAGAATTATCGCCGTGTGCGGGAACAGGAAGTCTGTATTTTGTGGTCCCGATTCCTTCTATTCTAATGATGATATTACAGTCGGATTTGTTTTCGATCATTACAATACATTCTTTGGCATTCGGATCGTTATCGAAAAGTGAATTTAAGATTTTTACGGTTTTATTTTTGTGTTCAACCGGATTTTCAGCCATTAACATGTTAAATTCAGAAGCTTCTGCGTCGGGAATTGCAGCGGCAGGTTTTGATGATGATGAGCTAGCTGTGGGGGCAATATAAACGTTCTGTGGAGTACTTGGTGTATATACTACCGCAGATTGTCCCATTTGTAGTTCCTTTTGATATTTTGCTATTTGTTTTTGTTTAATAATAGCATTCATTTCATCAAAAGATATTTTTGTGGAAGGTCTTCTTTTCAGCATAGCGAGCCAGTCCTGCATCTGTCTTACTTTCTGATCTCCTGGTTTTGCATTTTTGATATATTCTTTCATCATGTCCATCACCCGGGGTTTCAGAACAGATCTTCTCGGATCGTCGGGATGTGCATCTCTTAGGAAAGCATTGATTTCGTAGATGCTTTTGCTTTTCAAAATTTCGCTATAATCTTTACCTTTCGATTGAGCAGAAAGATTGATAAAAAGAATGGCACTAAAGAATAGAAGTAACTTTTTCATTCACTAATATTAAAAATAAAATATTTTTCTTTTTACTGTATATGGTTTTAAGTTATTAGTCTAAAAAAGGTAGCTAAAATCACACCATTTTATGTTAAATACTGAATTTTGTAATAAAATTAAACATTATTTAAAAATAACAAAAATGTATATCGCAATTTTAGCAATATACATTTTCTAATTCATTACAAAGATGTGCAATTTATTTTACAACATCCTGAAGGTGAGAATTTCTCAATCTTCGTTGGTAAATTGGTAAATATTTTTCGATCGGGACTTTTACAGCTTCAAAATTTCCTACCATAATGTAAGGTTCAATATTTTCTGAAGTATAAACGAACTGAAGGAAATTATCAATAAGGTTTTCAGGAATTTTAAATTTTGTGAAATATTCTTTTCCTAAATAATTTTTCATCTGAGTAACAGAGTTATTCATTTTCTCATAAGCCATGTAACGCTGTTTTTTCTTTCTTTCTCCGGAAAGAATATCGTAAATGCTTTCTAGACTGAAGGTAAGACCGCCATCTCTCAATCCGGCAACCGGAAGCTGAGGAGAAGTTCCGTCACCTTTAGGTTCAGGTAAACCAATTACTTTTTTTATAGCTAATCCTTTGTCTTCTTTTCTTATGGCATTCACATCATACCTGAGATTTCCCGTAGGTCTGAATCTGTTAATTACAACTTCCTGAATATCGTGATAGGCAATTTTTAGTTCAATTAAATTTTTCTGATCCATCATTTGAGGAGTAAGTTTATAGTCTTTTCTCTCCGTGACAATTGAAGTAAAACGAATAACATCTCCCGGATTTGCAGGAATAGTAAAATCACCATTATAATCAGTAAGTACAGTCTTCTGAGTATTAAGATTGGTAACATATACCTGATTGAGATATAAAACAGAATTATCCCTTAGAAAAACTTCTCCAGAATATAGCTGAGCGTTAATTTTTGCCAGAAAAACCAACAGCAGTAGAGTAAATAACTTCTTCATATAATTAGGGCAAAATTACGCAGAATTGCATCAATTTATACCTATTTTAGTAGTGAAAACAGGTTAAAGTTATATTAAACTTTGCTTCAAAATTGTTAATGAATGTTATAAGGATTTGTTTTTGTTAAAAATATGTGAAAATCCTTTTATTTTTAGTTCGGAAATTAATAATTCTTTACCAAAAGCCAACTTGAATATTTTACGGTAGTGCTTCCGCCAAATTCTGTCCAGCTTATGAAATACCAATAGGTCGCCGTATTCACAGGTCTTCCGGTAATTTTCCCGTCCCAGATGAATCTGTTGGAAGGAGTTCCTCTGAAAACTTCTGCCCCGTACCTGTCAAAAATCCTGAACACAATATTGTCATTATCCATTAAGGCCGAATAATCTATTGCATCATTGTAACCGTCTGCATTTGGAGTAATGGTATTAATAAGGTTAATAATAACGAAAGTTCTTGTAATTTCTTCACATTGGTTGGAATCACGAATATGAATGATATGGTTTCCTCTCGGAACATTGGTGAATACATTTGAGCTTTGCCAGCTTACACCATCCAAAGAATATTCGTAAGGAGGAGTTCCGCCGCTAACACCGATAGTAACGGTAGTTCCATTAATTTCTATCATGGTAATTACCGGAAGTGTAGATTCTATAACATTCACGTTTTGTCTGTAAGTACAGCCGTCGAACGTAAGATCTACCCAATAGCTTCCTGCAGGAACATTCGTAATCGATGGAGTTGTAGCTCCCGTACTCCATAAATAGCTGTCAAATCCAGGCCCTGCATCTAATGTTGTCAAAGTTTTAGGACAAATAATTTTATCAACTAAAATAAGAGAATGCTTAGGTGTTTTTATCGTAATTGTAATGGATGCTACATTAGGACAGGCTCCCGGTTTTTCAAATCTTATATAAATGGTCTGAGTTCCGGTAAGGTTCATTGGGTTAGTAACCTGAGCCACATTATTTTGTGCATCTGCCAAAGTAGGGTGGAAGGTCACTGTAACCAAAGGATCGCTTGTATATTGACTGATGTATGGTAGTAAATTAATTATTTTTGTGCCATCCAGATCATCATCACACATTGTAACTGCGTACGTTGTTTTTATTAACGGAATTTTTGCTCCGACATTAAATATCAGTGGCTTAATTACCGGCGGGCAACCATCCGGAGAATCTACTCTTATATAAATAGTTGTAGTAGTAGTATAAGTCCAGTTATTGGGTAATGTATTTAAATTTCCAGCATTAGCATCAGTGATATTCCCATAATATCTTACACCGGGAAAATAAGCGGGATTACTTAAAACTATCGGGGTAATATCCGTTAAAGTCACATTTACTATACCGTCTAAATTACCATCACAAAATGTACCTGTATAATTGCTGATTACTGTTGCAAAAGGAAATAGATTAAGAGTGATCTGTGCAATAGCTTTACATCCGACTGCATTTTTTATTACAGCATAGACTATCGTGCCGTTTGCTGCGGGATAAGCTGTAGGAGTTGTAATTGCAGTGCCGGGAGTTTCGTTTTGAGCATTTAGCAGGGAAGTATAATAAGTAATTGTTACCGGAGAATTACCTGTAACATTAGCCGTTGTTAAATTAAAAATACCTTGTCCCGATCCATTATCACAGGCATTCAAAGTTGCATTATTGACTGTTAAAGTCTGAATATTAATGGTTACAGTTACAGTTTCACAATCCGGAAAATCGGGATTATTCCCACAGAAAGTATAGGTAAATGTATCTGTTCCTGCTGTTCCCGGATTTGTTACAGTATAGGTGATGATACCTGTTGTAGTATTTACAGTAGCCGTGCCCAAAGTTGGTGCAGTAAGAATTGCAACGGTGGAAGGAACGGGTGTTTGTGGAGAAGTCGTAAATGTCGGAGTAATAGTTTTTGTTGTACAGATATCGTAAGTTGCGTTAGTGAGTTTCGTACAGTTTAAAACTTTAAATTGTTCGGTTATCAGCGGAGCACAGCTTCCCATCGTTACGGAACATGTATAATAACCGGATTGTGTCGGAGTTATCGAAGAACCTGTAGCTCCAGGAATTAAAACTCCGCCAACATACCATTGATAGGTATCATAGATAATAGGATCAACTGTAAGAACAATTCCCGGGATACAATCTCCTCCTGATTTTAAAATTACAGGCTGAGTAGGAAATCCTGCAAAAAAGCCACCATAACCGACTGCATCACTTCCCGCATTGATTCCCGCCATAATCGCTTTAGTAGAAGCTATGGTGATGGTACCTGTAACGTTCGGGATTCCATATGTTACCCAATTGTTTGTCCCAGTCATATCATATGGTCCTGTCACTGCTGGTGGAACACCTCCATTTACAGTTAGAACAGCTCCTCTTTCAGTGATTATATTTAATTTTGTTGGAATATTTAGAATTCCTGTAGGGTTTCCGTTAGAATAAACAAAGTTTTCATCTATAAGACCAAGTTCATTAATTTGTTTGGGTAGATAGCAGTTAAGAGCAGGAATAAAATTAAAACCTCCTGTTGCTACTTCATTTCCAGTGGTATTTGCTCCTGCAAGAATCTGATAAATGTAAGCATTTTTAGTGGTTTTGATATATAAATTATAATGACCATTAGTTCCCTGAAGCTGATATTTAGAATCGGGAATAACAAAATATTGTCCGATATTTAAAGTTGCAATAGGCGTTACTTCATTATTTACGCGAACTTCAGTATTGTTTTCAGTGGCAATTACAAGCGCACCTTCCATATTTGAACCAATATTTCCATTTCCTTTTACTAAGGCAAATTCGTTTCCTAAACGTTCAACCGGAACAGCCTGATCCATCAGAATATCTGAACTTGTAGGGAAATTTCCGGCATATTGTCCGTTGAAATTCCCATTGGTAACATTTACATTTTTATTGGCGACAATTTTTGCTCCGATAAAACCGTCGGAGTTTCCGGTATTACTGCCTATACCGTCAATGATATAGGATTGCCCTTTATTTAAAGTAAAAGTCATGGTCGGGGTAGTAGTTCCCGTGGTTCCGTTTGAGAATTGAACGGTAGGTTTATATCCCGAAATAGTAACGGTCGTATTATCTTCGGTTGCCAAAATACTCGCCATGAAGTTCAAAATAGAATTACTCACAGTAATCGGAGCATTGGCAGCATAGAAAAGTTTTCCTGTGGAAGGAATTCCTTTTGAAGTAATAATTTCTGCGTGATTGTAGACAGAAAATCTTAAATTGGCATAAAAAGGAAATTCAGCTTTTACATAAATCCCTTTCGTGGTTGGTGTAAAAAGATCTGTTTGTTGCGTTGTAATAATATAATCCCGTAAAATATCTATCTTTTGAGGATTATTTTTGCTGATATTTACAGTAGCAATTAATATATTATTATTATAAATACTTACCGGAAAAGAGGTTGTACGATTTGTAGAAAGGTATAATTTTTGGTATGGATTCGGGTTTCCAGTTCGGTCTATCATAGGTGCAAACCAATGTTCCCTATCCAATTGAGCAAATGTAGAGGTGAAAAAATAAATTATAAATAAAAAAGATAGAATTTTCTTCATTCAGATATTGCCTTTAACACAAATTTAATAATAAAAAGTGTTATCTACTTAAAAAATAAATAAAAAACCATGATTTTAAAATCATGGTTTTTTTATTTAAAAAATTATCAGTCAAGATTTTTTACAAGAATCCAACCGGAATATTTTATTTTGGTTTGAGCTTTATTTGGTTCTGTCCAAGTGATTTCATACCAGTATGTTGCGGTTGGAAGTTTTTTACCATACATCGTTCCGTCCCATCTGTAAGCATTGAACTGTTTTGCCTCGTGTACTTTGTTTCCGTATCTGTCATAAATATTGAAAACTAAGTTCTTTTTGTAAGACAATTCCGAATAATCGATATAATCATTTCTGTTATCTCCGTTCGGTGTAATCGTATTAAGCAGATTCGGAACAGTTACAGTCACATCAATCGGTTCACAGTTATAAAAATCTTTTACATAAATACTGTTTTCGCCTCTTGGAAGATTTTCAAAATAGTTTGAATCCTGCCAGTTCGTACCATCCAGAGAGTATTTGTAAGGAGCAGTTCCTCCGACTACTGCTACGGTAATGGTATTATTTTTAATATCAAGAGTTGAAATTACAGGTTGTACAGCCTGAACAACTTTTACATCCTGTTTTGTATAACATTCGCCTGTTTTTAAAATTACCCAATATGTTCCGACTGCAACATTGATCGTTTGTGTTGTAGCTCCTGTGCTCCATTGGTATCCGTCAAATCCGGGTCCTGCGTCTAATGTTGCTTTATTTTCGATACAGATAATTTTATCACTTAATACAGTAGATTTTACAGGAGGAATAACTACCAACGTGATCTCTGCTATGCTGTAACATCCGTTTGAATTCGTCACTTTTACATACACTTTTGTATTTGATGAAATGTAAGCCGATGCAGGCGAAATTTCATTTATTCCGTTGGAAAGATCAGCAAGAGTACGGTAGTATTTTTTAATAAGTCCCATTTGCGTAGTAAATCCTGATGTCTCAAGATTAAACGATGCAGTATCGGGTTTACTTTCAATATAGCAAGATCTTATGGTTACATTTTTTACGGTAGGATTAGGATCTACAATTAAAGTCATTGTTACCTGTTCACAGCCAACTCCCGTCGCAGGATTGGCACAGAAGTGATAAACAATCACGTCATTACCGACAAATCCGACATTTGGAGTATAAATAATATTTCCTGTCGCAGCATCTATTGTTGCCGTTCCTTTAGTCGGAGGAGTGTCGATCTGTAATGTCCCTGAAACAATTGAAACATTGTTGTTGGTGAATTTTGGAATGATAATTTTTTGAGGATCACAAACAATTAAACTTTTTGTAACCTGCTCATAACAAGATTCAACAATAAAGATAGGAGTGGTTGCAAAACATCCTCCCATTCCTACTTTTACAGTGTAATTCCCTGGCTGCATCGGAGTGTAGGTATAGGTATTAGCACCTGGAATAGGTGTTGTTCCCAAAAACCATTGATATGATTCAAAACTATCGCCTACTTCCAAAACAACTCCGGGAACACAGTCTCCCGTTTTACTGACTACGGGAACAGAAGTGAATCCTGCAAAATATCCTCCATATCCAACCACACCACTTCCTCCTGCAATTCCTGCAGTAACAGCTTTATTGGACGTAATTGCAACATTTCCTGTAATTCCTGTAAGAGAGTAAGACTCCCAGTCTAATGTTCCTGTTACGTTATATGGTCCTTGAGCTGCTGTTGGTGTTATTGGTGCTCCACCATTAATACTGTAACTAACAGTGGCACCTTTTTCTGTTAAAATATTTAATTTAATATTATTTGTAACCTGATTATTTGGCGATTGAGGAAGCATTTGAATCATTCCGATTTCGTCAATTTTTCTTGGTAATAAACAATTAAGTGGAGGTATATAATTAAAACCAATGGTTGCGCTCGTAGTTGCTGTGCCCGCAAGAAGCTGATAAACATACGCATTTTTCGATGTTCTTACATACATGTTGTAATGGTCAGTACCTTGATTGATATAATTGGTATTGCTAATTTCATTTACCCTGTAATGTTGTCCTTCGTTAATGGTAGCTACTTCGACAGGATTATCATTTACAAAAATTTTAGTATCATTCTCTGTAGCTACAATCAATGCATCTTCAGTTGCCGCAGAAATATTTCCGTAGCCTTTTACCAAAACAAATTCTTTTCCTAATCGGTCAGTAGGTACAGATTGATCCATGACGATATCTCCACCTGTTAATGGAGTTCCGATATTATATTCGCCCAAAAAGTTTCCGTTGGTTACAGAAATCGGTTTGTCTGAAACGATTTTAGCTCCAATAAAACCTTTTAAGTTTCCGGGTTGATTTCCTCTTCCTTCAATAATATATGACTGTCCTTTATTCAATGTAATAGACATACTTGGCATTGCCGTTCCCGTAGTTCCGTTTGTAAATACAACAGTGGGTGAATATCCGGAAATAGTAACAGTGGTGTTATTCTCAGTAGCAAGGATTCCGGTTGTGTAATTCATCCCTGAACTTGCATTGGTAATTGGGGCAACAACAGCATAAAATTTAGTTCCAATCCCAGCTTTTCCTTTAGATGTTAAAATTTCGCCATGTGCAGGAACCGTAAATCTGAACGTTGCAAAGAAAGGTTTAGTCCCTTTAAGATAAAGCCCTTTAGTACCAACAGCGAAAAGATCTGCCGCGGTAGATCCTATCATATCTGTTGTATTGATATAATAAAACTGTGGATTGCCCTTACTTATTGTTACCGTAGTAATGATTACATTATTATTATAAATATCAACATTGAAAGGGGTGGTGGAATCTGTAGAAAGATAAACGGCCTGTTTTGCACTTGATAAAGATAAACTGGCAGACGAAAAAGGGGCAAACCAATGTTCAGTATCCCTTTGTGCCGAAAGATGAATGAATGCAAAAACAAATAAGAGTATGAAATAGAGTCGTTTTCTCATAGTTATGTGATTAGTTTTTGACAAAAATAGAGTTTTATTTCTAAAATATTATAAAAAGCACAAAAAAAACACAGTTTTAAAACTGTGTTTTTAATAATGTATGATAAATAGTATTAATCTCTGTTTTTAACAAGAATCCATCCTGAGTATTTTATTGGAGTTTGCTTGCTGTTTGGTTCGTTCCAGCTGATATCAAACCAATAGTTTCCGGTAGGTACTTTTTTGCCACCAACTGCACCGTCCCATTTGTATCCGTTGGCTTTATTTCCTTCGTGTATTTTAGTTCCGTATCTGTCGAAAATATTAAATACGAGATTCGGTTTGTGGGATAATTCCGAATAATCAATCACATCATTTACACCATCTCCATTCGGAGTAATTACATTGATTAAATTAGGAACCGTAACTTCCACATCAATAGGATTACAGTCGTAATCGTCTTTCACATAGAAAGTATTATTTCCTCTCGGAACATTATTAAATACATTAGAATCCTGCCAGTTGATGTTATCTATTGAGTATTTGTAAGGGGCAGTTCCTCCTACTACGTTTACAGTAACTGTATTGTTTGAAATATCAATAGTAGAAATTACAGGTTGTTCAGAAGCATATACTTTTACAGTTTGTCTTGTTGTACATTCTCCTGTTTTCAAATCAACCCAATATGTACCTACTGCTACATTACTGATCGTTTGAGTTGTCGCTCCTGTGCTCCATTTATAAGCTGTAAACCCAGGACCTGCATCCAACGTTGTTTTGTCTTCCATACAAATAATTTTATCTTCTAAAATATTTGAATAAACCGGAGGAAGAACAATTAATGTAACTTTTGCAATTCTGAAGCATCCGTTTGCGTTGCTTACTTTAATATAAACAACCCCGTTTGGTGCAATATAATTTAAAGGGTTCAAAATTTCATTTGTTCCGTTTTGTGCATCAGTTGGAGATGGATAGTATTGTTTAATAATTCCGGTGCTTACTGTTACTCCGGCTGTTGTTAAATTAAATAAACCTGTTGCCGGATTCGTTGGAATGAAACAAGATCTTAAAGTTGCTTCAGTCACAACCGGGCTTTCCGAAACCGTGAAAGTCAAAGTTATTTGTTCACAATCTGTAAATTCGGGATCGTTTCCGCAGAATTTGTAAACCATAGTATCTGTTCCTGCAAATCCGAAATTTGGAGTATAAATAATTACACCATTCGGATCTACTACTACTGTTCCGTTTGTTGGAGGGGTAATAATTGTTACTGTACTTGGCACATAAGTCTGAGTAGAATTCGTAAATGCAGGAACAACTGCCTTGAATCCTTCACAAACCGTCAGAGCCTGCGTCGACTGGTGAAGACATGTAAACACTTTATAAACAGGAGTTACTGCAGGAGGACAAGATCCTATTGTGATTCTTACCGTATAGTTTCCTGCAGTGATAGGAGTGTAGCTATTTGTAGTAGCCCCCGGAATTGGATTTCCATTTAAATACCACTGATACGTTTCATAGCTGTCATCCACTTCCAGAATAATTCCCGGGATACAGTCGCCTGTTTGCTTGCTAATCAAAGGGATAGAAGAGAATCCTGCAAAGTATCCACCATATCCTGCCGTGCTATATCCACCGTTTACTCCGGCAGTTACCGCTTTTGTTGAATTTACAGTTACATTCCCTGTAATTCCGGTAATTGCATAGGTTACCCAGTTTGTATTTCCTGTTAACGGGTAAGGACCTTGTGCAGGAGTTGGAGTTGTCGGTGCTCCGCCATTAGTACTATAAGTAACAGCGGCTCCGGCTTCTGTTAAGATATTCAGTTTTAGTGTAATACCTGTTACACTAGGCATTTCGTTAATTTTTCCGATCTCATCAATTTTTCTGGGTAAGAAACAGTTCAACGGCGGGATATAGTTGTATCCTCCCGTGTTGTTTTCTGTACCTACACCAACCAACTGATATATGTATACATTTTTAGAAGTAGAAATAAACATATTAAAATGCCCGCTTCCTGCTCCTTGTTGAATATAATTGGTTTCATTAATTCTGTACCATTGACCCGCATTGATGGTTGCAATAGGTGTAGTAGCACCATTAATATAGATTTCTGTGTTATCTTCTGTAGCAATGACAATTCCGCCCTCCATATTTTCAGCGGGTGCGGTAGATCTTGTTTTTACCATGGCAAAGGTATTTCCCAACCTTTCTACGGGAACCGACTGGTCCATAATTAAATCTGAACCACTTGAGCCTAAAGCGCCAAAGTTACCATTGGAACTCCCATTGGTAAGGGTTACAGGCTTATCCGAAACAACTTTGGCTCCGATAAACCCAGTAAGGTTTGCAGGAGTACCATTGTTTCCTGCCATAAGATATGACTGTCCTTTATTTAGAGTAAAAGTATGAGAACTCGGTCCATTTGGAGTTCCTCCCAAAAAGACTAATCCTGTGGTTGTCCAGGAAACGGTAACCTGAGTGTTATCTTCAGTTGCCAGAATTCCTGCTGTGAAGTTGTTTGCCGTACCGGTTCCTGCACTTGTATTAGGAGGATTGGCAACATAAAATAATTTACCGATTCCGGCTTTTCCTTTTGAGGTGATAATCTCACCGTGAGATCCCTGAGCAGATCTTAAGGTACAGTAAAAAGGTTTATCACCTTTTAGGTATAATCCTTTGTTGATAACCTGAAGAGCTTCAGAAGTGACAGTTGCTGCAATTAAATTGGCAGCGACCGTGTAAGACTGAGGATTCCCTTTACTGATAGTAACGGTCTGAATCAGAACGTTATTGTTGTAAATCTTGACATCAAAAGGAGTTGTAGAGTCCGTTGACAGATATACCGCATTGGTATATCCTGAGGTGGATGCATAATAAGGTGCAATCCAGTGGTCTGTATCCCTTTGTGCAAAGAGGGTATTAATGCTAAGGAACATTAATACAAAAGTTAGTAGAAATTTTATCATAAATATGGAATTAGGATTATTGCAAAAATAATAGAAATTTTTATTAAATTCTTTTTTTATTAACTTTTAGTAATAAAAACCCACGATTTGAAAAAAATCGTGGTTTGTAAATTTATTTAAGAAGTGTTAGTCTATATTTTTGACTAAAATCCAACCGGTGTATTTGATTGGTGTTTTGTTTTTATTGGGTTCATTCCAGTTGATGTGATACCAATAGGTTCCGGTCACTAATTTTTTGTCATAATGTTTACCGTCCCATTTGTAATTGTTGAATTTATCCCCTGTGAATATCTTGTTTCCGTATCTGTCATAGATCACGAAAGTAAGGTTATCCTTGTAAGCTAATTCACTGT